>OW818648.1:0-4203429 GCA_942492735.1 uncultured Eubacteriales bacterium
GTTCGGGTGGATAAGCCCAACCCGAATTACGCCAATATGATGCAGGAGCAGCTGGGCGGCGCGCATGGGGAGCTCAAAGCGGCCATGCAGTATACGTCCCAGAGCTTCAGGATTAAGGACCAGCGCATTAAGGACCTGTTTCTCGATATTGCGGCGGAGGAGCTCAGCCACATGGAGATGGTCGCGACGCTCGTCAATCTTTTGAACGGGCATCAGGTCGATGCGGCTGCCACGACGGCGGGCAATATCCAGGCCTCTGTCCAGACCGGTCTGACGCCGGCACTGACCAACGCGTCGGGCTATCCCTGGACTGGGGCGTATATCGAGGCGACGGGCGACCTTGCAGCAGACATCATTTCAAATATCTCCGCCGAGCAGCGGGCGAAGGTCGTCTATCAGTACCTTTACCGTCAGATTAATGACAGCGGCGTCCGTGAAGCTATCGACTTTTTGCTAAACCGTGAAGAGGCGCACAATACGCTCTTTCGACAGGCCTTCAACATGCTCGAGGAAACTGGCTCGCTAGCCGACTGGGGCGTCACACAGGATTCCAAGCAGTATTTCGATCTATCCACGCCAGGCAAATTCTTTGACCAAAACAATCTGGCAAACCCAAAGCCACCGAAATTTACAATCCCAAATCAGCCGAATCAAAATCAGCAGAATCAGAACTATACAATAGCGCACTAATTTATTGGTATCTCATTGAGCATGCAGCGATGAACTGCCAGAGAAAAACCACCAGTATTTAATTCAGCAGCGGGATTTCGCCGGGCCGCTGTCATAAATAAATCGGTGGTTTTTTAATGCTCTTCTACGGCAGCAGCGGCCTTATACCGGAGGCTTGCAGCCTCTTGTATCAAAGGCGTTCTTTCTGTTATGATACAAGCATTCTTTAAAAACTATATAGCGGGGTAATTATGAGTATTAGAAGTACGGCAAAAGCTATTATCATAAATGACGGCAGGGTTCTTTTGAACAGATGCTCTGATATAAATAACGGTGACTATTTCGTTTTGCCGGGCGGTGGGCAAAACACAGGCGAGACGCTGCATGATGCCATTGTGCGGGAATGCCTTGAGGAAACAGGGTATACAATTTATCCTGTCAGATTCGCCGCTCTGTGTGAAGTCATTTGTGATGACGAAAGCATGCGCGTGCAGTATCCTGAGTATATACATAAAATGTACCATATTTTCATATGCGGTTTGCATAATATTGCAGTAAAAATCCCGACCGAGGCAGATAGTATGCAAATCGGCAGTGCGTGGATAGATATCAACGAGCTTCATCATATCCGTCTGCTGCCAAAAGCTTTGGGGGCCAATATACAAAAAGTGATAAGCGGCGAATCATCTGTTTTCTTAGGCTCTGAGCATGTTCCCTTCAATCATGGATAATTGCGTTATTGACGAATATGTTTGTACAAAAACGAAATAAAGCTTGCTGATTTTGATTTGTACCACGACTCAAACGATAAGCCAAACATATTATTGTAGGGCAAGAGCAGAGCCCTTGCCCTACTGTAACGAATGACTGAGTGGAAAACAGTCCGACATATTCGTAACCACCCTACGTTATTTCACCTGACAAGACAGCGCGAACGGCTTTGCCGATCTCCTCATAGCTTGTGCAGCGGCAGATATTACTTTGTAACCATTCATCAATTACCGCGTCATCCGGTTTCGGCTCCAGATGAGCTAAAGCCTCGCAGATCATGAGAAAGCCTGAAGTGCAATAGCCGCACTGGAATGCGAATAGTTCGATAAACGCGCGCTGTATGGGCGTGTTTTTTAATCCCTCGACTGTCGTGATATCTTGGCCAATCGTCTCCGCCGTGAGCATCAGGCAGGATTTTACCGGAATGCCGCCAACAAGCACCGTGCAAGCGCCGCAATCTCCATTCAGACATGCGGGCTTCGCGCCCGTCAGTCCAAGCTGCTCCCTGAGCGTGTCGAGCAGAATATCAGACGGACGAACGACGACCTCCCGTTCAAGGCCATTGACTTTAAGCTTAATCGCGCTCCGCTCTTTCAGCACAAGCATGGTATTTCGGCCTCCTTAACAGCTTCGAGTATATTAACAACCGTGTTTTTTAAAACAAACGTGCGGTATTCCGCCGAGCCATTGCTGTCATTAAGAATAATGCCCGATAACGCGCCGGCAATCGCATCGGCCCGCTCTGATATTGTGAGCCGGCGGTCGTTCATGATCTGCTCCACTTCAAGATCACGCAGCGGATACGCAGCGAGCCCGCTGAAGGCGATTCTAAGGAATTCGTCTTCGATCAGGGCGGCAGTCGTCAGGAGCGGATAATCGATTTTTTCATTTCTTGTCTTCTTTTGATGGAAATAGGGGGCATACGTGTATTGCTTTGAAACAGCTGTCTGCACCAGCAGCTCGCCTATAGGCAGCTGCAGCTTTCCGTCGAAAATGTAATGAATTGAATATCTCTTCAATCCATTTTTCCCGATAGCCGTCATGACGGCATCTGATAAGAGGAGCGGCAGTGCCGTCTCTCGGTAGATGATCGTCGCAGCCAGATTGCCGCCGAGCGTGATTTTATTCTGCATCGTATGGTCTGCAATGCGTCCGGCTGTCTTTTCGAGGAGCGGAAACTTTTTTGATGCGATGATTTCAGACAATGTAAGCGACGCGCCGAATATCACATTGTCGCCGTCCTCGCCGAGTGCCCTGCACTCTGGTATGCTCTTGAGGTCGAGCACCGCGCCGAAACTTGAATTACCGACACGCGCCATCGAAAGGAGCTCACTGCCCCCGCCGTACCAGACGGGTTTTTTACCTGCGTCATCCAACTGACTGTAGAGCTCTACGGCTTCTCCGAGCGATTCAGGCCTATAATACTCAAAATCAAAGGGAATCATACAGCACCCCCTGTTTTTTGCCGCCAAATCGTTTCCGGTAAAAGCGGGAGTGTATCGAGTTCGGCGCCTGACGCGGCGGACAGCGCATTCGCCAAGGCGGCAGGCATTCCGATGATGCCGTGTTCTCCGAAGCCGCGCGCGCCGTACGGCCCGTCGACATTCGGCGTCTCTACGAATGCGGCTCGGTATTCCGGCGTCTGGGCAAAATGCATGACCTTATACGTCCGGAGGCTCGTGTCAAGCACCCGTTCGTCGGGTCCATACTGGATATACTCGCGGCTCCCCAGACTGAGCCCCATAGACATGCCGCCTTTTACAACAGCCTCCGCCATCGCCGGATTGATGACTCTTCCCGCGTCGATGACCGTCGCGGCACGAAGAAAACGATAGGTATATTCCTTTGTGTCAAATTCAACCTCGACAGCCTGCGCGCCGACTGTCCAACAAGGCCCTGGCTTTCCCTTTCCGGTCTCCTTATCAAGATAGCTCAAATCATCCATGATATAGCTCCCGCGCCCGAATATCTGGCCGCCGACGGAATTGCCGTTATCGTACTGGTAACCGTGCACAAGGTCTTTGAATACGTAGTGCATTGCTGGATCGCTTTTTAAAAACACTCTGCCGTCCTCAATGTCAAGGTCTTCCGGCGTACATTTCATGACCGAGGCGGCAAGACTCTTTATCTGGCATATCGCATCTTCGGCTGCTTTTACTATTGCTCTGCCCAGCATGAATGTCGTCATACTCGCTACCGTTTTCCAATGCCTCGGGCTGTATCCTGTGTTGACATCCATCGTGACGTGGATGCGGTCGATATCCATTTTCAGCGCTTCGGATAAAATCTGCGCTGCCGTTGTTTTTGAGGCCTGTCCCATTTCAACACAGCCGCAAAGCAAATTGACAGTCCCATCCTCGTTGAAGCTGATTAAAGCGCCGGATACGGCATCCGGCGGCGAATTCGAGGTTTTCCAGAAGCACGCCATGCCTTTTGCCCGGACGAAATTATTCCCCGTCACGCGCCTGAATCCCTCATCCCAATTGATGAGCGATTTAAGCTTCGAAATGCACGCGCCGAGATTTCCGAGCATGCTCGGCGTGAGCTTGACCTGCGTCGGGGATGTCTGCTCCGGCAAGATCGCGTTTTTTTCACGCAGGCGGGCTGGGTCAAATCGCAGCTTTGCTGCCAGCTTATCCATCATCCGTTCGATCGCGAAGGTGAAGGATACATGCCCGAAGCCGCGAAACGATGTGGCGTACGGATGATTTGTATAGACGCACAGGCTGTCGCACGAGACATTTTCGATAGAGTACGGGCCTGTACAGTCACAGGCCACGGCCTTTGCAAGGCGCGGTCCTATGTCTGAATACGCGCCTATGTCGATGAGAAATGTCATCTCTGCCGCTTTCAACGTCCCGTTAAACAGCGCGCCGATTTTAATATCCGCATGCAGCCCCATCCCACAGGGCGATGATGCGATATCATTTTCTCGTGAATTTCTGATGCGCACCGGCCGGCCGCCGACGGCTCTTGACGCCATAAACGCCAGTATCTCAAGCTCCGTCCCGGCTTTCCCGCCGAACGCGCCGCCGACAAGCGGCGCCTCGACGATCACCTTCCCCTCGTCGAGCGCAAAGAGCTTGCTCAGCATTTTTTTAACGTCAAACGGGCTTTGGGTCGACGTTCTGACATAGACTGATCCGTCAGCCGATATTCTTGCCTGCGCCGCCCTTGTCTCCATGGCAATGTGATCCGACTGCGGGAGGTCAAACGCTGCCTCTATAATCACATCGCTTTCTGCAAACCCTTTTTGTATATCGCCCTTTCTGATTTTTACACGGTCACAGATATTCGTCCCCGGCTCGGGATAAGCATCCGCGACGGTTTTCTTATAGCTGCCAAGCGCCTCGTGCAGGATCTCCGCCCCGTTTTGGATGGATTGCAGCGGTGAATGGATAACGGGCAGCATCTCGTATTCAGCCTTCACACGCAGCGCGGCCTGCGACGCACTCAATTCACTGTCGGCAACGACGAGCGCAATAGGCTCACCGTAATACCGCACCTTCCCTTTTGCAAGCGGCGGTCTGTCCTCAATGATCGGGCCTGACAAGACAGCGCAATCCTCGCCGGTCAGGACATATCTGACGCCCGGGACTTTCAAGGCTTCTGCCGTATCGATCAAGCTGATTTTTGCATGGGCGCATGTGCTCGTGACCGTTTGCGCGGTCAGAACACCTGCGGAAACAATGTCATCGGCATATTTCGCGCTTCCTGTTACCTTGTCGCAAGCCTCCTTGCGTACGACCGTCACACCAACACCTGTTTTCGGCATATCTATTCTCAACCGCCTTTCAACTCAATAGCTTTGACGGATCAACGGAATAATATACCAAACAGCTCCTATCTAAAAGAGCTGGACGACCTAACAGTCGTCCAGCTCTTTGTTATGTATTCAGTAATTAAACGAGCATATTCCAATCAAATATTTCTATCGGCGATGCCATTTTATCGTCCATCTTCTCGCGGAAGGCGAGGTCGTGGGCGGAGTTGAGATGCTTTTCAATGGCCTCGGGGCTATCCCAGCCGATCAGCATATAGAAGGCGGCGGGATCGGATTTCGACTGAAATACATGGCTTAAAACACAGCCCTCGTCCTCTTTAGTCTCAAGTGTTTGAATTTTCATGGCTTCCACCGCATCGTTAATATGTTCCTTTTTTACAGTCGCTTTAATCAGGTCGATAATCATAGCGGAACCTCCTGTCGTTATTCGTAAACTATGTATATATTTTATCGTGTAATCGACATTTGTCAACTGCGGCAGCATGTGCAGGCGGCATTAAAACCGTCATGTGTCAGGTATGAAATACCAGTTTTTCCTTCGTCTAAATATCGGAATTCAGGAAAATATATGCTCGGGAGCTGATATTTTGGAAACTGCGAAATCTCTGGACATCAATGATATCTATATCCTCGTCACGGGCATTGTCATGGGAACGGCGGCGCGGCTGTACACAATGCGGGTCGATCTGCGGCAAATACCCACATATCCGAGTGCTTATTTCAACAATATTATTCTGGGCTTTATCGCCGCGGCACTCGGTGCCATCGCCGTGCCGGCCTTGCTGGCGAGAGACTTCGTTGCGGTGACGTTTCTGACGGTGGCGGTGCAGCAGTTCCGCGATATCCGCACGGGGGAGCGGGAAAGCCTCGAGCAGCTGGAGGAAACAGAATACGTCAAGCGTGGCGAGGCATATATCGACGGTATTTCGAAAACTTTTGAATCGAGAAACTATATTTCACTGATCACCGCCCTGCTGACCGTGCTCATCATAAAAATTATCGGCAGCAGCAATATGCTCATCGGCATCGCGGCGGGTATCGCGGCCGGTATCCTGGTCCTTTGGTTGTCCTATCGTTTTACGAAGGGAAAGAGCGTCGGCCAGTTCTGCACCATCACCGCGGGGAAAATCGAGGTCCGCGAGAGCGAGCTCTATGTCGACGATATGTTTGTCACGAATTATTTGGGGACCGAGCGAAGCCGCGCGCTTTTCCGTGAGGGGGGGCTCGCCGTTGTCATCACACCGCGCGATCCCAGAAGCCGTGTCACGCTCGAAAACCAGGGGCAGCGGCAGGCTATCCTGTTCGAAGCTGTCCGGTCGCTCGGGCTTAAACGGTATAAATTCATGAAGAGAAACTTCAAAAGCGGCAAGGTGATCATCGCCTTTATCCCAATCATCAGCGACATAGACCGGCTCATCACCTCGGTCAAAAACACGCCGATCCTCGAAAACAGCCGAAAGCTCGGCAGGATCATGAAAACGCCGTTTGGAGGGAGTCATGGGTAAAAACATACTGGCATATATCACGGCTGACAAGGAAAGAATCGTCGGCGGCGATCCCCTGACGCTTCTGGCCGTTGACCCGGAGGAGCGTAAAAGTCTCACCCTTGAATTCGCCCGTGCCTTGAAAGCCGATGTCGTGCAACTCAAAAACGGAGATTATCTGCTGATCGGTCAGAATTAATACTGCATTCCTTCTTGCTTTGTTATCGTGTTGGGTGTAAAATACCCGCATCATTGCCAATACTTACCAATCCGTATTTGGCTAAAAGGATGATGGACTTGCCCGAATCGAGACGACAAAGCTATATCCGCGGCGCGGCGATACTCAGCGCGACGGCGATTATTGTGAAAGCAATCGGTTTTGTTTATAAAATACCTTTATTAAATATGCTTGGGGACGCCGGTTCTAGTCATTTTCAGGTGCCGTATCAAATCTATGCGGTGCTGCTGGCTATCTCCACCACAGGTATCCCTGTCGCTCTTGCCCGCCTCATATCGTCAGCCTCGTCAACTGGGCGGCCGCAGCAGGCAAGGCGCTATTTTTCTGTGGCGCTGCCGGCGTTTACGGTGCTGGGCATCATTTTTTCTTTTCTCATGTTTTTATTAGCGCCTTCCCTGGCCTTGCTCATGAAAGACGCCAAGGCTGCTGCCGGAATTCGCGCGTTGGCCCCGGCTGTGCTTTTCGTCTGTATGGTTTCGGTATATGAAGGATACGCGCAGGGTCATAATGATATGATTCCCACGGCGGCGAAGCAGATCACCGAAGTCACAAGCAAGCTGATTATAGGACTCGCGGCTGCCTGGTGGCTTCTGCAGAACGGTTATGATGCGGCCATCGCCTCCGCCGGCGCAATTGCCGGCGTACCGATCGGTCTTTTCATTGCGCTGCTGATTTTAGTCGCACACAAAAAGAAAACCGATAGTCTCCAGGACGTTTCATATCAGCGCGACAAACCCGACGGCAGACTTAAAACGCTCAGCGGTATCTTTAAGGTCAGCACCCCCGTCACGCTGGGCGCTTCTTTTATGAGTATATTGACACTCCTTGATATGTTTGTTGTCCGTGACCGGCTCCATGTGGCCGCGGGTTTTCCTCTAGATACCGTCAACGTGCTGTACGGTGTTTATTCCAAAGGCCTGACACTGCTCATTCTGCCGTCAGCACTCATTATTCCGATTACCATCAGTATCATACCGGCCATCTCGGCAGCTTTAGCGAATCGCCGCCTGCGCGCGGCAAAGGAAATCACCGAGACGTCCCTGCGTCTGACCAACATCTTTGCCATACCCGCCGGTCTCGGCCTTTGTGTTCTGTCCTATCCGATTTTTAACGTGTTTTTCTGGAACAGCAATGAAAACGGTTCGGTATGCCTCACGATATTCGGTATTGCCTCCTATTTTGTGTGTATGCAGCTTGTTACGACAGCCATACTACATGCGAACGGACATGAGCGGAACCCTGTGTTTGCTTACATAATCGGTGGCGCCGCGCAGCTTGTTGTCGACTATATTCTGGTGGGAAATCCGGAAATTGGTATCGTCGGTTCGCCAGTCGGTACGCTGACGTGCTATTTCTTAATAACCGCTCTCAATCTTATTTTTATTATCAAAAAAGTGAAATACAAACCAAGCATCTGGATTTTCATAAAGCCAGCTATTTGCAGCGCCGTCATGGTGACAGCCGCCCGCTCTGTTTATGAGCTCCTATATAAGCTGGGTTCAGGTGTTATCGGAACGGGGCGCTTTGCACTGGCACTATTCCTGCTCGGCGCTGTTTTCATTGCCGTCGTCGTCTACGTCATTCTTATCGTCGCAACAAAAACCGTGACGCGGGACGACATGAAATTGCTGCCCAGAGGAGATAAACTGGCGGATTTTCTGAGAATCAGGTAAAAACCCCAGATTGTCATCCCGAGCGAAGCGAAGGATCTCCAGGTAACCTCTGATTGTTGCGCTGGCATTAGTTTACCTGGAGATTCTTCGCAGGCTCAGAATGACAAACCGCCGGCGTTTCAAAGCAATGACATTTTCAGCAGTCCTGGGAAGCCGCGCCCTTCAAAATAAAATAAAACGGGGTGTATATCCGAGTGATACGCATCCCGTTTTATAGCATGGTATAGCTTAGATGTTCGCGGCGGCGTTGTACGCGGACAGGTTTGCCTGCTTGATGTTTTTGACTTCGTAGGCGTCGCCGACGACATAGACGTCGGGGATTAGATCGACATAAGCATCCGCGATGGATTTGTCGTTCTTCATGCCGAGGGCGTCGACGATATAGTCGGCCTGAAGCGTCTGGTATTTCCAGTCCCTGCCCTCAGTGTGCACACCATCGTTATCGATTGAGCGGATGATATGGTCGCCGATCTTCTTGACATGATTTTCTTCAAGCAGCATCAGGAGCATCGCGCGGGTAATGTCCATTGCGCCTGTGGCAAACTGGTCTTCCGGAATAACATCGACGATTGTAACATCGCAGCCTTCCATGGCAAGCGCCAGCGCCGATTCACAGCCGGAGAGTCCGCCGCCGCAGACGACGATTTTGCCGGAGACCTTTTTGCGTCCGGAATCCACGTCAAGAACGCTGCTCACCTTCGGATTGTCGATACCCGGGATCGGCGGATGCGCGGGCTTTGCGCCGACGGCGACAATGATCGCGTCGGGGTTCTCCGCCATAACGCGCGCCGGGGTCGCCTCTGTATTCAGTCGGATATCCGCGTTGCAGTTCATCGTTGTACTCTGGACCCAATTGGTGTGGCGGAGCATATCGTCTTTAAACGGCAGCTTGCTGATATCATTGAGTAGTCCGCCGAGCTTGTCGCTCTTCTCAAACAGGACGATATCGTGACCGCGCGCGGCAAGGGTGCGTACGGCCTGCGTCCCTGCGACGCCTCCGCCGATAACGACGACCTTTTTCTTTTTGTCGGCCTTGGTGACCCGGGCGTACCGCTCCGTGCGGCCCAGCTGGGGGTTGACGGCACACTGGACGTGCCCTGCCCCGGCGCAGCCCCAGCACCGGAGGCACGGTCTTACTTCTTCAGGCTTACCGCGGTAGCATTTACGGAGCATTTCGGGGTCTGCCAGAAACGCGCGCGCAATGGCAACCATGTCCGCACTGCCCTCGGCGATAATCTGCTCGGCCATATCAACGCTGATGCCGCCGACGACGCTGACGGGAATGCGGATATCCTTATCGCTCTTGACCTGCCGCGCGAGCGGGACGTTGACGCCCCTCGGGCGGAAGTACGGCGGCATGGCGTAGAAAAAGGCGTTCCGATCGACGATCAGACCTGCCGATATCGTCACAATGTCAATGTATTCCTGCGCTAGCTTTAAAAACGCAATGACTTCATCAATCTTCATCCCGCCGGGTACAATCTCATCGCCGCTGATGCGCAGCTCGACAATAAATTCATGCCCGACAGCCTCTTTCACGGCTTTGAGGAGCATCAGCGGGAAGCGGCAGCGATTTTCAAACGAGCCGCCGTAGAGATCCGTCCGATGGTTCGTCAGCGGAGAGAGAAACTGGGCAACGAGATTTCCGTGCGCCCCATGGATCAGCACACCGTCAAAGCCGCAGCGGTACAACCGATTGGCGCAGCTCGCGTAATCCTCAATTGTACTGTCGATATCCTTCTGATTCATCTCTCTGATGTACGGATATTTATCCGGAAGCGGCATTGCGGTAGGCGCGATACCCCATTCGGCTTTGATGAGGTCGGCGCTGACGCCGCGCCCTGCATGGACAAGCTCACAGGACAATTTCGCGTTGTGCGTGTGCGCCGCTTCCGCCATGAGCTTCAGATGGTTCATCTTCAGGTCGCTTGTGACATCAATTTCAGACGGGTAATCCGGTGCCGTATCCCAGTTGACGGGTGTCGCACCCAGATGGATGAGCGCCACACCGGCCTCCGCCTGCATCTCCACGAAATCGATATACCGCTGTGTCGCTTCCCCATGAGAATCCGTAAAATCGCATACCATCGGCGCGAATTCAATCCTATTTTTCAGCGTCGTCCCGCCGACCTTGAGCGGCGTAAACACATGCTTATAATTATTAAAAGATGGCATTGCAGTACCTCCTAACATAGTAAATAATTAAATCTTACGTAGGGCGCGGCATCCTTGACGCGCCTTCCACCGCAGTTATTCAACATTTTTCACTTCATTACGTGGCGCGTCTGGGAAGCCGCGCCCTACGGTATGGCCGGTAATGAAACCTCTCCTAATATCAGCCGCCTAAAACAAGGCCGCCGTCATGAACTTGAATCGTGCCTGTGATTTGATTGGCTGCTGCCGTTGATAAAAAGACGCAGTATGCGCCGATCTCAATCGGCTCGGCAAAGCGGTGCATGGGCATCTGACCCTCGATTTGCACGAAAGCTTCGGGGGGCAGGTCCTTATCCAGGTCGGAGTGAGTCGGGCCCGGCTCGATGACGTTAACACGGATGCCGTCGTCGCCGAGTTCCACCGCGAGCGCCTTTGTCAGCATCTCAAGACCCGCCTTTGAGGCGTGGTAGGACGCTTTAGGGTGATGCCTTGTGCCGCCGACACTCTGTCCGCCGATGGAAGAGATGTTGATGATGCTGCCGCCCTTACCGGCCTGTATCATGTGCGGAACAACCTCGTATATGGTATTAGCCGGGCCGTGCAGGTTGGTATCAACGACGCGGTGCCACTCACTCAGATCTTTATCGTCGATAAATTT
This sequence comes from uncultured Eubacteriales bacterium, assembly GCA_942492735.1. Classification (GTDB taxonomy): domain Bacteria; phylum Bacillota; class Clostridia; order Oscillospirales; family Oscillospiraceae; genus Sporobacter. The sequence goes on from OW818648.1 coordinate 11,432, forward strand.
GGTAACCGTTGACACACCGGCGTTATTGACAAGGACATTGACCTCATCAAAGCATTTATAAACTTCCTTGACGGCTTTTTTGACGCTGTGCAGCGACGATGCATCGCACTGGACGCAAAAATATGTCCCGCCGTACTGCTTGAAGTTTTCTGCTACGCTGTCGCCACTCTCTTTATTCCTGCAAAGAATCGCCACATTTGCGCCGCTCTGCGCAAACGCCGTACTAATGCCGAGTCCGATACCCCTATTGCCGCCCGTGACGATGACATTAAACCCCTTCACGGAGAACGCGTTTGTCATATTGCTGATTGGCTTTGGCATATTTATGTTTCCTTTCAAGTGTATGAATTGTTTTTCTATTATCTCACGCACCGCCATCAAGGCTTCCCCTGGGGGAGGGAAGCTGTCAAGGCTTTGCAAGCAAAGCCTTTGCGCAGCGAGACTGATGAGGGTGCCTTGTGACGCGTAACACGATTCGGACGGCCAATGGCCGCCCCTTCGGCATATAATGTTGATTTTCGCGTAGGGGCGGCCTTGTGTGGCCGCCCGCCGTTACCTAAAACTGATCCGTTCCCTCTCTCTTATAATCCCCGCCGTTGCCGCCGGAGAAATGGATGATCGAGCGGTCCATCTTCGGGACAAGAATAGGGCTGTGTGTGACGCCTCTTGGGACGTAAATAAGACAACTTTTCGTAAACGTAAACATCTCGCCATCGATCAAAAATTCAATCTCCGCGCCCAGATCCTCCGGATGCTCCGGGTCCGAACCGAGGAACCCGATGAATTCGTCAAAATCATGGGCATGGTTTTCAGGCCCTGTGTCGTTTGTCGTATGGAACCACACGGCCTCGAGGTACGGCGCGCCTTTGAGCTTTTTCCCATCGATCCACAAAAGGCGGGTTAAAAAGCCCGGAGGCGCGGAAGGCAGTTTCCCGTCGACTGGCGCGTATTTTTCAACGCGGTTATCCGCATACGTGCCTTTTGGGGCTGTTGCGACTGCCGGGATTTCCACATACGTGTCTGTTGTGATCTGGCATGTGTAATGGATGAGCGGTTTTGTCACATTTTTAACCGAAATGCGGCCATGGGCCACACCGGCTGGGACAAAGACAATACTTGTCCTGTCGAATGTCAGCTTATCGTTTTCGATCCAGAGCTCAATTTCCGCATTCAGGTTCTCCGGGTCATTTGGGTCGCTTCCGATAAACATCAGAAGCTCATCTGATTCATGCTTGAAAAAGCTGTCACGGCTGAAGGGCTTTACAAACCAGCAGGCATCCCCGAAAATACAGCCCTTGTAAAAGCTCCCGTCAATTCTGACGGCGTGGACATGCGCATCCTCCGGACTCAGCTCGATTTCGGCGGGATTGACCATCCCCGCAAGGGCAAAATATTTAGAAACAGACATGAAATTTCCTCCTCAGTTTGTTAACCTTATTTGTCAAGTTGTTCCTAATTTTATCCCTTTCCACAGTCTAATGCAAGAAAAGGAACAGCTGTTTTAGTTATAAAACAGCCTAAACAAACAATTTCAGCAGTATGCCCTGTCTGCTCCTCCGGAAGGCGTCAAAATGACCAAACCATATTATGTAAACATGTAGAAACCAACGAAAACGGCTTTTAATATTCAGGTGATGTTATGAAGACCCGCTTGCGGTTCACGTGTGCTTTTACGTTGCCCTTCTCCGGAGATTGGTATAAAATGCTAATACATATAACCGTATTTAAGGAAAGCCAGGTGCTCCATGAAGAATAAGCCATGCATCCTCAGCCGGATTATGTTAGCAGCATTTGTGATCACTCTGGCGGTTTTTACCGGCTGCGCCGCCGGCTTAAAACGTTCTGATACGCCTGCCGAAACGATCACGGCAGTTTATTCGACCGCGCCACCAGAAAGTCCTATGAAAAAGTATATTCAGCCTCTCGACGCAGTTTGGGAACCTGATATGCCTCTTAGCGTTGAGGGCGTACCAATGCTGGATTTTGCGTCGGAAGAATACGTGATTTTCCATAGCAGCTTCGGTTTATTTGTCTATGATTTACAATCGCGGCAAATCAAACGTTCACTCGACCTTGGTGCATTGGATTGTCAGTATGTGCAGGGCAGTGATGCTTGTGAATTAGTCGTCAGCGCAGACGGACTTATGGTTTACATGCGCACAATGGAATCAAAGAAAATGTACATTTGGAAGTGGACCGCAGAACCCGATATATCGCTTTGCAGCGGCGATTTTGACAGTGACTGGCCTGAGCCGTATATGTGTTTTGAGAGAATACTTACAGCGGATGTTATTCCCGACGCGGCCGGTACCGGAGGGGTTTACAGCTTATACGCTGCCGAGCTGGGCGGCAGCTGCGGGTATTTATACGCCGGTAATCCGGAGACCATTCGCGGGTTACAGTTTATCGTTGATGATCAGCTCTATACGATATTTGAGACAAACGCGGCATAAGCTCCGACGGAACAATGTCCGGGTGTACTGCGACGACGTGGCGTATAACGTCAAGGGAGATGCTTTTTCTTTGGAACTACTGAAAAACGAAGAGATCACTTTACATATCCGGTCGCCTTACAATTTCCAACTGCGTCTGGATAAGCTGCTGAGAGACAGATTAGGGCTATCGAGGCGGTTATTTGAGGAGTGTCTGAGGCTGAAGGCGATAACGTCAAACGATTTTGGTTTCAACCCCGAAAAAAAGAGAATCATCCTGAAAGGCGATATGACGCTCCAATTTGAACCGTCGGCTGCCCTGATCATCGAGCCGCTCCCGTAGGGAATGGATTTATCCATTCCTCCCCGACGCGGCAGGAGTGGAACGGTCAAGACCGTTCCCTACGTGGGAGCTGACCAATCCCAACGGATGCTAAACGGCCGACGGAAGATTATCTCCCGTCGGCCGTCTTAACAGTGTCTTCATATCTGCTTCAGATATTTCTTAACAATCCTGAGCGCTTTGGCCGGGTCGGACTGCGCGAGCAGGCCGATGGCGAAGAGAATGTATTTGCTGTCGAGAAAAAAGCGCGGCATTTTCGGCTTGAGGATATTCTGCGCGTTATTATTAAAGACAGCACCGTCTAATACGCGGCGTGGGTCGGAGGAAAACGCGACGGGGCCGCCTGCGCCGATCACGGTTTTGACCTGTGTGAGGTCTTTGCCGCGCTGCACCCAGAATTCACCGTTGTGTGTCACAACAAGCTCAACGGTGCCGACATGCCGGTCGACGGCCGTCTTTACGGCGAGCTGCGACAGCATCAGCTGGCACGCCGTCTGGTCCGCCCCTTCGGGGACACTCAGAACCGAACGCAGTTTTTCGACTTTCTCCTCAAAAACCGTCTTTTTCTCGTCGTACAGCGCGTTTTCCTGTTCGGCGATGCAGGAGAGCGTGTCAAGATTGTGAAATAATCCAAGGTCGCCTTCCACTGTGCGCTTGGCATACGGTTCGGGCAATCCCGCGGTTGAAACGCCTTCTTTTGTCGGCGCGCCTTTGGCGATGGAATAGACGTCCGTCGTCGCGCCGCCGACGTCGACAAGCAGCAGCTCGCCGAGCCCCGGTTCTCCGTGCGCGCCGTCTGCGATGATTTTAGCCGCTTCAAGAACAGCCGACGGTGTCGGCATAACGACGTCGCCGATCATCTCCCTGACCTGGCTGATCCCCTTGGCATCCGTGATTCTGCTGATAAACAAGTCGCGGATTTTTTCGTTCACCGGGTCGAGATTGAGCCGTCCGAATTCGGGCATGACATTTTTTGTGTAGCTGACATTTTTATGGGAACCGTTGAATATTTCCTCAATATCGTTTCGGGCTGATTTGTTGCCCGCCACGATGATATTTTTCACGTTTGGGATTTGAGATAAAACACGGGCGTTATGGATGATCGTCTTCTTATTACCGCCGTCTGTGCCGCCTGTCAACAGCACGATGTCGGGCGTCAATCCGGCGATCTCCTCCATCTCATCCCTTGACATCTCATAGGAAAACGTCCCGACGATCTTCGCGCCCGCGCCGAGCGCCGCCAGCCGCCCCGCCTCCGTCGTATATTCCGGCACAAGCCCGATGCAGATCATCCGCAACCCGCCAGCGGCGCTCGAGCAGGCAACGGCGCGCCGGATATCCGCGTCATCGATAGAAACCGTCTCAGATAGCTTATCAAACGCCTCCCGCAGCCCAACGGAAATATCCGTATCGACCGTCGACGGCACCTGAACGCGCGCCAGCAACTCCTCTTTATCCAAATCAAACGCGACAGCCTTCGTAAACGTACTGCCGAAATCGATAAATATCCGTATGTTGCTCATAGTATTGTATAGCCCCCAGTCCTACTGGCGATCACAGATCGCCCCTACTGCATCACCGTATAAACCTGCGTAGGGGTGAACTGCGTTCGCCCGTTTTACAGAAATCATAGTATCATAACACATGGGTAATTATCAATCGCTCCGGCTGGCAATTGCCTCACTTCGTGTCATTCCCGCGAAGGCGGGAATCCAGAAATCACACAGAGAACGTGGATTCCCGCCTTCGCGGGAATGACAACTCGCTAAATACCGCATATGACAAAGCCGCATTCGCATGCGGCTTTGCCGTTTATTCGGTCAGAATCGTTTAAATTTTGCCTCTTTTTGTCAAGTCTTCCACGAGATCGAGAATCGACTTTTTCACATCGGATTCAGGCGGGTACACCCTGTCGAAGCCAATCTTCTTAAATGTCGCCTCGTCTTCTTCGAAGACGCGTGTTCCGACGCCGAGGATGCCGCCGATGAACAGGAGGATATCGCCGATGCCGGCCTCTACACATTTGTCTCTAAAGCCCTGCAAGTCAATCTCGGCCATGCCGTAAAGCGACGTGATAATCATCGCGTCGGCGTCTGTTTCCTGCGCGGCTTTGATGAATTCTTCGGCCGGTGTCTGCGCGCCAAGAGCAACGACGTTAAAGCCGTCCTCCCTGAGCGCTCTGGAGATGATCTTCGTGCCGATGACATGCGCGTCGACGCCAACGGTGCCGGTGACAATTGTCGGTATACGCTTCATTTCGATCTTTGTATCGATGTCGTCGGACTTCTCAATGGTACCAATGGCCTTGCCTTGCGCGAGGCACCAGAAGTCGGCCATGGACGCCTTAAAGTCGAGCTTGACGCCCTCGACCTTTTCTCTCTCTCTGATCTTTTCATCGTTGTACTGACGGACCTCCGTCGGAATCGGCAGGTTGCCGTAATCGATATAGCGGCAGGCGCCGTCGAGGTCACGGGCACCCATGCAAAGATCTCTCGGGTAGATGTTGATGGAGAAGGGGGAATCGAGTACGCCCGCTTCGATCGCCTTGACGGAACCGACGGCGATATCCCCGTCACCCATCTCGAGGACCTTATCCATGAGCGCACTGACAGCGAGCTCCGTCATGCGCATTTCCTGATTGATGGCCGGTGTATCTGCAACAAACCGCTGCTGCCGGACGACATTGAAAATCCAGTTGGCGGATGCATACGTCTGCATATGGGACTCAATGCTCGGTACGCCGATCGCCTCGTCAATGGTTTTGACGGAGCAGGCGGCGAGATCGGTCATCGCAGCTTCCATCGCGACATAGTTGATGTAGCCGAAGGCATTGCCGATATCCTGCGGGAATGGGAACAGCGACGACTGGTTGCCGATGATGCCAGGGATGACGACATCGGTAAAGCCGCACTTGTCCAGATATTTTCTAAAAAGCTTTTCACAGACGCGGATTTCCGCGACATCCTGCGCAATATTACCCTGGAAGTTCATGAGCGGCACGATGCTCTTTGTGCCCTGCCCTGCGGAAATGAGCGCTTCGATGATCTGCGTGGCAATGTTGACATACATCGGGATGACGCCGTTCGGGAGCCAGCCGTGCGTATCGGTGGATATGATAATGCCCTTGTCTGCATACATGCCGATGAGGCGGCCGAGGTACTGCGCCGTCTCGATGCACTCTTCAGCGGTGGCCTTTTTATCGTAGCCGCCGATCCAGCCGAAAAAGCTGTTGGGCATGGCGGTCATACCGGAGGCAAACGCAATCTCGCCGACGAAGCTGTTGGCAACGCGGGACGATCTCGGGTCAAAAGCGCCCTCGCACGATTCGACGACGCGGCGCGTTGTTTTGACGCCGTGATTGATGATCGGGTAGCCGTTGATCTTGTTTTTCCCTGTGCGGATACTCTCTTCGAGACCCTTCTGAGCCTTGTCCAGCTGAAGATTTCTTGTATAGGAGTCGGTTGTGAATGGGAACAGGCGGACACCGACAGCATTTAAACCCTGGAGGAGTTTGATCTCTTCTTCAACAATAGGGACGCCCGAACGCGGAAAGAGTCCGATTTTGCCTTCCGCCTTATATTTCGCCAGAGCTTTTGTGAAGTTCTTGCTGTCCGGCATTTTTTTGTGATATTCAACGGCCTCATCGATATCGACCTCTTTACCTGTTGGCCAGAGTGCCAAGGTCTCCTGGCGCATTTTCGCAAATGTTGCGTCGTCAATTTTCTGCTGTTTAACTTTGATCACAAATCTTCCCCCTTGTATTTATTTCGATATCTCGCATTTAAGCCCGTAGGACTCAATGATTTCCTTTGCTTTTGTCAGTTGCTCCTGCGTCAGCTCCGGGACATTGTCAAGCTGATATGTCATATCGATCATCCTGTATTTATTTGCCCCATACCTGTGGTACGGCAGGATGTTGACAGTCGCATCCTTTGCTATGTCCGCGACGGCTTTGGCAAGCGCCTTTAAATTCTCCTCTGAATCGTTATATCCCGGAATGAGCGGTACCCGAATGATAACGGGTACACCTTTTTTAACAATGAGTGCCAAATTGCTCAGGATCAGCTCGTTTGACTGTCCTGTGAACTTTTCATGCAGTGCAGGGTCCATGTGCTTGAGGTCAAAAAAGACAAGATCGGAATACTCAAGGATTTTTTCGAGAGATGCCGGATCGCCGAATCCGGAAGTGTCCGCGTTTGTATGGTATCCGGCCTCCTTGCACTTTTTAAAGAGCGCCGTAACAAAGTCAGCCTGCGCCAGGATCTCGCCGCCCGAAGCGGTCACACCGCCGCCGGATGCCTCATAATAATCGGCGTCCTTTTTGACGACCTTGAAAACCTCGTCTACTGTCATTTTCTTTCCGGATATTTTCAATGCTTCCGGCATGCAGTTTTTGACACATTCCTCGCAGAGTGTGCATTTTTGTCGTGCAATATGCACGCCGTCGTCTTCAAGCGTCACGGCATTAACGGGGCACACCTTCACACATGTTCCGCACCGTTTGCAGGAGGTATATCGATAAGTGACTTCCGGCAGACCACACTGTGACTCGGGATTAGAGCACCACAGGCACGTCAGCGGACAGCCCTTCATAAACACGGTTGTTCTGACGCCGGGGCCGTCGTCAATGCTATAACGCTGTATATTAAAAACGATCCCTGTAATGTTATCCATAATTGCTCCTTGATTTGTGATAGATAAGCACGCCCTCGCCATGTCATTCCCGCGAAGGCGGGAATCCAGAACCTCCCGATGGGGAACGTGGATTCCCGCCTTCGCGGGAATGACAACGATGCGGGTATGACAACGATGCGGGTATGCGGCCGCGCCTCTAAAAGAGGCGCTTGCCGCTAACCCTAAAGGGAGAGTGTTGTGGGAAGCGTCTCCTTCTGCGCCGCAACTACACCATTTCGTGCATGGTGCGGTTGACGATCTCGTCCTGCAGGCCCTTCGGCAGGTCGATGAAGTAGGCGCTGTAGCCGCCGACGCGGACAAGGAGGTTTTTATTCTCGGAGGGGTTAGCCTGTGCAGCCAACAATTCCTCACGGCTGTGGACGTTGAACTGGATGTGCCAGCCGCCGCGTTTCATGAAGGCCTTGATGAGCCAAGAAAGCTTCTGAATCTTCTCGTCGGAGTTGAGAATGTTCTTGGAGAACTTCATATTCATCGCATAACCAACAAATTCCTTGCTGTAAGGACCGTTTGTCGCAGAGTTCATCGCCGCTGTCGGTCCGCTGACGTCCATGCCGGGCATACAGGAGCAGGCGGCGTCGCAGACAGGCGAATACGCTGTTCTGCCGTTCGGAAGCGCACCGATCATCTTGCCGATGCCGATGTGTCCGGCGGCAGCACCGATGAAGAGCATCGGCTTCTTGCCGGTGATCGGGTCGATCCAGCGCTGCATAATTTCGGGGACCTTTGTCGAGAGCTGATCGTAGATCGAATCAACGTACTCGTCGTCATTACCATATTTCGGTGCGTTCAGGCAGGCCTGATGGAGGTCTTCATACCCTTCCCAGTTCTTTTTGCAGGCATCCATCATCTGCGCCATTGTGACCTTCTTATCGTCAAAGACGAGCTTCTTGATCGCTGCAATGCTGTCGGCCAGATCAACCACACCGCGGCTGCCGAGCCAAGAGGTCCGGCCTTCCGGATAACGGGCGCCGCCCTCTTTTGGGGTAAGGCCTTCGCGGATGCAATCTTCATACTGCATCGCGCAGCGAAGACCGCTCATCGGGCCGTCTGTAATTTCGGTTGACAGAGATATCATCTTGAGCTTGTGCATCAGCGGCACAATATACTCAAGCTGCTTGTAGTAGGCTTCCATCACCTGCTCAAAGCTGGTGAATGTGCTGGCGTCGCCGGTGTGCGGACCGAGCTGCTTCTTTGTTTTCGGATCATAGCCGTCATTGAGTGCCATCTCGAAGAGCTTCGTCTGGTTGATATTGTGTCCGCCGCCGAGATGCTCCATGCTGTCGAGGTGATAGCCGAGGCAGCCGCTGGCATTCCAGTTGCAGGCATCTTCAATCGGCACGCCTCTGTCGAGGTAACGCTGTGTGCCGAGCTTGTCATTCAGGAACGCCGGGTTACCGCCGCCGAAGTCGCGGTTGCAGCGCAGCGCATGCATAACGAAGCTCTCATCCATAATGGGATTGTAGCGAACATAGATAGCGGGCTCAGAGAGTTTGACCTGCGCCATCGCCTCGAGGACGAGCCAGGATATCTCGTTTGTCAAATCATTGCCGTCTTTATCTGTGCCGCAAAGCGTGATGTTGGGCAAGAGCGAACCGGGAGCGGCGCGCTGCTCACGCGGAATGGTGACGAGGTTTTCGCACTCGCGGATCTTAAGCCAGAGGGCACCGAGGAGCTCAGCTGCATCCTGCGCGTTGATCTTGCCGGCCTTTTTATCTATTTCATAATAGGGGTATAAAAGCAGATCGAGACGTCCGATGGGAACCTCTGGACGGTCGGAGCTCTCCTTCCAGCAGACGAGATGGTACATACGAACGCACTGGACAGCCTCGAAGAAATCACGCGGCGGCTCTGCCGGGCAGCGCTCACAGGCCTCGGCGATGCGGAGAAGATTTGCCTTTTCCACAGGGCGCGTTTCTTTTGCAGCCATGTCTCTTGCGAGATCAGCGTGGCGTTTAGCAAAGGAGATAAATGCTTCACACGAAATGATGCAAGCCTTCAGCAGCCAGTACTTACGCAGGAACTGGGCTGAACCATGTGAGTGCAGGTTATCGCCTTCGGCCATCATTCTATCGCGCTCTTTGTTGCAAAGGTCAATGACGTAATTGAGACCGTGGTCGACGCATTTCGCGCTGACCTGGGCGACGCCGCCGCCGTAGGCGCTGTAGTTCTGGAAAAGGCCTCTGTCCATCTTGTAACGGACACCGCGTCCTTCAAATACACCACCTCGATCGAACATGAGATCAAAGATCTCTTCGCCCATATCAAATTCAAGGGCGGCGTTAACAGTCGAGACCTTCGGGATATTCTCCATCCAGTACTCTGCATCCTCTTTGAGTAACTGCAGATCCTGAGGATCGATCTTTGTGGATTCGGTATCGCTTGTTTTTCTTGCGAACTTGCCGGTGAGGCACATTTCATGAATTTCACGTGGCTTCATCGCACACAGCGTGCCGTTGCCGCGAATAAACTTTGTCAGAGAACCGACGACGATTTCGCCGTCTCTGATGAGAATCGGGCATTCGAGAAGTCTCTTCTCCAGCGCCTTCGCCCAACGGATATCAACAGGGAGGCCTTCGGTCTCCTGCCATGATTTCGTAAATAGCAGCGTATCGTCCACATAAACCTGCGGTTCGGCTGCTTCCCACTCCGCTTTTAATTTCTGCAGACGCGGTGTGAGTACCTGTACACTTGCTATTTCCTTGGGATCAACTTTCATTGCCATATAAAGAACCTGCCTTTCAAACACATATACATCTATCTATTTTCTATTATAAAGTGGTTAATACCTACTTGTATCAGAATTTCCAGCTATTTTTACGCGCGAACCCTAATTCTCGTCGTACGCTCTTGAAACGATCGTCGCGATAAGCTCTTTTGTCGCAGGAACAGGGGATGTCCCCTGACCGAACATCTTGACGAGGCCCTCCTGCATTATAACAACATTCTCAGGTACAATAGCCAGCAGATCGTCCTTCGTAAATCCGTTCTTTACGCCGAAATCCTTGAGGCTTGGCAGCCCCAGTTTTTTCATCAGCGCCAGAATCGTGTCGTAGGCCGCCTTGCCGATTTCCGCAGGCGTCGCCGTTGAAGAAACTGTTCCGCCCAGAGCGATTGTAATTTCCTTTACCTTTTCCGGAACGACCATCGCGTCGATCTGCATAACCTGCGGCAGGCAGGATGCGCAGCCGTTGCCGTGAGGAACGTGGAACTTGCCGCCCAGGACCTTACCGATGTCGTGAGCCAGATGGCACAAGGGCCCCGACATAGAGATACCGCCAAGTGAAGAGGCGAGCATCATGCCTTCACGTGCCTCAAGATCGCCGCCATTTTCAAAAGCCCTGACGAGATACTTACCGACAAGGGTGAATGCTTTTTTACCGGTAAGCTCACAGAAGCTGTTGGCTCTCATTGAGGTGTAGGACTCTACAGCATGGCAAAGGGCATCCATCCCCGTGGAGGCCGTCACAGTCGGCGGGAGGCCGAGCGTCAGCTCCGGATCGACGATGCCGAGATTGACTGCGCAGCCGATACCTGCGATATTTGTCTTGATATTGTTCACTGTGTCGGTAATGACGCCGCCCGGCGTGCATTCACTGCCGGTACCGGCCGTCGTCGGGATGACGATGAGCGGCACGGACGGGACTGTGACGACACCCTCACGCCCGAAGTATTTGCTTATCGGGGGCGGATTCGTCTGTAGCATCTTCGCACCCTTGGCGGTGTCGAGCGAGCTTCCGCCGCCGACGCCGACGACGCCGTCAACCTTCTCACGGATGCCGATCTCGCCGGCCTCGTTCACCGACCAGTCGGGAGGATCGGCCTGAACGCCGTCATAAGTGACGGTGGCAATACCCGCGTCGTTGATGATCTTGATGATTTTATCCGTTATACCCGCGCCCTTGACTCCCATATCGTAGACGACAAGCACCTTTTTGCATCCGAACTCCTTCAGCTTCTCGCCGACGAGCTTGGATGTCCCGATACCGAAGAGCAGCGGGTTAGGGCTCGAAAAAATACTCTGCAAATTTATAACCCCATTTCATTATTTGAAAATTGACGGTTTGCGTAGCAAACAGCCGTTTGTTATCTATAAATGGCTGAGTCGATTTTCCCTGCGAAAGCTTGCTTTCGCTTCCACCTTCAGACCATCTTTAATTGATGATCATATGATTTGTCCAGAATTTCTGTGATATCGTCAGCTGTGACAGGTCTGGGAGAAAAGTAAAATATCTGTGTCGCCATAATCTGGGGCACCGCCGTCAGAAGCTCCTCCTTCGACTTTACGTACTCCATCAGGCGCGGCAGCTTCGAGTTCCTCATCAGACTAAAAATCGCGCTGGAGGCGATCTCTCCGATTTCCTCGGGCGTCGCACCCTCTGGGACCTTACCGCCGATGGCTTCGGCGATTTTCTTCATCTTCTCGGGCATTGCCGGGGCATAGAATTTAAAAATCTCCGGAAGGCACGCGCTGACGGCCACGCCGTGCGGGATATGGAACATCATGCAGATCACGGCGCCGATATCATGAGGGATATTGCAAAACGGGCCGAGGATGGACATGGTCGCCATCGTGGAGGCCAGATGCAGACCTTCGCGCGCTTTGAGATTACCGCCGTCACGGACCGCTGCCGGAAGGTTTTCGCCGATCAGCCGGATGGCCTCGAAGCCGAAGAGCTGGCTGAATTCGTTGGGCTGATTGGAGACGACGGCTTCCACAGCGTGGCAGAGCGCGTCAAAGGCGGTCATTGCCGTGACAGCCGGCGGCATGCCGAGCGTCAGTTCCGGGTCAATAATGCCGAGTGTCACCGGGCAGCCGAAATTTTCCTTCGTGCCCTGCTCGGTATCGGCGCACGCGCCGCCCGGCGAGACCTCGCTGCCTGTCCCCGCTGTCGTCGGAATGACGATGAGCGGCTTTAGGTGGGAGATATCTCCGGTAGGGGGCTGCCCGGGCCGGGCAAAGTACTGATTGATCGGCGGCGGGTTTGAGAGCAGCACATCGATACCCTTACCGGTATCAATAGAGCTGCCGCCCCCGACAGCCACGACGCCGTCGACGTTTTCACGAGCGGCGAGCGCACCGCCTTCGTTGATTGTAAAATCCGGCGAATCCGATAAAACACCGTCAAACAAGACGGTTTGAACGCCGGCGTCCTGTATGTACCCGAGTATTTTATCGACAATGCCGGCCGCCTTAACGCCTTTATCGTATACGACGATAACCTTTTTGCAGCCGAATCTCTTGAGCTGCGCACCGACGGTTTTTGATGTACCGCTGCCATACAAAACCGGGTTGGGACTGTTCCAGGTACTGAACATTAAATAACCACCTCAGTTTCTAAATTACTGTAAGATGAACAAATTTTAAGCAGAGTCTTTACTTTCTCTCCTGTAATGGATAGAATATATGGCAATAAACAACAATATTTTCCGCTGTTTACGCAGGATTTCTCTGAATATAATCCTGATTAATTAACATTTTAGTCTACTTCAGTCAATAAGTCATCATTCGAATCAATAAAATCATGAAATTTATTTCGTAGGATATCACGAGCATCAAGAAAATGCTCTATAACGTCAGTTTCGGTGCACTATTTGAGGAGGAAGATCTATGCCCATCAGTGTGAAGGCAATCAGAGAACAGATTGAGACATTCCGCCCCGATCATGTTTCGTCAAATAATGCCGAAACACCAATCGATTTGATAATTCCACTCGGCTCAGATATTGATGCCAACGCGCAAAACGTCCTATATGTCGGACTTGTTTCCGAGCTGGCAGCTGAGTGCCCGATCAATCTCATCGCGATTGAGGATGTCCCTCTTCCAGCCGAATTCAGAAAGCTGCAGTTTGTCAATATCTCCGTGCTGCCGAAAGAAACGCAGCTTAACGATGTATACAGCCGGCTCTGTAATTTTCTGCTTGAAAACAGCCGCGCATTGACGGCGGCCGGGCAGTTGCTGTCTTCTCTGGCCAAAGCACGCGGGCTTGAAAGCATCGTCGCTATTGCTTACAAGGTACTTGGCAACCCCATCATCGTGTCGGACAAGAGTTGGAAAGCCCTCGCGATTGCATCCGAAGTCAAGGAGACTGACGATATTGCCTGGAATGAATTCATAACAATCGGTGCACTGTCTCTCGAAACTGTTTCAGTGAATATCAAGGAAAAGCTGACAGACAGAATTGAACAGAGCGAGACCCCTTTCTGCTGCAAAGCAGCGAATATGAAATACCCAAGGCTGTTCTGCCGTGTCGCTGTCGGCTCAAGGCCTGTGGCAACCGTGTCCGTCATCGCCTACAACAGACCTTTTGTCGAACGCGATTATCTTCTGTGCGCGATGCTGTCAAACGCCATATCCGCCGAGATGCAGAAGAATAAATTTCTCCATTACACGAGAGGCTTCTTATATGAAGAGTTTATCGTTGACCTCATCGAGGGGCGGATAAAAAATTCCAGCATCATTGAAGAAAAAGTCAAATCACTCAGTCTGGGTCTAAAGAAATTTATTCACGTCATCACTGTTGATATAAAGGAATTCGACGTCGCCTACTTCTCCGTTCCGTATATGCGCGATTACCTCGAGAAAATGGTCAGCGGCAGCAAGGCGATTGTTTATAACGATAACATTACGATGGTCACAAGCTATGGCAGCGAGCGCGAGATTTTTGAGTCGGACACGATCACGCTGCGCGAATTTTTAAAGGATTATAAGCTCCACGCTGGGCTCAGCCGTCCCTTCTCAAAGCTCGAAGAACTCAAAGACCACTATTATCAATCCCTGGAGGCGCTAAATCTCGGCACACACATCGACAGCGAGATCACGATTTACGCCTATGACGATTACGCCATCTACCACATCGCCAAGGTCTGCGCCGACACGTCGGACCTCAAACTGTTTTATCACCCGAAGCTTGAATACTTGATGGGATACGACGCGGAGCACAAAACGTCCTTCACCGACAGCCTTTACACGTATCTTAAGCATTCGCGCAACATCACCAACACCGCCAAAGCGCTGCACCTGCACCGCAATTCGATGATCTATCACTTAAAGCGCATTGAGGAAATCCTCAACTTCAGCCTCAGTGACAACGAGATGCTGCTCCACATCGAACTCTCCTTCCGCCTGATGGAATATGACAAGAAATTCAACAAAAAAGTCGTCAACCATAATCTCGGCGGCGATTAGATAATTTCCGAAAATTTGCGGAGTGCGTATTGTAGGGGCGGATTCCATATCCGCCCATTCCTAGTAAAGCGCCGCAGGAGAAGGGCGGATATGGAATCCGCCCCTACATAATTACATAAAATATATTAAGCAAAGGAGATATGTCATGGACACGATAGACGCAATTATGAACAGAAAAAGCGTGCGGTCTTATAAAAAAGAGCAGATATCAGATAAGGATTTGGAGACATTATTAGAGGCGGGAAAAAGCGGGCCCGGCGGTGGGGCGTATCATCTATCCGTGATTCAGAAGCCCGAGCTGATTCAAAAGATAAACGATACGACTAAGACAGCCATGCTCTCCGGCAATGATTTTATGAAGCAGCGGGCGTCTCTGCCCGGCTATGAGCCCATTTACGGCGCGCCGACGCTGATTTTATTATCGGCCGGTGATCCAAACGGCATTGCCAACACCTCCTGCGCTGCAGAAAACATGCTGATCGCGGCAACGGCTTTAGGGCTGGGCTCCTGCTATCTGATGTCGCCGCGCGGCGCTTTTTCAGGCGAGAACGGGCCGGCGTTAATGAAGGCGTGCGGCATTCCCGACGGCAATACCTTCACCTGCGCCGTGATTGTCGGCTATAAAGCAGGCGACGTGTTTACGTCTTCGGCACCGAAAGTCCGGACCGTCAATTACGTGAAATAACGCGCGCGGGAGAGGAATGGATAAATCCATTCCCTACGGGATACGTCAATCACGTAGGGAACGGTCTTAACCGTTCCTCCGCGCCGAAATTGCGCAATGCTATCGCTAAACACTACGGACAGGCGCAATTCTAGCCATTATAACGATTGACATTTTTGGCAATGTACAATAAAATCATTGCCAGACTAAATTGAAAAAGAAATTACTCACAGGAGGATATATTAAATGAGCATGCAAAGACCACTTGAAGGTATCAAGGTTATCGACATGAGCACCTTTATCGGCGCTCCTGCCTGCGCGCGCTTCTTTGTCGAATTCGGCGCGGATGTCATCAAAATCGAGCCGAAGGGCGGCGACGTCGTCCGTTTTAACGGCGCGTCCGAGGGACGTCTCGCCACACCTTATGAGAATACGACCTGGGACTTAGAGAACGCCCATAAACGCGGTCTGGTCCTTGACCTCAAATCGCCGGAAGGCAGAGAAATCCTTTTCAAGCTTCTTGAGACGACCGACATTTTCATCACCAACTGGCGTCCCCAGGCAATTGCCAAGCTCGGACTTGACTATATCAGCCTGAAGGACAAGTATCCGAAGCTCGTTTACGCCTCCTTTACCGGCTACGGCGAGGTCGGCCCAGACTGCAATCTGCCCGGCTATGACTTTACGTCTTTCTGGGCGCGCAGCGGTCTGCTCGGTACATCGTACCAGAAGGAATCCGAGCCCATCAACCTCATCCCAGGCATCGGCGACCACACAACCGGTATGTTCCTAGCCGCCGGCATCATGGTTGCGCTCTATAATGCGCAGAAAACGGGCAAGGGTGATAAGGTTGAAATAAACCTCCTCCACAGCGCCATCTGGACTCAGGCTATCTCCATCCAGGCCGCGCAGTACAAGGACCTCGGCACAAAGTACCCAACGAGCCGCAAGGTTGCCGAGAACCCCTTTAACAACACCTACAAGAGCAAAGACGGCCGCTTTATCCAGCTGTCCATGCCGCCGTTTGACATCTTCTACCCGCAGTTCATGCCGCTCATCGGTCACCCCGAACTCGTCGGCGATCCGCGTTACACGATGAAGAGCATCACAGAAAACAAACTCCATGCCGAGTTTATAGCCATTATCGAGGAAGCCTTCGCCCAGAAGACCGCCGCCGAGTGGAGCGAGATCCTTGTCAAAGCTGATGTCCCGCATTCCGTCGCTCAGACATGGGACGAAGTACTCGAAGACGAGCAGGCGTGGGCAATCGGCGCGTTTGAAAACGTGAAGTATCTGACCGGTGAGCGCGCGATGGTCCGCCAGCCCGTCAGCCTCACGGGTGCTGAAAAGATCAAGTACGCCAGAGGCCCGTTCCTCGGCGAGCACAGCGAAGAAATTCTCAAAGAGCTCGGCTACACCGACGAGCAGATGAAGGAAATGCACGCTAAGAACATTTTCAACACCTGGGACGATCTCCGCGAAAAATTCGGCGGCAACCTAGAGCAGGAAAAGAGCTACTAAGTATAACCAAGAGACAAAAGAGACCTTTGGAAAAGCGGCGTTGGCGCCGCCTAACCAAGGGTCTTTTTTTTGCGTTCATTAATCACAAAATGCTTGAGAAAACATATTGTATTAATATAAGCGCATGTTTATATGTCTAGTCGTTTATATCAAAGGAGGCTTATATGGAAGACGCTTCGAAACTGCAACTCGTATTTCACACGCTGGGTGATGCCAACAGACTTAAAATCATAAAATTCATTGGCGGCAACGAATGCTCTGTATCTCAGCTTGTAGAATTTACAGGATTATCACAGCCTCTTGTTTCCCATCACCTGCGGGCACTCAGGGAACACGAGATCTTAGAAACCAACCGGCAGGGCCCGTTTATTTATTACAAACTTAAAGATATCAGGCTGCTTGACGTATTAGGCTTGCTGCTGGAGATTTTCAGATCAAGCGATTTGAAATACGAGGAGCCGATGTTCTGCAGCCCTGTCTGGTGGAAAAGTTTTATATCACAATTATAATTAATGGAGGTTTATTATGGGTTTCACAGGAAAAATGATGGAAGGCATGATGGGCGGCATGAACCCGGAGAAGCTGCAGGAGATGTTGGGACTATTATTCTCTTCCATGACAGCCGAAGACAAACAACATATGATGGACGGCATGTTGGAGACATTCATGGGTTCAATGTCACCGGAAGAGAAACAGTCCATGATGCAGAAGTTGTTGGGCGCGATGCTGGAAGACGGCTCAAACCCCTTGATGGGCATGCTGTCTTCATTGATGGGCGGCAAATCCGGCGGAATGATGGATATGATGAAAAACGTGATGGGTAACATGATGGATGGCGTTGAGGGCAACAACCTGCCATGGGATATGTACAAAAAAATGATGGGCAATATCGGCAAGGCCTCCGACCTTGCCGCCTACGCGACACCCGAGCTGCGTACGCTCTTTGAGGAATGGCTGGAACAGATCAATGACGAGGTTGTGGCGTTCATCAAAACAGAGGGCAATGCCGATCCCGCCACTCTGGCAGAAAAGTTTAAAATCAGCAAAGAGAGCATGCATTATATCCTCGGCAAACTGGCGCAAAGCGGCAAAATCAACATAAAAGCAGAGATATAGCGTAGCTGGCGCAAGCATTGCTGTTGGTTATCCGGATTTGTAACACGAGGTCTTTGGCATCATACCAAAGACCTCTTTGCGTTGACAAATTTGGTAGATATTAGCATTATTGTTGGCACGTCCTTTTATTTGCCTCTCGGAGACTTCGCGAATATAACCAGTAACCGACCATATAAATCGCTAAGTAGATCGGCAGAGAATAATGATGCTCCCATCCTATTTGCTCGTATAGACCAAGGAACATAAAAATCGGCTCAATGACATATGCGGCCATAGCTCCGAATGCTGCTCCTTTGATCCACGGATTGATTTTCGGCAGAACCTGATAGAAGAGCATTGCCGCCACCGGCATTATGGTGAGATCCCATGGCAGGTAATCAGGAAAATACGGCAGAAGCAGCGTATTGTAACTCCAGCCGCCTTCTGACACGCCGGCTATATCAAAAACCGTTGCGATAAGCATTGTGAATAAGCCGGCGTAAAGGAGACTGTGCGTTCTTTTTTTGTCACGCACAATGAGCCAGAATATCCACGGCAGCACTGCCAGCGCAACATCGAGCCACCAGTGCCACGTAAAGACCATTTGCGTCTCCCAAACGGCCTCAATTACATCGTGGACTTTTGTATACTGCTCTATAATAAGATCCATTTCTTTAAGCAGATCAGGATTAAAGCTCATGATACTTCACCTCTCGACTTACGCATCTTTTGCAATTTTTAAATATTTTATGTGCATTTTCTGCTCCACACACAGGTTAGCTGCTCCGCCACTTGACAAAACAGCATTTTCCCATTACCATAAACACACACTATATTCGTTTGCGTAAAGCCGCATCTCTGCGGCTTGGGAAGTCGGGTGAAAATCCCGCGCGGAGCCGCCGCTGTAAGAGTACCAGCTTTGTTTCATGAGGGACATAAAACCCCGGTCACTGTGAAATTGTGTGAAATTTCATGGGAAGGCGAAACACAGGCCAAGACGCTCAAGCCAGAATACATGCGCAGCGAAATGCATCACAGGCTGACGGGACTTTGGCCGGTGTGACAATTGCAGGGCTCGCTTTGCTTTTTTCACGCCTCTTCGGTCGCCCGAAGGGGCTTTTATTTTTATCACATGGAGGTGCATCATGACCACAATACCGAGATTTATGATCGCAGCGCCATCAAGCGGAACAGGCAAGACGACCGTTACTCTGGCATTGCTGTCCGCGCTTAAGCAGCGCGGTTTTAATCCCGTCAGCTTCAAATGCGGCCCTGACTATATAGATCCCATGTTCCATCGGGCTGTTCTGGGGATACCGAGCTATAATCTCGACCTGTTTTTCACACCCGAGGAAACCGTCCGCGGACTGCTGTGTAAGCACGCTGCCGGTCATCGTGCTGCCGTTATCGAAGGTGTCATGGGCTATTATGATGGGTCCGGTACAGGGACACAAGCGAGCAGCTATGCGCTGGCCTGTGCGACCAATACGCCGGTAATCCTCGTCATCTCCGCCTACGGTGCTTTCCTGTCGATCGCCGCGGTAATAAAAGGTTTCAGTGAATTCCGGAAGGACAGCCGCATTG
Source organism: uncultured Eubacteriales bacterium (assembly GCA_942492735.1). Classification (GTDB taxonomy): domain Bacteria; phylum Bacillota; class Clostridia; order Oscillospirales; family Oscillospiraceae; genus Sporobacter. Next base: position 30,952 of record OW818648.1, read on the forward strand.
CCGGAGTCATTCTGAACGACTGTTCAAAGCCGCTTTTCGACATGTTGAAGGAAATACTCGAACGCGAAACGGGACTGCCGATGCTTGGCTGTCTTCCCCGTCTCAACGAATGCAGCATCGGAAGCCGGCACCTGGGGCTCGTGACCGCCGCAGAAATCCATGACCTGCAGCACAAACTTGACCTTCTTGGCGAAGAGGCTGAAAAGTGCATCAATATTGAACTTCTGCTTAAAATTGCGGGTTCGTCAGAGCCCGTCTACGGAGATTTGGATTATATTGAATCTGCATTCAAAAGTAAACCACGCATTGCCGTTGCCGAGGACGAAGCCTTCTGTTTCTATTACGCGGATAATTTGGGTCTCCTGGAACGCTACGGCGCGGAACTCGTCCCCTTCAGTCCCCTTCACGGCACAGCTTTGCCGCCTCACGTCAGCGGGCTTTACCTCGGCGGTGGATACCCGGAGCTTTATACGAAAGCGCTGGCTGAAAACACCTCTATGCTGGAAAGCATACGAACCGCCCTATCAGGGGGATTGCCGACGCTGGCTGAGTGCGGCGGCTATATGTACCTGCACGAAACGCTCGAAGACGACAGCGGCAACGCTTACCCGATGGCTGGCGTCATCAAAGGGCGCAGCTATAAGACAACGAGCCTTCAGCGGTTCGGTTATATCAATCTGACGGCGCAGAGAAATAACATCCTGTGCGCTGCCGGAGAATCCATTCCGGCGCACGAATTTCATCACTGGGATTCAACCGTCACGGACGACGCCTTTACGGCGAAAAGGACAAGCGGTCAGGAGTGGCCATGCATTGTCGCAAACGACACACTTTTCGCCGGTTACCCGCATTTGTACTTCTACGGCAACCCAAAGTTTGCCGAAAATTTCGTCAAAGCGGCGGCGGAGTATGCGGAAAATAATCAATAGAACGACTCATTAGCGGCATTGATTTCTCCATTAACGTAGGGGCGATTCACGAATCGCCCACCGCGTTTATGCCCTTCATGCATGCGGTTGTGGGCGATTCGTGAATCGCCCCTACTATACGTCAACACACCGGAGGCTTCGCCTATGCTCTCACTCATTGCGCTCTTTATTGGCTTCATACTGGACACAATTATCGGCGACCCGATCGGGTGGCCGCATCTCATACTGGGTTACGGCAAGCTCATACCGTTTTTCGAGCGATCGCTGCGCAGACTATTCCCGAAGACGCAGAAGGGCGAATTGGCCGCCGGTGTTTTTCTTGTTATTTTTATGTGTATGATATCACTCGGACTTGGCATTGGGATTCTGGTGCTGTGTCAAATCGTCTCTCCGTACCTGCGTGTCGCCGTCGAAAGCATCCTCGTCTGGCAGTGCCTATCGCTGCGCTCCCTGCAGGTTGCCAGCCTCACGGTTTATAAGCCGCTGAAGAACGGAGATCTACCGGCAGCGAGATTAGCAGTTGCCGAGATCGTCGGGCGCGACACGGCGTTACTCGATGAAAGCGGCGTCACACGCGCCGCGGTTGAAACAGTGGCGGAGAACACAAGTGATGGGATCATCGCCCCGCTTTTGTTCATGGCCATCGGCGGGGCGCCGCTTGGTATCCTCTACAAGGCCATCAACACGATGGACAGTATGGTGGGGTATAAAAACGACATGTATCTGTTCTTCGGACGGGCGGCGGCAAAATTCGACGACGCTGTGAACTTTATTCCGGCGCGGCTCGCCGGCATATTCATGGTGCTCGCCGCTTACCTATCAAAACTGGACGGTAAAAACGCCTGGCGCATATTCAAACGTGACAGGCTGAACCATAAAAGTCCCAACTCCGCGCATACAGAAGCCGCCTGCGCGGGCGCGCTCAATGTCCAGCTCGGCGGCGACAACTATTATTTTGGCGCGCTTATCCACAAGCCGACAATCGGCGACGATGACCGCCCGATTCATATCGACGATATAAAGCGGGCAAACCGCCTGCTGCACATTACGGCAGTAATTTTCTTACTGCTTTGCATCATCGTGAGAGGAGTGATCGTGTGGCGTTAATACACGGCGGCGATACTGAGGGGTTTAAACTGGAATACGGCAGCGAACCGCTCGATTTTTCGGCCAACTGTAACCCGCTGGGCGTTCCGAAGAGTGTGCCTGAGGCGATTTTTAATGATGCACAACATGCGGATAAATATCCTGATCCGCTCTGCCGTCGGCTGCGCGCTGCGTTATCCGACAAGCTTGGCGTTTCGTCCGAGCAAATTCTCTGCGGCAACGGCGCTGCCGACCTGATCTTCCGCCTGGCGGCCGCCAAAAAGCCGAAAACTGCCCTTGTCACCGCGCCGACGTTTGCCGAATACGAGCTGGCTCTGCAGACGACCGATTGCGCAATTCAACATCACACACTTTTTGAAGAAGAAGGCTTTGCGCTGACGGAGAGCATACTCGGCCGCATCACACCGGATATCGAGATGCTTTTTATTTGCAACCCGAACAACCCGACTGGTAAGACGGTTGATCCGGCGCTGCTCCAGCGCATTCTTGACACCTGCGAAAAAAGCGGAACACTACTCGTCGTCGACGAGTGCTTCAACGGTTTCCTTGACGAACCAAAAAAGCATTCTCTTAAAAACATGCTGCCGGATTATGACAATCTGCTGATACTCGACGCGTTCACAAAGCTCTACGGTATGGCGGGCGTCCGTCTCGGCTACTGCATGACAAGGAACGCAAGGCTGCTCGACGGCATGACCAACGCCGGACAGCCATGGGCGGTATCCTCACTCGCGCAGGCTGCAGGCCTTGCCGCACTCGGTGAGGATAAATATGTCGCCGAAGCGCGTGCGCTTGTCAGGCAGGAACGGCACTTTTTATTTCAGGAGCTGAACCGACTCGGCATCAAAGCATTCGATGGCGAGGCCAATTATATCTTTTTTTGTTCCGACATACCGGAGCTGATTGAAAGAATGCGTGGCACTGGTATTCTTCTACGCGACTGCAGCAATTATATCGGTCTCACATCTGGCTACTGCCGAATCGCCGTCCGGACACATGACGAAAATCTCAAGCTGATAGAAGCGCTGTCAGCTCTAATTGACGCCGAATAATTTGTTTTAAGCTTATCGGCTTAAAACAGCTGCCGGTAGGGAACGGTCTTGACCGTTCTTCCCCTCCGTACCCGCGGGTGTGGAATGGGTAAACCCATTCCCTACGGATACGCACATCTCATATGGAGTTTACCCTAAATTCTTCGCAGGCTCAGAATGACAAACCGTCGGTATTTCATTGTAATGGCAGGTACACGCTAACACAGCAGCTCAACAGATCTTTTGAAACAAGGTGAACATATGGCAAAATCAATCATGATACAGGGTACAATGTCGAGCGCCGGCAAAAGCCTCATCACTGCCGGTCTCTGCCGCGTTTTTGCGCAGGACGGTTATAAAACTGCCCCATTCAAGAGCCAGAACATGGCTCTCAACAGCTTTATTACAAATGAGGGCCTGGAGATGGGCCGCGCGCAGGTAATGCAGGCAGAGGCCGCGAAAATCGAGCCTTCCGTCCTGATGAATCCGATTCTATTGAAGCCGACAAACGATATGGGCTGTCAGGTTATCGTCAATGGTGAAGTCACAGGGACGATGACCGCAGGTCATTACTATGATTATAAGACGCAGCTCCGCCCGGTCGTCATCAATGCCTATCAAGCCCTCGCGTCGATGAATGATATCATCGTTATCGAAGGCGCGGGCAGTCCGGCTGAAATCAACCTGAATAAGGACGACTTTGTGAATATGGGCATGGCGAAAATCGCCGACGCGCCTGTTTTACTTGTCGCCGATATTGACCGCGGCGGCGTGTTCGCGACGGTGTATGGTACCGTCAAACTGCTTGAGCCGCACGAGCAGGCCCGTTTTAAAGGCGTCATCATCAACAAGTTCCGCGGCGACGTTGAAATCCTGAAACCCGGACTTCAAAAGCTGGAGGAACTCATCGGTATTCCCGTTCTCGGCGTTGTACCGTATCTGAACCTCGACCTCGATGATGAGGACAGCCTTTCGGAGCGTTTGACGAATCAGACAACGGGGAGGCTCCTTGATATCGCCGTCATCCGGCTGCCAAGAATATCAAATTTCACCGATTTCAACGCGCTCTCAAGGCTCGAGCCCGTCGGTCTGCGGTACGTTGACAAAGCCGGCGAGCTCGGTAACCCCGACTTAATTATTTTACCCGGCACCAAGAATACAATGGGTGATTTGATGTGGCTGCGCGGTAACGGTCTGGAAGCGGCCGTACAAAAGCTGGCGTCCCGTGGAACACCTGTCATCGGTATCTGCGGCGGCTATCAGATGCTCGGTCAAACCCTCAGCGACCCGGACCGCGTTGAGGACGGCGGTCAGCTGCAGGGCATGGGGCTTCTGCCCATCGATACGGTGTTTGAGCAAAAAAAGGTACGAACCCGCGTCTCAGGCTGCGTCTCTCCGGTGGAAGGCATTTTCAGCGCTCTGACAGGCAGCGCTATCAGCGGATATGAAATTCACATGGGCAGAACGGTTTTGTCAGGCGGCGCATCATCTTTTTCTGTTTTAAGCGACGGTCTGCAGGACGGAGCCGTCCTTGGAAACGTTTTCGGCAGTTATCTTCACGGACTGTTTGACAGCAGCCTCGGCATCGCGCTTGTCCGAACACTGCTCCTTCGCCGTGGACTCAGCGGCAGCTTTGACGAAGGGCCGACGATGGATGTGCATAAGGACAATCAGTACAATTTGCTGGCACAGTCGCTGAGAGAAAATCTAGATATGGCTCGGATTTATGACATTTTAGATCGGCGATTACCATAAGCTGACGTTATATAAATAACGATACCTGAATACGTTGGGATGCACCCATCGTATTCAGGTATTTTTTCTGTCTGTTAAAAGCAGATACTCACTAATTTTTCATATATTTAACAATATTCAATTGTCTTCTTCGGTCATTTGCTATTATAATAAAATCAGCTGAATAATTGAACGGAGGAACGCTGATGTTTCCAAAAATCATTGGACACAGGGGAATACCGCATCTGGCTCCCGAGAATACGATGGCGTCTTTTGAAGCAGCGCTCGTCAATGGAGCCGAAGGACTTGAAACAGATATCCAGATGACGAAGGACGGGGAGCTCGTACTCGTACACGATGAAATGCTCGATCGTACAACAAACGGCAAAGGTCTCGTCGCAATGCACACCCTCAAGGAACTCCAAAGTCTTGACGCGGGCAGCCATTTCAACGCGGTGTTTTCAAACGAAAAAATTCCAACGCTCAGAGAATTCCTAGCGTTTGTCTCCGGCAGGGATCTGCTTATAAATATTGAGATAAAAAGCGGTGTTGTGCTGTATCCGGGCATCGAACAAAAACTCATCGAGATGCTGCATGAATTTAACCTCACAGAAAACGTCATCATCTCGAGCTTCAATCATTATTCACTCGTAACATGCAAGGAAATTGACAGCAGTATTAAAACAGGAATCCTCTATATGGCTGGACTTTACAACCCATGGGATTATGCGAAAACCGTCGGCGCCGACGCGCTGCACCCGCTGTTTTATTCGGTCAGGCCGGAAACGATCGGCGGTATGCTCGGTAGCGGCCTTCTCATCAATCCGTTTACCGTTGACAACCCCGGAGATATGAAGAACATGATTGCTTTAGGTGTCAGCGGGATCATCACCAATTACTGTGATGTACTCTTTGCAATGAAAACCGGAGGTCAACCATAGATGAAGCTGAACTACAAAAAGACGTTTATCCTGGGCTTCGGTTTTTTTGCAATTACATTATGCGCTTCTTTATATGATGCGTTTGTTCCGATATTTCTAAATGAATTTATCGACAAAGCGTGGCTCATCGGTTTTCTCATGACGATGGATAATTATATCGGTCTCTTTTTACAGCCGCTGATTGGGACACTGAGTGACAGGACGCACACACGGTTCGGCAGGAGAATGCCGTATATACTCATCTGCATGCCTCTAGCGGCGATCTTCGTTTGTATTATTCCGAATCATCTCGGTCTTATTTCGCTGCTTGTTATTATTGTCCTTTACAATCTCATCATGTCGACGTTCCGCTCACCCACCGTCGCTCTGATGCCCGATATCACACCGGGGCCGCTTCGCAGCAAAGCCAACGGTGTCATTAATTTAATGGGTGGCGCAGGCGCCGTTATTGCATTTTTAATCGGCTCCAAGCTGTACACGATCAACCCGGTGTATCCGTTTTATATGGCAGCCTTATTACTGCTGGTCAGCGCTGCAATCCTTTTCTTCAAAATCAAGGAAAAAAGAGATTCATTGAATTATGAGGCTGTCGTAAACGCGAATTCAAAGGTACACGAAAAGACTAAGATTAAAAACTTGGGACAGCTGCTCGTTGTAACAAAAAAAATGAAAAACGTTCTCCTGCTGCTCATGGCTATTTTCTTCTGGTTTATAGCGTATAACTCCGTATCGTCTTTCTTTTCTCTATACGGAAAAGAATTCCTGCACATTGCGCCTGAAGCTGCGACAGGGAAGCTGACATTTTTTTCTTTCTCGATGCTCCTTGCGGCACTGCCTGCAGGTTTCCTAGGCACAAAATTTGGTAAGAAAAAAATAATAATAGCCGGTCTCATCCTGATCATCCTTGTGTTCGGAGGGGTTTTCTTAACGAACGATATCAACGTCATCGGTTATCTCTTCATCCCTGCCGGTATAGCGTGGGCACTGATTAACATTAATTCCTATCCGCTCGTCGTGAGTATGACCGACCAAAAGAACATTGGTTCTTACACCGGCCTCTATTATCTATTTTCATCACTCGCCGCAATTGCCTCACCCCCGCTCATCGGTATGCTGATTGACAAACTCGGCTACGGCATTCTTTTTAAATACTCAGTCTGCGGCTTTATCCTTGCGCTCGTCTTCATACTCCTTGTTAAGACACCAAAAGAAGAAATGCCCGAAGCGGTTCAATCCGCATAATGCTTTTTCATCTGAAAACCACCAACTTACTGCACATACTAATAGAATACATTCATCACTTGAAAGGATTTTTCGAATATGGCTGAGATTTATCTGGCGGGCGGCTGTTTCTGGGGGACCGAAAAGTACATTGCGTCCGTGCGTGGTGTCAATCAGACGCAGGTCGGTTATGCCAACGGAACGACGAAAAACCCGACGTATGAGGACGTCTGCCATCGCGGCACTGGGCATGCCGAAGCCGTCAAGGTCGTCTATGACGCAAAACTCGTCACTCTTGATTTCCTGCTGTCCTTATATTATGACGCCATTGACCCAACTTCCTTAAACCGCCAGGGGGGCGACCGCGGCGTTCAATACAGAACGGGTATTTATTTCACCGACGATAACGACCTGCCGGCCATCCGGCATTCCATAGCCGAACTGCAAAAGAAGCTGGATAAGCCTGTCGCCATTGAAATAAAGCCACTCGAAAATTTTTACCCGGCTGAAGAGTATCACCAGAAATACCTCGATAAAAACCCCGGCGGGTACTGCCATATCGGTCAGGACAAGTTTGAAAAGGCATCATCCGCCGTCGTCAACCCCTCGGCATATACGCTGCCTGAGAAGGAAACTCTTCAGAAGACGCTGACACCTGCACAATATGACGTGACGCAGAACAGCGCGACTGAGCCGCCGTTTAAAAACGAGTTCTGGGACCAGTTTAAGCATGGCATCTATGTTGACATCACGACGGGTGAACCGCTTTTCTCATCGACGGATAAGTTCGAATCCGGCTGTGGCTGGCCCAGCTTCCCAAAACCGATTGATCCGAATGTCGTCCGTGAAAAACAAGACTTGTCTCTATTTCGAGCCCGCACAGAGGTCAGGAGCCGCGCCGGAGACGCGCACCTCGGCCATGTCTTCAACGACGGCCCAAAAGACCAAGGCGGCCTCCGCTACTGCATCAACAGCGCATCCCTGCGTTTCATCCCAAAAGAAGATATGGACCGCGAGGGGTATGGGTATTTGCTGGGGTTGGTTGAGCCTTAAAATTCATACAACCAAAACACCTTGTAAACGGCTTGCCAAGCGAAGCCTTCCCGTATGTGCAGAGCGTGGAGGAACGGTCAAGACCGTTCCCTACATGTCGGGCGGCGCTTCCCCGTAGGGAATGGGTTAACCCATTCCACTCCCGTATGTGCTGGCGAAGCAATCGAGCGTAGAACTATGTTATGGCACAATGCAAAGGACGCATACCATCGCCGTGCGAGGTTATGCGTCCCTTTTCGTTTACAAGGCTTATTACCAGTCAATCGGTGTATCCTTGGCAACACAGATGCCGTCCTCACGGCAATGGTAGCTTCGGATATATGTCGCGCTTTTATCGTATAGAACGCGGGTAACCTGCGTCTTGCCGTATGCGTTCGTGCTGTAGCTTTCCATCACAATGTAAGATGTTCCGCTCTGAGGTGTTATTGTATCCGGTACGGAAGCCGGAGCATAATCTGCTTGAGCGATGATGGAATGATCGTCACCTATTTGCAGTATAACGATCTTTTCCGGTGCAAAGATGGTCGCAACTGAAACAGTAACCGATAGTTCGTCTGTCGTTTGCTTGCCGTTTTCGGTCGTCGTGTAGCTGGCCTTCAACGACTGGCTGAAGGCTGCACCCTCCACACGATCTCCGGAGCTGCCAATCCATGAGCCTGATATAACATAGACCTTACCGTCAGCGTCCTGATAAACAGGATTGAAATAAAACCGCAGTCCGCCGGAAGCTGGGGCTACGTAGATAGTACCTTCAAGCACAACGCCCTCTCCGTCGTCTCCGACATTAACGGCTACATGTCCATCGCTGATGCCGTCGTCGCTGAAACTGGCGCGATGTGTGCCCATTGTTTCCGTGGCAGGTATTTTGACAGCAAAATAGCGTATCCCGGCAACACCCTCAAATACGTATTCCAATGACTCTGGCGCTTTGCCCGTCTCCCCTTCAGCAGGCGCATCCGCAGACGGCGTTGCATAGATCCGTCCACCATATTTCTCATAACCGCCATTTATGGCATTATTGCTGTCGACTGCAATTTCACCGCCTTTGAAACCACTCCCGAGATTATCGTTCATGTAGGCTTCCATATCGAACAGGTCAAGATATTCCGCAGTTACGAGCACGCCGATCAGACGATCTTCTCCGGCAGAGCCACTCTCCTCTTTGGCAAGCTGACAAGAACAAAGCGCGCTTATTATAACAAACAGCCAACAGGCTGCCAAAATTCTTTTAATCATCGTCTTCATCCTCCAGGTTTCCGTCAAACTTCAGAATATCTCCGACATCACAATTCAAATGGTAGCAAATCTTATTAATTGTTCCGAAACGGACACCCTTCGCTTTCCCGCTGCGCAGTATGGAGAGATTGGCCTCGGTAATATCAACCATCGCGCAGAGTTCCTTTGACGTCATGTTTCGGTCTTTCAAGATATCTTCCAGATATATTTTGATAGCCATCCCAGCATCACCCCTCAGATGTACATATCATTTTCATCTTTTAGCTGCTTGCTTTCTGCAAGGAAGCGAGAGATGAGCAGGATGACAAGTACAAATACAACCGATAGTACCGGAAGCTGAATCTGACTGTTCAGCACATTCAGATATTTGGCAAATAGCAATTGGAGCAAGTTAAAGGCAATCTGAGTGAGTATCGTTACAATAAGGGCAATTTTACAGCAGTTTGAAAGCCTGCCCGCCGAAGCAACAGCAGCTGCCGAATATCTGTCCGTTTGCATCTCTGTAACAAGCCGTCCCGCTGCATAAACAATGACAATGTCCATAACATATGGAATCACATTGACAATGTACTGGAGCACAAGGAACACATAGCTTGTGCCAAGAGCCTGCTCATTTCCGTGATTACCGGCCAGTAAGGATTTAAAAGATTCAAGAAGCGCTCCAAAGCCAGCGCCGAAAATGGCGTATACAAAAATAATGTTGATCAAATACATCATGACATGCAGGTACTTCTGGAGCTTTTCAGTCCCGCTGCCAAAAAATAGCCGAAGCACCCGCAGCACAATATATCCGCATAAGACGGAGTAAACAGTGGCACCTAGAACCGCTTTGCCTACTCCCAATCCCGCCGCCCCACCAAACATTTTGATATCGCCGGGATTAACCATCAGGTATAATACTGCAAAAAGACTGCCGCTGAGCAACACGAGCAGCGCATCCTCGCCGCGCATTTTACCTTTCAGCTTCAAGCCAAGCAGAACAAATATTGGCGCCAGTCCCAACGCAACATAGATTATGATGGCAAATATGTTCCCGACAGTACCGGACAAGGATAAGGCGCGTAGTCCCATACCAATCTGTTCAAAAGGAAAGGCCATCGCAGCAGAAAACGCTTCCGCATATGACACCTGAGTGACGCAGAACACAACACAAAGCGCTGCTTCGATGCCAATAATAACATACCAAATTTTATTTTTCATGATCGCACCCCAGAATTATTGTTTTACGATAATTACACAAACAGAATACAACAACGATTATCGTTTGTCAATAATTATTACGTTACCAGGACGGCCAAAAAAAAGCCTCCCTTATATAAGGGAGGCTGGGTTTAGGAACTCAGAGACCTGCATATCAATAGACCCCTTTACTTCAAGTACAAAATCATAATGTCCCGTTCTTCAGCGCCTCTGCCGCTTCCTTCAATTCATTCAGCCAGACAGCGGCGCAGGCATCGCTGGGCATGCGCCAATCACCACGGGGGGAGAGGCAGACGGAACCGACCTTGACGCCGTCGGGGAGGCAGGAGCGCTTGAACTGCTGGGAGAAGAATCTTTTATAGAAAGTCTCGAGCCATTTGCATATGACCTTCGGTTGATATGTGCCGTCAAACGCGAGGGTGGCGAGCTTTAGAATCTTTGTCGGTGCAAACCCGTTGCGTAAAAAATGGAACAGGAAAAAATCATGCAGCTCATACGGCCCGACAACATCCTCTGTCTTCTGCGCGATTTCCCCCGCTTCATCGGCTGGTAAAAGCTCCGGACTGATGGGCGTATCGAGTATATCGTTAAGCGCCAAGGAGACTTTTTTGTTTTCTGTTGTATCGGCATACCATGACACCAGATGCTTGACGAGTGATTTTGGGACGCCGCTGTTGACGCCGTAATGGCTCATGTGGTCGCCGTTGTACGTGCACCAGCCGAGAGCCAGCTCAGACAAGTCGCCCGTGCCGATGACGAGACCGCCCTCCTGATTGGCGACATCCATGAGGATCTGCGTCCGCTCCCTGGCCTGGACGTTTTCAAAGGTAACATCAAAAACATCTGCCGCGTGACCGATATCTTTGAAATGCAGGAGACATGCCTCTTTGATTGAGATCTCTTTGAGCGTCACACCGAGCTCTCGCATCAGCGTCAGCGCATTTTGATATGTGCGGTCCGTTGTGCCGAGCCCGGGCATTGTGATGCCGATAATACTGGTCATTGGCAGCTTCAGCGCTTTGACGGCTTCCGCTGTGACTAATAAGGCTAGAGTGGAATCAAGTCCGCCGGATAAACCGATGACGGCTTTTTTAATACCTGTTTTCCGTATCCTCTCAGAGAGCCCGACGCTCTGCAGCTTGAAAATCTCCCGGCACCTGTCGAACTTCTCCGCCTTGTCACGAGGGATGAAAGGGTGCGCGTCGACTGAAAAGCTCTCCTTAATGTCCCGTCCGCCCTGCATGCTGAATTCGATAACGCGGTAATCTCCCGGCTCTGTTTTGCCCATGAAGCTGTTGAATTTCCGTCTGTCATTCTGCAGCTTCTCGATGTCGATATCGGCATAAATATAAGATGATTCCTCCGTGTAGGATGACTCCCTCAAGATGCTGTCATTGGCCGCGATCATCGTATGGCCGCTGAAGACGACATCCGTCGTCGATTCGCCTTGCCCCGCAGAGGATAAGACATACCCTGTGAGGCACCGGCCTGACTGCTGCCGCACAAGCTCGCGCCGGTAATCGGATTTTGTAACCGTTTCATTGCTTGCGGACAGATTCAGGATGAGATTTGCGCCGAAAAGCGCATGGCGTGAGCTCGGTGGGATCGGCATCCAGAGGTCTTCGCAGATTTCAACCCCGGCAACGAGCTGTGACGTTGTATTCTTAAACAAAATATTTTCGCCGAACGGCACTTCCGCGCCGCACAGCTTGATGGTGTCGCTGAGCCTGCCCGTGGAAGACGCAAACCATCTTTTTTCATAAAACTCATTGTAGTTTGGTATATATGTCTTTGGAATCACGGCGAGAATACGACCGGAATGGATGACAACAGCGCAGTTGAAAAGCTGGTTGTCCGCTTCAATCGGCATCCCGACAGCGGCGAGCACATCGCAGCCGCTCGTCTGGTCGCATATCGTCTTCAACGCAGTCGTTGCACCGTCCAATAAGCTTCTCTGATGAAAAAGGTCGGAACACGTATAGCCGGTCACAGACAGCTCCGGGAAAACCATAACCTTGACGGCATTATCTTCCGCGCCTTTTTTAATCAGCTTTGATATCTCACACGCGTTATGCGATGTGTCGCCGACAACGACACGGGGGACGGCTGATGCCGCCCGGACATATCCATATTTATCTAGTATCATTTGTTACCTCCGGTTTAGAGCGGTTTTTAACTTATATATTATAACACAGTTGAATAAGCAATGTCAGCCCATTCAGAAAATCGAAAGGCGGACACTGCTGTCCGCCCAATAAATCTAACTGACCTATTCACGACTCGCCTGTCATCAGCGCGAGGGTCAGATCGGCAATCCGGATGATTTCCTCAACCGTTGTAAATTCGTCACAGGAATGGATGCGGCTCATCGCGTTTGCTATGACAATACCGGCTATGCCATTTTGCGCAATGACATTGTTGTCGCTGCCGCCGAAGGTTTTAGTAAGCGACACCGGCAGCTTCAATGAATCGCACGCGTTTTCAAAGCGCGTCACGACAGGATGCGTTATCGGCGTTTCATAGGCTTTTGAGGCCGTGAAAAGTTCAAAATCAAATGTTGCGTGGGCAGCGCTAGACGAGCGTTCAAACTGCTTCCTTATGAGCTCGGCCTGCCTTTGAGCTTTTGCATGGGTGAGGCTGCGTACTTCGCCTTTAACGACGCATTTATCCGGCACGATATTCGTTCCCAGCCCGCCGCTGATCGTCCCGATATTCATGGATGTATCCTCGTCGATTCTGCCCATCGGCATCATACTGATGGCGTCTGCGGCGACAGCTATGGCGTGTATGCCCTTCTGCGGCGCAAAACCGGCGTGAGACGATTTGCCGTGAACTGTGACAGTAAAGGACAGGATGGACGGTGCCGAATAAGCCGCTGTACCGACAAGACCCATCAGGTCGAGGACATACGCCTCTTCCGACATAATTTTTGCAAATTCAAATACAGCACTGCCCTTACAGTATACTTCCTCGGCGACGGTAAACAGGACCTCAATAGGCCCGTGGGGAAGCTTTTTTTCCTTAATGACCGTCAGTGCTTCTAATATCGCCGCGACGCCCGTCAGGTCATCGGCGCCAAGAACAGTGTCGCCTCCGCTCCTGATCGTTCCGTCGTCACTGATGATGGCTGTTTTCCCCTTTGAAGGTTCGACTGTATCCAAATGCGCGCAGAAGAGCAATGGCTTTCTGTCAACATCCCCGTTCATAAAACCATAAACATTACCGCAATTACCGCCGATTTTCTCGCCTGCATCATCTTCAATGACCATCATGCCAAGTAATTGCAGCCTGCTTTTAACGTAATCCCCCATCTGCCTCTCAGAGTAGGACGGGCTGTCGATACAAACAAGCTTTGTAAATTCATCAATGATGCGCACCTGATTTATACCCATCTCACACCCCGGACAGATTATTTCTCTCTATTGACATAAAATGATATCATAGGTATGGTAAAATGAACAGTGAATTTTTTATGATAAGGCAAAGGTGAAATTGATGGATATTATTGAAATTAAGACAGACCAGGCACCGGCTGCCATCGGTCCATACGCCCAGGCAATTAAGACCGGCAGATTCATCTATACCTCCGGTCAGATCCCTCTTGACAAAAACGGCGTTCTTGTAACAGGCGACATCATCGTTCAGACAACGCAAGTACTGGTTAATCTTCAGGCCGTTCTGTACGCCGCCGGTTCCGGCTTATCTGACATTGTCAAGACGACGGTTTTTATTAAAGACATGAATGATTTTGCCAGTTTCAACGAGGTCTACGCCGGATTTTTCAGCGCGCCATTTCCCGCCAGATCAACCGTCGAGGTAGCCCGCCTTCCGAAGGATGTCCTCATAGAGATCGAGGCCGTGGCTGTTGTGAAGTAAGCAGGAGAGACAACTTAACAAATTTAAGTATCACACATAAAAAGCCTTCCCCTCGAGGGGAAGCCCAGGGTTAAAAGAAAATAATATTTCACATCTCCCTATTGACAATTGCGCCCGAAACGGTTATATTCAATTCATATTATTTATATATGAATTATATGCAATTAAAAATTGAAATGAGGTAACGATATGGCAGATAATAAAAAACGCCGATTTGAAACGCTGCAGCTGCATGCAGGACAGGAAGCTCCGGATCCAGCGACAGGTGCACGGGCCGTCCCAATCTATCAGACGACGTCGTATGTTTTTGAAAACACAGCACAGGCCGCAGGACGGTTTGCACTCACCGAGGGCGGTAATATCTATACGCGCATCATGAACCCGACGACTGACGTTTTTGAAAAAAGGATTGCTGCGCTTGAGGGCGGCATCGGCGCATTAGCGCTCGCGAGTGGGTCCGCTGCCGTGGCTTATGCCATTCAAAATATCGCCCGCAGCGGGGATCATATTGTCTCGGCCAATACGTTGTACGGCGGTACTTACAATCTGTTTGCCCACACATTTAAGGATTTCGGCATTGATGTGACCTTTGTCAATCCCGACGCACCCGGCAGCTTTGATCATGCAGTTCAGCCGAATACAAAAGCGTTCTTTATCGAATCGCTCGGCAATCCCAATTCGAGCATAATTGATATCGAGGACCTCGCGAAAACAGCGCATAAATACGGTATCCCTCTCATCGTCGATAACACGTTCGCAACGCCTTACCTGCTGCGTCCGTTTGAGTACGGTGCCGATATCGTCGTACACTCGGCGACAAAATTCATTGGTGGTCACGGCACGTCCATCGGCGGCGTCATCGTCGACAGCGGAAATTTTGACTGGACCGCTTCCGGCCGCTTTCCCGTTCTCACAGAGCCGAACCCAAGTTATCACGGCGCACGCTTTACCGAGGTCGCCGGCGCAGCCGCCTACATCATCAAGGCTAGGGTAACGCTTTTACGCGATACTGGCGCCGCGCTGAGTCCCTTCAACTCGTTTTTGTTTTTACAGGGTCTGGAGACATTATCGCTCCGCGTCGAGCGCCATATTGAGAATACACTCAAAGCTGTCGATTTTCTAAAAAAGCATCCGAAAGTCGAAGCCGTCAATCATCCTTCGCTGCCCGACAGTCCGTTTCACAATTTGTATAACAAGTATTTCCCGGAAGGCGGCGGCTCGATTTTTACATTTGAAATCAAGGGCAGCGCGCTCGAAGCCAGATCATTCATCGACAAGCTAGAGCTCTTCTCTCAGCTGGCGAACGTCGCGGATTCAAAATCGCTCGTGATTCATCCGGCCAGCACGACGCATTCGCAGATGAGCGCGCAGGAGCTGCTCGACTCCGGCATCAAGCCCAACACAATTCGCCTCTCAATTGGCACCGAGCATATCAGCGATATCCTCGAAGACCTTGAACAGGCGTTTTGACGGCCAAAATTTTATAAGCACATTCTTGAAAGGGCTTATGGGATCATAAGCCCTTTTACTATTGCTGAATGAACACCCAAAAACCAAAATCAGCATCGCATAACTTGATTTTAAGTATTAAAACGTATACTATAGATGTTGACAGTAATCACACAGTGTCGGCTTAGCCAGACTAGAATATTGGAGTGTTAAACATGCCCAAACAAAAGAGAGTTGCGGCGATCCACGATATATCCTGCTTCGGTAAATGCTCCCTGACCGTGGCACTGCCGATCATATCAAGTGTTGGAATTGAAACAAGCGTCATCCCGACAGCTGTTTTGTCGACGCATACGGGCGGCTTTTCAGGCTACACGTATCGTGACCTGACGAGCGACATTCTGCCGACGTTCTCCCACTGGCAGACCCTCGGCCTCACCTTTGATGCCGTATACACCGGTTTTCTCGGCTCGTTCGAGCAGATTGACATTGTATCGGAAATATTCCAGCGGCTCAAAACTGAGGACAACATCATCGTCGTTGACCCTGTGATGGCCGACAACGGAAAGCTGTACGCTGTTTTTAACGATAGCTTTCCACAGGGTATGAGAAAGCTGTGCGGGCAAGCAGACGTCATTGTTCCGAACATCACAGAGGCCTGCCTCCTCCTTGGAAAGCCTTATGAAGCCGGGCCGTATGACGTCACGTATATTGAAGACTTGTTGTATGAGCTCGCCGCGCTCGGACCGAAGCAGGTGGTTCTGACCGGCGTCTCCTTCGATAATACCCATCTTGGGGCCGCAAGTCTCGACACCGCATCGGATAAAATCGACTATTCTTTTTCACAGCGCATCGAAGGCTTTTATCACGGGACAGGCGATGTGTTCGCATCGGTGCTCGTCGCCTGTCTTCTCACTGGTCACGATCTGAACAAATCGGCTCGAATAGCCGTTGACTTCACTGTAAAGAGCATCATCCGCACGAAAGAAGCCGGCACCGACATCCGCTTTGGCGTCAATTTCGAAGCAGGGCTTTGTGCGCTGGCAAATTTGATTTCAGAACGCTTTGACGGTGCAGACAGCCAATAATCATAAGCACCTATAAAAAATCAGCCGGTGGGGTATCAAACCTCACCGGCTTTTTATGATCATATGGTTATTATTTTATCCTGTCTAAAGCCTTTAATAAGCCATAAATGATGGCCTGTGGCCTCGGTGGGCAGCCAGGCACATAGACATCTACGGGCACAATGCTGTCTATGCCATTTTTCGTGGCATAGGTATCTCTGAAAATACCGCCGCTGCACGCGCAGGCGCCAACAGCGACGACGAGCTTCGGGTCCGGCGTCGCGTTATAGGTTTTAGCCAACGCCAGTTGCATGTTCCGTGTCGCCGTGCCTGTCACAAGCAGCATATCGGCATGCCTCGGAGAGGCAACAAAGCTTATCCCCAACCGTTCAATATCGTTAAACGGATTATTCAACGCGTTGATTTCATAATCACAGCCGTTGCAGGAGCCTGCATCTACCTCTCTTATCTTGAGGCTGCGCCCGAACATCTTATTTATTTTTGTGTGAAGCGCGCTGCAAATCACGTCATAGGCTGTGTCTGTTATGCTCTGATCTTCAACAACAAGCGCGCTCTTTCGCAGGGCGGTTCTTTCCTTCTGGGCAAGCTCTATCTGATTTGTCATCGTCACTGCGCCAACCGGGCAGACATCCTCACATAGCGCGCAGAAGACGCATTCATCAAGATTGATCCCGATATCGTTTGCGTCTTTATTCATGGCAATCGCTCGAGACGGGCAGCGCGACACACATTCGCCGCACATCGTACACTTATGGCTGTCAATTTCCGGCTTGCCGATGAACAGGCTTGAATTCACAGGCTTATTCGGGTAATCCTGCGTAAGTCTTGGATACTTGATTATCTTACTGGCTGACTTAAACATCATTCTCATCCTTCATCATCGATATTACAGATCATTTCCGGCATAGGACAAATTAAAGCTTTTGTTTATCAGCGGGAAATCAGGAACGGTATTGCCCTTGACCGCATGGCACACGGCCGGCCAGTTGCAGAAGGAAGGTGTTCTGATTTTGTACCGGTAAATTGTGTTGTTTTCACCGGTCATAATCCAATGAATATTTTCACCCCTCGGCGCTTCCGTCATTCCAAACGCACAGCGGTAGGGCTCTACGGAAGTGACCGGCTCCAGAATTTCACCGTCCGGCATCGCTTCCACCGCTTTTATCATGAGCTTCATCGCTTCAAAGCATTCTTCAAGCTTCGTATTGACCCGGCAGTTGACATCCCCGTTATAATGCTCCGGCATGCTGAAATCCAGGTGCTTATACGCATCATAGGGGAACGATTTTCTGACATCAAAGTACATGCCGGAAGCGCGCCCACCCGGGCCGACGACGTTCAGATCGGCAGCGATGTCAGCCCTGAGCGTACCCGTGGTTTCCACTCTATCGATATACAGGCTGTTGGATTTGATGATCAAGACGGTATCCCTAAGCTCTTTGTCGATTCTTTTCAGCGACTCGATAATCGTTGTTTCCTTGCCGTCAATAAAATCTTTGCGGACACCGCCAAGCGCGCAGACACTCCTCAAAAACCGCATACCGCAGAGCTCATCGGCAAGCGCATATGCCCAACCCCTCATCATTCTGAACTGGAACGCGGCAAATCCGTAGGCGATGTCGATACAGACACCCGCAAGGTCTCCCAGGTGGGCTGTGAGCCTCTCAAGCTCGGCAAAAACGACTCTCGTATATTCAGCTCTCGCCGGAACCTTTACGCCGGCAATCTTTTCGATTGCTTGACAATAGGCCTGCGCATTTGTGAAAGTTTCATCGCCCGATATCCGTTCGGATACGTACAGACCCCGCTCGATGCTCATACCCTCGCACATTTTTTCAATCCCTTTATGGACGAAATAGAGCTGCGCTTCGAGGTTGACAATCGGCTCTCCGGCGACGCTGAATCTGAAATGCCCCGGTTCAATGATCCCTGCGTGAACAGGTCCCACAGGGATTTCATACACCCCTTCGCCATTTATGGTCTGAAACTCCATTGCGTTTTTTGCAAGCGCCGGCCTGCGTTTCACGTCATATTCTTTGCGCAGCGGATATTCACCTTCCGGCCAATTACCATGAAACACAAGTCTTTTGGCGTTCGGATGATCAATCGGCACAATCCCAAACAAATCATGTATTTCCCGCTCGTAAAGCGACGCCACTGGGATCTTTTCCGTGATGGAGCGGATTTCCATTTTGCCCGGATCAACGACTGTTTTTATAATAAGCAGCAGCGCGTGCTCTCTGTCCGCAAAAACATAATAGAGCGCGTATTTACCGCAAAGGCATTGCTCATCGTTTGCTATCATTGAAACGAGCGGATAACACAGCTCCGAATTGCTGTAAACGCAAACATCATAAGCCTTTTCCGGGCTGACTGCGACATAGAGCTCATTATAATTTTTCACAACAGTTCCTAAAATATCTTCAGCAAAAGCTTCCTGAAGCTTGCTTTTTAAATCCATGCAGGTCATTTTCTCAGCCTCCTGTTACGATGCTCTGCGCATTATTGAGTAGGTTCCTGATGCCTTCAGGCATGAACAAACCGGTTGCGGCGATAGCAATCAGCAGCACCGCGATACAGACAGTTCCGGGAATATTCTTCTCTCCCGCCTCCGGCGTTTGGGCACCGTCCTTCTTATAGAAAATATTGAACAGCGCGACGGCAAAACTGGCAAAAACGACTGCCATAAGCAGCACAAAGACGATGCCGACAAAGAGATTATCCGAATCGAACAACGCCGTAATGATCGATATTTCGCTCGAAAAAACACTGAAGGGCGGCGTCCCCGTTATTGCGAAAAGGCCGAGTAAAAACGCCAAACCCGAAACCGGAAGAACCTTGAGCAGGCCTGATATTTTCAAAATCATTTTAGTATCATATTTCTGCAGAATATTGCCGGAAGTCAGGAACAGCATGGATTTTGTCAGCGAGTGGTTGATCATATGAAACAGCGCGCCAAAAACGGAAAGCGGCGTAAAAATGCCGACAGCAACCGAGATAATACCCATGTGCTCGATGCTCGAATAGGCAAGCAGCCGTTTATAATCCTTCTGCGTCATGATGAATATTGCCGCAGTCAAAATCGATAGAATGCCAACAGCGATCAACAGCCTTCCCGTATAGACACTGCTTGTCAGATTGCGGTTGACAATGGAGACAGCTCGGATAATGCCGTACATGGCGCTGTTTAAGAGCACGCCCGACAACAGCGCGCTGATCGGAGACGGTGCCTGGCTATGCGCATCAGGCAGCCAGGTGTGCATCGGGGCAAGGCCTGCTTTCGTTCCGAAACCCACCAAGATAAAGATGAAAGCAAACTTGATCATCGGACTTTTTAACGTTGCGGCGTTTTCATACAATGCCGTCCAGTCGAGGAACTGATTGCTGCTCAAAATGTCCATCGACGAAAGATGAAGAAGCGTGATGCCGAGCAGGGCGATCGCTATCCCCACCGAACAGATTATGACGTATTTCCATGCCGCCTCTATGGCATATCTGTCATTGTAAAAACCGACAAGGAATGCCGATGATAGCGTCGTCGCTTCAACGGCGACCCACATGATGCCCATATTTTTAACAGACAGCGCCAGTACCATAGTAAATATGAACGAGTACATGAGTATATAGTAGATTCTCAGCCGCCCGGCCTCAATCTTTCCGTGCCTGATCTCCTCGTTCATGTATCCGACGGAATAAATACTTGCCATCAGTCCGATAACGAGGACGATATCCAGAACGATAATACTCAGCGAGTCTATATAAAACAAGCCGCCGAGGATGGTGTACTGGACCGTTTTGTAAAGCATCACCTCCCGCGTTAAGTAGGCGGCGACCGCAATTAAGAGAACAGAGACCGTCACGCTGATGATGTGCTGAATTTTGATTGACTTGATAACAAGAAAAAGCAAAACAGCGATCACCGGCAGGCCCAGCATAAAATATCCCATCGTCTTACCCTTTCAGATTCCTAAGTTTTTCAAGGTTTACAGATTCGAATTTCTCGTTGATTCTGAAGACCATGATGCCCATGACCAAAACCGCCGTTATCAAATCGATTGTTATACCCAGGTCAACGATGAAGGGCATACCGTCTGTCGCGAACATCGCTGTGATAAAAAGGCCGTTTTCTATGACGAGGTATCCAATTATTTGACTGATCGCCCGCTTCCTGCTAATCATAAAGAAAAGTCCAATGAGAATAATCGACACCGAGTTCACAAGCAGTATGTTGAGTTTTCCGTCACCCGGTCCGGTGACGCGGGATACGGCAAAGTACGTAAACACCACCAAAACGCAGCTGATGACAACAAGTATCGGTATGTTCGAGATAAAGTCCTTTTCGACCTTGTATTCGACCTTGGCGTCCGTTTTATTCAACAGGCGCGGGATATAGACAACCTTTAAGATAATGATGATCAGGCTAGCAATCAGCAAATCAACATGGCCATCCTTCATCAGGCTTTCTACGCCCATGAACCCCGCTGCAACGGCAATCAGCACAGACTGGATTCTGAAGGCGATGATATAGGATTTTGTCCTTTTCGTCGCCATAAGGATAAAACAGGACAAAAGAATAAATGTCGACAATGTATCAAACAACTCAGACATGACTTCCTCCTAAAATGAAGAATTGCAGAAAACCGAGAAACGCCAGTATAAAAGCCAGCGCCGCCAGATTGGGGATACTGAACAGTCTGAATTTGACGGTGCTGACTTCTATCAATCCAACAACCGCAGATATCACAATGACCTTGACAAAATAGACAGCCAGGGACAGCGCAGCAGCGCCGGCTCCGGTAATCATGATCAGCTGGTCTGTGGGGATGAGGACGTTGACCAGCAGCGTGATGAATACAAGCTGCTTCACGGCGGCGCCATATTCCATCAGGGCCAGGTGCCTTCCCGAATATTCAAGAAGCATCGCTTCATGGACCATTGTCAGCTCCAGATGCGTGGATGGGTCATCTACCGGGATTCTCGACGTTTCTGCGATGATAATGATCAGCATGGCGAGGAAAACCAGTATATATACGGGACTAATGAGAGGGAATCTGCCGCTTGCCATCGCCTCCATAATCTGAGGCAGCGATGTCGATTTGCTGGCCAGTCCCATTGTGATAAACGAAACGAGGATCGTGGGCTCTACAAGGGCCGAAATCATTGCCTCTCTGCTGCTGCCCATTCCGCCGAAGGTGCTGCCGGTATCTAAAGCCGCGGCCATCATGAAAAATCTGCCGAGCGCGAGTATGGAGATAAGCATGATCGCATCTCCGGGTATAATGCCCGGTATAACGGTTGTTGACAACGGAACGAGAAGCGAAGCAGCCACAGCAGTCGCAAAAAAGATATACGGCGTCACCTTGAATATCCAGGATGACGTTTCCGAAACAACCGTGCTTTTTTTGAGCAGCTTGATCATATCGAAATACATCTGTAAAACCGGAGCGCCTTTTCTCTTTTGACTCAGCGCTTTTATCTTGCCGATGATACCCTTTACCAGAGGCGCAAGAAGCAGGATAACTATTAGTTGAATGAATACATAGCTTAAACCTCTCATTTGCAGCCTCCTTTAAGCGAATATGCTGTAGGCGATAACGATGATTAATGCGATGAATATATAGAGCAGATAATTGTGAATGCTCCCTGTCTGGACAGTGAACTTCAGCTTTTTAGAGAACTTGGTAAATTTCTCATAAATCGGCATATAAAAATATTTTTCAAAAATGTGTTCAGAGGACACTTCATACGTTATGGACTCCGGATGATAGGAATTCGAGCCAGTGACATGCACCTTCCGGAGTGGTCTGAAGAGGAATCTGAAGACTATTTTGATTGGTTTTGAAAACCCAGTTGCCGAGTACTGCATTCTCGAATTGAGTGCTTCGAAACCACAGTCCCAGGTTCCGTATTTCCTCTGGATATACTTGCCGCCGATAATCCTGATGAGAACGAGGGTCAGCATGATCAGGACCGCAAGCGTTATCACAAGGGCAAGGACAGAAATGCTGTTTTCGGAGATTTTCAAGGGATAATATGCAATCATGATGCCGCCCTGAAGCTCTCCGATAAATGACGTGCCGGACAAGCCCGTCACAACGTTGTCAATAAGCTTCAGGATGGTCATGGGAAACAGTCCGATCAGAAGACAGAGTGATATCAGAACGCCGATGCCGGCATTCATGACGTTGGGAACTTCTTTTGCCTCTGACGCGTGCGTACCCCGGGGATTACCCAAAAACGAAATGCCGAACAGCTTCACGACGCTCGCCGCAGCCAGCGCTCCGGCCATAGCAAGCGCGGCTGCTGAAATGATGGAGAGGATATTTATCGCTGTCTGCCCGGGAACAATATTCGCAAACAGCGATTGGTATGTCAGCCACTCGCCGATAAAACCGTTGAACGGTACTATTGCGGACATTGAGAGCGCGCCGCATAAGACAAACAAAGCGGTCACGGGCATTTTTTTCATAAGCCCGCCCAACTCCTCCATGTTTTTCGTATGGGTCGCATACTGTATCGAACCGGCGCTTAAAAACATGCTGCCCTTAAACAGGGTGTGGTTAAAAGAATGAAAAAGACAGGCGGTTATCGCAAGCGCGCTGACAACGAGATTGTTTTGCGCATAGGCGATAAAACCGATGCCAATGCCGATGAACATAATTCCAATATTCTCTATACTACTATAAGCAAGGAGCTTTTTTATGTTTTTTTCTATAAATGCGTAAGCGACGCCGAGAACAGCCGTGGGTATTCCGAGCGCAAGAATTGCTACTCCCCACCATGCGCTTTCCACGCCCAGATAGAAAAATATAAACCTTAAAACACCGTATATCGCCG
The DNA here is from genome assembly GCA_942492735.1 of uncultured Eubacteriales bacterium. Taxonomy (GTDB): domain Bacteria; phylum Bacillota; class Clostridia; order Oscillospirales; family Oscillospiraceae; genus Sporobacter. The sequence continues at coordinate 54,654 of OW818648.1, forward strand.
TCTTTGCCATGATTCCAGACATGAGTGCCGACACATTGCTCGGCGCTGCCGGATACGCCCGAGGCAGCCAGATGTGAAACGGGATTAAACCAGCCTTCGTTCCGAAGCCGATAAGAAACATGATAAATACAATGTTTTTCGCGCCTTCGGGTATCGCCGCTGAGCTTGCAAACATATCAAAGGATTTTGTATAACTGTAAATGATCATAAACCCGATAAGCAAAAATGCCGTGGCGATATGCGTCATGACGATATAGAGCATGCCGGCTTTTGTGTTTTCCTTCTGTTCCGACTCGAAGATCACCAGGAAGTATGAGATGAGCGCCATTGCTTCCCACGCAATATAGAAGAATACAATATTGGAGGAAATGAAAACGAACATCATTGACAATATGAAGGTGGCGTATAGGAAATTGAACAGCCCAACGTTCCTTTTTCCAACATAGTGACTGATATATCCAATCGAATAAATCGAAACGCATAACACAAGCACCGACAACGTCAGTACAAAAAAAGCCGAAAGCTTATCAACGGTTATGTCAATCGAAATGAACGGTATAGCGGATTTGAATACGTCCATTACGATTTTTTCCTGGCCCGAAAAGATATGCATAAGAGAAGCACTCACACCGCACACAGACGCCGCAATGCAAATGATATTTGAAACGATATTGCCTATTTTTTGCCGCTTTACTAAAACAAGAGATATCATAGCAGCGAAAATAAACAGAAAAATGGTTGCCTGGAACAACGTACTTGCTGTGAATATTTCCATTTAGAAAAACAATCCTCCCACTATATTTTCGATTATCCCTCATATTACTGACGAGTTACTCCCGTCAATTCTAGTCAATATGTACTATAACAGTACAGAAAGATTTATTCAATCCCGTATCCATAGAATGGCTATTTTTATCTGATTATGTTACAATTAGTCTGATTTTGAACGGAGAATTGGTCATGATAGAAAAATATTGCGTTTTTCTGCGCGGCGTCAACGCGAATGGCGTCAAGATGAAAATGGAACACCTGAAAAAGGCATTTGTCGACATGGCCTATCCGGATGCCAAAACAATTCTGGCTACAGGCAATGTTATCATTTCAACACAAAGCGAAGATGATGCTGTTTTAAAGCAGGGAATCGAGAAAACCCTCAGTAACACCTTTTCGTATGACGCGCATGTTTTTATCCGTTCAGCGGAGCAGCTCAGCGCCGTTATGTCCGCGGCCGGTCTTTTGCGCAAACCTCCGAACTGCCATCTTTATTATTTGATATGTGATGATAAAAATAGCATTTCCGAGCTCTGCGGTGTGTTTTCCTCCCTCGCGCATCAGCAAAACGAAGCGTTGATACCAATCGAGGACGGCGCTTTTTGGATCGTTCCTATCGGTGCAACACTTGAGAGTGCATTTGGCACAAAAGCGCTCGGCGATAAAAAATATAAGAATAAACTCACGTCTCGCAGCATGAACACCATCGAGAAAATCGCGAAGAGCATGCGCGATTGAACAGGGACTATTTACCTGCGTCTGACCGCAGCTATTCTTAAAGTTTCGTTCAATAATGCCGATATGAATTGCATAGGCTGATTTCATTTAAGCCATAATTTGATACTGTTCTATAAAAGGAACGGAGGAATATACGTGAAACCGTTTAAAATAATAACATCATTATTACTCTCCGCCGTATTTTTAGTCGGCCTCCTGCCTTTGGCCGCTTTGCCGGCAGCAGCATTGCCGCCGCCGGACTACAACGGTTCATCGGTTCTGCAGACGTTGGGGCACACTGATACCGATACGTTTCCGAGTACCGACGGCTCGAGCGTCATCGGTGATTCACGCGATATCCCGCTCCACATCCCCTTCCGTTATGCCGACCCCAATTTGAACCTCTCCGCCGGTCTGAATATTACATATGATAAAACTCTTTATAAGAATGTTGTGGCCTCAGCCGATACTCTCGCTATAATTGATGATCTCAGCAGCCCTGTCGAACTAACCGTAACGTTTAATATGATTGACGAAGAAGTCGGCGCGGCAAAATGGGAGACAATTTATTACGTCACGGTTGTCCACGCCGCCGAAATCGTCCCAACCTTTTCAGGTACGCTCCTAAAGGATGTTAAGGCTCTTGGAAGCCTGAGTTTCACACCACATGACTTCGAACAATTTTACGAGCCCCACGACGGTGATGCAATTCGGTATATCTCAATCAGAGGCAGCAATACGTCGTTTGGCACGCTGAAATTGAAAACTGACAATTACACATTCGACACGAGCAGTACGGAAGGCATAAAGATCAGTCTCTCCCTTTTAGATGAAACCAATATTGGACATCTCAACTTTGTGACGAGTGATATCGATGCGGTTTCTCTTGTTTCATATGATGTGAAGGCTTATACCAGTCTTACCTCGCCGCCGATTGGTAATGTCGTCATAAATATCACGGCGCACCCCGCTCCGAAAATCGTTACGCCGTTTATCGGTGAAATCAGTAAGGGCGCGACAGGGTATTTTGAACTAAGCAGCTTCACAGACAGTGCTGAGCTCTTCGGGGTACCGCTTGAGTCACTGGAGATCACACCGACAAACACATCATTCGGTACCTGGTATCTCGGGACAACGAAAATGACCGCAACCACACAGGTTGACGACAGTGAGATCGGCAGCTTATCATTTTTAGCAACCGCGCCGGGCACCGCAACGTTTAGCTGGAGCGTCACGACGATGGCTGGCACTTCAGCCGCGGGCACCGGAATAATCCTCGTGAAATCGCCCATCCTGCTGCTCACACCGCATACGTCCAAAACTAGGATCATCAAAGGCAGTACGGCGTCAATCGCCTTGGCGGATTTTCGATATGAGCCTGACGAAACGGCCACACTCACGTTTATCAAGATAACGACTCTTCCTGTGTCTGCCGACGGTACGCTGATTCTCTCCACCGCTTTACCTAAAAACGACACCTACGGCTATCCCGCAATCGCAGCCAATGCCGCCGTTCCCTTGAACGCCGTCATTCCGGCCTCTTATATCAGTTATCTTCGTCTGACAACAAAAAGCACATGCCCAAAAAATCAGGTTTCCTTCATGTGGACGGCAACCGCCGATGTGAAGGCGCTTGCCGCCACATGGGGGGAACCGGTCAGCTATACCGTACCGTTCATGACCACCGGGCTCGTCGAATACACGACTGATATGAATATCCCAGTGACGTTTTCGTCGACCGCTTTTATATCAGCTTTTCCGGTTGCTGCCGGCTCTCCGCTGTCTTATGTGACCTTCACACTTCCCGATAAAACGCTGGGCTCACTTTTTTTGAATTATAACGTTACGACAAAAACAGGCACCGCGGTGTCAGCTGCCGTAAAATACTACCCAGGTAAAACACCGAATCTTTCAAACATCACACTAGTCCCCGGTAAGGATTATACCGGGATTTTTGAATTAACATATACCGCATATATGGAAAACGGCAAATTCATCACTGGAACAATCAACGTAACAGTAAGCTTCAATATTGGGGGTACGTTGAGCTATATCGCGGATAAAAATTCAGCCCTGCATCTGGATGCCAAGGATTTTCAGACGGCATTTTTCAACGCCACGGGTAAATCTCTCTCCTATATATCTTTTCCAACACTCCCATCCACAAGCCTTGGAACGCTCTATTATGACGTCGCCCTCTCAGGCGAATATGAATCGCTTGTGCAGTCATCGCACTATTATGACTATATCGTTCACAAGTATAACGTTTTAGCTTCTCCATACATATCACTCGTATCCTTTGTCCCGTATCACAACTTCACCGGTACCGTCAGTATAAGCTTCACGGGTTACGTTGACAGCAACACGCATTACGACGGCAAGCTGGTCATCTTCGTCGTGGACAGCCCGGCCGGTATCGTATCATATCCGGTCAAAGAAAATGGCATAGCAACATTGTCGGGGGCTGACTTTTCTAAAGAATTTATCGGTGTCACCGGTTCGGTTTTGTCATATGTGACCTTTACGCCCCCTGTCGTGACGAACGGGAGCCTGTATTTTCAATATGATGTCAACACCCAAGTCGGCACAAAAATTGCAGCTGCGACAAAGTACTTCGACGGGAAAATCCCTGACATTTCAGATATAACTTATATACCGCCAAAGGATTTCGTCGGCACGATCGTTATTCCCTATAAAGCCTTCACGACGACCGGCGCATCCTATGAGGGCAAGCTCAAATTCACCATATACGAGGGCTCGAGTGTTATATCCTACAGTACCGAGTCCGGAAAAGCGCAGCCGATGATATGGGGTGATTTCGCCAACGCCTTCTATATGAACAGCGACGGCAAGTCGCTCTCCTATGTCACATTTGATATTCCGTCGTCTTCTTACGGAAAGCTCTACTATAACTATACCTCGCCCACCAAATTCGACTCGGTCGTCTCAAACGACAAAAAGTACTATATATCCGCGGCACCTTACATATCGAATGTCGCCTTTGTGCCGCAGGAAACATATTCCGGCACGTTTTACGTCACATATACGGGATACACCTCAAACGGAGCAAGCTTTACAGGCAAAATAAAAATCACCGTACGCAGTGCCAAAAACGGCTCCATCATTTATGAAACCAACTCGACATCGCCGGTGACCTTCAAATCCTCGGATTTCATTACCGCGTTTTCAGGCAAATCAACATATCCGTTGTCTTATGTCCGATTCTCTCTGCCGTATGAATCCTACGGATTGCTCTACTACAACTACAATTCGCAGGCGAGCTATAACGAACGTATTTTACCGACTTCAAATTATCCCGTGTCTCTCACATCCTACGTCACACTTGTCCCAAATCGGGATTTTTCAGGTGTACTGGCCATTAACTACATAGCCTTTGACACGATCGGCAATGCATTTCCGGGAACGATACTCGTGACGGTCAAGAGCAACGATGTCGGCACGATCACCTACGGCACCAGCCGGAATAAACCCGCTCTGTTTAATGCCGAGGATTTCAATACGGCCTTTTTGACAAAAACAGGCTCCCCGCTGGACCATGTGACATTCACGCTCCCGTCATCTGCTGCCGGCATACTCTATCTCGGCTACATCTCCGCAACATCCTATACCTCAAAAGTGGCCGCAGCGACAAATTATTACAGGTCGTATTACCCGCAGCTGAGCAACATCTCCTTTGTTCCTTTCTCCGGCTTTACAGGCACCGTGACGATTCAATACACGGCATATCCCTCAAGCGGCTCGGCTTATTACGGTAAGATCATCATCAATGTCGGCACAACCGTTCCATTCGAGGACATGGATGCGCATGAATGGGCAAAGGAAGCCGTATCGTATCTGTACCGCAACGGCATTATCGCCGATGACGACAGCGGTCATTACTACCCGGGTGTCAACATGACCCGCGCCGATTTCGTTGTGATGATGGTCAATGCGTTTAACATTACCGGCGGTGGTTCAGATAATTTCCCTGATGTTCCCGAGGGGAGCGATTATTACGACGCGGTTTCTGCCGCGCAAGCCCTCGGTATCGTTTACGGCGGCGACGGCGGCATGTTTTATCCACAATCCGGAATTACACGGCAGGATGCCATGGTCATCATCATACGGGCGCTCGACGCTGTCGGTATGCCGCTCGAAGGCGCGGCAAGCGACTTGTCCGGATTTCCGGATGCATCCACTGTCTCGGGTTATGCCATTGAATCTGTTGCCGCACTCGTCAGAACCGGCTTAATCGTCGGCACCAATGGCAAGCTCAATCCGTTATCCACGATCAGCCGGGCTGAAATTGCCGTAATCCTGTACCGGATATTGACTATGTGACCAAGAATTCATAACGATAAGGGCGCGCCGTACGGCGCGCCCTTGCTCTTTTATTGCTATTACAGCAGCTCAATGCCCTGCTCTTGGCATTCTGCTTGGACCCTTTCGTTCCAGACCGAGGCCTGAACCTCTCCAACATGGATCTTTTCAAGCAGCAGGAGGCACAGCCTGGATTGTCCGATACCGCCGCCGATCGTCAGGGGAAGCGCGCCGTCTAAAAGAGCCTTGTGATACGGCAGGTTTTTGCGGCTTTCGCAGCATGCTTCCTTCAACTGATAATTCAATGATGCGCTATCCACTCTGATGCCCATCGACGAAATTTCCAAAGCAAGCCCGAGCGGTTCATACCAGAATAATATATCGCCGTTCAGCTGCCAGTCGTCATAATCCGGTGCTCTGCCGTCATGCTTTTCCCCGTCAGACAGCTTGCCGCCGATTTTCATGATGAAAACTGTTTGATGTTCTTTGGTTATCCTGTTTTCGCGGTCCTTCGGAGAAAGGCCTGGATATTTTTGGAGCAGCTCTTCTGTCGTTATGAAGAATACCTCCTCGGATATTTTAAGCTCGAGTTCCTTGTATTCATGACTGACAAGCTGTTTCGTACGGGCGATTGATTTGACTATTTTCCGGACAACTTCCATCAGCGTCTCGATCGTCCTGTCCTGCCTTGTTATCACCTTTTCCCAGTCCCATTGGTCAACGTAGACGGAATGGAGGCTGTCCATGACCTCGTCGCGCCGTATGGCATTCATATCCGTGTATAACCCGTCGCCCGGCTCAAAGCCGTATCTTTTGAGCGCCATCCTCTTCCACTTCGCAAGCGACTGGACAACAGAAACATTTTCGCCGCCGTCTAAAAGATCAAAGCCGACGGGCCGTTCGACGCCGTTCAGGTCGTCATTCAAGCCGCTTTGATCGGTTACAAATAAAGGCGCCGATACCCTTTCCAGATTGAGCGCTTCCGCAAGTATCCTTTCAAAGCTGTCCTTGACCAGTTTTATCGCTTTTTCAGTCTCTCTCAGATTTAAACGTGGTATATACATCGTTATCTCCATTCCACACGCGCCGCATGGCATCAGCCTTTGGGCATTAGCCTTGCCTTCAGTATTTGATATGCTGTTATAATAATCGCAAAATGGAGATTTATCAATGCTGTATTTTTTCAGCGCTGATTAAGCTCCGCATACTGGAGCATATTTCTGCACAGGAACAGCGTGAGCAGCGAAATGGGGATATTGCCAACAATAAGACCTAGGAACACCGTCACATTTTCACCAAAAAACGGGTTGATACTTGTCATGACAATCGCAAGCACAATACCGGGAGCAGCCATCACAGCCAAAAGGGCAAAGTACAGCAGCATGACGAGCGATTTTGAGGCCATGCCGCCCCACAGACGGGTGACAGCGACATTTACCGCGGTAAACAAAAACGCAAAGGTTATGCGAGCGAGGATGCATAACACCGTCTCAACGGGGTTCATGCCCAAGATAAACGCGGCGGGTACAAAGATAACGACTGCTTCTGTCACAGCCGACGGCAGTGCTTCTGCCAGACCATACAGCATTTTTTTGAGCGGCGGTTCCGGAATCATGTAAATATACGGCTTGAGCAGCTCCTTATTGAAGCGGCCGAGCGCTACCGTAAAGAACTGCAGCGTTGTAGCCGTCATAAAGACTGCCGATATTCCCGCCTTTTTCATAACGAGCGCCATCACAATCGTTATGACGGCAAACGTCAGACTCATCGGTTCAAGAATCAGCACACGTGAGCGCCTGTTCTCCAGCTTGTGCTTATAGTATATAGAACTTGCTCCGAAGCCTTTTGTGATTCCAGTTTTTCCGACCTTCACATTTCTGGGCGACGTATCGCCGACGCGACCCTCCTTGCGGGCTGTAATGGCGGATTGCGCGATCTCCGAGCTTTTCAGCACATCCTCATAATAATCCTGCTTACCGTATGTTATGAGGCAGACGAGCAGTACAAAGAACGCCGCGCAGAGCATCAGCCCGAAGACGACTTCACCGGGATTCCCCATCAGCAGGCCCGACGCGGTTCTGCCGGTCCATCCGGACACGGGGAACAGCTTCACCACCGCGCTGTTCAACGCTTCAACAGCTTTTTGAAGGAGATGCGCTCCATCACTGAGGCACGCCAAGGCGATATACAGCAGGAATGCGCCGATCACTGCGTAATATATAACCTTGACAATGTTTTTCCTTTTATCGTCCGCGCTCGTGAAGGAATAGATAACCATAGCGGCAATCTGCGCGAAAAAAACAGTCAGTGCATAACCGAGCAATATAACAAGCAAATCGCCGTACGTGATATCGTAAAAACTGTGCAGCCACGAATACTGGAACAGGAGGAACACGCCCAAGAGCAGCGATGTTCCGAGCTGCTGAAAAAGCCCGTAAAACAAGACCTTCTGCGACCGAAACGGCCCGGTAAAGATCATGTTCACATCCGCCATTGAAAACATGCTGGCGCCGTTTGAGAAGCCCTTATTGGCCAACAGCACGAACATGAGGGAATAAAACACCGTGATGATCGCCGACAGCTCACCTAAATCCCTGACCTCGCGGTCGGGATTCCGGTCGCCGCTTGAGCCGCCGATCAGCGTAACGCCGATCAAGGCCAAGATGATTACAAAATAGATTATTTTCCCCGGGCTTTTGAAAAAGCTTTTAACCTGATTCTTCAGCTTGGTAAGCAGCAAATACGTCAGCGGACTCCTCATCAGGCCTGCACCTCTGGGCTCGCCGCTTTCCCCTCGGTGATGAGGAAGAACAGCTCTTCTAAGCTCTCTGAATTGGTATCATCCGGGGTGTTGCGCTTCGTCGCGGCAAAGCTGCCGTTCACCATGATATGCGTGACGTCCCAATAATCCTCAACACTGTCAATCATGTGTGTACTGATGAGGAGTGCCGCGCCCTGCGCCTTCATCTCGCGGAACATCAGCTTCAGTTCCTTGATGGCATGCGGATCGAGCCCTACCATCGGCTCGTCAAATATCATGACCTTCGGTTTGTGCACAAGTGCGCAGCAGATCGACAGCTTCTGCAGCATGCCCTTCGAGAGCTCCTTTCCCAGCTTGTCTTTTTTGTCCCAAAGCTCGAACCGCTCCAATAGCTGCTGTCCAAAGCCGTCATCTTCCATCCTATAAGCCCGTCGAATGAACTCCAAATGCTCGCTGACCGTCAAAAGATCATATATCGCCGGCATTTCCGGTATGTAGCCGAGGCAGCGTTTCGCCTCGAGCGTTTTATTGGAATACCCGTCAATCTCGATGCTGCCCGAATAGCGGAGCAGCCCGGCAATGCTCTTAATGATGGTGGACTTACCCGCGCCGTTTGGCCCGAGTAAAATAGCAATTTGTCCGCTCCCGACAGAAAAACTGATATCATTATTCGCGATTGTCTTTCCGTATTTTTTAGTCACGTGTTCGATTTTAAGCATTGAGTCCTCCCGGTTGCCAAATAATATACAGATATGCGGTATTTTACCATATCACCGACACAAAAGCCATATAAAAGTAGCGCGCGGAAAACCGCATGCTGCTTCAATCCTCTCGGGCAATCACATCACCCATACCTCAGCTAATATACAACCTTTTCCAAATAAACAAACTTAAAATCAGCAGAACCCGCTGTCTCCTTATACCGCACATATCCCATCTTTTCATAGAGCCTGATGTTTTTAATGCTCCGGCTGCCTGCAAACAGCTCATAGCTGGGACGGGGACAGGCTTTTTCAATCTCAAGCAGCAAACCCGAACCGATACCTTTCCCCTGATATTCAGGGTGAACCATTAATTTCCCTACGTAGCAAGTTTTTTCATCAGCGGCGCACCGCACTGAACCAATGATGATTCCGTCATCGTCGACAGCTTTTAATAAAATACCATGCAGAAACTCCTGTTCAACATCCTCAAGAGTTTGTGTCAGGGGCTGGATTGTATAATCGTTATACCGTTCTGCCTCGCTCTGATAAGCCAGATGCTGAAGTATCAATATCTGCTTTAAATCCTTTGTCTCTGCTCTCCGAAACACCACAACACTCCTCCTATCTTACTTATAAATTCAGCGACATCGCTTCTTTAACCTTCAACACGGTTTCATTGCCGATGCGGGCGGCTTTCCGGCTGCCTTCAATAATGATCTCTCTGATTGTGTTTTTATCACGCTCATAATACAGGCGTTTTTCCCGTACAGGTGATAGCAGAGAATTCAAACGCCCGATTAACATCTGCTTGCAATCGCGGCAGCCGATCGTTCCGTCGTGGCAGTTTTTGCAGATGTCCTCATGTTGGTTTTCATTGAACGCCATTTGATAGGAGTATATCGTACAAACCTCAGGATGACCGGGATCGTTCTTATGAATGCGCGCGGTATCGGTTTTAGCCGAGCTGATTTTCCTCGTTAGTTCCTCTGCGTCATCGGATAGAAATATCGCATTTCCTGAACTCTTGCTCATTTTTTGTTTGCCGTCGAGTCCTTTGAGTCTGGGGATATGACTTAACAATTCCTTTGGTTCCTTCATATCGGCATGATACAGCTCATTGAAACGCCGGACGATTTTCTTTGTCAATTCCATATGCGGTAGCTGATCGTCGCCGACTGGCACGAGGTCGGCTTCGCAGAAGACAATATCTGCCGTCTGACTGACAGGATAACCGAGGAATCCGTATGTTAAGTCCTCGTAGCCATAATTCTGAGCTTCACTTTTGATTGTCGGATTATGGCGCAGCATATTGACAGAAATGAGCATAGAAAAAAACACGGTGAGTTCGGCGATGGCGGGTACCAGAGATTGCTGCACAAACGTGACTTTTTCGGGATCCAGTCCGACCGACAAGTTGTCAATGGCAACCTCATAAATGCTGTCCCTAATAAGCTGCGGGTTTTGAAAATGTGTTGTCAGTGCCTGCACATCCGCCAAAAGAATGAATGTTTCATACTCATCCTGCAGACTGACCCGGTTTTGCAGGCTACCAGCATAGTGGCCCAAATGCAGTTTTCCCGTCGTTCTGTCGCCCGTTAGTATTCTCTTCCTCTGCTTCATAACATTCCTTTCATATCATTAATATCAGCGCAGAACCCTTACCCTACGCTAACCTCCCGTCAGCTTCCCTTCAAACACGGTTCTTCTGAGGATATCGGCGCAGAGCGCTTCAAATTGTTTGAGGTCTAAAGACTGCGCGCCGTCGCAGAGGGCTTTGGCGGGGTCGTTGTGCGTTTCGATCATGAGACCGTCCGCGCCGACGGCGACGGCGGCTCTGGAGAGCGCGGGGACGAGGCTGCGGATGCCGGCGGCGTGGCTCGGGTCGACGATGACGGGCAGGTGCGATTTCTGCTTGAGGAGTGGAATGGCGGAGAGGTCGAGGGTGTTGCGCGTCATCGTTTCAAAGGTGCGGATACCGCGCTCGCAGAGGATGACGTTCGGGTTACCCTCGGAGACGATATACTCGGCGCTCATGAGGAATTCCTCAATCGTGCTGGAAAAGCCTCTTTTTAGGACGATCGGCTTCTTGCACCGTCCGACTTCCTTTAAGAGATCGTAATTCTGCATATTGCGGGTACCGATCTGGATAACGTCAACATCGTCAAAAAGCGGCAGCTGTGTCTGGTTCATAACCTCGGTGACAATCGGCAGCCCCGTTGCCTTTTTCGCCGCAAGCAGGAATTTCAATCCATCCTCCTGCAGCCCCTGAAATGAGTACGGCGACGAGCGCGGCTTAAACGCCCCGCCTCGCAGCAGTGTCGCCCCGCTCGCCTTGACGGATTTTGCGACCTCAATGATCTGCTCCTCGCTCTCAACGGAGCACGGACCGGAGATGACCTGAAAAAATCCCTCGCCAATCGTCACGTCTCCGACCTTAATAAGCGTATCACCCGGGTGAACAGCTCTGTTAACAGCCTTATACGGCTCCGTCACACGCCGCCCGTACTCAACGATGTCGTTCGTCTGGACGACAAGATCGACGTCGATTTTAGCCGTATTGCCGATGAGGCAGACGACCGTATGCTCCGTGCCGGTGCTTAAAAAGCTCGAACATCCGGCATCTTCAATCTTCCTGATGAACGCCGCAATTTTTTCATCGGTTACATTCGGCTTTAAGACAAAAACCATTTTTCAGGCCTCCTTGTATTTATTATGGCGCACTCGGATACCGTCCGAGACTGCTGAAAACCCCAGTTTGTCATCCTGAACGCAGTGAAGGATCTCTAGGTAAATTAGGTTGTTGCGCTGGCATTAGTTTATCTGGAGATTCATCGCAGGCTCAGAATGACAAACTGGTGGTATTTCATAGCAATGACAGGTCTCCGATTTTTCAGCAGTATCCGCCTCGGCGTCCCCTACGATCACTAACCCGAAATCGCAGTTTTCATCAGACGCACATACTCCCGCACAGGCTCGACGGATGCTTCACCGTACTGTTCGACGATTTTGACAATTGCGCTGCCGACGATGACACCATCGGCGTACTGCGCGATTTCTTGCGCCTGCTCCGGCGTGGAGATGCCGAAGCCGACGGCGCAGGGGATGTTTTGTACTGATTTGACAAGCGCAATCATTTCATCTAGGTCGGTAACGATTTCATTCCGGACGCCGGTGACGCCGAGAGACGACACGACATAGACAAACCCTTCGGCCTCCTTGGCGATGACGGCGATGCGGTCGTTCGATGATGGCGCGATGAGCGAAATGAGCGCGACGTCGTATTTATCGCAATAGGGCTTGATCTCGCCCTTTTCCTCGAACGGCAGGTCCGGGACGATTATGGCGTCAATTCCGGTTTCATGGCAGCTTTTGAGAAATCGATCCGGGCCGTAAACGAAGATCGGGTTGATGTACGTCATAAAGGCCAGCGGCACGTTTGTCTTATTCCGTATGTTTTTGACTGTTTCAAAAATCCTGTCAGTCGTCGCGCCGGAAGTGAGCGCGCGCTCGTCCGCCCGCTGGATGACGACGCCTTCTGCTACGGGATCGGAAAACGGGATGCCGAGCTCAATGAGATCAGCGCCTGCCTCGGCCATCGCCAGCACCAGCTGCTCTGTTGTATCCAGATTCGGGTCACCTGCCGTGACAAACGGGATAAAGGCTTTGCCGTTTTTAAATATATCACTGATTCTACTCATGGAGATTCACCCCCTTGTACCGCGCAATGGACGCAACGTCTTTATCGCCGCGCCCGGAGAGATTGATGACGATGATCTGGTCCTTCCGCATTGTCGGCGCAAGCTTCTTGGCATATGCGACGGCGTGCGCGCTCTCAATGGCCGGGATGATGCCCTCGAGCCGTGACAGGTATTCAAAGGCTTCAACTGCCTCATCATCCGTCACCGAAACGTACTGCGCCCGCCCAAGGTCGTGCAGATTGGCATGCTCCGGCCCGATGCCGGGGTAGTCAAGACCTGCCGAAATGGAATAGACCGGCGCAATCTGCCCGAATTCATCCTGGCAAAAATAGCTTTTCATACCGTGGAAAATGCCGCATGTACCCGTCGCGATTGTCGCCGCCGTTTTTGGCGTATCGGCACCGAGCCCGGCGGCCTCGCAGCCAATGAGCTTTACCGACGCCTCGCCGATAAAATCATGAAACAGCCCGATGGCATTGCTGCCGCCGCCGACACAGGCGAGCAGCGCGTCAGGCAGCTTTCCTTCCTTTTCCAGCAACTGCGCCCGGACTTCCTTGCCGATAATGCTCTGGAAATCGCGCACGATCGTCGGGAAGGGATGCGGACCCATGACGGATCCGAGGACATAATGCGTGTCACTGATGCGAGAGGTCCATTCGCGCAGCGTCTCATTAACGGCATCCTTGAGCGTCATCGTCCCACTCGTCACAGGATGGACCGTCGCGCCCAATAGCTCCATGCGATAGACGTTGAGCGCCTGCCGCTCCGTATCCTCTTTGCCCATGAAAATTTCGCAGGATAAATCCATGAGTGCCGCAGCCGTCGCCGTGGCCACGCCGTGCTGGCCTGCACCCGTCTCGGCGATGACACGCGTTTTGCCCATCTTCTTCGCGAGCAGCACCTGCCCCAGCACATTGTTGATTTTGTGTGAGCCCGTATGATTGAGGTCCTCACGCTTTAAATAGATTTTCGCTCCGCCGAGGTCCCGTGTCATTCGCTCAGCGTAATAAAGAAGCGACGGTCTGCCCGCGTAATTTTTAAGCAGGTCATCCAGCTCGATATTAAACGCCGTATCGTTTATATAAAACGCATACGCTTTTTCAAGCTCGATGAGGGCATTCATCAATGTCTCCGGCACATATTGTCCGCCATGGACGCCAAATCGTCCTTTCACTTAGCATTCCTCCTATGGTGATTCATTCTATACTTTTATGTCGTTATCCTGTAGGGAATGGGTTTACCCATTCCTATCCCGTACTCCGTATGATACCAATGATTTCCCGTATTTTCGCCGCGTCCTTGTTTCCATCCGTCTCAACGCCGCTGCTGATATCGAGGCAATATGGGTTGAGTAGTGCGGCTTTTTTAATGTTTCCGGCGTTCAGTCCGCCGGCGAGAAAGAACGGCTTCTGCAGCGCGGGTATTAGCGTATAATCAAACGATGTTCCCGTTCCGCCATAAGCGTTCTTCTGATAAGCGTCCAACAGAAGGTAGTCGCACGGCAGCAATTCTGCCTTCAGCACAATCTCCGGACTCTGCACGCGGACGGCCTTAATGATGGGCTGGGAGACGTTCCGCTTCAGCTCTTCGATATATCCGGCGTCCTCGTCCCCATGGAGCTGCACGAGGTCGATAATGCCGTTTTGGCAGAGCGATAGGATGTCTTCCGACGGGGCGTTGACAAACACTCCGACCGCTTTGATGCTGCTATTCAAGCATTTCTTCATATTGAACGCCTGTTCAACGCATACTTTTCGCCTGCTTTCGGCAAAGACGAACCCAATGTAGTCCGGCAACACCTCATTGACGATATCGATATCCTGCAGCCGCGTCAGGCCGCAGAGCTTTATTTTTATCATAATTTTATACCTCACCGTTCCATACAAAGTGTGCTTTGACCTGTAGGGAATGGATTTATCCATTCCTCTCCCGCGTGTGCGGTGCGGTGGAACGGTCAAGACCGTTCCCTACGTTCCTGCCTCCCTTTTGTAATGGAGCTAACGAGGTGGTGGCGCGCAACGCCGGGGTTGTTCCGTCTTATTCCCCGCCTTTAAGCTCCTGCAGCGCCGCTTTCTTATCCTCGCTCCTCATGAGCGTTTCGCCGATCAAAACCGCATCAACGCCCGCTTTCCTGAGCACGTCAATATCTGCTGCCGTTTTGATCCCGCTCTCAGCTACAAAAAGAACGTTTTTTGGCACGAGTGGTCTGAGCTTTACACAATTATCAAGACTGACCTCAAACGTTTTCAAATCCCGGTTGTTGACGCCGATAATGCGCGCTCCGGCTAATATCGCCGACTGGATCTCCGTTTCGTCGTGCGCTTCGACGAGCGCCGAGAGACCCAGGCTGTCACAGACTTTGATATAACGGCTTATTGTTTCCGCGTCCAGCAATGCGCAGATGAGTAGGATGGCATCAGCCCCGATGATTTTTGATTCATGGAGCTGGTATTCATCGACGATAAAATCCTTGCGTAAAAGCGGTACGCTGACGCATGCTCTGATCTGTGTTAAATATTTGACGCTGCCCAAAAAATATTCTGGCTCGGTTAAAACGGATATGGCGTCGGCTCCCGCACGCTCATAATCTCGTGCGATGTCCAGATATTGAAAATCCTCGGTGATGATACCTTTAGACGGGGACGCTCTCTTGATCTCGCAGATAAACGCAAGCGCCGACTTTTGGAGAGCTGCTTCAAACGGGAATTCACCGGCAGGCAGCCGCAGGGCCCGGTTCCGCATTTCCTCGGGGGTTATGGCGATTTTCTGATCCTCCACACGCTTTCTGACGGAGGCGGCGATCGTATCTAGTATCATCATGAAACCTCCTTTGTCGACAGCGCCGCTTCATGCGTCGACAGCGCCGCTTCATGCGTCGACAGCGCCGCTTCATGCGTCGAATGGACGAATTCCTGCATTTTTTTCAGCGCAAGACCGCGGTCGATCATCATGGAGGCCTGCTCAACACCGTCGAACAGGCTGACAGCTTTACCGACCAGGTACAGGCACGCTGCCGAATTGAGCAGTATAATGTCACGCTTGGGACCCTTTTCGCCGTTTAAAACAGCAAGCGCGATATTGACGTTTTCCTGTGCCGCCCCGCCGACGAGTTCACTGGGCTTGCAAAGAGATAAGCCCAGCTTGCGCGGGTCAATTTTAAACTGCCGGAGCTCGCCGTCATGAACCTCGCAGACCGACGTGGTCGTCGTCAGTGATATCTCATCGAGACCGTCGTCGCCGTGAACGACCATGGCACGCCGGACGCCGAGATTGGACAGAACCCGCGCCAGCGGCAAAATCAGGTTTTCATCATACACGCCCATGAGCATCGTCGATGCCGACGCCGGATTTGAGAGCGGTCCAAGAATATTAAAAATCGTCCGTGCGCCGATCTCTTTCCTGACTGGCGCCGCATATTTCATCGACGCATGGTGATTCGGGGCAAACATGAAGCACATATTCGTCCTTTCCAATACCGCAGCGCATTGTTCTGCCGAGAGATTGATATTTACCCCAAGCGCCTCAAGGAAATCGGCGGCCCCGCATTTGCTTGAGACGCTACGGTTGCCGTGCTTGGCTACCGGCACGCCGGCGGCAGCCACGACGAACGCTGTCACTGTTGATATATTAAACGTTTGAGCACAATCTCCGCCCGTTCCGACGATATCGATCACGTCTGTGGTGTTGGGCAGCTTCGTGCAACGTTCCCGCATGACAGTCGCGCACGCTGTAATCTCATCAATCGATTCGCCCTTCATGCGCAGTGCCGTTAAGAAGGCAGCAATCTGGGCGGAGGTCGCCTCTCCGCGCATGATTTCGTCCATGGCTTCTTTTGCAGTTTCAAAGGCCAGATCATTGCCCTCAACAGCCGTTTTAATCGCTTCCTTAATCATTATCGGATCCTCCAATCTTTAAAAAATTCCGGATGATGGTCTCACCGTCAGGTGTCAGGACGGATTCCGGATGGAACTGGAGTCCGAAGATATCGACGTGCTTGTGTGCAACCGCCATTATTTCGCCCATCTCATCCTGCGCGATGATTTCAAGCGCGTCCGGAATTGACTCCCTTTTTGCAATAAGCGAATGGTATCGCGCCGCCTCGATTTTCTCTGGGAGACCCATAAAGAGCGGATTTTTATTGTTTATGAGAATGGTGCTTTTCTTGCCGTGCATCAGCTTCACCGCGTGGGTAATTTTCGCGCCGAACACCTCACAGACAGCCTGATGCCCGAGGCAGACACCAAGAAGCGGTATTTTGCCGCCGAGTTTTTTGATCACGTCCTCGCAAATACCGGCATCCTTCGGATATCCAGGGCCCGGCGAGAGGATAATGTGTGATGGATTTAGGTGCTCGATTTCCTCCGCAGTCATGGCGTCATTTCGGACAACCTTGATGTTCGGCTCGATACCGCCTGTGAGCTGGACAAGGTTATATGTGAAGCTGTCGTAGTTGTCTATAATCAAAATCATCAGTCGTTCACCTCGCTGCTATTGATGATGGCATTGATGACGGCTTTGGCTTTATTTCCAGCCTCCTCGTATTCTGCCTCCGGGACGCTGTCGGCGACGATACCGCCGCCCGCCTGCACGGAGACGACGCCGTCCTTTTTGACTGCCATGCGTATGGCGATGCAAGTGTCGAGATTTCCGGCGAAATCGATGTACCCAAGTGCTCCGCCGTAGATGCCGCGCGGCGTCCCTTCGATTTCATCGATGATCTCACAGGCGCGTATCTTCGGCGCGCCCGAGAGTGTACCGGCCGGCAGAATGGCCTCGATGGCATCGAGCGCGTCGCAGTCGTCCCTTATATCACCTTCAACACGGGAGGCAATGTGCATAATTTTCGAATACCGATGAATCATCATATAGTCCATAACCTTGACGGACGAATAGCTTGATATTCTGCCGAGGTCGTTGCGCGCGAGATCAACCAGCATGTTATGCTCGGAGAGCTCCTTTTCGTCTTTTAAGAGCTCCTCTTCAAGCGCTTTATCTTCTTCCTCCGTTGCGCCCCTCGGGCGGGAGCCTGCGACGGGGAATGTCGCAAGCCGGCCATTTTGCAGCCTGACGAGTGTTTCCGGTGAGGTGCTCATGATTTCAAGCGCATCAACGTGCATGAACACCATATACGGCGACGGATTCGTTGTGCGCAAAACACGGTAGGCGTCTATTAAGCTTCCTGCAAACATGCTGTCGAAGCGCCGGGAGATGACCGCCTGAAAGATATCGCCGTCAACGATATATTTCTTTGCTTTTTCAACCATATCGCAATACGTCTCTTTGGACACATTGCACGTAAAATCAGCGCGTATACTGCTCCGGCTGGGCATGACACGTTGGGTTTCATTGATCATGCGGACGATATTTTCAATTTCAAGAGCGGCTTTCCCGTAATTCTCCATTAGACGATCTGTCTTCATATTGACGATGATGCAGATTTTCTGTCTCAGGTGGTCATAGGCAATGACCTTATCAAACAGCATCATATCGTAATCGTCGCCGTCCCCCTGTTTTAGCCTTAGCACGGGCTCGGCATATCCGATCATGGAATACGCGAAGTAACCGACAAAACCCCCCGTAAACGGCGGCAAATCGTTCAGCCTCGGCGCTTTATACTGTGCGAGGAGTTCTCTGAGGACGGTGAGCGGCTTATCTGTTCTAACTGTTTTCGTTTGGGTACCTTCAATGGTGACAACACCGTCCTTGCAGGTCGCGCGCAGGACAGGGTCATAACCGACAAAGGAGTAACGTCCCCATTTTTCGCCGCCCTCGACGCTTTCCAAAAGATAATACCGGCTGCTGATCAACGCGATCTTCTGCAGCAGCAGAATCGGCGTCGTAATGTCGGCATAGATTTCTTTTGAAACTGGAATCGTATTATAGTCTTTCGCGAGGGCCTCGATCATTTCGCAGGATGGTTTGATCTTTGAGGAATTCATCATGGTCATCCACACATTTTCATTGATGGAATGAAAACTCCTTTCTTAAATTATCGGATATGAGCGAAAACGCAGGATTTTTTGTGTCAGGCTAGGCGACGGGTTCCGGCCATACTTTGTGTATGGACGGGTTCCGCCAACGACGCATGGCGCAAAAAAGACAAGTTTTGGGCAAAATAAAAAGCCTCTGTCCCCTTATACAAGGGACAAAAGCTTAAACTTCTGCGATACCACCCAAATTGATGAAATAAATCATCCACTCATTTTGCATACCATCATATGCACCCCACTGATAACGGACAGGGTTCCCGTCAGCATCTACTTCCAAAATAAAATGGTTTCAAGCCGCCCTCACAAGACCATTCGAAAAAATCTGTGCTGCCGCATTCACACCAGGTAGCGGCTCTCTGGACACACCGGACTTTTTGTACTTTTCTTGCTCAAAGGTTTTGTATGTTCTATTGATAATATGCTATGACATTTTATAAAAAATGTCAATATGTTTTTTCATACAGTTTTTCTCATGGTTTCATCGAGCTTTTGGATTGTTGAACCATTCAATCGTCGCTTTTTTATGTTCTGGCGGAATTTTCGTGTCGACTTGCTCGTGCAGCCAGCCGAGTGTTTTACTCTTTAAATGCTGTTTCATCTGATCTTCTGCTTCGAGCATCACGACTTTTATTAAGCAGGGACATTTCGTATACGCATCAGGCAAGTTACTTTTGTCGAGTAAAAGTTCGTTTTGCCTAATTTCCGCGCACTGAAATAACGGCGCCGATCCCTCAACTGCTTCAACGATATCCCAAAAGCTGATGCTATCGGGAACGCGTGCCAACTCATATCCTCCGTTAACGCCCGGAATCGACCGAACTATGCCCGATTTCCTGAGTTTTGTATACATTTTGGATAAATACGTTTCAGAAACACCTTGATACGCTGCCAAATCTTTAATCCCAACAGTTTTGCCTGACGGAATATCGACCATATACAGCAAGCAATGGATTGCATATTCAACCCCCACAGAAAATTGCATGTGCCAAACCTCCTGGTAACATTTCTAATTACGTATATTACTTATCTATAATATCATAATATATTGACTTCTGCAAATAGATCAGATATAATCATTATAGACATTATGTATCGACGATATTAATTGTCCATAAATAAATTTGCACTTACGGAGGCTTATCAAATGCTAACAGAGAAATTTTTTGAAGTTTTGAAAAACGAAGGCGTCGTTTCAATTATATCCTGGGGAATCGACGAACCGCATATTGCAAACACCTGGAACACGTATTTAGTTGCAACCCCGGATGAAAGAATTTTAGTGCCGGCATATGCAATGCGCAAAACAGAGAAAAATGTTATCCAAACCGGCAAAGTCAAATTAACCGTCGGCAGTAAAGCTGTTTCAGGCTATAATAATTACCCAGGTACAGGTTTCGTTATTGAAGGGACTGCAAAATTCCTTGAATCCGGTCCGGATTACGACATGATGAAAGACAAATTTTCATTTTTGACACGCGTGCTCGAGATCACCGTCACGTCTGCAAAGCAGGGAATATAACAGCTGTAGATTAGAATAATAAATTGAATCAGCCTTCAGTTCATTAACATCAATAAATGCGCTGTAGGCTGATTTTCCTATTATCCTGTTCTTACATAAACACTAGGAGATGTCAGTATATTCTTCGTTACTTGTCATTCCCGCGTAGTCGGGAATCCATTCTCCGGGGGACGTAGATTCCCGCCTACGCGGGAATGACAGGGTGGGTCGGTGAAGCCTTGTGCTAAATGCGGCAAGTTTTATGTTGACAGCCGCACAGCAACTAAGGTAGCCACTGTATAAACGCCGTTTTGTCGTGCCTGTTGTATCCGGCCTGCTCATAGAACATCATGGTACTGTCGAGTTTCGAACCTGTCATCAGCATGATTTTATAGCAGTTTTCATGGACGGCAATATTGCGGGCATGATTCAGGACAGCCGTCGCATATCCCTTGTTCCTGTGCTTCTCGTCAGTGATGACGTTTTCGATAAGTGCATACGGACGCTGATGATGCGTCAGATTCGGAACGATCATAAGAACGCAGGAAGCTATGATTATGCCGTTGAGCGTGCCAACAATGATGTGGTGGTAAACGTCATTTAATATACGTCTCCACAGTGAGACAAGAGCGTCGTTTATATCCGGCATGGTGTTGTCATGCAGCTGCGTATAAAGGCACAGTAAGCGCTCGAGGTCGTATTCGCCAGCTTCCCGTATCTCCATCATTATCACACCTCATCTGTATTTTGAGCGGTCGATGACATGCCCGGCGAGTTTCTCCAGAGATGCATCCAGTAGAACGCATAATGCCTCAAATTCGTTGTTCTCCCCGTTGGTGAAGCAGAATCCATTTTGTCCGCCTTCATGAATGCTTTGAATTACCATTTATCATACAATAAGTCTGAATATTTGCATAGAGTGTTTATAAACGGCGTTAATTATGATAAGCTATTCTTATCGGAGGTGATGTCTTGAAAATCGCGATGATTATCCTGGCCGCTGGGCTATCTGAGCGTATGGGCGTCCTTAAGCCGCTTTTGCCGATTGGCGGGGAGAGTGCGCTGCAACGCGCCGTCAGTCTGGGCAGGCATGAGAAAATCCACAGCATTTCAGTCGTCACAGGTCATCGCCACGAAGATGTGGAAAAAGAGCTGCTCCGCTGCAATGCGAAAAACATACGGCATATTTATAACAGCCATTTTGCCGAAGGCATGTTTACCTCTGTCAAAGCTGGGATTCATTCTCTGCCAGGCGATATCGACGGCTTTTTCCTCCTGCCTGTCGACCATTGCGCAGCCTTGCCTGAAATACTCGAAAAAGTCATTGCGGCTTTTGTACTTTCAAACGCACAGGCTATTATTTACCCGACTTACAAATCAGAACGCGGGCACCCACCGCTGATTCCTTACAGCTTTGCTGCCGATATTAAGGCGTACGACGGTTATGACGGCATGCGCGGCTATCTATCTGCGTATCCGTTTGAAGAGGTTGACGTTGATGACGGGAGCATCCTTTTGGATATGGATACGCCGCAGGATTATAGCGTGCTGCTGACGCATCTGGGTCTTCCGACATATCCCGACGAAGCGAGCTGTGAGCGCCTGCTCAAAAAATACGAAGCACCCGATACCGTCATTGCGCATACCAGACAGGTCAATGAACTGGCTCTCCGAACGGCCGATCTGCTTGGCGAAAACGGTGTCGTCATTGACAAGCGGCTGCTTGCGTCCGCGTGTCTGCTTCACGATATCGCACGGCTTCAGCCGAAGCATGACGAAGTGGGCTCAAAGCTGCTGTTGACGGAGGGTTTTCCTGCGACCGCTATGCTGGTTGCCTCCCATATGGACTTACCCGATAATTACATGCCGAAACCCAACGAGCTCGCTCTGCTCTATCTAGCCGATAAGCTCTCACGCGACGGCAGTATTATATCCATCGAAAAAACGCTTGATGACCAGCGGTTGCGATACGCCGATGACCCCATCGCTTTAGATCACGCCATCAGAAGAATGGCGCACGCCCGGATGATACTCGACATGCTGCGGGAGCAGTACAAAATTGATTATGATGCTCTTTCATTACACTGATAACGCAAGAGTAAGAACATTGAAACATACGGGATATGATTGCAAAATAAGCTTGTTTTTTTGCCGTTTCAGTTATATAATTTATCGGATGGTAAATTAAGGTCAGGCTGTATTGTCGATCTTTATGGACACAAGGGCGCCCCAAAACAGCTGCCGTGAATACACACTTCACCAGCAGTTGTCGCCCTAATATAATTTGGAGAGGATTTTAATATGGTAACGAGATTACGAGTTTCGATTAATGGCGTGGAAAGACCGGTTATATGCGACCTCGAAAAGGACAACCTTGCCGTTGTACTCCGCAGAATGGGTCTCACAGGCACGAAAATCGGCTGCGGCACCGGCGTTTGCGGCGCCTGCTCCGTCATCCTGAACGGCGATGTTGTACGTACCTGCACCAAAAAGATGAAAAACATCCCGGAATTCAGCGAGATTACAACTATTGAGGGTATAGGTACACCGCAGCATCTGCATCCTCTTCAGCAGGCCTGGATTACTTACGGCGGTGTCCAGTGCGGTTTCTGCACACCAGGTTTTATCGTATCGGCTTACAGCCTGCTTCAAAAGAATGTGAATCCGACGCGCGACGAAGTCCGTGCATGGTTTAAAGACCATCGGAACGTCTGCCGCTGCACCGGTTATAAGCCGCTCGTCGACTCCGTCATGGCTGCCGCCAAGGTCATGCGCGGTGAAGCCACGATGGAAGATATCACGTATGATTTTGGCGCGGAGACAGAGATCTACGGCTCACGTCATCCGAGACCCGCGGCTCTCGCGAAGGTCTGCGGTCTTGCCGATTACGGAGACGACCTTAAGCTGAAAATGCCCGAAGGCACAGCGCACCTCGCTGTCGTTATATCCGAGGTCGCGCACGCAAAAATCATTAGCATCGATACATCTGAAGCCGAAGCGATGCCTGGCGTCTACAAGGTCATGACCGCGAAGGACGTCAAGGGTACGAACAATCTGGAAGGCCCCCCCGTTATACCGCGCGTCAAGGGCAGAGGCATCACAGAGTTCCCCGTCATCGCCGGTAAAAAAATCTGCAAGCGCGGCGACTGCGTCGCTCTGATCGCAGCCGATACGGAAGAGCATGCGCGCGAGGCTGCCAAGAAGGTCCGCCAGAATCTCGAAATTCTGCCCGCCTACATGACATTCCCCGAGGCCGTGATGCCTAACGCCATCCAGCTGCACGAGACACTCCCCAACTTCTATATGGAGCAGCCGGTCTACAAGGGTGAGGACACCGCCGATATATTTGAAAAAGCCGAATATGTTGCCGAGGGCAGCTTCCACTCACAGCATGAACCCCATCTGCCGATAGAGCCGGACGTCGTCCAGGGCTACATCGGTGCAGACGGCATGATGACCATTCAGTGCAAGGCTCAGGCGATCACGGAGGCCAGAGAGTGCGTCTCCATGGCCTGCGGCATTCCTATGGAAGAGCTGCGCGTCATCATGAACCCAGTCGGCGGTTCCTTCGGTTATTCCGTCAGTGCGAACACCTACGGACTAGTCGCGACTGCTGTCCAGAATCTCAACATGCCCTGCACGCTCACCTTGAGCTATGAAGAATTCAACCATATGACCGGCAAGAGATCAGCCTCCTTTACCAACGGCCGCATCGCCGTCGGCATGGACGGCAAGATCATCGCCGCCGAATACGACCTTGGCCTTGACCACGGCGCCTACGGCAGCATCGGCAGCAAGATTTTCAACAATCTTGTGTCGGTTGGCTTCCATGGCTACAATATTCCCAATTTCAAAGGACTTGCCCGCGGCGCTTCCACGAATAACGCCTTCTGCGCTGCTTACCGCGGCTTCGGCGCGCCCCAGGTCTACACGGCGACAGAAGCGCTCATCGACATGGCCGCCGAGAAGATCGGAATGGACCCCTGGGAGTTCCGATATAAGAATGCTGCCAGACCCGGTGATCTGACGATCAACAGTTGCCCGTATCACAACTACATTTATCCCGAACTGCTTGAAAAAGCCAAACCGTTTTATGACGCGTACAAAGCCGAAGCCGACGCCGCCAAAAAGGCAGGTAAAGCTGTCGGTGTCGGTATCAGCATGGGCGGCTTCCTCATTACCATCGGCATGTTCGATCAGGCCGAGGTCGCGCTTGAGCTCAATTCCGACGGCACCTTCACCCACTTCAACACGTGGGAGGATGTCGGACAGGGCGGCGATATCGGCGCTCTTGTCCATGCGGTTAAAGCCTTAGCGCCGCTCGGCGTCAAAGCCGACCAGGTCAAGCTCACCATGAACGACAGCAAAACCTGTCCGGACACCGGACTTGCCGCGGCCAGCCGCTCCCATTACATGGCGGGCAATGCGACAATTGATGCAGCTGGTAAGCTCATGGATGCCATGCGCAAACCCGACGGCACCTACCGCACCTATGACGAGATGTCCAAGGAAGGTATTCCGACCAAATATGTCGGTCACTATGACCAGTTCAATATTGGACTGCCGCCCGGACTCGATCCCAACAGAGGCATGGGCGAAAAGAACCCGACGTATATGTACTGCGTCAACGTTTCTCTTACCGAAGTCGATGTTGCCACAGGCAAGGCGAAGGTTCTCCGGTACACCTGCGTTTCCGACGTCGGCGTCATCGGCAACAAGCTCTCTGTTGAAGGTCAGGCCTATGGCGGTCTCTCCCACAGCATCGGCTTCGCGCTGAGCGAAGATTACAATGCCGAAAACAAGCAGGGCAATATGGCCGGCTGCGGCATTCCGACCATCGACGTGATTCCGGATGATATCAACCTTGTCTTTGTTGAAACACCGCGTCCGAACGGACCGCACGGCTCCTGCGGCTGCTCTGAGTGCTATCAATCCTCAGGCCATATGGCGGTCATCAACGCCATCAACAACGCCTGCGGCGCGCGCGTCTTCTCCCTGCCGGCAACGCCGGACAAGGTCAAGGCCGCTTATGAGAAGAAGCAGCGCGGTGAGGACCTCACACCGCCGAAATACTTCCTCGGCTCTGATTTCGAGGACGAGCTGGAATTCATCAAGGCAAATCCCATGTAATTGGAGCCCGCGACAATTACTTGTAGTTCGGAGCCCGCGACAATTACTTGTAGTTCGGAGCCCGCGACAATTACTTTTAAGAACGCACAAGCAATAAGTAACAGTTTTTAGTCAATAATAGAGTCACAGGGCGCGTCGAACAGGCGCGCCCTGTGGTGGATAACAGCGAATAAATGGAAAGGAATGACGAATGATGAAAATGGAGGATTCGACGGTTTATACTGCCAAATGCTTTAACGGAGAACCTGCCTCGTGCTCATACGCCTGTCCTTTTCATCTGGACATCCGTTCTTTTCTTGAGAAGGTCGGAAAAGGAAGGTGGCTGCCGGCTTATAAGGAGCTGCGGAACGCGGTTGTTTTTCCCGTGCTCGTGAGTGCTCTTTGCGACCAGCCGTGCAGGGGGCGCTGCCAGAGAACTCTTATCGGTGACGAAGCGCTCGCTCTCTCGGATATCGAGGCAGCTGTCATTAAGTATACAAAGAGCCGTAAACCGGAATCTTATTTCATCCCGCCCAAGACACAGTCCTTAGCCGTCGTCGGCGCAGGCAGCGCGGGGCTTTCCTGCGCGTTGAATCTCGCTCAGAAGAAATACCCGGTAACCGTTTTTGAAAAGGAAGACGGTTGGGGCGGCAGTCTGCGCAGCCATCCCCGCTTTGCTGAATTCGACGAGGATTTCGCCATGCAGTTTTCAGCCGTTGACGTGGACTTCAAGTTCGGCACCGAAATAAAAACACTTGACGCGCTCAGCGATTATGATGCCGTCTATGTCGCCACGGGCGCCGGAGGCGATGATTTCGGGCTGAGGGGCAGTTGGGAACCGGAGCTGCTGACGACATCAGAACCCAAGGTATTCATGGGCGGCGCTCTATGCGGCGCGACGTGCATGGAGGGAATCGCGCAGGGTCCCGCGCTTTCAAAAACGATCGAGGTCTTTCTGATGACGGGTAAGGCCGCCGGTACACACGGCAGCTATGATAAAAATGACTGCGGACATTATCTCACACATGACGACGCAGTACCGTCACCGATGATTCAAGCCGGCGCGAACGGCTATACGGAGGAAGAGGCAAAATCGGAAGCGTTGCGGTGCTTCAAATGTGATTGCGAGTACTGCGAAAAATCCTGTGAAATGCTCAAATGGTATCGGAAAAAGCCGCCTCGGATGGCTGTTGAGGTGTTTACAGATTCGCAGGCCGGTTCGACAATTTCCAGTCGTACGATAACGCGGGAGACATATTCCTGCAACATCTGCGGAAAATGCAAGTCCGTCTGCCCCGAAAGCGTTGATATCGGCGCGCTTCTGCAGTTTTCCCGAACCGACAGGTTAAACGCTGGCAAGGATATTCCCGTTTACCACGATTACTGGCTGAGGGAAATGGATTTCAACACAACAGAAGGGTTCTTCGCATCCGCGCCAAAGGGCAAAACAACCTGTGCATACGCGTTTTTTCCCGGCTGCCAGCTCGGCGCGTTCAACCGGGACCATGTGATAAAATCGTATGACTATTTAAGCAAGAAGTATGACACAGGCCTCATCCTCGGCTGCTGCGGCGCTCCGGCGTTCTGGGCGGGCGATGAAAAACGCTTGAGCGCCAATACGGCACAGCTAAAAAAGCACTGGGAGGACATGGGTAAACCCACCTTTGTCTTCGCCTGCGCGACGTGTGAACGTGTTTTTTCGGAGTTTATGCCCGATATTGGCAGGGTATCTTTATATGAGCTTTTAGCCAAAGATGATGCCTTAAAACCTGTAAAGGTATTTTCCGAAGCCGCAGTCTTCGATCCCTGCAACGCCAGAGAAGACGCGGAAATGCAAAAAAGCGTCAGAGTTCTCGCTGAAAAAGCTGGCGTAAAGCTCGAAGAACTCCGTGAGCCGAACCGCTGCTGCGGTTTTGGCGGTCATATGCGCCTGGCGAACACCGCGCTTTACGACGAGATCACAACCCATCGCGCCGAAGCGAGCGACAAGCCGTATATTGCCTACTGCGCCAACTGCCGGGACGTTTTTATCCACAAGGATAAGGACTGTGTCCACATCCTCGATATGGTTTTCACGCCGGGCGCGCCTGCGGCAGTACCCAGCCTGCAGCAAAAAAGAAGAAACAGCCTGGAGGTAAAAAAGACGCTTATGAAGGATCACTGGGATATGGGATTCGAATCCGAGAAGCATGAATGGGACGCTTTGACGCTCATCATCAGCCAGGCGCAGCTTGAGGACCTGGACAGCAAGCTCATTTTAGAAAACGATCTAAAGGAGGCCATCTGGCTGGCGGAAACGACCGGCGACAAGTTTGTCGATGAAAGTGGCATGATCCAGTGCAGCATGGAAAAATCCGTACTGACCTACTGGGTACAGTATAAAGCCTCAGCGCCGGATACCTTTGAGATTGTTCATGCGTTCAGCCACCGCATGCATATCAAAAGGGAGGACTAGACTATGGACACCATTGACAGAGTCTGGAAATGCGGCAAGTGCGGCATAGAACTCGCCAAGAAAAAGACAAGCTTTTCCTACCTTGGGCATACCTTTGCGCACGAGGTGCTCCGGTGCCCAAAATGCGGCAAGGTTTTTATCTCAAAGGAGCTGGCAGAGGGCAAAATGTCCGAAGTCGAGTCTCAGCTCGAAGACAAATAAAAGCATCTTTATTTCTTGTCTTACGCAGTGTATAATCGTCATTAATCTGATATAAACCAAACTTAAATGAAAGGGCGATCATATGAATCATACACGTCTCAATTTAACAATCAATGGCGTGGCAAGACCTGTCATCACCAACCCCGAAAAGGATAATCTGGCCGTTGTTTTACGCAGAGTGGGCTTGACCGGTACAAAAATCGGCTGCGGCACCGGCTTGTGCGGCGCCTGCTCTGTGATTATGAACGGCGAGGTTGTCCGCGCCTGTACAAAAAAGATGAAGAGCATCCCTGAATTTAGCGAAATTACCACAATTGAAGGCATCGGGACACCGCAGCATCTCCACCCCCTGCAGCAGGCCTGGATCACTTACGGCGGCGTCCAGTGCGGCTTCTGCTCACCGGGCTTTATCGTATCAGCTTATGGCCTTCTCCTTCAGAATGCAAATCCGACACGCGAGGACGTGCGCGAGTGGTTCAAGAAAAACAGGAATGTCTGCCGCTGCACAGGGTACAAGCCTCTTGTCGACGCCGTCATGGCCGCAGCTCGTGTTATGCGCGGCGAAGCCACAATGGCGGATATCACATTTGATTCAACCACTTTTAAAGACTATTACGGTACGGCTCTGCCGAGACCGGCAGCACTTCCAAAGGTCTGCGGCCTCACCGATTACGGTGACGATCTCAAGCTGAAAATGCCGGAAGGTACAGCGCATCTCGCCGTTGTTATCTCCGAGGTCACCCATGCTAAAATTATCAGTATCGACATCGCGGAAGCCGAAAAAATGCCCGGCGTTATGAAGGTTATGACCTCAAAGGATGTACGGGGCACGAACAGTATCCCCGTACCCCAGATTCATCCGCGTATGAAGGCCCACGGTATCCTTGAGTTCCCTGTCATCTGCGGCAAAAAGATCAACCGCCGCGGCGACGTCGTCGCGCTGATCGCCGCCGACACGGAAGAGCATGCCCGTGAGGCTGCAAAAAAAGTAAAGCAGAACCTGGAGGTTCTCCCCTCGTATATGTCATATCCCGAGGCTGTCATGCCAAATGCCATCCAGCTCCAGGAACAGCTGCCCAACTTCTACATGGAGCAGCCTCTTCTAAAGGGCAAGGATACGGAAGAGCTGTTTGAAAATGCCCCCATTGTCGCCGAAGGCAGCTTCCACTCCTCGCGTGAGCCGCATCTGCCGATCGAGCCGGACACCGTACAGGGCTATTATGACGCCGACGGTTTGCTGACGATCCAATGCCGGTCGCAGGCACTGCATGACACACTTGGCGATATCTCCGCATCAACAGGCCAGCCGGCAGACAAACTGCGCATTATCATGAATCCCACCGGCGGCTCCTTCGGCAATACGATTACAGGCAACACCTACGCGCTGGTGGCAACAGCCGTCCAGCACCTGGGTATCCCCTGCACCTTGACACTCAGCTATGAGGAGTACAACCATACAACAGGAAAGCGCGGCGCCTCCTACTCAAATGGCCGAATCGCCTGCGATAAGGATGGAAAGATCTCCGCCGTTGAATATGACGTTGCTCTTGACCACGGTGCGTATACCGTCGTCGGCAGCATCATCTTTGGCAACTTCGTCTCTATCGGCTTCCACGGCTACAACATTCCCAACATCAAAGCGCTCGCCCGCGCCGGCATGTCCAACAACGGGTTCCAGACGGCATACCGCGGCTTCGGCGCGCCCCAGATCTATACGACAACCGAGGCTCTCATCGACATGGCTGCTGAAAAAGCAGGCATCGACGCCTGGGAGTTCCGTTACAAGAACCTCGCCAAACCGGGCGATACCACAATCAACAGCAGACCTTATTTCAACTACGATATTTACCCGCAGCTGATGCAAAAGCTCAAGCCCCTGTACGATCAGTACAAGCTTGAGGCCGACGCGGCGAAAAAGGAAGGCCGACATGTCGGCGTCGGGCTGAGTCTCGGCGGCTTCCTCTGCACGACTGGTATGTTTGACGCCGCCGAAATCGCCCTCGAGCTGAATGCGGACGGCACCGTCACCCACTTTAACACGTGGCAGGATGTCGGCCAGGGCGGCGATATTGGTACGCTGACGCACACCTTGAAGACACTTGCACCGCTCGGTCTCACGCCAGACAAGGTAAGGCTCGTCATGAACGATACCGAGACCTGCCCGAAGACCGGTCTGTCCGCGGCCAGCCGTTCCCACTTCATGGCCGGTAAAGCGACCATCGACGCGGCAACCAAGCTCATGGACGCCATGCGCAAGTCGGATGGCACCTTCCGCACTTACGAAGAAATGGTCAAGGAAGGCATCCCGACGAAGTATCTCGGCCATTACGACCAGATGAATCTTGGCGCGGACCCCGGACTCAATCCCAATACCGGCGAAGGCGAAAAGAACACAGAGTTTATGTACGCCGTCAACCTCTGCCAGGTCGAGGTCGATGTCAAAACGGGCAAAACGCAGGTTCTGCGGTACACGACCGCCGCAGATGTCGGCGTGATCGGCAACAAGCTGGCCGTCGATGGTCAGGCCTATGGCGGACTGTCCCACAGCATCGGCTTCGCGCTCAGCGAGGATTATAACGCTGAGAAGAAGCACGGTAACATCGCCGGCTGCGGCATTCCGACGATTGACATGATCCCGGACGACTTCAACATCATCTATCAGGAGACACCGCGGCAGAACGGACCGCAGGGCTCTGCGGGCTGCTCGGAAAACTTCCAGTGCAGCGGACACATGGCCGTCATCAACGCCATCGTGAGCGCTTGCGGCGCACGTGTTTACTCTCTGCCCGCGACGCCTGACAAGGTCAAGGCCGCTTATGAGACGAAGCAGCGCGGCGAGGACCTCACGCCGCCGAAATATTTCCTCGGGCCCACGTTCGAGGAAGAGCTCGAGTTTATTAAGGCCAATCCCCTCTAAGCGATTACAACAAAACAATATCCGGAGCAGGGCGCAACCGTTCCGGTGCGCCCTGCTCCGGCGCAATACCGGAAAACTTTTCCGTATGGATGACGGCGTGCCGGGTCGTCACGCCCTACGACATCGCACGATCGTCAATTACGTTCGTAGGGGACGACGACCCGGCGTCCCGTCGGTACAATGCAACATTTTCAGAGGAGCTTAGATGCGGATGAACGATACGTATAAAAATATTCAACTGGTCATCCCCGCTGAGCTCGCCGAGAAAATGGACCGCGCGCTTATGACGCCGGAGGATGCCCGCCGAACAATTGCCTATTGCGAAGAGACCGGTATAAAACTTCAGGACGACGATACAGGCGAGCTCGTCGGTCACCTGAAGTTCGGCGCGCTGATTTACTGGGTACGTTACCGTCCGGATAACGGGGCGTATCACCTTGTGCGTATTTATTGCCACCGCGCAGTGTTTGAGGAGGCGTCAGGAATATGACAGACAAATCCGCCCCCCCACACATGACGTGCTTCAAGTGCCACGATCACCTGATTGAAAAAAAAGTGTTGTTCACCTACCTCAATTTCCCTTTTTCTACGACGCTGCCGCGCTGCCCGAGCTGCGGACAGACCTATTTGTCAGAGGACTTTGTTGAAGGAAAGCTGAGCGACGTTGAAAAAACACTGGAAGACAAATAACGCCGGCATACGGGAGGTTTTATGCGCCAAACAATCCGCTCTACAGCGAGTGTCTGCCCCGTCTGCTTAAAACGGCTTCCTGCGGAGATTGTTAAGAACGGACAGGAGTATTTTCTCGAAAAAGCCTGCCCGGAGCACGGGCTATTTTCCGCCGTCGTCTGGCGCGGTGACGATCCGTCATTTGAGACGTGGAGCGATGTCACACCGGCTCAAAACGACAAAGCGCCCGATTGCCCGAATAGCTGCGGCCTTTGCGCCGGTCACCTCCGGAAGACGTGCTGCGCGCTCGTGGAGGTTACAACGCGCTGCAACCTGAAATGTCCTATCTGTTTTGCCTCAAGCGGCGGCAATGACTCCGACGGTACATCCGTAAATGAGCCGACGATTGATGATCTTTTTATGACATTTAAAAGGCTCGTTCAAAACGGCAATACGTTTGTCCAGCTCTCCGGCGGCGAACCGACCGTCAGGGACGACCTGCCCGAAATCGTCGCGGCAGCAAAAAAAGCCGGCTGCGAGAACATTCAATTAAACTCCAACGGCATTCGGCTCGGCGAAGACAGAGCCTTCACAAAAGCGCTCAAAGACGCGGGCCTCTCGTTCGTCTTCATGCAGTTTGACGGCACAGAGGACGCCATTTATCGAAAACTGCGCGGCCGTCCGCTTTTAGAGCTTAAAAAAGCGGCCATCAACGTCTGCGCCGACAATTTGCTCGGCGTCACGCTCGTCCCGACGATTGTGCCGGGTGTCAACGACCAGAACATCGGTGACATTGTCAATTTTGGGCTCTCCAATTCACCCGCTGTCAGGGGCGTCCATTTTCAACCCGTCAGCTATTTCGGCCGTTATCCGAAAGCGCCTGAAAACAAGGATAGGATTACATTGCCTGAAATTCTTCATAATATTGAGCAGCAGACAAGCGGAAAAGTCAAAATTTCCGATTTCGCGCCATCGAGCTGCGACCATCCACGATGCGGCTTCCACGGTGATTTTGTCGTATTGCCTAACGCGCTCCTACGGCTGACATTTAAAAAGAAAAACACTTCCTGCTGCTCAAGCGACAATATGTCGCTTGACGACACAGCACATTTGAAAAACAGGAATTTTGTAGCGCGTCGATGGAAACGGACGGTGGACAATGATATGCCGTGTGGTGGCGCCGTGGCGTCATCTGATAGCAGTGAAAAGGCAGTGGCAGATTACAGCGATATGGACACGTTCCTCAGCAGGGCCAGGTCACACGGGTTCACAATCACGGCAATGGCTTTTCAAGATGCTTATACGCTCGACCTCGAACGGCTTCAACGCTGCAGCCTGCATGTCAGCACAGTGCACAATGAGCACAACGAAAACGACGACAGGATGATCCCTTTCTGCGCTCATTACATCACACCATTTCACAGAAATGAGTCACCCAATGACGAACATTTATGAAGCAGACTCTTTTGCACACATGCCGGACGGCTCGATGCACCCCGGCGGCTTGCGGCTGACGGACCGCGCGGTGCGGTTGGCCGGACTCCAAGAAGGCATGCGCGTTGCCGACATCGGCTGCGGGACGGGTGTGACGGCGGCTTTTTTAGCCGGTAAGTATAAGCTCAATGTTGTCGGGCTGGAGATATCAGGCGCGCTCATCGATGTAGGGCTTAAAAACAATCTGGGTCTAAACCTCATTCGTTGGGATTGCGGCATCTTGCCCTTTGAGGATAACAGTCTGGATGCCATCCTTTTCGAGTGTACTCTGTCGGTTTTAGGGAACACGCAGGGTATTCTCGCGCAGTGTGCCAAAGCACTGAAGCGGTCAGGCGCGGTCATTGTCTCTGATGTCTATGCGAAAACGACTGCCACAAATGGCAAAAACACACCGCTCACCGCGGGTATGCTCGAAGGGCTCCTGTCAAACGCGGGCTTTGATATCAATATTAACGAGGACCACACAGCCGCCCTGAGGACCTTTGCGGCGGAGGTAGTCGAGAGCAGCGGCGCTACGCGCGATCTTGGACCGTTTTTTGGAGCGTCCTGCGATCTGGCTGGCATCCGCCTCTCCGATTTAGGATATCAACTGATCATTGCCAAGAAAAATATAGGCGGGTGACGACGATGTTAAACACCTCCAGAGAAATTATGCGGCTGAGTTCACAAGGCTACTGCTGCAGTCAGATTATTCTCGAGCTCGGTCTGGAAGCAGCCGAGGACGAAAACCCGCAGCTGATCGATGCCGTTCGCGGTCTGTGCAAAGGACTTTTTACTGGCCATATCTGCGGGACGCTGACAGGCGCGGCCTGTCTCTTATCCATGTTCGACCCCAGAGCGGCGGAAGATCATCTTATTCCAAGGCTCGTCGAGTGGTTCGAGATGACCTTCACGGAATGCTACGGCGGGACAAGCTGCAAGACCATTTTGGACGACGACCCAATGAACAAGTTTGACCGCTGCCCGAAAATCATGGAGCAGACATACGATAAATGCCGCGCGCTTTTATCGGAAGTCGGCCGTCAAATATAGCATGGACATGACGCCGCTAGAAAACTGGATATCTGAGAGAACAGGCATCTCAGGCAGGCCAGATCTGCCGAGGGTGCAGGAGTACCAGCTCTGTAAGCTTCAGGAAACGCTTCGGTATGTGATAACAAAAAGCCGCTTTTATAGAGAGCATCTGCGCGGTATCTCTCCCGATTCGATACAAAGCATGGACGATATATCGCTTTTGCCCTTCACCTATCCTGAGGACATTTCATCGCGCGGAACCGACTTTCTCTGCGTCTCCCCAAGGGAGATCGGCCGGATTGTCACCCTGTCAACGTCGGGCACAACCGGCAGTCCAAAGCGCATATTCTTCACCGATGAGGATCAGGAGCGCACCATCGATTTCTTTCATCACGGTATGACCACGTTTACAGACACGTCAGACCGGGTCATGATCTTTATGCCCGGGAGCACGGAAGGCAGTGTCGGCGACCTTTTAAGTAAGGGGCTCGCCCGCTTTAACTGCGCATCCGTCGTCTACGGTCCGATTAAGGATTATGCCGACGCGCTTTATGCGCTCATTGATGAAAAGATCACCGTCCTCGTCGGTATACCCTCACAAATCCTCACGCTGTCAAGATACAATGGCGAAGAGACACGAGCACAGCGCCTAAAAATCAAAAGCGT
The DNA here is from genome assembly GCA_942492735.1 of uncultured Eubacteriales bacterium. GTDB lineage: Bacteria > Bacillota > Clostridia > Oscillospirales > Oscillospiraceae > Sporobacter. The sequence goes on from OW818648.1 coordinate 89,638, forward strand.
TCTCTTAAGCGCCGACTATGTTCCCAGGGCCGCGGCATCAACGATCAGTGAAGCCTGGGGCGCAAAGGTCTACAGCCATTACGGCATGACGGAGACGGGACTCGGCGGCGGCGTGGAGTGTCTAGCGCGCAATGGATATCACATGCGCGACGCCGATCTGCTGTTTGAAATTGTCGATCCGATCAGCGGGCTTCCCGTCAAAGACGGTGAATACGGCGAGATCGTCGTCTCCACACTGACACGGCGCGGTATGCCGCTCATCCGGTACAGAACGGGTGACCGCTCACGCTTTTTGACGCAGTCATGCCCATGCGGTACGGTGCTTCGGCGGCTCGATCATGTTTCGGGTCGGATAAAAGAAGCCATCACGCTGTCTGGCGGGCAGCGTCTCTCCATCACGCAGCTCGACGAAATTATTCTATCTGACAAAGCGGTTGCATCATATGCAGCCGAGATAGTGAATCAAAACGGCTGTGACTGCCTTAGCATAACAATTCGGCCCGCAAATAAAGATTTTCAGGCGCAGCGGCTGAGGCAAAATCTACAGGCTTTCTTTGAGTCATATTTAAAGCAGGGTCATATGGCGCTTGATATTCAATGCGGCGATATCGGGTTTTTCACAACGGGAACATCAAAACGGTATATTGCCGATAAAAGAAACTAATACGAGAGACGGGATACTTATGAAACAAATTGCTGAAGCGGCGGTTCAGATGCTCAAATCCGGCAAGAGCTTTGCACAGGCTACTGTCTTGGAAAGCAGCGGCTCAACACCGCGCGAGGCCGGCTCGTGCATGCTCATCCGGCAGGATAAAACAATCGTCGGCACCGTCGGCGGCGGCGTCCTCGAGGCAAACGTCGTCAAAGCGGCTCTTCGTGCCATTTCCGAAAAGCGGGCGGCCGTCGTCGACTATGTTCTGGAGGAAAAAGGCGCGGCGGCCATCGGCGCCGTCTGCGGCGGCGAGGCGAAAGTTCTCATCGACTACATCAGCAGCGATGATTCCGGCAATGCGGTATTTTTTGAACAGCTGCTCAAGGCCGCTTACTCGAACCAACGTTCTCACCTCGCGGCACTGATTCCCGATTCAGATAAGCTGTCGCAGCGCAACGTGTGCCTGATCCTCTCCGACGAAACCCTCGTCGGTGCGGAGGTTTTCGGGCCGGATATCCTCTCACATCTGCGCTCAGGTACGGGCGGATATGATGTTTTTACGAACCTGGAGCATTATTCAGCACATCTCTTTCCTGTCGGTTCAGATGGTACCGTCTATATTTTCGGGGCGGGTCATTGCGGCGAGAAGCTGGCGCATATCGTCCATACCGTCGGCTTCGAAACAGTCGTGATCGATGACAGGAGCGAGTTCGCCAATTCCGGCCGTTTCCCCGAAGCTGATGACATCATCGTCCCCAAAAAGCTTGATGAGCCGTTTAACGCTATTTCCTTCGGACAGGACAGCTATATCGTCATCGTTACAAGAGGCCATGTGCACGATGAGATTGTCCTCCGCGGGGCGCTGAAAACGAACGCGGGGTATATCGGCATGATCGGCAGCAGAAAAAAGCGCGAAACCATCTATCAGCACCTGCTCGATGACGGGTTCACGCAGGCCGATATCAAGAGGGTGTATTCCCCAATCGGCATCAGCATCGGCGCCGAAACACCGGAGGAGATCGCCATCAGCATTACCGCCGAGCTCATCAGAGTCCGCGCCGAAAAAAATTCCGAGAAGGCATGAAGACAAAGGACTTGAGCCCTCGGGGTTTAGGTCCTTTTGCTTTAGATGTTTTTATGAGATGCTTCTGCATCCTGACTATTCAATTATATCACTTTGAGCTTGCTGTTTTTTGCAATGACTGCAAGGTAAGTATATAATAGGTTCTGCTATACTTTTTTACAGGAAGGAGGTACGCGTATGGGATGGCTTGAAAATATGAACCATGCAATTGACTATATTGAAAACAATTTGCAGGATAAAATGGATTATGAAAAAATTGCTCAAGCAGCCTGCAGCTCTGTATATCATTTCCAACGTATGTTTACATTCATGACCGACATCACATTGTCTGAATATGTGCGGCGCAGGAAGATGACACTGGCTGCATTTGAGCTCCAGACCGGTGACGTTAAAGTCGTTGACCTCGCTCTTAAATATGGATATGAATCACCGGAAGCATTTACAAGAGCATTTCAGGCCTTGCATGGAATCGCACCGACATCGGCGCGCAGATTTGGTGCGAATATTAAAGCATTTCCACGCATATCCTTTCAATTGACTGTAAAAGGGGTTAGCGAAATGAACTACAAAATCGTTGAAAAAGAAGCATTCCAAGTCTACGGCATTGAGGGCATGTTCGATTCCAAGAACGGCGAAAACCTCAAAGCAATACCTGCATTTTGGGCGCAAAAGATTAAGAACGGCGAGCTTGGAAGGCTTCAAAAATCAGCAAATTATCCGGGCTCTGTCAATGCTGTATGCGGTCATCGTCAAATGGAAGGTACAGATTTTCCATACATGCTGTGTGTTATAAAAACACCACTCAGCGATGTAGCGGGATATACCGTTGTCGATGTACCAAAAGCTACTTGGGCGATTTTCACAAACGAACCGCATAAGCTCGAAGATACCTCAAGCCAAATACAGGCTCTAAATTCTTGTGTTTATGCCGAGTGGCTTCCCACTGCAAATTATGAACTTGCGGAGAGGTATGAGTTTGAGATGTATTATACCGATTCTAACGGCAAATATTACGAAGAAGCCTGGTATAGGGTTATTCCAAAAAAATAGCCGTTCATATCGAAAATAATGGTGCGTCAGCTGCTGTCAGAAAGTGCCCTTTCGGCCTTTTTTCTTTATTCTAAATATGGTATAATAACGATAATTCGTTTTTTCGAGGTATGTAATGAACATGAATAAAGATACAGTCTGGGACGTTGCCATCATCGGCTGCGGAATTGCCGGGATATACGCCGGGTATGAGCTCGTCAAGCTTAATCCGAAGCTGAAGGTTCTGTTATTAGAACAAGGTGAAGATATCCACAAAAGAAGCTGCCCGATTATTGCCCATAAAACAGCTGAATGCATCTCCTGCGCATCCTGTGCGATCATGCGCGGCTTCGGTGGCGCAGGGGCGTTCTCGGATGGCAAATATAACTTTACAACCGAGTTCGGCGGCTGGCTGATAGACTATCTGCCGGAGCAGGAAATTATGGACCTTATCTACTATGTAGATTCTCTCAATGTCTCTTTCGGCGCGACAGAGGTGGTCTACTCAACCCAAAGCGCAGAGGCTCTGAAGCTTGAAAAAAGAGCGCTTGAAAACGATCTTCATCTGCTTCAGGCCAAGGTCAAGCATCTCGGCACCGAAAACAACCTCAATATCTTGAAGAATATTTTTGAATTTATGAAAACCAAGGTGACCTTCCGGTTCGGCACGTCGGTCACGGACATCAAGGTGCTCCCCGAGGAGTATCTGCTTGAAACCTCCGGCGGCGAGGTCCGGTGTCAGTACCTCATCGCTGCGCCCGGCCGGTCCGGTGCTGAGTGGTTTACCGAGCAATGCGGAAAACTCGGTTTGGAGATCCTCAACAATCAAGTGGATATCGGCGTTCGGGTCGAGCTGCCTGCAAAAGTCTTTGAGCATATCACCGACGTTGTCTATGAATCCAAGCTCGTCTACCGGACAAAGCAGTACGGTGATCAGGTGCGGACGTTCTGCATGAATCCGTACGGCCATGTCGTCACAGAAAACGTCGACGGACTGATGACCGTCAACGGGCATAGCTACTCTGACCCTAAGCTCCAAAGCGAAAACACGAACTTCGCTCTTCTCGTCTCCAACCGTTTCACCGAGCCCTTTAAAGAGACCTACAAATACGGAAAGCATATTGCGTCTCTTTCGAACATGCTCGGCGGCGGTGTCCTGATACAGCGCTTTGGAGACCTTATAAGAGGGTCCCGTACCAACGAGCACCGCCTGTCAAAGAGCTTTGTGAAACCGACGCTGAAGGCGACACCGGGCGACCTCAGCCTAGTTCTGCCCAAGCGGCACATGGACAACATCATTGAGATGATTTACGCGCTCGATAAAATTGCGCCGGGCACGGCAAATTACGATACGCTGCTCTATGGCGTGGAGGTTAAGTTCTACAGCTCGCGCCCGCAGCTCACGCCCGCTCTTGAAACGACATTCAAAAACTTTTACGCCATCGGCGACGGTGCCGGCGTCACGCGCGGCCTCGCTCAAGCCGCCGCCAGCGGCGTCATGGCAGCTCGTTCCATTTCAGGGAAGATAGCTCAAAAAGTCTAAAGACCAATTTTCGCATCTGCATCTATTCAGTCAAACCAAAGGGACTGCTTTGTCAATGTCTTGAAGACGTTAACACGGCAGCCCCTTCGTGTTTACATGTAAGCATATACACCTGAATTGTCCTATAGGCATCCCGTTCAGTTAATCAATGCGGCAAAGGCGCTGCCGAGCAAGGTTGCGTTTTCAATTTTCTCGACGCGGCAGAATCTGCCTTGCTTACCATTAATAAAATGAACGATATTGTCATTGAATTTTTCTTTGAATGAAAAGAGCTTATGGAAGGTTGAGCCCTCAGCGACAATACACACCGGTTTTTCCGGCAGGCGGCCCGTATCGGTTTTCTCCAGGATCGCCGCAACCGTCATGACCGATAGCTTCGCTGCGCGCTCAATGAGCCTGTCGGTCACAGCAAAGAGCACATTCCGATCCGCTTCGGTTTTGCAGCGTTCAGACAGTGCATTCTTACCATGCGCATCTGCCATATAGCTGCTGATTTCAGACAGCGGCAGGTCATTGGGTACCAGGACAGCATCGCTCATTTCCCTCGATAAAAGCCCGACCGACGCCGCTTTTTTCAGACACATCAGGATAAGCTGCCCCAGGTAACGGCCGCTTGTCATCTTTTCCAGAGTACACGTCCTGGGATTTGCGGTAAGGCTGTCGAGCTCCAGGTCCATCACGCCGGTTGGGAGGCGGTTGAAGTAACCGGACTCCGTATTGACAATCATTGTGTCTGCGTGGTAACCGCTGCCAAGCTTTTTGATTTCCGATGTTTTGTCTATATAACAGAGATTTTTACCTGTACCGAGCACAAATCCGATATACCCGTCATATGCCTGTCCAACCGAGATTGCCGCCCCGCCCAATAAAACAGCCGTCGTGTCGTTGAGCAAGACATAGCTTTTTTTCTCACGGTACCCGAGATCAAACAGCGTCTGCGATAGCTCTTTTGCGATCTCCATCCCTTCAGAGCCTGCAACCCGAATCTCCTTACTGAAAGAAATGAGCCGGCCATCATGGTTCGGCAGAATCTGCGCTGCGTGCGAAAAGGAGACGCCAATCCGGCTGCTCTCATTTATAAGCGTCCGAAGCCTATCGGCGATTTCGCCGAAGAATTCACCTTTCGTTATTTCATTCTTAAGCCCTGGGACCGGTGATTCACTTGACTCGAGGATTTTAATTTTTCCGTTTTGATATCTGGTCAGGGCGATTCGGAGGTTGGTCCCTCCAATATCAATGGCAATGGCTGTCTGACCCTCTGTCGCCCTACCATCAGCTGACAGATATGCCGGTATCATCAGTAGAGACGCGCATTTTCCGTCAAGTCCGTCCTTCATTTCAGATATAAAAGCTTTTTTACAGTCCTCAAAATCAATGCAATCCGGATGCATGCCATATTGCGACAAAAATGCATCGACTCTCGAAATCACGTCCAAAACAGTTTCTCCTCTAGTGCTTTTCATAAAAAGTCTTTCCGTAAGACTCAACGGCTTCATGTATCCACATATTTCTTCGGTTCGTTTTCTCATCGTCAACAGCGCCGAGATACGCTCCGCAGAAGGCATATCCTCCGCCCGGTGCGTATGTATCGATTGCGTCGTAAACCGATTGCTTGACGGTCTCCTCCGAGACTTCCGGGTCAGCCAGGTCTCCGAGGATATCCCAACCGCCGCAGATAACCAGACTGTTACCGTATTTTTTCTTTATTGCGAGGAGGTCGTTCGATTTCTGCGCCGGGTTCCACATAACGACGCCGTAGTCCCGCCAATCGTCGATGAAGTCCTCACAACGCCCGCAATTGTGCATCTCGACCGGCAGTCCCCGCTGAGTGCCCTGCGAGGCCTGCCGCGCCGCGAACGGCTTGATGAGCTCCCGATACATCTCCGGCGAGAAAAACGGATTCTTCCAAGCCGCGGTGTCGTCGCAGATACCGACCACGTCAGGTTTATAATAATCAATACATTTCCTGCCGACTTCCAAGTAGAAGCTGCACAGGTAATCCATGAGCGCTTTCACTTCCTCCGGCTCCTCATACATGGCGCACAGACCCTCTGAAAAACCCATAAAGGCCATCAGGCTCTGAAAATAACCGACGTGCATACCGAAGCTCAGAATGGTCTCACTGCGGTTGATGCCCAGCCGCTCGAGGTCCTTCTGTGCCATGCTCTCCCAGTCAATTCCTGTGAGGTCCGGCGCTTTGATCACATCACGCCATTTCCTGATGTCCTTCAGAATGAAATTATTGGGTTCAGGAATCTTTGCAATTCCGGCATCGGGGACGGGGACATGCGTCACACCCCAGATGTCCTTGCTCCGTCCGGGAGTCATCATACTCGCGCTAAGAAATGATGGCATTATCATCAGGGTTGCGACCGGCTTTCCGCTGGGGTCCGGAGAAAATGTATAGCGAGGCACCCATTCCGGCTGCTCGCCGCGCAGCAGCATCATAAAGTTTTCTTTCTCGGTCACAAAGAACACCCCTTTAATACATCAAATAATGTTTACTATTATATAGTACAAATCTTCAGCTTATGTAGCTATTTCTGACAAATAACAAAGAAATCGGTTGATTGCACAAATCATCATATAAAAAGCTGCCAAATTAACGGAAGCTTGCACGGATTAACAATTGACGCAACCTGTCAATGCGTATAAAATCATTATTATTTCAAAATGATAAATCTGCAATATAAAGGAGGTTTTTATGCTGGATGTCTGTTTACCCGGTACAAGCGGGATGATTCCTCTGCCCGAGCGCTGGCTGAGCTGCTGCTGGCTTGAATGCCAGGGCAAAGCCCTCCTCATCGATTGCGGCGAGGGTACACAGATTGCGCTCAAGGAAGCCGGCTGCAAAATAAGCCGCCTAGAAATCCTGCTGATCACGCACTTCCATGCTGATCATATCGCCGGTTTGCCGGGTTTTCTTTTGACCCTCGGCAACCACGGCAAAAAAACACCTCTGACAATTATCGGCCCGAAGGGTCTAGGGGCAGTTGTCTCCTCACTCCTGATCATCGCGCCGGCGCTGCCGTATCAGGTGGACCTCGTTGAGCTAAAAAACGATGGGGAAGGGTATCTCGAGGATGACGACATCATCATATCATATCTGCCGCTCGAGCATGCTGTAAAATGTTTAGGTTACCGCGTATCGCTCAGACGAAAACCTGTTTTCAACCCACTGAAGGCCGAGTCACTTGATATCCCGAAAACATTCTATAAGGCGCTGCATTCGGGTAAAAACGTACAGCTTGATGACGGACGCCATATTGAGCCCGAAATGGTGCTTGATGGCGCGCGCGAAGCGATATCTGTCTGTTTCATCACCGACTCTTTGCCTGTTGACACAATGGCCGATTTTGCGCACGGAGCTGATCTGTTAATTTGTGAGGGTATGTACGGCGATGAAGACATGCATCAAAAGATGGAGGAAAAAGGGCACATGATCTTTTCGGACAGCGCCCGTCTGGCTCAAAAAGCCGGTGTCAAAGCGCTTTGGCTCACACATTTCAGCCCCGCCATGAGGGACCCTGAAACTTATATAGAGAATGCACAGGCACTATTTCCAAATACAACTGTCGGATATGACGGCATCAGGACGTCATTGTAAATTAATCTAGAGATGAGGTAAAGCATGAATAAGAATATCAGAAGAATCTCATACACAGCGATTGCCGCCGCAATCGTCTTTGTCGTCACACGCATCATCGTTTTCCCTGTCGGAACGGGCGGCGCTTATATTCATTTCGGTGACGCCGCCATCTATTTTACCGCCTTTCTCTTAGGCGGCCCGATAGCCGCTATTGCGGCTGCTATCGGAAGTACGCTCTGTGACGTCTCTCTTGGCTACGTCATATATGCGCCAGCAACCTTTATAATAAAGGCTCTTATGGGTTTGACGGCCGGGCTCTTAATGAAATCCAAGAGATTTTGGGTATATTTGCTGGCTAGCGCCATAGGCGGTGCAATTATGACGCTCGGCTACGCGCTTTACGAAACGGTTGTCCCATCCTTTGGTTTTGCCGTCGCGATCGCAAATGCGCCATTTAACCTTATTCAGTGGGGTGGAAGTATTGCAATAGCAGCAGTTCTTTATCCCGTCGCGCAGAGAATCCGCAAAGTCACCCATTTAGACGAGCTGCAGCGCTGAGAGGCGAAATTTTTGCAACACATTATACACCGAACGTCAATTGTGACATGCATTTTTTTATATAACTCTACAAAATGCTTAAAATATGAATTTTTTTATTGACCGTCTTGCATTTCGATGCTATATTAATACCAAGAAAACAAAATACGAATTATAAAGGCAAGGGCGCCGAACGGTTTCGACTGGTTCGCGCCTTCTTTTATAAGCATTTCGAAAAAACTGTATGCGGAATTATGACCCGCACAAGGCAAGGGCGCCGAATCAAATGTTGATTCTGCGCTTTTTTATTTTAAGTGCTGTTATGAGATATGCTGATATCTCTTCAATATAAACCTGGCAAATGAACACAAGGCGAATATTTTCATAACAGAAATATTGACAATGAGATGGGATTGAAAGGGGAGTTTCACATGAAAACAGTCAGAAAACCAATTGGCAAAGGTAAAAAAGGAAAATTAGCAGTGGTCGCCGCGCTATTCACAGGCGCTGTTTTGATCACCGGTTCCGGTGCTTGGTTCGCAGTATACAGCGTGATCAACAACATCAGCTTCAAAGTTCTTAATTCCACGATACCCGGTTTGATTTTTGCACTACTTGTAATGTACTTCGGTGTACGGTTTTTCCTGTCCGCCAACAAGCTCAGCAAAGTCATACTTAAAGATTCATCTTTCTTTTCGTGGAGCAACTTTAAAAGAGCAAAACCTGCAAAAAGCAGATAAATAATTGGGGAGGGTTACAAAATGAAAAAGTCAATGAAAATTATCAGTATAATTGTGCTGCTGGTGATATTAGCAGGTGTCCTGCTGATACCGGCGCTGGCAGCGGGAGCAGATTCAACGGGTGCATCCTATGCCACGTCAACCGGTGAGGAAACTTTGTCAGATGTCGCAGTCGCAGCAAATAAAGCACAGCTGAGCGCGAATTTCATCTGGATTATGATTACCGGCTTTATGGTCTTCTTTTTCCAGTGCGGCTTCGCCATGGTGGAAACGGGTTTCTGCCGCGGTAAGAACGCAGCTCATACCATGACAATGAATTTTATGGTTTTCCTCGTCGGTGCTATAGGATATTTCATTGTGGGCTTTGCACTCCAGTTTGGCGGCTCCGGCGGAAACGTCAATTTAGGGACAGGTGGCTCGGCACTTAATGGTCTGCTGTCAATCCCCGGTTTTGGTGGTATCCTCGGTTATAAAGGCTTCTTCCTCGCAACAGGAGGTACCTATGACGCTGGTCTGTATGCGTTGTTTTTCTTCCAGATGGTGTTTATGGATACGACAGTCACAATTCCAACCGGCTCAATGGCTGAGCGTGTTAAATATTCAGCATATGTCATTACTGCATTCTTTATTTCAATGTTCTTTTATCCGCTCTTCGGAAACTGGATGTGGGGCGGCGGATGGCTTGCAACATTAGGAACGACGTTTGGAATCGGCCACGGTGCCGTTGACTTTGCAGGCTCAGCCGTTGTCCATGCCATGGGCGGTATGGCGGCACTCGCCGGTGCGATTGTCATAGGACCCAGAATCGGCAAGTTTAAGAAAGACGGCACTGCTCGCGCATTCCCCGGTCATCACATACCGATGGCAATAGTCGGCACAATCATCCTGTTCTTCTGCTGGTTTTCATTCAATGCAGGCTCAACGCTCAACCCGGGTGACTTCCGGCTCTCCATCGTCGCCACAAACACAATGATCGCCGGTGCGATCGGCGGACTCGTCGCCATGTTCTACATGTGGAAGAAATACGGCAAGCCGGACCCTTCCATGACTGCCAACGGCGCGCTTGCAGGTCTTGTCGCCATTACAGCGCCCTGTGCATTCGTCAGCGCTCCGGTTGCCTTGCTGATTGGCGGAATCGGTGGAATCCTTGTCTGTATTGCTGTACCGTTTGTTGAAAACAAGCTCAAAATTGACGACCCAGTTGGTGCAATTTCTGTTCACTGCGTCAATGGCGTATGGGGCGTATTAGCTCTCGGACTCTTTGCAGACGGTACCTACGGCGACGGTCTAAATGGCGTAGCCGGTAATGTCAAGGGACTCTTCTACGGTGATGCAGGGCAGTTCCTGGCGCAGCTTATTACAGTTGGCGTGCTCATCGTCTGGGGCTTCGGCGTATCGTTCCTCTGGTTCAAGTTCCTAGACAAGGTCCACGGTCTCAGAGTTTCGCCGAAGGTTGAGCTGGAAGGTCTCGATCTCGATGAGATGGGTGTATACGCGTATCCGGACTTCCAGATTGCCACAAACGAACTGGATTACTATGCTCCCGATAACGCCCCGATTAAGCAGTTAGCCAGATTCAAGCAGAGTGATGCGGTTATCAAATCCTCTCCGAATACAAAACCCGCTGTCAGCGTGGATCAGGCCATTCCTGTTGAAGTTGTTTCCAAACCTGCGTCATGTAGTGCTTCTGGTGCAAAGATTACCAAGGTTTCCATTATCATGAATCAGAGCAAATTTGAAACTTTAAAGGAAGCGATGAACAAAATCGGCATCACAGGTATGACCGTGACACAGGTGCTCGGATGCGGCATACAGAAAGGTAAGACCGAATTCTATCGCGGTGTTGAAATGTCTATCAATCTGCTGCCCAAGGTAGAGGTTGAAATCGTGGTATCCAAGGTCCCTGTCAGAACAGTCATTGAAACAGCGAAAGATGCCCTCTACACCGGACAGATCGGTGACGGCAAGATCTTTGTATATGATGTAGAAAATGTCATAAGAGTGCGCACCGGCGAGGAAGGGTATGACGCATTGCAGGACGAATAACAATTTCTCTCCCTTCACGCATTAACAAGCTCCCCTCAATCCCTCTCAATATAAGAGCAGACCCCGCTTCGGCGGGGTTTGTTCCATTATTTGCATAGATCGTTGTCTTTTTATTCATAAAACGCTCGAATACATCCAGATTGTTACACGTTTTATCTGATAATGAATTTTTCTATTGACCACCATTCATTATTGTGCTACAATCTGAATAAATTGAAATAAGCAAAGACGCTGAAGGCAAAGACGCCGAATCATCATATGATTCTGCGTCTTTTTTTATATATCATTTTTTATTAAGAGGGGTTATTTCATGGATATGAAAGTAGTAGTCGATACCTTATGGGTTATTGTCACAGCAGCACTTGTATTCTTTATGAATTTGGGTTTTGCATCTGTAGAAAGCGGTTTAGCCAGGCAAAAAAACTCAGTTAATATTCTGTCGAAAAACTTTATCGTTTTCGCTGTATCTTCTCTAGGCTTCCTGCTTCTCGGCTGGGGCCTGATGTTCGGCGACGGCAATGGATTTATCGGTCTGAAAGGTTTGTTTTTTGCAAGCGGCGCTGACAATTCTCCGATGACGGGGGACGCTTACCAGGGCGTATATTCAGCAATCTCGTGGGCGGGCGTACCGTTCTGGGCTAAATTCTTCTTTCAGCTGGTTTTCTGCGGAACAGCCGCTACAATTGTATCAGGAGCTGTTGCAGAACGTATTAAGTATATTTCCTTTATCATTTTTTCCTTCATTCTGACAATTTTGATCTATCCCATTGTAGGCCACTGGATTTGGGGCGGCGGTTTCCTAGCAAAGCTGGGAATGCTCGACTTCGCCGGCGGCTCCGTTGTTCACTCGGTTGGCGGCTGGGCTGCTCTCGCCGGTGTGATCGTTCTCGGGCCCAGAATCGGTAAATATACAAAAGACGGCAAGATTCATCCCATACCCGGACACAACATGAGCTTGGCTACGATCGGCGCGTTCGTGCTTTGGCTCGGCTGGTTTGGTTTCAATCCGGGCTCCACAATGGCCGCAGACCCCACTTCAATTTCGCATATATTGGTTACGACCAATACAGCTGGCATTATGGCTGTCTTAACAGCCACCGCGACAGCGTGGATTGTTATCGGAAAACCCGATCTTGGCATGTCAATCAACGGTTTACTAGCGGGACTTGTTATTATCACACCCGCCTGCGCATATGTCAGCGTACCTGTTTCATTGCTGCTTGGCGCGGTTGCCGGAATCCTTGTTGTGCTCTCGGTCATGTTCTTTGACCGCGTCAGGCTGGACGATCCGGTCGGTGCTCTCTCCGTCCACCTCGTACACGGCGTTCTCGGCACATTGAGCGTCGGCTTATTTGCGCAGGATGGCATTGGCGGCGTCAGTGTTTCCAATGGTTTGTTCTTCGGCGGCGGCTGGTCCCTGCTTGGAGCTCAGGCCATCGGTGTTGTCGCTGTCGGCGGGTTTGTTTTCGTCAGTTCACTGCTTGTCTGGACTGTTCTCAAAAAGACAATGGGCATTCGTGTCAGCGCGAAAGAGGAAATTGAAGGCCTTGACATCGGCGAGCACGGCAATCAGGGTTATCCGGATTTCGTTACTGTTGATTACACTGGCGCAACGGAATATCTTGAGATCGGTGAAATCGCGCCGAGCAAAGTCACCGGAACTGTCCCTGTGGAACAAGCTGTACCGGTGCAGGTCTTGGCAACACCGGGTAACAAGTTTACAAAGGTTGAACTCATCATCAAGCAAAACAAATTCGAAGCGCTTAAAAACGCAATGGACAAAATCGGCATAACAGGCATGACCGTCACGAATGTCCTTGGTTACGGTATACAGGGTGGAACGACAGAGTATTATCGCGGCGTTGAGATAGAAACGCATCTGCTCCCGAAGGTTAAAGTTGAGATCGTTGTCAGCAAGGTACCCGTCAGAACTGTTATTGAAACAGCAAAGAAAGTTCTGTACACAGGCAACATTGGAGATGGCAAGATTTTTGTTTACAATGTTGAAAACGTCATCAAAGTGCGTACCGGCGAGGAAGGCTACGATGCTCTGCAGGATGTAGAATAATCACATTCATTGACGCATGTATTCACAAGCTCCCCAATTCCCCTCAATATACGAAGCAAGCCCCGCCTAACGGCGGGGCTTGCTTCGTATTAGGCGCTGAAGCCTTTCACTTGTTTAATGGCTTGATCCGACTTTTGCCCAGGATAATATAGATGAGAACTGCCGAAACAATTCCGATAAAACCACCGAAAAAGAAGGGTGCGCTTGAATTGATATGATCCCACATGAGCCCGGCGATAATCGAAGAAAACAGCAGGCCGATACCCTGCAGCATTCCGTAAAGACCGAGTACCGCACCTTTTAAGCCGGTCGGCGCATTTTCTGCAATAAATGCCCGTTCGGCGCCGCTGATAAAAGCGTTATAAGCGCCATATGCGATAAACAGAAGCAAAATCGCTGGTTTTGCAGTAATAAGAGCGAAGCCCAAATATACAAGGCCATATATCAGATAACCCGGTACAAGTATTTTACTTCTGCCCAATCTGTCCGAGAGTTTTCCTGCCGGTACCGCCAAGATGGATGTTGATACGTTAAAAGCCAGATAGAGAAGTATGACCTGCGGAGCCGAGAATCCCAGTCCCTGCGCTTTCAAAAGTAAAAATGTGTTTGAAGAATTGCCGATACAGAACAGCAATATAACCGCAAGATACGTTTTCAACTGAGCGTTCAGTTTAAGTCCTTTAAGGCTATACTTTTCAGAGGAGGTGGCACCACACTTTTCTTCTCTGACCGCCATTAGAACAATAATTCCGATAACAGCCGGTATAACGGAAATCAAAAAAGCCTGATGGTATCTGAATCCAGTTGCAATAAATACGTATGCCAAAACAACTCCGAGCGCAGAACCAGTCATGTCCAGCATTTTATGCAGACCAAATGAACCGCCGAGCTTTTTTTGATCACAGGACTGCGCGATCAGTGCGTCCCGCGGGGCTGTGCGAATACCCTTGCCGACGCGGTCAACAGCTCTGGCAAGCAGTACACCCGGCCACGAAGCAGCGAGTATCAGGACAGCTTTATAGAGAACCGACGTTGAATAACCCAAAATTGCAAGTCGCTTTTTATTATGGTAAACGTCTCCTATATAACCGCTGAATACTTTCAGAATCGAAGCGAAGCTTTCAGCAATCCCTTCAATGACGCCCACGATAGCCGGCGACGCACCTAATGTCGTTGTCAGAAATAAGGGGACGAGCGGGTATACCATTTCTGTACTCATGTCCACAAACAAACTGACAAGCCCCAGCAAAACAATGTTATTTATTACTTTCTTGTTTTTCATTGCTGCTTCCTTTTCTCTAACGCACATTGGTTTAATTATATTGCTTTTCCGCGTTACTTACAACTTGCATAAAAGAAAAGGCAACCTCTTTCGAGATTGCCTTTCTTATGTTGGCATTTACCTATCTTACCGGGCCGTCGCCAGCCAAGTATTGTCGGCACGAGTGAGCTTAACTGCCGTGTTCGGAATGGGAACGGGTGGGTCCTCACCGTAATCAACACCAACTATGTATAACGGTATTTCAACCGAATACTACTACATTGCGTTGCTATTGTCAAGAGATTGCTGGGTTATCTTTTTAGCTGAGCCTACATCACAAAAGCTTGCTTTTGTGCAAGGGCTTTCCGAAGGAAAGACCATGGTGACCCGTAGGAGAGTCGAACTCCTGATTGCGGCGTGAGAGGCCACCGTCTTGACCACTTGACCAACGGGCCATATTTTCGCGCTGCGTTTTGTTTCCCGCGGGGTGTTTGAGCCCCGCGGGGTCCAAATACACCTTCAGGGACTCGAACCCTGGACACCCTGATTAAGAGTCAGGTGCTCTACCAACTGAGCTAAAGATGCCCATAAGTTTCTGAATACCCATTGAATTAACTTCGATAACTACCTCAAATATTATGCTTGCATAATATTTGCAATGGCTTTGCGAAGCAAAGACTATGTGTACCCTGAAAACCGAACAATGACTAATTACGACACTATGGTACAAGGCATTGCCTGCATTCCAGGTCAAGCCCTCGGGTTATTAGTATCGGTCAGCTGAACACCTTACGGTGCGTACACCTCCGACCTATCAACGATGTAGTCTACATCGACCCTTACTCCATAAAGGATGGGAGAACTTATCTTAGGGGGAGTTTCACGCTTAGATGCTTTCAGCGTTTATCTCGTCCATACTTAGCTACCCAGCTATGCCGTTGGCACGACAACTGGTGCACCAGAGGTATGTCCATCCCGGTCCTCTCGTACTAAGGACAGCTCCCTTCAATTCTCCTTCGCCCGCAACAGATAGGGACCGAACTGTCTCACGACGTTCTGAACCCAGCTCGCGTGCCGCTTTAATTGGCGAACAGCCAAACCCTTGGGACCGAATACAGCCCCAGGATGCGACGAGCCGACATCGAGGTGCCAAACCTCCCCGTCGCTGTGGACGCTTGGGGGAGATCAGCCTGTTATCCCCAGGGTAGCTTTTATCCGTTGAGCGACGGCATTTCCACGCACATACCGCCGGATCACTAACTCCAACTTTCGTTACTGCTCGACCCGTCGGTCTCGCAGTTAGGCTCGCTTATGCGTTTGCACTCAATGCACGATTTCCGTCCGTGCTGAGCGAACCTTTGAGCGCCTCCGTTACTTTTTGGGAGGCGACCGCCCCAGTCAAACTGCCCACCTAACAGTGTCCCCCGACCAGATTCATGGCCGCAGGTTAGAAATCCAGCAATACAAGGGTGGTATTCCAACGTCGCCTCCACTCGAGCTGACGCCCGAGCTTCAAAGGCTCCCACCTATCCTATACATGCATTACCAGACTCCAGTATTAAGCTACAGTAAAGCTCCATGGGGTCTTTCCGTCTAGTTGCGGGTAACTGGCATCTTCACCAGTACTACAATTTCGCCGGGCGGGCTGTCGAGACAGTGCCCAAGTCGTTACACCATTCGTGCGGGTCAGAACTTACCTGACAAGGAATTTCGCTACCTTAGGACCGTTATAGTTACGGCCGCCGTTTACCGGGGCTTCAATTCAATGCTTCGGGTTGCCCCTAACATCTCCTCTTAACCTTCCGGCACCGGGCAGGTGTCAGCCCCTATACGTCATCTTTCGATTTAGCAGAGACCTGTGTTTTTGGTAAACAGTCGCTTGGGCCTTTTCACTGCGGCCACCTTTCGGTGGCTCCCCTTATCCCGAAGTTACGGGGTTAATTTGCCGAGTTCCTTGACAACCCTTCTCCCGTTGGCCTTAGGATTCTCTCCTCATCTACCTGTGTCGGTTTGCGGTACGGGCACCTGAGATATACACACACCTTTTCTCGCCACAGAACATCGCCGACTTCCCTACTGATGTTCGGTCCCTTACGCCCCGGTCGACCAACGCCGGGGTTCGGCTATTTCTATGTGTCAGTGTGCTTAAATCATTCGGTGGTTACGGAATTTCAACCGTATGTGCATCGACTACGCCTCTCGGCCTCGCCTTAGCTCCCGACTTACCTTGGGCGGACGAACCTTCCCCAAGAAACCTTAGATTTTCGGCCATTATGATTCCCACATAATTCTCGCTACTTATTCCGGCATTCTCACTCGTATACAGTCCACACGTGCTTCCGCTCATGCTTCGCCCCATATACGACGCTCCCCTACCCCGTGCACATAGTGCACAGCCCAAGCTTCGGTTATATACTTAGCCCCGTTATATTTTCCGCGCAGAGTCACTCGACCAGTGAGCTATTACGCACTCTTTTAATGAGTGGCTGCCTCTAAGCCAACATCCTGGTTGTTTTTGCAACTCCACATCGTTTTCCACTTAGTATATATTAGGGACCTTAGCTGTGGGTCTGGGCTGTTTCCCTTTTGACAATGAAACTTATCTCACACTGTCTGACTGCTGTGAAACAATTATGCGGCATTCAGAGTTTGATAGAGTTCAGTAGCCTCATCGGCCCCTAGCTCATTCAGTGCTTTACCTCCGCTAATCTTTACACAACGCTAGCCCTAAAGCTATTTCGGGGAGAACCAGCTATCTCCTAGTTCGATTGGAATTTCTCCGCTATCCACAAGTCATCGCCGATCATTGCAACGAGCGTGCGTTCGGTCCTCCATGGAGTTTTACCTCCACTTCAACCTGCTCATGGATAGGTCACCAGGTTTCGGGTCTATAGCATGCAACTTTATACGCCCAGTTAAGACTCGGTTTCCCTTCGCCTCCGGTACTGAATACCTTAAGCTTGCTGCATACAATAACTCGCCGGACCATTCTACAAAAGGTACCTCATCACACATTAACGTGCTCTGAGTGCTTGTAAGCACAAGGTTTCAGGTACTATTTCACTCCCCTCCCGGGGTGCTTTTCACCTTTCCCTCACGGTACTACTTCACTATCGGTCATCAGGTAGTATTTAGGCTTGGATGGTGGTCCACCCACATTCCCACCGGGTTTCACGTGTCCGGCGGTACTCTGGATACTCACTAACAAGAATCGGTTTTCGTCTACGGGATTCTCACCCTCTACGATCGGCCTTCCCATGCCGTTCGACTAACCTATCCTGCCGTTATGTGAGTCCGAACCCCAGAGAACCGAAGTCCTCTGGTTTGGCCTTCTCCGCGTTCGCTCGCCACTACTTGCGGAATCTCAATTGATGTCTTTTCCTCGTCCTACTTAGATGTTTCAGTTCGGACGGTTCCCCACGCACGCCTATTTTATTCAACGTACGTTGACAGAGTATTGCTCTGCCGGGTTTCCCCATTCGGAAATCTACGGATCGATGCGTATGTGCCGCTCCCCGTAGCTTATCGCAGCTTGTCGCGTCCTTCTTCGGCTCCTGATGCCAAGGCATTCCCCTTGCGCTCTTTATAGCTTGACCTAGCTATTTTTTGGTTCTCAAAACTATTTATTCTAAGAATTATGCAGGCAACTACAGAAGTTTTTTGTTTGGAAATTGTAATTTTACCCTTATTTAAAAAAGTTCCACTTTAATTTCATTCGCTTTGCATGCCCTTTTGGGCATACGCTTTCTGTTGCCTTGCTTTTTGTTTTGTCATAATTATTGTCATTGTTCAGTTTTCAAGGTGCACACGCGATCTCACTGATCGCGACAAGAATCCTTTAGATTCTTGCAGAACTAGTCTGCCGATTATCCTTGGGATTATTGATTGGAAGGTACTGTTGTACCCTCTAAATTAAACAATGTAAGAATTTGATTGCGAAAAGGGTCTAACCTAGGATGTTATGATGGAATGGTTACCATCAAGGTCTCCTTAGAAAGGAGGTGATCCAGCCGCACCTTCCGATACGGCTACCTTGTTACGACTTCACCCCAATTACCAAACCCACCTTCGGCCGCGTCCCCCTTGCGGTTAGACTACGGACTTCGGGTGTTCCCGGCTCTCATGGTGTGACGGGCGGTGTGTACAAGGCCCGGGAACGTATTCACCGCGGCGTGCTGATCCGCGATTACTAGCAATTCCGACTTCATGCAGGCGAGTTGCAGCCTGCAATCCGAACTGAGACGCCTTTTAGGGATTTGCTCCACCTCGCGGCTTAGCTTCCCTCTGTTAAACGCCATTGTATTACGTGTGTAGCCCAGGACATAAGGGGCATGATGATTTGACGTCGTCCCCACCTTCCTCCGTTTTGTCAACGGCAGTCTCGCTAGAGTGCTCTTGCGTAGCAACTAACAATAGGGGTTGCGCTCGTTGCGGGACTTAACCCAACATCTCACGACACGAGCTGACGACAACCATGCACCACCTGTCTCAACTTTCCCCGAAGGGCACCTAATGCATCTCTGCTTCGTTAGTTGGATGTCAAGCCCTGGTAAGGTTCTTCGCGTTGCTTCGAATTAAACCACATAATCCACTGCTTGTGCGGGCCCCCGTCAATTCCTTTGAGTTTCAACCTTGCGGCCGTACTCCCCAGGTGGAATACTTATTGTGTTAACTGCGGCACGGAGGGGGTTAGTCCCCCCACACCTAGTATTCATCGTTTACAGCGTGGACTACCAGGGTATCTAATCCTGTTTGCTCCCCACGCTTTCGCGCCTCAGCGTCAGTTGTCGTCCAGCAGGCCGCCTTCGCCACTGGTGTTCCTCCTAATATCTACGCATTTCACCGCTACACTAGGAATTCCGCCTGCCTCTCCGATACTCAAGAAGTACAGTTTCAAATGCAGCTTGAGGGTTAAGCCCTCACATTTCACATCTGACTTGTTCTCCCGCCTACGCGCCCTTTACACCCAGTAAATCCGGACAACGCTTGCCACCTACGTATTACCGCGGCTGCTGGCACGTAGTTAGCCGTGGCTTGTTTTCGAGGTACCGTCATTTCTTTCTTCCCTCGTCAAAGAAGTTTACAACCCGAAAGCCTTCTTCCTTCACGCGGCGTTGCTGGGTCAGGCTTTCGCCCATTGCCCAATATTCCCCACTGCTGCCTCCCGTAGGAGTCTGGGCCGTATCTCAGTCCCAATGTGGCCGTTCAACCTCTCAGTCCGGCTACTGATCGAAGCCTTGGTAGGCCATTACCCTACCAACTAGCTAATCAGACGCGAGCTCATCCTTCGGCGATGAATCTTTGGTATACTCGTGATGCCACAAATATACATTATGCGGTATTAGCAGCCGTTTCCAGCTGTTGTCCCCCTCCGAAGGGCAGATTGCTCACGCGTTACTCACCCGTCCGCCACTAAAAATCCATATTGCTACGAATTTTCCGTTCGACTTGCATGTGTTAGGCACGCCGCCAGCGTTCGTCCTGAGCCAGGATCAAACTCTCAATAAAATGGTATCTTTACAAAAAAGCACAACTCTTTTGCATACTAAAATCATCATCTCATCGAAACTAATCTTAGCTTCTCAAAGTATTTTTATAGTTAGCATTAACGTCGCTATCTAACGACTAATGCCCTTTTAGAAGTCCCTTTTCTTTGACATCTCTCGATGTCTTCTGCGTTCTTGTCTTACATTGTTTAATTTACAAGGTACACATGGTCTCGCTCCGCGAGCCCTTTCACAAACTTCGTTTGTGATGCAGTCTCATCGGCGCCAAGGTTTTGTTTGTCGCTTTGCGGCTTTCGCCGTCGTTAGCGGATTTTCAGAATACCATAACCGGTACTCTTTGTCAAGCTTCAATTTCACTTTTATTCAAGTAAATTTTTTCTTGACTTCCGCTCTCGTCCGCTCGTTTGTTGCCTTAGGGCGGATATTCAGGATACCATCAGGGCTCTCACTTGTCAAGCCCTTTTTCGCATTTTTTCGCATGCAACATCTGGCTCTAAAGGTCCGCCGCTCGGGCTCCCCGCATCCTCTCTTGAAGACGCTCCGTTATATTACCACCGCACCCCTCCCCTGTCAACCCTTTTTTTCTCCTTTTTGCGCTTTTTCGCGCAGCGGCTTTAGGCAGCATCTCCCGTATTGATTTTAGACGGTGCATACATTATAATAAAGAAGCATTGCAGACATGCCGTATGGCTCTATTAATTCCCTCTTTCAGCCTTTTTATTTATAAGGAGTACAACAAATGCCAATAAAAATCGCAGATTCACTTCCGGCAAAGGATATACTTGAAAACGAGAACATCTTTGTGATGACGGAATACCGCGCCATCCATCAGGATATACGTCCTATCAAATTACTGATCCTCAATCTCATGCCGACGAAGATTATCACCGAGACACAGCTTTTAAGAAAGCTTTCTAATACACCGCTGCAGATAGAGGTCGAATTTCTGCAGACAATCAGCCATGAGGCGAAAAACGTCGACACGCAGCACCTCGAATCCTTTTATACGTCCTTCGACAAGATTAAAGACAAGCATTATGACGGAATGATTATAACAGGTGCCCCTGTTGAAAACCTCGATTTCGAGGATGTTGACTACTGGCCTGAGCTTTGTTCCATCATGGACTGGTCGTCACATTATGTCCATTCGACCTTTCATATCTGCTGGGGCGCACAGGCCGCGCTCTACTATCATTACGGCATCAAAAAGGTACAGCTGCCGAAAAAAATGTCCGGTGTCTTTCAGCATAGGGTCCTCAAACCGCAGTCACCATTTTTCCGCGGCTTTGACGACACGTTCAATGTTCCTCACTCCCGTTACACTGGTGTTCTCGAGGAGGATATCTTAAAAGTACCGGATCTCGAGCTCATGTCCGTCTCCGACGTCGCCGGCGTTTTCGCCGTAAAGTCCCACGATAACCGCCGGTTCTTTATAACGGGGCATCCAGAATACGATGCTGATACACTTGCTTTAGAGTTTGACAGGGACGTAAAAAAGGGCCTCAATATCGAGATGCCGAAAAACTACTTCTTGAACGACGATCCATCCCTGACCCCGGTTGTCGCCTGGCGTGCTCACGCCCAACTCCTTTACACCAACTGGCTCAACTACTATGTCTATCAGACAACACCATATGACTTCGACAAAATTGGAGAATAAAATGCGTTTAAGTGGCTGTCGCTCTAAGAGATTAGTGCGGCAGTCGCTTTTTATTAAAAGTCATTTCAGAAATTGGTGCGTATATTTTACACTAATTCATAAATATGTTATTATATTCATCTATGGGTACTAATACAGTCCAAGGAAAGGAGATTTAATATGAATCAAGAACAATTACGGCAGATACGAGACGGAAAAGGCTTTGTTGCAGCACTTGACCAAAGCGGTGGAAGTACTCCAAAAGCATTAAAACTTTATGGTATTGGCGAAGGTGCGTATTCAAACGAAGACGAGATGTTCGATGCAGTGCATGCCATGAGAACTCGAATAATTAAGAGCCCATCCTTTACCTCTGATCGGATTCTTGGTGCCATTCTATTTGAGATGACAATGAATCGTACGATTGATGGTGTTCTGACAGCAGATTATTTATGGGAGACAAAACACATTGTACCTTTCTTAAAAATAGACCAGGGCTTATCCAGTGAACAACACGGCGTTCAATTAATGACGCCAATCCCCTATATAGATAATATATTACAATGTGCCAATGAGCGGCGTATCTTTGGTACAAAAATGAGGTCGGTCATCAAGTCTCCAAACCCAGAAGGAATCAAAGCCGTCGTTAAACAGCAATTCGACCTTGCCGTAAAAATTATCAACGCAGACCTGGTGCCTATTATTGAACCAGAAGTCGATATCCAAAGTGTAGATAAGACAGAATCAGAACGTCTCTTGAAGAAAGAATTAATCAAACAACTCGATCAGCTTGATGACAATGCGAAAATCATTTTCAAATTATCTATACCAAGCGAACCTGGATACTACTCAGATTTGATAAACGACCCAAGAATTGTTCGGGTAGTTGCGTTATCCGGCGGATATACGCGAGATGAGGCAAATACATTATTGACCCAAAATCCCGGATTGATAGCGAGCTTCTCACGGGCATTATCTGAAGGCTTAAACGTAAAGCAAACAGCCGCTGAATTTGACTCTTTACTCAAGCAATCTATCGATTCCATTTTTGCTGCATCTGCAAAATGATAAACACTTTAAACACGAATAAAGTAGATGTTCATAATTCGAAAGGGCTGCTGTAAAATCAAGATTTACGGCAGCCCCTTTTGTTATATTACTCTTTAATACTGATGCCTATTTAACCGCAGAGGCCGTACACAGCACCGGCTGCAGCTGAACGCCGGTCAAGGCTGCTTCAATGGCTTTCGGGACAAGGCTGAAGTCCGCCGTCAGAGAGGCGGGCTTTTTAATGGGATCATCCTGAAAGTACGGCACAAAAAAGACGTTTTTGCGGTTGAGCAGTCTGCCGATATTCGCGGCGTTTCCCGACAGTCCGTCGTTTGTTGATACGGCAATAAGGATTGGTCTGTTATTCCGCAGATGGGCTTTCGCCGCCATGGTCACGCTTGAGTCCGTAATGCCTGCGGCCAGCTTGGCAATCGTGTTGCCGGTGCACGGCGCGATAACCAGAATATCCAAAAGAGCCTGCGGCCCGAACGGCTCCGCGTCTCTGATGGTGCTGATGATTTTCTTACTGCAGATCGTTTCAATCCTGTCGATAAAGCTTTGGGCAGTGCCGAACCGTGTGTCGGTACTATAGGCGTTTTCGGACATGATCGGTGTGACGGTATCATATATTTCTTTTGTTTTCTCAAGCGCACCGATCGCTTTTTCAAACGTGCAGTATGAACCGCAGAAGGCAAACCCAATGTTTTTAGAAATCATAACGCAATGCCCTTTTCCTTCAGGATATTATATATAGTATCCCTAATGATTGACCCGGAGGTGACGGGCGCGACCTCGCCCGGCAGGCTTAAGGCCCATACGGCTTTAACGCCCAGCTTTGAAGCGGCAGTAAAATCCATACCGCCGGGTTTCGAGGCCAGGTCCAGACACAGGCAGCCATGCTTGAGCTTCACAAGCCGGCTTTCACCGAGCACACGTGCCGGCACTGTGTTGATGACGACATCATATTTCCCCAGCGTCGCATCTATGTTTCCTGTTTCCTCAGCCTCATAGCTATATGCTTTAATCCATGCCAGATCGGCGTAATTGCGTGCCGTCGCAGTGACATAGGCTCCCAAACCGCGTAGCCTGTGGCACAGTATTTTCCCGATACGTCCAAACCCGATCACAAGACAGCGCGAATGGCATATTGTTATCGGCGTTTCTTCCATGATGAGTTGGATCGCCCCTTCCGCAGCGGCGACTGCATTGGCAACGGCAAGCTCCTCCCGCTCAAGATAATCGATGAGCGTGATACCAAGCGTGTCGGCAAGCTCACGGGTTGAAACATCTATGCGCCCTGCGCAAAGAATCTGTTCTGGGCGCAGGGTGGAGAGGACCTCCCGCGTCGTATGTAATCCTCCGCTCAGAGGTGCGTTCAGCATTCCCTCTCTTGATGTGATCGGCAGGGGCATGATGACGCAGCTGGCATCATCAGCAGCTTCCCTGATCAGTGTTTTCTGCACCACGCTGCCTTCAAGGCGGATTTTATCTATTGCAAAGGTCGAAACCGAATGCCCGTCGGCTGCCAGCAGTTCAGCTAGCTTTGCCTGGCGCATGTCGCCTCCTATAACTGCAAATTTCATTAGATTACCTCCCAGCATATAATGCTTATCGCCCTCGGTATTTCCGTTTATTCTATTCTGACGGCATCGGCGGCGTGACAGAATGCCATCATGTCGTCACACATAACCGAAACAAAAACCGGTCCGCTTTTACGCGAACCGGTTTATTATATGACGGAGGTTCAGTGTTCGTGATGGCACGCGCTGCAGTCGCATGCGCAGCCTACAATTGGCTCAGGATCGATGCCCTGCCGCTTGTAATAATCTGCGATGGCAGACTTGATGCCTTCCTCCGCCAGTACTGAGCAGTGGAGCTTCGCCGGCGGCAGCCCGTCAAGTGCTTCAGCAACCGCGGAGTTTGTCAGCTTCAGCGCTTCCTCGATTGACTTGCCTTTGACGAGCTCTGTCGCCATGGAGGACGTCGCAATCGCCGCACCGCAGCCGAATGTTTTAAATCTGATATCCTTAATGATATCATCCTCAATCTTCATATAGATTTTCATAATATCGCCGCATTTCGGGTTGCCCACCTGCCCGACCGCATTGGCATCTTCGAGTTCTCCCACATTGCGCGGGTTGGAAAAATGCTCCATTACTTTTTCTGAATACATGATAAACTCTCCTATATATTCTCTATATACTTTATCTATGAACCTATTTTAGAAATTACAGCAAGACCATACGATCAAGACTCTGTCGGGCGGCGTCCGTTTCGTCTTTATCTATCGTAATCTCAAATTCTTCGTTTTCCAGGCAGTTCAAAACCGCTGACAGTGTGACTTTCTTCATGTTCGGGCATACAAATGCCGAGGTAACCGAATAGAACCGCTTCTCCGGCATCTCCCGTTGAAGCCGGGCCGCAATTTCCATCTCCGTGCCGATAATGACTTCTTTTGCTGTTGTTTCGCGGGCGAACTTTAGGATCTCTGCCGTACTGCCGACGAAATCTGCATGACGGAGCACCTCTGCCCTGCACTCGGGGTGAACGGCAAATTGTGCGTCGGGGTGCGCTTTTTTTGCCGCAACGATATCCGCCTCGGTAATTCGGTGATGCGTCGGGCAAAAGCCGGTGTGAAATATGAATTTCTTCTCGGGAACCTTTGACGCGGTGTATTCAGCGAGGTGGATATCCGGAACAAAGATGATCTCCTCCGCGTCTAACGACTTGGCTATTCGCAAAGCGGACGACGAGGTGCAGCATATATCAGCCTCTGCTTTGACTGCTGCGGAAGAATTGACATAACACATAACAACGGCATTCGGATGCTCGGCTTTCAGACGTTTGACATCATCAACCGTGACCATATCGGCCATCGGGCAGCCAGCGTCGACAGCCGGAATGAGAACCTTTTTATCGGGTGACAGCAGCTTGGCGCTTTCACCCATAAAACGGACGCCGCAGATGACGATAAGGTTCTCCTTGGCTTCCTTTGCACGTTTTGCCATCTCAAAGGAGTCGCAGACGTGGTCGGCGATGTCCTGTACGTCCATCGGGACGTAATAATGCGCGAGGATGAGTGCGTTCTTTTCTTTTTTCAGCTTCTGTATTTTTTCCTGAGTTTCTTTAATATTTTCCATTAAGTCTGTCCTCCCAGAGCGGCGACATGGCTCTGAGCTTTTCTATTATTGGCGGCAGTGTTTCAATAATATAGTCAATGTCATCGTCGCTCGTCGTTTCGTTGATTGACAGCCGGACGGAACCGTGCGCCACCTCGTGCTTGAGCCCGATGGCCAACAGCACGTGCGATGGATCGAGGGACGCCGAAGAACAGGCCGAGCCGGAGGATGCGCAGATTCCGGCATTGTCGAGCGTCAGTATCATCGCTTCGCCCTCGATGCATTCAAAAACGAACGACGCCGTGCCAGGCAGTCTGTCCGCCGGATCACCGGTGAGCTGTGAATACGGTAATTTCAAAAGCGCGGTAATGAGCCTGTCCCGCATGGCCGTGATTTTCTTAACATTATCGTTCATGTCCCGCGTGGCTTCCTCAAGCGCGGCTGCCATACCGACAACACCTGCCACATTTTCCGTTGAGGAACGCCGCTTATTTTCCTGTCCGCCGCCGAATAACAGCGGAGGAATATAGTTGCCCTTCTTTATATAGAGCGCGCCGACACCCTTAGGCCCCCTGAATTTGTGAGCGGCAATCGACATCATATCGATATTCATCTCGCCAACACTGATCGGGATATGACCGACAGCCTGAACGGCATCAGTATGAAACAGTATCCCTTTTTCGCGCGCTATAGCACCGATTTCGGCAATCGGCTGGATCGTGCCGATCTCATTATTTGCCGTCATGATTGTAATGAGAATCGTATCGCTGCGTATCGCATCTTTCAGTCCGTCAATCGAAATCCTGCCGACATTGTCAACTGGCAAATATGTCACTTCATAGCCTTGTTTTTCTAAATACTCCAGCGTATGTGAAATAGCATGGTGCTCGATCGACGATGTGATAATATGTTTCCCTTTTTTGCTCTTTATTTCAGCAGCTCCTCTGAGTGCCCAGTTATCAGATTCAGTGCCGCTGCCGGTAAAGTAGATTTCTTCCGGCTTTGCCCCGATGGCCGCCGCCACTTTTGCGCGAGAGGCTTCCAGCGCTTTTTTTGCTTCTCTGCCAATGCTATATATCGCCGAAGGATTTCCATAGCCTTCCGTCAGATAGGGCATCATCGCATCCAGAGCTGTTTTTGACAGGGCTGTTGTGCCGGCATTGTCTGCATATACGCGTCGTGCTGTCATTATAGTCTCCAGTCATACCAATTTAGTAGGTTAATTCTTATTTCACTTTATACCACGGTGTAATTTTTGTCAACACGTGCTTATTTATATGTTGTTGATATTATACCCTTATCATGTTATGATGTATGAAATTTAACCATAATATTACTTAAATTATAGGAGGTACAAAATGAAACGATTTTTTGCAATCGCACTCGTTTTGCTGCTTCTTTTTTCTTTAACATCAGGTTTTGCCGCAGCACCGGGCTCATCCGGCGATCCACTCATCTCGCTTACTTATATCAACAATTCGTTCCTGCCGACAGTGCGGAATGACACGAAGGCTCTTGTTAACAGCGCCATCGGGAAAACCTACAGCGATGCCGAGAAAAAGCTTCGGGAAGCCTACGACGGGTACTTGCTCCGGCTGGGCGGTTATACTGGCTACACATTTGCCGGGGCCTTTACGCCCGTCAGTCTCCCGGTGGGTACAACAGCAAAGCTCATTACCGGCAGCACGTTTGTCCTCACTTCAGGAACGGCGTCTCTTCAGATAGAAAAAGGTACCGTCATCAATATTTCAACCGGCAGCGAGATTGCGACAGCAGCAGCTTTGACGCCGAATGAGCGGTATTTCTGCGCCGAGGATACGGTAGCTCAGTTTGTCGCAGTGTCAAGCGCAACCTGCCTGATTGACGGGTATTATCACTCAGGCGGCACCGTTATCATTAATCCTGTTAATTTCTCCGATGTCAAAAGCACCGACTGGTTTTATACCGCCGTTACATTCGCCAGTGACAACAATCTTTTCAAGGGTACGACGCCGACAACCTTCGCCCCGCAGATGACCATGACAAGAGGCATGTTCGTCGCTGTGTTACATCGGCTCGCGGGACAGCCGGTCGTCACGTTATCCTCGGCCTTCTCAGACGTGCCCTCTTCCCAATATTACTACAATGCGGTCGTCTGGGCAAATACAAATGGTATCGTCTCGGGGTACAGCGATGGTAAGTTCCATCCCGATGACCTCATTACACGCGAACAGATGGCGGTCATCCTGAGCAATTATGCTCAATACGCCGGTTACGGTACAGCATATCCGAACACATCCGTATATGATTCTTTCCCCGACAAGGGCAGCGTATCCGCTTATGCCATAAACGCCGCTAAATGGGCGGCATATAATGGCCTGTTATCCGGTTCATATGGGAAGCTCCTGCCAAAAAACACGGCCTCCAGGTCCGAGGTGGCTCAAATCATGATGAATTTTTGCCAAAGAATCGTCGGCATGTAACCTCCGGACGCCTCCTGAGTATAATGAGGTGAGCCCCATTCAGGGTCATCATATATATGGAGGAATTAATTATGGGCTGCGCACGCGGATTTTTTGGCGACAATTGCGTATGGCTTGTTATCATCCTTGTCATCATTTTCTGTTTCGGCGGTTTTTCCTTCTGTGAATGACAAGTAATATCATTCAGTCATTGAAACGTGGAACTTTATATTACACCCCCGAATAAAATGTACTGAACCCTTGGGGTTATATCATTTTAGGAGGAATTAGCAGTGGGCCGCAATGGACTCTTAGGCGATAATTGCGTTTGGTTGATTATCATCCTTGTTATCATATTCTTCTTCGGCGGCACCGCCTTCTGTGACTGAGGAAAAGGATCACAGTATCTAAAATAAATATGCCGGGCGGCTTCTAGCCTTCCGGCTTTACATATGCTCTTTTGTCGGACATGACTTAATCTTTTTTGGGTAAGATTTATCATATTGATAAAAAAGATTAAGCGTAGTATAATAGTAAACACTTTCCCCGCAGCATGAGAAACGGCGCGACGCGCCGTGTTCACGGCGCGGGGCAAGGCCGCACTAGTCGGGGAGTCAGCGGTGCCCTGTCGCCTGCAACCCGCTATAGCAGGGATGAATTCCGGCCCCCGGATTTGTGATGTGTCGTCAGCCTCAGGTAAGCAGCGTTGACGAGCCGGTCTTGCGCAACGTAAATTCGTGAACCATGTCAGGCGGGGAACCGAGCAGCATTAAGCGAAACTTTGCGTGTGCCGCGAGGCTACCGGCTCCGAGCCGGCTGCCTGAGTAACGGGCATATCACACTTTCAAAGGCCGGTGTGCGGTCTTGCCCCGCGCCGCGACATCGTCGCGGATTACGTTAAGCGCGCTTCGCCGCATGCGGCAAAGCGCACCCACTTCATCGCTTCTCCTCTCCGGCATGAATCCGCTTCGCTGGGTTTCATGCCGGTAAACGTAAATACTACGAAGTATAGCGTATCTCAGCACATATTATAATTATTATCTGTTTATTCAGGGAGGGTGTTCGTTTTATGTATCAGGCACTATACAGAAAATGGCGCCCTAAAACTTTTAATGACGTCGTCGGTCAGGAGCACATATCCGAGACGTTAAAACGGCAGGTTGTCACCGGACGCCTGTCGCATGCCTATCTGTTTGTCGGCACGCGCGGCACCGGCAAAACGTCGTGCGCCAAGATACTCTCACGGGCAATCAATTGCACAGCGCCGAACGACGGTAATCCGTGCAACAAATGTGCTTCATGCCTCGGGATAGAAAACGGCAGCATCATGGACGTGCTCGAGCTCGATGCCGCCTCAAATAACGGCGTCGACAACGTCCGCGCGCTGCGCGAAGAGGCCGTATTTACACCGGTCGACGTTAAAAAACGAGTCTATATCATCGACGAGGTACACATGCTGTCCTCAGCGGCTTTCAACGCCCTTCTCAAAATTCTTGAAGAGCCGCCCGAGCACTTAATATTTATTCTGGCAACGACGGAGATCCATAAGGTCCCGGCAACGATACTGTCACGCTGCCAGCGCTTTACATTCAAACGCATCCTGCCTTCAATAATTGCCGGCAGGCTGTGCCATATAGCCGAACAGGAAGGCATCACGCTGACAGCCGATGCCTCGGATCTTCTTGCGCGCCTTTCAGACGGTTCGCTCCGCGATGCACTGTCACTCTTAGACCAATGCGCGTCAAGTGACCTTGTTGACACTGCCCGCGTTCTGTCCGCCATCGGCTTGGCCGGCAGCAGCGAGATCGCCAGCATCATCGACGCTGTTGCCGAAAACGATGCCGCCGGCGCACTGGAGCTGCTCGACAAGCTGTATACGGGCGGGAAAGTCATGGCATCTGTTCTGGAAGAGCTCAGTAATCTCGTCCGGGACGTGTTGATAATATCGCTGATGCCCAAAGGCGGTAACGGTCTTTTAAGCGGTGGTTTTGATAATGATGTGCTGCAGAGCTTGAAAAAACGCTTCACAGCCGATGAACTTCTATCTGTTATGTCTATCCTGAAGGAAACATCACAGGATCTGTCAAAGAGTTCCGGCGGGAAGCTTGATGTCGAGTTGTGCCTCATGCGTTTATGTGATAAGCGTCTCGGCAGCGATGTCTCCTCGATGCTCCAGCGTATAGCGCATCTGGAAGAACAGATCACGCGCGGTGGCTTTCAGGTCCGCTCAGCAAACGAACCCACTGCTCAAATCGAAAAAACAGCACGGCGTGAGAATAATTCTGTGTCTAAGCCAACATCCGATATAGCGCCCGCACCGGAAGCACGGCCTATGCCGGAGATGAGGCCTTCTGTTAACGCGTCACCGGTTATAGACAATGCGCCCGATAAAGAACCACAGCAAAAATCAATTGGCGCTTCGGGCGATATCTGGAAGGATATTTTAAGCTATATCAAGCCAAATATCGATCCGCCGCCGTACACTTATTTAAGTGATACAAGCCAGACAAACGTCATTATTGAAGAGGGTACAATCACTGTTCAAACTAAAAACGCGTTTATCGGCTCGATCATAAATGTCCCGGCTGTTAATGCGGCTTTAAAAGACGCAGCGCTGACTATCATGAAAAAACCTGTGATCATCCGTATCGTCCAGGAGGGAGACAGCTCAGGAGGCAGCGGTGAGAAGCTGGATGCTCTGAGCCGATTCTCAAATATCAAGTTCGAATAAAATGTGAAAATTCATTTTCACATTTCTGATTAATAAAATTATAACTAATAAATGCAAGGAGTGACCACATTGGGTAAAGGTGGATTTCAAAGCGGCGGCGGCGGCGGCTTCGGCGGCGGCATGAACATGAACATGATCAAGCAGGCTCAAAAAATGCAGGCCGACATGCTGAAAATGCAAGCTGAGCTGGAAGAGAAAACATATACGGCAAAGTCCGGCGGCGGCGTCGTCGAGGCTGTCGTCAGCGGCAAGCACGAACTCATCTCCCTCAAAATCGATCCCGAAGCTGTAGACCCCGAAGATGTCGATATGCTGTGCGACATGGTCATGGCAGCCGTCAACGAGGCCATGCGTCTTGCGGATGCCACAATGAGCGAGAGCATGTCAAAAATGACCGGCGGTTTAAATCTCGGATTTTAACAAAACAAACACGCCATTAGATTGAACGCCAACAAAGTAGGGCGATTCGTGAATCGCCCCTACGGAAACATTACGTCTTTGCGTAGGGGCGATTCACGAATCGCCCTTTATTATAACAGCAGCCCATTTTTGTTACGGGAGGCTATTTGCTTATGAAATACTCTTTTTCATATAACGCACCCATCAGCAAGCTTTGGCTCGCAGAAGAAAACGGCGCCATCACCGAGCTCAGTTTCAGTCCCGTCCGGAACGCCGAGGAACGCGAAACGCCAATATTAAAGCGCGCCGCGGAGCAGCTGACCGAGTATTTTGCTGGCAGCCGTCAAAGCTTCGACCTGCCGCTGGACGCGCGCGGGACATCATTCCAGAAATCCATCTGGTCGGCGCTTCGGGATATTCCGTACGGCGAAACATGCTCCTATAAAGACATCGCTGAGGCTGTCGGCAATGAAAAAGCCTGCCGGGCAGTCGGGATGGCCAATAACAAAAATCCAATCGCTATTATCGTCCCTTGCCACCGTGTTATCGGCGCCGACGGCAAGCTCGTCGGTTACGGCGGTGGACTGGACATCAAGCACGCGCTCCTAGACCTTGAGAAAAGATACAGATACAGTCTATAAATCCGAAAAAATATAGCGGGGAAGCATATTACGACATGCTTCCCCGCTGTTTTATGAGTTATCTCGAAATTATGGTAAATAATTCATAGGGTTCACCGGCGTTTCGTTCACTCTTAATTCAAAGTGGCAATGTACGCCGTTGGCCACGCCAGTCGCGCCCATGTGCGCGATGACCTGTCCCTGACATACAAGGTCGCCTTCCTTGACAAGCAGCTCGCTGCAGTGACCGTAATAGGTGATATCTCCATTATCGTGTTTTATCTGGACCAGGAGACCGTAACCGTAATATGAGCCCGCCATAATGACGACACCGCCATCGGCAGCCATTATTTCCTCTCCATATGCGCCCCCAATATCGATGCCCTTGTGATTGTTTGAACCAAAACCTGTACGCGGGCCGAAATCCGATGTGATGACACCTTCCGTCGGCCAGATATACGTCCCGTAGGATGCCGTTTTCGGTCTGGGTGCAGTACCGACCGCTACAACCTCAGCGACCGGGGCTTTCGTCATCACTGTGCTGATAATCTGTGATGACTGCTGCGCGCCGTTTACAAAGACGATGTTTTCCGTAATGAGGTTTTCCCCCGGCGTGCCCATTATTTCTATCTCACTGCTGCCTGTATAGATCGTATCATCATCATGATACTGCACATCATACGAGATTTCTTCAGTATACTGCTTCTGCTCGGTATTCTCGACGGTCAGCTTGTATTGTGACGCGCTGCTTAACGGCTCGAGTATCGCTTTGATCGCCGACGCATCCTGTGTGATATCGTTGTTAATGAAACGGTAACGCACAGTTACGGTATCGGCGAATTTAACCGATGATGTCAGCTCTGTGGTGAATTCATTTAAAATGCTATTTAGGATATCATCTATCGCTTTTTCGTCATTGGACGCCCCGACTGCTTCCCCGTTTACCTCGAGGACATACATCTCCGAAACGCCGTCAATTCCGCCGACAATGGCGTTTTTAATTTGTTCTGTGTCATCCGCCTTGACACCAAGGTCCGGCGACACTGATATAGAATTAACGAGCGAATAGTCATGGCCGAAGATTTCCTTAAGCTGATTCTCTGCATCTGTTACGATGGCCGACACTTCTTCCATACTCCTTGTGCTGCCAACCTGCTCGCCGTTGAAATATACGGCAAAGCCCGCTTGGGTATTGAGAAAAACAACAGTGAGTATCAGAACGAAGGCAAGTGTCGCTGCCGCCATTGTCCACGCATGGCGCGTTTTACGCTGCCGTGAAAACGTCCCGTTAAAAAACGAACGCGCACAGACGACAGGAATTTTGTCTGCTGAATTGGAATCGGTTTTCGGCTCAAATAAAAGCACTGTATCACCTCGGTTTACATTCAAGAAAAATCAGGTTAAGCTCACCCATTAACAAGATTGTACACTCGTAACAGGTCCGTTACCATTAGTTACAGATTGTAACATTTTGTATAATATATAACTTTTGCGATGCTGTCAACACAATTTTTAAGCAAAAAGTAGATAAATGGATCAAAAACAAAAAAAAGACAAGCCCTTTCAGGCCGGTCTTTTTACCTTTTATGACACATAACTACCTTAAACTTCTCGTATTCGACATTATATCGGTGTCCCGGATTTGGCGCTTTGCACAATAGCGTATCCACTTATTCTATGATTTTTACGAATTCGCATCCTCGAAGCATTTCCGCAGTTTTTCAAGCGCTTTTTTTTCGATTCTGGACACGTAAGAGCGGCTGATTCCGCAGATTGCGGCGATCTCCCGCTGTGTCTTCGGGCTGACATTGTCCAGACCGTACCGCATGGCGATAATCTCCGCCTCCCTGCTCGTCAGAACGTTTTGATGTACTTGCAGAGCTGCGTACACGTTTCGCGCGAGCTGAGATTATCGAGCATATCGTCCTCGACGCTGATGACTTCCATTAACGAAAGGCTGTTGCCGTCTTTAGCTCTGAGCCTATTTCTCGAACGTTACATATTCTCTTTCTCACACATCAAGATAGTCCCATCCGTCATTCTGTAAATCATGTCTGCCTGTTTGGCCACATCCATATCGTGCGTGACGACGATGACGCAGTACCCGTCCTCGTGGGCGAGCCCGCTTAATATCTCCATGATGTTCTCCGAATTGGCGACGTCCAGATTGCCGGTGGGCTCGTCGGCCAGGAGGGTCTTAGCCCCCGACGCCAGACTCCGTGCAATTGCCACACGCTGCTGCTCTCCACCCGACAGATTTGAGGGGAACCGCTTCATCTGCTCCGAAGTAATTCCAACGCGCTTGAGGTGTTTCTCAGCTTCTGGTCGCCCTTCTTTTGGCTTCATGCCAATGAGTTCCATCGGGTAGCAGACGTTTTCCATAACGGTCAGCAGCGGGAAAAGCTGAAACGCCTGAAAGATCATGGAGATATCCTCCCTGCGGTAACGGTCGAGGTCCATCTCCTTCAGGCTCTTTTCCCCATAGCGGACCTCGCCCTCGGTGGGAAGGTCAAGTCCCGCGAGCATGGACAGCAGCGTCGATTTCCCCGAGCCGCTGGGGCCGATGACGGCGTAAAGCCGCCCCGGTTCAAAGACACAGCTGGCTTGCATGACCGCGGCCTGATTCGAGTTGCGGTATCGGTACGTCACGTTTTCCATTGACAGGTTTGACATATGATCTCCTCCTTATTCTTTCGTCTGCAAAAGCTCCAGTACGTTTCGGCGGGTCGACAACCCAGCGCAGATTATTGCGGAAACCAGGATCACGGCAAAGTACAGCGCGGCAAACACATACAGCTGCGCCGATATTCTCGACAACGCCGCCCCCTTATACGCCAGCAGCCCGCACGCGCCGATGACAAGTCCGCAGATACTGAGAAGCATCTGTTCAAGTGCTAGTATCGTACGCGTTTTCCTCTTCGTTGTCCCCAGTATCCGCATGATCGCCGCCTCCTTTGAGGATTGGACGATCACAAGACAGCAGAGGAAGCCGCCGATGAGGAGCGCCGCTGTCATTGCTATCGGATACATGGTTTCCAGGAGCTTCAGCGTATTTCTCAGGTGTTCAAGCTTGCTCGTGTCCATGACAAAGACAGCGCCCCCGACTGCCATCTTTTCGCCGTTGCTGCGGAATTCATCCGCGCGCATATTATCGGCCAGCGTGAACTCCGCCACCTCAAGCTTTACAGCCTTCCCAACGGCCATGTACGCGTCATAATCGCCCGGTGTAAACGCCATACCATCGTACGCGCCGGAGGGTGTTGACACAGTACCGGCGATCGTGTATATGCACGTCGCCATGTTGATGGCGATCATGAGCTCGCTCTGATACAGCGCCAGTATGTCCTCGTCCGTGATCGTATCCCCCGGATGAGTCTTTCTGTACTCATTAGTATATGTTGGCTTCAAATTGTCAACGAACCCCCGCGGCAGCATTTTAACCGTATCACCGGGCTCTAGCCCGTAGGTCTCCATCAACGCTTTGCCTGCGATGATGATCTCGCCGAATTTCTCCATACAGGAGGCATCGTACCCGCCTATATATATAATATCCGCCTCTTCACCGGTGTAGCGCGCGATATTATTTGTAAAAACAAGGCTTGTCTCCGCGGAATTCATATCAACAATTTCTCTGGCCTCGTAATACGGATCTTTGACAAAAACGGATTGCGCAATCTGCGGCACGGAAGTAATCGGTAACCCACCGACAAATCTTGCCGTAATGACCGTTTCATCGCACAGCTGGGCATAGGACTGCTTCATTAGCGCCAGCTGACCAACAACGCCGAAGAGCAGCGCAGCGAGAAGGACCGTCAGCGCCGATTTCCCGGCGGACCGGCGCATATGCCTCCATATATACCGGAGGACAAAGCCGGAGGAGGCTTTTTTATGTATCTCCCTGACCGGCGCGGGGTCGCCGGTAACTGTCGACGTCTCAATGACTGCGCCGGCCTCCGGAGGCATTGAGACGAGAACGCCGCAAGGGGCCGCCATAGCCAGCGATTTTGCCTCGAGTCGTGCCGGCACTTTACGAAGTGCCTTTCGTTTTCCGCAGGAGCTTTTGCTAACGTTGTCCTGCAGAAGAGACAAAGGCGAAAGGTTACCGACGCGCCGCAGCAGCAATATCGCAAAGATCAGCGTCAGCAGGATTTCTCCTAAAATGCAGCCGATAACGGCTTCCGCCGGAACGGCAGTGCTGACTACATACTCTTTCATCAAGGAGAGCGTGTTGCTGTGGGCGATTGTTTTAACTGTATAGATCCAGGCCGCGCCGCTGCCCGCCAGGACGGCGAGCACGGCGACCGCCATCAGCGGCAGGATGAGTAACCGTGCCGCTGTTTTCCTTGCCGTGCCGAGGGCGCGCATGACCGCGTATTCTTTCTTCTTCCTCGCGATAAACAGATAGACGACAAACCCAGTCGCTGCTGCAATGGCCGCCGATAAAACGGCGATCTTGATGAGGGCGAGTTGTCTGGTCGCCTTGAAAGCATCGGCGGTGTCGGGCCAGCCGTCGTCGTCAAAGATCAGCCGCAGGCCCATTTCTCCGAACCTGGGCGCCACCTCATCGAGAAAGGCTGGTATATCCCACGCATACTCCACCTTGAAGCTGAATTCCGCGGGTGAGAATACGTGACCGGCCAGCTGGCTCTCGTCAACCGGCAGGAGCGATTTCGGGACAAACACTGTATTGATGGAATAGCTCCAGTTGGGTTTGCTCCTTTGCATGCCCGAGCCATCCATGTCAGCGTAGATACCGACGATTTCTAGGGTCACCGTCTTATTGGCGGGCGTATACCGCTCCCGCGTCGCGGCGACGGCGCCGAGTCCCTTGTACTGCTCAAACAGCTCTGTCCCGAGCTTCATTGTGACTTTGTCTCCCACCACAAGCTGATTCTCTTCGGCGACCTCGCGGCTGACCACGCACACAGTTGATCCAGCTGCGCTGTCCTCCTTATTGAGGGCGCGTCCGTCAATGATCGCCATATTGCCCTCCGCAAACCGCAGGATCGCGCTCATATCTTCCGTATACACCATGTCGAACGTGTGCGTGTCTGCATTTGTGAGCGCAACAAGCTCCCAGAGCGGCGCAAACTTATCCATTTCAAGATAATTGTCCAGCTCGCCGTCAACAGGCCAGACGGGGGCACACCAGGGATCCGTAAACGTATCGCTCATGTAAAAATCATGCTCATATCCCGGAGCGAGCTGACCAGCAGGGTTGAAGCGTGTGACGAACACATACCGGCCGCCCGGCGTCAGGTTTTGCACGTACTCAGCGTCGTATTTGTAGTTGGGAGGATATGATAGAAAGGTTCTTCTCATCCCTACCAGCCAGATTCGTTCTTCATTTGAAGGGCCGGGATAAAACCTGATTTTTTCATGATCGACGGGCGAGGGCGGGTTCCCTGCAAGGAGCCTGCAGTCATTGAGGAAAAATTGACCTGACCCCATTTCCAGTGTTCCCTCAATGACGCATCGAAGTGAATAGTTATAAAAATCCTCTTCATCCAGCCGGAAAAATGTATCCGAAACACCGGCCGTCATATACCGTGTGTCTGTCGACGTGATATATGGGAGTGCTGAAATGGCGCTGATCTGCTCCTGGGTCAGCGGCGTGTACGGAAGCGTACTATAAAACTCTTTATCTGCTTCGGAATATGACTGCGACATGCGTGGGTCGGCGAAAATATAATTGGGAGATTCGGGATGCGAATCCACAGGCGGAGATATCTCCGCCGCGCCGATGCCGCAGTACTGCCGGGTGGCGCTATTGAATTCGCGGGACGTGACGGCGTATTCAGCCGTCTGCGAAAAAAACGCGAATGTGACGACGCTCAGCAGGATGAAGGTCAGAAGTGTTTTTACAGGGGAGCGATACAATGTCTTAATTGATTGTATGGGTCTCAACTTGATCACATCCTGTCAACAATTCGATGATCATGATTCATTGATGAGCCGCAATAAAACTCGTTCGGCAATTTATTGCAAATATCTACAAATAAGGTAACACAAGGAATATTACTATCTAATGCCGTGGGAGTTCTGCGGGAGCGCAGCGACAGAAGAATCTATTTGTTGCAGTGGTTCCTGGATTCTTCGCTGCGTTCAGAATGACAGAAGCTGATTTATGAAGCTCGCCGCGCATAAAGCGGTACGAAACCGCCTAGTCTTTTGTCTGCAGCAGCTCCAGCACGTTCCGGCGTGTGGCCGCCGCGGAGCAGACCATAGCGGAAACGAGGATGACGGCAAAGTACAATGCGGCAAAAAGTGACAACTGCCATGATATCACCGACAGCGACAATCCTTTATATAATAGAAGCCCGCACGCGCCGATCGCCAGTCCGAATATACTGAGAAACAGGTGCTCAAGAGCCAATATCGTACGTGTCTTCCTCTTCGTCGTGCCCTGTATCCGCATGATTGCTGCTTCCTTCGAGGACTGGACGATCACGAGGCAGCAGAGGAAGCCACCGATGAGGAGCGCCGCTGTCATTGCTATCGGATACATGGTTTCCAGGAGCTTCAGCGTATTTCTCAGGTGTTCAAGCTTGCTCGTGTCCATGATGAAAACGACACTGCTGGTCGAACTGTCGCACACCTGCTGAGCGTCAGCACGAAAGTCGTCCGCCCGGAAATTATCGGCCAACGTGAACTCCACCACATCGAGAGCAGCCTGCGCGCCAAAGAGCGCTGACGCCGCATATGAGCCCGGTGTAAACACCATGCTGTTGTACGCATCGGAGGATGTCAAGATGCCGGCGATCGTGAACGTGCACGCTTGCCGATTGAAGCCTTCAATGATCTCGTCCTGATGCAGCACCAGTATCTCCTCGTCAGTGATAACCTCCTTCGGATGTGCCCCCCTGTGCATGGTGATGTATGATGCCTGCACCCTGGTGAGGAGCTCCGTGGGGTTAATTGTAACCGTGTCGCCAAGCCCAAGCCCGTACAGCTCCGTCAGCGCCTTGCCGGCAATAATGAAATCTCCAAACTGATCCATGACAGACGCGTCAAACCCCTTAGCATATTTAATGTCTGTCTCTACGCCGGTATAGCGCGTTATATTGTTTGTAACGACCAATTCTGTCCTGGAGAAATTCAGCTCCACTGTTTTCCTGACCTCGTAATAAGGATTGACGACATAGCCGGTTTTCATAATCTTTGGTACAGTGGCAAGCTGCAGTCCCCCGATAAACTTTGCCGTTATGACCGTTTCGGCGCAGAGCTCAGCATATTGCTGCTTCATCAGTGCCAGCTGCCCGACGGCGCCGAAGAGCAGCGCCGCCAGCAGTATCACCAGCGCCGATTTTCCGGCAGACCGTCGTGTGTGTCTCCATATATACCGCTGGATAAAACCAAAGGAGCTACTTTTGCGAACCGTGAGAGCCGCTTCGGGAATGCCGGAAACGGCGGCTTCCTCAATTGACGCTACCGCCTGATTTGGCACGGCAGCCGTCGTCGGGGTTATGACGAAGGGCGCGGAAGAGGCCGTCAACATCGGGGATATTGTTTCAATTTGCGTCGGCGCGGCACGGCTTGCATTTTTCTTGCTACGTGCTTTTTTATTCCCGTTATCCTGCAGGAGTGCCAGCGGCGGGAGGGTGCCGATGCGCCGAAGCAGCACCAGCGTGAAGAGCAGCGTCAGCAGGATTTCTCCCGCGATGCTGCCAATCACCGCACCTGCCGGAACGGATGTGCTGACGGCATATTCTTTTAATATGGCAAAGGCGTTATTGCGGGCGACTGTTTTCACCGTATAAAGCCACGCAGCGCCGCTCCCCACCAGGACAGATACAGCTGCCACCGACATCTGTGGAAGGACGAGCGCCCGTGATGCTATTCTTTTCGTCGTGCCGAGGGCGCGCATAACCGCGTACTCCTTCTTCTTGCGGCCGATGAAAAGATATACAATAAACACGTCCGCGGCGGCGACGGCTGCCGACAAGACGGCGATTTTGATGAGGGATACCTGTCTCGCCGCTTGGAATCCGTTGGCGATATCGAGCCAGCCGTCGTCATAGAAAATAAGCTTCAGGCCCATTCTTTCGATCATCGGCGCCGTTTTCTCTAAAAAGGCCGGAATATCCCACGCGTTTTCGACCTTGAAGCTGAATTCGGCGGGCGAAAACATATGACCAGCCAAAGCGTCCGCGTCAAGCGGAAACAGCGATTTCGGGACAAATATCGTATTGACAGAGTAGCTCCAGTGGGGCTCTTTCGACTGTGAGTTCGGGCCGTCGGAATCGGTATAGATGCCGACTATTTCAAGCGTCGCTGTCTTTTCCGCGAGCGCGTACCGCTCAGGCGTGGCAGCGACGGCGCCGAGGTTCTTATACTGCTCGAACAGCTTCGTCCCGAGCTTCATTGTGATTTTGTCGCCCACCTCGAGATGATTCGCTTCGGCAAATTCGCGGCTGACAACGCAGACATCAGAGCCGCTTGCGCTGTCCTCCTTGTTTAGGGCACGTCCGTTGAGGATCGCCATATCACCCTCGGCGAACCGCAAGATCGCGTACATGTCGTTCGTATACACCATATCAAACGTGTGCAGGTCCGCGTTTGTGATCTCGACGAGCTCCCGGAGCGGCGCGAATTCGTCCGTTTCAATTTTATCGTCCAGCGCCTCGCCAATCGGCCAGACGGCATCACACCATGGATTCGACAGATGATCGCTCAGGTCGTATTCTTGCCCCACCAGCGGGTCAAACCGCAATACGAACACATATCGATTTCCCGTCGTCATATTTTGTATGTACTCGGTGTCGTATTTGTAGTCAGAGGTTATTATAAGGATGCTTCTTGTATCTCTGCCAAGGCCAGCAGCGTTGCCAGGTTTTAGTTTTGTCGTAAAGGCAGTAATCACGAGCGGTTTCTGACCGATTTCCCAAGGAGGGTTTCCGGCAAGAAGCGTGCAGTCGGCGAGCATCAAATAGTTAACACTATTTGGCGGTTCTATATAGTTCACTCCCGTCAGCGTTCCCTCAATAACACATCGCGCCGTAAAATTATAGAAATAACGCCCGTCATCCAAACGATCATAGGTATCGGAAATACCGGCCGTCATGTACCGCGTATCGGTTGATATGATATAAGGGAGCGCCGAGATGTCGCTGATTTGCTCCTGCGTCAGTGGCCGGTACAGGTGCGTAACGGTGTCGTCCAGCTCTAATTTAAAGGGGTTTGCCGGATCTGATTCCTCTGGCGGTGCTACCTCCGCTGAGCCGACGCCGCAGTACTGCTTTGCGGCGTTGTAGAATTCGCGGGCCGTGACGGCGTACTCAGCCGTCTGTACAACGAATGCGAACGTCACGACACCCAGCAGGACGAAGGTCAGAAGCGTTTTAACAGGGGTACGATACAATGTTTTTATTGACAGTAGGGGTTTCAATGTAAACACATCCTTTATTCCCTCGTCTGCAATAATCAGATGCAGGGGGACGTTCCTCCTGCTTCAAGCATCCAAATCATACTGGCAGAATACCGGTGATTCGGGCAAGCTGCCTCGCCGAAACACCTTCAAGCTTCATTATTTCTTTAAGTATATGCTCTTTCTCTATTTCGGACTCATTCTGGATCCTCATTGGCTGAAGCTTTTATGTATCGGTGCTGATCTTTGTTAATTGTATATACGAGCTGTCCTTGGCACCGGTATCGCCTCAGATAAGTTTTATCATATTTGTAAATTATTTGCAAGAAATGCAGCGAAGCAGGAGAACCTTCCCCCTGCTTCGTATCCACTTATTCTATGATTTTTACGAATTCGCATCCTCGAAGCATTTCCGCAGTTTTTCAAGCGCTTTTTTTTCGATTCTAGACACGTACGAGCGGCTGATCCCGCAGATTGCGGCGATCTCCCGCTGTGTCTTCGGGCTGACATTGTCCAGCCCGTACCGCATGGCGATAATCTCCGCCTCCCTGCTCGTCAGAACGTCTTTGATGTACTTGCAGAGCTGCGTACACGTTTCGCGGGAGCTGAGATTGTCGAGCATATCGTCCTCGACGCTGATGACTTCCATTAACGAAAGGCTGTTGCCGTCTTTATCTGTGTCGATCGAATCGGACAGCGACAGGTCTCCCGACGTTTTCTTCAGGCTCCTGAAATACATCAGAATCTCATTTGCTATGTCCCCAATTTGGCTCCGACTGATCTCGGCCAGTGAAATCATCATTCTGTCCGCCGTTTTCCGTTGGAATGATCCCGTCTCCGCTGCCGTCATGATCGCCGTCCGGCAAATCAATTTCTCCTCCCCCCGCGCCGAAAAGGTAAATATGCACGTTCTCGCCGTCCCAGACGATTTTTTCAACAAACGTCCGAAGGGCGGTTCTTTTTTGCTCAACGCCCATTTCATCAAAGGTATCTTTGAATGACGATAATAGCCCCCGGATGATATCAAACTGAATATCCGACAGCTTATGGCTTTTTGTCAGGCCTTCCAATTCTGATATGCTGCGCTCGATATTTAGGCTCTTTTCGTGAAGCTCGTCTATCTGCTTCATGATATAGGTCTCGGCAGATGTGCCGCCAGCCTTTGAAAGGGACGATACAAGCGCGGAAATTTCCTTTTTGTTTTCTTCAGAGGATTTGTGCAGTTTTGAAAGATGTTCGTCATACTCCTGCCTGTCGCCCTGCAGGGTTTCCTGGCTGCTTTCAAGCTGTCTGATAAATTCGGAACTGTCGACGGAGAGCTTCTTAATTTCGTCGCAAATCGCCGTGTCAATAATATTTCCGTTGGGATTTTTCATATTACAATTGTGGCAGCGGCTTTTTTCCTTCAGTTCACACAAGTAATTATAAATCAGTTCGCCCTGCGCAGTTCTTCTCTGGCT
The DNA here is from genome assembly GCA_942492735.1 of uncultured Eubacteriales bacterium. Classification (GTDB taxonomy): domain Bacteria; phylum Bacillota; class Clostridia; order Oscillospirales; family Oscillospiraceae; genus Sporobacter. The sequence goes on from OW818648.1 coordinate 132,520, forward strand.
TTGTTTCGGACGCATATAGCTACCACAGCTTCCGCAGTAAAGCAGGCCGGAAAGTAGAGCCGTGTTGCTTTTCGGTTTACGGTATGATTTGGATTTATTCTGATCTAAAAGCTGCTGAGCACGAATCCAATCAGCTCCACTAATGATTCCTGTATGTTTGCCGACCGCGACGATCCATTCGCTGATATCACGGGCCTGGTTGGCCTTCCCGCGTTTTTGGATGGTCTTATTGTAGGCCATAATACCGAGCTTGCCGTCAAATTCGGCTTCTTCCGCAAAAAGGTCGATTTCCTGTTCTGTAAAGTAACGGTATGCGTCGTCGTCGGCAGTCATATAAACGGGATTTTCAAGAACGTTTTTAATGGTGAAGCGGCTGAAAAGCCTTCCGTTTTTAGTCCTGTAATTATTTCGTATCAGGTACGTTTCCGTCTTGGTCAGGGAATTGGTTTCAAGGAACGTGTCAAAAATCAGCTGAACCAGCTTGGCTTCTTCGTCAATCAGCTTCAGCTTAAATGCCTTGCGGACCTTACCGTCCAACGTTACCTTTTCAACAGCCTCGGAAGCGTACCCCGTAGGAGTGATTCCGCCTAACCAGCGGCCAGTTTTGGCTAGCTCCTGCATGTTGTCGCGGATACGCTCCGCTATGGTTTCTCGTTCAAGTTGTGAAAAGACGGACGCTATGTACATCATTGCGCGGCCGAGCGGTGACGATGTATCAAACTGCTCTTTAATGGATACAAAGGATATCTGCATCGCATTCAGTTCTTCAATCAGCTTTGCGAAATCGCCGATATTACGGCTGATACGGTCGAGCCGATAACAAACGATAGCCGAAAACTGATGGTCTTTTGCATCCTTCATCATTTTCTTGAACTGCGGACGCTCCGTATTACCACCCGAAAAGCCTTCGTCCTCGTATACGAGAATATCATCGTCCCTGATATTTTCAAAATGGACTTGAATGTACTGACGGCACATCTCTATCTGATTCTCAATACTCTCGCCCTTGCCAGTGAATTTTGACTTTCTGGAATAGATTGCTATCTTATTAGTATTTGTCTTCCCCATACAAGCGCCACCTTAGTGATATGTTCAATGATATATGTCTTATTTGATTATATCACACCGGCTCATGTATTGCAGCATAAAGTTATAAACGCGGTACGGTTGTTCGATGTGGTGTTTGACACTTATATAAATTCGACATCGAAAAGAACTATGGTTTTGACATAAATAAACATTGCTCCAACCGGATAGAGTATTGACTCTCTGCTCTGAGACTATTTTTTGAACGCTACATATTCTCTTTCTCACTCATTAAGATATGCCCATGTCAGTTTCTTTACTCCAATCTGGGTAGAGAACCTCCGCACGCACTAATACCCACGAGCCATTTCGATAAGTATAGTACATATCCACAGGATTTGTGTGGTCATTTAAAAAACCTTCTATTTTAACCTTATTAAGTCCATTGTAATCTGGAGAAATAAAAAGGTATATTCGTGCGCAATCATCACTCTTTGGGGTCGTTACCCAGTTATGCCCATAAGTAATCGAAAAGGAATACTTGTACATGTCCTCAAGTTTACATGCAAGTACTTCCATATTTTCTAGAGATAAATCATACCGCAAATTCTCTTCTAAAAACTCCGCGGCACCATATTCCGGCAAAAGATTTGCATTCGTGAGAGATTCAATCATGACGCCATAGGCATCTGCAAACAACGCAATCCGATTATCTTCATTTCTTAGTGCTCGGGACGAATTGTTTGACACAGTAACAATCACAAACACTGCCAAGACTAGCACAACACCCGCAAGGCAAAAATAGCGTTTTTTCATTAATTGAAAATCCTCCCGTATACGTAAGTAAACTGCGATCCTTCACCCAAAAAAGATAAAACCATTCATCGTGAAATCATATCATAATTCTCTAATTATTTCCAATTTTATTGGAGATGCAAATATTGTATGATACAGCGCGATAAAAATTCTCACCACGGTTAAAGTCGAATAATAAGCTCAATCGTGTTCGGGGTTCTAGAGTGGTGTGTTAGTGCCCTTTTAAGAGTGTGTTCAGGTAATCAATACACTGGAAATGAACAGAGTGAAGGCCAGTGTCCTTAGGGCGCTGGCCAAGCACTCTATGCATCTGAGCTTTTTTAACTACGTTTTTGGGGCGTAGTATTGACTAAGCGCGAAGATTTTGTGAACCTGCATGTGTCGCTTGTTAAACAGATTATGGATATTATCGCGTTGAATTCCTATTACAGAACAAACGATACTACATCACAGAAATAAAACCCTTCAGAATCTTTGAAAGAAATGATATAGGTTGCAATTGTATCTTTGCCTATAAGCCGAAAGTTTAAATCAGTCTCATATGAAGAGAATTCCTTGCTGTAGTTTTTTATATAATTCTCAAGCAATTCATTCGCGGCCTTAATTTGATTATCTGAAACGTCTGAAAGTTCACTATAGTCAACAACTAACCATTTTATTGCGCCATCGTTACCGACTTGTACAGTCAATGTGTCTTGCAGAAATTTTGATTTCTCATTATGCAAGAGCACCCTGTATCCGCCACTAGATTCGTTAAAACTTGTGATATCAAAGTTATTATACTCCTTTATCACAGTCTGCAGCGTATTCTTAACTGTACTAAGACATTCGTCTTTTCCTATTAATTCTTTGTTTTCTGAAGAATCAACACCAAAATCAGGCATCCAGTAAGCAATGAGTTCATCATCTACGAAAACGTATGTATTACCCTTCTCGTCAGTGTATTTGGCTCGCTCTTCGATAATATCACGTTGATTTTCAACAAAGAACGCCTTTGTAATATTGTAAGATTCCACTTCATCAAATCTCAGGTCAACGCCCTCGAAGGAAATGTTTTCATTAGGCTTGTCGCTCTCGCTATAAGCCATGGTTGTCAGCGGAATTGCAATACAAAGAACAACTAGAAGAACTCCCATAATACGCATTTTGCCTTTCATTATCAATACCCCCTATACATTCCAAATGAAGTCATATATCGATCCGAGCATGTACTGGTTATTTGGATTATTTGGAGAATACTGTGTACCATCTAATCCGGGAAAATAGTATGCAAAATTTGCATCCGCCAAATAAGCCGCGCTGTCAAATGAATAGAACGATAAAGAGCTTGTAAAATAGTCTGCCCACCACTCACCACCGGCAACTTGATCTCTGAATCCGACTGTCACCTTTGCTCCTCTATTATATGCGACAGAAACAAATCCATTTGCTGTGCTACCCGAGGGGCCTAGCGCTGAATAGCACGAAACAAACATCATTAACTTAACGGGATTTAGTGAACCAAACGCATAATTAGCTAATGCTGGCGTTGTGGATCCAGTAGAGTATAAGGTCTGCGTTGTCCCACCTGACTGTTTACACAAAATCTGCCCTTGAGCGCCATGCCCATGAATTACGGAGACGTAATAGTTTGGTAGCGTGGAATAAATTGTTGCTGCTGTCGGTAAATAAGAGTAGGTATTGAGATAGCCAAGGCTGGTTAAATTATACTTGATATTATCAACTTCAGTCATACCATCAGTTGATACGTCATCGGCAACCAGGTAATACCTTGAACCCGAAACCGCAGAGGCGCTGTACATACATAGTGCAGAAAGAATTACCAAAAGGCTAATAACTCGAACAAATTTCTTTGACTTAGTCACTTTAATACCTCCATTAATAGTTGATTTTCACACAAATTACAATTTCCGCATTGATTAGCTTATTTCAAGCCGACCACCTCCTATATAACTCGATATAGCTGTGAGCCAAACACCACAACCCCGAAAAGAATGGTTTAGTTTCCTTTTAACGATATTTTTGTTTTTCTTGCTTCTTTTGACGGCGGGCTTGGTTCTGCTTGACTTTTTTGTCTGCCGTCCGCCTGCTCGCGTTACTCATCATTTGTTTCTGCTCTTAATAATCAGTGTTTTGCTCATCTCTATAAGGCAATTCTAAGTTTTTCACATGCAATATCTTCATCAATCAATTAATTTTTATTTTTTATTCTTAAAAACTATTGATCAGGCACATCGTAAATGCTAAAATATAACAGCAAAGCTAAGTATTACATTGTAATACTTGGTGCAGCCGATAAGTCATCTCATCTGCCAAGACCGGGAATGACTTATTGGCTTTTGCTTTGTGATGGGAATAAACTGTTTTGAAAAAATAAAAACTGTACGCCAAAACGCACAGCAACACTTACTGTTTTTCGGCGGCGAGGCTGTCTTAGCAACTTTGTTGCCTTAGACCCTATAGCTTTGCGTCCTTGATTTTCATCAAGTTTGCTATTTCAAAAACACTTATTCTATTAATTACATTATATTACAACATTACCATATGTCAATTGTATATTACACATAATTCCATTTACGACATTTTATACAACTTCACTACGTAAAAAAAACAGTTCATAAGCTCGTCCAGAAATCAACAACTAATAACTTCATATTAAGACCTTTACTATTCCAACCATACACACCTGATGCCCCACATAGCGAACATATCGCTATGTGGGGATATTTATCGCTCAATTTGCACTCAATTCCGCGTTAATGTGTCCTCTCATGAAAAACCAAAGACTAATCTTGCAGGGTTTCAGCACCCAGGAAAATTGATTATGCCTACGGTACTGCGGCTATGTGACTATAAATCGCCTACATAATCACGCACTGCGCGGGAGTGAACCCAAGTAGACGTAGTCATTTATAATTTGAGAGGGTTGTCATTGAAAAAAGGCAGCCCTTTTCTACGCATGGGAAAGCTGAAATATCAAGGAAGAATTGCATAGAAACATCAAGAAAATTTGTGCATTTTGCGGGGCTATATTTCAGCTTGTAAATATAACGGGTTGTTTTCCTGGCCAGAACTCCAATGTTGTCATTGTCTCGACAAGCAACGTCTCTGTACGGACAGAGACCAGTTGTCAGGGACTTGTCGTCCCTAAAACCCTGCTGAAAGAATAATCAACAGTCTAGTTTAAGAGTTTAAAATCGACCTTTCCCGCTGGCTACAAATTGAGGGAAATAAATGAATTCATAATTGTTAGTGGGTAGACCGCTGCGTTATCCAGTCAGCAACACAAAATATAGAGGATAATGGACAATCCCAAAAACATATATTTTAGTACCTTGAAAAAAAATTGCAAGGAGGGCAGGAGATGCATGTCATCGTCCATTACCCGAAAAGTGCGGAAAATATCCGTAATCTGCAAAAAAGAGTAGCTAAAATACATGCACAGGCTATTGTCATCTACATTCAAAAACTGCCCTGCACAAAAGAGCAGAAAATACATTTAGTCAAAGACATTGAAAAGTCTATTCTAGAAAAGACAGATAGCTCAGACCTGGACTTTTGATGTAATAGATATTTTACTTAAACAACCTAACATACTGCTTTTTTGAGATACGTATATTATCATGTTCCCATTCTTTTACCGTTGTAGCATGGATGCTAAATCGTTCGCCGAATTCCTTTTGAGTAAGCTTCATCTGCAAGCGCAAGGTTTTGATTTGCCATCCCTGCCCGTTTCGAATAAACGTATTGTATTCATCGAGAAGGTCGGCAATATCCATTTCAAACAATTCCGCGATTTTGACCAACTTATCCGGAGGATAATAGTCCAGACCGGCCTCATAATTGATATATGTACTCCTGTCAATCCCTGCGTAATTGGCGACCTCACGCTGAAGCAGGGCTTTTTTGTATCGATAGTACCGGAGTTTGTCCGCTGTGGAAATGAGGTCGTCCGGATCAATGCCGTTGAACTTTACCGCCTCAGCCAGATAATGCGGAAGGAGCAGCTGAAAGCTGTGGATATACAAGGGTGCGTAAATCACATCATTGAGAGTATGCTTGACCATTATTATCATGTTTTTCCCTAGGTGGCCTAACGGTCTCCATTTTTCGCAAAATGAGGTGTGTTTCCCATCCTGAAGGCTCATTTGAGCCATAGCGTTAACATAGCATTCTCGATGCAGCGGCTGGCGTACGTGGCTAGGCGCACCTTTCTGTCCGGTTTATAAGTGGATATACCCTTAATAAGCCCGATTGTCCCAATGGATATCAGGTCATCCTGCTCGCTTGTCTGCGTATAATACTTTTTAATTATATGCGCGACAAGCCGTAAATTACGTTCAATCAATATGTTTCTTGCTTCCATATCGCCGCAAATAAAAAGCTCTATGTATTTTTGCTCATCGGCGGCCGAAAGCGGTTTCGGGAATGAACCCGCACCTTCGGACATTCGCAGCATCAAAAACGGGCTCATTAAGAAGATGGCAAATGTGGCAGAAAGCATATACACACCACCAAAAACGAGATTTGTACAGTGTATTCTGCCTCTATTTGTCCTTATTCGCCTAAAAATACGACGTCTTTTGTCAGCATTACGGCTTTATTTGAATGATCTCGAGCCCATTCGTTTCGGCGTACCCGACCGTATGCATCGTCCCCCCGAAACGTCCGTCATATACAGCGATCAGTACCGATGAATTATCGACCATATACATATTCCGGCGCAGCATGCAGTCCGGCGTGTATTTTCTGCTGACATATGTTTCGATGTCGCATTGCTGGATCAGTTGAAAATATCTGTTGCGCTGCTGCTCATTCCACTTTGCCGCCTGGTCTTCGCATGGCAAGGCCGCCTCCAGCGTTACCTCTGCATGCTCTTCCTTAAACAGCAAAACAGCCTCGCAAAAAAACATATCACTGCCAAGTGCCATACCGCAGATAAAATGCCTGATTCCTGAGATGTAAACCGCAGAAATGACATCATAGAGCTTCTCTTTAGTTTTAATGCAGCGGTCATCGTTTTCATTCTGACCCCATGGGAGCTTCTCAGGCCGATAACCCGAAAAGCAGCATGTAATGGCACGGTTTTTTATAGGTCTCATACGGTCGACCAAGCCTTTTCAAAAATTGTCATTAGCAGCTCGCATGGTCATTCTAATATTATTCCATTCATTTGTCAAAATTTTGTAAGAATTTTATATTGCCATTATATTTCTTACCTGTTATAATAATTGAGAACATTTGAATATTGTGTCTTCAGGGCAGGGTGTAATTCCCGATCGGCGGTAAAGTCCGCGAGCGCAACGCTTACAAGAGCCAAGCGCAGAATTGGTGCAACTCCAATACCGACAGTTAAAGTCTGGATGAAAGAAGATAAGTTAAACATCACTATGTTGTTTTTGTTGTTTAGCTTTTTATCACCCGAGAGACAGGTCTTTCGGGTGTTTAATATTTATTCGGAGGTTTTCATTTTGAAGCTTACCACAAAGAACATCGTACTCATGGCCTTTTTTATCGCAATCTCTGTCGTTTTGGTGTATGTCGTCCATTTCCCCATTTTCCCTTCAGCCCCTTATCTTCTTTATGACCCCGCTGATATCCCAATTTTAATCGGCGCATTTGCATTCGGTCCAGTCGCTGGTATCATTATTACGATTATAGCAAGCGCAATCCAGGCACTCACAGTAAGCGCGCAAGATGGCGTTTATGGTTTCTTAATGCATGTCATCGCAACATCAACTCTTGTCGTCGTCGCAAGCTCTATATACCGTATAAAGCACACGCGAGTTGGCGCTGTCATCGGACTTGTCAGCGGTACTTTAGCCATGGGTATTATTATGATGATAGCGAATCATTTTTTGACACCGCTGTTTTATGGGATGCCAGCCAGTGTTGTGGACGCGATGCTGCTTCCGATTATATTGCCTTTTAACCTGATCAAAGCAGGCGGTAATTCCATCATTACATTCTTTGTTTATAAGGTCATATCCAAATACATCGTCCACGGAGAAAAATTCGGCTCCGGGAAAAGCGTGGCTGATAAAGCTTAAAAGAGCGTGCCGACATACGCACTGAGAAATAGCAGATACCGGTATGATCCATACCGGTATCTGTTTTTTTGTTATCGTCAAATATTATTACGCTCCGGCTCCGGGGAGTATTACCTTGTCCGCCGGATTAACGCCGCTTCTTACAAGCGGGCTATTTGCGGGACTTTTATAGGTTGGCGTCCTGTTCCCATACGGGGTGTTGTCATAGTTGTAGGTGCCATTTGTATAAGGTGTTACGTTCGGAACACTCGGCGTAATATTGCACCCGACAAGCACAATGGTGATCAATAACGTTATTAGAAGTATAAAAACTCTCTTCATTTTCCCTCCTGCTGATAAAGACCTGTTTTACGGATCCGAATTCATTTGAAATTACAGCTTTATTATGTTCAATTAAAGAATTATTAATATGTAAAATAAAACCAAAGCGCTGATAAAACTCAGCGCTTCGTTACCTATTGTTTTTTTTCTAAATAGTTATATGGTTATATGGTCCACTGGCTGTGGAGAATAACCGTCAGCTTCAATTTTCCCTCATATTCTTCAAAGCACAGCCTGATGCTGCCCCAGTCGATTCCGTCATAGCTTGGGTCCGTGCCGGGGATATGAAAGTCGACAAATCGAGCATATGGGAACACTTCCTTGATGTTTTCGAGAGAGTTGCCGGATTTGATAATGGTATCGACACCGATCTCGGATGATAGCGTAAAGTCCTTATCAAAAACGAACGTTTTGAAATAATCAGATGGCGTTAACTCGATCGGGTTGCCGCTTCCGTCGTATTTGCCCCAGACGTATTGATTCTTGTCTATGGCAAAGTCTTTAACCTGCGCTGCGGTGAAGGCTTTGTTCGACGCGAGATTAATTGTTGCATAAGGAGAGAAAACAACGCCGAATTCCGGATGGACTATCTGTGACAGCGCATCGAAATCTTTTATTTTTATATATCCGAGTATGTCAAAAGCAAATTCCGTGAGCTCTGCGCTTGTCGCGTCAGCGCTTAAAGAAACCGTATCGGTCTTCGCACGATTGCCTACAATATCTATAAAATATGTATCACCTGTAAAATAATATACTGCCAGGGATGCTGCTGCACCCAGAGCAATTCCGGTAATAATAAGTAATATGGATGTAAGGGCTTTCTTCAATAAACTCACCTGCTTTCTGCAATGCCCTGAAACGGTAGATTTTGCTTTCCGTTTCGTGCATCAAGGATACTTGAATACAAAAATAATTGCAACAACAATAATTTACAAAAGTAACAATACATAAGAACACGAAAGCGCATAAATAAACTTTAAGATTATTAACAAAATAAAAACATTAAAACTAGGTACTTGACATCATAGCAGCATAGTGCTAAATTATGGTTAGCACTCAGGGTTCGAGAGTGCTAATGCGACCAAGAAACGCATTTTTGAAGGGAATGGTCAGACCATGGACCTCGGCGAGCGCAAAAAAAAAATACTGCGCGCTGTCATTGACGAATATGTCCAAACCGCCGAGCCTGTCGGGTCGAAGACGATAGCCAGCGATATTGGCATGACTGTTTCACCTGCCACAATCAGAAATGAGATGGCGGAGTTGGAATCGATGGGTCTGCTTGAGCAGCCGCATACGTCGGCCGGCCGCATTCCAACACCGCACGGATACCGAATCTACGTCAACGAACTCATGAATCAGCACAGACTGTCTCTTGAAGAAACCGAGACGATAAACCGCGCGCTTAAAAGCCGTATCCAGCAGCTGGACAAAATCATTGAGGACGCCGGACGTATCACATCACTGCTCACAAGCTATCCGGCGTATGCGCTTGCTGCGTCAAACAACCACGTTACAATATCCCGCTTTGATATTATATACGTTGATGCCAACACTTTTATTATTGTTGTGATGATGAGCAATAAAGCAGTGAAGAATAAGCTTGTTCATCTTCCGTTCCCGGTCGAGCAATCCGTGCTTATAACGCTGTCCACGTTATTCAACGCCAGCTTTACGAATATTGCGGAGGAGAAGATTACACACCAGCTTATTTCTTCTACAGAAAGGGCATCAAATGATAATAACGGCATCGTTGCCGTCATAGCCGGATTTGCCATAGAGCTTCTGTACGAGACAAAGGCGAGAGAAACCCATATCACCGGGGCGTCAAATCTGCTTGAATACCCCGAATACAAGGATGTGGACAAAGCGCAGCGCCTGCTTCGCTATTTATCTGACGAAAGCAAACTCATTAAGCTCCCGGCTCCCGAGGACAGCGGCGAGATGAAAATAACAATCGGTCCCGAAAATCTGGCTGAAGAGCTGCGCGACTCAAGCGTAATTGTTGCCCGTTATAATGTGGGAGATGATATGCAGGGGCTCATCGGCGTTGTCGGTCCAACGCGCATGGACTACTCAAAAGTCGCCGCGCGGCTTTCCTATATAGCCCGGGGTTTAAGCTGGCTTTTATCCGGCAGCGATAACCCGCCAAACATTTTATACGGGGTAAATTCAAAGGCGGATTCGCATGAGAATTCGACGAGCGAGAATCCCCCATAAATACACAAAACAAAGGAGTTGAGACGATGGCAAAGGCAAAAAGAGATGAGACGCCTGAGGAAAAACCATTAGAAGTTGAAATTGTTGCGGAATCGACAGAGGTTTCACCGCTTGACGAGTTGGAAATGACTCTTAAGGCCGAGAAAGATAAATACCTGAGGCTTGCCGCTGAGTACGACAATTACAGGAAGCGCAGCATAAAAGAACGGGAAGCCATGTATTGCGAAGCCTGTTCGGACACGATCGCGAGGGTGCTGCCTGTCTACGATAACCTGTCTCGCGCTTTAACCCAGGAATGCGCAGATGAGGCTTTTTACAAGGGTATTGAAATGACATTGGCGCAGCTTAAGGATATCCTGCAGAAATGCGGTGTGACAGAGATACCGGCCGTCGGTGAACCGTTTAATCCCGACCGGCACAATGCCGTGATGCATGTGGAGGATCCCGCTTACGGCGAGGCAACAATATCCGAAGAGTTCGAAAAAGGATTCATGATCGGCGACAAGGTCATCAGGTGCTCCATGGTAAAAGTCGCAAACTAAACGCAAAATAAATCTGAAAATTATGACATTTATATATTTAGGAGGAAAACATCATGGGAAAAATCATTGGAATAGATCTGGGTACGACGAATTCATGCGTATCCGTTATTGAAGGCGGAGAGCCGATAGTCATACCAAACGCCGAAGGCGCGCGCACAACGCCGTCAGTCGTCGCATTCTCGAAAGATGGAGAGCGCATGGTCGGCCAGGTCGCCAAACGCCAGGCTATCACAAATCCGGATCGCACCGTCATTTCTATCAAGCGCGAAATGGGCAGCAATTTTAAAGTGAACATCGACAATAAGCAGTACACGCCTCAGGAAATCTCCGCGATGATTCTTGGCAAGCTCAAAGGGGATGCCGAAGCGTACCTTGGCACAAAGGTTACCGAGGCCGTCATCACAGTCCCTGCATACTTCACCGACGCACAGCGCCAAGCCACAAAGGATGCCGGTAAAATCGCTGGCCTTGATGTCAAGCGCATCATCAACGAGCCAACCGCAGCAGCGCTGGCTTACGGGCTTGATAAAGAGCAGGAGCAGACCATTATGGTCTACGACCTTGGCGGCGGAACATTCGACGTGTCCATACTGGAAATCGGCGATGGTGTCATTGAAGTCAAGGCGACCGCTGGCAACAACCGCCTCGGCGGCGACGATTTTGACGAATGCGTCGTCAGATATCTGCTCGGGGAATTTAAAAAGGATACAGGCGTTGATCTCGGATCAGACAGAATCGCCATGCAGAGGCTTCGCGAAGCGGCAGAAAAGGCGAAAGTCGATTTGTCCGGCGTCACCTCCGCGTCAATCAATCTGCCGTATATCACAGCGGATGCCACAGGCCCGAAGCATATGGATACAACACTTACAAGAGCAAAATTCAACGAGCTGACATCACACCTCGTCGAAAAGACGCTGGGTCCTGTCAATCAGGCACTGAGCGATTCCGGTCTGTCTCCATCCCAGCTGACGAAAGTTTTGCTTGTCGGCGGCTCGACTCGTATTCCCGCCGTCCAGGACGCTGTTAAAAAGATAACGGGTAAAGATCCGTTCAAGGGCATCAATCCCGACGAATGCGTCGCTGTTGGCGCGGCGATTCAGGGCGGTGTGCTCGGCGGCGATGTCGAAGGCATTCTCCTGCTTGACGTCACCCCGCTGTCACTCGGCATTGAGACTCTCGGCGGCGTTTTTACAAAACTCATCGAACGCAATACGACGATCCCCACAAAAAAGAGTCAGGTCTTCTCCACCGCAGCCGATAACCAGACGTCGGTTGAAGTCAACGTATTGCAGGGTGAACGCGAGATGGCCCAGTACAATAAAACACTCGGCCGGTTCCATCTGGACGGTATTGCTATGGCCCGCCGCGGAGTCCCGCAGGTCGAAGTCACCTTTGATATTGACGCCAACGGCATCGTTAACGTCTCGGCGAAGGATCTCGGAACAGGTAAAGAGCAGCATGTCACCATCACCTCGTCGACAAACCTCTCCAAGGACGATATTGCCAAGGCCGTCAAAGAAGCCGAAATGAACGCGCAGGAAGATGCCAAGCGCAAGGACGAAATCGACACACGCAATCATGCCGACCAGATGGTCTACCAGAGCGAGAAGACACTGACCGATGCGGGTGACAAAATAAACGCGTCTGATAAACAGACCATTGAGGATGCCGTCGCAAAAGTAAAGACCGCCCTCAGCGGAACCGATATTCAGTCAATTAAGACAGCGTCGGAAGAGCTTCAGAAGACCTTCTACGAGGTCAGCGAGAGGCTTTACGCAGGCGCCAACCCACAGGGCGGCGATGGCGGCGCGAACCCCGGCGGCGACGGCGGTGCCTCGGGCGACGGCAGCGCACCTGGCGGCGGCACGTATTATGACGCCGATTACGAAGTCGTCGATGATGATAAAAAATAAGGGATTAGCCTAAGTCAGTCATTACAAAATAACGAAGAATCTCCTCAGCTTTTGCCGGAGATTCTTCGTTCGCATGAAGACAGGGAAGGCAATAAAGAGAGGCGGGCTCAACCGATGGCAGACAAACGCGACTATTACGAGGTGCTGGGGCTCCAAAAAAGCGCCACCGACGATGAAATAAAAAAAGCGTTTCGGCAGCAGGCAAAGAAACACCATCCGGACTTAAACTCCGGCGACAAGGCAGCCGAAGCGCGCTTTAAAGAGCTCAACGAGGCCTACGAGGTCTTGTCTGATGCCGATAAAAAATCGAAATACGATCAGTTCGGCCACGCCGGCGTCGATCCGAATTTCGGAGCGGGCGGCTTCGGCGGCGGCTTTGGCGGCGGGTTCGGCGGGATGGATTTCGATCTCGGTGACATATTCGGCTCGATCTTCGGGGGCGGCAGTACCAGCTCGCGCAGCCGAAACGCGCCGCGCAAAGGCGAGCGTATCCATGCCGAGGTCGCGATTACATTTGAAGAGGCCGCGTTTGGTGTCGACAAAGAGGTATCGGTCTCGCGCATTGAGACATGCGATACCTGCTCCGGCTCCGGCAGCAAAGAGGGTACAACCGCTGAAAAATGCACAAATTGCAACGGTTCCGGCACCGTCACAACACAAAACCGCACACCATTCGGCGTGATGCAGTCAACAGCAGAGTGCCCCAAATGCGAAGGCCGCGGTAAAATCATACATCAGCCGTGCACGAAGTGCCGAGGTGCAGGCCTCGTCCGCCGGAATAAAAGCGTAAAGGTCTCCATTCCGGCCGGCATTGATGACGGGCAGACCCTTTCGCTGCGCGGCCAGGGCAGCGCCGGCGTCAACGGCGGCGAGACGGGTGACCTGTACGTCACCGTCCATGTCACACGTCATCCCCTGTTCACGCGCGAAGGCAACGCCGTTTTATATGACATGCCGATGTCCATTGTGCAGGCCACCCTCGGCGCCGAAGTCGAAGTGCCGACGCTCGACGGCAAGGTTAAATACTCTGTACCTGAAGGCACGCAAACCGGCACCGTCTTCCGCCTCCGCGGCAAAGGCATCACCAACCTCCGCGGCGGCGGCCGCGGCGACCAGTTCGTCACCGTCAAAGTTGAGATCCCGACAGGCCTCAATAACGAGCAAAAAGACCTCCTCCGCAAACTCGCTGAATCCATGGGCGACAGCGGATCGGGCGTTAAGAAGAAAAAGAAGCTGTTATAAAATACACCGAGCCTCCGAGCGATGCGATACATCAACGGAGGCTCTTTTTTTACACAATTACTTCCTCAGGCAGCTCAAAAACGCCCCTTCTGCAATCCCTGCAGACATTGGCATTCACGAATGGAAAGATGAATGGAATATATGTTGCTTCGCTTAAAATGATACCGTTTCTTTCGTGAATCTTTTCCTCGCTAAATAGAAGAGGTAGCTTAGCCTCTTCAGGCAGCCATATAAGCCCAATGTCTCTGCGTCCGTTATACAGCTTCCCATTTTCCATGAACTTTCCACAAAAAGGGCAGTTCATCACGCATCGCTCCTTGTTGTTTAGTCAGGACAGCCGCACCGAGGTTTCTCAAGCGTAGCTATTGGTTTAAGTGTATCGGTTTACCGACATGACATCCTCGTTTGTAAACCTGACAATTAAGTACGGATAACCATCGGCATTGTCCTCTATCGGCACCTTGCCAGTATCGATACTATATCCGGCCGCCACCGGCCTCAGCTTCGCCGTAATATAAATAACGCCGTCTTTCTGCGTTACCTTGTATGAAGACATATACCCGTTGTCATTGGTCTTTATTTCAACATCTGTCTTGACGCTGCTGTCAAGCTGGCATTTTTCCAGCGCAATCGTCAGCAGATTCGCATTTTTATCATAAGAGGTCACTGTCGGCGGTATATATGAAGCGGCAGCCCAGAATCCCGCTCCCTCTTTGCCGTCGGCGGGCTTGAATAACGCCTCGAAGCCATCAATTGTGGCAGTGATAACTGAAAGCTTATCGCCCTCGTGACTGCCTCCTTTGACGGACCTGTCCAGCTCATAGAATTCGGTTATTCTCGAAAAATCGAACCCACCATACCCAGTGCCATCGTCACTGCCGGCTTTTCTGATACAGTCCTCAATGTAAGGGAAGTCAAGGAATCCGCCTTCCTCCCAGTCGCCGACAATCTCAAAGATGAGATGATTTTCGCTCTCAGCTTTGAGGAGCTTTGCATTTCTGGACAATCGATCATACGCACCCGTCCGTGCATTATACAGCAGAAACTCATTGTAAGCCTGCAGGTCATATTCAACAAGCAGCCATTCGGTACCGATATCTGTAATATTCATGATCGGAATATCTGGCCTATTATTACCTTTTTCTATAATACTCATGATATCATCCAAGGTTGGCACCGGAACCGAAGACGACGGCGCTTCGCTGCTTGTTTCATTTGGCGAAGGTGTTTCTGTCGGTGCGGTTGAATCAGTTGGTGCCGATGAATCTATTAAGCTTGCATTATCCGCGCATGCACATGTCAGACCAAGAGTCATTATGATCACAAGCAAGATGAAGCTTCTAAATTGTATCTTCATATACAACCACCCTATTTTATTCCTGCATTTTCAAAAATCGATTTCACAAACTCCTGATCATCCCATATATCAGGAGAATCGATTGCCGCATTATTCCGGTGCACTTCATCAAATGAACTGCTTCCGGCCCCATGCGCGATATACCAATCGGAAATGACAAGCCTACCGTCAGCAGCGCTTATCAAAACTTCGACGACCTCCGAAAATCCGCCGATATTGTTGTCTCTCACGACGGTGGTGTACCTGATGTAAAAGCATTTTTCCTCAGGCATAAAACGCGCCTGCGAAAGCCCGACGGAGGCCTGCTTGATATCCATCGTATAGCTTTCATCCTCCACACGCTTATTCGAAAACTTGAGGAGGTTTTCATTGACGATATACAGTGTAAAATCAATCACTGATTCACCCGCCTTAAACGCGTAGTAATCTTTGAGAAATAATTCTCCCAGCTCATAAACCAATTTGAAATCCTGAGTGTTCAGCTCTTCTTCTGTTTCAAATCTCTCCGTATGCTTAGTGTCAGCCTGATTTTCTTTACCGCCGCACGCAGTTAAGGCCAGAATAATAACCAATAGCGCCAGCGATATCAACCGTTTCTTCATCGCACGCTGCTTATTTGCGGTAGACAATACCGCATTAAAGATCATTCTGGTTTTCATGTTGTCCTCCTTTTGAATACTGAACAAACCGGATGAAATTTGCGGGAGAATATCATCTCCAGCTTAATTCATTATCTTCTACAAAGAAGGTCCAATGATTTTCTCCGTAGGGAATTGAAGATATACTATAATTGATTTGTGCGCCGTTTCCATTTACAATAGAAATTTCTTCTTTGAATTTAAATGTGACCTCGCTCAATCTATACCCGGCGAAATCTTCCACCAAGAATCTTTCCGGGTCGCTATGGACGTAGGTCAGCACTTTCTCTGCTAATTCGTCTGATATTGTTGTTTTATCGTAAACAACAAACGGGTGTGCATTGATATAGAACAAGCAGCCTAGTTCTATCGCTATCAGCACAAACAGCGTGGCTAACCGGACTGTTTTTTTATGCTTTACTCTAGCAATTGCGTTTCTTAAGATGACTTTATTCGCAACAGCCCATATCAACAAAGCCGGCAGAAACAAAAACCCATACCCAATAATCAGCATCAACGAAATCACAAGGGTTTTCACCAGCATCATTGTATCTCCTCAATTTAATCTATTTTATACTCTCTCCGATACGTATGAGTTCCTCACCATCCACGACGCCAATCAGGTTAAAGACAATACCATGGTCTTCCCAGATGAGAAAGCTGGCGTTGCCTTCGACTTGAGCCTTGAACAAGTGGCCGGCATTGCCCGAGATCTGTACTTCGAAATAATCCGTGTGTTCGTTGTCAACCGCGGTTTTGGTGTGACCGGCCTCCTCCTGCGAGAAAACGAGCTGGTCTCCGGCTTCATTTTCGTAAACGATCATTGTTAGGATTCCAACGGGTCTGAACTCTTTTTCACTATACCCGTCTGGTAAATATGTCGGGCGATAAATGCCACCCTGCGCATCTGATGCCCCGTATTCTATTTCAGTATATTGCTCATGCCAGCTCAGTACGGCGTTAAAAATCGCGATTCTCGTTGCTTCGACACTCATCAAAATGATAGACGAGACCGCTAATAAGGCGCAGAGGCAGGCGGCGGCTTTGCTGAAAACTTTTGCGAAACGCTTCGCTTTAATTTTTCGATGGCTGCTCTTTATGTGGCCTTCGATTCTCTTATCGAGCACGGGAGAAGGTATACAGCCGCTCACGTTTGTTTCATCCGTCAGCGCATCGAGCTCATTCTCATACGCTTCCCTGACAGCGACCTTCAGCAGGGCGTCAAAAAGCATATCGCTTCTCTCACAAGCTGTCACGGGATAACCGCCTCCTTTTTCAATTGAGCTTTCAGCGCCTGCCGCGCACGGCCGAGACGCACTCTGGCATTTTCCGGGCTGATGCCCAGTATTTTTGATATCTCGTCATGGGTGTAATCCATTTCGAATTTCAGATACAGGATATCGGCGTAATTCTTATGGAGTCCTGCTATGGCATCCGCGATTTTAGCGCGAGCCTCCCGGATTGACACGTCATCAAATACGGGTTCTTCGCTGTCGGAATAGTCCATATAGTCTTCAAACCGGACGGTTTTGTCTCGTTTTTGCTGTTTAAGCATGTTGAGTGCGGTGTGCCTCACTACAATAACAACGAAGCCCTTTGTTTTGTAACAGTCATTCATGATAATTTTTTCAAGATTATCAATGATTTTAATAAAAGCCTCGGAAACAGCGTCTTCGGCATGGCTTTGGTCGCTCAGAATGCTTCGGGCTATGTATAGCATCATCCGGCCATATCGCCTATAAATCTCAGATGCTTTATTCCTGTCCTCTTCATTTTCAATCATCATTATTAGAGCAAGCAAATTATCAACTCCTGTACTACATTCAAGCGGAATTATTGAAACCATCCTTATTGTACCATAATTTCTATATAATTCTACATAATAATCGGATCGCGCTTTATACGCCCTCTCCCAATTTTTCTCTGTACTTTTTCGCCTTTTCTTGTTATCATAAGTAATCATATTTACTGGCAAAAAGGCACATAAAACGGCAGGCTGCGGAGGTAACTGTTTTGTATACACAATATTTGACGATTGTTTTCCCAGTCATAACTGTTTTTTGTCTTTTCTTCTTTTTTAAGTATTACCTGCGGATTTCCGGACCTCTTGCGGGTACAACCGAATGGATCTCAAGGATTATTGACAAACCGAAGTTTACGCTGATTCACAAGCGGTATCCCATGGAGCGCCGGGACATCCTGCCGATTATCATCATCACCCTGGTGTGTGCCTTTCTCGGCTTCTTTAAGCTCGGCAATACCACGGCGCCGGAGAGCTTTTTCCGTTTCACAAGCGAGAAAAAAACTGTTGTTTTAGCATTAGACGAACCGACCGACATTAGCGCTGTCATGTATTATACCGGTCTGTGGGTCGGGTTTTATACAATCGAATTTTCCAGCGACGGTGTCAATTGGCAGGAGCAGTTTGCGACCGGTGACAAAGAACACGCGATGAACCAGCCGCATTCCGATTTGTTTAAATGGTTATACGCCACGATCAACACCGATAACCTACCTACAAAATTCATCCGCATCTCCGCTTCAAAAACGCCGATGGAACTCGGAGAAATCGCAGTTTACGCCCAAAGCGGCGAGCTCCTACCGGCGGAAGTCATATCATCGAGCGATGCGCCTGAGCTTTTCGATGAACAGGACGAGGTTCCCGATGCGCCGAGCTATATGACAAACATGTACTTTGATGAGATTTATCACGGGCGGACAGCCTATGAATATCTGAACAATATTACAGCGTATGAAACGACGCACCCACCGCTCGGCAAGCTGATCATATCAATAGGCCTCAGTATCTTTGGGATGGTGCCCTTTGGCTGGCGTTTTATGGGGACGCTGTTCGGCGTGCTTATGCTCCCCACACTCTATATCTTCCTTAAAAATATGTTTGGGAAGACTGTTATTGCCTCGTGCGGCATGGTACTTTTCGGTTTTGACTTTATGCATTTTGTCCAGACGCGCATCGCGACAATAGACACGTATGGCGTCTTCTTCATCCTGCTCTCTTATTTCTTCATGTACCGCTATATCACGCAGGATCCGGAGCTGCCGTTCCGGAAAACAATACCACCGCTTGCGCTGTCCGGCCTTTTCTTTGGAATCGGCTGCGCCAGCAAGTGGATTGTTATCTACGCGGGGGCCGGACTTCTGGTGCTTTATCTGCTTCGTCTGATATGGTGCGCCAAGTATTACAAGGACAACGATATACCTGGCTATACAGGTTTTCTGCTGTCGACGCTGCTGTGCACCTTTACGTTTTATATCATCATCCCTGTTGCCATTTACTGTCTGAGCTACTTTCAGAACGGCATAACCGCCGGAATGACAATCAAAGACGGCATGCTCTGGGATCCGAAATATTATCAGCTGATCTGGAACAATCAAACCTTCATGTTCGACTATCACAGTAAGCTTGTTGCGACGCATTCCTACTCTTCCGCCTGGTATCAGTGGATATCGGACGCACGCCCGATTCTGTATTACCGGGATACCTCAATGGGCGGCGGCCTGAAGTCCAGCTTCGCCTCCTTCGGCAATCCCATCGTCTGGTGGGGCGGCTTATTGGCTATAATTGCTATGGTGTACCGGGTCATCAAATTTAAAGACAGCAAAGCATTATTCATATTCATCGGCTATTTCGCGCAGCTGGCCCCATGGCTTGTTATTACGCGCGTCGTCTTTATATACCATTACTTCCCGTGCGTCTTATTTATGGTCATCGCGCTCTGTCATATCCTCAATACAATCTGGGAGCGTGCGCAAGGACGGTATAAACTGGCCGTCTATGGCTATGCGGGTTCCGCTGTGCTGCTTTTCGGCGCTTTCTATCCTGTGCTCAGCGGTATCCCCGTCTCTGAATTTTATACGAAATATTTTCTGCGCTGGATACCGTTTGCATGGCCGTTTTAACACCAACATACAGACTTTTAGGCAGTCCTAACGATACAGCCACGATGATGATACGGAGGTTATATTAATGATAGCACTTGGATGCGACCACGGCGGCTTTGCTCTGATGCAGGAAATTATGAAATGTCTTGAAGAGCGCGGCTTGCCCTACAAAAATTTCGGAACTTTTACAGAAGACAGCTGCGACTATCCAGCCATCGCCGAGCCTGTCTCGCGCGCTGTTGCATCTGGCGAATGCGAAAAGGGCATTCTCATTTGCGGCACGGGGATCGGTATGTCGATTGCCGCCAACAAAATTCCCGGCATTAGGGCGGCGCTCTGCGCCGAATCCTTTTCCGCCGAAATGACAAGACGCCACAACGACGCCAACATTCTCGTTCTCGGAGCCCGCGTCATCGGGCTGGGGGTCGCGCTCTACATCCTCGATACCTTTCTTAAAACACCGTTCGACGGCGGGCGTCATGCCACGCGTGTCGATATGCTGCAGAAGCTTGAAACATGCGGGTAGACGATGAAACATAAATATCCCAGAACCTACAGAAGCAGGCGTCCGATCAAGATCTTTCTGACGATCATCATGTCATTGGTCATCGCTTTTGTGATTCTGACAGTATCACTTTTCTTCGGTTTGAAGAAATACATCGTCTACGCGCCTGACGGCAGTCTGCATCTTGAGATTCCATGGCTGGAGGAAGACAGCTCGGATTAAACTGCCCCTGAACAGACAATAAGTAACAATTTTGTATCAGAATTATCATTTCGGTAACGAGCGCGTTTATAGCGGCGGATCAAATCCGCCGCTTTTTTCCTATCCGACTGTTTTATGTATTATTCTCAGGACTTGTCCACTATAATCGGTCTTAGTGGTGGATACATAGCGAATATTTGCCGTTCCGACATTCCGTGTGGGGACAGCTTTCAAATCTGATCTGCAGCACAATCCGCATATTATTGGGTATATTGCACAATGCGTGCGCCAATTATAGTCTATTATTCCCGCTTTTCAACGTCAAATTTACCAAACTTTAGGTGCCAACGTTTCATTCTGTAGTCAATTGCTTTATAATATAGAGAAGAAAATAACAAACTGTAATGTTTTGTTGCTTTCGTGGGGTGATGATATGTCCGTAAAAATACTGCATGCCGCCGATTTCCATCTGGACTCTCCGTTCGAAGCGCTCTCCGAAGATCTGGCTGCCGTCAGGCGCCGCGAACAGCGCGATCTCCTGGACCGGATCGCCGACATGGCCGAGCAGGAGGATATCCAGCTTGTCCTGCTCTCCGGTGACTTGCTCGACAGCGCGAGATCGTATTACGAAACACAAGATGTCCTGTATCGCGCGTTTTCCAGGATGAAAGCCGAGATTTTCATCTCACCCGGAAATCATGATTTCTACTGCCCCAAATCGCCGTATGCCTATGTTAAGTTCCCCGAGAACGTTCACATCTTTACATCCCCGCTCCTCGGCTGCGTCACGCTGCCGCACCTGGGCTGCCGTGTCTGGGGCGCTGGCTTCAATGACCAGTACAGCAGGCCACTCCTGAGTGGCTTTAAAGCCTCTGACACCGATATGATCGATATTATGGTCATGCACGGCGACATGAGCGGCGACGCCTACAATCATATACGCGAATCGGAAATCGCCGCAACAGAACTCCAATATCTCGCTCTAGGGCATATACATACGTTCAGCGGCATCAAACAAGCCGGAAAAACGTATTACGCCTATCCCGGCTGCCCTGAAGGCAGAGGCTTTGACGAGACGGGAGAAAAGGGCGTCATCACAGGCAGCGTCTCGAAGACCGGCTGTGATCTCCGCTTTCGCCCGCTCGGCGGCAGAGCATATAAGATAATCACCCTTGATATGACCGGTTTTAGCGATGCGCTGACTGCCGCCATGTCGTCACTCCCGCAGAACACGGAGCGGGATATATGCAGGCTCATCCTGACAGGAGAATATGACGGCGCAGTTGATGTTCAGCTGATAAAAGACAGCCTGAGCGCGCGCTTCTTCCACCTGACGGTTCAGGATGCGACAAAGCCGCCCCGTGATATATGGGCATTATCCGGCGACGATACACTGCGCGGCACTTTCCTGCGTTATCTGAAGCAGCGGTATGACGCCGCCGGCGAAAGCGATAAAACCAACATCCTCAGTGCTGTTCGGTATGGCCTGTCCGCTCTGGACAACGCAGAGGAGTATGAGGCATGATTATCAAACGTTTATCCGCCTCCTTCGGCAGGCTTTCAAATGAGACACTAAAGCTCGGCGGCGGCCTGAATATCATTGAGGCGCCAAATGAATCCGGCAAATCCACCTGGTGCGCCTTTATTCGGACCATGCTTTACGGCATCCGCACATCCGACCGCGACAAAGCAGGTTATCTCTCCGATAAAACACGCTACCGCCCCTGGAGCGGCGTGCCGATGGAGGGGGCAATGGATTTAGACGTAGGCGGCAGCTCTCTGACACTTGAGAGAAAATCAGACGGCAAGCTGCCGATGCGGGACTTTTCGGCTGTCTATACGGGAACGAGTACGCCGTATGAAGGCCTGTATCCCGACACCGCCGGGGATACGCTCATCGGCGTGAGTGAAGCCGTTTTTGAACGCAGCGCCTTTATTTCACAATCCGGCATTAAAGTCGGCCAGACGCCGGAGCTTGAAAAACGTATCGCGTCACTCGTCACAACAGGCGATGAAACCTCCTCCTACATTGAGGCAGACGAGCGCCTGCGCATGTGGCTCCGAAAGCGCCGTTTCAATAAATCCGGCGCGATACCGGCACTGGAAGAAAAGCTTAACGCGATCAACAAGAAACTATCCCATATCGAATCCGCTCTCGACGAAGCCGCTTCAATGCGCCTGGAGGCGGAACGGCTCAAGAAACGTCAAACCGAACTCCGTGAAGAGAGCGCCGCCTTTGACAGGTTTGACGCACAGCAGGCGATGCGCCGCGCTATGGAAAAACACGAGAGCGTAAAAGGCGCTTACGGCGATATTTACCGCGAACTGACGAAAAACGGTCCCGCTCCGACAGACAGCGACTTATCCGCTATCCGCGGCGAGGCGCAAGCGCTCGGGTCGCTTCAAACGATGCTTTCAATCGAGCAAACGCATTTAAAGGATGCTCAGGATCGCTGTACGCAAATAAAGAGCGCCGGAAAAACTGCCGCGTTTGACAGCCCTGACGCGCCGCTCGCTGCTCAAAAAGCCGCAGTGCTCGAACAGGCTGTAAAGCAGAGCTCCTTCAAAAACCCGCGCGTTGTCCTCGTGGCGCTCCTTGCTGTCATTATGACACTCCTCGCTATTTTCGCCGAGGCGATTGCGCCGCAGCTTCCGGCCATCCGGGCTATAGCAGCAGGTGCCGTGATTATCTGTACCGTCATTCTTATATGGCGCGGCGTAAAGCTGAGCCGATATAAGAAGGAGCTATCTGCGCTTCTGGCGCGGTATAACGTCAGGTCAATTGAGGCGCTGCAGGAATTGTATGAGGAAAATTTGAAAGCATCCGCCGATCTTATGGAAGCCGAAAGCGAAGTTCGATCGTGCGAGAAATCCGTCTCCTCCGCTTCAGCAATGGTTGATACCGTTTTTGAAAATCTCCGCACCAAGCTCAACGTTCTGTCACCAAATCACGATATCGCCAATATTCATATCGCAAATATTCAAATAGCCAATATCGAAAATGAGCTCCGCCGTATTGAGGCGCTTTTCCTAAAGCTTGCAGGAGCAAAAGCCGATATTCAGGCGGCCGAGAGCTATCTGAACACTATGAAGGCGTCGGAGCAATTCGGCAGTGATCAAAATCCCGGTGCGGCCGCCGCGCCTGTGAGACGCAAGCCCGAGATTTCATCGGATTTAGGCCTCGTCACCTCCCGTCTTGAAGACCTGACAAACCGCTACAATATGGCGCTCGGCGAAATCCGCGCCATCGGCGACCCTGTTATTCTGGGAACAGAAAAAATGTCAGCCGAATCAGAGCTCCAAGCGCAGAAGGCGCAGTATGAGGCGCTCACGCTTGCAATAGAGACACTCAAAGACGCCAACAATGAATTACAGCTGCGTTTTTCACCGCTCTTAAGCGAAACGGCAGGCCGTATCATTCAACGTTTGACGGGCGGGCGGTACGAAAAGCTCACCTTCGACAAAGCGCTTGACGCCTCCGCAAAAACGGCTGCTGAAACAGTCAGCCACAGTGTTCTGTCTCTCAGCTGCGGTACGGCTGATCAAATTTATCTCGCGCTCCGCTTGGCCGTGTGCGGCCTCATCCTGCCAAAAGAAAACCCGTGCCCGCTTATTCTGGACGACGCGCTGACGAACTTTGACGATGAGCGCGCGTATCTGGCGCTTGACTATCTGAAGGAGCTCTCACAAACGCGGCAGATTCTTCTCTTCACCTGTCACAAAAGAGAAACCGGCTATTTTGCCGGCAGCAATGATGTCAACATCATAAAGCTTTAATAATTGCACCGCACTCTCCGTAGGGTGCGATGCCCACATCGCACCGTCGATCCAGCAAACCTCGATTTGCAACAAATAAGATCCAATGCGCAGATTTCGAATCTAGCTTACCCCGACGGGCCGATGTGGGCATCGTCCCCTACGAGATGTGGCAAAAATGATCTGCGAAAGAGCATCCCCGTGCTAACCTAATAGCCAAATTATCAAATCGCAACCGTGAAAAGGCATATCCGGGATCTCGGGATCGCCCGAAATTAAATCCCGTATGCATAAAGTTTTGTTTTCTGTTCGGTTGAACAAGAAAGGAAAGTATCGACAACATGAAAAAGCGTCTACTCCTGTCAGGCCTTGTCCTGATACTGCTGGCATCGGTATCGCCGATCGTCGAAGCGGTTGACAATGTTTCTGACACACCGACGAAAGAGGTTTCAATCTGCATCGACGGACCGCCGGCAGACCTCGACATCCCCGCCATCATCTCTGCGGTCATTCCCGCAGCCAACCTTTCAGACATTTCTCCGGCAATCACCTCAGTCATCATTAATAACACAACGTACGTATCAATCCGCGAATTCTCCACGGTAATGGGTGCCGACAGCGTCACCTGGGATAACGGCACCACAACAGTTACTGCCCCCGGCCTTCATGTAACAGCCACCGTCGGAAACATATACCTGGTGGCAAACGGGCGATATTTGTTTGTACCAGACAGCTGTCTCATGATAAACAATAGTGCGATGGTACCGATCAGAACACTGGCAAAAGCGTTTGACGCACAAATCGATTGGGACAGCGAAACGTATACCATTAACGTCATAAAAGGGTCAGGAGCCATCCTATCCGGCAGCGCGTTTTATAACGAAACCGATCTTCACTGGATGTCCCGCATCATCCGCGCCGAAGCGGGCGGTGAGAGCTTCGTCGGAAAAATTGCCGTCGGTGGTGTTATCATGAACAGAATCGTCTCCCCCGAGTTTCCCGATACAGTCTATGATGTCGTCTTTGACAGACGATACGGCATCCAATTCACACCAGCATATTCCGGCGCGATCTACACCACGCCTTCTGAGGAATGTATCATAGCGGCCAAAATAGCCCTTGACGGCGGCAATACCGCAGGCGAAAGTCTCTACTTCGCCTCGACAACCCATTGCTGGGCTAACAGGAATAGACCTTACGCGATGAAGATCGGAAACCACAACTTCTACGCATAGGTTAAAAGTCTTTAGACAAAGGTCTAAAGCCTAAAGACAGAAAAATACGGGATAAAGCCGAATAAATATAACATATACCAAAACAAAAAGATTCTTCGCGCGCTAAGCTTCGAAGAATCTTTTTTTATGTACTAATTATCCAAAGGGAGCCCTCGTTATGACTAACTGGCGATCACAGATCACCTCTACGTGAAACCGCAGAATCGCCGTAGGGGCGATCTGTGATCGCCCACTAATCGGTCGCGTCACTTTTGTAGGGGCGATTATTAATCGCCCGCCTTGTGGCGCGTAACGCCTACAAACCGGACGACCAATGGCCGTCCCTACGGCGAAACGATTTAATCCAACACTATCCTATTGTCACTTTGATCGATATCAGGTTGATAGCGGCGTGCAGGACGATGGGGGACCAGATGCTGCCGCTGCGTTCATAACACCAGCAAAGCGCGAGGGAGGACGGTACATACTGCAGCAGATACAGGAGCATCGACCACTCAAAGCCGCCGGCGAAGGACTGCCATAAATGATAGATCGAGAAGATGAGCGCCGTCGCGATATAGGCCAGAACACGGCTTTTTTTTCGGATTGAGCCGAAGAGAACGCCGCGGAACAAGGTCTCCTCCACGATTGGGGCTAGCAGGACAGCCACGAAGATAATGACATTGGTATTGAGCTTGGTCTGGTTGATTATCTCCTGCGTATTCGGATTTATCGTATCCTTGAGCACGAAGGAGAGCAGCAGCGATAATGCTGTGATTGCAATATAGTTAAACAGATACGCCAGTAAGACGGCTTGGAGTGAACCGAGAAGATTGTCCAAAAGGTCAGAAAACGATTTTTTCAAAAACCGGAACAAAAAAATCAGCACAAAAACAAAGCTAATCACATAATATACGAGATTCAGATTTGGGCCGTTAAGCACGAGATTCATATACTGCAGTACATTTGTGTGCAGGAACAGCCAAGGCAGCACAAACATATGCACAGCGATATAGACGAAGCCGATAAGACGCTCCGAGTTCTGCATGGGGGACTTAAAGTTATCTTTCACTTAAATATCCTTTTACTTTATAATTTCTTTTTCAGCTCAAACAGGAGGTTGAGCGCCTCGAGCGGCGTGAGCGTGTTCAGGTCGGTTTTCTTGAGCTTTTCAGCGATCTCTCCGCCGCTTAAATCCAGAAGCGACATTTGGTTATCAGCGGCGATCACTGCTTGCGGTTTGCCTGCGCTGCGCCCTTGTTCCAGCAAGGCTAAAACAGCCTTCGCGCGTTTGATGACGCTGTCGGGGACGCCGGCCAGACCCGCAACCTCTATGCCATAGCTGTCGTCGGCCCCGCCGGGGACGATTTTACGGAGGAAAATGATATCCCCGCCGCGCTTTTTTGCAGAGATATTATAGTTTTTTATACCCGGCGTTTCGTTTTCCAGTTCTGTCAGCTCGTGATAGTGCGTCGAGAACAGCGCTTTGGCGCCAAGCTTCCGCTTGTCCGCGCAAAACTCCAAAACAGCCCTGGCAATTGCCATTCCATCATAAGTTGACGTGCCGCGCCCGATTTCATCTAATATAAGCAGACTCTTTGATGTGGCGTTTGCGAGAATCTCGGCGACCTCGGTCATCTCCACCATGAACGTCGATTTGCCGGCCGATAGGTCGTCCGACGCGCCGATGCGGGTGAAAACCCTGTCAACGATGCCGATTCGGGCGGAGCGGGCCGGTACGAACGAGCCCATCTGGGCAAGCAGGATGATGAGTGCTGTCTGGCGCATGTAGGTGGACTTGCCGGCCATGTTAGGGCCTGTAATGATGAGCGTCCGCGCGTTATCCATGTCCATATATGTGTCATTGGGGACAAACAGCGCGTCCGTCTGCATTTTTTCAACGACGGGGTGCCGCCCGTCATGGATATCGATAACCCCTGAGATATCCACCTCGGGCATGCAGTAGTTATTTTTCGCCGCCGTCTCCGCGAGCGCGCAAAGTGTATCGATCGACGCAACAGAATGAGATGCCGCCTGGATGCGTCCGACCTCTTTTGCGATGCGGTCACGCAGCTCGGTGAAGAGGTTGTATTCAAGAGCGCTTAAGCGGTCCTTCGCCGTCAACAATGTCGTCTCGAGCTCCTTGAGCTCCTGGGTAATAAATCGCTCACAGTTTGAAAGCGTCTGTTTGCGGATATAGCCCTCAGGTACGGCGTCCGATGATGCGCGCGGAATTTCGATGTAATAACCAAAAACCTTGTTATAACCGACCTTTAATTTTTTGCCCGTCCGCTCTCGCTCTTTGGCTTCAATAGCGGCCATAGCGCCGGTACTGTCTTTTAAAAGCGCATGCAGATAATCCGCTTCTTCATTGACGCCCATGCGGATAAAGCCGCCCTCACGGACGGAAAACGGTGGGTCATCCTCAATCGTTTTGCTGATGAGCGCCCCGATGTCCTGAAGGTCATCGATCTTTTTGAGCTCTAAAAGCAGAGTCGACGTCAACGGCCCCAGGAGGGATAGTATCCTCGGCAGCTGCATGACGGAATACTGGAGGGCCTTCAGATCGCGGCAGTTGGCGTTCCCGTAAACGATTTTGCCGATCAAGCGCTCCATATCACCCACATCGCGCATGGCCAGCAGCAGCTCCGAGCGGGTGACTGTTTCCGAAAAAAGCTCATGCACAGCGTTCAGCCGCCGTTTAATTTCAACGGTTGACACAAGAGGGCGTAAAACCCATGACCGCAGGAGTCTTCGTCCCATCGGCGTTCGCGTTTTGTCGAGTACCCAAAGGAGGCTCCCCTTTTTTTCCGCCGTCCGAGCCGATGCGGCGAGCTCAAGGCTCCGAAGTGTTTGAATATCCAGCTCCATATACCTGCCGCCCGAGTTAACCCGCAGATAACTCAGGTGTGAGAGATCCGTCTTCTGCGTTTCGGCGAGATAAGAAAGCAGCGCGCCGACAGCGCAAATCGCCGCCGGGCTGTTTCCGATACCGAGTTCATCGGGGCTGAGGACCCCGAACTGTTCGGCGATGCGCATCGTCGCCTGCATGAAATCAAAGCGCGCTTCCTCCTTCTCCAGAAGGCAGCCAAGCTTATCCGCTAAAAGACTCGTGATGTCCCGCCGCTCCTGCGCGCCATCATTCAAAACGGCTTCCGCCGGTGAAAACGAGGCGAGTTCATTTAAAAGATGTCCGACATCGCTGCCCGAAAAGAAGGAAACGCTAATCTCTCCCGTCGATAAATCCGCAAAACAAACAGCATTATCGGCTGCACTCACATATAATGCGCAGAGGTAGTTTGACTGACCTTCATCAAGCATCGACGTCTCAATGAGCGTGCCGGGCGTAATAACGCGCACGATATCCCTGTCAACAAGCCCTTTGGCCGTCGCCGGGTCCTCCATTTGCTCGCAGATGGCGATCTTATAGCCTTTTGCGATCAGCCGGCCGATATAGGCTTCCGCCGAGTGGTATGGTATGCCGCACATCGGGATGCGCTCGTCAGGATCTTCGCTTCGCCTGTCGCGCGTTGTCAGCGTGAGGTCAAGCTCCTTTGACGCTGTCAGCGCGTCGTCACCAAACATCTCATAGAAATCGCCGAGGCGGAAAAAGAGGATGCTGTCGGTATTCCTCTCTTTTATGTCAAAGTACTGCCTCATCATTGGTGTCACTTCGGACATTCATTGTTTCCTCCGTCGGCGTTTTTTGTTAATTTTTAGTATAGCATAGTCAACTGGTCCGTTCAAGAGAGCGCTTGACCATAAATAGTCCATTTATCTCTTGAGAAACGTGTCAGTTTTTGATATAGTAAAAAGATATAAGCAGCTAAATCATTGATTATTTGCGGAGTTAACTTATGAAATTCGTTGATTGGGTCATAAAAGGATATGACAGAGCGGCGGCTGTACTACTCAGCCGCAGCGGAATTAATCCGCTTGTGTCTGTCTTCTTGGCGTCCCGAGGTATGGCAACGGTTGAGGACGCCGGTCGTTTTCTGCGCGATGATCTCAGCGTCATAAGTGATCCGTTCCTCCTAAAAGACATGGATATTGCCGTCAAACGAATCAATCAGGCCATCGAAAACGGTGAGCGTATCGCCATCTACGGCGACTACGATGTAGACGGCATGACGGCCAGCTGCCTCCTCGCAAGCTTCTTCCGGGCCAAAGGCGCCCCATATGAAATCTATATACCCGGCCGCATGGACGAGGGCTACGGCGTCAATAAAGCCGCGCTCGACGCGCTTGTTTCACACGGTGTTTCGCTCGTCGTGACAGTTGATTGCGGTATTACAGCGCAAAGCGAAGCCCGGTATGCACGCCAGATCGGTATCGATCTGATTGTCACCGATCACCACGAGTGCAAGGAAGAACTTCCCGACGCTATTGCCGTTATAGACCCCAAGCGCAAAGACTGTCCCTATCCGAACAAAGCTCTGGCAGGCGTCGGTGTCGCCTTCAAGCTTGTCTGTGCCCTTGAAAACAAGGAAGACATCAACACGCTGCTTGCTCAATACGGCGACTTCGTCGCTATCGGCACGATAGCGGACGTGATGCCCGTTATCGGTGAAAATCGTCTGCTGATCCGACGCGGTCTTGCGGCGCTCAACATGAAAAACCGACCCGGTCTCCGTCGGCTGATGCGTGAAACGTGCCTGGACAGGCGGGACATCAACACGGCAACCATCGGCTTCGCCTTATCGCCGCGGTTGAATGCCGCCGGGCGAATGGGGCGTACCTCCCTCACCGTGGATCTGCTTTTAACAGAGAGCGAAGAGGAGGCAGAGCAGCTGACGATGGAGTTGTGCGGCCTCAACATTGAGCGGCGTCAGCTTGAATCCGTTATATTTGAGGAGGCCTATTCATCTCTTTTAAACAACCTGCCGAAGGGGCCCATTATTCTTTCCCGACGCGGCTGGTATCAGGGCGTCATGGGTATTGTTGCGGCTCGGATAACCGAGCAGTTTTTGTTCCCTGTCATTATGATCAGTATCGATGATGACGGTGTCGGGCGCGGCTCCTGCCGGAGCATCGGGAATTTCCGAATGTATTCGGCGCTGGAACGCTGCAGCGATCTTCTTGAAAACTTCGGTGGGCATGAGATGGCCGCCGGGCTGACAATAAACGAAGCCAATATCGATGAATTACGCCGCAGGGTTTTCGAATACTATCACGAAACAATAAAAATCCCGGCAGTCCCGACGCTCCGAATCGATTTTGAGGTTGTGAAACCGGATCTCCTGTCACTCGAAAACGTCACGGCACTTGAAAAAACAGAGCCCTTTGGCAACGGGCATTTGCCGCCTTTCCTGTGCATCACGGGGGCAGTTCTGAATTCCGTCATCCCTGTCGCCGCAGGAAAGCATACAAAACTGCGCATATTAAAGTCAGGAAAGAGCTTTGACTGTATCTGCTTCGGCAGGACGACTGACGATCTCGGCGCCGTTGAAGGCGAGCTTGTTGACCTGGCATTCGAGCCTGTTGTCAATGAATATCGCGGGTGGCGGAATGTCCAGCTGCACGTCATCGATATTCACGCACACGACGACACGCGCCCGCATGGCGACATGCGGTTGTATAGCGAAAAGCGTACGCATAGCGATCTATGATCACATAGCGATCTTCGATCACAAAGCGATCTATGATCGCTTATGGAGTTAGCACATGGAAGAGGTCATGAAAAAATACGCCCATTTTGAGGCGGTCATCAAAGAAAACAATCCCGCTGTCGACCTTTCACGCATACGGGCTGCCTTTGACTTTGCCCAAAACGCGCATCAAAGCCAGCGCCGTAAGGACGGGTCGCCGTTTGTTTCCCACCCCTTGGCCGCCGCTGAGATCATCGCCGAAATGGGTCTTGATGAGGAAGCCATTATGGCAGCGCTTCTGCACGACTGTATAGAGGATACAGGCGCAACACACGAGGATATTGCCAAGCGCTTCGGCGCGACCGTTGCCGAAATCGTCGAAGGCGTCACAAAGCTCTCACGCGTCACCTATACCAGCAAAGAAGAAGAGCAGATGGAGAATCTTCGCAAGATGCTGCTGGCGATGGCCAAGGATATTCGCGTCATCATCATTAAAATGGCGGACCGACTGCACAACATGCGGACGATGGAGTATCAGTCGGCAACGAAGCAATCGGAAAAAGCACTCGAAACGATGGAGATCTACGCGCCCCTCGCGCACCGGCTCGGCATGCAAAAGATCAAATGGGAGCTTGAAGACCTCTCTATATTTTACCTTGATCCGATCGGATATGCAGAGATTGAAGAGGGCCTCCGCCAGGTCATGAGCTCCAACGAGACGTTTATTGACAGCATACAGATCAAAATCGCCGAGCGCCTGAAGGACAACGGCATCTCTTGCGACGTCTACGGGCGTGTGAAGCATATATACAGCATTTACAGAAAGATGTACAGTCAGAACAAAACATTGTCGGAGGTCCTGGACCTTTACGCTTTCCGCGTGATCGTCAATGATATAGCCGACTGTTATAACGTCCTGGGGTATATCCACGAGATGTTCCGCCCGATACCGGGCCATTTTAAGGATTATATCGGAACGCCCAAGCCGAATATGTACCAGAGCCTCCACACGGCGGTGATCGGCAGCGACGGTCTCCCCTTTGAGGTTCAGATCCGCACATGGGAAATGCACCACACGGCTGAATACGGTATCGCGGCGCACTGGAAATATAAGCAGGGCATCAGCGGCAGATTCGCCGATGAGGAAAAATTTGCGTGGGTCCGGCGTCTTCTGGAGTCGCAGCAGGACAGTGACGCGCAGGACTTTTTCCAGGACCTCAAAATCGACATGTTCTCTGATGAGGTTTTCGTCTTCACACCCCGCGGCGACGTCATCAATCTGTCGGCCGGGGCGACGCCCATTGATTTTGCTTACAGCATCCATTCAGCCGTCGGCAACAGGATGACCGGTGCCATCGTCAACGGCCGCATTGTCCCGTACAATCACGAACTATCAAACGGCGATATCGTTGAGGTCCTGACGTCAAATTCCTCCAAAGGCCCCAGCCGTGACTGGCTCAACATTGTTAAAAGCACCGAAGCGCGCAATAAAATCCGCCAATGGTTCAAAAAGGAAAAGCGCGAGGAAAATGTCGTCGCCGGAAAGCTCTCCTTTGAAGCGGAGCTCCGCCGTGTCTTTCTGCAAATGTCGGACCTGACGCGTGAGGATGTCCTCCCCCGGCTCTTAAAAAAGCTCGCATTCCCGACGCTTGATGAACTATTTGCTGCCATCGGCTACGGCGGCATGTCGGCCCAAAAGGCCGTCAACCGTATACGTGACGAGCTCCGGGCGATCGATCGCACCAAAAAGAAAGACGAGACGGATGTTTACCCGTTTGAAATCCGTACGGATAAAAAGCTCAAGCCCATCCAAGGAATTCTGGTAGAAGGCATTGATAACTGTCTTGTCAAATTCGCGCGCTGCTGCACACCGGTCCCGGGAGACGAGTCTATCGGCTTCATCACGCGCGGCTTCGGCGTGTCTGTTCACCGCAAAGACTGCAAAAACTATACGAAATCGATTGAAACACCGGAGGAAGCCGGCCGTTGGGTCCGTGTCGCTTGGGCAAATACCGATTCGGATATCTACTCAACAGCGCTCTTCATCACCGCACGCGAGCGCAGCGGCATCGTGATGGATATCGCAACGATCCTCAACGGTCTCAAAATTCGGATGACCTCCTTCTCAGCAAGAGATGTCGACGGCGGCATCACCACAGCCTCCATCGTCATTGACATAAAAAATCGAGAAGAGCTCAACGCCGCCATCGCCCGCCTTCAGACCGTTTCCGGCGTCATAGAAATCAAACGCGGCGACGGATAGAGACACAAAATATATGGCAAGGGCTCTGCGCTTGCCCCTCGTCATACTCTTCGCGACGACTCTAAGGCTTCCCCTGGGGGAAGCTGGCTGCAAAGCAGACTGATGAGGGAAATCTAGTACCGCGTTACGCCAACACGGCGGGCGATTAATAATCGCCCGCTGTCCCACTCAGGCTCCCCAGAGTTGCAAACTGTGCTCGCATGCTGTTGTTCGGTGCAGCGCGGAACAGGAGACAATCCTCAGCCGCTGCGGCGGCAGCTCCTTTCCATGGCGATTTTCAATCGCCTTTGGAGCCTTTTTAGGAAGGAATACTAGTATGCGGGCAGTCGTAACACGTGTATCTTCAGCCTCAGTGGAGATTGACGGCGAGATAAAAGGTCTCATCGACCAGGGCTTCCTAGTGCTCTTAGGCATCGCATCGACCGACACACCGGAAAAGGCGATAAAGCTTGCCGACAGGGTTCTTGGTCTTCGGGTTTTTGAGGATGATAACGGAAAAATGAACCTGAATCTGTCTTCAGTGAACGGAAGCTTGCTTGTGATCTCGCAGTTTACGCTGTACGCCGATTTAAGAAGCCGACGGCCCGGTTTTACCGGCGCTGCCAAGCCTGATATCGCTGTTCCGTTATATGAATTATTTATAAAAGAATGCCGGAGAGCTGGCTATCACACCGAAACTGGTGAATTCGGAGCCGACATGAAGGTCTCCTCCGTGAACGACGGGCCCGTGACGCTCATACTGGACACCGACAGAGTCGGAACCGACAGTTTATAAAATCACCCGCGCGTTTATACTATCATAAAAATAAGGAGAATCCACAATGCTGATAAAGACCCTTGTCGTCGGTCAGATAGAGACGAACTGCTATATTGTCACAGATGAAAAAACACTCAAATGCGCCGTCATCGACCCGGGTGACGAATCGAATGTCATACTTGATTACCTCGAATCTAACAAGCTGACGACTGAGGCTATTTTCCTCACGCACGGGCATTTTGATCACAATCTCGCTGTTTATGCCGTTAACGAAGCGACGGGCGCTCCGATCTGGATCAACGAAAAAGACACCGTATCCGATGGCATGCGCGACCAGTTTAAGCTGACGGCGAACGAAAAGGTCCGCCGTTATTCCGACGGCGACAAAATTGATGTCGGCGGTCTGTCGTTTACGATCCTGGAGACGCCGGGCCACTCCCCCGGATCTGTGACGCTGCGCTGTGAAAACGTGCTTTTTACCGGCGATACGCTCTTCCGCGACAGCGCCGGCAGGACGGATCTGGGCGAAGGGAATGTTCAGACGCTTCTGCGCTCGCTGTACCGTTTGTCGCTGCTCGAGGGTGATTTTGAAGTATATCCCGGGCACATGGATGCCTCGACGCTCGATCGTGAGCGCCGCTTTAACGGTTATATGACATATGCCGTCGAGGAATTGGGCATCAAATGATCTTAACGCTCAAAGGGCACGACTATAAATACGCTGTTGAGCAGATTATGCTCACGCTGTACCCGGATGAGCGTCCGGTTTATTCAGCACCGGACGATAGTGCGCTGTCGGCAGAGGTGTCGCTCAAGTTCGGCGCTGTTTATGCAACTGCTGTCACAAGGCTGAATTGTAACGGTACTGTTTACAGAGGTTTATCGCGTATTAAACGTGCCGATTTAACCGACAAGCTCGTCACAGACCGTCTTCTGCAGAAAACGCTCAAGCTGTCTTTTTATAAGGCCGCCATAAGTGCGCGAGCTCCCGCCGGTGTAAAGCCCGCATGGGGCGCGTTGACCGGTATCCGCCCGAGTAAAATCGTCACGGGCATGTTAGACCGCGGTTTTTCGGATAAAAAGGCGTTAAAGCGCCTCGCACATGACTATTTCGTGTCGCCCGAGCGCGGCGCGCTTTGTATCGATACGGCCAAAGCAGGCATCTTGACAAAAAAAACGCTCGGTGAGCGAGATA
This sequence comes from uncultured Eubacteriales bacterium, assembly GCA_942492735.1. Classification (GTDB taxonomy): domain Bacteria; phylum Bacillota; class Clostridia; order Oscillospirales; family Oscillospiraceae; genus Sporobacter. The sequence continues at coordinate 168,027 of OW818648.1, forward strand.
TTGCGCTTTATATCGGCATCCCGTTTTGTCCGACGCGCTGCCATTACTGCAGCTTCGTCAGCCACAGTGTCGAGAAGTCCATGAAGCTCATTGGGCCGTTCCTTGAGGCTCTGTATAAGGAAATTGATGCGTTGTCGGAAATCGCGCATAAGGTTCAGCTCAATATCATATCTGTCTATATCGGCGGCGGTACGCCGACGACCTTATCGCATGAGCAGCTAGAGTACCTGATTAAAAAGCTCGCGTCCGCTTTCGACTTAAAAAACGTCAGGGAGTACACCGTCGAAGCAGGACGACCCGACACGATCACTGCCCAAAAGCTGGAGGTCCTCTATAAAAACGGCGTCACGCGCATCAGCATCAACCCGCAGACAATGTCGGACGCGGTGCTTTGCGCGATTGGCCGCCGCCATACCGTGGACGATGTTTTACGTGCGATGCATGCGTCGCGTGAGGCCGGGTTCAAGTTCATCAATATGGACCTGATTGCCGGACTGCCGGGTGATACGGCGGAGAATTTCAGCAAATCGCTTGAATCGGTATTAGCACTTGAACCCGAAAATATCACCGTACACACGCTTTCCCTCAAAAAAGGCGCGCGAGTCACACTCGAGGGCACGGCGATTCCGGACGGCTCCGAGGTTGCCGTCATGCTCGATACGGCTGGCAGCCTGCTGCGAAGCCGGGGATACGTCCCCTACTACCTTTACAGACAGAAATTCATGTCCGGCGGCTTTGAAAATGTCGGCTGGTGCCGCCCGGGCTATATGAGCTTATACAACATTCTGATCATGGAAGAGCTTGCGACGATTCTGGCGCTTGGCGGCGGCGGCGTCACAAAGCTTGTCGGTCAGAAAACAGGAAAAATCGAAAGGATATTTAACCCGAAATATCCGTATGAATATATTGAGCATATCGACCGGGTGATAGAGCACAAATCAGGAATTGGAGCCCTTTATGTTATATGACCTGTCAATCATTAATTACCGCATAAAAACAACACCGATGGAATACGTTCTTGAGAGTGAAAAGTACTTTAATTCAAGAATCCGCAAGGCGGCCGACGAGATCTTCAATAATATCGACCAGAGCCCCATTGTGCTGCTGTCCGGCCCGTCGGGTTCCGGTAAGACGACGACATCATTAAAGCTCGCAAACGAGCTTAGGAGACTCGGGATCAGCGTCGATAATATCTCCCTGGATAATTACTTTCAGACGGTGGATCCGCTGACCGCACCGAGAACCCCGAACGGAGACATTGATTACGAGTCTCCGGCCTGCCTGGATATGCCGCTCCTGAACGCGCATTTTAGAATGCTTACCGCAGGCGAGGAGATTCAAATCCCGCATTTTAGCTTCACGCGTCAGCAAAGGAGTCCGGATAAGTCTACCCCGATGAAGCTGAGCAGAAATGAGATAGCGATTTTCGAGGGTATCCACGCCCTCAATGAAAGCATCACGCGTGAACACCCAGCCGCGTTTCGCGTCTATGTCAGCACGCTGACCAATATCGAAGAAAAGGGCGCGGTATTAATCGATAGCAATGGTATGCGCCTGATCCGCCGCATCGTCCGTGACGACTATTTCCGCGGTGCGGACCCGCAGTTTACGTTGAAATTGTGGGAAAACGTCCGCCGCGGCGAGGTGCTGAATATACTGCCATATAAAGACTCGGCGAATTTCACTATTGACTCTGCGCTGCCGTATGAGATTTCCGTTATGAAACAGTTCACCGGCGACATCTTTAGCAAAGTGCCAAAGGACAGTGTGCATTATACCGTGCTTTCTCAGGTCCTCGACGCGTTCGATCGCTTTGAAACGATCAACCCCGGTTTTGTGCCTCCGGACTCCATCCTCCGTGAATTCATCGGCGGCAGCGTGTTCGAATATTAGTTAATATGTAAACTTAATGTGACTTTCACGCTTTTTGGGAAAATATATGTTATACTTCCATTACCTATACATTTACTTCTGGGAGGCTTTCTGGTGATCATGAACTTTCTTCGAAATTTCATGGCTGGAAGATACGGGCCTGATCATCTGAATACGGCGCTTATCGTCGCCGGGCTTATTATCAGCTTACTTTCCCGCTTTGCATTTTTATACCTGCTTGTCTATGTGTCCTATCTTTTCTTGATTCTCGCCGTCGCGCGCATGCTCTCGCGCAACATCCCCAAGCGCCGCGCCGAGAATGACAAGTATCTCCGGTATTGGAGTCCGGTGAAGCAGCATTTCAAGGTCATGCTGTCGAATTTCAAAAGCCGAAAGACACATAAATTCTTCAAGTGCCCCAGCTGCAGCAACGTCCTGCGCGTCCCGCGCGGAAAAGGCAAGCTGCAGATAACCTGTCCCAAATGCGGCGAGCGGTTCGTAAAGAAAACCTAATTCTTCAAGCAATGAAACGGCTGCAGCACACAAAAGTGCTGCAGCCGTTTATATGTCATACGTAGAGGTATTTGTGAATCGCCCGCCGTCCCCTAAGGCTCCATTCTGAAAGGAGCTGTCACCCGCAGGTGACTGAGGATTGTCCCCTGTGCCGCGTAACGCCAAAAAGCCAGGACGCGCAATGCCACATCAGGGACCGCCTACAGCCTCTATGCTGTCCGCCTCGCTTCAGCCGGCTGGTCAACTGCCCTGTCATACAGGGCCGACAGACGGCCGAAATCCGGCCATCCCGCTGTATCCATCAGATACGCTTGCCTGTCGGCGTCCTCCCGTCTGTTTTCATTGAGCGCATCAATAATGACGTCGGCTCTGTACTTTCCGATGCCATGTCCGTAATATAGGCCGCCGCCCATGTCGATCACGTTTTCTCCCTGCCACTCTGGCGTCTTTGGGTCGACATCCGGATTTGAGAAATAGCGCCTGTCGCCGGGCAAGTAATCCTTTACCTTGCGCATTCGTCCAACCTCTCGCAGCTCGCGGGACAGTCCATGCCAGTTCATCAGAATAATATCAGCAAACAGCCTGTTGAATTCCGCCTCCGGAAATATTTCCAGCAGCGCTTTGTAATAAATAATCTGCATCGCCGTCGCGCATTCCGTACCGTATTCTGAGCTATTTCTAAAGATATCCCTTATGGCATCCGATGGCTTCACGCCTCTTTTGAGCTCAAAGCCACCGTCTGCTCGTCGTATCCAAAAATCCGGATTGCATCTTGAGTCTCGAAAGACTTCAAAAGCCAAGCTGCTTTTATTCAAATCATTCGCCGCTTTCACGATCTCCCTACGCATTTTCAGCTCAAACCGCAGTTCGTTCATCGTCTCGTATGTATACCTTTCGCTGCTGGACGACAATATATGGAGCACCGATCTTTCAACGCTGCCTTCCGGGTATTCGCTCATCATGGCTGATGTGTCGAGCGGCTTATTATCTATAAATATCATCAGACGGCCTCCATCCCCATTTTGGCGGCGACGACCTGCTCCGCCGTCTGCATCTGCAGCCATTCAAACCACAACCCCGAATCCCGGCGGCGTAATCGGCTGGAATAGTCCGTCAGCAGGTCCTGCTCCTCATAAGATGCCGTCCTGTATCTGTGCAGGCACTCATTTTCATACGCCGTCAACGGTTCGACAGGCGCCCTATATCGCGGCGAGATCTTCTTACCCAGATATTTTGCCTCCATATCGGCATCGAGGTGCTTCGGGTTGCTCGTCATCTGAAAATGCTCATTTGTCAGATACAGAAACGGCGTATTTTCATCGAGCCAATCGATGTATTGGTTATACATTTTTTTCGCGTCGCTCCGGTTCGACGGAAGAGGCATGTCTTGGCAGAGCAGCCTACAGGCCAGCGCCGTATCCCTCGTGTTATCCGAGAGCATTTTCCCGGCAATATAAGCAAGCGCATCCCTGTCGAGCGTCTGAAAAAAGCACCAGACCAGGTCATGTATATTGAACCCCCGCCGGTTGCGCCTGAATATCAGCGCAGCGATATCCATGAGCGCCGCCTTGTCTTCAAAGCTGATAATAAGCAGCGCCGCAACATAGTCGATCACCGAATCGTACGGATCCTGCCCGCCGCTCGGCCCGCTCCAGCCTTTGCCTGTGTCAAACATCCATTTCAACGTCTGATACATGCTGTCGCTGTCCATCGACTCCGCCGCGTCCTCCAAGTCCTGCTTATAAATCTTTTTTGCGCATAAGCCAATAGCCGTCCTGTTTCTCCGGCTCAGCCCGGGAAACAGCGCATTTGCGCTGACCTCCTGCATCAAAATGAACAAGACCGGGAAGCCGAGCCTATCATCGTTCATCAGGCGCTGCGCCTCCGCCATGTCGCGCCGCGCCAATTCATCAAAAACCCGTTTCAGCCGAGCCGTCCCGCCCGCTGACCAAACACTGTCCAAATAGCTTATCCTGTTGCTGTTCACACTCTTTTTGTCCCCTTTAAACCGATATCTACACGATTGATCATCAACATATAATATTGAGTACCTCCACTTTTGTTGCAAACCCCTCCGATTGTACTTGACTTCACAAATCACATGTGCTATTATGTAATTCCGGTCAAACAATATAGCAAATTATCCAACGTCCCATTCATATCGCGGAGTGGAGCAGTCCGGTAGCTCGTCGGGCTCATAACCCGAAGGTCGTAGGTTCAAATCCTGCCTCCGCAACCAGAAAAAAGTCCTGATTCGATAAGAATCAGGACTTTTTCGTCACTTTTTAGGCGTTTTCAAAATGCCCATTTTTACATTTAGCGCACTTTTAGCGCACAAGGTATAGTTCTATGCGAATCTTAATAAAGGGACGGTTCCAATGGCTATTGTAAGCCAGTAGAACCGTCCTTATGATATGCAGAGTTTGTTACAGCCTACATTTACTCAAATTTATCACGGCCATAACCGCAGACAGTACCGAGCTTATACCCGCAGCGAAGGTCTAATTCGAGGCTTTTCAGGAAAAATAAAAGGTCATGGGAACCGCCCTCAATTGTAATACGCTCCTGCCGAAGGGCATGTGTATGATCAACTATCCTTTTATCCAGATCAGGGACTTTTGCTTTAAGCTGATTATACAAACAGCAAAACAGGATATCACGCAGATACGTTGGTTTTTCGTTTAAGAGATTTTGATAAAAGTGCGTCATTTCATGTAAGATAACGCCCTTATCCTCGGCATACTGAGGAGAAATAGCTACTATTTTTTCTGTTGAATCTACCCAGCCGCATACTCCTTCCGGCAATTCCTGAACACAGAAAACAAAGTCGCTATATAGTAAGCCAATCTCATTATCATCCGAAGTGTCAAACCATTCTCCTTGACTGTCTTGCCCTTGATATCGAATAAATTCGCCTACAACAGAACTGCGTTGGAATCTAAAATCCTCGAAATATTGATCCTCATAGTCACTAACCCGTTCATTTAGAAGGGCATCGACTTTGTCGGCTATAAAACATCTTTGTCCGTCGCCGAAAGTATGTATTTCGCTCATTATAATCCTCCCATATAAACACAGATTTTGTCATATTATACCATAATGCTTCATGGAATACAATCTGCTAACATAAACTTATGTTATAGAGACAGTTTGTACACCGACTCAAAAATCACGCGCTGTTTACTTTGTCTACATTTTACATATTATGTATTTACTTGAATTCTTACAAACGTGTGAGTACAATGTGTCGAGAAAGCCCGGTTTTTCTGCGGGTGAAAGGACAGGAGTGAGAAAATGCCTAAAAAGAAGACTAAAAGATCAAAGGAGGAAAAGGATACCGCGAAGCATAAAAGGAGCTATATGCTCTTGGAGGACACCATCCAGCAGATCGACGACCTAAAGCGCGTGTACAAGGGTAAGACCTATTCCGAAATTGTGGAGATAGCTATTCATGACCTCTACGAGCGGAATCATGAAGCCATTCAGTCAGTATTTCGGAGGAATAAGAAAACCGTCTATAATTGGTTTGCATTACGCGTTCATCAAAGAATTTTTAAGCGGGAAGATATTAAAGCAGCAGCGCAGCGGGCCGATTTGACAACGGAAATATACTGCATTGAAGCCATTGCCGAAAAGCTGGGGCGCGACACCTCGATTGATAAAATTGAGTGCGCATACCTGTTAGAAGTTGGCGAAGAGGCTCTGTCCGAATACAGGAATAACCCCGTTAGCTATACACATAAAGAGCTGTGGGCAAAAATGATTGGCAAGGACGAGCCGGACGTATGAGCAAGGCCGCATATATTCGGTTTACCGCCTGACTAAACATATCCCAAAAATTATGAACAGAGGTACTAAAATGACTGTAGTCTACCCGATTATTATTTCACCAAAGGAAAGCGACGGCTGGCACATTATAACTGTTCCCGATTTATATGAATATGGGACAGGTACACAAGGCCGGGATATCTCAGAGGCTATGTACATGGCCCGTGACTTTATAGGCATTATATGTATTGATTTACAGGACGACGGAAAGCCGCTGCCGGATGCCTCGCCGCTGGATGCAGTTAAACGTGAGCCGGGCGATATTGTTACATTGATTGATGTTGACTTGGTTGCCTATCGTAAAGCGATCGAAAAGAGAGACATTATTGAAATTGAAACTGTAGAACAGTGGCGCGAATTTTCAACTTCGCTGGCTGGATACCGGATGTGGCAATCTGAATTTGATTCTGTAAGCATGGAAGGTTTTCACGCTTGGTTTGGTAAACGTGGGTTTAAGGATATCGAAGTCATTACGTTTGAAGCCGATGTGCAAGCAGCTATTGAAAAATTTACGGAGGATAACAAATGATTACCGAAGTAGAATGTGTAATAACTGTCACCATTGCGGATGAAATTGTTAAACAGCTGGATCTAAGAACCGGCGATTATCTTGACGCGAAAATTGAGAACGGCAAAATCATTTTAACACCCGTTGTTTTTTTCCCGCATAGCATGGTTGAGCAAACGGAGATTGCGTCGCAGAAAGAAAATACCGGCGACAAGGTAAATGTCACCGGTGAGACGGACGCCTAATTCAGCTTAATTTTCTCAAGATCAACCGCTGACCTTTTTGTTTTGCCTCAACATCACATCAGCCAGACAGTCGCTGGATTCCTCGTCGGCCTTCATGATGATATGGCTATATATATCAGTCGTCGTGCTGACCTTGGCATGCCCGAGGCGCTTTGAAACGGACACGATGTCCTTTCCATTACTAATCAGGATGCTGGCCATTGTGTGCCGGAAGGCGTGAGGGTTGATGTGCGGTAGACTGTGACGCTTTGAGAACTCACCCAGCCAAGCGGTAATGCTTTCGGGATTCATCGGAACGCCGTTGTCCTGCACAAATAAGTAATCGGTATTCTGCCAGCGGTCACCGTTCGCCTGCTGCAATTCGTAATACCAGGCGCTGTACTGTTTGAGGAGATCCATCGTTTCTTGCGGAAGTTTGATATATCGGCACGTGCTCGTTTTCGTAGAATCCTCGTAGACCCCGCAATCGACAGCATAAAGCAAAGCAGAATCGATCCTGATCTGATTATTGAAGAAATCAATCTTTGACCATTTAAGACCCATGATCTCCCCTCGCCTACAGCCGGTTATCAGGAGAAGATGCGTCGCGACGCGCCATTTTAAAGGTTCTAGGTCAAGGGCATCCCGGATTAGTTCGATATCCTCCACTTGAAAATAATTGACTTCTGGCTGGGTCAGCTTCGGCGGTGTGGCTTTTGATGCCGCATTATACGGAACGAGCATCTCCTTCTCAGCCTGATTCAATATAGTGCTGATCAACCTGTGATACTCGGTTATAGTCTTGTTTGAGAGTGGAGATTTGTCTCGTTCAATAATGAAAATAGTATCAACCTTTTTGTTTAACGCCTTCGCGATGGCTTCTGCTTTCGCGAGGCTTATTTTTTTGCCCTTACAGACCAAGGATACAGTCGATGCTGAAATACCGGCAGCGGCAGCCACGGCGGCCCGAGTGAGCCCCTTTGCATTAAGGACGCCAAGTAGGTCACCTCGGGCGGCGGCTGTACTGCCGTTCTCCCGCACACCGGCCTCGCAGAGGTTCTTATAAAAGTTATTCAGGTGCTGTGGTCTGATCTCAGTCAGCTTCAAATGCCCGACAGCCGGTTCGACCCGTTTCATTAGATCACGATACCGGACGATTGTGCGGTGCTTGCACCCGCTCCGTTCCTTGAGGTCAATAACATACTCGGCGTATTTCGAAAAAGTCTGTCTATTATCAACGACATAACCGAGCTCGATCTGGCGCTCGAAGTCCATAGCCTGCTTTTGTACTTCCTTGTCAATCTGCCGCTGCGTCATTCCCGGTTCCGGGACATAGGTCATATATGACCGCATCTGTTTGCCGGATGAGTCGCGACCTTGCATAACGGTAAATTTATAACTGATCCCGGATTTATTTTCAATCTTCCTGATGTTCGCCATAATCTTTTTTCTCCATATCAGCTAATTTCCTGTCGTACTCGGCACGATTTTTACGCCAATCGCTTTTAAGCCGCCTTAGTTCTTTAATTATTTCGCCCTCAGAATAGCTCTCAAAATATTCTTCATACGGAATGTCAATCTGCATTCCATCCGTGCTTGATATATAGAGCAATCGACCATGTGGGTCTGAAAATAAATATTGCGCTAATGCACTTATAATGCCATTTCCCGACTCACTACCACCGTCCTCTAGTAGTATATTTACAGCTTCGTTTTGATACCGGTCAAGAGAATCGCCGGGGAGTTCAAGCATGGCAACGTGCTTTTTTTTGTTCTCAATTGCCTTTTCAGATAACCCGAGCAGCTTCCGGAGTTTCTCATTTGTCGGATCTTTGCACTCAGCGCCGCCTAGCAAATAATCCGTGGATACAGCGAAATAATCGGCTATCTTTTTTAATGCATTGACGCCGATTTCAGCATTGTCGTTCTGATATTTACTCAAGGCCCCTGTAGAAATGTCAATTTTATCAGCGAGCTCCTTGATGCTCTTTTTGCTTTGAAACATTAAATCTCCCAGTATATCAGCAAAAATTCGTGTTGTTTTTGAACTTGCCATATAGACCTTCCTTCGTTCACCATTATGAATTATGCGTTGCATGCGTTCACCCATAATTTACCATTATGGATATTGGTCGCACGGCATTTAAACGTGATATATATATTTCAGTGAACACAACAACAACAACGTTCACTATTGTGATGATAACAAAGATCCCTTTATATGTCAACAGCAATTTCTATATGGAGGTCTACTTTATGCGTAACCGGGATATTAAAGAAGCCGCACAGGAGGCGGGGGTTAGGTTATGGAGAGTGGCGGAGAAACTAAAAATGGCAGATTGTAATTTCAGCCGCAAGCTCAGGCGGGAGCTCTCTTCTGAGGAGAAGGATAAAATCCTGACGATCATCAACAAGCTGGCAAATGAGGACAACCCATCATGCTAAAGCGCATCATTTGGTCGGAGGAAGCACAAAAAAAGCGAAGAATGATGGTGACAGTTCCTGAGGCTGGCCAGCGTTCAATTGATGAGAATATAGGTATTTCACCTACAGCAATCCGACGACTGGTGAATGAGGGGCGGATTCCTGTTGTTATGATCGGTAGAAAAGCCCTTATAAATTGGCAGGTGCTGATGGACTACTTGAAAAACCCACCAAAAGAGGTTCCCGAACCGATTGAGCAAGGAAGCATTCGCCGCGTAGGGTGGCGTTAACCCCCTGCGCCTAATAACACGGAGAACCTGCAACCCTCATGCCGAAAAGGAGGAAATGACAATGCCTAACAGAGTAGGTCGACCGGCCAAACTCAACAAAATAATACAAGAAAGTATTGTGAATTATTTGAGATTTGGAAACTATTTAGAGACTGCTGCCGCTTTTAATGGGGTTGCACCCTATACAGTGCGCCGTTGGATCACCAGAGGTAAGCGGGAGGAGCAGCGTCTGGATGCCAACAAATCTAGTAAAATCAAGCAAAGCGAGGTTCCTTACGTTGAATTTTGTGCGGCGATAGCGCGTGCTGACGCCGAAGCAGAGGTTCGATTTGTGTCTCTTATATATCAAGCGGCAAAAGAAGACCCGATCTTTGCATGGAAGATGCTTATGTCGGGCCGATTCCCCAGATGGAAGAATAACGGAACCCAGATTATCGATAGCGCGACCGAACAAGCGGACACCAATGCGGATATTGACGCTGTGAGAGCCAAGCTCACACGGCGACTCTTGATATTGCAGGGGCTCCCGACCGACGCCATCGAGCGCTTGGATGATCTGGCCACGCAAGTTCTGGGCTATGTACGAGACAGCAGAGACACATAACTATTTTCATTTTCTCCAAAATGAACGAAGGAGGAAAAACTATTGTATGGCATAGTAGAGCAGATCAAGAACCGGCTGGACATACAGACAGCACTGCAGCGATTCACGACAGCAGACCTTTCAAAACTGCGTGGAACGCGAGGCCATATCTGCTGCCCATTTCATCATGACAATCATCCAAGCTTTCATGTAGACACCGAGAAGAACAAATGGCGTTGTTACGGTAGCTGCGGCACCGGAGGCGACGTTATAAGCCTATACGCGACCGCCAGAGGTATCGCCAACACCGAGGCTATACACGAGCTCGCCGGGCTTCTCGGTATCGCAGGGCAGCCGCCAACGCCGGAAGAGCGGGAGCAGCTGCAGAGGGCAAGGACAGAGCGTGAAAATGTGGGCAAGGCGAAGGCGATTCTCGATGAAACATACAACGACCTTTGCGAAATATTCCGGGCAATGCAAGAGATAGAGAGTCTTGTCGAGTCGATGGTGGACGTCGAGCAGATTGCAGACATATATCATGCCCAGCCGTGCATCGAGCACCTGCTGGAGTGCCTTTCAGGAGAGTACGGGGACAACGAGCTACTCTCGGCATACATAGAGGCTGAGGAGGTGATCGCAAAATGGCGATCGATCCTGAAATAGCCCAAAAGATCATGAACATAGCAGACCTGAAAGGAAAAAAGGTCAAATACCAGCACCTAGACAATAAGGGAAACCCCCTGAAAGTATACGAGAATTTCGAGAGCCTCCTTATGGCAAAGGGCATAAAAGTCCGGTACAACAAACTAAGCCGAGAAATCGAAGTGCCGGTTGGAGGGGCAGCCTTGCAGCTGGACGATAAAATTGTATGCCTCCATTCCTTGGCAATGTTGAATAACTTAAATCTGCCATTCGACTATATAAACCGATTTGTCAAGGCGTTTGCCGCTTCGAGAGCTTATAACCCGGTGGCCGACTACCTCAAAACATGCCTTTCCCTCTGGGACGGCAAAAACCGAATCGACGCGCTGTGCGCCACGATCCAAACCAGTGGAGATGATAGCCTGAAGCGTGTACTTATTACGAAATGGCTTGTTAACACCGTGCGCATTGTTTTCAATACAGGGAAATATAACTGTGAAGGGATTCTGGTCATTCAGGGAGCGCAGGGCATCGGGAAAACACGCTGGATAAGGTCGATCGTCCCGAATTTCGACTGGGTTAAAACAGGAGTTAGCATTGACCCAAAAGACAAGGACAGCGTCACCAAAGCAACGAAATACTGGATTGTCGAACTCGGAGAGATGGACTCAACCCTGAAGCATGAACAGGCCGAGCTCAAGCAGTTTTTCACGGAAGTCACGGACGAATACCGGGCCCCATATGCTAGATTTTCCGAAAAGCACCCACGGCTCACATGCTATTATGCAACGGTCAACGATCAGGAATTTTTAAGGGATACGACCGGCAACCGGCGTTACTGGACGATCCCGGCGACGAAGATCAACGTGGATCACGGCATCGATATAAACCAGCTCTGGGGCGAGGCTATGGCCCTTTACGAGAGCGGCAGTATTGCTTGCTATCTCACAGAAATAGAGATGAAGCTGCTGCAGGTAAGCAATGAGGAATTCGAGGTTAAATCGCCAGCCGAGCAAAAAATAATGGACAAGCTCGATTGGGACAGCGATATGAAGGATTGGAGATTCTACACGGCATCAGAGGTCGCAGAATACATAGGAGAAAGTAACCCGGTTCATACAGGCCGGGCTCTCCAAAAAATTATGCAAAAATACCCCAAAATTCGCTTCAAAAAACACCGAAAACAATACTTTTTACCCCCGCGTCCCATGGACATATTCCGGCAGAACCATCCTCCGAAATAACCACTATATCACTGCAAGAGTAAGGCCAACAGGTCTTATTCTTTTTCATTTCACCCGCGCCGGTAACTATAAACGCCATTTTACCGCAGCGCGAAAAACCTAGTAACATCAACCTCCGCACCTGTATGTGCTACAGTGCTACGGTAGTGAATTTTTACCGTAGCGCTAGAAAGTGTAATAATTACAAGGCTTTTAACGGCATACGCTACGATAACTATACATATTTAGTGAAACAATGATATTTAAAAATAATTAATGTAGGGCAGAAATAACGGTTACCGCAGCGATAAGCAAAAAACATGGTAATACCAATGTGTTTAACCTGCTACAGAAAATTAATGACTACCCGCACATACCGTAGCACAAATGCTTTTCCCTCACACATTAATGAAAACCGGCTCGACACTGTCCGGATTGGAAAATGATCGCTTTGATTACGGAAGGATTCCCTCTTCATAATCACCTGATGCAGCTCAATAATTATTTAAAACAAAAGGATGCAAGCAGAGATCTCATCGAAACACTCAAGTCTTGCTGGATGGCATTTGAATCAAAAGCGACGGGATCGCCAAGTTCCAATCAATAGCTCGTAATTTGTAGAAAAAACGTATTCATTCACACCAAAAAGCGGGCTGCTACCATTCTCACCTAAAAAACGACAAAAAGCGTACTCATTCACATGGCCAGAGGTTTTCTCGGCCATGTTTGCGTATAAGAAAAACTCAAAACAAGCACCGCTATTATCAACATCAACAACCCTAATTATGTACATAAAAAATATTTCAGCATCTCTATTGACATACGTTTCCAATGGGTGTATTATACATCTATGATGAACATTAAATATATTTCAATCGTCCGTGTGATATAATCTTTATGTATAGAGGAGGGCTAATGTGAAGCTAGGTAATATTGCGAAAGTTAGTATTTTTTCTGGTCAAATAATATCACGTGTGGAGGCTAAGGAAGAAGTCGGTGATATTGTTATCGAAGAAATACAAATCCTTGTACCGAAGGCAATCTCCAACGGCAGAGTGAATCATGCCGATCTGGGGAGCGTTAAGCTGAAGAAGCCTGTGGACGCCGAACGAATTACTATAAGAGGAGATGTAGTGCTCAAGCTCTCCACCCCATATGATGCGGCATATATCGACGAAGGCGACGAAGGGCTTGTAATCCCATCATTCTGCTGCATAATTCGTTCAGCACAGGCGGCAATTAATCCTGAGTTTCTGACTGCCTTTCTCAACACCGAGTATTCGCGGGAGACACTTAAATCGACAGTCTCCGGTACAACAATGCCCTTGATAAAAATAAGCGATATCAAAGAATTTGAAGTCCCGGACATCCCCATCGCAGAACAAGAGAAGCTGGGAGAGACTTACTCGTTAAGCTGCAAGAAGCAGGATGTGCTCAGAGCGTTGCTCGCCAACGAGCAAAAGCTGATCGAAAGCGTCGTGATGAACGCAGTAAAGGAGGCGATCACTAATGTCAAATAACAAAAACGAACTCTCACAGGCTTTGAATTTTGTTTACCGTGAACTGAGTAAGTGGAACCTGAGAAACGCGGCAAACGACAATCCGGCTGCGGCACTGGTTTTCTTCTGTTTTATAAAGTATGTATCAGATAACAAGCAGCTACTGCAGCTCGAATTTGACGAAAAATTTAACTTCGATTACCTCTGCGTTTTATTCGGCGAGCGCCTTGACAAGGATGACCTGGTAGTCCATATCAGCAATGTAGAGCGGCAATTGGGACATAACAATGGGATTCTCGAAAGCTATGCCAACAGTCTTAATCTTAACAGCTTTAGTCGGCAGAACACGCAAATCATGGATGCGCTTAACTCTGTTGATATGTCTGATTCGGATAATGCTCATTATGTGTATGAAGCTTTAGCCAGCTATTTCTCCGTCACGGTAAAAAAAGAAATCCGGTTCTCCGGCGAATCCGTAACGGAGCAAAACCTCGCAAAACTTATGGCTGAAATCGCATGCCCACGCTACGGATCAATATATGACTTCGCTGTTGGGTATGGCATATTATCCGCAGAAGGTGCTAAAGGCAAGGACATCCATGTATATGCACAGGACATTGATAAAACCTGCGCAGCAGTAACAATAATGATCCTAACGATGGCCGGTTGTTTGTCTTCGACAGTTTTATGTAACGACACGATTTCACATCCGCTGTACTCTGCCCATCGAGGCATGGAAGCTTTCGACATCGTCCTGTCGACTCCTCCATTCGGTTTAAGACTACCGCCTCAATATGCAACATTTCAGAGCGGCGATCAGGCAGACGCATACGAATACGGTTTGGAGTTTAAGCTAACCGGAGATTTAACCTTTTCACGCCACTTGCTGGCTTCACTAAAGGAAGGTGGCGTTGGGGTTATACAGGTTCCAATGAGCGCGCTGTTTAGAGGTGGTAGTGAGGAAAGAATCAGGGCAAACATGATCAGGGATAATTATGTCGATGCCATAATTGAGTTGCCTATAGGAATTATGGCTGCAACAAGCGTAAAAACAGCACTTATAGTCTTCAAGAAAGGGCGACAGCAGCGGGATATATATATGCTGGATGCCAGCCGTGAAGCAGCGAAAGATTTCATTGAAGCCAGCAGCCGTGCCAGTGTTCGTATTACCGATTATGGCGTCAAAGAAATTTCCCGGATGGTACAAAACCACAAGATGGTTGATGGTTTGTCCGCAAGAATCACACCGGATGAGATTATGGCAAAAAACTATAATTTATCTGCAGGAGTCTATCTGCAGAAAAGTATTGAGGAAGTCGTTATTGTAGACGACATTGACGCACTGCAACGAAACAACGCTCTATTGATGGATAAATTGCAACACATAGATGCACGACTAAATGAAGCAATAGAAAGGATTCGGTGATAAATAATTAATGTGTAAATTCGGAGACTTATATTATGCAAACCTCCCGACACTACCCGGGAGTCAAATTCAAAATGGAATACGGCCTGTACTGGTAGTTTCAAATGATAAGAACAATTTGTATAGTCCTGTAATCAGTATCGTCCCCCTTACAGCGAGCTGCATAAAACACCCGCTCCCGACACACGTACCGATTCAGGGTTATGGCCTCAGCAAGCCAAGCTTTATACTGGCCGAGCAAATTCAGTCCCTCGATAAGTGCCGGTTATTGGGACAAATAGGCTCGATCGGTGACAATGATAAGCGAAACGAGATACAGAATGCGCTGATGATACAGTTAAATATGATTGCTTGACTCATTGTCATCAATTGTTATTAGTGTTAGAATATGTAGGAAAATATTACCTCGTGTCGAATATCTGCTTAAAGTAAGGAGTCGCTTTATGAAGAAGCCAATTCATAATGAGAATTCACGAGTTAAAATACCAGCCTTAGTGCATTTCACCCGCATCGGATACGAATATCTTTCATTAGGCAGCTGCGTCGGTAAAATCGACGAAGAGACTAATATATTTGCTGACGTATTCCGGCATAGTATTAACAGCATCAACCGTACTAGCCTGTCAGAGGACGAAGTCGGAAAAATCATTGAGGAACTGCAAATCATCCTCAAGAGTGACGATTTAGGCAGGGCTTTTTATTCGGTTCTACTCAACGGGTATAAGGGCTTGAAACTCATCGATTTCAGCGCCGACAACGGCATCGGTAACACCTTTCAAATCGTTACGGAACTCACCTGCAAGAACGGGAGCGACGAGTTCCGTCCCGACATCACGGTCTTGATCAACGGCATACCGTTGGCCTTCATCGAGGTAAAAAAGCCGAACAATAAAGAAGGTATTCAGGCTGAGTACACACGTATCAACACGCGCTTCCAGAATGAGAAATTCCGACGCTTTGTGAATATCACGCAGCTGATGGTTTTCTCCAATAACAGCGAATACGACGATACGGAAGTCGTCCCACTAGAGGGTGCATTCTACGCTGCGAGTAGCTATGGTAAATTATTCTTCAGTCACTTCAGGGAAGAAGACGAAAACATATTTACCCGTATATCCGCTATCGATGAGGACAAAGAGAAGGCCATACTGATCGATACGAATCTCATTGCTATAAAAGGCAGCCCGGAATACGCGACAAATCTCAATCCACTTTCCCCGACAAATAGGATCATAACATCCTTGTTTTCACCCGAGCGGATAATGATGCTGCTGAGGTATGCTGTCGCTTACGTTGAGAAAACCAATGACAGCGGAATAACCACGCTTGAAAAGCACCTGATGCGGTATCCGCAGATATTCGCGACAAAAGCTATCGAGCAGAAGCTCAACTCAGGCGTGAAGCATGGCATCATCTGGCATACCCAGGGCAGCGGAAAAACCGCGCTGGCCTACTACAACGTGCGCTACTTGAAAGACTACTATCAGAAGCAGGGAATCATTGCCAAGTTCAACTTTATTGTTGACCGTCTCGACTTGGCTACCCAAGCATCAGACGAGTTCCGGGCACGCGGCCTTTTTGTTGAGGAAATCGATTCAAAAGAGGACTTCGTTAAAAATATCGGTACAGTCAGCACCTCCAATGCTACCGGCAAGGACACAATAACGGTTGTGAATATTCAGAAATTCTCCGAGGAGTCCGTTTCCAAGAGTGCCGATTATAACGTAAATGTTCAGCGAATCTACTTCCTCGACGAGGCGCACCGTAGTTATAACCCGACCGGCTCGTTTCTTTCCAACCTGATTGCGTCCGACAGAAACGCTGTTTTAATCGCACTAACCGGAACGCCACTTATCGGCGTCGGATATAACACAAAGGATGTTTTCGGCGCATATATCCATAAATACTATTACAACCGCTCCATAGCTGACAAATATACGCTCCGGCTCATCAGAGAGGGCATCGCCACAACCTACCGGCAGAAGCTGCAGGCGGCACTCGATGCGATTGAGACAATAAAAGGCTCTATCCCGAGGAAAGATCTGTATGCCCATCCCAAATATGTATCGGAACTTGTGAAATATATCGTCAACGATTTCGCAAAAAGCCGTATCGCTCTGGGTGACAATAACATCGGCGGAATGATTGTCTGCGATTCCTCCGAACAGGCGAAAGCAGTTTTTGCGGAAATGCGGAATCACCCATTTTCATCTGCACTGATACTCCACGATGTAGATGACACGGAAATACGTAAAGAGCGTCGGAACGCCTTTAAAAAGGGACAGATTGATTTCCTTATCGTGTACAATATGCTGTTGACAGGATTTGACGCCGCGCGTCTGAAAAAGATGTATCTCGGGCGTGTCATAAAAGACCACTCTCTCCTGCAAGCGCTAACCCGCGTGAACCGCCCGTATAAAAAGTTCCGTTACGGTTTCGTTGTGGACTTCGCCGATATACGCAGGGAGTTTGATAAAACGAACAAAGCGTACTTTGACGAGCTGCAGGCCGAACTTGGCGACGAATTCAAGCAATACGACAATATCTTCAAGTCTGCGGAGGAAATTGAGAGCGATCTACAGGTCATCAAGGAAAAGCTGTTTTTATACGACACAACGAATGCCGAGGTGTTCTCGCAACAGATATCCGCGATGGACGATAAGAAAGCGCTCATTGAATTGCGGCAGGCCCTTGAGACGTACAAGGAACTGTTCAACATTTCAAAGTTGTTCGGTTTCGATGATTTGAACGATAAGTTTGATCTGGAGAAGATCGGGGCTTTGTATACCGAGGTCAACAACCGAATCAATATGATTAACCTCAAGCAAACCCTTCAGGATGCCGAGGATATGAGTGCAATATTGAACCTCGCACTTGATCAGATAGATTTTCAGTTTAAAAAGGTGTCTGAGCACGAGCTCATCATTGCGGATAAGTTCAGGGATTCGTTGGAACGCGCCAGACTGGAAATGTCGCAGAACCTAGACCCGCATGACCCGGAATATATATCTCTGTTGGAGGAACTAAAGCGCCTCCTGAGCAAAAAACACATTGAGGAACTCACAGCGGAGGAAATGACCGAGAACATCACTGAACTCGATCGCATCAGGAAGGCAGCGGAACAGAAAAACCTTGCCGACCAAATGCTCTGCGGCAAATACGAAAATGACCCCAAATACATGCGGACGCACAAGCGCCTGCGGGAGACCCCTCCTCCTGTCGGCACCGACCCGGTCATCCACCACGTCCTGCTTGGTCTCAAGCATGAAATTGACCGCCGGGTTCTCAGCAACGAACACCTGCTCGATAACGAGCCGTTCTTCACGCGCGATTTGCTTCCGCTCATCAGGCAGGCGTATAAAGACAACGCTCTGGCCTTCAACGCGGGACAGATACAGAATATTGGCACAATTATTTCTAACGAATACTTCAGCGAAAGGAAATGGGCAAGTTAATGCAAATTTCGGACATAATGCAGCAAACAAAATCCATGATTGACGATCTCAAGGCCATATGCACGAACTATGGTCTTGGGAACGCCAGTAGTGAATACAAAATCATCACGGAGGTATTTCTTTATAAATTCCTCAATGACAAGTTCATCTTCGAGGCGAGAAAGGTCAACCCGGATTTCGCCGGGAAAAGTGCTTCTGAAATAGAATCCGCCATGACCACCATGTCCGAGGACGACTATGAAGCCATGCTGATGGACTTCAGCGCGTCTACAGCAAGGCTCAAACGTGAACACTATATTTCCTATCTGTTCAACCGGCAGAACAAAGAAGGCTTCCACACGCTCTTTGATGAGACGCTATTGGACGTTGCCAACTATAACATCGACATCTTTTCTGTTCAGGCGGGCGGCAATGCAAAGATTCGCCTGTTTGATGCTATTTCCCAATATGTAATTGAGCGGGAGAAAAAGGACGGGTTCTGTCGCGCCATTATTGGCAAGCTGGCAAACAGTAGCTTTGACCATGTTTTTGGCCAGAAATACGACTTTTTCGCCACAATCTTTGAATACCTCATCAAGGATTATAACAAGGACTATGGCAAGTACGCCGAGTACTACACCCCGCATGTCATCGCCAAAATTATAGCCCAAGTTATGGTGCCGGACGGTGCGAAGAACGTGACGGTCTACGACCCCGCTGCCGGTTCCGGCACGCTTGTGCTGGCACTGGCCCATGAAATCGGCGAGGACAACTGCACTATATTTACGCAGGACATATCGCAAAAATCCAACGAATTTCTGCGCCTCAACCTGATTTTGAACAACTTAGTCCACTCCCTGCCGAACGTTATTCATGACGACACGCTGCTCAATCCACGCCATCTGAACGCAAAGAAAGACGGACTGATGACGTTTGACTATATCGTCAGCAATCCGCCCTTTAATATGGATTTCAGCGACAGCCGTGACACGCTGGCTGGAGAGAAGCATCAGAAACGCTTTTTCGCGGGTGTGCCGAACATCCCCAATAAAGACAAGAACAGTATGGCGGTCTACCTGATGTTCCTGCAGCACATCATCTATTCGCTGGAAGAAAAAAAGGGTAAAGCCGCTGTAGTCGTACCCACAGGCTTTCTGACCGCCGGTTCTGGTATTCAGAAGAAAATCCGCGAACAGCTGGTTTCAAAACGTATGCTGCGCGGCGTTATCTCCATGCCCTCCAACATATTCGCCACTACAGGAACGAGCGTTTCCATCCTGTTTATCGACAAGGAGAATACCGAGGGCAAGGTCGTGCTGATGGACGCGTCCAACCAGGGCGAGAAAGTCAAAGAAGACGGCAAGAATCAAAAGACGGTATTACGCCCAGAAGAGATACAAAGGATCATCGAAAGCTTTAACACCCAGAAACATGATGATGATTTCTGTGTTGTCGTCGCATATTCGGATATTGAGGCAAATAAGCTATCCTTCAGCGCTGGACAATATTTTGAAGTAAAAACAGCACATACCCAATTGACTCCAGACGAATTTTATCAAAAGATCGCATCCTATCAATCAGATTTAACAAATTTATTTAATGAAGGACATGACCTCGAGATAGAAATAATGAGACAGATGGGACTAATCATCTATGAATAATTGGACCACCTCAAAATTAGGCAATGTGGCATCCATAATAACTGGCCCTTTCGGTAGTCAACTGCATCAATCCGATTATGTCGATGAAGGAGTTCCTTCTATAATGCCGCAAAACATTGGCGATCGGATTGTAGACTTCAATGGTATTGCTTATATTTCCGAGCAGGATGCCAACAGATTAAGTCGATATAGAGTAAAAGAAAACGACATTGTTTATAGCCGTAGAGGAGACGTCGAAAAACATGCGATCATAACAGACGCTTTATCAGGGGCTCTTTGTGGTACAGGTTGCCTTCGTGTACGTTTTACTAATAACGACGTACTTCCTGAATTTATATCTTTTTACCTTAATCGGCCAGAAACAAAAAAATGGATTAGACAGCACGCGGTGGGCTCAAGCATGCCAAATCTAAATTCCGGCATTCTTGCTGATGTACCAATTTGCTATCCACACAAAGCAACTCAAGTTTCCATTATAGCTATTTTAAAGAGTATTGACCGAAAAATCCAGCTTAACAACCGTATCATCGCTGAACATGAGTCTATGGCCAAGACCATCTATGACTACTGGTTCGCGCAGTTCGATTTCCCGAACGCAGAAGGCAGGCCCTACCGCGCCTCCGGTGGGGCGCTGGTATGGAATGAACAGTTAAAGCAGGAGATACCGAAGGGATGGGATGTAACAACCTTATCAACGAAAGGCGACTTCAAAAACGGGATAAACTACGATAAAGATTCAATCCAAGAACGAACAGTTAAAATTATTAATGTTCGTGACATTAGCTCTTCCTCGTCTGTCTTATTGAGTGAAACTCTTGATTCAATCTCGCTTGAGGATGACGAAATAAGTAAATACCTCGTTAATAAAAACGATATACTTATAGCCCGTAGCGGTATTCCCGGTGCAACAAGAATTATGCCGCCAGATACTTCAGAAACGATTTATTGTGGCTTCATAATCAGGTATAGAGTCGCAGATGCTATCTCAAAGCCATACTTGTTTTTTGCTATTAAGCAATTCGAGCAAGCTTCTCTTTCTCAGTCAGGCGGCACAATATTGAAAAACATCAGCCAAGACACCCTCAAAGATACTATAGTTGTAATGCCTGATAAAATGGTACTTACGGCATTCGATAATCAGGTGAATCCAATACTTGATTTGCAGTATACAAAAAGCAGAGAGACTTATGAACTCGTCAAACTCCGCGATTGGCTCCTGCCCATGCTTATGAACGGGCAGGTCACGGTGAAATAGATATCTGCGTGATTAAGGAGTAATATATGACAAATGCGGATAAGCCGACTGAGGCAGATGAGGTCTTTAGTATTTGCTATTATTTTACAACCGCATTTATTCAAGAATACTGGAAAATGGAGACATGCATCCCGAAAAACACGAAACTGAAGAACTATATCTTCAAGCCAGACCGAAGCGGATATGTAAATGCATATGGCATATTTATGGACGAAACCTTTAAGTTAAAATCCTCTTTAGCGGCAATAGATATATTACCGGAGTTAACTGAGGTTTGTTCTCTTAAAGAGATGTCTATGTTGTGCCTAAATGATTTCTATCTGTTATTGGACGCGCAGAAAACCTTATTTCGAAAGCTGAACATTCATATCCCAAAAAGATCGTACACATGGAAGGCCTATAACCGCGATTTCAAAATAGCCCAGTCGCGCCAATATAGTTTTAGATATCTTTTGTCAAATTTGGAGACGTTGTATATTCGTACATATAATTCGTTCTATAAAAAAGAAGAGTAACAGAATCGTTCGAGGAGGCGCTTATTTTGGAAGATTTCAAGACCACCCTCAGTACGCATTCGACTTTTTATGAGCAGCTTATCGAGCATTTATTTATCTCCGAAGTACTTCAGGAAATGCGGTTTAGGTTTGACCAATGGCCTGAGATTCTTAAAGCGGAAATAGACGCTTCCGGATATGACATAGTTATTGAAAGCAATAAAATCATTCGCCATATTCAACTGAAAACATCGATAATAAACGCTGCAAAGACCTCGGTAAACTTAAATACTGCTCTATCTGAAAAGCCAAACGGCTGCGCTATCTGGATAGAGTGGTTGCTTAACGCGCAAAACAGGATTGAAATGAAATACCTGTTCTTTGGCAATCCTCCGGGACAATCGTTACCCGATATATCAACACATGCCGTCGGGAAACATAGCAAGGCTAACGCTTTAGGCGAAAAGAGTAAGCGGCCAGCAACACGAGTTGTCAAAAAGACAGAATTTGCACGAATAGACAATATAACCGAGCTTGTTAAGCGACTATTTATGATTGCCGGAGATACATAATGCCAGGAGAAAATATGGCGCGTTCGATGCTCGATTATCTACACATCTTTTTTGATTTCATAACTGAAAACAAGGTTGATATTTATAACGAATACAGCTTACAGCATGAAATGGGCATTTATCTGCGGGAGCGGTTTCCTGAATATAAGGTGCAGTTTGAACGCAACGTTTCATTCTTTTACGCTCAAGCAAACACAATCAAAAAAGAAATTGATATCGTTGTATATAACGACAACAAAGGTGAACGATACGCAATTGAGCTAAAATTTCCCGTCAACGGACAGTATCCTGAACAGATGTATTCTTTTGTGAAGGATATCCGTTTTATGGAACAACTCAAGGAAAAGGGATTTACATACACATTTGCTATTGCGCTTGTCAGAGATAGGCCGTTCTATCAAGGCAATAATAATTCAGGGATATATAAATACTTCCGAGAAGAGCACAGAGTTTATGGCCGTATTGGTAAGCCGACCGGGAGCGGGAAGCTCGACGAGTCGGTTATTCTCGAGGGTAATTATGCTATTGACTGGCGGAATGCCGGGACAAGCCGGAAATACTACATTGTTTCAATATAGGTAGAGAATTTGAGAGAGAATTTCGGGAGGTAGCATCCAAATGAGCATCAATCGAGTAAACCAGTACCCCATATCGCAGCTATTTGATACGGAGAGTAAGTTGATATTTGAAATCCCAAAGTATCAACGTGAATACACATGGGGTGCCGGACAGTGGGAGAACCTCTTCGACGACCTCTCGGACAACGACTCCGGGTATTTCCTCGGCACAATCATCTGTATAGATACAACCGCAGACTCCATCAATGCACCCAAGCGAGAGGTTGTCGATGGACAACAACGCCTCACGACATTAAGCCTCCTGCTAGCGGCGCTGTATTCTACCCTCTACGAACATCGCTCTCATATGAATGACGATCAGCAGTCCGATATTTTGCAGTTAAAACGCAAGCTCGTTCTCAGGAACACGGACGCGCAAATTCGCGTCGTGCCACAGGTTCAAAACCACAACCTCGATGATTACAAAGGCGTGTTGGCAGAGCAGAAAATTATCCCAACATGTCCCCTGCCGAAGTTTGCGGGCGTCCGCCGAATAAAGAAGGCTTTCGAGTATTTCAAAAAACGTATTGCGAAAACGGTGACGGAGAAAATCGAATCGGTTGAAGCCAGAATCACTAATGGGCAGGCAATCGATAAATCAGCCGAAGCACTGATATCCTTATTTGAAATTCTCGAGAAGGTGAACAGCGCCGTTATGGTGATGATCGAAGTATCAAGCCATTCGGATGCATACACGCTATTCGAGTCTCTTAACAACCGAGGGACGCCACTTACCGCAGTCGATCTTATCAAGAATCTATTGCTGGCTAGGCTTGATGTAGCAGACGGTACGAACCTGGATGATTACTTTCAGCAGTGGCAGCGCATCATTGAATATTTAGGCGATGACTATGCTGTTCAGGAGCGCTTTTTCCGACATAACTATAATGCTTTCAGAAAGTCCTTAAACGCTCCTTTCTCGCGGCCTGACGATACGAAACAGTATGCCTTGGGGCTATTGGCCACCCGCTCAACCATGTTAGACATCTATGAGCGAATCATCAAAAGAGACCCAAAGGAGTTCCTCGAAGCGTTGATCGACAACGCCAAGATTTACTCGGCAATCATCCTGCAGAATACCGAAGGATTAAATCCTGCGCTGCAGGAGGGCTATGAAAACTTGTCCAGAGTCCAAGGTGCACCTTCATATCTACTCCTTCTCTATCTCGTGAAAGAGAAGACTTCGCTTGCCATAACTGATATCGACATAAAAAAGGTAGTAGACCTTTTAGTGAGTTTCTTTGTCCGTCGTAATCTGACGGATACACCGCCAACCCGAGACCTTACACGTATATTTATGAGCCTCATAGAAGATATTGAAAGCTCGGGTTATACCGAAAACGCAGTTTATAATGCCATTCGGAATAAACTTCTATCCAACTCGGCTTCGGACGCCGCATTCGAAGAAAAGCTGAGAGGCCCAGTATATAACGACAACTATGATGCCACCCGTTTCATCCTCTGCATGATCGCCAAGCAGGGTATGACCGTGGAGAGTACAGTGGACTTATGGAAGACAAACAATAACCTGCACGTTTGGACGGTAGAGCATATATTCCCCCAAGGAGAAACAATCCCCGATAACTGGGTGACGATGATCGCAAATGGCGACGTCGCAAAGGCAAGAGAATACCAAGCCCAGTATGTTCACACTTTTGGAAACCTAACGATCACCGGTTATAACGCCACATTAAGCAACCGCTCGTTCGAGGATAAGCGAGACCGCAAAGACAATAGCGGGCGTGAAATTGGTTATCGAAACGGCTTGAACCTCAACGCCGATGTGGTCGCAGAGCAAGAATGGACGATCAACCGTATAACAGAAAGAACTGAGCGGTTAGTCACGACGATTAAGGATTTGTTTAAGATGTAATGATACGACGGGAGTGAGCGGGATGAATATTATTGGACAAGCAGTTCGCCATAAGACACTCGGAGAAGGAATCGTAAAAGAACAGGACGACGAATACATCATTGTACATTATCAAGATGGAGATAAGAAATTCCCATATCCGGAATCATTCAATGTATTCTTTATTGCTCTTGACGAAAAAGTTGACGCTAAAATTCGCACTGAGCTAGCTGCTATTCAACAAGAGAAAGAAACAAAGCTGAGGGCACAACAAGAAACTGAGGCTCTTGCAAAGGTAACAGCAGAAAAACGTCCCAATACTGTGCCGCGACCAAAGTCCTCTCAGTTTCGCACCGCTGAACGCGAGTCCGGAAGAAGACTTACGTTTTATGTATTTCAAGGTAAGACTTTTGATAAAGCAAGTCGAGAAGGTTATATTTGGGCACCTATAAAAAATAAAGACGGAGATGAATTTCATCATTGGCATCGATTGCTTGATGTAATGAAAGGCGATGTCATATTTCATGGCTGTGACGGGGAAATCGTGGCAATTAGTGTAGCTCGAGATCGCTGTTACAATGCGGATAATCCAGATACAATTATTACGGGAGACACCTGGGATAATAATGGACGTCGCGTTGATTGCGACTATATTGTTTTAGCCAATCCCGTTAAAACGGCTTTATTCCGTCCGGACATTATCGAACTGTCAACCGAAAAGTATTCAGCATTTAACAGGTTGGGTGACGGGAACTTGGGTTACCTGTATCGCCTAGACCCAAGGCTTGCTGCAATTTTTACGAAGTGCTTATTGCAGGGCAATCCCGTTCTGGATGATATGGATTTTGTTCAGGACATTTTAAGTTACTGCAATTAAAAGACAATGATATAGCTCTACGAGGTAAGAACTTGAAAGAGATCAAGGTATCAGCTGGGATCGTCATTGACGATAATAAGGTTTTGTTAACACGTCGGGCTCCAAGAGAAAAACATGGAGGCGGGTGGGAATTCCCCGGCGGCAAAATTGAGCTTGGAGAGACCCCACAAGAATGTTTAGCCAGAGAATTGAAAGAAGAGCTTAATATTGAGGTTTCCGTGGGTGAGCATTGTAAAACGGTATTTCATGATTATGGGGACATTATTGTTGAGTTAATAGCTTTTTATTGCGAGGTTTCAAACAGCCACCCTATCATGAGTGTCCATGACCGCTATGAATGGATTTGCACTCAAGACCTGTTACAGTATGATCTGTTGCCCGCCGACATACCAATTGCTCATAAAGTACAAAAGGATACTAAATCTGGTAACCACCAGCTCCAGGATTTTCAGTGTGATGAGGTAGGTGAGGAAAACAGTGATTGATTTATTAGGCAAGCAGGTGTTACATAAAGTCTTTGGTAACGGAATAATCAAAAGCATCAACGATAGTACCATTGTTGTGAGCTTTGATCAATTCGAAAAATCATTTATATTTCCTGATGTGTTTAAGTCCTTCTTCAATTATTTGACTTTTAATCTTACGGATGCGTTCCTACGCTCTCCCACGCGAGGAGATCATCAGGCATTAATAATCAAAAACAACTACCTCTTGCTTAAATCATTTCTGACACCCGTTCTCGCGATGTCTTTTATCTAGCCCGCATCTCGACCTTTAAGTACTCTCAAAGTGATAACGCTGATGCAAAAACACTCTGACGTTTAACGCTCGTTTTGTACGATACAAAATTGTAAAATATGAACTGTCATAATTCGACAGAAAGTGTATAATTACCTTTAGAAATATTAGTAGACGATAATGTCTGTTGCGTGTTTTTGGGAAATACCGCATGCAGGTTACTTTACAACTGGTTGACTGACCGGCCAACCGCCTCAAACAAAACGGCGATGCTCTTTCCATACCGCTTTGAATACGATGTTTTTAGAGGCGCTTGTGAATTGTTCTTTACAATGTCTCAGAACGCAGCCCAAATGATGTATTTAGGAGAATCTGTCGAAATCGTTTAGCTCAGCGACGTCAGAAAGCAAATCGTTCAGAGCGTAAACCAAGCCGGTTCGGCATATATAGACTCGTAATTCAAAAGGTTTAAAGTAGAGCAAAAAACCACCAGGGGGACAGTTACATGGAAATACGCGACGAATTAATGAATACAATAGGTCTCGGCGGCAAATTGTGCATCACCTTTAAAAACGGTAAGGAAATCTGCGGAATATTATGCGAATACGGTGAGGAATACTTCTCTGTTGAGCTTGAAGACAGTAAGAAAAAATCCGTGTCGTATTCCCTCGTCGGATTTTTTGAAGAGGTGGGCGCATCCGAGTCTCCCGCAAAGACGGACGAGAATATACATAACAGTTACCGGGAGGTTGAAGAAAGTGATACCTCACTGAACACGCTCACAACAGCGCTAAAAGATAAAAACCCCGAAGTGCATAAGCTGTGTAGCGCGCGCATCGAACAATTCAGATATGCGGTCAAGGTGAAGGAAACGGGCGAGAAATTCGGACGGACGCAGCCTGTCATCAATACGCTGATTACACTTGCAGATAAATACGGAAATTGCCGACAGGAATTGCAAAAACTGCTCGGTGCGGTCATTGTCGAAGCACATGACGAGATTTTCGCACAAAACTATATTTCATATTGGAGCGGGCTTCTAGACTCGTCAGCTCCGGTTGACGAGCAGACCGGGAAGCTTCTTGCGCAGTTGTCGTATCTGTCGGGTACACACTACAACATAATTGAGTATTTCAAAAAGCACGGAAAGGCCTCACTGGTTTTGTTCGGTGCAGTGATGCTGATACTCAAGCTCAGCGGAAAACAGGCGGTCCTTCCGCGTAATGACGACGCCTTAAACCCGGCAAACATTGAATATCTGACCGAACAGCTTAATATTCTGACGAATACTCTCCCCGCTTCCGCCGTATTAGACAAGCCTGTTACGATACTGTCTGCCATTACACCGAAAAAAACATTTGAGACTTTGCCCGAGTTGAAGGCGATTTTACCTGACGCGCAAGATAATAACTATCTACCGGTGCAGGCAGGCGAACATTTCGGCAAAATTAGTTTCTACGATTTTTCCGCCAAGCACGGCTCAATCCGCTGCGAAAATAGCGACTTTTTTCCGTTTCTGATGCGTAATGTCACAGATATAGGACTTGTTAATTTGCTAGAAAGCTCACCGGCGGGCTATACCAAGGCGTCTGTGGCGTTTAAAATTTCAAGCTTTATTGATAAACTCGGCAATAAACGTCCGAACGCTGTTTCCATCAGGTGTGCGCAGGCTCCTATAAAAACCGAGGTTAAAGAAATACGGTTAGACGATTCCGATAAGCTGTTAAAACAGGCAAACAAATCGTTTAGTATGGGTAAAGCAGGAGACGTGGAAACACTTAAGTTATACCTGCGCGCTTTTTCCGAAGGAAACCGCGCGGAACAAATTGCCCCAAACATCGTTTCAATCTACATGCGTTCTGGTCAGACACAGCAAGCGGTGGATTTTCTTCTTAAACACATGGATGTTTTCGGAGGTGAGCAGTATAATAACTGGCTGTATCAGGCCTATATGCAGATGGAGGATACCGAAAAAGCTCTCGTCGTCCAAGAACGCATAATAACCCAGACACAGAGACCTGCCAACAAGCTTCACCATCTGACGCTCCGTCTGACGTATTACTATAACGCTTTCCGATATTCCGAAGCTTTGAAATCCTGCGAGGCATGGCTTGATTGCAGAAAGAAAAATGCCGGTGACCTCTCAAATGAAACCATCAGTCTTGTACTGCGCGAAAAACGCGTGTGTTTTACAGCAGCACAATGTATTGTCCACCTGAGAGAAGAAATCCCCGGCTTTAAACCGACGAGTGCGATTATGAGCTACTTGAAAAACGATTCCTCTGCGCAGGAGATACTTGCCTCCGGTAGTTCGACCACAATCGACAGCGCCAATTTCGGCGACTTCCGCGACTATATAAGCCCAATCGTCAGAAAACTCCTCGACGACTGTGTTTTAAGCGAATGGGGCGTTCACAGCAGGCTTATCCGTCCGGAGGACGGACGATACACCGGCTCGTTATCCGACGCTAAAGCGTTATCGACATCGCTGACAAAAACGAGCACGACACAAAAGCCGTATTCCCGCTTCAGATCTTTCATTGGCGCAGCCCGTATCATTTTTGATTCGCTGGATATGGCAAACAGAAACGACATAGTTAAGGACCCCGACCTTGAGGCTTCTTTGGAAAACACGTTATTCAGCTGTATCGGCAAGGCTCTCGTCGCGTTAGGAGATGATACTGTCGGCCGTCACGATGTGCCAATTGACGTCGCGCGGTTTTATTATCTTGAGAGTATACAGTATGCCGGTATCGGAGACCAGGATAAAATTAATGCGATAACAAGGTATATCCTATCAGTATTTGTTGACAGATTGAAGCTACCGATGAAGATGCTTACCGACGATAATTTAAGTATTCAGCGGGATCTACTCAAACGACTTGACGAATCGCCTGACATTAATGCCCAGCCGCTTGTCTATGCCATTGTTCGTATCATATCGTCGTCACTGCCTGGTCACGCAAAAAGGTTCAAGGAGCAATTATCCGCTGGCGTCATGCAATCCCGGAAAAGCAAATTTGTCGAAGCGGAAACCGTCTCTCTTCTCGACGGTAGCGAGCGCCAAAACGCGAGAACTACGTCCTTTGACGGCGGGCTGGAATCGCTCATTGGTATCCTCAGGCAGGCTAAGGTTGATTTCGATATTATTATTAGACGTTTACAGGGTATATCGTTCGCACCTTTGTGGCTTCGAGAAACTCAGGAAGCCATTGTTAGGAACGGGGGCTTTATTCCGTTTATGGACGAACTCGACCAAAAACGAATGGATATTATGAGCGGACTAATAAACAAGTCAGTTGAATATAACCAATTTGAAAGCTTCAGCTTAAAAGAGAGCAGCCTGAGCTTAATACTCAGTCAACTCGAGGTTCTTGAACAGTCGATTCACAAATATCCGACTAAATATGCTTTCGAGTATTTTAAGGATGTTGTTATACGATGGAAGGAAATTGCCACAGATACGCTTCGGGATCTGTACTGCAACAAGCTTCCGGTAATAAGTTGCCAGATTGTCGCGCACGAGGAGCTACATGTTGTTGACAACGATTGTGTCTATATACAGTTTTTTATCGCAAACGATAATGATCGTCAGAAAGCCGACTCGCTTACGGTTCATATGCGCGACAGCGATGAATATTCCGTCCTGACCCCTCTGGAGGGTACGTTCGTAATTGATGAGGGCGATGTAAAGACAATCAAGGTTAAGCTAAGGCTTGTGAATCCGAACAGCAAGGCTCTTAAGCTTAATGTAAACGTCGAATACGAATACAACGTCAGCGCAACCATCAAAGGGAAAGAGAACAAGCCATTTGAATTAACTGTTGAGCTTGGCAATCACGAATTTAAGGAATTGGACAATCCGTATAATGCATACGTATCCGGCGGAGCGGTAGACAGAGAAGAAATGGTCTTCGGGCGTGCCGAATTTATCGACGGCATAGTCCTCACGATTAAAGGAGACGGTATTCAGCCGCTTCGCAGGAAGACTATTGCGTTATACGGTCAGAAAAGGACGGGGAAAAGCACAGTTTTATATCATCTCGACCTTAAGTTGCGTGCCGAAGCAAAATCCACAATAGTTATTAATATCGGTGATATAAACAGTCTACCCAGCAACCATTTCGAAAGAGCGCTTAACAGCAAGATATTCACGAATCTTGAAAAGGAACTGTCAAGAAACCACGGGGAGTTGTATGAAGAAATAAAGCATGCCGGACTGCTTATTCCCAGCCGTGAGGATATTATGAAAAGCGAGACCGGTAGAGAACTATTTTGCGAGTTCTTTGAAGATCTTAATCGTTTCCTTATAGAGAAAAATTACAATGTTGTTCTTCTTCTGGATGAATTTACAACCTTGTACATCCGGTTGTGCCGTGGACTGCTTGACGATGAATTTATGAAGTATTGGAAAGCCATTATTAACAATTACGGGCTGGTCGGCGTCGTTGTCGGGCAGGACTATATGATGGATTTTGTCGACGCATACCCGAACCCGTTTGCTGCAATAGATAAAAGGCAGATCTCTTATCTCCACGAGGACCAAGCGCGTATAATGATTAAAGAACCTCCTGCGATTGATAGAGCTGTCTTTGATGGTTTGTCTGGCGATCGCGCTGTTAAAAAAATAATTTCACTGACGGCGGGAAGTGCGTACTTCATCATGATTTTGATGGACAGACTTATAAAGTATCTAAATTACGCCAATCAGACCTATGTTACTGATGCCGACATTGACACGCTTGTCAGCGACGACCTGCTCTCTGGCATCAACCGACTTGACCTGACGCACTTTGAATCGCTTTATTATGACGACAGCGACATTACGGACAGGGCTCGACCGAGAGACAACGTCGCGCTTCTGTGGATTATTTCAAAAAGGCTGCATGATTTGTCGCGCTGCCGCAAGGAGGATATCCTCGATTCAAGGGATATTATTTCGTCTGTTTTGCCAAAAGATCGGGTCGACTCGCTACTTGACCGGCTTATCAAGAGAAGCGTAATAGGAGTAGAAAAAGGGAACTACCAGATAAACATCGGATTGTTTGACGAATGGCTGAATTCGAATTGCAGCGCCGACACGGTCAACAGCATTCAGAATTTTAAGTAAACCAAATCTTAAAGGAGCGTTTTATGGACAGTCCGTTTTTTGTAGGCCCTATTGCGACGGGAAAAGGCTTTATCGGTAGAGAGCACAAGCTGGAGGAATACCGGAGAAAGCTATTAGATGGGAAAAGAGGGAGTTTATCTATATGCGGAATACCCAGAATAGGTAAAAGCTCGCTTGTATACAAGCTTCTTCACGAGTCAGGCGATTTAGCAAAGAAAAACATCATAGTGGCGGACGTGGGGAATTTAGGTAAATTTTCTTCGTTCTTTGCTCTGTGGCGGGAAATCGTCGAGTTGATTCATCGTTCTCTAAAAGCCGCCAGCTTATGCGACACCGATCTTGAGTCGATGATTAACGCAGTGAAGCTTGCCGGTGATGATTATGAAAATATCTCCTATGCGATCGATACCCTGTTTGAAACACTAAAAGAATACGAGCTGAAAACGATTATCTATATCGACGAATTTGATTATGTCTCGAAGGTTTTCAAAAACAGCGATGATATTGAAGCTTATCAGTATTTTCAGTTTCTTCGGAGCCTGATAACCGACCCGAAATATATCGTGACCTTTATTATCGTTTCTAGAAGGAGTATGGAATATCTGGAGGACAGATGTTGCGGCGGGTCGGTGTTCCATCTGGCTTTTGATAAGCAGCAGCTAATCGGCTTTGGCGAAGACGAGCTTCTGAAGGTGCGTAAAACTCTCGAAGAATTTCAGGTCGTTCTTTCGGACAGCGAATGGTCGAACATTATTTATCGCGCCGGCTGTTCGCCCTATCTTCTGTCTATTGCTTCAAACGAGCTTATTGTTAATAAAGACCTGCTGCCTGTCGATGATATTATTGCAAGCTGTACGCAGCGTTATTACGACTACTACAAGGAAATCATTGAGCTGCTTGATACCGAAGGTTATATGAAACGTATTATTCAGATCTTCGTCGGGCCAAAATACGATATACTACCTCAACATGTACGCGAGCTCGAAAACCGAGGTTACATCACACTATATAAGGGAAAGCACGAAACCATCAGCGAGTTATTCGCCCAATACATGACAGATTTGGTCAGGATGGACGAGAGCTTGAACATGTGGCCCTTGCTGACGGAAGCTGAAAAACGTCTACGCCTGATAATCGAAACCAAACTGACAGAGAAGTACGGTCAGACATGGGAAACCATCATACGTAGCGAATATGAGGCACGCTGCCAAGCCAATCCAAATAAAAACG
Organism: uncultured Eubacteriales bacterium; assembly: GCA_942492735.1. GTDB lineage: Bacteria > Bacillota > Clostridia > Oscillospirales > Oscillospiraceae > Sporobacter. The sequence continues at coordinate 200,899 of OW818648.1, forward strand.
AATTTTTCGTCGATTTTTCGAAAGCGGATAAATATATCAGATCTACGCGGAACAAATACAACCCTACCAGCACTGTTACTGTTCTGAGCGTCATCGGCATACAGGAGCTTTCAAATATTCTGGGCTTTTATTGGAACTCTTCTTTTGCGCAGGTATTCGGCAATACCCAGTTTAGCGAGTGGCGTCCGAAGCTCGCTCTGCTCGCGCGAGCCAGAGACCCTCTTGCACATTCGAATCTTGAGTATCTTACCCCAATCGAAATTGAAACAGCAAACATATACTGCAGGGGAATTCTCTCGGCTACAAAAGATCGATTCTGAAGAAATGCTACGATGTATGTTAAGGCGTATCATTCCAGTTTGTTTATCGTCACGTAAATCACGAGTCTTTTTCAAATGCAATATGTCTCCAGCTTTGAGAATTTCTGCACCGGTTTTTAGCGCACTTTTAGCGCACAACGATATAAAAAAGCGCACAATATCGTGAAATGGTATAATGTCCCACCACCGTCTAACCCTTGTGATATAAGCGTTTATCGCAAGATACCAAATGCTATGAAATGGACAAACCGCAACTCATAACCCGAAGGTCGTAGGTTCAAATCCTGCCTCCGCAACCAACAAAAACACCTCAAAATCAATTGATTTTGAGGTGTTTTTCTGTTTTAGAGAACTTTTCGAGGGCGATTCCGATGGCTCGAATACACTTAAACCTACAAGCTGTTGTTTATTTGTTGTTTACCGTAAACATCAATAGCCCGAAATAGCCCGTGGTTACAAGACTTTTTTGATGTTTGTTTGATGTTTATACGTTTGTTTTTTAGCATCATTGGGTTCACCCCCCACTCCATCAAGATATAGTTTCAAATATCTTGTCAAAGGATAAGTGCCACTATATATTACGTATCTTAGCTCAATCTAAGCGATTCGTCTGAATTCATTACTTCAGCGAAATCCTGAAACTCGATGTGCTGCAATGCCATACCTGCTCTGTCGGCAAAAGTTATAATAGAATATATCGCTTCATCATAATTTTCCCCGGTCGTCATATTGTAATCAAATGTGTTTACGAAGCCCTCCAGCATTTCGCGCTGTCGCTCCTCACATTCAGTAACTCTTTCTTTGAGCTGCTCATGGTATTCATCAATTGCGCGTCTAGACTCCTGCAGAATGGAAGCCATCCTTTCATATTCTGCCGCGTTTAATTTCGCGTTATTGATAATTTCACGAGTACAAGCAAAAACGTAACTTGCCGTTGTATACACTACCATTGGAAAAATCGGATTGATTGCGCTTCCCATAATCGCACCAACCGCTTTAGTAAAATAAATGGTTGTTGCAGCTTTCGCGGTTGTATCAACCAGTTGGTCCCGTAATTGCTCTGCGGTTATTTCACCGCGGGCGTATGAGTATAGAGCAACCCCGCCGTCCACAATGCCGCCAGCCATTACAGTTGCGGCTGTGGAATCACTAAGGAGCAAGCTTCCGGCTTTAATACCTTTATACCTTATTGCCGTGCTAATTACACCTGTCGCGCCACCACGAGCACCGCTTTTGATCGCATCTGCTCCAACATCTCTCAATGCTTCATCTAAATCCTTATCGTTTCTCAAGACCTGAAACATATTTGAAATGCCAGAAATAATCCCGGTCGTGACAAAACTCGCTTTTGCCATGCTGGCTGCAGTAACTTGCATTTCCACTTTGACTTGTTTTCGCTCGAAAGATTTTGAATACTTTTCAGAATTGCGATAAGCCGCCTTAATCTCATCCAACGTTGTGCCACCGGAAGATACATCGCCGTGATGCAATTCATCGGTTAAATTCTCATGGACATCTTTATACTGTTCGCGGTATATTGTACCTTGCTTGTCAGCTCGCGCTTTGGCGAGGCGTTTACTCTCATCAAGGAGGGTGGTCTTTTCTCCTTTTGGCGTTGTATAGTGGTCTTCTTTTCGTATTAAGCGCTGCATACCAGCATACTTATCTTTTCGCTGCATATTTACAGAGTCAGCGGCAGTGTGTTCTGAATCGCTGAACTTAGCTTGTACTTGTCGAACGACTTTTCCACTCTTAACAATCTCAATATCAGCGGCATCATGCGGTCTCCCTACAGCGTCTGTCACAACAGCGCGAAGCCCGTTCCCGCCCGTTCCAGCGTTTTGATTAAACTTCGCTGATTCTATGTATTCAAACAGATTTCCTTTAGCAAAAGCAAAATCAACATTTTGTCTATTTTCCATTGCGCTTCGAAACAAGTCCATACCTTGCACAGACTCATTTGTTGCGCTTTGAGCATTCTTTGCTAGTTCGTTCCCTATAAGCGTTCCTGCCTTTTGGGATGTATCTTTTGCAGTTCTCCGAAATATTGACATACGAATCACCTACCTAAATAATACAGAGGTAATTATTACAAAAATTACAGCCACAACCAATCTTATTAGACGCCAGACGTATAGCTTGCTTGCCGGAAGGTCTCTGAATTTGAAGAAAATCGGCAAGGCAATAATGGCTCCCACAAAACACATTATTCCCGAAACCACGCTAACGCTGAGAGTCTTCACTCCGCAAAGAACAAGTATAAGCATAGCGGCGAAATTGATAATGATCATTTTCTTCGCTGACACATTCCAGAACAGGTTACCAATCTGGGCTTCTTCGCCTTCCATGCGGAAAGTATCTTTCCTTAACTGTTTTAAGTCGCTTGAAGATGCGGCTAACGCTGCTCCTGCCTCATTAGATACGACACCTTGGTCTGTTAGTATTGCTGTTGAAAGGACGTGATAGAATAATTGAGCCATGAGCCAAGTTACATGAAGTGTCTTCTGTTCAATTGTCGTTAGTAAGTTAAAGTCGATTTTCCCATCATCCGGTAATGTATGCTCATTCTTGATACGCTCCAATTCTCGAATGAACGGTGCAAATTTTTTATTAAGCTTCTTAATAAAAATCGAGTAATTATTAGACATCTTCTCGATTCCAGCCATGCCTGTTGTAACTGTATCCATTTTTGACACAGCTTCAAGTGCCTCTGCGTTTATCTTTTTTGCTTCAGCGAGTTTCTCTTTCCCCTTGAATGCTGCAATTACTGTAGCAACAGCCAGAATTGGCAGTATCACAATTCCTGCAATAACAACCTGTCCTCCGGCGATACCTAATCCTCCAGCCGCTTTTGCACCGCCACCAAACCATGCGAGTGTAGCCTTTGTTTTAGCCGCTCCAGAAAGGGCTGCTATTGCAGTCCCTGTAGAAGCAGACGCAAACATCATAGCTCCGCCGTATGCTGCAACACCAACAAGCGCGCCGGTGCCGACGGCAGCGAATCCGGCTTTTGCCACTTCGCTTGCTGTCATAGATGCTTGCTGCATATTCATCAGCATCTGTTGCGGTTTTTCATTTGACCCAACAAAGTAGAGATTGGTTTCGATTTTCTTGTCAATCTCAACATTCTTGAAGCAACTGAACGCACTAACAAAGGCGTCCATACCACTCGCCCATGAGCTCACCTTTATCTCTCCGAGTTTCTCCAAACTCTGAGTGGTTTTCTTCTTTTGAGACTCAAATCGATTTATCGAAGCGTCATACTTCTGCTGTGCTTCATTCAGAAGCGTTTCAATCTCTTCCTTGTGAGTAATCGGTTCTAATAAACCCATCTCTATGTTATCCCCTCGTATATGCGTTCTGGGAGTCCTTGCGTCGTAATCGGTTAGGGCAGTAGGCTGCTCCCGTAGGAATGTATATAAAACAAACATACCAAATGCAAAAGTGATCATTCACAGTCAGCCAGAACTTTTCTTTGAATGGGACGAGGACTCAATAGTGTCAACGCCGGAATTGATTTGACCTACAGGGGGTCAATTATATCCCGGCGATTACAATAGAAACATTTCAGAAACGGCTTGTGAGGAAATTGCAGAGCTTGATTCGAGAATTTGTCTGCTTATTTATTTTTCGCGGCAAACATTCGCCACCGGCGGCAAACATCGCGGAGTGGTTCGTCGAGGTATGACCAGGCCTTGTCCTTTATCCACTTCGGAATACCGTACGCTGCTTCGGCTATGCTGCCAGTAATGGCAGCCAAAGTGTCACTGTCGCCTCCAAGGGATATGGCGCTTCGTATGGCGTCTTCAAAGTCTTTGCTTTCAAGGAATGCTGTGATAGCCTGCGGCACAGTGTCCTGACAACTTTCGTTGAAACGGTAGGTCGGCCGTATTTCAACAAGCGTTCGTGACAAGTCATAGCCGGAGTGCTTTTTAATTGTACCTTTCCATTCATCGATATTGTTCGGATAATCGGCGAAGCAACGCGCCCGAAGCATAAACCATATCGCTCTTGCTGTTTCAACAGCGCCCTTTATGCCCTCGGCATGATTATGTGTAACTGATGCGCTGGTAGTTGCCAAGACATCGACGTCTCCTATGCATTCGTGTATGAATTGCGTTTGCTCACAAGCCCACGCGCAGGGCGAGACACGCATCGCCGAGCCGTTACCCCAGCTGTTATAAGGTTCGCGGCTGTCGGAGAAAATCCACGAACCAAAGTGCCCGCCATAACCGGCGTTCGGATATAACCGTCCCCATTTTTTCATCGAATCAATGAAAAGATCCTCGTCGACCACGACACCTCCATGAGCATCAAGTCCACCGCCGAAGGTTTCACGCTTGCCCTGCATGATCGCATCGGCCACCGCCACGGTCATGACTGTATCGTCCGTGAAAAAGCAATCGTCGCGGAACAGTGGAAATTCCTTTGTTTTAATGTTATTCCACTCGTAAATAGAACCTACAATGTCACCGATAATAGCTCCGAACATTATTTCCGCCCTCCACGCCGTTTAAAGTCCTTTTGAATCTCATCACTCCAGCCTTCTGGCATCGCGGCGCATTCGCGAAAGGTAGTGACCGCTTCACTCATTACACGAAAATTTAATTCAACACCAGCTCCGTCGGCATGATAGTTCTGGGCACGGTCGGGCGCAATTCCGAATCGCCCAGCGGTTTCCGCCGCGTCAATATTTGCTCCAAGGAAAACGAATTCCCAGCCATATTTTGTTTTCTGGCGCTCGATCTGCGCCTTGATCTTTTCGGCCGAATATTCGCGGCTGGAATTCTCTTCGCCGTCCGTGATGATAATTAACATCACCTTCTCGGCACGGTAATCTTCAGCCGTGTGTTTCTGGGCGTTGCCGATTTTGTGAATCGTCCTGCCGATGGCATCAAGGAGCGCGGTCGAACCACCGACGGCATATTCCTTCTCGGTAATTGCGCTGACCGCCTTAATGTCAATGCGGTCGTGGAGCAGTTCATAGTTGTTGTCGAACAGTACGGTCGTAATATGGCATTCGCCCTGGACCGCTTTTTGCTTTTCTAGCATTGAGTTGTAGCCGCCGATTGTGTCCCTTTCCAGGCCACCCATCGAACCGCTCTTGTCGAGTATAAATACAAGTTCGGTTAATCCTTTTTTCATTGCTGTGTCCTCCTCAAGTTTTATTATGACTTAAGGATAACTCTTTGTGGGTGGCAAATGGTCGCTTCGAAAGCGACAAGTCAGGAGTTGGCGTCGCCCTACGTTCCGAGTATGTATCGCACCGAGTCGTCGCCGGTACGTTCATATCGCCATCCCATTTATTCGCCCCTTTCGACTCGCATCAAGGCGTATTTGAAGAAGCCAGGTTTTACGCCCAAGTCGCTGTAATCATTCCACGCTATTTCATATTCGCCACTCAGAATGAGTTCGTCTTCTCGTCCATTTGTCGTTCCCGCGCCAAGGTGACTACCCCAATTCATAGCCCCATATTTCTTTGCACCGTGATGGATACTGAAAGCGGCGTAGCCGGCATTAGCATTGTTCGGAGCGTTCCAATAATATGGGTCGTTTGTAAGCCATAATATATAACCGCACTTAAATCCATCCAGTTTATCAGCGAAGGACTCAACACGGTAGATGTCCTTTATGCAGTCATAAGCGCCGATGTCTTGCGCCCCATGATTTTTCAAGAGAAACTTTTCTCCGCCCACGGTGGCAGACAGTTTTTTTGTCTTATATTTTAACTCAATAGGATAAGAACAACCATCGTTTCGAACCAGAATGTCAATATACTTGTTCGGCGCACTCTCAGGAGGGTATTCAAGCCTTATGTCAGCGGTTGGAAGCTCTTTTTGAATCTCCCAAGCAAGGGCAAATTGAAAGTCAGCCTCGGAATGGAAAAGAAGGCGTTTCTGACGGAGAATTTCAATTATCGGTAACAAATCCATATTTAGTACCCTCCCAACAGCGGCTGATCGTACTCGAACAGCACCTCGTTTATCTCAAAAACATCGTACTTTCCGCTTGTTATGAAGTATTCCACGATAACATCAAACTTGACAGCGTGAGACAGCGCATAGCCAGCCCGCTCTAATATGTCGTCGGTTTCGTCAAGGGACAATTCTAACGCTACAGCAAGGGCAATCGCCGTGCGCTTGCTCGGCATATATCCTTTGCTGCTCCGGATCTTCGAGAACAACTTGCGGTCGAGGTTAGCACGCTTATAAACCTCGACATCCTTCATTCCCTTGGCATCAATAAGGCGCTGGAGCATCTGTGAGAACGGCTCGTCAAGGTTGCCGACTAAAGCATCAAGCGGGGCGGGTGCGCCGACGGATTGGGCTATCCATGCGCTCTGGCGTTGCTGTTAAACCTAGCAAGAACTCTGACTCAAAGTATGTAATGATCTTTCTATAGGTCTCTGCCGTGGCATGATGGCATTCATCGATGATGATATAGTCGAACGCATCTTTTAAAAACAATTCAAGAGAACGACTCATAGTCAAGTTGGTGGCAAAGACAAAATCTGCATCCATCTCTTTGCTTTCACCACTAAAGATACCATAGCTGACGTTGTTGCCGAAGACATCCTGGAATGTCTCTAAAGATCTTTTGAGAATTGAACCTTCATGAACTACATAGAGTAACCGTTTAGGATTGAAATTATAGGCGTCAAAAGCAGCCAGATAAGTTTTTCCGCTTCCTGCAGCAGCCACGACCAGCGCGCGCCCCAATCCAATGGCGCGGTAACGATTTAACTCTTTCAATGCCTTACGCTGCATATAGTTGGGCTTGATATTTCTGTATTCCAGATCGTAATCCATGTCCCAGCGTTCAATAGCGAAGTTCAACTTGTTCGCATACAGGTTAATGATGTCGCTGTTCAGGAGGTGTGTTTGCTGCCATAAATCTTCAAATTCAACAAGCGCCTGTGTATACGCCTCTGATGGCTCTGCACTAATTACAGACAAATCCCACTCAATGTTTTTTAGCAGAGCATAGCGAGTAATATTTGAAGATCCAACAATAAGTTCGAATTTGTCGCTAAATTCAAACAGGTATCCCTTTGAGTGATATCCGAGTGTGGAATATTGAGCATCGTGGAAGCACTCATAATCAAGGTGGCATTCAAAGTTGGAATGGCTGCCCATCAAACTGTAGAAGCTCTTTAACGACTCAATATCCGTAAAATTCTGATAGGTCGACGTAATAATGCGTCCGATACAGCCACGCTCAACAGCCGCTTCAATGTCTTTGAACAACAGAACGAGGCCAGCTTTCTTGATAAAGCTGACCGAAAAATAAAATGATTTACACCGGCGCAGGTTTTCCTTTATTCTGTCAAGAAATATTTGTTCAGAATAGTTTGTAAGAAACTGATTTTGCATATTCTCACTCTCCTTGCCGAGGTACTTCGGAGGCGGGCTAATTTCCTCTTTAGGATTGCTTCACCCGATCATTGTAGGAAGATCTTATCGTGTAGCACATCACATTAATCTAGCATAGTATTCGTCCAGCTTCATATTGCAAATCTTCTCGATTTCGCTTTTATCATTTTGACTTAGATGCTTCCATACTACCTCATCAACCTGGATAATACCTAGCGTTCTCGTGTGATGCATCATCTGCATATCTTCAAAACGTTTGAAAGGATTTGATAGGATACATTTTACAACGTCATTATTGGAATAATCACCTTTAGTAAAGATACTGTTACTCTTTTCAACGGCCAATCCAACTGAATGACGACCCTCATAGAAAGCTCTAAAGTAAAATACAATATCATCCAACTTAACGCGACCCTTTTCATCTGCATACTGCAGTATTGCTTTAATAAGTACAGGTTTATATGAATGATCCATTAGCATTTTCTGAACCATTACAATAAATAGTTCATACTTGTTTTCTTTTGTAATGATTGTCCAGCCAAACTTCTCGGAATACTCCTGAACGCGTTCTTTTTTATAGTAATGAAATGACCGATCGCCAGAAAGGTTAACGACCATATCAGGTACTATCTTACCTCGACGGAAATATTCTTCAATTGTCTGCGTCTTTTGAACAGACAGATGTCGTATCAATTCTTGCTGACTCAACATATCCTTGGCTTCATCCTGCCAATTAAATATATCAACAAGCTCATAATCCATTGCATCTATTGGCCAATCAAGTAACACCACTGGTTTCTCACCCTTTGCGTATAAATCTGCCTCTGCAGTTTTATGTGCTTCCGGTGCTAAGATTAGCTGACCGGGTTTATAACCCCTCAGTTCAAATAGACGGTGCAGTGAATATGGCATACTATATTGGGTGGCGTTATCGACAAAGTCGAAAACCATCAAGCTTTCTTTGCTCTCAAACAAACGCATACCCCGCCCTAGCTGCTGCGTATACAGCACTTTAGACATAGTCGGTCGAGCCATGAACAGGATTTCGATTTCTGGGCAGTCCCAACCCTCATTCAAGAGATCGCACGCACAAAGCACCTTGATCTCTTTATTAACGAATTTTTCCTGAAACTCCAATCGCTCAGATTGCTTCATACCTCCGGATACTGCAGCAGCGGATATGCCTTTTTCACGGAACATTTCTGCTATCTGCTCAGCATGCTTTACTGATGCACAGAATACAACAGTACGCTTATTCTGCACATACTGTGTCCACGTGTCTACAATTAGTCGACTACGCTCAGGGACAATAAGTTTGATTTCAAGGTCTTGTATATTGTATTGGATACTATTAAAACGTACCTTCGTCAGGTCAATGTTCGTATGAATCCGAATACAACGCACCGGCACCAGTTCGCCAATCACCACTGCAGTCTGAATGTCAAGCTTATGTGCCGTATTTTTAAATATTTCCAGAATGTTCTTATCATCCGCACGCTCTGGCGTAGCGGTCAATCCAAGAGTAAATTTCGGTTTGAAATATGCAAGTATCTTCTGATATGTATCTGCCGCCGCGTGGTGCGCTTCATCTACAATCAGATAGTCAAAATCGTCGTCTTTGAAATTGTCAAGATGTAATGCCACACTCTGTATGCTGCCGCAGACCACTTGGGTATCAATCTGCTTTGTGCTCTCCACATACCGGCCAATAGTAATATCGAGCCACAGCTCACTGAACGTCTTTGCTGCCTGATACACAAGCTCCTGTGTGTGCGCCAGGAAAAGAACGCGTCCTCCACAGCGCTTTGCATCCATGACTGCTGTGACAGTTTTTCCTGTTCCGGTGGCATGATATAGCAGTGCGATAGTTTCTTTATTAGCCCGCATCTTTTCTAGTGCTTCCAACGCTGCTTTCTGGTGCTGTTTTAGTTCCAGCTCGGCACCATTCAGAGCTTTGCCACGTTGTGTTGGAAGGTAGTCATCGATTTCCTTGAACTGTGGATGTTTACCTAAGAAAACGCGTAGCTCATCTTTAACAGTTTCTGGCTGAATTTGCATCTGTCGTACAGCCCAACGGTACACCTCCCATCCGAACGAAACCATGCTATTCTGTTTCAAGAGGTCATCATAGAACTTATTAGATGCAACCAGGGTCTTGTTATGGGATGCTTCATCATCAATTTCAAACGCAATACGACGGGCACCATTTTCCAACACGAAATCTGCATAACGAGAATTATTATAGATGTCGTAAAAATGATACTGCGAATAGAGGTATCCGGCTTTTTCAGCACCAAATACCTGGCTGAACAAATCAATGAACAAATCTTCTGCCGCGCTACCTGATACAGAATGATATGTTGGCATGGTGTCACCTCGGTTGCTCTTCAACTTCCTTAAGAAGCAGTTTCTTTTTAAACGTGCCGCTTTTCTCTGCTTTTGTCACCCGTGTCTGCTCAAGCTGTTCAAGCGTGTAGCCGCGAGCTGTAGCGGCTGCATAAACAACTTCCAAAAGATCTGCAAGTTCTTCGATATTCTGATCCTTATGGTACTCAGCCAACTCTTCGTCAAGCTTGGCATCAACCATTCGGAGGTAGTCTTCATCAGAAAGCTCCTCTGTCACGCAACACTTCCCGGATTTTTCAATTATCTCTGGTATGCGATCTCGTACCAGTTTGTTGTATGTAATTGTCATATTCAACTAACCATCGTCATTCTACTAGCTAAGAAGCCAATTAATCTATTCATATAACCGTTTCTTTAGAGAATCAAAACATTGCCGTTGCTCTTCAATGTCCAACTGGTCGAACATCAACACAACGCCTTGGATTTTACAGTTTTTTAATTGACCCTGAACCTGAAGAACCTTCGACTTATACATAACCAGTGTTTCATCACTGAGGTATTCTGGTAAAGGTGTGGTTCTTTCATTCCATTGTATACATTCTTGTGCACTGAGCACAGTAGCATCAATCTTTACATACTTTTCAATCCACTGGTTATTTTTATCTCTTAATAGGGTTTCCGCTTCTTCAATGCGATTTTCCTGAAGAATCCTCCATGGATTGGATGCCAGTTTACTTAAACTCATTCGCGCTGTTTTTATCTCCTCAGGTGTTTCAAGTTTGAATTCGTTTATAACGGTGCCCAGCTCATCAATTTCTGTTAAGGTCCGGTTCATATAGAAATCAATTACCTCAGGCGGATTTAAACTGCTAATGCGTTTTATCTTGTAAACGAGGTGAGAAAGGTCGTTATAGCTTGTAACTTGATTTATTTCTGCTTGCAACGCCTTAAACTGGGTATCAAGTTGGAGTTTTCTATCAGCAATATTACGAAGCGCCCCATTGATTTTAGCTCTGATGTCTTTTCTCGTCGTATCCTTCCAGAACTCACTCCATTGATTCAAGGTTGTTAAGTGCCTAACACATTCATCGTATGCAAAGCTCATGCAATCATTGCATGAAAGCAATTCCCGTTCACATTCAGCCTCTTGACCTTGATATTTAAATTCCTCCTCAATGAGCGTATGTACTTCTTCGATTCTCCTTCGTATAATAGTCGCATCATTAAAGCGGCCGCATCTCTCAACTTCGTTTGCTAATTGAGTATATTTTTTTCTAAATTCGTCCCAATTAGTTATTTTGCATTTAATTGCATTAACCGGACCATCAAAGAATTTATCCAGTGTTTGGGTCGCAATAATACGTAATTCTCTAATCTTTTCATTATAGGAATCACTATAAAAGTAAGCACTACCTTCCTCAATCTCACCACTTTGTTCTGTTAGTGATATCAATGCTTGTGTAGCAGTAGCACAAGCCGAGTAATCGTTACTTTCAGAGATTTTTTTAGACCATTGTCCAATTTTAGAGTATAGCTGCTGATAGAGTTTCTCACCATCTTTAAGTCGCATTTTAGCTATAGCAACTTTGCCTGAGAGTTCGTTGTTGAGTTCATGCTTATTTTCAATCATCTGCAAATCATTTTGTAGAATCTCGACTTGTTCTACCAGTGTGTTATTTGTTATCTTCGTATAGAGCGCAATAATATCTTCACTTCTATCTGCAGCATTTAAAGACAGGGAGATTCTATAGATTTCGGTGAATTTGATTTTCCCCTTATCAAAAAGTATTGGTACTATTTCTGCAGGCTTAATTGGTTTTTTATCATAAGTCAACTCTAACCGTGTGCGCTTGAGCGCCAATAAATAGCACACAAATAAGCATAAAGAATATTCATTCATACCATATGGTGCTTTAAGATATTTCCCGAAACAATTCCATATAGACAGTGTTCCGTTTGACTCTATCTCATTTAGTGCTTCTAAATATACAGCCTTTATGCGATCATTCACAGGTTCAACAAGTTCGAAGTTTTTTGAATATATTTGCCATGAGGATGCAGGTCCGACCTGGATTGATGAAGTAATTCTATTTCTAGTATCAACCGGCAACGATTTATAGCTCATTTCATTTGTCAAAGACCCGTCAAGTAAGCGCGAGCATATAGTAACATAGTGGTTTTTTATTGCTGCTGTAAGCTTCTTCTCAAACCCGTCAAAAGAAAAAGGCGGAGCACTACTATAAATTTCCTCAAATCTTAGAGTGCAGTATTTTTCAATTCTATCATCAATTTTGGCCATGCCATACTTGTTAAGAAAAACACGTTCTTTGGACATCTTGTGAAACGCATTAATAATCTCATTTTCCGCTTTTCTGAGTGCGGGTGAATAAAATTTCGGAAATTTCTCTTGTTCTTCTTTTCTGAATTGCTTCAGAATCGTTCTAGTCCTAATTGATTTATAGAATTCATTCCCTGCATCTGTCAATATTAAAATATCAATTGCATAATTCCACATTTGACAAGTCTCACAACATCTACTAGCTACACTAATTTGTTCGATTTGATCTTCAGTGCAATATGTATATATCTGTAGCCCGCGGTTTGCTTCTCCAGAATTAATACGCGCAACCTCTGATATACAAGCTGTTATGTATGAATTAGTAATGTTGTCTATAGGGATAAGCCTTTTGTCCCATTTCCATTCTACGCTGCTAATAGAATTGGAACGTGCAAAAGTTGTGTCCACAGGAGCATCTAGACCGACAAGTGTCATGATCTCTTCATCACAGTGGTCTAAGCAGTTAAATTTTCCAAGCGCAAAGAGTTTTCGGTTATAAAGCCGTTTAAAATCATTCTGACCACTAGCCTCTGCCAACATATCAACTTTATTACTCGACTCGTTGTATGCAATAATGCCATAGTTTTCTTCAAGAGATTGAAATAATGGATTAATTTCATCCTCAGAAAAACCACTACAAAACGCGATTGCGGAAAGCATATCCGCCCTGTCATGAAAATTAAACCGGCATACATTAATAAGAAGTACAGCTTTTAGTATGGTTTTTTCATCATCAGTTAACCGATCATCTAATTTCGAAATAATACTTTGATATAGCAAAGTATGTTGACTGTTGACTAATCCTTTTTCTTCTGCATTTATCATTTCGCTGTAAATGCCCGAATCGATAATTTGAACAGGATATATATATAGATTCCAATTGTCTTTTAATTCCATATTAGCTATATCGTTAAGCATACTTTCAGTGAACGAGAAAGTGGATCGTTGCTGCATCCATGCTGATAGTGCGGAGAGCATAAATACGGTGATTGGATGTAACGGGTAACAGCCCTTTGCTATTACTCTGTCAAACATGGTTTTATCGCTCCAAACTCCTTTGTTAGCACTAAAACTCTTCCCCCACCTATATATCCTGTCAAATAGTTTTGTGAAATAATGACCTTGTTTTTCAACAAATAATCCAATTCTCTTTTCAAAAAGGTTTTGATCAGTTTTTCTGATCAAACTCGCTAAAACAGTTTCAAAATTTGAATATAGATACCATTTTTCACCACTTTGGTATCGCCCTACATATCTTATTATAGTAGAGGTCTGATCAATTCGGGCTAAATATGCGCTCAATTCGCTTTGAATGAAACCAATAAAAACGATATTTCCGTTTGCCGACTGAACAGCTTCAAATATTTGCTGCAAAGCCGAATCTCCTGCAACAGTTGGATTCGTCGCAGCATATTCAATATAACGTCCGAATTCATCAAATAATATCAAAATTCCATTGAATCGCCCCTGCTTTATACAGAGTTCCTCGTTAAGTAGATTTAGAATATCTCCAGCAGCTAACCCATGTTCCCACTTAACCTCTGAGCCATTGAACTCTTTATAGATCGAATTTACGATACTAAATATTTCCTGATCCGATTCGAGATGCGTCAAAATATATTCTTTTTTGTTCTTATCGTCACATTTGATCTTTTTCTGGTGAAATACATTATCGTATTCTTGTCGTTTAAGCTCGTAAGTACGCTCTACAAAATGCTTTGCTGTTTCAAAGGCTTTTGTTGCTTGTTTGAGGAAACTTTCATCAACTCCATGAAGCTTTAATGACTCACGAACACACCTAAGCACCTCGTAATCCATGTTAAAATTGTTCATGCCATTTAACACAATTACAAGGTTATTTCCTTTGGCTATATACTTCTCAGTTTTCTGCCCCGCAGTAACATCAACTGCGGAGATATTATTTAATACGCCTTTTTGAAGTTTTGCGTTATGGCCAGAAAATAATGCGGCAAGTGTTACGGCAAGGTGAGATTTACCAGTCCCATATCCTGCTATTGTCATTAAATAAGGATTGCCTTTTTTTAAATAAAGTCGTTCCGCTATGCAGGCGACATAACTTGCAGTGTCAATTAGTTTGTGACTCCCAGCTTCAACATCTTGGCTGGTAACACCATAATAATTCGACCCATGAAATACATAGCTATTAGCAACTGCTACCGCTTTTAGTGCGTCGTAAAACCATTCTGCCTGTACCGCACCATTAAAAAAGCTCTCGCTATTGAAGCTTATGAAATCCTTAACTCGCATTGTCAACCGTCCTTCAAACCCATTTATATTAAACTACATTGCTGTATATATTTCCAATAATTTCGTCAATAGAAAATGTCCTAATAATTGTCGCTGGAGAAAGTTGCCGGTTAAGATTGACGATTCCCGCTGACTCTAACTCATCCATAACAAACATGACCTGATCATGTTCGAAAGAAAACAGTCTATCCCATCCGGTCTGATCTAAAAACTCATTCACTGCAATCTCATTTTTACCTTGAAAAAACATATTCCATGCAGTCGCCATTGAGTAGGCGTAAACGAATAATAAGGCAGGCTTAAAATGTTGTGAAAATATTACAATTTTGTCTCCTGTTGCTTCCGACATTAAACGTAACTGCTGGAAGCAACCTGCGCTATATGTATTTTTAACCACTGAAAATATTTTCTTACGATCCACTGTAAATCCGAACTCCGCAGCTTGTTTCTCGCTGGCATATAGCAGCGAGAATTCCTCATCATATACTAGCGGTAACCTCTGAAATAAATACTCCCAATTCGGTGCTCCTCCCTTTTTTGCACAAAGACAGGAATGGCACAACCACTTTGTCACTGGCTCAAGTAAATACGGGTCCTGTTTAAAAACTTCTTGCCCCATTTCAGTAGCATTAAGAGAGAATGCTCCGTTTTTTTGATCATAATGAATCAATCCCATATAGGCAGCATACTTAATATGCGGGACTACTTTCCCCTTGCTTTCACCTGTAGGTATGCCTGTTAATTCGCTGATCTCAAACTTTGTACCAGAGTAATTTCTAGCACCAAGTTGCAATATTTCTGAGACATATTCCATCTGCGGTTGAAATGTCTCATGAAATTCAAAATCACTTTTTTTCCACATTATTCAATCTCTCCTGCAAGCTTGTCACCTTGATTGCTCTAGGCTCATATTTCATCCATTTTTCATGTCGCACCATACTACCACAGGTTACACATTCTCCTTTTTTTAACTTCTTAAGTTTTTCAGCCCAGTCCTTTGCGTTCTGGTTATTAATATCAATATTCTTTGCTACTGTCATAACGCCATCATCAGGCGGGCAAAAGTAGAGTTTTTGGCCAGCCTGCTGCAATCGCTGAATTTCATCATCACTCAATTGAGGTTTCATGAACTGAGTTGCATACCATCCGGATATGCCAAACTTTCGGCCCTCGGTTAATATTTTCGCACTTGGAGAATCAATGGCATGGCTTAAATTCTGTGCTTCATCCATAACGAGAACTATTGGCTTGCTTTCATCACCATTTTTCTCGCAGAATCCCCAGATATCCCACAACATTAATTCAGTTAGTAGCATCTGTGTATCCCTATCATAGCCAGCAAGTTGCATCACATAAACGACACTTTCGCCATCACGGATATCTTTCCAACTAAATAATTCATTTGAGTTAAACGGATCAATATCCAAAAAAGGACGTATTTTACTCAACACAGTCTTCGAATAACTTGAATCCTGTTCTTCCAAAGCCTCAGCCATTGCAACAAAGGTCATATTGTCACCATATGTTTTTACTTTGTCATAAATCGCTGCATATATAGCGCTTTTCTGTTGTGACCCAAATTTATACACCGTTGTAAAGATATTAGCAATTCTACTTGCTATATCAGTGTTAGTTTCTGGGATAAACATATCCTCATCTATCTGCGTCTCATGTCGAACGAAAGGATTAATAGGTATCGCATCCCGCTTGATTATGCGCTGCACAACCTTTTTACCCAGACTGCTCTTAAATAATGGATCAAGCTTACTATTCGCGAACCCACCGGTATAATCAAAAACAATTGCTGACACATCCTGCAGAACTAATTCCATAAGCATAGCCTGAATGCAGTAAGTCTTACCACACCCCGAGTTACCGTTAATCAGTAAATGCCTATTATTGAGTTCCTTATTGCCAAACTCCCAGAAATAGTTTTCCGTTAACTTCAGATCCGAACCGATCAGTATTCTGACATTTGAAAGAGGCTTTTTTGTATTAATGTCATAGCTCTCTCCAGAATTGCCTTTTTTGCCTTCAATTTTTCCGCTTACATTACCCGTTTTATCATCCCCTCCAACTCCAACATTATCTTCTGTTATAGGATTATTCTGAGTGATCTGTGTAAGGTCTGAAGCGTCATGGGTTTCCACATTCACTTCCGGCCCCCCGTTATTGGTTATCTCAAATTTACTTACAATTTCTTTATTACCATTTTTTTTAGAGTCAATTATCTCTTCCTCTTTAATTACTATATCATCAAGGTCAGTAATTTCGCCTTCATAAACCTCAATGTTCTCGTATTCAAAGGTTTGATTTCTGCTTTCTACAGGTAGCAACATCTTTTGAATATACTGCTGTCCTCCGAAATGGTAAGTAATCTCAGAAATCGCAGTTGCAGAATCATTTGATAACGGAAGTATTTCCTGTTGTTCCCCAGCACCATCGTTATCCAACCAATAGGCATAAATATCTCCTGACCATTCAATCTCAAATCTACCATCTAGAATATGATGCAACTTATCTCTTATTATTTCAAAGTTTGAATCATTTTCATTTATATTCAGCGGGGAAAAGATTAATGCTCGATAAAGCTGATGGAACCAATATCGATAGGTTATGGAGCGATTTGTGGGATACCAATAACTACTTAAACAAGATATCCCTCTCGCGATTTGTTCCTGTGCATGGTTAACTTTTGCTTCTGTCTCAAATCCCATCTTGCATTCAACGAGTTTCAGACGTATTTTCAAGACCTTATTTTCATCAAGATTTTCAGGATTATGCTCAACCTCAATTAGCATAAAATCAGGGCGGTATTTTGAAGCCTGGCCATTTTCCGAATCATAAGAATTGTCAAACCAATGCATATGATTATCCAAATTTATCAATTGCCGTATAATAAATTTATCATTGGGCTCATTTATCTTCAACGCCTGCAAAGTTAAGACGTAGGCTAAATAATTGTGAATCTCATAATCATACGGATTGAGAGCCTTGAGCATACGACTACCATCTAGATTGGTTGCTATATCTACGCAGAAATTAGCCGCCTGCTGGAGCCTAAGATCACTCCATTTTGTGAAGCGATCCTTAATACGTCTCTTCAGTAAATTCTTAATATCAACAAGTATGGTATCCTTAGCAGAAACTGTTACATTAAGTTCGCCGTATTGGCCTTCGCCTGTTGTAAAACCAATAATCTTTTTATTAGCAGCTTGTAATATGTCTCTATCAACAGCCTTATCTACGCACACTACCCAATGACATACATCATGTGCCACGTCAACGATCATATGCTTGATCTCTTTCATCTCCAGCACGCGCATTGTTCTGTAAAGTCCATCAGTATCATAAGGATGCCCGACCTTATGAATAGCCTGCGCATGTGCTTTTGATGCTTGAAACTGTAATTGGGATACATTAATTATTCTGGCCGTCCCGTGTTCTTTTGTAATCGTATCAGGTTCAAACGTCATTGGGAATCGGGTGGTTTCCATGTCGTTGAGTTCAACATCAGTCATTGCCTTTTGGAATTTCACATCGCAAGGCTCGAGGATATTATATAAAAAGCATAAGTCCTGTCCACAAAGCAGGTCCTCCCAAACCCCTTTCTTATTTAGTGATGAAGAAGTGGCATACTTCAAAAAGGTATTTACTCTAACCGTATTTTCGTCACCAAAATAATCATCAAGCCACTGCCTTAAATAGCTGGCTGAGTTTTTTTTCTGATCTAAACAAATAAGAGTAATATTTATTACCGTAGTTCTATGTGCCTTTTCAATCGATTTGGTTACAGCGCGCACCGCGGCAACAATATGTTGCATACAAGGCGGATCAACAAAGCAGACATTAATCCCATCATATCGTGCAGGGAAGGTTTCAAGATAATCTTTGACATTGCGTTCAATAATACGGGCTTCAGGTGTGGATTTTGAAGCAGCGTCGTCACTGTCTTCATCTGTTATTAAATTACTGATAATATCATTAGATATTATGCTTTCACTGGTTTGGCTGTCAAAATAAATTCCCCAACAGCTCCAAACTGTACTACAAGACAAATACTTACTATTCTTAGACAAAAGAGCATCGGGACCTTGTGTAATTTCGCAAAGTTGTGAATAGTTATCTATTCTTTCTCCTGCAGAAACGGATTGATTATTTCCACTTATAATACTTTTGATCGTTTCACAAAAACCATGGCGCATAAATACCAATTGTGAATCGATTTTCTCAAGCATAAGAGGATGATATACCGGGACTATACATTCTTTTAGTTCCATAGATGATAATATTTTGTTATTTCCAGTAATTAAAAACAAGTCTAACAAGAGATAAAGATATTGATTTTGTACACCTGACAATTTCGGCAGTTCTGTGAGAATATTGTTCATTAACTGCTCGTATTTGACTATTGTAATACGCATTTTTTCTAAAGAGTGCAACACACCATGATCAACGAGATCAGTCGCCCAGTCCTGGAAAACACTTGCTAAAATATTATATTCCGGCCATAAGGACGTATTTTCAAATCTTTTCAAATGAGCATTAAACGTTGCATGATCTATAACGTTTGTCTGGATACGATCTAATTTGTCAAAGAACTCATCTTCACTTTCACAGTACAAATATTCTCCAATATTGTCGCAAGTCAAAATATTGGGTATTGAAAAATGACCGTTCTCCTCATCAAAACAGTTCCTGAGAAGTGCAAAAGAGTTCTTCCATGCTGAGCTTGGAGAAAAACTCCATTTAAATTTCAACGCATCCCCTTTGGGTTTATCAGGGCAGTATAATGTAAAATCAATACTACATGGATCACCCCATTTCTCTGTTACTATTACGTTATGAATATTAACATCCATAAAATCTAGTGAAAAAGGGTCCTCTTCATTTTCATATACAATGCTAATCCCCTCAGAGATAGCACCCTCATTAAGAAATCGCAATAATCCGTCCAGATAAGTACAGATATTGCGAAATGAATATTCTACCGTATCACTAAAATCATCTGTATCATTGCTCTTTGAACAGTTTGACAACCGGAGTCTGTCTAAAGAAATAATTACCTGCTCTGGAGCACACTTATAAGACGCATAATGTGTTTCAATCTGCTTTGCAATCATTTTCGAATATGCTTCCAATGGTGAGCCTGAAATATTTATTGTTGTATTGGAATTAACTGACGTTGCGATATGGATTATATTATCAATGATTCCATAATCCGCGTTTAAAAATGTAGGTCTAAGTACAGATAAATTTTTACCAGAAAGATAGTCTAAAAGCTTTTCACAAAATTCATCATATGAATTAAAAACAGATTGACCGCAGGTGAATTGTTCCTGTAGTTCAACGCCTTCGCTTTCTAAAGCTTCTGCATATTTATCCAATTTTTTCCGCACTTTGGCAATTGAGTATTTTCGTAAATACTCATCAGATCGGCAAAAGAAGCTATATGAATCATTAATAATTTGTGCTGATTTTAAAGTTCCTGCGCTCATACTGGATACTCTTGGAATACCGCGCGCAACTATACTAGGAAACCCCCATTGTTCACGCAATTCAGTAAATATATATTCAACAATGTCGTCAACCGTGGTTAAGGAATAATGGCTAAGATTATCTATATAGTTACTCAATTTTTCCAGGTCAACATTACGTTCGTAGAAAATATTTCTAAAGATCGCATGCATTACATTTATATTTTTCCGCGGCAATCCAATATTGTCGAACAAATCGACAAACCATTTACTATAGTCCTTTGATAAATCGTCTATTAATTCCTCAGGTGATACTTGAAAAAAATCTTCTAATCCGCCCTTATCTGGCGCAAGTTCTGTTCCCATTAATAAAACTAAAACATTGTTCCCTGAAGCAGTATACTCTGTTGCCTGATTTCTCCACTTAGTAATAGCGCCGCTTTCATCAATATAGTCATTCTCGAAGCCTAGAAAATTAAGTGCTGATTCCCAATCAGGACGATGACCATTATCAACTTCGGCTTTAAAGTACATGTATTTTTCTTTTGTTAACTTGGCAATAAACTGCAGTTGAGGTGATTGTGACAGTTCTTTGCAAGCGCCCTTAAGTATTCTGGGATCATCAATACTTTCAAGACGGATAAGATTTGTCTTTCCATTCTTGCGCTGTTTATTAATCAGACTAACAATAGCTTTGGTTAACTGCTTCACTTAATCTGCCTCCAATTTATAGGGGTTTTCTACTATTGATGTTGCATCAGACAAATCTCGGAGGAAACCGCATTGCTTCATTTTCTGTGAGAATGCTACTTTATTACTATCAAAGAAAGACAAATTATTAACAGCAGAAAAAATGCCCTTATTTATTTGCTCCTGATAATGCTCTCTCGTGATTACTATACCATAATGGGCATATAGCAAATCTAAAAAGGCATCTAGTGTCATCTTTCCTTCAGGAGGGATCAAGGACAATACGAGGAACTTGATTGCTACCTCAGATAGCGTGAATCTTGTCCCTCTTCCTTTAATAGGTATTATGACGCCCAATTGCTTTCCTAGTTTGCGAAAGAGCGTTATAGAATCTTTCTTTGCATCTCTAATTATTTCATTCTCACTCTTTGCTTTCTTTTTCCCATTGGTTAATTGATCCTGATAAAAATAGTAACCGCTATATAGATAATTGTTGATAACCTCTTCACAGCTTGAGAAACATGCTGAAGCCATTTTTCGCATTTCAGTATTCGGCTGATGTGGATCACTCATATCCATAACCCATAATGCTTTATACCCTTGCAACGAGAACGCAACACCATACATCGCTCGAAGCATCTGAAGAATAATTCCATTTGCTAGCACCTCTATTTTTTCAAATGGATGGATGCTACTATTCAAGAAATTATTCATTTCATTAACGGCCAGGCAGCCAAAACTCATATACTCTGAAGGTATTGCCCCTAAATTCTTTACAACTGGCTGTGTGTTTTCATTAATGTCAAGATATTTGTTCCAAATATTCTCGACGAACTTACATATTGTACTGAACTGAGGAAATCTTTCTAATAGCTTCTTGATATTTTCGGAGATTCTTCTGTTTTTTTCCGGATCTTCTTGAAGTGCCTGTAGCAAATGAAGGTAGTATACTTCACCTCCACGGCACATATATGTATACTTATGAAAATCAAATGACGAGTCAATCTTTTCAGAGTTAACATCCAAGCTTAAATTCGCTCTCAGCCCCTTAACGCCCATTCCTTCAGGTGCTATTGCCTCGGGGCATATCGGAAGCATGTTCTGATCGAACCATGAGCGAGATTGGCTAACAGAGTTAAATCCATACATTAGGTGCTGTATCAAATGTATGTATAACAACTTAGAGTCCTCATCTTCTGAGTCTATTGAGTTTTTCAATTGATTAATACACTCATCATAAGCTTCGTAGTCGATCTTTGCTTTACCGTCAATTTTACTGTTGGGAAAGAAGATGAATCGTTTAAGACCCATTCTGGTCGTTGGAAAATAGCGCATACCTCCATCATTGATATTTTCATCAATTGGAAAGTAGTCGTCAGATTTTACCTCTGTGGAAACTGTTTCTTTGCGAGATATTGCAACCTGTAAGAATTCGATTAAGTATTCATAAAGCGTCTGTCTTTCTTTGATTCTATGTCCAAACATAAGACTTTGAAGAGCGTATCCCTTCGTCTCATCTTTTGATCCATCAAAAAGAGATGCATTCAGTGGAACAATGTATCTGGGGTATAATTCTTTCATAATCACTTATATCACCTTATTCCTCTAGCCAAAGATCGTTTCCATTAAATTGGATCTTTTTTGTGTATTGTTTGGTTGCTGTATTTACGAGAAAAGTTATTTCATTGTTTTCTTTATCAAACCTACAGGAACTAAGAATCATAGTATTAAGTTTTGCAACGCCATGTGTCAACGCTGGGGTACTACTGGAAACAATTGCCCCATCGACAACATTTTGAAAATAATCCAGTAATGGCAACGATATTCTATATAGCTCGCCGCTGGTCACTGATAGAAACACATTGTACTTGCATTTATTATCCTCAAATCGGCTGTTTTCTTTTTCTTGGGTTACAACCAAGTTTTCTTTATTAAGCTGACCTAATACGATCAATACATTTTGGAACACTTCATCTTTCCGCTTTAATGTCAGCGGCAGTAACTTTTTCCCGTCCCCCTCCGGCATGAACCCGGTGTTAAGCATGTATAGTGCATCATAAATTAAGTTACGAAGCTTGTTCTTATATTTAGGTGAAATACTTTGCCCTGTATACATACTGAACTCAAAAAAAGATTTTCCAAATACTTGATTGAAGATGTTGCCTTTTTGATCTTCATCATCTACAAGACTAAACATTAAATAAAAACGGCGTACGAGTTTACGAATTTTTTCACTATATGATGCTATCTCACTCTTCTTGTCACTACTAACTGATATCAGTCTTTTATTAATCTGACTTGTTCTATCCTCAAGTGCGATGCGCAACGTGTTTGTAAAACAACTATACTCTTGGCGGACAAACAAGCTATAGTCGACATCGAGCGATATAGAATCAAGGCCAAGCAAGCTCGCTTCGTAAATACCCCGAATTTGCAGTGCCTCAGGGACACGTTGAAGTCCTCTATAACCGAAGAAAAGATTCGCAAAGTTATAGTAAAATTCGGGATGGTTACACTTGCTTTTTGTTACCTGTTCACAACTAAGGTTTGCTGTTATGGCATAACTGAGCTGAGCTAATATTTGTCGTATTGTAAGTCTCTGGTCATTTTCATACAAGTATCTATAGAATGCCTCGACGAAATCCGAAACGCGCTCAAATTGGCACGTAACTAATTTATAGTTAGTGTAAGCCGGACAAAATTCTCTTTTTTCACAAGATTCACAAAGAGTCCATAAATCTTGGCAAAACATTTTCCCAAGTATTTGTTTCGCTAAGAAAACATTATCAACTCGAGCCAAATTAATTAACAAGACCGGGAACCCAGCTATATATATTAGTTTATCTTCATTTGTATCTAACTGTTCGAGTAATATAGTTTGAAGGTTGATTCTATCGTCTTCATCGAATTGTTTTCCATTATTTTCTGCGGATAGTTTTGCAAATCTCTCCGCTGTATTAATCAATGGCCCGGTATTACTAATAATAATCGAAGAGCGACCTTCATCTGGTGCCCTAAGAGCAGTAGACAATCTCTCAACTTGATCCGCCTGAGAAAGTTCGCTCATATCTTTTATATAAAGCAAGCTTTTCCCTAGACCGCTATAGTCACCTATTACTGAAAGTTTTTCACCTGATTTAAGTAAATTAAGTTTACCTAGAATCTGAGTAAGGATACTTGTTTTACCATCACCAGCATGACCAGTAATGATATAAACGGTATGATTATCCTGCTTTATTGCGTCAGCAATAAAATCACCTATCTTGCGTTCAACTCTAATTAGATTATAGTATTCACTTGTTATCTGATACTCCGCTAGAGCGCCCATAGAATCTCCGTCCGCGTTGTTCATCGAATTTAAGTAATCTATAAACGAGTTTTTCATCTTACTGCCTATCCTCCGCAATCTCTTTAAGTGCACATATCAAAGTATCAATGTCTTCTTTAGTATTAAAATAACCCAGTGCTAACCGTACTGTTCCTTTCCTGGTTTCAGTACCAATATATCCATGAACAAATGGTGCACAGTGATATCCGGTTCGTACCGCAATGTTGTAGTCTTCGTCAAGAATGATTCCTAAATCTTCAGCACTGAAACCTCGAATATTGAATGATACTACCCCGATGTGTATCTCGGGTAAAGGCAAATATGTTTCGATTCCAGGAATTTCCTTCAATCTTTGCACAAGATAGTCAGTTAGCTGCTTCTTTTCCCTATATATGTTCTCCACACCAATTGATGCTAGCCACCGTAATGATTCCCCCAAGCTACCAATAGCTAAAGAGTTATGGCTTGCTGGTTCATATGCGTCTGGTAAATTTAGAGGCATCGCATAATTGAGAGAATCAGATCCTGTACCTCCTGCTATTGCTATTTGCAGAGATGGATGGCCATTGCATATAAATCCGCCGACACCAAAATGACTATACAAATTCTTGTGTCCAGCAAAAACCACATAATTAACCTTGATATTCCTGATATCTAATGGAACTAGGCCTATAGACTGTGCTGCATCAACAATAACCGTGGCGTTATAATTGGCTGCGATTTCTGAGATTACATTAACCGGTATAATCACACCGGTAACATTACTTACATGTGTCATAAAAACATAGTCTGGTTTTGATGATATAAACATTGCCTTCATTTTATTGACATCGAGTTCTTGTGTTATAGGGTTAAATGGCAAGATCGTTATTTTAAATCGGTGTTTTTCTTGCATTAGATATAGCGGTCTAACAACAGCATTATGCTCGAATGGGGTAATATATATTTGACTCATTTCTGAATATTTGAGTCCAAGAATAATTTGATTCATTGAAATTGTTGCTGACGGAGAAAATACTATACAATCTGTATTTGGAGCTTTAACCAAAGCTGCCATACATGCACGTGCATTATCAATAACTGCTGTGACATGCTTTGATGCCGCGTATGAACCTCGCCCTGAATTAAACGATATATTACGTTGTTCTTTTTCAACATATCTATAAACGGCTTCTGGTTTTGGATAGGTTGTAGCTGCATTGTCTAAGTAAATCATGATTTATCCCTAACTATTTTTTAAGCAATATTTTTAACTTTTCAAGTAAAATTGCTATTTGCTCAGAAGTATTAATTGCTCCACCGTAATCATCGAACATTGAATCAATCTCGTTTAAGATATTATAGCCAATCGGCGAAATATCTCCTTTAGATAATTCTCTCTCGATAACAATATCTCCAGCAGCAATCGTTATAAAACAAGATTCAGATTCAGCGTTTTGCAGCTTTGATTTTTTTGTGTTGAATTCATTAACAATACCGGTTGATTTCTTTATAGATTCAATAA
Organism: uncultured Eubacteriales bacterium; assembly: GCA_942492735.1. GTDB lineage: Bacteria > Bacillota > Clostridia > Oscillospirales > Oscillospiraceae > Sporobacter. The sequence continues at coordinate 226,543 of OW818648.1, forward strand.
ACTGACTTGTCGCAAAATCGTTAAAATCTTCTATGGTTGTATTCATCATTGTAACAACAATCTGGTTAAGAACAGCATATTCGTCATCAGAACTGATTTTACTTATACACCGTAATAAATGATTTGTGTCATCGTCATATAGATGCTTCTTGGTCCTTTCATCGAGAACAGAATACCAGAGCTTTAACGCTTGTGTCATACTACCTTCATAGGTAGGATAAATCGCTGCTTTTACTTCTAAAATTAGGTATTCTTTCAGTTTGTCAGAATACTCATCAATTATAGTTTTTAGCGTAGTTATGTTCTTCTCAGTTTCACTCAAGTCTTTCGCTTCGGAAAAAGTATCAGGAAAGGATTCAAAAAGCAATTCACGAGGATTTATATCGTATCTGAGAAGGAGTTTCCTGAATTTCAAGGCTACGAAAGAATTTATCGTTTCATCTTGCCTAATTCGTTCTGTTTCACGTGAGCATCTTGGTAACGAGCGAATCCATCTTTGCATCGACTCTACAACCAATCGAGCATTAATGCTTTGTTCCATGTTGAATACCTCATCTCCACAATTAGAGAAAAGGCTCCTCAAGTTAATAAGATAATGGGATTTTTCGCTCGTTCTAATATCAATCTTTAAGTAATATTTTTCGGGATATAGGACTGCTTTCTCTATTGATTCAGGTGAAATATCAATTTCTTTACTATCAAGGTAAAAGACTGCTCCGTCCACATAGAACCGAAGAACACACGCTACATAAACTGGGATTAGACTTTCTCTGAGGCCATACGGTTTTGAAGTAAGTATTCCAGTTAGTACACTCATTGCTTTCTTTTCTATCTCGCAATTAAGTATAAAGGAAGAAATAGCACGAAATATTTCGTTCAGAGCATCATCATCAGAGTGGTTAGTTATGTTTATACCTTTATTAGAAATTAGTGCTCTGAAAAGGGTTGCTTCTGGTCCATTGCCTGTTATCTCAACGATTTCGTTTTCTCTTGCTGCCAAAACCGCTCGCACAACTTCATTTCTAGCCTTTCGCACAGGTGGAGTGAGCTTTCTCCGATTAACCATCTCATTATTTATTATGGCTGTTCTACTGTACGTAGATTCACATATTGCAGAAATTTTTCGATTCAGATGAATCGATTTATTTATTTCTTTAATCTGACCATCGCAATTATAAAATTGACAACCATTTATTGAAGGTTCATATGCCTCTGTCAGATAACTTATGATGAATTTCTCGATATCCTCTTCATAAATCTCTAGTTCCTCATAGTATTGTGCGTCAGTTTTTGCTTCCTCACTATTTTTTAAGGATTTTGCCGCATAGTACTCTTTTAAATAAGGTGTTAATGTAAACGGCTTATTGGGAACTGAAAGGATTACTTCTGGAGCTGATTTATACTCTCTAATTTTCTCGATTGCAGCGTCTCGCTCTTTATCAGTTTCCCAAAGAAGTTTATGCACATATCCGTCAGCAAAATAGCTGTTAGAAGCATCAATCCCAAGCAAGACAAAAGACGCTGCTTCAACAAACGAATAACGAAAGTATCTAAGCATATGGTAACGGTCGTTGTATTGGCGGGGAAATATGTAATTTTCCCGTTGTAATTCAGTAAGGACCTCGCTACGATTAATGTTATTAATATTCTCATTCACATAATTTACAATATTTCTTTTAATATCAATACCATTTGCCGTTAGAAATGCAAAGAATGATGTTGATGTTCGTTGGGCAATCACCTTTTTTTTCAAAAGCTCTTCAATTGCAGAGTCGAACTGTATGTCAGAAAGTAACGTCAATGCCTTTAAATGGGCGTGTATTGGTTTTAACTGTCCGTCATTTATTATATTAATAACAGCTAGTGCCTTTACAACTTTGACTTCCTCCTCACTCTTAACTTCTCTTAAAGCCGAATTTGCTCTAGACCAGGCACTATGGACTTGTACATTAAAAACTTCTTTCCTAAAAAGATCATTAAAGAAATCGTATACTAGATCTGCCGTAATTATATCGAAGCTATTGTTATGTGTCTCAATAAATGTAGAAACTGTATATTCTTCCTTACTGGAAAGAAAGGTAAACATAGTTCTCTCATTTTGAGCCACTTTTTCGCTTACTCTCAATAGCACATATGCTGTTGTTGGTGCCAATGGGAAGCAACCCTTTAACAAAGTCTCGTCCCAGAATTCATCACTTACCGCGTGAAACAAATTAGCTGCGGCGCACCGTTTCTTTACGTATAAAAATTCATTTGAATGCTTAAGATAAAAGTCATCGAATTTTTCATTCTTATTAATGGCATTAGCAATAAGTTGATAGCTTTGTTCAGAGGACGCAGTAAAATAGACATACTTAAATCTCGCTTCAACAGTACGAAAGCTGTCACTTCTGGAGTATTCAAGTATGTTTTTGTGTGTAATACACGTAAAATGGATTTGCTCATCACCACTGCGATTGCACTGTTCGCAAAAATCCTGGAGGATTTTATACTGGTCCATCTGCGATTTATCGGTGTTTGCTTCGAGAAACTTACTAAACTCATCAAATACAACATAGATTCCTCGGTATCCATGTTCATCACAGAGAATATGGTTTACTTCTTTATAAAGAGCAACTACATCCGACTGAAACAGTGGATTAAATTCTGCACCCATTACTACTTGCGGATATATTGTGCAGAACAATTGATATACTGAAACGTTATACTTAGTCAATTGCTTCATCATTGTTTCTGCAGTGAGATTGTGTTCTTTTAGTTTCGTTGAGAGTTGTTCATATGCTGCAGGAAAATCATTCATCCAACGATTAATAGTCTCAATAGCTACATCAAAATATGTAAATGGCAATACTCCATCCAAATTTGCTCTCTCTAAAGCTTTGCGTAATGCTAACAGTAAACTCTGCTGTAAGTTTCCATTGTTATTATTAATTAAAACCGGCAGCATGGGTTTTTCTTGTTGTACTATCTCTCTTGCGACAGCTCCAGCTTCTTTATCAACATAATCGATCTTCGCCACGAGCTCTGCTAGAACCCTCTTAATCTCAGGGGTACCCCATCGGGCACCGCAATTTGAAACAATTGCTAACATAACTAGTATCAAATGCGATTTGCCTCTACCATAGGGACCTACAAGAATAGTTGACTTCACAGTAGCAGAACTATACACATTTTTTAAATATTCTTTAAGAATACGCACAGATTGGTCGACCGGAATATATCCTTCGATTTTATCTAAATTATTCAAATCAAATTCTAGATTAATAGAATTCTGAAATTTCTCGTTTACCCGGATAACATCTTTATAATTCATCTGGTGCGCTCCTCAGCGTAGTATAACTTTAACACCTCTGCTGGCGTTTTTGAACGTTGGAAATAAACCATATCAAGTCCTGCAGCTCGGTTAATAGATATCCACCCGTCCATGCGCAACTCATCAAGATACTCATTTAATAAAGTTCTATCCAAACAGAATACTTTCCCAATACTTTTGGGTTTATCGAGAAGCGCATCTATGGACTCACTTTCCTTCTCTTTGTACGAATTCATAAGTCCATAAAGAACCACATATTTATCAAGTTTATCTCGAGAAGCTTTTGTTTTAGTAAAGCCGCCCTTAATTCTTTCGCTTGTTTTTATTAGTCCGAGTTCTGCTAATGGACAACTCAAATTGTCTTCCGGATCGGAAGATTCTTTTACAGGCGTCCAATATGTTCGAATAACGCTTGAGCAGTCATCTACTAACATCTTTGCTGAATAACTATTACTACCAAATAGCTTATCAATTTCATTCTCCAGTGCATGCACCATGTTTTCTTTTGTGAAATCTATTACTGAATAGTGATTAAAAAACATATACCAAGCCGGGCAAAGCTTTATATTAGTTGCAATATGATAGTGAAGAATCCAAAGAGAAAAGACATCCTCAAAATATATATCATATTTCTTAATAATGGCACCGGGCCATTTAGTAACATATTGTAGCCTTCGCGATTCCTTCCCAACTAACTCTTCTGTAAGCATGGTCGCCTGCATCCAGAATCTTAGGGAACCAACCATCTTTGTGCCTATACCCAGCAAATCAGTCGCATCTTTTTTTAGAAATACTCCACTTTCTTCCGAGACACATTGTAATCCTTTACAAAGCCATCCCTCTCGAATGTTAAAAGACTCATTGCCTTTAAATTTGAGTTTTATCGCTTCTGACATAATTTACCCCTCTCGGTTGTAACACACGTTTCATATAACATCCGCCATCATAATGATTGATACACTCAAAACAATGCACACATATATTTTCATCTATAGTATATCTATATGTGTTGCTCGCACCGCTGTTTGTTTTAGTAAGCGTAACAGCATTGTGTCTGCAAGCTGTTTCGCAGGCATGGCAACCTTGACACAATTGGAATTTTGTGAGTTGACATTTAAACTTCAACTCAACTTCCAAAAGTTTCGTTCGTGCTGCAATTGGTAGATCCAATATAGTAATTCGTAAATGAGTAGAACCGTCTCTTCCTTGTAATTTTAGTATTGGAGTTTTTTTTCTTGCTTCTAGTATGTAGACTTCTCCTAAACGCTTGTTTCCCATTTCAAAGTTCAGTATGCCAAAAGGCTTAAAAAATTCGTATAGATCACTAGATATTGGCTTTTTGAGCTCATAGTCAAAGCTTTTGTTATCCGTCGCACATGGTTTAAATGAAATTGCAACATTTTGACTTAGGTCCATACCATCGCCGCCTTGTCGCGCTTTCCAACCACCGTTTAAAATATATTCATTAGGATCTGTTTTCCCCATCTTCGTGGCAAACTCGTAAAGCATATTATTAAATTTATTGCTTTCTTCAGGAGAATATATTGCAGCAAGAATTTGAGCCCACTTAGTGTTATTTGGGCAGCACCAGCAACCCACTCTAGTAAACCCTTTTTTATATGCTTCATTATAAATGATATCGTTTGAGAACAGATAAAGCCATATATCAAAGTCATACCAATCAATAATCGGTGAGCAAACCTTTTGCTTACTTATCTTTGGACTTTGTGATTCCCGTTCATACTTACTACGGCTGTTCGATTCTTTCCTTCGAATACCATAAAAAGTCAACACTTGGTTTTGTCCTTTATATAGTCTTTGAATTTTCTGCCCTATGAACCCAGTTTTGAAAGTTGTGCAGCACCATCTCAACAAGCGACTAGGTGGACCAAATGTTTTACAGAGTTCATAAAAATCTTGTTCGTTGTTTCGTACCTTTCGTACCGGTGTCATAGGGTTAGCAGCCTTAAATCTATCAATATAATCTAAAGTATCTTTATACTCTAGAGTTGTATCACCAAAAAGATGTGTAATTCTAGGTTCACTAAGTGCCCTCATGACGAGACTACTCACTACAGTAGAATCCTTACCTCCCGAAAATGATACAAACATCTCTCCATTATCTTTTCCTCGCGCCATCTTCTGTACATATTCAAACGCTTCATTTGTGATATAGTTGCATCGGCTCTTATTTGCCTCTACAAATAAACTTTTATATTTATCAAAAGCTTCATATTTATTATTTCCTGAATATTGGTTTATTTTTTCTCTTATCTCATCAGGTGCCTTTTCACGGCGTTTTTCTAGTGATATTGTCAGGGGTTTTCCATCTACAAAATATCTACCCGAAGATGAACACCAAACAGAAGCATTTACAAACTCATATGGAATATCTAAAATGATCTCAATTAAAAGTCTTTCCTCCGGAAATACTGGGCGTACATCGACCGCAAAATATTTCGCTTTCGATCGGCAAAGAGGGCATACTTCGTTATATATAGGTATATTACAGTGCTCACACCAGTACAGTTTAGACGTACTTGTAGTCCGCCCACCACACAAATGGCATTCACTAGTCTCAACCTCAGTTTTACATTGTTCACAGCAATAAGTGACCATTACTTTTCCTCAATAACTTTTTTCGTTATTAATATCTATTAGTACCTTAGTACGCTATGTACCTTAGGTATACTCATGGATATTCTCACATTAAACGCGTCCGATAAACCGGACTTTGGTTTTTCTGAGACATTTGTGAGATATTGTCAGAATTAAACGGATTTTGAACATATTTGTCGTATATATCACACAACGTATAATGTACCATAATTTTTTACATATTTCAAAGAAAAAGCAAAGAATACTTGTATTTATATAAGTATGGTTAGAACGGCTAAATCCACTGGAATATCCCGGACTTATTGATTCTGCCTATTTTGTCACCTTATCCACGAAGATACTACTTAATCTGAAGTAATTCAGGAAATTGACCGCCCACTGTGTAGGGCGGTTGACATTTTAATGTACGTTATTTAGGATAGCATATCTGTTATGCTAGATATAGCAACGGATATAGCAAGAGAAAGCTTGAGCTGAAATTAATGATCGCATGCTGAAAAATTCCCATTGACAAAGAACCGTTGCCGTCCTATAATAATTGTAAACCAATTAGCTAACAAGCATATGAGTTTACTTACCATTAAAGAAAGCCCCACACTAAAAGTGTAAGTAATATAAGGGCGTACGCCTATAATGAGCGATAAAAATCAGTGGGCAAAAATTGAAAAAGGTGAGTATTAATGAGCAGCATTTACCTGAACTTTGGGGATTTCATTGCAAAAAAGAGAGAAGAGCGCAGAATTACGCTCCGCGAAATGGCAAGGCAGCTTGAGGTGTCAGCGCCATTTCTGAGCGATGTCGAGAAGGATCGTCGAAATCCATTTGACCACGACCGTCTCGAAAGAACCGCCGGTATCCTTGACCTGAACAAACACGAACGTGAGATAATGTATGATCTCGCGGGCAAACGCAGAAACTCCGTAGCGCCTGACCTACCAGAGTACATTATGGAAAGGGATTACGTGAGCGCTGCTCTGCGAACCGCTCGCGATCTTGGTGCCGGCGAATATGAATGGCTTCAGTTTGTAGAGGAATTGAAAAAACGGAAGGGGTAAGCCTCACCAATGTATACTCCCGCATATCGTAAGAAAAGATCCGGCATTCCTGTACTGAGCAAGAGAGATATTGACATTATCGGTGAACGGTTGGTAGGTGATTTCTACCCCGACGCAGTACAGACGCCAATGACTGTTGATATCGACGGTTTTGCTCAATGTTATTTAGGCCTTAAGCAAGATTTTCAATTTCTATCGCATAACGGTATCTATCTAGGGATGATGGTTTTTAGCGACACCTCCAAAGTTCCTGTATATGACCCATCGACCAAGCGGGCTGAATATATCAGCGTAAGTGCCAGAACGATAATTATAGATAACGGTCTATTGGACGAGAGCCAGGAGCACCGATATCGCTTCACAGTAGGCCATGAAGCGGCTCATGATATATTTCATTCAGCATATTTCGCAAAAAAACCGAATCATGACCCCTCATTCAATACCAATAATATTCCTATGGTCCAATGCCGCATTGACACGTCAAAAAACAAAATGAGACCCTTATCCTTATGGACAGACAACGACTGGATGGAGTGGCAGGCAAATCGCCTCTCCTCAGCAGTGTTGATGCCAGCTAGTATGGTGGTAAAACTCATCAGTGATCAACCACCTGAGCATACCGCATTCAGAGCAGCATGCTGGGTTATGGCAGTCCATCGAACCTTTAATGTCTCAATTCAAGCAGCTGAAATCCGGCTTCGTGATCTTGGGATGATCAATGGCATTCCGAAATATGCCTTGGAAGAAGAATTAACAATATTCGCAGGGTAATCCCCAATCAGCGGGTTTCCTGACCCGCTGATTTTATTATACAAAACGTAAGCTATTTAGCTAACACAATAACGGTGGAGGGCGTTGATGAAGAGGGTAAAGCTTAAGTGTCCACGATGCGGCAGACGGGTTATCGACTCCGGCAGCGATGTAGAGTCGGAACTCAGAGAAATCAATGAGGAGAGCGATTGGAAAGCAGATTATTTTGGTAAATGTAAAAGCTGTGGTGCTGAGGTTGGCATTAAAAAACTGAATACAAATAAACTCCGTACTTAGTACAGAGCATGACGCAGCCCTCCGAAAGGAATGGCATTAAATAATGACGTACGAGCCTGACAAGTAGCTTAAAAGCTATGTGTCAGGCTCTTTTTTTTGCTTTTTGCTGCTTGTGAGGCTCCCGATTGAAAGGAGCCCACAAATGAAAATCAGATACACATTTGCTGACGGAGAGATTAGTGAAGTAGAGGTTGCCGACGAGCTTGGAGGACTTCTGCTGGACTTCGAGCGGTGTGAGCACAACAACAACCAGACGGAGCGGCGCCGTCACGCCTCGCTTGAGGCAATGGATTATGAAGGTAAACACTTTATAGATCCCTCCGCCGACATATTTGAGGCAATGGAGCGGGACTTTTCCGCCGAAGGCTTACGTAGGGCGCTGGAAACGCTTCTTCCGCAGCAGCGGGAACTGCTACAGCAAATCTTCTTTGAAGGCATCACCGCAGCTGAAATTGCTCGGCAGGGGGGCGTCAATAAATCCTCCATACATAAGCGTTTGCAGCGCATTTACGATCATATGAAAAAAACTATGTTTTAGGGGGGCAACTTTTACTGCTGCCGTGAGCTAACAGTGAAGGCACAAAAAACAAGCCTTCGGAAAGGAAGGTACACGGTATTGACCCATAGCTTAAAAATCAGCCTCAGCCCCCCGCATGAAACGTCCGGAATTGTACGTTGCAAGAACGTATCATTGCGGGATCGGTTACTCCGGCGACTACTCGGAAACACGCATAGGATGATGATCATCGTCCCCGGAGACAGCGTCAAGGTGCTGGCCATCAAGGAACTTTCGGAGGAGTCCGACGATGAAGCCACCTAAACAAACACCACACATGCCCGTAAAGGCGAAACCCTACGAGCACCAGCTCCGAGCATTTCAATTTGTCAGCAGGCTTTTCGGCCTAATGGAAGGCGGTGATGACCGCCACATTTCCAGCAGAGGCGCCGCGCTTCTCATGGAAATGGGTTGACGAGGTACCGGGAAAACTCTCACCACCATCGGAATAACCGGAGCCCTTCATCAAGCCGGACTGGTTATGCGCGTTCTTATCGTAGCCCCACTGTCGATACTCGGCGTCTGGGATGAGGAATTCGCCAGGTTTGCAGGCTTTAATTACACACTCACTGTACTCACCGGCACAAAGAAAGCTGAAATGCTTCAATTAATGACTGGGACAAACCTACAGGTGGTGGTGGTCAATTACGAATCCGCGTGGCGACTTGAAAATGAGCTGACAGTCTGGAACGCCGACATCATCATCGCCGATGAAGGTCACAAGATCAAAACGCACAACATATCATCTGCTAAGGCAATGCACCGATTGGGCGTAAAAGCCCGGTACCGCCTGCTTCTGACCGGTACAATCATCACCAATAAGGCCCTTGATGTTTTCAGCCAGTACAAGTTCCTCAATCCCAGAATTTTCGGACAGAGCTTCTTTGCTTTTAGAAACAGATACTTCGACATGACCGGATACGGCAATCACACACCGGTACTTAAGCTGTCAACCGAAAATGAACTCATAGAGCGTCTGCATAGCATCGCTTTCCGTGCAACAAAAGCTGAGTGCCTTGACCTGCCGGACACTACGGATATCATTCGGCATGTTGATCTGGAACCCCATGCGATAAAAATCTACCGCGATTTGGTTAAGGACAGTTACGCTGAACTTTCCAAAGGCGAGATTACCGTCACGAATGTACTGACCCGTTTGCTCAGGCTCTCGCAACTGACAGGTGGTTTCATCGGCAGCGATGAGGATGGTAAGGTGCAACAGATCAGTGAAGCCAAAATGCAAGCCCTGAAGGACCTTGTGGAGTCAGCTCAGAATGAAGGGCAGAAACTGGTCATCATTGCACGGTTCGTCCCGGAGCTGGACGCCATATGCAAATTCCTGGATAAGTTCACAACCGAGAAAGACGATGACGGTAATCCATTACCATGCTACTCGCTTATCAAAGGCGGCGTAAAGGATCGCCCCGCTCAGGTGGAGCGATTCCAGCACGATCCCCGCGTTCGTTTTTTCGTAGGACAAATCGCTACCGCAGGCTTGGGCATTACCCTAACCGCCGCTAAAACCATGGTGTTTTATTCGCTAGATTACTCCATGTCCAACTTCGAGCAGGCCAAAGCTCGTATCCATCGCGTTGGGCAGAAGCAGGATTGTACGGCGCTACATTATTACAGTTTAGTTTGTTCTCCTTTCGAGTAATTTTTGCGGCGGTGATATTTTTACTTAGATTTTTTGAGTGAAGGTCGTTCATTATGTTTTTGAATGCCGCCATTGCCATATCGTTATTTTCGTTCTTTGTATCGACGTGATCGTTGACCGCGATGTATCTTACACCGGCTTCAGGGAAAAACACCTGATAATAGTACCCGGTCAGGATATAATTACGGCCTAAGCGTGAAAGGTCCTTAGTAATAACCACATTCACCTTGGCGTCGATTATGTCTTGGTGCATTCTCTGAAAGCCCGGCCGATCGTAATTCATCCCGGAATAACCGTCATCAACATATGTATCATAGACTGCCCAGCCATTCCTTTTACAATAATTCTCGATGATCAATTTCTGCGTTTTGATGCTATTACTCTCACTATCATCGCCGTCTTCCTTACTGAGGCGGCAATAAATGGCAACATGCTCCATCAGGACCACCATCTTCCCTTTCCTGTTAATAACCCAACATGCTTAAAATAGATCAACAGCTTTTTCTTCTTGCAATCTTCATCAACCCGCTCCGACAGATCAATCCTCTCAATAAGTTCATGCAGCACCTCGGCATCGAGGTTTTTTACATATCTGTAATGGCGAGCGAGCTTGATGAAATCACTGATCTGATTGAGCAGACTATCGACATCCACGCGTTTTTTTATGGTTGACTTCAGGTCGGTCTCAAGACGCTCCAGCTCTGACTCGAATTTACGCATAAGCTCCTTATATCGCTTCATAGTGATTGCCTTCGAATAAATACTGTCAAAAGCATCGATGATGCAGGTGTTGACCTCTTTGATCAATTTCTCCAGGCGTTCGATCTGCCTGTCCAGAAGCGAATTCGAACTGCTATATTGCTTATAAATTCTCTGTGCCAAAAACACCTGTGCCTCACCCGGATCGTCAGCACAGAGCTTCGCGAATTTCTGAACTTGACCTAAAACCTCTTCTTCGAGGTCAAAAAGATTAATATAATGAGTTGAGCAGTACTCATTCCCTTTTCTGCGATTCATCCCGCACTGGAAAAAGCACAACGTTCCGTGCTCTGAATAGACCATCGCCGAGCCGCATTCATGGCATCTGAACAATCCAACATAGTCGTGCCGCTTTTTCTTGTCCGCTGCGGCTGGATTTCTGCGCTTGGCAATCGCCTCTTGCGCCAGATCCCATATCTGCTCATCAATGATCGCCCTATGAGTGTGTTCTTTAATGGACCACTTGTCGGGCGATGTTTTTGTTTGTCGGTGTCCTTTGAAGGTGGAGGAAGTACGGCGGTTTTGTACTAACATACCTTTATATATTGGATTCATCAGGATCATCCGCACCGAAGTCATATTCCACTCATGGTAGCGGTTGTGATAGGTGCTTGAATAAAAGAACGGTTGGTTCTTGTTCAGATAATCAGTCGGGCAAAGTACATTATTCTCGTTAAGCCTCTTTGCAATTTTTGTAAACCCGTCACCGGCGATACACCACTCATACATGCTCCTGACAACCTGGGCGGCCTTGGTGTCGATGTACAACTTGTGATGATTATTCGGCTGCAGCTTATACCCATAAGGCGCATAGGCTCCCAGGAACATGCCAGCCTCGGCCTTAGCGCGGAGGGAGTGCTTGGTGCTCTGACTGATGTGCCTTGCCTGCATCTCATTGACAAAATTTTTGATTGGCGCAAGATCATCAGCCCGAACGGAGGTATCAATCTCATCCAGAACGGAGACAAACTGAATCTTCTTTTCAGGAAAGAACATATCGGTGTAGTAGCCAAGCTGGAGGTGATTCCTTCCCAATCGCGACAAATCTTTCACGGCAACTACGTTAATATGGCCTGCCTCAACATCTTCAATCATTCTCTTGAAACCGGGACGGTCGAAGTTCGCCCCAGACCAACCGTCGTCGACGTAGATATCATAGATCGCCCAATTCTTCATGTGAGCATATTTTCTCAGGATCATCTTCTGAGTTGATATGCTCGAACTTTCACCGAAGCTAAGATCATCTTTACTTAGTCGGCAATACAGAGCTGCTGATTTCGACATAAAGCCTCCAAGACATCAATGTACATTAGTTAGTTGTTGAATGCATTAATTGATTATGGTATTCTTTACCTAAAAGTATTATAAGCTCAACAAAGCAATAACAAGTTATATAGAGAACAGCATCATAAAAACACCCAAATGGGCGATAGGTAATCATACTATAATTTTCGCGAGCTTATATCTCATGTAAAATAAGAGCAATTGTTTTCTATTATTCATATTTCGTAAGAATAGAATCGCCGGAGGTTATTCCATTAATGATTTCAATGAGATAGTTGACTCCGGAGAAATAATAACTGTTAAGGCACCAATATTGTTTAAATTACGGAGGAATTACAGTGATGCCGGACTTTATATGCCCTATCCCAAGCACATGGAATGAAATTTATAAGGATTTGTGTAGTAATTATGAACTAATTACGGGCAAAAAATTGCCCAATACTGTTTTAGAAATTCGCAACGCTGGCGGACCACCGACACCCCTCATACTTAATGGTTGGGTGTTTTCCAATGATTCCGACAAAAGAGAACGATGGCAAGAAACTCTTGAATGGGCAGAAAAGTATAATCTGCTTTATTTGACAAATGTTAATGACGCAAATAGGTATTTGGGAAATAGTTAACATAAGTGCGTTAAAGAGACCTTAAACGAAAACATCTCACTGCAAGTATTATTTTGAATCAATTTATTAATGTGTGGTATTAATTATGATTAAAACCAAAGATATACTATTCGACTCTTCCGGCCACAAAGTTATTGTTAATTCAGTGAATGATAGTAAAATATTCGGAGTAAAAATTACTAACATAACTATTAGTTATCCAGACAGCAAAAGAGTTGAATATGAGGAAAAGAAAAACGACGTCACATTTCTTTTATCTGATATTGGAATAAAGCTCTTTTTTAACTGCAATGATTTTGAAAATCACAAGAAATTATCTATAAAAGAACCTCGATATACAAATAAAGAGGAAATTTTGAATCACTTTAAATCAAAACACGAAGGCGAAAACGAGAGGATTCAAAAAGATGCACCTACTGGTCCAGTAATGGACGAAAAGCTTAAGAGCCAAATTATACAGAGTTACTATATAATCAAAGAAGCAGAGAAGCAGGAAATAGCATTTCGTGATCAAAGTCAACACGAGTATTTCGGACGGATCGATCTAGATACACATTTTTACAGGAAACACTATGAGCACTATCTCAATAATCATTATTATGATCGTGTTTATATTACAAAAGAGCAACCGACACAGTGTGCAATCGGCGCGCACATTGTTAATTGGCGTGCACCAATTGCATCGCTATATTACGATAATGAACAAACGAGTTTAGTTAGTGATTGTTATGTTGACGTAATAAACCCGAGTTTACTAGATAGCCCGAACAACATTTATGAACATCAATTGATGTTAAAAAGAAATTTTACGTCATTACATCCATTGAAATATAACAACATCTACATAAGTGGTAATGAGTTTTTTGCTGAAGGAACATCCGATTCGTTTCTGATTGAGGTTTTAATAAAAAACCGTGCTAATCATAAAATTACTGATATTATTAAGACCATTCAATCTAGCCAAAATAAAATAATTAGAGAAAACCATAAGAAAAACCTTGTTGTCCAGGGATGTGCAGGGTCTGGTAAAACAATGATTCTCTTGCATCGTTTATCATATTTGATGTTTAATGCACTTTTGCCAAATCTCAAAGCAGTTCGAATAATAACTCCCAACAAAAACTTCTCAGTATTTATCAAAGACCTTGCAATATCACTTGATCTTGAAGAAATTGATCGAATCACAATTTTCAGTTACTATTTTTCACTAGTCAAGAAATACCAGAAAAGTTACTCATTAAATGTCATCAAGGATACGGCGGGCGTTAAAATAAATGAAAAAGAAGTTGAGATTAACAAACTGGCTCTCATGTATTTCAATCACGATAAAATTTCCGATGCTTTAAATATTGATGCCCAGGTTGTAGATAGGTATTACGAAAGCTCATTAATATATGAAATCAAGGATCATTATGATAGCCTAATTAACTCACTTTATAAAGAAATCAATATGATACACATTTCCTCATTATGTGAAAAAATGAATATAATACTTCCTCAAATAAAAAAATCTTCAAAACAGAATCTGGACGAACTCCTTAACATATGTATTTTCGATTTGCCTGCGGCAGACAAGAAAATCAAGGACGAAATAAAGAATTTAGAGGTAAAGTTACAGTATGAAAATGAAATAGTAAAGACAATACAAACATTTTCGGATTTACTTATTGCCTTAACTGATATACTTACACCTATAAAAAACGCCACATTGTCTATGCGAAATGAGTATTTACAAGTATTCGGTCTCTTTAAAAGGTCAGAGGCTTTGGCCGAGACAATTGAACACTTAAAATTTTTGCAAAGAGAATTTACTATTCTGACAGAAGAAGCTGAAAAGCAGAATAATATTCTTAACCATGAGATCGACAACAAACTGAATATTTTGAATGATCTAACTAGCGCAATGAAGAACCTTCGAATCTTCCAGTTTCAAAAAAGACTTGAATGCTCAACAAAAATGAACAATGTAAAAGCTGAAATTGAAACACTAAAAAAAGAAAAAAGTAGTATAGATTCAAACTATCAACTTCGTTTTAATCAGATTACACAGTCAGTGTATAATTATGTAAATAACTATACACAAGATTTTTCACTTGGTGCGGCTCCCGAGCATTATGTCAATATGCTATCAAATATAAATCAGCAGAATCTATCAACTCTTTATAGCCTTTTAGGCCTCCCCCAAGATATATTACTTAATGAAGAAGATATCACTGGCCATTACCTAAAAAAATTAACCCTAACATACGACTTAATCCTTGATAATAACATTGCAAAGTTGGTCAATAATATCGGCAATAATTTTAAACTGTTTATGCTGGATGATCAGAATCAATTCAAAGTTTTGTTAAACGATATTGAAAATAACCTAAGATATATCATCAATCTTAAAGAAACCAGACAGCGTACTAGTATTACGAATATTTTTGATGCAATTGATTTTCTTATAGAACGTATTATTAATCTTGATAAATTTATGCGTATTCAAAAATCTACTAGGGAAGCTGAAACTAAGAAAATTTATGAAAGTATCGTGCAGAAGCAGTCTAAATTACTAAGTAAAAATGATATCAATATAATTAGAGCCGCTGCCGAAAGGTTTAGTAGCCGTGGCCAGATTGTTATTGATTATTTTAAAAAAATTAGAGATTTGTACCGAGAAAAGTTTAATATAAGTTCTGAATTCCATGTTTACGGTAAACACGAACTGATTATTTTACTTCTTTTATACTATTTTCATTGTGGTAAAATCGAGACAAATGACCAAATGCTGTTTATAGATGAAGGGCAAGATTATTCAATTAACGAATACAAACTTATAAGATTAATAAATAGTGATAGCTGTATTTTAAATGTTTTCGGTGATACAAATCAGTGTATTTATCCTAATAGAGGAATTAAAAACTGGGATGATCTATGTAAACATTTAAACGGGGCGAAATATACTCTCAATGAAAATTATAGAAATTCCGTTGAAATTACGGATTTTACTAACAAAAGATTCAACCTTAATACTTTTGCAATTGGCATTCACGGACCAGCTGTAAAATATGTTAGCACTAATGAGGTATCTGACATTATTGCACTTGAATTTAACGCTAATAGCGATCAGAGATTTGCCTATATATCTAATGGTAATAAGCCATCTTACATCGCCTCAACCGTCCATTTTGGCAGCGTCAGTGAATCAAAAGGACTAGAATTTGATATTGTATTTGTTGATCCACAAAATATGACGAAAAACGAAGAATATATTGCATTCACAAGAGCTTTAGAAAAGCTATATATATTAAATATTTGTTAATCATGCTACTTTAAAGATGTTTGGAGGTTCAAATACGTGGAACTTCATAATGATTACGTACCAAACTATGAACCATTATTGCTTCTTCGTAATGAGAGTTACCCTACATATCAGCTTTATGCGATTGCTGGTGGTAAAGAGGTACCGGCCCATACAGTACTCACAATATGTATTTTAGAGACAATGAAATGGTTACGGCAGCGTTTTCGAGCATTTGATCTCCCATCTGAACTAGATATGCCAGATACGTCGCAATACAAAAACGTGCAATTAACACACTTCAGCTCATTCTATTTAAATAGGGGTTATAAGCTGGAAGTAATATGGCTACGGGACGAAAGCATATGGACTCTTCAGCTTACAGAGCCAGATATAGGAACAAGGCCGGGTGAAAAGGATCAGGCTCGCGCGCCGGTGCCAGGTAGGCTCATTGAAACCAACATTTCTTACCATATTGTATCTGACGGGGTCAAATGCGGTTTTCAAACTATTATTTCCGAACCGGAAGGCAGTAAGCAAGATTGCGAAGTATTTCGGCTTGCCTTTATAAAAAACTTGGCGCGAAATAAACTTGTTGGGCTGCGTCAAACTTTCCCTATGTTAGACACACCTATATCTCTTAATGATCTATCCGTTATTAAGAAATATAAAAAATGGATTGTTGATTCCGATAGGTCGCTTCCAGTTATCGTATTTTCAGAATTTGATCCTTCAACCGTTATTTCGCTTCCAGACCCGTTAGCTCTTAAAGAGCAGTTTATTGCGAGTATGGGCAGAGGTGGAGCATGTGATATCGGATCTAAACTATCAAATCAGCAAGCTAAGCCAAAGCTTGATCCATACCTCCCGCTCGATTTATCAAATCTGACGCGATATCGTATGAGTTACGCCCAATTCTTTGTTTTAAACGCATTTCTACGCGAGGATTTTATCAAGTTAACCGGCCAAGTGCTTCCAAATGGGGGCGTCCTGATCTGCGAGCCGGAAATGCTCGGTGGGAAGCTTACAATCTATAAGTACGAGGAGGTAATGCGGCAAGGCTTCATCGAAAGGCTTGATTCTTTTGTACAGAATTATCCCCGGGATAAGGATCTCGAACGCGTATTCAAGAGATGCGTATTTATACCGGATGCCAAAGACCTTGAAAAAAAGAATCTATTAAAAACTTTAAAGACAAAAGAAGAGATTGCTAATTATTATAGTAAAGAACAAGAAGCGACAGCAGAAAAACACCGCTTAGAGCTGAACAAAGCAAGTAGTGCCGCTAGCAAAATTATTGAAAACACGCAAAAAGAAAAAGACGATTTAGAAAACAAACTTCGTAAGCTAAACGAAGACTTGATATCTATGAAAACAGAAAACAAGAACCTTTCAATGAGACTTAATGATGAAATCCAACGAAGACATATTTTACGTGACCGTCCTCGTTTACCCGGCGATGTCTGCCAATGGGTTAAACAATGGTTTGATGGAAAACTTGAGTTCCATGAAAAAGCAGAAAAAATTATGTACAAGCTCCAACCCGAGCAGGTGGACTTAAATCTTCTATGTGATGCTCTTGAGTATCTTGCTACAGAATATTGGAATGCTCATAATGGGCTGATAAATGAAACCGTACGAGACACGCTCTGCGGTCTAAAATATGGACGCCCATTTGACGTATGTCCGACAGGCGCCTCAATTGAGGTGTTCCCTACAGAATACAAGATTAAATATAATAAAGGATATAAGGGCAAGCCAGTAGAAACACCATTAGATTTACATCTCAAGGTTGGCGTCGACTCAGAAAATCTCTTAAGGATATATTTCCTTTACGATAAAGAGAAACGCCTCATTATAGTCGGTTCACTTCCGAATCACCTTCCCACACCAAATTACAGTTAGTCACAAGTCGGGCTTTATATCTAACGAGCAGAAAATGATTATTTTCAGATGTCTCTAATAAATAGATAATGAGGTGATCGAATGCTTGAACGTCTTACAGTCGGGGCAACTTTATATCATAAATATCTATCAAATGTAATAATAGTCGAAGTGTGTGAAGATAGAATAAAAGCAGATACAGGTTCTCGCGGTGTCTTGGAGTTTATTTTTAATGATTTTGGTAAAGTACTTTTCTTTGAAAAAACTCATGTTAATAAATCATTCGATTTATGGGAAGAGTATATAGATTATTGTAATGAAGCAAACCGGTTAAAAGTTGCTGAGGCTGAAAAAGCTGAGCAAGAGCGAGAGACCAAACGATTGCTACAAATTAGGGAACTTGAAAAAAAGAAGCAACTTGAAATAGAGCAATTGAATATTATCAATGAAGAGAAAAAGAAAAAAGCGCAGATAAATAATTATTCTATTCATAATAACGTATCTAAATATGACGCATTTAACTTAAGATCTTTGATGGAAGAGCCCTTTCCTAACAGGGAAACTATCTCAAGAATAAAAAGGGATCAGGAAGACAAGATTAGGGAAATAATAGATCGAAGAAAAATTCAGCATCTGGTGCATTATACTCGAACCGACAACCTTCACAGCATACTGCAAAACGGGTTAATTCCTGTAAGCATGCAACAGCAAAAGAAAATACTATCAGTTCACAATGATGATCAGCGGGTTGATTCAAAACTTGATTGTACAAGTTGCTCCATTACATTTCCAAATTATAAGTTGTTTTTTTCATTTAGAGAGCATAGATTTCCGGGAACGAGATGGGCAATAATAGTTGTAAATAGGGCGGTGTTGTTTTCACCTTCAAATATTGCGTATTTTTGTCATACCAATGCTGCGGGGGTTCTTCCACGGATAGCAAGCACAAAAGATCTATGTACGGCAAAGGCTCTTGAAAATATGTTTTGCGATTCTCTTATTACAAAAGAGAATAATTTAGTCCAAAGGACTTCTTTGCAAATAAGTGATTGCCTTACAACTGATCCTCAAGCTGAAATACTGATTAGTAATGTTATTGATAGAAAGTATATTGATCGTGTCTGTTTTCAAAATCAACGTGATATAGATGAGTATCTAGAGAAAAATGGACCAGATTTATTACGTCAATATGATATTAAGATTGCTCCTGAATTATTCGCTCCCAGAAATGATTATATGTTTTGGAAAAAGGAGTGTTGATTTTGGCGAAAAGGATTTGCTTTTTTTCAAAACCATCTGAGCACCCAATATATAAAGAGGTCGAAATCGAGTTTGAATATTTTAATGGATTTGCAGTTTCGCAAAAACAAAAGTCAATCAACTCGATGCATGA
Organism: uncultured Eubacteriales bacterium; assembly: GCA_942492735.1. Classification (GTDB taxonomy): domain Bacteria; phylum Bacillota; class Clostridia; order Oscillospirales; family Oscillospiraceae; genus Sporobacter. The sequence continues at coordinate 246,016 of OW818648.1, forward strand.
AAGCATCAAAAGAATTGATAAATCTTTGAGAGTTCTTGAGGTTTCAACAAAATCTACGGATCCTACGGGCGTAGCCTTAAGTGCATTTAACCTAAAATTTCTTGATGAATGTACCGGTAAAGAGTATCCGCTTGAGAACATATTTCAATCATCAAAAGTGTTTGAGCAAGGGGGCCCCTACAGAGATTTGCTTAACATTCATCCCAAAGATGCCAAAAGAGACGAGCGGCTTAAAACATCCGGCAATTTGATATATTTTAGTTATAATGACATTCGTTGGGAGCGAGAGCCAAAAACAATGTTTTATGACTGGATATATGTAAGGTCTCTATGCCGAGATCAAAATTTATCAAAAAAGATAATAGAATTTAATGCATTCACAGATATAGAGTTTAATCAAGAAAAATCAATTAACTGCCAAGCAAGGTCAGCAGCAATATTTGTAAGTTTGTGTAGGTTTGGTAATCTAGAAAAAGTTATAAACAATATGGAGGAATTTAAAAAGATATATTCAAAAAGCAGCAATGATAGCAACCAAATGTCACTATTTAATTTTTGACTCGGAAAAATATAAGTTTCCCTGTTAACGTAAAGATAACCCAACCCACTCATGACGCCGAGACCGAGAGCCGAATATAGAGAATGCATACCACCCCGTCTACTGCAAGGCACTTCCTGCAGTAGGCGGATTTTTGTATTTCATAGACCGTATTATCGTACAGCATCTATGCGAAAATGGTATCAGTTGAGTTTGGTGGAACTTTTGATTGCAAAAGTAAATGCAAATTTTTATGTCGAAAATTGCAGGTAACGCCTGCTGATGTGGGGTGCATAGCATGAGTTTTGGCGATTTCGGTAATTTTGGTAGCTGGAGCCCAAAGGACCATGCGTTAAACAAAATGATCTTTGATAAGGCTTATAAAGGCGGCGGTTCCGGTGATGGGGGTGGCGGTAACAATACCAATAGCGGTTGTGCAACTATTGTTGCTATCCTTTTTGTAATAATCATTGCTGCTCTATTTTCACATTGTTGATATATGGCAGCATTTCACTTTATGTGTTAGTATTCATATTAAAGAGGAAAATTGTTCAGGATCGACTAATAGCAGCCTAAAAGTTATTTAAGATGCTTTTATATACGGCATAGGTTTTCTTTACGAATGAAGCGACTGCCATCACAGCCGGATATCGGCCATGTGGTGTTTGCATGAAAAAAGCCTATATGATATGGAAGGCAAAACTTGAGGCAGAAAAATGATAAGAGAAGAAATGTTGTCGCAACACCATTACGTGCATTTGTTATGGATGGCTCGCATTGCAATAATATATTCAGTTTTAATCTTTATATCTTGGTTAAAGGATCATTCATGAAGAGCGTTTACTAGAGGAATTAGCGCATAGATTTGCATACATAGAATATAGGAGCGTAAATAATGAGAATTACAGATATTGAACCAAATATTGAAAATAGTTGCGATATTGCCCTTTTTGAAGAAGAATTATCGTTACTAGAGGATTCGGAACCTTGGGATTATCTTGTTGATGAATACCTTAATTCTGATTCTATAAGTCAACAACAAAAGGGCCTCGAATTTATAATTGATCAAGACTGGTATTCAATACCTTATAATGGGAAATATGTTGTGCTAACATCTCGCGACATACTTTTCAATATTTCTATCAATTACTTAACAAGTTATGAAGGTATAGATTTCATCAAAATTATCGGTGACAATCTTGTTGTATCCATGTCATGTGCAAGTGGCCAGGGAGGCTATACGATTATTTTTGACCTTATTACACAAAGTGTATCAAACAAGTTGGATGAATGGATCACAAATGAATTTGAATACATTGAGAGTCTGAATGCAATCGCTCAGAAGACCGAGTTAACCGCTTGGTATTGGCTTGTTCATGAACTAAAATTCCTCGGCCTGCGGGGTGGTACGAGCACGATAAGCCTCGGAACCTGGCGTAGGGACAAAGATGGATGGGATAAAGATGCACCTGTAATTGAGGAAAATCCGATCTTCACTAAGATACCTTTCTTTGATCCTTCGGTACTTGATGGAATAACGGGGTATAAATTCGGATATCTTGATGCTAACTACCTTTATGTATCATATTGGGACCATTATTACCGATGCAGCATAACCGACCTTGGGCTTCAATAACAATACCGTTACTGCACTTAATAATTCTATTAACATAGCATCTGTGAGGGTTATAATGAATATTGAAATTGTATGGGACAGGATCAAAGCATGCGAAGGTGAAGCATTTCATCAAATGCGTGGTAAGGAATTCTCCTATATTATAATCGCTAATAGTATAAAGCTGAGTACAACCAATAGAAGCATATCAAAGAAGACTTTCGATCAAGCCCTATCTTTTGTTCCGCTCTCTGATACAACACCGATTCAGCATCTTCAGGCACCATCATACATCTATGCTATCTTGATGGATAATCGCATCAGAACTGGTTCATGGAAATAAGTGGTCATCTATAATAACGGGGTCTTAAGCGCATACAGAATCTGTAATCAACAAACAAACGAAAGGTCATCCATATGTCAACAGAAAGAAAAAGTGAAGGTACATAAACTAAATGGATTTGAAATAGAAAGGGGATATCATAATTTTGCATTCTCCAGTACCAACGAGAATTTTTATAAGATGTTTACATAATTTACTGGAGGGATGATAGAGTGGATCAAATAACGATAGCATTGGATATTGCAACTCGAGCCCACGCAGAACAGACTGACAAGGCTGGGCGACCATACATAGATCATCCGCTTGCAGTAGCGCAGAACTTCACGGATGCGACGCGATACGCAGTCGCATTGCTCCATGATGTTATTGAGGACACAGATATAACCTTGCATGACCTAGAGAAACAAGGTATCTCAAGCACTATAATTGAGGCTATCTCAGCCATCACGAAGCGCTCGGGTGAAGACTATGATGATTATCTGGGCCGCGTAAAAGCAAACATTGTAGCGCGTGATGTTAAACTAGCCGACCTGCGGCATAACATGGATCTTAGCCGTTTGCAGAACCCTACAGAAAAAGACTACCAACGTGTTGCGAAGTACAAATTTGCATTAAACTTTCTGACAGCGAATTGTTAAATAAATCAGAGGTGAGAAACATGATAATCAGACTTGAGTGGAAGGTTGAGGGTTATTGGCTTGAGTGTTCGGAAGACGAAGCTATCACACAAATATACCCTCGTCTTGACAAAGATTTAGTTGATAAAAGTTACAAAGAAGCCAACAAATTGCCTGATAGTTTTCTTAAAGAATGTGGGCTTGAACCCACAAATAAATATTGCTTCCTTGTATCTGGTGATATAAGCTCCATCGAACCTTTTTCACCTTATTATCCATATCACCATGCGTGGAATGCTTATAGTCCTTTTGAAAATTATCCTGAAACAACAATTAGAAGTTTGGAAGAGATACTGACTCTGAGTTAACTCGTTAGCAGTTCCTTTTGAAATTATTATCGAGGAGGTGTGTCAAATGCCCGACAATAATGACGTGAAGACTGAATACGGAATTGAAAACTATGATTCTCGTGCATGTGGTAAATTCTACTTTGATACCGGCGAATTAATGTACGAAGGCTATTACTCACCAGCTGAGTACAACTCTAGCCATCATGAGCCGAACGGGCGGGGAGTCTACTACTATAAAAGTGGCATCAAACACCGTGAAGGCCAATTTCAACATGGTGGTTTATTTGAAGGTAAGGCCTACTACCCTTCCGGTAACTTAAAGTTTGAAGGCAGATATAACTGTCGGAAAACTGATGGTAGTTATTACGGGCCCTCATATCCAGTGTACGGCAAGTACTATAGCGAAACCGGATCGCTAATTTACGAAGGTGAGTTTAAAGTCCAGAAACAAGGAAGCGTAGGATATCCAAAGGTAATACTTCCTGAGGGCTTTGGATCCCTTTGAGGTTGGTAACACTGTAATTGCTCTTTAAGGCTTTACTCGACAAAGATGTCAAATACATTTCAATTCATACTAGCTCAGATAATATTATGCGTGCGACCTTCAATACACCGGATCTATTTGTTTTTGATGGGAACAATGAGCATAGCATTGCTTTATGATAAAGAAAGAATAATAGCCAATATCAAATGGTAATAACTATGGGGGGGGTTGTATATGTATAATAGTTACTTTAATTGGGTACGAAAATTCCCGAGACATGTAGTAATAAGAAAAGAAGGGTATTATTATAGCGCCCGTAATGAAAGCGCAGAAATACTACATGATTTGCTAAAATATTGTTTAGGAAACCAAGGTGAGAATACAGTCATAACTGGTTGTCCTGTCGTTGAACCCATAATAAACGCTCTAGAAAAAGCGCAACTTAACTATGTTATTATTGAGAACAATGAGATTATCGAAATTAAAGATTTTGAAAACTCATCTTTTTGTGTTAGCCTCGATAAATACATTTCAAGTAATATTTCATCTCTATCAGAATATGGAGATTCCGAGAATTCTCTAATTAATATTGCTAACTCCCTCCTGTCTGGCGTCAATCCATACACGGGTGAGATTCTTGACAATAATCATTTAGTTAACGACGAAAATATCCAGATAATTATTGAAGAAGGGAGAAAATCACTACTAAGACGTGAAAGACGCAAAGCTAACGAACCACACTTTGCAGGTGAGAAATGGACCGATGCAGAAGATTCACAACTAATTGACGAATGGAAGTTAGGTATGAAAATTACCGAAATCGCAACATTACATCAAAGAACTACTGGTTCTATTAACTCAAGACTATTGAAGTTATTTCAAGGTAATGACCCTCAGTTTACAAATATTGGCGTTGAATTAAACCTGTGATTACATACCAAGAATTCGCATCGAAATTTAACATTATACTAAACGCCCAGCAAGAGGCGGCGGTCAAGCAGGTAAACGGACCGACGCTTCTTCTTGCTGTCCCTGGAAGCGGAAAGACTACTGTCATTGTCGCCCGACTTGGTTATATGTTATATTGCCAAGGGATTGATCCTAGTAGCATCCTTACGATGACGTACACTGTATCCGCAAAAAACGATATGCGCGAACGGTTTAGGCTGTTATTCGGGGACACCTATGCGGATAATCTGGACTTTCGTACAATCAATTCCTTATGTGTCAAGATAATTAGTCATTACGAAAGAGTTGAAACACGGGTCGCATTCCGGCTTGCATCTGATACAGATGTCATGAGGATACTGCGGGATCTATATATTACCATAGTCCAAGACTATCCGACAGAAAGTGATCTCAAGGACATTCGAACCCGAATCACTTATTGCAAAAACATGCTGCTAGTCGATGACGATATCAAAAATCTGGAGGACTTGGGCGGTGTAAACTCCTTCATTATTTATAGTGCATACAAGGAGCATATGACGAAGAACTTGCTAATGGACTTTGACGACCAATTGGTCTACGCGTTGGGAATACTTAAGAAACACAAGGAAATCCTGGAGTATTTTCAGGACAAGTACCGGTATATCAATGTCGATGAAGCTCAGGACACTTCCAAGGTGCAGCACTTGATTATTCAAATGCTTGCGACCAGACGAAAAAATATCTTCATGGTCGGCGACGAGGATCAGAGCATTTATCGGTTCAGGGCTGCGTACCCCCAAGCCCTTCTCGATTTCGAGAAGACGTTCACAGACGCGAAAGTTCTACTGATGGAGACGAACTACCGCTCGACCCAAACCATCGTGAGCCATACGGGCAGCTTTATCAAACGTAATCAAAGCCGACATGACAAGTCCATGAGAACAGATAATGAATTGGGCAGCCCTATAAAACATTCTGTTTTAACAGATTACTCATTCCAACATCCATATGTGATAAGTCGAGCTCAGGATAACCACGGGGATACTGCAATTCTTTACAGGAACAACGATAGCGCGATTCCACTCATTGACTTGCTTGAGAAAAATAACATTGCCTATCAGTGTCGCCGGGTCGAGGGCTTGTTTTTTTCACATGTTGTGGTTAGTGATGTTCTGTCCGCAATCAGATTCTCCTTAGACCCGTGTAATTGGGAGCTCTTTTCAACCTTATACTATAAGCTCGGATGCGGCATTAAAAAAATCGTTATACTCGAATTAATGGAGTCAGCGCCAAGAGACAAGCCAGTATTAGATGTACTATTGAGAAGTGGAATGCTGGAAACATGGAGTACCCCCAAGGTCGAGTCCTTGAAAACATCCTTTTCCAGGATAGCAACATCAACAAGCAACACAGCTCTCAATATATGGTTTTATAACGTTGGCTATCTGAATTATCTCTTACAAAACCATATTGACACTACCAGAGTCAGCATCCTTCTTACTCTTGCACACAATAACCGTGACCTTAAGCGGTTTATAGACAGAATCGGCGAGCTTCAGGATATCGTAAAAGAGGGTGGCATTTACAAAGACAGCAGAATTATATTATCGACAATCCATTCGAGCAAAGGGCTAGAGTATGATAACGTCATATTGATTGATGTCGTTGACGGCCTGTTTCCTAACATAGCTACGCCCATTTCGGGACATAAACTTACTGACGAGGAGCTCGCGCAACTTGAGGAAGAACGCCGGCTCTTCTACGTCGGTGTAACTAGGGCTAAGAAAACAGTTGAACTTATCAGCTATAAAAGTGAATATGGTGGCCACTTAACCCACGAGTTTTCTTTTATTAAGCAGCTTCTTGCAGCGTCGCAACCGCAGGCTATTCAAAATGCAGGCAAACAAATCATGAAAACCGCACCGAAAACACATCCCCCTATCCTAAAGCCCAAAGCCGTGACTGACGTGTATCTAAAGGATTACATTCCAAATCGCCGGGTCATTCACAACAAATTCGGTACAGGTACCATAATATATAGAGATGACATGTTTATAACAGTGAAATTTTCAAAGGACAGAAAAGAGCGTAAACTGAACTTATCGGGTTGTGTGGAGAATAAGCTAATTAGGTTGGCCTGAAAATAGACATCGCTGCGCCGCACTCAATGGCATCAACACAATCCAACATAATCGTGACTCTTTTCTTATCTGCCGCTCCAGTGCGCCAGCGATTTGCAATAGCTTCTTGCATCAGATCCTACGTCTGTTCATCAACGATCGCCCGATGCGTGTGTTCTTTTATGGACCATGTATCGGGCGATGTTTTTGTTTGTTGGACACGTTTGACGGCATAGGGTGTCTGGCGATTTTATTCAATCATGCCTATTATACGCATCTTTATTAACATAACTTCTATTATGCGCATTTACTTCAATTATTATTTTAATTATGCGCATTTATATTGACATTTGTGCGCATTCGTGATATCTTGATCTCAGGCAATCACATAATGAATTTAGGGGGGGTTAAACGATGGTAACAAAAAGTCTTAGAGTCCGCGCAACTGATGGATATGAGGATATTGCAAAGATAAATTACTCGGGTATTAGAAGCATAGCCAAACTTGCATCAAAAGCGTTTTCTCTCACCATGGACGAAATTATTGAATTTATAACAATACAAGATAGCACAAAGCCAAATATAAAACACGGTCTAAGAGCTGGTAGTTTTAATAATTACTGTCGAACAGGGAAAGTGAGCGAATATACTTCAGAAATACTTTATAATTTCTTTGAGAAGGAAGTTCCCTACACCGTTTTTAATGGCCAGAATGAAATTACTTTGGGGAATGCAACTTTGATTTATGGGATTCTAATGGAGAAATTAAACAACTCCAATATTGTAAAGGGTCGACTTGGTATTTCTGAAAACGATGAAATGAGGTACTATAATCAATCTGAATTCGGAACGATGTTTATTATGTCTCAATCTTCTACCACAGATATAAATGGACCTATAGACCCTGATGTGATTGAAAATCTAGAAATCGACTTCGCGCGCTTTTTCATTAAAGAAGATAATAGCCGTGACAGTTATAATGAGTTGTTTGACGGTTATGGTTTAAATGCTATCATCCACGAGAATGAAGAATTCGTTGAATATATAGACTTTGAAACTTTAGCGTCTTATGACTTAAATTCACTAAGAGCGTGCTATGATTCATATAAAGATGTGATCGGGATTTATGAGTCGGTAATTAGATTCAAAGAAATAAAGAAAGAATCATAATGAAACAAAGGGGGATAAAATGAGAAAAAACCTATTAGTTTCAAATCATAGTATTATGCGATATGGATCCAGAACAGGTCGCCAAAATAACCTTGTAGCCGGTCTTGTAGAATCTATAAAAAACGGCAAACAGATATCTATAACTGAGGTATTAGGTAGCGGTTTTTCATTGAAGAAAGCTTACAAAAATGATACTTATTACATTTGGTATGATGAGCAAATTCATGATGATTTAGTTGCCATTGTTACAAATGCAGGAATTATTAAGACAGTCTTGAGAAGAGAAATGTTTACTTATATTAACTACAATTGCAAGATTCGTCACGAATTTAACAGACAGCTTATCAAACAATGACAATCGATTATTACTTTCTCGCCCATTCAAAGCATGTAACGTGACGTTTAAAGTTAGTCGCTGATTCTTTATATCACGTATTTTTTCTATCGGGTTTTATTTGACTAAAAACGGTAAAAATAAAGTGGCGGATTTAAACCTTAAAATCCGCCACTTTAGTTTGTTAAGGTCCATTTGCTGGGACCTACAAGCTGATGTTTATTTGATGTTTGTTTATACCTGATAACGCCTGAAATCACTAGCGATTACAAGAAGTCACCCTTTAAGAAACCCTTAATAATCAAAGGAAACTTGAGATAACCAAAGGTCGCCATAAGCCCGTCTGATTACTCATAACCCGAAGGTAGTATCTTAAGGGAACACGTCCCGAAGACGTTCTTCCGGGCTATAAAAACCCACTCAGAAAAACGCTGTGATTTCAAGCCTTACCAAGCTAATTGACTTGCTATGTCAGCACTTCAGAGGTAACATCTGTACTACCAGAAGGAGGTAATTATTATGGCATCAATCACCGAAAGAAACGGAAAGTACTTCATAATGGTCAGTACAGGGTACGATTCCACAGGCAAGCAAATTCGAAAAACCATGACGTACAAACCCGAGCCAGGCATGACCCAAAAACAAATCGAAAAGACTGTCAATGAGCATACAGTTATGTTTGAGAAAAAAGTTCTGTCGGGTCAGGTTCTGGACGGTGGCGTCACCTTTGCCGATTTTTCAGAGCGCTGGATGCGGGACTATGCGGAGCCAAATCTCGCGCCGAAAACTCTGTCCAGGTACAAAGCAATGCTGAAGCGCATCTTGCCAGAGATCGGCCACATCAAACTAGATAAACTGCAGCCACACCACATCGTCGAGCTCAACTCCAATCTGAGCGGAGACACGAATCGAAGGGGTATCGCATTTATTGCAACACAAGCCTTCTTCGATGATTTCGAAAAAAACGGTTGGACGAGAGAGTGGCTCTCCCAAGAAACCGGAAAACACATCAATACAATATATAATATCTTCAATAAAATACCGGTAGCCGAGCCCACCGCACAAAATGTGTGTGATGTGCTCGGCTACAAATTTGATAAGGCTTTTGAGCCGTCGAAACCATTACAGGGCATTACAAATAAGACTATCGCTCACCATTACCGACTCGTCAGTACAATTTTATCTCAAGCGGTATACTGGCAAGTAATACCTTCAAACCCCGCAACCCGAGTGAAGGCCCCGAAGGTTAACAGAGTCGAGGCGAAATTCCTCGATGAAAAACAAGCCTTCGAACTGCTCCAAATTCTCGAAGGCGAGTCGATGATGCACCGAACAATGATAAAGCTTTTTATATACAGTGGGTTCAGGCGTGGTGAGCTCTGCGGTCTGGAGTGGAAGGATGTTGATTTTGAGAATAATATGATTTCCGTCCGGCGGTCTTCACAGTACGTCCCCGGAAAAGGGATATTCACAAAGGATACAAAAACAGCATCCTCTGTCAGAACAATCAAACTCCCCTCTCAAGCCTTTGACATTCTCAAAGAGTATAGAAAGTGGCAGCTTGAACAGCGTTTCAAGATGGGCGATCAATGGGAGGATTACGACCGCATTTTTACAAAGTCTGACGGCTCCCCTTTACATCCCGACAGTGTAACGCAGTATTTCAGCCACTTAATCTCAAAAACCGATTTGCCTGCAATATCAATTCATTCCCTGAGGCATACGAATATTACACTGCAAATAGCAGCCGGTGTTCCTTTGAGAACAGTGTCATATCGGGCCGGCCACGCGCAAACCTCTACAACAGCGAATATTTACAGCCATGCGATTAAAACAGCTGATGAGATGGCTGCCGATGTACTTCAAGATATTCTAACACCGGCTACGAATAGTCGGAGTAGGAATGTCGTTTAAAGCCTTACCGAACAACGCCTGTAGGAAGAACAACAATTCTTTCTACAGGCGTTTTCTTTTTGGGTCAAATTCCCACCTACAAGCTGATGTTTATCTGATGTTTATTGCAGTAAAAAGCCGCTATAAATCGTCAGAGGTAGCGTCAAACCCCTACCCCAAAAACCTTGAATTATCAAAGAATATTAGAGATTATCTCAGTTCATACTAATTAAATATGATACCTCATAACCCGAAGTCAAAATCAAGCAAGCGATAGTTGGACATCCTTCCAGAATAGCGATTTGCTTCTTAATTCCGGATCCCGTTTCATGTTCGAAAAAACGAGTCGAGGAAACTATGTATCAGGAGCCGAACCCCAATGCGGTTGCCGCGAGTGACATGTTTTGTACAACGATCTCGCCATCCTGATCGGCAAACATATAGTCATGCGGCGCTGATAAACGATTATGGCGGTGCATTTATCCTTGCAGGTAATCTTCGGGTTTTGGGAAGCACGCACCGCAAATGATGCAGCGCTTCTTTTCGTTGAATTTGCAGAAACGCACGTTATCACCCATATAGGTGTATGTTCGCGACCTTGCAAACGGCCTTTTGTCAAGCTCTTCCGAAGCGATTTCCGGTTTATTATCGTCCGGTACGAGATTGATCGTTCCCCACGTGCCGGACAAAAATCCCACATGGAACAGGATCGGCTTATTCATGTTGCGGAACAGAATCGGGCAGTGCCAGACGTTTGCCGGGATACGTACAACCGTCGGTTTTGTGATTATCCTGCTCTCCATATGATCGGGGTCATCTCCAAAGAACATCTCAATCTCGCAGTCGAAATCGAAAATGTTCATCGGGTCGGCGCCCATGAAGTAAATATACTCCTCAGCGCCCTGATGGATATGAGGGTTTTCCATGTTGTTCGGTGCCGTGAAAACCTGCCAGTTGATGTGGTATGTTGCATCCTCCATATAAATCTCGCCGCGGAAGTAAGCCTGAGGCGATGGGCACCAGGCACCCCAGTGCGTCTCTTCTTTCGGCATGGCGAGCACACACTTGGCGAGCTCGGGCGTGATCGGAGGCTTTTCGGCTTTCAGTTTCGTAGCGTCCGAATATGGTTTTGTCGTATACCCTGGCATCCTGACGCAGTCGGGGCCCATCGGTGCCTTTGAGGGGTCGTATGCGCCGGTGTCCGTATAGGATAGAACGCCGTCCTCGTTGATAACTGTCCATTTCACATATGAATACGGCAGGTCCGTCCGCTCGTCGGGGTGCGAGAAGCAATAACCGCAGTAACTGCAGTTTTTATGGGAATTGAGGACGCAAATGCTCGTTTCGTCGCCCATGTAGAGATACTGCCGCTCGCCGTCCTTCCGTTCGACATACTTAATGAGACCCGACTTGCCCGAAAGCACAACGGCCTGGAACAGCAAAGGCTTATCGATACGCACAAAGTTCAGCGGGCTGTGCCACCAGCTTTTCGGGATCTTAATAATCGTCGGCTCCGTGATGACGATCTTTTCCATGGTCTCCAGCGTCTTTCCAAGATAGAAATGCACTTCCGCGTCCCACGACGAAAACACATCGGGCAGCTTCGCGCCGAGAAATACGAGATACTCATCCTCTCTGTGGAAGTGCGGCTCGCGCTCCACAAGAACCGGGGCCTTGAACACCTGGAAGCCGACGTTCATCGCGGCGCCGGGCATATCCTTTTCGCCGCGGAAATAGGCTTGCGGCGAATGACACCAGTCGCCCCAGTGCGTTTCCTGGGGCACAAACTCATAAAATAGCTTTTCATACTTTTCCTGCATTATTATCTCTCCAGTCAAGGTTATTTTGGTACAAAATTATGGAGACGCGCCGAAACAGCTCCTCTAAAATTTGGATGCTGAGTCAATTGGTATATATGAAGCCCTGAACCCAAGTCCCTCGTAGATATGGCTTCGCCCCGCACTACAGGACCAGCAGAAAACACCGGCAGACGAGCCGCTTCCCCAATAACCTCCCCGGTACATGAAGCACTCGGGATCGCCGTTGTTCATATACGCATATTGATGATAATCGTAATACGGGTCGTCGCCGACGAGGGCAAGGGCGCAGAGCAGTTCCCGTGCGGCCGGCCCGATCGTTTCGTCGCAAGTAATGAGTGAGATGTCACAGCAACGGCGGATCTGATCGGCCTGGTTTTTGATTCCGGTCGAAAAACGCCAGCGTCCGTCAAAGAAATCGCTGATATAATCACACTTGACGGAGCCTCTCGTCGTTCCTTTGCCGTCAGGGACGATAAGTGCTCCAGTGGCGGCGTCGATGGCGTGCCATGATGCTGAGGCCGGCCCCTGGGAAATTCTGATATCCGCGCCGTCGTTGTCCGGAAGGACCTGCAGCTCGCCGTAGACGGTCCTGAAGCCGCCGACCCACTCGGACAGGTTCCCGTTGAGATCCCAAATGCCGGCAGCCGTATTATCGTGGCTCCAGGAGAGCGGGCCGCTGCCTGTCAGCACTCTGTCAAGGCCGCTCTCGACGTTCGATACGCTGATCGCCCGGTTCATGTTCTCTCTTTTATCCTTGCCATGGTCGTTATTGCCGTATGGCAGATGCCCGTTCCTCTTGCACCAAAGGGCGACGGCGCCCCATTCCTGGATCGTCGTCAGATGCCAGCCCAGTCCCTTGTTGTCGCAATGGCCGAGAGACTGCTCGATCCCAACGCTGTTGCAGGATATTTCGCCGGGAAGGGAATAGCCCCTGCCGTCTATGTCGGTATTCTGGTATTTGGAGATATAGAAACCGTCCCGTAGGGCGCCGTTTATCACAAAAGCGGGGTGAACCCTGTCGCTGCCCCCGGCAATCATCTGCTTCATGGTGAATTTCGGGATATAAACCATAACCGAAGGTTTCCCGTGGGCGTCATTTATGATCTCGTTGTTCGGGTACATCATTTTAAAAAGAATCGAATTCATGTCTGTTTTCTCCATGTCGGCACCTCTCTCTGGCTTTTTTGGCATCAGATATATCTTTCGGTATCAAAAACAGCGGAGGCGCCCGCGTCACAAAATAAAACGACGCCATTTATTCCTTTTGCCTCGGGCATAACGAGAAAAGCCAGCGCTTGCGCGACGTCGGTTGGATCCATCGCCCTGTTCTGGCCGAAGAGCGCCGGCATAGGATAGTAGAAAGTATCCGCGTCAGGCGGTATAAAACCTTGCATGAACGTTGTGGCGACCCCCCCGGGCGCGACCGCGTTAATGCTGACACCGTGGGCGGCCCAAGAGGCCGAGACGCGGCGGATCCTGCGGGCGAGTGCGATTTTTGATGATTGGTACATCACGAGCGGTAATTGAACAGTCTCGTTTTCGCGCAGGCGGAAGTTGTCAACGAGCCTGCTAATCCGAGCCTCGTCGCCGCAATTGTTAAGAAGTCCGTCAACGTAGTATCTTCCGCGTGTCGCGTAAACAATCGCGCCGGAAACAGTGACGACGCAATTGCCTTTTTTCATTTTCAGCAGATCGTAGAGCCCCTCCATGACCGCCACAGCGCCGAAATAGTTGACAGAAAGAATGTATGAAAGCTTGAATTTTGGAAGCGCGCCTATCCCGTGGTTGCAGATAAAGCCGTCTAGTCCGTCGGGGCATCGCTTATGCAATTGCGAGATAACGAACTCCCGGCCTTCGGCATTTCCCAGGTCGGCATTTATGTCTCCGCCATCTATATCGATGTTTACGACCTCGTGGCCGTGAGCGCGAAGAATTTCAACCGTTTTTTCGCCAATACCTTTTGTACCTCCGGTAACTGCGTATATACCCATTGCAATTCTCCTTCCCCAATCAAGCCGGATGTACGACAGCCTTTCTTATGAGTCCGGAACTGTCGTATTCCTCGATGTTCAAACCTGCATAGATGTAGGGCCCGTTATATGCCTCAAAAAATGTAGCGCGATTTTCGTTTTCAATTAATGCTTCGGCCACCTCAAGCTCTCCGGACATGAACTTCAGCTTGAAAAACATTTCCATGCAGGCATTACCGTAAATAAAGCTATTTGGCATATCGTTGAGCGATGGGCAGTAATCAAAAAACGTGCAGTTCTCTGAAAAACACTTTGCGAGTGTTTCGTAGTCTTTCTCCGTCAACGCCTTTATGACTTTCCCTATCATTTTTACCTCCTTACGAATTAGCGAATTTCCAGTATTAATTAATACTTTGTGTTATTAAAAAGAGCTGTCGTTCCACCATCACAATAGATGATGTTGCCAACATTTCCTTTAGCCGCATTGGTTGCCATAAAAGCAAGGGTTCCGGCAACATCCACTGGCCGCATTAAATCCTCGGCATAATACACAGTTGGCGTAGCTATAGCCATTGTCTGTAAGTTAAATACCTCTTTGTTATCTTTCATGCCTGGAATAATGGTAGTATCCACTCCCCCGGGTGCTACAGCATTTAATGCTACGCCACGTGCTGCCCAAGATGGGGCTTTTCTGCGAACCCAACGAACCAGGCCCATTTTTGAGGAAACATACACGCCAGGGAACCCCGGTTTGTCGGCAACACTGTCTACAAAATCCCCAATTCTCTTTTCATCACCACATTGCAGCAGCAAATTATCGACAAAGTACTTGGAGCGTTCTGTAAATCCAATCGAATAAGACACTGTTTGAACGATGTTTCCCTGCTTTTTTTCGACCAAATCATACAATCCTTCCATGATTGCCACAGCACCAAAATAGTTTACACTCAGTACATAGGAAGGTTTTTCCCCTTTAACCCCTGCGATACCTGCATTAGATATCAGTCCGTCAATTCCATCCGGATATCTGTTATGTATTTCATCAATTATTGTTTTACGCCCTTCTGCGGTACCAAGATCCGCACAAATATCTCCTCGATCATAATCGATGTTGAGTACTTCATATCTCTGCGTCTTCAATACTGACGCAGTTGCCGCACCCATTCCTTTTGAGCCGCCAGTTATAACATAGATCATAAATATTTCCCCCTCGAAATTATGCCGGTCTTGCTACAAACTTAACAACAAGCCCGTTTTCATCTATTTTATCTATTTCGGCAGCAGCATATATGAAAGGTGCATCATAGAAACCAAAATAGGTTGCCTTGCGCTCGCTTTCAATTTTGACAGAAGCCACCTCGAAATGGCCATGAACAAATCGATTGCGAAAATACATCTCAATCGCTTCACGGCCATATATGTAGTAGCATTCTTTACCTTCGAGGGCAGGACAATAATCCAAATAGACAGCGTCTTTTGAAAAGCATTCCGACAATTCTTTATATGTTTTTTCACTTAGTGCCTGCATAATGCGCTCAATCATCATCATATCGTTCTAATACTCCTAAAAAGCAAATACGAAATTGCAACATGAACAGAAATTACCGATACTCAATCTGCGTAGTATTCGTCCCTGAAGTCACCAACAGCGCCCCAGTTAGTAAACTCGGTTATCGTAAGGCAAATATAGTCTTTACTGGTACCCAGTATCTCGTGTATGGCATCAAACGCAGCAATCGTGAACGCTCTCTTTTTGTGGTATTCGAATCTAGAAACATACTTCACATCGGCAAAAACCATATCCACTTGCTTTTCACCGCCAAAATACATCTTCAGGCCATCGTTAACCTCAACCATAGTCCAGCACGGATCTTTCCCCGGAATTTTGCTCAAGGCCTCGCCTAATCCGTTTACCAGCTTCTGCTCCATTTCCGGTTCAAGCTTCTTTGTGATACTTAATCTGATGTATGGCATTAACAGTACCTGCCTTTCTGATATCATAATAAAGATATTATAGTCAGAGGTGAAACAGGAACCCATTCGAACCGGTTTCACCTCATATACTGACTATGATTTATACCCGACGCTCTTCCTCGCTCAGATATTCTTCAGGCTTACTGAAGCACTTACCGCAGATGTTGCAGCGTTTTTTGGAATTGTATATGCAATTACGAGTATCGTTACCCATGTACTCATATGTTTCTTTTCTCGCATGAGGTTTCTTTCCAACCTCATCATCAGGTCTGTCAGGACCCCTGTAGATGACGCCCCATACGCCAGCCAAATAAGCTGCCTGGAACAGAACAGGCTTCTTCATCTTACGGAACTTGATCGGGGCGTGCCATACGTTGGGCGGAATACGAACGACTGTCGCGCTTGTGAAGATCTTGCTCTCCATGTGCTCAGGATCATCACCAATGAGCATTTCGATCTCAGCATCGAAGTCGAGGAAGTTATTCGGGTTGGGGCCCATGAAGTACAAGTACTCTTCTCCGCTGGAGTGAAAGTGTGTGACCTCTGCGTCTGCAGCATTTGCGTAGAGCTGGTAGCCAACATCGTATGTCGCATCTTCCATGTATATCGTGCCGCGTAAATATGTCTGCGGGCACGGACACCAGTCTCCCCAGCCGGTAATCTCTCTCGGCATAGCGAGAACGCACTTTGAAACATCTGGAGAGAGTGCAGGCTTTACAGCCTTAAGAACAGCCGCATCAGAGTAAGGCTTTGTTAAAGTACCTGGATATCTGATGCAATCGTCCCCGGTGGGCGCCTTTAAGCAGTCATAAGCACCTTTATCTGTGTAAGAATTAACGCCATCTTCGTTGACAATATTCCATTCAGCAACAGTGTACTTCTGCTCAGTGGGATCGCCTTCGCTAAAGAGCATTCTCTTTTTTTCGCCGTTCTCCGAAACACACTTAACATAATCCATGTGCTGACCAAGGATGACAATTTGGAAAAATATGGTCTTATCAACGCGAGCAAAATTCAGCGGGCAATGATACCAACCCCTGGGAACCTTGATGACGGTCGGCTCAGTTACAACGATTTTTTCCATTGTATCAAGAGAAGGGCCCATATAGAAGTGAACTTCAGCGTCCCATGAGACAAACACGTCAGGAAGCTGTCCGCCAAAGATTGCGAGATACTCATCAGCATCACTGTGGAAATGCGGTGTATCTTTCACGAGAACAGGTTCAGTAATTACCTGGTATCCGCAGTTCATCACAGCACCGGGCATGTCGTCAGAACCACGGAAAAAGGTCTGTGGTGTTAGGCACCCTTCATAGCCATCCTCCGGCTTGAAAGTGTAAAACAGTTTTTCAAACTTTTCCTGCATCTTGAATTCCCCTTTTTATGTAAATTTTCTACTCACCTCTACGAGGCCCACGTCCATTTATAGTAACGGACGCCGCCGTCAGCGTAATATTCGATTCCAGCGATATGCTTTGAGTGTGCAACCGAGCCGGCATTTTCCGCCAGCGGGTACCACAGCTGGACTTCCATGAACTGCTTAACAAGCTCATTCAAGATCTCGCGGCGCGCTTCGGGATCGGGGGTACCGAGCCCCTTCACACCGAGCTCCAGATAGGCGTTTCGATCGGTATCGTTCCACCCAAGATTGAAGAACTGCGGATACGCGACCAGCATATCGAGCCCATATCTTTTCGGGCTTGCGATGAGGTAGAGCGCGATTTCGTAATTGCTTTGGTCCATCATCATGCCCCAATATGTCGCCTGGTCATAATTTACAATCTGCGAATGAACACCGATCGCCTCAAGGTTGTTCTGTATGATCTCCGCCATTGTGATAAACTGTTCGCTTCCGTTTGTCATGATACGGAGCGTTTTACCGACGAGCCCTTCCTTCTCGGCAAGCTCTTTTGCCATGACGGGGTCGTATCCGACGGAATAAGATTCATCCAAATTCGTGAAACGTTCCTCAAAGTCCGGACAGGCTTCCGAGACCGGCCACCTGGGCGCGGCGCTCTGCCCGCTGTAAGCCATGTTGATAATGGACTGACGGTCGATCGCATGCATGACGGCTTCACGAGCATCCAGCGACCCGAGCAGAGTGCCTTCGGTTACATTAAAGTACGCGACGGAGGCTGCCGCTGCCGAGACTTTCATCACGTTGTAGTTTCCAAGTGACGCGACATATTCAACGTCCTTGAGCGGTATGCTCGCAGAGTCGACGTCGCCAATCGTGACCGCATTGACTCTCTGGGCTTCCTCATTCATGACATTAAACTGTATTTTCTTTATGCCAGGCTCGGGTCCCCAGTAACCTTTGCGTGCCTCAACGACAAGGTGGCTGTTGGCAACATACTCGGTCACCATATATGGACCGGTCCCCACCGGCTTTGTCGCCATTGCCGCGGCATCATAGGACTCGGCGTCGAAGATATACATCAGCATGAGCGCGGGAAATTGCCCGATGTCATACTTCGTAAACCAAAGATCGATTGTATAGTCGTCGATCACTTTCGTCTTTTCCAAATCGACCGTCTCGACGTTCATGAACCACTGCGGGTGTTCATGGGCGATCTTCATTGAAAACAGGACGTCTTCAGCCGTGAACGGGTTACTGTTGGAGAAGGTCACTCCCTGGCGGAGGTGAAGCGTGTGGTGGGTTTCGCTACTGGTATCGTATCCGGTGGCGAGCAGCCAGTCGACCGTTCCATCGGGCTTAAAGTCGAACAGCACCTCCATATAGGTTCGCATGACGTCCATAAAACCGCCGAGGGTCTGGGTAAGAGGATCAAGCGAACCGGAGTCCTGGGAGACCGCGACGTTGAGCGTCCTGTTAGGGTCGATCGCCGGGGCGGCGCTGGAAGCGGCGCTGGAGGGCGCGCTGGAAGCGGCGCTGGCGGCGGCGCTGGGAGCGGCGCTGGAACTGGCGGAGGCGGAGATGCTGGCAGAGGCGCTGGCGCCGGATGTCCCGCCGTTTGCGCATGACGCGAGGGTTGCAATGAGAATGCAGGCAAGTAAGAGCGCGAGCAGTTTCTTTGCGTTCTTCATCATTATGATTCCTCCATACTTTATTTGATTCTGCTTTCTTGTTCCTCAATGCTTTTAACCGCTTGATATCTGCAGCACGCGACAAAATGCCCGGGTGAGCATTCCTCAAGCGTTTGCATCCGTGTGCATTCCTCTTCCGCGTACGGACACCGCGTCATGAACCGGCAGCTGGGCTTCGGATTGATCGGCGACGTCAATTCACCGCGAAGCAGGATGCGTTCGTATTTGTTATGGATGCTGGGAACGGGTATGGACGACAGCAGCGCCTTGGTGTACGGATGACGCGTGTTGCGGAACAACTCGTTCGCGGGCGCTTTTTCAACCATTTGTCCCAGGTACATCACCATGATTTCGTCCGATATGTACTTGACGACGGAGAGGTCGTGCGTGACGAACATATACGCCAAGCCGCGTTCCTCCTGCAGATCGAGCAAAAGATTGATGATTTGCGCCTGGATGGAAACGTCCAGCGCGGATACGGGTTCGTCGCAGACGATGAACTTCGGCTTCAGCGAAAGCGCGCGGGCGATGCCGATCCGCTGGCGCCGTCCGCCGTCAAGCTCGTGGGGGTACGAATTTTCAAACCTGGTGGCAATGCCGAC
Source organism: uncultured Eubacteriales bacterium (assembly GCA_942492735.1). Taxonomy (GTDB): domain Bacteria; phylum Bacillota; class Clostridia; order Oscillospirales; family Oscillospiraceae; genus Sporobacter. The sequence goes on from OW818648.1 coordinate 265,824, forward strand.
CGTATCCATCAGCCGCCGCGTTTCTGCGAGCATATCGGCCTTGGACATGCCGCTGTGCAGAGCAAGGGGCTCCATGATCGCCTCACTCACCGACATGCGCGGGTCAAGGGACGAAAACGGGTCCTGGAAAATGATCTGCATCTTTTGGCGCATGCGATGCAGCTGGCTTCTTTTTGGACTCGTGATGTCCCTCCCTTCAAACAGCACCTGGCCAGATGTTGCGTCGAGCAGATGCAGGATCGTGCGGCCCAGCGTCGATTTCCCGCAGCCGGACTCACCGACAACCCCAAGCGTTTTGCCCTCGCCGAGCGTGAAATTGATGCCGTCCACGGCGTGTAACAGAGCGCCTCCGCGGGTTTTGAAGTATTTTTTCAGGTCGCGGACCTCGAGCAATGCAGCGGATCGTCCATCATCTCCGGACGCCGCGAAGCGGCAAGAAAAGGAAACATCATCATGATGCTCGACCCCCTCCATACGTGTCGTGCGCATACCTGTAAGCGCAAAGCACTTGACAAAATGCCCGAGAGCGATCTCCACTTCTTCTGGCGGCGCTTCAGCGCACTTCTCGGTGGCATCGGGGCAGCGGTCATAAAACCGGCAGCCTTTTGGCAGGTCCGTCGGGTCGGGCATCAGCCCCTTGATCGGTTTGAGCCGCCGCTCGGTGGAGTCAAGTACCGGCAGTGAGCCGAACAGACCGAGCGTGTACGGATGCGCGGCGAAATCAAAAATCTGTTCAACGGTGCCGCGCTCCACGATCTCTCCGGCGTAGACGACGGCGACGGAATCGCAGAAATCCGCGACAACCCCCAGGTCATGAGTGATGAGTATCACCGACGTGTCCAGCCGCTTCTTGAGCGACCGCATCATATCGAGTACCTGCGCTTGGATCGTCACGTCCAGCGCCGTGGTCGGCTCATCGGCCAGAAGCAGCTTCGGATTGCAGGCCAGCGCCATGGCGATGATGACGCGCTGCTTCATACCGCCGGAAAACTGATGCGGATACTCTCCGAACCTCTCCATTTGTATACCGACCATCTCGAGCATATCGCACGCGCGGTGTTCAGCCTCGGAAGTCGAGACATTGTTGTGCAGTTTGATTGTCTCCGCGATCTGGAAACCGACCGTTTCAATGGGGTTGAGGGCCGTCATCGGATCCTGGAAAATCATTGCGATTTTATTGCCGCGGATCTTTCGCATATCCCTCTCAGAGAGCTTCACAAGGTCTTCACCTTCGAAGAATATTTCTCCCGAGACGAGCTTCGCTGGAGGCGTCGGCAGTATGCGCAGTATGCTTTTCGCAATCGTCGTTTTACCTGCGCCCGTTTCGCCGACGAGACCAACCGTTTCGCCTTTTCTGATTGTCAGATTGATACTGTTGACGGCATAGATCATCGCGTCGTCGGTATGATATTCCACCGCGAGATCGCGTATTTCGAGTAAGTTTTTATCCATATGCGTTACCTGCCTCAGTTTTTCAGACGCGGGTCGAGCGCGTCCCTAAGCCCGTCTCCCAGCAGATTGAAGGAGAGGACGCTGAGCATCACGCAGACGCCGGGGTACAGCGCAAGCGCCGGATTCTCGCGCATAACGCTTCGCGCCTCCGAAATCATTGTGCCCCACTCCGGGATCGGCGGCTGGACGCCGAGTCCGATGAAGCTGAGCGCGGAGCCGGCCAGGATGCAGGCGCCGATACCCATCGTTATTTCAACGATCAGCGGCGCCATCGCGTTGGGGATGATATGCTTCAGGATAATGCGGAAGTCACCCACGTCGATCGCTCTGGCCGCCTCGATGTATTCCTTTTCCCGAACCGTCAGGACCGATGCCCGCATCAGCCGCGCGTATCCTGGCACAGTACCGATACCAAGGGCGATGATCGCGTTCTGGAGGCTCGGTCCCAGGATTGCCGCAAGCGTCACGCACAGAAGAAACATCGGCATCGCTTGATAGATGTCAAGAAATCGCATGCACAGATTATCTGTCCAACCACCATAATATCCCGCGACGGCGCCGATCGTGATGCCGATGACAGCCGCGATGGCGACAGCGACGACGCCCATTTCCAGCGACTGCCGCGCGCCGATGATCAGGCGGCTCAATACATCGCGGCCCAGTTTATCCGTGCCGAGCAAATGATCGGCGCTAGAACCGGCATATGGCGCCTTGGAGTCCTGCTGCGTGTACGGGTAAGGCGCGATGAGAGGACCGAGTAACGCTATCAGAATAACAACGGCAAGAACAATGAGAGCGACGACGGCCAGCTTGTTTTTTCGTAGCCGACGCCAGACGTCGTAAAGCCCTGATTTTTTATGTTTACTTTTCAAGCCTTTATCCCGCCTCTCTTTTCACTCTCAATTTTCTTTTTACTCCTCCTGATATACTGTGAACGGATCCGCGGGTCGACCAGCGCGAATATAATGTCGACGAGCAATATGACAATCGCGAACAGTGTCGAAAGAATAAGGACGCTGCTCTGGATAACCGGATAATCCCGGTTCGTCAGTCCCGCCATTGTATACTGTCCGAGACCGGGTATTGAGAAAATGACCTCGGAAATAAGTACGCCGCCGAGCAATGTCCCGAATATGCCGCCGATGACCACGATCACCGGTACCATCGCGTTTTTGAGCGCGTGACGGTATAGCACTATACCCTCGGAAACCCCTTTTGCCCTCGCGGTCGTGATGTAATCCTGCCGAATCACCTCTAGCAGGTTTGAACGCGTCTGCCGCGCGATAATCGCTGTGATGCCGAGCGCCAAAGAGACACAGGGCAGAATCCATCCTGTCCAGCTTTTGATCCCCGAAAGCGGCAGCCACTGATGCTTTACAGCGAATCGCTGTATTAATATCAACGCAAACCAGAAGCTCGGCATCGAAACGCAGAACAACGCGGTGAACATCGCGGCGTTATCCTTCCACTTGTTCTGATGGGTCGCAGCGTAAACGCCGAGCGGGATCCCAAGAAGAATTGAAAGAATGAGACTGAGCGATACGAGCAGAAGCGTATATGGAAAGCGCTGCATCACCTCGTCGATCACAGGGCGCTTCGTCGTAAACGAGACGCCCAGGTCCCCGTGAACAACGTTCCAAAGGTAACGCCCGTACCTCAACAGGAGTGGGTCGTTGAGCCCCATCTCCTCGCGAAGCGCCGCAACCCTCTCTTCCGTGGCCTTCATGCCAAGCATCAATTTCGCGGGGTCTCCCGGGGTGACGTCGATCAGCAGCTGCACAACCAGGGTTATTCCCAGAAGAACGGGTATCAGCATTAAGAGCCGCTTCCCTATGTACCTTAACATTTTTCCACCTGCCCTACACGCATTCGTATTGTGCACTTAACATCAGTGTTTGGTCTAATTTGCATGGGATTGCTTATTTACACCGTCGTACCACAGTTCTTTTTTGAAGTGTCAGACGTTCGGCGAGCCTCGCACGACGGTTGGCTTTTGATGAGAGTCCGCTCTAGATTATTTCCATTATCCACCATATTTACGGAGAGCGCAATGTAAAACATTTCCATATTTGCGCATCCCCAGTGTTCCCACGCTTGTAAAACAAGCACAATAAACGTGTTGACGCGGCTCGTATTTCTGCGGGACATCGATATATCGTTCTGTCAGACAAACGCGCCGACACTATTGAATAAAGGCGCGGCAAACTTTTTGAATAAAGCCGCTCAATTGGATAGAAATCCGGCAAGCAGTTTGCACCACTTGCCGGATACTTTTTAATCTTAATCTAACCCAACTATTGACATATAGCCACTTTTTGTTTCAAAAAGTAGTCATTCTTCGAGACGAGCTACGACGTCCTCTGGGCATCAAGCCCGTCGATCTCCATCAACTCATAGCAGAACCTGAGATAGGCGAAGATGCACTCGTCATGGATATCGACACCTAAGAGGTTCTCAATCCGGGAAAGTCGGTAGGTCAGTGTGTTACGGTGTATATACAGTTCCTTCACAGTGTTGCCATAATGCCCCTTATGCAATAGTAAGCAGTAGAGCGTCTTGAAATATTCCGTGCCCTGAGACGCATCCGTCTCCATCAACCTGAAAAGAGACGGGAGAATCCAGTCTCGCCAGTTCAGATGTGCGCGGAACGCCTTTGCCAAGCATGTGTACGCGCCTTCTTCAAAGAAATGAATTTTCTGAGAACTGTCCTCGTCCGTCTTGGTGGCGCACCCCGCCTGTTCATAATAGGACGCGAGCTTTTCAAGCCCACAAAACGGTAGGCTCGTGCCGCAGTGAAAGTTGCCGAGCGATAAGAGTTGGTTGATAGTGGATGCCAGCGTCGGCATTTCGTTGTGGAACCGGCTCGCAACTAGGACAATCGTGTTTTGGTAGGGGAAGATGACTGTATTTGGGAACTGTTCGGAGATGCTCTTGCAGATCCAGTTGAACAGCAGTTTGTCAAATGCTTGCGAAGACGGCGTGATCTTATAGACGACGAGTGGTGTCGTTTCATTCCAGCTGAGCATGGAGTATAGGTTTGAGATATTATCGTCCGACATGGCCGCGCCGTCAAGCAGGTTGGCCAGAAACGAGAATCGTGAATATCGCTCGGTGTCACACTCCTGCGAGCTGTGCAGAAGCTTCTCGTACACATCCGTAATATATCGCGTGAACTGTGTGACGCTTCTTGTAACTCTGTCTTTTTTGTAATAGACGTAGAGATGCCCCCAGATCCTACCGTTGAAATAACAGTTTGTGCGGATCGTATAATGGAAATTCCGAGCCTCGGGCATCGTTTCGCTCACAGGCATGACGGCAAAGTCAATCTCATCGGGATACTGGGCCGGGATATTGTAGGCCTTCAGGCGTTCTATCATGCGGACTGGTATTGTGTTTAGGCTCTTAACCGTATCCCACTCGTCATACACCTGTTCGCTTGTGTATTGCCTCGTAATCGCGAAAATCCGCATGTTGTACTGCCCAAAAAACATAGGGGATCCTATGATTTCGTGAGCCACGTCCAAAACAGCCTGAAACGGGTTTGGATCAATGCACGCGGCACTGACACGCCTGTCCCAGTCGCGGTATTTGTCAAACACGCCGATAACGCAATTGAGGATATCGGTGAAGTCCGCATGTTTCACAAGAATGATATCCCGCCCATGCGCTAAAAGCACACTATCGTCGACCGTCCCGAAAAACTCGATGCAGCACCCGATATACACGATGTCGCGCGAGACGCCTTCCTCGTTTGGAAAGATACGGAGCCCGTCAATGGATAGCGCTCCGTCCTGGATCGCGCTCTCTGCGTGAAATCGTTCAAGCTCGTCAAACAGTATCCACATGCTAAGGCGCATCTCCGCGTTCTCCCCTCATAAGAATCCAACATAATACGATAATTTCAGAAGCAATAGCGACAGCAGGAAAAGAAGAATGGCCAGATACTATGTGCCCGTGGCGAAAATTCCTTTCAAGATCACACCTGCAAGTTGATGTTGATTTGCTGTTATTACGGCAAAAATAACTCTTTAAACGGCGGTATATCAGCAAAATTCGAACTTTCGAGTATCGTTTAATTTGCGAAAATGTCTCAGATTGCAGCACTTTTCGGGAACTAATCGAACTTCCTCACAACCCAATTCGACTTTTTGGCATGGGTAGATTATAAAGCAACCAAAACGCAATTCTATCATGTAGTTTAGACTCATACTTTGTTTGGAAATGGAAGGCGTGCAGATATAGCCTTTTTTCAATGAAGTAATACGTGTATGACACTTCCTTTGTTCAGTAATGGACATATTGCGATAAACTAGCAAAGCTCAGAATAAAGGACAAAGAAGTTGTTAAATTTGGAGCCATAGGCAGCCACAAAAAAAGTGAAGGTAGCAAAATTGCTCGTCAGGTAAGCATCCACGTTAAAATATTCTGTATTAAGTTCAACACCAAAGCCACGTGCAGGGTGAATTTGATTCAACTAGCATATTTCGACGCTTTTATTACAGATTAAGCCGAAAATTTTTTCGTAGAACAATTAATGGTTGTTTACTTGCCGCCGTTTCATCAACCCACACTTTGGACCATACTGACTTAATGCGATAACCCTACTAAATAATACATTGGAGCTATTGCGAATACTGGTGATTTATACCTGCTCTACATTTTTATTTAGCATTAAACAGTTGTCTGCAAGTTATCGGATCAGGAATCAGTGATCTTTTATATAGTGAATAGGTATTCCTTGAAGTGGCGCCTATCACCACATTGACTTAAATCCAGGAAACAGGAAATCATTCCGCTTCATAGCGCAATGATTTCCTGTTATTCGAACACACTGAAGAACATAATTTAGTGACGGAAGTCCTCACATCGAATCAAATACTATTATCTCACTCTATCCGTTTGTATGTTGTTATATTAATTGGTGGTATCATCGAAAAGCTTGGCGGCGGCGTTGGCATCATTTTCGGTATAATTATGGTAATAAATGGTGTTCTGACCAGCGTTCGAAAACGAAAATGATGGTACTAAAGAACGTACAGCGAATAGCAAAGCAAAGTCCCCTTTCGGGGACTTTGTCATCAGTTTGACAGGCCTTAGCCTGCCTTAGGTAAATAAATATACTCAGCCTTTTTTTGAGCTATCAGACTTCGACCTTTTTTGCTTCGGAGCTTGACCTGCAGATGATTGACTGCTACCTTTTGATGCATTCTTTTTACCCAAGTTATCACCTCAAAGAGAAGTTGATAAATTACTACTTCTCCAGTTTTTCTTCTGCTTTCTGTTCAGCCTGTGGTGCCTTACGACGTGCAGGAGGTGTTTTTCCTTCAGAACTTTTTCTTTGAGCGTTGCGTGTCTTTTCGTTCGACATTTTTATCACCTCAGAGATTAGTTTGTACAGATTGGAATGGTTCTATAAACATAACCTACGGTCCATTCAGCTCCACCTACAAGGTGACGTTTTTCGACGCGTTTAATTTCTGTTGCGAATTGTTGTGCGATTTCAAAAAAAGTATCGATCATCGGAACCTTTTAGCCTGCGCAGCGCCTCCTCGTTTTTTTACCGATGGGCAAACGGTTCTGATACTATACTGCAAGCACAATTGGAATGGCTTAATTTGAGCCTGCCGGAGCGTTACCATAAGGCGTTGCTCGTGGTATGATCAAGGAAAAATGAGGAAAGGCGGAACGTCATGATCTAGCACGAGTATGTCGCGAAAGCCGGGAAACTTCCCGAATCCTATGTAATAAAAAATTTGCAAGAAGTAAGTAGATTATTTTTTTGAGGAGGTCGAACAATGGCGACATGGCATGAGTATCTTATCAATGAGGGTCGTCCCCCAGCATGGCCTTATCCGATTCGTTTCGGACAGGAGCAGGAGATAGATACCGACGTTCTGGTAATTGGCGGAGGTATCGCGGGCTGTTGGGCTGCTATCAGCGCCGCGCGGCAGGGTGTGCGGGTCGCGCTGCTTGAAAAGGGCGACGTCTCGCGCAGCGGCTCAGGCGGACCCGGCTGCGATCACTGGTGCAACGCGCCGGCCAATCCCCTCTCGCGGGTGGATCCGGATGAGTGGGCGGTTCATATGGCTGACCATCCGTACTGCAACGGTATAGGACTTCAGATCCAGTGCAGAGAGGATTTTGACACGCTCCTTGAAATGGAGCAGATGGGCGGAAAGATCCGGGACACCGAAGACGAGTACGTCGGCGCAGAAGGCCGCGACGACAAAACAAAGTTCATGATTTCACCGCGCTATGGAACCATTCACAGCTATCTGCCTGATCCCCACATGGGAGAACCGGGCTTCAATCCGCCGGAAAAGCGCAACAATGTCGTCATCCGCGTCTGGGGCAGCACGTTTAAGCCCATTCTCAAAAAGGAATGCAAACGGCTCGGCGTGCAGGTATTCGACCGCGTTATGGGAACCAGCCTGCTGAACGAAAACGGCGTGCAGGGCGCGCGCGTGGTAGGGGCCACCGGCCTGAACAGCCGTACCGGCGAATTTCTGATTTTCCGCGCGAAGTCCGTTATTCTCGCGGCCTCGGGCGCAGGTTCCATGTGGCTAATGAGCATGGAACACGGCGGCTACTCCAACATGCATTCGCGCAACGACAGCGGCGACGGCACGGTTATGGCGTGGAAAGCCGGCGCCACTCTTACCATGATGGAAAGAAGCGGGGGCATAGGCATCGCTACCGGCTTGAAGCATAAATGGTACACCGGCGCGGGAGACGCAAGCTACGAAAACGTCCCGCTCGTTGACGCGAAGGGGCGCAGGCTTCCCTATCCGATACAAGGCTGGGAGGATGCCGGCGCAATGGTTCCGGCTCCAGGAACCGAGGAAAAGATCCGTGAAGCGGTTTTACGCGGGGAATATGAGCTGCCGTTTTACGGCGACTTCCCGGCAATGTCGGAGGTCGAGCGGCGCACTACCTGGAATTTGATGCTGGGCGAGGAATCCACCACCAAAGTGCTCGTCAACACCATGAAAGAAGGCGGCTTTGACCTCGGCCGCGATCAGCTGTTGTCCTACAAATTCATCGAAGGTCAAAGCCTGCCGCAGTGGCGCGACGCTGGGTACGGCGGCGGTTTGTTGGTAGACTGGAATTTGAAAACGACGGTTGACGGGCTGTACGCCGCCGGAACGCAGATGTTCTCGCCGGAAGATCACAGCTACTGCGCTGCCACGGGACGTTATGCCGGACGCAAGGCGGCAGCTTACGTCAAGGACGTCGGCGGCGACCTCCAGGTAAGCCGTGACCAGATCGAACAGGAAAAGAACCGTATCTTAGCGCCGACAAAGCGCACCAGCGGCATCGAATGGAAAGAGCTGCACAATGGCCTCACCCGCGCCATGCAGTATTTCGTAAGCGAGTTCAAAACCGAGCAGTTACTTAAAATGGGACTCGAAGAGATTGAAAGAATAGACGCGGAAGCGGTTCCGCAGCTGTTTGCCCTTGACCCGCACAAGCTGATGCGGTCGATTGAGGATCTCAGCATGATTGAATACGCGAAAATCTTCATTCAAGCGGCGCTTGCGCGCAAAGCCAGCAGTATGCCGCTGGGTCACAAGCGCATTGATTATCCGGAGATGGACCCCGCTGAATGGGATAAGTACCTGACTCTCAAGCTGGAGAATGACCAGATACAGCTCTGCGAGCTTCCGCAGCGCTTCTGGGGAGACATGAAGCAGGAGTACGAGGCACATAACAAGGATTACACCGGCGTATACACGCCAAATAAATGAATATGTGAATGGAGGAGAAATGGTGTCTGAGCAGAATGTATTTGCGCTTCCCAATATTCAAACCCCCAGTATGCCGGTGACATTTGAGGCGACTGTCTGCAAGGGGTGTAATAAGTGTGTGGAGACGTGTCCGATCGATGTTTTTATTCCAAATCCGAAGAAAGGAGCGCCGCCCATCATCCTGCACGCGGAAGAATGCTGGTACTGCGGCTGCTGCGCCACTGACTGTCCTAATCCCGGAGCGATTAAGTTCAACTGGCCCCTGCCGTTGAAGCCCCGATGGAAGAACAAGGAAACCGGAGTGGTAGGTCAATTGTAATTTTAGGTGCTGGAGGACATTTTGTCACCGGCAAGCACTTTACGAACAAGGAATGTAGGGTAAGAAACGCTTAACAGCCGATTGAGGACTAATAATCCTTGATCGGCTGTTTTTTGTTTTGCTACCCACTCATCCTACAGGAGAGCCTAATGTAATGTGTCGCAAATAGGAATATGTACTATGTCTCGCGAGTCTTTGCAATATAGTATTCCTCCAGCTCCCCCAACATGTCTCTTTGACAAGTCGGGAACTGTTTCAAACACATATGAAATACAACACATTTCCGGCAATCGCCGAAGTATGGGCATCCAGTATTCCAACAATCGCATTTGAGATTATCCGCATCGGCAGCGTATGTAAATGCCGCAGCCATCTCCTCACGTGTAACTTTAGGAGGATTATCGCGCCATTTGTATTTGTTTTTTTGTTCAAGTATGTTTTTTTGTTCTGACATTTCAATGCAACCTTTCTTCATTTACAGGGGGCTCGACCAGAACAGCATAGTCACTATCCCCTTGTAAATACTATTATTTGTAAATATTATAATCATATAATTCATTCATTTACAACCCAAAATTCAGGAACACCAGTCTTTTATCATTAATATGGCTAGTTGATTGGCCTCTTTGCGCGAAATACAAAGGCTGCATGAATATATGACAATGAACACCGGGCTACAACCGTTAATCTGTGACTGGTCGGCACAAATCGTGGCGGTGTTCGGGCTGGCTCCGGGCAGAAAAATCCGTCTGCTGAAGAATGTAGCCGACAGCAAATAATGATGTATGATTGCACCGAAACCACGCTCCGTGAGCGTTGCTCACTTCAGTCTTGTCCGCACGGTGGTCGAAAGATTACTCCTTGATAAATACTGGAAAATAACTATAATACTTATATAGTATAAATTATAAGGGCAACTACTGTTGCTTACATCGTCGCGGCAGTTTATCCAAGACGGCGATAATTTTGTTAAGGGTAGGTTCGGCAGTGGAATATAAGAATATATCAGGACATATATACGACATCCAAGGCTATGCTGTACACGATGGGCCGGGTATCCGGACAACAGTCTTTACCAAAGGCTGCCCTTTACGCTGTCTATGGTGTCATAGCCCGGAATCGCAGCGACATGAGTTTGAACTCGGTTATCTGCCGGTAAAGTGCTTAGGTTTGGACCTGTGCCAAAACGCGTGCGTGGATGCCTGCCCTGAGGGCGCACTATCAAGAGATGAATCCGTACAGGCAGCGGGCGGGTCGGGAATTATACAAAAAGCGAAAATCGACCGCGCAAAATGCTCAAGCTGCCTAAAGTGTACCGGAGCATGTATAACCAAGGCACTCTATTCAGCGGGCTGGAATACCACTGTTGACGAAGTATACGACCGTGTTATTAAGGACCGCCCATTCTTTCAAAACGGCGGCGGGATAACCATTTCCGGCGGAGAGGCGATGGCTCAGTTTGAGTTCACATACAATCTGGCCAAAAGGCTCAAAGACAGCGGAATACATATATGTCTCGATACGACAGGCTTTGCCCCCACGAAACAGTTTGAGGAGATTCTGCCTTTTATCGATCTTTTTTTATACGACATCAAGCATATGGACACCGCTATGCACAATAAGCTCACCGGCGTTCCAAACGAGCTGATCCTGAGCAACGCGCGCTTTTTGTCTGAACACGGAGGGGCGTTGCAAATCCGTGTACCTGTCATACCGAAACTGACCGATAAAGAGGATAATTTGCGAGCGACTGCAGCATTTTGCGTATCGCTCGGCGAGGCGGTGAAGCTGGTGCAGCTTCTGCCATATCACAAGACGGGGCGTATGAAGTATGACCGTTTGGGATGGCGTTATAAGCTGACCAATGTTGAACCTCCGGAAGAAGCGTTTATGCTTCAAGCTCTCGAAATGTTTCGGAGCTTTGGGCTAAACTGCCAGCTGCATTAGTAATATAACGCGCCTAAAAAGCGCGAGGAGGAGCATATTTATGGCAAACTTCGACTATCCCCTCACAGAGCGTATTCAAGGGCTCAAGGCGAAACGAGCGCGCATCAACAAAGACCTGCACTTAAACTTCGAGCGCAACCACATTCTCACGGATTACTTCAAGACCCACCTGAAACAGTATCCGGTACTGAAAAAGGCCGGGTTCCTCTACCAGTGGTGCGCGACGCGGGAAATCAACATCGATGACGACGATATTTTTCTCGGCGACGCCGGTCCCCATTGCCGCACGGTGCACTTTGACATCGAGCAGACCAGTCAAGCCTGGATTCGCGGCTGCTTCGGCGATACCGACGAACGCTTCCGCGCCGCGTGGCAGGTACCAGGCAGCGTCTGGGTTAGCGACGAGGACCGAAAATGGGTGCTCGAAGCGGCTGATTTCTGGGAAAACAATGACATTTCCGCCACGTCACGCGGTTTTATGTCAGAAGAGGATCTCGCCAATGCCAGCCCGTTCCTCAAATTTATGAGCGGTACCTACCCCGGACATTTCAACCCGAACTATGAGCGTGCCGTCACCGTTGGATTCGGCGCGGTTCGTCAAACCGCACAGGAAAAGCTGGAGGAAATCGTCAAGCACACCACCGCCGACAACGTCCGCAGCGAGCTGTTTTACCGTGGCCTGATCAAGGTCTGCGACGGCATGATCCTGATGAGTAAGCGTTACGCTGAGGGGTGCCGCATGAAAGCAGTTACGGCAGCGACGCCCGAACGCCGCGCCGAGCTCCTTAAAATGGCCGACTCCTGCGAATGGATTATAGAACATCCCGCCAGAAACCTGTGGGAAGGATTCCAAACCATATTCTTCTATTGGTACCTTATCATAGCGGACGGAACACACTGGGCGGATTCTCCGGGGCTGATCGACAGCTTTCTCGGGCCGCTTCTGGAAAACGACATAAAGACAGGTAGCCTGACCCATGAACAGGCGCAGGAGCTGTGTGACGCGTTCCTTCTGCACGCCGGAGATCTGATAATTATGTTCCCCAAGCCGAATAATGACCAGCTTATTGAGGCGCACAAGAACGGAAAGACGATGTTCGACCTTCAGGGCGGCATGCAGAACATCGCGGCAGGCAGCCTTATCACTATTGGCGGTCAAAAGGCGGATGGGACAGGCGACTACAATCTTGTCACCGAGATGATGCTGCTGGCCTACTACAGGCTGCGTGTTGCCGAGCCAAGTCTCGCGCTGCGGATCAATAAACATACGCCAGACCGCATCTGGGAGATCGGCATCGCCTGCTCTAAGCGTTCGGGCGGATTCCCGCAATTCAACAACGACGACGTGATTATCCAGACGATGCTGGATAAGGGCGTACCCCTGGAGGACGCCCGGCGATATGCCGTTTTCGGCTGTGTTGAGCCGGCAATCAGTGGCAAGGAGTGGTCGATGGCGGCCAACGGCGGCGGATTTTTCGGTGGCACCAGCCTCGTCAATGTACTTCAGTACGTCATACACGGCAACGTCAACCCGATGATGGGCTCCAAGGGATCGTTCCCCTGCAAGAAGCTGTATGAGTATGAGTCCTTTGAGGAGCTAAAAGCGGAGATGGAGCATCAGATCAAGACCTACATTGAACAGGGCGCCAGAGCCTACCACCGCGCCGCCTTCACCTTTAACGCAGAGTGGCCGTGCCTTTCTGCTTCTGCGATGACCGAGGGCTGCCTGGAGTCCGGCAAGGACGTCACCTGGGGTGGCGCCAAGTACAACGGCATGGGCTCCATGTTCAGCGCTACAGCGACGGTGGGCGACAGCCTGATGACCATCAAGAAGCTCTGTTTTGACGATAAAACCATATCGACACGGGAGCTTTATGACGCATTGCAGGCCAACTGGCAGGGCCATGAGCTGCTCCGCCAGCGCATTCTTAACGAAGTACCCTTCTATGGCAACGATAACGACGAACCCGACTCGATTGTAAAGTGGTTTACAAATTACTGGGCAGACCAATTCAATTCTCAGCCAGGCGTTAACAACGGTACGAACAACATCGGCGTACTCGACCTGTACTGGGTCGGCGCGGGTAAAATGACGTTTGCCACACCCGACGGCAGAAGAACAGGCGACGCTCTCTCGCCTCCGGGCGACCCGTATCCGAATGCAGTCAAGAACGGTCCTTTGGCGTACGTTAAGAGCGTGGCGAAAATACCGTGGGATAAGATGCGCTGCGGCGGTGCGATTAACTTGAGGCTTGACGCGAATTCTGTACGCAGCGAGGACTCCACTTCTAAGGTGCGAGAGCTCATCCGGTCGTACTTTTCGATGGGCGGAATCCAGTTCCACTTCACGGTGGCGGACACCGCTATTATGCGTGCGGCGCAGAAGAACCCGCAAGATTATCAAGACCTCATCGTGCGTATCGCGGGCTTCTCCGCCTACTTCACCCACCTGCCGTTTGACGACCAGGAGAACTATATTGCCAGATACGAGATTGGCGTGTGACAAATAAGTAGGGTCTTGGCAACTATTACCTCACCGCGTTATCCTCGGGATTGAGTAAGCAAATCATAAAGCCGCCGTCTGCTGTAGGGTTCAAGCTCCCTGCACCAGACGGCGGCTTTCTTGTTTTATAAAGGCCAGATTCTACGTGACCCTGGCGAAAAAAACGTCCCTGGTCAAAACCCGGGACGTCTGCAATTTGTCACACAAGATATTAGACGGGTCAGCCGCGTTCGAACCCTTCCGGTTTGTATTTCAGCATCGCGCTAAAAACGTCGGCGTCACGGGTGGCGATTTCGAGATCAGGACGTCCGGAGGCTATGAATTGGGCCAGAAAGCCTTCCGGGCTATTGCCATCGCCCTGCGATGGAGAAAGACGGTAACCGGCAACGGATAGCATGTCGGTGAATGTATACCATTGGTCAAGCGTATCAATTTGCTTCATAGCTACCTCGAAAGTTTAGATTTATTTCGCCAATACGGCCTAAACAAGAATGAGGAGAGAGCCAAAACACCCAGATATTACTTCGACTCCGTGTCGCTAGCAGCGGAGAAGGATCCGAATTAGGGGATGGCCGAAACCTTTTGTTAATTATAATTGAAAAGTCTTATATTTGCAAGGAAAACATAACGGCGTTATTCGTTGGGTTGAGTTCAACTGAGGGCGAGAAAAATGACCCGCACCGGAAAACATATCGTCCTCGCTCGGCGCCTGTTATGTACTGTCTTCAGCACATGACAAGCGCAACTGTGTCCGGGTGCAACCTCACGCAGCTCTGGCTCTTCCTCAAAGCACGCGGGGATCGTTTTTTCACATAAACGGCAGTTACGACAGCCTTTTTCCGGGATCCTAAAGTCGGCGTGATCCTCAATCAGCTTGTGCTCCTTTGCGCGTCTGGCTTTCGGGTCGGCGAGGGGACCCCGCGTTTAGCAGAGCCTTTGTGTTTTGGTGCGCCGGATTTTCGGTTACATCGATGCTCGTCCCAAGCTCAATGAGCTTACCAAGATACATAACACCGATCCTGTCTGATATATAGTGCACCACCGAGAGGTCGTGGGATATGAAAAGATAAGTAAGCGCAAGCGTGTTCTGCAGTTCTTTAAGAAGTCTTAGTCTCTGAGCCTGATAGGACACATAGACGCTGTGATTCTCATCCTAGTTCATCCAGCACAAGCAGCAGTTTGTACTGGATATCTCCAATTCGTTTAGTGGCACTGTGGAATTAGACGGTAGCGGCCGCCCCGTTTCTCATGATGAAAACCATGGTACCGGCAGCCAAAATATTGCTGCTTTTTCGAAAAAGTACGACGCCACTGCGGATTATTCAGCTCAATATGACATATTCAGACTCTGCATCATGTTCTCGAAACAGGATAAGATTCAATAGCCGAGACGGTTCGACAAGCAGTAACCCCTGTGATTATTACAATCACAGGGGTTACTATAACGTTTATATTGATTCCAGCATCGATTACTTTATATTCTCTGAAAAACGCTGGAGCAGCGCCGCAGCCTCTGCCCTGCTGGCCAATGCGCCAGGGCTCAGGGTACCGGTTCCGCTGCCTTTCAGAAGTCCGGCGCCGACTGCCCAGCGCAGTCCAGCGGCAGCCCAACCGGAAACCGCGGTATCATCGAGAAAACTGCTGAGATCACCGGAGGGCGACAGGTCGAAGCTTTTGTACTTTGCGTAATTATAGAGTATAACGGCAATTTGCTCACGGGTCACGGGATCGTTGGGCGCAAACTGCTGATTACCGACACCGCTGACAATACCGTTTGCCGACGCCCAGGCGACAGCTGCCGCGTACCAGGTGCCTCCCGCAACATCGCTGAAGGCGGCAGCGCCTGCAGCGGGTGATCCAGCCAGCCGATACAGGGCGGTGACGAGCATGCCGCGCGTCATTGCTGCTGCCGGTGCAAATGTCGTCGTGCTTGTGCCATCAACCAGACCCTGCTGGACGACATAGCCAACATTGCTGTAATACCAGGCGCCTGCACTCACATCGTTAAACGTGTTGGGCCAGCTGATCGACAGAACGATTCTACCCGTATAGGTCTTGCCTGCTTCAATGGCTGTCCGGACGCCGTCAACAGTCATCGTGAGGGTGTATCCTGCCGGGGCAGACACCGTGGAGCCCGTGCCGACTGTGAGACCGCTCAGCAGACAATCATCCGTGACAACCCAAGTGCCGCCGTCCTTCAGGATGACCGCGGCTTTGCTGTTGCCGTTGTCATAGTACCGGTTGGAAACATGGCCAAGATAGTAATACTGGTTGATCGTGAAGCTGGTGTTCTGAGCACCGAACTCGTTCACATGGCGCGTTTCAGTCAGGGAGACGGCGCCGTTCAGTGTTCCGTTTGCACCAATGGTGACATTCAGCACATCGCCGACCTGATTGTAGTAACCTGTGCCGTTATAGATGCTGCCTTTATAACCGCCGTTTGTCAGATTCAGATTGACAGTGTTGTAATTGGGACCAGTCATATCGCCGAAGGGCGTGTGGAGCGTGGCTTTATCATTCGGCGTGTCTGCGGTGATGCTGCCATTGATTGACGGCCAGCCCGCTTTTTCGCTGAAGGTGGTATTGAATGTGGGCATGTGCTTGCCGTTGGGATCAACACCGACAGTGGTATCGTCGTTATCCATCATTTGAAGGAGGATGCCGGACTGCGGGTTGAGTTTGGCGTTGTCGGCGTTGATGGTGACGTCGCCGTCCTTATAGAGGAAGGTGGCTTCCTTCGTATTGACCTGCGTTCCATCGAGGATGTTGACCGTATCGGGTCCGCCGTGGGACATGAAACCGAACACCGAGTTGATCGTCGTCGGTTTTGCGCTGCCGGTGACGTTTTGAATAAGATTTCCCTCAGCGTCATACACCCCGACTGTGCCGCTGGAGGACTTGTAGGTGGCGGTGCCGCCCCTGAAAATGGAGGCATATGTGGTGCCTGTAATCGTCGCGCCGTAGAAATTCTCCGTCGCGTTGCCGATTACATAGGTCCCGTAGCCGGACCCGTAATTGGCTCCGTAGCTGAATGGACCCGAAGTCATGCCGCCTTCTCCCAGCGGAAGAATACGGAGTGCGGAGTCAACAACGTTGAGGAAATCGCCCTGGCCGGCGTCTGTGGAAAGAACGCCCCAGCCGCCGGATCTTACAATCGAATTCACGAGGGATATTGTGGATTTATCACCGAGCAGATTGGTGCCGCGCGCGCCGCCCTGAATGCCAAGTACCCACGGCGGCGAGATCATGATAGCCTGATCGGCGCTGTTGACATATCCGTCGTAGGCGTTCGTTAGGGGATTGTTCCCAAGCACGGAGATGCTGGAGTTCTTCACAAGGATCTGCCCATAGTTGTCGGCAATGAACGCCGTACGGCCGAAGCCTGTGGTGCTGATATTCAGGCCGTCGGCAACCACCTTGGCGTGATCCGCCGCCAGGATTGCGGTGCCAAGACCCGAAAAGTCCGATGCGTTTTGCCCGCTGCTGTCATCGTGAATGTTGATCGTACCGGAGATTGTGACATCTGTGCCAGAGCCGGTGGCAATAACCGGGTTGAAGCTGCCGTAGGCGTCCAGATTGAGCTCCAGCATTGAAAGTACCTTATCGGCGGATGTCAGCAGAGAGCTTTTGCCGAGAACGGTGCCCTTGTTTATATAATACCCGACGCTGTAATTGTCGTTACCGCGCCCATTGTAACTGCCAGGTATTCCGGTGTAAGTTGTTTCCGCAGCGTAGGTGGTGCCCGTCGCATTGTCCACGACAAAGCTGGAGCTGACCTTCAGGATAATTTTGCCCGTATAGGTCGTGCCCGGTGTCAGTGTGACCGTCTTGCCGTTTACCGTCAGGGCCGCCGCAATGCCGTCGCCCGAAACGATGGAGGAATTCTTGTCAAGTGTCAGTGAGGACAAATATGAGGTGCCTGTGATCGTCCAAGCGGTGTTCTTCAGCGTCAGCTGGACGGGGTTGTTGACAGCCTCCGCGGCAACGTTTGCGAGCCGGCCGAATGCCAGATAGTCGCCGCCGTCACCGCCGTTTATCGTCTTGCCGTTCATCGGTGCGCCGCTGTCATCAACATGGTGGGCGACCGAAGAGGAGATGACACCGGTGATCTTTGAACGATCGAATGTGACATTCAGATTCTCTTGCGTCGAATAGACGGAGTTATAGATATTACCCTTCACGTCGACATCGGTGAAGCTGGCAACTGTCGGTAACGTCGCAGCTCCGTCTTTCATGGCCTTAATGTCGTCCAACGTCTTGTCGTGAATGGTATAGGTTGTCGTGAACGGTCCGCCGGCATCGTCGCTTTCGATCAGCTGGAGCAAATTGCCGCTCTGGGCGTTTTGGCCAAAGAGGTTTATCTTCGCGCCTGATATACTGACGTTCATATAGTCGGGGTTAGCACTGCCGCTCTTGATCATCACGAACGTGTCCGCGATGTTAAAGGTGCCGCCGGTGATGTTCAGCGCGCCGTCCTTCGTCTGGTGCGACATGAAGCCGATCCGGCCGGAATATCCGAAGCTGTCGGAGAAGTTCATTGTGGAGGTGCCTGAGGCGATAATGCCGATGTAATCCGGTGAGTAGAACGATACATTTTTAAAGGTGTCAATGACGCCCGCGTCGGCATACGCGACGTAGCCGCTGAGCTTGCCGAGCTGCCCTACCGTGAAGCCGTAATTGGTGCCGTCCACTGTCTTTGTCGCTGTGTAGGAAGCCCCGGACATCGCTTTCTCAATGGTGCCGATGCCCGCCAGCGTATCTGAGACGGTCAGCGCGCTCGTACCGGCTTTGCCGCTGTCTGTGGACAGCACGCCCCAACTGTC
The DNA here is from genome assembly GCA_942492735.1 of uncultured Eubacteriales bacterium. Taxonomy (GTDB): domain Bacteria; phylum Bacillota; class Clostridia; order Oscillospirales; family Oscillospiraceae; genus Sporobacter. The sequence goes on from OW818648.1 coordinate 284,616, forward strand.
TGACGCGATAATGGAGTTCTGATAATTGGCCGTTGCGCTGCCGAGCACGTTTGTTGCCCGGACGTTGCCTTCCAAACCAAGCGCGAACGGCACACGCTCGAGCATTGGAACGGCGTAGTTGTCCGTGGCGGAATACGTTGTGGCGGATTTGTCGCCGTGTGCCGAGACGACGATGTTGTCCGCGTTCAGGCTCGAGCCCTCTCCGCCGACCCAGATAGCCGTACGGATGACGCCGGTCGTATCAAGAACAGCGTTTTTCAGCGTGACATTGGCTTTGTCGGTTGCGGTAATCCCGGCGCCCCAGCCGGAGAAATCGTCCGCGCCGGCACCTTTGAGGGTCATGTTCAAGCCGCTGATTGTGTAGTTGGAGTTGTCAATCAGATACCCGCCGAAATAAGAGCTCTGGGAATTGATCGTCGCGCCCTCGGAAGCGAACGAATCCGTCGCACCGCCCTTGATAGCGTCACTGACGGAATAGCCGCTTTGCAGCTTGCCGTCGGCGATGACAGCAGCGACGCGCGTGCTGTAGTTCGTGACAATTGGAACCGGCGACAGGCCCAGTGCCATGCTTGAAATGGAGATGCCGGGGCCCATGGCCGGCTTCTCATTCCCCGTTTTGTTTGTCAGGGTAATAACAATATTGCCGCCCGTATATGTACCTGCCGAAAGATCCCGTTCAACGCCATCCACTGTCAGCGTGGCGTTATACTTTGTGCTGTCAACCGGGATCACTTGAGCCTTGCCAGTGCTGTCCTTTACGTTGATTTCAGTGACGGCGCCTGCCTTCTCAGAGTCAATTGCTTTACTGTCTGCATAATTGACATCGCTGATTGTCAGGCTGCCCGAGTATGTTTGCCTGATCGTAGATGCAGCCGAATCATATGCTTGCAGCGCAGCCAAGGAATTGAATCCGATTGAAAAAATAGAGACAAGTAGTGACAGTGACAATAAAAAACATAGCGATTTCTTTTTCTTCGACATAGTCATCCTCCGTTTTGTATTAAATTTACACTGAGCAGAGCTTATCCCAGCCTGTGCTCACTTAGTTTATATCAAGTTTACAAAATTTGGAAATATCTATTTGAGATAACACTCCAATAAATAATTACCAAACATGATAAGTGGCGCCTTTTCTTTGTTAAAAGGTATCTAGCATTGCGCTCAGCAAGGCAAAATCTGGTTATTACCTGTTACTGATACCGATGCATTGGTTGAAGCGTTAATCAAGCAGGATGTGCAAGAGCAGTCCGAAAGCAAATCTGCGTTTGAAGCAGTTGAACGGCAGCTCAAAGAAATAACTGCCCTGCTCACAAAGCCGAAGAAATCAGAAAAGCCAAAGTCGGTTTTACCTATTATATTGATCAGCTCGATGGATCATCATTCTCATACTTCACTGAAAAGAACCGCAATATAGATATCACAAATACGCCGTCTGCTATGAAGTTTTGCTTTTCACAGCAGACGACTTCGTTGAATGAAGAAGAAAGCGCCATATGAGGGGGTAAAAGCCGACTCTCAATCATAAAAAGCAAAGAAGGCAGCGGTTCGAATTGCAGAAACAGCTGAAAACAGGGTATAATCAAGCCGAACTGCTGGATCTCTGCATGACAGAGGGCACGACAAAGAGACGGCTGGCAAAACTCGTGTAAAAGTTACTGCTACCCGCCTTGTATGTGATATTGGAATGACGGCCGCCTGCACAGGCTTAGGTTATCGTTTCAGAAGTGCCGGTTTCAATAGGACGTCGTCGGGTGCAACGCGAGCGAGTCCAAGAACCTCCAGCAGTTTCTTTGCGTCTTTATCCACTACATCAAACGGTGTCTTACCATTAAGGCTATCTCTTGAGAAACTGTTTATGTGGTTGCAGAGGAGGGTTACATCTTCTTTGGTAAGAGCTTCAAAGGATGTACATCTGGGGAGGACATAGCGGATAAATTGATGATTTTTCTCTACATGAGGCTTTTGCCAGGCCGCTTGTGGATCACAGTAAAACAGGCGTGTTCTCTGATCGCTGCGCTTGGTGTGTTCCAGGGCAACCGCATCCTTGAACTCCACACCGTTGTCGGTAAGAATTACCGGGAAGAGCTTTCTGAAGAGCTCCAATCCCAATGCTGAGGTCAGGTCATCGAAAATCTTAAGGACGCTTTTCTTGGTGCCGTCCGGCATGAGGAAGATCAGCATAAAGCTCGAATTTCTAAATATCATCGTGAGAAGCACATTGTTTTTCGTCCGATTCCCGATAACGGTATCCATTTCAACCACAGGGATATCGGGATTCTGCTCCATATAGCTTTGGAAATCGGAAATGGACCGGCCATGCCGATATGAATAATCCAGCTTGAAAACCGGCTTTGCCTTTTTTCGCTTCCTGTATCGGACTTTTCTCGGCAGATCAATGTTCTTTGTACTCAGTGCACGGCTGTCTATGTAGTTGTAGATCGTTTTTCTGGAACAGCCCAATTCTTCGGCGTGCGTGGCAAAAATATGGTTGAGGGACTGCCCCCTTTTCAGCAGCGGCTTGAGGAGCTCGTCTATCTCATGCAACCTTTCCGGTTCAGCCCGGACTCCGCTTCTGTTTTCACTGAGTGTTGTAGCGTAGAGCGTATGAGCTCGCTGCGCAGTATAGTAGGCGTGCAGCTTTTTACAGCCTCCCCGTTTTTGACAGCTGTTACAAACATACGGTACTCTGTCAAGCTCCGAGCATCTGAGTGACTCATATTTATCGCAGATGCTTCTGCAGTCAAATTCCTTGCAATAGGCGCATCTGCCCATACAGGCTTCCTCGCATAAGTTGATTGCTCTACACGTCGGCCGAGAGATGCAATCGTTAAACGCCGGGTTCACAGCATCAACGAAGACACGGTGATTTTTCACCTCGCGTGCGATTGTGGATGCCGCTCTGTTCAGGGTCCTGGCTACTCGCTTAAAGCTGTAACCCCGGTTCATCCCGGCTTCAATAACGAACCGGTCTGCTACAGTAAGGTGCTTGTACCCGCCATGTTCCTGCTTGTCCATGTCGTCCTCCTTTCCGTGCAGGCGGCCTATGCTTGATTATACACGGCATAAAAAGACAGGCTATGGAAATATGGAAAACCCTAGCGTAAGACGGGTTTACCACATTCCCACAGCCCTGATGCTGCGGAAACGATGCCGATCTATCTGTCTGATACAGCCCGTGTGTAACAGTTACTGCATCATTGAAGGTCGTTTTTCACTGATTTCTTTGCACTTAGTTTTACATTCAATACAGCAGACGACTTTTTTACTGACCGTTTTATTGGACCGGATAAAATTTATGATTAAGGTGGGTACGAAGTCCTAAAAGCGAAAAATTGTAATGTTAAGATTCAAACATAATGAAAGAAGCGTTTACTATGCCTGACAACAATAACAAACAGGATTTTAATCTTAACGAACTGAAGACTGGTGATCCTGCTTACGATGGTAAATACCATCCTGAACACTATCATTCCACGGGTTGCTCGTTGCGTGTTGTTTTTGTCGTCGGTGGTATCATTGAAATGCTTGGCGGCGGCGTTGGCATTCTTATTGGTCTGGTTATGATATTAATCGGTGTTCTGGTGGGAGTTCGAAAATGAAATTTACCTTGAAGCATATTATTAAGCGGTGCCCATTATGAGCTTCGGCGATTTCGGTAATTTCGGCAGTTGGAGTCCAAAGGACCACGCGCTGAACAAAATGGTCTATGATAAGGCTTATAAAGGCGGCGGGTCCGGTGGCGGAGGCGATAATAACAGCAACTCCGGCTGCGCAGTGATTTTCGCTGTGATAATCGTCATAATTGGGGTTTGCCTGTTCTCGCGTTAGGGAAAACATAGCAAGAAGTTACTTTCCATGCTAATATATTCAAAGGCAACTGCCGATCTGATAAAACGAAATGCGGAACGGAAGAGAGACTGTGTTTCAAAGGAGTCCACTATGCCATTTGAAATTGTCCGTCATGATATAACGAAAATGAAGGTCGACGCGATCGTCAACGCCGCCAATAGCAAACTGCAGCAGGGCGGCGGTGTCTGCGGCGCTATTTTTGCCGCTGCCGGGCCTGAGCAGCTTCAATCAGCGTGTAACAGTATAGGGTTTTGTCAGGTGGGTGCTGCCGTCATCACCGGCGGATATAAGCTAAATGCAAAGCATATCATCCATGCGGTCGGGCCGTTTTGGCAAGACGGCGATCATAATGAGAAAGCGCTGCTAACGTCTTGTTATAAAAGCGCTCTCGAGCTGGCACTGGAATATCATTGTTCCTCTGTGGCCTTTCCTCTCATCTCGTCCGGCATTTTTGGTTATCCCAAGGATAAAGCGCTGCAGGTTGCCATATCCGCAATCAGTGAGTTTATACTTGAGCATGATATGACGGTATATCTGGTTGTATTCGACAAGACTGCTTTCCAGCTGAGCGACAAGCTGTTTCATTCCATCCAAACCTACATAGACGATAACTATACCGATGAACACAACCTTCCGCGTCAAAACCGCAGACAAGAGATCGATGCGCAATTAGCGTTTATGAACGCTCTGTGTGAAGATATATCCGAGCCAAACATGATGCCGGCAGCAGCGGCACCGCGCAGCCTTGACGATATTGAGTCTCAGCTTGAGGAGACTTTTTCGAAATCATTGCTCCGGCTGATCGACGAGAAGGGGAAAACCGACGTCGAGGTATATAAGCGTGCGAATCTGGACCGCAAGCTATTCTCAAAAATACGCAGCAACCCAAATTATAGCCCCAGCAAAAACACAGCCTTGGCATTGGCGGTTGCATTGGAGCTCAATATCGATCAGACCAGAGATTTACTTATGAAAGCCGGCTTTGCTTTATCCGGATGCAGTAAATCCGATCTGATTGTCCAGTACTTCATAGAAAATGGCGATTACGATATTTTTGTTATAAATGAAGCGCTCTTCAAATTCGATCAGAATCTGCTGGGTGCGTAAATGTCGCCTCACAAGCGACCTATCGGAAATCTAAAAGTGTTATCCTCAGAGCATCAAAACTAATGGAGGAAAGCACATAATGAAAAAGGGATTAACCGAGCTTGTTTTTATTCTCGACCGCAGCGGATCGATGAGCGGACTTGAAGCTGACACCATCGGCGGATACAACGCCATGCTGGGCAAGCAGAAGAAGGAGCAGGGCGAGGCAGTTGTAACAACAGTTTTATTTGATGATAAGTATGAGCTTCTTCACGACCGCATTAACCTATGCGGCATCGCGACTATTACAGACAGGGAGTATTTTGTTCGCGGCTCCACGGCATTGTTGGATGCCGTCGGGAGAACAATCAGTAAGATTGGAAACGCACAGAAACACACGAGTGAGGACGAACGTGCCGAAAAAGTCCTGTTTGTCATCACAACGGACGGGATGGAAAACGCTAGCCGGGAATACGGCTATGACAAGGTCCGGCAGATGATTGAGCGACAGAAGACACGTTACGGCTGGGAGTTCATCTTTCTTGGCGCAAATATCGATGCAGTAGAAACCGCCGCCAGGTTCGGCATTAGCGAGGACAGAGCGGTTAATTACAACGCCGACAGCGAGGGCACTCAGCTCAACTATGAGGTAATAAGCGAAACCGTCAGCTGCTTAAGAGCAAGCCGTCCAATCAATGGTGATTGGAAAAAACGTATTGACGAGGATTTTAAGGGCCGAAATAAGAATTAGTATAAAGGCAAAACGTAAAGAGTCGGCGTAGTTTGAGTGGAGGGGTTCGATGCTTGGCGCAATTGTTGGGGATATTGTCGGTTCTGTCTATGAATGGGATCGCATCAAAACGAAGACTTTTAGTTTGTTTTCGAGTCAGTGTTTTTTCACAGATGACACAGTAATGACGTGCGCTGTTGCGAGCGCGTTTCTAAAAGGTCAGCCTAAGGAAGAGGCGCAGTTTAAAAGTATCCTCGTCGCGGAGATGCGGTCATTTGGAGAAAGGTACCCGGGACGGGGTTACGGCGGCCGTTTTGCCGAATGGCTTATCTCCGACAGCCCCGAACCATACAGCAGCTATGGCAACGGCTCTGCTATGAGGGTTTCCCCTGCTGCGTGGGCTGCGCGAACACTCGACGAGGCAGAGAAGTACGCGGAAATCACTGCGGTGGTCACACACAACCACCCGGAGGGCATACGCGGCGCGAAGGCAACAGCTGCGGCTATATTCATGGCTCGGACCAAAGAGAAAAAAAACACGATACGGGACTATATCGAGCGCAATTATGAGTATGACCTCCGAACCAAACTTGATGCAATTCGTCCCACTTACAGATTTGACGAAAGCTGCCAACACACAGTGCCGCAGGCCATTTCTGCTTTTCTTGAAGCCCGCAGCTATGAAGATGCAATACGCAACGCTATCTCTCTGGGCGGGGACAGCGACACCCTTGCGGCGATTGCAGGCTCTATCGCAGAGGCGTACTACGGGATTCCAACAACGATTTCCTGTCAAGCAAGAGCGTACCTTGATGACGATTTATATACACTTTACCTTGCCTTCAAAAACCGGTTTATAAAGCCAAAACAAAGTAACTCCACTAAGGCAAAACGCGGGACAGCACATAATGTGGAGATTCTGTCAGCGCCGTACATCCGACAGGATGACATTGGCAACTATATCAGAAAAGAAGACATTTCCATCTTATCGGCTTCATTGCTATCCAATCGCACCGGCGTCTATTGCTCAACGATTGTGGATAAGAGGTTTGGCTTAATTTTTGTTGTTAAGTCAACGACCGGTACAAATGTTTATCTCGAGGTAAGAGTCCTCCAGCAGCGGCCCCAGCTCGAAGTTAAAATGTCTGTAATAAATGAGGTAATCAATATGACTGATATTTTGAACAAGGCCATCATTTATGCGGTTAATGCACATAAGAACACGTTTCGAAAAGGGACGACTACCCCTTATATACTTCATCCTATGGAGGCTGCAGCAATTGTTGGCTCGATGACTGATGATGAGGAGGTCATCGCTGCCGCAGTGCTACATGACGTACTGGAAGATACGACAACCACCGTCAAGCTGCTTCAAGCAGAATTAGGTGAGAGAATCACACGGCTTGTCCAGGCTGAAAGCGAAGATAAACGTGAAAACAGACCAGCCGCAGAAACCTGGAAAATCCGCAAGCAGGAAACGATCGACGCTCTCATGAAGGAACCCAACCTCTCGGTCAAAATGATAGCATTGGGCGACAAACTTTCAAATATAAGGGCTATGTATAATGATTATCAAGAAATCGGCGATAAGCTGTGGGAGCGTTTCAATCAGAAGGATAAGTCTGAACACAACTGGTATTACAGGAGCATCGCCGAAGCGACAAAAGAACTGGCCGTATTCCCGGCATGGCAGGAATACGACCGATTGGTCAGGGAAGTTTTCGAACGTTAGATGAATAATATGCTTGGCGCAATAATATCATATCGTTTAGTATCTTCTATAAGCATTTCGTTCTCCAGCTTCTTGTTCGGCTGGTTTAGTTGAAAATCCACCACTTTATTCTGTAAATTTGGCCCCCAGAACCTACATGCTGATGTTTATCGCCACCTGAGAAGGCTTTAAAAGACTAGAGATTACAGTAAGCACCCTACCAAACAACTATCACGCAAAGCGAAATAGAGTAACACAAAAACACCCCAATAAATGCTGCCAGCATACCATACTGCAGAATTGGATTCATTGACCCCTGCGGATAAATAATCTGAAAGATTAATCTTGTCAGCCATAAAACACATGTTGCACTCAGAACCACTATCATGGAGTATCTGTTTGCTTTATTGCCATAGGCAAGAAGCATGTTTACTATTCCGAACAAGATTAGCGACAAGGAAAAGAATACATTAATTGCTCGAACTGCAAGTATCAACTCTTTTGCCGTGATATCAATATATGAATACCATCTCCATATTTTAGGAACAAATAAGTGCCACAGTCCAAACCCGGCTGAAACGATACTCCCAATCATAATAAGTATGTCTGTCAGTCTATCCAAAATATATCCTCCTTATTTATACACCGCATAGAGCAAACTTGCACAGCTGCAAATATTGATTGCGCAGTGTACTATAATGCCAATATAGATATTCTTGTTTTTCAAAACGGAATAATTGTACGGGTAAATTGCTAAAATCCTCATAATATTTGACCATGGGGCCCAAAAGTGATAAAGCGAGAAAAGAACCGTAATAATGAGTGGAGTAAATTTCCCAAAACGTTTAATACGGGACATCAAATAACCTCTGAAAAAGAGTTCTTCAATAACAGGAAGTACAAATGCATTTGCAACAACATAGAGAATACAGGTAAAAAGAATCGTTTCTGATGAATATTGAGTTGTTTGGTTTATAAAGTCTTCAATCTTAAAATAATCTGGCACAAATTTAAAAACGGTTGATGTCATAAACTGGGTTTCTATGTTACCTACAAGGGTAGCCACTGCACCAGCAATGCAAAAAAGAATAATGGCTTTTAGCAACAGCTTCCGGGGCTTAATTTTGTTGTTATATGTCAAAGCACTTCTCAGGCTATACTTCCCATATTCTTTCTTACTCGCACATAGTATTACATATAGTTCAAATGGCAGAAGCACAAAAATACCTATTAGTATCCAGCTCAATAGAGGCGGTATTGTTTCTCGATAGTTCAATGCGCCTATGTATAGCAGCAGCATTATAGTTGCAGGCAAAAACACTGATATTAGTAGCCGCCCAATTGACAGTTCTCCTTTTTTCAGAGTCAAAATCAATACCTCTTTGTCTTATGAAATTGGTAATTGTATAATCTATCACGGGGGCCGCCAATACTGTCAGGCATCAACCTCAATCACAACTTTCCCCAGGACGTGCCCTTCGAGCGCATATTTTATCGCCCCAGCGGCGTCCAACAGAGGATAGCGCCTGTCGATGAAGGGCGTGATTGCACCTTCTTCCGTAAGCTTTAAAACATATGCCAGATCATCCGCATTGGGTGTCGCGGAAAGCACCCGCATTTTCCTGCTGCCAAAAGATATGAATGGACCGAGTAGAAGTGTCTTGAAGACCTGCGACAGCGGGCCGCCGACAACGACGCAGCCGCCGTTTGCACCCAGAAGCCGCATGTAAGCGGACAGGGGATATTTTCCGTTGACGGCGAGGATCAGGTCATACCGTTCCTTACTATTTGTAAAATCGGTTGTCGTATAGTCGATAACGTGTGCCGCGCCCAGAGACCGGGCGACAGGCACGTTTTTTTCGCCGCAAACGGCGGTAACTTCCGACCCGAAGTGTTTGGCGAGCTGGACGGCAAAGGTCCCCACGCCGCCGCCGGCGCCGACGATCAAAACCTTCTGCCCGGAACGAACACCGCCCCTGCGCAGGGCCTGAAGCGCCGTGACGGCAGCCAGCGGAATGGCTGCGGCCATATCGAACAGCATACTGGTAGGTTTTACAGCCAGCAATTTTGCGGGAACGGCAGCATATTCAGCAAACCCGCCGAAGCCGCATTCGGAAATATCCGCGCATACCGTGTCCCCAACGGCGAATTTTCGGACGCCTTTTCCGGTCTCAACAATCGTTCCGGCGACCGCGGATCCGAATATAGTACTTTTCGCAATCATCCCCAGCTTCAGCATGCGGCAGTCGACGGCGTTAATTGACACTGCAGCGATTTTGACCAGAACCTCGTCATCCTTCGGCACAGGCTTTTCCGTATCGGCATAAACAAAGATCGGTATTTTGCCTTTTTTATATAAAACAGCCTTCACGACGCCTCACCCTTCAACCCACGGGCGAATTCTTCTGTTAGCGCAAGATCGCTAGTATCAGGCCTTCCCTTGTTAACACCGCCGAAATACTTCAGGAAAACGTTTGTGTTGAACCCCGCGCAGTTAAACTCACCGATCACCTCGTACCCCTTCGCCTGCAGCTTTTCACGGAGCGGCGTATGGTCCTTGTGGGTCTTTTGTTGCAGCCATGTTTCGCTTTTAAACAGGTGACGCGGCACCCCGTCCGTTGAGAAGAGAAAAGCCTTTGTTCCGCCTCCTTGCGGCAATTCATCTGCCAGCGCCAGGAGCCTTTTATGGTGCATGGCGTCGTATATCCCGGAGCCGAAGCCGACGAGGTCAAAGCAGGGGATCTCCGAAGGATCGATCTGTTGCGGCGCTATGACCTGAGCATTCAGAATATCCGCAATGCGCCGAGCGACCTTTTCTGTATTTTTATGATGATAGGAACTGACAATTACTATTGCTTTCATTTTTCTTCTCCTTTTAGCAAGTCTGTTCCACAGCTTTCGGCAGCTTCCATGCATAGATGATAATCATTAGCATCTCGACAATTTCTATCGTCGCGAAAAAGTAGTAATGAAGATACAGCGAGCCGCCGGCAATAATGAAAACGATGGTGATGACGCTGGCTATGATGTTTGCCCAGCGATTGACGCGATGTTTTAAAATCCTACTTAGAAAGATCATCGCAATAGGTATCTCCAGGACGACGGCAAACGCGAGCATCATAACCTGCGTGACCTGAATTACTTCAGAATTCGGAAACATGAAGGTGAAAATATCTGCGGCCAAAATATTCACCATGACAATGACCCATAGGGTTGAAATCCGTACTCTCATATCTTTTTCCGTGAGCTTTTTGACTGTTGACAACATATATTTCGACTCCTTTTACACTAATATTTCTTGTTATTGTGTTTATAGATTCTTAATCAGCCATGTCTCGTTTTTTACTATCGGATGCTGTCAGTTTTGATTTCTTTAATCCCCAGATCAGAAGCCAAAACATGAACAGGAGTTCCGCCGCCGTTCCCGGGAGTAAAAGCAAAGATTCGACCAATGCGTTCGGCATCAGGAAATGAACAAAAAACGATGCCAGCCCGCACACTGTTTCGATGATAAAGAGGATGCCGAGAAACCTTGGGATTAAACTCGACCTGTATATCAAAATACCGAGAGGCAGCACCCACAAGGCGAAGAACAACTGGCCGATCATATATCCGTGTTCATAGAGACGATAAAAGGTCAGTGCCAGCGATTGCTGAAGCTTTGTGTCGAGAGCGTTCATATAGCCGTCGCCTGTCAGTATGTAAAGCGGCGCGATTTCGTTCAGTATGTTGAAGAGGAGCAGTACGCTGCCGGCGGCGGCGAAAATCACCATTGTTGCCGCTAAGCCTTTATTGACGGACGCCAACAGTTTATGCAGCATGATTGCTGTCAATAAATAGAACAAAGCCATAAGTATATCGCTGACGATTCCGAATCGGTATAGGGGGACATTTGCCATGATATTGTTGATTGTTGCCGACAAATCATTTGGCACAAAAAGTTTTTGCCTAAAAAACAGTTCTGCTGCCAATCCGAAAACCACCATAAGCAAGAAACAGAGTCCCGCTAGTCTTGCCGTCTTTTTGTTTTGAATCATTATTAAACCTCCTAATAATTTATTGCTGTCATTATTTTGTGTATACAGGATTTACTGAGACCAACACCAGTCCTAAGTCGCGAATTTTTTTGAATAATCCATGTAATTTAGCCTGATCAACAATGGTGCCAGTCAAAAGAGTATCTCCATGATCGTCCAGAGTCATGGTCAATCCGTCAAACCAATTTACCCACTTAGCGCCTAATTGACCCTCGACTCTGATCTGGTAGACCATTGTCTTACCCGATTTACTGCTTTTCATCAAAAAAACCTCCCAACCTGTAGTATTCTGAGCTCATTCACAGGATACTGCAGGTCAGGAGGTTTCAACACCTACTTAAGAAGGTTTCAGCACCTACTTAAGTAGGATAAAATACTAATTTGAAGGTTATGCCAAGCCGAGCGCTCTGGCCTTTGCTACCGCTTCCGTCCTTCTCCTGACTTCCAGCTTTTCATAAATAGTCTGGTTATATCCTTTAACCGTGCTTAAAGCGAGAAATAGTCGATTTGAAATTTCCTGATTTGATAAGCCTTCGATGATAAGACCTAGAACCTCAAGTTCCCTAATTGTCAGCGGTTCGATGAGTTTTTGGTTAGCCGCTTCCTTCTTGAGAGGCTGTGTAGCATGCTTCACATACTTGAATCCCGTATCCTGCGAAAGATGATCAATAAAAGGTCTATAGTAGTTCTCAAGCTTTGCTAATGCAGCAGCTTCATCAAGAAGTGACGTATGTGCTTTTTGCTGACCCATAGCTTCCTGCACTTTGCTTGCAAGAACGAGATAATTAATGCAATGACCAGTCCTTTTTTGTGTCTTTGCGTTTTTTATAAGGCTGCTACAGATGCTCTCTGCTCTTTTTAGTGAATCATGATCTGCTTTTTGTCTAAGCACCTGCTCAACATAGAACCCCGCGGAGAACTCACGCAGAAACGGGATGTTATTGGTATCAAAGGAATCCATCAATAAGTCTGAATCAGTATTGAACACATCAAATCCGCTTCTAAATTGGATATAAAACGCCATATCTTCAAGCGAGAGATAATCTGGAATTGGATTCATTAAGTACTCATTCTTACTTTCAGTTATACTTTCAAGTGCCATATCATAGAGTCCTTGGCTCATGTAGAGCTTTGCATAGAGCAAATAGTACTTATATTTCCAGTCAATGAGTGCATATTTTTGCCCGTATTCCTTGCTTTTTTTAAGAAGTTCATAGACTTCCTGATTATTCCCTTCAAGATAAGCGATGTTGGCTAACCCTAAGTATAAGCTCGCCAAGATAACTGGAACCGTGCCAACTGCATTAACCCGATTTATTGTTTCTTCAAAAAGTAACTTGGCATCCTTCAAACGGCCCATTTGACTGCACAATTCACCAAGAACCATATAGAAGCTGTTAATGGTCAAATCATTGACCTCTTTACCGATAATATGCAGCGCATCAATAACAATCTTCTCAGCTGCGAAAAGATCTCCTAATGACCAATGCGCGACGGCTCGCAGCATCGCAATAACACCCCTTTTGATGTGTTGATTCTGAGGTGTTTTATTAAAAGCATCTTCGGCATGTTGAAAGGTACCTTCTATATCTTCTGTAGCCGCCGCAATATAAGCATATGCTGATGCAATAGTCGCTGGGAGCAGTTCATACTGGTTCAAGTCAGTAACAGGAAATTCTTCAGGATTATCCTGATGCAACGCATACACTCTTTCAGCCTTTTCAAGCCATTCTTTACTTCCTTGTATATCTCCGGTATCAATAAGCGCCCAACCATAACCCATCGCAAGAACCGGTCTTTTTTCGATGATGCTTTCAGGCAGCTGCTTTGACATTGCGAGCCATGTACTTGCTTGCAGCTGAATATCCATCTCTGCCCACTTGCATTCGATTATGTCAGCAGCCCGATCATTTGACTGCCCTGCCAGGTAATGATGAATAGCTTCAATAGACATCCTTGCTGAAATAAACCAATCACCAGCTCGACAATGCAATTTTTCTAAAGTCATGTCGCCCGTACTTTCAATATAGTGCGGTAATCGTTGCCTTAGCAAATCTCTGAACAAGTGATGGTATCGATACCACTTTCTTTCTTGATCAAGCGGTATTATAAACATATTACTTTGTATCAAGTGTTCTATCATCCTCATGCTGAATCCATTACCTTCAGCCAAGAGTGAATCACAGAGATCGAAGGAGAAATAATCAAGCACAGAGGTTATATGCAAAAATCGTTGTGCTTCTTTGTGCTGCTTTTCTAAAACTTCTTCTATCAAGTAGTCCATAATATAGTTTTGATTCCCCGAAAACGCTTCAATAAAGCTGTTTATATCCTCCAACCCTTGCATAGACAGCGCAGCAAGCTGAAGACCCGCAACCCAACCTTCTGTTCGATTTGCTAATAGTATTGCGTGTTCTTCATCTATGACGCGCTGAAGCTGATTGTCCAGAAAAATCCGCACTTCTTCGTTCGTAAATCTAAGGTCAGTAATGCGAATCTCTAAGAGTCTTTTGCTTAAACGATACTTTGCCAGAGGTAAAGAAGGATCCTCTCGCGTCATCATTACCAACTTCATTTTTGGCGGCAAATGCTCAATAAGTATCTTCATGAAAGTATCAATTTGTTCGTTTTCTATAACGTGGTAATCGTCAAGAACAAGTACAAACTCCTTGTCAAGCTGCTGAAGCTTCGTTATCATCGAACGTATAAATGAGGTATACCCCATAGATTGCATGGATTCTAACAGTTGGAGCAAATCGTTTCCGACAGTTTTATCCAGACCTTTGATTCCTTCTATCAGATAGGCAAAGAATTGTTGTAAATCATTATCCCACTCATCAAGTGAATACCATAGATGACTATAATTACAACGCCCGATCCAGTCGCTTATGATTGTTGTTTTCCCCGAACCTGCAAAAGCGGAAACTAGAATGATATCAGACCTCGGATTATCACGAAGCTTCTTCTCGATATCTTTTCTGTTTATAGATGATGCGGTTAATGCTGGCCTGATAAGCTTAGAATGTAATGGTTGAAATTTCATGTTTCTTTACACTCCATCCAGTTTTTGACTTAAAATTCCTTGTTTTTGGTCAATTTTCTGCATGCCCCAGCTTATTCACCAGCAAAAAATAATCATACACGCTCTCACCATCACGCCTTATGCGCTATCCTAATTATAGGTGATAAAGGAAATTATATCAATCAAATAATACTTTAGGGCAATCACATTCTAACCACGCCAGGCAATCAAGTAGTACCGCACTCAGCTTGTCATTCGGGTACTATCCTTCGACCCGACAGTCAAGGTGCTGGTTTTCTCAATGACTACAATAACTACCGTATCAAACAAAAACTAATGGGTTTGCCACCAGCTCTTCACAGGCGGCAAACCCTCTTAATCGCAAAATAATTATTCGTCTTAAATCACGCTTATATTAACTAATGCATACGTAAACGGAGTACGGCGGCCGGGGATCTCCTGTGAATGTCAGGAAATAATCCTCTAATACCTCCGAGAGGAATATGTTTGATTTTTGGACATCGCGCGGAGACGGACGATTCTGAAAATCATAGTGCCAGCAGACAGATCCCGGCTTCCCGATACCCATAGGATCATTATTCACCATTATGGGGTTATCCCCAAAGCTCTCATCGTCGTTGACAAAAGCCATCTTATTCAGCGTCGTTATCTGCGCTGGAGAGAGCTTTCTAAACTCCTCATGCTCCGGATCATCCTTGAAGCGTTGCATAAGCTCTTGGGATTCATCAATGTTCATTTTAAGCGCAACTGCCAGAGCGTCCACAGAATTGTGCCGGAGCTCCTTACCTGGGCAGGCGAATTTGCCGACGCAGCGAATCCCATTGACTCTCAAGAATTCTACCAGATTTTCCAGTGTTCCGTTGCACTCCTCCGGACCCACGCCGGTCCCGCCATATGTACTAAAGGCAATTCCGTAAATCGTCTTACGGTTCGGCTCATTTTTCGCGCCCGGCGTGCCGGTGCAGGTGGAAGGACAGACGATCCCTTCGATCCCAGTTCCCTGACGGACGCCAGGAATTGCGCCGGGAATGACCTGCTCGCCCGCACCCGGCCCCAATGGCTTCCCTTCGGCTTTGAGCTGCATGATACGCTGCCAGATTTCCTGGTTTTTGTATAGCTGCTTCTTTCCCTGCAGGCCCATCAGCATGGAGACTTCTTTATAGGGAAGCCCGGCGATGATCGGGGCGCCAAGACACACGAGGTCATAGTCGTCTACAAAGACCGGATCCTTATCCCAGTCCCTGCGCGGGTCGACCTTCACAAGATCCGTATGGAAGCCATAGCTTTGGCATACTTTGGCAAATTCTTCGGCTATCAGCTTCGTGAAATGCTTGATCACCTCGTGTTATCGACTTTATCGCTCACTTTTCGAAATTCAGTATTCCTTGTGGTTATATAATTCAAAAAATTATTGAATTTGACGAATAATTAACGCAACGATATAATGAAGCAGACATTGGTATTACTCAAGGCCGCCAAAAAAATTGATCACGCGATCGTAGAATTCCAATGCGGCTTTCGACTGAAAATGCCCCCGTTTTGCGGAAATGCCGATCGTTTCAAGGGGAATATCGTCAGCAATTGGAATCGCAACGCTTTCCGCCGCTGTTAGGTTGGCGACGCTGACGCCCGCCGATATTGAGCGATAGGCCAGAAGGACAGAGTGTTCTATGTGAATAAGCATGCCTGCGAGGTCCGGATCATAGCCTTCATACCGGACGTCAGGCTTAAAACCGGCTCTGCTGCATAAGTCATAAAGATAGCTATACATGCCATAGCCCAGATGCCCAAGAATAAACCGTTCTTTTGCGAGCTCTTCGAGATAGATTTTTTTCTTGCGTGCAAACGGATGATGGCTGGACATCAATACGGTTAATGCATCTTGATAAAGGGGCTGCCAGACAATATCTTCGCCCGGTATCGGCACTCTGGAAATGGCAAAGTCAACGATGCCGCTCTCTAACGACTCCTGCATCTGTTTGACAGACTCCAATTGACAATGTAAAGACGCATGAGGAAAATCGGACAGGAACTGACAGATTAAGTGCTTGATGAAAATCGTTTCTGATACGGCGATACATACTTTTCCTGTTTCCAGACCGCAGTTTTCGCGCAGCTCGCGCAGTCCGTTGTCAATACAGAGAAGCGCCTGGTCGCAATGACGCAGAAATAGTTGCCCGATCGAACTGAGCGCGACCCGGTTCCCAGACCGTTCAAACAGTTGGACTCCCAGTTCTTTTTCAAGTTTAGCGATTGATTTGCTCAGCGCCGGTTGGGTCAGGTGCAGCTCTTCTGCGGCGCGGGAAAAACTCTGGTGCTTGGCCATTGCCTGAAAATACTTCATTTGCGCAATTTCCATATATTAAGAACCTGCCTTCGTGAATGTTATTGCCATTATATCCCTCAACTTGCATTTTTTCAAACACAACGGAAAGGAATTCAGACTATGAAGCAGAGAAGAGCATTAGTACTGTATGCAACAATGACCCGGAACACGGAGAAAATTGCGACTTGGTTTAAGGATACGCTTGAATACTATAATTGGGACGTCACCTTCTTTCGGATCGCGGCCAATGCAAACTGGGGCGCGATCCGGGAGAAGCTTTATTTTGACGATTATGATTTGATTTGTCTAGGAAGTCCAATCGTCGCCGGCGCGCCTCTGCAGCCGATAATGAAGGCGTTCAGCCTCGGCGGCGGCGGCGCGCTGGAAAAACAGGTGCAGGATAGTCTGGATACCAACGAGATCGATAGCGCAGCTCCCCCGGCAAAACCGGGCGCAACCTGGAGACGCAACCCAGCGCCCTATCCCGGCGTTCTTAATCGGAAGGATCATCGGCCAATTGGTGTGGTTTTTTGTACTTACGGCGGTGGCTTTTACGGCTCCAATGAATGCCTCGCAACACTGGAAACATTAAAGCTGTATCTTGGAATAAACAGCGTCGACGTCATCGGGAAATTTGCCTGCGGCGGCAAGGAGACGGGTCCTGCTGGTTATCCTTTGGGAAAGAAGCCTAAAGCGGAATTCAAACCTGGTGTCGCTAGTAAAGAACTGACGGATGCCGATGTGTGCGCGCCGGTTGTTTACGAAATGAAGGACGGCACCAAATTGCCCGGCTCTTACTTCTTTCATTTTAACCTTGAGGAAAAACCGGGTGCCCGGGAGAAAGCGAAGGCAGAAGCCTTTATCTCAGACTTAATTGAAGATTATTTCATGACCTATAACGGCGAACGCAATCTGGTGTGCTCTCAGATCATATCAATCAGCTGACGCGCGCACCGGCACAAGATTGAAGGGGGGATAATGCGATGAGTCAATTTCAAACTTTCTATCCCGGAATCTATACCGAGCGCGAAAAGCCCTGCCTGATGAAATTTCTGGAAGAGGATGATGCGATCCGAAAAAGAGGCGCAATCGGCGCAAGAGAAATACAGGCCGGCAACGTGACGGAAGACCTGCCCGGCGTGTTCATCATTCAGGCAGAGCAGGATATGGTTTGCTACTGCGCTCATAAGTACGACCCGGAAAACCCAATCTACAATGACCCCGAATATGCCAAAAAGCTGGGCTTCGAGCGGCTGCCCGCCTTGCCCACCTATGCCGCTCATGACGACACCTACTTAAAGCCGTTCCCCGCGGGAGCAAGAGATTACCTGCTGGTGTCCGGCCTGTCGCATAAAATCACATTTCACGAACCGATATGTGTGGGAGATACGCTCTATCTGGTGGTGGACGACAGGCATCTTACAGATGTGACGCCCGAGGACGGCTCGGTTTACCGCTCTCTGACTATTCAGGGTGTTGGCTCCATCTACAACCAGCGCGGTGCGCTGGTGAATACTGTCTCCTTCTCCGCTCAGGAAAATCTGAAAAGCTATCAAAACCCCTCCGATATGCCCGAGGGTGACATTTTCTGGATCGCCCCCCCTTGGGCTGAAAAGCGTCCGGCGCATTATTATACCGATGCGGACTGGGACAACATTCTAACAATCTGGCAATGTGAGCACCGCCAAGGTGCCCTCCCGCTCTATTGGGAGGATGTTGCCATTGGGCACCGCCCGGCCGATACGCTGGATGGGCCTGTAGACGACTCGCTTGAACCGGCATATCGTTACGGTATGGGCATCGGCGGCACCCGTACGCTGAAGCAGGAAATTATGGACCCTGAATTTCGGGCAAAAATGGTTCGTGACCGTATAGACGGGATCTACCGCATGATGAATCGTGCGAATTCCTACCCAAATTACCCCAGCTATGCTGAAGTCAAGTACAGCACCGATCTTGGCGGCGGAGCACGGAGCGTGGATTATCCGCACCACGCTGAAGTTCCGAGATTCATCTTCATCAATTTTATGGGCCGGGACTATGTGCTGCGCCATCTCAACAACTTCATGGGCGATAATGGGAAGCTGATGGAGATCACGTGGGGGATAATGAATCCGGAATGCATGGAGGCAGTCGGGTTCGCGCTGCCAAAAAGCGCCTGTTATGAGGATTATCTGGCGCCCGTGCCGTTCAAAAGCATGTCGGATATCAAAACGCACGGCATGGAGCGTGACGTCATGTGGGTCAAGTCGTACGTCTTTGATAAATATTGCCGGAATGGCAAGCATTTTGTGAAGCTGGCCTGGTGGATCGACACTATCCTTGGCGAAACGTTCGAGGCGGGTCAAGCGGTCATTCAGCTGCCAATAAAAAACGAAGAGCCAACTTAAGGAGTTCATATGATACAGCAGTTTCCGCATATTTTCAGCCCCATCACAATTGGCGGATTAACCTTTAAAAACCGCATTTGGACAGCCCCGGCAGGGACGCACCTGCTCTTTGGCAACGAGGCATATCCCTCCGACGCCGTCATTGCTTACTATAGGGACAAGGCCGCTGGCGGCAGCGCCTGCGTGACGTATTCCAGCCAGAATATGGACATTCTGCGCCCAAACGACTGGTTGCACGCGCACGACAACATTTTCAAGCCGGAAACCCATTGCTTTTACCGTCGGTTAACAGATGCCATCCATTTCTACGGTGCCAAAGCATCCCTCGAGTGCCTGAGCTTCAGCTGCCATGACAGAAATGAAAACGGGGATCTCGTCAATTACTCGGTCAACGGCGAGCGCGACCCCGACTCCGGTGAGGCGTCCGTGCCGTTCGATCGCCACGAACTGGAAAAGCTGGCCTCTTTGTATGCCGACGCGGCGGAAGCAGCGGCGGCCTGCTGCTTTGACGTCATCCTCATTCACGGCGGTCACGGGCTGATCCTCTCCCAGTTTCTCTCTCCTATATTCAATAAAAGAACCGACGAGTTTGGCGGGAGCATTGAAAACCGCTGCCGCTTTCCTATGATGGTTCTGGATGCCATCCGCAGCCGCGTCGGCAAGAGGCTCCTCATCGAGTACCGCATTTCCGGCTCTGAGCTCGCCGGGGACGGCGGCTTCGGCCCCGAGGACTGTATCGCATTTTTGAAGCGCACCCAAGAGAAGTACATTGATATTGCGCATATTTCGGCCGGCAGCATATTCAGCGAGACGGAGCATATCATGCACCCCACGAGCTTCCTCGAATCCGGCTGCAACGTCTATCTGGCGGAGACCGTTAAAAAATGTCCCGAAATCCACATTCCCATCCTGACCCTGGGCGGGCTGCAGGAGCCGGAACAGATCGAGGGAATCCTAGCCGACGGCAAGGCTGATCTTGTTGCGATGGCGCGCGGCACCATTTGTGACGCACATCTGGTGGAAAAAGCCCGCCACGGCAAGGCGGACGAGATCATTCCCTGCCTCAAGTGCTTCCACTGCTTGGACTATGCGCGCCACACCGCTTTCGCCTGCTCCGCAAATCCCACGGTGGGGCGCGAGTACTGCCTGAAGGACATGATTCCGCCCATCGGAGAACCTAAAAAAGTGCTCATTATCGGCGGCGGGCCTGCCGGAATGCAAGCGGCGATTACCGCTAAAGAGCGGGGTCACCACGTGATTCTACTTGAAAAGGACGCTCAGCTGGGCGGCAAGCTGGTGTTTTCACGTCAGGTCAGCTTTAAGCGTGATCTCTGCCGCTTTATGGATTATCAAATCCATATGGTTGAAAAGCTGGGCGTCGATGTGCGTCTGAATACCGAAGCGACGCCCAACCTTGTTTCAGCATTAACGCCAAACGCCATCATTGCCGCATTGGGAGCCAGCGCTTCGATTCCTCCTCTTCCCGGCGTGGCGGGTGTCAATGTTATCACTGCAGAAGAATGCTATCTTAAAGCGGCGCGTGCAGAGGAATTGGGCACCCATATCGTCGTCATGGGCGGCGGCCTTGTCGGCTGCGAGACGGCGCTTTATCTGGCCATGACTTTGGGCAAGCAGGTGACGGTTGTGGAAATGATGGGGATGATTGCCGCCGAGGAATTTTGGCTGCCACGCTGGGCTCTGATGGAGAAAATGGACGATTGCGTGACCTATCACACGAACGCCCGCTGTACCAACATCACAAGCACCGGGTTGACTTTTACCGACGGCACGGGAACAGAGCATACCATTGCCGCCGACACTGTGGTTCTGGCAGCAGGCATGCGTCCGAGAAAATCGGAAGCAGAAGCCTTTCGTCATTTGTCCTTTGACTATTTCGCTGTCGGCGACTGCGTCAAGGCACAAAATGTCCGCACAGCGACGCGCTCGGCTTTTGACGCGACGGTGCAGTTATAAGTGTTGACAGCAGCCATCATGTAGACGTTATTTTTAGTGTGTATTAAATTATTCAAAGCACCATCGAACACAGATTATGTGCATTCGATGGTGCTTTTATGCCCCGCTTGAAGGTGGTTTACGTGCTACAGGTCTCCGTAATTACCGTCTAATATTCGAGAACATCAACTGACCAATCCGCAAGATTGTCCTTGTTGATGGCTTTACTCTCAGACGCCTGATAGTAGTCAATCTCATTGCCGACCATAACCTGCGGGATAATTTCAATCAGCTTGGCGACAACGTCGGCGCCCTTCATGGTGACCGTCTGGTCCAGCTTACCGTCGGAAATGGCTTGGAGGCTGGCTTTGAACGCTTCAACAGAAACGACATGGATTTTACCCGTCTTTCCGGCTGCATCAATGGCCTGAATGGCACCGAGCGCGAACTCGTCGGAGAGGCAGAACACGAAGTCGATGTTATCGTAGGTATTGAGATAGGTCGTCATCTTTTCCATGGCGGTGTCGCGGGACGCGCCGCAGTAAGCAACGTCGAGGAGGTTGAGCTTGGTGCTGGCGAAATCGTCCTTGACAGCTTGCTCGCGGACGATATAGTCAAACTGGCCCTGGAATCCGGACAGGATGACATAGTTCTTTTCTGCCGTCTCGCCGAAAAGCTTAATGATATAGTCCGTATCTAACTTAATCATGGCTTTTTGGTCGGGGCCGACATAGCATTTAACCATGGATTGTCCGTCCGGGGAGACGTCGGAGCCAAGGGTGATGACCGGGATGCCGACATTGGTGAGATCCTTGACGTAGGTGATGCCCGTATCGCTGTTCACAGGGAAGAGGACGACAAGGTCCGCTTCTTTATCGGAGATGATGGACGCGATCTGATCGGTCTGCGTGTTGACGTCGCCTTTACCGTCGTAGGTGATCAGCTTCCAGCCGTTACTGTCACACCTCTGCTGCATGGTGTCGGCAATCGCTTTAACCCACGGTGCAAGGTTCGTCGTGACAGCCGCATAGGCGAGGGTAAAGTCTTTCGGCAGCGCCACACTCGAGGCGGAGGGAGCAGCCGATTCTGATCCACTGGCTGTTGGCGTCGTTTTGCTGCTGCCGGAGCAGCCAGCCAGTGACAGTACCAAAGCACACGCAAGGACTAAGGCTAGCAATTTTTTCATGTTATTCCTCCTTAATATTGTCGCTTATTTATTTTAATCTCCATCAGGTCGGAGAACTAAAACCGCGTTTACACCGTCACTTTTCTGCTGGTTAGCTTGTCGAGAATGAGAACGAGAATAACAATGATGCCGGTGACAAGGGAGATCATGGCGCTTGAGAAATGCAGCTTATCCATGATGTTGGAAATAATCTGGATAACGGCCACGCCCATGATGCACATGCATATGCCACCTTTGCCGCCCTGCATTTTAACACCGCCGACGACGATGGCACAGATCGCGATGATGTCGATGCCGTCGCCCATGTTATACGTCGCCGCATTCATTCTCATGCTGACAAGAATGGCGCAAACGGCCGAGCAGAAGCCGCCGACGGTATAAGCAACACGGGTCAGTCTCGGTGCGTTGATGCCAGCCAGATTTCCGGCCTCAAGGTTGCCGCCGATCACGTAGATATTAATGCCGGAACGCGTCATCTTGAGGAAGTAGGCGGCTACAATCGTCAAGCCGACGAGGACGAGAACGGGTGTCGACAGAATAGTCAGCAGTTGGGTCGCATATAAGTCTTTCAGAGATGCGCCACCGACAAGGATTTTGCTCAGACTGATGCTATCGATGTTCATGATGTGCACAAAACCCTTCAGGATCGTCATGACGGCCAGTGTCGCGATCAGCGGCGTAATTTTTAGCCTGGTCACGATTGAACCGTTGATGTACCCGATGATGATACCGACTGCAAGCGTTATGAGCATAGCCAACAGAATATTGATACCGTTTGAGGCCAGGAGCGCAAAGACCGCACCGTCAAATGCGACCTGATAGCCAATCGATAAATCGATGCCGCCGACAAGAAAGATAAAGGTCAGCCCCATTGCGAGGATACCGTAGGTACCTATATTCTGAAGCAGGTTTATCGTGTTTGAGAGCTTGAAAAAGTTGTTTGCCTTCGTGCCGACGACAGCGGGTGATGCAACCAGGCACGCGGCTGCATAGACAAGAATCAGGATGAAAATGATGTTGTTGTCTTTAAAAAATCTGACAATCTTTGTTCTCGTTGTCTCAGCCATTATTTCAGCCTCCGGCTTCTCACAACGTCGGCGCGAATGGCAATCAATAGTATAATACCCTGCGCCACATACTGTGCGTTGGCATCAAGACCCATCAGTGTGAAGCCGTTAATCAGGATCCCGACAAAAATAACACCCAGGACCGTCCCTGCAACACTGCCCTTTCCACCGGTAACGCTGGTACCGCCCAGAACAATACCGGAGAGGACGCTGAACTCCAACCCCTGGCCGGAATAGACCTGCGTCGACATGACTTTTGAGAATAAGATGACGCTGGCCAGTCCTGTAACAAGACCGCCAAGAAGATACGTCGTAAAAATGATCCTACCGGCGGATATGCCCGAGAAACGGGAAACAATGGCGTTTGAGCCGACGGCATATACTTTCGTCCCGAAACCGGTACGGGCAAGAATGAAACCGAAGATGATAGCCATTGCTATGAACATCCATACAGGAACGGGAATCTCCAATATGTAGCCCTGTCCAAGGAATTTCAGAACCTCACCACTTTCGGCACCGACCATCGTGCTTTCCTGAGCGTCCGCATATAGATACGCGACACCCTGAAAAATGTACATCGTGCCGAGCGTCGTGATAAAGGCATTAAGTTTTAGTCCACCCACCAAAAAGCCGTTGATTGCGCCGCAGATCCCGCAGACAACAATTGGCAACAAGATCGCCTGAAAAGTATCAGCACTGTGTGACGCGCAGATACAGGCACCAAGGCCAATCATCCACCCGAGAGAAAGGTCAATGTTGCCCGTCACCATAACAAGCGTGATCGCTACGGCCATGATCCCAATGACCGACACAGAGCGGATGAGGCTGGTCAGGTTGTCGGGATTGAAGAATTTGCCCGGACCCGCCACAATAACCGTGACAATGACAAACAGCAGCATAATCAGAAGGACGCCGGCATTGTTCATGACTTTGACGGGTTTTACTCTGTTTAAAACAGGGTTTGACGATTCTGTTTTCATACGATATCCCCCATCATTCCGGCTAGGACACTTTACAGGTTTGAACGGCGCCCAACGCTGCTGTCAACACTTCTTCACGGGAATGATTGTCGGAAATGTCAAACTCCGCTGTCTTTTTGCCTTCGCAGATTGTAATGACTTTGTCGCTCATCCCCATGACTTCTTCAATTTCGGACGAGACGACGATCACCGCCATGCCGTTTTGCGCAAGCTTATTGATTAACGCATAAATTTCAGCTTTTGAACCGACATCGATCCCGCGTGTCGGCTCGTCAACGATCAGAATTTTCGGATTTAGCATCAGCCACTTGGCGAGAACAACCTTCTGCTGATTACCGCCGGACAGGTTGCTCACGTATTGCTGAACAGACGGTGTTTTAACGTTGATCGCCTTCACATAGTAATCAGCTTCCGCTTTTTGTTTTGCCTTATTGATGACGCCGAACCGTGTGAGCCGGTTCAGTTTAACAAGCGTGATATTCATCAGGATCGACAGGCCGAGCGCCAACCCCTCTTTCTTACGATCCTCCGTGCAGAATCCGATGCCGCTGGTGATTGCCGAGCTGGGGCTGAACGCTTTGAGGAGAACACCGTTCATCGTGACCTTACCCTTTTGGTATCTGTCGATTCCGAATACAGCCCGCATGATCTCCGAACGTCCGGCGCCAACCAGTCCGAAAAATCCCACGACTTCACCGGCTCTGATACTGAAGGAAATGCCTTCAAAAACGCCTTTTCGCGTCAGACCGCTGACAATCAGTACCTCTTTGCCGATCTTTGCGCTTTCCTTGCAATACATCTTTTCAAGCGGTCGGCCGATCATATGGGCAATAAGCTCTTCCTGGCAGATATCTTTTTTGTCGACAGTCACGATATTCTCTCCGTCGCGGAGGATCGTGATCCGGTCGGCCAGATGCATGACCTCGTCAAGCTTATGGGATATGTAAACAATGGCGATGTTTTTGTCCAGGAGCTTTTTTGTGATTTTAAAAAGTGTGTCCGTCTCCGCTTCTGAGAGGGAGGATGTTGGCTCGTCCATAATAATCAGGCGTGCTTTTCTCGTGAGCGCCCGCCCGATTTCAATCATCTGCTGCTGCCCAACGGAAAGTGTCCCGGCCACTGTCTTTGGCGTAATCGACATATCAAGTTCATCTAATATTTTCTGCGATTGGGCATAGAGCGCTTTGTAATCAACGCGACCCGACTTGACCGGCAGATTACCGATGAACAGGTTTTTCGCCACATCGAGCCCAGGAACAATCGACAGCTCCTGATACACGCAAGAAACACCCAGATTTATCGCTTCCTGCGGTGATTTAAAATTCACCTCGACGCCATCGACAAGGTAGCTGCCCTCATCCCTCTTATGGGCCCCCGCCATGACCTTGATCAGCGTCGATTTACCTGCGCCGTTTTCGCCGCACAGCGCGTGACATTCACCTTCTCTGACATCAAACGATACACCGCCCAACGCACGAACGCCGGGAAATAATTTGACGATATTATGCAGCTCAATAAAAGTCTTTCCCTCGCTCAAAGCTATGCACCTCCGGCAACATATAAACAATTACCAAATTGTATTATACGACCGAGGCCTTAATTTGTGAAACATCTATAAGCAATAAGTATGTGGCGCAGTTATTAGTTTGGACGATAATTTTTGATAAAACAAGAGACTGTCGTATTGAGGTCAAATTTTCGCAAAAAGGGCATGTCGCGCCACGTTTTTGACAAAACGTTTTGCGACACACCCTTAAATATAGTGTAAGGCGCTTTTTTATTTAGCGGTGAGCTCGCTTATCCTGCTAGCGTTCAGGGACTTGAGCCTCGCTTTTTCGCGGTAATAGTCCAGGATCAAAGCGGCGATCAGCAGGATACCTTTTGCGATGACCTGGTAGTACGAGTCGAGATTGGCCACAACAAGGCCGTTCTGAAAGCTTGTGATCAGCAGAATGCCGAAGAAAACGCCGAACATATTACCCGCGCCGCCTGTGAAAGCGACGCCTCCGAGAATTGCCGCCGTAATACCGTCCAAATCCGATCCTGAAACACCCGACGGCGAACCCATAGCCATCCGCGAGGCCAGGATTGAGCCTGCCAAACATGCGATAATCCCGTTGTTAACAAAAAGGATTGCTATAATTCTTTTTGGGTTGATCCCGGCAAGCCTCGCGGCATTTGCATTGCCGCCCGTCATATATACCCGGCGCCCAAACCCAGTGGCGGACAAAATAACACCGTAGATGATCAGCAGGACCAACATTATCAAGAACGGGAGCGGGAATATCCAGAGATTGGTTGATCCCAGCGCCAGGAAACCCTTATTGTTGACAGGGATATTCGCACCGTTTGTGATGACGAGGGACAAGCCGGCAAAAATTGTGCTAACGGCAAGCGTTGATATAAACGGCGCGAACCTCATGCGGTTGATTAAGAATGAGTTAAACAGACCTGTGACGGCGCCAAACAAGAGTGTTATGAGAAGTGCCGGAATCCACGGAATTTCGGCCCTGAGAAGGATCGCGATAACAATGCCCGCCATCATGCCTGTGTTACCGGCTGAAAGGTCGATCTTGCCGCCGATCAAAAGACAGGACAGTCCGATCGCGAGAGTACCCATGACAAACGCCGAGTGGAATATGGCTCTTATATTGCCCAGGGAAAGATAATTATGATTTATACCCCAGAATAGGTATATAAAGACCGCTAAAACAATAATCAGTGTGAACTCTTTCACATTGACGAGGTTTTTGATGATCTGCCGAGCCTTTTCGTTTTTTATCGAAAGAAGCGTCATTACCCCGGCGGCAAGCAAAATTACCCCGATAAATACAAGGCTTATTCCAAAAGTGTCTGAAACGGCGCCCAGCAGCGGGACCGCCTGAACATTAAGGGACGCGACCCCTGCTATCAGCGCGAGAGCGCCAATTCCAATGAATATGATACACAGAATCAACATAACAGCGTCCCCCTTAATCTTTCATTGCCAGTTCAAGGACACGCTCTTCCGTAGCCTCATGCCTTGTCACTTCGCCCGTAATGCGCCCGTTATGCATGACAATGATTCTATCGCTTATATTGAGCACTTCGATCAATTCGGATGAAATGAAGATAACGCCGATTCCAACCGCGGCAAGGTCGTGTACCATCTGATATACTTCCGCTTTTGTGCCAACGTCGATTCCTTTTGTCGGCTCATCAAGAATAAGGACCTTTGTGTCCATCATCTCCGACGTCCAACGCCCAAGTATCGTTTTCTGCTGGTTACCGCCTGAGAGCTCGAACATCAGTTTTTCAGTTGTCGGCGTCTTGATGGAGTACTTTCTCACCGCCGCGGCGGCCAGGCGTTCCTCCTTTTTTACATCAAGAAACAGCCTTTTCCTCATCTTTGACAGCACAGGGATGCTGATGTTGTCCCTGATCGACCGTCCCAGTATGAGCCCTTGCTCTTTTCTGTCCTCCGGACAAAGCGCGATGCCGCTGTCTATCGCGTTCTTGGGCGACTTAAAGCTTACAGCTTTACCGTCCAGCCATATCTCGCCCGAGCTGACCGGGTCAGCCGCGAATACCGCCCGTATGACCTCGGTTCGGCCGGCGCCAACAAGGCCGGCAAAACCCAATACCTCACCGCGCCTGAGCTTAAAGCTTACATCATGTACATAATCCGTTACTAGATTCTTTACCTCAAGTATAACGTCGCCTACCTCATCGTTTCGTCTCAGGTTGGCGTATGTGTCGCCTATATCGCGCCCGACCATGGCCTTCACAAGACTCTTTTCGTCCGTCTCGGATGTTTTAAACGTCGTCATCAGCTGCCCGTCTTTCAAGACAATTATGTCGTCCGATATCTGAAATACCTCAGCCATACGGTGCGATACGTATATGATGATCTTTCCGCGCTCCTTCAGCTTCTTGATCAGGTTAAACAAAATTGTAATCTCCCCGGCAGTCAGCGGAGCGGTTGGTTCGTCAAAGGCGATGATATCCGAATCCCGTCTGTATGCTTTCATGATTTCGATCATCTGCTGATACGCGACCGAAAGACGCCCCACAACATCCGTCGGCTTGATCGGCAGCCCAAAAGCATCTATTATTTCCTGTGTCTTCCGGCGAAGCAACGGTTTGTTGATAAAACCAAGCTTATTTTCGTGAAGGTCGTCCAGAAATATGTTTTCCATCACGCTCATCGCTGTTATAAGCTGACGCTCCTGATAAATCACGCTTATACTCGATTTGATGGATTGATACGGCGACGCAAAGCTCTTCACCTCGCCGCTAATGCACACATGCCCCTCGTCCGGCTGCAAGTCGCCGCTCAGGATCTTTAACAGCGTGCTCTTTCCGGCGCCGTTCTCTCCCATCAACGCGCAAACCCTGCCCCCATCCGCCCGGAAACTGACATTATCAAGCGCCTGCACCCCGGGGAACGCTTTGCTTATATTGGCAAATTCAAGAAATTGTTCCACCTCGACCACCTGCCTGTTAAAAAGTTGTTATACTGATATCAGGGTTTCTTTAGAAGTTCATTTTCTTGCACTTTTTCTGCGGCGCCGCGCCGATCGCGCCTTTGCGCTCTGGGTGCCTCCAGCCCGCGCGGTCTGCGATTTCTTATATAGTCAAGCGTCAGCGCGAGAAGAAGGAGAATGCCTGAGGCAACATCCTGCCAGTACGACGTGACGCGCATGATCGTCAGCCCGTTGTTAAAGCCGTTGATGATGAGAAGCCCAAGGAAGCAGCCAAGCATATTGCCCGAACCTCCGCCGAAAGATATCCCGCCGAATATAACCGCGGTGACTGCCGGGAAGGCATAAGCGTTCGTACCGGTCAGGTCGCCTGTTTTCAGGCGCGCGGCAAAAATAACACCGGCTAAAGCACCGAGCATGCCGCTGTTGGCAAAAAGGATATATGACAGCCTTTCAGGATTAAGGCCCGCTAATCGCGCGGCCTGCCTGCCGCCGCCGCAAAGGTAGATACTGCGCCCGAACTTCGTTTTGGCAAGAATAACGCCGTAAATCAAAATCGCGGCCAGAGATATGACGACCGCAACCGGAACGATTCCCCCGATTTTGAAGGTTCCGACCCAAACAATAACCGGCTCGTCGATATTTATCGGCCTGCCGCCGGACACTATGAGCGCGACGCCCTTGGCGATAAACGACCCGACCGCAAGCGTTGCGATAAAACTCTGAATGCGAAACTTATTAATAAGTACCGCGTTGAGGAGTCCGAATGCAATCCCAAGCAGGAGACAAAGACTAATGACAAAATACCACGGAACGCCGACTTCTGTCAGAAGCTTCGCCATCAGGGCTCCCGCGGCTGTACCCACGTATCCGGGTGACAGGTCAAACTCTCCTAAAAGGATCGGCATGGATACCCCGACGGCAAACAGGATATAAAGTACCATGGAATTCAGGATGCTTGTTATATTCCTCATACTCAGGTAGGAGTGTTTTGGCGAAACAAACCAAAAGAAAAGCACGATCAGCAATAGTATGACAACTAATGTAAATGTTTTTGATCTTAGAAACTTCTTGACCCCACCGGCATTATCCATAGATTATTCCTCCGCACGCTTTCTTGCTGAGTATACTCTTATACTGATATCCAATAGAAACAATTAATAAAATCGAGAAAAATGCTTGCGTTTATGGCATTTTTTGAAGAGTTTATTCTACTGTTTCATTGGATATTAGTATTACATACCGAAATTCTTAATATTGTATCTGTCGATTTCATCATTGATATATTTATCGCCCTGAGGATAGATCGTTCCGGGGCCACCGTAAGTGATACACGGTATGAAGCTACCGTTCGGGCAATAGGTCTCGAGAGCACGGCGCGTTTCAGCCCGGATCTCATCTTCAGAGGAATCAGGACGGTCAACTATTGCCGCGTCAATGCCGCCCATCAGCGCCATGCGACCGTCCAGCTGTTTTTGCAGCTTCACAATATCGTTCTGAGGCAGTACGCCCTGCCAAACGTCGATATGCAGCTCGACCATATCCTCCACTATCTGCTCACAGAAGGAATCGGCGTGATGTTCGATTATGACGCCGCGGTCATGCGCATACCCGTATGATTTTGCATACTGCGGCTTGATGAATTCCCGCCAAAGCTCCGGTTGTATGAAAAGATTATTCTTGCTGCCCCAGTCGTCGTGCGAATGGAGGACGTCCGGACGGACATGATCGATAATCAGTTTCATCCCGTTATACCGGTATTCGCCGATCGCCTCGCAAAGGTCCTTCATAGCCTCCGGCTCGGTCATTAGATTTATAAACATGTCTACAAATCCCATCAGGAAGTGTAATCGCTCAAAAACGCCGGTAGGGGCGAACACCATTACCAGCTCGTTCTCCCGGTCGACATCTTCAACCCGCTTCAAATACGGCTCCCAAAGCTCATCCTGTGAGCAGTTCGCGATGAGATCCGGGACTTTCACAAAATCCCGCCAGCATGTTATATCTTTTATAGCCTTGTTCTGCTCCGTCACATGCGGCATGGCAGCCGGCACCCCCTCCGGCCAGATAATTTCAGTCCCCCACAAATCCTTAGCCGGTGGCATGCCGGCATAACGCCGCCCGCGAACAAACTGGGACACGGGGTCGCCGGGCAGGAATACAGTCCCTTCAAATTGCTTAACAATCCGGTCAGGCTTCCCGCCGCGTTTTATCGTTTCGAGAAAATTCTGCTTAGCACTGAGCATATTTCACACGTACTTTCAATCTTTACTTTTCTCTCACAAAAATGAGCGGTTAGTATTATGGCGGCCAGGCAGTTAATATGTTGCCTGACCGCCAAAACGTGGTCCGATTCTCAGAAGCTGCCTATGACAGACCGCTTTCACTGCGCACGAATTCAAAATAATCTTTATACGTATCTTTTGTTACAATCTCAGTTGCGATTTTATAGAACGTCAGCTTATCCGTCGGCTGACGGATACTGGACCAGAGCGAGTCGATCGTCTCAGTACCGTTCAACAAGGAAACAATTGCGCTCAAAGAGGGTGCCGCGTACTGGTAAGGCGCGGACGCCACGCAGGAAACCCAACAGCCCTCGTAGCCGCTGTCCCACAATGCAGACAGGACTTCGCTGTTCACCGCCGAGATAAGGACACGGTCTTGTATTCCGAGAGACTCGGCAGCGCGCATGGCTCCCTGCGCATACAATTCCAGACATGCGGGGACAAACCAGTACTCGACCTCCGGATGGGCGGCGAGAGTTGCCGAAGCCAGATCATATCCCGTTTCCTCTTTCAGCCCTCCCGTTACGCCATCGGCATCGAAAATGTTTGTGTTGCCGGGGGCCAACTCCTGGAACATCGCCAGATTCCCATCGTGGCGGTCTTGAAAGTCTTTATTCGGCGAGAAGGTAAAATTAAGAAGCCCCAGCTTGGACGTATCGATTTTTTTGCCCCAGTACTTTTCGCTGTTGTCAAAAAGCCACTTTGTCATTTCTTTGCCGGTCGTAACGCCGTCCATACCGATGCAATGGACGATCGCGCTGCCGCTCGTGTCGCGTACGGAGTTTAGAATGTCAATATACGGAAGGCCGGTTTCATCAAGGACCTCTTTGATACGTAAATTGGCCGACGCATCGATAACGATGATAAAACCGTCCGCGCCCTGGTCGGCAAAAATCCCGATATTCTGGATCATCTCGTCGATGTCGCTGTTCGCGCAATAATCCGTAATTTTAACATTGAATACCGGTTCGAGCGAAGTAAGGGCGTCTTTGATATTCAGGAACAGCGCCATCGGTCTCATATAAGCCCAGACAATATTGTATGTATCTCTGGAAGCCGGGTCGACGCCGTCTGTGAAAAAGCCGATGGAGTTCGCGTTAGCCGACGGATTTTTGATGGGACCAGCATCGTCGGTTGTTACAGCGGGTGTCGGAGAAGCGGGGCTTGTATCCGTCGTTGGAGTAGGGGAGCTCGGCGGTGGACTGTTGTTCGCCGTGTCTGTTTTCCCGGCACAGGCGGCAAGCGAAAAAATCATTAGAGACACTAACAATAACGCGAGAATCTTTTTCATTTTCATCCTCCTTATTTTCCTATAATGACATAATGACTTACGTAATCAAACCCATCTGCTGCTCATCTTAACATTTTTCAGCTCTTTCTGTCATATCCACACGGCAGTATTTTGCGAGGCATATTTTTACGTTTTATACAAAAACAAGCGCAAACCCAGCACCCCGACGCTGGGTTTGCGCTAATCCACAAAAAGATTCCTCATAATTTTTGCATATCAAGAAAAATTTCCGACTCTTTTTACATTTTGTCAAACCAAATCAATCGCTGCCGCTTTTGCCCGCGCTCTCTCCGCCGGGGTTAAAGAAAAGCCTGTTTGATTCCTTGAGCTCGAAAAAATGAAACGCCAGCGAGAGCTTCAGCCGCGCCCAATAGTCGTTTAAGTCAATTCCCGTTATTTCTTCAATGCGTGAAACATGGTACAGAACACTGTTCCTGTGCATATCGAGAAGCTTACCAGCCGCCGTCGGACGCCTTTCGGAAACAAGATATGCATATAACACCTGAACCAGCCTCGTATGGTTTTCTTTATCATATTCGAGCAATTTTCTTAAAGTCTTGTTGTAAAAGGTGTTATAAAACGCGTCGAACGACCCTGATTGTGCAAAATGAAGTGAGAGGTAAAGGTAAACATTATCATAGTAAAAGATATTGCCGTTTCTCTCGACCGCGGTCGCTTCAAACACATCCCTGTCGAAGTTCCAGTAGTTTCCGAGCGTTCGCAACTGCACGCCAAGCGTCTGCGCGCGCGTAGCTTGCGTGTAGGCGTTCTTCAGCTCAGCCAGTGAAGAAAATGCTTCGCTAACACCGCACATGGCGCCGTATTTCTCAAGCAGGGAAGTCAGTTTTGACAAATTGGAAAAAGACTGCTTTTGTATTTTTTGCTGATCGTAAATATTGAGTACGACCACCTCGTATTTATGCGCGATGATCTTTGCTTTCGGCAGATAAGCCATAAGCTCCTGCACAAAGCGGCCGACAAGGATGGTGGAGTTATCTTCAAACACGATGCGATAGGCGTTAAAGTGTCCCGAAAATGGTACATCCGCGGCTTTAGCGCGCTCAGCGATTATGAACGGGTTATCGAGATCTCCGTTTAGCATTTCAGTCAGCAGGGAGCTGTAGATTTGCGACGGGTTGGCGCGCTGCAGCCTCAGAAAACAAATCTCTATATTATTCATGAAGATTCCAAACAAATCAATAGCCGCAAGTGACATCGGCGTCCGGCTGCATTCCATGACGACCTGTAAACGCAGTTCACCTCCATATCGGCACCATTTGGTCACGATTTCAAACCGCGCTATGACGCCGGGCGGGCTGACGACCACACCCTGCGCCTGTTCGTAAACCTCAAAGCGCTTTCTGTCTCTGAATTTCTGCAATGTCTCGTCGGTATGGTATCCCTTTTCCATCATGGCGATGTTGACGGGGTCGTGACATATGATATTTTTTGTGTAAGCCAGCAGCGTATAGGCCGAGTCAAATATTGATATGAAGTTATTGAGTACAGGTTCACAGAGATCGGCAAGCCGCTGATAATCACAGTTGTCGATGAGCGCGGCGCGCATTTTATCGACCCAGTCGCTAATCTCCAAAAAACGTTTCTGAATAATATTATACAGCCATGCGATGTCTTTGTTTTCGTTGATGACGATGATGCCGGTAAGAGACCGGGCATCCTCCGCGTCATCCGTAAACCTGTCGTGAATGCAGGCGTAATAATACCCCGGGGTTTCAGTGCTGCGTTTTATAGCCTCCGAAAGCAGGCATACGTACAGAATATTACGCTCCATTTCTTCCGGGTTTTCCGGCAGCAGGGAGAGCCACCTGAATATCGGTTTGGCCGCCGCGTCTAAATAATGTGAGCCGCGGTACTGCTGCAGCGCCTCCAGCACGATGTTTCTTGTAAACATTATGTCACAACCACCCTTGTTACGTAATGATTATGCGATTATGTAAAATGCGCGCGTTTTCAGTACCGTCTGTGCAAAACGTAAAAACCAGCCTTCAGCTTCATATTACAGAAATGCAGTTGAAGAATCAACGAAATCAGAACAGTTTCTACGAAAATAAGAATATTTTGTAATAAATCACAAGTTTATTAAAAAATAGTTAATATAAGTCAATGCCATGCGCAATTGGTGTCGAGCGATATTTTGTAATAATATAGACATCAATGTAAACCAGGCTATAATTAAGATAACCAATAAAAATATACTAAGGTGACATGATGTTTTTTCTTGAATTCCCACAAAACCTGATAGGCTTTATAGCTTTCCTGGTGTTTTCCAAGCTTAAAAAATGTCCGTATGATAAGTATCAAGATGCTTACATTGTTCATGTCGCTGGTAGTTGGGGGGCAATTGCGTTAAGCAAATATATTTTTGTCGCTAATAAATGTCATACTGCCGACTTGGTGAAGCACGAATATGGACATAGAATACAATCACATTTGTTGAGCGTATTGTTTATACCTGTCATAGGATTCCCATCATTGATATGGGCTGGCTGTCTTAAACGTTATAGACAAAAACATCATAAGAGTTATTACTGGTTCTATACTGAAGCATGGGCTAATAAATTAGCAGGCATAAACCTTCAATAATACAATATAAAGATGATAAGACAGTCCTGAAGTTTCACACACCGCTGCTCCTTCAACCAACAAAAACACCTCAAAATCTGTTGATTTTGAGGTGTTTTTTTGGTTTTACTAACTTTTCACGGTAAATCTAGAGGTGCGGAAGCAATAACCCCTGCATGCTGATGTTCATTTGATGCGCGTTGGTTTTATGCGGCAATATGTGACGCGGCGGCGGCGCCCATAGCGCGGCTGGATGTGCCGTTGGGGTCAA
Organism: uncultured Eubacteriales bacterium; assembly: GCA_942492735.1. Lineage (GTDB taxonomy): Bacteria > Bacillota > Clostridia > Oscillospirales > Oscillospiraceae > Sporobacter. The sequence goes on from OW818648.1 coordinate 319,867, forward strand.
AGCTTGCGCCCGGTACACCGTTCATAATGCCGGCTGCGGCGCAATAGGCGACGCCGAGCTTCGCCCATTCGGCAATAGAGGCTGCATCTGAATAGATGAGGCTCTGATCGGTCTGCGCGGGACCGCCTTTATAGACGGCGTAATTATAAAGGATGACCGCCAGCTCCTGACGTGTCAGCTTCTCGTTCGGCGCGAAGGAGGTCATCGTCACGCCGTTCGTGATCTTATTCTGGGAAGCCCAGAGTACGGCGTTTGCGTACCATTCGCCGTTGCCGCAGTCGGTAAACACATCAGAAACCTTTCCGGTAACGGTGGGAGCTTTGGCCAGACGATAGAGCATGGAGACGAGCGATGCGCGTGTCATGGCGGTGTCCGGTCCGAAGGAAGAACCGCCTGTACCGCTCATTATACCCCTGTCATAACAGGTCTGGATGAAGTTTTCATACCACGCGCCGTCGACAACATCGGTAAAAAGGTACGTCACCGCGTATTTGACTATGATGCGGCTCTGTGAAGCGGCATAATCGGCGGGAACAACGCCCTTCAGGCTCGAGGTGATATAATTGATGAGTAACTGATTGTCCAGCATGGTGGCGTCTTTGAGCAATTTGTTGTCCTTAAACATGCTAATGCCGTCGCCGCCGGATTTGAGCATGTAGTCATGCGAGGCGAGTGTATAGGTCTTGCTCAGCACAATGGGCTCATACTTGCCGGTGACGCTGTTTAAAACCACAACATCTTTGACGCGGCGCGCGCCGTCCACGCTGACGAACATTTTGTTGTCGTCGACCTTGACGGTGGATGGGGTCGTCGTATCAATAGTCAGCTTCAGCCCGGAGACTTGCAGGAACCCGCCGTTTTCGGACGGGCAGACACGCGCGGCCATTTCAAGCGCGTCGATGATCTCCTGTCCGCTTGCTTCAACCACGCAAAGGGAATTGTTGAACGGAAAGACGTTGATGATATCACCGTATGTGATATCGCCGACGGCGATATCGGCACGGACGCCGCCGCCGTTGACCCAGCCGATGTCGGCCCCTCCAACGATTCTGTAGGCATCGGCAGCCAGATCGCCAAGGTTGGTTTCCCTGCTGCGTACCGCTCGGGTGCCGTCTGTGTTTTTGGTTGTGAGGGCGACGTCAGTTCTGGCGACCACGGTATCCAGCAGCACCTGGTTTTCGGCTTTTATGTCGTTAATAAAGGCGCTCGTCGCCGCGTCTTTCCCCATATAATCGGAGACGAGCGTGCTGGCAACAGTGCCGTCCGTCTTGATGACAAGCTTGCCTATGGATGCCAGCTTCGTACCGGCGGAGGTCAGTACGACCGTTTTGCCGGCCATATCGATGACGTTCTGCCCGGCAATGGCGCTGTGGGAGTGGCCGTCGATGAAAGCGGAAAGACCGGTGACGTTCCCTATGATGTCGGTGGAGCGCCACGGCGCGCTCTGTTCATCGGTTCCGCAGTGACCGACAGCAACAACATAAGCTGCGCCGGCAGCCTTTGCCGTGTCAATTGCTTTCTGGACGGCACCGTACAGGTCCTGTCCGTTGTTGCCGGAACAAAATCCGTAGATGTAGCTGCCACCGGCGTCCTGGAAGTATGTCGGGGTGGATTTCGAAATGGCCTCCGGCGTGTCGATGCCGACATAGGCAACCTTTACATCGCCGTAAGCGATCATTTTGTAGCTGTCGAACACAGGCTTCCCGGTCTTGAGATCCATGAAGTTGCAGCTGACATAACCGCTATTCAAGGACTTGGCAAGGCTTAGGAAGTTGTCCATACCGTAGTCAAACTCATGATTGCCGGGAACAGCAACGTTGTAACCGACCGCATTCATGATATCGACCAGGTAAGAACCCTTGGACAGTGTCCCCAACACGCCGCCCTGGAGCGCATCGCCAACGTCCACCAGTGTCACATTATCGGTGGTTTTGAGCATGTCCGCCTTATAAGCGGCAAGACCATCATAACCGATATTGTCGTCTGCGGCGCAATGGACGTCATTGGTATAGAGAATTACGATGTCCTCACTCTCTGCTGCCATGACATTGAAGCCAAGCGTAAAGACGAGAACTGCGGCAAGAAGCACAGATACGATTTTATTTCTTTTTTTCACACAAATCCTCCTTTAGTAATGTTTTTGTCCGATTGGAAAATCATGACAATACCATTATACTACATTTCACTGCCGCTTCAGCTACAAACGATTACCCAAAAATTATGTCCGACTTCTATTCAAATCGCCAAACGCGAGACAAGGGGACGGTTCATTCGTCTTGTTTTTGCGCACTATTCGCTACGCTTGACTATTAAGACCTCTATAGCAACGAACCTTAGGTTCCATTGATATTTGAACAAATCCACGTCATCCCGAATTGCTTGCTTGTCGGGAGACAAAACTGGCATACGTTTTTTGTATGCCAGATCTGTTGATGATTGTATAAAAAGTTAACCCTTCGGGGTGTGTATTAACCGAATCTCCAGAATACCCTGCGCTTGCTCCAGAGACTCATCGGAATGCACGTCAATGGTCTTTTCCGATACCATTTCGTTTCCGTTATCGAGAGTCAAGGGGAATTCAAAACCCGAATCGCCCATATAATCCGAATAAACAGTTTCAAAACCAATAGAAAGCAGCGACATGTTGAGGAGAAAGCCATCGGTGTCAAAATAATCCTCTGACGGCGGATAAAAACAGTCCAAAGTGAGAATTGCAGTACCTTGACAGGGATAAAACTCCTTTATCACTGCCTGCACATTGAAATCCGAAGCTGTTGCATACCAATCGGGGCCAACATCATCGTTGAAGGAAACAAGACTGCCGGTACCGGCGCCTGAAACGATTACGCTCGAACCGCCCTGTGCATCGACATTAACTGGGAATCTGGCTTCAAGCATCCAATGCTTCGAATCCGAAAGATGCTGCGTATAATTAATTTCAAGATCAAAGTGAAGCGCATCAAGAATATTTTCCTGGGTGCTCACGTTTCCCAAAAGGGCTGACATACGGCTGGCTTCAAGTGCGCCTTCTATATATTTGAAATTGTGTTTGTCGCGGATTGCTTCAAGGCAGTATTGAGCCGTCTTTTGGGCATAAGCGCCAAGTGTTTCGCCTGGCGGAGGCACCTGGACGCCAAAGTTTGCGGCCATATTATATATGGTGGCCACCGCCAACGATGTCGCAAGGAACTTGTCTGGGTCCTTTTTGCTTTCGGAAAAAATTCCGTCTGCTTTGCGTAGAAGTCGCTGATACACCTTATCGCCATATTTAAACGACTCCGCCGCGACGGTCTCACTTCCGAGCAGGAACATTTTTTTAGCATGATCCAGCATAACCAGCAATGTCGAGTACTCCGGCTCTAAGGCTTGTTTGGCATAATCCCGTGCTTGCTCTCGTTTTACTTCGCTATAGCATTCCAGCTTTATTGTAGGCGGTGGAACGACCTCGATAGTCTGCTTGAGCATCTCCTTAACGTTTTCAAGAGCAGACTCATAATCCATCTGCGCATCTTTCAGAATATCCTTCATTTTCGGGTCATCGGTTGGTTGAAAATATGTGGTGCTGAAATGGGCAATAGAGGCAGAAACAATGCCGTCGCCTTGCTTACTGTCCATAAAGAGTAAATCCTTTCCTTCTCCGTTACCGGTCAGCATGATACTCGGCACATCATTGACCATCTTTACGCTAAGTGTTCCACACTTGTCAAAAGTTAGCCCATCCGGTTCAAGGATAATACCGCCCGTCATGGTACAAGGATAACTCCCGCTTTGAATGCTATCCAGAGGCTTCATGGTTATCTGCGTCCCCGCGGGTACGGCATGAGCCGGAACCGTCAGTGTCCACTCGGCACCTGTTGCATCAAGGACTGTTATAGTCAGCTCCTTTCCAACCGGTACGACACGCGTCACAGCCTTTTTGATATCACTGGTAAAGGAAACGTCGCCCAGAGAGGACTTTTGTACCGGTGTGTCATTAGGGCTCGCTTGGTCGACAACGATGATCTCTGCCGATTCTTCTGGTGCTTGGCCGGCAGCGGTGTTTTCTGATAATTCCTCAGTCGGAGTCTGAATCCCTGATGTAGGTGAATCCGCACTCTGATGCACGCATGATGTCAAAAGGCACAAACTTAAAAGAACTAACAATTTTTTCATAATCATTTTTTCTCTCCTGTTATTCTCATAAATGATCCGCTTTTTATTGACCTTAGATGTGATCATTGAAACCACAGGAAAATAAGTATAATAATACCATAATAATTATTATTTTACATTATATTCTATAAAATAAGACAAGGGGACGGTTCATTCGTCTTGTCTTACCCGAGGAGCAGCCTAGAACAATACGCACTTCGCCTGAGGTATGAATGACTCACGCACTATTCCCCTGGGACGTTCTTGATAACAACACCGTGATTCATCACGAATTCAACGTGAGACAATGCTTCAAATGTTTCGTTCAGGGCCTCCCTTATGGCAATGAGATTGGCTTTTTTCCCTGTTTCTATCGTTCCTTGTATAGCATCTACTTTACAGGCTTTTGCGGCATTGATTGTCGAAGCGGCGATGACCGCCGGAATGGATAACCCGGCTTTATGGAGCAGCTGCAGCTCATGAATAGGTATAGTTGCGACATGTGGCATGTCCTCCATACGCATCGTGTCAGTACCCATCACCACCATACCGCCCTTTTCATGAAAACGACGCGTGTTGTCAAGCGCTTCCCGCTCCTGCTGTGCGGTATCGACCTGCTCCATCAATTTTATCATGCGCATGAGCTCGGGGGTTACTTCGGTTTTTGGCAGCGGCGGCCTTGGCGCGTTTATTGACTGAAGCGTGCAGGTCACCGCAACCTGTTTAATTACCATCTCATCAAGCAGATCCTCGGGGATCGGATCCAACACCATATGGGCCATTTCCGGTATACCGCTTTCCACCAGTTTCCTTAGAAAGCGGGATTGCAGTACGTGGGCGGTACACCAGACATGATGGTTCTTGGCAGTTAGCGCGATGGCGCTGAGTGTTTGGGGAGAATGCTGCGGCGTGTTTTCATCAAAGTGGTCAATGTCCGATGCGGTCTTGATGCCATCGCAGCCAATGGCGAGCTGACGTTCGATTGCTGCGACAGCCTCCTCCGGCGTATTTACACCGATACCATTTTCGTTGCCGCCCATCATGTGCATATAGCCATGAGCCGCGGCAATACAACGGCCTGCTGTGATAATCTCGGCACATTCCGGAAGCGCAACCGATTTGCGCCAGGCCATATAGTCCTCGGTTGGCTTTGCGTTACCGAGGCCCAAATCACGAACCGTCAGAACGCCGGATTGTGCCCAGCTTTTTAAAGCCGCATCATTAAATTCGGAGGGTCCGGACACCATATGAACGTGGGCGTCGAAAAAACCAGGCAGCAGGGTATATCCCGAGAGGTCGTAGGTTTCATCTCCCGAAAAGCCTTGCCCAACATCAATGATCATCCCGTTTTCGACAAACACATCGCCGCGCACGTTCCACATCCGGCCATCACAAAGTATGGCATTCTTTAAAAGAATAGTACTCATTTCAAACGCCTCGTTTCATAATAAAATCGCGCATACGGATTTTAGCCGCGTCTTTGTTGCCATTCCCAGATACACGAAGACACAGCCCAACCGACTGCGTCTTCGTGCTGGATGAAAAAAACGAAAAAAAGATAAATGTTCAAGCCATTGCGTCGACGAACCTAAATTTGATAAACCTTGCCCATTGCCGAACGATTCCCATTCTGCAGGTTTGCGACTTTTTCGCAATCACCGCTCATAAAGAATTTTGGCGCCGAACCAAAGAATTTTAAGGCTTCGTCTGAGCATGAATTCATACCGCCGCAAATGATGACAGTATCCGCCTCGATTGTCATCTCACGACCTTCCAAATCATTATATGTAACGGACTTCGGTGTTACCGAAGTCGTCGTCGCGTTAACAACCGAATGGAAGTTATCGTATTTTTCCCATGCACACTTAATAATTTCGTGCTTGTCAATCGGGTCGTACGTTACTATTGCCATAGTAATTGCATGCAGATGAGACGCGTCATGAGCCACCTCGAACTGGCGGGTTGTCACAGTAACCTCCCTGCCAAGCTCGCATAGATGCATCCCCGTTTCAACGCCGCTCTCCGAACCACCGACGATTACTACCTTATGGCCGATTTTATCTTCGTTGCCGAAAACGTCTAAAATATTAATGAGACCCTCGGCTAACGTCCCGTCTTCATTTGCGGCAAATTTAGGTACATTGGGTTTTGCGCCTGTCGCGGCAATTACCGCGTCAAACCCGCCCGCTGTAATCGTATCCGGCGTGGCTTCAGTATTGAGCAAAACCTTCACGCCTTTTTTGCCGAGCTGGCGGATGAGCCAGGCCTTGTGGTCCCTGAGCGTCCATTTAAACGAGACAAAGTCGGCGTGGTACAGCTGTCCGCCCAGATAATTTGACTTCTCGAACAGGGTGACATCATGGCCGAGCTCGGCTGCCATAATTGCGGCGCGCATGCCGACGGGGCCGCCGCCGACAACCGCCACCTTTTTGGAGTCCCGGGGCGCGGACAACTGGTTGACCAAAACGGGATCTATGCCAAACCTGGGGTTGACGGAGCAAAAGGTCACATACGGGGGCGTCATCGTACCGTGGCATTTGTTGCACCACAGGCAGGGAACAATATCCTCGCCGCGGCCTTCATAAGTTTTCTCCATATAATCGGGATCGGCAAACAATCCGCGCGCCATTGCGAACAGATCACATTTACCCTCGGCAAGATACTGATTCAATTCCTGAGGATCCTGGAATCCGCCGTTAACCCCGATGGCAATCTTCGAGCCCGTATCACGAATCGCCTTGACGTAACCGAAGCACGGATGATATCCCTTCGTGAACTGAAATCCTGTGGGATGGTTTGCGGCGGCATCCTTTTCCTTGATTGTCACAATGTCAACCACATCATCCAGCTCTTTGATAACGGCGGCCATAAAGTCGACCGAATATATGTTGTCCTGCTCCCCGTATACATAAGCCTCTGTCAGGAAACCTGTTCCGCACCGGTCCTTGACGGCTTTAAACAGCAGCTTTGAAAAACGGGCGGCGTTTTCGGGCGTATCGCAGCCGTATTCATCCTTGCGGATGTTATGGTCAATACCCATCTGGAAGCTGATATTCAGCGAAATACCGTCATAACCGTAGATCTGGTACGTTGAAACCAATTGAGCAAAATTCTCAACAACCTCGTTTATGCGTTCCACTGGCAGCATTTTTGTCGGTTCACTCGGCCAGCCGGGCAGCATATTTTTGTACGCGCCGTCAAAGCTGTATCCTTCGGGGAACGCCAACGCGAATATAGGAACCGAAAGAACCAGCTTGGAACCGTAGAAGTGTACATCATCGCAGAGCTTTGAGAAATAATTGGAAACGCTGGGATCATCCATATCAAAATTCTGCATACGAAGAGAGTCCCCCATGCCGACCTTACGCTGATTTGGGTTTGCCCAAGGCGCAAGCAGGATGTAAGAACAGCTCTTTGCCATTTGGATAATATAAGAACGAAAGCCATCGGCAGGAAATGTTTCTGGCCCCTGCAGGAAATGTGGGCTGGCATCAGGCGAACTGATTCTGTTTTTCAGTAAGACGTTCCCCACCTTCAGCGGCGACAGCAAATGATTGTACTTCATATATATGACCATTCCTTTCGAGTTTGAAAGATCTATCTTTCAAACTTTTCTCCTCTGTTTTTACACGTTATTCGCGACAGAAAATCCCGAACGCATGGACGTCATCAGGTTCCCGACCTGAGAGCAGTCGCCAAGCATGTGAAATTCCTTGCAGCAACCGCAGTATTCAAGGGCATCGTCCGTATTCCCTGCCGTGCCGACGGCGACAATAACGGTATCGGCGGGGACAGACATCACTGCGCCTTCCACATTCTCATATTTGACAACACCGTTTTCAAAGGCTAATACCTTGGCGTTGGTAAGGGGCGTCAGATTCTCGGTCTTCTCCCAGGCCTCCTGGAACATGGACCGATAATGGATAGGCGTCGTGTCGGGCGCCAGCTCGTCCTGCATTTCCAAAACGACGACCTTATGGCCTTTGCCTCCGAAGAACATGCCGGTTTCCATCCCTATTTCACCGCCGCCGATGATAACGACGTCCCCTTTGACATACTCGGGATGTATCAGGGCATCGACGGCCGTCATGGCTGTTTCGGCGTTAACGCCGGGGATCCGGGGCAGGACCGGTCTTGCTCCAAGCGCCACAAGGACGGTGTCATATGATTCAGCCTGTATCAATTCAGGCGTTGCAGCCGTATTGAGCCTGACGTCAATCGCCGCTTTTTTTGTCTGCTTCACCAGATAATGTGTAAAATCCTTCAGCGGCCACTTGAAATCCGGCTGAGTGGCGGGAATCAGCTGGCCTCCCAATTCTCCGGATTTTTCGAAAAGCGTGACCTTATGCCCGCGTCCGGCAGCGATAATCGCCGCTTCCATTCCTGCCGGTCCTCCCCCGACGACAGCAATCTTCTTGACGCTGTGGGCCTGATCGGAGAGCTTTGTCAGGTAGGTTCCGACGCCCCATGCCGGGTTAACGGTGCAGGCGGAACGGTACGGCACCTTATGGTTGATCACGTGACATTTATTACAGCGTACACACGGCGCGATATCCTCCGCCCGGTTCTCGAGGAGTTTTCGGCCGTACTCGGGCTCACAAATCCAAGTCCGCGCCATGCCGATCATATCGGCCTTGCCGTCGCGGATTGCCGCGTCGGCCACGTAAGGATCCTGAAAGCCGCCGATCGGCTCAATAACCGTCTTAAGCTTTAACGCCTTCAGCTCTTCGCAATATCTCAGGGCTGGGTTCGCCTCGGGATTAAACCCCGTCGGGTGAGACGGATCCCCATCGCTCAGCCGGATCTGCAGAATATCAATGAGACCTTCTGATAATATGGCGAACTTTTTTGCGTCCTCAAAGGTATATCCGCCGGGGAGATCCTCGGCACTCAAAAGGCCTTCCATAACAACATTTTCACCGACCGCGGCCTTGACGCGGCGGAATATTTCGAAAACGACCTTCGACCGGTTCTCGAGGCAGCCCCCGTACTCGTCCGTGCGCGTGTTTGTCAGCGGGGACAGAAACGCCCCCGCGAATGGGCTCCGATAAGCAAAATGGACCGAGAACATGTCGAAGCCCAGCGCTTTTCCGATCACCGCCTGTTCGACGAACGCGTCTATGTACCGCTCGATGACCTCCTTCGTAAAAGCCTTCGCGCCACGTTCAGGGCGGTCGACGACATCCCACTCATTTTCAATCGGCCGTGCCAGGTTGAGGCACGCTTTACTCTCAAAATAGTGAATGGCGTCGCACATCATGATCAGATAGTTCTGGCATTGCTCGTCGTACATGTTAAATTCAGGAAAATGCATGGTGTCCCCGGCAAATTTCATTCCCTTTGCGCCGATTGGCGCGTACGTGTGCGCGAACGTCACATATGATGCGCCGTTTTTGGCGCGGTCCGCCATAAATTCAATGAGGTGCTTGGGCGGATACGGCTCGGGACCCATTAAGAAGTGCGGAAAAGACGTCGATGAGGACATACGGTTTTTATATACTGTGCCGCGGATATTGATCGGCGAAAGTAAATATCTGAAATTCATAAAATACACCATTCCTTGAATCCAATATCAGTTCTGACACGGAGGCTTAAAGCCCGTTTATTTCCCTGACCCGATGACAGGCGACCTGGTGGCCGGGTTCAATTTCTTCCGTCTGAGGGGTGACGTGACCGCAAATTTCCGTCGCATAATCGCATCGCGCAGCGAATCGGCAGCCGGGGGCGGGATTGATCGGGGAGCTAATTTCACCCTTAATGATGACACGCTCATGTTTGACGTGCAGTGACGGGATCGGTATGGCGGACAACAGCCCCTTTGTATATGGGTGCAGGGGCTTTTTGAACAGTTCCCGGGTCGGCGCCTTTTCAACGAGGCAGCCACAGTACATCACCATGATTTCATTGGATATGTGTTTCACGACCGATAGGTTATGCGTAATAAAAATATATGTAAGCTGCTTCTCTCTCTGGAGCTCGCTCAACAAATTCAGAATCTGCGCCTGTATTGAAACGTCTAAAGCGGAAACCGGCTCGTCACAGACGATAAACCGAGGCTCGACTGCCAGTGCCCTGGCAATGCCGACACGCTGCCGTCTCCCGCCGTCCATTTCATGGGGATATGAAAGCAAATACCGCGATGCCAGACCAACAGTATCCATCATTTCGCCGACTCTTTTTTTCAGGTCTTCTTTACTTTTACATATTTTTGCGATCTTCAGAGGTTCTTCAATAAGCTGCCTCACGCTCATGCGGGAATCCAGAGAGGAATATGGATCCTGGAATATGATCTGCATGTTTTTTTTCAGCTTTTTCTGAAGCCTGCCCTTCGCGTGTGTAATATCCTCGCCGTCAAACAGGATCTGCCCGGACGTCGCCTCGGTCAGCCCAAGTATCACGCGGCCGAGCGTTGATTTACCGCAGCCGGATTCTCCCACAACGCCCAGGGTCGTTTTTTCCTGAACGCCGAAGCTGACAACGTCCACAGCATGGAGCATGCCGCCGGGGTTTTTAAAGTATTTGCAGAGATCCTTTACCTCTAATAAACTGCTCATGCCTTATCCTCCTTGGGAAAACAGCGTACGAAATGACCCTTTGTTATTTCTCGCATCGGCGGCCCGAGTTTCCCGCACTTTTCCGACGCATCCCGGCACCTTGGATGAAACCTGCATCCGGACGGCAGATTGCCCGGATCCGGCATCAGCCCTGGAATCGGGGTCAGCATCTCCACCTCGATGTCCATACGCGGTATTGATTCAAACAAGCCTTTCGTATATGGATGCGCGGTACGGTCGAAGATATCTTCCGTGCTTCCGTATTCCACTATTTCGCCGGCATACATGATCGCCGTCTTTTCGCAGGATTCCGCGACGACGCCCAGATCATGCGTAATAAGCAGCATTGAGGTCCCGAATTCCTTCTTGAGCTGGTTGATCATTTCAAGCACCTGCGCCTGGATCGTGACGTCAAGCGCTGTGGTCGGCTCGTCGGCAATCAACAGGATGGGATTGCATACAAGCGCCATTGCTATGATGACACGCTGCTTCATGCCCCCCGAAAACTGATGGGAATAATCGTCAGCGCGCCCCGGCGGTATTCGTACCTTGTCGAGTATATCGAGCATGATCCGCTCGGCTTCAACGTTTGAGCATTTCTTATGCTGTTTGATCATTTCAGTAATCTGATCACCGACGGTCATAATCGGGTTAAGCGCTGTCATTGGATCCTGAAATACCATTGAGATTTCAGCACCTCGGATTTCGCGCAGTTTTTCACTGCTTAATTTTAATAAATCCTGGCCTTTGAAAAGTATTTCACCACTAGTAATCTCCCCCGGGGGGACGGCAATCAGTCCAAGTATGCTGAGTGCGGTCGTCGTTTTTCCCGCGCCGGTCTCTCCGACAAGTCCAAGCGTTTCTCCCTGTTCAAGGCTCAGGTCGAGACGGTTGACGGCATGTACCATACCGGAATCTGTATTAAACTGCACCGTTAGGTTCTTAATTTCTAATAAGCTCATATGTTACCTCCGCCTTCAGCGCTTCATTTTAGGATCGAGCGCATCACGGAAACCGTCGCCGAGAAGGTTAAAAGCCAGCATGGTCAGTGTTATGACAACACCCGGCCAGAAAATCATCGGCCAAAAGGTGGTGATGAATTGCTGTCCCGCGTTCAGCATTCCGCCCCACTCGGGAGTCGGCGGCTGCACACCAAGCCCAAGAAAGCTCAGTCCGGCAATGGCCATGACCGTATCGCCGAGGCGCATGGCGATCTGAACGATCAGCGGCGAAAGTGCGTTTGGAATCACATGTTTTATGATAATCAGAGCATGACTGGCGCCGAAAGCTTTGGAAGCCTCGATAAACTCCATATTTTTGAGAAGCAGTATCGAGGACCTCAATTGGCGTACAAGCGGCGCAATCGACGTAATCGCTAAGGCTATAGCCGTATTAAAGAGACCGCCGCCAAGTGCGGCGGAAATGGTCATCGCAAAAATGAGACCGGGTATGGCAAGAAAAATGTCCATAATGCGCATGATGACGTTATCGACTTTTCCACCGAAGTATCCAGAAACAGCGCCGAGGATCAGGGCTGAAACTGTGCTTAAAGCAACCGTCATGAGTGAAACCAGCAGAGACACCCTGGCACCCATGAGAATTCGGGACAGCATGTCGCGACCGAAATTATCCGTGCCCATCAGGTGCTGCCAGTTCGGAAACTGCAGCCTATTAGCAAGTGACTGCTTGGCATAGTTATAGGGGGTCAGCACGTCGGCAAAGATTGCGCAGAAAATCAGAAACAAGATGAAAACCAAAGAGATAACTGCCATCCTGTTTCTTGAAAAACGGCGAATTCTAAGCTGGAACTGGGTATAGTGCTTGCCGTTGCCTTCCTGCGGCAGAGCAGCAACCTTCAGGATTTCTTTTTTCCTTCCAAACACACGCATCAGGCTGCACCTCCTTTGACTTCAGTGCTGCAATTGGAACGCAATTTCTTTTTTCGGGCTGACATCTTACTGTATTCGGCTTTGATCCGCGGATCAATTATCCCGTATGTCAAATCGGTGAGCATGTTCATCGCGGAGATAATAAATGCGCAGATGAGCACGCAGCCCTGTGTCGTTACGAAGTCCTTTTGGTTAATGGCGCTGCTCATCAGAAGGCCGAGGCCTGGGATGTTGAAAATAGTTTCCGCGATGACAGAACCCGTCATCGACATGCCGATGCTCATGCCGACAACCGTTATGACAGGAATCATGGCATTGCGCAGCGTATGCTTCATGATGACAACATTCTCCGGCAGACCCTTGGCACGCGCTGTCCTGACATAATCGAGGCGTATGACTTCCAGGATGGAGGATCGCGTCATACGCATCGTCATGGCAATCGGCATGGTCGCCGTCGCAACAATTGGCAGTATATACCCCCTCCATGTTTCAATGCCGGCGACAGGCGTCCAGCGCAGCTCAACGGAAAAGAAGAGCATCAGAATCAGACAGATCCAGAAGCCCGGCAGTGCGGCTAATACGACCGAAATAAACGTTGACGCATAGTCATATATCGTATTCTGCCTAACGGCCGCCAGTATCCCGAGAAGAATCCCCAGAACCGAAGAGATGATGGCCGCGGAGAGTCCAATTTTCACGGTGACCGGAAAACGGGTCGCGATGAGCGACCATACCGGTACTTTATGGATATAAGAGGTACCGAAGGACCCCTTTGTGATCAGATCCCAAAAATAATTCCCGAGCTGTACGAAGTATGGCCTATCCAGGCCGAGCTCGTGTGTCTTGGCAGCAATCATCTCCGGTGTTGCAGTGCTCGGCACCAAGGAATACACCGGGGTCACGCTTGAAAAATAGTTGATGGTGAAGACTACGACCACCACGCCGATCAGGACCGGGATAAGTAAAAGCAAGCGGTGCAGCGTATATTTCAGCACACCAAATTCACATCCTCTCAAAATCAGCCGGATTCAATGACGGGCGGCGGTTCAACCGCTCAAAAACCTGAACCGCCGCCCATATTGAGTTTTATGAGTTCAGAAAAGTATCAAAGACTGCTGTTTAAAAGAAATAGGGTACAAGGAATCCGTCGGCCTGGATGGTTTTGGAGGCGTCCACACCCTTTATCTCGGCATAGTTTGCCGTCATCTCGAAGAAAGGCAGAATCTTGCCGTACGCCTTAATCTGATCCTGCAGGTCGGCGAACATCACAATGCGCTCCTCCTTGCTGGCCGCACTCAGGGCGGCCTTGTCAAGCAGCGCCTGGATATCGGGGCTAGGGTGATTCATCTTTCCCGGCGAGGAGCTCAGCCATGGGTTCATGAGCCCACCCGGATCGTTGGAGCCCATATACTGTGTGATCGTACATGGCAAACCTTCTGGGCTCATCATCGCCTTGAAGAATGACGGCGCGTCAACAGCCTGAAGCGTCATTGTGATGCCGATCTCGGCCAGGTAAGCCTGCATCGCTTCGGCGACGCTGTTATTCAACGGTGTATCCATGTACAGCATATTGAAAGTGAAGTCCTTGACGCCCGATTTCGCGTAATAATCCTTGGCGAGCTCGGGATTGTAGCCGTATTCCGTGTTCTTATACGCCCAGCTCGTGGAGGGGAGCAGCGAGGTGGCCGGCTTATACGCGCTGCCGCAGATTTCTTTGACGATGGTCTGCACGTCGACCGCGTAGCAGATCGCCAGACGCAGGTCAAGGTTCTGGAACGTCGGCTGATTCTCGGTATCCATCACGAAGCCCACGTTGCACTGGAACGGCGCCTGCAGTAATGTGAAGTTGGCGTCGCTTCTTACTGTGTCGATGTTTTTGCTGTCCTGCAGGTAAACAAGGTCAAAATCGCCGGTGGTGAACTGGAGGTAACGGGTGTTTTCCTCCGGGACGAAGTTAACGGTGAATTTGTCGTATTTCAGGCTGTCCTTCCCGTAATAATTCGGGTTTTTCTCCAGCTCCATCTTTGAGCCGGTCGTCCAGCCGTTCGGCAGATAATACGGCCCGGACGACACGACATTGACGTTGATATGATCGTCGTTCTTGCCGTTTTCGGTCCATTTCGCGCTGCCGATACCGAGAATGGCCAGATCCTCGATCATGGATGCCGTTCTCATCTTCAACGCTAAAACAAGCGTCGTATCGTCGGCAGCCTTGGAATTCGGGAGGTCAATGGCCGAGGTGCGCATCGGGTTTGCGGCGTCGGAGTAAACGAGGGTGAACAGCACATCCGCGGCTGTGACTGGATCGCCGTTGGAGAACTTTGCGTCGTCGCGGATCTTGATGGTCAGCGTGGTGTTGTCCGCGCTGTATTCATAGTTTGTGCCCAGCAGATAATGCAACTCGCCGTCTGATGTGTACATCCACAGGCGGTCATAGCAGGCATAGTTGTAGAACCCCGCGCCCTGGTTCCCGCCGGAGTCGATGAAGTTCAGGCTTTTGGGTTCTCCATCCAGACCGATTCTGAGCGCGGCTGCTGCGGGAGCTTCGCTGGGGGGGGCTGCGCTGTCAGGCGCAGTGCTGGTGGCGGCGCCGGCGGACGCTGTAGCAGGAGACGCGGAGGTGCCTGATGTTCCCGCGTTGCATGCACCGAGAGAAAACAGCAGGCATAGGCCAAGGAATAATACGATAAGACGCTTTGCTTTTTTCATTTTTTTAGTCCTTTCAAAATAATTTTTATGGTTTATTTGCATAGGCATCTTTTATAAAACGCAGGAAAGTGCTTTGGCTGCTTTGTTTTACTTAATCCAGCGGGCTTTGTATATCTCTTATCGGCTTCACCTTTCTCAGAATCAAGAAGGCGACGATCCCGAAGATAACCATATATGCTCCGGCCCCGCTGAATGCGGCGGAAAAGCCGCCCGCATCGATAACAATGCCGAAAGCAATCATGCCGAGTGCCATGCCCCCGTCGAAGCCGAGCCAATAGGTGGCGCTCGCCGCGCCTTTCCGCTTGTCGGGGCACAGCCTGAGCGCGAGGGCATTAAAGGTGGGCATCAGCATGGCGCCGTATATTCCGCTTACCACACTGTTGACCAGAAATGCCGTTTCGGACAGAGTGACGCCGAGATAGATGTAACTGGCGACCATCATGACGAGCGGGACTATGACGACTGAAACAGGCCGCATCTTATCCATCCTGTTTCCGACAATGATCCGAGTCGCTACCGACGATGCTGCCGATATCAGAAAGTAATAGGATATGGACGCAAACGACATGCTGTTTGCGAATATGATCATAAAAACGCTCGCGCCCATGGCAAACGACTGGAAGAATTGAAGCAGGGCCGGCATTATAGCCCGTTTCTCTATGTAATCGCTCATGTTGAAACGCCGCTTTACGCTTGAAGCATTTTCTGCCGACGCGCGCTCCATTTTCTTTTCATAATTTAAAGATGCCCCAACCACTGCAGCCGCAATTCCGCACACGCCGGCGACGAAAAGCGGAAGGCTGTAGTTTTTCCCACCTGCTGTCGTCATGACGCCCATCAGGGCAAGCGCAACAATTGGCCCGATGGCATTGATGACGGGGGTGTTGAGGCTGAAATAAGCAATGCCATCGCCGAGGCGCTCCTTCGGAATTACATCAGAGGCCGCCGCACTGGAGGCTGTTGTATTTAGTGAATTGCCGACGCCCTGATAGGTCTTGAAAATCAGTATCAGCAAGAAGGAGGTCGTAAAACCCATAAATATCAGTGCCGTGCCAACGATAGCGGCACCGATGATGAGCATTATCCTTCGTCCGAATTTATCCGAGAGCCAGCCCGTGACGAAACGGCACAAGACGCTGCCTACCGTAAAAAGCGTTCCCAACAAGCCGCTCTCCGTATTCGAGCGGCCAAGATGGTTGACGACGTACAAGGGAAGCACAGTGTTTGATACGCTCATTGTGAACGTGCAGAGCACAGCGAATAGGAGCACGCGGAAAAAACTGCTGTTCCATAATGGTTTTTTCTCTTTAGCTTCGATCTGTCGCAATTGGTCCGCACCTCTTCAGCACTGATTTTTACCAACGTTCATAATGAATCAGCCCGGGTTCGACGGCGCCGGCAGACTGTAACTTCATTGCTTCGTCAGCGGATTTATCGGGGTAACCAAGCGCAATGATCGAGTGCGGAACGATAGTGTCCGGCAGACCGAGGAGCTGAGATTGTTTCTCAACGCGTTCCATCTGCGGATAGGTGCCGAGCCATACTGAGCCGATCCCAAGAGCTGTGGCGGCGATTACCATGTTCTGTGCTGCGATTGCGCCGTCAATAATCCAGTAATCCGGCGCCGGCTTAAAGGCGCGCGCCAAATCGCCGCAGACCAGAATTCCCACATCGGCATTTCTGAGTGGTTCGGCCGGTCCGCGGTTAGCGTCTGCCATTTTTGCAAGAGTTTCTTTAGCTCGGACGACGACAAAGGTCCACGCTCTCGTGTTGGCACAGCTGGGACCACTCATACCTGCCTTCAGAATCATGTTCAATAGCGCGTCGCTGATGTGTTGATCTGTGAATTTTCTGACGCTTCTTCTCGTCATGATCGCTTCTAACGTATCCATCGATTTTATCCTTTCGTATTCAGTTGCTGTACTGCTGCTCGTTATGAATTTGAAATCGCGGATAACCTCTGAAGAATCGGCATCATATCAACGGTATTTTCTTGTCTGTTTTAGACACTATTCCATTATAATTGCGCTTTATCTTTAGTAGAAATACATATTATCGATAACAGTTTTGATAATTATCGAAAACTAATATAAGCACGACGATATTTTCAACGGCGCGTGAGAGAACCTCGTGGAGTGGACAATATGCGGAGAAAGGCTTTATAAAGTTCTGGCGGTTTGATATAATATGGTCGCTAAGAAGTACATTACGGAGGTGCGTTATGGCACGGCATATTAACTGGTTCATGGATGGTTGGGAATACAACACCGTTGATCATAGCGGAAAAATCAAGAGAGAACTTGTATACAAAGGTGCCTACTATAGCCTCAACCTGTCATCCAAAGGCTTTCGGTATCTGAAAGCAGGATATTTGCTAATGACTTTAGCGATATACGCGGTTTTTCTCCTTTTTTCAAGCAACGGCTCACAAGGCGGTGAAACCTTTTATTCAGGCCTTCCCTGCATGCTGTCCATCATCCCGTTTATATATCTCGGAATGGGCGTTTTCTGCTTGATGTCAGCCAAGGACAAAATGACTTACCGATCCTACTACGCATCCATTAAACGCATGACTTATTCGGCCCGTTTGACTGCGGCGCTGCTGGGACTTAGCGTCTTGGGTGAGGTTTTATACATCGTCATTCATGCCTCTGACTCGGATATTCATATGAATCTTGAGCTTCAGCGTCTTTTTGGCGCGTTGTTCTGCGTGGCCGTTACCGGTGCGATGCTTTATCTTCAAAAAAAATTTCCGGTCAGCATTGTCGGCGCATCATCCCGCATTTAGTGGTTTACATATTACCCCTTATTTGCATAACTGATATGCTCGTGCGGCAATGGACCCCATTTGTCTGGACTCACAGCTTCATCCGGGTTGTATGAACTGACCCTGGGTTGCTCGTCAGGAGGGTAATATGGGGATGGCGTTCTTCTGCAATCCGCGTTTTCCAGCCAACTTTTGTCATAAGGAGTGCGCAGCCAGCAGATCGGATGAAGCTTCTTAATTTTCCACTCTCCGTTTTCTTTGACAAACTCATTGTCATATTTGCCTGCAATCCAGAAGGCCGTATGTTTTTTCATGCTGGACACCGGATCGAACACATGATTCGAATGCGGCCCAAAAAGGTGCCACTGCCCCCAGGCGTTTTTTCCATCCTCAGACACTTCAATGAGCGGTGTTGAAATCGTCAGCATCAGCAAAAGCTGAGAGTTGGCGGCAAACGTATTGGACATCTCACTCTTTTTTCCTTCTACCGGATTCCCGGCCTTGTCGACGCGGCCAGACATTGTATACCATACGCGCTTAACATGCTCCTGCCCAATATAGGCACCGGAATCCATAATCTCAACCCTGACATCCGGATCATTATGAGAAAACAGGTCCTCCCAGACACCGGCGATATTGCCATTCTCGAGATAAAATATGTAACGGGCCATGAGCTGGGCAATCTCCTGCATATCTGCGTAATGGGATTGACGCTGAACCTCTTTTTCCAGTGCTTCAATTCTTGCTAATAAATCCTTGTTCTCCATTTAGAATACTCCTTGATTTTTCATTAAAATTATGAACCTTTAAGTCTGTTGATATAAAACTTGCGCCTCGGCTAATGCCTCAAACCTGTAAATCCAGGACCCTTCCGATCCTGCAACGCATAAATAGGCTTCTTTTGTCCCATGCTTCATCACAAGATTCGGTGTCATTAAATTCCGGCCTTCCTCCCTTCCGGGGACAATGACATTTGCAACAGGAATTCCGTAACGGTTAAGCACTAAAACTCTCCCATCCGGCATCATTGGCTGATATAGATTACCGTCTGCATCAACTTTATTTGAATCCGGACCTGACAATCCCGTATTCCAATAGACATATGACAGCCCCAAAAACGGTGCCATTTTACCGTTATCATCAAGGTCTATCCTAAGAACTGCATTTCGTCCCGATTCACCGATCCATAATGCGTTCCCCTCCGGAGACATCGAGATTCCGTTGGGTGAGGCCAAACCGCCTGCAATCAGCGTCAGGTTGTTATAATCACCCACGGCATCGTATCGGTACACGCCGCCAATCGGGTTATTTGCTAACCCTCTGAAATCAGTAAAATATAAATTCCCATTCCTGTCGAAAACAAGATCATTTACCGACATTGCGGAGCCATCTGGTGCCATCGGCAATAATTTGCGCAGCAAATTTCCATCTCCGGAAATTATCAGGATCTGGCCTGAGAGGCAAGCCACAAAGAACCTTCCGTCCTTGTGGACGGCAATACCGACCGGAACATATCCCGCCGCATCAAAGAAGACCGTTTTCTCCTTTTTAACAGTTACCTTGATAATTTTTGCAGGCGGTCCGGGCGGGGGAGACGATCTGCAAACATAGAAATTGCCTTGTTCGTCGAATGCGGGACCCTCAAGCCCTGAATGAACAGTATCACTGTCTATTTCAACCCAAGGCTCTGCTGTTATCGTATGCAGACACGCGATATCAGGCGGCAGTGGTCTCGTTGTCGTATTTTTCATCGTTACCAATCTTTCAAGCTCCTTAAAACACAGACAGTTAAAATACATAGATTAATATTAGTTTGTTTAAGCTGTTTTGTGAAATACTTATAAACGATAAATTACTGACGACTTATTAGGCAACTTGATAAAACAAAGACCGCAACCCGATGGTGCGGCCTTTGTTTTATATGCGATGATATCAGGCTCCGTTTAATGCTCTAAGGTGCTGGACTTATTCAAATTCCTCTTCGATGAATTTTGCCGCTTCATAACCGGCGATACGTCCGGAGTTTATGGCAAAGCCCATCGTGCTGCCCGGCATGGTGAAGCAGTAACTGTCCCCGAAGATTGCGCAGGCGTCCGTACCGCATGCAAACAGGCCTGGAATTGTATCATTTTCTGCTGTCAGCACCTGCATATTATGATCTGTCCTAATACCGCCAAGGCTGCCGTACCCCGACGGGTAGTGCCTGGCCACGTAATATTTTCCACTTTTTATCGCTTTCATATAACAAGAGGGCTTATTGAATTCCTTGTCATAGGCGCCGGCCATTGAATTATAGCTCTCCAAAGTCTGCTTCAGGTTTTTAAGATTGATACCGGTAACCTCTGCAACCTGCTCTATCGTATCACAGGCCCAGAAATTGGTCGGCACCTGCTCGTCGTCATGCAGCATGGACAGGCCGCTCGCCTCCAGGCTCTCGCCCTTCAGATAGGATTGCAGCTCCTTGTCCCACTTATCAATGGAACGCACCGCATGGTGGTATGTAA
The DNA here is from genome assembly GCA_942492735.1 of uncultured Eubacteriales bacterium. Lineage (GTDB taxonomy): Bacteria > Bacillota > Clostridia > Oscillospirales > Oscillospiraceae > Sporobacter. The sequence goes on from OW818648.1 coordinate 340,421, forward strand.
TAAAATCCAGGTCGTGCGCGCGATAATAGTCGAGAATCTCATCGCTTATGATAGTAAAGCCGCAGCGTCCTTTCTGTCGGATAATGGCGTTTCCGGTAAACGTCGTGTTCATCATGATCTCTTCGTTCATAAAACGCATACCGTCCAGATTAACCATAAGGTTTGGCTGGCGCATGGTCTCTGAGAGCGTCTTGTAAATATCGGTGGTGCCGGGCGTATTATAGGTTATCTCCATGTTGACGTCGGTTTTTCCGCCGCCGACAGCCCAAACCATCTTCATGCCCTCTCCGTCTATGCCGGGTATTCTAAAGGTGAAAATGTCTTTGCCCCATTCGTAACCGAGGAATTCCTTAATCATTTCCACATTGTTGCCGAAGCCGCCGGTACCGACGATGACGGCGTTACTGAGCACCTCGAGCTCCTCACCCGCATCGCTGACAGCCTGAGCTCCTGCTGCATAGCCGTCTTCGATGATGAGCTTTTTGACCGCGGTGTTGAAGTGAAAGTCAACGCCCAGCTCAAGCGCCCGGTCGGTCATCGCTTTAATCATGATGCTCGCGCAGCGCTCAGTGGGCTTATTTGAGCCGGGTGCTTTAACGACGTGCCAGGTTGTATTTGATTTCAGAAAATACTTGAATGCGCCAAGAAACTCGACGCCCATGTCTTCGATCCACTTCACCGTGCCTGCAGACTGTTCAAAAATGCGCCGCACCAGCCGCGCGTTGGGACGCCAGTGTGTATAGGTCATAAAGTCTTCGAACGCATTGTCCACCGTGTAATTATACATATCGTCCTTCTGCCGTTCGCTCCCGACGGCAAAAAACCCCATACCCATATTCGCTGCGCCGCCTGTTGTGCCGCTTTTTTCCAACACGACGACCGACAAGCCCTTTTCCGCTGCGGCTGTTGCCGCCGTTAACCCCGACATGCCGCCGCCGACGACGACAAGATCTGCTTCTATACGTTTCATGATATCAAAAACCTCCTTGAATTATTTATTCCTCTGATTTTCTTTTCCTGCGTCTCGAGGCACCTTCACCCTCTTCACCCGACGGTACGCTTTCAATGGGAATCGGCGTCTCAGGAACCTTTGGCTTCACCGCACCCGCTTTTAAGATCGCCCCTGAGGGACAAACCGCCATGCATGCCCCGCAGCGTGTGCATTTTTCATTATGAATAACCGAGATAAGACCCGCGCCTCCTGAAATCGCACCGGCTGGACAAGCCCTGATGCACTCTCCCGAACCCCTGCATTTTTCAGGCTGTACATGGATCGTATAATACCGCTTACAAACGAGCGCTGTGCAGCGCCTTCGTCTGATATGGATGTCCCACTCGTCACTGTACCGCATCAGGGATTCTTCAATGCGCTCTGCCGATTTTTGGGCAATGATGCAGCCCTCCGACATTTTTATAACCGTGCAGATATCCTTGAGGAGGGCGATGTCCTCGGATTGCCCCTTCTCCATTGTGATATCGCGGATTATCGTATAGATCTGGTTCATTCCGTCGCGGCACATCACGGACTTGCCGCAGTTATTCATCCTTGCGGTATCCGCGACCCCCATCGCCCAATCGACAGGACATATTCCTTCCGGCTTATTCGTGATCTCCTCAAATGCCGGCAATAATTGACTATTGATCGTGCAGCTCATCGTCATACCCCCTTGCCCGTGTATTCGGTCCAGAGCTTGACCCTCGTTATCTGCTTTCTCAGGTCACATTGCAGACAGCGCCCCGACTCGCGGACGGCCTGCTCGCAGGTGAAACCCGTGTTCAGCGGCTCAACGTCGCTTTTTCTGTCCTGTACGGGCCTGATGAACGTCTCTTCCCTCGGCAATTCTGCGAAATTCTCAATTTTCCCAAGCTTCGGATTCCTGTGTTCGCGGGGTATCAGCGCCTCATCTATTTGCCCGTCCCCGCCGAGATATTGGTCAATCACGATGGCGGCCTTTCTGCCGTGGGCAATTGCATCGATCACAAATTTCGTGCCTGTCACCACGTCCCCGGCGGCGAATATGCCCGCACAAGAGGTCGTCAGCTTGTCGCTGTCACCCGCGGGATAGCCGAAGCGGTTTAACTCAAGGCCGAAATCATCCGTCAAATCGGTCACCTGCCCTGCTGAAAACACGATCGAATCGCATGGGATAACCCGCTCGGAGCCTTCTGCCGTTTCAACGACAAGGCAGCGGTTTTCATCAAAGTAGAATTTCGCCACATCCATGATTCTATGGCCTGTTATCTCGCTGTTAGATGCTTCGATGCAGATACTCGTCGTGCCGTCGTAAAGCACAGCGCCCTCCTCCAAAGCCTCCGTGATCTCCTCTTTATCCGCCAGCAAGGCGTCGCCTTTTTCAAGACAGACAATATTGACGTTTTTGCCCATTCTGAGAAGCGTACGCGCACAATCGAAGGCCACGTTCCCGCCGCCGATGATATTAACGGTATTCCCGAGGCTTATCGGCTGCCCAAGACGGTTTGCCCTGAGCAGCTCGATGGCCGTGAAAACATCTCTGTTGTCCCAGCCTGGTATGCTGCGCAGCTTTTTCCCCTGACTGGCGCCTATGGCCACGAGAACGGCATCAAAGTCCTTTTTTAACGCGCCGGCCGAAGTGACGTTGCTGCTCGTCCTTATGGTGACGCCGATCTGCTCGATCACATCAATCTCTTTTTTTATATCATTCCACGGGGCGCGGTATTCCGGTATGCCGGTGGTCAGCATGCCGCCCGCGACAGGCAGGCGTTCAAATACAGTGACCTCATGGCCCTTTTTCTGCAGGTAAAATGCCGCCGTCAGCCCACAGGGGCCTCCGCCGATTACCGCAACGCTTTTGCCGGTTTTTGCTGCAAGCGGCTTCATATAACTGTCATACCAGAGATGCTCGGCGTCATGCTCCACGGCATATCGCTTCAATTCTCGGATAGAGATGGCCTCGTTCAGATGCTCGCGTTTGCAGCCCGTTTCGCAGCGATGATTGCAAACGTAGCCCAGCGCATGGGGAAAGGGCACCTTTTCGCGGATGACTGCCACAGCCTGGCTGTTTTTTTGTTCAGATATGTAGTTTATATAACACGGTATGTTTATCTGGGCCGGACATTCCGCCGTGCAGGGCACAAGTGCCGCCTCGCGCGGGATATCGGTCCTGAATATGCCCGCAGTGTCCAGGAGCGCGCCTGTGGGGCACACCTCTACACAGGCACCGCAGAAGCGGCAGCCGGCGTCGGCGAGCGGTAGGTCGTTTTCTGTGCCGATGTAGCTCTCCCACCCGAGCTTACTATAATCCAATATACCCACATCACGGAGTTCTCGGCAGGCGCGCACGCAGCGGCCGCACTGTATGCACCGCTCCATTTCGCGCACGATGAGGGGGTTTCTGTTATTAATATTGATTGCCTCGCGGTCGATCGGCCGCATCCTCGCATTAACCGTACGCATATATTGCATGAGTGTCTGGAGCTCACATTTCAGATAAGCCTTGCACGACGTGCAGTCGTGCGGATGACCGGCAAGCATGAGCTCCATCGCCACGTTGCGGGATCTTATAACAGCCTCGGATTTGGTGTTTATCTTCATTCCCTCGGCAATCTCGTTCTCGCAGGCCTTTGCCGGTTTGTCTCGCCCCTCAATTTCCACAACGCATAAATTGCAGTTGCCCTGAACCGGTAAATCCGGGTGGGTACACAGATGCGGTATATAGATATTTGCCCCAAGCGCGGCTTCAAGAATCGTTTGTCCCTTTGACGCCCGAATTTCTCTGCCATCGATAAAAAGCTTCATGGTATCCATCGGCTATCCTCTTTTTTAAATTATTGACATTTGCTGTATCAGGCTCAGATAATGTCCATCGCTGCGCAAAAGCCTTCATACGTCGCTTGCTTGACCGTCCGCGCCCGTTTACCGTCGCCGGTGACCACGAATTGGAGGCAGCTTCCTTCCAGCCTTTTGACCGCATCATCATTGGCACGGTTACCGCAGGCATATATGACGCTGTCTGCTGCCGCGAATTGCGCGCTGCCTTTACTGTCGAAAAATAGGACGCCACTATTGGTGATTTTCTTAACGGTGACACCGCAGTCCCAAACCATACCGATCTTTTTCATTCTCGGAATCAGCGCGCGGCGCTGTGAGTCGTTGCTGTCCTTGCAGATATCGTCGCGCATTTCCAGAATGCGAACCTCGGCGCCGCAATGATCGGCAAAGAAATAGCCGGATTCGCAGCCGATCGCCCCGCCGCCGATGATGACCACCTTCTTGCCAAGACCGGACAGATCCTTATAGACCTCGACAGCATGCATGGCTTTTTCTATACCCTCGATCGCGGGAGCGGCGGGATGAGAACCGACGGCGCAGATGACAGCATCGGGCCTCATGGATTCTATCAGCTCTTTGGTCGCTTCGATGCCGAGCATCACATTGACGCCGGCGTATCTGCAGCGAGCTTCAAGCGCGTCACGGAAACGCTTCAGGGATTCCTTATGGGTATCCACATCAGTGAACCAGAGGAGTCCACCCAGCTTCGGCTCTTTCTCATAAAGTGTGACATCATGACCACGTTCGGCAGCGGTAAATGCGGCATACATCCCTGACACACCGCCGCCAATAACAAGGACTTTTCGTCTGCCGGTCGGACGGGGTGCCTGCCGCCATCGGAGCTCCCGCGATGCCCAGGGATTAACGGCACAGTGCCACAGCTCCGGAATAGGGCGCTCATCAGGGTCGGACGACAGCGGATTAAAGCAGGAGCAGCGCAGACACGGCGCAATCTGGTCCGCGTGTCCCCCGAGCGCTTTGTTGCAGAATTCAGGATCGGCAAACTGCTGGCGGCCAAGCGCCACAAAATCACATTTTCCGGATGCGATGGCGTCCTCAATCTGCTGAGGATCGTTGAAACCGCCGACAGCCACAACCGGAATACGGACAGCCGACTTAATGCCGGCAGCGAGGTCCAGGTTGCAGCCATGCTGATCAAACATCGAGGAAAACGACTTGGTCTCGACATGGGAATGATAAACGCCCGATGTCACATGGAGGATATCCACATAATCCTGGATGATTTTGCAAAACTCTATCATTTCAGGCAGTTCCATGCCGCCTTCTATGCGCTCGGCTCCCGAAACGCGGTATTCAATCAAGAAATCCTGACCGCAGAGCGCGCGTATCTTCTTGCACACCATGATCGGAAAACGGGCACGGTTGTCTATACTGCCGCCATATTCATCGGTACGATGATTACAGCGTGATGTAATAAACTGGTGCAGCAGCCACCCGTGACCACCGTGCAGCATGACCATGTCAAAGCCCAAAGCCTTGCAGTTCCATGCGGCTTCGGCATAGTTCTCAGCCACCCGCTCCATCATGCCGACTGTCATCTCGTCAACCTTCACACCGTCTTCGCGGACAAAAGACGACGGACCGATGGGATTTTTGTGATCAACAACGGTGCTGGGATGATTGACTGCGCCAACATGATTCAGCTGTATGGACGCCACAGCGCCGTGGGCACGGATGGCCTCGGTCAGCGTCATAATACTCTCCATATGTATCGTCGTCATGTTTTTGGAATAAACATTCAGACCATGCTCATGGCGGGCAGAAAATTCATTATCAATAAAAGATTCGGTGACAGTCACTTCCGCAAAACCGCCCCGGGCTTTTGTCTCATACGCGTCAATGCCCTCGGGTGTCGGATAGCCGTGATCAACAATGCGGTTTGTCGTAATTGGTGACGCGAATACGCGGTTTTTAAAAGTGATACCTTTAATAGTAAAGGGCGAAAACGTGTTCTGGTATTTGGTACTGGACATAATTTTTTCTCCTTTTGACGGGCATTATCTGTCTAAAACCGACTTCGCGGCATTTTCGCCCGCCAATCGCCCGGAATTGACGGCGAAGCCGAAGCCATGGCCGCTCATTGTGACGTTATAGACATCCGCATCCGCTCCACCGAAATCCACGCCGGCCACATACAAATTCGGCACTGCTTCATATTTGTCGTTCAAGGCCTCAAAGCACGCATTAACACGGATACCCCCATGGGTAATCAGCATGTCCGCGCCTGCTTTAATGACATAATAGGGTGGATGATCCAGCTTGTTGAGGTAGCGTCTTTCCTTTGCAAAAACAGCGTCACGGTTCATTTCGCAGAAGTTATTATACTCCTTGACTGTCTGTTCCACGACATCCCGCGCGCACCCGATAAAATCGGCGATATCAGCAAGCTTTTCAGCGGCCATGAGCGTACCATCCGCCTTTGCGTGTGAAATTGTCTCGAGTAAACGCTCTTCCGCATGTGCGGCAATATGTATCTGCTCAATGGTATCCCGTCCATCGGTAAGTGTTTGTTCCATCATTTTTTTGTCAAACAGAACCCAGACAGCGGCGCCGGGCTGCCTTAAACAGGCATTGGCTGCCATGGCGAAGTTATAGACAATACCCTCACTCGCGAATCTGACACCAAACCGATTCAGCCAGACGTTATGCGGTTTTCCAAGCAGGAGATTCAGCGGTTCATGGCCCTTGATCTTCGGCGCGGCGATTTCCATCGCAAAATTCCCCTCAATATCGGCGCCGGCTTCCAGCGCCATCGTCACGCCGTCGCCTTGATGACGCATTCCCCCACCTGTGTTTATCAGAGAGGCGTCGAAGGTCGGGTAAAATTTAGAAATGAGTGCCGGGCTTCCGGCAAAACCACCCGTACAGATGATCACCCTATCCGCAGTTATATGAAACTGCGCTCCGTCTTTGTTCTCGCAAACAACGCCGTTGACGGTGCCGTTTTCTTCACGCATCAGTTTCTTCCCGCGTGTTCCCGTCAGAATTCTGACGCCCGACTGTTCACAGTAATCTTTTAGGACTCTGATCACTGCCTTTCCAACATTCTCTTCAGAGGCAGTGATATGAAAAACCTCGGGCTGCTGATTGGGGATATGATGAACGACATCAGTGAATTGAACGCCCTTTTCTGCCAACCAAGATATTGTATCACCGCTTTTATCGATCAGGGCACGGATGATCCTTCCGTCAATCTTCCAATGGGAGAACGCCATACAGCTCAAAAATATGTCATCGGCATCCGCAAAAGTCAGCTTGCGCCGCTGGATTGTGCTGTCCACACCGAAAATTCCTCTGGGAAACAAACCGTTGCCGCCAAGTGCCGCGTTTGACTCTAAAAGCACAACCTCTGCCCCCGCTTCAGCGGCAGCCGCCGCGGCCGATAGCCCTGACGCGCCGCCGCCGACGACAGCAATCTGTGTTCTAAACACCTTCACAACCTCCTTTTCGGGAATTATGAAATCAGCCGCCGAAGTAAGCCTTCTTCACGGCGTCGTTCTTCTTCATCTCTTCGATGCAGCCACTGGCCGTCAGGTTGCCGACCTGCAGCGTATAGCAGTAGTCCGAGACTCCAAATGCCAAATGGACATTCTGCTCAATCAGTAAAATGCTCGTACCGCGCTTCTGGTTAATTTCCTTGATTTTACGGCCGACTTCTTCAATAACGATCGGCGCAAGGCCGAGGGAAGGCTCATCCAAACATAAAAGCCTCGGTTTGGCCATAATGCCGCGTGCGATGGCCACCATCTGCTGTTCTCCGCCGGAAAGTGTGCCCGCCTTCTGCTTACTGCGGTCCTTAAGTTTGGGAAATAGGTTGCAGACGAATTCCAGGTCCTCCGCAATTCCCTGTTTGTCCTTACGCTGGGTAGCGCCAAGCAGAAGATTCTGATAGACACTCAGGTATGGAAACAGATGACGGCCTTCAGGCACGAGCGCCAGCCCCCTTTTAACCCGATCGGCTGTTGGGAGATGTGAGATATCCTCGCCCATGTATACCACGCTGCCGCCGGCGATGGGTACCATTCCAAGTGTGGCGTTCAAGGTCGTCGATTTTCCTGCGCCGTTGGCACCGACAATGGTCACGACGCTCCCCTCCGCGATGGTGATATTGACCTCGCGGATGGCAACCGATTTGCCGTATTTGACTGTGAGGTCCTTGAGCTCCAGAATATTACTCATAGCACACCCCCGAAATATGTTTCGGTTACAGTGGAGTCCTGCCGCATGTCTTCAGGCGTACCTTCGAATATTTTCTGGCCGAAGCTGATGACGGTGACACTGTCCAGGATTTCGAGAATCTGCATGTTGTGCTCTACGACCAGAACCGTGATACCCTGGTCGCGCATCTTGTCGATGGCCCGGATCGAAAATTCGATTTCTTCAGGATTGAGGCCGCCGAGCGGTTCGTCGAGCATCAGAAGCTTCGGCCGTGTGGCCAGCGCGCGCGCGACGCCAAGGATTTTCTGGTAGCCGTGCGGTAGGTTCTTCGCGAGTGTGCTGCGCATGGCGGTCAGCCCGAGGAACTCGATCAGCTCTTCGGACTTCTCCGTAATCGCCTTCTCGTTCGTTCTGTATTTTTTGGTATTGAAGTAGATGTCAAACAGCGAGGATTTCGGTCTTAGGTGGAACGCGGCCCTGATGTTTTCCAAAACCGTGAATTCGCCGAACAAGGGGTTCATCTGAAAGGTGCGTCCGATACCCAGCTTGGCTACCTGATGCGGCTTTGTCTTCGTGATGTCTACCCAGTCGTCATATAATATTCTCCCAGAGGTCGGCATCAGTACGCCCGTGACGAGATTGAAAAAGGTGGATTTGCCCGCGCCGTTGGGGCCGATCAGTCCTTTGATCTCGCCCTGGTGAAGACAAAAGTCCAAATTGTCAATGACCGTCAGGCCGCCGAAACGCTTTGTCAAGCCTATTGTTTCGAGCTGCTTCATGGGGCTTTTCGTTTCAGACTGTATCACGCGTGCGACCTCCTTCGACAGGAGTATTATGACTTATATCGGAATCGACATCGGATTTATTTCTTTTCCTCTTGCTTCGGATAAAGTCAGGGATTCCTGCCAGACCCCCAGGCAGCAGGTAGGCGACAACCAGCATAGCGGCTGCGGTAATATACGGCGCGTAGGAACTGAAGCTCCGCCCGATTTCGGGAAGTGCGACGAAAAGGATCGTGCCGATGATCGGGCCGATGAACTTGCCGTCTCCGCCGATCATCATATACATGAGGAGCCAGAGCGAGAACGTCATGCCGAAGTTGGTGGCGGACAGCACTGTGGAATAGAGCGCGAACGCCGCGCCTGCCAGGCCTGCGAAAAAACTGCCGCAGCCGATTGCTAAAAGCTTGTAGAACGTCTCGTTGATGCCGATGCTCGACGCCACATCGGGCGACTGGGCAATGGCCCGCAGCGTTACGCCGATGCGCGAAAATTCAAACCGATACATCGCAAGGAGAGATACGACGGTCAGGGCGACGAAGATGTAATAGCTGGCGTTGATACTGCCCGTCAGCGGCGGGATGCTGATAAGCCCGCGGTAACCTCCGGTAAACGGCAGGGCTTGGATGGTATACGTCACAGCCACGCACAGGAACATCGACGCCATGCAGTAATACAGGCCGCGCAGGCGCACGAACGGGAAACCGGTCAAAACACCGATTAAGGCCGCAAAGAGCCCACCGGCAAGTATGGTGACATACGGCGGCAGCCCGAGGTCCTTCGCCATGATCCCCGCGCAATATGCGCCCAGGGAAATGAACGCGCCGTGGGAAAAGGAGATGTTGCCGGAGAGAAAAATGGTGCGCAGGCCGACGGAGCCGATCATCCTGTACATCATAATGATGGCAACGGTCAGTATGTAGTTGTTGGTGGTGACTCCCGGAACAGCGAGGAATGCGATCAGGATGATCGCGAAGGGGATGATTTTTCTGAGACTCCTTATCTTTGCGGGAGTATTTTCCATGATGCTCCTCCCCCTTACGCCATCTCGTGTCCAAAGAAGCCCTTTGGACGGATGAGCAGCAGGACGATAATAATACCCACGGAAAGGGCGCTTGCAACATAGCTTTGAAATAATACAGGGAACAGTGAATCGACAAGCGCCATGATGGTTCCGGTAACGATGATGCCGCTCATGCTGCCGGCGCCGGCCAGCATGACGAACATCAGGATACGCGTCTGCATGCTGTCGCCCATAAATGGGGACATCTGCTGATAGGCACCCATCAGGCTACCGGAGACGGCGGCCAGCACGCAGCCCAACCCGAAGACAATGGACGACACCCTGAAAATGGGGATACCCTGCAGGGCGGCGCCTATCCGGTCCTGCGCCACAGCCGCCATTTGCCTGCCCAGCTTTGTCCGGTAGACAATAAACATGGTAATGATCAGCAGGACAAGCCCTATTCCGAACATGACTATTTTATCCGTGCCGACTGTCATGAAGCCAAGATCGGTGTTGCCCGAGGCAAAGGGGGGTTTGATAATCAGTGTTTTCGAACCGTTCAGCAGGATGGCGGAGGTCTGCAGGATCGTCATCAGTGCTACCGAGAGCATGACGATGCGGTTGAAGCTGTCGTAAAACGGGCGATAGCAAAAGCGCTCTAGAAAAATGCCCAGAAGGAGCATGATTATACAGGAGCAGACCATGGCCAGCCAGTTGTTTAAGCCCATCTTGTTGCACAGTAAATACGTTATGTACGCGGCCATCATGTAGAGTGTCCCGTGAGCCAGGTTGATGGTGCCGAGCATGTTGAAGATAAACGCGAAGCCCAGAGCCGCTAGAATATACATGGAGGCCAGTACCAACGTATTGACGCCGATAGCAGGTAAGAGAGACAGCATCGGGATCCTTTCTCCTTTCAGAAGTCGCATTTGTCTTTTTATCCATTTACCAGTTAAAATCAAGACGGAGGAGAGAAACTCTCTCCTCTCCTCCGTCACCAGGGATCATGATAATTTTGAATTGACGCAGCCGGGCAGACTAATCCAGATGTGTCGGGAACCAACCGCCGAAGACGACTTTCCCGTCCACCAGCATGCTGACTGGATCCGGAGCGGCAACCAGGTGATTATTGCCGAAGATTGTCATGCCGCCGATTTGGGCATCACCGTACAGGGTTTTGACGGTTTTGAGCGTATCCCAGTAAGCCATGACATCCTTAACCTCGGCTGATTTGCATGCGGTCATCAGGTTTGTCAGGACATACAATGTATTGATACCGTAGCTGTTAAAGCTGGCGGCGGCTTCCGCGCCATACTCTTTGGCATACTGTTGATATAATTTCCAATACTCCGGACTGTTGTTCGCTTCAGTGGTGGTATCGGCGCCCATTGTAAAAGCGTTGGTGGCGGATTCAACACCGGCAACCGCTATGAGCGCGCCGGCCGGGAAGCCCACGACTGCGCCGCAGACCATATCGCTCCCGCTGCTGCGTACGGCCTTCAGGATGGCGCCGATGTTGTTCGGTGCGCCATTTCCGACGAAGGCGTCCGCGCCGCTTGCAACGACCTGCAGTGCTGTCGCGGAGAAATCAGTGATGCTCTGATCGTAAACGATGGGCTTGTCGACGTAGGTCAGGCCGTTTGCTTCGCAAAGGGCTTTGATAATCGGTGCTTTTACCGCCGTCATGCCGTCGTCGCCTTCGCAGAGAACAACCGATTTGACATCGGGATAATTCTTCTTCAGGGCTTCAATCGTCGAAACATATGTGGAGGCGCAGCCGTTCAAGAAGGTGTAAGTATACGGATGGGCGGGTCCGATGGCTTTCAAGTCCATATTATTCTGGGTTTGCATGTTCATGATGCCGGCCGCATCAAAGAGGTCCAGACAGCCCTCAACCCAAAAGTCGTTTGTCGTGACGGCGTACTTGACGCCATCATTGACGAGGATCTGGGCTGCGTTGCGGATACCGGTGAAGTCGGATTGACCGTCCTGGATATCCAGCTCGATCATGTACGTCTTGTCACCGACTTTGATGCCGCCCGCGTCGTTGAGCGTCTTGGCATACATCTGCATTTCAGCGACATTACCGGCGTCGATTGCGGCAAACCAGCCGGTCATGTTGGCTAGGACCCCGATCTTCAGTGTTTCAGGAGCTGCCGCCACACTGGGCGCGGTCGAGGGCTCTGTGCTGGCTGGAGCAGCGGACGTAGCCGGAGCGGCAGAGCTAGCCGACGGCGACGCGGTGGATGTGGATGTGCCGCAGGACACAAGGGCGAAACAGAATACTAGAACAAGCAGGAGTGCAATAACTTTCTTCATTTCTTTCATCCTTTCAATATTTGTGCAAATAATTGAATCCAACTATGCAAAGATAACTGAGCTCAGCGGTTTGAGGGTTGCGCTTAAAAGAATTTACATAGAAACGCATGTTCAATACATGTCGTTTTGATGTCTTGATAGATAACTTCTGGACGAATTGAATGACGCTTTATTTTCTTATAATAATAGCACGATGATGAATTGACGTACATTCATTATTGACGTACGCTGACACTTATTTCAAAACAGATTTATCCAGTTGGCAATCAAAATCCGAGCCTCTTTTTTCAGACAGCCGCTTCAACTAAAACGAGGTCCGGCGAGATAATCAGGCGTGCGTGCGTTCCGGCTTGGACATCCTCCACAGTGTAGCCCGGCGCAATTTCGGTTAAAACGATGCCTTCATCCGTAATTTCCATTACGCCCATTTCCGTGATAATTTTGCTAACGACGTTACAGGCTGTAAGCGGAAATGTACATTCTCTCATGATTTTGTGTTCCCCCTTGACCGTGTGTTCCATCGCAACGATGACTTTTCGCGCACCGACAACGAGGTCCATCGCGCCGCCCATTCCGGGGACACGCTTGCCGGGCACCATCCAGTTGGCGAGATTCCCTTTCTCATCAACCTGAAGCGCGCCCAGTACTGTCACATCGACATGTCCACCCCGGATGATTGCAAAGGATGTCGCGCTGTCAAAAAAACAAGCGCCTGGTAAAACAGTGATCGGAAAGCCGCCGGCATTGCAAATTTCAGGATCTTCCTCACCGCGATTGGCCGCTGGTCCGGCGCCGAGAATACCATGCTCGGCCTGCAGCGTGATATGCACGCCATCCGGGATGTAATTAGCAACCAGCGTCGGCAGGCCGATACCCAGATTGACGACGTCCCCGTCCTTTAACTCTTGAGCAACGCGTGAAGCTATAAAGCTCTTAGCATCCATATGTATCCTCCGATTGGACAAGCGCGTCGACGAATATTCCCGGAATCGTTACAAGCTCGGGATCAAGCGCACCGAGTTCGACGATTTTTTTCGCCTCAACAATCACGAAATCTGCCGCTCGTGCCATGATTGCGCCAAAATTCTTTGTAGAACCCCTGAGAAAGCAGTTTCCGAATTTGTCGGCTACCGTTGCTTTTACAAACGCGACATTTCCGCGCAGAGCTGTTTCCAGTAAGTAATCTCTGTTGTCGAAGGCGCGCTTTTCCTTGCCTTCTTCGATAATCGTGCCAACGCCGACCGGGGTGTAAAATCCGGCGATTCCTGCGCCGCCGCAGCGGATTTTTTCTGCCAACGTCCCTTGCGGGTACAGCGTCACGCTGCGCGGGTCGTCGATGAGCATCTGTCCCGTCATCGGATTTGAGCCGATATACGACGCGTAGACCATCGTCACACGACCTTGCTTCATGACCCTGATCATATTGGAATCGACCAGCCCTGTATCATTTGATACGACGGTAAGATCTCCTGCTGTGTTTGTTTCAAGAAGGGCTTTTATCAGCGTTTCAGGGCTTCCCGCCATTAAGAAACCGCCAACGAGCAGCGTGTCGCCATCTTTGACCATCATCACTGCTTGTGCTGCGGTTGTCAGTTTCTCCATCAAGTCTCTGTCTCTTTTCTGAGTAGTTATATTTTGTCAATTTATTATTGGGCTAATATAGACAGTTAGATTGTAAAACAAAGGTGATCCATTGTGAAATATCTATAAGCGATTAATGGAGCGACGAGTTATTATTGCGCACGATAAGATAGGGCGATCTTCATACCGCTCGTTATAATCCATTCCAGACAGGGCTGCCGGTATATGTTTGTGGCTGCTCGTCTCCGCGCATGACGCGGAGCGCGCCTGCGGCCAGTGCCTCCAATTCAAATTCACCAGGTATGATGACCACCTCGGCAATCCAGCTGATATACGCCTTCATGAGGTCGGTAATTGCCTTACCGTTTGAAATACCGCCGGTGAGGATGATGGCATTGACCTGACCCTTCAGTGCCACGGCCATTGCGCCGACATATTTGGCACTTTGATAGATCATGCCGCGGAAGACAGCGTCGGCGTATTTGTCTCCGGAATCCGCAAGCTTCTTAACATCGCGGACTTCTGCGGTGCCGAAGTGATCCATTAGACCGCCGTTCTTGTTGAGTCTGTCAGTCAGCTGCTTTTTCGTATAGTCTCCGCTGTAGGCCATTTCGACGATCTTCATATAGGGCATGTCGCCGGCGCGCGTCGGCGTCATAGGGCCAGAACCCTTGATGATGTCGTTCGAATCGATCATACGGCCTTTTTTATGCGCTGTGATGGAGATACCGCCGCCGAGATGGCAGATGACAAGGTTGACGTCATCGTATTTGAGCCCATGCGCTGCACAATAACGAATTGCAATCTCTTTTTGATTGAGGGCATGAATGTGGCTTTCTCTGTAGATGCCCTTGATGCCAGTGACGCGCGCGACATCCTCAAACTCATCAACATCGGGCGGATTGACAACAAAGGCTTTCTTTCCATACTTATCAGCAAACTGCTTGCAGATCTGCGAGGCGAGCTGCGCCGGATGCTGACCTGTCATGCCACGGCTGGCGTGCTCGGCAAGAAGCGCGGTGACCTCATATGTCCCGCCGACAAGGGGCAGAAGACCGCCGCCGCGGCCGACAAACACGTCGACACCCGTCATGGCATAGCCCTGGGCTTCCATTGTCTTTTCCACCACATCGCTGCGATAACCGAGCTGATCCTGAATTTCCTTGAAGATCATCAGTTCTTCGGCACCGTGGTTGATCGTCTCGCTAAACACCTCGCCATCGTCATCAAAAAGGGCTATTTTTGTTGATGTCGACCCGGGATTGACAGCGAGTATCCTGAATTTTTTATTCACCGAATTCTCCTTCTTCTAGTAGCTTGCAGCTGCACAGGCGGCGAGCGCTATGGAGTAATATTTGTCCGAAGCTTCCGCAGAACGGGAGGTTAAAATAACAGGCACTTTCGCGCCGAGGACCGTGCCGGCGGTCGTTGCGTCACTAAAACCCGTCAGGCATTTGGCAAGGATGTTGCCCGCGGTGATATCCGGCACAATCAGAAGGTCGGCATCTCCCGCCACAGGGCTGATATAGCCTTTGATGACCGCAGCTTCTTTGCTGGTCGCAAGGTCAAATGAAATGGGACCTTCAATGATGCAGCCGGTAATGTCACCGTTTATATTCATGGTTTTCAGGGCATCGGCATCCACGGCATCAGGCATCTTCGGATTCACTTTTTCGACCGAGGAGAGAATGGCGACTTTTGGATTGTCAAAACCAATCGAATGCAGCAGCTTCACGGCGTTCTCCACAATAACCTTTTTCCCCTCAAGGTCGGGATATGTGTTGAGACCCATATCGCTGATAGCAAAGATTTTGTGATATTTGGGTGTTTCATAGAAACCGAGCAGGGAGAGTTTTCCGCCGATTAAGAGACCGTTCTCTTTTGTGACAATTGCTTTCATGAACTGGCCTGTCTCCAGCTTTCCTTTCATAATAGCGGTGGCCCTGCCGGAGTGAATGAGCTCTACCGCCTTGCGCAGAGACTCGTCAATACCAGTGGATGCGATAATCTCAAATTTGGCCGGTTCGGCGCCATAGTGTATCAGCATCTCTTTGATTTTCTCAGCGTTGCCAATGAGCAACGGGATGATGATGCCCTCCTCTGTGGCTTTGACGACAGATTCTAGCGTGTGGTCGTCATGGGCTTCGGCAACAGCGACGATCGTCTTTTTCGTCATTTTCTTCGCTTCTTCCGCGAGGTCCTTGAAACAGTTAATTTTCATTTTTTCCTCCGGTCATCTTCATTGTTCCTGATAGATTTTAATGCAAACCGGCGGCTTATGTGAAATATCTATTCGTGATAAATGCGCCGCGAATTATCAGGTAATAAGATAAGTGTAGTCATTGACATCAAGAAGAGCGCAGGAGTAAAGTAAAATAAAATAAAGTAAACAGGGGTATCTCATGGCTGAAGAAATTGCACACGGTATTTATAAGTTAAACATCCCATTACCCGGTAACCCCCTGAAAAATCTTAACAGCTACCTGGTTTGCGGGCAAGAGCGAAATCTCCTGATTGACACGGGCTTTAAAACCCCGGCCTGCCTCGAAGCAATAAATGCGGAATTAAGCGCGCTTTCGATTGACATGTACAAAACAGACATTTTTTTGACGCACATGCACGCTGACCACATTGGACTCGCGACAACACTGGCAACAGATCGTTCAAAGATATATATCAGTTCCGTAGACGCAGCTTTTTTGAATTCACTTAATTTGCCTGAAACCCGCGAGCAGCTGATTGCAGCAAATGTTTCCGAAGGATTTCCGATTGAGGAGTTTATCAACTCCATCGGCAGCAATTCGATGCGGAGAATGGTTTCAGCCAAACCTGTGGAATATGCGTGTCTTGAAGACGGCTGCGTTTTGTCATATGGCGGTTATACCTTGGTCTGTATTTTGACGCCGGGCCACACACCAGGTCACATGTGCCTTTATTGTGACGCGCTGAAGCTGATGTTTCTCGGTGATCACATTCTCTTCGGCATCACACCCAACATTGTCAGATGGCCCAATTTCAAGAATTCATTAAAAGCGTATCTGCTACATTTACAAAAGATCGGGCAATATGACGTTGCTATTTCTTTGCCCGCCCACCGAACTGTTGACTGCACGATCCAGGACAGAATCCTGTCATTGACGGCGCATCATCGCAAGCGCCTCGACGAGATCTGTGACATTGTTTTGAAAAACCCCGGACTTACCGCATACAAAATCGCCGGCATGATGCACTGGGATATTCGCTGCGATTCTTGGGCTGATTTCCCTCCCA
This sequence comes from uncultured Eubacteriales bacterium, assembly GCA_942492735.1. Classification (GTDB taxonomy): domain Bacteria; phylum Bacillota; class Clostridia; order Oscillospirales; family Oscillospiraceae; genus Sporobacter. The sequence continues at coordinate 357,366 of OW818648.1, forward strand.
CACAAAAATGGTTTGCCGTCGGTGAAGCTCTGGCGCATATCGATTATCTGCTCGAAGACGGCAGAATTATCTCACAGACAAAGGATGGCCTCCGGTTCTATCATTTAAGTACCGGAGTTTAATAGACGAACAGACTCAAGCTAAAAGAGGAGGTTCAAATGGCTGACACTCATAATAATTATCAAACGCTTTATAATGAGAAGAAACGCTCAATTGACGGCTGCCTGGATATCATCCATTCCAATGATGTTGTGGTCTCCATGCCCGATAACAACGAGCCGGAGGATATCCTCCGGGCATTTCATACCATCGCGCCGCGCGTAGAAAATGTCATCCTGCAAAAGGGCGCCAACGGCATGTTTAAGGCTATTACCGAGCCCGGTCTTGACGGCCGCATCAACTCAACAGGCTACTATTTCGGCGCGGCGCAGCGCCTCGGCAGCAAATTGGGCAGCGCGTTTTATGTGGCGTGTGACATCCCCGATTTCGAGCCTTTTTTTGGTTCGGTCCATCCCTGTACCGTTTTTATGGCGTCCGTCACACCCATGGACGAAAACGGAAACTTTTACGCGAGCCTCTGCCGCCAGTGGGGTGACGTGTTTATCAAGACCGCCAATCGGGTAATACTGGAGATCAACGATAATCTTCCGTACATGCCGAACGGCCTCCGGATCAATATCGCCGATGTGACCTGCCTGTACGAATCAAATCACGGGCTCTGGGAGCTGTCAACCATTCATGCAACGGACGACGAACGAAAGGTCGCGCAGAATTGCCGCGCGCTCCTGCGTGACGGCGACTGCATTCAGCTGGGAATCGGCGGTTTGCCCAACGCTATTGCCGAGGCGATGTTCGATCTTCAGGATCTGGGCATACATACTGAAATGGTCACCTCCACCATGGGTGAGATGATCCGGCGCGGCATCGTCACCGGAGCACGTAAAAATTTCCATCCCGGCGAGCATATCGGCTCTTTCGCCGGTGGAGACATGGCCTTATATAAAACATTGGCGGAAGACCCGAAATGCCGCCTGCTTCCGGGCACCTGGGTGGTAGATCCCATGATCATCAAGCAAAATGATAATATGGTCTCGATTAATACTGCGGTAGAAATGGATCTTACAGGTCAGATTTGCGCCGAAAGCGTCGGTCCGATGCAGTTATCCGGCACAGGAGGCGCGTTCGACTTTGCCTATGGCGCGCTCCACGCAAAGGGCGGCCGGGGGATATATGCGTTCTTAAGCACCACAAATAAGGGGTTTTCGAAAATCAATTGCTTGCTCAAAGAAGGCGCGCAGGTTTCTGTCCCGCGTAATTACGCCGACTATGTGGTGACCGAATACAGTATTGCCCCGCTGCGCGGACGTACAACAAGAGAGCGTGCAGAAAATCTCATTGCCGTGTCTCACCCCGACCTCCGCGCAAAGCTTCGCGCGGAAGCAAAACAAATTAATATCCTTTGACATCTGTTATCTGAAAAAACTGCCAAATGGATCCTTAAACGGCGGCGTTTTACTGCGCCGATTTATTGATCCAGTCATTAAACCGCTGTTCAATGATGCAGTTTTCATTCTTATAAATAGTGCAGAGCAGCGCCCGGAGCTGATAGGCTCCGTTAAACGGGTCATGCGGACCGGCACCTGAGGTCAGTATATTGACGTTTGATTCATCCCATCCATATCCCGGTGCGCCCGCTTCCGGATACCACCAGCCCATTTCACAATTGATTACCCGAGGATCCAGCGCCGGTACCAGCTTCGCTTTCTGCGTGATCCGTCCCCGCAAGGTCTCAATAAAAACCCAATCCCCTTCGATAATCCCGTATTTTTCTGCTGTTACCGGGCTGATGCTGACAAGCGGAAATGGCGCCGCCTTTCGAAGTGACTTGATCTGACGGTTATTTGAAATAAAGTACTGCTGCCTGCGTCCGCCTGTCGTCAAAATCAGCGGATACCGTTCTGCGAGGTCCGGCTGACTAACAGGACTTTCCGGCACTTCTGTCCAGAACGGCAGCGCCTCTCCGCCGCAATCCTTGACAGCTTGGGCGTAAAGCTCATACTTCCCTGATGGCGTGCGGAATCCCCCGCGCTTGAGGTATTGGCGATATTCTCTTTTAGGCTCTATATAGCTTATTTCCTTGAATTTTTGAAAATTGATCCCCTCAAATACCGGGCGGCGACTGCCCATCTCCTCAAGCTGACAATCCATGATGGCCTCAAGTCTGTCCGCGCCAAAATCAAGGGCCATGCGTCGGGACAACTCAAAGAAGAATTCTTCGTCTGATTTGCACGCGCCAACCTCCACGACCTTTTTTTGGCAGAGTATCGCCTGGTCTCCGAACTCCGGCATACAGAAAATACTGTCGATTTCCGGCCACAATGCCGCAGGCAACACGATATCAGCCAGCTCCGCCGTTGGTGTCATGAATATATCCATGTAAACAAAAAACTCGATACATTTGAGGCTGTCATACACATGCCGGCTCTCGGGCAGGGATAACAACGCGTTATTTGCGTGCGCAAAGAGCCCGCGTATTTTATATGGCGCACCTGTTCGTATCGCTTCCATCACCAGATGCGGGTGTGCAAAAAGCTTTGGGCTGACACTACCGTCGTTTTGCGGGTATCCGCCGCTGATGCACTTTTTTATCATATCGTCCGACAACCGGTCCGTCATAATGTCGGGGGTCGGCGCGATCTCCATGCTTTCGACGAAACCGCCCGGGACATCATAGTTGCCTGTAATTGCCGGTATCATGTAGATAGCGCGGCAGGTTTGGAATGAATTCGTACTTTGCTCAATGGCGCAGCCCCATTCTAAGGAAAGCGGTTTGATGGACGCAATCAGGCGCGCTGCTCTTATAATCTGTGCTGCGGGTACCCAGGTGATTTCGGCGACATACTCTGCACCATATTCAGCGCACCGCTCGCGGAGCTGCTCAAAGCCGATCGTTTCGTTTTCAACAAAATCCCGATCATACAATCCCTCGGATATGATAATATTTAAAATACCAAGCGCGAGCGCTCCATCCGTACCGGGGCGCAGCTTCAGCCATTCAATCGCGTTTTTCGCCAGCTCCGTCGGCTGCGGGTCGACAACAATAAGTGTTGTCCCCGTTTTTACAGCGTCCTTAATGTGAAACTGCAGCTCCCCATCCGCTCCGCTGACGGCAGGGTTGGCGCCCCATACTAAGATACCTGCTGGCGGTGTCTGTCCGTAATAGTCAACGCCGGCGAAGACCCCGGCGGTCAGCATCCCCGCATTGATTCTCGGGCCAAGACAGATCAGCGCGCCGGAGGAGGTCGCGTTGGGTGTGCCCAAAACATTGCCGAAACGCCAAAAATGGCTCAGGTGGTGCCTGCCGGTTCCGGTGATGAGGGCAATACACTCCGGCCCGTACGTATTCATAAAACCGCCGATCTTCTCGGCGATCAAACGATACGCGTCGTCCCAAGAAATGCGCTCCCAGGTTCCGCTGCCGCGAGGTCCTTTGCGGCGCATGGGATATAAGAGTCTGTCCTCATGGTACATCTGTTCAATGATGGAGGCACCTTTCACACAGCCGCGACCTTTGTTCAAAGGCCCAACCGGATCGGGCGCGACCTTGACGAGCTGCCCATTCTCCACTGTCAGCAGGTGGATGCACCCGCCGTGACAACCGCGGCAGGCGGCTTTGATTGTCGTCATATGTTAATGCCCTCCTCTCATGACATATTTTCTTAAAACAAACGCCCTGCTCATGTTGATGAACCGGGCGTATTGTTTTTCTTTTCTCGCGAAAGTCTTCTTTGAAGACCCTCTTCAAACAGATTCTTTTCTTCTTCCGTTTCGAGCACAAGCGGGGGGAGTTTTTTGGGTTTACCGACCTTATCCAGAGCGACCATCGTGAAAAAAGCTGTTTGCGTTCTTTTGGGCTCATCTTCAGAATCCAGATCCTCGACATCCACAGTGACAATGACCTCCATCGATGTTGTACCAACAAAGGCGACCGTCGCTGTGCACGTCACAAGCGCATCAACAAATATCGGACAAATAAACTGCATCTCATCCACGCGCGCCGTTACGACGTTGCTGCGGGAATATCGGCGGGCGGCTGCGCCCGCTGTTGTATCCATGAGTTTCATAATTTCCCCGCCATGCACATTACCAGCGTAATTTGCTTGGCTCGGCATCATAATCTGACATATACATATTGATGTTCGTTTGTCCATACGAGCTCCCTTCACATCGTGATTTAGCTCAAGCACATAGTATAGGCGCGAGGTTAAACGACACAGACTCATATTAGATTGACCGAACTCATTTGTGAAATATTTATAAACGATAAATTCTTGACGACTTATTACGGCGCTTAATAATTGATGTATGTCGGTATGTAGCTGCTGTACTCTTTTACAAGTTCATCCCATTTCTTCGGAAGCTCTATCTTTGTTACCGAGGGCCCGCCATGGTCACCGCCGCCGGTAAAAGCAGCCGCCGAGCCGCCATAAGTTCCGCCGCCAACAATAAGCAGCATGTGGTCTGCTGACCAAAACACCCGCGTCATGTGCGCCGGGTTGGCCGGCAGCTCAGTATTGAGCGGTACATGGTTGTTGCCTGTGAGCCAGTTCAATGATACCTCAGCAGCGGGATGGCGGGCATATTCTACAACATAGTTGTATATCCGTTTTCTCGTCCAGCCTGCATCCGCCATCATCCTTGCGGCATTGGGCGTCAATACAAACATGGCGCCGGGATCCCAGCCATCAACACCGAGTCGGGTCATGGCACTGAGTAGGCCAGAAGGCGTTGGTCCGCCAAGTGTTCTGTGTTCGGTTGGCCAGAAGAGTGTCACCGCGGAGTCGCTGGCGGGGATGCCGAAATCAGTGTGCAGCGGCTCCCATGGATTTTCGTCTTCATTCTCGCCGATACAGGAGCCCATTCTATTCTCATGCCCAAGCTCGGACATGTCTTCCAGTTTCGGGCGGACGCCGCAGATATTCATAATGATAAACGCCAGAGCCCTTGCTATTGTCGCCGCCGGCTTGGTATACGGGCTCAGAAATCCGCTGGCTGCGTTCATATTGAGGTCCTTCACAATACTGCCGCTCAAGGATATAAACGGTCCCCAGGTGGAGACGCTGCAGATCCAGCCCTCAAGATGGATGCGTGGATCGACAAGGCCCTTGACAGCTGAGAGGAGTACCGGCAGATACGTGGGCAGGCATCCGGCCATGACGGCGTTGACCGCTATTTTTTCCACAGTCGCCTTACCAAGCATCGGCGGCAGTACGGCGACAATGTGGTCACGCGGCAGGTCAGTTCCTCTGAGCATCTCATTGACAGCCTCTTGTGTCGGTGGGATTATAGGCGCGCCATTGGTCCAGCCGTGCATATAGAACTCTTTATTTATGTCACTGAAGCTCCCGGAGATGACGCAATTTGAGTAGCTTTGATCTGGTTGGGGTGGATTCTCTTCCTCGGGTGACAAAGGTGCGGTCAGCGCTGTGGCGACATTATCGGCCGCCAGCGTCACACCGGGACGGAGGTTCCTGTCTATGATCTCCTTGGTATAATCGGGGAAATCGTATTGCCCGAGTATCTCGCAGAACGCGAAACGCATGTTGGGTACATTGCGCGAGGCGGCACCGCGCGAAGATGCGGTAAGGAGCCCGGGCATCGTGAGCATCACGCACGGTATTCCAAGCTTCTCAACGTAAGCGGTATTATATGCCTGAAACATAGCGCAGGATCCGGCATCGCCAAAAGCACTAATAACACCATCCACGCCGGACAGCCATTTCTTGAAAATCGGTTCAAATTCCGGATCATTCACAATCTCCGTCGAATCTTTTGGGTACTGGAGATGCACAAATTTTGCGGACGGATATTTTTCCTGCAGTATTTCGGCAAGGACCTTCAGCATAAGGGGCGCGTGCAGCTTGAAATGCGAAAACATCCCTATTGTCTTGCCATCTATCGTGTCGAGTCGTGGGCTGAGACCACTTGATGATGGATTGCTCTGCTCAGCCCAGGGACTAAGTACATTTAAACTCATGTTTGACAGCCTCCAGTGGTTTATTTATATGTTATCCCTCCGATGCCAGAGCCATACAGTGATGACATGCCACCCAATGCTGTGGAAGAACCTCCCGCAGTTTTGGAAATTCAGTCAAACAGACACTGTCAGCATGAGGACATCTGACCGCAAAACGGCAGCCGGGCTTCGGATTGATTGGGGATGCCAGTTCGCCGGTTAAAAGCCCCGCACTCTTCGGGGCGTGGATATCCGGCTCGGGGATTGCTGCAAGCAATCCCTTTGTATAGGGGTGCAGCGGGTTTAAAAACAATTCTTCCGCGCTGCAATGTTCTGCCGTGCAGCCAAGGTACATCACCAGAATTTCGTCGGCTATATGCTTTACGACGATGAGGTTATGTGTTATGAACATAAAAGTGAGGCCATTCTGCTCCTGCAGATCCTGTAGTAAATTCAATATCTGTGCCTGTATGGAGACATCCAGCGCCGATACGGGCTCGTCGCAAACGATAAACTCCGGGTTGAGCGCAAGGGCGCGTGCTATGCCGACACGCTGGCGGCGGCCTCCATCCATCTCATGCGGATACGCTCCGGCAAATCTAAAGTCCAAGCCGACGGTTTCCATAAGTTCCGCCGCTCTCTGTTCCATTTCATTCCTCGTGCGGAATATTTTATGGATCTTCAGCGGTTCAATGATGATGTCGTAAACACACTTACGCGGATCCAGCGACGAATACGGGTCCTGAAAGATGATCTGCAGTTTTTTATGCAGCTCGCTTCTTCCCAGTGTCGATATTTCTCTGCCCTTGTAATATATCTCGCCTTCTGTTTTTTCAAGCAAACCGATTGCAACTCTTCCGAGCGTCGATTTCCCACAGCCGGATTCTCCGACAATCCCGAGCGTTTTGCCTTTTTCGATGGAGAATGAGACACCGTCCACGGCGTGTAAAGGTCCTCTTGGCGTGGGAAAATACTTCTTTAGATTTTTGATTTCAATAAGCTTTTCCAAGTCATATTCCCCCATCTGCCGATTTATACTTCAGACATTTTACAAGATGGCCGCCGCCGATATCGACCGGCTTCGGGTTTGCTGTCTTGCACACATCCATGCAATAGGGACAACGAGGGTGGAACTTGCAGCCCTCAGGTAGGTTTGCAGGATCCGGCATTAAGCCCTCAATTGGGATAAGCCGTCTGGTTTTAGCGTGAAGCTTGGGTGTTGAATTAAAAAGACCCTCGGTATAAGGGTGACAGGTATGATCGAATATATCCTCCAGCGTGCCGAACTCGACGATTTCGCCGGCGTACATCGTCGCCACTTTGTCGCAAATCTGGGTAACGACGCCGAGATCATGCGTAATAAGCAGCATTGATGTATTATACTCTTCCTTCAACTGACGCATCATGGCCAGTATCTGCGCTTGGATTGTGACATCCAAAGCCGTCGTCGGTTCGTCGGCGATCAGTAATTCCGGGCTGCATGCCAGCGCGATGGCGATCACCACGCGTTGTTTCATTCCACCGGAGAACTGATGAGGGTATTCGCCGCACCGCTCGGCCTTGATGCCTACTTTTTCAAGGACCTTAACCGCTTCCTTAATTGCTTCTGCCGGGCTGCATTTGGAGTGAAGCTTGATCACCTCAGCGATTTGATCAACGACCTTCATCGTTGGGTTGAGCGCCGACATGGGATCCTGAAAGATCATGGTTATTTTGTCTCCGCGTAGAGCGCGCATCTCTTTATTGTTTTTCTTAAGAAGATCCTCCCCCTTGAAGATAATCTCGCCGCCGGTTACTTTTCCCGGAGGGTTGAGTATAAGTCCAAGGATTGCTTTCGCGGTGGTTGTTTTTCCGGCACCGGTTTCTCCTACCAAGCCGACCGTTTCGCATTCGCCAATCTGGAGTGAAATGCCGTTGACTGCGTCCATGCTCGTTTTGTTGACGACGTATTTCACACTGAGATTTTTAATTTCAAGCAATGGCATGATACAATCCTCCTACCGTTTCAGCTTTGGATCCAACGCGTCCCGAACACCGTCGCCGAAAACGTTAAATGTCAGCATTGTGATCATGATGGCAATGCCGGGGAATACAATAATCGGCCAGAATGTCCTTATATAGGCGCGGCCAGCGTTCAGCATTGCGCCCCACTCAGGAGTCGGAGGCTGAATTCCGGCACCGAGGAAGCTCAAGCTGGAGATCAACAGGACCGCTGAGCCGATGCGAAGCGTGGCTTGTACGATAAGCGGCGCCATCGAGTTGGGCATGATATGCGTGAAGATGATTCGTGCGTTACTGGCGCCCGCTGCACGGGCAGCCTCAATAAATTCCTGCTCGTTGATGGTTAACACCTGCGCGCGTATGATCCGTGCGATCGGCGGGATCGAGCCAACCGCCAATGCGATTGCGGTGTTGATGGTGCCCGTTCCAAGAGCGGACGATATCGTCACAGATAGGAGCAAGCCGGGGATCGCCATGAACACATCCAGAATTCGCATGATGACACTGTCGACGAGCTTGCCGTAATAAGCGGAGAACGCGCCGATGAGTGCGCCGAAAACAGTAGCAAACGCAACGGAAATCAAGCTGATCAGGAGAGATATCCTGCCGCCGTAAAGAATTCTGGTGAAAACATCGCGCCCGAGATTGTCCGTGCCGCAGAGATGCTTCAGGGAAGGCCAGGCCAGCTTGTGCACGAGGTCCTGCTTGGCATAATCGTATGGGGACAATAAATTGGCGAACACACAGGCGAGCACAATCACAATAATAGCAATCATCGCAACAACGGCGCCCTTGTTCTTTGCCAGCATGCGGAAGAATTCCTTGATATTACTGCCCTTTTTTCGCCTTTGAAGTATAGGCAGTTTCTTTGATGTCGTGACAGACTCCGTCATCCCGCTCATGCAGCAACCTCCCCCTCAGCCTTCGGATCCGCTTTTTTCTTCTTTATAAAGGCTCTGAAAAATTGATTCTTGATCCTCGGGTCGATGAAGGTGTAAATAATATCGACCAAGAGATTCATGATGCAGACAATGACCGAGTATATGATCGTGCAGCCGCGTATGACAGGATAGTCCCTCAAGGATATGGCTGTCGATAGCAGCATGCCGAGGCCAGGCATCGTGAAAACCGTCTCGATAATCAGCGAACCTGCGATAGCGGCCGACATGGATACGCCGACGACGGTGACAACGGGGAGCATGGAGTTTCTCAGGGTGTGCTTTGAGATGATCTTCCCCTCCGACTGACCCTTGGATCTTGCAGTCGTGATGTAATCCTGCCGGATAACTTCAAGGACGCTCGAACGCGTCGTCCGCATGATCGTTGCCACAGGAAAAAGGGCTGCAGTGAAGCATGGCAATATCCAATGGCTAAACGACTCGATTCCCGAGGTCGGCAGCCATTTGAGTGTAACTGCAAAAAGAATCACGAGAATCATACCGAGCCAAAAGCCGGGCATCGACGCGCCGAAAAGCGCAAAAACCGTAGACATATAGTCAAATATGCTGTTTTGTTTAACGGCAGCGAGAATCCCGAGAGGCACAGCGATAGCGACGCCGATCAGCGTGCTGATTATGCCAAGCTTCAGCGATATCGGCAGCCTTTCCATAAGGATCTCCATGATGGGTCTGGAATTCTCGAAGGATTTTCCGAAGTCCCATTTTGTGACGATATCTCTGAGGTAATTAAATAATTGGACGAAGAAAGGTTGGTCCAATCCGACCTCTTTGTGCCATTCGGCTATCTGGGAATCTGTCGCGTTGGCACCGAGCACGAGATATCCGGGTTCTCCTGGTGTGAAATAGGTTATAGCAAATATCAGGATAATGACACCCAGAAGAACAGGAATCATAACGAGGATTCGCTTTAGGATATACTTAAACATATCTACCTCCGGACATAACAAGCTGGAAACCGCATGAAATTCCTGCGCATTGGGGCTGCAAAATTCATGCAGTTTCCAGCCTTATTTAGCGTACGATGCCATTAACAGTGCGTTTTACTGCTATTTTTTAACAAGCAATCCTCTCAAATCAAGTCCGGTGTTCGTTCCATAGGTCTGCAATTCTTCATTCATGCCCTCGAAATAATTCCAGCTGGCCACGGTGAATTTCACCTGGCAAACAGGAACCCATAAGCACTGGTCATAAACAAACTGCTGCATTTCTTCAGCAATGGCTTTCTTCTTGGCCGCATCCTGTTCGGCCATCAGATCAACAATATACTTCTGGAATGTAATTCCTGTCTCACTGTCGGTATGGATCTCCTGGAGCAGGCTGTTGGAGCCGGCGATTTTTCCGATAATTGCCATTGTCGCGTTGCCGTTATAACCGTTGCCTTGGCCGATTGAAATATCCGATTCGCCGGAGGAGGAGAGCTGCCGGGCCATGGCATTATCGGTAACGGTCAGCACGAGCCTGATACCGACCTCCGCGAGATACGACTGCATAATCTCGGCGATGGCCTGGTCGTTTCCGCTGTTGCCAACTGCCATCTTAATGATATATCCGTCAGCATATCCGCCATCAGCAAGGTACTTCTTTGCGAGTTCGGCATTATATTCATATGAACCAACACTTTTATAATAGCTGCTGAAGTCGGGTAAGCATGATTTTTGAAGCGTTCCATAATCGCCCCAGATTGCCTGAACAAGAGCATCCCAGTCTATTGCATGGGCAAAAGCGAGCCGCAGATTCTGATCCTTGAAGTACTCATTGAAATCGCCGAGATTGACATAGTATGTAAACCCGCTGTTGACGCTGCCGACAGTGATGCCCTCTGCGTCTCTGTTGATTAGGGTGTTAATGCTGTCGCTGGTCGTAAATCTGGCAGCATCCAATTCACCGGCTTCAAAACTGACGGTGCGCGTTGCTTCATCGATCATCAGCTTGATAATGACATTTTTATATACCGGCGTACCACCCCAATACGTATCATTTGCCACGTAGCTGATACTCTCGCCCGCGGTAAAAACGTCTTGTTTGTACGGGCCGGTGCCCATCGGGTTGAGCTTAAAGAAGTCTTCTCCGTTTTTCTCAACATACGCCTTGCTGACGATCGCATACCCTACGGCGCTCAGAGTGTCCAGGAATTCAGAATTCGGCGTCATCAGCTTGATGGTCAGCGTGCTGCCCTCAACCTTGCAATTTTCAAAATCGATATTCTTGGCCTGTGCCGCCCACATCATGGATTTCAGCATGCGCTGCCAGGAGAAGAGTACGTCATCGCCGGTGAATTTCGTACCATCCGAAAATGTTACGTCATCACGCAGCTGAAAAACGATGGTTGTTGCGTCCGTCCAGCTCCATGATTTTGCGAGCATTGGTTCGGTCGTGCCGGTGGCGGCGTTATAGATGACCAAATTTTCGTAAGTCATCCAAATCGGGGTTAACCAACCGGCAATACTATTGGCCGGATCGAAGCTGCTGCCCGCAAAATCAAGACCATACACAAAAGTGTCTGCGGGTGTCTTTTTTACGGCCACTGTGGCAGCCGCGGTTGTCGCCGCTGGTTCGACCGACGGCGCAGTAGTGGAAGAGGTTGGTGACGGCGCAGTGCTGGCAGGGCTTGCACCGCTGGTGCTATTGCCGCATCCTGTGAGTCCTAAGGTAATTGAGAGCACCAGTGCGAGAATCAGAAATACTGTTATCCGTTTCTTCGTTTTCATTTTTTCTCCTACCTTTATAAGATTTAGTGAAATAGTAAAAATATCGCCATTCACCATTTAAACTTTAGTATATAATATACATTATGTCAAATTCATGTTATGTCATAATTATATAACCTTCATGTAATAAGCAAACCGTCAGTGCACATCGGATATGCGTCGTTTCCAGCGCACGCTGTGATATTATAACAGCAGCGATTTTGCCAGCTGCCCAACATAAAGAACCAGCCTTTGTTCAATATCAAATTCCCGTTCTTCCATAACCCATTCATAACAACAGCCGCGCATGTAAGTTTTAAGCATATTAACAATATCCTCGGAGCTTAACGCATTCGTTATCTCACCGCTTTTCTGACCTTCCTTGATTATTTGATGCAGAACATCATACATCGGCGGATTACTACTGAACCAATCGCTCTGGGGCGCGTATTTTTTTTTCAGCATATCAAGGTCTGTACCGATGTTAAGCCATGCATAATAACGTAAGAAACTGGTAATTTTTTCGAAGGCTGTGTTTCCGCTTATATTTTCCTTTAGAAATTTGGCAAACGAATCATCAGGTTTTTTAGTGAAATTATAGGAGAACAGTTCTCCTTTGTTTTTGAAATACGCGTAAAACGTCCCGATTGAAACCTCTGTGGCCTCACAAATATCTTGTATAGTGGTATCTTTTACACCCTTTTGCCTAAATAGGAGCATGCTTTGAGCAATAATTTGCTCCCTTGTACGCAGCGCTTTTTCTCCCAGTACTTTTTCCATAACCGGCCTCCCTAAAGAACGATTTTACAAAAAGAGTATCATCCCGCAAGCAAAGAACCGCTCCTGTTTTAGTTGTTATTATGCGTTGATCGGTCTAATATGCCATCATATAAATCCTGCGCAGCTTTGGAAAGGTATCTGTTTTGAGAAATTGCAATACCACAATCCCGCACACAGTAGTCTTCAGACAACTGACAGAATGTGATGTCACGCTCCCATTCCTCGCTGTTATGTGTTGACTGCTCATAAAATTGATTTTCAGCAATGATTGAAACACCTCTGCCCAAGTAAACCATCTTGCCGATAAGTTTTGGAAAATAACTCTCAAAATAGACAGTGGGGGTAAACCCTGCCTTTAAACACAAGTTATTCGTAAGAACCTGAACATCGGAGTTTGAGTTGTTGCATAAAAATTTTTCGTTTGCTAAATCTGACATCGATATAACCTTTTTCATTGCTAACGGATGATTTTTCGACATAATGACACCGAGACGTTCAGTATAAATATGCGTCCACTTTATATCCGGAGAGATGAGTTCCGGTCCGCCGACTGCAATGTCTATCTCAAGCCGTTCAATCTCTTCACGCAATTGGGATGGTTTCATCTGGAAAACAGCAATGCTTACCTTAGGGTGCTGAATTGTATAGGTGTTGATGCTGTCTGCGATCCAATCAGGGTCGCGGGTAGGAAGAGAGCAGCCAACTCTAACGCGGCCTGCTTCTCCGCCCTTTAAGTCCGCGATGTTTAAGCGCATATCCTCAATTTCGAAAAATATCTGTTCGGTATGCTTCAGAACCGAAATCCCGTAGCTGTTCAAACGGACAGTTTTACCAATCCTGTCAAAGAGCTGAACGCCTAAATCATCCTCAAGCCGGGCAATCGTTTTGCTGAGCGCTGGCTGTGTAATATGGAGTTGATTGGCAGCCTGCGTAATATTCTCACGCTGCGCGACTTCATAAAAATAACGAAGTTGATTAATTTCCATTTCTTCCCCCCTTTACACTTTTATAATACATCAAGCGACACAAAAAGCAAGATTGTTTATTACATGAATGTTATTTATTTGTGTTCATTACGAATTCTACGGAATAACAATGCAATAAGGGTCTAACACCACAGCGTTTAACCCTTATGCATTGTTATTTGTGGCAGCATCGCTGCAGTGCTTTTGGTCATACGAATCAATAGGTGCCGATCATCAAAAGCAATCAGGATGCCGATCGTGGAACCCTTAGACGGGTGGTCTGTCGTCAGACCAGGTGAGATAAGGCTCCGGGCATGGCGGAACAGGATCTAGTTCCCGTTCAAGTGCATACATTTTATGATACGTCGTCGGTTTATCTCTCTTTATGCCTGTGTAACCCGGCATTTTATCCGCTCCGCCCTGCATATTCTCCGGAATCTGATAGTCTACCCAGCTCTTATAAAATGGGCAGCGGAATAAGCGGTACCAATGGTAATGCCAGATCTTCCATTCGCCGTCTTCCTTAATAAAGTCCGCGGCAATACGTCCCCAGACCCATGTTGCTACAGGCATCGCCTCAGTGGTGAATATCTCTCCCATACGAGGGTCGGTTTCGTGTCCGGGACAGTGCCAGACACCTCTGGCTGTTTGGCCGTCGCCTGCGACAATAATCTGCGGTGAGCTGAGGTTATGCTCAAACATAACGCCTTCAGCTGGTCCGGAGCCAAAGATGTCCTCATACATCTTTTTTATGTGGTCGTATCCGATATAAACGCCGTGATCGGCAATTTCCGCACTAGAATCTGCTCTGTCGGCAAAAAACAGGTAATGATTCCTCTGGCTGAGGATGCCCTCCTTATAACTGCGGATATGACAGGTCATGTACTTGCCCATCAGCCTCTGAATATCATTATAATCATTTAGACGCCGAACCTCTTTTGTTGTGGCTTCCAGCTGCGCAGCCAGCAGCTCAACTCTTTCCTCAAGTGTGCTCATGCGATTATCTCCTTTACACGCTGATGCCGAATGCTTGAAACAGTGCGGCATTCAGATCAGTAATTTATATATTCGGGGGTCAAATGACCGTATTTATCCGTCAAGGCATCCCAGTTTTTCGGAAGCTCTGCCTTTTTGCAAACTGGGCCGCCGTGGTCGCCGCCGCCCAAAAAGGCCATGCCCCAATCACGCCCGCCCACCACGATGAACATATGTTCCAGATTCCAGAACAGCGGCGCGGAGTGCGCAAGACCAGTGGCTGGGTATACAAGACCACGACGCGGGTGGTTATTGGCAATTGCCGCACGGGGAATTTCCGATGACGGTCGGCGGTTGTATTCCTTCATATAGGTCAGTATATCTGCCTTTGAATATCCCGCCTCTGCAAAGAGTCTGGCACTCTCCGGCGGCAGAACAACCATTGCGCCGACATCAAAACCGCCATGCCAGAGTGTGCACAGTCTTCCAAGTGTAGCGCTGACGTTGACTGTTGGAAGCTGCGTGTATTCGCTCGGCCAGAACAGCGAAACACATGAGTCGTTTTTGTCATAGCTGTATTCCGTTTGCAGGGGTGCCCAAGGACTTTCCTCCTCGTTCTCGGCCAAGCAGATACCAAAGCGGCAAGCACTGCCCGGACCGCTCATATCTTCCTGCTGAGAACGGCAGCCGGATATATTCATTATTAAGTACGCAAGTGCCCTGGACAGGCAGGAACTCGGCTTCGTATACGGAGAAAGCAGGTTGCGGTCTGAGTTGATGCCCAGCACCTTGCGGATAGGGCCGCTGACCACGATTGTCGGAGACCAGCCGGCATTTGAGCAGGTCCAACCCTCCAGCTGTATGATGTTGTCGGCCATCCCTTCGACCATGGCAATGAGCAGCGGCATATATGTGGGCAGACAACCTGCCATGAGACCATTAATTGCGATTTTTTCCACGGTGGCCTTACCCATCATAGGCGGTAGTTCTGCTACCACATAATCGCGCGGCAAATCGGTGCCTGCCAGCATATCTGCCACAGCCTCCTCGGTTGGAGGAACCACCGGCGTTCCGTTGGTCCAGCCGTGGCGGTAGAAACAGTCATTAATCTCCTCCAACGTGCCTGTAAAAACGAAATCCGACCAGTCCTTCGCCGGGGTCGGAGCCTTTTCCGTTTCAGTCAGCGGCTTGATTACGGCCTCAATGATCTTCGGCAGCATGTCAGAGATCGTCCTTCGATATGTCTTTACGGTCCATTCACCACAATCAACACCGTTCGGCACAAAGCCAGGGCCGTCATAGGTGACGATGCGCAGGCCGGGGTAAGACCGCGCGACCGCACCCTTCGACGCCGAGGACAGGTACTGATGTTTGGACAACAGCACGGCGGGCTTTCCTATTTTTTCGATGTTGGCGAATATGTACCCCATGTATAGAGCGCACGAACCCATGTCGGCTCCGACGCCGATTACAACATCAACGCTTTCCAGCCACTTTTTGAATTCCGGGTAATTCACAGGGTCTTTCTCTATCTCGCAGGTATCCACAATATAGGTGTAATGCGTGTATTTTGTATCAGGTAGAACCTCGGTCAGCTGACGCTCCAGCTCCCGCATAAAAAAGGGATGATATTCTTTAAAGGAGGCGTAGAGCCCGATTGTTTTTCCCTTTAATGTCTCAGGTCTAATGTTTATGGGCTTCTTGACGAGATAATCGCTCCTCGCCCAGGGCGATAATACTGTGTAATTCATGCTCGCTCATCTCCTCCCAAATGAGTATAGTCGTACGCCTTAACGTGTCGATATACTCCTCTAACTGCGCCGTACGGTTATGTCTATATGCACAAAATTGTTATGTATTTTTATTATTATATGTAAAATTTGACTTTATAAATTATTATAAACCCACTAATCATAACTGTCCAATTCAACTAAGCACATATAGTCATAACCAAAAGAACATAATTTTGCGCGCTCTATTGCCATCCGATGCAGGGGTTGCTATAATCCGAAAAGGAAGGGGTATGCCGTATGTCAATCGATCTCGTACAACTTAGATATTTCCGGGAGGTAGCCCGCCAACTGCATATCACAAAGGTCGCTCGGGAACTGCACATCACGCAGCCGGCACTGAGCAAGAGCATTGCGAAGCTCGAATCGGATATGGGTGTCAAGCTGTTCGACAGGGATGGGCAGCGTCTGCACCTGAATTCCTATGGAGAGGAAGTCCTTAAGCATACTGATTTTATACTGGACGAAATGGATGCGATGATGCTGCACGTGGCCGACCTTCTCAGCGGAAACACAGGCGTCATCCGTATCGGATCCTCCTTCCCCAACCGCGAGCCCCACTGGCTGCTGGACTGCATCCGTAATTTCCTTTCCACAAGGCCCGACGTTTATCTAAAACTCTACCAGATGAATCCGGAGCAGCTTGAGAACGCGCTTCTCGAGAGGGAGATCGACATCGCCGTCAACTCCACTTTATTCAAGAACCCCAATATCCAATGGCAGCACCTGTTCACTGAAAGGCTCGGCCTCTTAATGAGCCCCTCGCATCCACTCGCATCCAAGGACCTCATCAGCATCACCGAGTTGGCTGACGAGCGTTTCCTTTGCAACAATTCCAACTCCGATGTTCAGGATCTGACGGAGGAATTTTGCCTCAAAGCTGGATTCAGACCCGCCATATTCTACGAGGGCGACTTCCCCCGTCTGATCGCTGAGGCGCTAAGTGCGGGTCGAGGCATCTCCTTTATCGCCGAACCGCAATACCGGGCGCGTCAGGAACACGTTGCTCCTGAATTTGAAAAAAAGATCGCTTTCCGCCGCGTCAAGGAGGATTACTGCGTCCGCGACTGCGGCATTGCCACCTTAAAAGGCCGTTACATCTCAAAGGTCATGGCTGATTTCTGCAAATATCTTCTGGATATCTTTTCAACAAAAACAACGGACAGTAAAAGGCCGGCGATGGGAAATGACGGGCAATAGGTATCCGTAAAAACCTTCTGCCGACAAAAGCGAACCGCCGATCGAGATTTTACTCGATCGGCGGTTTTTGTCTATCACAATAGTTTTTCGGACATACACGAGCAGTGCTTCTGAAAATGTTCTTATACTCATATTCGATTAAGATAACGACATGGCCCCCGCTGTCATTCCCGCATAGACGGGAATCCACGTACCTGGGAGACTGGATTCCCGCCTACGCGGGAATGACAAGTAACGCAGGATATGCTGATATCTCATTGTGTTTATGGAAGAATAGTATTAAATCTTCATTGCCGCGGCCCAGCCGGTCTTTGTCGCATTTTCGACTGTTCCGACATTCGCGCAGTCTCCGACTTCAAAATATGCGTCGGTAATGCCCATAAAGCTGTCAGCTAAGGTGGTCAGCGCGCGCATTCCGGCGGATAAGACGATGCTCCCGGCTTCAATTTTATGAGACGTCCCGTTCTTTTCATAAGTGACGGCGTTTTTTTCAATACCGGTACAACGCGCTTCAAGAACAGCGATAAGCAGCGTCTCTTTCCTGATCTCCTCCAGCAACTCATCTCGATGCGTTTTTGACGCATCGGGAGCAAGGTCAGAC
Source organism: uncultured Eubacteriales bacterium (assembly GCA_942492735.1). Lineage (GTDB taxonomy): Bacteria > Bacillota > Clostridia > Oscillospirales > Oscillospiraceae > Sporobacter. Next base: position 375,340 of record OW818648.1, read on the forward strand.
TGCATCTCCAGAATGACGACCTTCTTCCCAAGCCGTGTCAGATGCAGCGCTGTTTCAAGCCCAACCTGCCCGCCGCCGATGACAGCAACAGTCTCCGCCAGTAGGTCTTCACGACCGTAAATATTGAGTGCGACCTTCGCATTTTCGACACCGGGAATTGGCGGGATAAACGGTTCAGCGCCGACGGCCACGATCACAGCATCAAATTCCTTTATACATTCCGGCGTCGCTTCTGAATTGAGTTTGATTTCAACCCCGGCTTTTTTCACCTGATTTACCAGCCAATTCTTATAGTTGGCAAGAGGATACTTAAAGATGACGCTATCGGCAAAGTTCAGTTTACCGCCAAGGGTGCCGTTCTTTTCAAACAGGGTGACCCTGTGGCCTCTTTGAGCGGCAGTAATGGCAGCCTGCATCCCCGCAGGACCACCACCGATCACGGCAACATTTTTTCTCAAGGTGGGCTGTAGGTATCTGTCTGCCGCTTCTTCAATGCCAACCCTTGGATTGACCGTGCAGAGCATATGCTGCTCATAATTATCGGAATCGTGACAGCGCATGCACTTGACGCAGGGACAAACATCTTCCTGCCGGTTGGAAATGCCCTTACTGACCCAGTCCAAATCGGCGATGTAGGCTCTTGCAGAAACGACAAAATCCGCTTTTCCTTCAGCGATAATGGCATCAGCGTCCATGATGCTTCCGATGCCGCCAATGGTGGAAATCAAGCATTTGGTGAACCTGCCGGACTTTTTGAAGGCTTCTGCGATATGAACGTTGGGGTTCGGCGGCAGGAACCCGCAGGGATGCGTCACCGTCATCAAGTCGGGCCTGTGCATCCCGCAGGATACCTGCAGGATACTCACATCCTCCTGCAGAATCTCGCCGATACGGATACCCTCCTCAAGATCAATTCCGCCCTGAGAATACTCGATTCCGGATATGCGGAGTTCGATAATGGCATTTTTGCCGATCGCCCTGCGCACCCCCATAATGAGCTCCTTGGGGTATCGGCAGCGGTTTTCGGTCGATCCGCCATAGTCGTCTGTGCGTTTATTCGTGAGGGGCGACAGGAACTGCGCGAGGGGAATGCTATGACCCATATGGAGCAAAACACCGTCAAAGCCGCATTTCATAATAAGAACTGCTGTATTTATATAGTCTTCTTTGAATTTCTCCATAACGTCCCGCGTGATCTCGCGGCCGATCGGCGGACTCCCCATGATGGTGCAGCCGTCGCTCACGGTATACCCGTCGGGAAAAATGCCGATCAGCTCCATGGTGCATTTCGCGCCCTGCATATGAATGCGTTCTACCATATCACACAAGGTGTTTGTGTGGTTGGGCGTAAAGACATCCCAGCTGCAGTGCACGCCGTCATTACTTGCGCCGCCCACGGAAACTCCGGCACATGAGACAAGCGCGGCGCCCGCCTTTGCCCTGTCTTCAAAAAATCGGATACCCTTTTCGGTCGGATAGGGTTGACCGGCGGAACTTGTATGTATCGTCGATGGCGCCGAAATCAATCTGTTTTTCAGTAAATGCCCTGCGACCCTCACAGGAGAAATGATATTCGGATAAATATTTGGCATGCTCATGCTCCTTTTTTTAGTATCAGAAATAATATGCTTTCGGGATAGGTGTTGACATGCCGGTTTAAATCCTTGAAGCAACGGCGTACGCCGCGCGCATTGTACTTTGAATTGTCCCGGGTTTCTTGCAGTCACCAATCATATAAAATTCATTCGCGATACCATAGAATGCGAGTGCCTCGTTCACAAGCGGTTTCATTCCCACTGAAACGACGATATCGTCCGCCTGAATATATTGTTCATCACCATTCCTGTCCACGTAACACGCGCAGCCGTCTTGGACTGATTTCACACACGCGCTGACAACCCCTGTAAAATCGGGTTCCGCCTCCCAAGCTTCTCTGAAGGTCGAGTAGTAATGGATCAGCGTGGAATCTGCGGCAAGCTTATCCCTCATTTCCAGCACTGTGACTCTATGCCCTCTGCGCGCGAGATGGATGCCTGTCTCAACGCCAACCTCGCCGCCGCCGATAATGACAACGTTTTTACCGAGTGTACCCTCCTCCATCAGCGCTTTTTCAGCCATCCATATCCTGTCATCGTCAAGACCCGGGATCGATGGTTTTACAGGTACGGCCCCAAGTGCCGTTACAATAACATCAAAATTTTCATTTTTCAGTAGGCCGGGTGTTGCAGGGGTACGCAGACGCGTTTCAATTCCCTGTTTTTGTACCTGGTATATCAGGAAATCCTTAAACCGTTTCAATGTCCATTTGAAATCGACATAGTCCGAATGTCTGATAACGCCGCCGAGTTTATCTGTCGCCTCGAAAATGACGGGTATGTGTCCCCGTTGCTTTAAAAACAGAGCACAGCGCATGCCCGCCGGTCCGCCGCCAATAACGGCAACCTTTTTGTTCCCTTTTGACGGGATGCCCATTCGAGATATCTTGTGCTCAAGGCCGATGAGCGGATTGACCGAACAGACGGAAACAAAGGGGTCCTTATCTCCGCGTCCATGGCATTTGTTGCAGCGCAAACATGGTACGATATCATCGTTCCGGCCTTCAAGCGCGAGCTGTCCGAAATCCGTATTGGATATCCACGCCCGTGCGCAATAAATCAAATCGGCTTTGCCGTCGGCAATGATCTGCTCGCAGGCATCGAGGTCGAGATACCCGCCGATTGTCCCGATGACGAGTCCTTCAACACGTTTTTTTATGTATTCCGCATAATGCGCGAAGGGTGTTTCTTCCAGATTGAAGCTCGTCGGATGGGCAACATCCGCTGAAGGTGCCCTGAGCTGCACTATATTAACGTATTGCTTCGCGGCATTGAGAAATTCCACTGTTTCGTCAATGGTATACCCGCCCTTCACATCCTCCGCCGACCAGATCAGCTCGATCAGGAAATCCTTACCGACCTTCTGGCGAACACGTTCAAGAACCATCAGCGGGAAACGCATACGGTTATAAAGGCTTCCGCCCCATTCGTCCATCCGCTTGTTTGTTATCGGGGAAAACATACGGGCTGGGAGGTTCGCTCTGTAGCACGCGTGGATGGATATCATATCGTAATCCAGCATCTTTAGTATCGATGCTTGCTCGGCATAGGAATCCGCGATTTTAGATAGTGTCTCGCTGTCATAATACGAACAATTCTCGTGTGCCGGAATCATCTCGATATCGAATTCAAAGGGTGGTGGTACATCAAATGGTTTCTCATCATTCGCCGGTCCCCTGAAGCTGTCAAGGTACGCATCGGACTTGACGGACTTTTTTTCACGCATCAGGGGATAAGCGGACGGCGGGCCGACGAATATGCCCATACATGCAATCGAATCATAATAATGTATGGCGTCGGCAAGCTGAAGCAGATAATTCTGGCAGTTCGTATCATAGAGGTCAAAGTCGGGAAAATGACCAAAGTCAATATCCATCGGCTGTTGTTTCCCCCGAGAGAAATTATTGATACCCATGCAGGTGACGATTGCCGCGCCCTTGGCTTTGTTCTCATAATGCGCAATGACCGAATCGGCGGGATACGGTTCGGGCCCCTGCAGAAAGTGCGGCAGCGAATTGGCGGCGACAAGCCTGTTTTTCAAGATGTACTTGCCTATTTTTAATGGAGACAGTAAATTCCCGTAAGCGTTCATTTTTAACCCTCCTCCAATATGCAGATTCAATATCATTCGGCGTGAAATTGCACAAATGAATTCTAAAGCGAACGTGCGGTGTTGTAAAATATTTATAATCGATAACTTTTGTAGTAATTATTAGAGAACACGATAATACGGTACAGCGAATCCTGCTGCGGTATCAGCGGGATTCGCTGTTTTTGCCGTCTGAAGCAATGAGATTGTACGCAAACTGCGCTGCTTTAAATAATGTAAAGTACGCGGTTTTTTGCGTCCCGTTACTTATCACGCTCTCTAATAATTTCGATACGTATTAATCACTTATAAGTATTTCACATATGCCTGCCGTTTGATTTACAATCATACTGAGCTCATCTATACGTGTCCAAGGCATCAGGATTGCCGGTAGAAAGCATCTAACATCAAAACATTCAGCATTGAAATGAGGCGATTTCACATCATGGACAGCATGTTTAAAACACCTTCTTATGATCTTACCGGCAAGGTTGCGCTTGTCACAGGCGCAACGAGGGGTATCGGTTATGCCATAGCGGCAGAATTCGCCGCAGCCGGAGCATCAGTCGTCATCACGAGCAGGAACCCCGCGGATTGTGCGCGCGTACAGAAGGAATTCGAAAATAAGGGTTATAAATGCTTGGGTTTGTCGGTCGATGTGGCCGAAACCGACAAAATTGACACCCTCGTTCATGAGATTGTCGATCATCTGGGGCATATAGATATTCTGGTGAATAATGCCGGGATCGGCGGCAAGGAAGCGCCGATTTTCGACATCACTCCGGAAGAATGGGATAAAACACAGGACATCGATCTGAAGGGATTGTATTTCTGCGCGAAGGCAGTTGCCATGCAGATGAAGAATCAGGGCACAGGCGGACGCATTATTAACATGGCGTCAGCAGGTGGTATTCTGGCTCCTAAGTACGTCTCAGTCTACGGCGCGGCAAAGGCTGCCGTCATCCACGTGACAAAAATCATGGCAAACGAATGGGCGCGGTACAACATTAACGTCAATTCGATCGCGCCGGGTTATATAGCGACTGACATGACAAAAGACGTGATGGCCGATGAGAAAAACGCATCTGCCGTCCTTAAGAAAATTAGTTTGCGCCGTTTCGGAGAAGTGGACGATGTGGCCGGCGTCGCCCTGTTCCTCGCGACAGAAGCGTCAAGATATTTAACCGGCGTATTAATTCCCGTCGACGGCGGCATGACCATCAGTTGACGGTGGCCGGACTCATTTATTGATTAACAACTGCAGCGATTCCGCTGCTATAAACAGATGGAGGTACATAATATGTCAAAAAATTGTGTGGGAACGTATGAACAGTATGTAGAACGTCTCCTCAAAATGAAGCCGAACATTTATTTAAATGGTAAGAAGGTTGACCGCTCCAACGGTGAAACCGGCGAAAAGCGCGCGCTTGCCCCCTGGCTTGCCGGCGGCGCATACGTCATGCAGCAATGCTATAATGCGGCAAACGACCCTGAGTATGCTGACGTTTGTCTAGCCACGTCAAATATCACCGGCAATATCATCAACCGCTGCACGAACATCAACTGCTCCGTGGACGATCTCCTTAAAAAGCAGATGATGACCCGGCTTATCTGCCACCGTGTGGGCGGCTGCATGCAGCGCTGCATGGGCACGGACGCGATGAACGCGCTGTTCTCCGTCACCTACGACTGCGATGAGGCGTGCGGCACGGAATACCACAAGCGCCTGCTCAAGTATATCGCGTACTGCCAGGACAACGACCTGATTGTCAACTGCGCGCAGACGGATGTCAAGGGTTCCCGCAACCCGAAGTATAAGCGCGCGCATATGCAGCCCGACCCCGATCAGTACGTGCATGTGATAAAGACGGATGTCGACGGCATCGGCCTGGACGGCAAGCCGTGTAAAGGTATCATTGTCCGCGGGGCCAAAATATGCAACTCCAACGCGCCGTACGTGGATGAGATCATTGTCAACCCGACAAAGTTCATGAGTCCGGACGATGCCGAATATGCCGTTGCTTTTGCTCTGCCGGCTGACTGGGACGGTGTCAAATTGATGGCCCTTCCGGGGCTGCACCACAAGAGAACGCATCTGGAAGCGCCGTTCGCCAAAATAGGCGACTGTGAGTCCCTGACGATTTTCGACGACGTTTTTGTTCCAAACGAGCGCGTCTTTATGAACGGTCTGGATAACGAGGGTGTCTGCCGTTTTGCCGGCTATCTGGCCTTGATGTTTGCCCACTATCACCGCCATTCCTACACCGGCTGCAAAACGGCGGTCTCCGAAGTGATCGGCGCCCAGGCGGCTCTTGTGGCGGACGTCAACGACATCGCCAAGGAGTCCCACGTCCGCGAGAAGATCTGCGATATTATCAGCACCGCCGAGCTGGTCTTTGCGGCGGGTCAGGCTTCAGCGTACCGCGCCGAGAAATTCCCGTCCGGCCAGTTTGTACCGGATGAGATACTCACAAATGCCGGACGTCGGCTTGCCGGACATAATATCTACCACGAATACGAGACGTTGGCGGATCTGACCGGCGGCGTGTGCGCATCCCTGCCCACTGAGGAATCCTTCTATGATCCTGAGACAGCCGAGCTCTGCAATAAATATATTGTCCGGAATCCGGCATACTCGGCCGAGGATACCCACCGCGTCATGCGCATGATGGAAGACAAGCTGTGCGACGCGTTTGAGGGTGCCCAGGCTGTCGCCGGCGTGCATGGGGGTGGTTCACCGCTCATGGAGACCATTACCATGATGAGCCGTTATGATTTGGAAGGACTTAAGGACATTGCTAAATACCTGGCCGGCCTGCCCGGATATGAAAAGTGCCCGCGCTACGAGAGACCCTCGGCCACGCCGCGCGCAATGCTGGCAAAATACGATGCGGCAAAGGCGGTAAAAGATGCCGCCGAAAAGAGCAAAAAATAACAAGGCAGTTCAGCCGCAGGGGAGGCTCATTTATGGGACCACTCGGCTGCTTGCGGACATAAAGCGTACCGCCCCCATTATCAGGCCGCAAATCAAGGAGGACCCAAAATGCCAGTAGGAAATTATGAGCAATACGCCGAGAGACTCAAAAACATGAAACACAATGTCTATATCGACGGCAAAAGACCCGGACGCGGGGAAGATTTTAACTCAAGCGGTATGTTTGTTATCAAGTCGACTTACGATTGTGCCAATGACCCGGAGTATGAAGATATATGCACGGCAACGTCTCATCTGACCGGAGAGAAGATCAGCCGCTTTACCCATATCCACCGCAGCCAGGACGACCTTTTTAAGAAACAGCAGATGACAAGGCTCATGTGCCATCGTGTTGGCGGTTGCACACAGCGCTGCATGGGCGTTGACGCTATGAACGCGCTTGAGGTCGTCACATATGACTGCGATCAGGCAAACGGCACTGATTACCACGAGCGTCTTCAAAAATTTATTCTGAAAATGCAGAAAGAGGATCTCGTTGCCAACTGCGCGCAGACAGACGTCAAAGGTATCCGTGGTATCCGTCCGCATGAGCAGCCAGATCCCGATCAGTATCTCCGTATCGTTGAGTCAAACGTTGACGGCATCGGCCTCGACGGTCAGCCGTGCAAAGGGATTATCGTCCGGGGCGCAAAGGTCTGCAACTCGATTGCGCCTTATACAGATGAAATCATTGCGCTTCCATCACGGTTTATGTCAGCGAAAGATACCGCATACGCTGTAGCATTCGCGCTTCCAGCTGACTGGGATGGCATCAAGATCATGGGTCTGCCAGGAAAGCGCCATAAGAGAAAACACATTGATTCCCCTGTCGCGCATGTCGGAGACGTTGAGTCCATGACAATATTCGATGACGTCTTTGTGCCAAATGAGCGTGTTTACCTCAATGGTTTTGACAACCCGGATGTTGTTCAGTATGCCGGATATCTTGCGTTGATGTTTGCACATTATCACAGACACTCCTACACAGGCTGCAAAGCCGCCGTTTCCGAGTGTATTGCTGCTGAAGCAGCTCTGGTTGCTGATGTCAACGGCATTTCCAAATATGACCATGTGCGCGAAAAATTGTCCAACATCATCGGAACAGCGGAACTTGTTTATGCCGCGGGTGAAGCCTCAGCGCTTCACGCCGTTGAATTCCCGAACGGTTCGTGGGTACCAGATGAAATTCTGACAAACTGCGGGAGAAGGCTTGCGGGACAATACATATACCATGAGTATGAGATTTTAGCCGATCTGGCCGGCGGCATTTCCGCCTCGCTTCCGACCGAAGAGAGCTTTTACGATCCCGAAACCGCGGAACTCTGCAACAAATATATCCAGCGAAATCCAAAGTATTCAACCGAGGAAACGCACCGCGTGCTGCGCATGATGGAAGATAAGCTCTGTGACGCGTTCGAAGCTTCGCAGATGGTCGCCGGTGTCCACGGCGGCGGCAGTCCTCTGATGGAAACCATTACACTTATGGGCCGGTATGATATGACACCGCTCATGGAAATGGCAAAATATCTCGCAGGATTTAAGGACGCGAAAATGCCTAAATATATCCGCCCGACGGCCACGCCCAGAGCCATGCTTGATAAGTTTAAAAAAACGCAGCCTGCAACTGAAAAGACGGATAAATAGTTACCAAAGGAGCTGTAAAAATGCCGAGAGAGATATCCATGCCAACCTTCGACCTTACCGGGAAGACCGCAATCGTTACCGGCGGTACGAAGGGCTTAGGGTTTGGTATTGCAGCGACGTATGCGTACTACGGCGCTGATGTGGTGATTACCGCGAGAACAGCCGCTGACGTCGAGGCTGCTGCCGCAGAGATCACGAAGCACTACATAAAAGGAAGCAATAAGTGTATCGGTGTAACAGCCGATTCAGCGAAGCAGACAGATATCGATAAAGTTCTCTCCCAGACGATCATCTCATTCGGCAAGCTTGATATTCTGGTCAACAATGCCGGTATTTCAGGAAAAACAGCGAACATTCTCACTGAGGACTGCGATGAAGCAAACTTCGATGCTGTCATTAGCACGAATCTGAAGGGCGTTTTCCTGTTCGCAAAAGCTGCTGCCAAGCAGATGGCCGCGGAGGGAAAAGGCGGTAAGATCATCAATGTCGCATCTGTTGGCGGGCTCATCGGCGGCAAGGGCGTTGTCGCATACGGCGCAGCAAAAGCAGGCGTTATAAGCCTGACAAAAACGATGGCAAATGAATTCGCCCGTTATAACATCACCGTAAACGCTATCTGTCCCGGTTATGTTGTCACGCCGCTGAACGAGGATATCTTTGCCAACGAGGAAATTCGGAAAAAGATGGAAGCTCGCACGGCTCTCAGGCGCCTTGGCGCTATTGAAGATGTTGCAGGACCAGCCTTGGCGATGGCGTCAGATTGCTTTGGTTATATGACAGGAACATATGTTTTACTGGACGGCGGACAAACAATAGGGGGCTGAATACATGCAGTACGAGAACATCATTTTCAGCGTGAAGGACGACGTGGCAACGATTCAACTCAACCGTCCTAAAGCATATAACGCACTCAACAGTGCAACAAACCGCGAGATCCTAACGGCCCTTGACGAAGTACAAGACGATACCGCTATCCGAGTACTCGTCGTTACCGGAAATGACAAAGCGTTTGCTGCCGGCGCGGATATCGGGGAAATGGCACTGGCGACGCCGAATTTCGCTCGCGGTTTTTGCGCGGCGGCAATTGAAATCAACAACAGACTGGAATGTATGCCGATTCCGACGATTGCTGCAGTCAACGGCCTGGCCTGGGGCGGCGGCTGTGAGATGACGCTCGCGTGTGACTTCCGTATAGGTGGTCCTAACACAAGCTTCAAGCTCCCGGAGGTATCCCTTGGGATCATTCCCGGAGCAAACGGTACGCAGCGGCTTCTTTCCCTAGCGGGACCTGCAAAGACGAAGGAAATCGTGATGCTCTGCAAAGCTGTGAAGGGTGAAGAGGCGTTCAGAATCGGACTTTTGACGCGCCTCGTCGAGGATGCGGCGATTCTGAATGAAGCATATAAATTGGCCGAGGAACTCAAAGCAATGCCGGGCAGGGCCTTGGCCGCGGCAAAAGCTTCCGTCAGCGCCGGATCCATCGGCACAATCGCAGAAGGTGAAAGAGTCGAAAGCGCAGAATTCTGCCTCTTGTTTGATACACATGATCAAAAAGAAGGCATGGCAGCGTTCGCGGAGAAACGCGCTCCGCACTACACGAACAGCTGAAAGGAGTAACCGGAAGATGGAGATTAAAAAAATCGGTGTTCTTGGCGCAGGCCAAATGGGCGCCGGTATCGCGCAAATCGCAGCTTCAAAGGGGTATACCGTTGTACTTCGCGACATCAAAAAAGAGTTCTGCGACAGTGCAATTGAGAAAATAACAATAGGCTATGACAAGAGAATCTCTCAGGGTAAGGAGACAAAAGAGTCAGCCGCCATGACGATAAGTCATATCACAACAACGACGCGTCTGAATGACTTGGCGGATTGCGACATGGTTATTGAAGCCGTTCCGGAGATCCTTGAGCTGAAGCGCTCAACATTCAGGGAGCTTGGCCAGATTTGCCGGAGTGACACGATCCTGTGTACCAACACGTCGTCGATGTCTGTTACAGACATTACAGCGGAATGCAGTCACCAGGAACGCTGCGCGGGTATGCACTTTTTCTTCCCCGTCGCCGCCATGCGGCTGGTAGAGATCATCCGCGGAGAGAAGACGACGGATGCAACCATTGAGGCGGTGAAAGCCGTTTCCGTCGGGATGGGTAAAACACCGGTGATATGCCGGACAGATACACCAGGATTCATTGTCAACCGCTGCCTTTTTGCTTTTATGCTTGAAGCGGCGCGCTGTTATGAAGATGGTGTTGCAACCATTGATGATATTGATACCGCAATGAAGCTCGGCTTGAACCATCCAATGGGGCCGTTTGAAATGATGGACATGTCAGGACTTGATACATTCCCGCATGTGTGCGAGACACTCGATTCGCTGGCGATCCGGGATTGGTCAACGCCGGAATCGGTGAAGAAGCTTATTGCAGATGGAAAATTAGGCCGCAAGACCGGACACGGCTGGTACGATTACGTATAAAACGCTAGGAAAGAAGAAGGTAAACATGTTAAGAGAAGCAGTCATCGTAGCTTATGGACGTACACCGACAAGCAGAGCGCGTAAAGGCGGTCTTGCCAATACGAACTCGGTTGATTACGCGGCGCAGGCGCTCAAGGGCGTGCTCGCCAGGGTGCCCCAACTAAAACCGGAAATGATCGATGATGTTATCGTCGGTGCTGCCCGGCCCATTAACCAGCTGGATTTAAACATGGCCAGAATGATCGTCAACAGGGCCGAGCTGCCTGATTCTGTCACAGCGCAGACGATCAACAGATTCTGTTCCTCCAGCCTCCAGGCCATCGCGACAGCCGCCAATGCGATTCTCGCTGGACAGCAGGATGTCGTTGTGGCGGGCGGCGTGGAAGATATGACTCATTGCTTTACACCATATCCCGAAGAATACATGAACAAATGGCTGACGGAAAACTATATCGGCGCTTATATGTCCATGGGTGAAACCGCCGAACGAGTCGCAGAAAAATACAGCATCACGCGAGAGATGATGGAAAAAATGGCCGTCGAATCTCACGCGAAAGCTGATGATGCTCAAAAGGGCGGCAAACTGGCACCGTCAATTATACCTGTCCAGGCAAAAAATGCCGATGGCAGTGACTTTGTTATGAAGGAAGACGATGGCATCCGTGCCGGAACCAGTATGGAGAGCCTCGCCGGACTGAAGCCCTGTTTCCGTGAAAACGGCCTGGTGACGGCCGCTACCTCTTCTCAGACAACGGACGCGGCAGCATTCGTTGTCGTCATGTCATCTGAAAAAGCAGCCGAGCTCGGGATTCGCCCGATCGCGAAATTCGTACGGTTTGAAGTCGCCGGCTGTGACGCAACGATCATGGGCATTGGGCCAATATACGCCATACCGAAGGTCATGGCGAAATCAGGACTCACGATCGATGATATGGACACCATCGAGCTGAACGAGGCGTTTGCAGCCCAGGCGCTGGCCTGCATCAACGAACTCGGGCTGCCTTACGACAAGGTTAACCCCTACGGCGGCGCGATGGCACTCGGCCACCCCATGGGTGCAACCGGCGCTTTCCTTACCGGTAAGGCTCTGGATTACCTGCAGGATACCGGCGGAAAATACGCGCTCGTCTCTATGTGCATCGGCGGCGGCATGGGTGCTGCCTGTATCTTCGAATTACTTAAATAGGAGGAATAATTATGGGAAACCCAATGGCTGATTATGTCAAGCTTCCGGAGCTTGACGAGTACAAAGAATGGTTTAAGAATTTCGCTGATCTATATCGTGAGGACGGCATTCTGCAAGTCACCTGGCATACCAACGGCGGCGTGATGCACCACAGCGGCATGTCACATCGCGCGATGAGTCAGCTGACCCGGGTTTTGTCTCTGGATTACAAGAACGAAATTATTATCTATACCCATATCGGCGATAACTGGATGATCGAATCCGACCCCAACGGTTGGGAGACTTATTCGGAGCTGCCCAAACAGCGCTTCGAACACCAGTATTTTGACGACACGAATCTGATCAAGAACATGATCTTCGATCTCGCTGTGCCCACCATCGGCGCCATCCCCGGTTCCGGCTTCCACTGGGATTCCGCCATGCTCTGCGACGTGACAATATGCACTGAGGACACCGTGATGGAGGTTCCTCATGCGCAGGGCGGTCTTGTCCCCGGAGACGGTATGGGCCTCATGGCACAGCATTACTTCGGCACCAAGCGTGGCAACTACTACATGATGACCAGCCGTCAGTTCACCGCCAAGGACATGCTGGATTTCGGCATGGTGAGCGAAGTTGTGGCAAAGGGCAAAGCTGTTGAGCGGGCCTGGGAGATCGCCCGCATGTGGAAGAAAATGTCGTACGAGAACCGCACCATCATGTCCGATTTAGCCAAGCGCCCGCTGCAGAAGCTTCTGGTTGAAGACTTGAAGCTTCACACTGTCAGCGAACAGTACGGCTCCCTGCTCAGCATCGCTGCCGGCACGTTGGGCGACGAGAATTCTGGCCAGCAGGACGAGAAGTATATCAGCCGCGTCAACGACTGGCGATATGCCACCACCGATATGCAGAAGCCTCAGACTGCCAAGAGCTGGGTCGAGATGCCAAAGAATGCCGGCGAATGGTTCAAGAACCTGGAAAACATCGGTAAGCCGAATCCGTTTGCTGCTCGGGATGTTAAGCCGTACAGACCTAAAAAGTAAAAAAACTACCGGCCGGCCAATGCTGGCCGGCCGGTAGTTTCGCGATATTGCTTATAAGTTTTCCGTCAGGTTCTGCAGCACCATCTGGATCAGGCTGTTATGGTTGTCCTTGCGCCACACCGCCAGGAGATAGCGAATGGCACAGGGTGTTCTGAAATGCAGATACTTTATTGCCGGGTCATTGAGACTCTTAACGACAGAGATAGGGAGGATGGTTGCGCACTCTCCACACTCGGCAGTGAGGGTCATCACATTGCGGTTTTCGCAAAAACGGATATGCGGCTCTACACCAACGGTATCCAGTATGCGGATGACCTGACCCATACCCTTGGTCTCCCGTTCCAGGAGGATGAGGCCATTGCTCATCAGGACGTGCCTGATGTTGTCCAGCGTGTCCTCCAGCGGGGTCTCACTGCGCAGAACGAGAACCATCTCATCCTGACGGAGTATTTGAGCCACCATATCACCGCTTCCGCTGACTGTTTTCCCATGGTGCAGGAAAAAACCCAAATCAACTGTGCCGATGTCTAATGCGCGAACAAGCTGCTCATGCTCAAACATCTCGAAAACAGGACGCAGACCAGGCGCCACCTTATGGGTTTGATCGACAGCGTCTGTGAGCGGGACGCGAAAAGCACCATGATAGCTCAGATCCACGCTGTTATCGAGACCTATATAAATGTCCCTGTCCAACGTCTCCGTCCTTGCCGCATAACGGACCTCTGGTATCAGCTTTTCGGCAGTGTTTAAAAGACTCCTCGACAACCGAAGCATCGTCTGTCCCGCCTCGGTGAGTTCGACAGATCGTTTGCTCCGCTTGAACAACTCCGCACCCATCTCCCGCTCAAGGTCGGCAATTTGCTGGCTCAGTGAAGACTGGGAAATATATAAGCTTTCAGCAGCACGGCTAAAATTAAGGGTATCCGCCACAGCGGTAAAGTAGCGCAATTGACGCAACTCCATATGATCGATCTTCCTCCTTCACGCACTGCCAAAGCAATACGCGTGCACGAATTTTCGTAATATGTAAAATATATGTAGTTAATGTACTATATTTCACTTAAGAAATAAACATGTTTCGTAAAAGTTGTTCTCTGTTTTTGAGTGACATCAATATCGAAGCTTTGATAACAATTGGTATTACAGATTTTATTATCACAAAGCCGAAAGGAAGAATATTCATGAGCTATAAAATTGTTCGCAAAAACGAGGCTACCACTTATGAGGCACCCGGACATTACGATGTAAGGACGACCCGCCTGCACAATCCGGTTGATGTCAATGACGGAAAGATGGTTATGGGCCTATCACACTTTTTGCCCGGCGGCGGCTGCGAGTTCGGCGGAAATCCTCTGGAATCCATCTACTACATTATCGAAGGCGAAATGGATATCGAAATTGAGGATGGCGCCAAGACAACTTTGCATGTCGGCGACTCCTTCCACTGCGGTCCCCTAACTAAAAAGGGTATAAAAAACAACGGTACTGTATCCTGCCAAATGCTGGTCTGCTTGCTGCCGCCGCAGCAGCAAAAGTGAATCTTCCCACCATGTAAACCAACACTGATTTTTCAATTAAGAAAGGGTGTTTTGTAATAATGACAAATTTGTTTGATCTGAGCGGCAAGAAGGCCGTTGTGGTTGGCGGTGCCGGCGGTATCGGCCAAGCAATTGCCGAGGGCCTTGCCGAGGCAGGCGCGCAGGTAATGATCTCCTCTCGAAAAACCGATGCGCTCCTGCGTGCTCAAAAGGAAATCAAGGACAAAACCGGTCTCGACATTCTTTACTGCGCCGGTGATGCCGCGAAGGAAGCAGATGTTGAGGCCTTGCTGGCCGCTGCCCTCAATCAGATGGGCACGGTAGACATCCTGGTCAATTCTCAGGGTTTCAACAAGAAGTTTCCCGGAACTGAGTTCCCCGAAAAGGAATGGAACGAAATGTTTGACGCCAATGTGAAGTCGATCATGTTTACCTGCAAGAATTTTGGCAAATACATGAAGGATCACAATATTCACGGCAAGGTCATCAATATCTCCTCCGTCCGCGGTATCCGGGCAGTCGCAAACGGCGGGATGGGCAATGTCGGTTACTGCGCCACAAAAGGCGCTGTGGAGATGCTCACAAAGGCCTATGCCTCCGATTTACGGCCGAATATTCAAGTCAACGCCATTGGCCCCACCTTGACCTATACGCCGATGATGGTCGGGATGCTGCCCGATGATGAGACTGCCCGCAACAACATCGCTGCTTCCATGCCCGCTCAGCGCATTGGCTACCCTGATGACTGCAAAGGTCCTGCGATCTTCCTGGCCTCTGCTGCCTCAGATTTCGTGACCGGCTCAACAATCTATCCCGACGGTGGGCTGACAGCTGTTGGCTGATCTCTCAGCAGTAAAAAAACAGGAGGAACCTATATGAAAGTCGAAGATATAAAAAAAATAGCCATGTACGGTGCAGGGACGATCGGCGGCGGGTTTGCGGCATACTTCTCTCTCAAGGGGCTGCAGGTTAACGTCTATGTGCGCAGTGAAGAATCAAAGGCACGCGCCATACCCAAGATTCAGGAGCCCATTGACTCCTATATAAAGTACGGCATTGCCACATCCGCCGAGGACCTCTGGAGCAGGATCCACATCACGACAGACCCTGCCGAAGCCTTCACGGGCGTATACTTCGCGCAGGAGAACGGCGCTGAAAACCTGGAGCAAAAGCATGAGATGATCGCCATTATGGAAAAGTATATGCCGCAGGACGGTATCATTGCCTCCTCCTCCTCAGGTAACCCCGTCACCCTCATCGCTGCCAAGGCCGAGCACGCCGAGCGCATTATCGTCGGCCATCCTTTTAACCCCGCCTATCTTCTTCCCCTCATTGAAATCTGCGGCGGCGAGAAGACTTCCCCCGAGGTTCTTGAGGCGGCACGTCAATTCTACAAAATGTATGACAAGGCCCCCGTCGTCATGAACAAGGAGAAAAGGGGTTTCATAGCAAACCGCCTCATGCACGCCCTGTGGCGCGAGGAAATTGCTCTTGTCTGCGAGGGTGTCTGCTCCATGGCTGACGCCGACGATGCCTGGACCTTCGGCCCCGGTCTGCGTCTGGCTGCCTTCGGTCCCGCCATGAACTACGAGCTTGGCGGCGGCGACCTCGGTCTGCGCGGCTGCGCTATAAAGTTTGGGCCGATGACGAATGCTGTTTTTGCTGATATTTCAGATACAAAAAAGGTCCCGGACGAATGGGCAGACCTCTCCGGCGACGCCATTGGTCCGCTTATGCAGGCCTTACCCGACGTCATAGGCCACTCCAAGCCCGCTATCGCGAGCTTTAGGGATAATACCATTATCGAGCTGCTAAAGCTGCACAGGAAAATGTAATTTTCCCGAAAATATACTTTCCCCGAAGATGTGACCTAACATCTTTAAATACTTATTGAAATTTAAGGAGAACAGGCTATGGCTAAAACCATCATTACTGTCGCTATGACCGGCGCTGTCACCCCCGCCGGATACAACATTCCAGAGAAGCCCACCGATATTGCTGCGCAAGTATACGAGTGCTGGAAGCTCGGCGCGTCTGTCTGCCATCTACATATGCGCGACGACGATGGTGCGGGCGTCATGGACCCCGTTAAGTTCTATCAAACAATCAAAGCGATTCGCTCCTATAAAGACTGTGACATCATCATCAATTGCACCTCCTCCGGTGACAATCGTGTGTCTGACGACAGCCCCTACGGCAATGCCTGCCGTATGCTTCACCACAGGACAGTGCCCGGCATCGAAATGGGCACCTTTGACGCAGGCTCCTTCAACTGGGGTGTCCCCGGCGGTGTTTTCCACAACAGCCCCAATATGCTGATGACCCTCGGCAAACTCTATCAGGAAAAAGGCATCAAGCCCGAGTTCGAGATTTTCGATTTTGGCATGCTTCGCGCTTCCGGCGCTTACTTGAAACAGGGCTCCGTCGCGCCGCCCATGCACTTCCAGTTCTGTCTCGGCGTCATGGGCGGCATGGACGCCACCACCAAGTGCCTCCAAGTCCTGCTCGACGAGATGTACGAGCAGCAAGCAGCCGGCAAGCTGCCCAAGGACTGCACCTGGAGTGCCTTCGGCACCGGCAAAGGCCACCTGCCTGTCATGTTCTCCGCAATAGCAAATGAAGGCCATATTCGCGTCGGCATGGAAGACAACGTCGTCTACGGCACCGACAAGGACGGCAAGAAGATCATGGCAACCAACATGATGCTCGTCGAGCGTGCCGTTAATGCTGTCAAAGCCTTTGGTAACGACGTCGCCACTCCTTCCGAGGCCCGCCAAATGCTCAGCATACCGGTGCTGGATCATGAGGCCGTCTGCGCTGCACTCGATACCATAACCCTCGAATACCTCGAGTCCGAGAAAGAAAAGCTCAAGGAGCTTGGCACCACTTATACCATCACGAAGGGTATGGGCGGGAAATAGTATACCAAACATATCTAAAACAGCTAAGGAACCCCAAAAAGTTCCTTAGCTGTTTCATTCATTTCAGTGTATACCTCGTGCGCTTTCTTCGCTGCAGTTTTTCGACGGCAGAGGTGAAATAATGGCGGAAGTATTGGAGGCGGGCGCAGCAGAATTCACGACGGCTGAATCATAGCCTAATCAACAAAAGCGTCGAGAGGTGCGATGCCGGCTTCGTAAAACGACATACCCAGTATATTGCCTAAATTTCCGATTGTCGACGCTAAATACCATTTTCCATCGTATCTGACCGCCTGCGGGCAGAACAACCATTCAAGATCATCGGCTTCAAATGTAACAGCCAGGTCAACGATGTCCTCTTCTTCAACGCCGAGTGTTTTGACATATCTTTCGATATTTTTTTGATTCTGCTCCGAGTAGTAAATGTCTGAAAGGTCTTCGGGTTCCATGAAATCGCCTATAACAAGGTCGGCAAATATATAGTCGTTGATGAGTGCCTGGAAATCCTCGATAAAATCAGATACCTCTTCCGAGTTAAGTAAAGGAATTGGAGCGTTTTCATTAAATATATCCGTTGCGTTCCAAGACATATAGTGTTGATATGAAAACCGAGTTATGACGTTTAATCGCAGCATAACATTCATCTGCCGGGTGAAATCGGTAATGTTAGGGATTGCAATACCGGAAGAATTAGAACTATATGTTTTCAGCCTTATCAAATTCTCTTCAAAATCGTAATGATCCACATAACTCTCAATGGCGAAGGATGAGCGCATCATATCCAAATCCTGATCTTTTAGGCCGATGAGATAGGCTTTAGCAGCGTCTTCAGGTGTATTAAAGCCAGGACATTCTAACCTAGCGTTCGTATGTAGACTCCCACTGCCGAACGACAATACGCCTGTCGCAAAAAGGATCACAGCAAGTAGCAAAGCGCCCACAGCTGTCCCAATCGCTCCGAAAACCCAGAAGCTGCCCTTCCGGCTTTTGTGGGTCAATTCGGTAACTGCTTCAGCCGTTTGCCGCGAACTCGGCGAAGGCTGTTGTTTTACGGATTCCTTATGCAGCACCGGAATTGACGCCTCTACTTGTGCTTTCGTCGCAACTGATACCCCTGTGCCGCATTGCACGCAAAACCTTTCACCGTCATTTACCATTGCCCCACAATTTTTGCAGTACATCATAATTCTCCTCCAAATTTTCCGTTATTTAGCGGAATGCATATAACATCCAAGTTTCACTATATCGACATATTTTCTGTCATTGTCACAAAAACTCAATTTTTCCTCGTAATAATATCACGATTATTTGATTCACACCACTATCTATAAAAAAATCTCTGTGACTGTACAATCACAGAGATTTTAGGAGTAATGGTGTAAAAAAGGTTCTGACAGTTAAGCCGAAAATGAAGCGATTTGCCTGTCACATTGGTATTGATTTCGGCAAGGCTTAATCCAGCGCGTAATGAAGCTTTACGGAAATGAACATGGTTTTTTCACGCGACCAGGTATTGAAGGTGCCGCCGGCGGTATAAGAATCGGTAGCCGAATTTTGCGCTGTAATCTGGAAAGTACCCAAAGTAGCGCTCAGCAGCTTATCCACCTTACCGCCCGCTTTTTCCGCCATAATGTTTATACGCGCCTTGGCATCCGCGGTCGCCGCGTCAATCAGTTCCAGTTTGAGCTCACCGAGCTTGGTATAATAGTATTCAGGAGCCTCCGAGTAAAAATTGACACCCGAACCTATAAGCTCCGTAATATCCCGCGAGATGACTTCAATATTATCCACATCCGTCGATTGAATGGTCAGCTTCTGGCTGAGAGAATAATCAACAAGCTCCGAACCTATGAAGTTGCCATTATCACTATAAATCTGCTTGTAGTTCGGGCTGATGTTCACCGAGGAAAAAACAATGCTTTCTTTTGGCACATTATGCGCGAGTAAATATTCTTCGACAAGGCCGGCGTCCTTTTTAATAATTTCATACGCTGCTGTGGTAGATAGCCCGGAAGCGGAAAAACTACCCCGCCAAACAATTAAGTCGGAGCTGAAATCGCGCGTTGCCGAGCCTGCGGCGCTGATGCCGCCGCCGGCATTTTGCTTATACCCCACAAAAGCGGTTATCGCAATAACAACGGCAATAATTAAACTAACGCCTGCGATGAATGTAGCAATGACACGGCTTCGCATCCACAACTTAAATCACCTTACTTCTGTTGATAATTGCTTAATATTTTATCACGATTTTATATAAATGGCAATATATTTATGCTTTGTCATTTTTTTACATGCAAAGAAAGATATGCCTTCCCTTTTGACGGCGCTGGGGTAACTATCATGGCTTTGGATTGGGTTATTCGCGCGGTGGTGTGTCTAGCGCGTCTATATATGATAATCGTGGGCGGCCGGTTTTATGATCATGCCTAACGGAGCACAGTTCTGCATATAAAATCGCTATTTTTATGCAGAACTATTTCACTTGTACATCAGAAGACGGCTGCACAGCAGGCTATTTTGATGCATGCTCGTTGAGCTTATCGATGAGCTCATCGACCGAAACGCCATGTACCATACAGGCGTCTTCCAGGCTTTCTTCGGCAGCGGAGGGGCAGCTCAGGCAAAACATTCCCATCTGGAGAAAATAAGGTTCGGTGGTCCGATCAGCCTTTAAGACATCACCAACCAACGTCTCTTTTGTCACTGCAAGCTTCATTGCAAATCACTCTTTTCCATTAAATTATTATATAGATTCTTTTATGCCTGTATAGATCTTTCACCGGAGCCCCTTTGCATAAACACATGCTCTATTCTTGGCATTGAAATCCCGAGGGTTTCCCGCAATACATCTTCTACCGTTTCGACGGGTATGACTGTCAGCTGCTTTTTCACTTCATCCGGCACATCCTTCAGGTCGCTGACGTTATCCTTTGGGATGAGCACTTTGTTGATGCCGGCGCGCTGGGCACCCAAGAGCTTCTCCTTCAGGCCGCCAATCGGCAGGACGGCGCCTCTTAAGGTGATTTCTCCTGTCATGGCAATTTTGGGATCCACCTTAATCCCTGTGACAAGCGACGCGAGCGCTGTAAATAATGCGATACCGGCGGACGGGCCATCCTTGGAAACCGCCCCGGACGGTACATGAATATGTAGATCCCGCTCCTTGAAATTAATCGTGTTGAGCGGCAGCCTCGACTTTAACAAGCTGAGCGAAATCCTGGCCGATTCTTTCATGACATCACCCAATTGACCTGTGAGGGTGACTTCTCCGCTTCCCGGCATATCGGTTGCCTCAATAAAGAGTATCTCTCCTCCGACAGGCGTCCACGCAAGGCCTGTAACAACACCCGGCGGATTGTCGTGCTGGGCCTTATCATGACGCGACACCTGTCTGCCAAGCATTTCCTCCAGTTCATCGAGTTTCACGCTATATGGCAGCTCTGCTTTGTTTGATACAATTTTTTCCGAGGTCACGCGCGCGAGGCAAGCCAGCTGTTTTTTCAATCCCCTGACGCCGGCCTCCAACGTATACTCACTGATAATTTTTTTCAACACATCGTCTTCAATAATGAGCTGTTCCGCTGTCAGCCCATGTTCCGCTAAAACGGACCCTATGAGATGATTCTTACCGATATGAAATTTTTCATCCGTTGTGTAACTGGATATCTGTATGACTTCCATCCGATCAAGCAGCGGGCCCGGTATGCTTTCTACCGAATTGGCGGTCGCAACAAAGAATACATCCGACAAATCATAGGGCAGATCGAGGTAATGATCTGTAAAGCTGTTATTCTGTTCCGGATCAAGGACCTCTAATAGCGCGCTCGCGGGATCTCCGCTGAAACCGCCGGTCATCAGCTTATCAACCTCATCAAGGACCATGACAGGATTGGTGGTTCCAGCTTTTTTGATGCTCTGTAGGATTCTCCCCGGCATCGCACCGACGTATGTCCTCCGGTGCCCTCTGATCTCAGCTTCATCTCTGATGCCGCCCAGGCTCAGGCGTATGTATTTCCTATCAAGTGCTTCCGCGATACTTTTGCCAAGGCTTGTTTTTCCTGTGCCGGGAGGCCCGACAAGCAGCAGAATAGAGCCCTTTTTGTCATTTTTCAGCTGCATAACCGCCAAATGCTGAATGATCCGCTCCTTGACCTTTTCCAAACCATAATGCTGTTCATTTAAGATCCGCCGCGCCTGATCAAGATCAATCGGCTTTGCTTCAGCCTTCTTCCACGGCAGCTGGATCAGGAGATCCAGATAATTGCGGATCACACTATTTTCGGAACTGTTCGGATTCTGAGCTTCCAGTTTATCAAGTTCCTCAAGAGCGGCATTTTTGATGTCTTCAGGCATCTGGGCGTCTTCAATTCTTGTTAAATAATCTTTATCTTTTTTCGCGCCCTCGCGCTTACCCTCATTGAGTTCCTCCTGAATGACCTTCAGCTGGTCCCTGAGCGCTGCTTCTCTATAGTGTCTGTTGGCTTTTTCAGAGAATTTTTCGGATATCTGCATATTCAGCTCTATGGATTCCTTTTGCTTGAGCAGGTAATCCATAAAGTGCAGGCTTCTCACCTTCAACGATTCTGTTTTGAGATATTCATATTTCTCTTCGTTCGATAATGGCATAAACTGACTCAAATACACCATAAGCGCATTCATGTCTTTAAACTCGTCGACGATTTTGCTGTATTGGTCTCCGCCCCTGAAGTTCTCACTTATCTCGTGTACAATCTTTTTAAAGTAACCAAGCATTTCCTCCTGGCTTTTTGCGTTTAAGTCGATAACATCCGGACTCTGCTCGTATTCGGCATATATAATGTTATTTTCAATGTGAAGCGCTTTGATTTCAACTCTTTCCGTCATTTTAACCGTCAGTTGAACGCCTTTTTCTGTTTTCTCCACGCTGCTGACAAAAAAGGAAACGCCGATCTTGTAAAAGTCCTCTTCCTTCAGGTCACTCTGGTCAAAATTTGACTTCAGCGGTAAAGCGATGTTGGCGTTATTTCCGTTTTCCAAATACCGCAGCTGAACATCGTCAAACGTTGGTAAATGAATCATCGTGACGACGCCCGGCAGTAAAACCGTATTTGATACAGGAATAACGATTCCCCTCGTATTGTTGTTGTCTATACTTGACATAATTACATCCTTTCTGTGTACACCATTATAAGTGAATGTTCGTTTAATAAATATTCTAATGATTGCGAGATCCCTTTGTGACATTGACTTCACAAAATTATCCCGCTTGTAAATTTTCAAAAATTATAAAAGCACGGCATCCTGTATTATTTTAATCATCTCCTGCAGCAAAGCGGCCCTCTCAACGTCGCTCTTATGCGTATCGACGGCGATTGACTTTACCGGGAAAAAAATGATCGCCAGTAAATTTTCATTATTATAATTCTTAATAATCTGGTTGTTCTTCATCTCTATTATCAGGTTGTAAATATTGCAGACGCCCTTTTTCCCCGAACAGCTATTGGCCAATGAAGGACAGTTTGAAAATTGCTCGACAAAGCTGAAAACCTCTTTGTGCTCCACTATATAGCTATAGTAGCTTTTAACGAGCATCTCAATCAGCTGATGCCCCCCCATACCCCGGTTGACGCGATCTAATAAATAATCAAATATTTCTTCTGAGTATTCGCTGTAGATATCCTGCAGCATGTTTTCTTTGTTTTCAAAATATATATAGACGGTTGCCGGTGAAACCCCTGCCATTTTAGCGATTTTTGAGATAGAAGCACCGTGAAATCCCTCTTGAAGGATAAGCTTTATGACCGCCTCTTTGATGCATCTCTCTTTTTCATCATCTTTTTTTCTCATTAGCACACCTCTATATACCTATAATAAACGACCATTCGTTTATTGTCAATAGTAACCTAACGACTTGATTTCTAATTAATTTATATATAGACTATGCAAATGAACAAATATACAAATCTCTCCACACAACGGTTGTTGCAGATATCAAATTCCGAATCGGGCAGGGTGAAACAGTGGGTAAAGCATTATACATAACAGAAAAGCCATCCGTCGCTGTGAGTTTTTCAAGCGTGTTAGGTGCGCAAATGTCTTCGGTGGATAGAAGCCGGGGCTATGCCGAAACGGCCGATACGATCATTACGTGGTGTTTTGGGCACCTGGTTACAATGGCATATCCGGATGCATATGATCCCGAGTATAAGTCATGGAAAGTCGCGCATTTACCGATAATCCCAAAGGAATATAAATATATCGTTATCGATAATAAAGGAACCTCGAAACAATTCGAGGTCATAAAATCGCTCATGAATCGGCACGATGTCGATATGATTTATGCTTGTACGGACAGCGGCCGTGAAGGAGAGTATATTTTTCGGCTGGTCTATAGCCAAAGCGGTTCTGATAAGCCGGCCAAAAGAGTTTGGATATCCGCGCAAACCGAAGAGGCTGTAAAAAAGGGAATTGATGAAGCTAAGAACATTAGTACGTA
Source organism: uncultured Eubacteriales bacterium (assembly GCA_942492735.1). GTDB lineage: Bacteria > Bacillota > Clostridia > Oscillospirales > Oscillospiraceae > Sporobacter. Next base: position 399,260 of record OW818648.1, read on the forward strand.
TGATTCTCTTGCGAAAGCAGCCTACTGTCGGGCAAAAGAAGATTGGCTGTTTGGGATGAACTTCAGCAGGATGTATACATGCCAATACGGAAGGCAATTAGCAACCCTTCTAAAAGAAGAAAAATCCTCAGTTATTGCGATCGGCAGGGTTATGACCTGTGTCTTAGGTTTAATTGTCGACAGAGAGCTGGAAATCAGAAACTTCGTCCCCACGATATATTATGGTGTAACAGCAACCTTTCATTCAGCGGAAAGTGATATTACATATAGCGGTAAATGGCAGCCAAAAAAAGAGGATAAAAGTAACACAGACGACCCGGAAAGCGGCGAGAAATATATAAGCTTAGACGAAGCAACGGCGATTATAAAACAACTAGAAGGCCTAGACGCAGCTGTTAAAAAAGTTGAGGTTAAGGTTAAAAAAGAACAAGCACCGCTCCTTTTCAACCTTGCCGAGCTGCAATCTGAAGCCAATAAAAAGTTTAAAATATCAGTTAATAAAACTTTGGAAGTTGTCCAAAGTCTTTATGAAAAGAAGCTCGTATCCTACCCAAGAACGGATAGCAGGGTGCTATCAACGGACGTTGTGCCGGAGCTTCCAAAGATTCTAAATGGTATATATGGTAATGCCGATTATAAGGAATTCGTATTGAGGATTAAAGGCCTGGGTAAACTGAGTATTGATAAAAATACAAAAAGATATGTCGATGACGCGAAGGTTACTGACCACTATGCGATTATCCCGACCTATGTGACAACCGAGCTGTCAAAGCTGGATGAGGATTCAAAAAACATCTATAATCTGATCGTCAAAAGGTTCCTTTCCATATTCTATCCGCCGGCAGAATATAATACCGTAAAAGTTGAAACCGAAGTCGGGAGGGAAATTTTCATTACGAACTCCAAGACGCTCAATGTCGCGGGTTGGAAGGAAGTATACGATACTGCTTTATCAAAAGACGAAGAAGAACTATCCGAAGCGCCAATTCAAAAGCTCATAAAAAAAGAAAAATGCGACGTCGTTGGTTTTAATAACGAAGAGAAAAAGACAAAAGCACCAAATCGATTTACAGACGGATCTTTGATTATAACGATGGAAAAAGCCGGAAAGTACGTGGAAAATGAAGAGCTCAGGGAGCAGATAAAAACGTGTGGCATCGGTACGTCCGCTACCCGTTCAGGAATAATTAAGAAACTCTCCGATATTGGCTATATTAACATTAACAATAAGACGCAAATCGTTACGCCGGAATTGAAGGGGGAAGCGATTGTGGAGCTCGTACGACACACAGCAAAGGAACTCTTGAATCCGACACTTACTGCCAGCTGGGAAAAGGGGCTCTTGATGATTGAAAAACAAGAGACGACTGAAGCTGTATTCGAAAAAAAATTATCAGAATATATCACAAGAACTATTGACAAGGTCAAGACGTCAGGCTATGGGCAGAAATTTAAATTTCAGACCATATCTTAGATCACCACGAAGACAAACCGGCTCGGTTTGTTTGACTAAATATACGTTTGATATAGTCCGCGCTGCCATGAACGATGTGGTAATATTATTATGGCGGTTATAAAACATCGATAAATTAATTCATAAATACGTTGATTTATTAAACGATATTGCATGAATAATCAGCATATGCCTAATTGATGATGAACAAACCCTGACAGATATCGAGCCAGCCTAAAAGGCTGGCTCGCGCTCAATTAACTTTGAATCCTTCCCGGTCGTCCTTGCCGTCGCGCCAGGTCCTATAATCGCCAGCCATCGTGGAATGGATCAGATAACATGGCTTCTTCAGGTTCTTGATGATCAGCGGTCCGTGTGGTACACCCGCTGGGACATAAAAGTTGCAGATCTTATCGCTCTCGTACTTAACTGCATTCTCACCCTCGCCATACCAGAATTCGACGGTGCACCCGAGGTTCTCCATATCACTTGGATCCGCAGGAAGAAAATAGGTATACATATCGAAATCATGCGTATGTGTGTCCTCTTCCATGTACATGTCCGCTTCGAAACGTAATACCATATTTGTAAAGTTCGTGCCGTATTTTTCTCCCTTCCACCAGACGTTCGGACCGTAATAACCGACGTCGTAGTATGTGCCGGAACCATAATCTACAGGGTTTTTAAAGAAGTACCTATCGTATTCAGAAGCCATATCAAATTCCTTCCCACACCACTGTGCGCGCCTACTCTCATGGTATATCCTACCATGTGCGGGGGCGCGGCGATTGTGCCGTTAGCTGTCTTCCGTCAAGCTGTGAAAATGATGGACGAGACTTGCGTGTTCCCCCAAGTGAAAACCCTCCCAATGCCTCATTTGATCATCTTCTAACCAATCTTTATCATTGTATTGTTTTAATTTCTTTTCATAAAATGGTGATTGAAGCACAGCAATGATGTCCGCATCCCATGTGCAGGCGAGTTTGAGAAATTGAGAGCAAAAATAACCCAATGCAGCAAATGCATCCCCGACGACAATTAGAAGATTGCTGTCTTGCTTATAACGGAAAAGGCAATCAAAAATCGCTTTTTCATCGTTATAATTTCTTGAAGACCACTTCAAAAACACTTTGTCTGAACTCGAAAAATCGAATCCTCCTTTAGTGAATGGGACAGATTTTACAACGTTCTCGATTTCAAAATATTCTCGGTCATCATTGCTGGCAATATAGATGACCCGACCTTGGTGATTAATAATAGCGGGCGTAATGTAAAGGCGGCTCTCTTTTGACCCAACAGGTTCGATTATAAGTTGCTTCACACCATTACCTCCTTCATATCAACTGACAAACAAATCTTATAGTACAAGTATACCACTATTTACTACTGTACGAAACGAAAATATGGTCGATATGATAGCACGCATATTTTCTTATTCGCCGACCTTTATATCCCCATATTCTTTGACCTACTTGCGCAGTTGTTTTCGCCGTGATAGTCATTGTTGTTTTATCTTGTCTGTTCTCCCTTTAGAAAAATATATTACGACACGACTTTATATGTTAAAATATGTAAAACGAATCAATACCATTTCAACATCAATTTACAGTTGTTTTTGCTTAACAGCAGCTGGTTATGGAACGACACGCGGAATGACCCCGTTACCGCTGGGTATTATAAGGATATATTGGCCTTTGTGTGCGAATTTGAGAGCTGAAGCTGAAAGGGTTATTTATGAAACGCAAAAACGTCCTGTGTAAAGTCCTTTTGTTCATATCGATTTTCTCAGTTCTCGTCATTTTAATGACTATACTGACAGATATGAATACAAAGTCAGCCCTCCCCCGTAAAATCGGCATTACGGAAGGGACCGAAACGCAGCCCGCGGAAAACGAGCTCTCGCAAGCAATTGCGGAATTCAGTCCGCCGCTCGTCGAGACAACGCCGGCAGCTACCGACCCAGAATTGTCGTCTAATGACCCGGCAATTGCTCAAGCCGAGGCCGTTTTATCTCAAATGACGACATGGGAAAAAGTATGCCAGCTGTTTATCGTTAATCCGGAAAACCTCACCGGGACGTTCCCAACAACAGCAGCGGGGCCCGTCACAAAGGCAAGCCTGCAAAAATATCCGGTCGGCGGCATTATATATAATTCGAACAATCTGATAAGCGGAGATCAGACACGGGAGATGATCGGGAATATACAACTCTTTTCGCCTCTCGGCCTTTTCATCGCTGCTGATGAAGAAGGTGGAATCGTCAATCGGCTAATGAAAACGCTCGGTACAACATATATTGACTCCATGTATCATTACAAGGATGACGGGACGGATACAGCGTACGGCAACGCTGCAACGATAGCACGGGATATGGCTTCATATGGTTTCAATACCGATTTTGCCCCTGTAGCGGATGTCTGGTCTAATCAAAACAATACGGTTATCGGCGAGAGGGCTTACAGTGATGATTTTATAAAAGCCGCAGATCTCGTGGCCGCGGCAGTCCGGGGCTTCGGCGATAACGGCATCATCTGTACGCTCAAGCACTTCCCGGGGCATGGTAATACGAGCGGGGACTCCCATGACGAAAGCGCCTATGTGGAAAAGACCGAAAGTCAGCTGATGGGTCAGGAAATGCTGCCTTTTATAAGCGGTATCGAGGTCGGGGCGGAAATGGTCATGATCGGGCATCTGACTATCCCTTCAATAGATGATGTCCCCGCGACGATGTCTTATAGGATCGTCACAGATCTTCTCAGAAGCAAGCTGGGATTTGACGGTGTTGTGATCACAGACAGTCTGGCTATGAACGCGGTTGCCGATCACTATACAACAGCCGAGATTGCGGTTAAGTCCATTCAGGCCGGTACCGACATATTGCTCGGCCCGAAAAGCCTGCAGGAAGCTGCCGAAGGGCTCATGTCGGCGCTGGACTCAGGCGACCTCACGATTGAACGGATCGACGAGAGTGTTATGCGCATTCTGGTTCTGAAAATCAAACACGGCATCATTGAATAGCTAAAAATACGGCAGGACAACAAATAGTAGTCCTGCCTATGTTATGTGACTGAATCGAAATGATTTATGAAGATAACGGGCTTGCTGGTAAAAATCCTCCCCCGTTTTCAAATTCAAGGAAGAAATACGGAGGAGCCTCTTCGACGCCTCTGCCGTCCATTAGAATGGAAAAATACCGCCTCACGCCGTATACATCCAGAAACGATATGCCATTTACAGGGAATATTTCCGGTGGGAATATATCTGCGACGAACGGCTTTTCCGGTGACAATTCATCAAGCGAGGACAATATGTCCCCCGCTAGGTAAGAAATTTTGTCTCCCGTGTCATTATAATCAACAGTTATAAAAGCAAAATCCTTTATATCTGTGTCTGTCCAAATGATGATCCTTTCAAGCTCATCGCTGATGTATTCATGATACGAAGTATATTTGTTCAAAAGTTCATCTGTCACAATGGCAATATGAAAATTCTCCAAAGTTGACTCCACATATACAGTCGGCGCAGGGGACGATGGCGTTTCGGATTGCTCTGCATCTTCAGACGGCGCAGGCGATGACGGCATTTCGGATTGAACGGGGGGCGTCGACTCTACGCTATTGCATCCTCCGACCAAAAGCATAAAGACTAGGGCAATAAGCAGTGCACAGGATCTCTTTTTCATTTTCTTAGCTCCCATCAAACGAACTATTCGTTTTTTATCCAAGTCTGCCGCACGGCTTTTCAAATATCATATTCAATGTAGTTAATCAGATAGTTCGTCTTATCTTTTGTTATATGTATAATTTGAATGTAGCTGCCTTGTTTATCTTCGACTCTTACAGCAACAACGAGTTCACCATCGTCTGTTTCTGTCAGCGTTGTCATGAAATCATAATTTGTAATTTTACAGGGACCAAGGTCGTCTTTGTAATAGTACTCCGGGAAATCACTGGAAAATTCTTTAGTGTATACCGAACCCAAATCCTCAGTTTTGTGTTCGTATTGACTATCAATCGATGCTTGCACTAAAGCTCTGATTTTTCCCTCCCGACTTGCGTCGCTCTCTCCTGATCCGCAGGATGCTAACGTAAAAAGCAGTATGATATTAACCAATAGTGTCATAATTTTATGATAGCGCATCATGTTCGCACCCCTCTCGTTACCTCAAACATACCATATATGTATAATTATGTCTACTTATTTAGGCGGAAATAATTCTTATCAATTACTGTCCCTTATTATACTTATTGATTACCACCAACCCTTAACACACTTTCGACAAACAGATAAGTCAACAAAAACATGTCGTTAACACGTTTTTGTTGACTTATACTAATATTCGAATAAGATAACGACATGGTGCGCGCTGTCATTCCCGCGTAGGCGGGAATGACAAGTAACGCAATTCAAGACAAGGGGATATTCAGCGGCTCGCTTTTTCAGGAACATCCACTTGCTTGATAAAGGCTATTCTTTATACATGCGCTGGCTGCTTCACCCGGAACGTCAGGCCCTCGTCGTCGGCGGCGACAGCAATAACGCTGCCGTCGGTGACCTCGCCGCGCATAATGATACGGGCGATGGCGGTCTCAACATTCTTCTGGACGTAGCGCTTGACGGGGCGCGCGCCGTAGACGGGGGAGTAGCTGTCGTTTGCGATGCGGCGTTTGGCGGTGTCGGCGATCTCGAGCGTGATATTTTGGTCCGTGAGCTTGGCGCGCGTCTTCTCGAGGATCAGGTCAATGATACGGATGATCTCATCCATCGTGAGCGGTTTGAACATCACTGTTTCGTCGAGCCGGTTCAGGAATTCCGGTCTGAAACTATTCTGCAGCTCGTTCATGACGCGTTTGCGCGCGTTATCTGAGATTATGCCGTCCTCGTCGATGCCATCCATCAGGTACTGGCTGCCGATGTTTGAGGTCATGATGACGACAGTGTTTTTGAAGTTGATCGTTCTTCCCTGGCCGTCTGTCAGTCTGCCGTCGTCTAAAATCTGGAGCATGGTGTTAAAAACATCGGGGTGCCCTTTTTCAATCTCGTCGAAAAGGACAATACTGTAGGGCTTTCGCCGGACGGCCTCCGTCAACTGACCGCCCTCGTCGTAACCGATATAGCCCGGCGGCGCGCCAATGAGCCTTGAAACCGTGTGCTTCTCCTGGTATTCACTCATGTCGATGCGGATGATGTTGCCTTCGCTGTCAAAGAGGGCTTCGGCAAGTGCCTTGGCGAGCTCCGTCTTGCCGACGCCGGTCGGGCCGAGGAACAAGAAGGAGCCTATTGGTCTGTTCGGGTCTGACAGACCGGAACGCGAGCGTAGGATGGCATCCGAGACGGCGCTAACCGCTTCATCCTGACCGATGACGCGATGATGAAGTGTTATTCCAAGACTCAGTATCTTTTCCCGCTGGCCTTCCATCAGCTTCGAAACAGGGATTCCCGTCCACCTTGCGACGATTTCCGCAATTTCGGTTTCCGTAACCTCTTCGCGCAAAAGCGCGTTTTGATTTGTTTTGCTTTTCTCGGCTTCGAGCTGATGCTCCAGCCCGGGCAGACGCCCGTATTTCAGTTCCGAGAGGGTGTTCAGGTCGTAGCTGCGCTCGGCTTTCTCAATAACAGCCTTGACCTGCTCGATCTCCTCCTTGATTTTTCTGATTTTCTGGATATTCTGCTTTTCCTCCTGCCATTTAGCAGACATCTCTTCATGTCCGGCTTTTGTCTCGCTGAGTTCCTTCTCAAGCGCGTCAAGTCGATCCTTTGAGTGGCGGTCGGTCTCTTTTTTGAGCGCTTCACGCTCAATTTCGAGCTGCATAATCTTGCGGCTCACGACATCAAGCTCTGCCGGCATGCTGTCAATCTCCGTGCGGATGATTGACGCGGCCTCATCCATCAGGTCAATGGCCTTATCCGGCAGGAACCGGTCACTGATATATCGGCTCGACAGCACGGCGCAGGAAACAAGCGCCGCGTCTGTAATTCGGACGCCATGGTGAATTTCATATTTTTCCTTCAGTCCGCGCAGGATGGATATCGTATCCTCAACAGTCGGTTCGCTGACTGTAATCGGCTGGAACCGGCGCTCCAGCGCCGCATCCTTTTCAATGTACAGGCGGTACTCATTGAGTGTCGTCGCACCGATACAGTGCAGCTCCCCTCTGGCCAGCAGCGGCTTGAGGAGATTGCCCGCATCCATCGCGCCTTCTGTTTTACCCGCACCGACAATGTTGTGCATCTCATCGATAAATAAAATAACTTGGCCTTCCGATTTGCTGATTTCGTCGAGTACGGCCTTCAGGCGTTCTTCAAATTCGCCGCGGTATTTCGCGCCCGCGATGAGCGCCCCCATATCGAGAGCAAAAATCGTCTTATCTTTCAGTGTCTCCGGTACGTCGCCATTCAAAATGCGCTGCGCGAGTCCCTCGACGACGGCCGTTTTACCGACGCCCGGTTCGCCAATGAGCGCCGGATTGTTCTTTGTCTTTCGGCAGAGGATGGTGATAACCCGCCGTATTTCCTGATCGCGGCCGATAACCGGGTCCAGTTTACCGTTTTTTGCGGCTTCAACAAGGTCTGTCCCGTATTTACGGAGCGCGTCATATGTGTTCTCAGGGTTTTGATTGGTGGCGCGCTGATTTTTTCGGACGTCGTTCAGCGCTGCAAGGAACTTCTCCGTGTCGACCTGATATTTTATAAACACCTTTGACGACGGCGTGTTCCGCTCGGCCAAAAGTGCCAAATAGATATGCTCCACACCGGCATACGTGTCGCCGAAACGCTTGATGTTATCCTCCGCTTTTATAAGCAGCTCAGAAAATCGCCGGGTTGCGTACAGGCTGTCGCTGCCCGAGCCCGTTACCGACGGGATTTTTCCGAGCTCTCTTTCGAGATCGGCTTCCAGCATTTTTTTGTCGACATTCATGATGCCAAGGAGCCTTGGGATGAGACCGTCCTCCTGTGTTAAAAGCGCCAAATGCAGATGCTCGCCGTCCACCTGCTGATGGTGGTGGCGAAGCGCCGCTTCCTGTGAGGAGGCAATCGCCTCCTGCGCGCGCTGTGTAAACTTTTCTATGTTCATGGTATTACCTCCTCGTAAGCGGCGAAGCCGCTCAATGAAATTTCATTTATGCTGTGTGTTTAACTGCGGTTTTGGACAACTCCGCCAGCTGCTCATATATCGCCTTCATATCGCCGGTTATATGCGTCGGATTGACGATCTTCACGACGAGGCTGAGCGCGTTGCGTTTTCCATTTTTGGCGGGATATCCCCGCGCGGCAAGCCTTAATTTCCCGCCTGTCTGAATACCTGCCGGAATCTTGACATTCAGCCGCTCATCGAGCGTGCTGATGAGTATCTCATCGCCGAGTGCAGCCTGCCACGGGTATATATCAATCGTCTTTTCGAGGTCGGGTCCGACGAAGCAGAACCCCGCCTCGGGCTTCAGGTCAATCACAAGGTAGAGACTACCTGCTTTGCCTTTGCCGTAACCGGGTCCGCCGAGGCCGGTGAGCTTGATTTTTTCTCCAGGCTGAATACCGGCAGGAATCTTGAACTTGACTGTTTTTGCGCCGGCTTCTGTCTGTAGGGTTATTGTCTGCTCGCCGCCCTTATAGGCCTGCTTTATGCCGATTTCGACTCTGGCATCGATATCCTGCCCATCCTCGCTGAAGCTTTCAAAGCCCGCGCTGCGGTTTCCTCCCGTTTGGCTGCCGCGGTTACCGAAGATATCCCCGAAGCCCCCGCCGCCGCCGCCAAAGAACATGTTGAAAAAATCGCTGAAATCGGATGCGTTCCCGTCCGATGAATTCCAGGTATACTGATAACCGCCGTTCTGCCCCGCTTGAGTCCGGTACGTGGACGGGTCGAAGCCGCCGCCGGCCTGTTCTCTGTACCGTCCGCTTTTCAGGTCGTCGTACATCTCGTCGTATTTGGCCCGCTTCTCTTTATCGCCGAGCACCTCATAAGCTTCGCCGACCTCTTTGAACTTCTCCTCACTGGCCTTGTTCCCGGGGTTGGTGTCCGGATGGTATTTTTTAGCAAGTTTTCGATAAGTCTTCTTGATCTCCTCCGCCGACGCGCCCTTTTCGAGACCCAGGACCTTGTAATAATCCTTAAAGTCCATGTGCTCACCCCCCGATTATGGATTTTAGGTATAATTGTATAAATACATATTATACTAAAGGTCAGATAAGGTCAAACGCTCCAAAATCCCAAATTTGGCCATTATTGACCTTCTCTGACCTTTATAAATATCCGATGCATCCGCATCTGCAATTGCGCCGTTTTGCTCTGTTTTTTAACGTTTATTGCGATGCCGTATTCTTTACAATATTCATAATTAATGGTAGTATTGCTGCGATAGCGCGCTGCAGAGCATTTTGGCGGGAGGCATGACAGATGATTGAAAAAGCATTAAAAGCCCTAACGGCAAAAGATTACGAAACATTCGCCGCCTGTTTTTCCGAGGACTGCAAATACTTTGATTATTGCCCGTCTTGCAATGGGAAAGACAATTACTTCGTCTACGGAAGCGCCGGCATCGAGATGTTTTTCCGAAACAGATTCACCTTTGAAACCCTTATTGTATCCGACCCCGTCATCGAGGATGAAAAAACGGCCAGCTTCTTCGGCGCCTATGACGGGCCCTACATATTCGCTCGCTTCAGAATCGAAGAATTCGACGCAGCCGGCCTTATTAAAAAGGCCATTGTCCATCCGTCCTAAGACAGGAGGAAAATATATGGGAATATATGCAGTGACAGGCGCCTCAAAAGGCATCGGTGAAAAAGCGGCAGAGTTTCTGCGCAGTGCCGGTCATTATGTGATCAACATTGATATCGACGGCGGCGACATCAACGCTGACCTCGGCACAGCAGAAGGCCGCCAAAAGGTCATCTCGTCGGTTCACGAGAGATGCCCCGACGGACTTGACGGCCTCATTTTAAATGCAGGCATCGCTCTATCCAAAAATCCCTCAAAGGTGCTGTCCGTCAACTATTTCGGCGCGGTCGCCGTCGCCGAAGGCCTATATGACCTTTTAAAGCTGAAACAAGGCAATTGTGTCGTGACGGTTTCCGGCTCCATTGCTTATATGACGCGCACCAAATATTACGTCGACGCCCTCCTCACCAACTGCGGCGACGAGGAGCGGATTGTCAGGCTGGTCGACTCCTTCGAGCCTCAAAACGCCGGAAATGTTATCTATGGTTCCACAAAGATAGCCTTAGTACGGTGGGTCCGCCGCATTGCCCCGTCCTGGGCCAGGTGCGGCGTCAATATCAACGCCCTCGCGCCCGGTGCCGTCGCCACGACGATCATGCCGGACACGCAGGAATTCAGAGACGGCTTTGACACGTTTATTATGGGCATGGCAATGCCCACTGTCTATGGCGAGCATCGCATGATGGAAGCCGGCGAGGTCGGCCCCGCCCTTGCCATGCTGGTTCTCCCCGCTGCAAAAGGCATCAGCGGCGCAGTGCTCTACTGCGACGGCGGTACCTCCGCCTTCCTACATTCCGAAAAATTTTATTAAGAGCAAATAAGCACAAAATATGCGGACGCCCAATGGGCGCCCCTACGTCATATCAGGCAGCATCTGCGTTCAGAATGGTTCCATCTTTCTTAGGCTCCTTAGGCAAAGGAGCTGTCACCCGCAGGTGACTGAGGATTGTCCCCTGTGCCGCGTTACGCCGACAAAGCTAACAAAATGGCCGCCCCCTCAGAGACATTGCAGTCTTTGCGCAAGGGTGGCCATTTGTGCGTTATATTGTATTTTACCTATTTCGCGTTATTCCTGGGCGACTTCGAAAATTCTGATGACGACGCCGGCTTCCCACGGATGGCCTTCTGCCCGGAATATATGTCCATGCAGATACGGAGCGAGGACTTTGCTGTCTGTTATAAATGTCGGTACCGTTTTAAACGGCACCGCTTCGTCTTTAGGAAAATGTCCGTTGTTCTCCACATATATTTTGCACTTATTTCCGGTGTGGTCAGTTCCGTCGAGCATATAGCGGGCCGACATATGGCGGATGTTGTTGACATCCACGATTTGCGTATCGACACCGCCGGGCAGCACAGTGCCGTTGAAAATCTCGCCTGTCACAGTGCCGCCGAACGGGATCATGACAACAGCGCCGCCGCTTCCCTCCAGCTGGGAGAAGTCCTTAAAATCAATGGTCACGAATACTTCAAGAATCAGCTTATCGCTCATTTTATATGTCTCCTTTGTATATAGCCTTATATGTGCAGCCCTTTGCCCAGTTCCTTTTTGATATTATCACCTTGAAAAATGATGATTGCCGCAATAAAAACAACACTGATCGTGACACAAAGGATCGAAGGGTAGAGCGTTCTCACCCAACCGAACACAATAAACAATACGGGTATAACACCGAACAAACCGGTGATAAATGCATACATGACATAGATTCTGGTCCCGAGCTTCATAATTTTTGCTGTAATGTACATGACAATAATCGCCGCCACACAGACAATCGGTATGAAATAATCAACCGACCAGCCTCTCCAGCCTGTCAGCAGGTCCCATAATACGGACAAACAGGAGACGACAGTGACCTGCCAAAGGATGGTTTTCGGAATATTATGCCTTTTTCGCAGCACGATGATGAGACCCAGCCACATGCTGACGAGTCCGGCGACAACGTAAATCGGCCAGTTTATGCTCGTTGGAAAAAGCAGTCGAATGGCAAAGCTCACAATAGCGGCGGCAACAGATACAAATATCATAATGCGCAATGCCATATGGCTTTCAAAAGCCGGCGGAATATCGGGAAAAATCCTATTCCTGGCTGATTCGGCGCCAGGAGATGAAAGTGTATTGCCGCATAATACGCAGCGCGCACCGCCCCCGCTGATATGAACATGACACTGATTACAGTAATGCATAAGGCTTGTCCTCGCTACTCAATATTTGACGATACGACAATGTCAATTCCAAGCCGTGAAAGCAGTTTAAAAAACGTGCGCTGAATATCGGTCTCCCGAAATGGCGACGTGATACTCACAACCAGTCTGTCTGCGTAGGAACACATCGTCATCTGCGTCCTTCTGGCGCTTGTGCAGACGGAAAACTGCGAAATCACCGAACCGAATTCAGAAGGCATCGTGACCTTGCCGATGTTCGACACATTTGTCGTTGACTGCGAATCTGATTTGTTCGCGATCATCCTGATGGTAATATCCTTAATCGGCAACGGAACAACTCTTGTAAAGAGGTTCTGTTCGATCGCCATAAATTTATTCGTCTGATCATTCAGCTGCTGCAGCGTCAGATTGCTTTGAAAGTTTTGACTGATGCTTTGTATGACATCACGTAAATCATCAGGGCCTTTGCTGTAGTTGTAGCCGACATTGATGTAACTGAAAAAATTCCGCGTCGTCACCGATTCATAATATTGACGAAGGTTCACCGGGACAGTTAATACGACAGGCCGGTTTTTCTTAAGCGCCGGCATTTCTTTATAAATTGAATAGCTATAGAGCGCGGAAAGGAAAATTGTCAGTGTCGTGTTATATTTGTGGGCTTCTTCCAAAACGGCCTTTACAGACATTGACCCTTCAATCAGATTGAATCTATTATCTGCAAATCTGGTCCCGTGTATCTGATAAGCCCTTTCGCCTCTGGGGATTTTCCGTTCTTTATTCTTTTTATCGATACCGACGAAATGCTTTCCGAAGCTGTCATCCATCTGACCGCTGATCGACGAATTCTCGACCGGTAAAACTGTGTTGGCAAAATCGTTGCTGCGCGTCAGCTTGAAATACTGATAGACGATGGTCTTTAAAAAATGCAAGGCGCCCGCGCCGTCGGCTAAGGCATGAAATACTTCAAGATTAATCCTATTGCAATAATAGAACACGCGAAACAGCAGGTTGTTTTTGAGCCCGATATAAATCGGCGCACAGATGGCGTTGTTTTCTTCCTGAACGACCGGCCTGATTTCGCTCAATTCAAGATAATACCAAAATATGCCCCTTCTCAAAACAGATTTATACAGGGGAAAATCCTCGAGCGCCGTGTCGACTGCCTTTTGCAGCGCATCCGGTTCGACCGCCTCATGAAGCGCGCAGGTCAGCCTGAACACCTTTGGATCCTTCATATCCCACGTGGCTGGAAATACTTTTGAGACATTTTCAAGCCGTCTCCACTCAATATCTTTCTGATGCTTCATATTCCACCGTCCGTGTCCTCTTCATCACGCAAAAAACGAATAATGTGCTCATAGCACGCCATCACCGACCGCGCCTTCTTCGGCAATGAAAGGAAGCCATGGATAGCCTCACTGATCCTGAATATTCGAACATCGTTCCCAAATTCCCGCAGCTTTAACCCGTAAGCCTCACCCTCATCCCTTAGCGGGTCATATTCACCCGTTATAATGAGCGTCTTTGGCTGATTGGAGAGGTCCGGCGCTAAAAGGGGCGCGACATAGGGGCTCATTCTGCTCGCTTCATTTTGCGTATAAAGCTCCATATACTCTTCTATACGCGCTGCCGTCAGGATATAGGCTGCGCCGAATTCGCGCACCGATTCAAACGGCGCGTTTTCACTATGGTCATAATGCGTGGCAGGATAGATCAAAATTTGCCTTTTGGGTATTAAATCACCCTTGTCCCGTGCCATCAGCGAAACGACAGCCGCCAGATTCGCGCCGGCGCTGTCACCGACGAGCGTGATATCCTCCGCTTTGCACTTGACAATATACGGGTGCGCGAAAATTTCTCTCGTGACATAATAGCAATCCTCAAGCCCTGCGGGAAAAGGATTTTCAGGAGCCAGGCGATAGTTGACCGATACGACGGTTTGCCGCGTCTGCCGCGCCATGTAAGCGCAGATCGGTGTGTACGTATCAATATTCCCCGTCACCCAACCCCCGCCATGAAAAAAGACGAGGACCTTGCCGTTCCAATTCTTCCTGGGCTTAAAAACGCGCACGGGGATTTCTCTGCCAGTCACCATCATCTTTTGGTCAAGCGCGCGAAAAAGCGGTCTGACGAGCAGATACGGCGCAATCAATATACTGCGGTACAGCTTATAATGCCTTTTCACACTGATCACAGCCGTCGACATTATCTTTAAAGCAGCCCTGTTAATAGGATTCATGCGTTCCCCCGCTCATCACCGGATATAATCATACTACTCTAATTGGTATAAGAGTTCAAATGTTTTCTCCCTATTTCATCGTATACCACAACATCTCCGACTATTTATCAATACGAGGTCATCGTTCCCTATAAATTCGTCGTCATCTCGTAGGGACGATCATTGGTCATCCGCGCGTCCCCCGTCCCGCATTCTATTTGACAAACCGACCGCATTTCGGTAATATTAGTCGAAACAATCAAGACATGACAGGGAGATTTTCAACGTGGCGATTAGAGAACTCAGACTATACGGAGACGAAATATTCAAACAAACCTGCCGGCCCGTGCCCGAGGTCAACGCGCACGTCCAGCTTCTGCTTGACGACATGGCCGACACCCTCAAAGCCAACCCCAACTGCGCCGTCCTCGCCGCCAATCAGCTCGGCATTCTCCGGCGCTTAATCGTTGTTCAAATAGGTAACGACATAAAGAAACTCGTCAACCCGGTGATCACCGAACAATCCGGCGAACAAGACTGCCTCGAGAGCTGCATCAGCGTCAAAAACATCTCCGGCATGACCATCCGCCCCAAACACATCACCGTCCAAGCCCAAGATGAATTCGGCAACCCCATAACGCTCACCGCCGAAGATGATACAGCCCAGTATTTATGCCGAGGTTTTGATTATCTGGACGGGAAAGTGTTTTATGAATCATGTTTATCGGTTTATGGGTGGGGACGAGGAATAGGATTGCGTACTGAATATAATGTGATAACCGCCCACAAGGGTTAGTTTTTTTGAAAAAAGTCCCCATTTTTCGACGAGAACCTCCAAAATCGCTATTGCATTTTAACCCCATATCAGTTAATATATGGGTGTCGAGAACATAATAATTGCGGGCAGTCATGAGGTGCTGGAACACCCCACGACCTGTGCGGGATGAGTAAGCATCCATACACAACAGCTACGCTGTACCACATCAGTATTATAATTGCCCTTCCTCAGTTTGGCAAGGGGGGCGCTATAAGCTTGTGTTCGCATTTTATGCGGTGTTAGGATACGTCCTACACCGCATTTGTTATTTCTCGGTGAAGAGAGCGCCTGAGAGGCTGCGGAAATCCTCAGCCGCAGCGGCGGCAGCTCCTTTGCTAAAGGAGCCTAATTGCGGCTTCTCTGGCGGCGCTTCATTGAGAATTATTGAAAGAGGATGAGGATCATGCTCGATTATGAAAGGCTTTACAGCATTTTATTTAACGGGATTACGGACGCACTCAGCAGTCTGGAAAAAGAAGATTATGCGGCAGCAAAGGAGACGCTCATCAGGAGTCAGCAGGCAGCTGAGGAGTACTACATAGGCGCCGAGGAGGATGACCCACTTAGCAGAGATAAGGATGGGTCAGAATCCCCTGTCATCTCTATTGATAAGCTCAGATGATTGTCAAAATAAAGAAAAGCTCCCATCCTAAGATGAGAGCATCTGCATTTTTCCTATTGCGTTTCGACAAAACCTGCGGTAATATATGGGTATCGAGAATAATAAATGCGGCAGGCAGGAAGTGCGCTAACACTTCCTACCCTGTACAGGATGCATCACCATCCATACACATCAGCGATGCTGTACCACAACAGTATTATATAGTTCTTTCCTAATTTTAGCAAGGAACATTATAATCTTATGTAAAGCATTTAAATGCGGTGTAGGGATAACTCCTACATCGCATTTATTATTCTCGATGGAGCAGAGGGTGTACTGACCGAATGCGGTAACGCCGGACTCCATCAGTATGTCTCACCGTGGGTCGATCGTCATTGACTGATCAGAGTATATCTGACTCTCGGGCAACCCTTCGTTGAAAGATATGAGGTTGTGAACATGCTCAGCTACGAAAAACTCTATGGAATGCTATTCAATGGGATTACGGACGCGCTCAGCGATATCGGAGATAAGGATTATCTTACGGCGGAGAAT
Organism: uncultured Eubacteriales bacterium; assembly: GCA_942492735.1. Lineage (GTDB taxonomy): Bacteria > Bacillota > Clostridia > Oscillospirales > Oscillospiraceae > Sporobacter. Next base: position 415,789 of record OW818648.1, read on the forward strand.
ACGCTAATCAGGATACAGCAGCAAGCAGAAGATTACTATATACGCGCCTATGAAGAAGACTCTAACGAACCTGACCTCAGCGCGACTGTCTTGCCCATCATTTCTATTGATGCACCCCGCAGAAATCGCCGTGATATCTTGAGCCCGAATAACGGAAAACCATGTGTTCCACTGATTTAGGACAGTTGTAATCTGAGTGTTACGCAATAAAAAAAGAGTCTGCCGCGAAACGATCTTGCGGCAGTCTTTTTATGTATTTCCGCTTTTTTTAGACAGACAAAATTTCGTTTTTCAGTTAAATTTAATCGAAACCATTATTATTTACATCGTTTATTTTTTTATGCATTGCACATAATAAAATTGTTCAGTCAGGCTCGCAGACGTGAAAAATATTGCGAAACGAAGGAGATACACGCTATGTCCAGAAATAAAATCTTAAATCCGAACGCGCGCGGTGCTCTTGATCGTCTCAAGATGGAAACGGCGAACGAGGTCGGCGTTCAGCTAAAAGACGGCTATAACGGCGATCTTAAATCGAGAGACGCCGGACAGATTGGCGGCAATATGGTTAAGAAGATGGTTGCGTCTTACGAAAATAAGATATCGGACACCGGTAATTATTAGCAGGCGCACAGATTTTAAAAGAATGCTCATCGTTTTGATGAGCATTCTTTTAGGTAAAAGTTTATTATTTGCATTATTTATATTTTTATGCGCTCAAACAGAAAAATAAAGGAGACTGAATTAATGACCGGAAGTGATAACATTAACAGGCCGAGCGCGTCACCTGATCTCGACTGGTACAAGAGGAAAACTGTTCTCAGACAGAGCGCGGGTGATGCCGCCAGGAGTAACCAATCGAAGGAGGCGGAACGCAATTGCGAAAAAAAGTTGGGGCACAGCTTTGAAAACGAAGTTCAAACCGTGTCACCAAATGCGACGAATATCAGCCGCTGATATATCCGAAGAATCTGAAATGAAGGAGACATGAAAGATGTCCGGAAGAAGGAAGGGTATCAATCCGACGACGTCCGGCCGTTTTAAGGCAGAGACGGTCAGTAAGGTCGCCGCCAGACTTAACGAGGGCTACAACGGCGATACGAGATCGAAAACTGCCGAAAAGTTTGGCGACATCGCAGGGAACAGAATCGACGAATCCCCCGAGTAGAGGATTTCGGACACCGGATTTATTTAATGCGGTCGGTATGTAATTGCATATCGCAAAAGAATGACTTATCTAAATGCTTAGCTGCGTAGATAAGTCATCTTTTTATTCATCCTTAATAATAATACCTAAGAATTTGGACAGCTCAATTGCCTGATATGTATTGACGACGGCACCCCGCAGCTCTTTATAATCATCAGAAATGGCAATGGCTTGCACCTCACAGGTTGAGAAGTCCAGCTTGCTGAGCGGCGTTTTGAAAAAATCTGTTCTGATGAATTTGGACGCATGAAGCTCTATCGACTTAAAGGCGCATTGCGCGAAAAACGTTTCGCTCATATCGCTGTTTAGGATCGCGCAGGTGTCAAATTTTGATGAGGTGAATTTGGTATACTTAAAGTTGCTGTTTCCAATTTTCACGTTGAATAATTTGCTGTTGCTATAATCGGCACCTATATTTTTTGCAAGCTCAAACTCACAGCAGCTCAGCCAGCTGTCTGAAAAATTGCTGTTAGAAAAATTACAGGATTTAAACAGCACATTATCAAACGACGATTTAGCAAACGAGGTATTTGTGATCGTGCAGTTTTCAAATATAACGCCGCTGAATTCCAGATTTCTGAAGGTCTTGTTTTCCAGACAGACATTCCTGATATGTTTATAATGAATGTCTGTTTCATTCCTAGAGCATTCATCAATTAAACCCAGCAAATCCTCGGTCTCATCCATTTCAAAATTGAATGATGGTTTTTTTATCTGAAATGGTTTCTTTGGATTGTTTTTCATATTGAAGCTCCGTTCGGTGCATGTGTAGGGTCTGACACCGTGTCGTTCCGAATGCGAGGCACATGCCAAATCGCCCGAACTCGGTGCGGCGCGTAGCGAGAATGGAACGACACAGGGGTCGTTCCCTACGGAATACGTGTCATGGTACGTAAATAATCGAACCCACGTAAAGCCTCCCTCTCCGAGGGAGGTGGCACGGCGTAGCCGTGACGAAAGGAGTCTTCTGCGGCGTTACGCGGCACAGGGGACAATCCTCAGCCGCTGCGGCGGCAGCTCCTTTCCAAAGGAGCCTTTTTTGGGGGGGCAGACGAGGGGCGCTTATCTGTATTCTGTTTCGACGCCGACAATTTCGGCGTCGGTGTTTTGCTCGATAAACCTTTGAAAATTTTCTAGCATGCTGTCGGCGAGCTGATGATTGGCGGCGATTGAGGCAATGGTAATCACGACCGTCTGGTGCGTGTCCTGTTCGTCCGTTTCGGCCGCTGAGACGTTAAACTGGTTCCTTATTTTCGCCAGCAGGCTTTTTAAAACGCTGCGCTTTTCTTTCAGCGAATGCACCCACGGCGCGTATAGTCTGACCGTTAAAACCGCAATGACCATTTAATCACCCCGGAACGCGCAATTATTTCAGCACAGCTATTTTTTCGGTTCTTTATTGCGTATGGATACATCGCTGCCGGTACCCCTTTTTACCTCAAACGCGTCGAGCGACTTGATAAAATTGTTGAATTTCGTAAAACCGAAATTTCGGACATCGAAGTCGGGATACCTTTTCAACAGCTGCGTCCCCAACATCGCCGAGAGAATCCAGCCATCATCATCCGAGTGTTCCTCTATCAAGGCTTTTATCGTTTGAATAATATTTTTCCGATCCTTACCTGACCCAACATTGGCTGATGCCGGACCATCGATGCCTGCTTTCTTTGCTGCCTTTGCCGGCGGCGCGCTGTTCACACCGACAGGCTTTTTCACATCCTCGTCCTTGGCAGGCAACTCCTCGGTCGCCTTTGCCTCCGAATAAAGCAGGTCAAGATACAAGAATTTATCACACGCGTTGATAAACGATTTCGGCGTTTTTTGTTCGCCCATACCGATGACATACAATTCATCTTCCCGGAGGCGCGCGGCCAACCGCGTAAAATCGCTGTCAGAGGAAACGATGCTAAAACCTTCAATTCTGCCCGAATGCATGAGGTCCATCGCGTCAATTATCATGGATGAATCAGAGGAGTTCTTTCCAACAGTATTACAATACTGCTGAATCGGCTGTATAGAATTGTCCAATATGACATTTTTCCATGGTGCCATCTGATTGTTCGTCCAGTCTCCATAGATGCGCTTAATGATGACGTTGCCGACATTTGACGCTTCATCGAGTATTGTTTTGATGTATTTGCTTGATATGTTCTCCGCGTCAATCAGCACGGCCAGTTTCTTTCCGCTGTCTATACCCATACTCTGTCTCCTTTTTTGTATTTATATCACTTGAAAAATGTAAAACTTCAGATAGTTCGTTTCCGGGACGTTCCATAAAATCGGATGATCCGGGGCTTGCTGGCGTACTTCGATCTGGCGCAGCTCAACAGCGGCGTCGCGCGCGGCGGATTTCAGCATCGTGACAAAAAGCTCGTCCGTTACGAAATGCGAGCAGGAGCAGGTCGCGAGATAGCCGCCCCTGGGCAGCAGCTTCATGGCGCGATAGTTGATTTCCTTGTACCCGCGCACCGCGTCGTCAATCGTTTTCCGCGACTTTGTAAAAGCCGGGGGATCAAGAATTATAAAGTCATACGGCTTCTGGCCTGTTTGCTCAAGCGCGGGCAGTAAATCAAATACATTAGCCGCCTTGAATTCCAGCTTGCCGTCAAGGCCATTTCTAACGGCATTTTTTCGCGCCAGCTCGATGGCGCTTTCAGATACATCAACGGCGGTGACGTGTGCTGCGCCGCCGAGCGCCGCGTTGAGCGCAAATGAGCCTGTATGGGTGAAGCAGTCCAGCACGTGCTTGCCCTTTGACAGTCTGGCAACGGCGAGGCGGTTGTACTTCTGGTCTAAAAAGAAGCCTGTCTTCTGTCCGTTCTCTACATCCACCTCAAACGCAATCCCGTTTTCAGTGATGACTGTAACAGCCGATTCCGGGTGCGGTACGCCTTCTAAATCGAACCAGCCTTTGTTCTGCTCCATACCCTCAAGCGCTCGGATTGCCACATCATTTCTCTCATAAATACCGCTGATTTCCTGCCCGTCTTCCCTTAGTACTTTATAAATCAGCGGAAACAGCAGGGGCTTGAGCTTTTCCATGCCAATGGAAAGTGTCTGCGTGACGAGAAGCGCCCCGTACCGGTCGACGGTCAGCCCGGGGAACTGGTCGGCCTCGCCGAAAATCACGCGGCAGGCGTTGAGTCCATCCGCCACCACGGTTTTTCGGTAGTCCCACGCGTAACGGATGCGTCGCTCGAAAAACGACGCGTCAAAACGGTCATTCGTGTTGCGGGAAATGATCCGAATTCGAATTTTTGATTTTTCACTGAAAATACCTGTTCCGAGGTATCTGTTCTTATCGCTGATCACATCGACAAGGCTGCCGTTCGGTATGACCTCATCCTGACTTTCCGTATTTAGTATTTCAGCATCATAGACCCACGGATGGCCGGCCTCAAGCGCTGATTGTGCCTTACGCGTGACCTTGAGCACCGGATATTGACGTTGTTGTTTCATAATAGATTATTTCCAAGCTTTGTTTTATTTTTCCTCATTATGCTATCACACGTAAAACCGGATTACAATTTTAAAGTTATATTTTTGTTAAGAAGTAAAATTCAATAGAATCATATAGTATTTGCCTCGTATTTATTTTTATACATCGCACAAAATATAAACGTCACATGGATTAAAATATAAAGGAGATTTGATATATGGCCAGAAATAACAAAATATTAAACCCGAATGCCCGCGGGAAATTAAATCAATTAAAAATGGAGACCGCCAACGAGGTCGGTGTCAAGCTTAACGAGGGTTACAACGGTGATATCAAATCAAAGGATGCCGGACAGATTGGCGGCAACATGGTCAAAAAAATGATAGAGGACTATGAAATCAAGGCCGAAAGCTCCGGCTTCCCCACAAACAACACGACCAACAGCCCGAACAGCTAACATCTAGTTATAAAGACCGCATCCCTCCGGTTGTATCCGGAAGGACGCGGTCTTTTTCAAAAAAAGGCGCCAAAGGCGATCATTGATCGCCATGCAAAATCTTTGCAGGCGACTGAGGATTGTCTCCTTTGCCGCGTAACGCCGTAAAGACAAAAAAGATTTTTCACTACGTTCAGAACGACATATATAGCAGTTTACGAATTCATTGCTTTCTCCAGCTGATTAAGCGCTTGTTCAAGGATACTGCGCGGGCAGGCGATATTGACGCGCTGGAAACCGTTTCCGCCGGCGCCGAACATCCGTCCGTCGTCGAGCCATAAATTGGCTTTATCCACAATAAGGTCCTCAAGCGCGTCGTCGTCAAGCTCGAGCGCTTTGAAATTCAGCCAGACGAGATACGTCCCTTCCGGCTCGACGAGTTTTATTGAGGGCAGCTTTTCCTTCAGGAAATCTCTTATATAAGTCAAATTTTCGTTCAGGTATGACCCCAGTGCCTCAAGCCAGGCGCGTCCGTTTTCATAGGCGGCTTTGCAAGCGACAAGCCCCATGATATTAACCTGACTGTACCCCACTATGTCAATTTCCCGCCTGAAAGCTTGCCTGATTTTTTCGTCTGGAATAAAAATATTCGATATCTGCAGTCCGGCAAGATTGAAGGTTTTCGACGGCGCGGTGCAGGTGACGCTGATTTTTGAGAACGCCGGCTTAATTTTGGCAAAGACGGTGTGCTCGTATCCGGGGTAGATAAAATCAGCGTGAATTTCGTCAGAAACGACTGTGACGCTGTGCTTGAGGCAGATATCCCCCAGCCTCGTCAGCTCGCCCTTCGTCCATACGCGCCCGACTGGATTGTGCGGACTGCACAGTATAAAGAGCTTGACGCTGTTGTCAATGATCTGCTTCTCAAAATCCTCAAAATCGATAGCATACCGGTTACCCGAATACACAAGCTCATTGACAACAAGCTCTCTTTCATTTTGAAGGATTGACGATGCAAATGGGTAGTAAACCGGCTGCTGGATCAGGACGCCGTCACCTTTTTTCGTGAGCGCGCGGATAACGATATTGATCGCGAAGACAACGCCCGGCGTCTTAACGAGCCAGCTCTGCTCGATATCCCAGTCAAAGCCCTCTTTAAACCAATGCCTGATTACGTCAAAATAGTCATCACTGCTCTCGGAATACCCGAAAATGCCATGTCGGCTTTTATTGACGAGCGCCTCCAGGACGCAGTCCGGTGCTTTAAAGTCCATGTCGGCAACCCATAAAGGCAGGATGCCCTCCGGCTTGCCGCGCTTTGCCGCAAAATCATACTTGATTGAATCCGTATTTTTTCGGCTGATTATTTCATCAAAGTCCATATCAATCACCTAGCGCCTTGTCCAAATCTTGTATCAGGTCAAATGATGCTTCGAGTCCAACCGAAAGGCGCAGGAGCCGCTCGTTGATCCCGTTAGCGCACCGCCGCATCTCGGGTACATCTGCGTGCGTCTGGAGCATGGGGTAGGTGATGAGCGACTCCACGCCGCCGAGGCTCTCGGCGTACTGGATCAGGCAGACCCGCTCCAATATATTAATCGCCGTTTGCTCGTCGTGCACCTCAAAGGAGATCATCGCTCCGAAGCCCGACGCCTGTTTTTTTGAAATCGCGTATTGCGGATGGCTCGTCAGCCCCGCGTAGTGGACAGCCTTTACCTTTTCATGATGACTCAGCCATTCGGCCAGAACAAACGCGTTTTCCTGCTGCTTCTCCATGCGCACGGCGAGTGTCTTAATGCCGCGGATGATCAGCCAGCTGTCAAACGGGGCCAGACACGAGCCGACTGTTTTATAGATATACCGCAGCCGATCACTGAGCTCTTTGCTTGAAACAACGAGGAAACCGGCCAGTGTATCGTTATGACCGCCTAAATATTTCGTGCCGCTGTGGACAATAATATCAGCGCCGAGGTCAAGCGGCTTTTGGAAATACGGCGTCAGAAACGTATTGTCAACGATCAGCAGCAGGCTTTTCTCCCGCGCCAAACGCGCAATTTCGGCGATATCGGAGACCTGCATCATTGGATTCGTCGGCGTCTCTATAAACACGGCTTTTGTCTCCGGCCTGACGTGTGTTCTGATTTGACCGATATCCGAGGTGTTGACCAGATCAAACACAATACCGTTTTTCTTCGAGATGCTATCGAAATAGCGGAGCGACCCGCCGTAAAGATCGTCGGACGCGATGATGTGGTCCCCCGGCATAAACAGCTCGAGGAGCGCGGCGATGGCCGCCATGCCCGAGGAAAACGCCAGCGCGTCATATCCGTTCTCAAGGCTGGCTACCGTCCTCTCAAGGTGCTCCCTTGTCGGGTTTTGGACACGCGAATAATCGAAGCCGGTACTTTTCCCCACGCCCGGATGCGCAAAGGTCGCCGACTGATAGATCGGTACGCTGACAGCGCCTGTCAAATCGTGCGTCGCATCAGCGCCCAACGGTACTTTAGTGCCATGGATGCATAAGGTTCTAAAATCCATATCGTACTCCAATCAAATATAGAACATCAACCCATCGGCTGCCCGATGCTTCTCCGCTTCAGACACCAGCGTGCTGAGCGTCACGTTCTGCATGGTGCTTCTGAGCACCGAATCAATTTCTTCAAAGACCGTTATCCGCATCGCCGCTTCAATATCGGGCGCATTTTCCGCAACTGTCGCCTCGTTTGGCTCAAAAAGTGACAGCTCCACGGCCGAAAGCACATCAAAAAGCGTAATCTGCCGGGGCATTCGCGCCAGCTGATAGCCGCCCTGTGACCCCTTGACGGAATTGACAATGCCGCCGCGCTTTAACAGTGAAAAAACCTGCTCCAGATATATTTTCGATATGCCGAGCTTATCGGAAATGCTTAAAACTGTCGTATATTCGCCTTTTGCATAGTCCTGCGCCAGACTGATCGTCGACGCCAGCGCATAGCGGCCTTTCGCTGATATTCTCATATTAACCTCCCATCAAAAGGATAAAAACAACGTTTTTATCCTATGCATACTTGATATATATGTATTATAATATTAAACTTCACTGCTTTTGTCAATGCATATAATTCATACCTAATTAGTATAAATTATTTTTCTAAACCACTTGACAAAGTCAATTGGATGGAATACTATATAACATATCAAACATATATGAATTATATTAAAATAACGGAGGTCATTTCAATGTCAAAAGTCTATAAAACGTTAACCGATCTGATCGGCAAAACGCCGCTTCTCGAATTATCGAATTACGAGAAGAAGAATAACCTGAAAGCGACCGTTATCGCGAAGCTTGAGTATTATAACCCCGCTGGGAGCGTCAAGGACAGGATCGCTAAAGCGATGATAGAGGATGCCGAGGCAAAAGGCCTACTTACGCCGGATTCTGTCATCATTGAGCCGACGAGCGGCAACACCGGTATCGGCCTCGCGTCCGTCGCGGCGGCCAGAGGGTACAGAATCATCCTCACCATGCCGGAGACGATGAGCGTTGAGCGCCGAAACCTCTTAAAAGCGTACGGTGCGGAGCTTGTTCTGACAGAGGGCTCTAAAGGTATGAAGGGCGCTATCGCAAAAGCGGATGAGCTCGCGCAGGAGATTCCGAACGCCTTTATCCCCGGTCAATTCATCAATCCGGCGAACCCCAAGGTTCACAGAGAGACGACAGGCCCGGAAATTTGGGACGATACAGACGGCAAGATCGATATATTCGTTTCGGGTGTCGGCACAGGCGGTACGATCACTGGCGTTGGAGAATATCTCAAATCAAAAAATCCGAACGTTAAAGTCGTCGCCGTCGAACCATTCGACTCGCCGGTACTTTCTGAAGGCCGCGCCGGCGCGCATAAAATCCAGGGTATCGGCGCAGGCTTTGTCCCCGAGGTGCTCAACACGTCAATCTACGACGAGATCATCCAAGTCAAAAATGAAGACGCTTTTGCCGTGGGAAAAGAACTCTCAAAAACCGAAGGCCTCCTGATCGGCATCTCGTCCGGCGCCGCCGCCTGGGCTGCAACAGAGCTCGCCAAGAGGCCAGAGAACGCCGGCAAAACGATTGTTGTTATTCTGCCCGATACCGGTGAGCGTTATCTGTCAACAGCGCTATTTGCCGAATAATTTAGCTTGACGTATTTTAGGGACGGTTCCATGCCGTCCCTATATTTATTGAGTAATCGCACGCCTACGTCGAATTGCGTTTTTTTCGTAGGCGTGTCCGTCAGCCCTCCCATAAGGCTCCCTTTTCAAGGGAGCTGGCACCCGCAGGTGACTGAGGATTTCCCCCTGTACCGCGTAACGCCGACACAGCAGGGTGGGCACGACGTTCGCACCTGCGTTAAATTTAGTGCCATATTCACGAATCGCCTATCGTAGTCGATGCTGCGCGGCACAAGAGACAATCCTCAGCCGCTGCGGCGGCAGCTCCTTTGCCTAAGGAGCCTTTTAGGGGGGTAACGACGTCGGAGCCGCTACGGGTATTGAATTCCTATTATTCATACTGTAGAATGGGTATTACGGAAAGGATGATGCATCTTGAAGATTTCGACGAGAGGCCGGTACGCTGTACGGCTGATGCTCGATCTGGCGCAGAATGATACGTCGCAGTACATGACGATAAAAAGCATATCTGATAGACAGGAAATTTCGAGCAAATATCTTGAGCAGATTATATCGACGTTGAGCCGCGCCGGCTTTGTAAAAAGCATCCGCGGATCGCAGGGTGGTTATAAGTTGGCGCGTCCCGCATCAGAATATACCATTGGGATGATCCTGCGGCTTATTGAAGGCAGCCTTGTGCCGGTCGCCTGCATGGATGACGACCCAAATCAGTGCCCGCGCTGCGAGACATGCGTCACACTCGATGTGTGGAAGCAGATTGACGAGGCCGTGAGTAATGTGGTTGACCATATCACGCTCGTCGATCTGATTAATAAGCAATCCCAGAAGAATAAACCGGCTGCGCCGGAGATCACAATTTAAAACGGCGGACGGCCAATGGCCGTCCCTACACCTATGTAGGAGTTATTTATGTCTGAAAAAGTCATGACCGCCATGAGCGGCGGTGTCGACAGCTCGGTGGCGGCGTCTATTTTGGTTGAGCAGGGTTATGACGTGTGCGGGGCCACGTTAAAGCTATTCTCGAACGACGATATCGGCTTGGACCGCATGAATAAAACATGCTGTTCCCTGACCGATGTAGAGGACGCGCGCAGCGTTGCGTACAAGCTGAATATCGATCATTTTGTCTTCAATTACGGGGACGCGTTTAAAAAGGATGTCATCGATCGGTTTGTGGGCGCCTATATCGCCGGGAATACGCCGAACCCGTGCATCGACTGCAATCGCTTTATAAAATTTGATAAGCTCCTGGAGCGCTCCCTGCTCCTCAATATGGACTATATTGCCACCGGTCATTATGTCCGCGTGGCGTTTGACGACAAAACGGGACGGTATCTGCTGAAAAAGGCCAAGGATACGACGAAGGACCAAACGTACGTCCTCTATACGCTCACACAGGACCAGCTGAAACGAACGCTCTTCCCGCTCGGCGGGCTGACTAAAAACGAGGTGCGTGCGCTAGCCCAGGCACGCGGTCTCGTCAACGCAAAAAAGCCGGACAGTCAGGACATCTGCTTTGTGCCGGACGGTGATTACGCGTCGTTTATTGAAAATGTGCTTGGTATCCATAGCGCCCCCGGCAGCTTCACCGACAGCAGCGGTAAGGTGCTCGGCACACACAAGGGCCTTATCCATTACACGATCGGCCAGCGTAAGGGTTTGGGTCTGAGCTTCGACAAGCCGAAATACGTCATTAAGAAAGACCTGTCGACAAACACCGTCGTCATCGGCGATGAAGCGGAATTATACAGCATCAGCATGCTCGTCACAGACGTTAACCTGATTTCTATAGAGCGCGTAACGGAACCGGTCAGAGTGACCGCTAAAACGCGTTACAGCCAGAAGGAGACGCCGGCAACGCTGTACCCCCCTGAGGACGGCAGGATGATCGTTTTGTTTGACAAGCCGCAGCGCGCGGTTACAGCAGGACAGGCCGCGGTTTTCTATGATGATGATATCGTCGTCGGCGGCGGTACAATTATTTAGGGGCCGCACCGTTATCGGAGGAATTTATGTCAAAAACAGTTTACGCGGACAATGCCGCGACGACCTTTTTATCAAAACACGCCCTGGACGCCATGCTGCCATACCTCACAGATCAGCCGGGCAATCCGTCGTCCGTTTATGCATACGGGCGGACAGCCAAACGCGCCGTCGAGGAGGCCCGCTCAAAGGTTGCGGCCGCTATCGGCGCGAGGCCTGAGGAGATCTATTTCACAGCCGGCGGCACTGAAGCCGACAATTGGGCGATTAAGTCGGTCGCCGAGCTCAAAAAGAATAAGGGCAGGCACATCATTTCATCGGAGATTGAGCATCCCGCTGTGCAGCACACCCTTCAATATCTCGAAAAGCAGGGGTATGAGGTAACGTACCTGAAAGTGGATTCAAACGGCAGCATCTCGCTGAACGACCTGCAAAAAGCGATACGCGGCGATACTATTCTCATCACGATCATGATGGCAAACAACGAGATCGGCACGATCATGCCGGTCTGCGAAATCGGCAATATAGCGCGGGCTGCAGGCGTTTTGTTTCATACGGATGCCGTACAGACCGTCGGGCATATACCGGTCAATGTATCGGAAATGAACATCGATTTGCTCTCAATTTCCGGTCACAAAGTCAAGGGACCAAAAGGCACCGGCGCGCTCTATGTGAAAAAGGGGCTTCGCTTGCCGACTCTTCTGCACGGCGGCGGGCAGGAACGCGGGGTTCGCTCCGGCACGGAGAATGTCCCCGGAATAGTCGGTCTTGCGGCTGCGTTGGAAGACGCGACAATCCATCTGGACGTTAACATGAAGCGGATCGCCGCCCTGCGGGACAGGCTGATTGATGGCTTGCGCGCCATACCGAATACGCATCTGACGGGCGAACCTAAAGCTCGGCTTCCGGGCATCGCGTCGTTTGTTTTTGAGTGCGTCGAGGGCGAATCGATGGTGCTTCTGCTCGATCAGAACGGCATCTGCGCGTCCTCCGGTTCGGCGTGCTCCTCCGGCTCGCTCGACCCGTCGCACGTCCTGCTGGCAATCGGTCTCCCGCATGAATTAGCGCACGGCTCTCTCCGTTTGTCGCTCAATGAGGATAACACCGACGAGGATATTGACATCATCCTGGAGAAGATCCCCAAAATCATCAGCCGTCTGCGTGACATGTCCCCACTTTGGGAAGATCGGATAAAGAGCTGATAACGCGAATAGTCATGCTGCTCCATACTGAATTCCCGGCCTCAGTCATATGAGAGGCCGGGAATTTCTATTATTTTTCGGACTTCGGCGTATAGAACAGAGTCGAGCAGTAGAGTGTGCCCTTGTCTTTTAAAAAGTACCCGACTCCGACATATTTGAAATCAGAATCAAGGATGTTTCTGCGATGACCTTCCGAATTCATCCACGCCGCGACGAGTTTTTCCGGCGTTTTAAAACCATAAGCCAGGTTTTCACCTGCCGCTCTGTATTTGAGGGCATTTTCCGCATAAATCGTAAAGCACCGCGTGCCGTCCGGCCGCGTGTGCTCAAAGAGGACAGACGCTTCTTTCGCCCTAGTATCGGCCATGGTGCCGAGAATTTCCATCGCTTTAAGATCGGCTGCGCCTTTCTTTTTGCGCTCGATATTGACGAGCCGAATAACTTCCGTTTTAAATCTCGCAGTCGGCGAATTGGTTTGAGTAAAGCCCGCCGACGCTGCTCTAGCCGGCGGATCGGATTTTTGATTCTTTTCAAGCATCAGTTCACTCACTTCTTGTTAACTTATATAAGCTTCCACTATACAATATTAAGGACAGCCTCAATTTGTGAATGTGTGCCGCAACGTGTGTACAGCAAGTAAAGGCTCCGCTCAAAATGACAAGCATTTCGTAGGGGCGATTATTAATCGCCCGCTCCTGTGCCGCGTTGCGCCGACAAGGCGGACGCGCAATGCGCGTCCCTACACAAATTCATAAAAAACAGCCTCGCGCAGATCGTTAAGACCCTTGCAAGACTGTTCGTTCACATTATATCGCTGTTATTTCGGGAACCGCACCGTAATTGTTGTTCCAACGCCGAGCTTGCTTTGGAGGTCGATTTCGGCGTTGTGATAGAGTGCCGCGTGCTTGACGATCGAAAGACCGAGACCGGTGCCGCCCGTATCGCGGGAGTGGCTTTTATCCACACGGTAAAACCGCTCGAAGATGCGGCTTTGGTCCTCTTTCGGGATGCCGATCCCCGTATCGGCGACGCTCAGGGCTGTACCCGCATTATCGGCTGAAACCGTCACACGGACCTGACCGCCGGGTCGGTTATACTTAATCGCGTTGTCGACGAGATTGTATACAATCTCGTCGAGAAGCTGGCGCGCGCCGACAACCGCTGCTGCTTCACCCTGCACGTCGATAGACACACTGCATTCTCCGGCGAGATCTCTCAGACGTTCGGCCGCATTCTCGCACAGAGCTTTCAGGTCAACGTCTTCCGTGGGAATATCAGGACGCATCTCGTCGATTTGCGACAGCCTTATAATATCGTCAATAAGCGCCACGAGGTGACCCGCCTCAGTGTGTATGCGCTCCACGAAACGGGGCATGTCCTCCTCTCGGACAAGACCGTTTTTCATCAGCTCGGCGCTGCCCATAATTGTCTGCAGCGGCGTCTTCAGCTCGTGCGAAACGTTTGCTGTAAATTCCCGCCGCAGCTGCTCCGTGTGGCTGCGCTCCGTTATGTCAAAGGTCAGAAGGATTGTGCCGCTGATCTGCCCAGAAGATAAAACGGGATTTGCAACATAACGATATGTTCTGCCGGAAATGTCAACGGTGGTCTCGGCGTGATTCCCCAAGGACGCTTCTTCTATGATCTCCTGAACCGGCAAGCGCCTGTCAACCGTCAGAATGTCCTTTCCGACGTAGTCGCGGTCACTCCCGTAGAGGCGGGCGGCGCTTTTATTCATGCTGAGCACCGTGCCGCTTTTGTTGAGGAAAATCAGTCCCTCACTCATATTTCCTATAATTGCCGAAAACTCATCCTGCTTTTTCTGCAATTCATCCATTTGCGCGCTGATTTTTCGGTGCTGCTTTTCGATGCGGGTGAGGAGGGGTGCCAGTTCGCCGTAAACGTCATTTTGAAGCGGGTCGTCCAAATTGATTAAGTTAATCGGTTTGATAATGCTTTTAGTCCGCCACTTGGCAACAATTCCCGATAACACGGCGATCGCGGCAATGGCAAGTATTGTGAATGGAATACAGGCGACGACTGTCGCATAGACGATGTCCGTCGTCATGGCAACCCTGAGGATATTACCGTTATCGAGCCTTCGCGCGTGATAGAATGTCTGCTGACCAAGCGTCTCGGACATGCGGGCCGCTTCGCCGATACCGGTTTCCAGCGCTTCTTGAACCTCCGGCCTGTTCAGATGATTTTCCATCGTCGCCGCGTCAGCGCTGTTGTCAAACAGGATGGTTCCGTCCGGCGCGATGAGCGTCACGCGGTTGGATTGGCTCTGCAGTTTGATTAAGTAAGCTTCGCCCGAAAGCAAATAGCCTTCCGTGATGAAACGCGCGTCCTTTTTGATGGTTTGCTTCATTTCGTTGTAAAACTGTCCGTACATAACGATAAATATCAAGCAGGACATTAAAAGCGTCGAGATCAGCGAGGTCAATAAAATGCTGCCGAATATCTGTCTTCTCATGACTTTAATACCATACGGTAGCCGACACCGCGTTCTGTCTCGATGAGGCTGCCGCATTCTCCAAGTTTTTGACGGAGTGTCCGCATATGCACGTCGACCGTCCGCGTTTCGCCGTCATAATACATTCCCCAGATATCGTTTAAAAGCTGATCGCGCGTAAAGACGATACCCGGATGCTCCATCATAATGCGCAGCATCTCGTATTCCTTCAACGTCAGGCTGACCGGTTCACCGAGCGAATATACCCTGTGTTCGTCCAGATTCATTGAAATCCCGCCGACCGTTAATATATGGCTCTCAGCATTCGGCGCCGTACGGCGGAGGACGGCCCGCACACGTGACACCATTTCCATCATCCCGAAAGGCTTTGCCAAGTAGTCGTCCGCGCCGAGATCAAGTCCCTTTATCTTGTCGTATTCAGAACCCTTGGCTGTGGCCATGATAACGGGAATATCTTTCGTTGCGGCGCCTGTCTTTAACCTCTTGAGTATGTCTAGTCCGTCCTCTCCGGGCAGCATGATATCCAGAATAACAAGCTGCGGCGGGTTGTTTTTAACGACCTCAAAGAAAGCTTTGCCGTCGGCGAACCCCTCTGCGGCATATCCTGTTGAACGCAGCGTATAAACTTCAATGTCGCGGATGCCGTCGTCATCCTCAAGACAGTAAATCACAGCGTCGTTTCCCCCTTATGAACACCCGTTATGGAAAACAGCACCCACTCGGCTATATTGACCGCGTGGTCACCGATCCGTTCAAAGTATTTGGCAATCATCAAAAGGTCAATGGCATATTCGCCGTTGACCTGCTTATTCTCAATGAGTGTGATCAGCAGCTGCTTAATCTTGTTGAACAAGTCATCCACAACATCGTCGTATTCTATGACCAGCTGTGCCAGTTCCATGTCACGATTGACATACGCGTCGATGCTGTCGGTGACCATTTTGATCGTCGCTCTGGCCATGTCGCCGATATCGTCTGTGTCCTCGTCGGCATGGATATTGGCCAGCATGATAATTTCCGCAATATCTTCCGCCTGGTCGCCAATGCGCTCCATATCTGTGATCATCCTCAGGGCTGCCGAAATCTGGCGTAAATCACGCGCCACCGGCTGCTGGTGCAGCAGCAGCTTCATGCAGATTGCCTCTATTGTCCGCTCCATGTCGTCGATTTCGGTTTCTATTGATTTTACCTTTTTTGCCAGTGTCATATCGCCTGTTAAAAGTGCTTTTACGGAAAGGGCGATAGCGTTTTCACAAAGCGCCCCCATTGAAATGAGTTCTTTGTTTAATAACGCGAGCTGCTCGTCAAGCCGACTTCTCATTATCCAAACCTCCCGGTAATATAGTCCTCTGTCTTTTGGTCTTTCGGATTTGAAAATATGCGGTCGGTATCTCCGAATTCAATGACCTCGCCGAGTAAAAAGAATGCCGTTTCATCAGAAATACGCACGGCTTGCTGCATATTATGCGTCACGATAACAATAGTATAGCTGTTTTTCAGTTCCATCACAAGTTCTTCTATTTTCGCCGTCGAAATCGGGTCCAGTGCGCTTGTCGGCTCATCCATAAGCAGGACTTCCGGGTCGACGGCGAGCGCTCTTGCGATGCAGAGCCGCTGCTGTTGTCCGCCGGAGAGACCGAGCGCCGACTTTTTCAGCCGGTCTTTTACCTCATCCCAGATGGCCGCGTCCCTCAGACATCGCTCCACGGTATCATCAAGCTTTGCCTTACTGCGGACGCCGTGCGTGCGCGGCCCGTAGGCAATGTTGTCATAAACGGTCATTGGGAATGGATTCGGTTTCTGAAACACCATGCCCAGGCGTTTTCGGAGTTGATTCGTATCCATATTGCCGTAAATATCAACGCCGTCGAGCAGTACCTTGCCGTTGATCCGGCAGCCCTCAACCAGATCATTCATACGGTTGAGCGTCTTGATCAGCGTCGACTTGCCACAGCCGGACGGACCGATAAACGCCGTGATCTCTCTTTCCGGAATATGCATATTCACGTTCTTGAGGGCCTGAAAGCTGCCATAAAACAGATTCAGGTTTTCTATCGTTATTTTATCCATATTTATCTCCCCCTTCTACCTAAAAATCAATGCTTTATGGAGTAAATGGCCGCCGTCCTTTTGGGCGGCCAAATCGATTTTTCCATATATGAAAACAAAGTTTTCATATATATAACCATTCCTATCTCGGGGAATTGTTCTGAGTACGGTTTGCCGGACTTCGGGTCGCAAGACCCGAAAGGAACAAAACCCAGTTTGAAAGATTTATCTTTTAAACTTTTACCTCGCTATTCTTTTGGCGATTCCCGCCGACAGCGCGTTGATAACCACAACAAAAACAAGCAGCACGACCGCGGTCGCATATGCCTCATTGACATGGATTCCTTCAGAGGCTAGCACATACATGTGTATCGACAGTGTTCTTCCTGAATCCATGAGCGATTCGGGGACACCATTGGCCGTACCCGACGTAAACAGCAGCGCGGCCGTTTCGCCGACAATACGTCCAATACTCAATATAACGCCGGCGAGTATACCCTGCATAGCCGATGGCAGGATTATCTTAAAAACGGTGCGCAGACGACCTGCCCCGAGACCGTAGCTGCCCTCGCGATAAGCGTCGGGCACGGACTTGATCGCTTCCTCCGTTGTACGCATGATCGTTGGCAGAACCATGATAGAAAGTGTCAGAACGCCTGATAAAATCGAATTGTCGAAACCACAGGTGATGACAAACATCAGAAAACCAAAGAGCCCAAAGACAATGGAAGGAATGCCGGCCAGCGTCTCCGCCGTTAGGCGGACGATCTTAACGAGCTTATTCCCGCGCCGGGCATATTCAACGAGATAGACTGCCGAAAAGATACCCAGCGGCACGGAGATGAGAAGCGATACAATTGTCATTGTCAGCGTGTTGATGATCGCGGGCATCATGGAGACGTTCTCGCTTGTGTATTTAAGTTCAAACAGCGACGGCTTCAGGTTTGGTATCCCTTTGTACAGAATATAAGCGACGATGGAAACGAGGACAAAGATCGTCACGGCGGCAGCCAGGATGACGATAATTAACAAAAATAATGAAAACGGATGCTTTTTATAAGTGCGCCATTTTTGGCGGAATGTGCGTTTATTAATGACCGTCATGTCGTCCCCTTTCTCTTGACCAGTGATATGGACAAGTTGATGATCAAAATAAATACGAAGAGCACGACGCCTGTTGCAAACAGCGCCTCTCGGTGAAGATCAGCGGCATAACCCATTTCGATAACAATGTTTGCTGTCATGGTACGAACACCGCTGAGGAACCCCTTCGGTATGATCGCCTGATTTCCGGCGACCATGACGACGGCCATCGTCTCACCGATAGCCCGGCCGAGGCCGAGAATAACACCAGCCGTTATGCCTGATTTCGCCGCCGGAACCATAACAAAAAAGACACTGCGTTCATGCGTCGCGCCCAAAGCGAGTGATCCCTCGTAATAATTCTCCGGTACGGCGCGTATGGACGACTCCGCAATCTGGATGATCGTCGGCAGAATCATGATACCCAACAGTATCGATGCCGTCAGGACGCCTTTTCCGCTGCTGCCGGACAGGTCCTGCATAATCGGCACCATAACGACAAGCCCGAAAAAGCCGTAGACGATTGACGGAATGCCGGCCAGCAGCTCGATGGCAGGCTTGAGCACTTTATAGAGCTTTTTGGGGCAGAACCGCGCCATAAATATCGCGCAAAGGATACCGATCGGTACGCCGATAATGACAGCCCCCGCCGTTACATAAATACTGCCGATGATCATTGGTAATATGCCGAAAATATCATTGAGCGGCTTCCATTTAATGCCGAGCAGGAAATCGAACACACCAATCTTGGCAATGGCTGGAACACCGCTTGCAAATAAAAAAATGCAGATCAGCGCAACAGCAAGAATCGATGTGCACGCCGCAAACAAAAAGAGTACCTTCATGACTTTTTCACTTAAATATTTCATATCTCACCCCATGGCAATTGGGCTTGAGGCTTTTCGCCCCAAGCCCAAATCCCCTTCCAGCTTAACCTAATTCTGACCATTCGGTGATTTCGCCCGTGTAGACTGCGGTGACCTGCTCGCTTTTCAGACCCGTCATGCCGTTGCTGTTATTGACGATGATAGCGATACCATCCATGGCAATTACTGTCGGTGTCAGGCCTTTTTCAAGCTCTGTGTCCTTGAGCGCGCGGGATGCCATACCGATATCGCAGACACCTTCGATGGCCGACGTCATGCCGGTTGTGGAGTCACTTGTCTGGAGCTCGATTGTTACGCCGGAATTTAGGGCCATATAAGCCTCGGTGAGTTTTTCCATCACCGGGGACACAGAGGATGAACCGGCGACAACGATTTTTCCGGTCAGGCCGGAAGCTGTGTAGGCACCCGTATTGCCTTCGCTGATGTATTTATTGTCGGAGACGACTTTCTGTCCATCGGCACTCAGGATGTATTTGATGAAATCGGCAGTCACGTCGCTGACGTCACCCTTTGTGGCAATGTTGAAGGGGCGCGCGACCTTATATGTGCCAGCGAGAATGTTTTCCGCTGTGGCGTCAACACCGTCTATCTGAAGTGCTTTAACGGTATCGTTCAGTGAGCCGAGCGAAATATAGCCGATCGATTTCTCATTGCCGGCGACGGAGGTCATGACGACGTTGGTGCTGTTTGCAATTTCAGCCTCATCGATTGTCTGGTCAACTTTTTTGCCGTCCGCGTCTTTTATTTCGACCTTCAACAGTTCAATAAAAGCGCCGCGTGTGCCGGAACCTTCTTCGCGGGAGATGACTGTGATAGCGCCTTCCGGAATCGTCGCTTCGCCTGCAGATGCGCTTGCATCCGGCGTTTTTGTACCGCAGCCTACCAGAACCGAAAGCAGCATGACAACCGCCAAACCAATACCTAAAATCTTTCTCATCTTTTTGCTCCTTTTACTTTTTACATCTATGTTTCGACTTAATATTAAGCCTCGCCGGTAAAATTCAAAAGTACAGTCATGTTAAATCCATGTTAAATCGTCATCCGTTATGCTAATCATTGTCATTAGAATTAACGTCACTATACCTAATAATAATACAGCCTTGTTTCAATTCTCTCAAGAACATGATAAAAATGCCTGAATTATTGGAGAAGGTATTGACAATATCTTCTGGTTAGGTTATGCTAACTATGTAGTTAGCTAATACTAACTATAACCATAAAATATAGAGTAAGGACGTGTTGTTACATGACTCTCAGCAAAATGCCGTTACATAAAGAAGCGATTATCACAAAAGTCGGCGGAGAAGGCAGTCTGCGCTGCAGACTTCTCGATATGGGGATCATTCCGAAAACAAAGATTCAGGTCTGTCATGTGGCACCGATGGGCGATCCCATCGAGATCCGTATCCGCGATTATACGCTGACCCTCAGGAAGGAAGACGCCGACAAGATCGAGGTACACGATATGGAGGCCGATGCGATATGATCATTGCACTCGCGGGTAACCAGAACAGCGGCAAAACGACGCTTTTCAACCAACTCACCGGCTCCAACCAGCATGTGGGCAACTTCCCCGGCGTCACTGTGGAGCAAAAGTCCGGCCAAGCGCGTGCCGTCAAAAACTGTACCATCGTTGACCTGCCCGGCATTTATTCCATCCGTCCGTACTCGAACGAAGAGATCGTCACGAGAGATTTTATTATTGACAGCAAACCGGACGGTATCATCAACATCGTTGACGCCACAAACATCGAGCGCAACCTGTATCTCACGCTCCAGCTTATTGAAATGCATGTCCCGATGGTTCTGGCTCTTAATATGATGGACGAGGTACGTAATAACAGCGGCACAATTGATATCTTAAAAATGTCCGATGAGCTGGGCATACCAGTCGTACCCATCAGCGCGATAAAAAACGAAGGCATTGACGAGCTTATTGATGTCATGTTAAAAACAGCTAAGAACAAGGAGTATCCGAAACACGTCGATTTTTGTCAGTCAGGCCCGGTTCACCGGTGTATTCACGCGGTATCTCATATTATCGAGGACCACGCGGACAGAATCGGCGTCGCGGCGAGGTTCGCCTCGACGAAAATCATTGAGGGCGACTCGGACCTCACCGCGCGGCTTGAGCTCGACGCAAACGAGCTCGAACTCATTGAACACAGTATCATTGAGATGGAGACCGAGCATGGCATGGACAGAAACGCCGCCATGGCGGAAATGCGCTATCTGTTTATCGAAAAAATCTGCGCGCACAGTGTCGTCCGGTGTAAAGAGAGCAAGGAACACTGCCGAAGCGTCAAAATTGATAATATCCTGACCAACAAGCATCTGGCGATACCTGTTTTTCTGCTCATCATGTTCGCAATTTTTTGGCTCACCTTCAACGTGTTCGGCGCTTTTTTGAGCGACCTGCTCGGCGTCGGTATCACGGCGCTGACAAATTTGGTCGACACCGGGCTGTCTGCCTACGGCATTAACCCGGTTGTCCATAGTCTCGTGATCGACGGCGTTTTTGCCGGTGTGGGAAGCGTCCTGAGTTTTCTGCCGCTCATCGTCGTGCTGTTTTTCTTCCTCTCGATTCTGGAGGATACGGGCTATATGGCACGCGTCGCCTACGTCATGGATAAGCTGATGCGTAAAATCGGGCTCTCCGGCAGAAGCATCGTGCCGATGCTTCTGGGCTTCGGCTGCAGCGTTCCGGCCGTCATGTCGGCGCGCACCCTCTCATCGAGCCGTGACCGCCGTATGACCATCATGCTCACACCCTTTATGAGCTGCTCGGCTAAAATTCCGATTTACGCTGTTTTTACCGCCGCATTCTTCCCCCGTTACGGGGCGCTTGTTATGATCGGGCTTTATGTCACCGGCATGTTAATCGGTATTATTGCGGCGCTCATCTCCAATAAAACCGTCTTCCGCGGGAAGCCCATACCGTTCGTGATGGAGCTGCCGAATTACCGGTTCCCATCCTTTAAAAGCGTTGTTATTCTCATGTGGCAGAAAGCAAAAGATTTTTTAATCCGCGCGTTTACGATTATATTAATCGCCACAGTTGTGATATGGTTCCTACAGACATTTGATTTAAGGTTCAATGTCGTTTCTGACAGCGCTGACAGTCTGCTCGCCATCGTCGGCAGGTTCATCGCTCCTATTTTCACACCACTCGGTTTTGACGATTGGCGCGTATCGACGGCACTCATCACCGGCTTTACAGCCAAGGAAGCCGTCATCAGCACATTGGCTGTTCTGCTTGGCACGGATGTATCCACTCTCGGTGCGTCTCTCGGCGCGATGTTTACGCCGCTGACAGCGATCAGCTTCCTTGTGTTCACCCTACTGTACACCCCCTGCGTCGCGGCAGTTGCCGCCATTAAGCGCGAGCTTCAGTCGGGCGTGATGACGATTGCCCTCGTCGTTGTGCAGTGTGCCATCGCCTGGGCAGCCGCGTTTGTTGTCTACCAACTTCTCAGTCTCGTTTTATAAGGAGGAATCATGCAGCTACTCGATTACATCATTGTACTGGTCATTTTAGTATGGCTAATCACGGCAGTATGTTATATAATTAGGCAGAAAAAAAATGGACGGAGTGTTTGCTGCGGCAGCAGTTCCTGCGCCAATTGCCAAAAATGCTCAATTCAAGCTGTTGGAGTGAAGCCATATGAAAATCCACGAAGCGGCAGAAAACTATCTTGAAATCATACTGGTCGAAAAAGAAAAGCACGGTCACGTGCGTTCTATCGACATATGCAATGCGCTGAACTATTCAAAGCCGACAATCAGCGTCATGATGAAGCAGCTGCGCGAAAATGGCTACATCGAAATGGACACCGACGGCTTTATTACATTGACCGACAAGGGCAGTGATATCGCCAAGAAAATCTATGAGCGCCATCAGCTCCTAGCTGATATGCTGATGACAATCGGCGTCGATGAGGATACGGCATATAAAGACGCCTGCAAAATCGAGCACGACCTCAGCGAAACCAGCTTTGAAATGATCAAGAAATATTATCATAAAAGTAGGGAGCGGTCTTGACCGTTCCTCCGCACTATATCTTATATACACGCATAAAAGCGGCTTATTCCAAATGGGATAAGCCGCTTCTGCCGTTTAGTACTGCATCCCTTGAACGCCGCAACACCATCTTACCGCTTGAGGCTAAACCAGAACGTGCTGCCCTGATCGACGGTTGAGTCGACGCCGCAGACTCCGCCGTGCATCTGCATGACTTTTTTGACGATCGATAGCCCAAGGCCCGTCCCGGTAACAGCCCGTTTATGCTTCTTGTCAGCCTTGTAGTATCTGTTCCAGATATACGACAGTTCTTCAGGGGCGATGCCCTCTCCGGTGTCGGTTACTTCAATCCTGACCAAATCCTCCGTCAACACCTGTTTGACGCGGATGGCTTTGTCCTTACCGGAATAATGGACGGCATTGAGCAGCAGATTATAGTAAACCTGAGTGATCTTCGTCTCGTCAGCCATGACTGTGACCTCGGTGTCAAAATCAAACGTCAGAATGTAGCCATCATTTTTAATGAGCTCTGCCACGCGTTTTGTCGTCGCGTCGATGCTTTTTGTGAGGTTATACCCCGATATATTCAAGTCCTGAATACCGGCTTCAAGCTTTGTAATGTCCAGAACATCATTGACGAGCGAGGTGAGCCGCTGCGTCTCGTCCATAATAATCTGGGTATGATTATCGGTAATCTCATCCGGAAAGTCGTGCATGACCTCAGCATAGCTGTAGATGAGGGCCAGCGGCGTCCTCAAGTCGTGTGAAATGTTCGCCATCAGCTCGCGGCGCAGGCCTTCCACTTTAGAGAGGTCTGCTGCCGCCGTGTTGAGCGTGTCGGAGAGTTCGCCGATTTCTCGGAACCCCTTGCCGTCAAATTGGATATCATAGTTCCCCAATGATAATTCTTTAGCGCTTTTATTGATGTCTTCGATCGGCTTTGAGACGCGCCGCGCAATCAAGAGCGCCAGAAAGACGGCGAGCAGGATCATAATGGCGGTGATCAGATAAAGCTGATATCGGAGCGTCGTCACTGTCGCGTTGAGGGGAGAAATCTGTGAGTTCAGGAGAATCGCCACATCGTCTCCTGCGGCTGTTGTAACGATTTTCGCGTATAGGAGCGACTGCGATGGCAGTATTTTATCCGACGGCACCTTTCCAATAAAGCCGTTATCCTGATCATGCGATGCCGAGGGCATGAATGAATATTCGAGTTTTTCACCGTTTTGGGCGGCTGCATCCGTCACGAGCTGCATGCGCTCTTCAAATGGTATCTTACCAAGACCATTGAAGTGCAGATTGTCCGAGGCATACAGCTCGCTGCCGCCCGGTGTTACTATCAAAATACCCATGCCGCCGTTTTGAGAGATACTTGCGAGCAGCTCCTTCAGATTTTCGTTGTCGATATTCTTCTCTATAGAAACCGCATTGCTCTTAATTTCACTGACCATGATGCTGCGGTAGAATGAATCCAGAAGCACCGTCTGAAACAGCCAGAGGATAATAAGGAGTATCGCGCAGAACCCTAAAAGATAGGCGAATATTTTCCATTTGAGCGTCAGTTTGTTTAAGCGTTTCATCCTCAGCCCTCAAATCTATAGCCTAAGCCGCGCAGCGTTGTGATAAACCCGCTATAAGGGCCAAGCGATTTGCGCAGAAGCTTTATATGTGTATCCAGCGTTCTGTCATCGCCGTAATAATCGTAGCCCCAAACCTCCGTCAGGAGCTTTTCTCTCGGTACGGCAATGTTTTTATTACGGATAAGAAAAAAAAGGAGGTCATATTCCTTCGGCGCCATCTCTGCCTGCTGGCCGTCGATCATGACCCTGTACGCTGTCATATCGGCGATCAGGCCCTCTTTTTTAAAGATGGCATGGCCGTCGGCGTCATTTTGAATCTGCTTTTTATTCTGCGCTCTTCTGAGAATAGCGCTGACGCGCAGCATGATCTCCTTTGACGAAAAGGGCTTGACCACATAATCGTCGATACCGACCTCAAATCCGAGCACCTTGTCATATTCCTCACCTCTGGCCGAGAGCATGATAACGGGCGTATCCGACGTCTTCCGTATCTCTTTAACCGCTGAAAATCCGTCGAGCTCCGGCATCATGATGTCCATGATGATGATGTCATATGTTGTCTTGCGGCAGGCCTCGACCGCTTCCATCCCGTCGCCGGCTTCATCGACGTCATAGCCCTCAAAATCGGCGTATCGTTTAATCACCGCGCGCAGACCGCTCTCGTCGTCGCAGATCAGTATTCTGGCTATTGTGCTCACCTCATCCGGTCCGGGAGCTTGTGCACCCGGCTCATATACTTACTTTATTTTATCATTTTCTACGGGCGCTGCATATGGTTGATTAACAAGACATTGCTATTTCTTTCTTTTTCAAAGGTCATGCGGCTGATTTTTTCCGTACGGCGATGCTTGAAAACAAAAACCCTCTGCACGGTGTAACTCATTATGAATAAAATGGTCTCGGTCAGCAGCTTAGCGGGAACACCCGGCATTCCAATCATATTGATCAAAAACGCCAGCAAAGCATAATTAAACAGCAGCATCACGGCGACAAGGCCGAAATATCTGGGCGCGGACTGCAGTTTGGACACGCTCCTGGCTTTAAAAACCAACGTTCTATTGAATGTATAGTTGAAAACGGCGCTCAGCGTTCGCGCCGAAACAACACCCACAAGCAGACTCCCGCTAAGATTTTGAAAAAGAAAAAGCAGAAAAAAATCGAGTATCCCTGAAATAATGGACGAGCCGCAAAACTTCAAAATCGGCGAAAGAACTCTGATCGAATCGCGCACCGGCCTGAAATGTGTGCCTTTGTTATTATCGTCATAAACAGTCGCGATTGTCATCTGCCTGATCGTCATTTTCGATTTTTTAGCCGCCAGAAGGAGGTTCAGCTCATACTCAAATCTGTCGCCTTCAACGCTCCTGAGCCAGCTGAGCATGGAGAACGGATATGCCCGCAACCCCGTCTGCGTATCTTTAATATCGAGCCCGGTTGCAAGTTTCATGCTCATGGATGCTATTTTGTTTCCAAGCTTACTTTTGAGCGGAACACGGCCTGTAAATTCCCGAGTGCCGAGCACCATGTCTGGTTTATAATTGTTGATGGCGTTTGCAACCCTGATGATATCCAGAACACGGTGCTGACCGTCTGAATCGGCGCATACGACATCGTCTGGTGATGATGATGTCAGGAGGTGCAGAAAACCGGTTTTCAGCGCGGCACCCTTTCCCATATTGACGTCATGACGTAAAACGGTACAGCCCAGGAATTCCGCTTCGCGAAAGATCTCCTTATATCTTTCACCGCTGCCGTCATCGACAACCAGAATTCTATAATTTGTCGTCTCCTGGATTTCAAGAATGAGCATCAGCAGCTTCAATGTCGGCTCGTAAGCCGGAATGAGTATCGTCATAATTAACACCTTGCCTTTCTGGTCATGATGCGATGTATAAAATGTCGCTGGTGCCGCGTTCCGAACCGTTCTTATTACTCGGTGTGTTGATGATGTTTCCCATAAAGACCATCTCTGTAGAACCTCCGCCGTCAAGGTTGTAAGCAGTCGTACAGCCCAGGTCTGTGAACAGCTGCGCGAATTCCGTCATTGTCACCCCGTTTGAATAACCCGAGTTTCTGCCGTCCGCCACAATGAAGACGAAGTGGTTATTGCTAATGATGCCGACGCCGGTTCTGGGCTGGCTTCCCTGCACTGAATGATTTCCAAAATTCGTATCGACCTCGACGCTGTCGATTCCTGAGATAATTTCGCCGTTACCCACGAGCGCGGGGCCGAAGGAGAGCGTATTATAGACGCCATTTGCTAGGAGCTCTTCCGCGGCTGTTGTTGTTTCATCATAGACTTTCATGCTGCCGTCCGAATAAATCGCCAGTCCCTCGCGCACCGGAACGTCTCTGTAGATGACGCCGTTTCTGATGACGATGCCGTCTTCGCGGAAGCCGTAATAGTCCCCGTTAATCGCCAGAATCGCATTGTTGTTTTCCGCCATTGCCGTTACATATTGAATGATGTTCGTACCGAAGCTGTTTTTGGCAAAGGCGGATTTCAGGTCCGTGGCGTCCGCGAGCTGGATGTCGGCCACATAATAGACCAACGGATCCGAACCGGTGCCCGTTGTCACCTTCGAGACGGTGATCTGCTTTGTATCGCTCGTGTAGCTCATGTCGGTTGCCGTAAAGGCCTCGGCGCTGCTATTGGTAGCCGCGGCGACGGTGCTGGCGGATAGTGCGGTCTGCGTACCGGCCGCTGAATTTGCTGCCCCACTGACCGTTGCCTCGACGTGCTCAATCAAAAACCGATCCGCCGCAATGTAGGCAAGGCTGCCGATGATAGTAAGAAATGCTGTGATCGAGCAGAGGATGATTTTTGCTTTTTTTGTCCATTTTCGTTTCATCTGAATACTCCCGGATTTAGAATACCGCTGCTTCGTTTTGCTCCTTCATCATCAGCACCACATTCAGATTACCGTTTAGGCATCTGAGCTTATCAATGAACTTTTTTGAATCCGCCATGTTTTTCATGGTGATTTCATATGTGATTTCAAAGAGTGAGCCGAATTCGGTTGTTTTAACCTTACTGAGACGATGGGCGTTTGTGTAGTCATTCAAAACCCCATCGAAGATCCCGTCATACTCCATCGATTCCGGTATCACAATTTTTAGGCTCATGGGATTTGCGCATCTTGAACCGAACCTTATCTTTGTCAGGATAATCATCACCAGGCAGAGGACGACAGCAAAGAGGGCGCCATAGGCGATATATCCCATACCGCAGGCTAGCCCGACACCCAGCGTAAAGAAGACATAGGTGATGTCCTTGGCGTTGCCGGGCGCGCTCCGAAACCGAATCAGGCTGAACGCTCCGGCCAGGCTGAAGGCTCTGGCCACATTGTTGCCGACTAGCAGGATAATCATGGCGATGATAGCCGGCAGCATGATGAGCGTGACAATAAAGCCCGAGGTGTACACTTCTTTTCTGTGTGTCAGCATGTAGACAAGGCTGATTCCCAGGCCGAGCACCAGCGCGCTCAGGAGATTCATCATAACCGATCCGAACGTCAGCGTATCGGCGACCGTATTTAGAAATATAGTTTCCAGCATTTAATTCACTCCACTGCAGTTTTTTTATAGACGCAAGGTTTGCCGAGATGCTTTTTGAATTCCGCGCCATACTTTGAAAAGTTCGTCTTGTATATCTGCATATCCGACAGCAGCCGGCACAGCCATATTGGGATTGCGCCGCCGCACTTGATTTCCATCAGGAGCTCATCCGAGTCAAGAAGCTCTGTTCCGTAATCGCCGGCAATCAAGCTGACGTTATCGCGTCTGGTTATGATGTTTGAGTCAAAGGATACACGAAACTCTGGGTCATTATTATCAAAATAAGCGATTCTCTCGTAGCTGATGAACGCCTTCGGTCTAACCTGATACCGGTTTAGAAACGTTGATATTTCGTCAATCACCTGTCTGTCCTCATAGGTCTTCAGTTCAGGGGTAACGCCTTTATCCAAAAACGCCTCCGCCTGGGCAAACGTCATAATAGCCCTTCTTTTGGCGACGATACCGCCGATCTTCTTTTTAAGCTCCAGAAAAACAGTGTCATCACCGCATGTCGGCATGGTATACGAGCGCATGCGGAGCTTCTCCTTGTAATACGGCTTGTCGAGTGAAAGCCGGATAATCTCGTCATTATCCGTATCAAAATACAGGTTGTAAATCATATAACGCGTGCCGTCTTTGCAAAATTTATCAAGCGTCATCCGTTTTCCAAGCGCCGCCGTAATGCTTTCGTATTGCTCGGGTGTCACAAAATACTTGATTTCATAGCGTTTAAAGGTTTTCGTAATCATACACACACTCCCCGTACTACCTGTAGTCTGTCATTCTGAGCCTGCGAAGAATCTTCAGGTAAACTAATGCCAGCGCAACAATCGAGATTACCTGGAGATCCTTCGCCCTCAGCCGCCGCTGCCCGGGACCCCGCCGTTGTGGAACTGGCCGCCCGGCTTGCCGCCGCCACTGAACTGTCCGCCGCCGTTGAACGATCCGCCCGGTCCCATGCTTTGATTTGTTGTAATACCGGACGCGCTTAAATACGTCACGGTATCGGAGAGGGTAAAGGTCACAACACTTGTATCACCGCTGTAAAGTGTATACGTCTGGCCGGTCTTCAGGCCGGGGCCTGAAATCGCCGCCGAGGAATACTGCTTCGCCGGTGTAAACGACGCCACGATATTGCCGCTTTCATCTTTGACCGTCACAGGTGTTCCTGCCGCTTGCTCCGATTCGTAATACATCAGGATGGAAGGCTGACTTGAGCTATCATCACCGGTTTGCGCCATGCCGCTGCTGCCTGTGGCGACAAGCACGCCGCCGCTGATTTCAAAGCCTGCGTTATAATCAAGCGGGCCGTTTCCGCTATTTGTCGGGCCATCCACATAAGTCATGCCCCCGGTCATAACGAACGAGCCATTCGAGTCCAGCCCATCTCCTCCGGCATTGACGTAAATAGTACCGCCGCTGATTGTTAGAACACCAGAGTTGTCATAGACATTGAAGCCGTCATCCGACGCTGTGACTTTGATATCGCCGTTGCCCACGGTGACGAGCTTACCCTCGATGCCCTCATAAGCATTTTCCATCGTGATCGACCCGCCGTTAATGACAACACCGCTATCTGCATGGATACCGTCATCACCGGCACTAATGGAGAGCGTGCCGTTGTTAATAACGATATCACCCACCGAATTCAGAGAATCCTCGTAGGAAGATAGTGTAAACTGCCCGCCGTTGATGATGATGCCGCCGTCCGCCTTTAAGCACTTTTTACTGTCGGATACGCTGCTCGAATCAACGGCCGTATCGTCGCTCGAGTTCGTCACCGCGGTTGTACTGATCATTGAGTCCGCTGACTGCGCCGATAAAGCGCTGCTCGTATCGTTTGGCTGCGTCCATTGTTTACCCATGTTGCCTTGGCCATAATTTGTATTTGTCTTGACGTTGCCGGAGTACCCGCCGCCGGCGCTCAGCTCAAATGTTCCGCCGTCAACCTGCAGAACGCTGTACGCTTGGATCGCGTCGTTGTTGGCCGTAATTTTATAAATGCCGTCCTTGATCAGAATATTTCCTAGACCTGCGTCCGTGTCGTTCGTCGAGCGCATGCCATCTTTGCCTGCCGTGATCGTGACGCTGCATTTTTCAATAGCCAGAACGTCTTTACCCACGATGCCGTCGCTCGCGGCTGTAATCACAAGCGTGCCGTCTGTGATCTTCAGCTCATCCTTGCTTGTGATGCCATCGTTATAATCGGAGGTGACGTTCAGCGTTCCGCCGCCGGTAATCGTCAGGTCCGCGTTTGAGTAAATGGCGGCGCTTGGCTCGTTATCAGAATTCAATGTCACGCCGCCGCCCTGGTAAACCGTGTTTGTCGTGTTGTTTTCTAGTATGAGGACAACATTCTTCGCGTCCTTCACATAAATCGGCGCGCTCGCGGTGCTCGATATGCTGGCGTTGTTCAAAACCAGATAAACGGTTCCTTCATCAACCGACTTGTCGATGTCCACAACCAAACTGCCGTCCGCGAGTGTCCCTGAGATTTCGTAAATACCGCTTTTCGTAATTCTTTGAGTTCCAGTGCTCATATCTAAAGCGGAATAACTGTTGCTCTTCCAGTCAAAATAGTAATCGCTGCTGTCGAAGCGCACCTGTACGCTGTCTGTTGACGCGGCAATACTCGTCGCTGTCGTACTGCTTCCCGTTGTACTGCTTCCTGTTGTACTGCTATTGCTCGTCGTACTCGTCACTGTGCTGCTTTTATCTGCCGCGCTGCATCCCGCAAGAATTGCCAGACTTAAAGCGACAGATAATGTTGCCGCTACTATTTTTTTATTTCTCACTGCCGAGGCCCCTTCCTTGTCTTGTATGACCTGAGTATAAAGCCCCAAAGTGTTCTCCGATTGTCGGCAATGTGAATTTTACCTGAACTTTACAAAAGCAAACGCAGCAGGGGGACGGTTCTTCTGCGTCAAATTCCAATTAAAAAAGTCTTGGAATCATTGCGATTCCAAGACTTTTTTGTGGATTCAGAGGATGGATCCGAACACTCGAGCGGCTTTTGACCCCTGCACAATTTCCAATGATCTGTTATATCGGCAGCTCAAAGATAAACACGCTGCCCTTGCCATAGTCGCTATGAACCGTGATCGTCCCGCCATGGGCAGATACGAGGGATTTTGCGATGGCGAGCCCGATGCCGGAACCGCCTGTGTCCCTGCTGCGCGAGCGGTCGGCGCGGTAAAAACGGTCAAAAATATAGGGCAGGTCTTCCTTTGTGATGCCGATGCCTGTGTCCTTCACCGAGATGCGGACGTTGTCGCCCTCTACTTTGGCGGTGATTTCAATCTCGCCGCCCGAGTTTGTGTATTTTACTGCGTTGGACAGGAGGTTGACCATGACCTGCGTCAATTTATCCCCGTCCGCGCGGAGAGAGATGTTGTCAAGCGTCGTCGTTACCTTGATGTTTTTATTGTTCAGCTCGTTTTCAAAGCTGTTGACTGCTTGCCGGATAAGCGCCGATATATCAACGTTCTCCTTGTTCAAGATAACGCTCTCACCCTCGAGCCGCGCAAGCTTTTCAAGATCGGCGACGATTTTTGTCAAACGCACTGTCTCTTCATGGCAGCTTGAGAGGCGCGCGCTGTCTGCCTCCCAGACGCCGTCGAGCATCGCTTCGAGGTGCGCCTGCAGGTTGCAAAGAGGCGTGCGGAGTTCATGCGCCACGTCGGCTGTCAGTCTTTTTCTGAGGGATTCCTGCTTTTCCAGCTTTTCAGCGAGCGTGTTGATCGCGCCTGTCAGTTCGGCGATTTCCATTGTATCCGCGTTTTGGTCCAATCGACACGTGTAGTTGCCTTCTGATATCAGATCCGCCGTTTTGATGACTTTCGCAATCGGGTCGGCCAGTCGTTTGGCGAGATACGCGCCGAAAACAAGGGCGACAATGCCGACCAGCACCGTCACAAGCAAAATCACAAAATTCAATGTGTTTAAGTATTGGACATCGTTGTCTGTGTAAAAATACGGACCGTAATATCCGATAGAAACGGAACCGACGACGCTGCCGCGAGCAGTGATGTCATATGTTTTTTCGGTGTAGCCGCCGTTAAAACCGGCATTTTGGCTCTCCGTATTTTTCGCCATCGTATGGAGCATGTCCGCGCACAGTCCGCTGTTGTGAACCATCGCATCCCACAAAACCGAACCGCCGTTATCGCTGATGCGGAGGATGAGGCCATTCGACATCGCACCGACGCCGATATTCTCAAGGCCGTCCACGTCCCAGCTGCCGCCCCAGTCGCTGTAGCGGCCCTCGAGTGTAGCGACGAGCTCTGTGTTTTTATTGTCCAAATTCTCAATGATATAGTTTTCAAACTGTTTGCGAAAAACGACGTTGGCGAGTACACCCAAGAGCGTGAAGGTGATGAGCGTCAGGAGCAGAAACGCCGCCGTTATCTTAAATCGCAAAGAGCGTAGCGTGCGCATAGCGCGCGGTGCGCGTTTCATACGGCGCCTCCAATTTTATAACCGATCCCGTGGACCGTCAGCAGATAGCGCGGCATTCTACCGCCGTCGCCGAGCTTCTGCCTGATATTCTTAATATGTGTATCTATAACGCGGTCGTAGCCGTCAAAATCCTCACCGAGCGCAAACTTAATCAGTTCCTCGCGTGTGAACGTCTTTTTCGGATATTTAGCGAGCGTCAGCAAAATGTTGAATTCATTGGGGGTCAGAGCCATCTGCTCCCCGTTTTTATGCACCTCGTGCCTTTGTTCGTCAATGACCAGTTCACCGTCATAAAGAGAAAACACATTCGTTGTGTGAGAAGAATCATTCGAGACTCTTCTTAAAACCGCCTCAACCCTCGCCACAAGCTGCCTTGGTGAAAACGGTTTTGTCACGTAATCATCGGCTCCGATACCGAGGCCGTTAATAATATCAGCGTCTTCGATTTTCGCTGTCAGCATGATAACCGGAACGCCCCATTTTTTCTGGATCGTTTTGCAGATATCCTCACCCGGCATGTCCGGAAGCATGAGGTCTAGGATAACAAGCGCGGGAGGTCGCTCTGAAATGAGCCGAAGCGCTTCCGTCCCGCTGTGGGCTCGGACTGTCTCATAGCCGGTCTTTTCAAGATAGGAGCAAACGACATCGGTTATCTTAATCTCATCGTCCACAACGAGAATTCTCTTCAGCTGCGTCATTTACCGCACTCCCCGTATCGCGTGACGTTATGAGACGACGTCATAACCCGCGTGTTCTATTGTTTTGCGAATTTGGAGTTCTGAGATAAGCGTCGGATTAGAGTCCACTGTCACTGTGTTGTCGGTCAGGCTGACAACGACATTACTGACGCCCGTCAGATTTGTGATGGCCTTTTTTATTCTGTTCTCACATTGGCTGCATGACATGCCTTCTACTTTAAATACGATATTTTGCATGATTTAACACTCCTTAATATTCTATATAAATTGAGGGGAGAGCTTTTCCGGCAGTCAAGTCCCGCGTTTGGACTCTCCCCTTGCTTGTGGCCGGCTTACATTATTCTGTATCCCTTGTTTTGAATGACATTGACGATTTGGTTTTCCGTAACAGCCGAGGGGTCAAGAGAGATTGCAACGATTTTTCCGGGCACATCCACTTCGACCTTTTGAATACCTTCCAGCCCGCCCAATGCGGATTTGACGTTGTGCTCACATTGGGTTCCTTTCATGCCATCGACGCTCAGAACGAGATTTTTGATCATGCACTACTGCTCCTTCATACTATTTTGGATCCAGGTTGAAGGGCTTCACGAGGATATCCGTACCACTGCCGTCCGGGTTCTCCACCGTCATGAAGGTCCAACCCTCAATAGTATTAACATTTACGCCGAGATCTTTCAAAGGTGCGGCATAAAGTATAAAAACAATATCCTTATCGTTCGTCGTATCATCCAGCTTTGTGACATCGAGCCCCGCGTCAACGAAAGGTTTAAGCGGTGTTTCTATTATCATATCACCTATGCCCGTTAAAGAATAGTCATGGCTGATCTTTACTGTCGTTTCTTTATCAATATTCAGATAATAATAATGATCTGTCTTCGTATTATCTGTCACGAGGTCAGGGTATTTATGCATAAATCATAAATTTTATTGTTTGATTTTGAAGCGTCTGAGGCGCAATGCGTTTGTGACCACCGAAACCGATGAAAACGCCATTGCGGCACCCGCGAAAATCGGGGAGAGCAGCGGTCCGCCGAATAAGTAGACGACACCTGCGGCAAACGGTATCCCGAGCATATTGTAGATGAACGCCCAGAAAAGGTTCTGCTTGATGTTTCTGATCGTCGCACGAGAGAGCGCAATCGCCGCCGGGACCTCGTTCAAGTCGCCGCGCATCAGAACGACGTCGGCTGACTCCACTGCCACATCGGTGCCTGTCCCGATGGCCAGACCGATATCGGCCTGTACGAGCGCCGGGGCGTCATTAATGCCGTCGCCGACCATAGCAACCGTTTGGCCTGCCTCCTGAAGGCGCTTCACTTCGCCCGCCTTGTCCTCCGGCAGCACATCGGACAAGACGTTGTCGATGCCAACCTCACGCGCGATGGAAAGCGCCGTGCTTTTATTATCGCCCGTGATCATGTAGACGGCGATTCCGAGCTTTTTGAGTTTTTGTATCGCTTCGCGGCTGGATTTCTTGACCGTGTCGGCTGCCGCCATCAGCGCTGTCAGCTTCCCATCGACAGCGATATACATCAGCGTTCTGCCGGATGCGGAGAGCGTCTCGGCATCCTTTTGGGATATTGCCGTATCAATGCTATTTTCAATCATGAGCTTCAGATTCCCGGCAAGAATTCTCTTGTCAGCCACAACAGCATCGATGCCTCTGCCGGGTACCGCCTTGAAGCTCTCCGGGCTGATAATGTCCAAGCCCTTCGATACGGCATCTTCAACGATGGAGCGCGCAATGGGATGCTCCGAGCCGCGCTCGGCTGAGGCTGCGAGCGCCAGTATAACGTTTTCGGACATGGCGCCGTCAGCGGCGTTATCACCGTAAATTTTGATATCCGTGAGCTTCGGCCTGCCCTCTGTGATTGTCCCGGTTTTATCCAGGACGACAGCGGTCACCTTGTGCGTGGTCTCCAGCGCCTCACCGCCCTTGATAAGGATACCGAGCTCCGCGCCCTTACCTGTACCGACCATGATTGCCGTCGGCGTCGCCAGGCCAAGCGCGCATGGGCAGGCGATGACAAGGATGGAGACAAAAATCGTCAGAACGAAGTTGAAATCTTTTCCCGCAATGGCCCATGCGACGGCAGCGACGATGGCAATCCCGAGGACAACCGGCACAAACCAGCCGGAGACGATGTCCGCCATCTTGGCAATCGGCGCTTTTTTGCCCTGCGCGTCTTCGACGAGCTTGATGATCTTGGAAAGGGCTGTGTCGCTGCCGACGCGCGTGGCACGGAATTTGACGAGCCCCTCGCCGTTGATGCTGCCGCCGGTGACGTCAGAATCAGTCTGCTTTTCGACCGGCAGGCTCTCTCCCGTCAGCATGGATTCGTCTGCTGTCGATATGCCGCCCGTCACGATGCCGTCAACAGGATACACCGAACCGGGGCGGACAATAATGATATCTCCGACGGACACCTCGTCGAGCGGCACGTTTAGCTCGTTTCCGTCTTTCTCGATCGTCGCGGTGGTGGGCTTTAATTGCATGAGTTTTTTTATCGCGTCCGACGTTTTGCCCTTACTCGCGGCCTCAAGGTATTTACCCAGCATAACGAGCGTGATAACGACGGCGGCCGATTCAAAATAGAGGGATGCGGAAAACATAAAATCGCCAAGGTAGATTTTGACCGTTGCAAACAGGCTGTATAAAAACGCGCTTCCGGTGCCGATGGCCACAAGTGTGTCCATATTCGGCGCGCCCTTAAAAAGTGTTTTAAAGCCTCTTGTGAAAAACCGGCTTCCGGCCAACATGACCGGTATTGTCAAAAAGAGCTGAACCAGCGCGAAAACGAGCGGGAAATCATGAGATCCCATAAAATACGGAATCGGCAGGCCCAGCTTCGGGAACATGTGCGACATGGCGATATATAAAATCGGCACCGAAAACACGGCCGCCGCAAGGAGCCGAAAACGCATGATCCTGATCTCGCGCTCACGCCGCTCCTTCTCAAGATCACGGGTTTTGTCGCCCTCAATATCCCGCGGGATAAATCCCGCGTTTTCGATCGCCGCCTTGATCTCAAGCAGCTTGACTTTTGATGGGTCATACTCAAATAACCCTCTGTTTGTCATCAAATTAACCTGCGCGCTTTTGACGCCGTCGAGCTTTCTTGTTACGCGCTCTATTGCGGCTGAGCAGGCCGCGCAGGACATGCCCTCGAGTAAGAGCTCGGCTTTTTTTGTCTGCACAGGCTCAACAATGCCGTATCCCGCATCCTCAACAACCTTCTTAATGACGTCAAACGAAACGCGCGTTTCGTCAAAAGTCATATCCATTTTTTCTGTTGCGATATTCACGTCGCAGGATATGACGCCGTCCGTCCTTGATACGGCTCTCTTCAAGGCGGAAGAGCACGCCGCGCACGTCATCCCTGTGATTGTATATGTTCTTTCTGCCATTTATAACGCCTCATTTCAAACGATGGCCATCTTCCTGCAAAGCTTGCTGACACCATCGGTAATATTTTACTGTGGGTTTACTTATCAATATACTTCTCGAGGATATAGATAATCTCCTCAATCTTCTCATCGCCGCTCCCTGCATTGACAGCGTCGGTGACACAGGAGTGCATGTGATCCCTTAATATTTTCATATTTGCCTTCTTTAAAAGCGACTGCACGGCAAATATCTGCTTTGAAATATCAATACAGTACCGCTCGTCATCGATCATTTTCAAAATACCGTCAATTTGGCCTTTTGCAGTTTTCAGGCTGTTCAATACTTCCGTATCTTCCTTATGACAGATCATACGAATCTCTCCATTCTACCTGCTATTATTGTTCTGATGTAGACCTCTCCCCTCCCGGGGAGGGGTATAGATTAATAATAACATACTTATTTAGTTTTAGCAACAGGCAGAATTTTAACCCTTGGGCTTGCAGTCCGGTTGTTGCTGGACTGCAAGTGGCTGCAGATTACCCGCCTACGCAGCGGGAATGTTTCTCCTTGTATCACTTCAGCGGGATTATTCGATCTGATTCAAGATAAAGAAAGCGTAGAATGTTTGAAGTTTTACATGTTTTTTTGCTTACCCCTTGAATATGGACATGTTACTTGTTATCATGAGCGGGAATAAAATGGGTATAGACGATTCGATAATGGAGGAATTCAAGTGCTTCGTTTCAATTGCGATTACAGCGAAGGCGCGCATCCCAAGGTATTAAGCAAACTGGTTGAAACCAATATGGAACAGACGGAAGGGTATGGGATGGACCCATACTGCATGAAAGCCGCCGGGCTGATCAGAGCCGTTTGCCGCAGACCGGATGCGGACGTCCATTTCTTTGTCGGCGGGACACAGACAAATTTGACGGTGATATCGGCCTGCCTGCGCCCGCATCAGGGCGCCATTGCAGCCAACACGGGACATATTAACACACATGAAAGCGGCGCGATTGAGGCCACCGGACACAAGGTGCTCTCCGTTTTGAGCGCCGACGGTAAAATTACAGCCGCTCAGGTTCAGGAAGTCTACACTGCGCATTACGACGACGACTCCCGCGAGCATTCCGTGCAGCCAAAACTCGTCTATATTTCGAATCCGACGGAAATCGGGACGATTTACACGAAAGATGAGCTCACCGAACTCTCCAAAACCTGCAGGCAGAACGATCTTCTTCTCTACATGGACGGCGCGCGCCTCGGTTACGCCCTCTGCGCCGACGGCAACGATCTGGATTTGCCGGTGATTGCGGCGCTCTGCGACGTTTTTTATATCGGCGGCACAAAAAACGGCGCGCTTTTCGGCGAGGCGCTTGTCATCACGAATGATTCCATCAAGCCAGATTTCCGTTATCTCATCAAGCAAAAGGGCGGAATGCTCGCCAAAGGCCGCCTGCTTGGGCTGCAGTTTATTGCGCTTTTTGAAGATGGATTGTTTTTTGATATGGCGCGCCATGCCAATGCTCTGGCTCAGATCATTAAAGATGCCTGTATCAAAAAAGGGTATCGTTTTCTCACTGAATCCGTGACAAATCAGCAGTTTCCCATCCTGCCCGACCGTGTTCTTGGTAAACTTAAAGAGAATTATGAATACAGCTACTGGCAGAAGATCGGTCACGCGCACAGCGCCGTTCGGTTCTGCACATGCTGGGCAACCGCGCAAAAAGACGTCGAGAAACTGGCAGAAGATATTTTAAACAGCTGAATTAAAGCAATAATAAGCCGGTCGCCTGAGGCGGTCGGCTTATTATTGTCTTATCGGTAAATTATCTTTTTTCCAACGACAGGAAAATATCAAAGGTCATATCCATCATGCCCAGAGCGATGCGCGTTATGTGCTCGGTACTGCCGCTGATGGAAAACGTTCCGGTCATCAGCGTCGGGGTTGACACATCCACCTTGACGCTCACAAGTGACAGCTCCGTGCAGGCGTTCGCCGCGAGCATATTTCCCAGTTCGGAAATAGCGCTCTGCGCAATCTCATCAAACTCGTCAAGCTCCATACCGCCCATCATGATGCCGGCAATTTTTTTAGCGGTGTCGGCGCTCATGGAGTAGATCACATTACCGCGCAGATCGCCGATGATGCCGATGATGCAGGCGACCTCGGGCGTATGGATCTGTTTTCCAACATCCTGAATGTCATTAAGCTGGATATCTTCTATGCCGAGTTGCGGCATAACGCATTGAAAGGAGTTAAAAAACGACTCGGTATATTCTGTATTCATTGATACTCGCCCCTATTGAATCCGACATTCATAAAGACTTCTCCAAAGGTCGTCGCCGCTGTGACGGAGAAGGTCGTGTCGAAATCTGTTCTTGAAATTTTGATAGATTCTCCGTACACGATAGTTGGCGGCGCCACCCGGAGACCGAAAAGCTTGTTGGTTTTATTCATCAGGGAGCTGGCGTTGCCTGCGGCGATGTTGGTGATCTCACCCATAATATTGACAATGTATTCATCAGACAGTGCGGCGGAATTCAGCATTGTTCCGGCCATATTCCGAGCCGT
This sequence comes from uncultured Eubacteriales bacterium, assembly GCA_942492735.1. Taxonomy (GTDB): domain Bacteria; phylum Bacillota; class Clostridia; order Oscillospirales; family Oscillospiraceae; genus Sporobacter. Next base: position 454,981 of record OW818648.1, read on the forward strand.
GTCGTTTGACATGTCGAGAATCATTCGGCCGCTGTATTTTCCGATGATACCGATAACGACGGAGATGCCCCTCGAAACCTGGGCTCTGTTGTTCATGACCTCCGTTTCAAATTCAGGAACACTTTTGAAGAGTTTATTAAACGAATCGGTCAAAGACTCCTTGAAGACTGTTGTATAGATGCCTTCGAGTTCAGTAAAAAGCTCCTCTTCGGCCATAATCCTGTTGATAGCGAGCGTCAGTTCCTCGGCGTCGACCGGCTTTTGGACGTAGCCGCTGATTTTCGCCTTTTTTGCGCGTCGTAAAATCTCATCATCCATCATCGAACTGACAATGACGACCTTTTGCTTGGGATTGAACTTGTGAATGGCGTTCGTACACTCTATACCATCCGCTCCGGGCATGGTGATATCCATCGTCACGACATCGGGCTTCAGGGTTTTAACAGCTTCAACCGCTTCCTCTAATCCATTCGCGCTCCCTACAACATTAAAACCGTTTGCACTCAGAATGTTGGAAATCATTGCAACTGAGAACGGAGAATCGTCTACGACCACTATTCGTATATCTTTCATACACTCATCCTTTTTCTTATTTAAAAAGCAGCCGAAGAAATTGCCATGCCAGCTCTTTCCATACTATCAATATTTTATCGGCAAATTGTCATCAAACATTAACAATTCGGTTACTTAAAATCCATTTTACACGAAAAAAAGCTGACTCTCAGTTAAAGCCTGAGAATCAGCTTTTTCATCTTACTTTTTTAGGCTGTCAAAAAAATGCTCCCCATACGTATTCATCTCATCGACAATGATCTCGTTGATGCCGGGTGTGAGGGGCGCGCCGTTCGGAACTTCGGGAGCAAAGCGGCCGGCGGGGACATATTCATCGCAGACGAACCTGACAAATTTGCGGACATCCGCTTCATTCCAGCCGCCGACATAATCAAACGGCGTGCAGTCGAGTCCACCCTGAAGGGCCATTTTACCGTCGAGACGCTTCTGCACCTCTTTAATATTGTTTTGAGGAATGATGCCCTGCCAGACGTCGATGCCGATCTCGGCCATGTCGAGAACGTACGGGGCACAGACGCAGTCTGAATGATGCTGGACGAGAACACCTCTTGAATGCATATAGTCGTATATTTTTGCCCAGCGGGGTTTAAGGAGACTCCGCCATGTGTCCGGTGCCATGAAAACGTTTTTCTTGCTGCCCCAATCATCATGGATATGGATCATGTCGGGGTGCGTATGGTCGATGAGGATTTTCAGATACTCGAGCTTGTACTGCAGCAAAACGTCAAGCAGCTCGCCCATGGCTTCCGGCTCCTCTAAAAATGCCATGAGAGAATCCTCAAAGCCCATAAGATTGTGCGTCAGTTCAAACAGCCCCGTGAAGCAGCAGCCGAGGAACAGATAATTATCCCTGTCAAACGCCGCGACGCGTTTTTCGCAGTCTGTCCAGTCGATCGTGCGCTGAGACGGCCACGGAACATTGAGATACTTATCCCATTTTCTGATATCCTTGATGACCTTGTTTTCTTCCGTCACAACGGGTATGGCCCCGGGTTCACCAACCGGCCACTTGTACTGAACGCCCCAGGCGTCGAGGCATTCTTCGCCCGGCTTGGGGAACTTGTTCTGCATCTGCATGGCATCCATAAACATGCCCTGTGAATAGACGCTATTATGGCATAGATACTGCGGGTTATCCCCCTTGATGAGCCTTAAGTAATTTTCCTTCGGTGTCAATTTTCCTGTCAAATCAAACATGTGTAAAAACCCTCGCTTCAAACATATTGCGTAGCTTGCGACTGATATTCCTATCACTATAGCATATCGTAGCAAAAATTTGAAGCATTTTTGCATACCAGGAAATCACCAACTGTCGATAACACGGAAAGTCGCCGCCCGATTCGTATGGAACACGCCCTGGGCACCGCCCTCTTTGTAGGGAACGGTCTTGACCGTTCCTCCGCGCCAGATACGTGGGAGTGGAATGGGTAAACCCATTCCCTACAAGGATAGGCTCATCAATAATTGTGCATGTGATAGTGTCCATGGCCGCCGTCCTGGTGGCGGTGATAGTATTCATCAATAAGATTGACACGTTTTAACAGCTCAATGTCATCCATAAGCTGGTGCGTCTGCAAGTCGGCCGCAATGGTGTGGTTCTCACCAAAGAGGATTGCCCGGTGTGATATCTCCTGCACAAGCTCCAGGTTGTGGGTTGAAATAACGAGCGTTTTGCCCGCCTGGTTGAGCTTTACAAGAAACGCGACGAGCCAGCGCTCGCTTCTGGGATCGAGGCCATTCATCGGTTCGTCCAAAATGAGGACTTCGGGGTTCATCGCTAATACACAGGCGATCGCTACCTTCTTTTTTTCGCCGCCACTCAGGTGATACGGTTGCCTGTTTCTAAAATCCTGAAGCCGTAAAAGCTCAAGACAGTCGTTCACCCGTTCTTCTACGGCTTTTTCATCATAGCCCATTTGCCGCGGCCCGAACGCTATCTCGTCATAAACGTCGGCGCAGAAGAGCTGGGTATCCGAATTCTGAAAAACAAAACCGATTTTCTGGTGCAGCGCTTTAGCAAATGCCGCGTCCCTGAGTTTTTTTGCCGTGATTTCTTCTCCGTTGAAATAATACTTCCCTTTATCGGGCGTAATGAGGCCGTTGAGCAGCTTAAGAAGCGTCGATTTCCCGCTGCCATTAGCCCCCAGCAGCGAGACGGATTGGCCCTTTAAAATGTTCAGGCTGATATCATTGAGGGCCTTATGCCCCTCATAAGAATAAGACACATGATGAAGCTCTATCATTTTAACCTCTATATAAGTAAATAAAAATGTATATAAAACCAGCGTTGATCAATAAATAGACGGCATCGGCAATATGAAAACCGAATTTGCCAAAGACCTTATATTCACCTGTAAAGCCGCGGCAAGCCATGGCACCGTACATATCTTCTGCCATAATGCGCGATTTGATGAACATTGTCCCCGCGACACCCGAAAGCGACGTCACCTTTTCCTTGTTTCTGCCGACGGACCGCAGCTTTAAAGCGTAGAGCATATCCAGCGTGAACTCACCGAGCATGACAATGTATTTAAGCGTGATATCGAGGACGAAAATAATCAGATCGGGTATGCGGAAGCGTTTTAGGGCTGATATAATATTATTCCATCGTGTCGAGTGAGAGAGGATATTGACTGCCGTGATTGTCGCGAACACCTTTGGCGGTATCATCGTAAAGCTGTAGCTGCTGCCGTAAAACGCCGCCGGCAGCAGAATCACAACAGTAAAAAGTGTCATGATGAGGCTGACTTTTAAGATGCTGATAATATCTTTTGCGGGCATCAGCGCGAGCAGCACCAGCAGATACGCGATAATAATAAGAACGAACGCAAAGCTGCGCGATAGCGACAGAAGGACAATCAGCATCAGCGTAAAGAGCACGCGCAAGACAGCCTGGACGTCAAATAATTCATTTGGCTTGCTGTCCTGCGTCTTAATCCGCGCGATGAGACCGAACAATGATAGGATGCTTTTGTTGATAAAAGTATCCTTATCCTTAACAGGCACATAATTTTCTGTTTTAAGCAGCCATTCGGGCATAAATCGTTCTTCCTTGCTGGTTAATTGATTTTGAAGGTGTTTTAGTCGAGCTGTTTCTCTTTGCGGAAACTGCCGATGATTTTGAATAAAATGATCATGATCGCAACACCGATGACAGCCGATAAAATGTAACCGGCAGCCTCGGGCAAGCCGCTGAAGGTATAATCCGGCAGCAACGCGTTCAGGCTGAAGCCGTTTTCCATCCCCTTCGGCACGTAGTCCAGTGTGCTTCCATTGGTGATAACGCCGCTGATCTCATCGACTCCCCACTCGCCCCATGCCGTACCGGCGGCGAGAAGACCCAGGGGGGTTAAGCATATGAGTCCGGCAATAAGACCGTAAACCGCTTTCGTTTTTTTCTTTGCGCCCTCGTATATCGTACCGGGTGAGACTTTTTTTATAAACGTGAGAATAAAGACGGTAAAGAGCGCTTCAACAGCGCATGCAACCAGAAGATGCGGAATCATCATGGCGGGAACAGATACCGACAATGGGTACGGGCAGTAGAGCGCCTGACCCGCAGCATCTGTGAACAGCAGTGGCTGAATACCAAATTCGATTGCCGTAATGAGCGCCGCCGCCGCAAGCCCCATATATGAACCGACGACAGCGCCGATATACTCACCTTTTTCAGATTTAAAGCGCTTTTTAATGAAATTATAAAAGAAATACCCCACAAACGGCAGGACAACTGCCATATTGAAGATATTTGCCCCCAAGGCGATAACACCGCCGTCGCCAAACAAGAGCGCTTGTACAATGAGCGCGACAGCCACTGAGATGCACGCCGAATACGGCCCGAGCAGCACCGCAATCAGTGTCCCTCCGACAGCATGACCTGTCGTTCCGCCCGGCAGCGGCACGTTGAACATCATTGTCAAAAATGAAAACGCCGCGCCAATACCGAGCAGCGGCATCTTGGCATTGGTCACTTCTTCTTTGACTTTTTTTATAGAAACAGCAATGACAGGGACTGCCGCCGCCGCTAAAACAACGCAGGTTAACGGGCTTAAGTAGTTATCAGGTATATGCACAACTCATCATCCTTTTAACGCAAATCATCATGAACCTATGTTCATATTATCTGAATTCAGATTACCAATATTGTATATATCGCGCAAGCTCCCATGGGGGTTATTTGCATCTATTTTCTTCATTTTTACAAATAAATGATATGATTATACTATAAATTTTGGGCTCATAGGTTAACTCCGTTATTTCCTAATCGACAGTGTGCGTATCATAGTAGAGCGACGTCACCGCCAACCAAAAAGGCTCCAAAGGCGATTATTGATCGCCATGGAAAGGAGCTGTCCAAGCCTTTGCGAAGCAAAGGCTTGGCAGGTGACTGAGGATTTCCCCCAGTACCGCGTTACACCTAGATGGCAGCTTATATAATTCAGATTAGCCATACAGGTTGACTGCCTTCTTTTCGGCGTTGTATAATAAAAGCAAATCAAAAGATGATAAACCTACTGAAGGCGGGGGTAACGCACATGCTGAATGCATCCTTCGAAAACGAGAAAAGACACCACCATGATCATAGCGCAGGCATCGCGCATGACCACGACCACGAAGCTGATCATACGCACAGCCATAACGACGACTTGTCCGCCGGGCATCATACACACACACATACCCACAAGAACTCAAAGGCGGTATTGAACCGGCTTTCAAAATGTGTCGGGCATCTCTCCGCCGTCAAACGCATGGTTGAAGACGGGCGCGACTGCTCCGAGGTCCTCATCCAGCTGGCCGCCGTCCGTTCAGCGATCAACAGCACCTGTAAGATCATCCTGAAAGACCACATCGACCACTGCATCGTCGACGCCGTCGAAACCGGCGACACCGATACAATCGACGAGCTCAACAAGGCCATAGAAATACTAATGAAATAAATTGCGGCAGGGCGCGCCCACACCAATACTGCGGTCTTTTGTAGGGGCGATTATTAATCGCCCGCCCTGCGCCGCGTAACGCCAACAAAACGGACGCGCAACGTGCGCACCTAAACATATCACCGTTTTATTAGTTACAAATTAATTTCAATATTAACAATTTAGTAACATCTTTTTGTTTTTTTATTCATATATCTCTGATAAGATCATAATCACAAGGTTACCAATGATATAAACCTTTTTATAATAATCACCTCCCACTCCTCTCTTAAATAAAGCAACGGAAGTCGAAAGACTTCCGTTGCTTATTTTTTATATGAGCATTTGGACTTGCTTTTACACTTCGAGGTAGCTGTCCGCATAGAGGTTGTCACCTCTTATGATGTCGCAGGATTTGATGGTTTCCATCAGGCGGATGTCGCAGGGGTTGACGATGGCGGAGGTTAAGCCGTTCATCATGCCCATGGCGACCATAGCGGAATCCATAATGGGGCGGATATGCTTCGGCATGCCGTTGGAGACATTCGATAGTCCGCCTGTTGTGTTGAGGCCCATGTCGGAGCACATCTTGACGAACTCGAGGACTTCCAGCTGCTTGTCCTGCATGCCCTTGATGACAAGGAACAGGGGGTCAAACCAGAGGTCGGCGGGGTCCATGCCGAGGTTCATGCCACGCTCGAGCATCTCCTGGCAGCAGGCCATACGCTCGTCATTGTCCTTGGAAATGCCGGCTTTGGAGCAGAGCGCAAAGCAGATGGCATCGTTGGCAGCGGCGAGGTCGATGTTTTCTATACGGTCGCCGGCGTCGGCGGAATTGATGATGGGCTTGCCCTTGGAACGGTTGTAGACGGAAATACCGGCTTCAATCGCCTTTTTATTAGCGGTGTCGAGGCAAAGCGGATGGTTATCGAAATTCGCTTGAATGAGCTTGACAGCCCACTTCATAAGCTCTTCACCGGTGGATTCCGCAGGGCCGATATTGACGTCGAGGTATGTTGCGCCCGCGTCAATTTGCTCCTTGGCACGCTTTAAGATGGGTTCGGGATTTCTTGTATCCATCGCTTCACGGATGGAGGGCGAGATGCAGTGGATCCTCTCGCCGATTGTTATAAATCTGGCCATAAGACGACCTCCTAATAATAAAAGTCATTGGTATTCCCCCGCGGTGCAGCAGCAACGCGTGCCGGTCGCGGGGGAATTAAAATTTTTGGTTATTTGTAATCTTTCAGGAAACGGACAAGCTGGATGGCTTCGTTCGTTCCGACGACAATCTTCCAACCCGGCAGCTTGTTTTCAATCTCGCCCTTTAGGACGGCGACCTTGCCGGGGATGATGAGCGTGCGGCTCTTGATTTTTGACTCAATGTCATTTTCCTGAATGAACTTGGCAATAGAGCCGGCCGAGAACTTACCGGCAGCCCAGGACGTCAGAACGGAATATCCGCCAGCGTCTGTGATAAGGAGGTTGACCGGTACGCCGGAGCGCTCTATTTCGCCGGAGACGACGAAGTAGGTCAGCGCGAAGTCGACGGTTATAGCGCAGACAGAGTCTTCGTTTGCGCCGTTGAGCTTATAAATGCCCGGCTCGACTTTCATCGGCTTCTGCGGGTCGGTGAAGATATTCTGCCTGAGGCCGTAAAGCGGAAGCGCGTCGGCATACGTCATGCGGCCCATCACGATGATGGAACCGTAACGCAGCGTAAACACGGACGCGAGCGCCGCCTGCATCGTATAGTCGCCGGGAGCCAAACGTTCGAGATTGACGAGCGCAGGATAGCCAAAGGCACGGTCATCGTCTTTCAGCGCTGCGCGGCGGATCTGGACAGCAGATGCAAAAGCGTCCTTAATAGAGCTGCCGCCGATATTGATGATCAGGTTCTTATTGCCGGCTGCCTCAAGCTTTTCAATCGTGTCGTGAAGCTCGCTGAGGTCTTTGCCGGAAACGCCCAGTACAAGACCTTTTTCGGTTGCTATGGCGTTCATCGCGTCACAGTTCGCGCTGTTTGCGCCGATGAGCACCTTCACGCTGACGGTGCTCACAATTTCTTTCGCGAGCTCCGGCTTTGTGCAGCGGATGATGAGATCTCTGCCTGTGGCAGCGGCCTTTTTCGCGACGGCAATGCCGCGGTCAAGTGTCTGCGTTTCGGAGACGTTGACAAAGATGGTTTCAACATACATACGCTCGCTGATGCGCTCGTAATCGACCTTTGTCGCCTCGGCGATTTTCGCGTCGATATCCTTGTCGTCCATGTCGGCGCAGAGATAGAGCGCAAAAAGGTTTTTGTTGACAAGTGTTTTCTCGTGGCGGAGTAAAACAGTTTCGCCGCCGAGCTTATGCGCGCCAACCGAAATTGTTTTCATGGGGGGCTCCGTCGCCTCGGAGAGCTTTGCTAACGCGTCCGCTGACATGTGCGGGCATTTATCGATGGACACGGCGCCTGTCCCGACCTTCATGGCAAAAGCCATACAGGTTGGATTGCCGCAGTCCTTGCAGTTCGTTTTCGGGGTCAGCTTAAAAATATCGAGTCCTTTAAGTGCCATTATAATTTCCTCCCCTATTTACAGGAGAGCGGCAACGAGCGCCGCTATCGTTTTGACGGATGTGGGATGACGCAGGATGACAGCGTCGGAACCGGAGGCCAGACACGCGGAAGCGGTGACTGTCTCCATCTGGATACCGCGCTCCTCCTGGCTTCCCCATTCGGGCATGTCGTCTTCGGGCATGATCGATTCCTTAACCGACCAGGTCTCCGTAGAGATAGGCGTCACAACAGGCATCTGCAGCATTGTGTCGTTCTGCTCGAGTGCCGCCGATTTGACGCGGTCCATTGTGGAGGACACATACTCAAAGCCGTAGCCCGCCGCAGCGGAGCCAAGGTTCATCGCGATGCTCTGGGCAGGCACGCCGAGCTGTGTCATCAGGACGTTGAGCTGCTTGGCCAGGTTGATGTCAACAGAGCTCTCAGCACCGACCTTCTGGCCATACGCCAGGCCGACGGACGCGCCGACCGTCTTATAATTTTCTTCACGCGCCGAGAGGAACAGGACGTTTTTTCCCTGGCACGCATCGGCGGCAGCAGAAAAGAGTTCGGCATCCTTTTCGACGTTCTTGCAGCCTGCTATCACAAGCGGCTTGTCGATGGCGTTTAAAACATCTTTCACAATGGCAACGCAATCAGCCGTCGAACGGTTTAGCCCGCCGGGGTCGGCGCCTTCAAAGCGCAGGCAGACAAAGCTCGCGCCTTCCATTTCCGAGGCCTTCTTTGCTCTCTGGGCGACTGTATCCGCGCCGTCGTAGTACGCTGCGAGGGCGGGAAGTCCTGTGAAGTCAAAACCCGTATCCGTGATTTCCACGCCGACAGCAGGCGCATTCTTTGCAGGATTGTCGAAGAAATAGAGCGGGAGAACGTTTTGCCCGCCAAGGGCTATAGCATTTTGACCGGTCCCTAAAGGGGTTTCATTAATTGACGCGTTAAATTTACGCGGCTTTGCTGTGAATGGCATTTCTCACTGCCTCCTCAAAATAACAATTGTGCACTTATAACATCATTGCAGCTTACTTGCGATGATGTTTTGCCATGAGCGCGCTTTGCGCTTGACCTCAGAATTTTCGCATGTGCCGTCGGAAACGGCACATGCGTCATAAATTCGCAGAATACAATTCGCGGGATTAATTATATTACATTATCGGTTCCATCTCAAGTGCCGGATGACCTTTTTCACCTAAAAATGCGATTAATGTGTCGGGATCCTCTGAAATTGTCTCATCGGCGATCCGATCGCAGAAGTTTTCGATGCCATACAGCTCTTTCGCTGTGGCGTTGAGCTTCTCGCTGACCATGTCCTTGAGCGCCTTCGGCATCCAAACGATGCGGGCGATACCGCCTTCGGCCTTCATAAACTTCTTCGACGCGATGAAGTGACGTCCGTGGCCCATGAAGCCCGGGGTCTGTACGCCGCCGCCCGTCATGGACGCGAGCTCGGCAAAGGTCATGCCAAGAGGCGTTGAACCGACATATTCGCGGTTGACAATGATAACGCCGTTGGAACAAGGCTCAATGCCGCATATGCATTCGAAGCAGCCGCAGCTTGTCATCGGGTCTTCCATGATGGAGTAGAGCGTGACCTTATCTAACGCACCGTGGGAATACTGATTGACAGCTTCGTTGACATCAACATAAGAGCCTTTTGCCTCGTCGATAATCTTCGCCTTCGTGACAACCTGGCAGGGGCCGTTCGGCTGCAGCTCATTAGTGGATTTCGCATCCAGCCATGAAACGGCGCCGCAGAGACCGAGACGCTCGGGTGTGACGATGCAGACATGCGACGGTGAGAAGGACTGACAGAGCGTGCAGGTGTAGAAGCAGCCGACGCTCTCATCGGTTAGTGAACGCAGACGGTCGTCGCGTTTGTCGTATATAGCGTTGGCCTCTTTGCGCAGTCCGGGAAGAAGCGCAGGGTCTGTCACAAGGGTAATCTGACATTTATCAATAACAGCCGAGAAATCATTTTTCATCTTGGCATACAGCAGCTCGCCAAAATGCTTAACTCTGAAGCCGCTTTCAAAGGTCGTTTTGCTGACACGGATACGGATCAGGTCGCGCTGTCCGGTGTGCATCACGCCTTCGAGGCAGTTTACATAGTTATGTATTTTGCGCTCGAAAACAGGCTCGAAATCGGACTGCATGGTTTTGCCGGCAATGTCGACAATAATAGCCAGGTTGATCTTGCTCCCGACTTCCATCACATCGAGATCTTCGCCGATGAGTTCAATCTTGTGGTCTTCGATCTCGTGCAGCTCTTTCGTGCGGACGAGCTCGAAGCAGTCCTTGCGCGAGCCGTCGGCTTCGCAGTACATATCGGCCTTGCGGATAATCTCGCCCTCGAAAGCAGAGGAGCAGGCGATCGGAATATCAATATTTGAAACCTTTATTTTGATGTCGCGGGCTTCGAGCGAGGTCTCGATCATATCCTCGATGTTTTCTTGGATGATCAGGCTCTTGGGCACCACGTCGACATCGACTGTGTCGTTTGTGATGACCGGGAAGCCCATCGCGATAGCACCGGCGCCGCAGCCAACGGTGATATTCTCCACAGGAGCGAAGGCGTTGACGAACGCGAAAATGCGCTCGAAGGAATATTTGTTCATGCCGGCATAATCGCCGGGCTGTACAGCACCGAAAATCATCGCGGCGCGGACAACGACGGAGATGATGTGAGAGACGCAGTTGATGTCCGGGCCGACGGGGACGATACGGACAGGGAAGCCCATCTTGATGCCGCAGCGAATGGCCTGATCAATGGCGCTCTTTAATAAGAAGACAAATATGCCCTTCGACTGATAGCCCTTGATGAGCGCCAGCGCCTGCGCGTCTGACGGTGCTTCGTCAATGATGACGACAAAGCCCGGGATGTCCTGGGTGACGAGGGGAACGCCCAGCTCGCGCACTTCGGCATCGGTCATATGGCCATGGTATTTTTCTTCATAAGGTGCGGGGTTTTCGGCGTACTTGCAGGCTTCGATCACTTCAGCAGCCAGGACTGTCGCGATGCCCGACGTGAATACGTCATTCAAGCGGTAGTTTCTTGTCAGCAAGGCTTTGATCGGCTCCATCGCCGCCTTCAGCTCGCCAATCGTTGTGACCTTCAGGCCGAGATAGGCGTAGATGCACGCCAGATGATACGCCGTGCTGCCAAAAGCAACCGGTGCAGCGGCGCCCAATTTGTCATATGTTTTGTTCATGGCAGTTTCGGCGAGTGCAAACATCTCGCTCGAACCTGTGAATGCTCTGTCAAACAGTCTCAATTTGATTACCTCCAATAATTGTTCATAATCTCGCAAGATTCATCGCGCCTGATTCATCATGTATGATTTATCACGCCAGATCTTGATCGATGCGGGCTTTTATCGCCCTGATTTCCGCAACCGTTTTTTCGCTGTATTCATACGGAGAACGTCCGGCGCGGTCCGCCTCCGCAATTCCTGTTTCATAATGGACAAAGCCTAAGAGACTTGCTTCAGGTATCCTGGCCTTGATAAACTCCTCGTCGTCACTGTTTCTCACCTTGTTGGCGACGACACGAACCTTTTTAATGCCCAGATCAGACGCCAGCTGTACGACCTTATGATATGTCTGTATGCTGCGCTCACCGGGTTCTATCACGACGATGAACTGATCCATGATACTGGAGGTGCCGCGTCCGAGATGTTCGAGCCCCGCTTCCATATCCATGATCACCACATCTTCTCGCCGGATAATAAGGTGCGAAATCACTTGCTTGAGCAAAACGTGCTCCGGGCATACACAGCCGCTTCCGCCTGTCTCGATGGTCCCCATGATAAGAAGCTTGACGCCGTTTTTTTCTTTGGCCATCATATCGGGGATGTCATCCACCTTCGGGTTTATCTTAAAGAACTTCCCAAAGGTTTCTGCACTCGCGCCTGTGCGTTCTGCAATCAGCTCACGCATTTTCGTGATGGGCGTGATGCCCTCAAGCTCCGACAGTGTGAAGCCCAGCGCCATGCCGAGATTTGCGTCTGGATCAACGTCGGCGGCAAGCACCTTGCGCCCTTCATCGGCGTAGATCCTCGCCAGGATCGCGGCAAAAGTCGTCTTACCGACGCCGCCTTTTCCCGTAATTGCGATTTTCATATTTTGTCTTCCATTCCGCTTTTTATAAAAGCGTTTGAAAAAAAGATTTTTTTATACATAGTAAAAGTTATTGTATGTCATCCCGAGCCTGCGAGGGATCTTTCCTTCGTCCTGCTGGATAGATTCTTCGTCGCAGGCTCCTCAGAATGACATATTTTGTACTCTTAGATACCGAGTGCGGCGCGTTTGGCTTCGATACCGTCGATCATCGCTTGGACAAGGATATCGGGGTCGGTGTTGATGATATATCCGGCGCCAGTTATCTTTCTTGTGCCTTCTGTGATGAGCTCCATCATCTGTGATGAGCCCTTCACCTGCGGCTCGATGCCGAGATATGTATCGATACCGGTGGAAACGACATAGTTGGCGATGGAGACAGCTTTTTCACTCATCCATTCCGGTGCGCAGCCGACAACGGGAACCTGCGGGATATCGATTCCCCAGTCATTGGCGATGCCGGTGGCCAGGAGCATCATGCGGCTGATGTCAACGCAGGAGCCCATGTGCAGGATCGGTGGGATGCCGACGAGCTCGCAGACGCGTTTCATACCGGCGCCGCAGAGCTCCTTGGCCTCCATGCCGAGAAGACCGGCCTTGGCGGCAGCCTGAGCGGCGCAGCCTGTGGTGACAACGACGATATCGTTGGCAATGAGCTTCTTCATGATTTCAATGTGTGAACGGTCGGGACGCACCTTGGGGTTGTTGCAGCCGACAATCGCGACAGCGCCGCGGATGACACCGGCCTTGATGCAGTCGATCAAAGGCTTGTATGTATTTCTCTCATCGACATGGCTGTTTGTTACGCCGTTGAGCTCTTTAATAATGGCTTCGCAGGAGTAGCCGACTCTGGCGGGCTGCTTGTGTTTCGGCACACAGATCTTTGCCTCATCGCGCTTTTCAAAAGCGTCAATGGCCATCTTCACGAGATCGCGGCCTTGCTCACGGGCTGACTCCGGGTGGAACTCAACATAGGTTGAGCCAGGGATGCGGGCAATCGGTGATGTTGTGATGAACTTGGTGTGAAAGCATTCAGCCAAGGGGCCGATTGCCGGGAAGATGCACTGCACGTCAACGGTGATCATCTCGACGATGCCCGTGAGGAGTGCTTGTTCTTGCATGAGGAAGTTACCGGCCATCCGGACGCCGTGACGCATGGTGACTTCGTTGGCCGTACAGCAGAGACCAGCAATGTTGATGCCCTTAGCGCCCTTGCTTCTGGCGTAATCGAGAAGGTCTTTGTCTTCTGCGGCAACGACGATCATTTCGGACATAGCAGGATCATGACCGTGGACAATGATGTTGACCATGTCTTTTTCCAGGACGCCGAGGTCAGCCTCTGTATCCTTCGGCATTGGCGTGCCAAACAGGATGTCTGACATTTCGGTACCCATCATGGAGCCGCCCCAGCCGTCAGCCATACCGGTCCTGAGACTCTGTATGACAAGCGCTTCTGCGTCGGCGGTGTTGCCCATGGTGGTCATGTGCATGGCGGTTGTGACCTCGCGGTCAATGGCGCGCGGGGCGATGCCGAGATCATCCCACAGCTTCTGGCGCTCTTGCGGGGCGCGTGACAGGAATTTCTGTGTGCCGAAGGGCTTGCCGTATTCCATCATACCTGTGAGCGCGACTTCGTGGGCGACTTCGTAAATGTCCCTGCCCTCATAGGGGATATCCCACTCCTTCGCGAGTCTGAGGAGCTTGGATGTATCCTTGATCTGATAATGTCCGTCATGCTTCGTGGAATGAAGGGTGTGGCAGATTTCGCGGCCGTGGTCGGAATGCGCCGCGGCGCCGCCGGCGACCATGCGCAGGTAGTTGCGGCCTGCGATTGCGTGGGCATCCGCGCCGCAGATACCGCGCGGGGCTTTGGGCGTGATGCGGCAGGGTCCCATGGAACAGATGCGGCAGCAAATGCCGTCTTCACCAAACTTACATGATGGTGTCTGGGCTTTCTTCCGGTCTTCCCATGTTTCGGCGCCGGCGCAGACAGCACATTCTTTGTATCTGGCTGATTCGGCTTCCATTTGCTCTAATGTCGTGAAGTTTTTCATATCCATATCGCTACAATTCTCCTTTGAAATAACTCTTAAAGACGGTACAACTTGTATTTACATGTTGCTCCAAGCTGAATTGTAGCAACCCAGACGCTGATTGTCAAATATTTAACGAGCGTTTTGTCGATAAAAGTTGATTCGTATAAAAACTATAAAGATTCTACAAAATCATCCTCACCGGGTTCTCAGCAGGCGGATTAACGCTGCAAAAACCAATAAAAAGTATCTTTTGCGATTCAAAAAACGATAGGTTGCACAACCGCGCTTCCCGAGGCTGTACAACCTGATATATCTGTATTAATTTGCAGGAGACGCTTTGTAAAATCGCAAAAAAATCGGCGTAAAAATTAATTTTGCAGCCGCGTGTCATAATGTCACAAACATATGTAACGACTCATTAGAGTTTTTCCTGTATGTAGTATCCCGATTTAGCCGTCAGCTTTCCGAATTCCGCCGTTAGAAATTGTTTGCCGTATCCGATCGGCTGGTCATCCTTGGCCCTTATCAGTCGGCTAACGACCATAAGCGGTGTTAAAGTATCCAGACTGAGTGCCTGGCAGACATGGTCGGGTGCTGTTTCCATCCCGATTGCCATCTCGGTATGCAGCGACATCGGCGCAAACCGCTCTTCAAACATGTCCGGAAATTCGGCGAAATGGAGTTCAAATTCAATGCTTGGCACACCGCGCTCATAAGGGACAAACTTCTCGTCGAAGGCGAGCTGCTTCCCGTCGCGCTCGAGTAGACGCCGCGTGACGATGGCCATCTGGTGTTTCTTGAGCTGCAGCTTCTCGGCGATGTCTTTTGACGGGCGGATGATATTGACCTCCTGGAATCTGAATCGGCCTTCTGTCATATTGTCACCGAAATATAGTGTAAATGTTGTATACTTAGGTGCTAGGACAAAATAGCCTTTCCCATGCCATGGTTTGATAAGCCCCTCGTTCTCAAGAACACCGAGGCTCTTGCGCACCGTGACACGGCTTGTGCTATACCGTGCCGCAAGCTCATTCTCGGAAGGCAGCATATCCTCCGGCCTGTATTCACCTGATATGATGCTCTGACGCAGACGTCCTGAGATCTGTAAATACAGTGGCTCAGTCATTTCAATTCTCCCCAAATGAATTTACTGCCAGAGCCATAAATTCATGGCAGGTTTTCAGGCATTCTTTGATATTTGAGCTGTAGGCGTCAGCGCCCATTCCTTTTGCCGATTGTGCCGTGACGCAGGCGCCGCCGACGAGGATTTGTATGCTCCCGCGCAGACCGAAATGCTCCAGCGCGGAGATGCTCTCCGCCATTCTTCTGGGGGAAGAAGACAGAGTTCCGCTGAGAATGAGGATGTTTGGGGCATATTCTCTGACGGCGTCGACGATACTTTCCGAAGCGACATCTACGCCGAGGTCTACAACCTCAAAGCCGTTATGCCGGAGGACATCGGTAATAACGTTTTTCCCAAGCTCATGTATATCGTCTTTAACCGTCGCAATAATCACCTTGCCAAAGGAGGTAAATTCCTCAAAACCCTTAAAAACCAGAACCTTCGTCATGACGCTTTTCATGATATGGCCGGCCATGATCAGATCGGCGATGAAATATTGACCGGACTCATAGAGCGCGTCGACCTCTTTGATCCCTTCGAGCAGTATCTCAAATATTTCATAAGAGGAGCGCCCATTCGCCGCCATTTCAACCGAATACTGCAGTACCAGCAGTTCGTCGAGGTCACGCATACTGTCGACGAGCAGCAATCCCAAATCCTTATCCATAAGCTCACTCCGCTATATTTCTGTCAGCGAGATTCTTTGCCGCAGCCCGTCGGCCTCCAACTCGAAAATCAGCTCGCCAGAAGGTGTATTCTGCTCGGGGGTGATTAGATAACCCTGAAATCTTTCCGCGACATAGACTGCCGGATCATCTGTCTCGACTTCCTCAAAATAGACATCACGCATTTGATTGCCGCTGCATTTGTTGAAGATCTCCCAAATCACTTCATATCGTTTCTTCATAGATCCTCCGCTTATTTTTTATCTTATTAAGTAGTATAAATGAACCGCCTGAATAGTCAAGTACGAACGGAGCATAATGACCGCAGAATACGCAACTGCAGTCCTTGCGTAGCGTCAATTCACGAATCGCCCACCGTCCACTTAAGGCTCCCTCCTGAGGGAGCTGTCACCCGCCGGTGACTGAGGGCGTCCCCCGTACCGCGTAACGCCAACTTCATACCACATTGCTTTTTGGGAATGCATTTCACATTTTGGCATGAATGTATCATAATGTGCGATATTTGTTGACACACAAAAAGATTTGGACTTATAATTATTTATAATTATATAAAGGTAATCAGTTTGAAATTTAGGTACTTTAACTTCAATAATTGCATATTTTTATGAATAATCGGTTCATAAAAGCACCCTGACTAATTTTGAATACGGAGGAATTATACATGCATCAACATGAACATCATCATGATGACCATCATCATGATCACGAGCACGGACACGCCCATACCCACGACCATGGCAGCAGCACCGCACATCATCACGGCGGCAATGACCACGAAACAACCGATGGCCACGAAAATCTGCTCAAGAGCAAAGAAGAGGTTGCCGCCTTCCTTCAATATACGCTCCATCACAACGCGCATCATGAGGAAGAACTCGACGGACTCGCCCACAGCCTGGAGCATCTGCAGCTGACAAAAGAAGCGCAGGAAATCCGCCTTGCTATCCAAGACTATGACCAAGCCAACATGCGCCTCGAAGTCATCCTGGCGGCGCTGAAGTAGAAGGAGAACGTTATGTGCTTATCGAAAGTTTTTGAAAAAGACGGATCGTCCGAACACATGCTTCTGAATAATATACAAAAAATTGCCTTTGACGGCGACGGTATTATTTTTACCGATCTGCTTGAGAGAGACACGCGCATCGTGGGTAAACTCGTTTTAGCCGATCTTGTCAACGGAAAAGTCATTATTGATACAAGCGTCTGACACCCACCCATTACAAAACAGAACAAAATAACGGAGGCAATACATGAAGCCCATTACAATAGCGGTCGCCGGTAAGGGCGGCACAGGTAAAACGACACTCTGCGGTATGATCGTCGATTACCTCAGCAAGAATAAAAAAGGGCCGATTCTGGCCGTTGATGCCGATCCAAATTCCAATTTAAACGAAGTGCTCGGCGTTGATATCGTCACGACGCTCGGCGACATCCGCGAAAAAATGCAGTATAAGGACGCTGTAGAAGAGCAGCTCCCGACCAACATGACAAAACAGGAATATACGGAATACATGTTCAACGAAGCCCTCGTCGAGGAAGACGATTACGATATGCTCGTCATGGGACGCACGCAGGGTGCCGGCTGCTACTGCTATGTCAACGGTATACTAAAAACACAGCTAGACAAGTACAAGGGTGGTTATCGCTATATCGTCGTGGATAATGAGGCAGGCCTTGAGCACATCAGCCGCGGCGTTCTGCCCAACATTGATATCCTGCTGATGGTCAGCGATGCGTCACGTCGCGGCATCCAGGCCGCCGGCCGCGTCGCCGTCATGGTCGAGGAACTCAAGCTCAAACCCGGCCTTGCAAAACTCATTGTCAACAGAGCGCCGGGTGGTGTTCTGGACAGCGGCGTTCTCGAAGAGATTGCGAAGCAGAAGCTTGATCTGCTCGGCGTGATACCGCAGGATGATACCGTATATAAATACGACGCCGACGGCAAACCGAGCTCCAGCGTCCCGGATACGAGTCCGGTTAAAACAGCCTTGAGAGAGATCCTTCAGAAGCTGGAGCTTTAAATAACGCTGCCATTGTTAAATAGTACCTGCATCCTGTCATTCTGAGCCTGCGAAGAATCTCCAGATAAATCAATACCGACGCAACATTCGAGATTACCTGGAGATCCTTCACTGCGTTCAGGATGACACAATATAGCCAATCAATACAATAAAAAATAGGAGGTATTAGCAGAATGAGCGTACTAACAGACCTGATCTATGCAGGATCAAACGCCGTCGCCGGGCTGACGGAGGGCGCGGTCAATGATGCGATCGCCAAACACGGTGCCGACTGCAAGGTGGCTTTTCCGGACACAGCCTACTTTTTCCCGACGATTTACGCCGCCACAGGTGTCAAGGTCACAAAGCTCGGCGATCTGCCTGCTTGTGTCGGCGTTCTCAAGAGCCTCATCAGCAATAAAGAGGACCTCGGAGACGCTCTGAACGCAGGCCTCGCCACAGCCGTCGGCGCTGAAATTCTCGAAGGTCTCAAATTCGTCGATGGTGCTAAACCCTACGAAAACGAAGGCGGCATCGGCTTCGTGCCCGACCCCGTCATCCGCTCGCTCGGTGTGCCGCTTGTCACGGGTGATATCCCCGGCGTCGCCGTTGTCCTCGGAAAGGCCGATGATGTCACGCAGCTCGCGATGGTTTTGAAAGAATATCAGACAAAGGGCCTCCTCACCTTCCTCATCGGTGACGTTATTGACCAGGCTGCTCAAGGCGGCGTTAAAATGGGTCTGGATTACCGTGTCGTCCCGCTCGGACATGACGTGACGGCCGTCATCCATGTCGTCACCGTCGCCATTCGCGCCGCGCTCATCTTCGGCGCCGTCACGCCGGGCGACCTCGGCGGCCTCCTCAAGTACACAAAAGAACGCGTCCCCGCGTTCGTCAACACCTTCGGCGCTTTGAATGAAGTCGTTGTCTCCGCAGGTGCCGGTGCCATCGCGCTCGGCTTCCCTGTCATCGTCGACGTCGACCTCGGGCCAAATCAGGTACCCGGCGCGCTTGTCTCCGTTACGAACCATGTGGACACGGTCAAGACATCACTCGAGCTCCGCAATATTAAAGTCAAAGTAAAGAATATCGACATCTGCATGGGCTTTGCCTCCGCCTTTGAAGGCGAAATCATTCGCAAGAGCGATATGCACGCCGAGTTCTATTCCGGCAGCAATCCAACCTGCGAGCTCGTCGTCATGCGCAAAGCAAATGAGATTGAAGACCACAAGCTGACCGTCATCGGCCCCGATATCGATGGGAATGCCCCCGTCGAGCTGCCGCTTGCCACGTTCGTTGAAGTGTCCGGCGCTAAAATGCAGGTTGATTTCGAGCCCGTCATTGAGCGCAAGATCCATCACTGGTGCAACTATGTCGAGGGCGTGATGCACACCGGTCAGCGCAACCTGATCCGCGTGCGTATCAGCAAGGACGCCTACACCAAGGGCCTGCGTTTAAAGGACCTCGCGGAGGTCATCTATCACGAGGTGATGGACGAATTCGGCAGCGTCGTTGATAAATGCCAGGTCACCCTGGTGACCGACAAAGCCATGGTCGAAAAGCTTCTGAAGGAAGAGGGCACGCCGCGCTATAGCGCCCGCGATGATCGCCTGATCTCCATGACGGACGAGAGCGTTGACACGTTCTATACCTGCACACTCTGTCAGTCGTTTGCCCCATCCCACGCCTGCGTCATCACCCCTGAGCGCCTCGGCCTCTGTGGTGCCGTCTCCTGGCTCGACGCCAAGGCGACAAAAGAGCTCACGCCGAGCGGTCCGAACCAACCGATCGCCAAAATCGGCTGCCTTGACGCGCGCACCGGCTCCTATACCGAGGTCAACAAGATTGTCGGCGCCGCGACCCACGGCGCAATCGAGAAGGTCACGCTCTACTCCATCATGGAAGACCCGATGACCAGCTGCGGCTGCTTTGAGTGCATCTGCGGCATCATGCCGGAAGCAAACGGCGTCATCGTCGCCAACCGCGAATACGCCGGCCTCACCCCAACAGGCATGACGTTCGGCGAGCTGGCCTCTATGACGGGCGGCGGCGTGCAGACACCGGGCTTCATGGGCCACGGCCGTCACTTCATCTCCTCCAAGAAGTTCGCCGCTGCCGAGGGCGGTATAGAGCGCATCGTGTGGATGCCGAAAGAACTGAAGGACGACGTCGCCGCACGGCTCAACAAGGCGGCCAAGGATCTGTACGGCATCGACAATTTTGCGGATATGGTCTGCGATGAGACGATCGCGACAGAATCAGACGCCGTTCTGGATTTCTTAACGCAGAAGGGACACCCGGCACTTAAGATGCCGGCAATATTATAAAGCTAACAGATCGATAAAGCTGTCTCTGACGGCTTGACGCCATATACGGTGGCGGCCATTTTCTAAAGCGGATTGAACAGCAATCCGCATAAAACCATCGATTTTCTTTTAAATGTGCCGCCGCTTTGCGGCGGAATAGGGGTTAGCAATGAATAAAGTAATATTCCAGTTTGAGGGCGGCGGAGATGTCACAATCTTCGCCGCTCCGGGCGAAAATCTATTGGATTTAGCCAGAAAAGCCAACGTCGTCATTGACGCGCCCTGCTCCGGCAACGGCTCCTGCGGAAAATGCAGGGTTCAGCTCATGAGCGGTGACCTGAAGAGCAAAAAGTCTCTGCACCTCGATGACGCGGAGTTTATCGAGGGCTGGCGGCTCGCCTGCGGCTGCTCTGTGATCAGTGACGTCAAGGTCATGGTGCCGGACATCGCCTCAGCATATAAAAGCCGGATGAAAACATCAGATCTATCCTCGCCCGAGGAGATCCGAATTTTCAACGAGCTGCAGGAGAATCTGCGGTCTGTCGGGCTCAAGCAGAACGCCTATGTCCGGTCCTTTTCCGTCAACATGGCCGAGCCGACGCTATCGGACACTATGCCGGACAACGAGCGCTTTTCACGCGCCGTCTGCGAGGTCACCGGCGCGAGCAACGTCGTCGTCCCGTATTATATCCTTAAAAAACTTCCAGATCTCATGCGTGACAACAATTTCGAGCTCCGGTGCGTCGGAGAACTGTTTGAGGGCACAATGGAAATCCTCGACCTGATGACGAACACCGGCACCTCGCCTGTCTGCGGGCTGGCAATTGATATCGGCACGACAACGGTTTCCGGTGTGCTCGTTGATTTGGATACCGGTAAAATCCTGTCGAAGGCCAGTGCCGGCAACGGACAGATTCGATACGGCGCGGATGTTATCAACCGCATTGTCGAGCAGCAGAAAACGGGCGGCATCGCCAAGCTGCAGAAAGCGATCATCGGTGAAACACTGCTCCCGCTTATTGATGTCATGTGCGCGGATGCGGGTATCCGAAAAAAAAGCATCTTCCATATGACTGTCGCATCTAATACGACAATGAACCATCTGCTCCTCGGCATCAACGCGGATTTTCTGCGCACAGAGCCTTATATTCCTGCTTTTTTCGATGTCCGTCCGATTCATACCCGCGCGCTACGTATTGAGCTCGCACCGGCGGCGAAGCTCAGCCTCGCCCCCAACATCGGCAGCTACGTCGGCGGCGATATTACAGCCGGGGCGTTGGCCTGCATGATTTGGAACACACCGAAATTCTCCATGCTCATCGACCTCGGCACCAACGGCGAAATCGTCTTCGGCAACAACGAATTTCTGATGGCCTGCGCGTGCTCGGCAGGTCCCGCCTTTGAGGGCGGCGACATCAGCTGCGGCATGCGTGCCACCCACGGCGCTATTGACGCCGTCACAATTGACAGAGACACGATGGACCCCAAGCTGAAGGTCATCGGCAAAATCCGTCCCGTCGGCCTCTGCGGCTCCGGCATTATCGATTTGATCGCCGAGCTGTTCAGAACAGGCATAATAGACGGCAGAGGCAAATTCGCCCGGGAGGGCAGGCGCATCAAGCACGACGAGTTTGATATCGGCAGCTATGTTCTGGCCTTCCCCGATGAATCCGCCAGCGGCCGCCAGGTCTCCATCAACGAGGTGGATATCGACAACTTCATCCGTGCCAAAGGCGCGATTTTCTCAGCGATTATGACGATCGTCTCGTCACTTGGCTTTACGCCGGAAAATATCGAGCAGGTCGCCGTCGCGGGCGGTATCGGCAGCGGTATCAACATCAAAAACGCCATCCGCATCGGCATGTTCCCCGATCTCCCGCTCGAGAAATACAGCTATATCGGCAACTCCTCCCTCGCCGGCGCGTACGCCATGCTGTCGTCGGAGGATGCCGCCAAAAAGCTCTTTGAAATCTCCAAGAGCATGACTTATGTGGAGCTGAGCACGGAACCCGGCTATATGGATTCCTTCATCGCCGCGAGCTTTTTGCCGCACACCGATGCCACTTTGTTCCCATCATCAGGAGTAGACTAATGGAAGAGACAAAAAAAAGCAATCAGCAAATCGGCGTCCCGCTCGCCATTTATCAGCAGCGGTATCAAGCCCTCGACGCTTCGGAGATTTCCCTCAGGACCGGCGTCCCGTTTGACAATGAACTGAATCGGTTTTCACTCACCGTTCTCGGCTTCACCCTCTTCGCGTCATGGCCTGAATTCTCACTCAAACCACAGGCGGAGACCTGCCCCGCCGCGCTATTTGACGGCGAAGCGCAGATTCTCATGATCCGCTATCTCATCGAAGGCGTCCGCGCCGACCCAACCGGCAATTTCGTCCCCTACCGCGAGCTCCCCTGGGGCGAGGTATACGACAAAAACTTTCAAGGCCGCTGCATCAAACGGCTCGCCTTCGGCTTCGGCGCCAAGCGCGACGCCTTCGCAAAAGCCTGCCAAGCCCTCGGCGGCACCCCCTACACCAAAGCCGACATCTCCTACGACCTCCCCTTCCTCCCCCACCTCACCGTCCGCCTCCTCCTCTGGTCTGGCGACGACGAGTTCCCCCCCCAATCCCAATGGCTCTTCTCCGACAACACCCCCCTGTCGTTCACCGCAGAAGATGTCGCCGTGATTGGGGATACGGTGATTGGGGCTTTGAAGGAAATTGCGAAAAGATAATAAAGGATTCTAGTAACGCGATGGCCGCCCGAAAGGACGGCCATCGCTGTGGATTAAGCCCGATTTGCTATTTGTTTGAAATACTTGCGGTCGTACTCAATAACAATACCCTATTGGTTCCTCCCACCATCCAAAAGCGACGCGACCTCCTGCAGCGGCCTTTGTGTTCTCTTCTAGCGTTACAAAGACGAGGAAAGACCCACCGGGCGGGAATATGAGCTTGCCGTTTTCGGTTTCGACGAGGGTGACTTCAGGCTGGCCTCGCCGGACAAAGGCTTTAACGCCGCCGGTTGGTTCGCCTGAGACATCCGACGCTTGCTGTAGGCGGATTTTGGGCTTTGGCTTCGGGCGGAGGGCGGTATTCGAGGGGGTGCCAACCGTGAGCTCGGTCGGCGTCCCGGGCGGTATTGCATTGAACCAGAACTGCGCACGGAATGGAGAGGACGATATATCCGTCACCGTCCAGACATTCACATGGAGATTGACACCTGAATTTTTCGGATTATAAAGCCGCGCCCAAGCACTTTTACCGTTTCCTAAGGTTAAGTTATCGGCATATCCGATAAAGTATTCCCCTATGGTAGATTTATAGAGTTCTATCGGTATATTGACAGCTTTCGTCAGATGCCTGCCGTTATCAACAGACAGTCGACGGTCTTCATGAGAATATTCAATTTCAGGATCAAGCATAATTACACCCCTTCACATTATATGGATGACCGTATTATCCTATTTGAAAGAAAGCGTGACGGTGACACTCCCTTTGTCTCTAGTAATCACAGCCCTCATCTACATAAAAAATGTATTCTGGTGGGAAGGATTTCGGAACGTCGCCGTAATCGGCGGCACTGCGATCGGGACTTTGAAGGAAATTGCGAAAAAGTATAGACTAAAGTGGAAATGCTGATAGATAATGACATAAAACTGCCTGCAGAGGGATTTTCATCTTCCTGCAGGCGGTTTTAATATGTAATATACTTCTTAATGAAACTAGATTACATGAAGCAATTTCAAAACAATGAGAATTATTGCGAGGACGATTAGAATATGGATCCAATTGCCGGTTGCGGGGAAGCGCGGGAAGACTCTCCCGCCAAAGGCGCCGAGCAGCCAAAGAATGAAAATTATAATGATAATTGTCCACATATTGATGGTTCTCCTTCATTATCGTTATGAGCAGCTGTGTATACGGCGGTATTTCTAATGCTGCTATTTTTTCTTGCCCTTATCCATTGCGTCATTGATTTTTTCCGCGATGCTTTCTTTTATGTCGTCCACCTTGTCCTTAATGTTTGTTTTCCCCTTGAGATCAGATTTTAAGGACTGAAGTTTACCATCCAATTCCAGCTGTTGGTTGCCGGTAACTTTTCCGACAACCTCCTTAATTTCGCCCATGACTTTATCCTTCTTAATTTCAGCTTTACCCTTTGAACTTTTCATAATTGGTCGCTCCTTTTCTATAATTCATTTTTTCTTTAAATCAAACGCATTCTTTGGTTCGTATTCATATTATTATACTAAAAATAGTATAACATATTTTTAGTATAATTGGTACAATTATTTTACTAATTTAGAGTCTGCGAAAAAGACAGGGTGCATTCATACACAAAATCATGTGCGCGGGTGGGCAGACGGCCATCGTATTACGGGAATATTCAGTTTAATTGGACTATTTTCAATGGTTGGAAATTGCATTCCAAATATGCTATATTGATAACAAAAACGTCGTTAAGGAGGGCTAATCATGAAAATTTTAGTGCTCACAGGAAGTCCGCATAAGGACGGGACATCGGCGCTGCTGGCGGATAAGTTTGTGGAAGGTGCTTTGGAAAAGGGACATCAGGTTGCGCGGTTTGACACGGCTTTTAAAAAGGTCGGCGGGTGCTTGGGGTGCGGATTTTGCTGGGACCATAACGGAGTGTGCGTGCAAAAGGATGATATGACAGAGGTTTATGGGCCGCTTTTGGAGGCGGAATTGGTTGTTTTTGTGACACCGCTTTATTTTTGGGACATGACGGCGCAGCTGAAGTGCGTTGTCGACCGGTTCTATGCTTTTAACAGAGAGCTGACAAACCCGGCGAGGAGCGCGGTGCTCCTGGCCACCTGCAATTCCATGCAGCCGTGGGCGATGGACGCCTTGACGGCGCATTATAAGGCGATCCTGAGGCATTTGCACTGGGAGGACCGCGGGGTTCTGCTGGCGCAGGGGATGGGTGTTCGGGCAGATATTGAGAATTCCGAGTTCCCGCAGCGGGCAAAGGAACTCGGGTTGGGCTTATAACAGGGATGGGTAAGCTTTTCAGTGTCACCAAGCCCTCATACTAAAATTCCCTCCATGCGACGGAACGTCGCTTCGGAGGGGTGAAATGCCTTTGTTTTACAATGCAATGCGAAGCCGGACGGGGTGGTTACGCGCGCAAAGCGCCGTTTCACCATATTACTTCGGCGAGACACTAGAGTCGGCAAGAGCAGAGCCCTTGCCCTACAATAAATATATCAATCTTTAACAGGAGGCGTTCTTAATGTTTTGCAGTACGTGCGGAAAACAGGTTGTGGCAAATGCGGCTTTTTGTTCGGGCTGCGGCAGCCGGGTCGGCGCGCAGCAGGTACCGGGTTTTCAGCAGACGGCTTTTATAACGCCGGCACAGGATACATACCCGCCACAACAGGCCGCATATCAGCAGCCGCAGCCGGTATTCAGTCCGGTACCGAGCGCAGAGGAAACGCTGCTTGTTTTGAAGGTGACGCATAAGCTGTCGCTGGCTAACGCGGTGGTCTGCCATGTTGTGTTCAAGCGGAACTGGCTAGTGCTGGCGCATTTGACCACAAATCTGCAGAAATTTGAGACCGCGCGGCTCATGGAATCAATGAAGGCGCAGAATCTGGGTATGATAAAGCGCACCGGCGCGCAGATGCGGTTTTGGGGCGATTTCTACAAACGGTATTACTCTATGACGACGGAGGCCATTCTCGCCGAGGACATGACCAACAAGGCCATCAACTACGGGATGATCACTTTGTTTGACTATGTCAACGGTTATACCACCAGCGACGACGAATCAAGCTATGACCACGAAGGCAAGCTGCATCTCTCGCTCGCCAGCAGTGAAACGCTCAAATTCACGCATCAGGGGCGTCACGATAAAGACATATATAATTTGCTCACGGGGCTTTTCGGCGGCAGATTGCGCTATAAAAAATAAGCGCGCTGCCAGTAAAAGCAACGCACTTATTTGTAGCACACCGGTTAACAGGTATAATTGTCCGTAGGTGCGGATTCCGAATGGCTCGCAACACGAGACAATGCCGCCCATTCCTGGTTACGCGTTGCTGGAGAAGGGCGGATATGGAATCCGCCCCTACATTTCAGCTTTCAATATCGCCCTTATTTTCTCAGCAACGGCTTCACTATCCGGGTCGTCGGTGACGATGTCGATCTCATCAGGGGCGGTGACGCCGAGTCCGAGCGCGACGGCCCTTTCGATCTGCTCCTGCTTAAAGATCGGTGTGTCCATGATGGCGCTATTCGCGCCGACATGCTTCAGTACGGCGAGACCCACGGCGTCAATGGCGATCCTGTCTCTTCCGGCAAGCATGACGTTGGCTGTGGCGCGTTTGCCTTCCATCGGGCCGCCGTCGGTAAACACATCGATACCATCCATCAGAATAAAGTCCGGCGTATAGGCCAGATTAACCTCGGCGATCATTTGCCGGATGTCGTTGCAGTGCAGCTTCTGGAAGTCCTTCGGGGTGAAGCCGATGCCGAGCTTCAGCGCGCCGCTGAAAACGCCGCCGAAGCCGTGTGTTTTGAGGCAGCAGGTTGCGACGATAACGTCAGCTTCCGTTACCAGCTTGGGGATCTCAAAGCCGCCCGGCCAGTGAAGGCCTTCCCTGTTGAAAGTGACCCAGTCTTCCGGCTTCAGCTCTTCGAAATTGACGAGCTTGACGCCGTATTTATCGCAGAGCTCGGGTATTTTCTTCTGCCGGAACACGTCGGCGGCGTTCGCCGGACCGCTCCGCTCGCCGAGGGTGATGGACTTGGGGTTCGTCGTCTTGAGCCCGATAATGAGCGCTTCAAGCGTGTCGTTATGCGTCGAGCCGGGCGTGATGTCGGCAGTATTGAAGTTCGGCTTAATGAAGACCTTTTTACTGTCATAATTCAAAGGCCCCAGATTGGTCAGGCAGCGCTTGACGCCGCCGCTCCTGTCAGCGGTCGAGACAAGATATATTGTTGCTTTCATGATTCATCCCCTTATCGTTCGAAATAAATGTATATTTAAGTTTATCATACTGCATGCTTTGCTATTTATCAATTGAATATACAGACATCTTGTGTGTGATTGATGTCCGCTATATAATAATTGAAAATACTTGATTGAGGAGCTTTCATGATTGTTTCGCTTTTAGTCTGGGACACGCCGTATATCGCGGCCATAGAAAAAGTACTTGGAGAGAAAATAACGGAATGCCGGACAAAAGAATCGGCACTGCGCGCGCTGCCCGAGGCGGAAATCGTCATCCTGCTGGGCGGCGGCGGTTTACAGCTAGACCACGAACTGCTTTCTGTCAGCAAAAAACTAAGACTCGTTTTGAGCATCAGCGCAGGGATGGAAAAGCTCCCGCTGCCAGCGCTCCACGACCGGAACATCGCCGTCTGCAACACAAAGGGCGCGCACGCCGTGACGATGGCCGAATTTGTCCTGGGCGGCATGCTCGCCTTTTCGCACCATTTCCCGACGTTTATTAAAAATCAAGCGCAGGCGCACTGGCAGTCCATATTTGCCGGCGACGACCTTGAAGGCCAGACCGTCTGCATTATTGGTGCCGGTGCCATTGGCAGCGAGATCGGCAAAAAGGCAAAGGCTTTTGATATGAATGTCATCGGCATCAAGCGCCATCCCGCACCTCTTCTTTATTTTGACGAAATCTGGAGTCTTTCGCGGCTGCATGAAGCGCTCCGTCTCGCCGATTATGTTGTGCTGATCACACCGCTGACACCCGATACATTTCACCTGATGGGCGCAGAGGAATTCGCCTGCATGAAAAAGTTTGCTGTCTTCATTAACATCTCGCGCGGCGACACGGTTGATGAAGCGGCGCTGATCTATGCGCTGCAGGAAAAAAAGATTGCTGGCGCATTCTTGGATGTGTTTCACACCGAGCCGCTGCCCAAGGAGAGCCCGCTGTGGGCAATGGAGAATGTGTTCGTCGCGCCCCATAACGCCGGGCCGTCCAACAATTCCGAACGCCGGGTGACGCAGGTGCTGATTGATAACATCGTCCGGCTCAGGAACGGGCAAGAACTTATCAATCAGGTCAAAAAGGACGAGATGTATTGACAGGAGCAGCAATGGAGATCATTAAGCTTGAGCCCAAAATGAAAAAAAAAGCCGCCTCGGTCGTGGCGTCAGCCTTCTTCGATTACCCGATGCTCACCTACTATTTCCCCGACCGAGAAAGACGCGCGAGGGGCTTGCCGTGGTATATGGAAAAGACGCTGGTCTGTGCCTTGCGCTACGGCGAGGTCTTCGTCACACCCGATTTAGACGGCGTCATGTTCATCCTCCCGCCGGGACATACACGACTGACGCAGAATGAGTATATCCGCTGCGGTTTTCTGCCTGTCCCTCTCGTTATGGGCCTCAGCAATTATAAAAAAAGCGATGATTGCGAGAAATTCGTCGCCGACACGCAGGAACGCCTATTGGCTGGGCGAGACCACTATTATCTCTGGGGCCTCGTCGCCGACCCAAAGGCGCAGAAGAAAGGCCTCGGCACCGCTTTACTGAAATTACTGCTCGATAAGGCCGACGCCGAAGACAAGCCCGTCTATCTTGAAACCCACGAGCCCAAAAACGTTGCCTATTATGAACGCTTCGGCTTCAACCTCATACATACAGCCACAATTCCGGCACACGGCCTCGATATTTGGTGCATGCTCCGCGAGGCGGGACGATAGTCCTCAATATAAAAACTGTGGTGGCCCATTTTTCCGAGAATTATGTGATGATATCACTGTAATATCAGAGCTGGATCTTTTATATTAAGCCATAGAATTTTAGGGGGTGCTTAACTTGATCGGATCAATCAGCAACAGCACAACACAGCAATTATACAACACCACGCAGATGACCCCGGTAAAGAACACGCAAGCCGCCAAGCCAAGCATAGCCGCAAGCGAGGAAGCAACTGAAAGCGGCGCGGAAAAGGCAACGGAAATGACAAAGGGCGAAGAAATTGACACATACGCTTAATGTGTTCTGATTGTATATAATGCAGCGACGCCCCGGCCAACAGGCCGGGGCGTTCGATGTCTTGGTCTTATTTCGTTCGCGTTCTGCTTATATAAGCAGGTCGGACGAAAATGAAAACTGTTGACATATTCAGGACACCATAGTAAATTATTGAAAAGGATGTGGGCTATTGAAAAAATTTGTAGCGTTTTTTATCGTACTTGCACTGAGCTCTTTCGTATTGACAGGCTGCAGTGCTTCAAAAGTATCCCCAGCAGACCCTGATTCTGATTTTATCGAGGCTGAGTCTCCCTCGCCCGACAACCCACTTGATCTGATCGTCGGTAAATATGTTGGTGTGTTCGAAGCTAACGAAAACTCTGAAAAAGGGGTGACGTTTGACATTTCAGAAGGAACAGACGGAACCTACATCGCCACAGAGACTACCTATGCAATAGCGAAATACGCCGACATGAATAGTGCCACGTATTCCTGCGATGTTACCTATCAAGATGGATACTATAGTATTAAAGAACTGAGCAAAGATTCTGATGAGACCAACATGACCTATTATAGGCTTACACTAGATGGAGATGTCCTGCAGGGCGATAACGTCAGTTACACCGACGGGTCCGTCATCGGCAAAATCGCGGTCGAGCGCGCAGAAACTTTTGACGATCTTGTCGGAACCTATGAGGGGATCATTACCGGTTCCGATGAAACGACGATTGGACTAGACATCGTCATCCAGCAGGCCAGAGACGGGACATATGAAGCTCTGTGCAGCTTCTCTCCGACAGATACGAATCCCGATGTCACACCAAGTAAAGAGCTCTGCCTTGTTACATATTACTATGGCGGCTTCTACCTAATGGGCAAATCCTGGGTTATAGATCCCGGACAAACCTCGCTGATCGATTTTGAGGTCGCATCGCCCGATGAGTTGGCCGGAACCGTGTGGACAGACAGTCAAGCGGTCGGAGTCTTCACCGCGCAATAAGTCACTTCTATCTCAAGGGACAGCTGTGGGGCTATAAACACCTCATACAGCAGTTATGTCTCGCCAGGCTCTTCATAACGAGACCGCCGCATCGCAAAAATGATGCAGCGGTCTTCTCTTATTGGCCGAAAACTACTGTAAAAAGCATATCTACAACAGCAAGCTCACCTGGCGGATAGTTTTTTTGTATATATTGGGGGATTTTTTTGTTTATGCAAAAATCCGGCACTCCGTGAATAGAATAGAAATAAGCTTGTCACGGAGGTGTTTGGATGAAAAGATGGCTTCTCTTTATTGTAAAAAAGCTCATTGAAAACCTCATCATCAACGGATTCAAATTCCTGGTTGGTATTGTGGTGATCGGTGCCGCGTCGATTCCCATCGTTCAAAGTATAAAAAGCTCGAGTCAGGTCGCCATTTCAGTTGAAAAGTGGCAGTTGATTTTGCCTTACTTCCTTTTAGTTTTAGTCGTCATTATCATAATTTTCTACATAATTCTAAGATTTAGATTGATGCCGCATTTGTCATGGGATTATATTTTCGGCTTGAATCAGCATACTATATGTTATATCGACAAGGCGAATCTTGAGTTCACAAAAACGTTGAATATCATCCCTTTGTCAAAAAGTGTGAATCAGGCCGCTTACGATTATAATTGGACTGGTTCGGAAATCAAAAGTGTTTCACTCAAGAAAATTGACGGCGATGTGACTGTCAACAAAGATGTTTTGGGCAATATATCAAACAAAGGGACGCTTCTGATAAATTTTAACGAATATCTCAGAGTTCTTAAAAGGCAGGAGTTCGACGTCACCTACCTGTTGAGCAATGAGCATAACACCATGGAACGACGGCTCATCATTACTGTAAAAAGACCGACCTTAAAGTCGCTTTTACGGGTCGTCGCAAACCCCGGTATCCGGCTTAAAAACGTCAATGCGTCGGTATACAACATTTTTGGCGACAAGAAAAATTCTTTTAAGATCATACCGCTCTACTCCATGAAATTTGGCAACCATCTCAACGCCCAGACATACTATGAATGGGAGATAAAGCATCCGAAACTGCTTTCGAGATATGAAATCACATGGGAAATTGTATAATTTCGTCCCGATACGTCTAAGATAAGCATAAATTTTGGGCATCAATTAGGAGGATTCATAATGGAATGCGATTAAGCCGATTGATATATAACTGACCGCCTCCGCTGCTGAGGCGGTTATTATTTTCGCCGTATTGCTATTTACATCATTGAATTCCGCTCCTGGTCATGGTATTATACCTTTCGAATAAAATCAAAGAGGGTATAGAGTAATTATGGCTACAGAAAAACATGTTTCATCGATCGCTAATCCGGCACCTTTGGGTCTATTGGGCTTTGGGATGACGACGGTGCTGCTCAATCTGCACAACGCGGGCTTTATCCCGATGTCCGGCGTGATTATCGCTATGGGCTTTGCGCTCGGGGGACTTGCGCAAATTATTGCCGGGATTATGGAGTTTAATAAAGGCAACACCTTCGGGGCAACGGCTTTCACCGCTTACGGCTGTTTTTGGTGGTCGCTGATTCTCATTGTGATGAACCCGTTCGGCAGCGTCGCTGCGGCGGATGCTGTCAGTATGGGCTTTTACCTGGTGGTCTGGGGCGTCTTTACACTTTTTATGTACATCGGCACACTCAAGCACAACCGCGCGACCCAGGTCGTCTTTTTATCCCTGACAGTGCTGTTTTTCCTCCTGGCAGCCGGTGACTTCACAGGCTCAGCCGTCGTCAAGACGATTGCGGGCTGGGTGGGTCTCGTTTGCGGCGCTTCGGCCATCTATAACAGCATGGCGCAGGTCGTCAACAACGAGTTCGGTAAAACGGTGCTGCCACTGTAAAAAAATCATACAACCTAACAAATACGGCGGGCGATTTATTATCGCCCGCCGTAAAAACACCGATACCCCAACTGGCGCCGGGGTATCGGTGTTTATTTTCTTGTCCGTTTATAGCGCCAGTTCCGATCTCTTGATAAAGTCGTCCTGTGTGTTTTGGTTGAGGGTGACAAAGTAGGTGGAGAAGCCGGCGATACGGACGACGAGGTTTTTATAGCTGTCGGGATTCTTTTGAGCCTCACGCAGTGCTTTTGTGCTGACGACGTTGAACTGCACCTGCATACCGCCCAGCTTAAAATAGGCGCTGATGAGCTGGCGAAGCTTGAGTGCGCCTTCGTCTCCTTCAACAGACGACGGCGTGAACTTGATGTTCAACTGGTCGCCGTTGGAGAGGGCGCGGTGCGGCAGCTTGGCGGCGCTCCTGAGGTAGGCGGTTGGGCCGTTTTTATCAAAGCCCTGACGGGAAGAAATGGCGTCGGCAATCGGCTCTCCGGATTTTCTGCCGTCCGGCGTCGCACTGAGCATTGCGCCCATGTAGATGTGGGCTGTCATGGTGAAGGTTCCGCCGGAGAATTTTCCGCGCGGGCCTTCTTCCTTGGACATGATATCGGCGAATAAGCCGAGCGCCCAGGCAGCGAGTTCGTCGACATCGTCATTGTCGTTGCCGTAATGGGGCACGTCGTTGATGATTGTCTGATGAAGGTCCTCATAGCCCTCCCAGTTCGCCTGCAGCGCGTCGTAAAGCGCCCTGGTTGATACTGTCTTGTCGTCAAAGCAGAGCTTCTTAATCGTCATCAGGCTGTCGCCCACATTGGCGGTGCCGCAGGCGGTGCAGCCGGTGCGGTTGTATTTGGCGCCGCCCTCGGTGACGTCCTTGCCTTTATTCAGGCAGCCCTCCGTCATGGAGGAGGCGACGATGCAGGGGAAGTATTGGGAGTAAACCATTTCAAAGAGGTTGGCGTAGGACACCGTCCAGTCCAGAACAAACTTCATCTCAGCGGCGAAGGCTTCCTTGACCTCTTCAAAGCTCTCATACTCGTAGAGCTTCTTGCAGGGTATGGCCGTTTTACCAGACCTGGGATTGACACCGCCGTTAATGACAAGCTGGATGACGTCCATCATGTTCCAGATGGATTCGCGACCGGTCATGCCGCAGGCGGGCCATTCATTGCCGGTGCCGGCCGGCTCCACGCAGCCGACGATGCTATAATTATAGGCGTCTTCTTTGGACATGCCTGTATCCTGAAGGGACGCCATAATAATTTCATCATTCTGGAGCTGTGGGATACCACCGCAGACCTTGCTGGACTCGATGGCCAGCCGCCAAATATGATCTGGTGTATTCTTATTGACGCGCAGCGCGACGGTGGGGTCTGGCAGGTGCATTCTGCCGTACGTCTCGAGCAGGTAGGCCGTGGCGGCCGTTGTATCGTCAGTTCCATCAAGCTTCGTACCGCCTAATGTGATGGCGATGCCGGCGGTGGCTGTCATGCCGTCATAGAGGGAGGAAAAGAGATTCTGCCCTTTGGCGTTGAGCTCGATGATGCGCTTGTTGTTCAGAAAGAACCCTGGCAGCGAAATAATATCGTAGATGCGAAGAATAAACGCGTCGGAATACTCCTGTGCCTGCGCTTCAGTGATTGTACCCTCGTCAAGCTCCTTTTGCAGCAGATGCCCGACGTACTTATCCACGCGGCCCATGGATTGGCCGTGCTGCTGCGCGTCGGTGACGAGCATCAGTTCATACAGGAGAATGGCCTGCAGGCCTTCCCAATAGGTTCGGGCGGGTTTTTCCATGATCCAATCCAACGAGTCGGCCATACGGAGGAGTTCAAGCTTCCGCGGTCCTTCGGTGGTTTTTGCTTTTTGGATGCACGCCATGGCGTACCGTTTTGCCAGCAGAATCGCGCCGTCGCAGATTCGCAGGACGGCATGATAGAAAACATGCGACTTGGCCTGATCGCCGAAAACCTTACCCTTTTGAGCCTCCAGCTTCTCTAGTACCTCGCGCCGGACCTCGGCGAAGCCCACATTGACAACTTTATCAAAATTGGCGACATAGTGGCCCTGTGGCATTCCGGACACGTTGGTCATCACGCGCGTACCGATATTCATGCCGTTTAAGATGCAGCCGTTGCCGAACGCATCCCAGAAATCGGGCGTCATCGCGCCCTCCACCATTTTTGCAAGCGTTTTATCCTGCCAGTAGTCATACGCCTCGCGGAAGTGTTCGCGCTGCGCGTCGCTCATATATATGGAATCGGAGGATTGAAAAGCCTTTTTAAAAATTTCGTCATCATCGCCCACGACACCGGGAATCCAGTCGCAGGTCCACTCGACGTAGGGGCTCAGTGACTGCGCGTCCGGTCCAGGTGTCCCGACGAAGATATCGTCGTCGAAAATATTCGTCTGCCGCGTGGCGCACCAGGAATACAGCGCGCCTGCCCGCTTTAAGACGGGATATTCATTATCATGCGCTCTGCAGTAATCTGTGTATATCTTTGTGCGCTCGGAATTGATGGTCATATACTTGCCGCCGGTGAATACATCCTTCTTTTCCCGGATACGTCGGATGCGGTCGGATACGGGTGAAAACTCAAACATCGTCATTCTCCTTTACAGCGTTTTTGTAAAATCATTGTAGCACAAAGTGTGTTCCGTCGCTAGATACCTAATAAAAACTTTTAGGCATTTTCCTTCAGGATACTCCGGGATCATGCTTTGAATATGATTGCAACGGTTATGAAAACATGGTAGAATATCGTTGTTTTATGCGTGTTTGACAGGCACGAAGGATGATGGGGGCGATGAAATGAACCTGAGCATGTGGATGCTGTTGGACGAGTTGGCAGCCTTTAATCCAAAGAGTGAAATTCAGAACGGGACAGCCACGATCGAAGGCTTCCGCTTGTTCTCACAGGCGGATACCATTTCGTCCAAACATGTATTCATCGGTCATTCGGATGATTTTTATGGCAACGATAAAAACAAAGTCATTCTTGTTCACCGCTGTGACTTGATTTTCATAGACAGTACGGATATCGCAGAAATCATCAATTGTATTGTATGCGCTTTCGACAAGTACCGCGTTTGGGATGAAAAGCTGCGCGAGGCTCGTCATGATCTCACGAATCCTTATCAGGCCGTACTCGATGTCGCGCACGAGATATTCCAATGCGCAATGTTCTTCGGCAATAAAAACCTGCATATATATGCCATAACGCAGCAATATACCAAAGAGCAGACATATGAGGAATGGGATGATATGAAAACGCTCCTCACGATGCCCTTTCAATTCCTGGAGCGGTGGAAGACCATCACTTTGCCTGTGAATTTTTCCGATGATATAGACCCGGCAATTTTCCCGACCTGGCTTGGTATGAAGTTCGATTACCAGATCCGGACCAATTGTTATCTCGGCGGTAAGGTGTGGGGTCACTTTTATCTTTATTACAACAAAAAAGTCGTGAGCCCGGCGATACTGCAGCTGGCGCGGCATGTCGGCGATTTGTACAATGCGATGCTGCAGGCATCACAGGAAAAAAATACAGAGAAATATTCTATGTATTCGTGGCTGGTTGAAATTCTGGACGGCCATAACATCCCGAAGGGAACAATCCAGTCGTTTTGCTGGATGCTGAAATGGGCTGAGACTGACACGCTCGTTTTGTATAAGATTTCCCCTTCCACAACGGCTTATGATCAGCTGCTTTTTTACTGGCTGACCGACAGTATCAGCGAGCTGTCCGGCGGCGATGTCGTATTCCCTTATAAGGATTCCATCATCGTCGTCGCGCGGGAGCTGAACAATCAGTCGAAGCTGCTTGACAGCATTGTCCGCCTCATCAGCGTCAATGATTATCATTGCGGCTTTAGCTACACCTTCAAAGGCTTGGAGAATATTGTGTCCTATTTCAATCAAGCAGGATACGCCATTACATACGCTAAGAATCTGGGCGGTAAAGTCCATGCTTTTAAGGACTGTGCGCTTGCAGGGCTTTCCTTTGAAATGAAAGTACACCTGCGGTGGCGCGACTGGGTGATACCGTCGCTGTTTAAACTGATTGAGTCGGATGCGACACAAGGTACGGAATACTATATCACGCTTTATCACCTGCTTATCAACAAGTGGCACCTTGGTAATACGTCCAGGGCGCTGTTCATTCATCGTAATACACTGCTATACCGTCTTGAAAAGATCACGCATCTGCTTGATGTCGATATCCATGACGAAAGCATGTGGGCTTATCTGAGATTCTGTTATTCCATGATGATGGAAGACTATCCTCTCAATATATTACCGCCGCCGACAGAAAATCCCGGAAATGAATAAACCCTATTAACTGCACACCTTTTTACACTTATTTTAGAATACGGGGACATCCACAGGCTATTTTTAACAGATAGAGCCGGGATGTCCCCTATTCTCTTGTATATGTTATACAGTCGGAATCCAAAATTACAACGCCTTTTATAGATACGTTGAACATTGTAGGCCTACCGCAGGTTCTATAAAATTGAAACCTAAGGGATTGAAAATTTAGACGAGATACAATAAATTCGTCACTTTGAATTCTGAACAGAGGAAGGTGCATAATGGCAAGATACATAGCCAAGCGGCTGCTGATGCTGATACCCGTTCTGTTGGGTATCTCTCTCGTTGTGCTGATCTTAATTGACATTACCCCCGGAGATCCCGCAAAAATGATGCTTGGCGCACAGTCAACGCAAGAGCAGGTAGATGCGCTCCGGGAGGAATTGGGGCTGAACGACCCGTTTCCGGTACGGTACGGGCGTTTCCTCTGGGACGTGCTGCACGGAGATTTCGGCACTTCTCTCATGACAAAACGGCCTGTGGCCGCCGAAATGCTGGAGCGCTTTCCGTATACGCTGACACTCGTCGCACTCGGTACGGTATTGTCGGTGCTTATCGGAATACCAGTCGGTGTTTTCGCGGCGACACATCAGCATTCGTGGAAAGACAACGCCGCCATCTTTTTCTCTTTGATTGCCGTATCCATGCCGAGCTTCTGGTTTGCGCTGCTGCTCATACGATTTTTCGGTGTCGAGCTGGGGTGGCTGCCGATTTCCGGTGTTAAGTCCTGGCTAGGCTGGATATTGCCAAGTCTCGCCATGGCGCTTGGCCTTACCGCAATCATCGCTCGACAAATGCGATCTGACCTGCTTGAGGTCCTGCGGCAGGATTATATTACGACCGCAAGAGCGAAAGGGCTTGCCGAGGGCAAGGTGATTTATCGCCACTCGCTTAAAAATGCCATGATCCCGGTCATCATGGTCATCGGTGGCATATTCGGATCTTCGCTGGGGGGCTCGCTCATCACCGAGGTCATCTACTCAATTCCCGGCCTCGGGCAGTACATCATGACGGGGCTTAACAACCGGGATTATCCCGTTATCCAGAGTGGTATCCTCATCATATCGGCGATGTTCGCGGTGATCATCTTACTGGTGGACATCATATTCGCGCTGGTTGATCCAAGGATCCGTTCGCAGTATGTGGGGAAAGGAAAAAGGAAGGGGGCGAGACAACATGCAAAAGAAGCGAAAAAAATCGCGGCTGTATGATATTTGGCGTCAGCTTAAAAAGAACAAACTGGCCGTTATTGCGCTTGTCGTCCTCGTTGTGATTGTTTTGGTGGCCATATTCGCACCGCTGCTTGCCCCGTATTCATACTCGCAGCAGAACGCAAAGCTGGCCAACGCGGGGCCGAGCGCGCAGCATCTGCTCGGTAACGACAGGCTCGGGCGCGACATCCTGAGCCGCCTGATCTACGGTTCGCGCCAGTCACTTCAGATGGGCGTCATCGCTGTGGCCATCGCTGCGACGATCGGCATTGCGTTGGGCGCAGTCTCAGGATATTTCGGCGGCTGGGTTGACAACCTCAGTATGCGACTCCTCGATATTTATCAGGCGATGCCCATGTTTCTGCTTTGCATCTCATTGGCGGCGATTATGGGGCCAAGCCTGCGCAACGCGATCATTGCGCTGGGCATCGGAACGGTACCCGGTTACGCGCGTATCATGCGGGCGTCGGTCTTAACCGTGCGCGAGAAAGAATACATAGAAGCCGCCCGAGCGATTGATGCGAGCAACCGCGTGATCATTTTGAAGCACATAATACCCAACGCCATCGGGCCGCTGATCGTCCAAATTACAATGGGCGTCGGCGCGTGTATCCTGGCGGGTTCCGCGCTCAGCTTTATCGGACTCGGCGCGCAGCCGCCGATCCCCGAATGGGGTGCGATGATATCGGACGCACGGAACACGATGCGGCAATATCCCACACATGCGCTGTACCCGGGAATCTGTGTGATTATCAGCGTCCTTGCCTGCAACCTGCTTGGAGACGGGCTGCGGGACGCGCTGGATCCGCGCCTTAAAAACTGAGGTAATATAATGATGGATACTATACTTGAAATACGTAATCTCTCGGTGGAATACCACACCGACGACGCCGTGATCTATGCCGTCAACAATGTCAATCTGACGGTCAAGAAGGGCGAGACGATCGGGATTGTCGGAGAAACAGGCGCGGGGAAGACAACAATTGCGAAAAGCGTCCTGCGCATACTGCCCAAGGCGCAGGCCAAGCTCGTTTCGGGCGAGATATTTGTTGAGGGCGAAAATATCTTAGCGCTCTCTGAAAAGGCGATGCAAAAAATCCGCGGAAACAAAATCGCCATGATTTTTCAGGACCCGATGACGGCTTTAAACCCCATTGAGACGGTCGGCTATCAGATCGCGGAGACAATCAAGCTGCACAATAAGATAACGCGCAGCGAGGCTGACCGCCGAGCATGTGATATGCTTGAAATGGTCGGCATCCCAATGGAGCGGTTCAGCGAATATCCTCATCAGTTTTCCGGCGGGATGAAGCAGCGTGTTGTTATCGCCATGGCGCTGGCCTGTAACCCCGAGCTGCTGTTCGCCGATGAGCCGACGACCGCACTGGACGTCACCATTCAGGCGCAGGTGCTTGATATGATGCAGTCGCTCAAAGAAAAGCTCAACACCTCGGTTGTACTGATCACCCACGATCTCGGGATCGTCGCAGAATTTTGTGATACTGTTGCTGTTACATACGCCGGCGAAATAGTTGAGCGCGGCACCACCCTGGACGTCTTTGACCAAACCGCGCACCCGTATACGCTGGGTTTGTTCGGCTCGCTGCCGAAGCTCGATTCTACAGAGCGGCGACTTTGTCCGATCAAGGGTTTGATGCCGGACCCGACGAATTTGCCGACAGGCTGCCGGTTTCATGACCGCTGCCCCGACGCAACAGAGATGTGCGCCACGTCGACCCCGGTCGAAATCGAGGTCACACCGGGGCATTTCGCAAAATGTTTCTATGCGGGGGTGAAGAATCATGAATAGTGTCCCCCTTTCTCACCGCTTCGCGGCAACCGATAATGATGGACAATCGGCGGCACTATTAGAGGTCCGCGACCTGAAAAAATACTTCAAAACCCGCGGGGGTGCGATGCTGCACGCCGTTGACGGCATCAATTTCAAGCTGAACGAGGGGAAAACCCTCGGCGTCGTGGGCGAGTCCGGCTGCGGGAAATCGACGCTGGGCCGCACGATCCTGCATTTGCTCGACGCGACAGGTGGCCAGGTGTTATTCGAGGGCAGGGACATCACGTGTCCGAGCAAGAAGGATTTGCACCACCTGCGCGGAGATATGCAAATCATCTTCCAGGACCCGTTTTCGTCGCTGGACCCGCGTATGTCGGTGAGCGAAGCCATAATGGAACCGCTCGTCCTGCGCGGCGGTATGTCAAAAGCGGATATGCTCGCGGAAACACGGCAGCTGATGGAAACGGTCGGTCTTGCCGCCCGGTTTGAAAATACGTACCCGCACGAGCTGGACGGCGGACGGCGGCAGCGTATCGGTATCGCCCGCGCGCTCTCGCTGAAACCGAAGTTCATCGTCTGCGACGAACCCGTCTCGGCGCTTGACGTCTCCATTCAGGCGCAGATCATTAATTTGATGCTCGATTTGCAGGAAGAGCGCGGTTTGGCGTATATGTTTGTCACCCACGACCTTTCTGTGGTCAAGTATATATCAGACGACATCATGGTCATGTACCTGGGCCAAATGGTTGAAATGGCACCGGCGGACGAACTCTTCCAGAATACGCGGCACCCGTACACAAAGGCGCTCCTGTCCGCCATTCCGGTTCCGAATGTCCACAAAACGAAAAAGAGAATCCTGCTGCAGGGAGAAATCACATCGCCCATCAACCCGAAACCCGGATGCCGGTTCATGGCGCGGTGCCCTTACGCCACGGAGGCGTGCAATCAGCCGCAAACACTTGAGGAATGCGCACCCGGGCATTTTGTCTCGTGTTGGTGTTATAAGGAAATCATGAATAATGAGGAGGTAAAATCAAGATGAAGAAAACGCAAAAATTGTTGGCACTGATGCTCGTCGTCCTGTTTATGCTGTCGCTTCTGACAGCGTGTAAGGGCACCACCCCCACCTCAAGCACGGCTCCTGTCACAAGCGAAGCTCCTGTCTCCGGTGAACCCAGCGCAAGCACAGAACCCAGCTCTGCAGCCCCCGACAGGACGCTAAATATTGCAGCCATGCAAGACAGCGGAACGCTCTATCCCCTCGGCTCCACAGGCGGCTGGATTATGCCGATGTACGCTTTCTATGAGCCGCTGTTCGATACACATGCCGACGGTTCTCGCAAGTGGATCCTTGCGACGGGACTTGACCGGATCAGCGACCTTCAGTACACACTGACCATCCGTGAAGGCGTCAAGTTCTCAAACGGCAACCCCCTCACAGCCGAGGACGTTATGTTTACAATGGAAAAATGCAAAGAACATCCGCAATTCTCCCTGAACGTCAAGGTCGTTGACTTTGAGAAGACAAAGGTGACCGGCGATTTTACGATCGATCTCTGGTACACACAGTTCAACGCCTCCCAGGAGCCCGGCTTCGCTTCGATGCTGATTATGGACAAAGAATCCTTTGACGATGTGGCGTTATCAACCGACCCCATCGGCACCGGCCCGTACGTGAAGAAAGACTACGTCGTCAACAGCAACCTGACGGTTGAGGCGCGCACTGATTATTGGGGCGGAGCGCCTAAAATCAGCAACATCGAGTTTAAGGTCATCAACGAGAGTGCGCAGATCGTCAACGCCCTTGAAACAGGAGACGTGGATATGGCGGGGATTGTCCCGGTAACGGACGCCGAATATATCAAGACACTGGGATATAATGTTGTCACTAACAACGGCGGTTATCCTGACGTCACCTTGTTCAGTTTGCTGCCAGGCGGCCCGCTTGAATCAAAGGAAGCCCGCTGGGCAGTCAGCCACGCGATCGACCGTCAGGCAATTGCCGACATCGTTTACGAAGGCCTGTCGAAAGTCGCCACATATCCGGCTTCTCAATACGATCAGGACTATGAGGACCGATATGCCAATATGCACGATACATATGCCATCGGCTATAACCCCGAAAAGGCAAAGGAACTCGCCGAGCAGTCTGGTCTCGTGGGCAAAACCGTCCGCATTATAACAAACGGCTCAGCGAACTATAACACAATGGCGGAAATGATACAGGCGAACCTTCTTGATATCGGCGTTACC
Organism: uncultured Eubacteriales bacterium; assembly: GCA_942492735.1. Lineage (GTDB taxonomy): Bacteria > Bacillota > Clostridia > Oscillospirales > Oscillospiraceae > Sporobacter. Next base: position 496,763 of record OW818648.1, read on the forward strand.
GCGGAGATCAAGAATTATGACCAGGCGACATATTTCCCAACGATCATGGACGCCGCCAATTTTGACATTGCCCTCTTCGGTCCGGCTGCCCCGAGTATGCTGGCCGTCGATATCCTGGCTATGTACCCGACGTTTGTTCCACTGGGCTGGACCGGGGCCGACCGCGACACATACGGAGAAGTCAGTATGGGCGCTATCGGTACGTACGACAAAACCGAGCGCGGCAATAAGCTGTATGATGCTTTGAAGATCTGGGTGGACGTCGATCCGTGGTTTGCCTTAACCGAAGTGGTTGGGACCAGAGCGATTTCGGCAGATCTCACCGGAGTCGAATACATGATCGCCGGAAGTATCTACTACCAGGACATCGCTTTCAAATAAACAACGCTCTGCCTCCCGTTAAGTGAGGCGGAGACATACTCGAACCGCTCCTCTATAGCGTTAGTATGTTATAGAGGAGCGGTTTTTTCAAACAGGCTATAATCAAATTCGCCATAAAGGATGGTAAACAATGCAGGAAAAGTATGAAAAGCTATTTTATGAATTCGTACCTCAGGAAACGAGCTGGGGCGACTGGTGTCATTCGCCGCAGGCATATTTCCGAGGTGAAAAGGATCTGCCCGGCGCCGCCATGAACGTCGGCTTTCAGGTGTTCAAGGCGCCCATTTTGCTCGAGCGCGAGCCGCACTTCCACAGAGAGGACGAATATCTCGTGTTTTTCGGCGCGAAACTGCCGGACGTGTTTTCGTCGTTTGACGCCGAGGTGCATTTCTTCCTAGGCGAGACGCTGGAGACGATGGAAAAGATCGTCATCACGGAACCGACGATTATTAAGCTCCCAAAGGGCTGGTGGCACAGCCCCTTGAACTTCGTGCGGATCGACAAGCCCTTGCTGTTCCAAGCCGTGATGCTTTCAGGTAAAACGGGCTTCGTCAAGTTCGTGGAGCGGAAGGACGGCGAACGGCAGTACATCTACGGGGGCGACGAAACAGGCCTCTGCGTCTTCGACTCGCATAAGACATGCAATTACTGCGGCTATTGCTTCTCACACCCTGATGAGGTACCGGAGCGGCCGTATTCATACGTCAAGTGGACCGTTATCAATGAAGACGGCGTCGTATCCTATACGGACACCGGCGCGTACGACGCTTTGATGGCGCCGGCATCCCCCGACTGTGTCATTACGCCCGAATACAAATCAAAGCCCTACTCGGACGCGACGACGCTGAAGGTCAAGAAGCCCCCGCTCTCGCCGGAAGTGGCCAAGTGCGTCCTTGCGATGCCGAAGGAAGAGACGAAATGGGGCGCCTGGTGTCCGTCACCGCAGGCTTACTTCCGCGGCGAAACATATATGGAGGACGCGACGTACCATGTCGGTTATCAGATTTTTACAGGGCCAAACGACATGGAGGACTCACATATCCATCAGGGCGCTGAGGAATATATTTTCTTTATGGGCGCCGACCCGATGAACATTTTCGATTTCGATTGCGAGATTGAGATGCGCATCGGAGACGATCCAGATCATATGGAGAGCAAGATCATCACAAAACCGACGGTTGTGCGATTACCCGCCAACGTCTGGCACTGTCCGATTCTGTTCCGCAAGATGAATAAGCCGGTATTATTCCAGGCGGCATTTTTGTCCGGCACATGGGGCACGATTACACAGGCACCCGACGACAAGAGGACACCGGCAGAGCTTGAAAAAACGTACTTTGCCAGGTCGCACACATACAACTATATGGGTGATAACGTCCGCTTCTGCAAGTATAATGAGAAAAAACGCTGCAACATATGCGGTGCTTGCTTCGTTGTGGCCGCCAGCGAGAACGACTAAAACAAGTAAAATCAATGGACCGATGCGGAGCTCTGCACGATAACGAATAAAAAAGAGCTCCGCACTGGATACCGTGTTTGTCAGCAAACGCGGCAGAAAGGAGTCATAATGACCGACAGAAAATATGCCGACATGGTATTCGAGTTTCCCTTCGAATCCAATGAAGGCAATCCCGATAAACTCCACGAAGGCGCTCCGCCTCCCGACATGGAAAGCCCGACGATGGATACCGATTTTGTTCTCAAGCCCCAGGCGTATTTCAGAGGCAAGTCGCAAATCCCCGGCGCGCAGTTCAACATGGGTTTCCAGTTTTTCATCAAGCCCGTCTATTTGGAGCAGCAGCCGCATACCCATGATGTTGAAGAATACCTCATTTTTCTGGGCGCCTATCCAAATATTTTCGATTTTGATGCCGAAATCGAATTCTATATGGGCGAGGAAATGGAGAAATATATCATCACCAAGCCAACCATTATCCGCATCCCGCCCAAGACCTCGCACTGTCCCTTAAACTTTAAGCGCGTCGACAAACCCGTCTTTTTCCAGGCTGCTTTAATGCAGGGCACCTTTGGCTCCATCATGTATGGCAAAGAGATGTGGTATGACGGCCCAAACCGCAAATGCTGCTATGACCACAACAAGAAATGCAATTACTGCTATAAATGCGTCGGCGATAAATCCGTTCCGGATTCCCTCGGCATCTGAGTTTTACTTGCTTCTTCCACCTGTTTTTCCACCATCGCAAGACGCTGCAGCTGCTGGTCAGACTGCAGCGTTTTATGTTATAATGGATCATCAGGCGTGATGCTGCTTCTGCCTTAACGCCGGAGGAATTATAAAAAGTGATAAGGAGCTTCTATGGAAAAATTACTGACCGGTAAAACGTATGATATACAGGGATTCAGCGTGCAGGATGGGCCCGGCATACGGACGACGGTTTTTTTAAAAGGCTGTCCTCTGCGCTGCCCATGGTGCCACAGCCCGGAATCGCAGGACTTCCCCACGGAGCTTAATTGGATGAGCATCCGCTGCCTGGGCTGTGATGACTGCGGAAAATGCCTTACTGTCTGCCCGCAAGGCGCGATCATACGCGGACCAATAACAGAAACAGCCGTCGGCGATAAGCTCGTCTACCCGGAGGTTGACAAATCAAAATGCGATGCGTGCGGCGCATGCGCCAAGGCCTGTAAAGCCGGCGCGCTGTATATGTGCGGCACTGACCAGACGGCAGATCAAATCATGCGCCGCATTATGCGCGACAAGCCGTTTTATGAAGAGTCGGGCGGCGGTGTGACAGTATCTGGCGGCGAATGCCTTTGCCAGCCGGAATTCACTCTTGAGCTACTGAAGCGCTGCAGGGAGCAGGGCATCCATACCGCCGTCGATACGACCGGCTTTGTGCCGTGGGACGTGATTGAAAGCGTGCTCCCCTATACCGATGTGTTCCTCTACGACCTGAAGAATATGGACAGCAGCGTGCACCGTCAGGTGATCGGTGTGCCAAACGAGCTGATCCTCGAAAACGCAGGGAAAATCGCCGCAGCGGGCGGCCGGTTATGGGTTCGCATCCCCGTCATTCCGTTGTTCAACGATTCTATTGAGCATTTTGAAAAATACGGTGCGTTCCTCTCGGCTATCAAGGGCGCCATCGACATTGTTCAGCTGCTCCCATACCATAAGATGGGCGTTTCCAAGCATGACAGGCTCATGAAAAACGAAACGATCTTCGTGGCGGAGCCGCCATCCGACGCGCTGATGCAGTCACGAAAAACACAGCTTGAGGGATACGGTCTGACTGTTCGGGTGCATTGAATCCATACTTTTATAAAACAATAGTATAATCAACATATTATGACGCTGGCTCATGCTTATTTTCGAAATGCTTTGAGGTATAAATGCGACACGGTAAAAACAACGAATTGAATAATAACGGCGTTGATATTCCTCGAATGCTTCCCGAGCGGCTCCTTGCGTGGTACGACGAACATGCCCGGGCTCTCCCGTGGCGTGAAGACTGCGCGCCTTACCATGTCTGGATATCAGAAATCATGCTGCAGCAAACGGGAGCGGAAGTTGTGAAGGCTTACTATACCCGCTTTCTTAGAACGTTTCCGACAATCGATACACTCGCCGCAGCTGATGAGCAGCAGGTACTCAAGCGCTGGGAAGGCCTTGGCTACTATTCGCGCGCCCGAAATCTTCTGAAAACAGCGCGGTTGATCGTTAAGGAATATGGTGGACACTTTCCGGATATATATGAGAAAATTTTGCTTTTACCGGGCGTCGGTGCCTATACTGCAGGCGCAATTGCTTCTATCTGTTTCAATCAGCCCGTTCCAGCCGTCGACGGGAACGTCGTCCGCGTTATTTCCAGGATTGCCGGAATCTATGATGAAGTGACCGACCCCGTAAAAAAGCGCATAGCGTTGTCACTGAAAGAAATATACCCAATCGCGCGGTGTGGTGATTTGACGCAGAGCCTCATGGAACTCGGCGCAACTGTCTGTCTGCCGAACGGGATGCCGAAATGCCAAAGCTGTCCGGTTGTCGATTTATGCACCGCACAAAAAAACGGCACCGTTATGTCACTGCCAGTGAAGCAGCCCAAGCAGGCGAAAAAGCAGCAGGAGCTTACTGTGTTTCATTTAACCTGCGGTGACACAATCGCCCTCCGGCACAGAGAAAACAAAGGCTTACTGGCCGGCCTTTGGGAGCTGCCGAACTTGCCATGCAGGCTCAGCGACGTAGACGCGGTCGCGCAGGCCGAAGATTGGCAGACAAAGCCTTCTGCCCTTTTGAGAGCTTCCGAGCGGAGCCATGTTTTTACGCACATCAAATGGGACATGACCTGCTATTACATTGTATGCCAAGAGCAGCCGTCATGCTTTACATGGGTTGACCGCCAGCTGCTGTCTGATACATATGCCCTCCCGACGGCTTTTAAAAAATTGATGTAGGTCGAACACCAGAGTAGAAACGCCGATGTTTATAATAAAACATCGGCACTTTTTACGCTCGATTTTCGTTAATCCAGCGATTACTCAAATTTTGCTTCGATATACTCAATAAAATCAGCGACAGCGCCATCCTCACATTTGCCCGCTATGACATCGGCTATTTTTTTGAGATCATCCGGTGCCTCCGAAGGCACTGCGCCAAGCGCCGAGGCTTCGATGAGCTCTATATCGTTGTAATAATCGCCGATGGCCATAATCCTATCTCGGCTTATCCCAATCATGTCCGCCAAAATTTCCACCGCCGCGCCCTTTGATACGCCGTCTGGCAGAATCTCAAAATAGATTGGACTCGAGAAAACATAATTACATCCGCTGTGGTTGAATTTTGCCAGATGTCCGGCAACTTCAATAAGCCTTTCGCTGTCACAGCACAGAAGAATTTTATTCAGATTTTCGGGGATCGTCTCAACAGTTTTGTTATAATCCTCCAGTCCGCCGAAAACGACATGCGCCTTTGTATGCTCATTCTCGTTTATTGTGTAAACATTGCTGCCGGAATAGACCTCAATACCAACGTCTGGAAAAAGCCTTTTGACCTCTTTGATAATTTCTACTGATGACGGCGCCAGGAATTTGTTCCAGAGCATCGATTTCGTTAGATAGTCGTATATCCCGCCGCCGTTGTAAACGATGTACGGCGCATTTAGTGGCACTTTAGCGGCGAATTTAAGCGTCCCCATGACTGAACGGCCCGTCGCGAAAGCAAAACGGCCGCCTTTTTCAACAAAACGCTCAATTGCCGATATATTGCGTTCCGGAATGACACCCTTATTCGTCACAAGTGTGCCGTCCACATCCGAAACAAGAAGGATACCACTCATGGATTTATCTTTCATTATCTACCCCGTGTTTTGTTTTATTATCCATTATACCATGTATCTGCAGACAGTAATTCTATATTGTTTGCCGAATTTCATTCACATAAAGATAAAACAAGTTAGAATATTTAGACATATTTTGATGATACTAAGTGATTAGTACAATACTCAGAGCAATGCTTCATTTGAGATCGGGGAATAAACTATGATGCATTTTGGCGGCAGCCCGATGGGCTTCGGCGGCGGATTTATGATGATGTGTCTCATTATGGCCGCCATTGCGATTCTTGTCATTCTGGGAATCATCGCGCTTCTGCGCTACATCAGGATATCCGGGCATTCTCATAGAATCCAGTTTCCTGATACACATCCGGCCATGCTGATACTAAACGAGCGCTATGCAAAAGGTGAAATCAGCGATGAAGAGTACAAGGCGAAAAAAGCAGAGCTCATGAAATAAACAGTTATAAAAGCAGAGCCCGCGCCAAGAGGCGGGGGCTCTGCTTAGGATCCGGCATAAAACATTTTGCTATGTAAGCGTGTACTTGTCGTAATAAAAGAACTCCTTATACCCGATTTTCTGATAGACCCTATTTGAATACGGGTTTGCACAGTCGGCATATAAGGCACAGTACTTAAAGCCATCATCAAACAGTTGCTGCGATAAGCTGGAAACGCAGGCCGTACTGTATCCCCTGCCTCTGAAATGCGGCGGCGTATAAACCTGACCGACAAATCCGCAGTTCGAGGTTTTTCTCACACATGCGGCAGCAGCGACAGGATGCTTATCCTCCCAGATATAAAGCTTCTCATCATCAACCATTCTTATAGTGTTCATTACGCCGCTGTTCAAATTATAGTCGCCGAGATGGCAGGCTGGGACAAAATCGGCCATCCAGTATGGCAAATAGAACATGTCATCGTCGTTGGCTTTCCGGAAAGTACCATCAAGAGCTGTTATATGCATGATGCTCTCAAGTACATACAATACCAGATTCTCGTTGTTGTTAAACCTCTTGCCGATTCGTCTGCCATAAGAGTTGCTAAACTTTTTCGCGAGTTTCTTCTCGGTCATAATGACATCAATATCAATATTGTTTTCCACGAGCGAAGCCGTGAAGAACTCCAGTGCATCATCACACGGGATATTATCGGTTTCATATAGCAGCATTGGGAAAGGCTTCGTGCGCAGCGCTGTGAGCAGGACAACGCCCTCATCATCCTTGACTGTCGCCATCAGCATATTTGAATTGTCCGCGCTTGCTATTCCGCTTCGAATGTTTAAGAAAAAGAGATTATTCTGAATCTCTTGCTTCATGAGTATATCTGTTACCTCTCCGGAAAATTCCGCAGCCGATGCATATTGCGTGAACTTCATTTAGTCCGCCTCCATTCTTCTTTAATTGCAGCATATCTCAACACATCATCATAAAAACCGTCCGGTTGTTTTGAGTGCCTCTGTCGAAATTGAGCCCTATGCCTCAACAGCAATCCACCGAGACATACCCGCACCCTGATTGTCATTCGGCCTCTCGGCAAACCCGAATTTTTTATAAAATTCTTCTTTGCCCCGCGCTGCCATCAAGTTGATCATTTTCTTTTGTCCGGGTGCGATGTGTTGATGGATATGATCCATGACCTTTGTCATGATCATTCTGCCATAACCGTTACCCTGATAATCAGGATGGACGACGACATCGGAAATGAGTACAGTGTACCCGTAATCCGTTATAACCCTCGCCATACCAACAGGGACAGTACCATCGGCTAATACAACTAAGTATGCGCTGTTTTGAAGTCCTTTTTCAGCCAGTTCCTCCTGTATCTTGTTCCATCCAACGGCATTTCTGAGGCTGTTATATTGCTCCACGGTAATTTTATCTGTATATGTCATATTCATAATTAATCCTTTCCAATTATATCTGCTTGAGATGTTTAGCTGTCAGTGTTTTTCGGATATCGCCAATAAATGAGTTGATAAGCCCATTATGGCTTCTTCTTTTTCGGTCATACGGACAATATTCATGATGCTTTCTCGTCGCTTCTCATCTTTCCAGGCCTCATCCAGATTCGGCACAAGCCAGCAGGGGCCGATCACGCCCCGGACATCGGTATTTTTAAAGCCTGCTTTCAGCCTCTTTAGTTTATTCGTTTCGATGCCGGAGTTATAAGCAGCCAGTACATCCTTATCAATGGTTTTCATCATTAATCCCCCTTATGGATAAATTAAAAAGCGGTTAGAGCTTTCAGGTTTCCCTTAGACTTAACCGCTTGATTTCATATAATTTTACGTAAAAATTATGATGAATATAGCAGCAAAAGCCCGTAATCTTTGACAGATACGAGTACTCGGCGTTGCATATTCATAGTAGTCATGTTTTTACCTGGCATATCGAGCCTTTGCCTCCTTTTCATAAAGTATATTTCTGTATTATAGCACAGTATTTGGCAATTGCAACACAGAATATTCACCAATTCCTCCCTCACACCATATTCTATAGTGACGCAGTGTTTGCTGTCAAAGAAGCAATTCGATTGGAGGAGCCGTTATGAATCTCAACAGCCAGTACGCCTTTTATCCGCCGCAGCCGGATAACCCAACCGATGCCGACAGATATGCCCTCTTGAAATACGCGCTCAGCAAACTGGGCTGGCCGCAGGATATGAAAACAATATTAAAGCTGATGTCTCCGCCGCCGCCGGTTACGGACACAGCACCACCAGGCAGCTTAAAGGGCGTAAGGGTTGCAGTGATTGGCGGCGGACTGGCGGGCCTCTCGGCCGCATACGAGCTTCGTAAAACAGGCTGTGATATCACGCTTTACGATGCGCTGACGGACCGGGTCGGCGGACGCGTCTATACATATTGCTTTAATGACAATCCTAATACCTACGGCGACTTCGGTCCGATGCGCATACCGATAGCCCACGAAACGGTATGGCATTATCTTAAGCTGTTCGGGCTCCCCACGACACCCTTTATTCAAATTAATCCCAATGGACTGGCCTATCTTAAGGACACGCGCGTCCGCAATGACGCGAACGGCAATAATGTAAAAACATATATCTATCCAAAATACGACCTGAATCAATGGGAGCGCGAAACACGCTGGCAGGAGCTTCTATCCATCGGTACCGATAAACAGCTTCTGCGCGCGACAACGGAGGAACGGGCTGAGATCATTCAGGTTAAGCCGCGCTACTTAAAAAAAACACTTGAGTGGATCAACCGGTCAAACATTAATATAATGGAATCCGCCGGCCTGAGTCAGGGTGCGATCAATCTCGTGTCGAACTTCACGCCGCTGCTCGAAGGAAATTTATACAACAGCTTTATCGACTTTATCCAAGAGAATTACCCCGCCGATGTATCCTATCTGTATACGATTCCCGGCGGCTTGGTCAATCTCCCGGCATCGTTTTATCAATCCTTTCGGAGCGATAACCCGTATTTGGACATCTCCCCTGCTTTAACAGGAAGGGTGGCTTATAAGGCTGGCTGCCTCATCGACGGCATCTTATTAAATGACGGCGGCAGTAAGGTAACGCTCCGGTATCAAGCCCTCCAGACGCGCGAAACTGCGGCGGAGTCATTTGATTATATCGTTTGCGCCATTCCGTTTTCGACGCTGCGGAATGTTGAAGTTAGGCCGCAGTTTTCCGATAATAAAATGCGCGCGATCCAGGAGGTCAATTATACGGCGTCTCAGAAAACGCTGATTTTATGCAGCGAACGCTTCTGGGAAAAGCAGGGCATCGTCGGCGGTCCCTCCTTGACCGATCTGCCGATCAGTTCAATCTGGTATACCAACGACCACACCCGATACATCACAACGCCGGACGACATCTCCGGCGACATTGGCCGCCTTCGGGTAAACGAGCCGGGCGTCATCATCGGTTCGTTTAATTTCGGCCTTGATACAACACGTCTTTTGAATCAGTCGGGTGACATCATACTCGAGGAAATCAAGAGAGAGATCACCGCCGTACATGGCCTGCCGGACGGCTATCTCGACCGGATCGTCACAGGTTTCAAGGCGGTCAACTGGAACCAGGAGCCGACATTCAGGGGGGCGCTCTCCTTCTTTTCCCCGGAACAGAAACGGCTGTTTTCCAACGGCATGGCACTGCCCGAATATAACGGCAGGGTTTTCTTCGCAGGGGAGCATATTTCAGCCGTCCATCGATGGATGCAAGGCGCGCTCCAGACCGGTATGCAGGCAGCTGACGACCTGGTTATGGCGATAAAGCGAAAAAAGCACCCATAGGTATATGGGTGCTTTTTCAAGAACCGGTACATAAATGCTTAATGTGATTTTATTGTCATCAGCGAATTCTTTGGCTTCCGATGTTAACGGCAGCTGATAATGGATCAGCATCCATTCTATATTATGCGCATGACAGACTTAATCAGCCTTTTTGCTTGCATGATTTCTCTAATTTAACATATATATACATTTTTAGCAATCGTTTTAAGCAGAATTCTCTTGATATGTTAAATTAGGCTCGTTATAATTAAAAATTACTAATGTATTGATTAAAGAAGGGGTTTATATACAGTCGTTTTTATATGTGGAGCTGAATATCTTTTCCCTTGTCATACTGCTCTTAATTTATCTGAATATCCGGCATCGCCGCGATCGTATGCTGACCGAGCAGAAACTCTTCCTGTTTCTACTGTACACAACGGCCGCTATTCTGGTACTGGATTCTCTGATGTGGCTGCTTGACGGAAAAACAGGACCGATGATGCGGGAAATCTTCACAGCTGTCACCGTGCTTTATTATCTTTTGAACCCGATCATCTGTATGGTTTGGTATTTATATGTTGATTACCAAATCTACAGAGAGGAGAAGCACCTGAAAAAAGTTTGGCCCATGACATTACCGGCCTTGGTCAATGTCATTCTGACCATTATCAGCATCTGGAGTCATGCATCGTTTTATCTGGACGAGAACAATGTCTATCACCGCGGACCGTTGTTTCTAGTCATGGCGGCAATCGCTTTTTTCTATCTGCTCTTCACCTGGATTCTGACGGTTGCAAAGAGAAAAAATATCCCGAAGCAGGATTTTGTTCCGATTGCGGTCTTCATGATTCCCGTTATCATCGGCGGTGTAATACAGACGCTTTTTTACGGCGTCTCGCTCATTTGGGTTTGCACCACGATTTCGATCCTGATTATCTTCATAAATATTCAGAATACGCAGCTCTATACGGACCATTTGACCGGCCTCTTCAACAGACGGCAGCTGGACAGATATCTGCAGCATAAGGTCCAAAATGACGTCGGTGGGTTATTGGCCGGTCTGATGATTGACATCGATTCGTTTAAATCCATTAATGATCAGTTCGGACATAGTGCGGGAGATCGTGCGCTCATTGAAACATCAGAAATTCTGAAGAAAACCTTCAGGAAAAATGACCTAATTGCAAGATTTGGCGGTGATGAGTTTGTCGTTGTCATCGCAATACAAGAAAGGGCCGACCTCCAAAAAGCCATTGAGCGTCTGAATGCCAATGTCGCGCAGTTTAATGAACAAAAATCCGTACCATATACAATCGGTCTCAGTATCGGCTACGATTGCTTTTTAGGTGATTCGGATAAAAGCGCCAAGAGTTTTATTGAGCATCTCGATACGCTCATGTACCAGAACAAAAACATCGGTACATCAGAATAACTTCATAAGCAACCCGCAGAGTCATTTATGAGGCTCTGCGGTTCTTCTTTGTGTGAATACCCAAATTCGCACTCAAAACATTAGAAAAAAATCGTTGTTCATTGCATTTTCTCTGTGCTACAATCTACACAGATATGACGAATATAAGGACAGGAAGGAGTGCGCGAATTTCTTCTGCGCTACCGAAATAATGAGTGAATTTAAGTACCCGCATCTTTTTGAACCGATCAAGCTGGGAGGTACGCTTTTCAGGAATCGCCTGTTTGCATCACCGACAGGATATCAGGATATTAAGAACGACGGCATTCTGACTGACGGCGCAGCCGCTTATTACGAGCGTAAAGCGATGGGTGGTGTTGCATCCGTCACCACATGCGAAGGAATTGTCGACGGTGAGCTCGGCAAGGGCGGAGATTATCACGTATGTCTGGACAATCCATTTACGCTGCATTCTCTCGCCCGTGTCGCCTACGCCATAAAAAGGCACGGTGCCGTTGCTTCCCAGGAGCTGCAGCACACCGGCATGTATGCCAACCGCAATCTGTCTATCTGGGGTGGTGCCTCGAAGGGCATTGCCTACGGTCCAGTCGAATTTGAGCTCGACGGCAGACATATCCTTCCGATGACGGAAGAGATTATCGAGCGCACAATTATCAAATTCGCCGACGCCGCCGCTTTCGCCAAGCAGTGCGGGTTCGGTATGGTGACCATACACGCCGGCCACGGTTGGCTGCTGCACCAGTTCTTATCACCCGACCTTAATAAAAGGACGGACAAATGGGGCGGCAGCAGTATTGAAAACCGCGCCAGAATCACTGTTGCCATCTGCGATGCGATCCGCAAAAAAGTCGGCCCTCATTTCCCGATAGAGATTCGCATCAGCGGCTCGGAGTGCTACAAGGGCGGCTATGACATCGACGAGGGTGTCGCGTTCGCGAAATTGCTTGACGGTCATGTCAACCTCATCCATGTCTCGGCTGGCAGCCACGAGGTGGAAGAGGTCTTTGCCGTGACACATCCGAGTATGTTTTTGCCCGACGGCTGCAACGTCAGGTTTGCCGCCGAAATTAAGAAACACGTCAAGACGCCGGTTGCCACCGTCGGCGCACTGGGCGACCCCGACCTAATGGAAGAAATCGTCGCCTCCGGGCAGGCGGACGTTGTTGAAATGGCCCGCGCCCTCATTGCCGACCCCGACCTGCCGCTTAAAATCCGCACAGGCCGCACATCAGAAATCAGAAAATGCATGCGCTGTCTCGCCTGCTTCTCGAGCGAACTCGACAACGGGCAGGATTACTGTGCCATCAACCCCGAAGCCGGACGCGACCTTGAGATGAAATATGAGATTCCAAAAGCGGTCGCTTCTAAGAAGATACTCATCGCCGGCGGCGGTATCGCCGGTATGCAGGCCGCCCTGACATGTTATGAGCGGGGTCATGACGTCATCCTCTGCGAAAAAAGCGGGCGGCTCGGCGGCACGCTCCGGTGCGAGGAAAAAGTACCGTTTAAAAAGAACCTCGATTATTACCTCGACTATCAGTCAAAGGCAATTGAAAAAGCCGGCATCGACCTCAGGCTCAATACAGAGGTGACCCCTGATATGGCCAAGAGTATCGACGCCGACGTCATCATTTCGGCGATGGGCGCGCGTCCCGTCAAACCGCGTATTCAGGGAATCGATGGAAAGAATGTCCTCCCGGCGGAAGATGTCTACATCAATCCTGAGAAAACCGGTAAAAAGGTCGCCATACTCGGCGGCGGTCTCGTCGGTATTGAGCTTGGCATCTATCTCGCCATGTTGGGCAAAAATGTCACCGTCATCGAGATGCTCGATAGGATATCAGACGGCGGCAACGTCCTGCACGTCCTGGGGCTCAAGGTGCAAATCAAGAAATACGCTATTGATCTCAATTTGAACACAAAAGCAAAAGAGATTATGGATAAAGGCGTTCTCTGTGAAACAGCGGACGGCGAAAAATTCTTCGAAGCCGATACAGTCATCTACGCCGTCGGCCAGCACCCCCTGCAAGACGAAGCCTCCGCTCTCCGTTTCTGTGCCCCTGAATTCTACCAGATCGGTGACTGCGTCAGCCCCTTAAACATCACAAACGCCACCAGCACTGCATTTACAATTTCAAGGAGCATTGGCAGATTTTAGTATAATTTTAACAAAACGGTCATCCGCAAGGGTGGCCGTTTTGTTCATTTAATCAAAAATTTAGTGTTCACTCGTATAATCCCTCCATAAAAATTAACGATATATTCTTATATAATTATATACAATGAAAGGGTATTTAGTATGAGCGCAAAAGTATCAAAGTGGTTATCGACTGTTTTTAGTCTGACGCTGCTGATCATCATTTTCACACAGAGTGCTGGAGCGGGTGTGGTTTTACCTCCGGGCGGAGATCCGGGCGGTGGCTCCGGTGGTTTACTTATTTCTGTTTCTTATGATAAGAACGGGGCTTTTGAGGGCACAGTGCCAAATGATAATACTGCAGCCGTCGGCACTATGGTGACGATACCCGGCAACACAGGCTTTCTTAAAAAAACAGGGTATGTTTTCTGCGGATGGAATATGGCAGCCGACGGTACGGGTACAGCCTATTATTCCGGCTCCACACTGACGATTCCGTCCAGTTCAGTCATCCTTTACGCAAATTGGGTTAAAAAAGAAATCACTTTTGACCCCGCTAAGTGGCCGCATAATGATAAGTATTATAACGTCGCTTATTCCACCTCAGACAGCAGCAAGAATATCGTTCCAACAAGTTATTATTACCAGCAGGGCAACGCCATTTTATATAAAACCCCTGCTGAGGGGACCTACGCCGCCAAGTATAATTTCGTCGGTTTCAATGATATCCAAGAGACCGATTGGTCCAGCGAATTTGTCTGGTACCTTTCAGCGAGAGAGGTTGTTAGCGGCGTCAGCGAGGGGGTATTCGCACCGGAGCTCAGCATCACGCGCGCATCGTTTATCCGAATGCTCGTCTGCCTGACGCCCGGTATTGATTACAGCACAATAGCATCGGCGAATTTCAACGATGTCTCAGATACGGACTGGTTCGCTCCCTTTATCAACTGGGCTGCCGCCAATAATATCGCATCCGGCTATGACGGCAAATTCAAACCGAATGATCCGATTACCCGTGAAGAAATGTGCAAAATGATCGCCAACTATACCACGTTTATCGGCTACGATCTTGGCACTATCAATCAACCGGCAGCCTTTAGCGACCAGGGTGCTATCAGCTCGTGGGCTATAACCGAGGTGTCGGCCTTACAGCAGTCCGGCCTTATCACCGGTAGCAACAACCATTTCAACCCGAAGGGCCTCACTTCAAGGGCATCCGCCGCGACGGTCGTGTGCAAACTCCTGATGGGTATCGTCAGCGCCATGGATAATCCGTCCATAATCGCACTTGATTAAATTAAGACAATGGAAAGAAGAAGGCTGCGTTAAAATTAAGGCAAAAGTGTTATAATATTTGATAAAATAGCTGCAGGCATATACCATGCGTTATTTTGTTTATGCCGAATGTTGTTTTATATTGTAAACGTAGGATCCTGATAGTAGAATGAAATACAGAATCGGAATGCTACTTATGTGAAAGGCCTATACTAATTGGTATACCGAATTGAAAGGAGAAATGACGATGTTGTGGAAGTGTTCAGTCTGCGGTTTTATGCACGAAGGCGGAGATGCGCCTGAGGTTTGTCCGAAATGCGGGGCAACGAAGGATAAGTTTGCCGCTTTAGCGGAGGAAGACGCCAAGAAAGTCTACATGTCCGACCGTACAAACGATATCCATATGGAGATCATCAAGCTCTCCATGAAAATCAAAGAGCTCGCCTTGGAGGGCATTGAAATCAATCTTGACCCGCCTTGCGTTGGTGTATTCGAGAAAGCCCGCGATGAGGCCTGGGTCATCAAACAGCGCAGCAAAGCCGAAATTGCCGGTCACATGACCAGAGGCAAGTGGTAATCAAACAAAAAACGCTCCCATCTGAACGGTGGGAGCATTTTTTTGGTTATTATTGAGCGTCGAAAGACTGATAATTAGATGCTTGACTTCTGTCCGAGCTTGCTCAGGAAAATAGCCAGAATGATGATGGCGCCCTTGATAACGAGCTGCGGATACGAGGCCACGCCCAGCAAGTTCATGATGTTCGTGATAAGGGCTAGGATGAAGACACCGACGATGGTAAACACAACGCTACCCTTGCCGCCTTCGAGCGCCACGCCGCCGATGACGCAGGCTGCTACCGTCGTGAGCGCGTAGTCGCTGGTCGAGAAGGACGGCGCGCCGAGCGACGTGCGTCCGGCCGCGAAGATGCCTGCCATAGCGGCAAGCCCGCCGCTGATGACATAGACGATGAGCTTATATTTCGAAACATTGATGCCCGCCAGACGGACAGCGGCTTCGTTGCTGCCGACAGCAAGAACAAGACGTCCGAACGGCGTAAAACGCATGATGAACCAGAAGACCGCAACGACCAGAACGGCCAGATATACCGCAACCGGCATATTGAGTAGCGGATCGCGCGCCGAGCCGAACCAGTTAAGGGCGTTAGCCGCCACGATCTCAGCCTTCATTTGGATCTGGGCGCCACCCGTCATCATGTACGCCAAACCCTGCCCGGCTGACATCATCGCCAGCGTGACGATGAACGGTGCCATACGGAGCTTGCCGATCAGAAGGCCGTTGAGTATACCGATTGCGCATCCCAACGCAAGGGCGAGGACAATGCCGACAAACAGCATGCCAAGGCTATTTCTTCCCCAAGCGGTGCAAATAATCGCCACAAGAACGTTGCCGCAGCCGGCCACGGCAGCGACGGACAAGTCGATACCGGCCGTCATAATCGTCAGCATGACACCCATGGAGATCAGGAGATATGGAACCTGCTGCAGCAAAACGTTGGTGATATTGCGCCATGTGAAGAAGAACGGCGATACGATGGATGAGGCAATAATCAGCAAGACAAGTATGACGAGGGCGTTATACTTGATTAAAAGGTTTTTGGCTATGATCAAAATGTTCTTGACGGAAAACGACGGCTTCTTAACATAAGTCATTTTCCCTTGTGTGGATGTTCCCATTACACATTTACTCCCATCGAATAATTAATCAGGTTCTGCTCGGTCAGTTCGCTCTTCTGCAGTTCGCCGACCATGCTGCCGTTTCTCATGACCATGACCCGGTCACACATACCGATGACTTCCATCATCTCAGAGGATATCATAATGACGGCGTAATTCTGAGCCACCAACTCGTTGATAATCTTATAGATCTCGATTTTAGCGCCGACATCGACACCGCGTGTCGGCTCATCGAGGATCAGCACCTTGGAATCGGAAGCCAGAAGCTTAGCGATAGCGACCTTCTGCTGGTTGCCGCCCGACAGACTATGTGTGGGGTTTTCGATCGAACCGACCTTGATGGCCAGCTTCTGGACCATATCGTTTATGTATGCTGTCTCTTTTTTCTTGCTGATGACACTCAGCAAGCCCGTGAAAGCTTTCAGCCGCGTTATCGTGATATTCATGCGGATCGGCATTTTCAGGAGTACACCGTGCGCCTTACGGTCCTCGGGCAGCAGCCCGATGCCCTGCTTCACGGCGCTCTGCGGTGACTTGACCTTAATTTGCTTCCCGTTCATAAAAATCTTTCCGCTGTCCAGCGGATCGGCTCCGAAAATCGCCCGCATCGTCTCCGTACGCCCGGAACCGACAAGACCGGCAACGCCGAGCACCTCACCCTCGCGGACCTCAAATGAAACATTTTTAACAACCCGGCCGCTGTTGAGGTTTTCAACCCTGAAAACAACATCGCCGATCTGCGGCTCCCTGTGCGGGAAATAGCTCTCCAATGTCCGCCCGATCATCAGGCTGACAAGCTTCTCCTTATCGATGGACGACGTCTCATATGTCCCGACATAGGTGCCGTCCTTCATGACTGTCACGCGGTCTGCAAGCCTGAAAATTTCTTCAAGACGGTGCGATATGTAAATAATCGCGACACCCTTTGACCGGAGGTCTTCAAGCAGCTTGAAAAGCTGTTCAGCTTCACTCGCCGCTAGCACGGCCGTCGGCTCATCAAGCACGAGAACAGACGATTCTCTCGCCAGCGCTTTGCAGATTTCAACGACCTGCTGGTGCGCGACGGAGAGTTCCGATACCATCTTATTCTCGCTGATATTGACGAAACCCAGGCTGTCCAGAACCTCGCGCGCCTTTTTGCGCAGCTTTTTCCAGTTGATCAGCTTGCCTTTATCGGCGAGCTTGTCAATAAATATGTTCTCCGCCACAGTCAAGCTGCCGATCAGCGCGAATTCCTGGTATATGACGGATATACCATGGTCAATCCCATCCTTCGGGCTATTAATGCTTGCCTTTTTACCGTTCAAATATATATCGCCGCTGTCTTTGATGTAGGCTCCGGACAGAATCTTCATCAGCGTCGACTTCCCCGCACCGTTCTCCCCGCAGAGCGCGTGTATTTCTCCCGCTTTGATCTGTATGCAGACATCCTGCAGCGCCTTAACACCGCCGAATATCTTGCAGATGTTCTGCATGTCGATATGGTATTTCACATCAGCCATCACCTGTACTTCAGGCATTATTTATCTCCCCTTTTGGTCTATACCATCAAATTATCTGCATTTGAATAAAAGTGTTGCGCCATTATTCCTGCAATTTAGTACTTTCACTTTTTTGTTGTGTTCTGACTTGTTATCTACTTATACATCATAGCCATATGCTGACGTATAAATCAACGCGAAAATATTAGCAAAATTCATATGGGTTCCTGAATAGTAACCGAAAGTCCGCGTATCAAAATAGATCCTGCTGTACCTGTATACCAAATGTTGTAAGGGCGATGTATCCTCATACCCAAACTTTCGGAAATCATCATCATAAATAATATGGACTGGCAAGTCCTATAAATCTCTCAATTTATAGGACTTGCCGTCGTGGAAAAGAAAATGTCCTCTTTAGATGCTATTAGCTGAGGGGGGTGAAAACCTGATCGGGCAGCGTCGTATAATCCTGGTTGGGATCAGTGGGTATCCACTGGTCAACATTGTCCTTCGTCACCAGTACATTATCGAGCTGAACGCTGGCGGGCAGGTTTGTCGCGTCGAAGCCCTCGACGAATATCTTGTATGCGAGCTGCGTGCAGGCTGCAGCCCAGGTGGTCGGGCTGGCCAGGGTCATACCGAGAATCGTGCCGTCCTTGACGTAATTCAGAGCCTGTCTGTCGCCGTCGCCGACGCAGACAATCTTAATGTCCGTACCTGGCTTAAAGCCGGCTGACTGCATCGCCTTAATGGCACCGAAAGCTTCCTGGTCGTTATCGACAAATACACCCTGGATATCCGGATGCGCGGTGAGGATGTCTTCCATAGCCTTCTGGCCGCCGTCCTGGCTCCAGAGACCGTCAATGTTGACGACGATAGACCAGTCGTAGGTTGCATCTTCGAACTTCGCGCTCTTGACGATTTGCTGCTCGAGGTCATAACCGTAGAGCATCGCGTCGACCTTTGTTGCAAACGGCTTGCCCAGGTCAATCGCTCGCTGGTAGACAAAGCCGCCGATGAAGCCGTTGTACTTGCCTTCTGCGATCGGGTGCCCGATCATACCGCAGCTGGTGGCAATCTTAACAGCAGAAACGCCTTTGTACTGACTGGCCAGCAGCTGGCCGACCATGAAGCCCTGACCGTAAAAGTCAGTCGCGGCTGTTGTAATAACGGGAACCTCTGACGGGAATGGCAGGCCCAAGCCGATACTCGGGATGCCCGCTTCAGCGGCCGTCTTTAAAGCAACTGATTCAGCCTCGATGCTCCAGTCGCAGTCGATAATGAGGTCGACGCCGAGCGTCACCATGTTCTCGATCGCAGCAACCTGTTTGGCATTATCTGCGTCGGAAACAGCCATTGTGAATTCCCAGCCATTTTTCTCGCATTCGGCTTTGATCGTTTCGGCCATAGCCGCAAAGAAGGGGGTGCCGTTCGTCCATGTCACATAGCCGACCGTCACATCGTCCTTCTTGTTGAGGGCTTTGATTGCCTTGTCAATGTCGGCGCGGGATGCCTGGTTTGGGTAGACAACGCCGGTCCAGGGTACCTGGTTGGGCAGAGCCTGAATCCTCGCGATATCTCCCAGGGGTATCTCCGTAGGTGCTGCTGACGCAGAAGCCTCTGACGTTGCCGGAGCCGCGGAAGTTGCCGCTGCCGACGGTGAAGTCTCTGTTGTTGTCTTAGGGGCACAACCATACAGAAGTGATGCGGCCATGATAACAATCAGGACCATGCTGATGATCATCTTTAACTTTTTCAAATGTTTTCCTCCTCAAAATTTATCTTTATTATTTGTGCCGGTTCATTTACTGCCATAGTCATTTTTTTGCCCGCGCTCACCTGCCTTCTCGTTAAACTCAATTGTTGTTTGTAAAAAGCCACGCGGCGATACATAAATCCATATATGGAAATTTGAATTGATTCGTTTGTCAGATACTCCAATAGCTCCTCTATTATTCTGCTTCAGGTTTATACATGCGTACGTCCCTATTATCCACGAGGAACACTCGGTCTGATTTGCCTGTTCAGAGCATTTACTCCATCAGAAGATTTTGCCCTAAGGTCAGCAGTATATGCAAATGGCGTCACACGTAATATCATAAAGCCGCTGTCAATCACATGCTTTTTCATTGCTTAGATTATATCCCGGACAACGCTGCTCATAGTATACTCGAATGATCGAACCTCATTTAGTGTATATGCTGACGAACCGAAGTTGGCGCGTAACTTATTTGGCGCTTTTTACTATGATATCACAATCATCCACTTAAGTCTTTGGTTCAAATTACAATAAGCAAGATTTTCTATCGTGCAAACATAAAATTTATTATGCTTTTCATTTTGTTCTCTTGGCGACTATTGCCGCACGGCCCACATTTGTATCTCCATATAAATCTATCTCTGTTTTATTGTAATATACTACAACACAACACGAGTGGGGTTTGGCCATCAAGCACGTAAAACGAGCCTCCACAATTAACCATATTGGGCCACAAATTAAAGCTGTACGTCTTTTTATGTCGATCGATTTGCCACCGCATGCGTATTAGCGTCCTATTCATTCATTATGTCTAATTTAGTAGGTTTGTTTTTTGTAATATACTACAAAATACCTCGCAGAAAATTGACTTCACCATCATGCCATGAGATACTTGGTTTAAGTCAAAAAAACAACCTGCCGTTTAACCTGGAGGAATTCTTATGCAGATTTCGCTCAACATCATTCTTGATGTCCTGCAACCCTATCATCAGGAAGCTTACGTTACCGCCGACTGCAAGCTTTCATTTTCAAGATGCCTGCCGCTGCCAGATGAAGCACGGGACATCATGTGGGACTGTATTTATGTCGGAGGTCTCTCAAAGGCGCTTTCACTTCGGGGCAGCAATACGGAATTCTGCTGCATCTGTTTGCGCGACAGAGTGAAGGACGATGCTGAGACAGACACTTCTTTAAAAGGCCTGATAATCATTAACGAAAACTTTACCCTTAACGCGCTGCTTATGCAGGTGCAGAACAGGGTTTTTGCAATCTTCGACTGGATTCACAAAATGCACGAGACAATGATCCATGACGGATCGATGCAGGACATCGTCGATTTATGCGCGCCTGTCATTGATAACTGTATAGCGATATCCGATTCTTCCCTGATGCTTCTAGCGTATTCACGGTATATTCCATGCGACGACCCGATAATATCGGCACTCATTAAGTACGGATACCATCCCGAGGAATCGATTCAAAAATTCAGAGAACATGATCTGTTTAAATTATGGGAAACGGCGGAAGGCATTTACATCGACGAATCGAGAGAAACGGCGTCCTATACCGCGCTGAATAAAATCTTCCGGTTTCATCATGTCTATTTTGCCCATGCGGTTCTCATGTGCAACCGCAAACCGCCGACCCCCGGCATGATTGACCTCTTTCAGCTCTTTCTTGACGCGCTGGCCGTGTACATTGAGCGTGCCTGGGAGGCAAAAAGCGCTTGCAATCACATTTATGACACGTTCCTGACAGATCTTATTGAAGGAAGTATCTCCAGCAAAAAGGTTATTGAGGAACGCTCGCATTACGTCGGCATCCCGCTCACCGGCCAGTTCTGCCTTTTCCAGATCATATCGAACGACTCGGCCAATATGTCCATCGGCAAAATGCTCCTGGAGTTCTCTGATTTGTTCCCCAGATTCAAATTTATCCGATATCAGCAGCGCATCGTCGCAATTAATAATTTCTGCACACACGAAGATCTTGGCGAGCAGCTGCAGGGAATCTGCAACAGTCTTGAGGCATTTTTAGAAAAATATGACGCGCTATGCGGCATCAGTCTCTATTTCAGTTCGCTGGATGAAACGCCGTATTCTTTCAGGCAATCGACATTGGCTCTTAAATACATCGACCGGTTGGCCGGCAACGGTAAGGAAATGCCGCTCCATCCTTCGATTATGAATACGTCGAGGATTAATCACTTTTCCCGAAGTTATATATTCTGTCTCCTCGGTGAACATGAGGGTAATGCCGCGTTATGGTATCACAGCGAGTATCACCATATGCTCCGCAAACTACACGAATACGACGCCCGACATAAAGGGAATACAATCCAACTACTCAAGCTGTTTCTGGGCTTTGAACGAAGCGCGACTGAAACGGGCCTCGCCCTCAATATGCACCGTAATAACGTCCTATATCATGTAAGCCGAATCGAAGAATTGCTCGGTGTAAATTTTGATGATCCCTCCGTACGATTTATGATGCTCGTATCGTTTGTTCTGCTGGAGCTGTATGGTTTTAATTCGGAGTAACGAAAACCGAAGCATAACCGCTTATAATGTATAATGCAAAAGCGCATTGGCCAAGCCAATGCGTTTTTACTGAGTCTTTTTACGAGCCAAGGCAGTCAATTATGTCGAGCGGTGCCGCCGGTGTTACTTTAAATTTTCTGGTCCGAAGCCGAGCGGCAGGAGGTCACCGAGCTTATGAACTTCGACGCGCTCCTCCGAACTCCTGAGAATAACATCGAATGTTTTTGGGCTAGCGAACTCCATCATCACCTGCCGGCATACACCACACGGAGCCAAAAGCATATCAGGCGCGGCGTATTCTTTACCTCCGGCTACGGCGATAGCGGTAAAGTCCCTTTTCCCTTCCGAAACTGCCTTGAAAAAAGCCACGCGTTCAGCACAGACGGTTGGCGAAAAAGCCGCGTTTTCAATATTGCTGCCGGTATATACCGATCCGTCTGAACATAATAACGCCGCTCCGACAGAAAAATGCGAATACGGAATATATGCTGCCTGACGGGCGATTATCGCCATGTTCATGAGCGCAACATACTCCATCTTTACTGTTCCTCCAGCGCCTTCATAATCTTGACAACACGGCTCGTGCCAAGGCGAGAGCTGCCGAGGTCGATAAATCTTTCGGCATCCTCCAGGCTCCCGATCCCGCCGGATGCTTTTACTTTGACACGAGGGCCGATATGCTCTTTCATGAGCTTGACATCTTCAAAAGTCGCTCCGCCTTTCGAAAAGCCTGTCGATGTTTTGATATAATCCGCCCCTGCGTTCGTGACAATGTGACTCATGACGATTTTTTCATCGTCTGTCAGGAGACACGTCTCAATGATGACCTTCAGAACACGGTCGCCGCACACTGCTTTTACAGCCCGGATCTCATCTTCGACAAATGCGGCATTTCCCTCTTTCAGCGCGCCGATATTTATCACCATGTCAATCTCGTCAGCCCCGTTTTTTATAGCGTCCCGTGTCTCAAACACCTTGACCTCCGTCGTGCTGTAACCATTCGGAAAACCAATCACGGTGCACACCTTCATGCGCGCCCCGATAAAAGCTTTCGCACGGGCAACAAATGACGGCGGAATGCAGACGCTCGCCGTTTGATATCGAATGGCGTCCTCGCAAATTTCTCGAATCTGATCCCACGTACTGTCCACACCCAGCAGCGTGTGGTCGACTTTCGAAAGGATGTCCTTAATCTCCATTTTTCTGCTCCGATCATAGCTTAATTAGTATTAAGAGATTGCCGCGCTGCATCGCACAACGTGCGCTCTCAGTCAATCATCGGGTCATAAATTACATGACAGTGAAAATGTTTCGCCTGCTGAAAATCACCCAAATACATTTCAACCTTACACGCGCCTTTTAGTCGGATGATCTCTTCTGACGCCAATTTGACAGCAGCGAAGATCTCCAGCTTCAACGCATCGTCTTCATCTGAAAAATCGAATATCGTCGCAATATGTCGTTTGGTGGTAATGACGATATGTACCTCGGCGTAAGGCATGGTTGAATAAAATGCCAGCAGTGTATCGGATTCATAAATGATTTTCATTCGATTCCGTTCTGATTCAAGATTGTTTATCAATCTGCAAAATACACATTCATTTTCTTTCATGTTTGGCCTCCGATAACATGTATCCATATACCCCAATCATACTGCATCGGATAAGATGCGTCAATGTTTTTCCCATTTCATTCCAGTGTCGACGAAGAAAGTAAGCGGGTACTATATAAATTTTAGTAAAATATGTTATAATCTTTCGTAGCACATATGTACATCACGAAAGGATGAACTTGATGAAAAAGAAAATTATCACGATACTGGTGCTCGTTGTTATATTTGCCGCCATCATTTTTTTAACATCGCCTAATCTCAACCCAATCTATGGAGAAGGTCTTGGATTTTGGGCCTTTGTTATCACTGTATTCGCCGTTGTCCTCCTGCTCCAAAGTGCCGGGGCGAAAAATGTCGTTTACCAGGAGAACGGCACAATTAAGTATTCGGTTCCAAAAAAGGGGCGCAGGTATCTGCTCATTGCGGCGATTCCATGGGTCATCCTAATTCTTTTGAGCATCTATTCAAGCGCGCTGTTTCATGTGAACAAATATAGAGACCAGATGCCGGAGCCTGAGGTACGGGAGTTTTCCTCCGACGTCCAGCCGATTGATGTGAGCCAGCTGCCGGTTGTCGACAGCGAGCTGGCATCGCTTTTAGCCGATAAAAAGCTCGGCGAAAAGCCCGCGCTTGGCAGCCAGGTGACTCTCGGCGATCCGACAATACAAAAGGTAAACGGCAAGCTCGTTTGGGCGGTCCCCTTGCTGCATTCCGGGTTTTTTAAGTGGGCTTCGAGTACGAACGGTACCCCCGGATATATCCTTGTCTCCGCGACAAACCCCAGAGATGTCACCTATGCTGAAAATTTCTTGATTAAATACCAGGCAAACGCTTATTTGCTTGACAATCTGGAGCGTCACGTGCGCTTATCCGGCGGATTTTTTAAGGGTATCACCGATTATTCCTTTGAAATAAATGATGAGGGCAGGCCTTTCTGGGTTGTCACCACATACAGAAATCTTGTCGGTATAAATTTGCCAGAGGCCGACGGTGTCATCATTATCGACGCTGGAACTGGCGTAAGCAGCCGGTACAGCATTGACAATATCCCTGCATGGGTTGACCGCGTACAGCCGCAGGACTATATCATGACCCAGATCGCCAATCGCGGCAATTACGTCCATGGATTGTTTAATTTCTCAAATAAGGATAAGTTCCAAGCATCCGAGGGTTATGCTATTGTGTATAACAATGACCGCTGTTACCTGTATACAGGCCTGACAAGCGTCGGCGCCGACGAAAGCACCATCGGATTTATGATGATCGACATGGTCACAAAAATTCCGTATCTCTATCAGATCAGCGGCGCAACGGAATATGCCGCCCAGCAGTCCGCCGAGGGTAAGGTCCAGAATCTTCGTTATTATGCCTCATTCCCGCTTATCACCAATGTCGACGGAAAAGCATCATACTTCATGACCTTGAAGGATGACGCGCGGCTTATCAAGCAGTATGCCTTCGTCTCCGTCACCGATTATACCAGTGTCGGTAATGGCGAAAATATCAGCGATGCCATCTCCAACTTCCGTTCCGTCTTAAAATACTCCAGCGGGGGTTCCGCCATCGACACGAGCGGCGAACAGCTGACTCTGCAGGGCAAGGTCGAGCGCATATCGTCTCAGATATCCGGTGGGAATACGATTTACTATCTCATTCTGGCCGAACAGCCCGACAAGATCTTCACCGCTGTGGCTGACGTCAGCCCAGAACTCTCACTGACAAGAGAAGGCGACGATGTGAGCCTGACTTACACCAAGACCGACAAAGTCATCATCGATATCGCTACCTTCGATAACCTGATGTACACGCAGAAGTAATATAAAAGGGGCTGTCAAAGACAGTCCCTTTTTAACTCGAAGGCGTAAACTCCGTATTGTCATTACTATGAAATACCCGCGGCTTGTCATTCTGAGCCTGCGAAGAATCTCTAGTTAAACTAATGCCAGCGCAACAATCGAGATAGATCACCTGGAGATCCTTCGCCAAATGCTCGTTCCGAGCATTTCACAGGGTGACATGCGGTTGAAACGGCGGGAGCTTGTTAGCCTATAACAGCAGCTTATTGTCAGTCTCCATATCCGTTAATCGTTGTCCCCTGCGCCAGTGCGCGTCCGACGAGATAGCCGAAGGTGATGCTCCGTCCATGACTGGTGCCGGGCAGCGTGACGGGATAAGAATTGGCAAAGAAGTCTCCCTGGACGTTGCCAACAGCAAAAAGCCCGCCAATCACTTTATCTTCCTCGGTCAGGACCTGTGAATTTTGGTCAACATGCAGTCCGTGTGGAAGACTTAAAAGCCATGCATTGACCTTCGTGGCATAAAACGGCCCTTTTCTGACAGAACTCAAAAAGCGCTCCGGCACGCCAAAATCTTCATCTAAGCCTTTGTCGCACCACGCGTTGTATCTATTGACCGTATTCGAGAGCACTTCCGCCGGTACGCCTATTTTTTCAGCCAGTTCAGCAAGTGTATCGGCCTTCAAATATTCGCCGTTAGCGACATCCCGGGCAACATTCTTTTCGAGACCATCGAGTAGCTTATTGGACTTGATCGGCTCCTGCTTCACGAGATGCTTCTTATAATCATCATCCCAAATAGCATAAGCCACATTGCCGGGCGCATTTAAGCGCGCGTTTGTCACGATTGGCTCAAATGCCATCTCACTCGAAAAGCGTCGGCCGTCCCTGTTGACGGTCAACCAGCTCGTGCTGATACCGGGGCCTAAGGCCGAAAAGTTCACTGGATGGATAATCGGAGCGGGATTACAGCGCGTCACCGCGGCCCCAGCCCACATGCCCAGCATGATCCCATCGCCCATGTTGCTGCCGACGGGGAAGTTCTCAAATTTATCTGCCCGAAGAGCCGCAGGACACCAGCATCGCAGCATCTCTTTATTGTCGGTGATGCCCCCGGTCGCCAGAATGACGCCTTTACGGGCGTTTATTTTTTTATACCCCTCGGCATCACTCACGATAACACCGGTCACAGTTTCGCCTTCTTTGATGAGCCGCTCGGCTTTTGTTTTAAACCTGAACTGCGCGCCGTGTTTTTTTGCCGATTCAAAAACCATTTCGACAAAATACCCGGCGTTCCATTTGCTCTTTTTATACGGGCTCTTGTCTGTAATCTCGAAAATGTGCGCGCTTTGATATTGCTTAAATTTATCGTCGAGCATATTCCAGTCGGCGCGCGCCGTCATTTCGTCGTTAAGTGTGACTTCCATGCCGCAGCTGAGTGCCATGTCGATATAGTAATCTAGGACTTCTCCGCTCTTTTCTACATATGTACGGATCAGAAAGTAATTGGCCTGCTGCTGCCCCCATTCATATATGAGACGCGCGGCCAGCGCTTTGTCAATGTCTACGCCTTTGGCTTTTTGTATTTTTGTCCCGACGGAGCCTATATCGATCCCATGGGCGGTATAGGTGCTGAATTTTTCGCAGCAGATAACAGACGCGCCTGCAGCTGCAGCTGCCTGGGCCGCAGTGCAGCCGGCGACACCCGCTCCAATCACAACAATGTCATATGTCTCCTCGGATACGACATCAGTTATTACCTCAGGCTGATTCAGCCAGGAATGCGCTCCACATTGATTGCTGCTCATTAAAGCATCCTCCGTATTCATAGATTAATATCTGTCATTTTACACCAGCCCCTTACTAGAATCAAGTAGGGGCGGATTCTATATCCGCCCCTAGCTTGTAACGCGCCGCAGGAGAAATTATCACAATATTTACACAGTGGCCGTTGCTTTCATGAGCGCTGCCAGGAAATCACCTATACTGATTGTCACGGACGTTTTAATATCCTCCGTAACAACGTAACCTTTATCATCCACGGCAATACCACTCACCTCGGCAGGCGTCTTGCCTGTGACGTATTTGGCGAAAGCCGCAGCCTGCTCCATCCATTCCTTGCCGATACCGGAGGCTTTTTTCATGCCGTAAGCTTCACCGAGCTCATTCTTCGTCTGAGGCATAGTAGAGAGATCCGTCGTGATTTTTCCCATCGCATTAAAATTTATATTACCGAGTGATTCGTCGAGAATGCAGCTGGATATCCTACCCCCAGCATCCCTTGTAACAGCGGCAAAGGTAGACGTCACCTGCGCAAGCCCGGGCTTGTCCTCTGCGGCGCTAATTGATTTGCTCATCGTCGTGAGGATGCCTATATTGAGCTTGTCTGCTTCGGCAGCACCGCCTTCCTGTGCCATTTGAACGGCTTTTTCGATCCCTTTCACAAAACCGCCAATTGAGATCGTAACAGATGCCTTCAGGTCGGTTTGTATTGGATAATTCATTTCATCGACCTTAATGCCCTTAACTTCATCAACTGTCATACCCTCGACATATTTTGCGAAAGCCTCCGCCTGTTCATACCACTCTTTGCCGATACCGGAAGCTTTTTTCATACCATAATCGTCCACGAGCTCATTTTTCGTTTTAAAAACAGTTGTTGGCGGTGTCACAAGCTGGCCTTTCGTATCAAAATATACCTGCGCCCCAACAGCGTCGATGGTGCATTTTTGAATTTTGCCCTTTGAATCGACAGTGACGGCGACGACCGTTGAATCAACTTCTGCCAGACCATCCTTTTCCCCTGCATCCGTCGATTTGGAAAGGGACGTCAAAATGGCGAGCCCCGTTTTAGCCGACCCTGACGATGACGACGGAGATGATGACGCCGAAGATGATGACGAAGAGGTCTTAGGCGCAGATGGCGACGAAGACCCTGACGGTTCCGGCGTGGGACTGGATTTGCATCCAAAAAGAAACGCTGACAGACAAAATGCGATAAAAAGTAACGTCACGATTCTTTTCATACTAAACTCCTCAATCGTTTTCAAATTTTATATGAATCGCCGGTATCCTCTTCATACAAAATATCTGTAGCGGCACCGCCGTTTCCCCCATATGATTTGATTTTGTCATATACCCTTTTGAGCAGTTTCTTCATTATTCCCCGGGTTTGAGTCATTGCATGACATAATATCAGTAAGGCCACACATGATGCCGTAATCCCCGCTGCCATCGCTATTTGCCTGTTTATAAACGCTGTTTTTCTTCCTTTGTAAAATGTCATTAGATAATTCCACCCACAATATCAAAATGGTATGATCAGATAAGATATGGATCGATACTATAAAGGTTTCCTCTTTTATCTGTTTTTTATTAGGCTAATTGATATTTTTTTGATTCAATGCGCATCCGTCAAACCGGCTGCCTTTTCCAGAAGTATTGCCAACCTGTCTTTTTTTTCAGGTATGACGGGCAGCGCTGCGATAATTTCCTTTGTCTTTGCAAAATACTCGGTTATCTTAAGATGCGTGTAACTGAGGCCGCCCGCGGTCTCGACGGCTTTTTTGAGCTCATGCGGCTTGATGCCGCTTTTAATCCTGTCGTAAAGGTGCTTGTCCGTTTTCAGTGCATAAATGAGCGGGAGCGTGACGACACCCGTTTTAAAGTCAGATAGGACAGGCTTTTTTGATGTTTTTCGCGTGGCTTCATAATCGGCACAATCGTCAGCCAGTTGAAATATGATACCGATGTTTCTGCCGATCTCCAAATATTGATTTTT
Organism: uncultured Eubacteriales bacterium; assembly: GCA_942492735.1. Taxonomy (GTDB): domain Bacteria; phylum Bacillota; class Clostridia; order Oscillospirales; family Oscillospiraceae; genus Sporobacter. Next base: position 526,196 of record OW818648.1, read on the forward strand.
ATTGTTATTAATGTCCGGCTCATCCGAAAGAAGGACCCCTGCGTGAAAAGACGCTTCGAACATCGACGCCGTTTTCCCTATAATGATTTTGAGATAGTACCGTTCTGTCAGCTTAAAATTATTAATGTTCTGATTCTGTCGCAGCTCACCTGTCAATACATCTGTCAGATAGCCCGTCATTGACGCAGGGATCATATCCTTCCGCTCCTCACGCGGACGGATCGTCGAGGCAAGCTGAAGAGCCAAGCAAACTAAATAGTCACCGCACAATATGGCTGATTTCTCACCGAATTTTCGATGGAGCGTTTCTATGCCACGGCGCTTATCGGCGTCGTCAATAACATCGTCATGAACGAGCGTCGCAAGATGCAATATCTCGACAGCGGCGGCTATTTTAACAGCGTCACTCACAATCCGGCCGTCCTGCCGCATTGCGCATGTCAGCAGTGACTTCGCCCGGATATTTTTTCCGACTGCTCTCGAGAGGTGGCTTGTCAGACGTTTGATGACGGCTGGTGTGCTTTTAAGCTGAAGATTGATTTCATTTTCCGTTCTAACCATCGCCTCGGCAAAACCGAGCGTCTCTTCCCGTTCTAATGCGCAGCTTGTCATATCAGTCATGATAGACATATAACCGCTTTACCCAGCTGACATTGCGCCAATATCTTTTCAGCAGCGGCGTCGTGTAATAATCCAGTCCGAAGACCGTGCCAGCTCCCCACAGGAAAGCAACTGCGGCAAAACCCATCCAAAAGCTCGAGAGATAAAGGCCGGTCGTCATTGTGAACATAAACAGCAGGATCAGAGAGACGATGCTCGACGGTGTGGTGAACAGCCCGCCAATGAATGACAAACCGATCAGGATTTCAATGAAAACAATCACAACCTGCATGATGATCTGGATGGGATCAGACGGCACGATGACGGTGGAGACAAACCAGTTCATGACTGGGATATCCAGCTTAAAAGCATAATCGGCAATGGTGGCGTCCTGTAGCGGCTTGCCGCTGACGAATATCCCCCTGACCAGGCCGAGAAAATCAATATCGAAAAGCACCTTACCGACGGCGGTACCTGTATCCGCGATCCCCCCGGTTGCGTTCGAGACGGCATCACTGGCATCTTGCGTTATTGCCGGTGGCTGCGCTCCTATGGTATTACTGATAATTTTGTTGAACCAGTCGCTGGCGCTGCCAAAAAATCCGCTCAGCTTTGGCGCACCGAGCCAGCCCTCGACGATTTTCATGATGCCCTCGAATAACCAGACAAAACCCAGCCAGATTCGAAGCGGTACCGCCAGAAAACTCGGTGTTCTGTTTGAGAAATGGCCGCCGACAAAGCTTCTTTTGTTGCGGACTGTGAAGAATTCGTGCTTTAAATAACTGGAGACTTTATTCCAGCCCAGAACCTGAGCAAAATAAATGATATTGATGAAATGCTTGACAAACATCGCAAAAAAGGACGGAAGGTTGACCATGTTTTTTGAACTGCCAACACGGGCCGCGCCATAGCGTCCACCGACGCAAACCATGACGCCGTGGAATTTTGGCTTATACTCTTCCATCTTTTCTTTGTTTTCTTTTCCTGTAATCGCGCAGTATAGATTGTGGGCGATTGTATCAGCGCTCTGCTCGCAGTTTTCAACCATTTGCGGCACGGGATTCTTTTCACCTTCCGGAATATAGAAGAGGTTGTCACCCGCGATATAAACACTGTCATCATCGACGCTTCTCAGGAAGCTGTCGGTCGTGAGCCGGCCTCTTTTTTGACCGGATATCGATTCACCTGCCAAAAGCGTAATTGCGGCGCCTTCAATACCGGCGACCCATATAACTGTCCCTGCATTGAAGCGGCTTTTAATGCCATCTTTTTCAAGCTCAATATAGTTCTCGCCAATTTCGACGACCTTTGTATTCAGCCTGACAGTGACACCCATTTTTTCAAGCCGGCGCTGTATTTTGTCCGACAGCTTCTCGGGCAAATTGGGGACGACCCGTGGGAGGAAGTCGACATTATTAATTGTCACAAGTCTCGAGTCGACCTCCAGCACATCGCAGAGCAGCGGCACATATTCGGCCAGCTCCCCTGCCATTTCAACGCCTGTGAAGCCCGCGCCGACTACATAAAACGTCAAGAGCAAACGCTTTTTCTCTTCATCGGTTTCTGATGACGCCCGACGGAAACAGTCTTGTATCCTATCCTTGAGCTTTAGCGCATCGTCGTATGACCATAGCGGATACGTATATTCAGCCGCGCCTGTAATACCGAAATACGTCGGTCGGGAACCAGCAGCTATAACGAGATAATCATAATCATAGCTTCCGTTTTTTCCGGTTACTTTTTTAGCCTTGAAATCACACGATTCGGCGGTATCATGGATGAATTTGATGCGTCTTCCGGCAAAAACTTTTCTATAGCTGATGCGTATGCTTTCTTCATCGACACGTCCGGCCGCCACCTCGTGCAGTTCTGTCAGCATCGTATGGTATGGTTTTTTGTCAATGACCGTAATAGTGATATCCTGATCATTTCTGAATTGACGCTCGAGCTTCTTTGCCGTCAGCACACCTGAATATCCGGCGCCGATAATTACAATCTTTTTCATATCAAATAATGACCTCTGCTCTGCAATCGAATGATCGCTGATTCTTGTGCGTATATAAATTTTTTGAATAAATTTAACTTAATATACCTGCTGCAGCCAAGTATTTAAAAAGTGAGGCGGTGAAGAATAAAAATGTAAAATTGGAGGTAGCGTGAAATATGCTTTTCACGCGGAAGAAATCAATTTGGCCGCCAAAAACGGCGGCGGCAATTTTCTTCGAAAACCCTCGATTTTTCCTGGTTATTTGTACCACCGCTATGCGGTGGAATGGGGGTTAAAATAAATGTCTATAAAAATTGGAATTAACGGGTTCGGACGAATCGGAAGGCTCGTCCTACGCGCTGGCCTCGAACGCGATGATATTGAGTTTACAGCAGTCAACGATCCCTTCATTGACAGCGACTATATGGTTTATATGCTCAAATATGATTCGGCACACGGACATTTTGGTGGCCATGCCGAATCTAAGGGTGGTAATCTTTTCATTAACGGAAAAAAGTCCGCGGTTTTTGCTGAAAAAGAACCGGCGAATATCGCATGGGGCTCCTCTGGTGCAGAGTACATCGTTGAATCTACCGGTGTATTCACAAGGGCGGGGGCGGCGGAGCCACATCTCAAAGGTGATGTCAAAAAGGTTGTTATTACAGGACCGTCTATTGATGCGCCGATGTTCGTCATGGGTGTCAATCACAAGTCCTATAAGAGTGATATGGACATTGTTTCAAACGCCTCGTGTACCACGAACTGTCTGGCGCCGCTTGCTAAAGTCATCAATGACAAGTATGGGATCAGTGAAGCGCTGATGACAACAATACACGCGGCAACCGCAACGCAGAAAACAGTCGACGGACCGTCACAAAAAGATTGGCGGGCAGGACGTTCCGTTCTCGGCAATGTCACACCTGCTTCGACAGGCGCGGCGAAAGCTGTTGGACAGGTCATTCCGGAGCTCAACGGGAAGCTCACCGGCATAGCCATGCGCGTGCCGATTATCGATGTCTCCGCTGTCGATTTGACTGCACGACTTGCCTCACCGGCCAGTTATCAGGATATCTGCGCTGAGATCAAAAGAGCCTCCGATGATGAATATGCAGGCATCATAAAATATGTGGATGAGGATGCTGTGTCGACTGATTTTATCGGCGATACGCACACCTGCATTTTTGACGCGCGCGCCGGTTTATCGCTCAACGACAGGTTCGTCAAGCTCATCGCCTGGTATGACAATGAAATCGGTTATTCAAACAAGGTGCTTGATCTTATTAAACATATGCATACAGTTGACACCGGGTATCAAAATCAAAAGCAGAAGCAAAAAACGGGCGCGTTGGCACAATAATAAGAACGGCGGACAAAAATGTCCGCCGTTTCTATGAATACTTTGAGTTCATGTGCTTTTACGCGATATCTTCTTTTGGTTTTATAATGATGTTGGCTAAATCCTGTGTTGTGAGTCCCGACTCTTTTAAAAGCTTATTCAGGTTTCTTAGTTCGGACTGCTCCTGTTCCTCCTGCAATGAAGATAACTGCAGCTTTAAGGACTTAATCACTGTTTCATGTTTTGCTATCTGCGCATTGATTGTTGCAAGTTCTTCGGCAAGGTTTCTTTCACGTTTGATTCCGCGCGGCATGTTCATTCCTCCTTATCGTTGTAAGAAGTATACCGCAGCGCCGGTAAAATTTACTGTCGAATGCTTGGACTAATATCAAACTTTTATTAGTTATTGCACGATTATTTCAAGTCTATCAGAAAACTGTACCCATGCTTTTCAAACCCAAGCGATTCGTAGAACCGGTGTGCATCCGTTCTCTTCACATTACTTGATAAGGCAGCCTTATAACAGCCGTTTTCTCTGCATCGGTCCAAAGCAAAATGCATCATTTGTTTACCGATGCCTTTACCCTGCCATTCCGATTTGACAACAACATCCTCAATCAGTCCCGATGGCATTCCCATATGCGCAAGATTATCCATGACGGCAAGAGAAAATGTGCCGATGATTCCCGTATCGGATACGGCAGCATAAATCTTGTAATTCGGATACATTGATATTTTACTATAAAGCGTTAATGCCTGTGCTTCAGTAAGAACACTGCTTTTATCTATTTCAAGTTCACTGTAGATATTAAGAATTTCAGCTAAATCCGCATGGTTTACTTGTCTGATTATCACCTGCATATCGACACACCTCGTATGGCTAGATCTTCACCGGTTTCATTGTTGCCTCAAACTCTTCCATAACTGCCTTAAAATCATTGACGACCACACGAATAAACATGTCGACAATGCGCTTGTCAAATTGTATCCCTGCACCTTTTATCAGCTGATCTTTTGCGTTGTCGATATTCAATTTCAGCCGGTAATGCCTTGTAGAGGTCATGGCGTCAAAGGCATCCGCAACAGATAATATTCTGCCGAGGAAAGGAATCTCCTCACCTTTAAGGCCGTATGGATAACCGGACCCGTCAACCCACTCATGATGGCACTTGATAAGAGGAACGGCCTCCTCAAACATGGATACCGCAGAGAGGATATGTGCGCCCTTCAGCGGATGCTGCTTGATGATTTCATATTCCTGTCCGCTCAGCATATCCGTCTTCTTTAGTATTTCGTCTGATGTACTGATTTTCCCTATGTCATGAAACACACCGCCGACCCGCAGCGTTTCAAGATCGGTCGCGTTGAGCTCCAAGGCTCTTCCGACCTTTCCGGCAAAATAGGCGACTCTGTCGGAATGCCCGCGTGTATATTCATCCTTCGCGTCTACGGTCAATCTCAGCGCCTCGATTGTATCCATATATGTTTTTCGGAGCTCATCATATGTCCGCTTCAGCTCATCGTTTTTTATGTTGACCATCGAATGCAGAAACGCGTTGCTGATAGCAGATGCCGACTGCGCAGAATAGATCTCCAGCAGCCTCAGAGCGTCTTCATACATACCGCTTTCAATATAAATGACGCCGTTTGTCTGATTATACTCGTTAATGAGCGGAAGAATGACGCCGCCCATTACTATTTCAGATTGCCTGACTGTTCTGGCATAACCGATATGTTCCATCAGAACAGGGTCAAGCATTGTCATAAATTCTTCTATTGTTTTGTTATAATGCCCGATACCCTTAAAAATGCTGTTATGCGTCGTGATCTGATCATCCATATTGTCGACTAGGATAAATGCGTTTGTGCTATTGACAAGCGTCATCACTCCGATGAGGATGCCTTCTAGAATATTGCCGATTGGCTGCAGCTGATAAATCTTCGGCACTGCTTCCAGTATTTTATTCAGGCCGCTTGTATATCGCATGATTGTCTTCTTTTGAATGATGGATTTTATGGCGGATTCTACGAGCAGAATAAGCTGGTCAAACTTATCATTCTTCTCGCAGTAACCCTGGATATCGAGTGCCTTAATCGTTTCGAGCGGCGGTGCCATATCTTTGTGCCCTGTCAGAAGCAGTATGTAGAGATCATTGTTGAATTCCCTGATTTTCTCTACAACCTTATCACCATTAATCGGTGACATCATATAATCAAGAATCAGCATATCATAATTGCCAGTTTTAATTTGTTCAATAGCATCATAGGGCGATGTGACCCCTTCAAACCCATAGCCGTTTCGCCTTAAAACAACCGACAGGGAATCGATAATACCGATTTCATCATCGAGTGCCAGAATACTGTACTCCGATACATTCTCTGTTTTCTTTTTTCTCATGCTAAGCCCTCCATCTTATACAGCCGGTATCATAATATAGAACGACGTTCCCATACCATAAACCGATTCGAACCACATCTTGCCGCCAAAACGCCCGGTAATTGTTGAATAGGACATATACAGTCCAAGCCCGGTCCCATTTTTAGCCTTTGTCGTTATCATTTCCTTAAACAACTTATTCTTTGTTTCATCCGTCATCCCGCATCCATAATCCTTGACCTCAAAATGTATCATCTGGTCGGCCTCACTCTTAGAGATGATGAACTCAATAACGCCTTCTTTGCCCTCATAAGCTTCGATGCTGTTGATGATCAGGTTGTTGATAACCTGTACGAAGCTGTTGATCTCGCCCTTAACATTAACACTCATAGGGATGCCGCACTGGACGCTTAGCTTGCATCCATATCTTTTCAGCTCGTGATTCATCAAAATATCAACACGTTTGATGAGCTCTTTCATCGTGAAACTATCTGTTGTCGACGCGGTGAGCTGAACGGCCTGACCCTTTACTGTTGATATAATATCTGACATATAGGCGGTATAGTCTTTCATTTTACCGATCCAAATACGCATATCAGCTGCAATCTCCCGATGGTCGTCGGCGGTAATGCTGTCATCCTCCACCGATTCATCATACTCATCAATCAAGTCTGAAAGCCCTACCAGGCCGCCGGATATCGACATGATCGGTGTTTTCAGGTTATGCGCTATGCCGCCGACAAGCTGCCCGAGGGACGCCATATGCTCGCTTTCAATCAGCATCACCTGCGTTTGCCTGATCATTTCAAATGACTTCCTTTGCTCGGTGATATCCTTGAGCAGAATAATAGTACCTTTAAATGCATTCTGCGTATATATTGGCGTAATCTCCACTGTAAATGTCTTTTCAAATCCGCCGGAAATGTACTGATTTTCAAAGCTGACTGTTTTTTTCGTTTTTATCGCTTCATCAAGGGATTCCATGAAGCCGTCGTATTTTACAAATGAGATGCTTTCCATTTGGTTCAGTATGACTTTCAGATTTTCTTTCCTCGTGATTTTTATGATATGATGAAAATTCTCAAAAAACGGCTTGTTGTAGTCAATAAGGTCATTATTCTCGTTCATAACCATATAGCTATCTGATATATGATCCACAATTGTTTGCAGCGCAATAGGTACAATATTGAGCAAATCAAACCTGAAAATCGCAAACACAAAACATAAAACAGCAAAAGAAAATGAAATCGGTTCGAAGTACATGGGAAAGGTATAGATGCCCGATAAATATGCTAAATCAACGATTAAAGGAAATAATGCGCCAATGACGATTAAGAGAGATTGTTTTGAAAAGAATCCCGAATTTTTCATTGAAGACTTAAGCAGAAGAAATAGTCCCAAAATATCTAAACCTATAGCAAGAGGTGAAAAGATACGTGCAAAAACTCCCGGTATGCGTTCACTGTTTATCTGTGAAAAAAATACAAAGTATAGATGGTGATAATCATTCGTCCATATTAGTACCACACTTATCAATGGCAATATAAACAACGCATAAAATAAAGGTTTAGGCTTGGCACCTGATTTTGAATATACGTATCCCACAAAAAATAGTAATACAGGTAAAAAGCTGGTAACCGTCACAAGAGTGTTTGTAATGATTACTCCCGTGTCTGCGCTTATCTGTTGATTATACTGCTGTATGAGAGATATTGCGCAAGATAGAAAAATATCAAAGACCGCAAAAAAAGAAAAATAGTAAAGTGATTTTTTATTTTTAACTCTTAAAATTAAAATCAATAAACCAAAAGTCAGGATGGTAGAAATAGAAAGCAGAACTATAGGTAAATTCATATGATCCTTTTCACCTCCAACCTTAATGGTTATGTTAAAGTGCCGACAAATAATCCGCTAAGATATCTGCATGAGTATTAATAAAGTAATGCTCCGCATTTTTTAACACAATAAGCCGTGTTGCGCTAACATAATTATTCCAGTTTAAGTATCTTTCTTTATAGTTTTTTGTGGTGATATCTTTATCTCCAACGACAACCTGTAACGGAGACTTTAACTTCTTGACCTTCTTTATAGACAGCGAATGAAAGTAGCTCGAGAAGCATTGAGTATCATGTCTAAAAGCATTGATAATACGCTCGGCATATTCCGTTTCTGCCAATACGTCTTTTGGCAGTCCGATTTTCTCTAAATACCTAACAATACTAGTATCGGAACGAAATCTCCAGGGTTTATAGACACGGCCATAATATTTATTAATTCTTGGCGCCAATATACCGCCAATATAGACTTGTTTTAGTATGATACCCGCATTTTCCAGCAATCGGGCTGTTTCAATAAGCAGAGCGCTCCCAACACAATGCCCATAAAGGACTATTTCACCTTGTATATTTTTAATTATTTCATCAGCAAGCTCGTTTGCAATACACTCAAGTGATTTTAACTCATCATTTACACCATAATCATGCCCGGGGAGATTAATCGCATATATGTTCATCTCAATATTTTTTCTGAGGAATGAGTCACTCATCTCCTTATAGGAAAGAGCACTGCCCCCACCGTACGGAAAGCAAATAACATTAACACCGGATTTATTGCTTCTTCTTGTCATTTTCAATAGAAGTCCTGGTTTGAGCCTCTCAACATTCGACAGCCCTGTCAGCTGACGTATTGTTGGGTTCATATAGAATTCAACAATACTTATATCCAACTTCAATTTAGATACAACTTTAATTGCGCTGAGAGAATCGCCTCCGAGCTCAAAGAAATTGTCGTCTATACCGACGGAAGGAACATCAAGTACTTCCGCCCAGATGCTCGCCATGATTTGCTGCGCTATACTCTTTGGCTTCACAGAAATGGCTTGCGAACCTATTTCATTCGGCGCCGGCAGCTGTGATTTATCGATCTTGCCGTTTTTATTCAGTATGAATGAATCGACTCTGATGAAATATGCAGGAATCATATAGTCCGGCAGAATCCCGGACAAATAGGATATCAGGTCCTTTGCCGCCTGTTCCGCTTTAGACTTGTAGTACGCGCACAGCTTCCTGTCACCGCCGCTTATTTCATGCACGGTGATAACAGCTTCCTCGATCTCCGGATGCTTCATCAGCGCAAATTCAAGTTCGCCTGTTTCAATCCGGTAGCCCCGGATCTTGACCTGGCTGTCTATCCGTCCGAGATATTCGATATCGCCGTTTCTGAGCACTCTGCCAAGGTCGCCCGATCTGTATAAACTGCCGGCGCCGTGCTCTCGGCACTTTATGAATTTTTCAGATGTCAATGATGCGTTGTTGAGATAGCCGCGGGCAACGCCGTCCCCGCAGACACATATTTCACCTGGGACGCCGGCCGGCAGTAGATTCATATATTTATCCATAATATACACCTTTAGCGTAGGGATCGGCGCCCCGACATTACTGAGATTGCTGCCCGTATCGGACAACGAAATCTCCTTAAAGGTCACATGGACGGTAGTCTCAGTGATGCCATACATGTTAATCAACCGGACAGCGGGGTATTTTTCCTTAAAAGATCTAAGCATCGGGGGTTTCAGCGCTTCACCGCCGAAAATGACATATTTGAGTGTTTGTAAACGTGTTTTTGAATACATGTCCTCTGAGATCAGATTATAAAAAGCCGATGGCGTCTGATTGAGAACTGTCACCTTTTCGGATTTTAAGATATTCAGATATTGCCGCGTATCAACCGCATCTTCTCTGGATATGACAATCAGCCTGCCGCCGCGCAGAAGCGCGCCATACATCTCCCAGACGGAGAAATCAAAACAGTAGGAATGGAATAATGTCCAAACATCCGTTTCGTCAAATGTGAATTGGAATTTATCATTGAACAACAGCCGCACAACATTACCATGCTCGATCATGACGCCCTTCGGATGGCCCGTCGAGCCGGAGGTATAAATAATATAGGCCAGATCTGACGGCTTGCTAATCAATGGGAGGTTCGATGTATCCTGACCAAAGCTTGCCTCTTCGTATAGGTCGATGACAACACCGTTAAATGCGCGATCAACTAAATATCCTTTTTTCGTCAGCAAAACAGCCACCCCGCTGTTTTCCAGCATATATGCTTTGCGTTCGGCCGGATAATCTGGATCAATCGGCAGATATGCTCCGCCGGCTTTTAGTATGGCGAGAATCGCGACAATCATCTCAAATGAACGGTCGATGATGATCCCGACAATACGATCAGGCCCAACTCCTTTAACCCGCAGCGTACGGGCTAATCTGTTTGCGCGCTCATTGAGCTCTTTGTATGACATTGTCCTGTTTTTAAAGACCAGCGCGACGGTATCAGGCGTCTTTGCTGCCTGCTCCTCAAATATCTGCTGAATTGTCTTATCTCGCGGATAATCGGCATCCGAATCGTTAAAGACATGCAGCAGCTGATATTGCTCTGCATCGGACAGTATATCGATATCGCAGATTTCCTTTGTCGGATCTGCCGTAATGTCAGCCAACGCGTTCACATAATGACCGTACAACCGCCGGATCGTCTCCTCTTCAAACAGGTCGGTGCAATATTCAATGCTGCATTCGATGGTATTGCCTTTATCCTCCGCCACAAACGTCATGTCGAATTTCGACGTCCCATTGAGGTATGTATAGGGCGTCGCTGTAAATCCTTCCGATGTCAATATCGTCGGATCCATGTTCTGCAGGACGAATGTCGTGTCAAATAGCGGGTTGCGGCTTATGTCACGCCGGGCGCTGACCCTCTCTACGAGTTCCTCAAAAGGATATTCCTGATTGTCATATGCCTTAATCAGGTCATGTTTCATTTCGTCCAAGAATGATTCGAACGCTTTTTTCCCGAGAGGATAGCTCCTTATCGCCAACGTGTTGACGAACATGCCGATAATATCATGCAGGTCTGCATGGTTTCTGCCCGCCACCGGCGTCCCGACGACGATATCCTCCTGCCCCGTGTATTTGGACAGCAGAATGCTGTAGGCCGACAGCATCAGCATAAACAACGTGGTCCCCGTTCTGGCAGCCAGCTTCTTGATATCATGCGTCAGATGCTCATCCATTGTGAAAAAGAGGCGGTTGCCTTTAAAGCTTTGGAAGGATGGGCGCACAAAATCCAGGGGCATATTCAAGACCGGTATCTCTCCAGAAAACTTCTCCAGCCAATATGTCTCTTGCTTTTCCATCTTATCGGATTTTTGCAGCGCGTTATGCCATGCCGAATAGTCCTTGTACTGTATGCTCAGCTCCGGCAATTCACCGCTGCCATAAAGCTTTGTGAGCTCCCGTCCGATTATGCTCATCGACGTTCCATCTGTTATGATATGGTGCATGTCAAACAGCAGGATATGCTTAATCTCCGAAAAACTCACCAGACGTACCCGTATAAGCGGTGCTTTACCCAGATCAAACGGCCTGACGAAGGATGCCATCAAATCGTCAAAACCGGCAGCATCAGCTATGACATGTTCAACGCCGATCTCTGCTTTCTCGTCAACGACCTGCACCGGCTCGCCGTCCATGAGCTTAAAGCTTGTACGCAGCGATTCATGGCGCTCGGCGAGTTTTCTGAAGGCATCTTCCAACCTATGGACATCGATGCGCCCGTCGATCAGTAATCCGCCCGGCAGATTATAACTGACTCCGCCATCGATTCTGTTGAGGATATATTGCCGCTTCTGGGCCGTTGATACCGGATAATACGCATCGGCTCCGATTTTTGGAATAGCATCATATTTCTCTCTAGGGAGTGCCTCAATTAACCCGCTCAACGCTCTTATCGTCGTATTATAAAATACATCATGCGGACAGATTTCGACAGCCAGTTCTTTGTTTATCAACGCTGTCAGCGTCAGCGCATTCAGCGAGTTTCCGCCAAGATCGAAAAAACTATCATTAACACTGATATCATGAACACCAAGAATTCTTGACCACATGTCTGCTAACGCAATTTCAACGTCACCTGTCGGCTTGATATACTCTTCTCTTTGAATATAACCAAAGGGATCCGGCAAAGCCGCTTTATCAATCTTACCGCTTGTGTTTAAGGGTAAATTTTCCAAGCTGACAAAGAATGACGGTATCATATACGTCGGGAGGACACGCGCAAGTGCCGCCTTGATCTCATTTGCAGATATCTCATGAGCTGCCTGATAATAAGCACAGAGCCTTTTTTCTCCGTTTACATTTGTTTTGTCAACAACTGTGGCCTTAGTGACACCTGAAATGGCTAAAATTTGAGCCTCTATTTCGCCCACTTCTATCCGATAACCACGTATTTTCACCTGACCGTCAGTTCTGCCGAGATACTCCAGATCGCCCGAGGGCAGTATCCTGACCAAATCTCCCGTTTTATAAAGCGTACTCCCTTCTTCAAACGAATTACCGATAAACCTTTCGCGGGTCAGTTCAATATTGTTTATATATCCTCTGCCTATACTTTTTCCCGAAATATAGAGTTCTCCGGGCACGCCGGCCGGAACGATATTCAGATCTTTGTCTAAGATATATATCCTCGACATCGGAATTACAGTACCGATGTTACTGTAGTTTACAGAAAAATCACTGGATTCAACTAATCTCTTGAATGTGACAAATATTGTCGATTCTGTTGGACCATAAAGATTGACGAATTCAGTATCTCTATATTTCTCCTTCATTGGGCGCAAACGTGAAGGCGTTAATGCTTCACCCCCCAAAAAGACATACTTTAACGATAAACCCTTACAATCCGGCTGCTTCATTTCCAAATCAATCAAGCTGTACATCGATTGCGGCGTCTGACATAGAACCGATACCTTATAATTCTCAAGAATCTCCAGATAATCATTTGAATTTTTTGCAGTCTCCGATGTAACAATGATCAGTTTCCCGCCGCGGAGAAGCGCGCCATACATCTCCCAGACTGAAAAATCGAAGCAGTAGGAATGGAATAAAGTCCAAACATCTGTTTCGTCAAATGCGAACGCGAATCTGTCATTAAACATCAGTCCAACAACGTTTCCATGCTCGATCATGACACCCTTCGGACGGCCTGTCGAGCCGGAGGTATAAATAATATAGGCCAGATCCGAAGGTTTGCTTATCGATGGGACATTCGACGTGTCCGGACCATAACACCCCTCTTCGTATAAGTCAATGACAGCACCGTTAAATGCGCAATCACCTATATAATCCTTTTTCGTCAACAAAACAGTAGCTCCGCTGTTTTCCAGCATATACGTTTGACGATCGGCCGGATAATCCGGATCAATCGGCAGATACGCCCCGCCGGCTTTTAGTATGCCGAGTATCGCAATGATCATCTCAAACGAGCGGTCGATGATGATCCCGACGATACAATCTGGCCCAATACCTTTGGCCAGCAGCGTACGGGCTAATCTGTTTGCGCGCTCATTGAGCTCTTTGTATGTCATTGTCCTGCTTTTGAAGACAAGCGCGACGTTATCGGGCGTCTTTGCAGCCTGCTCCTCAAATATCTGCTGAATTGTCTTGTCGCGCAGATAATCGGCATCAGAGTCATTGAGTTCATAAAGCAGCTGATGCCGCTCATCTTTGGATAATATATTGAGTTCACTGAGTCTTTTTGCTGGATTTTCGATTATGTCCGTAATTGCATTGATAAAATGATCTGTAAGTCTCCTGACCGTATCTTCATAGAACAGGTCAGAGCAGTATTCAAAATTGCATTCTATTATTTCGCCCTTGTCCACGGCTTCCAGTGTTAGATCAAATTTTGACGTCTTACTATATATACACGGCCCCGCAGAAAAGTCTCCGACAGTCAGCTTTGACATATCCATGTTCTGCAGGACAAACGTCGTGTCAAATAGAGGGTTTCGGCTCATGTCACGCCTTGCGCTGACTTTATCAACCAGCTCTTCAAATGGGTAATCCTGATTGTCATAGGCGTTTAAGAGGTCATCTTTGACTTCGTTAAGGTATGCTTCAAATGGCTTGTCCCCAGCTGGGAAACTCCTAATTGCCAGCGTGTTAACGAACATCCCTATGATTCCATTCAGATCAGCATGACGCCTGCCTTCCACTGGTGTCCCGACGATGATGTCCACCTGCCCGGTATATTTGGACAAAAGGACATTATACGACGACAGCAAAAACATGAACAGCGTGGTTTGGTTTTTAACCGTTAAATCTCTGATGCCTTTTGTCAGACTCTTGTCGATTGTAAAATATACCCTGTTCCCTTTAAAGCTCTGGAAAGACGGGCGCACAAAATCAAGCGGCATATTAAGTACCGGGATTTCCCCCTCGAACTTATCCAGCCAATATGCCTCCTGGCTCTTTATCTTTTCAGATTTCAGCAGTTCGTTGTGCCATGCCGAATAGTCCTTATATTGAACGTCTAATTCGGGCAGTTCACCACCGTTATACAGTTCTTTGAATTCCTTTACTAAGATGTTTATTGATGCGCCGTCAGAGATGATATGGTGCATATCGAACAGCAGAATCTGTCTGCTGTCTGTGATTTTGACGAGTCTGGCACGGAGGAGCGGTGCTTTGCTTAAGTCAAACGGCCTAATAAACGTCTCCATCATCTGATCATAATTCGCTTCTTCCACCTCAAGGTATTCAATACTGAAAGAGACATTCTTATGAACAATCTGTACAGGCAGTCCATCCCTCATCTCAAAGCTTGTCCTCAATGAATCGTGCCGCTCAATAACAGTATTGAGTACATTTTCAAGTCTGCTCGTATCAATTATGCACTTTATAAGAATGCCGCCAGTGAGGTTGTAGCTGATACCGCCATCAATTCTGTTCAATATATACAGTCGCTTCTGGGCTGACGATGCATCATAGAAATCATTGACATTAACTCTCGGAATTGGGACATATTTTGTTCTCGATAAATCAACGATCAATTTCCCAAGTTCTTTTACATTTCTGCGTCTGAATATTTCTCTAACCGAGAGATCTACGTCGAATTTTTTATTAATGGCCATTATTATCTTTACTGCCTTTAATGAATCTCCACCTAAGACAAAATAATCATCGAGGATATCAATATCACGCAGATTAAGTATGTCGCTCCAAATTTCTAAAATTTTCTCTTCTGTATCATTTTCGGGTTGTATACGCTCCGATCTATTTGAGCGAATAAAATTGGGTTTAGGTAACGCGTTCCTGTCAGTTTTCCCACTCGCTGTCACCGGATATTCTTTGAGTGTCATAAAGAACGATGGAATCATATACTCGGGAAGACTTTTACGCAGATATTCTCTTATGGTCGTTTCATCATAATTACTACCCGAAATGATATACGCACATAAAGACGTCACGCTTCCATTTTCATCAACACCCTTGACAATAGCTGACTTAATTGAATCATGCGACATTAATTGTGCTTCAATTTCATTGAGTTCAATTCTTAGCCCTCTTAGCTTAATTTGAAAATCGTTTCGTCCTAAGAGAATGATATCTCCGTTTCTGTTCCAATATCCTAAATCCCCGGTTCTATACATTTTCCCGTGGTTTAAAAAGGGATTATTTATGAATTTTTGATCAGTCAATTCTGGATTTTTTAAATATCCAGATGAGACTCCTTCACCCGCAATAAACATTTCACCAGGCACGCCGACCGGTAAAAGTTTTAGGTTCTTGTCAAGAAAGTAAATTTGAGTATTTGCTGTTGGTTTGCCTATGGTAATATAATCGGAATCTACTAAAGCAATACTTGAATATACTGTTGTTTCAGTGGGGCCATAGCCATTGTATATTTTCGCTTTTGTGTGGGCCCTAAGTTTTTCAAGTAAACTTTTATGTAGCACCTCTCCCCCCAAAATTATAACTTTCAGTAATGACAAATACTCTAAGTTTTCATTATCAGATATCAACAGGTTCATTTTTGATGGAGTTGTTTGGAGAATTTCCGCCTTTTGTCTCCTTATGAGGTTATTTAGTTTCGCTGGCTGATTTTGCTCGTCTTCGTCGGCTAGAATAATTGTTAAGCCATTCGCTAATGGCAGTAAAGACTCTGTTACGAATATATCAAAAGAAATTGTTGTAACTGATACGATACGTTTTATAGTATCCGGTATTACCAAACCATATATGCTGCTATTGGTTTTAAAGCAATAGTTGACCACTGCTTTATGGGGGATTAGGGTTCCTTTTGGCCGTCCCGTTGAGCCGGAGGTGTAGAGCATATATGCCAGATCGGACGATTTGTTGACAACGTCAAGATTCGTTGCATTTGCCGCAAAGCTTTCTTCTTCGGTCAAATCTATTTTTATAACTTTAAATGAGACATCCTCAATGTACGCCGGTCTCGTCAGAAGCACTTTTGCACCGCTGTTTTCGAGCATATACGCTTTCCGCTCAGCCGGATAATCCGGGTCGATCGGCATATACGCGCCACCGGCTTTCAGTATGCCCAGTATCGCAACGAGCATCTCAAAGGACCGGTCGATGATGATCCCGACGATATCGTCAGGGCCGACACCTATAGTCCGCAATGTACGGGCTAAGCGGTTTGCTCTCTCATTGAGTTCGCTGTATGTCATTGCCTCATCTTTAAAGACGAGGGCAATGTTGTCGGGCGTCTTTAAAGCCTGTTCTTCAAAGACCTGCTGGATCGTCTTATCACGGGGATAATCGGCATCCGTATCGTTTAACTCATGAAGCAGCATATGCCGTTCTGCGTCGGACAATATATTGATGTCACTGAGCTTTTTATCGGAATTCTCCGTGATATCGCTCAATACATTGATGAAGTGCTCCATCATGCGGTTGATCGTTTCTTCCGCGAACAGGACGGTGCAATATTCAAAACTGCATTCGATCGTTTCGCCTTTGTCGACGGCCTCAAGCGTGAGATCAAATTTAGATGTTTTATTGCTGTATATATACGGCGCTGCGGTAAACCCGCCTGCAGTAAGCTTTGTCATATCTATATTCTGTAGGATGAACGTTGTGTCAAACAGCGGGTTGCGGCTCATGTCGCGCTTGACTGCGATATTTTCAACGAGCTCTTCAAATGGGTATTCCTGATTGTCGTAGGCATTTAAGAGGTCCTCTTTAACTTCACTTAAGAATGCTACAAACGGCTTGTCCCCAGACGGATAGCTCCTGATTGCCAGCGTGTTGACAAACATACCGATGAGCTCGCGCAGGTCGGCGTGACGCCTGCCTTCTATCGGCGTCCCGACGATAACATCCTCCTGTCCGGTATATTTTGACAAGAGGACATTATACGACGACAGCAAAAACATGAATAGCGTCGTTCTGGTCTTGGCAGTTAATTCTCTGATACGCCCTGTCAGGCTCTGATCGATTGTAAAATGGAGCCTGTTTCCCTTGAAACTCTGGAAAGATGGGCGCACGAAATCTAGCGGCATATTGAGCACCGGGATTTCTCCCGAGAATCTGCCCTGCCAATAAGTCTCCTGTTTTTTTATTTTATCGGATTTGAGCAGCTCGTTATGCCATGCCGAATAGTCCTTGTACTGAACTTTCAGCTCCGGCAGGTCACAGCCGTTGTAAAACGCCGCAAACTCCTTGGCGAGTATGTTGATCGACGCGCCGTCGGAGATGATGTGGTGCATATCCAGCAGAAGGACATGTTTTTCATCAGCAAAGCTGACCAGCCTTACCCGCAGCAGCGGTGCGACGTTTAAATCAAACGGCTTTACAAACGTCTCCATCAGCTTGTCATCATCTGATTCCTCGGTCTGTACATAATCAATACTGAAATCCAAATCATCGACGATGACTTGTACCGGTTCGCCGTCCTTCATTTCAAAGCTTGTCCGCAGCGATTCATGACGTTTCACAATTCTCTTGAAAGCGTTTTCCAGCCTAATCCGGTCGATTTTTCCTTCAATCATCATGCCGCCCGGCAGATTATAGCTGATACCGCCGTCTATTCTATTGAGTATGTATTGACGTTTTTGCGTGGCTGATACGGGATAGTAATCACACATAGAGACTTTTGGAATTGAATTTTGTTTTCGCTCGTGCAGATTATCAATCAGACTCGCCAGTTCTCTGATGTTTTTACACCGGAGAATGCTCCTCGATGAGATATCTATGCCAAATCTTTTATTGATACCAACCGCTATTTTTATTGATTTAAGTGAGTCGCCGCCTAAGGCAAAATAATCATCCAGCACCCCGATATCGTCTAAATCAAGAATATCGCTCCAGATTTTCACGATTTCAGCTTCTGTTTCATTTTTAGGCGATTCATAATCAGATTTGTCAGTAAATTTGAAATCCGGGACAGGCAGCGCTTTTCTGTCTATCTTACCGTTTGCCGTAAGCGGCAGCTCCTCCAGAACACAAAAGTAAGAAGGTATCATATATTCAGGTAGACGCTGCTGCAGATACTCTCTGATCTGAGCTTCATTGTAATTATTCTCCGGAATAACATAAGCGCAAAGATAGCTCATGTGTCCGTTTTCAGAGATACCCTTTACTATTGCTGAACTTATGGCATTATGCGTCATTAACTGAGATTCTATTTCGCCGAGTTCAATTCTGAGTCCCCTCAGTTTAATCTGGTAATCATTGCGTCCTATATACACAATTTCGCCATTATTCAGCCAATAACCAACATCACCCGTTTTATACATTTTCCCGAAGTTCAAGTAATGATTAAAAATAAATTTTTCATCGGTTAAGGCGCTGTTTCTATAATAACCGGATGATAAGCCTTCCCCCGCTATATAGATATCGCCTGGTATACCGACAGGTAAAAGGTTTAAATTCCTGTCGAGAATATAAATTTGGGTATTTGCTAAAGGCTTCCCAATAGTAATAACATCTGATTTCAGATCAGATATGCTCGACCATACGGTTGTTTCCGTCGGGCCATAGACATTAAATATTCTGGCGTCGGTTTTGCTTTTTAGTTTTTGTAACAGAGCCTGCGACAAGGCCTCTCCACCCAAAATAATTACTTTGAGTACTGATAAATACTCTAATTCTTCATTATCGGATATTAGCATGCTCATTTTCGACGGCGTCGTCTGGATGGCCTCCGCCTGATACTTAACAATCAACGCGTTTAGTTTGCTTTGCTGATTTTGTTCGGTTTCGTCCGCAAGAACAACAGATAATCCGTTCAATAATGGAAGTAATGATTCAGTTGCAAAAATATCAAATGAAATTGTTGTTACCGAAACAATACGCTCAATATCTTCTGTTATAACGAAACCATAAATATTGTGCCTGTCTTTGTGGCAAAAATTCACGACGGCTTTATGCGGAATAAGCGTACCCTTCGGCTTTCCCGTTGAGCCGGAGGTATAGATGATGTACGCAAGGTCGGAAGGCTTGTTGATGTTTCCGGGGTTTGCTATATCGGCCGAATAACTCGATATGTCGAACAGGTCGATCATTGTTCCATTAAAAGAGGCATCGCCGTAATACTCCCGCTTTG
This sequence comes from uncultured Eubacteriales bacterium, assembly GCA_942492735.1. Classification (GTDB taxonomy): domain Bacteria; phylum Bacillota; class Clostridia; order Oscillospirales; family Oscillospiraceae; genus Sporobacter. The sequence continues at coordinate 545,909 of OW818648.1, forward strand.
TTAGAAGCACTTCTGCGCCGCTGTCTTCGAGCATGTACGCTTTTCGTTCGGAAGGATAATCCGGGTCGATGGGCATATACGTCCCACCGGCTTTCAGGATTCCCATGATACCGATTATCATCTCAAGGGATCGATTGATCATAAGCCCGACAATTTTGTCAGGCCCGACACCGCTGGATCGCAGCTTATGCGCCAGAGCGTTTGATTTTTCATTAAGCTGAGCATATGTCATCTTGCTGTCATTAAAAATCAGCGCGATGCTATCCGGCGTTTTCTCCGTCTGCTCCTCAAACACCTGAGGAATTGTTTTGTCTCTGGGATAATTAGCATAGGTATTATTGAACTCCTGCAGAATTGTCCGCTTTTCTTTTTCGGAAATCATCTCCAGCTTTGAAATGCTTTTGAGCGGATCGTCAAGCGCATGCCAAAGAAGGCTGATGACATGCTGATGGATGAATTCAATTTCCTTGTTGTCAAACACATCTGTCAAAAAATCATAATCAATAATAAGATTACCGCTGTCCTCGCGGTCGTTCACGCTGATGACAAGCGACTCCACCTGGCATCCCGAGAAAATCCACTTGGCAACATAATCTGTATCTGTCTCGTTTTTATGAAACTTGGAATTCTGATAACTCAATACGATATCAAAGAGTTTATTCGACAGCTTGTGCTTTTTCTTCAAATCTCTGATTATATAATTATACGGATACTTTTGATGGCGCAGAACATCCATGCTCTCCTTGAGCATGGCCTTCGCAAAGGTTTTGAAGTCCATTGAATCATTGATGGAGATACGAAAAGGCGCCGCAATGCTAACAAACATACCCGTCGTCTCTTTCTCCTTCAGGCTTGTCCTATTGAGTATTGTTGTGCCTAATATAATGTCTTCGATCCCGGTCACACGATTGATATAAATTGATAAGGCAGACATAAATAATGTAAAGACAGACAGGTTATTCTCCGTACAGAATTCCCTGATTTTATTTGACAGTTTTAAAGGTGTCACCAGCGTTTTTCTTCGGGCGCTGACTGAATTTTCATTGGACTTGAGTGGTTTTAGTTCAGTCATTTCCGGGAGAGTTTTAAATTTATCATTCCAATACTCTTTATCGTTCTCAAAGCGTTTTGATTCTTCATACTCAGCTTCTATCAGCAAATGTTCAATATACGAGGGGTTTGGTGATTCATCAACAGGCTGGCCGCTCCTGATTTTTGTATAAATATCGATTAAATGCCTTGTGGTAAGGCCCAATGTCCATGCATCAGAGATCAAATGATGCATCTTCATATAAAGGCCGCCCTCTTCATCGCTGACTTTAAAAATGGCGCAATAAAACAAATCATTTTCAATGATATTAAACGGCGTTCTTGTTTTTTCTTCATCCCATAAAAACAAGTCTTTCAGTCCATCGCCTTTACTGAAGTCATAGAAATCAACCTTGAATTCTGTGTATTCTGTGACATACTGCATTGCTTCGCCGTCTTTTTCATCGATATGCAGACGCATTGATTCATTTTTTTTAACAAATATATTGACAGCTTTCTCGAGAGACGTATAGCAGATTTCTCCCTTTAAGCGCATATTCCCGGCAACGTTATTAATGCTTGTCCCCGGATAAGCTTTTTCCATATACCATATTGATTTTTGTGACTCGGATAGTTGATAGGATACTTTTTCCGAATTCATTAATGAGCCTCCACCATAAAATTACATGTTCGATATGCTTAGCTGTGCTGCAAGCCAATACGCTCCGGTTTCGAAAGAGCGTTCCTGTCCGTTTTACCGTTATAGTTCAGCGGCATTTTGTCCAAAAACACGATATAACCGGGTATCATATAATCCGGCAGCATGTCAGCCAAATATTGACGGATTTCATCGGTGCCAATGACATTCGTTGTCACTAAAAAAGCTGCGAGATAAGCTTTCCCCTCGTCATCTACAAACGATTTTACTGCTGCCTCACGGACTGATCCGTGACTCAAAAGTCTGGATTCTATTTCGCCGAGTTCAATTTTATATCCCTTAATTTTTGTTTGAAAATCCATTCTGCCCAAGAATTCGATATCACCCTTCGGGTACCATCTGCCCCTGTCGCCGGTCCTATACATCCTAGCACCATGTTCAAATGGGTTCACAATAAAACGTTCTGCCGTCATCTCAGGATTATTGATGTAACCGCGTCCCAATCCGGCACCGCTTATGAATAACTCTCCCGGTATGCCGATAGGCAGAATATTTTTGTTTTTATCAAGGATGTAAACGTTAAAGTTGTCGATTCGCCTACCGATCGGGACGCAGTCAAGCGATACACACGGAGAACAGTCAAAACAAGAAACCTCAACGGTTGCTTCAGTTGGGCCGTACATGTTATATAATGCGGTTCCGTTGGTAGCATTTAGCAGTCTATTGAAGTGTTGGACCTGATTTAAGCTGAGTGCTTCACCACATGAAAACACCTGCTTGAGCGACGATAATCTGCCCACCGCCGATGTGTTCTCTACATAATTTAGAAATATACTCATCATCGCGGGCACAAAATGTATAGCCGTAACATTATATCTCTCCACGGCGGCAATAATTGACTCAGGGTTTTTTTCATTGCCGGATTCAAGCAGGCAGACCTTTCCGCCAAGCATAAGCCACCAAAAAATCTCCCAGACAGAGGGATCGAAAGTGGGCGCTGTCTTCTGCAATATGACGCTGTCGCTGCTCAAAGGGAATTTCTTGACGCCCCAACAGAAGCTGTTGATGATGCCTTTGTGTTCGACCATAACACCCTGTGGGTTTCCGGTTATCCCGGACGTATAAATGACGTATGCCAAAGCTCCCGAACTGTTAAGCGCGGGTAGATTTCGACCATCCCCGATATAGCTGGCGACATCATTCATATCGATCATCTCGCCGCCGTACTCAAGCGTCGCCCGTAAATCATGCTGTATCAGCACAATATCCGCACGGCTGTTTTCAAGCATGTATCTTTTGCGTTCCGCTGGATAATCAGGGTTAATCGGCATATAGGCCCCGCCGGCTTTTAAGATGCCCATGATCCCGATAATCAGTTCAAAGGAGCGGTACGCCATAATCCCAACGATTTTATCCGGCCCGACACCTTTTTCACGCAAAGAACGTGCAAGCATGTTTGATTTTGTGTTTAGCTCCGCGTAAGTCATTTTCCTATCTTCCAGTAACAGGGCAATGTTATCCGGCGTCTTGTCGGTCTGTTCCTCAAACATCTGATTTATCGTCTTGTCCATCGGATAATCGGCATATGTATGATTAAAATCACGGAGAATCGTATGCTTCTCCTGTTCGGATATCATCTCAAGTCTGGATACTCTCCTTGACGGATTATCAAGCGCATGCCAGAGCAGGTTGATGATGTGCTGGTGGATAAACTCAATCTCTTTGATATCAAAGACGTCTGTCCTAAAATCATAATCTATGACAAGACTGCCGCTGTCTTCGCGGTCATTAACGCGAATGATGAGTGATTCCAGCTGGCATCCCGAAAAAATACGTTTGGCCACGCATTCTGTATTGGTTTCATTTGTAAAAAAATTGGAATTCTGATAAGTCAGAACGATATCAAATAGTCTCTTCGATAATTTTTGCCGATTATCTAATTCACTGATTAAGTAGTGATACGAATAGTGCTGGTGCCTCATGACATCCGTAATTTCCTTCAGCATTGCTGTTGCAAACGTCTTGAAATCCATGGAATCATTGATGCAAATTCGTACCGGCGCAGCAACATTAACGAACATACCCGTCGTTTCTTTTTCCGCAAAGCTTGTCCTATTAAGAATTGATGCTCCTAATATAATGTCTTCGGCCCCAGTCACGCGGTTAATATAAATTGACAGTGCCGACATAAATAATGTGAAAACAGGCAGGATGTTTGCCGTGCAGAATTCATTGATTTTTTCGGATAGCTTCAAAGGCGTGATGAGCGTTTTCCTTTTAGCGTTCATTGACGCTTTACTAGATTTCTGGGGCTTCAATACCGTCATTTCCGGAGGCGCTTCAAATTTTCTGTGCCAGTACTCTTTGTCGTTTTCAAATCCGCCGGACTTTTCATACGCTGCTTCGCTCATTAAATGCTCAATGTACGAGAAATTTGATGAATCATCAAAAGGCTGTCCGTCTTTCAACTTCGTATAAAAATCAATTATATGTTTCATGACAATTCCGAATGTCCACATATCAGAAATCAGATGATGCATCTTTATGTAGACGCCGCTCTCATTGTCGCTGACTTTATAGATGGCCCAGTAAAACAAATCATTTTCAATGATGTTAAACGGCGTTCTCGTTTTTCCTTCATCCCATAAAAACAAGTCTTTCAGTCCGCCGCCTTTGCTAAAATCAAAGAAATGAACCTTAAACTCTTTATATTCCGAAACATACTGCCGGGCAATACCGTCTGTTTCATTGATGCGAAGGCGCATCGAATCATTCTTCTTAACAAAAATATTAATCGCTTTCTCTAGAGCGGGATAGCAGACCTCTCCCTTGAGGCGTAAATTCCAAGCTATAATATTGAGGCTCGTCTCAGGATACGCTTTTTCCAGATACCATATCGATTTCTGTGACTCCGACAGCTGATGGAATACGTTATCGGTTTTCATTAAGTATCCTCCACCATCTTACGATTGCGTTATCTATCTGCGAGCTTCCGCCACATTTCAATAAACTCCGGTTCGGATATTCTTATAAAGTCATTCTCCTGAAGCTGCGTACCGGAACAGGTAGATATGGTATACCCGTCCGTCGTAACCGTGAAGAATTCTTCTTGATTGGTATTGGCGGTGACGTCAAGTGCTTTTAAGTTGTTTGACAGCCCTGTACCGTAATACTTAACGAGCGCTTCCTTCTTCGTCCAGATTTCAAAAAATCGGAGATTTTGATCCTCTGCGCTGTTATAAAGCCAAGCCAATTCTCCGTCAGAAAAAATCTTATCGGCAATTCTGATATCAATATCTCTAACTTTTTCAATGTCGACGCCTACCGGTTTTTCCGATAACGCAGCGGCAACAGCGTTTCTAGTATGCGATATATTAAACTCACAATAGGGGTAGCATGCTAAAAATGGCTTGCCTGTCCGGCTCGTTTTAATATCGATTTCGCTATACTTGATTCCTGATTTCACACTGATCAGGCAGCGGATGAATATGTCCGAATAGATGTGGATTTTTCTGTCTATATCCTGGCGGTATCTTAACATGCTCTCTTTTTTGCCATTAGGGATATAAGCCATCATCTCAACGAGAACGCTCTCGTTGATATATGGATCAATTTCCAGAAAATACAATTGTTGATTCATGTCGACGCCTCAAATAATATATCCCATATTTTACAGATTTATCTACAAATTATGGAAGTGTCTGTTCTGTTCATTTTAACATCGATTGTTTCTGTTTTCAAGCACAAAAACCGACTTTTTAACAAAAATATACAATATATTGTATACTGTGCTAATATAATACAGCATAAATAGTGTCCAAACCGCAATTCAGCCGAATATGAGCGAAATCTGCATAAAAAGGACGAAGCAGAAGCTTCGTCCTTTTTTGCTATACCTTGATATAACTATCCGACAGCCTTACTAAACACCTTTCGGATACACTCCATATCAGCTGCGCCTTCATGGACCTTTACACCATCTACATAAAAAGTAGGTACACGGTAATAGTCAAAAGTATCGGCATACTTTCTATCCTTGTCCTCATCGATCATGACGATTTCAACGTTTTGGTACTCCGGGTTTTCCTTTCGCAGCTGATCTATCATCTGGGATGCTTTTTTACAATATGGACACCAGTCCGTCATAAACATAAGTACATCTTTCATTATAATGCCTCCGTCAGCAAGATTTTCTCAGTATATATTTGATATAATAACATTATACCATGATTCTTGTCAAAATATGTGACGTCGTCACGCACTGCCGCAATTTTGTCAATACCAGACTTTCTTGTCTTGTAAGACTTTTGTCTTGTTGACCAGACGCGCGTCGTATTATACAATGTCTGTGTACAATGCGTTATTTTAGACATAAGGGGGATTAAGATGTTTTGCAGCAACTGTGGTCAGAATATGAATGGCAGCACCGTCTTTTGCCCAAACTGTGGGCATAAACAAACAGAAACCTCAAACCACGCTGTATCCCAAGCGCCAAAATATGAGGCTCCGCAGGCTGCGATGTATTCTTCTGCTTATCCAGCAGCTACAGCAAAACCGAAGAAAAAGCATGGTTGCCTGACCGCTTTCATCATCGTCCTCGCTGTTGTCATCATTTGCGGCGGGGCGGCCTATTTCCTACTCCCCGGCCTTTCGAAGCCGGTTGACCTCGGCATCAAATCAACGAGGGAAGCTTACGAAAGCGCCATAGAGAAGCTGGGTATCACAAAGGATGAGTCACCCCAAGAAGGCACGGCGGACGATTACGAGATTACATACGGCGCGCTGCAGGCTGTTGATACAGAACTGACAAGTGAAGAACTCACTTCATTTTTCAACGAAAACCGTCCTTCCTATTATGCGGTCAAAAATGTCCAGGTACGTGTCAATGACGACGGGTCCATTGAAGCCTCCGCCAGTCTTGATACCGGTTATGTATTTAATGATATGCTTTATGGACAGTATAGCAAAGAGGACGCAACGTCGGCGCTGCCAATGCTTGGCCTCATTCCGGACAATGTCAATGTATACTTTAAGATAGCCGGCAGCGTTCAAGATAATAGTGTTCACGGTTTAAGTGTGGAAGCGGTTAAGATAATGGGTATCCCGATACCCACATCACTGATAAATTCCAACATGTCTTTTATTACAGACACGTTAGACACGTATATCGCGAATGAAAGCAGCAGAGGCGGCGCGTACGTGGAAAGCGTCATTGCGGACAACGGAAGCATTGACTTTAAAGGCAGTCTTCCATCATCCATTGAAAGAACGCCGAAGTCATGATTGCGGATTTCAAAGGCTTCGGTCCGGTGCATGTGTTAAGTCTCCTTGTAGCCGTTATCGTCGGTGTCGTCTTTATCATACGAGCCTCACATGCCGGAACAGACGACAAGCGCAAAAAGATTCGTCTGCTTCTGGCTGCGACATTGGTCATGATCAGAGGAGCACGGTATATCATGGATATCTATTTCGGGGTTTTCGAATGGACCGATCTCCTGTCTCTTCATGTCTGCCATATTGACTTGATTCTGCTTGTTATCTGCCTGATCAAGCCCAACAAGGCGTTGTTTAATGTCTGTTTTCTCATTGGGATACCGACCGCCTTATCGGTTGCGCTGTTCCCAGGAAGGAATCATCCGGTCCCCGGTGTCCCAAGAGCGGTTTTGTTTATCATGAGCCATACGATGCTTGTGATGGGTGCGCTGTACCTCTCGATTGCCGAACGCATGAAACCGTCTTTTCGGCTGTATGGTCTTATCGGCATCATTGGGAGTATCGGCCTGATTCCGGTTTATTTTATCAACAAATGGCTTGGGACGAATTTTCTTTACATCATGGCCGCCCCAAAAGGAACCGTCCTTGTCTCGTTTGAAAAGCTCTTTGGATGGCCGGGCTACATCGTCGCGCTTGATATACTGGCGCTTTTGCTGATGCTCGCAATGCTTGGATTTAGTCAGCTGATATACAGGATTACCGAAAGAAAAAAGCCGCCGAACAAAATGTCTCCATAAAAGCCGAAAATCCTCCGCTGATTAGATTGAGCGGAGGATTCTATTATTGATAAAATAAAAGAGCGCATCATGGGCAAAATATTATCAAACCAAATAAACAACAATTGTTCAGGAGTTAGGTATGAAAAGAGAAATGGCAACCCAAAAAAACAGACAAATTTTCGGCATCTTATTAATTATTCTCGGTGTCATCGGTATTGTCCTTCCTGTCATGCCGGGTTGGATTTTTATCTTGGCCGGACTTGCCATGATGTAGCCCGGCGCTAATCCTCCATTGACAGCCCCTATCACTGCGGATTATAATGAATAATGACAATTTTTCCTAATTTATTCTGCATTATAGGAGTATCATTATGTATCGCATTCTGATTGCGGACGACTCGAACTATATGAGAGAAACTCTACGTGAAATGTTGCGCGAGGCCGGCCATGAAGTCATAGGGGAAGCAATCAACGGCTCAAACGCCGTTGCCATTTATAAAGCTTTGTTGCCGGATCTTGTGATGATGGATATGACAATGCCCGGAGGAGACGGCATTGACGCCTTGAGTGAAATAATTGAAATTAATCAAAATGCCATCGTCATTATGCTCGCGGTCGTCGGCAAGCCGGAAAAGGTTCTTGAAGCGCTCAATATTGGCGCCAAGAGTTATGTGACAAAACCGTTTGACGCCGCAAGCGTGTTGAACGCCATTAAAAAGGCCACCGCCGATGACCGTACATAGATTTTAAGAATCCTGAGCTTTACGTTATATTTTCTTTAAATTCCTTGACACTCTCATGCATTTCGTTATGATTGAGATATATCTTTTACCAATTTTTATGGAGGTATTTTATGGGAAAGCTAACTAAAGACTATTTTTCCGACAGCGAGGTTTTAATCTTAGGTTATCCGCTGAAGGACGACCCTTCAATGAAAATGATTCTCCCGGCTTTTGCAAGAAATAACATCAAGGTATATGCCATGAATGCAAACGCAACCGGCGACCTGGATATCAAGATTTATAAAAGCTTTGCCGAGCTTCCAAAAAAACCGAAGTGCGCCTACATATACCTCGAGAAAAACGAGATCACGCCGTGGATTAGCCAAATGGTCTCTAACGGTGTGACAAGAGTCCTCTTCCACAGCAAGCAGGATGTGGAGCCAGCCGATATCGACGCATGCAAAAAAGCAGGACTTGAGACAGCCATCGCTTGCCCGATGATGCTCTTAGGTAAAGGCCTTCACAAGTTCCACAAATTAATAGCCGGTGTTTAAGCGTGAATACGTTTCCCATAATTAAAACAAAGTTATCCAATGAGCGCCTGATGTCGGCGCTCTTGTTGGTTTTATTTCTCTATAACCTGCCGCGGTTCATCGCTGACACCGGCAGCATCCTCACATTATTGCTCCTGCTTTTCATAGGACTCATCATCGATACGATCGCGCACTTTATTATCTACAAGCGTCCGGTTTGCGCTGTTTCGGCGGCAGTAACGGTGCTGATTATTTATACCTTATCACCCGGCGCGCCGTTCTTGTCTGAATGCGCGGCTCTGATGGCGGCTATCGTTGTCGGGAAGGTCATATGGGGTGGGACAGGCAAAAATCCGCTGAATCCCGCCATGGTCGGCCTTGCGCTTCTGGCATTCCTCACGCCTATGCATCCCGCCTTTGACGCGTCATTTTATCTGCTACCGGGTGTATTACTGTCTCTGCCGTTTTTATTTATACGTCCTTATGCGGGAATCGGCATGATTTTCGGTATGACCTCGTCGCTTCTATTGTCTCACAATCTAACGGCAGAATCACTTATCAGTACCGGAGTGTTTTTCTGGGGATGCCTTGTAATCACCGACCCCGTCACGACGACATCAAAACCGGCTGCCGGATTGATAATCGGTCTTCTCGCCGGGTTCATTCCCACGGTATCTGGCTTTTCGGCAGCGTTCCTGCCGCTCGTCATTCTTGTTTCTAATCTGCTGTCCTATCTGGCTGATTTCCTGAAGCTCGGCGGCAATGAAAAGCTTAATAAAAAATTCGGCAGGAATCAGCGCATTAAGCTGACGTCCGATAACACGGTGTTTATCGATCTGACAAATGCGGTAAGCGCGGGACACATCGATGTTGTCCCAGCATGCGAAGAGGTTTTAAGGCGCATCGAACAAGGCCGCGTTTTCGGCATGGGCGGCGCCGCTTTTCCAACCTCAGTGAAAATCCGCGCCGCTCTGGCGTCGGCTGCTGCCGATAAGCATCTCATCATAAACGCCGCGGAATGTGACCCGGGACTCATCCACGACAAATGGCTTCTTGAGCATCACAGCATCGACATTATGAAGGGCATCGACATCCTTCAAAAATGCATCACGTTCAAGACGGTCACCGTGGCGGCGAAAGATTTCCTCGGTGTCAGTTTTCCGGCGCCTGTCCGGTCATACAATGTCACCGATCATTATCCCGCCGGCGCTGAAAAAATTCTGGTTCAGAATATCCTCAAAATAACGCCGGAGAATAGCAGTCCCGCCGCAAGCGGCATTCTGGTTTTGAATATCCAAACTGTTTATGCAATTTATGAAGCTGTTTTCTTCGGCCGCAAGGCAGATACACGGTATATAACGGCCGCCGACCTAGATAAGGGTACAGCCAAAGTCGTCCGCGTAAAACTGGGCGCCGGCGTCCGCGAAACATCACAGGAGGTTCTGCCGAACGCGCATATCATTTATACCGGCGGCGGTATGATGAACGCGCGCTTTTCTGATGACGGCGCTATGATCGACGAGATGACGAATTTCCTGGCGACTGGGCAAATCAGGCCATTCAGGGAGGCCGTCTGCTCCCAATGCAATTTCTGCAGCGCGTATTGCCCTGTCTCTTTATCTGTTCGCGAAATCGCTCATTATGTCGATGCGGATGCGCTGGAAAAAGCATCGCTGCTTCATCCCGAACACTGCATCGAATGCGCCTTGTGCAGTACCGTCTGCCTTGCAGGCAGGGATCAGGCCAAAAGAGTCAAAACCGCACGAATGTTTGCGGCAGCAAAAAAATCTGTTGCAAACGAAAACACGGTATGCTAGAGTATCACCAACTGAATATATCAATCAGGTGCCCCCATAAACCGTAAACAAGTTTGCCGAGGGGGAGAATAGGGAATCGGATATGAACACGACAGGGTTCATTATGACCGAGCGGTCCCGCCACTGTATCCGGGGAGTATTTCTCATAAGCCACTGGTCTGTATAAACGATGACCGGGAAGGAGAGAAACGCATTGATCCGTTAGCCAGGAGACCTGCCTGATTGGACTTATCACTTATTCCGGTATGGGAATAAGGTTTATAGGACAATGGTAAAATCCTTGAAGCTTCGTGCTTCAAGGATTTTTTGTTTTCTTATTCTATAAAACCAGAGCTATAAATTCGAAGGAATGGTCATAACAATGAACATCTTGAAAGAACACAAAAGCGAGGACAGCGCGTTCAAATACCTCATCGGGCTTGACGATATGAATTCGGTTGAAGCCTTATATATGTATGATAAAGACCGGCGTTTGACGTATCACAGCACGGTCTGCGTCTCGTCACAGGTCGGATGCAGTATGGGCTGCCGTTTCTGCGCCACAGGGGAGCAGGGCTTTATCCGGAACCTGACGGCTGATGAAATTCTCGGTCAGGTCGCGCTCTGTGACCAAAATCGCCAGCTCACCGGTTTCCAGCCGCTCGACGCGGTTGTTTTCGCGGGGATGGGCGAGCCGCTCTTGAATTATAACAATGTCATAACGGCTATCGAAAAAATCCGGGATGATCTAGGTCTGTGTCACTTTGAGCTTGCCACCGTCGGCGTCGTACCACGTATCGACGATCTCGCCAGATATCTCAAATACAGCAGCATCCGCCTGCGTCTGAATCTTTCGCTTCACGCCCCAACAGACGAAAAACGTCATACGCTCATCCCTTACACAAAAAAATACGGCGTTAAGGACATTATCGCGGCAGCAGATGCTTTTGCCGAAGCAACTCAGACAACAGTCCGCATCCGCTATATGCTCATCAAGGGCTTAAACGATTCGGACGAGGATATCCATCATCTCATTGACCTATTAACGGGCAGACCAATGAAGCTTATTATTTCGCAGTATAACGACAATAATATAAAAAGCCTGAAGCCTTCGAATCCGCTTGATGTTTTAGATTTCTATAATAGAATAAGAGATAACATCGAATGCGATATATTCCACAACTTCGGCGGCACCATTCTTGGCGGCTGCGGTCAGCTTCGGCAGAACGCTGAATGCAGCGCGCATAAGCAGATATCATAACGTTTCAGGAGGTGTTCTATGAATAAAGTGATCTGTGTCTTCAGTTCTTCCAGTAATACAATCGATCAGGCATATTTTGAAGCGGCCGCTGCGCTTGGAAAGGAGATCGCCTTGCAGGGAGATCTCCTCCTCTTCGGCGGCGGCACGACGGGACTGATGGGCGAATGCGCCCGTGCCATCCACCGAAACAACGGCAAGGTCATCGGCGTTATCCCTGAAGCGCTCAACGAAAAGGGCATTGTTTACGAAAACTGCGACGAGCTCGTCGTCATGAACAATATGCGCGAGAGAAAAGCGCAAATGGATGCGCGCTCAGATGCTTTCATCGCGCTGCCCGGCGGTTTCGGAACGATCGAAGAAATCATGGAAATCATCACGCTCAAACAGCTTCGGTATCACAATAAGCCGATCGTTATATTGAATATCAAGGGATATTTTGATCACTTAATCGAACAGATTAAAACAACCATCAGCCAGCAATTTGCCAAAGCCGGCTGCTTTGATCTCTTCTATATAACGGACAATGTGACGCGTGCGCTTGACTATATCAAAGACTATACCCCGGCTGATTACACGGAGCGCTGGCTAACCGATGTCGAACAAATCGAAAACAACGCTGAGAGCCCATCTGCAGCAAAGGATTTTACGTATTGCAAAATCGAAATATTCATACCTAAAACACACCTCGCTCTCGTAAAGGATGCCTTGCGGAGCGTGGACGCAGGCCATATCGGCCATTACGACAGCTGTCTGTCTTTTCATGACGCAACAGGCTGCTGGCGCGCTCTGCCGGGCAGCAAACCCTACGACGGCGAATTCAACGTGGACTGTTCCGCCGAGGAGTACAAAATCGAGGCGATCTGCCTAAAAGAAAACGTCGAAAAAACCATCGCCGCCGTCAAAGAGGTTCACCCGTATGAGGTCCCGGTAATTAACGCCATCCCGCTTTATAAAACAGGCTTCTGAATTTTCCCGGCGTATTCAATATCCGAACCTTACCTTATCGGGTATTGTTCGGATTTGCTGTGTTATCGCGTTTCTTCGCAAACAAAGGCTCCACAGGCGACACAAGCTTCCTGAGTTTTCTATGTACCGCATCACAAAAACGTGATAAAATACCCGTTGGCCTCACCGTTGCCGGTATATAAACGAGAGGTTACATATTAATTGGAGGCTTCCATGAGCGTTTTGAATGTAGAAAATGTCACTTACGGTTTTGGTTCACGGAGAATTTTAGAAAATGCGTCTTTTCGGCTGTTAAAGGGTGAGCATGTCGGCCTCGTCGGAGCAAACGGCGAGGGTAAATCCACCTTTTTAAATATCATCACCGGCAAGCTGATTCCCGACGAGGGGAATGTCAGCTGGTGTAAACACATCACGACCGGCTACCTTGACCAAAGCAGCACCCTGACCAAAGGCAAAACAATTCGGGAGGTGCTGCGTGAGGCGTTTACAGACATGTACCGGTTGGAACAGGAGATGCTGGAAATATACGACCGGATGTCCGATTGCGGCGAGGAGGAAATGACAGCGCTCTTAGAGGACGTCGGAGATATGCAGGAAATGCTCGAACACAGCGGTTTTTATATTCTGGATTCCCGCATCGAAGAATACGCCAACGGCCTGGGTCTTGGCGAGATTGGTCTGGATAAGGATGTGGGAGATCTCAGCGGAGGACAGCGTACAAAAGTTTTGTTAACCAAGCTTCTTTTAGAGAATCCAATGATTCTGATGCTGGACGAACCCACCAATTTCCTGGATGAAAATCATATCGCGTGGCTGAGGAATCTCCTGCAGAATTATGAAAATGCCTTTATTCTGGTCTCCCATGATATCCCCTTTCTCAATTCCGTCGTCAATGTTATATACCATGTTGATAACGCCATACTGACGCGTTATAAGGGCGATTATGATAACTATATGGTCATGAGTGAGCTGAAAAAGCGCCAGCTTGAGCAGGCTTATGATAAACAGCAAAAAGAGATATCAAGCTTAGAGGACTTTATCGCCCGCAACAAAGCGCGCGTTGCGACGACAAATATGGCTAAGAGCCGCCAAAAGAAGCTGGACAAAATGGATATTATCGAGCTGGGCCGGGAAAAGCTCAAGCCGACGTTTTCGTTTTCGTCAGCCCGCACGACAGGAAAAATCGTGATCGAGGCAAAGGACCTTGTGCTCGGCTATGACGAGCCGCTCACCGCTCCGCTGAATCTACAGCTTGAGCGCGGGCAAAAAATTGCAATCAAGGGTGTCAACGGCTTGGGAAAATCCACGCTGCTCAAAACATTACTGGGTATTCAGCCGCCGATTTCGGGGACAGTTGAGCTGGATACGTTTGTTGAAACAGGTTACTTCGAACAGGAAAGAGTCGCAGGCAGCAACACCGCGCATCAGGAAATCTGGGACGAATTCCCTTCCATGACGAACGCCCAGGTGCGCGGCGCTCTGGCTAAATGCGGGCTGACCGCCGAGCACATCGGCAGTCAGATGAAGGTGCTCAGCGGCGGCGAAAACGCAAAGGTGCGGCTCTGCAAGCTCATGCTGCGCGGTATGAATCTGCTGGTTCTCGATGAGCCGACAAATCACCTTGATGTCGATGCCAAGGACGCGCTGAAGACCGCTTTGATGGAGTATCGCGGCACAATGCTGCTCGTCAGCCATGAGCCCGAATTCTATCAAGACATCGTATCAGGTGTCTGGAATCTCGAGGAATGGACAACTAAAATCGTGTGACGACAATCGTGCGACAATATGCTAAAAGCCACATCCGCCTGGACGTGGCTTTTTACATGGTATTAAATGGCAGCGATAGCTTAAATCAATCTTTTTTAAATCTCCGCAAATTCGCTGGGTGTCAGATTAAAAAATTCAATCTTGATATCCCGGCCGTTGCAGGCGAGTTTGCTGATGCAGGTATTCTTCAAAACGGTTTTACCTGTACCGATTTCGCCCCCAGATAGGTGTGATAGGATCACATTTATTGATGCGCCATGGGAGACGACAACAACGTCTTTTGTCGTACTTGTGTCGATATATCGATATAGGACATCCATGAATCGTTCGATAACCGCTTCTCTTGGCTCCATACAAGCGTCTTCATTCCGAGCAAAGAGTGTTTCCCTGTCTTCATACGACAAGCCCGACAGCTTCCCGAAATCCCGCTCTGTCAGTCCCTGTTCGACGATCGCCGGACCGCTATGTATCACATCGGCGATGATATCCGCCGTCACTTTTGCACGCTTCAAGGGACTTGTTAAAATGCAGTCAACCGGCACGCTCAGAAATTCTTTTGCGCACTCGGCAGATTGCCGGAGCCCCGTCTCATTAAGCGCAATATCCTCGATGCCCTGAAGCCTGTTTTGCCTGTTCCAGTCCGTTTCGCCGTGCCTGATTAAGTAAATTACCATGCGTATATGTCCTCTATTTTCCGAATGTCTTGTAGTATATCATAAACATAAAAATTACAAAAGTGCTGCTGCACTAAAAACGTTCTTTGAATCATTGAAGTTTCTTTAAAAAATGGTAAAATGATAAGTATCTTTATTAATGGCATTGGATGGTGGATCTGTTTGCTCCATGTAAAAACACCCGACGAAGCTCTCAATATCATAAAAAGCACATTTAGCAGCGGCACGATGCCATTAGAGCATGTTCAAATCCGTGACGCGCTTGGCAGAACTATCGGGGAGCCTGTCATCGCGCGTGAATATGTCCCTGATTTTAATCGCTCTACGGTGGACGGATTCGCTGTTTTCGCGCGCGATACCTTCGGTTGCTCGGAAAGCATCCCGGCGATTCTGCCGCAGGGCGGTGAAGTCATGATGGGTACCGCGGCAATAGAACCGCTGGAAAAAGGGACCTGCCTTTGTGTTCCGACGGGCGGTGATGTGCCAGATGGCGCCGATGCCGTCGTCATGCTCGAATATTCGGAGGATTACGGCGACGGAACGATTGGTATACTAAAGCCTGTAGCGCCCGGTGATAACATGATCTTTCGCGGCGACGATGTGTCACCGGGAGGCATCATCCTCCCAATCGGAAATATCGTGTCACCGCATAATATCGGCGCTTTGGCAGCCTCGGGCATCAGTGAAATCGCAGTATGCAAAAAGCCTATTGTCGGTATTATCTCGACGGGAGACGAGCTGGTTGCATACGACGAAAAGCCTTTGAAGGGTCAGATCCGCGACGTCAACACGCTGATGCTGGAGGCTGTCATTGATGATACCGGTGGACAGACAAAATCCTACGGCATCATCAGGGACAGCGAAGCGGGTCTCCAGAGTGCCGTTGCATGGGCCGTTTCAGACTGTGATATTGTCCTCATCTCCGGCGGCAGCTCGGTCGGTATGAAGGACGCTACTGCCAGGGTTATTGAAAATACCGGCCGTATTCTGTTCCACGGCATCGCCATGAAACCGGGTAAGCCGACAATTTTAGGCGTCATCAATCAAAAGCCCGTGTTTGGCCTGCCTGGGCACCCGGTAGCCGCCTACTTTGTGGCGCAAATCTTCGTTCATGCACTCATGCGTCATCTGATGGGCTGTAACGATAAACAGTATCCTGTCATCGCGCGCCTCGGTGAAGCTGTGTCCTCCAATCACGGACGGGCGGAATACATCGCCGTCGTCCTGGAACCCAGTGGCGAAAATGTCACAGCACATCCGATTCACGGCAAATCCGGACTCATCACAAGCTTGTCAGGCTCCGACGGATATATCTGCATACCGAGAGACTGCGAAGGTCTGCCAAAAGGATCGGCTGTTTCCGTCATGCTGTGGAATCGATAGTTAAGGGAGAGATTTAGATGGGCTTTCAATATTTGACGAATATTCCGCTTGAGACAGCGAGAAATGATTATACCGCACTCCTCATAAAAAATGGCATGGCACCCTCGTGCGAGACGATCCGTGTTCTTCACTCGAGCGGCCGCGTGACAGCCGGGCCTGTCTATGCTCACATCTGCGCGCCGCATTACAATGCCAGCGCGATGGATGGCATTGCGCTCGATGCGAAGTTAACATACGGTGCGAGTGAGACGACGCCAGTTCTCTTGGGAAAAGGCCAGTATATCCCTGTCAATACCGGTGATCCGCTGCCGGCGGACTGCGATACCGTTGTGATGATCGAAGACGTCATTAAAACCGAAGATGTATCCGCGGAAGGCGGCGTCCGCCTTTATCAGGCTGCCGCTCCTTGGCAGCATATTCGCCAGATCGGCGAGGACATCTGCGCCGGCGAAATGCTGCTGGCCTCATACACGGAAATATCGCCCTCCGCTATCGGCGCAATGATTGCGGGCGGCGTTTTGGAGGTCGATGTCATTAAAAAGCCGGTCGTCGGCATTATCCCCACAGGCGATGAGATCATCCCCCCGACAGCTGACCCCAAGGAAGGCGAAATCCTCGAATTCAACTCGGCGATTTTTACATCAATGCTGAATTCCTGGGGTGCTGAAGCCGTCACATATCCGATAGTAAAAGACGATCTTTCACACATTAAGGCGGCCATCGAAATAGCGCTTGAACAATGCGACGCTATGATTCTAAACGCCGGTTCATCGGCAGGCAGCGAGGATTTCAGCACGCAGGCCATCGGCGAAATCGGTGAGGTCCTCTGTCACGGGATTGCAATCAAGCCCGGAAAACCGGCAATTCTCGGCTGCAGCGGCAAGAAACCCATCCTCGGCGTCCCCGGTTATCCTGTATCGGGCATTATCGTCATAGAGGAGCTGCTGCGCCCGATTATTGAAATCCTCTCGAAGAAAAAAACCGCTCATGACGCATACGAGGAGGCCATACTCTCAAAATCCGTCATCTCCACACTGAAGTATCAGGAATTCATCCGTGTGCGCCTTGGCTATGTCGGCGGTCGTCTGATTGCTTCCCCGCTGAACAGGGGGGCCGGTGTCGTCAGCTCCTTCATGAAGGCTGACGGCATATTGAATGTCCCGCAGGGCTTAGAAGGGTATGACAGCGGCGCAGCCGTCAAAATACGCCTCCTGAGGCCAGTTTCAGAGCTCAAGAACAACCTTGTTGCCATCGGCAGCCATGACCCGTTGCTCGACGAGATTTCCGATATCATGCGCAGAGCATGGGGCGACATTTCAATGAGCTCCTCCCACGTCGGCAGTATGGGCGGGATTATGGCGGTGCGCCGTGGAGAGGCACATGTGGCGGGGACGCACCTGCTTGACGAAAAGACCGGCAGCTATAATACGGCATTCATAAAAAAATACTTCCCCAAGGGCGGCGTGCGGCTTATCGAATGCGTCAACCGCTCGCAGGGGTTAATGCTTCCGCACGGAAACCCAAAGCGCATCACCGGCATCAAAGACCTCGCAGCGTCGGGCATTCGTTATGTAAACCGGCAGAAAGGCTCGGGAACCCGTGTCTTATGCGATTATCTCTGTAAGAATAATGCCATCGACACCGGTAGTATCTATGGTTATGACAGAGAAGAATATACGCACACATCTGTCGCCGCCCTGATCGCAGCCGGCTCGGCCGATGCCGGTCTCGGCATCTACTCGGCGGCCAAGCTTTACGGCTTAGACTTTGTGCCCATATGCGATGAGCAGTACGACCTCCTCGTACCCGATTATGCCTGGGACACGCCATTAATCCGGAAACTTCTCGAAACGCTTCAAAGCGGTGAATTTCGTTTGAGGCTCGCCGAACTCGGCGGCTATACGCTTAAAAACCCCGGAACCGTCCGGGAGTGCTTCTAAGATGGACAAGTATGATGTGATTGTCATTGGCGGCGGGCTTCTGGGCAGCTTCGCCGCACGCAGCTTGATGCGGTACAAACTCAAAATCGCACTATTAGAAAAGCGTGAGGATCTCTGCACAGGCGTCAGCCGCGCCAACACCGCTATCGTCTACAGCGGCTGCGATACGAAGCCCGGGACACTGAAAAGTCAAATGTGCGTCAGGGCCGCACAGACCTTTGGCAGCCTGTGCCATGAGCTCGGCGTTCGATATGCTCCATGCGGCTCTCTGATGATATGCTTTGGTCCAAACGGCGAGGAAACGCTGCGTAAAAAAATGACGCAAGGCCTCAATAACGGCGTTCGCGGATTAAAGCTGCTCACCCGTGAGGAAGTGCTGGCGCTGGAGCCAGACCTCAGTCCAAGAGTCCACATGGGACTCTATGCGCCGGAGGCTGGGACCGTCATCCCCTGGGAACTGGGACTCGCCGCCGCTGAGAACGCTGTGAGTAACGGTGCTGAGATCATTCTCAATACAAATGTCACTGCTATTGAAAATACAGATAACGGCTATAAAATTACGGGCGGTGATAAAGTATATTATTCCCGCGGCATTATCAACTGCGCGGGACTTTTTGCCGATGAGGTTTTGGAGAAAGTGCAGCAGCCATCCGTTCGAATATTCCCCGCAGCGGGTGATTATTATGTGCTGGACACAAAAGCCCAAAACCGGGTTGGCCAGGAAACCATCCATCATGTCATCTTCCACGAACCTGAAGAAAAGGGAAAGGGGTTAACAATTGTCCCCACAGTTGACGGCAATATCCTCATTGGACCATCACGAGTCTCGTCAGATGATAAAGAAAATTTTACGACATCGAGGGACGGTCTCGATAGATTGAACGCGCTTGTTGAAGACGTTATACCCTCACTCCCGATGGCGCACGTTATCCGCTCCTTCGGGGCAATCCGGCCGAATCCCTTCTTCGTTTATCAGGACCGCGAGAGCGGCGCCTATATCCGTGAGGACAGGGGCATATCAAATTTCATCATCCATGAATCCGAGAATAACCCGACATTCTTAAGCCTTATCGGTATCAAGACGCCCGGACTCACCTGCGCCAACGAACTCGGTATCTATGTATCGGATAAAATGGCGGCGCTCTTAGGGCCTGCCGAGCATAATCCGGATTTTAACCCAAGACGAGCAGCCTCTCTGCGGCTTAATGACCTGTCTGTTGATGAACGCGCGCGCCTCGTAAATGAAAACGCCGCATACGGCAGGATCGTCTGCCGCTGCCGCAAAATTACCGAGGGGGAAATTATAGACAGCATCCGCGGAGGTCTCGGCGCAGAGCACGCGAACCGGAACGCCGCGCGCATGTTTCCGCACGCCGTGACTGTCGACGGCGTCAAGCGCCGGACGGGAGCATGCTCCGGCCGCTGTCAAGGCAGTTTTTGTACGCAGCGGATTATTGAAATAATCGCCAGCGAATTGGGCGTATCCCCTGACAAAGTGAATAAGGACGGTCCCGGCTCTTATGTGATCGGCGGTGGAACAGATGACGCATTATGATATCGTCGTCATTGGCGGCGGTCCTGCCGGAATGGCGGCGGCGCTCAGCGTAAGAGAAAACGGCGTGTCAAGCGTGCTTCTGGTTGAACGCTCGGAGACCCTCGGCGGCATACTAAACCAGTGCGTCCATTCCGGTTTTGGCTTATCATATTTCGGTGAGGAGCTGACCGGTCAGGAATACGCCGAACGGTTCAGCAGTAAAATGGACGCTTCGGGCATCGACGTTCTCACTGGTACAGCTGTCGTCAGCCTTCACCCGGACGGTGCCATTGTCTTAAGCGGCGGTAAATGCGGCCTGCTTGAAATCAAGGCAGAAGCCGTCATTCTCGCTACCGGCTGCAGGGAGCGCCCGATCGGCGCGCTGCCGGTCACGGGGTCTCGTCCGTCCGGTATTTTCGCTGCCGGAATGGCACAAAAAATGGTCAATCTCGGCGGGTATGATATTGGCAGCAGGTTTGTCATCCTCGGCTCGGGCGACGTCGGCATGATCATGGCACGGCAGCTCAAACTGCTCGGCAAAGACATTATCGCCGTCATCGAAAAAGAAGAGACGTGCGGCGGTCTTGTACGCAATCGACTCAACTGCCTTGAGCATTATCATATCCCGCTCCGAACGCGCTGTATTGTCAGCAGAATTCATGGCAAAGGCCGCCTTACCGGCGTAACGGTTCTGGATCTGTTAAACGGCTCTGAAGAATGCGTTGCCTGCGATACGCTGATCACTTCCGTCGGGCTCATCCCCGAACGAGAGCTCTCAGAAGAAGCTTCCATCGGCGGGTCGCTACCGAATTGGCTATATTTATGCGGCAACGCCTGTTATGTCCATGACACAGTTGACGATGTGACGATTGAATCCGAACGCGTCGGCAAGCTTGCAGCTGATTATGTGCTGCACGGCGAAAATACGGAGAAACCGACTTTCCATACTGTCAATACAGACAAACCGACAGATACCGAAAAAACAATCTGCATCGCCTGCCCAAAAGGCTGTGTCCTGACACCAACCGGTAACGGCTATATCGGCGCAATTTGCGGCAGAAAAGACCCCGTCCCATCGCTAAAAAAGCCTTCCCCTTGAGGGGAAGGTGGCACGACGTAGTCGTGACGGAAGAGGTAAGCCTGTAACGCGTAAATACCTGCTTATCAGTTGCATTTACTCTTTTCTCAAGAGATGCTTAAACGTTATATCAGCTACTTGTTACGCGTCACGGGGGCCACCTCATCAGTCACCTACGGTGACTGCTTCCCCTCGAGTGCATTGTCATAAACTTAAATTGTAAAGTAATTACACATTCAGAATTCGCATGAATTGTCAATAATTATGCAAATAAGCATGACTGTTGTCAGCGTAGGGCGCGGCATCCTTGACGCGCCTTTCCTCTTCCGCGCCGCAGGTGCTGTCCGCGGAGCGGGACCTACGTTGCGGTTGTTATCTTCACTCGGATGTAATTATCAGTAGCGCCAACAAGCGCGGCGCGTCAAGGATGCCGCGCCCTACGTCCGAGCTTAAAACAATTGGAATATTGCACCACAATAAGTTGATGACATAACCCCCGAGGAAGCCTTAGATTGTGACGAAAACGCCGTGTTCCGAGATGTGGAACACGGCGTCATATTTTTCAGCACCATTTGAGCGGTATATCTTCCCACTCGCCTCTGAGCAAATCAAATTCCAGCAAGCGGTTCTTCAAGACACCCGGACGGTTTAGCAGCAGCTTCACTGTTTCGGCGGCCTGTACAGACGCGACAGCAGACGCTGTAAAGCAGAGGTTTCCGGATGCCAAGCCCTTCTCCCCGCTCCAGAAAAAAGTGGAATCGTCGCCGGGCAGCACGACAAAAACGCGCCCGCGCCAACCGGAAATCGCGCCGCTGACGAGAGGGATTCTTAAACCGCTCGCGGCTTCCGCCAGAATCATCCGCGCCGGTCCGTTGTCGAGCGCGTCGACGATTACATCATAGCCCGTTAATAGCGTCACCGCGTTCGACGCATCAACAAACGCATTGACGGGCTCGACTGTCACGAGTGGATTCACAAGTCCCATGCGTTCCTTGGCGCACTGCGGTTTTGGTTTTCCGAGCGTCTCTTCGGACGACAACAGCTGCCGGTTTAAGTTGGAATCGGTAAATACATCACCGTCGACGACGGTCAGATGCCCAACGCCGATCCGGCCCAGAAATTCAATGATGTAACCACCCAGCCCACCGCAGCCTGCAATCAGGATACGTTTGGACGACAGTTGTTCTTGTTCGGCCAAAGACAACGCCGGGGAATTCCTTTCGTAACGTGCCATGCGTGACCTCCTAATAATAACGCTTTACTTTTTTATCCGCTATGATATATTTAACAACGTATCCTGTATATGGAAGGGACGAACTCATTTATGCGGCTTATTCGAGATAACTGCTCGGCACAGTGTTTTTGACAGCACCTGGTGTCGAGCTGAAACCGCTGTCAGATATACTGTGCCTTTTCGCTTTTTACTATTTTGAAAAGGAGCAGTATAATGAATTACAATGAACTAAAAACAATTTGGCAAGGTGAAGAACAGCGCGCATTTTCCGGCTGGGATTTTTCGTACATAAAAGCACGTTGGCACTCGGACCCTCTGCCATGGGATTATAGAGCAATCGTCGATGACTATCTGGAGCCATCACACACGCTTCTGGATATAGGCACCGGCGGCGGTGAGTTTTTACTTACCCTGAATCACCCTTATGAAAACACCTGCGTAACCGAAGCATGGTCTCCGAATGTGGCGCTTTGCCGGAATCGGCTCGAACCGCTTGGTATTCGTGTCCATGAGGTATCTGATGACGCAAAGCAGCCGTTTCAGGACAACATGTTTGACATCGTGCTTAACCGTCATGCAGCATATGATTTGGATGAGGTATCGCGTATTTTGAAGCCTGGAGGCATGTTTATCACGCAGCAGGTCGGTGGGGAAAACAATAGTATTCTTGCAAACCGTCTTAATCTCGATCATGAGCCGCTGAGTCCAAAACTCTCTCTCATGACAGAAGTACCGGAATTTGAAGCGCACGGATTAGCTGTCAAATACAGCAACGAGGTCTTATCTGAGGTACGGTTTTACGACGTAGGCGCTGTTGTCTATTTCGCGAAAATTATTGAATGGGAGTTCCCGAATTTCTCGGTAGACCGGAATCTTTCACAACTATGTGCGTTGCAGGATGAACTCGTGCCAACCGGCTATGTTACCAGTAACGAACATCGGTTTATCATCGCCGCGCAAAATATGAAAGCGGTTCGACATCCCTAAAATTGGACTGGCGTAAAACACAAATCAATAAAACTGTCATCCTGAGCATTGCCCAATCAGAACGTTTGTTCTGATTGGGCATTTTCGAAGGCTCTTTTTAACGTATATCGCATCGTTTTTGAAAGATTCGTCGTCACTTCTCAATCGTTGCGCTGGCATTAGTTTACCTGAAGATTCTTCGCAGGCTCAGAATGACAAACCGCCGGCATTTTATAATAATGACAGCTGTTTGTATATGATCATTATAGTGAACCAGCTCTCTTTATCCGCCTAAAATCTTATAGAGTACCCGAACCTTATCGCCCTCGTGCATAATTGTTTCCCACTGTGCCGGGCGGCTATTGACGAGAAAGACAAAGCTCTGCTTGACTTCCTCGGATAACGCTTTGCTGACCTCATTCTGCGCAGCTTCCAACAGTGCATTAACGGTTGACCCGTCGGGAATCTCGTAGATACCGTCTCTCATGTCGCCGACAAGGTCTCTCACGCTGAATTTGACTTCCGCTTTCATCATCACACCCCGCTGTAGAGATCTTTAATGACACATTCCAGGCCGCCGACCTCTTCTAAAAATTCCTTTGACGGAACACCGGTTTCGACGTCCCAGCCCAGCGCTTTGTAGAAATTATCCGCCATTAGCTCATTATCAACGGTGATACCCGTGAGCGGACCTTTTTCCATCGGCGGCTTTCCGACAAGGCGGTTGGATATATTAAAATCCTTGCGGCGGAAGCCCTCACGGAGATTAAACGCGTCCCGGATCGTAAACGCGCGCAGTCCGAGCTTCGTCCACGCCTCCGGTATAAAACCACAGCCTGTGATGGCGTCCGTGTATCTGTATTTGACGCCGGGACCGAGCAGAAATCCGGCGAAGCTGCAGAAACCGGAGAGATTATTAAACTCCCATTCCTCAAGACCCGCTCTGTCCCGCGCTCCGGTATCTTTATAATTGTATTTAACTTCCGGCGGTTGATGTCCGTAAGGCACGCCGAGTCCTCCCTTGACATGGCGGCCGGGCGTGGGATCGTATTGGAAGGTCCGTGCCAGTCCCGGATTATACCGCGAGCCGTGCATGGGTATTTCTATGCCGCTGGCGACTGTCAGGCATTCATGACCTTTGCCGAAATAATCGGCTGCGGCGCGGGAGGCGCGGTTGAGCGGCACGCCGACACCGCCGTAATCACAGATACGTTTTGTCATTGCGATAATAGCGTTGCTGTCGCCCCATTTTAGGTCTATCCCGTCGAGCTCGTCGATCGTTAAAACGCCCTTCTCATAGCACTCCATAAGCCAGGCCAGCGTACCGCCGAAGGAAAGCACATCGTAGCCATATTCATTGCAGTACCAGTTGCATAAGACCGCTGTTTCGGAATCGCCGTTCAATAACATGCTGCCGAACGCGCCGAGAGATTCGTATTCAGGCCGGCTCCCATGGATGTCGTATTTGTCGTTCTTTACATGGTAAATAGCCCCGCACTGGACAGGACAGGCGTTACAACCGTTTTTGCCGATTTTGTACTTCGGGTCCATGACGGCACCGGTGAGATTTTTAATCTGCTCCTCTGTCAGCTCGTCGGGTGTTCCGAGCCAGTTTTTGATCCCGGCGTCCGACATATAAACGCTGGAGTCATAATCCGACGACGTCCCTGTCACTTTAAACTTGCCGACAGGTACAGCGCCGCGACCACTGGCGTGGTCGTTCCACTCTTTGTTGATAGCGGCAATCTTTTCATCATCGTGGACCGGCACAGTCTGTGTACCGCGGGCGACGACGCCCTTGAGCATCTTCGAACCGATCACAGCGCCTGGGCCGCCGCGGGCCGCCGCTCTATGGCAATCCGTAATGACGGCCGCCATGTTGGACAGGTGCTCACCGCCGGGTCCGATGAGTGCCGTTGATATGCGGGTATCACCCAGCTCCGCCTTGATAGCAGCATCCGTTTCAGACACCGTCTTGCCCCATAGAAGCGATGCGTCACGGAATTCGACTTTGCCGTCGTCAAGCAGCAGATAAACCGGTTTCTCGGAGATGCCCTTGACGAAAACGGCGTCGAAGCCGGCTTTCCGCATGAAAGGTCCGAAATTGCCGCCCGCCGAGGCGTCATTCCATCCATTCGTTACGGGCGATTTACAGACCACCGAGTACCGTCCGCCCATAAACGTTTTTGTCGCGTTTGTTGGTCCGGAAACGAACCCGACGACACTTTCCGGCGCGAAGACCGGCGTATTTGCGGGCATCAGGTCGTATAAATACCGAGCCCCTAAAGCGCTTCCGCCAAGATACTGTTTAGCCCATTCAATGCTTAAGTCCTGTATTTCATACGTCTTATCCGTCAGATCAGCAATCAGAACCTTCCCGATATATCCGTCCATCATATCACCTTATTTTCAATAATAATGCACCTGCATCCAGTTAAAAGATATCATATCGACTTCTTCAATGCAATGTTTTAAACACCGACAGATTTATATGCTTTTTTAGACTTTTAAACAAAGCAAGGCTTGAACGCTGCCGTTCAGGCCTTGAATTTTTTTGCTGTGTGTGTTGCTCGACGCTACTGATATCGTTTTGCCCGTAGCCGCCTTTTACCATTTGAGTGCTTACCCAACCGCCTGATAACGGAGAAACCGCACCAGCGCCGGGTCCTCGGGATGAAGCAGCAGCTCATCCGGCGTGCCGGTTTTTAAAATTTTTCCCTTATCCATAAAATGCACCTTGTCGCAGAGCGTCCGAATATGCGCCAACTGGTGACTGATAATAATCCATGTGGCAGGAGCATCCCTTTGTATCCTCTTGATTTCCGCTTCAAAAAGTTCAACGCTGTCGACATCGAGATTCGACAGGCTCTCGTCAATAACAATTAATTTCGGTTCGAAAATGAGCGCCCGCGCAATGGACAGCTTCTGCTGCTGACCCGACGAGAGTTTTCGCGCTGATGTTTTCCTCTTGTCATCTAATCTGCAGAGATTCAGCCAGTACGACACTCTGCTCTCGTCCGGTGTTATTCCGCGCAGCTTGAGTGGATAAACCAGATTGTCATAAACGCTGTCGTACAGCATATATGGCTTTTGGCTTGTCATGGTGATATCCTGCGCAGTCAGACCGCCGAAATCAATCTCACGCCGCTGTGCCGGAATGATGTCCATAATAATCTTTGCGAGGCTTGTTTTCCCGCTGCCGTTGGGTCCGATTAAACCATGAATCAGTCCGTCATCCAACACGAGCTTCTCAATCTCTATTTGAAAATCTTCAAAGTCTTTCCTGATATCAATAATTGTCATCGTACAGCTGTTCCTTTCGGAGTTGGTCCGCAATAATCTGGATAACGAACGCCATGATAAGCAGCATCACACCCAGAATGATACCATCTGTGAATACGCCAGCACTTTTCAATGTGGATATGGTTGTTGTCATTGTTCTTGTGCTGTTTTTGATATTACCGCCGACGAGAAGAACGGCACCGACCTCACTAATGGAGCGGCCGAACCCGGTGACAATGGCAAAATATATCTCGTTTCGCAGTTCTTTGAGAATCAGCTTGTTCGTCTGGCGTGCGTTCGCGCCGACGGTTTTGGCAAACATGCGGATGGACGGTGCAATCCGGGCAGCGTGGGTAAAAATCATCCCGCAGATGATAGGGGTAATAATAATCGTCTGTGCTATGACCATACCCTGTATCGTAAACAACCAATTTAAAAATCCCAAAGGGCCCCTGCGCATCAGCAGCATGTAAACGACAAGCCCAACGACGACGGACGGTAAGCCCATGAGTGTGCGGTTCACACGGATGATAATCCTTTTACCCGGAAACCTGTGGCGTTCGAGCCAAAGCCCCATCGATATCCCAAGGGCTGAGGATATGATGGTTGAAAAAAAGGACATGATCAGTGTGACTCTGATAGAATCCAGCGTCCCCACCTGACTGAAAAAATCTGAAAACAATTTCTTACCTCCTGTTTTGAGGGAAAGGCGCAGCCGCCATAGCTTCCGCGCCTATTTTATCTTAGTCAGCGTTTGGTGTAAACAGGGGCTCTCCATATTCCGCAACGCCAAACTGGGCGATGAGCTCCTGGACTTTATCGGAGCGAAGCCACTCGATGAAGGCATCGGCCGCCTCATTGTTGACATCCGGGAACTTGTCGGGATTGACTGCAATGACACCGTACTGGTTTAGCAGATCCTTGGCGCCTTCGCAGATAATTTCAAGAGATATGCCATTATCGGCGTTAAGCTTCGTCGCGAGCCATGTTCCGCGGTCACAGAGGCAGTAGCCCTGCTTCTCGTCTGCCATGATAAGCGTGTCGCCCATACCGGAACCTGCCGATATATAGTTCGGATTGCTCTCATTGTTCAGCGCCAGAGCCTTCCATATACCGAGCTCCTTTGTGTGTGTACCGGAGTCGTCTCCTCTTGAGATAAAAACCAGCTTATCGTTGAGAATCTGTGTAAAAACAGCAGCGATATCGTCTGTCTTTTTGATGGCTCCGTCGGTCGGGCCGACAATCACAAAGTCGTTATACATGACTTGAAAACGCTCCACGCCGTAACCATCCTTGACAAAGGCCTCTTCCTTGGCTTTGGCATGGACAAGAACAATATCGACCTCGCCGTCCATACCAAGCTGCAGTGCTTCACCTGTTCCCACGGCTGTCCACTTGAGTTCCCAGCCTGTCGCTTCAAAAAAGATCGGCGCAAGGTAATCCAGAAGACCGGTGTTGTCCGTACTCGTGGTTGTGGCCATGAGAAGCTCACCCTTCGGCGAAACAGGCGCCGGTGTTTCCTCGGCATTTGCCGAAGCCGAGGGCGTAGCCGACGGTTCTGTCGAAACAGCGGATGATGAGGACGGTGACACAACGGCGTTATATGATTTTCCGCATCCGGCGAGAACCGGGAAAATCATCAGGCCCGCCAATAAAACTGCAAGTATCTTTTTCATTTCAATCTCCCTTTTATTTAACATAATAGCTCACGATAAGATGTGACACGCACAGGTTGTTCAGAACGCCAAAGACGACGGTGCGGGTGAAACTGCACAAAAAAAGCCCTCCGAAGCCAGTCGACACGCGTACCCAAAGCGGCTACACCAGGCTCTAGATGCCTGGTTGTGTTAACTGATTCCGGAGAGCAGCTCGTCCACCGCTCCCGCGAATTTATTAGCGATATTCAATCCGTCAGGATTATTTTCGTCAAAATGGTCCGACAGAGTCTGTGATATAAGTATATTACAAACCGGACGCACTCTTTGTCAATGAGGATATGGCCGAAATTTCCGCCTGGTATTCGTGTATACTTCTAAACCGACGGCTGCGCCCTTTATTATATCATTCTATTTTACCACGGTGCGAGCATAATGACGATAATAAACGAGAGAAGAATCGTAAGACGATACAGATTCACCGATGTTTTTTTATAAATATACATATATGTCTCCACCGTCTTTTATTGTATAATAAAACAAACCTCTATTTTTGATTGACGAAAGGCTGGGATACTGTTTTATGTACGGATATAACGGCAAGATTCTTATTATTGACCTGACAGATCGTTCACTTGACGTACGGGATTTAGACCCGGAGTGGGCTTATTATTATATCGGCGGCGCGAGTCTGGGGGCACGATACCTCTATGAGCTGATGCCCGCAAAAACACCGGTATTCGCGCCGGAAAGCGTCATCGGCTTTGTTTCCGGGCCCATGACCGGAACAAAGGCTTTGCTGAGCGCCAGGATATCCGTCGTCAGCAAGTCCCCCGTCAACGATTTCTGGAACGACTCGAGCTGCGGCGGCTCCTTTGGACCGCACTTTCGGAAGGCCGGCTATGACGCTGTTTTCATTAAAGGCAAGTCAGAAAAGCCTGTCTACATATTCATTGACAACGGAAATGTCGAATTCCGCGACGCCGCGCATCTCTGGGGCAAAACGACAGATGTCGTTGAAGACCTTATACGCAACGACCTCGGAAGCGATCTGAGCATGATGCAGATCGGTCCCGCAGGCGAGCGCCTGTCCTATATGGCTGCCATCATCAACGACAAGCATCGCGCCGCCGGCCGCGGCGGCAGCGGCGCCGTTATGGGCTCGAAAAATTTAAAAGCTCTTGTCTGCAGAGGCAATGCGAAATTATCAGTCCATGATGAAGCGGCGCTCGTCGCCTGCAATAAAGAATGCATCGCCCATGGCTCGGAGGGCGGCAGGGGTGCCGGCGTTGTCGCGCAATTCAAGAGCACAGGCACATCGGCCGAATACGACTCCTGCGTCCTGCAGGCAGACGCGCCGATTAAAAACTGGGCCGGTTCTCCCGATGACATGACCGACGAAGAATCGGCGAATCTTACCGGTATGATCATGGACCCCAAATACAAGGTTGCCAAAACCGGCTGCGACAGCTGCTACATCAAATGCAGCGCCATATATAAACTCAACAAGGGTAAATACGCGCTTGAGCACGCCGCCCGTCCGGAATACGAATCACTGGGCGCTTTCGGAAGCATGCTGTTAAACGGCGACGCCGATACAGCCGTCATCCTGAACCATCTGTGCAACCAATACGGCTACGACACGCTCTCCTTCGGCGGAACGATTGCGTGGATCATGGAATGCTATAATAAAGGCATTTTCACCATCGACGAGCTGGACGGCATCGACCTCAAATGGGGCGACCCCAATGCGATCATCGCCATTGCCGAGCGCATCTGTGATTATGCGGGGATCGGCGTACCCCTGAACCTCGCCTCCAGAGCCGCTTCCGAAAAACTGGGGAAAGGGCAGGAGTGTGTTGTGACGGCCAGCGGCATCGAGCTCCCCATGCACGGCTCGCGCTTTAATCCGGGTCTTGCCCGCATCTTCCAGTACGACCCGACACCGGGCCGGCATATCAAGGGAGGCCGCGGTGTCCCCTTCGGCCACGCGCCGATGGAAGTCAAGTACAATTTCGAAAACACCGGCAAAGACGACGCCGCCGGTCTCCTAGAGTGGGAATTTACAAACTGCTCCGGCGTCTGCGGGTTCGGCAATTTCCTTTTAGCCCCGATGATTGCCGTTAAAATGGTGGAGGCCATCACCGGCAACCATTATACCGAGGAGCAGCTCACGCAGTTTTCTTACCGCTCGTTTACAATGCGCCACGCCTTCAACCTCCGCGAAGGCTACCGCCGCAAAGATTTCAAGATCAGTGACCGCGCCGTTGGCAAGCCGCCGCTCGAAGCGGGGCCGTTAGAAGGCCTTACCGTTGACAACGAAAAGCTCGGAGACAACTTCTACGGCTATCTCGGTTGGGATATTGAGACAGCCATCCCGCCGAAGGAATTCCTCGAAGAACTCGGCGGACTCGATTATGTCATTAAAGACCTCTATCCGGACGTCGTGTAGCGCATTAAAAAAAGCACAACCATCGGGTTTCAAACTCGATGGTTGTGCTTTTTTAATCAGATGATGCTATTCGGCATAGTCGGTGCTGAACTCGACGTATTCCGTCCAGGAATAGTTCTGGTAGATATCGACCAGCATGTAGCACATAAGTACATTGCCGTCTCCCACGTCTTCGTAGGCCACTGTGGGATACGTATCGCCGATGGTCAGCGTGTCGCCGAAATAATAACTCGAGTCGAAATCACCGTCGTAGGTATAATAATCACAAATAAAATCGACTTGGTCACCGACCTCGAACTGCTTATAACCCTTACCGACCGTCCCTTCACCGCCGAAGGTTGAATTGCTCTCTACCA
The DNA here is from genome assembly GCA_942492735.1 of uncultured Eubacteriales bacterium. Classification (GTDB taxonomy): domain Bacteria; phylum Bacillota; class Clostridia; order Oscillospirales; family Oscillospiraceae; genus Sporobacter. The sequence continues at coordinate 577,188 of OW818648.1, forward strand.
GACGGTACCCGGCGATATAATCCTCGCCATACTCGCCGTCCCGTTCAATGATGATATCGATGTCGGTCGTGCCGTTCAGAACTGCCGGCACATATCCGATAAATATTGTGTCTGTTTCCGTCTGAATCGTTTCTTCGGCGTAGTAGCACACAAGCTGACCGTCGATGGCAAGCCAGGTGTTGTCGCTGCCATAATTGAGGAGGAGGTTGTCATCATCGTCTGTTTCCCAGTACTGGTCACTGCCGAGGTCGATGTACCCTTCGCCGTCATCCAGCAGGACCTGCATTTCAACATTGGTTATGAGAGACCAATCCTCGTCCGTCATCGGCAGATACCAAATGCCTGTGGTTTCGTTATAAGCTATTTCCAGTTCCGTGTAATCTGTATTTTCGTATGTATAGCTCTCTACCTCACTGTTGTCATACCAGGCATACTCTGAGTAGTCCGTTTGTGTATCCGTTTGAGTATCTGTTTGTCCAGTGACGCTTTCCATCAGTGAGCGGGTTGTGGTATTACTTTGCCCGCCGGCCAGTATATTCACGAAGGTATCATAGAAATCATAAATCGGACCGCCGAAGCCAATAGCAGCGAATTTCTCTTTGGCGTATCCATAAACAGTTAAATCCGTATATGGGAAGTACATAGAGAGGCCGGAGACGCCGGTGCCGGCGGTACTGTCGGAATATTTAACCGCGCTATCAAGCGCTGATGCCAGCTCTTCCAAACCATCCAAATCGGCGCGTGTTGCGAAATCCATAATGTCAACGAGGTCATAATCGCCCTCGGCAAAGGATCTCGCGCGCGCCACTGCCGATGAGAGCATCTTATATTCCTTGTTTGCCAGCGCCACTGTGGCGTTGGACATATAGCTGCTGAGCGCGTCATAGACCTTCGGAATCTCACGCAGCGCCACAATCGACAATGTTGAGTCCGGGCCGTCCTGTTCACTGGCGCCCGGTGCATTTTGCAAAAGAAAGCTGTCCACAATAACTTCACCGAGATCAACCGTATCGATGGACGAATTTTCACCCAGCGCGTTGAACCATGGCGTGTAGTCCCATCCGTAAGCTGGCTCCGTCTCCTCTGAGCCGACAAGATAGTCGGCATAAGGCTCGAGCATGCAGGCTATTTCGATTGTTCCCATGAGGCAGGCGTCAAAGCCGACAAAATCAAATTTGATTCCGCTGTTTTCAAAGGCCGCTGCGATGTCCGGCAGAAACAGGACGGTTTCCGGATATATCTCATCCGAGCCGAAACCGTACAGCGAACCGCCGCCGTGATCCCAGAAGACAAACTGGTACCGGTTTGCCGGAAAGTTCTCGGCGGAAAAGCTGATAAAATCACTGAGCTCCCCGGAATCGAGCATTGGTCTTTCACCAAGTTGCTGCAGCTCTACGAGCGTCCCGTCCTGAATCACCCAACGCTGCACTTCTCCGTCGATGATCCCCTGTGTACTCCATGAGTAACACCCGCCGGTTTGAATGACAACATTGACGTTGTCGCCGAGGTCGGCAGACAGCATCTCATTGATATCGAGTGTGCCGCAGCCGCCGTCCGATTCGAGGTCTGCCCCGCAGAGGTAAATCATCACGGTGACTTCATCGCTGCCGTTGCCTAGTATTTCGGTGAAATTGTACCTGAACCCGTCATCAGCCAGCGCAACGCCGCTGACGTCCGGCGATATGTCTCCATTGCTGGCGAGAACGACATTATCGCTCGGTCCTGGGCTGTTATTGAGGTTATTATTTTTTGGCGAGCTCGTCGCCAGCAGTACAACAGCCACGATAACAACAGCCAAGCCAATAAGTATTCCGGCGGCGATAAGCACAGGATTCTTTTTCTTTGGAGGGTATGTGCCGCCCATCGTCGGCCCATGCCCGGCATTCGGTGGGTTATATCCGCCGGCCGGCGGCCGATAGCCCATATTTTGGGGCGGAAATCCAGTGTTGGGCGGTATGTTCACGCTGCCTTGGTGCGGATAACCTATGTTAGGAGGACCATTAATGCCGTTTGGTGGCGGATAGCCCGCGCTATTGGGCGGCACGAAGCCTGTTCCTTGGGGCATACTTCCGCTGTTTTGAGACGGTAAACCGGCCGGCGGCATAGAAATATTATTCTGCGGCGGTATGTAGGGCATTTGCGGTGCAGCGACAGTGGGTGCAGAAACAGGAGGTACCGATGCATTCGGCATGGATGCATTCGGCATCGGGGCATTTGTTTTCAGCGGCGTCGGCGCGCCGCATTTCTGGCAAAACCTGGAGTTTTCCGGATTCGCGCTGCCGCACTTTGAACAGTACATAGTTTTCTCCTTCTCCAACAGGCAGAAAATATGAGCTAAAAAGCTATAATTCTATTTTACATGGCTTTTTATAGGAATTCAAGCAAGCGGTAAATATATCCAACAAAAACGCTTATTCTCTGACGATAACGCCGCCATTTTCTGTAAAGGGGTTTCTTCGGACCTCAAGGGAGTACAAATACGGATATTCGGATTTCAAATGCGCCATATGTCCCAACCATTGAATCAAAAGCGTTTTGAGTGCTCTCTTAATATCCACAATAAGGTGCATCGAATCAGTCTGCGGCAGACAGGAAAAATCATCTCGCGCAATCATCTCTTCGGTCATATGGAAAACAGCAAGAAGCATATCTGTAAATGTATCATGTTCAAGAAGATTCGGATTTTCCAGCATTCGAAGCATGAAGCTCCGCTTGTCGAGCAGAAGTGTTTTCAGAGCATTGAAATCATTTGCCCCGCAGCCGATATCAAGGCTGATATTCCTGAGTACTTTCAGCGACTTGGCAAAGTCTGCGCCCGTCCAGTTGATCCCCACACTTAAAGCCGGTTTAAGATCATTGTCATTTCCGGTCAGCTCCGTCAGCTTCATCATAATTTCCGTACCTGCTTCACTGAAAAAAGCACTGATGGCCATATTTATTTTTTTAAGTCTTTCGCGCACGTTCCATGAGTTGATTATTTTCCCTAGGATTATTGTAACGATAGCCACCTGCAGCGGTAAAAACGCGATGTCCTGAATAAGATAGAACGCCGTGTCGCGGGCTGAATGGAATAGTGTCACCTGCAGAATATACAAGCCGGTTGACAAGACGACTAAAAGCAGACTCAGCAAAATATTATGATTATTACGCTTCATTGAATATCCCTCATATCTCGGTCAAATAGCATTACTAAATCTATTATACAGTAACAGAAATACTGAAACAATCCGAATATCTCTTTTACCTGCTTGAATAAAGGAGGGGCGAAACGTCTGAAATCGTTTCGCCCTTGATTTCTATTTTTGCGCCAGCTGAAAAACCTCTGTGACGGATATCTCAATATCGTCGCCCCATCTGATATAATTGCCGTCGGTTGTCGCTGTCATAAAGAACTCTTTGTCTGCCAGCATTCCAAACCGAACAGTCTGAAGCCTGTTTTCGAGATTTAACGTGATGCTGCTGCCATTGTCCAAAAAGACATCCAGCTTATAATTATTCTTTGGTACGACTTCTTTGATTTGACTCATATCATTACCTCCGCAAGCTTGCAGAAAATACCTACAAGCTCAGAAAAAATCCATTGTACAAAGATTGTACAATGGATTTTTTCCATTTCATATCACCCAACGGGTGATTCCTCGTGTGAATAGCCCTATTTTAAGTATTGTTTTAGCAGAGACCGAGAGTTGATGCCAAGCTTTTCAAAAACACTTTTCAGCTGTGTTTTTACCGTGTTTTCCGAAATATAAAGCCGCACCCCAATACCCTTATTTGAAAATCCTTCAGCAGCAAGCTGGGCAATCTCTGTTTCCCGTTCGGTCAGCTTCGGTTTGTTTTCCGTGAAGTATTCATGTGTTATTTGTTCTAAAGCCTTTTGGTACGGTTTATACAGCTCCAGTATTTTTGAGATATGCTCCATGTAAACGCCCTTATAATAGAGCGTCTCAAGCAGCGGCTTTATATAATCACAGTTTTCCACAAAGGGCATGTATACCATATCCGGTGTGGCCATCTCGAGCGCTTGCTTTAAGGCGTCCAAGGCCTCACCCTTCCGATGCAGCTGCTCATTAACGGCGGCAACGTAGATTGTCGTATAAATATTGGCCAGAAGATTGGGGAAAACAGAGGCCATCCCAATAAAATGACCCGCAGTACCCAGCAGCTTTGTATATTCGCCTTTTATTAAAAGCACTCTGCCGTATATGATGTTGGAGAACGCTCTGGCTGGGAAGTAGAGCCGGCTGGAGCCGAACTCCCCCACTGCGAGCCATTCGGGAAATCTCTCGCTTTGCCGCAAACAGGCATTCACAAAGCCGGTGCACATGTCGATTGAGTGGATCAGATAATAGAGCTTGTTCTGTACAATCTCTTCATGCTGCTTTTTGTATAACGCAATAACGCTGGCATAATCGCCTTTCATCAAAAAAAGCCTGGCCTGTAAAAAACGTGCGCACAAAACCATGTTCGGTTGACGCGCGCTATCGGCCGCGTAGAGCGCTTTATGTACTGCGATGTCAGCATTTTCAAAATCGCCCTTGTTAAAATGCCACTCCGCTTCCATCAAGTACTCGGCGCCCGTTCCGTGACCATCTGTTAATCGGTAATAGTAGGGCATCGCCGTGTACATATCCCGGACTTCTTGCTCGAGCATTCCCGACTCTCTGTAGAACATATATAATACCGAAGGTGAACCAAAGGTCCAGCTGCCCTTTGTATCCATAAAAACAGATGGTTCCCTCATGAGTGCATATGCCTTTTTATGGTGCTCTGACATGCCGAGAATATCATTATACCTGCGAAAGCTCAGAAGTAACTCCAATTCCCCCATAAGAGAGTTGATGCGTTCGGGATCAAGGTCGCTGCCTTGTACAATGGATACAAATTCCTCGCATGTCGTCTGCAGCATGACCATTTCGTTAAAGGTCACGAGCGCCATAGCGAAAACGAGCAGAGCGACAGGATGGTGCAGCTTCACTTCCGGAGGGCAGTCTGCAAAATATTTGATAACAAGCTCTTTTTGCGCATTCCCGATGCTGTTGGCCTTGTCAAGCTCAATTACACATAATAATTCTTCAAAATCTTCAGCCAGATAAAAATAATTCATGGCATTGAAGTACTGGCCTGTTTTCCGGCACCAATGCCCGGCTTTTTTATAGGCGTCTTTTCTGTAGGCTGTTTCTCTTTTTTCAAATAGTCCTATAAGAAAATTTGTGAAAATATTATGCATCTGGTAGGTTCCAGTGACGTCATCGAAATTGACAAAAGCATTTTTTCGCATAATCTCGTCTAAATATGCACCTGCATTTTCATTCCCGCACATGTGTTTTGCCTGCGTCATTGTGAAACTTCCAAATAGGCACAGGGATAGAAGAAAGTCCTTTATGGTATCGGGAAAGGGATTGTAGATCGCATTTTCCACCAGCTTATAAATATTACCGGCGGGAATCAACTGGCTGCTCTCTTCATATTTGAGCATCATGAGGTATAGTGCGCTGATCCAGCCCTCGGTAATTGTATGCAGCTGAACGGCTTCTTTATCCTTGAGGCTGATACCGCAAAGCTTAAAGTATTTAGCGATATCATTCGGCGTCAGCTCGAAGGTTTCTTTGGTTATGTGGTAGAGATATCCCTTGAGTGAAAGCTCGTCTATACTGAGCAGCTCGACAAACCGCGCGGTTAAAACAATATGCAAATGCTCAAGCTCATTAACAGCAAGATTCTTGATGAAGCTTTCCACATCGGTACCGTTGACAAGGTGATAGTCATCAATCACCAGTACAGTTTGCGCTTGCAGGTCAATCTCGGCAATCAGCTTAAGCGCTTCCTGCAAGGTCACACCGTCATTGGGCAAACCGAGCTGCAAAAGGTTCTGTGCGCGGTCAGCGTCCAATTCTTGAAACAGCTGGCAGAAGGCAGACCAGAAGCCAGTCGTTGAATTATCGTAGATCCTTTGCCATAACACGTTGGAATTCATTTTTTTCAAGCGCTCACGCACCGCCGTCGTCTTTCCATAGCCCATTGGCGCTTCGATAATTGTAATAGGGTAATTCAGACCAGTATCGAGTGCTTCTATTATCCGCTCAGAGAAATAAAGATTTCGCGTTTTATCTAGCAGTAGGTTTCTCATTATAGTCTCTCTAACTTCTGTTTTCGCCGCTTTTATTTCCATATATATTACCATAACAAGAAAAAAAAGTCGAATATATTCTGCTCTCCGCAAGACAAGCGGATGGTTCATCCGTCTTTCTCCATCCTCTTTGTGTTCCTAAAAGTTTTAATAAACTATAGAGAGTATTTGTTCTTTATGTTATACTCCATATATAGGGTTCAGATCCATTATTTAGTGCTGCATATCAGCAGGAGATTGCATATGAGTGATGATAAATATAAGCATTTTCTCTTAAAGTTCGGATTCTGGGCCGCTATCACTGCGATCGTGTGTGTCTTTTTTCGGTATATCTTTTCTTACACGCTGCCATTCTTGATCGCATTGGCAGTGGCGTCATTGCTCCAGCCGGTGGTCAGGTTCCTGGGCGCTAAACTAAAGATACGCAGCGGTATCGCCGGTGTCGTCATTGTAATCTTCTCATGTCTAATCTTAGCGGGACTCGTCCTTCTCATTTCGAATATGATTATCGTCGGAATCATCGATCTCATTACCGCATTGCCTCATATTTTCTCGGATTCCGTTGAACCTGCGTTAAGCGAGCTCGGTGAAAGCCTGAAAGCGATGCTTGCCAGGTTTAGCGATTCTGCCGTTAGCATTGTCAACGATTCAATGCCCGAGATTATTACCTCTATCAGCAGTGCGGTGACAGATTTCTCGGTAAATGTTGTTACCTGGGCTTCCGGCGTGGCTGTCAGTGTCCCGGGAGCGCTTTTGTCGACAGTAATATGCATCATCGCCTCATTGTTTATGACGGTCGATTACGAGAAAATGATCGGCTTTTTCAAACGCATACTTCCGGAAAAGGCAGTTTCAATTTTCGGGGCCGCAGCGAGGAGTTTAAAGACGATACTTGGTAATTACGCCAAGTCTTATTTTCTCATTATGATCATAACTTTTGCGGAGATCGCCGTCGGTCTGCTGATCATCGGCGAAAGAAGAGCGGTCCTTATCGCTTTATTAGTTGCAATATTCGATATCCTGCCGATTGTCGGCTCCGGATTGATACTACTGCCGTGGACAATCATTACGTTTATCCAGGGAGATATAAGCCGAGGCATCGGTCTTGCGATTTTATATATTGTGGTCGTGGTCGCTCGTCAGATCTTTGAACCAAAGATCGTCGGAAAACGGGTAGGGCTCCACCCGCTTATCACCTTGTTTTGTATGTGGATGGGCGTCAGGCTTCTCGGCGGCTTCGGTCTTTTCGGGTTCCCTATAACAGTGCTTATTATCAAGCGTCTGATGGAAAGCGGCGTCATTGGCAAACGAATCGTCAATCCTGAGACTTCTGCTGACAATCAATGATGCGTCACACCTGGCCTAAACGTCATTTACCATGACACAGATAAGCACAAGAGCGCCTGCTTCAACAGACTCTCTTGTGCTAAGAATTTTTAACCGCTTTGTGTAAAGCATCTGGTTGTCGCTCATACTACTGTTGAAATATAGTAATAAGGAGCTGTCACAATGGACGAAAAACGCGCACGGAAAATTGCCGCTTCACCAAAAATGGTAAGTGTGGTACACAACGGCGTTCCAATTTATATTGAAAATGTCATGAATGATAATACGGCAACGATTCACACACTTGGCAACCCGAGTAATCGTCAGAAAGTCAGTATAACTGATTTGATCGAACAATAGTACTGTAACAGCCCCGCCGAAAGGCGGGACTGTGTTTTTATCAGGTGCTTATCCGAACATCCTTTTGGTACGGTTAAATAGTATCAGCGCAATCAACATGATAGGTGTTAAAGCACTGATAGCAGCCATGTATGCTTTTATGCGCCGTCAAAAAAATGCAGTAATTACAACAGAACTAAAAACTGGTCATAAAAATACCGAAAAGTCTGATTAAATCGGACTTTTCGGACATTTTGTGGTGGAGGAGGGTGGATTCGGACCACCGAAGTCGGTTGACAACAGATTTACAGTCTGCCCCCTTTGGCCACTCGGGAACTCCTCCGTATTCAATTGTTACTGAGGGAAAGTGGAGCTGGTGGACGGATTTGAACCCACGACCTGCTGATTACAAATCAGCTGCTCTACCGGCTGAGCTACACCAGCATGCCCCTTGCCGTCAGTGAGAATAATGATAACAAACACATCTGCCGTTGTCAACAAAAAGTTTTTCCTTTTATCTGCACTGCATGTCCCAATTTTTTGGAGTTTCTCTTTTTTTATTCATAATCGTGTGCTATAATACCTTAGTTAAACTATTATAAACTGTTGTTAATTGAAAGGTTGTCTTATGTTTAAAGAAATGGTCAATAAGGTTTTCGGTACCCATAGCCAACGGGAGCTGAAAACGATTGCCCCGATTATTAATAAAATCGAAGCGTTGTCGGATGCGTACAAGCAGCTGTCAGATGAAGAGCTGAAGGCGAAAACGGCGGCTTTTAAAAAGCGTCTGAGTGATGGCGAGACGCTTGATGATATTCTGCCGGAGGCTTTCGCCACCGTGCGAGAGGCTGCCGACCGTGTTATAGGGCTGAGGCCGTATAAAGTCCAGCTTATCGGCGGTGTCGTCCTCCATCAGGGTCGTATCGCCGAAATGAAAACGGGTGAAGGCAAGACGCTTGTCGCCGTGCTGCCCGCTTATCTTAATGCGCTCGCCGGAAAAGGCGTGCACATCGTGACGGTCAACGATTATCTTGCCCGGCGCGACAGCGAATGGATGGGAAAGGTCCATCATTTTTTAGGTCTTAAAGTCGGCCTCATCGTTCACGGTTTATCCAGCACCGAACGCCGCGCCGGTTATGCCGCTGATATAACGTACGGCACAAACAACGAGATGGGCTTTGATTACCTGCGTGACAATATGGCGCTCTATAGTGCCAACATGGTTCAGCGCGGTCATTCGTTTGCCATCGTCGATGAGGTTGACTCAATTTTAATCGACGAAGCCAGGACACCGCTCATCATATCAGGCCAGGGCGACGAATCGACGGACCTCTATACGAGAGCCGACGATTTTGTCTGCAAGCTGAAGAAAAAAGTCTTTGCAACCATCGACGATAAAATGCAGGAGGACGAAGACCTCGACGCCGATTTTGTTGTCGACGAAAAATCCAGAACAGCAACGCTGACCGCGCGCGGTATTAAGAAGGCTGAGCAGTATTTCAGCCTGGAAAACCTTTCCGACCTGGAGAACAACACGCTCTCACACCACATCAATCAGGCGATAAAGGCACACGGGATTATGCAGCTCGATGTCGACTACGTCATCAAAGATGGTGAGATCATCATCGTCGACGAATTTACAGGCCGCTTGATGTTCGGCCGCCGTTACAATGAAGGTCTGCATCAGGCTATTGAAGCCAAGGAGCATGTTGAGGTTGCGCACGAGAGCAAGACGATGGCGACGATCACCTTTCAAAACTACTTCCGGCTGTATGACAAACTCTCCGGTATGACCGGTACGGCCCTGACGGAGGAAGAGGAATTCAGCTCCATCTACAACCTTGATATCATCGAGATTCCGACAAACCGTCCCCTTGTCCGAATCGACAACGCAGACGTTATTTATAAAACCGAAAACGGAAAATATAAGGCCATCATCAATCAAATTGAAGAGTGCCATAAAAAAGGGCAGCCCGTCCTTGTCGGTACCGTTTCCATTGAAAAGAGTGAATTACTCGCCGCCATGATCAAAAAACGCGGCATTCCGCACAATGTACTAAACGCCAAGAATCACGAGAAGGAAGCCGAGATTGTCGCGCAGGCCGGCAAGTTCGGCGCTGTTACCATCGCCACAAACATGGCAGGACGCGGCACCGATATCATGCTCGGCGGCAACCCAGAATATATGTCTAAAAACGACTTGAAAAAAGTTGACATTCTCGATGAAATAATCAACGAGGCCACAGGCTTCGCCGATACGGATAACGAAGACATTCTTACCGCCAGACGCCTCTATGCAGAAAGTTTGGAAAAGCATAAAGCCACAACCTCTACCGAGGCTGAAAAGGTCAAGCAGGCAGGCGGCCTCTTCATACTGGGTACCGAGCGGCATGAGTCACGCCGTATCGATAATCAGCTCAGAGGACGTGCCGGCCGTCAGGGAGACCCCGGAGAAACACGGTTTTATATCGCCATGACGGATGATATTATGCGGCTCTTCGGCTCAGAGCGCATTATGGGTATGATGGATACGCTCGGCCTCGACGAGGACACGCCGATCGACCAGAAAATCCTTTCGAATGCGATTGAGCAGGCGCAGAAGAAGGTCGAAAGCCGCAACTTCCAGTCCCGCAAACACGTCCTTGAATATGACGACGTCATGAACACGCAGCGTACGCTTATCTATGCGCAGCGCCGGAAAGTCCTTGACGGAGAAGATATTAAGGCATCGCTGCAGTCAATGATCAGCGACGTGATAGACACAGCAATCAACTCAGCCGTCGGCGAGCACGACGCCATAACGGAGCAATCTGTGCTTGATGAAATTGTCAAGCCCTTCGAGCCACTTTTCTTAAGAAGAAGCGACATCCCAAAGGTATCACCGACGGACAAACTCAGCCACGACAGCCTGAAGGACCTGCTTTACGAAAAGGCCGTCGCTGTGTACGACGCCAAAGAAAAGGATCTCGGATTCTTACCCGATACAGAAACCCCGCTTATGCGCGAATTAGAGCGCGTCATTATGCTGCGCGTCGTTGACGAATACTGGACAGAGCATATCGATGCCATGGAGGAGCTCCGTGACGGCGTCCGTCTGCGCGCTTATGGACAGATCAACCCTGTTGATGAGTACAAGCGCGAAGGCTACGATATGTTCGAAGCCATGATCGGCGGCATCAAGGAGGAGGTCGTCCGGCGCCTTTACATCGCCCGCGTGAAAAAAGAGCAGTCGCTTGAGCGCAAGAGCGTCGCGAAAAACCCAAATGCGATAAACAATGTCGGCGGCGACGTCTCCATCAAACAACAGCCGGTCAAAAAAGGTCAAAAAATCGGCCGGAACGACCCCTGCCCCTGCGGAAAAAAACGCCCGAACGGCCTGCCGATGAAATATAAGGACTGCTGCGGCAGAGAAGAATAGCCATGCCTTTTACGGAAAACAGAGCCGGCGGCCTTGTTTATATGACGTCTTCAAATATCGCAGCGACGCATGCGTTTACAACGCGATACGGCGGCGTGAGCAGCGGCATATATACGTCTCTGAACCTGGGCCAGAATCTCAATGATGACCCTTTATGTGTTCGCCGGAATTACGAAATACTCGGCTCGGCTCTCGACTTTGACCCGAACAGTCTTATTTACTCCCGGCAGGTTCACGGGACGGCTGTTCGCCTTGTGACAAAGGAGGATCAGCTGATGCCGTATCAGCACGTCCCATATGAAGCTGACGGTCTGATAACGGCAGAAAAAGACGTACCAATCATTGTTTTTACAGCAGACTGCGTGCCGATACTCCTATACGACCCAGTCCGCTTTGTTATCGGCGCTGTTCACGCCGGTTGGCGTGGGACAGCTCTGGATATTGCGGGCAAAGCCGTTAAAAAGATGGCCCACAGCTTCGGCAGCAAACCATCGGACATCCGTGCGGCGATCGGCCCGTGCATAGCCCGGTGCTGCTTCGAAACGGGCGATGATGTTAAAGCCGCTGTTCACCATGTTTTGGGCGGCGACGCACCGCGATACGTCACCCTTCGCGGCGAAAAGCATATGGTCGACTTAAAAGGCATTAACTGCCTGCTGCTCGAGCGTGCGGGCATAAAACCTGAGAATATCGACGTTTCGTCTGAATGCACAGCCTGTTCCAGCGAAAAATATTGGTCTCACCGCATCACGAATGGGCAGCGCGGTAGCCAGGCTTCAATGATCATGATGAAAGGCGGCATGAATTGAACCGGATAACCATACGACATTTTTTACTTTTGATTATTGCCGCATCTTTTTTAATTTCAATCGGCGCCTGTGGCGGTCAGGTCATAACCAAAAACCCCGTCGAGACGCAAGAACCCGAACCATCTACGAATGTTTCAGAAATCAGCGCTGCAGACAAACTGTTTACGGTCCGGTATGAATCCAATTTTTCCTTTAATCCGATCACAGGGACAAGTCCTGATAACATGGCGCTTGTGCCGCTGATGTATGAAGGTATGTTTGTCTTAAATGAAGAGTTAGCGGCTGAGCCTGTCTTGTGCGAAAGTTATGAAACATCAGACGGTATCAGCTATACCTTTATGCTGAAAACCGGCATTGCGATGAGTGACGGATCTAATCTGAACGCCACAGACGTCAAATATTCCTTGACGACCGCCATGCAAAACGGCAGATATACCGGACGTCTCAATAATATAGATAGCATCACGATCGCCGATGCTGTGACACTGAAAATAACACTGAAGTCAGCTAACCGCAAACTACCCGAGCTACTAGATATCCCCATTATTAAGAGCGGCACCGTCGACCAAAATTACCCGCCCGGTTCGGGGCCATATCATTATGAAAAAAACGGCGTGCCCCGTCTCGTCGCTTTTGAAAATTACCGTGACCCAAGCAGTACGCTAACGCCTATCATCTATCTTAGCGACTGCTCCGACACCGAGCTCTCGATGCAATTTTCATCGCAGGATGTCGATCTTTTTCAAGACGACCCGGCGGATGCATCTGAAATTAATATTCACAGTGATCATGAGATCCGATATTATAATACAACCATCCTCCAGTTTGTTGGCTTTAACACTAAAAACAGCTTACTGGCAAATGCTGCCCTGAGGCGCGCTTTCGGTCTGACCATCGATAGGAAAAATATTGTTGCCACCGTCTACGCCTCTCACGCCTTGGCTGCTCCACTCGTTCTGAGCCCATTTTATAGCTTATACGATCCTGTCTGGGAAAACAGTGTTGCCGATCCTCTGGCAAAGCTGTCGGAAATATTTGCTTCACTCAATATGTATGACGATGACTTTGACGGCTTCCTCGAGGTCCGAAACGCCAACGGCGGCTGGACCCCGATCACACTGACTTTCATCGTCAACAGCGACAACAATTATAAGGTCGACGCGGCTCAGAAGATTGCGGAATCACTGAAAACTGTCGGTATTAACGTCAATCTCACAAAGCTCTCCTGGGATGCGTATAAAACCGCTTTAGAAAGCGGCAGCTTTGATATGTATTATGGCGATGTCTGTCTGCCGGCCAATTATGATTTAACGGAGCTTTTAGTACCCGGTGCCTCGCTTGATTACGGCCATGTCGGGAGTTCGGAATACAAGACACGTATCGAAAACTTTCTTGCCGCATCCGATGCGGACGAAGAGAGCGAACAGGCAAAAATTCTGTGCGCTTATATCAACCAGTTCGCGCCGATTATTCCCGTACTGTATAGGCAGTACAACGTCCATACGAACAAAAATGTTGTGTCTGGCATGAAGCCGACGCAATCAAGTATATTCTACGGCCTTACCGGGTGGAAAATAACCCTTGGCTGATTTGGGAAGGGGCTGCCGCGCATGCGCGTATACAGATGTTTTACAGAAAAAAGACCCGGCTTCGATATTGAGGCCGAGGGGCTGCTGCATGACCTGCGTGAATTTCTCGGAATAAAGCGTCTTGATTCCGTACGCATTTTTAACCGGTATGACACCGAAGGCATCACGGATAGCGTTTATCATCAGGCAAAGAACACCGTTTTCTCGGAGCCGCAGGTCGACGATATATACGATGAGACACTGCCGCAGATTGCTCACGGTCATTGGATGCTCGGTGTCGAGGCGCTTCCCGGCCAATTCGATCAACGCGCCGATTCATGTGCGCAGTGTATCCAGATTCTCACCTGTCTTGAACGCCCTTTTGTCAAAGCGGCGAAATTTTATGTCTTCTTCGGCGCGCTGACAGAGCAGGATAAAAGCCGTCTTCGCGCTTATCTGATCAACCCTGTTGAAATGCAGCAGGCTGATAACAAAAAACCGTTGACGCTTCGTCAGGATTTTCCCGCTCCTCCTCCCGTGGGCATTGTTAACGGTTTTATATCATGTGGTGAAGAAGCTCTTCAGCAGGTCCTCAGTCAATTTGGCCTGGCGATGGATATCGACGATCTGCGCTTTATGCAAGCATACTTTCGTGATACGGAAAAACGCGATCCGACAGTGACGGAGATTAAGCTTATCGATACCTATTGGTCTGACCACTGCAGGCATACGACGTTCTCGACGTATTTGGATCATATTGAAATTGAAGATGACGATGTCCGCAGAGCTTATCAGACTTATCTGGCGGCTCGGCACGAATTATACGGCGAGGGTGCCAATCAGCGTCCGCAGACTCTGATGGATATCGCGACAATCGGCGCTAAAGTGCTAAAGAGCCGCGGTCTTTTAAAAAACATTGATATATCCGAGGAGATTAACGCGTGCTCTATCCACATCGACGTCAACGTTGACCACGACGCGGATGCCGACGTGAAAATGGAAGACTGGCTCCTGATGTTTAAGAACGAAACGCATAACCACCCGACAGAGATCGAACCGTTCGGCGGTGCCGCGACCTGCATTGGTGGGGCTATACGCGATCCCCTATCCGGCAGGGCCTATGTCTATCAGGCGATGCGTGTGACGGGCTCCGGCGATCCGCGCGTTCCGCTTGACGACACACTCCCCGGAAAGCTGCCGCAGCGAAAGCTGACGGTAACGGCGGCACAGGGCTATTCGTCCTACGGCAACCAAATTGGTCTCGCAACGGGACTTGTCCAGGAGATTTATCACCCCGGCTATATTGCCAAACGCATGGAGGTCGGCGCCGTTGTTGGTGCCGTCAAGGCAGCTAACATTGTCAGACTGACACCAGCTCCGGGTGACAAGGTCATCCTGTTAGGCGGCAGGACAGGCCGTGACGGTATCGGCGGCGCGACAGGCTCATCAAAAACCCATAACGATGCGTCTCTGGTGACGATGGCGTCGGAGGTCCAAAAGGGCAATGCGCCCGAGGAACGCAAGATCCAGCGCCTATTTCTAGATCCCGTTGTGACAAAAATGATTAAGCGGTGCAACGACTTCGGCGCAGGTGGCGTCTCGGTCGCCATAGGCGAGCTCGCGGACGGATTGGATATAGACCTTTCTCTTGTTCGGAAAAAATATGAGGGTCTGGATGCGACAGAGCTTGCCATATCCGAATCGCAAGAACGCATGGCCGTTGTCGTCGCACCCGAAAATGTCGATACTTTAATAAAAAAAGCCACCGAGGAAAATCTTGAAGCCTATGTCGTTGCAGAAATTACGGCGGCGCCGCGTATGGTAATGCGTCATAAGAACACTGTTATTGCCGACCTGAGCCGCGATTTCTTATCATCAAACGGCGCGCTCAAACGCGCCGCTGCGGCAGTTCCTCGCATGGTAAAAGATACAGCCGGCGGCACCTCTGGCTTGTTTACCGACAGGCTTCGCCTGATTGCAGGAGATCTTCGCTTCTGCTCACAGCGCGGTCTTGTCGAGCGGTTTGACAGCTCCATCGGCGCCGCCAGCGTACTGCAGCCGTTCGGGGGCAAAACGCAGCGGACACCGGCTCAGGTCATGGCCGCTCTGCTGCCGGTTCAAGAGGGAAGGACGACGACGTGCTCAGTTATGGCTTTTGGCTTCGATCCGTATCTGTCATCCGTTAACCCCTATGAAGGCGCAAAATACGCTGTTGTTTCCTCGGTCAGTAAACTCGTCGCTGCCGGGTGCGACCCGGACCTTGTGTACCTGACTTTCCAGGAATACTTTGAGCGCTTGCGCAAAGACGCGCTGCGCTGGGGCAAACCGTTATCGGCGCTCCTGGGCGCGCTGGAGGCTCAGCTTGGGCTGGAGCTTGCCGCCATCGGCGGAAAGGACAGCATGTCCGGCTCGTTTAACGAATTAGACGTGCCGCCGTCTCTTATATCTTTCGCGATTGCACCGAATGACGCGCGGTTTGTCATATCCCCTGAATTTAAGACGCCGGGCAATTCAGTCGTTCTGTTTCAAACGGGCAACTCATTGCCTGAAACAAAACAGGCCTGGAAAAGAGTCCACGCGCTGATAAGAGAAGGTACCATCGTTTCTGCATGGTCTGTAACCGATGGCGGTGCCGCCGAGGGGCTCTTGAAGATGGCGCTCGGCAACCGGCTTGGTGTCACAATCGGCAGCGGCATTGAGTCGGATGTGCTGCTCAAGATACCTGCCGGTTCGATTATCGCCGAAGTCACCCGGCAGGTGTCCAACGCGCTTGTCATCGGCCGGATTATAACAGAGCCCGTAATCACGCACAGCCATGAAAAGGTCGACCTAAAGGAGCTTGAATCGCTATGGGAGAACTGTCTTGAGGACGTCTTCCACACAATCGCGAAAAGCCCGGACTGTGCTGAATCCGTCAGTTATTTTATGCGTCCTGTCATAATAGCAACCGATAAGTTTGCCAAACCGCGCGCCGTTATAACCGCATTCCCGGGCACAAACTGTGAACTCGATACAGCGCGCGCCGTTAGAAATGCCGGCGGCGCACCGGATATTAAGATTGTCAAAAACCTCATGCCGTCTCTGCTTGAGGAATCGATTGAGGCCGTTGAAAAAGCAATCCGGACGAGCCAGATTATTATGATCCCCGGCGGCTTCTCCGGCGGAGATGAGCCGGATGGCTCCGCAAAATTCATCACGGCCTTTTTCCGCAACCCCCGTATCACCGACGCTGTGCATGACCTGCTGCATCGCCGCGGAGGACTCATGCTCGGCATCTGCAACGGTTTCCAGGCGCTTGTCAAGCTGGGCTTGGTGCCTTACGGCGAGATCCGCCCGATGAATGCGCAAAGCCCGACGCTGACGTTTAATCTGATCGGCCGCCATCAGGCGAAATATGTATATACCCGAATTGCCTCCGTGTATTCGCCCTGGATGAGCCTTTGTAGCGTTGGCGATGTGCACGCTATCCCCGTATCACACGGTGAAGGCCGATTTGTCGCATCGGAAGTTACCCTCGAGGCTATGATCCGAAACGGCCAGATATCGACACAGTATTGTGACCTGGCGGGAGAAGTGTCTCAAGATATTCTCGTGAACCCGAACGGCTCGGTCATGGCTATTGAAGGCATCACGAGCCCCGACGGCAGGGTCTTCGGAAAGATGTGCCACAGCGAGCGGCGCGGTGCGGATGTCGCAAAAAACATATACGGCGACAAGCATCAGCCAATATTTGAGAGCGGCGTCAAATATTTCTTGTAATAACTGTGAATAATAGAAAAGAATCTGGAGGCTCATCATGACAGATAGAAAACTCATAGAAGAAGCTGCAGAAGCCATAAAGAAAGCATATGCGCCCTACTCACGCTTTCCTGTCGGGGCTGCGCTGGAATGTGAGGACGGTACGGTTTTTACAGGGAGCAAGATAGAAAACGCCGCGCTTGAATGCACCTTATGCGCCGAGCGGTCTGCAATTGCCGGTGCCGTCAGCGCCGGTCACAGGATTTTTAAGCGTATTGCTATTTACGCAAATTCCACCACCTACTGTTTTCCATGCGGCACATGCCGGCAGGTTCTATGGGAGTTTTCTCCGAATATTGAGGTGCTCTGCTCTAGAGCCGACGGCAGATATGTCAGCTATCCGCTCACCGCTCTGCTTCCGGCACCTTTCAGTAAAGACCTAATGGATTAGGTTATTGTATCAAACCACGTTTTCGTTATTCGTTTGTCATGATATTGTAACCTAATCGACTTTACACGACACTATTTTTTGCTATAATGGAATTATCAACATCGTACCCAAAACCATAAAGTACGGGGAGGGCTCACACGTGGATGGATATACCAGAAAATTTGATGTCGTATCGAGCAGGACCGAAACGCGAGAAATTCTCTCCTCGGTCTACGAATCGCTGCGTCTTAAAGGCTACAACCCGGTAAACCAGATTGTTGGGTATATTTTATCTGAAGACCCTACCTATATAACGAATTATAATAACGCGCGCAGCCTCATTTGTCGGCTTGACAGGGACGAGCTTCTGCAGGAGCTTGTTAAATACTACCTCGAAAAGTAAAATCTGGGTGTCTTTTAATCATAATATTTTGACAGCCGCAGCACATGATATTGTGCGGGCTGTCTGTTTTTTTCCCCTTATATTGATATAATGCCATATACAGGCAATTTTGTTAAATCCGTATGCATGCGACCTTCAACGAGTGAATATTTTGTATGATTTGACTGTTAATTCCATATTTCTGTTGACAGCAGGGAAACAATGTGTTACAATTTCGTT
Organism: uncultured Eubacteriales bacterium; assembly: GCA_942492735.1. Taxonomy (GTDB): domain Bacteria; phylum Bacillota; class Clostridia; order Oscillospirales; family Oscillospiraceae; genus Sporobacter. Next base: position 595,565 of record OW818648.1, read on the forward strand.
ACAATACGAGCAATAAGAATAAGAGGTAAAATATGTCCACAGTCGTTACTGAAACAATCAATGCACTTGAATATAAAGGTCATCCACTCAGAAGAAAGGATAACTTCATTTATTACGGCAGTATGGCGGAAAAATATATCGTCATGCTCCAGGTTGCAGAAACAAAAAAAGTCAAAGATATGGATGTGGCGACGAAGGTCGTCGTACAGCTGCAGCTGACAGACCCGAATCTCAAATCACGCGATAGAGTTGTTAAAAAGAGCGATAAAAACAGTTTATACGCGGCAATTGATGTCGCAGCCGTCTGGCTCGATCGGGCACTGAACTCAAAATAGTCAAACGGGAAAGGTGTGAGACAATGAGATTTGTACGGAAATTTTCGATTTTTCTTGTCATATTTACTTTTTGCTCCTCCATGCTGTACATAACAGCCGAAGCCGGCAGCCTTGCATACGGCGCCGCTACCGTCCAGGCCTCTTCTCTCAACATTCGCTCTGGTCCCGACACGGCCAGTTCTATTACATTAACGGTTAACCATGATGAAATTATTGTGATACTCGAACAGACGAATAAAGATTGGTATCATGTCAACTATCATGGTATAGATGGATACGTTGCTTCAATGTATCTCACAAATGTTGTCACAGCCGAGAACTTTAACGCTACCGGAAAAATAATCGGTGACGATGTTTTTATGCGCAGCACACCGTCAACCTCCGCCAGTCAGCTCGGCAGCTGCGACGCCGACACAATAGTCAAAATCATCGGCATTAACAATGGGTGGTATAAAGTGAAATTCGGCGGCGATACAGGCTATGTCCGCTCGGATTTCATAGCAATCATCGCAGACAGCACAACAACTAAATCTGCGTCTCCGACTGGTTTGGCCGGCGCGACAGATAATGTTCAGGATGTTACCGACGACGTCAATGCCGCACAGCTCACCGCTGAGCAGCTCTCTTTGCGGCAGCAGCTGATTGATTACGCGCTTGATTATGTTGGTTATGACTACGTCTACGGCGGTATGTCGCCTGCCAGTGGCTTTGACTGCTCCGGCTTCGTTTCTTACATTTTTAAACACTTCGGGTATGAGGTAACAAGAACGGCGTCAAGTCAGTTTTCACAGGACGGTACAGGAATTATCAAGTCGGAGCTGATACCCGGTGATCTGGTATTCTTCTCATCAAACGGTGGATACAGCGTCACGCATGTCGGCATCTACATAGGCGATAACCAGTTCGTTCACGCGTCGTCACCGAAAATCGGCGTCGTCATATCGAGGCTTGACAGTAATTACTATATGAACGTCTGGTACGGAGCCAAACGCCTCCTGTAGTAAAAAATAAAAATAACAAAAAGTGGTGTATACAAGAGTATACACCACTTTTTTAGTTCCGTTTTGTATCTTAGCCGTTCTTATCGAGGATGTTTTCAATAAACGCTGTTATTTCACCAACGGTCTTATAAGTATATATGGATTCATCAGTAATGACGATACCGAATTCTTCCTCCAGCATCATAATCATTTCGACGAGATCGAGAGAATCGGCACCGAGGTCGCCAACGACATCGGTGTCTTCATTTATTTTGCTGATGTCAATTTCAAATTGCGAAGCCAAAAGTTCCCTAACTTTATCATATACCATTATTGATGTTCTCCTCTTCTATATGTCTCAGTGCCATTCCCTATCGGCCGGTGCTGCTGTCGTTGTTCCGCCTTTTCGCTCATACGCGACGACGATGCGGCGGTTTGGTTCAGTACCGATTGAATAGGTCGTGATATTTTCCGTCTCCTGCAGCGCTGTGTGGATGATATGGCGTTCATAAGAGTTCATCGGCTCAAGCGTCATGTTTCTTCTGTATTTAACAACCTTGGAGGCAACCTTCTCGGCGAGGTGCTCGAGCGCTTCATTTCGCCGTTCCCTGTAATTCTCCGTATCAATATTAATACGGACACGCCCTGCTGCCCCGCTGTTGATGACGTAATTCGTCAGATGCTGAATGGCATCGAGCGTCTCACCACGCCGTCCGATCAGGACGCCTGGATCTTCACCCGTCAGGTTAACGGATATCATACCGTCCTTTTCAGATATTTCAGGTTTCGCTTTAACGTCCATACGCATAAAAAGGCCAGTTAAAAAGTTTTGTATACGCTCAGCATGTGACACATCACATTCATATGTCACCTTGACGATAGCGGGTGAACTCTTTAGGCCGAGAAAACCAGATTTCGCGCGTTCGATGATCTCCACCGAGACCTCGTCTCTCATGAGGCCCAGTTGATCCAGTGCTGACTGGACGGCTTCATCTTCACTTTTTCCGGATACTTCAATTGATTTCAACATCCCGGTCGTCTCCTTTTCGTTGAGGGAAGCCGATGGCTTCGTCTCAAATCAAATTAAAACATTCACGCCTCAAAATGCATGCGGTAATAAGCATGTTTCACTGCCGGTTACTTATTCTCTTCATCCGTATCGGTTTCGTCCTGTGTGCCTTCTTCGTCTTCGAAGTTAATGGAATACTGATCCGGATCGATGTCGCCGTCGACCTGCTCGGATGCTTCGGCCTCAAGGTCAGTAGAATCCTGCGCAGGCGCTTCATCATCAGAGAACCGTGTCGGGTCGTATGCCCGCCCTCTGGCGAAACGGCGTGTACCGCTGCGGCTCTGGTCTTCTTGTTCCTCTGCAGTCGGGGTATGCTTCTTCTCCCATTCGGCTGCTTTCTCAAGCTGCTCCTGCCGTTCGGTTTTCAGCTGCTTTTTCTTGGACGTATTCGGATTGACCTCTGTCTTGTTTTCCAGCTTTTTACGTTCGGTTTCAATACGCTTTGCTTCAAGCTCCGCTTCCTTGATGCGCAGCTGCTCGAGTTTTATCGCATCTTCGGCATCCATAATCTTCGTGTAATGCTTTGTTAGAATAATATCCTGGATCATCGCAAACAGCGTACTGGCAATAATATATACACCGATAGCACCCGGCATGATGAACGCAAAGTAGACCGACATGAGTGGCATCAGCATCATCATAGTTTTTGACGAAGACTGCTGCTGCGCGTTACCCGGGTTCATCTGCATGCTAATTTTAGAGGAGAAATATGCCAGAATACCGGAGGCAAACGGCAACAGGAACAGCAAAAGTCCCGGCAGCCAGATAGCAGAATTGCTCCAGTCGGTCGTCCACAAAAAAGTAAACTGAGGTTTTTCGCCGAGTGGCATACCAAAGAAGTTATAATCTATCTGTCTGATATTTTCATTGAGCTGATGAAACGCGTTGAAATTTTCTGGCTTTGATATAAACTCAGCCCATTTGATCTGCCAATACGTCGTTTTATCGATTGACTGACCGAGTTTTTCCATCAGACTATATATCGCGCCGCCCTGGTCTAGCAACGCTTTTGGCACATTCATCATGATGGTGATCGGGTTGCTGATGGCCTGGAAGAGGGCAAGAATGATCGGGAGCGGGAGCATGGACCAGAGGCAGCCCGACATCGGATTGATTTTTTCTTCCTTATAAAGCTTTTGTGTCTCTTCGTTTAATTTCTGCTTGTTCGCCCCGTGTTTTTTCTCGAGTTCCTTCAGCTTTGGCTGCAGACGGCTTGTCCGCATCATGCTCTTCTTTGATTTCATCTGGAACGGCAGAAGAATAGCCTTGACGACGAGCGCGAAAAGGATAACAGCAAGACCATAGTTTTTGGTAAACTCGAAGAGGATCATCATGAGCCAACCAAACGGTTTTGTTATGAAATCAAAGTTCATACTTTCTCCAATCAGTATAAGACAAAGACCTGTTTTGTAACGACTTGTCTTTGTACGATTTAGCTTGTTGAGATTTATCTCAGAAAAGATTCATCTCTTTTTATGGCACGGGATCATAACCGCCTTTATGGAAAGGGTGGCATTTAAGAATTCTTCTTATAGCCAACCATGCGCCTTTTAAAGCACCGTGCTTTTCCAGCGCCTCTATAGCGTAAGCCGAACACGTTGGCATGAAACGGCAGCTCGGCGGTGTCAGCGGTGAAATGCTTTTTCTATAGAACTTCACAAGCGCGACGAGTATCGTTTTCATACCTTATTACCGAAGAATCCAAGCCTTTTGCATAAGCCTAAAAAATCCGTTTCAAGCTCTTGGTAACATGCAACTCTGCTTTTAGCCCGGGCGACAATCACGATATCGTATCCGGGATCAAATTGCGCTTCGTTCAGTCTGTAAATTTCTTTATATCGGCGGCGAATCCGATTCCGTTGAACGGCTTTACCGATTTTTGTGCTGACCGTCAACCCGAGTTTATTAAGGGGACTCTTGTTTTTCCTGCAATAGACGACGGCATATTGTGAAGCGGCGCTTTTACCTTTTGAATAGAGCCGCCTGAACTCATAATTGTTTTTTAAGGTTGTTGAAAACCTCAATGGGTGCACTCCTTACCAAACAGCCATAGGGCGGGTATCCCGCCCTAAAATATCAGTTTTTTCTCTGCTCGTCGCATTATGCAGAGATTTTTTCTCTGCCCTTTGCGCGGCGGCGGGCGAGAACCTTACGGCCGTTTTTCGTTGACATTCTCTCACGGAATCCGTGCACTTTTGCGCGATGGTTCTTTTTGGGTTGATAAGTTCTAAACGTTGACATAGAGGCACCTCCTTAGTTCTTACTATAACGGAAACAACAAATGTGCGTTAGCCCGTTCATATTTGCAGTCCGGCTCCCTGTTATGTCCATGAAGGACAACAGTATAATCATTGCACAAACATACATCGTGCAATACACAACACGGCAATTTTGCCGATGCAGTCAAATAGAGCAAAATGCTTCGCGCGGAAGTACATTATATATTATCCCGCCCAACTGTGTCAATAACAAATAAACGTGACATTTTGAAGGGATGACATCCTTAATTTTACTTCATTTTTCTCAAAACTGAATATTTAGCCGATTTGACAGGAAGCTTCATCTTTAATTCCATCATCGGGTGAGGCGTAGACTCTATTTCCACTCCCTCGCCGTTTCGGATATCAGAAGCAATAAACTTAACCGGCTCATCATATGGCGTCAGAAGCTCCAGCGTATCACCTCTGTAAAACTTATTCCGCTGCGTTAATACCGCGTTGCCTGAATCATCACAGCTTTCAACAACGGCAACCACATTACAGTCGGCAAAATACATGGCGTCCTTATAATACTGTCCCGGGCCTTCAGCGCCGAAATAAAAACCGGTCGAGTACTCCCTGTGGCTCACTTTGTTGACCTCGTCGCGCCACACGGGTGACAGCGGCGTGCCGTTTACGGCTGCGTCCAAAGCGTGTCTGTAGGCGTTTGTGACAACAGCGGCATAATATGATGACTTCATACGCCCTTCAATCTTAAAGCTGTTAATCCCGGCGGTCATGAGCGCAGGAATATGCTCGATCATGCACAGATCACGTGAATTCATGATAAACGTCCCGCCGTCCTCTGTGATTTCCATCAGCTCCCCGGAGCGGTTTTCCTCCACGAGATGGTACTTCCAGCGGCACGGCTGGGCACATGCGCCATTATTGGCGTCACGCCCTGTCATATAGCTGGATAAAAGACAGCGACCTGAAAAAGAAACGCACATACTGCCGTGAACAAAAGCTTCGAGCTCGAGTTCCTGCGGTGTGTTCTCTCTGATCTGGCAAATGTCGTCAAGCGTTAATTCGCGGGCAAGCACGATACGTGAAGCCCCCATATCGTAAAAGGCATTTGCACTTTCAAAATTAGCGATACCGGCTTGTGTGCTGGCGTGGAGCTGCAGCTTCGGCGCGTATTTTTTGGCCAGCGCAAATGCCCCGAGGTCGGAGATAATGACGGCATCGGCACCGATTTCCTGCAAGCTCTCCAGAAATGGCGGGAGCGCGCGCACGTCCTCGTTGCGCATGACGGTATTGCATGTCACATAGACCGGAACGCCGCGTTCATGACAGAGCGTTATGGCTTCTTTCATTTCCGCATCGGTAAAGTTACCGGCTGCGGCCCTCATGCCGAAACGTGTCCCAGCGAGATAGACTGCGTCTGCACCGTATGTGAGCGCCATGATGAGCCGCTCCATATCTCCTGCCGGGGACAGAAGTTCCGGAAGGCGGCCAGGTTTAACCTGAGGCAGATCGGTTTCAGCTCCCGCCGCCTTTTTATCCGCCATACTCATCACTGTGAACAAACGCTTGTTGAGAATCGAAATCCTTGAAGAAATTATGCGTACCGCTCTTGTTGAGCGCGTAGTAGTAGTATTTCGTGGTCTGCGGGTACAGCGCCGCTCTGATGGAGTTTATGCCGGGATTTGATATTGGGCCGGCCGGCAAACCTTCGACCATATACGTGTTGTAGGGACTGTCAACGTCGGTTGAGAACGCCTCACCGGTTTCAGCAATGGCATACCAGATCGTTGCATCGATCTGCAGCTTCTTTAGGCTTTTACTATTCAGCCGGTTATAAATAACGGAGGAGATCAGGTCGCGGTCGGAATCGGCACCGGCTTCTCTCTCGATCATCGCAGCGATGGAAACGATATCGCGAATCGAATAACCCAATTCTTGGGCACGCGTGATATACTCGGCTTTGAATTTCGCCTTGAAGTTATCGAGCAATTTGGAAAGAGCGCGTATCGGCGTGTCCCCGACGTAAAACGTATAGGTGTCCGGGAACAAGTAGCCCTCCAGACGGTACTTATCGCCCAACGTGCCCGAATCGAGGAAATCGTATTTGAAGTCGTAATCTGCCGCAGCTGCCCACAGCTCTTTCTCCGTGCAGACCTTGTTGGCGTCAAACAGCACGAATATCTCTTTGAGCGTATACCCCTCAGGAATCGTCACATCGATTTCAACGCGTTTTCCGCTGTGTATATTCATGGCGTTGACGAGTGCGCGGTAGTCATAATTTTTATTGAGTTCATAGGTCCCCGGCGTGATATTTTCTTCCGCTTCTGAAAAATCGGTGTAGATTTTAAAGAGGAATTCATACTTAATAAGCCCGCTCTTATAGAGGATTTCAGAAACCTCATTCATCGTATAGTCCTCCGGTATGGTAACCTGGACCTTTTCGTTTTCGTTGCCGAGGCCAAGGACATCCGTCGCGGCCAACCACAGAAGTGACGCCAATAGCAGACAGATGCATATGATGAAAACGGCATATATGATACCGCCGAGACAGCCGGTTCTTTTCTCACGTCTGGGCTTTAAAGGGCGATTATCTGGCACGTCCCTGTATTCTCCTTCAAAATCAAAATTAACACTAAAATCGTCGGCTTTGTCGTTTTTCCCGCCGCCTTTACCGGCTGCCGGTTTATTCGTGCCGGCGTTGCTGGGCGCTGGAATACCGTCAAGCATCGCATTATAGTCACGAAAACCTGCTGCATCATCGATATTATCAGGCGGATTCTCCAGAAATTCGTTCGATTTCGACTTGTCCCCAGACTTATCCGCCGGCTTGTCCGGCTGAGACGGATTTTTCACCATTTGCATCAGTTCTTCGTTATAATCATCTCCGAAGAGCTCTTTCCAATACTCTGTATCGCCATTCATTCAATTCACTCCCAATACAAGAACAATTTTAAACCACGTTTAACAATGAGATATTATTTGAAGTAACCCCGACGGCGGGGATTGCATAGAATATCGCAGACGGTGGCCAACAAAAAAATACCGTTATTCAAAAGATGATATACCCTTATCAGCTTACTGCGCGTGATAAGAGAGGATTCAGATTATATAAGTTATTAAGCCGGCGCGCAGCGGCAGAATGGAGTTAATAATATGTTTAATTTTGGAAATAATTCCTGTTGCTGGATCATCATCATCGTTCTCGTCCTTATTTGCTGCTGTGGCGGCGGTTTCGGCGGCTGCGGATGCAAGGAAGACAACCGCTGCTGCTAACTGGCGTGACTACATACGATAACGCCAGGTTATAGAAGTCGCAGGAGGGATTATCCCACTGCCGTCGGATTAGCGGTGCTTACGCGAGGCTCCTCTTATGGAGTCTCGCTCTTTTTTCTGTGACGACACTCATCATCGGCACATCGTGCGCTTCCCGCGGAAGGACATCATACATCAGGCATTCTCTCGCGACGCCCGCTGTATACGCCGGCGTTCTTGTAAGAAATCTGTCATAGTACCCGCCGCCGCGCCCAAGCCTGTATCCCTCCAGGTCAAACGCCAGAGCGGGAACGACTATAAAATCAAGCGCCTCCGGCGGAACGATCTGCGTCGATGATAACGGTTCAAGCAAGTGATACCAAGATTCGGAGAGCTCACTCAGGCTTTTTATCGCGCGCGCCTCCATAATACCGCCTTTGAAGCAGACGGGCAGCGTGACCGTTTTGCCCAACTCAAGCGCGTATTCAATGAGCTTCACCGTATCGGGTTCGCGTCCAAGGCTATAATACGAAAAAAACGTCCGGGCTCCGATGAATTCCGGCATATTTTTAATAATATTAAAAATACCCCTGTCGCTTTCCGTGAGATAGTTACCCGGAAGAGCGTCTGTCTTTTCAATAATCTCCCGGCGTAGGGCTGATTTTTCCGCGTTCATGATGGCTTACTCCATTCCCGTCAGGATATCATAAATTTCGTTATGTATGTCTTCTTCGCTTCTGGCCTTTTGACCGCGAAAGCAGCTGATCTTCCGCCAACCGTAAAAATCGGCCGCTTGATTGCCGCAGATTCGGCATTTTTTCAAATAGTCGATATCCCGTTCGTGGATATCGGCAGCGCCGCCTGTCACAGCTTGTCTGTTCTTAATACGCTCAATGGCATTTTCGACTGGAATGTCCATGTATATGACGACATCGGGCTTTGGGAGTTCCATTAGCCCGAATTCAAATTCATATAGCCACTTAAAAAAATCACTTCTCTTGTCTTCCGGAAGCTTTGACCCCTGATGCAGGGCATTTGAGGTTGTATATCGGTCAGTCAATATCATGCTGCCGCTGTGATAATGCGCACGCCAGACTTTTATATAAGACGCATATCTGTCAACGGCAAAAAACGTCGATGCCGCGTAAGCATTGACATCCTCTGGGTTTTCGCCGAAATCACCGTTTAAATACATTTTTATCAGCGCCGAAGACGGTTCCTGATACTGCGGAAAAGTCAGGCGGTTGAATGCGATGCCCTCGTTTTCAAAGCGGCTGCACATAATTTTAAACTGTGTCGACTTACCGCTCCCGTCAATACCTTCAAATACGATGAGTTTTCCCATGAGTTTTCTCCAATCAATCACAAAAATTGACGGCTTGCGAAGCAATCAGCCAATAATCATCTACATCGGCTGAGTCAATTTTGCGATGCGTGAAAATCTATTTTCGTGCTATTCTCTGCCCGATAACCGCAAAAAGGAAGAGGGGCAGCTTAATCATGCGTGTTATCCTTCTTGGTTGTTTCATCAGCCTGTAGAGCCATTCGATGTGAAGCTTCTGCCACGATAACGGCGCTCGTGGAGCCGTCCCGGAAAAAGCATCAAGGGAACCACCCAACCCCGCCATCAGACCGACATTCAGCTTATCTATGTTAGCCGCCATCCAGCGCTCCTGTTTCGGTGCGCCGAGGCAGACCATCAGAAAATCCGGTTTTGACGCGTTGATTCGTGCAATAACAGGTCCATCCTCTTTAAAATAACCATCTGCCGTCCCGGCTATAATGATCCCGCTGTATTTTGCTTTAAGCCGGCTGGCCGCCTCTTGGGCAACGCCGGGCTTCGAACCGAGGAGATAGATACTTTTCCCCTCATGTGAAAGCTTCTCAACCAGACGTTCGGCAAAATCAGTTCCTGCGACTTTGCCTTTCAGCGCTCTGCCGAGGATTTTTGACCCGTATACAACACCAATGCCATCAGGCAGGACAAGGGCAGCCCGCGCAATGATTTCCTTAAGACCGGGGTCGCCTTTACACCGCCATACAATTTCCGGGTTCGGTGTGACAACATAGGCCGTTCTGTCGTCTTCAATCAGTAAAAGCGCCTGTTCGACTGCCTCGTCCATTGTCAAATTGTCGAAGCCGACGCCTAAAACATCCGTTCTCATATCTGTTTCCTAATCTGTTCCTGATCCATTTAATTACATATCATAAACGACATGTCTGATAATTCTACCACAATGCGTAAGGCTTGTCCAGTATCTGGGCTGGCAGCAGGTTAAGATACTGCTGCTTTAGACATCCGCTGTGGCAACAACTGATAATTTAAGTTTTATACTATTGACACCAATTTTAACATATGCTATTTTTAAGGTAATATCATCAAAGGCTGTAACGAAGACGGTTGAGCTGTCCTCATTCCAGAGAGTCGGCATAGAACCAAAGGTTCTTTGGAACCAAAGGTTCTTTGGAACCAAAGGTTCTTTATGGTGCGAGCCGATATCAGGATAACTCGTCAACACATCACTTCCGAGCCGGGGCACGAAAGCAAAACGGACCCATTGTTTCTGTGTATTCAACGGGAACGAAGCAAGTAGAAGCCGCCCGTGACGCTGCGTTAAAGCGAAGGGCTTGTTAGAGTCCAAAAAAAGTGGTCAAGGTCTTTTCCGCGAATGCGCAGAAAGGTATTGGCAATTTGAGTGGTACCGCGGGTTAATAATCCGCCTCAAAGAAGGGTTTCTTTGGGGCGGATTTTTGTATTCTAACAGCGTTTTTCCAGTGTTTTGTCACTTTACCGGCGCGGATTGACAAGACGAACAACATTGAAGCCGAACTCAAAAAATCGGACGATAACGATTCGCCGGAGAAATGGAAGGTAATTATGGCCCATAATGAACAAATGTCAACGGTGCTGATGGATGTTGCCGCACGTATTCGCGAACTGCGCGAGATCATCGGGATGAGTCCGGAGGAGATGGCGAAAAAAACCGACCTAAGCCTCGAAATGTATGAAAAGTATGAATCCGGCCTTGTCGACCTGCCTTTCACTTTTATACATAAATGCGCCATTCTTTTTGGCGTCGAGCTGACCGATCTTTTGGAGGGCAGCAGCGCCCACCTCTCATCCTATACGGTTACGAGGAAAGGCAAGGGCCGGATGACGGCCCGCGAACCCGGAATCGAGATCAAGGATCTCGCTCCGCTCTTCCGCCATAAAATCGTCGAGCCGTTTTGGGTGACGTATACCTATTCGGAAGAGCAGCAAAATCAACCGATCCATCTCATCAATCACGCCGGTCAGGAGTTTGACTTTATCTTAAGCGGTAAGCTCAAAATTCAGATCGGTGAGCACACGGAGATCCTCACCGAGGGTGACAGCATCTACTACAACAGCTCTACCCCTCACGGCATGATTGCTGTGGACGGAAAAGACTGTGTATTCTGCGCCGTCGTCATTCCGGGTGAACCGATCGCGGAAGAAATCAGGGAGACGATTGTTCCCACTGCGAAAAAAAGGCCTCTGATCTACGAAAACTTCGTTGTCGCTGAAGAGGATGAGAATGGTTTATTGCAGTCCATTGCATTTAAAAATCAGGAAAGCTTCAATTTCGCCTTTGACGTCGTCGATATGCTGGCGGAGAAAGCCCCGAACAAGCTCGCAATGCTCCATGTGGACCGCAATAAGGTCGTACGCCGTTTTACCTTCGAGGAAATGAGTAAGCTCTCGTCCCGCGCAGCCAACTACTTCCGTTCACTCGGCATAAAAAAGGGCGACCGCGTTATGCTCGTCTTAAAGCGCAACTATCAGTTCTGGATTTCGATCATTGCGCTGCACAAGCTGGGCGCGATCGTCATTCCCGCCACCGACCAGCTTCTCATGAAGGATTTCGAATACCGTTTCACCGCCGCCAGCATCAGCGCTATCGTCTGCTCGGCAGACAACATTAAGACAGCTGAGGAAGCGGAGCTCGCAATGGCAAAATGCCCTAGCGTCACCCTGAGGATCATCGCCTCCGGCAGCCGCGAGGGCTGGCACAGCTTCGATGAGGAAATCGACATGTTCCGCGGCACCTTCCTGAGGACAGAGGACAGCGCGTGCGGCAACGACCCAATGCTGATGTTCTTCACCTCCGGTACAACCGGTTATCCGAAAATTGCCGAGCATACGTATACCTACCCGCTCGGTCACTTCATCACCGCCAAATACTGGCATAACGTCGACCCCGACGGACTGCATTTCACGATCTCCGATACGGGCTGGGGAAAAGCACTCTGGGGCAAGCTGTACGGTCAGTGGCTCTGCGAGGCGGCAATCTTCACGTACGATTTTGACCGTTTTGACGCCAACGACATCCTCCTGATGTTCAAGGAGCACAACATCACCACCTTCTGCGCGCCCCCGACGATGTACCGCTTCTTCATCAAAGAGGACCTATCGAAATACGACCTCTCCTCCATCAAGTACGCCACCACGGCAGGCGAGGCGCTGAACCCCGAGGTTTTCAGTCAATTCAAGAAGGCAACGGGGCTGTCCATTATGGAAGGCTTCGGCCAGACGGAAACGACGCTCAGTATCGCAAACCTTATCGGCTCCACGCCGAAGCTCGGCTCCATGGGAAAACCGAGTCCGCTGTATGACATGGATATCGTCGACAGTGATGGGAATTCGGTCGGCATCGGCGAAACGGGCGAAATCGTCATCCGGACCGATAAAGGCGCGCCGTGCGGTCTGTTTACGTGCTACTACCACGATGAAGACAAATCGAAGGCCGCCTGGTATGACGACATGTACCATACCGGTGATACGGCATGGAGAGACGAGGAGGGTTACTTCTGGTTTGTCGGACGTACAGACGACGTCATCAAGTCCTCCGGCTACCGCATCGGGCCGTTCGAAATCGAAAGCGTCATGATGGAGCTGCCCTACATTCTCGAATGCGCCGTTTCACCGGTGCCGGATGAAATCAGGGGCCAGATCATCAAAGCCAGCATCGTCCTGACCAAAGGCACCGAACCCACAGAAGAGCTGAAAAAAGAGATCCAGGAGTATGTTAAGAGTCACACCGCACCATATAAATACCCGCGTATCGTCGTCTTCCGCGATTCGCTGCCCAAGACAATCAGTGGGAAAATACAGAGAAACAAGCTGTAAGTATAAGCGAGGGTTTAACGAAATAAAAACCGCTATATCCAACGGATTAATAGTCCTATGGATATAGCGGTTTTAGTCCAGCATGGATTGTGAGGCAACAGATGAGAGATAAAACAAACGCTTTAAAAGCGGCCTTTCCGCATACGCTTCCCGTTTTGACGGGGTTTATGTTCCTGGGCATTGCTTACGGCATCTTAATGAACAGCAAGGGGTACGGGTTCGGCTGGACGGTACTCATGAGTTTTGCGGCCTTTGCCGGTTCGGCGCAGTACATAGCAGTCACGTTTCTAACAACTGTTTTTAATCCCTTATACGCGCTGCTGATGACGCTCATTATAAATGCCCGACATCTCTTTTACGGCATTTCATTGCTGGACAAGTATAAAAATGCGGGCAGGCTAAAGCCTTATTTGATCTTCGGCTTATGCGACGAAACGTTTTCAGTTGCCTGCTCGACGGAGCCGCCGGAGGGCGTCAACCGAAACTGGTTTTATTTTTTTGTCACGCTGCTGGATCATTCATACTGGGTCGCGGGCTCAGCCATCGGCGGTTTGCTCGGCTCGGTAATTACGTTTGACATCAAGGGACTCGATTTTGTGCTGACAGCGCTCTTCGTCGTCATATTCGTCGGCCAGTGGCGGACGAATAAAAACCGGCTGCCCGCCGTGATCGGCGTTTTATGCGCCGTTGTTTGCCTTCTGATTTTCGGACAGAGCCACTTTATTATTCCCGCAATGCTTGCGATACTGGCCTCGCTGTCATTGTTCCGAAAAGGCCTTGACGAAAAGACAGACGCCGCGAAAGGGGAAGTACAATGACACTGACACCTGTTCAAACGCTCATCATTATCGGTGCGGTGACGCTGGGTACGGTAATAACAAGGTTTTTGCCCTTTGTATTATTTTGGAAAACAACGTCGGAGCATTCATACATCCGCTATCTCGGTAAAGTTTTGCCGTATGCCGCAATTGGTTTATTGGTTGTCTATTGTCTTAAAAACGTTCAATTGACAAGCCCGACATATGGTTTACCCGAGGCTATCGCAATCATCTGCATTGCCGTGCTTCATTACTGGAAAGGCAACGCCCTTCTGAGCATAGGGGCAGGCACGGTTATTTACATGGTTCTTGTTCAAGCCGTCTTTATATAACTTTGATGAATAGCATCTTTTTAAATAAGCAATCACAGCTTAAATGCCCTGTAATCGCTCTGATTACAGGGCATTAACTCTTCTAGCCGAATAGGATCTCTTTATCTGATATAATAGCAGTGCAGGAAATGTTTCTCAGGTTTTCATGCAGTATACTGAAGCCACCGTACGGAGGAGGAGCGCCATGCAGATACCCGAAATTATCAAAACCAGCCTCGATTACATCGAACAGAATCTCAGGACCGACATCACCGCTGAGGAGCTGGCGCGGATGGCAAATTATTCGACCTTTCACTATTATCGCTTGTTTTCATCCGTGATGGATTCGTCCGTGACAGGATATATTAAGAAGCGCCGTCTCGACCATGCGCTGAGTGAAATAGCCGGTGGAAGACGTACCATTGATGTTGTGTTGGAATATGGTTTTGACACGTACGCGGGGTTTTATAAGGCTTTTATAAAAATGTACGGCTGCTCTCCAAAAAAATACATCGCAATTTACAGCAAACACAAACCAAAAAAACCGGAGGTGGCTAATTCTATTATTTATACTGAGAAAGAACTGCGAAAAATTCTGGGGAACTGGGAAATTGATAAACAATTGCCGATTTGCGATATATACATCATGCACGGCACGAAGCCGTCCGGAAACGACTGGACGGTCGGTAATGATTTCGTCCTGAGAACGGGTAGCCGCGATTTGCTGATGAAGGACCTGAAAATCTCGAAGGCGCTTGCCAAGCAGGGCTTTGTTTCCTCCCTGCCGGTACCGACAAAAACCGGCAGTATATATCTGGACGGCGAGGCGCTTTTCGTCCTATCACAGGCGCTGAAGGGAAGCCCGCTCCCCGACGACGACCGATTCGGCGATGAAAGAACAGAATTCGGTGTAAAATATGGCAGGAGTCTCGCGCGGCTCCACAAAGCCCTGAAAGAGGTCCAAGATGAGGTTTGTCCGGATGAAGTTAATCTGTACCGCACCGTTGCCGATTGGGCGCTCCCAAATGTCCGGCAGCTGAACCTCCAGTGGAATATGGGTCTCGATGAGGCGTTTTTTACCGACTATCTCGAAAGCTTTGGGACGCTGTATGACGCTCTGCCGAAGCAGCTGATCCACCGCAACCCACATCCGGGCAACATCCTGTTTTTGGACGGCGAGGTCAGCGGCTTTATAAACTTTGATTTGAGCGAGCTCAATATACGCCTGTTTGATGTCTGTTACTGTTCGACGGGAATCTTATCCGAAACAAGCGACGAAATGTATGAAAAATGGCTCGACGTCCTCAGCGGGATTCTGCATGGTTATGACAGCGAGAGCAACCTGGCACCGGAGGAAAAACAAGCGATATACGATGTTATCTGCTCCATTTCGATGATATTTGCCGCTTACCTTGACAGTCGCGAGGAATTCGGACCGCTCGGGAAAACAACCACGAAGATACTGGAGTTCGTTGTTAAAAATCGCGAACAAATCAAGAATATATTCTGACGACAAATATTAAATGATCATTTACGAAGGATCTCCAGGTAATCTCTGATTGTTGCGTTGGCATAAGTTTACCTGGAGATTCTTCGCAGGCTCAGAATGACAGAACGCCGGTATTTCATAGCAACCCCCACCAGCATTCTCTGTTGACAATAACATACAATTGTGCTACATTTTCGGTAAATGAATAATAACCATTTAAAAGCTGTGATGAAGAGGGTCGGAATCCTTTGTTATCAGAGAGCCGGTAAAGGAACCTTTGGTTCCTATGGTGTGAGCCGGCGGCATAGGAGACCAATGACTTGTCCCTTCTGAGCCGGAGTGCAGAAGAAATGAATATTTGCCATCGGCAAATATTCCGAATGGAATGTACTTGAATATTCCGAATGGAATATTCTTGAATATTCCTATGTAGAGCCCCCCGCAGACGCTGCGTTAAAGCCGTGGGCTTGTATGAGTCCAAGAGTGGTCAAGGTCTTTTCCGCGCAAGCGCAAAAAAGACTTGGCAATTTGAGTGGTACCGCGGGTCTTTTATAACCCGTCTCAAAGTAAAGCTTTGGGACGGGTTTTTACGTCCCAGAAGGGGTAGCGAAATATGGACAAGAAAAATAGTTTGGAAATGCGTCTTTTGGAAATCGCCGAGAGAATTCGAGAACTGCGGGAGATTGAGGGGTTCACCGCCGAGAAAATGGCGCGCGAAACAGGTGTTTCAGTCGATGAGTATCTGGCATGCGAAGCGGGCAGCTCGGATTTGAACTTCGCTTTTCTCTACCGCTGCGCTCTGGCACTGAATGTCGACATAACGGACATTATTGAGGGCTCAAGCCCCACGCTGACGTCCTATACCATTACAAGAAACGGAACCGGTCAGCGCATTGAGCAGGCGCACGGCATGGTCTATTACAACCTGGCGCATTCCTTCAAAAATCGTGTCACAGAGCCGCTTCGCGTCACCGCCATGTACAGCCCTGACGCCGAGCGCCGTGAGATCGAGGTCACCACCCACGTCGGGCAGGAGTGCGACATCGTCCTTAAAGGCAGCCTGAAGATCAAAATCGGCGAACACACTGAGCTTCTGAACGAGGGCGACACCATCTATTACGACAGTTCAACGCCCCACGGTATGATCGCCGTCGGCGGGCAGGACTGCATTTTCTACGCGATCGTCATCAATCCTCCCGAGGGCTTTGTGTCAAATACTGCGTCATTAGACGCGGCCGCCAAACCCATACAGAAAGCATTCAGGACGCAGAAGGAACCTGAAACGGGCAGAGTCCACGAAAGCTTCGTCTGCCCTGTTGAAGACGAAAATGGTTGCCTCACCGATATTTCCTTCAAAAACGAGGAGCGCTTCAACTTTGCCTATGACGTGGTTGACGCCATCGCCGCAAAAAATCCGGACAAGCTCGCCATGCTGCATATTGACCGTAATAAGGTCGTACGGCGTTTTACCTTTGGCGAGATGAGTCGTCTGTCTTCTCGGGCGGCAAACTATTACCGCTCACTCGGCATTAAAAAGGGCGACCGCGTCATGCTTGTCTTAAGACGCCATTATCAGTTCTGGATATCAGTCATCGCACTGCACAAGCTGGGCGCTGTCGTCATACCCGCAACGGACCAGCTGCTCCGCAAAGATTTCGAGTACCGATTTAAGGCGGCGGGGATCAGCGCCATCGTCTGCACCGCCGTGACAGGCGCAGCGGTCGAAGCGGAACAGGCATTCGAAGCGTGTCCTTTCGTCACCATAAAAGTCATCGCCGAAGGAACACGCGAAGGCTGGCGCTCGTTCGACGACGAATACGAGATGTTCCGCGGCACATTTCAACGTACAGACGATACACCGTGCGGCAGCGCGCACATGCTGGCATTTTTCACCTCAGGGACGACGGGTTATCCGAAAATCGCCCTGCACAACTTCAAGTATCCGCTCGGCCACTTCGTAACGGCTCATTACTGGCAATGCGTCGACCCGAACGGCATTCATCTGACGATATCGGATACCGGCTGGGCAAAGTCCATGTGGGGTAAACTCTACGGCCAGTGGCTCTGCGAAGCGGCGATTTTTGTTTATGATTTTGAACGCTTTGACGCCAATGATATCCTGCCGATGTTTAAAGAACACAACATCACGACGTTCTGCGCGCCGCCGACAATGTACCGCTTCATGATTAAGGAAGATCTGTCCAAATTCGATCTTTCCACAATTAAGCATGCCTCTATTGCAGGAGAGGCGCTCAATCCAGAGGTGTTCAACCAATTTAAAAAAGCCACGGGCATCTCCATCATGGAGGGCTTCGGTCAGTCGGAATCCACGGTCATGATCGGTAACTTCAGGGGCATGACGTCGAAAATCGGTTCCCTCGGCAAACCGACGCCGCTGTATCCCATCGATCTTATTGACGGAGACGGCAATTCCGTCGGCGTCGGCGAAACGGGCGAGATTGTTATCCGGACACAACCGGGTGAAATCTGTGGTCTGTCCATCGAATATTTCGGAGATAAGAAAGCCACCGATAACGCATGGGCTGGCGGCGTCTATCACACCGGCGACACAGCTTGGCGTGATGAGGAGGGCTACATTTGGTATGTCGGCCGCGTCGATGATCTCATCAAATCCTCCGGCTACCGCATTGGGCCGTTTGAAATTGAGAGTGTCATTATGGAGCTGCCCTACGTCCTGGAATGCGGCGTCTCACCTGTCCCGGACGAAATCCGCGGCCAGGTCGTCAAGGCGAGTATCGTTCTGACAAAAGGCACTGTTGCCAGTGATGCCCTGGCAACAGAAATTCAAGAGTATGTGAAAAAGCATACCGCTCCGTACAAATACCCACGTGTCGTTGTGTTCAAAGAAGAGCTTCCGAAAACCATCAGCGGAAAGATTCAGCGGAACAAGCTTTAATAAGCCGGTATCTCAAAATCACTTCCGGTCTATCTGTCATTGCTATTAAATACCAGCGTTTTGTCATTCTGAGCCTGCGAAGAATCTCCTGGTAGACTCATATCAACGTTTCGACCATAAATTACCTGGAGATCCTTCGCTACACTCAGGATGACAACGAGCGTGTAAAAGCGTTTTAATGCTTTTTTGGGTTCCATTTGACTTGTTCATATCATTTGTTGTATTATTAATAATTGCCGCTTACAGTATGAAGCAAGTATTTATCAGAGGATGTTACGCCGAATGACCATAAATGAAGAAATAAAAACAGAAGTAAACCGCCGGAAAACCTTTGCGATTATCTCGCATCCGGACGCCGGAAAAACAACCATGACCGAAAAGCTGCTCCTGTACGGCGGGGCCATACGGCTCGCGGGTACTGTCAAGGGGCGGAAAGCGAAGCAATATGCTGTTTCGGACTGGATGGAAATCGAAAAACAAAGAGGCATCTCCGTAACCTCCAGCGTATTGAACTTCGATTATAGCGGTTATCGTATCAATATACTCGATACGCCGGGCCATCAGGATTTCAGCGAGGATACCTACAGGACCCTCGTTGCTGCCGACAGCGCCGTGATGCTCATCGATGGGGCAAAGGGCGTTGAGGAACAGACAAAAAAACTGTTTCACGTTTGCAGGATGCGGGGAATACCCATCTTTACCTTCGTCAACAAGCTGGACCGCGCCTGTAAAAACCCCCTGGCGCTCATGGAGGAGCTCGAGGAGACGCTTGGTATACGCTCCTACCCCATGAATTGGCCTATAGGCACTGACGGCGATTTCAAAGGTGTGTATGACCGCACGACGTTCAAGATTGAGCTTTTCGAAGGCGGAAACCACGGGCAGACAGTCGCCGAGTCCGTCACCGGCAATGTGGATGACAAGCGTTTTGAGGCGCTCTTGGGCGACCATTTATATAGCAAGCTCTGCGAGGAGATTTCCCTCCTCGATATTGCGGGTGACGAATTCGACATGGAAAAGGTCAGAAACGGTGAGCTGACGCCCATGTTCTTCGGCAGCGCCATGAACAATTTCGGTATCCGCCACTTCCTTGAGGCCTTTCTCCGCATGGCTCCCGCACCCGGCGGTCACGAACATAGCGAGGGTTATATTGCCCCAGAAGAAGAAGATTTTTCCGGCTTTGTCTTTAAAATTCAAGCCAATATGGACAAAGCCCACCGAGACCGCATCGCCTTTATCCGCGTCTGCTCCGGTAAGTACGAAAAGGGCATGGAGGTCGGACACGCGCGAACGAAGAAAAAGGTCCGCCTCGCTCAGTCCACGCAGTTTATGGCGCAGGAGCGCACCGCCGTCGAGGAGGCGTACGCCGGGGACATAATCGGCGTCTTCGACCCCGGCACCTTCAAAATCGGCGACACTCTGTGCAACGGCCCAAAGCTCTTTCAGTTTGAAGGCATCCCCATGTTTCCCGCCGAGCACTTTGCCGAGGTGTCCGCGAAGGATTCCTCCAAGCGGAAGCAGTTTCAGAAGGGCATCCAACAGCTCTCCGAGGAAGGCGCTATTCAGGTGTTCAAAGATCCTCATATCGGTATCGAGCTTTATACGCTGGGCGTCGCGGGTGAGCTGCAGTTTGAAGTCCTCGAATACAGACTGAAAAACGAATACAGCGTCGATATCCACATAAGAAGACTGCCCTACTCCATGGCGCGCTGGGTTGTTGCCGATAAGTTCTCAAAAGAAATGCTGGGTTATAATGACGCGGTTCTGGTGGAGGATCAGTATCACAGAAGTGTTGTGCTGGCAAAAAACCAGTGGACATTTAACTATATTCAGGAAAAGAATAAAGGCATCGGTTTTCTCGACATTGCGCCTCCCATTGAATAACTAGATGACGGATAGATGAAACGCACGGTTCATTAGAATCGTGTGTTTCATACGTTCTGAGCAAATATTTTTGTTAATTTTATAGATTTACGAATCTGCCGCTTGTCAACGATATGAATATTGGTTATAAATATAGTATGCTAATCCACAATGAGAGGAAGTATTTCATGCTAACGAAAAAACAAAATCTATTTGAAACAATCCGAGGCGGAAAGCCCGACCGCTTTGTCAACCAGTACGAAGCGTTTGCCATCATGATGGGCACGCCCTTTAGTGCGGACAATAAAAATCCAGCCCCCGGCGAGCTCAATGTCGTCAACGCATGGGGCGTCACAAGGTCTTGGCCAGCCGGCGTGCCCGGCGCGTTCCCCGTCCACGATGCCGAGCATATCGTTATCAAGGACATCACAAAATGGCGCGAATATGTGAAAGTTCCGAGCCTTAAATATCCGGCTTCCGCATGGGAACCGTATATTGCGGAGATGGAAAAGATCGACCGCAAGGAATACTTCGCAACGTCCTTTTACTCACCTGGTGTTTTTGAGCAGTGCCATTATCTATTAGAGATTGCCAACTGCCTCATTAATTTCTATGAAGAGCCCGAAGCCATGCACGAGATCATCGACATGATCACCGAATTTGAGCTTGAATACGCCGAGGGCGTCTGCAAGTATTTGAAGCCCGACGCGCTTTTCCACCACGACGACTGGGGCTCCCAGATTTCCACGTTTATATCTCCTGACATGTTTAAGGAATTCTTCCTGCCGTCCTATAAAAAGATTTATGGCTATTACAAGTCCCACGGCGTTGAGCTCATCGTGCACCACTCTGACTCCTACGCCGCAACGCTTGTCCCCTTCATGATCGAGATGGGCATGGATATTTGGCAGGGCGTCATGCGGTCCAACAACATTAAGGAACTGATCAAGACCTACGGCGGAAAGATCAGCTTCATGGGCGGCGTCGACAGCGCCACCGTCGACTTCCCGGGCTGGACAAAAGAAATTGTCGCCAGCGAAGTCAGGCGTACCTGTGAAGAATTCGGCAAGCTCTATTTCATCCCCGGCGCTTCCCAGGGCCTGCCCCTGAGCAATTATCCCGGTGTTTACGAGGCAATGACCGAAGAAATCGACAACATGAGCAAGGAAATGTTCAAATAAGAAACCAGTCAAAATCAACTGAAAATGTCAGGCTCCCGGATTTTTATTCCGGGAGCCTGTTATTTTCACCGATACTATAAAAGCTCTAACCCTCTACACCAGGTAGGGGTTCGGGTCCGTAAAAAAATGTTCGTCTACTGCCTCCGGTACGCCGTATTTGCCGATCATGACAAAAATTTCGCGGTCCTGACCATCCGTCGTCATAGTACCGAAGCCGCGGCCGACACTGTACATGCGGTTCCAGTTATCCAAAAAGCAGAGCGTGTCGCTGCGGAAGCCGACCTTGTCGCCCAGTATCTTTTCCATGTTCTGCTCGGTGACGCTGACGAAATACATACCCTCTTTGATCTTGACGTAGAATGCGGGTTCGTCAGACCCGGGCATCAGTTTCATGACCTCCCTGATCGCGCTGACAGAATCAGGAACCTCCGTGTCAGCCGTGTTACCCTTGGGATATGTAATGCGGTACCAGTTGGCGCTGTGATACACATGTACTGTCGCCATATTATGGCCGTAGACCCACTTGACACCCGTACCGACCACATCGTCGGTGAAACCATGACGGCGATAGTCTGTGTGTTCTTTTCCTTCTTCCTTGATATAACCAAAGGTAAAATGGCTCTCGATCAGGTACGGCCAATAGGCGTTGTCGCCTAGCGGGCAGCGCAGGAAGGTCACAAGGGCCTGTTCCCTATCAATGACCCAGGTATGGTTTTCACGCGGGGTTTTGCCTTCGATACTGTAGGTGACAAGATAGGTCCAGTCGTCGCTTTTGCGGCATTCATACGTCTCTGTTTTAAACGTACCGCCACCCATGATGCGCCACTCAACCTGCGTTTCATCGATAAAATTGAGAACAGCGTCGCCGGCGTCCTCTCCAGAGTCCATGACAAAATCAAAGCGTTTGCCGGCAAGCTCAAAGCATTTCGGAGGGCAGTATTGACCGATAGAAAGGCCGCCCGCAATCGGCGCGTATTTTTTTACGAGGTCCATAGTTAAATCCTCCCAATTTAGTATATTTGGGCAAAGCATACCGCAATCATGTATCAAAGTCAATCGCCTTTTCATGCCAGAGCGCAGCCCTTGACATAACAGCGCAGGAAATCAGTTCTTGCCGCCTTTCGCCCAGTCCTTGTACAGACCGGCAATTACTTGTTCGATTGGTGCTTTTTTTATTTCCACGTCCCGAACACCTTCTGCTTCAGATAATTGATTCAGTAATTCCTTGACCGGCACTCCCGCGAGGTCGACATCAAACTCAAAGCGGCCGTTACTCGAAGAGCGCAGCTTTCCGCTTCTGATGTGAGGAATACAGTCCCTTTCCATCGTAACAACGACTCTCGTCAAATTGCCGGTTATGCCGCGCAGCGCGTTAAAGCTTCCGTCAAAGGCGATTTTTCCGGCGGAAATCATCAGTATGCGCTCAGCCATTTCCTCCAGGTCATCCATGTCATGGCTGGTGACAACAATAGTCACGCCATTTTCTTTATTAATTATTTTGAGGAACTCAATCATCTGCCTCTTGGCCACCACGTCAAGCCCAAGCGTCGGCTCGTCGAGCAGGATGACATCCGGACTGTGCAGCAGCAGCATGGCAAGATCGGCTCTCATGCGTTGACCGAGGCTCAACTCACGCGCGAAGGTTTTTAGTAAGCCGCCGATATCTAGAAGCTCGGTAACGATTGCGAGGTTCTGCTGATACTGCGCATCGGAGATGCCCCATACAACCTTTTTCCACTCGAAGCTCTGAATGACGGGATGATCCCACCACAGTTCGGTACGGTTTCCGAACAAAATCCCCAGATGCTGCATCAACACTGTGCGCTGTTTCTGCGGCGACATGGCTAAGACGGATATAACACCGCTATTCGGCAGCAGCATGCCGCCGAGCAGCTTCATGGTCGTACTTTTGCCCGCGCCGTTTGGTCCGGCATAAGCGACAAACTCCCCCTTCTTAATCGTAAATGAGACATTATCAAGGGCCATGATTGTTTGTTTTTCAGGCTTAACAAGGTTTTTCAGCAGACCTTTGACGGTGTTATCGCGCTGCCACTGCGTAAAGGTTTTCGTAACGTTATTTAAGCTAACGGCGAAATCCGTAGGGTACATATCTGTTCGAACCTTTTGTAACATAATATTTCAATCCTTTCCTGAAAATAAATCCTGCCACGAGTGCGATGATCAGCGCATAAACAAGCGGATAGTATGCCGTCATATGCAGCGGCGGCTTCCCGAGCAGGCAGAGAGAGGGAAACCAGGCGAGCATTCCCTCAGGCAAAAAGGTCAGCAGGGGAAGCTGAATGAACAGCGGCATTCCTGATAACGGGAAGGTACTCAGCTGCCATGTGCCCTCAATCGCCGTGCTGGATATCTCCTCTGCGGCAGATGGCGCGTAAAACGCGGCGCTTGACACCAGGTATGCGCGGGCGACAATTATAACCATCGTCACAATGATGTAGGTTATAAGTGAGAGCATCCACGAAAAGGTGACATGAAGGCCGAGCCTGTTTACCGCGGTAAATAACAAAATACAGCCTATAATGAAATTGCTGCCTCCCGTGAAAGGCACAAAGCCGTTCGTCACAAGCTGTGTTTTAAGCGTCAGCGGCTGCATAAACAAATGCTCCAGCTGGCCGCGTCCGATGATACGGCTAATATGGATGTTGTTTCCCGAACCAAACAGGATGAAAATGCCTGTCGTTATTGTCGAATACGCCATCATGAATAAGACCTCGTCGACACTCATGCCGCCGATTCCGCCGAACCGAAGCGCAATCAAATAAACACCAGATACGACGGCAATATTCGATATGATGTCAGCCAATATTATCATCAGCGCAAATTTCGTATCGCGTAAAAGCCATACCAAATCCATCTTCGCTGAAATTGCAAATAAGCTTAAGAGTCGTTTCAAAGTGATTTTAGCCTCCATAACTCACCATACCCTCCTGTGATTTTCTAAACACCAGCAACGCAACAGGCCACAAAACGATGTTCCACACGATTTGCAGCAGCAGCACACCCTCCGGCTCCGCCGCGCCGACAAATACGGACAGTGGCGCGCCGCCAAGGCTTGCGAACGGCTGATACCTCATTATTTCGCTGAATCCAAAAGGCAGAAAGCTGATTGGTATCACAGTGCCGGAAAGTATCGCGACAATTGCCGCCCTTATGCGGCCGATCAGCCAGCTCATATTTCGAAGCTTTATCGATAAGCAGGCAAAAAGGACATCAATGGCAAAGCCCAGTGATATACACAAAAGCAGACTGGCAAGAAACCACGGCGTCGCCGGTTTCAAACTAATGCCAATAAACGGAGATAAAATGGCCATAGGCAGAGAGAATAAGGCGAGCATCGGCAGCCAGCCTCCGGCAGTTTGCGAAATCAGCTGACCTAATACTGAAAGCGGACGTCCGTACAGCTTCATCAGTACACCCTCGGACAGCCAACCCGTCGCCGCTGTTTTAACGACCATCATGTCGGATAGCAGGGCACTGAGGTACGTATACGACAGCATTTGCATCACACTCATACCGACCGGGGCTCCGGACGCCATGACCACGCGCCACAGGAAAACCAGGGGTATCAGCGTGCATATCTTTATGATGATGTCAGGCAGAAGATAAAACACGCCGCCGTTTGTCTTTTCAAGACAGGACATGTGAACTGTTTTCAAATATTTAACCATGTAAGAATTGCTCCTTCAACTTGATCTGGACATAAAAATACCCGGGTATCCGATTGAACACCCGGGCGAGCAACACATGAAGAAGCCTGAATAATCAGGCGGGTCTTACGGTTGGCAAGAGGCATTCAACTCGGCGAAAACGGGCGCAGTAACCCCGTAAAAGGCCAAAAATGGCGCAAAGAACGGGTAAAAGGGCAGACTGCTGCCAAACCGCCGCCTTTTTGAATGCGAAGCCTTTAACATGCTTGCATCTTATATACACGCTGCCGCTGCCGTAAAATTCCGAAATACACATACCTCTCACCACCTTTCATTATCAAAATAATAGTATGAGTATATACTGCTGCCAAATAATTGTCAATTATTAATCATTATTATGAAATGCAACGTCCTGTCATTGTTATGAATACCTGATGTTACCTGCGGTTTGTCATTCTGCGCTTGCGAAGAATCTCCAGACAAACTAATGCCAACGCAACAATCAGAGATTACCTGGAGATCCTTCGTTTCACTCAGGATGACACGCGCGGTCAACCCGAGATTACCAGGAGCTGCTTCGCTAAACGCTCGTTCCGAGCATTATTCTATTTATCTTTTGGCATAGAATGCGCTGGAATAGTTGTAGAGCTCATCAATTGCAGCATTTTTGACCTTCTCGTCCGGATTCACGATCATGCCTGCAATCACTTTTCCTCTGGGGGCATATTTGTCGACAAAGCTTCGGACGAGTCCTCTGGCTTCAGCCTCGGTTTTCGCCTCCGTGATACCGTCGATATTGACTGTCAGCGCAATCTTGTCGGCATACCCCGCGGTAAGCATATCGAGATCATTGATAGGCTGGGGTGTCCAGGCGTCGAGGCCCATCTCAACGAATTCATTAATATACTGCTGTGTCAGACCGCAGGAGTGCAGCTCTACGAATTTGCCTTGATCGTGAATCCAATCCCAGCACTTTTTGGCGTACGGCATGATGAATTCACGATACATGCTGTTGGAGAAGAAGCCAGCTCTCTGCGTTCCCCAGTCATCGCCCCAGATAACGTAGTCGATGGGCGCGTACTTTTTGAAGACGATATCCATGAGCTTGATTTTAAAGTCAACCATCGCCTCAAAGAAAGCGTGAACCGCTTCGGGCTCTTCATACATGGCGATCAGCGTCTCATCGACGGGCATCAGCTCATGCAGACGCTCGAAGATGCCTTCGGTGACATGGAAGACATGCGCCCTGTCCGGGTCATAACGGGATATCTGAACTTTGGCATCACCGTCCCAGTCGACTGCATCTAAATCGGGCCATTTTACCTGCTCTTGCCACTTTGTAATATCGTAGATGATCCGTGTACCAGGCTTCGGCATCGCGCCGCCAACCTCGGGAACGAATACCCACTCCTGACCAAACCAGTCAGGTCCGTTTGCTTCAAACGGCGCATGCTCCGCATAAACATCAGGCCAGCAGTATTGGTTATCGACGAGCCAGATTGGCATCCAGCACGGTTTCTCGCCTCTGTATATTCTCAGCTGATTTTCCCTCGCGGTGATCGGCCTATTGCCTGGAATAAGCGGCCGGGGCGGCTGTTGAAGCATGTATGGAAATGTACCTGCAGGCTGTCTGGAAGGCGGCATTTTATCGAAATCTACCATGGATATCAGGTCCTTTCTTTCGCTGGTTCAAATCGTTTTAGCCCGGTTTTGTGCATTAAGTTTATTCAAAAAAGCTTTTAATGTCAATACCTACAACAAATATTTCGTATCACGCTACCCATTATCTCAAGGTTCACCGCTGTGCGTATTCATACGCCGCGTGCATACATGTTACGGCAAACAACGCCTCACCCCAAAAGGGATGAGGCGTTGCCATATTTCACCATGCCTTGAGAAGATTGTGCGCCACTGCTGTACTGCGGCGCAATTTAGTCGGGCTGGGCGCTCTTCTTTAATATGTTGTCGCCGACGGCTTCCATTGATTTATCAATAATAGTATTCGCTTCACTTGAATTCACGCCGACAGAGCCTGTTGCTTCGAAATAATTAAGTTTTTTAAGCGTCCTAGAGCTCTTTTTGGGATTGTTTTTGCCCATATCAAATATCTCCCTTTTTTACTCTTAATATTACGCAATTATTATGCGCAATGTAAAAGAAACAATGTAAATACATTAAGATTTCATCATATTAAGACGAGACACCCGGCATTTAGCCGGGTGCCGCAATATTGCAATATGTATATCGAGTATGGCGTTATTAGTGAATGATAACATTCAAGCCCATATTTTCGAGCTGTGTCTTTCTGTCCTGCATAAGGTCATCAGAGGGCGGTGTCGCCTCAAGGATGGGGGCGTTTTTCTGAAGCCGCTCCCATTTGACGGTGCCGAGGTTGTGGTATGGCAGGAGCTGGACAACCTCAACGGCGTCGCCGAGTTCTTTGATGAATTTACCCATGTCGTCAAACGCTTTGACGGAATCGTTGTACATCGGTATGACGGGAATCCTGATCTGGAATTTGCCGCCGGCCTGTGCGATCTTCCTGGCGTTTTCAAGGATGGGCTCGTTGGGGACACCCACGATTTTCTTGTGCAGCTCAGGGTCTACGCCCTTGATGTCCAGCAGGAACAAATCCGTGTACGGAAGGATCGGCTCTATGACCTCCCACTTTGCGAAGCCGGTTGTGTCGACGGCTGTATGTATGCCCTCGGCCTTGCACGTTTTCAGTATCTCAAGTAAGAATTCGGGCTGACAGAGGCATTCGCCGCCGGAGACCGTGACGCCGCCGCCGGATCTCTTAAAGAACGGGATATCTCTTCTGACCCGCTCCATGATGTCGTCGATGGTGTAATCGGTGCCGCACATATAGAGCGCCTTGGAGGTGCAGGCTTCGGCGCATTTGCCGCAATTGTCGCACTTTGAGCGGTCGACGGTCACAACCGTGATTTCCTCGTCGCTCGTCAGGGATTTTTTCTTTTTACCCGGAGTTATGGCGTTATGCGGGCAGACTTTAAGGCAGTTGCCGCACTTTTCGATGCCGACGCACTTGATTTCCATCCAGTTGAGCTCCGTGGGGAACGCCTGAGATTCGGGGCTGTGGCACCACGGGCATCGGAGAGGGCAGCCCTTCATGAAGAGCGTTAGACGTATACCGGGGCCGTCATGTACGGAAAAACCCTGTATATCGTAAAATTTCCCTGTCAGTTTTTGATTATCCATAACGATTCTCCAATTGATATATGTTTTATATTTTTTATTCTAGTTGATAATTTCGGATGCGTAAAGAACCTTTTTCACATGCTTTGATAAGCAATATGCATAAGGCAAACGCAGTTTGCCTTTGAAAACGCAGTTTGCCTTTATTCGCCTGATTGGTTCGCACTGATATTTTTAAACTGCTCGACAAACTTGCCGATCATCGGGTTTGTGCTGTCCTTCTTCCACATGACGATTTCAACGGAATCCTCGAGCTCGGGCATCTCCTTAAAGAGAAGATTCGGGTTGTTCCGGAGGGAGTGATTGGCATTGAGCGGAAAGATGCCGTACCCCGCTTCGAGCCACAGCGCCAGTGCCCCGATATTCGGCGCTTCCAACGTTCTCGGCTTAAAAAAATCATGTTTGGCAATGCGTTCGGAAAAACGCGCAATAAATGGCGATTCTGTCTCCGGCAGCGTCAGAAACGTATCCTCCTTAAAATCAGTCAGGCTGAGACCTTCTACGTCTGCCAACGGGTGCGACTTTGGAATGACAAGAAAGGTCTGCGCTCTGCCGACAGCGATATAATCCAGCTCGTCCTCGTTGGTCAGGTTAAACAGCGCCGCGAATGCGACGTCAATTTCGCCGTTCGTCATGGCGTGCTGCATACCGGCCAACGTGTGACGGGAGAGATTAACACGGACATCAGGGTATTTGTCATGGAAGCTGGTGAGCGCAAGCGAATACGGCGGACAGATGAGCTGTCCCTCCACCATGCCGATATTCAGATTACCGGCAAAGCCCTTATGGACGGCGTTCGCCTTATCAACGAGTGTACTCAC
This sequence comes from uncultured Eubacteriales bacterium, assembly GCA_942492735.1. Classification (GTDB taxonomy): domain Bacteria; phylum Bacillota; class Clostridia; order Oscillospirales; family Oscillospiraceae; genus Sporobacter. Next base: position 624,859 of record OW818648.1, read on the forward strand.
GGGCGAGCTTCGTTAAGCCTTCAGCAAACACCTCACCGGCATGTGTGAGCCGGATCGACTTTTTTTCGCGAATGAAAAGCTCGATCCCGAGCTCGTCCTCCATCGAAGCGATCTGTCGGCTGAGAACAGGCTGAGACAAATAGAGCCTGTCGGCGGCGCGTGTAAAGCTCCGGTATTCCGCCGCGGCTAAAAAACATTTTATCTGAGAGAAATTCATGATGATTCCTCCGCTCAACCTATAGTCGATATGACATGTACTTATCATTGAGTTTATCATAAGTCGCCCGCATATGAAACAGGTAAATCATGAAGCAGGTCCTTTGGTGATACAAATGCCGCACGCGAATATTAAACAACCAGTAAAAACGACGTTACGACTGGCGAACGCAGTTCGCCCCTACGACACGCACTGCGCGTAGTGGCGAACTGCGTTCGCCAGTTAATCATCACGCGGGAGCCATTATTTTCAGCATGCACTTATGAAGATGTTGCATGCGGCTTTTCTCCCGGCATGATTGAAAATGCTGCCTGTTATGATATACTAAATAGTAAAATAATTGCTCTCCGGAACCAGAGCAGGAGGTATTTCATGTATAAACTCAAACCCATAACCGACCGCGTCGTCAGTATGCGTGAAAGGTACCGTGAAACGCAGCCGGAAATCTGCACCGCTCGTTATCGGCTGATCACGGAATTTTATATGGAGAATCCCGACATGACGGGCATATTAAAGCGCGCCAAGAACTTTAAGAACATCTGCGAGCATATCCCTGTTCGTATTGACGACGGGGAGGTTATCGTCGGCGCGCAGTCTGCCAAATACCGTGCCGCCGCGCTTTATCCCGAAAACTCGGTTCAGTGGCTGAAGGATGAGGTCGAAAACAGGTATATCTCTACCCGGTCGATTGACCCTTATATCCTCTCTGAGGAGGACAGGGACTATATTCTTTTCACCGTCAGCTTCTGGCTGAAGGAATGCATGAGTGCCAAAACAGACGCGCAGATTATCGATGAATATTTTCCGATTTCGAGAAACGGCGTCACGAATTTCGGCCCCAAGGGACAGACATGTACGCCGGTCGGCCATTTCTGCACCGGCTACAACACCGCCATCCGCAAGGGTTTCGCGGCGATTAAGGCCGAGGCCGAACAAAAAAGGGCGGAACTCATAGATAGCGCGCTGCCCGGTAAAACGATCGAGCAATACAACTTTTATCGCGCCGTTTCCATCGTCAGTGACGGCATGATCACGCTGACAAAGCGTTATGCCCGATGCGCTGAGGAAAAAGCGGCAATTGAAAAAGACCCTGTTCGAAAAAGGGAACTCGAAGCGATGGCGGAAGCGCTCGATTGGTGTATGGAAAAACCGTGCCGCACGTTCCACGAGGCGGTGCAGTGTCTATTCATGTATCAGACCTGCCTGTGCCTTGACGCCAACATGCACGGCATCAGCTTCGGACGCGTCGACCAATATCTCGGGGACTTCTATGATGCCGACATCAAACTCGGCCGGATAACGCCCGAATATGCGCAGGAGCTCTTCGATCTGTTTTATTTAAAATGCGCCGAGATGAATAAGCCCTGGGGCTATGGCCCGACGCTTTCTAATCCCGGTTATACGTCCGGCCAGCTGATGACAATGGGCGGCGTTGACAAGGATGGCAACGACGCGTCTAACGCCGTTACATATATGATGCTGCAGTCCGCCGGACGCCTCGTTCTGCACGATCCCCCCCAGGCTCTGCGCATTCACAAGAATACACCGCCCGAGCTCTGGGAAGCGGCGATAGAAACGACGAAAATCGCCGGCGGTGTGCCGACGTTCGAAAATGACGAGGTTATCATCCCTGCTCTGATGAGCCGCGGCCTGTCGCTCGAGGATGCCAGAAACTGCACGCTCATCGGCTGCGTCGAGCCCGCCGGCTGCGGCACGGAATGGCCGGCCTGCGGCGGCTCCGGTCAGGAAAGCTACGTGAATCTGGTGAATATGCTCTGGCTAGGTATTAACGACGGATACCTGCCCATGCCGCCTGTTGTCATTGAGCGTCTGCCCAAAGGCTCACCCATCCCCGAGCCACCGAAGGACCGCGTCGGGCTGCCGACAGGGCACCTGTATGAGATGGAAAGCTTCGAGCAGGTGAAGGAAGCCTTTAAAAAGCAGGCGGAGTGGTTTGTCAAATGGCACCACATGAACATCAACTCCTTTGAATATATCGCCCGCGAGGTCCTGCCGCAGCCCGTCGTCTCGGCGACTATGGCAGGCTGTATGGAAAAGGGTATGGACGTCATGTACGGCGGTGCGAAGTACAACTCTACCGGCAACTCCGGTGTCGGTATCGGCAATGTCGCCGACAGCCTGAATATCATCCGGCACTGCGTTTTTGAAAAGAAAATCTGTACCGCCCGCGATTTGTATGACGCCATCTTGAACAACTGGGAGGGCCATGAGGAGCTGCACCGGTATATCCTCAACGAAGCCCCGCACTACGGCAACGGCATTCCCGAAATTGACGCGCTCGCAAGCTGGGCAGCTTCGGTCTTTGCCGACGCAGTTCACCGGACCTCCGGCCCGAGAGGGCGTTCCAGCGCAGGTCTCTATCCCGTTACCATCAACATCATGTTCGGCAAGATTACAGCGGCAACGCCGGACGGACGCTATAAATACGAGCCCCTTGCCGACGGCATTGCCGCACCGCAACAGATGGATAAAAACGGACCGACGGCCGTTATCTCCTCTATTTCACAAATAAATCAGACAGCCTTTTCGAACGGCACCTTGATGAACCTTAAGTTCCACCCGACGGCACTGGCCGGGGAAGAGGGTGTTCAAAAACTGTCTCAGCTGATGCAGACGTATTTCGACATGGGCGGTATGGAGCTGCAAATCAACGTCGTCAGCTCTGACACGCTCAAAGACGCGCAGCAGAATCCCGACAAACACAAGAACCTCGTTGTCCGCGTCGCGGGCTTCTCCGCCTATTTCGTCGAGCTCGCCAAGGACGGCCAGAACGATTTAATCCGCCGGACGGAACTGGCGATATAATAAACCATCTGGAAAGCGCCGCATCTGCGGTGCTTTCTTAGCTTGCAAATTAACATAAATTTTTGGAGGTTTTACATTATGGGCTCAGCTTATCCGAACATTTTTGAACCGATACGCATTCGGGGTGTCCAATTTAAAAACCGCCTGGAAATGGCACCGCCGTCGCCAAACCTGGCCAGCAGTGACTGGAAGGTCACGAAGGAATTCGTTGGCTTTTTCAGGCCGTTTGCACAGGGCGGCGTCGGCATTATTCATGTCGGCAATTCCATCATCGACATCAGTGAATCCTGCGACGAGGAGCGCCAGCTGGACCTTTCCAGTGATGACTGCATCCTGCCTCTGACGCGCTTCGTGGAGATGTGCCACGGATACGGCTGCCAGCCTTCGCTAGAAATCAATCACGGCGGCAAGGACTCCATGCGCATGCGAAACGGAAAGCAGGCTTACGCGCCATCCTCCTACATCTCCACCCGCGAGCAGACCTATGCCCAGTCCATCGGCGAAGTACCGATTCCCACCATCGAAATGAGTTTAGAAAAGGTCAAGGAGACCATTGAAAAATACGCCCAAGCGGCTTACCGCTGCAAACGCGCGGGCTTTAAGATGTGCATGATCCACGGTGGTCACGGCAACCTTATTTCACAGTTCTCCAGCCCGATGTACAATTTCCGCACGGACGAATACGGCGGTTCGCTGGAAAACAGGACGCGCTTCACTGTTGAGGTGCTCGACCGCGTCCGGGCGCTGTGCGGCGAGAATTTCGTCATTGAGTTCCGCGTCTCCGCCGACGAGATTCACCCAGACGGCATGCATTATGAGGAAACGCTCAAATACATTGAAATGTTCAAGGACAAGGTTGATATCCTGCACGTTTCGGCCGGCATTCACGGCGAGTGGGATTACATGAAGTACTGGTGGCAGAACTGGATGATGCCGAGAAATTACAACGTCCACTGGGCGGAAAAAATGAAAAAGGTTTTCCCAGAGCTTTTAATCTGCACGGTCGGCTCGATTATGAGCATCCGGGACGCGGATAAAATAATCGCCGACGGTAAAGCCGATTTCGTCGCCATGTGCCGTCCGCTGCTGGCGGACCCGGAGATGCCCCGCAAATACGCTCTGGGGCATGAAGACGACCACCGCCCCTGCCTGCGCTGCCAGTATTGCGGTATGCGGCTGATGGGGCCCTCCGTCATCAACTGCACAGTTAACCCCTTATTGGGAGAGGAAGTTGATTTTCCCTCGGCGAAAATCCCGAAGGCTGACGTAAAGAAGCGCGTCGCCGTCGTTGGCGGCGGCCCGGCCGGTATCCAGGCGATGCTGACCCTCATTGAGCGCGGCCACGATGTGACGCTGTACGAAAAAACCGGCACGCTGGGCGGCAATGTCATATCGGCAGCGGCGGCACCGTTTAAAATCGACATGAAGGATTATCTCAAATACCTGCTTCACCAGGCGGAAAAGGCACCTGCACGCATTCTCACGAGCACCGAAGCGACAAAAGAGATTTTGGATAAAGAAAAATACGACGCGCTGATCATTGCCGTCGGCGCGAAGCCGATCATACCGCGACTGCCGGGCATCGACAAACCCCACGTCCATTGGGCGGCCGACGCTGATCTGGGCAAGGTGCCTGTCGGCAAAAAAGTCGTCGTCATCGGCGGCGGCGCCGTCGGAGTCGAATGCACCATCCAGCTGGGGCGGGAAGGCCACGAGGTGGAACTGGTGGAAATGATGCCGACCATGACGGGGCTGAGGGCTTCGGCCGGCGGGGCGATGGCGGAGCTTCTGGATGCCATGGGCGAGCTGAAAATCCCGATTCACACAAGCTGCAAGCTCCAGGAGGTCACTGACATGTCGGTGATATGTACAGACCTCAAATCAGGCGGGATTGTCGAGCTCAAAGCCGACACAGTCCTTCTGGCACTGGGTATGACGCCGAATTTCGATATCGCCGATACTCTGCGGCGGAGCGCGCCGGAGACTGAGGTCTTTGTCGTCGGCGACGCAATCGAGCCCAAGACAATTGCCCAGGCTGTCAAATCCGGCTTCAAGGCAGCGGTATATATCTAGCCCGTATGTCGTCAGTGCGCCTGCTTGTCAGTTTTATGTACAGCGGAACAAAATGATCGCGATATTCGTCCCATGAGCAACAGGAGGTCTGATTCATGAAAAAACTTATCTCGCTTTTGATATGCGGCTGTGTGCTTTTAGTGACATTCTCCGCCTGCGCGAAAAAGGAACCGAACATTGTCTTTACCGGCACGATAGACGACATACACGACAGCTCGATACTCGTGTCCACAACGGACGATGTGAGCTTTGACAAGGCCAGTGTCTCCTTTTCCGACGATAGTGAAATTTCCTTTATTTTCGCTGTCGGGCAGATCGTGAAAATAACGATACTGCCGCAAATAAGGGAGAGCTATCCGGTGCAGGTCACGGCCGTCGCCATCGAGCTTGTCTCCGAACCAGCTTCTCCCGACCCGGCGCACGCTGATTATACCGCGTCTTTTTTCCGGGCTGACAGCCAAAAGGACGGGGGTTGGGATTTCATATCGGCGCAGGCCGTCAATGCCAATATGCTCGCCATCAGCAGCGTCCGGCATATGCCGGTGATCGTTATCGACGGCGCGCAGGCGCTTTCCGAATTTTTAAGTGAGGGCAAAACCTATTTTCAATTTGATACAGCGTATGGCGAGAACGAAAGCTTTTCAAAAAACGCCGAGAAATATGACGAAACGTTCTTCGAAAATAACAAGCTGCTGATCCTCTATACAGAGGAAACAAGCGGATCCATTCGGCATACGATCAGGGATGTTTCAATCACTGGCGATACTCTTTCCGTCGCTGTTGAAGCCACTAGCCCGGAAATCGGCACCGACGATATAGCCGATTGGTTCATTTTACTAGAGCTGACGAACGACGAGGCCCAGAGATTAGCAAATTATGACGCTTATGACGCGTTAAGCTGATACCGGAGCAGCTAAAATTTCATTTATTCTCTGTAGGGGCGGATTCCGTATCCGCCCTTTTTACGTGGGAACCGTTTTGTGTATGCAATGATGAATAAATTGCATGAGCTCAAGAGCTTTAGTCAATTGAATTTCCCGTTAATCATGCTATACTTAAGCCATAAAAATATGCGCTGTGAAACAAAAACCTTGAATATTTTTAGGAGGCAAGTATGTATAAGCTTAAGCCCATAACCGAGCGTGTTGCGAAATTACGTGAGAAGTATCGTGTGACGCAGCCGGAATTCTGCACGGCGAGATACAGACTGATCACGGACTTTTATATGCAGAATCCCGATATGACTGGCATTTTAAAGCGTGCTAAAAACTTTAAGAATATCTGTGAAAACATCCCCGTCCGCATTGACGATGGCGAGGTCATCGTCGGCGCGCAGTCCTCAAAATACCGCGCCTGCGCCTTGTATCCCGAGAACTCCGTTATCTGGCTGAAAGAAGAGCTTGAGAGCGGGTATATGATGACGCGTGATATCGACCCGTATATTGTTTCTGATGAGGATCGCGATTATATACTCTCAACCGTCGATTTCTGGATGAAGGAATGTATGAGCGCGAAAACCGACGCCCAAATCATTGATGAATATTTCCCGGTTGCCGCAAACGGCGTGCTGCTCTTCGGGGCGAGGGGCCAAACAATGTCGCCTGTCGGCCATTTCGCCACCGGCTACGACACTGCTATCCGCAAGGGCTTTGCCGCCATCAAGGCGGAAGCCGAGCAAAAAAAGGCCGAATTGATTGAAAAAGCATTGCCGGGCAACACCATTGACCAGTATAACTTCTACCGCGCTATCTCCATCGTCTGCGACGGTATGATCACGCTGACAAAACGCTATTCGAAGCTCGCCGCCGAAAAAGCGGCTGTCGAGAAGGATCCTCTGCGTAAAAAAGAGCTTGAAACAATGGCTGAAGTGCTTGACTGGTGCATGGAAAATCCGTGTCGCACTTACCATGAGGCGGTCCAATGCCTCTTTATGTATCAGACCTGCCTGTGTCTTGATGCGAATATGCACGGTATGAGCTTTGGCCGCGTCGACCAGTATCTCGGCGATTTCTACGATAATGACATTAAAGCGGGACGCCTCACGCCCGAATACGGGCAAGAGCTGCTCGATCTCATGTACCTGAAGGTCGCGGAAATGAATAAGCCCTGGAGCTACGGTGCCACACAGGCAAACCCTGGCTATACCAGTGGTCAGCTCATGACAATGGGAGGCGTTGACAAGGACGGCAACGACGCATCAAACGCCGTCACGTATATGATGCTGCAGACGGCGGGTCGCCTCGTGCTGCACGATCCCCCGCAGGCCCTCCGTATAAACAAAAACACGCCGCTTGCGCTGTGGGAAGCGGCGATTGAGACGACGAAAATCTCCGGCGGCGTCCCGACGTTTGAAAACGACGACGTGATCATACCCGCCCTCATGGCGCGTGGCCTGTCGCTTGAGGACGCCAGAAACTGTACGCTCATCGGCTGCGTTGAGCTGGCCGGCTGCGGTAACGAATGGCCTTGCTGCGGCGGCACCGGCACCGAGAGCTATATGAACCTCGCAGCCGCTTTATGGATTGCCTTTAACGACGGCTACAACCCCATGCCGCCCCTCATGACGGACAGCTTGGCGGAAGCCGCAAAGCTCAAGGCCTCCGACACGCGCGTCGGCCTTGCCACCGGTTATCTCTACGATATGAAGACCTTCGAGGAGGTCAAGGACGCTTATAAAAAGCAGATCGAGCAATTCGTCAAGTGGCAGCATATGAACATCAACTCCTTCGAATATGTCGCCCGCCAAGTTCTGCCGAATCCCGTCGTCTCCGCGACGATGGACGGCTGCATGGAAAAGGGCATGGACGTTATGTGGGGCGGCGCGAAATATAACTCCACTGGCAACTCCGGCGTCGGCATCGGCAATGTGGTCGACAGCCTGAATATCATCCGCCACTGCGTCTTTGATAAGAAAATATGCACAGCCCGTGAAATGTATGACGCCCTCATCAACAACTGGGAGGGCTACGAAGAGCTGCACCGCTATATTCTCAATGAAGCCCCACATTTCGGCAATGGCATTCCTGAAGTTGACGAATTGGCCACCTGGGCGTCAAAAGTCTTTGCCGACGCGGTCAAGGCGACCTCAGGCCCAAGAGGGGGTTCCAGTGCCGGATTATACCCGGTTACAACAAACGTCATGTTCGGCCTGATGACGGCCGCCACCCCTGACGGACGTTACAAGGGCGAGCCGCTCGCCGACGGCATCGCCGCCCCGCAGCAGATGGACAAAAACGGGCCGACGGCGATCATCTCGTCGATTTCCCAAATGAAACAAACCGAATTCGCCAACGGCACACTGATGAACCTTAAGTTCCACCCGTCCGCGCTCGCCGGTGATGACGGCTGGAAGAAGCTGATGCAGCTCATGCAGACGTATTTTGAGATGGGCGGCATGGAACTCCAAATCAACGTCATCAGCAGCGACATCCTCATAGAAGCGCAGAAGAATCCCGAAAAACACAAAAACCTCGTCGTCCGCGTCGCAGGCTTCTCCGCCTACTTCGTCGAGCTGCACATATCCGGACAGAACGACCTTATCAGAAGAACAGAACTGGCAATGTAGCAACAAAGCATCAGGGGCTGCGGCGCTCAGGATTAATCAATCCAGAGCGCCGCAGCCCCTGTGTTTTGCTCATTTGACGTAACATGCATGGTGCCGTAGGGCAAGGGCTCTGCTCTTGCCGTTCTTGTGCTGCGCCGAAACAATATTTTCAATGAGGTCCCGCTCGAGGGGCATTGCGGGGCGCGGCACACTGGGAAGGCAAGAGCAGAGCCCTTGCCCTACAGGATGCGGCGTATGCTGATGGAACAAGTGACGTTGCGCTGCCGTCTAATAGTCGGATATTGCGCAATCGGAAATTTGTGCGGAGGGGTATGCAATAAAATATGAAAATGGTTTTTTGTTTATGTATTGTCCTTTGTTTTCTGTGCGGCTGCGCAGGCACTGTTGGCAAAGATAATTCGAAAAACTCAGAAATTTCAGCGCAAACCATGCCAACTGAAAGCACAAGCAAATCCATTGAGAATCCGAATCCGATTCCGAGCCTGAACACCGTTTCGTTCGGAGAAGTCGACGCGGTTTTGCACTGGCGAGAAAGCGCGGCTGATAACAAAATGTACCCTTTGAATGATGAAGAGCAAGAAGAAGCCATGTTTAACAGGCTGAAGCAAATTCAGATTTTGGGTAAACCCGATGCTAAAGTGAAATTCGCCCCGACGCTCAAATACGACATCCGCTTGAAAAATGGTAAGGCTGTTCCTATAGGGTTTTCCGGCATGTACGTTGATTTCGGCGACGGCGCGTATTTATATGAAAACTGCGATAAATCAGTTTTTCCGCAGGCTATTCAGCGGATTATAGTAAATAATCAAAATGACCAATATGCTTATCATAACGAGACGGATATTAAGGCATTACTTGACATGCTGGCGCTGAGCCCCGGGCATATTAATTTCAGTGAAGAGGATGCGCATATATCCCTTGACGTTATCATGCCAGGAAATTATTCGGCTGAATCATATGCTGTACAGAAGCAGGGTGCGTCCTATTATGTTTTCAGGTCTTTTTTCAGCCTATATACGTGTCTCGGGACGATCAGCAGCGATGCGTACAGCCAGTTAGAAATCGCGAAAAACGGCCAGTTCGGGACACAGCTGCATTTAACCGCGACCTCCAATGGCGAGACGATCTATCCGGCCGGAATTTTCGTCTGTTCCGCGACGTATGACGCAACAAGCGGATGTATGGTTGCTGTCGACGCATTCCCGCGTATAGAGGATTATATCAACACACTACAGACGCTGACTTTAGCGGAAGATTTTTCGATATGGATAAAAGCGTCTGAATATTCACAGTATGAAATCGGCCTTGACGGTAAAACCGTTAAAGCAGGTACCGTCTTGTCATATTCCGAGTTTGACGGCCTTCCTTCCGGTTCATATCAAGTCGAAATACGCATCACCGAAGATGGCGATTACGTGGAAGCGTTGAAGCAATATGAATCTTCATTCTATGTTTACTATTTTTTGATAAAGCTATTATAACGCATAAGAACTGGACTTCGGGCTGCAGGGCACACCAAAAATGTGGCCTGCGGTTTTTGTATGCAATCGAGTCGCCGCTTTCCACACCGGCCCGACGACGTGCAGAATGGGCGGGAAACTCCTGCCATTGCGTAGGGAACGGTCTTGACCGTTCCTCTGCTCCAAGCACGAGAGAGTGGAATGGGTAAACCCATTCCCTACGGTGATAACGCTCGTCGTCCGGGGAATCATCGGCAAGGAGGGGCGGTTGCAATATTAAACAGACATAAACGCATGCAAGCCATGCGTCGAAATTTTTTCAATGAACTGCGCCATGTCCTGCGGGCTTTCCTTCATGCCGTTCTGAACCCAATGCTGAATAATAGCAATGCAGCCATTGGCATAAAACATATATAGAAGCTCAAGCTGCTCCTCCTTGACAGGCGGCAGTATTTTTTTCCACTCCGCAACACTTCTGTCTCTGGCAATAAAAATAACGCGCTGCATAAACGCCTTGTCCCCGTAGTCACTGAACAGGACGCGGCAAAGCTCGCTGTTTTTGACGATCGACTCAAATATTTCGGCGAGAAGTCCGGAGATCGCCTCGGCTTTGAGCGAGGACTCAATGGACACAAGGATTTCGTTGAACAGCTCGTTTTCAATCTGCGCAAGCAGATCGTATGGGTCTGAATAGTGCGTATAGAAGGTGCCGCGGTTGATATCCGCTTTTTCGCAGATATCCTTGACGGATATCTTTTCGATCGGCTGATCGCGCATCAGATTCAGGAGGCTTTGCTTGAGCACCATTTTTGTGTACTTAATTCTTCTGTCCGTTTTTTCCGGCATGTCGTGATCCCGCCCGTTCACACAATATTTACTTTTGATTTCTGCGTTACCCAACAGATATTCAAGGGGCTGTCGGCTATCATGCATAATCGTCCAATCTGATTGTTGATAATGAACACGATGTTATTATAATTAAAATATGGAAGATAATCAACAGTGTGTACGCAAAAATGCATGCATTTTTGTTATGGAATAAATTTCGACTCGATTCACTCGCAGTAATTTATTTAAGGAAGAAAGGCTTTGTTTATGAGTATGAAGTATCTAGTAACGGGCGCTGCTGGTCATTTGGGAAGTGCTGTTATCAGAGAAATAATGGAGTCAGGCCATCGTGATATCCGCGTGCTCGTCATGCCGGGAGATAAGTCGGCTGTCAGGCTGCCAAATGATATCGAGCAGGTCAACGGCGATATTCTTGACAAGCAGGCTTTGTCGCAATTCTTTGACGTCCCGAAGGATACGGAAATCATCGTTATTCATTGCGCAGGAATCGTCAGCACCTCAATGAAGCGCAACAGAAAAATATATGAGGTCAACGTGGGCGGCACAAAAAATATCGTGGACGCGTGTGTTCTGCGAAACGTGAAAAAATTGGTATATGTCAGCTCAATTCATGCGATGCCGACCCTTCCGCATGGGCAGACGATGACGGAGATTGAATTGTTTGATCCCGAGAAGGTTATCGGGCCGTACGCTAAGACGAAAGCGGAAGCGACGGCTTACGTGAAGGAAGCCGTCAGAAACGGGCTAAACGCGACAATTGTCTATCCGTGCGGCATTGTCGGGCCGTATGATCAGGGCAAGGGCAATATTACTGAGCTGATCATCCAATACTGTAAGGGTAAGATGCCCTTCGGCGTCAAAAGCCGGTTTGACTTTGTAGATGTGCGAGACGTGGCAAAAGGTATCGTCGCGGCAGCTCTAAAAGGCGGCGTCGGTGAAGGCTATATATTGGGTAACCGGCAGGTCTCTGTTCCAGAAATGTTTGATATGTTTCACACAGAGACAGGCAGAAAGCGTACGAAATTCTTCGCGCCAATGTGGCTCGCCAGAGCAAGCCTGCCGCTGACCATGCTCTACTATAAGCTCCGTCGTCAGCAGCCTCTCTTCTGTTCTTATTCGCTGCACACGCTCGGCGGCAACTCCAATTATTCACACGCGAAAGCCTCGCGCGAGCTCGGCTATAAAGCCCGTCCGTTTGAAGAGACGATACGGGACACCATTGCCTGGCTCCGCGGCGAAGGCCGGATATAATCAGGTAAAATAGCGATCAATTTAGCTGCGTTTTTGGGTAGGGGCGATCTGTGACCACCAGTCGTTACGTCTTGTTCGCATTATGAGATAATCGACGAAACCCCGCTTGACGAATTCAAGCGGGGTTTTCGCGGTATTATGCCGCCTGCGACAATATAGGTCAGTTTTCCATTTTCAATACAGCTTTGATCACTTTACCCTTGTGGGTATCTTCAAATGCCTGCGCTATATCTTTGAAATTATAGTATGTTATGAGTTTATCAAACGGGAACATACCCTTCTTAAAGTACGTCAATAATTGAGGGATAAAAATTTGCGGAATGGAGCAGCCTTCAACGATACCGACAAGCTTCTTGCCTGTTCCCATGAGTTCGTTTTCAACGTGAATTGTCATCTCTTGTGTCGCGCCCAGGACAACACAGGTGCCGAGGCTGCGCGTGCAATTGAGGGATTGCCGGACGCATGCGCCGATTCCCGTGCAGTCGATTGCATAGTTTGTGCCGATACGTGTTATTTTTTTTGCTTCATCGACGACACTCGCTACTTTTTTGCTGTTGATTGTGTGTGTTGCGCCCAGTTCCAACGCCATTTCCAGCCGGGAATCAATGACATCACAGGCAATAATCGTCGTGCAGCCGGCAATCTTCGACGCCATAACGGCGGAGAGGCCGACCGGACCGCAGCCGGTAATGATAATCGAGCTTGCGGGGTCGGGTTTCAGATAATTTAAGACGGCTCCCGCTCCTGTCTGGATACCGCAGCCCATGGGTGCAACCATCGCCAGATCGATATCATCGGGTACATGGATTAGGTTATTCACATGGACAACCGCATAGGTTGCAAACGCACCTTGTCCGAAGAACGACGACACTTCTTGCCCGTTGTCGTGCAGGCGTTTCGTTCCGTCGAGCTGCGTACCGGAGAAATTGAGGCGCCGGTTTTCTTCACAGCCATATGGATGGCCTGTACGGCACGCCTCACAGGTACCGCAATAGCCGTATGAGAAACCGACGCGGTCACCCTTTTTAAAGCCGGTCACACCCGGCCCGACGTCTTCAATAACGCCGCAGCCTTCATGCCCGAATACGGCGGGAAGGGGCACCGGTATGATCTGAAGGCGCGCGACTTCATCCGTATGGCAGACACCGCAGGCTGCCACTTTAACGAGGACTTCACTCATTTTCGCCGCGTTGAGTTCAACTTCTTTAATTTGAAATGGCTGTCCCTTATGAGAAACAACAGCTGCTTCAATTTTCATTTTTACCCTCCATCATCTTTTACTAATGAACAAGCTTGTGGGCGTTATACATGCAGATTTGCGTATAGAAATAGCCGTTGCCAATCCTGTGAAGCGGATGGAACGGATATAAAACCCTTTCGGAATCTTCTATTTCCTCCATGCGCCTCTTTACGGCGGTATATTCTTTTCTGTCCATATCCGGCGGCTTATCGGACAGTATAAGGTCTCCCGGCGTATAATCCCAGGTTGAACCGCTGCCTTTAAGTATACCGTATGGCGTATGAATACTGACGGACATTTCATGGCCTCTGACTTGGACTATATACCTGTCATCGGTCGCGTAATCGATATGATGGCGCTCAAAGAACGCGTCGTATCCGTCTTCGCCGTAGTATTCAAGCGTTTTTTTCGCCAGCATGCGGTGCAGTTTTTGGAGCTCCTGCTGATGATTCGCTTCGTGTTTATCCCTGAGCTTTTTAACAAGCCGCAGCTGTTCTTCTGCCGCTAATAGGTCCATTTCCTTTAAAACTTTCAACGAATTCACCCTGCTTACCTCGTGTGATTCTTTGATTATATATCATATTGCAACCTAAAAAAAGCCGGGTAATAAATTTCAAAAAAATAAAGTTTGGTGCAAGGATTCTTGTCCTTGAATCGTATTCAGTGTGAGACAAATTAAGTGGAAAGATATAACTGTATGTCTAAATTTCGCCTTTTAGCAATATCAGAATTCGAGAAATGCAAAGAGGTCTACTCTGGGTATGAATTCCACGTTCTTGTTGCATCAGGCGAAGAACTCTCAAGGAAAAATCCCGGCACGCGACATGTGATCGTCGATGAACAAGGATCTTTAGTATGGCCGGAAACACAAAAACCAAAAAAAACAAAACAGGAGGCGTTTGACATGAGTCCTTCCAAACCAAACGGCACCGCGCTGCCGCCAAGCTGCTTGGAATGCTCTGTAAAAAACTGCAGATTACCATACAGCAAAGTGCTGCCGAACAGAAGGTTATCTGACTATACTTACAGAAGGCATCCAAAATGCGTGCTCCAAGTTGAGTACGGCAAAAGCGGAATCAAGACTTAGTCGGTTGTCTATCGCAGCGTCCGAGAAGAATTATTGTGTGCGTTGTGTTACTACTTAAAAAAGGAGAACTTACAATGAAAAGAATTAAAACAATACTTGTACTCATCATGGTTATGGCATTGTGTGCATCCCTTTTCTCAACAGCCTTCGCTAAAAAAGATAATCACGATCAAGATGATAACGGAAAAAGTCTGCCAGTCTTAAGTGAGGATGTTCAGTATCTCGTCTCTCTGGGGCTGCTTGTCGGGTCCGGTGATGGCGTGACCTACGAGTACTCCAAATCCAAGCCGACACGTATACAGGCGTTCATCGTCTACTTAAGGCTCATTAATGAGGTGCAGAATTTCGACCAGTTCATTTATCACGAGGGTGATGATACCTTTGATGATCACCACGGTCATTCAGGTTTTGTTCAGAAAGGGATGGCCTTTGCTAAAGCATATCCCAAATATAACTGGATTGGTTCAAACGGCAGATTCAACCCCATGGCGCATCTCACAGCAAAAGAATATGCAAAAGTCCTGCTGACTGCTCTTGGATATACAGTCCCGGAGGATTTCACTTGGAATACTGTTGAGAGCGTTGCTGAAAAGCTTGGGCTGAACGTTCCTGAGGGCGCTTTTACCTTTGAAGTGTTTGCGTCAATGACGGTTCAGGCACTTAATCTATACATGAAAGACAGTACGACCCAGCGTCTCATTGACCGGCTCGGATTAAGCCCAACAACACCGGATACGACAGCGCCGACGGTGACAGACGTTGTTCTGAGCGCACCTTACATCGCAGGGCCTCCTGTGGTCAACGGACAGGTCACGATATATTTTTCAGAAGCGATGAAAACGGATACGCTTAAAAATCTCGCCAATTATGATATCGACCTGGATGGTACCGGAGGAAATTCCGCGAAGCTGCTTTCACTTATGACGGGCGGGGCAGCCGTACCCGCAGCGGACAGGAAAAGTGTGACGCTGACGATTCCGGACAGCACATTGAGCGGCGGGACCGCACTCGGTGCCGGCATCACGGCTATTACGATAACCGGGCTCCAAGACCTCTCCGGAAAAGTGATCGAGCCTGTGACACAGTTCGTTCGGAAGGCAGCCAGTCTGACCGTGACATCAAGCCCCGCGGCAATAGCTGTCAACAAGCTGCAGGTGACCTTCACCAATCCGATGAAAACCATAGATTCAACGGAATTCAAACTATATAAGCCAGACGGCGTAACACTTGCCTCAGTCGGCACAGGCTACACCATTGATGCAACAGGCAAGATCGTTACAATCACACTCGGCGTTAGCTTGACATCCTCAGCGAAAGTCACCGAGTCGGATTTGACGGCCGCAATGCTCGCGATCGGAACGACGAATACAAAAGACATTTTCGGCAACGTTGTATCAGGAGACGTCGCTGTTCATGTCGTCAGCACCTCTGCGCCGGCAAAAGTTATGATTCAAGATAAAATAGCCCCCGCTGTCGCAACGCTTGCTAAAGGCACGGCTGCATACACATTTGACATGACTTTTACCGAGCCTGTCAACGCCATAGATGCGGCAACACTTGCTGCCGCGCTGAAGATTACGAGCTTAAGCGGCGCTGCTCAAACAGCAGTCTATTCATTCAGTGTGCCCGGCGAAACAATCAATAAGTTCACCAAACTGACAGTGACACTTTCCGGCGCTTACGAGAACAAGTATAACATCGAGCTGCTGGGTCAGGGCCTAAAAGATGCCTCCGCCAATATTGTGAAGGCCTTCGCCAAGACAACACTGACAGTTCTGACAAATGACCTGCCGGTGATCACCACCAGGCAAACACAGGATTTAGACAACGACGGCCATCTTGATGCCATCAAACTGACCTTTAACAAAAACATTAAAGACAGTTCGGTCGTTGCCGGTGACTTTAATGTCTCTGATTACGTATCCGAAGCATTTGTTCCCACCATCGCGGGAGATACCGCTGATAATAATATCATCTACATCACGTTCACCGAACTCAGTATCGGAGATACCGGAGCGACGCCGACAATTGCTTATACGCAGGGCTCGTTGGAAGATCTGACGGCGAATAAACTGGCGACAACCGGTGCTGTTGCGTCAACCGACAAAGCCGCGCCTGCCGTTATCACGTGGCTAACGGTCGGAACGCTGACCGCCGGCGGCACCGTCTCGAGCGCTGTTCTGGAATTGTCAGAAGATTTGACAGCGGCGAACAGAGTGACTGTGGCAGATGCCGTACGCGCCAAAATCGTTGCCCATGATCTCGAAACACTCGGGGATATCAGCTGGACTTATGTTTGGACAACGAACAGACTGCTGACAGTTTCGATAACCGCAAATGCAAACGGCGGGACGAATCCGGATAAATTAGTCCTATCAGCCGCTGAAGCAACCTTAATCGACGCGGCAGGCAATACCTCAGTCGCATCGAAAGTGATTAAGTAAAGAGTCCCTTCTTCTCTACACCACATTTTACATAGAGCCGGATATGCACATTGTTGCATATCCGGCTCGTCATTTTGTCGCGTTAATTGATTATAATTACCTGGCGATTATCTCAGCGGGCACACCTAAGTCGCGATTCATGGTATATGCTTCCTGAATTTTTGAATGATTGACGTCAGTGTTTGTCGTCAGCGCGGCGATATCATCAAGCAGCGAAAGGTCCTTTTTCGTCAGCTCATCATCTTTTAAGGCCATGAGACGCCACGGTTTCCAATCTAGACCCTTGCAGATACGGACGAGATAGGGTACTGTTTCGACCTTGTTCAGCGCTGCGAAATCACGGAGCAGCTGGCCTCTGACAAACCAAAGCCCATACAGTGAGTCGATACCCCATTCCGGCCTTATCGGGCAGCCAATACCGAAATTCTCCGGATTCGCTTTTCCGTCACGGCAAAGCTTCCAGGCTTGTCCTGCCGTTATAAACTCATCCGGCTTCAGGTTGCGCGGATTGAATTGCTTAACGCGTTGTAGTATCTGCTCAAGGTCGCGACCTGCAGTTTTTAACCAATAAAGTGTCATGCTTTGTTGAAACGGATCATATTGGGAATCGGCCATGATCCATTGCGCACCGTTCCAGTATTCACAAATCCAATGGTCATCATATATTTCGTTCCAACCGAAATACACCGCAAACCCGCACCGGCTTCGCGCAGGAATCCCCTTCGCTCTGAGCAACGCGCACATGAGTGTCGCAAATTCCCTGCAGCAGGCGATAACACGATCCCGTGGGTGGCGCGGGATGGCCAGATTGCTGCCGTCGAGTTCAAGCGCTTTGTCAAGCAAATCCGCCATATACGCTGTTTTCTGCGGATAGTCATGTGACTTTATGTAATCCTGACCATATATTGTAACCCACCCATCATGCACGATGAGACCCTGTACAACTTGATAGATCACACCCGGATCAGCTATCAGCCATTCGGTGAATGCCTTGTGTTTTTCAAGACTAGTGATCACGCCGGGTTCGCTGTAATACGCCAACACATCTGTCATCTCAGTGCCCCTTCCGTTATTCCACAGGTAACAGCAATATTAACACTTTATATGTTTTTGCTTACGCCTGTTACATTTCCATTCTCATCTGTTGTATATCTGCCCTTCGTCATATCTAAAATGACGTATTCGTTTTCCCATTTATCATTGATGACCGCGCATTTACCAATAGGTATATCAAACGGGCCGTACTTAATCTTACCTCCGGCTTTGATGATTCTATCAATTGAATCGATAACTGATTCGACTTTTATATCGACTTCCATATGTTTTCTTTCATTTTGCAAAAGAATTTCAGCACTATCATTTTCCATGCCCAACCCTGCAGATGTATTTGTGCGCCATAGAAGCTTTAATCCCATACTGTCTCTATAGTACTCGATTCCTTCATCTAAATCCGAAACATACAGCTCCACACAATCAATGTTTTTAAATAATGCCGTCATAAATCTGTTCTCCTGTCGTTTTAGTCATCATTAATATTTTATTGGAATCAGCAGCTTAAAGCAGTGATCATCGGGGTCTTGAAAAATCTCATCATAAACCTCGATATTGTCGTAAAACTCTATCTCATATCCGAGGCTCTTGGCGTAACCGATCGTTCCGGCGTAGGCGTCCGGCGTTGAGATTGATTCCGGCACACTTGCCTGAACGAAGTTTTGCTCTCTGATAAATCTTTTTATCATGCCCGGCGGCGCTTCCGATGCTTCGCTTGTGCCTATCGCTGCCATATACCGAAATCGGTCATCAGCGCTGGTTTCGTGTTCGCATATACCGTACATTGTCATTGGCCTCAATGACTCTTTTATTTCGTCAACCCGTATCAGAAAATCACTCCACAGCCTGCCGATATTGCCACCTACGTCCCACGTTATGGCGTCACATTCCATACCGACCACATAAAAACCATTTGACTGTAATAAGCTGAACGTCATCTGATGGTTGTCATCATTCAATTCACCGACTTTTGACGATAATCTTTTCAGCGGCGGTGGACCGCTGCTGTGCCGGTATTTATTCGGCGACATGCCATAAACTCTGGCAAACGCACGTGTGAATACATCGTGAGACTCAAACCCGTATTCAAAAGCGATATCGGCGACAGATTTGTCGCTTTTGATCAAATCCACGGCCGCCATCGATATTCTTCTCCTCAGTATATAGGCCCCGACAGTATCTCCGGTTAACCTCTTGAAAAGCCGGTAAAAATGAGGCACCGAGAATCCTGCTACCCGAGCGATATCGTAAAGGCTGACCTCACAAGTTACATTCTTATCAATATACTCCAAGGCCTTCTGCATATGCTGATCTTTTGGCATCATCTCACCCCATGGCCTCATCATAACATTTTTGTAATAATCTTTCTCGATGATTATTATCAAGATGAATACTCAACGCATAAGTATTTCTGCAAAATGAAAACAGCCATATCATTAACTCAATAACATGGCTGTTTATCACTTCATTGCGCTTACCGGCATTTTATCCCATGAGCCAGGCATCACCGCGCCGGTACAGCGCTTCGAGCGCTTTTCCGCCGCTGAGGCGCGGGACATCCCTGTCGACCGTGTAGCCTGCTTTTGTCTGAAGGTATGCCAGATGCCTGTACTCCACAGGGAACTGACTTAATATGCTATCATCAAGTTGTATCTTTTCATTCGTATTGACAGGATCAATTCTGTCCTTGTCGCATATTGTTTCCCGACTCACAAGACCCCATCGTTCGTCAATCATTTCCCACAAATCAAAATGGCGGGCGTAACTCGTCACATCACATAGAACGCCGTCAAGATTCGCCCGCTGCAAAATAATCATTTTCGTCATGGACGTCGCCCTGCTGCCGCTGACCTCAATGGCGCTTCCACCTAGAATGTGCAGAATATTCAGACCATGTCTGACGCCTTCTTCAGTCATGCGGATAAAGTCCTCAAAAGCTCCCTCCGTCCACGTCGCCTTCATTCTGCCGTTTTTATGCCAGATTGTTCTGAATTTATCCCAAAGCAGCGCGTCACGATAAACAGCCCATCGTTCAATTAAGTCTCTGATCTGCGTCACATTTGTAATGTCCTGCTTCATGTCATAGCCTCCTGTAAATGCACATGCCGATCATATCCAGCAGACGGGGAATGTTCCTGACGGTATCGCGGTCGAGATCCTTAATCTCCTCGGTGAGGGCGTCGTAGGGCACGATATAGGGGCTGCGCTTCTTTTCGGCATCCTTTGTTTCACCAAAGACCCAACCGGAGCCGACGCGTTCTTTTACCCATTCGTCGTGCTCGAATACGGCGAGCGCTTCAACAGCCTCCTCGGGTATTTTTTCAATAGCAGCACCGGGGCCGCCCTTCGAGCGCATTGCCCAACCCATCCGCTCCAGCTTATCCGATATGCTTTTCGCTTGCCGCAGATTGGAGTATTTGAGTGTATCGGGCAGGTCGGCAAAGCGGGGATAAGAGAGCGGTGTCTCCGGATGGCGCTCCAGCTGCTTCTGATTAAACAGCTCATGGATGGCGATTGCGAGCTTTTCAAGATTATCAAGCAGCGGACGCGGGACGATTCCGGCGGACTTCTTTATATCGCCTGATAAAACCGTCAGTCTGTCAAGCGCTTCACAGCAGACGGAAAAGCCGCCCGGAAACAGCGCGTCCATATCCAGAAGCTTACGGAACAGGCCTTCCTTCTCTGAAGAGATTTGTTCGGGCAGCATCCCCTTCTTCGCGATATAGGTGATATCCAGACGCTTATCGGTAATAACAAGAGAGGCTTCGGCGGCAAATGTCCGTTTTTTATCAAGTAGCCCGTAAGCCTCGCGGTTCCAGTCCTGCAGCTCGTCGCAGAGCATCAGCAGAAAGGCGATCGGATGATCGTGCGCAGAGAGACAGCCTCTAGCGAAAGGCGGCTTCATAATGACGTTTCTATAATAGTTGTGGAGCAGTATGGCGCTGGCGCTGTCGAGTACGGGATAGAAAAAGTATTCGGGCTTGAAGCGGCAGCTTTGAATGAGAAACCCATACCATTTCAGGATGATGATCGCGCTGTAATATCCGTGGTCAATAAAGCCGCCTTTCGCCATGACGCCGACAAAGCCGTCAAGCGAGGCTTTTATGCCTTTGAGGTCGACGCCAAGCGACAAATGCAGCTTGTGCGCCAGCAAATCAATGGGCTTGAGCAGATCGACATAGATGCAGCTGTCGAATTTTTCATAATAGGTTTGAGTAAATTCACGCTTAGGGATTACCTCTGCGATCTTGTTTAGTTCCTCAAAGTTATCAAATTCCAAATGCGGCTGCACTTTGACGTCACTGTCCACTTTGGTTGCAAAGTCCATAAATTTGCTGATCTGCTTGCCTATAATCTCGACCGGATAACCGACATCATGGAACAGCGATGCAAGCCCCCAGCGGTAAAAGAACTCCTCGTGCTTTGTATCATAGGAATATTGATACCCGGCTTTATCCAGAGTGACCTCATCGAAGGCTTGGCGAAAATTCTTATTTTGCGCATAGACGCACAGACCGAGAATAAATACATTGACCGAGTGTATATAATGGTCTCTCTGCTTGTCGATGAGCGTTGCTGCATTTTCCTCATAACTGCGCAGCACGTCAAGAAGGTCGATAAACGGATTACTCTCACCCTTCAAGGTAATACGGTAGCTGTCAAAAAAAGCGTCATAAACAGCAAATGCGGTTTGCTTTGTTTCATTTTCCAGAAACTCAAGAACTGCCTGACGCATATATGCTTTATAGCTGTGCCCTCCGGCGATATCTTCAAAAATTTCAAGCTCGTTGAAAAATAGCGAAACATACTGATATAGATTATTCATACTCCCACTGCCCTCCATGCAACGCAGCTGCGCTGCGTTTAAACCCCAATATATCTCTTAAGCGCACTGATTGCCATGCTTTTCGACTCTCCCGCTTTGATGCCGTTTTTCTGAAGCAGGTAGTTAAACTCATCGTCGAACACATCGATTTTTCGCTTTATTCCAGGCGCATGCCGGGTGAAAATTGCCTGTTTAAAACCGGAGGTTAACGTTCTTGAAAAGGCCTCAGAGGAAAACCAGTCGCCTACCAGAGTTACTGTTTCATTAAAGACCAGGTTGCTGTCAAACACGATATCAATCATATCGTCGGGCATGGACTCGATAAACTCCAAAAAAGTTGACAGCCTTTCAACCTGCGCTGCTTTGATGTAGTTATTGACAATCAGTTCCGGATTCACAATCAGCTTGCAGCCGGCCGCTCTGGCGTGTTTTTCTAACACCCGCCGTTCCTTCAGCTGATTCTGACAATGGTAATCGTTATTCTGAACGCCGTTATTATATCTCTGCGCCCACCTGGGGTCATATGTCGGCACATTTGGTATTTGGAACGAGCTGAGACCGCCCTTCTGCCTTATACAGGCATATTGGTCGAGGACAATGATTTCATCGGCCATCTTGATGATGAGTTCTGCCCTTTCCTCCGCCTGCTCTGTACAGCAATAAGTCGAATAGGACGGGTGGTAGCTGTGCTGTACAAAATTTTCAATAGCTTTATAGGTCAAATGCTGCTCGGCGCCCATCAGCGTTTCGTCCAATATAATCGCGTGCAGCTGCGCAAGCATCTCGCCGGGCAGCTCGCCGATTGAGATGGGAATGATGGGCACATGTAGCGCTTTTGCAAAACCGATTTCCTGATGCACCCAGCCTCTTTTGTTTGATTCCGCAGTGATGATCGGCAGGAAGACATGGGCATGCGCGATATAGTTTTCAATCTGCTCATGAAACCCGCCGAATCTGAAGCTCCTGTCCCAAACCGGTGTCAGCCCGTTCTGCTCCAATATGTCCGATATTTTTGACGCATAACCAATGTCTGAATGTGAATAGCTGATAAACACCCTGTAATTTCTCATATCCATACCACCTTTCGTAACGCGACCCAAGGTTCGGTCATTTGTATAAAAAATCCTTTTGATATTTTACCATTGTCAACAGGCAGTATCAATACCGCAGTATCAATACCGCAGTATTCATACCGCAGTATTCATACCGCATGATTTTTATTCACCAACTATTGCCAACAAGGTCTATGACCCGCAGGCCCAAGTCGGTCCGCCGGACTGGGAATAAGAAGGATGTTGAGGTTGACAATAAATGCAAATAGGAATATATTCTCATCTATATACTTATCTTGCTAATTTAGCTTTGCTAATTTAGCTCATTTTTAGGAGGCAAACAAATGAGATCAAAGACCGTACGTACACTGCTCATCTTAATCTTGGCAATTGCTCTCGCATTCTCCTTAACCGCCTGCGGCAGCAAAGCCCCCGGCGATAGCAGCGCGTCCCCCTCTGCCCCGTCAAACACCGCATCTCCCGATGATGCCAGTTCATCCGAATCTACAGGTGAAGATAAACCTAATTTCGAATTATCTTTGTCCATGCATGACCCTGTAACCTCAAGTAACGGCTTATTCTATCAGGCATGGGCGGATGCGATAAGCACTGCCACAGATGGTCATGTTAAAATAACCCTCTTTGGCAGCAGCACGCTTGCTTCAGCTGCCGACGTCGGCGCCATGGTTGAATCTGGCGGCGCCGACATCGGCTGGGTATATACCTCGTTTTATAAAGGTCAATTTGCACTCAGCGATGTTCTCACGCTGCCGCTGTCTGGATTTGGTGATCCGGTCGTCGGGACGAATGTCTTGTGGGATCTGTATGAAAAGTATCCCCAACTGGCAGCCGAGTGGGATTCTTATAAGCTCCTTAATCTATATGCCAATCCGGGCATGATTTTCTGCAGCTCCGACAAACCGATTGACTCAACAGACGACCTCAATGGTCTTGTTTTGCGTACCCCCGCCGGCCCTATCACCGATTATGTGACAAAGCTTGGTGGCAGCCCCATTGTCATGGCTCCCCCTGATATCTACGAGGCGATGCAGAAGAAGAACATCAGCGCCTATATCTTCGAGCCCGCCGGAATCACCAATTTTAAACTCCAGGATGTGACGAAATACTTCACCGATATGCCGCTATACGACGGTGCCTTCGGCCTGGTCATGAATCTCGACAAATGGAATTCTCTCCCTGCCGAGTATCAGGAGGCGATCATGAGCGTCTCCGGCAAAGCCGGTTCTATCAAAGCGGCTGAAGATTTCAAAGCATCCGCCGAAGCGGCGAAAAAGGTCATAACAGACGCTGGCTGTACCTGGGTAACCGTAGCTGATGCGGACGTCGCCGCCTTCCAGGCCACAGCTGATGAGGTCACATCCGCCTGGGCCAAAACGAATACGACCGACAAACTTGACGGGCAGGCTTTCCTTGATGAAGCCACAGCTCTGGCGACAAAATACAGCTCCTGATTATTAACGGCAACCTGTCTATATCCCGACTGCTCAACACAGTCGGGATATGATTTGATTGAGCTTATATAGACCAACTCTAGGGAAAGGAAATGGATACCTAATGGCACCTGAAATCATTGGCATAATCGGCATCGTCGTTTTTCTTGTACTGATATTCCTGGGAATGAATATTGGACTGGCGCTGCTGCTCATCGGATTTGCGGGTTATGCGGTCATACTGAATCCCGCTGCCGCCATCGGACTGCTGCGTACAGTTCCAGCAGCGCAGGCAAGCAATTATTCGTTAATCGTCATACCCTTGTTTATTTTAATGGGTAATTTTGCCTATCAAGCCGGCTTGTCCGCATCGTTGTACAACGCGGGAAACAAGTGGCTTTCCCGTCTTCCGGGCAGCCTTGCTTGCGGTACGATCGCCGCCTGCGCCGGGTTTGGCGCAATATGCGGTTCGAACGCCGCCACCTGCGCTACCATGGGCACAATCGCGCTGCCCGAAATGCGCAAATACAAATACGCCGACAGTCTGTCCACAGGTTCGATTGCTATGGGAGGTACACTGGGCATACTGATACCCCCAAGTACACCGATGATTCTTTATGGGATCATGGCGCAGACCTCTATCGGGTCGCTGTTTGCCGCCGGCGTTCTGCCCGGCATTATGATGGCCATATTGAGCATTATCACAATTGTTATTTTGTGCCGCCTGAACCCAAGTCTTGCCCCCGCACCGACAAAAAGCACATGGAAAGAAAAGCTTGATTCCCTGAAGGGCCTCATCGGGGTCGTCATCCTGTTCGGCGTCGTTCTGGGCGGTATGTTCTCAGGAATTTTCTCTGTTAACCAGTCCGCCGCGATCGGCGCTTTCCTTGCCATCATCCTGACAGCTGTTAACAAAAATCTGAGCTGGCGGACCATAAAGGCCGCTTTGAAGGATACTGTATCCACATTTGCAATGACCTTCCTGATTTTAATCGGCGCCAGTGTGTTCGCCGGATTCCTTACAATAACAAAGATCCCTATGCTTCTGGCCAACACAATCAGCTCAATGAATCTGTCTTTTGCGGTCGTGCTTTTATTGATGACTGTCGTATATATCATCCTCGGAATGATCATGGACGAGCTGCCGATGATCATGCTGACGGTACCTATTTTCCTGCCCATCATCCAAAGCTACGGATACGACTTCATCTGGTTTGGCATTTATATCATTCTCGTGATGGAGCTGGGCGCCATCGCACCCCCCGTCGGTCTGAACTGCTTCATTATCCAGGGTGTATCAAAGGATATCCCGCTGGGGACGATCTACCGAGGAGCGCTGCCGTTCGTGGCGACGATTCTCGTCGGGATCGTTATCATAACAATATTCCCGCAAATCGTGTTGGTTCTTCCCAACCTGATAAAAGGAGGCTGATGAAATGATTAAGATAGGGAAAATTGTCGATAAAGCGACATTTCTTGTTAGTCTTATCAGCTACGGCGGCGTTGTTGCAATCATGCTCTTGAATGTTTTTGATGTGTTTATGACGAAGCTGCTGAACAAACCAATCAGCGGCGCATATGAGATAACGGAATGCCTGCTCCTGTGTACTGTCATCGCCTCGTTTGCGTATGCGCAGTCAAAGAAATCCCATATCAACATGACTATATTAATCAATATATTTCCAAAGATTCTGCGGTTTCTGGTTTTTGGGATTATGGGATTGTTATCCACAGGTACCGCCGCCGTCGTTGGTTATGCCGCCGTTCTACAAGCACAGAGCGCAATAGACAAGGGCGCTATAACAAGCGTTCTGTCCATTCCTATGTATCCCTTTTATTATGTTGAGGCTGCCGCTATGTTCGTCTTTGCATTAGTACTTCTATATGATACAATTCTCGCCTTCATGGCGATATTCAACAAGAAATATGCGGAGATCGTCACCTCGAGCTGGACTGATGGATAACAGACATTGATACCTTTTCAAAGCATTATTCGGCTCTCCGATTCACAACCGGATCGACGAGCCACAGACCCTATCCTGTTTGGTGTAAAAAAGCTGTGACTCCTTCGGGATCACAGCTTTTTTCTGTAGACAATTAATGCTTATGATGCGGCAGTGTGCTGTTGGGATTCGTAAAATCTATCGACAGCGCGTCTGCGACAGCTTCAATAAGCCCGTTGCTGCTGAACGTCGCACCAGATACTGTTGACACATCGACGCTCTGCTGGCATATAATCGAGGATATCACAGTGCTTTCAGCGCGGCTGAAATATTTTTCGTCGTCCTGATATGATACCGCTGTGATGGCAGTAATCATACCATCCGATACAGTAACGGAGACGTCCGTGTTACCGCGGAAGCCTGAGCCGGTACCCGTATAGACGCCATCCGTATACGACCCTGTGTCAGCGGCAGCCGCCGACGTAGCGCTGTCACTAGCGCTTGGCGCTGTACTGACGCTTGTGGTCGTGTTGGAACTGCTGTCAACGGCAGCGGTTTCTGTTGTCTCCGCATTCGTGATGCTTTGAGAAGCAACCGCTGTCAGGCCTGAATCCGAGCTTTCGAGCGCATTTTTCACCGCATTGATGATGGCGTTGCTGCTGAAGGTGGCCCCTGAAACTGCAGGAACATCTGTTGACTGTGAGATGAGTATGTTGCTGATAATGCTGCTTTGCGCACGGGAAACATATTTCGCGTCGTCATTGGTGGACAAAATTTCAACAGCCTCGATCTCGCCGCTCTTGACAGTAACCTGAACCTCGGTTGTGCCTCTGAAGCCCGAGGCGCTGCCGGTATAAACACCGTCTTTATAATTTCCGGTTGAAACCGACGCAATAGCAGCTATCGTACTAATTGCGCTGGCCGTATTGGCACTGGCTAGATTACCGACGAAGTATAGACCTGTTATCGCGGTAGTCGCCATCGTCGTGGCTAAAGCTGGGGTTGGGTCAGCTTTTACTGTATGACGCGGGCAGACGTCGACACATTGAAAACAGTTGATGCATTCACCGGAAGTCACCTGAACCATCTGGCTGAGCGGAATTCCCATGGCACACTCTTTTGTGCACAAAGTGCAGGCGCCGCAAGTGCTGTTCGGCTTCTTAATACGAAACAGCCGCGGCAGGGAAATGATCGAAAATATGGCGCCCAGAGGGCAGAGATACCGGCAGAAAAACCGCTCGATAAAAAAAGAGCCAATCATCATAAGAAGCAGCAGCGCGGCGCCGACGGAAAGCAGGTAAGACGCAGTTGGCCATCCTGCAAGAGTGAAGTACATGCCGAAAATGGTCCATGGGCTTGATGTGCTGCCGAGTGAAACAATACCTGTCCACCCCAATGCTGCGACCAAAATCAGCAGGATGTATTTTATCTTCTTTAAAATGCGGTCCGCTCGAGCGCTGACGTATGACGATCTTTTATGTATCTTATTGGAAATAAACCACAAGACATCCCCGAAGGTACCAAAGGCGCATAAATAGCCGCAGAAGAACCGGCCCATAAGAACGGTGATCGGAATGACGGCAATCAGGAGCCAGAGCTGACCGGATAATGCGCTGTAGCTGAATGTTCCTTGGATGAGCGCGCTGAAAATGTCTTTAAACGCGCCGAATGCGGAGATAAACAATCCGGGCAGCAGGATAAATGCGACGAGCTGAATCAGCCGTCTAATGATCTGCTGTATACTTATCTTTAATTTCGTCTTTTTCATATGGCACCTCTCGTTTTCTGCAGCAGTGTCAGGGTATCCTTTAGACCTGCCGTGACGTATACTTGATTGTCTGTCGTTATGTAAACAGCCTGTAGGTTGAATTTTTCTACAAGCTGATGGCTTTGTTCAGCGCCCAACACAAAGACGGCTGTTGTTAAAGCGTCTAATTCGAGTGCGGAAGGGCCGATTAATGATACGCTTTCCAGCCCGGAAGACGCCGGGTAACCGGTGCGCGGGTCAAGGAGATGATGATAACGTCTGCCATCTTTTATGAAAAATTTTTCATAAAAACCGGATGTGACGATGGCTTGATCGAACAGTTCGACAGCACCCATCGGGCTTCCGGTTATCCAACCCGGATGCTGTATACCAATCGTTTGCGCCTTACCGAGCACGATCACCGTGCCGCCCAAATTAATCGTGGCCTGCGTTACACCGCTGCCCAAAAGTACGCGCCGGACCTCATCCGCAGCATACCCCTTGGCGATCCCGCCCAGGTCGATGGCCATTTGCGGCCGTCGGAGCATGATGCTTTTGCTGCGATGATCCGTCAGAATATCTTTGAAATTCACAAGGCACATTGCGCCGCAGATTTCCCCGGTTTCGGGGATCACGTTCTTTTGTCCGCCGATATTCCATAGCGCGACAAGCGGGCGTACCGTCGGATCAAAAGCGCCGCCTGTCAGCTCGGCATATTTCTTTGCTTCCTGTATCAGAAAAAACGTATCGTCATGGACCTTGACGAAATGCTTGCCCGCCGCCGCGTTGACAGCTGAGACCTCACTGCTGCCGCAGAAGGCCGACAGCCGATCATGAAGCTCCTGGACCCTTGCTTGGGCACGTTTGACAACGGTCTCGTCAGCAAAGTCAGAAACAGATATTGAATTGACAGTTCCCAGGGCAAGAAAAGTCGTGCTGATGTTCTTTTTTATCGTCATACCATAGCTCCACATATCCTTTTGATATATAGAGATTAATACAGCTGTCTGTATTCTGGTTGTTGAGCGTGTGCGTATCAGCTGAACTTTTCGTGAATGTTTACAGAACAACCCTTAATTTTGCCAAAAAAAGGCATGCAGCCAATCGGTTGCATGCCTTTTTTATGTAAGGATGAATTATAATTGATTACCGCAGCCGCCGCAAAAACGTGTTCCCGGCGGGTTTTCCTGGCCGCAGCCTGTGCAGAAGGCTTTCTTCGCCCCGAGCTTTGTACCGCAATCCTGGCAAAACTTAACACCCTCAGGATTTTTGGCTCCGCAGTTTGGGCAGCTCAGCCGCTCCTCGGTTTCTTTTTTAGCCTGCTCCGCCGCTTTAATTTCCTGCTGCTTCAAATTCAGCTTAGACTCCGCCGCGGCAAGATTGGCCTGTATGAGCTGGAGCCTGCTTTTCTGTTCGAGAAAAGCATTGGGATTCTGCGCGTAGGCCAGTTTGCCTATTTCTGTATAGACCGCTGATTCCTGGGTCTTCAGGTCGCTGAGCTCTGTTTGCGAATTCATCAGTATGACGTTCGGATCATCTTGCGGCAAAAATCCGGATAATCCCTTCATCAAGCCGCCCAAACCGCCAAATAGATCATTTGCCATAAGAATCTCTCCTTTGATTTTAATGAGCTCATTATACTATCCCAAAATGCAGAAGTCCACACGCTGCTGCGCTGAAATACAACTTAACAGCCTCACTACAAATCTCGGTAACTTAATCACCGATATTCCAGCCTCAATAGGTTAACTTTATGCTCATAGGTTTTAGTTGCTGTCGAATTAAGCTGAATAGGATTTATAAAATGAAAAAGAAGCTATACTCGCATCTCAGCATCGGTACGCTGATCATCGGCGTTGCTGCCGGCGGATACGCGCTGCTCAAGATATATATCGTCAGCGCCCCTCTTCCCGCCGGGACTTGTCCGGTCATCAATAACCGACCGCTTCTTTATATTGGTATTGTAATGTGCGTGCTGTCGTTTGTTTTTTCTTTATTGGAGCAACACGCAAAAAAACAGAGCAGGACTCAGGAAGAGGTGCTTCGTTAATGGTCGAGGAAATTCAAAAAAGGTATACCCAGGAAGCCGCCGGAGGCTGCGGGCTGGGCTGCGGCAACAATATCGCATTTTTGAACATTACACCGGGTGAATGTATTTTAGACCTCGGCTGCGGCAGCGGCAATGAAACCGTTGAGGTGGCAAGGCTCACGGGTCCCGAGGGTGTTTCCTACGGTATGGACATGACGGATGCTATGATTGTCAAGGCGGCGTCGATGGCTGAAACAATGGGGTTATCCAATGCCAAATTCATAAAAGGGAATATTGAGCATCTCCCTTTTGAGGATGACAGCTTCGACGCTATCATGAGCAATTGCGTTATCAACCACGCTCAAGACAAAAAAAAGGTCTATCGCGAGATATATCGAGTCCTAAAAACGAGTGGCAGGTTTGTTATATCTGACGCTGTAACAAAAGAGCCGCTCCCCGAGAGTGTAAAAAACGACCCCGAGGCCTGGGCGCAATGCTACGGCGGCGCTGTTACGGAGCAGGAATATCTTAACGTAATTCATAACGCCGGATTTGAGAAAGTAAAGATTCTTAAACGACGGGAATATATCAAAAATACATTTGATTTTATCAGTCTCACCATTCTGGCTGAGAAAAATAAATAAGAGACGAAAGGAGGCGCCCAAATGAAAAAGGTGACCAAAAAGGAGACTGCTCCGTGCAGCTGCGCGACATTCGTTACAGCACAGTGCTGCTCCAAATCGTCGAAGGTTGTGGCCGGCTGCCACGACTGATGAATTGGGGCAGCTGCGAGGCTGCCCCAATATTCATTTATCAAGTAAATTAAGAAGGCTTTCGCTCCATTTTATGAAGCCGATAACGAATAGAGGAAATATACCATGATTCTCGCTAAAAATAACATCATCGTAAAAATCAGAGACAGCCATGATTACGCCATTTTCAACCCGCTCTCAGGGAGTTTTGATATCATGGATGAACAGGATCATAACGCGCTAAGCGACGTCGGCGACGGAAAGACTGTGGATATGGACTTCACAGACTATTTGCTGGAACGCGGGTATGCTTATCAAAGCGCTGCAGATGAACAAAACACCTACATGACGGCATATGCTGATTTTAAGAAAGAAATTGACACCTCGCAAATTCAGCTGATGCTGATACCGACATATGGCTGCAACCTAGCCTGTGTTTACTGCTACCAGCACGGCGTTGACGCTGCGCATAAAATTATAACAAAAGAGACCGTCGACGCTTTTTTTGATTATACGCAGAAGAATTTCACCGATCACGGAAAAAAGCCGTTTATCACCCTGTTCGGCGGGGAGCCACTCATCAACAGTCCGTCACAGAGACAGATTATCAGCTATATCGTCGATAGGTGCGCCAAGGAAGGATACGAAATTGCCGCCGTAACGAACGGCTTCGATTTTGTCGACTACGTCGATATACTGAAAAAGGCACGTATCAAGGAAATACAATTCACGCTTGACGGCAGCCGGGACATCCATAATCAGCGACGGGCGACAGCGAACGGCAAAGGGACCTTTGACAGCGTTATTGAAGGAATTCAAGCTGCCATCAGTGCGGACATCCCTATCAATCTCCGCACGGTTGTCGATCTCGAAAATATTGAGGACCTCGTACGGCTGGCTGATTATCTCGATTCAAGAGGCTGGCTCGATCTGCCTCCTGAGCGCTTTAAGACCCAGATTGGACGCAACTATGAGCTGTTCAACTGTTATGCCAAGCCGCAGCATCTTATGACGCAGGTCGAACTATGGGCAGAATATTCAAAGCTCAGTAAACTCTATCCGGTTCTCGCAAAGTTTCACCGTCCGAATTTCTATGGTATCCGCCATCTTGTGGATACGGGCGCGCTCTATATGGCGAGCTTTGATACCTGCCCCGCCTGTAAAACCGAATGGGTTTTTGATCTGAATGGTGAGATATACGGATGCACGGCCAGCTGCGGACGTCAGGAATACCTGCTGGGTACATATTACCCGGAGGTTCACCTCAATCACGACGCCGTCAGCTGCTGGCGAGATCGGAATGTCCTGACAATCGAGAAATGCCGGGATTGCAAATACGATGTGATATGCGGCGGCGGCTGCGGCGTCGTTGCAGCCAACAAGAATGGCGGCAGCATACTGTCTCCGGACTGCAGACCTATTCAGGGAATTGCCGAAATCGGTATCAATCATTATTTTGACGACATCAGAGAGCTGACCGAGGCATCGCCTGATGCGCCTGCCCTCGTCGACAAAGTGCGTGAAACGGATAGCTCCTGCTGCAGCGGAAGCAGCAACGCAACCGGCTGTGTCGTCTGCGGGAGCGCGCTTATTTATACCGACAAATCGTTAACTGAAACATGTCATATCTGCGGCAAAACCTTTGAATCACCCACTATATGCCAAAATGGTCACTATATCTGCGATAGTTGTCATAGCGGAGATATTTTAACAAAAGTCGAAAATTTCCTGGCCGCTACACAAGAGCAGGATCCGATTGCTTTGGCAAAGAAGGTCTTTGATCTGCCGGGGCTCAAAATGCACGGCCCTGAATATCACAGCATCGTTCCGGCTGTTCTTGTGACTGCCTATCAAAACAAGAATAAAATCCGGAATCCAGACGCCGTCAAAGAAGCATTCCGTCGCGGGAAGGACGTCAAAGGCGGCAGCTGCGGATCCAACGGCGGCTGCGGCGCGGCAATTGGCGCCGGCGCAGCAGCATCTATAATCGAAAAAGCGACGCCAATGTCGATAAACGAACGCGGTAATGCGCTCAAAATGTCTGGACAAGCGCTGCTTGCTATCAGCAAACATAGCGGCCCGCGCTGCTGTAAGCGCGACGCTATAACGTCCATCCAGTCCTTTGTGAAACACTCAGGGTATTTTGACGGCCTAGACATCTCAAAATACGTCTGCAAGCAGTTCAAGGCAAACAAAGAGTGTATCGGCACTAAATGTCCATTCTTCCAAACAGTGAAAATAACGGCGAAAGGCAAATGAACGATGACACACAACATCTTACATATTAACAACGATGCGTTTGAGGATACAGTACTGTGCAGCAAGCTCCCGGTAATTGTCGATTTTTTCTCCGACGACTGCCCCCCATGTGAGGTCCTGGCGCCCATCTTTGAAAAAATGGCAGAGAAATATGATGGTCACATCAAATTTGTTAAGATATTCAGGCAGGAAAACCGCACGCTCGCCAGCAGCCTGAATGTCCTAGGTAGCCCAACCGTGTTGTTTTTCAAGGACGGCGTCGAGGTCGGCAACCGCCTGACCGGCTATATGAATAAGCCGCAGGTCAGATGTGCAATTGAGGACATCCTGGGAGATGTGCTGCCAAAGGAGCCGATGAAACGCGTTGACTGTGAGGTGCTTATCCTTGGCGCAGGACCTGCAGGCCTGTCCGCTGCGATTTATGCTGCGCGGGCGAAGCGCCAAACCGTTGTCGTCGATATCAGTGTGGTCGGCGGTCAGGCGGCGTCGACCTTCCATATAGAAAACTATCCCGGTACTAAAGGCGTGATTCGGGGTAAGGAGCTCATTGATAATATGCTCGAGCAGGCTGAAAGCTTCGGCGTAAAAATCCATGACCTAAAGGAAATCTTTGAGGTAAATTTAACGGAGAAAATCAAGTATGTCCGAACTGAGGACGCCGAATACTTCGCGCAAACAGTTATTATTGCTTCCGGCGCCAGTCCCAAGGCGCTGCCCGCCCTGCACGCTGACGAATACAAAGGGCGTGGTATTCATTACTGCGCAACTTGCGACGGCACCATGTATCAGGACAGAAAGATTGTCGTGATCGGCGGCGGAGATGCCGCTGTTGAGGAGGCGCTCTTCCTGACGAAGTTCGCTTCGCATGTCACGCTCATTCACCGCAGTCAGTTCAGGGCGGCTCAATCGGCTTTGGACAAAATGTTCGGCAATGATAAAATAGATGTCATCACAGATGCCAGAGTCACCAAAGTCAACGGTGCGCAACACGCGCTGACGAGCGTTGTCATCGAAAACGTAAAGACAGGCGAAACATATGAATACCCCACAGAGGGCGCCTTTGTATACATCGGTGTCGAGCCGGCTTCGCAGCCCTACAAAGGCCAGCTTGCACTTGATGAGGCCGGTTATATTCTCGCCGGCGAGGATACCAAGTCTAATATCGAGGGTGTTTTTGCTGTGGGCGATATTCGCAAAAAAGCCATTCGCCAGGTCATCACCGCCGCATCCGACGGCGCTGTTGCCGGTATTATGGCCGAGAGGTACCTGTCAGGGCATTGATTTTAGTTTTCAACAGCACATGTAATCGTCACGGACTTCATAATGATAAATTGGCGGTGAGATATTGGATACCTTAATTTTTTACGGATTGGCGCTCGTTTTCTTATCAATATCGTTTGTTAAGGATAGAAAGAAAACGCTGACAGCACTTAAAAAAGCGTGGAAGTCGTTTGAAAACATTCTTCCGCAATTTCTTGTTGTTATTTTAGTGATCGGTGTTATGCTTGCTGTCTTGAATCCGGAAGTCATTTCTAAATTGATTGGCGCTGATTCCGGCTGGTACGGCACGATTATTGCGGCATTAATCGGCGCAATTACGCTGATCCCGGCTTTTGTTGCTTTTCCGACGGCGGCAATGCTTCTTGATGCCGGCGCAGGGCTGATGCAGATTGCTGCATTTGTCTCGTCACTGATGATGGTTGGTGTTGTTACCATGCCGATAGAGATCAAGTATTTTGGGAAAAAGCTCACCATTATCAGGAATCTTTTGGCGTTCGTGTTTTCTTTTGTTGTCGCACTGATAATCAGTTGGGTGGTTGGTAAAGTATGAAAAAAATATTAAAACGGTACGCTGCTTTTATCGCGGCTTTGATCGCAATGGGCGTGTTGACATTGTTTTTCCGCGATATCGGCTTGAAGGCAATCAGTTTATCCGCATACCAGTTCGCCCAAATGCTGCTCGTTATTCCCCCCATTTTTATCCTGCTGGGGCTCCTTGATGTTTGGATACCGAGAGAAACCATGGTGAAATACATGGGTGAAGGCTCAGGCCTCAAAGGAATTATCTTGTCGATAATACTTGGCTCGGCGGCTGCCGGACCGTTATATGGGGCATTTCCTGTTGCTGCGGTGTTTATGAAAAAAGGTGTGAAATTCAGCAATATTATGATCTTTATCGGCGCCTGGTCAACCACAAAGGTCCCGATGTTCCTGTTTGAGATGGCGGCGCTTGGCACCAAATTTGCCGTTACCCGGCTTTTGATCGATATCCCGGGCATTATCATTATTGCGTTCGTATTATCCAAGCTCGTATCAAAAAAGGAAGTCGAAGCACTTTATAAGAATGCTGAAAATATCAGCTAACATCATTTAGGCTATAAATTAAGTAAGGAACCCGAAAGCCGTTCAAGGCATTCGGGTTCCTTATACTGTTCTTCCATAAACACAATGAGATATCAGCATATCCTGCGTTACTTGTCATTCCCGCGCAGGCGGGAATCCAGTCTCCCAGGTACGTGGATTCCCGCCTGCGCGGGAATGACATACGCGGACCATATAAATACACTTACGAATAGCCTTGATGCCATTGTGACAGCCATTTGTGTTTATCATTTGCAACAGCATCCACGATTTCCTGACCTGAATGAAAGTTGTCAAAGGTCCCAGCGGCTATTTCCTTTTCAACCATACTCAGGAGGTTCCCATAATAATCCCCCGCCGTTATGTTGGTTGTCGTTTGACTGAAATGCTGCTGGCTCTCATCGTCGGCAAGGCGTGAATATTCGTTCTTAACTTGTGCGATTAATTTATCGCGGTTCATAACATTTCTCCTTCTGGCATCTTAACAGGCAGAATAATTCCACCCGCTCCACTGTCGTTCCGGGCAATGTTTAGTTTATGTAAGTCCTTCCGTTTTATCCCGACGATTACTTATTGCCGCAAAGCTTACAGCTTGCGCAGTCTGCACTCGTACAGCCTGTTATGCCACCCTGATATATAACAAAATCATCATCAAAGCTAAAACACATGGGCTTTCGGAGATAATCGGTAATGACAACAGCCCTTTCCTCATAATCAAAGTCAATTTTCAGCGGTATCATGGTGCTGGAGCACTCGTCGGCATCCCCGGTGATTTCTTTTGCTTCCAGCGAAAACATCCCGTTCATTTTCGAATTAACAAAAATCCTGTTATCCGAGCAGACAAAACCGGCAATCCGACCCTGCTTATCAAAACGCAGGGAACTACAGTCTGCATTAATCCCACAGGCGCCGCAATCGTATGCCGAAATGGTGCCAATCGGCGTCTTCAATGAAATTGCAGCAGCCGGCTCGAAGGATTGGAGCCGCCCGTCTTCAAAGAGTGAGAATCCGTGCCTTGCTCTTATCTCGCCCAGGAGCGCATGTTTGATAACGAGCTGTTCCTCAGGGAAAAGCGTCACACTTTTAATGCTGCCGCTCTTAAAAAAGCAAATGCTCGAGATCATTGCAGTAAATGACGTGAAGTCAAACTCAAAACGTAGCGGAATATGAAGCGTCCGTTCGTCCTCCTCTGACCAGAACCCGCTGATTTTGCCGTTGAGCGGAAAAACGCGTTTAACTTCACCCGAGTCATAAAAGGTGATGAGCTCTGCAGGGAGCTCGCCGATGGGTGTTAGGACCTCCTGCTGCGCCTCAAGCTCAACGGCCTTAATCATGCCGTTCGTGTGAAAGGTGACAGTGGATCTATATTTGCGGCGCGGAGAATCATCCCCGAAAAACGGTATGAGCTCCCCGGCATGCGTCAGGATGATATTTTGCTCCTCGAGTCGGATTCCCCTGAGCTTTCCGCCCGGATAATAATCCCTCGCCGATATGCCGCTGAAGATCCCGTATGGTGTTTGAAGTGTGTCGGTCGTCATGAGATTAGCCACCTTTACATTGTTTTTTGCGTATTGTTGCGTGAACCGCGAGGCCGCCCTGTTCCGACGTGATCTCATACGGCGCTATCTCAAGCCATGGCGGAATATGTTGACAGACAAGCCGCAGCTCGTAAAACGGCGTCGTGTCAAGAAATTCACGGAGCGCCTCCTTTGACGTCATCTCGGGGAAATCACGCTGGAGTCTCATGAGATCCAGGTGATATATGCCCGGCGTCTCCGTCTCGACGGGTTTCGTCGGCGTATCATGCAAGTTCCCCGCAAAAAGGTTGGCTTCGTCGATATCACACAGAATTCCGTCAAGCGTCTCGGGGCTGCAGTCCTCAATTTCAAAAATCGAGAAGCCGTGTCTGTCCAGCTCCCGATATAGAACACCTGTGATATCAGACCCTGCTGCGATACGGCAGTCACCCAGGCTGCCGATGAGCTTTGCGATTTCCAGGCGCATGGCACCGAGGCCTCCGCCAGCCTCCACGTTTACATAATGTCTATCTTTTTCGAACCACAAAGCGTTCTTTTTTTCAAATACGACAATCGTTATCGGCATCGATAATGACGCAACACCCAACGCATCTTTCATAATAACTGAAATTTTCGGGCTCACAATCGATTTGCACCTCCATTTTTGAAATATTTGTGATACATACATTCATAAGTGTACGTTGAGATACATGTCGTGTCAACAGACTCACGTGATATTTTTCTCAGACTGCTCATTTCTGTATAAGTTACATAAAAAACAAAAAATTACGTTTGTATTTTTCAAGTTATGGTGTATTGTTTCTTGCGCCTATTATCGCTTATACTTAAAATACAAATTGAATCAGGAAACCCAAGGACAAAGGGGTTCGCACAGCATCGCTGCGCGGATCCCTTTAAATTTTAAGATTTGGAGGATGACAAGATGAGACAGGTTGCTATATATGGAAAAGGTGGAATCGGAAAATCCACAACGACCCAGAATCTCAATGCCGGACTTGGTGAGATGGGGAAAAAAATTATGATTGTCGGCTGCGACCCAAAAGCTGACTCGACGCGGCTGATTCTCGGAGGGTTGGCGCAGCAGACAGTCCTTGACACCCTGCGCGAGGAGGGCGACGACATTGATCTTGAACTTGTTTTGAAACCCGGCTTTGCGGGCATCAGATGTGTGGAGTCAGGCGGTCCCGAACCCGGTGTCGGCTGCGCGGGACGCGGCATCATCACCTCGATTAATCTGCTCGAACGCCTCGGCGCTTACGAGGATGATCTTGACTATGTGTTCTATGACGTTCTCGGCGACGTTGTCTGCGGCGGATTCGCCATGCCGATTCGCGAGGGCAAGGCCAGAGAGATCTACATTGTCTGCTCGGGCGAGATGATGGCAATGTATGCGGCCAACAACATTTCTAAGGGTATCTGCAAATTTGCCAATACCGGCGGCGTCCGGTTGGGCGGGCTCATCTGCAATTCCCGTAAGGTCGATGGCGAGGCCGAGCTTGTCGGCGCATTTGCCAAGGAGCTCGGCACACAGATGATCCACTTTGTCCCGCGCGATAATATGGTGCAGCGGGCTGAGATCAACAGAAAAACCGTTATTGAATATGACCCCACCTGCACGCAGGCGGAGGAATACCGCACTTTGGCGCGGAAAATTGATGGAAATGACATGTTCGTGATACCAAAACCACTCAAGCAGGAGCGCCTCGAGGCCATTCTCATGGAACACGGAATGATGGATTTATAATACAATTTAAAAAGTAAACGAAGTTGTAAAGGAGAAGAAAGCCATGCTATTAGTCAGAGCTATTATCCGACCCGAAAAAACTGGCGTTGTGATGTCGGAGCTTGTCGCCGCCGGGTTCCCCGCCCTCACAAAAATGGATGTCTACGGCCGCGGCAAGCAGAAGGGCATCACCGTCGGCGAGGTCCATTATGATGAAATTCCCAAAGAGATGCTGATGATCGTCTGCAATGACGAGGATAAGGATGACGTCATTCGGGTCATCATGCGCTACGCCAAGACAGGCGCCGGCACCTTCGGCGACGGACGCATTTTCATCTCCCCCGTTGAGGAAGCTTACACCGTCAGCACCGGAAAGAAAGGCTTGTAAAGGTGGCGCTATGAAAGAAGTAATGGCGATTATTCGCATGAATATGGTCAACGCGACGAAAGTCGCCCTCGCCAATGCCGGTTATCCCGCGTTCTCCTGCAGAAAATGCCTTGGCCGCGGTAAAAAGAGTGTTGACATGAGCATGGTGCAGTCGCTTGTGGACGCCGGTGAAGCGCCGGTCAACGCCATTGGCGAGCATATGACAGAATCTCACAGGCTGATTGCAAAGCGCCTTTTTACCATCATTGTTGACGACAACCAGATTGAAGCTGTCGTCCAGATCATTATCGAAACAAATCAGACCGGCAATCCCGGTGACGGCAAGATATTCGTTCTTCCGATTATGGAGGCATACACAGTCAGAACCGGAGAGTCGACGAAAGACGCCTATTAGGAAGGTGAAAAGCTATGAATGAAAGAAACAGAATGCTGGATAAATACTCTTCCCGTGTCTATAAAAACCGGAAAGAGCATGTCCTCCAGATTGAAAACGCCCCGAGCGGCCAGGAGATCATTGCGAACACCAGAACGGTGCCCGGCATCTTATCGAACCGCGGCTGCTGTTACGCCGGCTGCAAGGGCGTTGTCGTCGGCCCGATGAAAGACTGTCTCGTCATCACCCACGGTCCGATCGGCTGCGGCTACTATACCTGGGGTACGCGGCGCAACAAGGCCGTCGCAGAAGAGGGCGGACAGAATTACATCCCCTACTGCTTTTCAACCGATATGCAGGAATCGGATATCGTATTCGGCGGTGAAAAGAAGCTGGAGCAGGCCATCAGCGAAGCAATGGAAATCTTCAGTCCGGCCTGCATCATGATTTGCTCAACGTGTCCGATCGGACTGATTGGGGACGATGTCCATGCCGTTGCCAAGCGCACCGAGGAAAAATACGGCATCAAGTGCATCGGCTACTCCTGCGAGGGCTATAAAGGCGTTTCCCAGTCGGCCGGACACCACATCGCCAACAACGGGCTCATGAAGCATATCATCGGTACTGGTGACAAAAAGCCGAAGTCGAAGCATTCCATCAATATCCTTGGTGAGTATAATATCGGCGGCGACGGCTGGGAGGAAGAACGCATCTTAAAGCGCATCGGCTATGAAATCGTGACGATTTTTACCGGTGACGGCTCTTATGAAACAATGAAAAACGCCCATCTGGCTGATCTCAACCTCGTTATGTGCCACCGCTCCATAAACTATGTCGCTGAGATGATGAAGACAAAATACGGAACAGACTGGCTGAAGGTGAATTTCGTCGGCATCGGCGCAACGATCCAATCACTTCGGGATATCGCGAAATATTTCAACGACCCGGAAATCACAGCAAGAACAGAAGCCGTCGTCCAGGACGAGCTGGCAGCAATTTTCGACGAGATTGAATACTACAAGAGTAAGCTCAAGGGGAAAAAGGCCGGTGTATTCGCGGGCGGCTCGCGCTCGCATCATTATCAAGCGCTGCTGCGGGATTTCGGTGTTGAGACGATCATCGCCGGTTATGAATTCGCCCACCGGGATGATTACGAGGGCCGTGAAATCCTCCCAATGATCAAGGAGGACGCCGACAGCAAAAATATTGAAAGTCTCACAGTTGAGCCCGATCCGGCGCTTTTCAGCGCCAGGCTTTCGGAAACACAAATCGAGGAGCTGCGCAAGGATATCCCGCTCGACACGTACGCCGGCATGATCAAAGACATGAAGGACGGCTATGTCGTCATCGATGATTTCAACCACGCGGAGACGGAAATGATCATCAAGCTCATGAAGCCCGACATTTTTCTATCCGGCATCAAGGACAAATACATCATCCAGAAGGGTGGTACGCCCTCAAGGCAGCTGCACTCCTACGATTACTCGGGACCATATGCAGGCTTCAAAGGCGCTGTCAATTTTGCAAAAGACGTGACCATGGCGATCTATACAAACGCCTGGGCATTTGTGGTCCCCCCCTGGAAAACGCAATCCACACTTGTCGGCACAGTAGGAGGTGTCTGAATATGCTCGACTTAACACCAAAAACCATCAAGGCGCGCGCCGCGCTCCGTATCAATCCCTGTAAGACCTGCCAGCCAGTCGGCGCGATGTACGCGGCGCTGGGCGTCCATAAATGCATGCCGCACAGCCACGGCAGTCAGGGCTGCGCATCGTTCCACAGAATGTATCTCACCCGCCATTTTAAAGAACCGGCAGTGGCCTCCTCCAGCTCCTTTACGGAGGGCGCATCGGTCTTCGGCGGCGGCAGCAACATTAAAACAGCCGTAAAAAATGTGTTCGACATCTACGATCCCGACATCATTGCCGTTCACACAACCTGTCTGTCGGAAACAATCGGCGACGATCTGAACGCCTATATCCTTGATATGGACATCCCTGAGGGGAAAACCGTTGTCCACACAAATACACCGAGCTATGTCGGTTCGCACATCAACGGCTTCTTCAATATGATGAACGGTTTCATCAGCTATCTGGCACAGAAGACCGGTACACCAAACGGCAAAACAGCTATTTTCCCAGGGTTCGTCAATCCAGGCGATATGCGAGAACTCAAAAGTCTCTGCAAGCTCCTGCAGGTCCCCTTTACGATGTTCCCCGATACGAGCGGCGTTATGGATGCGCCGATGACCGGACGGTTTGAAATGTATCCGGACGGCGGCACCACAATTCCCGAGATTCGAGGTTTGGGTGACTGCGAGCAGGTGCTTGCCCTTGGTAAAATCACCAGTGTGGAGCCTGCGGAGCTGCTCAAGAAAAAGTTCAAGGTGCCTTTCACGCTTCTCCCCCTGCCGATCGGCGTTGAGGCAACAGACCGCTTTATCATGGAGCTGTCCAAGATTTCACACGCTGAGGTACCTAAGGAACTTGAGGAGCAGCGCGGTCAGCTCATCGACATTCTGCTCGACACCAACCAGTACACGTATCAAAAGACAGTGGCGATTTACGGTGACCCAGATACCGTCACGGGTCTGACGGCGCTCTGTCTCGAGATGGGAATGGTTCCGAAGTATGTGATCACGGGTACCCCGAAGGAAGATTTCACACGCGAGGTCAACGCGCTTTTGGAACGTTATGGCGTTACTGACACATTCGTCAAAGCTAATAGCGACTTGTTTGAGCTGCATCAGCTCATTAAAAACGATCCAGTTGATTTGCTCGTGGGCAATAGCTATGGCAAGGCAATCGCCAAGGCAGAGGACATCCCGCTGGTGCGCGCCGGTTTTCCGATTCTGGACAGATATGTCCACTCCTATCTGCCGCTCGTCGGATATTCCGGCATGATCCGGATGGTGGAGCGCATCACGAACACCCTCATGGATCGACAGGACCGGACCTGCGCCGACGAGGATCTCGAAACAATCATGTAAGCTGACTTCCCATAAAAAACGTAGGGGGCGATGCCATTAGCTCGCAAAGCGAGCTATTCGCGCCCCGTTAGCCTTATTCTCGCGTATTCTGCTGCAATGGTTTGGAACGACGGGGCGATGTGGGCATCGCCCCCTACAAAAACGAAAGCTATTTGAATATCACCGCCGATAAGGAGGCACATAATGGTCAGAAAGCAAAGCATCCTGGAAGAAAGACAATCCTCCATCATTGACAAGGCCTCCTGCTGCACAGGAGACGGCAAAGGTATTGCGTGCAATAAAACGAGCGTCTCAGGGGCGGTGAGCCAGCGGGCGTGCATGTTCAGCGGGGCGCGGGTTGTTTTGAATCCGATCACCGACGCGTATCACATCATCCATGGTCCGATCGGCTGCGCAAGCTACACGTGGGATATACGCGGAAGCCTGTCGAGCGGTGAGGAGACATACCGCACCAGCTATTCCACCGACCTGCGGGAAACGGACGTTATTTTCGGCGGTGAGAAAAAGCTTGCCAGTGCCATCGACGAGCTTGTGGAAAAGGAATCAGCAAAGCTTATTTTCGTCTACGGCACCTGCATTGTCGGCGTCATCGGCGACGATGTCGACGCCATCTGCCGGCAGGCCGAGGAGAAACACGGTATCCGTGTCATCCCGGTAAAGGCTTCGGGCTTTTCGGGCACTAAATCTCAGGGCTACAAGCTCGCGTGCGACGCGATCATGCAGGTTATTGAACCGTATAAGGACCTCCCAAAGGTCAAAGGCATCAACGTCCTCGGCGACTTCAACCTCGCCGGAGAGATGTGGATCATTAAAAACTACCTGAAAAAGATTGGGGTCAATGTCATCTCCACCGCGACCGGCGACGCAAGCCTTGAGTCCCTCACCAGGCTTCCGTCGGCTCAGCTCAATGTTGTGCAATGCGCCGGCTCGTCAACATATCTGGCCACGCGTATGGAAGAGGAAATGGGCATTCCGTTTATCAAGGTCAGTTTCTTTGGCGCGGAAGACACCACAAGCTCCCTGATTCGGATAGCGCAGGCCCTCAACGATGAAAAGACGCTGCAAAAGGCACTGGCGTTCACGGCAGAAGAGACTAAAGCAGCAGAAGCGTTTCTCGAGCTGTACCGTCCGAAATTCTGTGGTAAAAAGGCGGCGATTTATGTCGGCGGGGGCTTCAAGGCGATCTCACTTATCAAGCAGTTTAACGAGATGGGCATTGAAACGGTTGTCGTGGGAACACAGACCGGCAAGGAAGAGGATTACGAGATCATTGAGCAGCTTGTAACTGAAAACACGGTCATTCTTGACGATGCCAATCCATCGGAGCTCGAGGAGTTCATGCTGGCCAAGGGCGCCGATATTCTCGTCGGCGGCGTCAAGGAGCGGCCCCTGGCCTACAAGCTCGGCATCGCGTTTTGCGACCATAATCACGAACGCAAGCACGCGCTGGCAGGGTTTGAGGGCATCAGGAATTTTACGAAGGAAGTCAATCTGTCAATTAACAGCCCTGTCTGGGCGTACTGTCGCTGAAAAGGAGGGTTCATCATGGGTAAAAATCTCGTCAGCTTAAACGTCAACCCCTGCAAAATGTGTATGCCCATGGGGGCTGTCAGCGCATTTGCCGGTATTAAAAACTGCATGTCGATCCTTCACGGCTCACAGGGGTGCGCAACCTATATCAGAAGACACATGGCAACCCACTACAACGAACCCGTCGACATCGCCTCCTCCTCACTGACAGAGCATGGCACCGTCTTCGGCGGCAAGGAGAATCTCATAAAGGGGCTTGAAAACTTGATCACGCTCTACAATCCGCAGATCATCGGCATCTCGACGACATGCCTGGCTGAGACGATTGGTGAAGATGTGGCGGCGATCATCAAAGAATTTCACGACACGCATCCGGACACCGGTGTCAAAATCATAAATG
The DNA here is from genome assembly GCA_942492735.1 of uncultured Eubacteriales bacterium. GTDB lineage: Bacteria > Bacillota > Clostridia > Oscillospirales > Oscillospiraceae > Sporobacter. The sequence goes on from OW818648.1 coordinate 669,285, forward strand.
TCGCCTCTGCCGGCTACGGCGGTACACAGTATGAGGGCTTTAATAAGACCCTCTGGGCCATCGTCTCGCAGACCGTGATGGATCTGACGCCGAATGCATACATCAATATTATCACCCCGATGCTGTCTCCGGCAGACTGCCGTCAGCTTAAAGGTCTCCTCGACAGCATGGGCCTCAAATATGTGCTGCTGCCCGATCTCTCGGAAAATATGGACGGTGTGCATGCCCAGAAGTACGAGCGTCTGAAAGCCGGCGGAACAACGCCGGAGGATATTGCGAAAATGGGCGGTGCCCGGCATACGATTGAATTATCGCTCTTCAACGACGAGCGCTTTTCGCCAGCAAAATATCTTTCCGACCAGTACGGTGTTCCATATACGAAAATGGCCTTGCCGGTCGGCGTCCGGGACACAGACGCGCTCATTGACAAGCTCGTCACCCTTGGCGGATTGAAGCCCGCATCACTCATCATAGAGCGCGGCCGGTACATAGACGCTATGATTGATAACCATAAATACTGCGCCGAAGGACGCGCGGCACTATTCGGGGAGCCGGATTTTGTGTATTCCATGACGCGTCTGTGCTGTGAAAACGGTATCGTTCCCGTCGCGGTTGCCACAGGCTCCGTCAGCCCGACGATGAAAACAGCACTTGAACAAGAAGTAAAGCGCGCGGCCGAGCGGCTTTTCATCGACAAAACCGTCATCCTTGACGACTGTGATTTCGATCTTCTGGAGAGCCACGCCAAGGAGCTCGGCATTAACATCATGATTGGCAGCTCAGACGGACGCCGAATGGCGCACCGGCTCGGCATTGGCCTCGTGCGCTGCGCTTTCCCGGTGCACGACAGAGTCGGCGGCCAACGGATCAAAACACTCTGCTACGACGGCTCCCTCAATATTCTCGATCAGGCTGCCAACGACCTCCTGGCAAAGAAAGAAGAAGGCTTCCGAGAAGAAGCATACGACCGCTATTTTGATAAAAACACAAAACCCGATACACCATCGGCACCCCAAATTGTTATCCCAAGCATACCCGACATCCTGAAAAAGACGGAATCCCACCCGTGCTTCAACTGCTCCGGCGGAAAAACCGCCCGCATTCATCTCCCCATTGCGCCCAAGTGCAATATCCAGTGTAACTACTGCGTCCGGAAATACGACTGTCCCAACGAGAGCCGCCCCGGCGTTACAACGAGCATACTGTCACCTGATGAAGCAGTTGCGCGGTATAAAGAAGCCAAAAGCAAAATTGAAAACCTCACCGTCGTCGGTATCGCAGGTCCGGGCGATGCACTGGCAAATTTCGCCGAGACAAAGGAAACACTCAAGCGCATCAGGGAAATTGATCCGGAGGTCACCTTCTGTCTGTCCACCAACGGTTTAATGCTGCCGCTGCATGCGCAGGAGCTCATCGACCTGGGTGTCTCCCACATCACCGTCACGGTAAACGCCGTCGACCCCGAGATCGGGGCAAAAATCTATAAGCACATCGACTACATGGGGACGCGTTACACAGGTGTGGCCGCATCGTCCATCCTGCTGGCCAACCAGCTGTCGGGACTTCGGTACCTCACGGCGCGCGGCATTATCTGCAAGGTCAATACGGTCATGCTCAGGGGCATCAATGATACCCATATTGAAGAGGTCGTCAAAAAGGTCAAGGAGCTCGGCGTCTATGTCTCCAATATCATGCAGCTGATTCCGGTTGCCGGTTCTGCCTTCGAGCAGCTGGAGCTTGTCTCTAACCGTGAGCTTATGGCGATACGGAAGAAATGCGAGCCCGAGCTCCGCCAAATGTATCACTGCCGTCAATGCCGCGCTGACGCGGTGGGAACACTCGACAACGACCAGTCCATTGAATTCAGCGGCGCTTGCAAAACGAAAGCGGCAGCACTTCCAAAAGAGGTTAAAAAATACGCCGTCGCGTCAAAAAGCGGTATGCTGGTCGACCAGCATTTCGGTCATGCCATTGCGTTTTATATCTACGAGTCCGACGGGAAGACCGTCCGTTTCATTGAAAAGCGCCTAGTGAAAAATTATTGCACAGGCTTTGACGCTTGCACAGGCTTTGACGACAGCGTCTTGGATAAAAAACCGGCGCTGGAGTCCATCCTCGCCGCCGTATCAGACTGCAGCTGCGTTCTGGCGCTCCGGACCGGTGAGGCGCCGACGAAGAAGCTCGAGAGCCTCGGCATAGAAGTCATATCGACATACGACAGAATTGAAGACGCTGTCCTCAAAACGTCTGCCAATCAATTAGAAAAGGAGATATGTTAAATGGTCAGTCCGAAAAATCATATTTTTGTCTGTACGAGCTGCCGGACAAACGGCACACAGAAGGGCTTCTGCCACCAGAAGGACAGCGTTAAAATTATCGAGAAGTTCATGCAGGAAATTGAAGACCGGGATCTCACCGCCGACTGCATGGTGACGAACACGGGATGCTTCGGCATCTGCAGCAGAGGCCCGATTGCTGTGGTCTATCCCGAGGGCGTTTGGTATGGCGCGCTCACACTGGACGCGGTTGAAGAAATTGTGGAAAAGCACCTGGAGGGCGGCGAAATCGCTGTCAAATATCAGATTTAGTAATAGCATAGACATTTGGAAGGAGAAGGCTGCATGATTAGAATCACCGATATGACGCTCAGCGCCGTTGCGGCCTTTAACCCCTCTCCCGAACAGCTGAAAATGCTTTTCGAACTGCTGCTGTCCCTTGGCTCCGATTTTATTGAGATGCCGGCTGCTGTATATGACATCATTAAACCAGCGGCACCGGACAAACTTGTCCTGCGCGTCTCAACCCCAAGCGACGCTGCTTTTTACCCCGAAGTAAACCGGTTCGTCTGCAGGAAAAGCGGCTTCGCGTCCTCCCGTGCAATGACATTCGAAATTCAGATGAACGATGTGAAAGAGATCAGCTTTTTGGTGCAAGATGAACTGCCTGAGCATGTCCGGCTAGTTGGTCTCGACGATATCCTAAACCATGACTTTGTTCGTGCATTTGCGGCGATTCAAAAAAGGGTAAAAGGGAAAATAGAATTTTGTCCTGAAAACAGCAGCTATTGTGCAACCGCCGCCGCTATTGAGTGGATATCAAGCGGCGGCACGGATATTGTGGCAACGTTTGGGGGGATAGACGGTAAAGCATCCTTGGAGGAAGTGCTGCTGGCGTTGAGGGTCGTGAAACGTCACAAGCCGAGCGCCTCCTTTGCCGTTTTCCCGCAGATTGCCGCACTTGCTGAGGAGATCATGTCAACGCGTTTTTCTGATCGGAAAGCGGTTATCGGACGGAAAATTTTCGATGTTGAGTCCGGGATACATATAGACGGCATCCTAAAAAAGCCGCAGATGTACGAACCGTTTTTTCCCGAGCTGGTGGGAACCAAAAGACTGTTCGTCGTCGGCAAGCATTCCGGACGAAAATCAATTGCAGCCAAGCTAAGCGAGCTGGGCTGCAATGTAAAAGATTTTGACATCGCCAAAATTCTCAGTGACGTGCGGGATGAGAGCATACTTAAAATGTCAAGCCTGACCGACGAGGAGTTTCTTAAAATTGCTCAGAAATACAGGTTATAAAAGCGGGGGTTTGCCATGAAGCCTGTAAAGCATATTGTTGATACAACCATGAGAGACGGGGAACAGAGCCCCGGCATCGCCATGAGCAAAAATCAGAAGCTGGAGATTGCTCAAATCCTCGACAGCGCCGGTATTTATCAGATCGAAGCCGGCGTCCCGGCTGTCGGAACTTATGAAATTGACACGCTCCGGAATATTATGCAAAATAGGAAGCACTCAAAAATTTCAGTTTGGAACAGGCTTGTTCTGGAGGATATTAAAAAATCCATTCTGTGCGAGCCTGATATCATTCATATCAGCATACCGGTTTCTTATGTTTTGATCTATTCAAAGCTAAATAAAAACAAGACCTGGATCACGAAGAACCTCTCTAGCTGTGTCTCCTATGCCATTGAAAAAGGGTTTGAGGTCACCGTCGGATTTGAGGACGCATCTCGCGCCGATATCACTTTTATGACCGCCCTTGCAAAACAGTTGAAAGACCTCGGTGTTTCAAGAATCAGATTTGCAGACACCGTCGGCATTCTCTCCCCCTCCAGGACGTATCAGTCCGTCAAGGAAATCATCGACTACTCGGGCATCGACGTCGAGCTGCATGCGCACAACGACCTGGGTATGGCTGTCGCGAACACGATTCTCGGCGCCAAAGCAGGGGCGAAATTTCTGGACACAACGATTTTAGGCCTCGGCGAACGCGCCGGCAATTGTGATTTTTTGAAGCTTGTTCACGCCGCCTCTGATATTATGGACTTTAAAATAACAAAGATCGAGGCCAAGCACGTCCAGCACGAGATTGCTGAAATACTTTGCTTATAAGCATGAAAAGAGCGTGTCGCAAAACGTTTTTTGGAACGTAAGGCGACTCGCTCTTGTCGTGTTATACAATATTCGATTAAGATAACGACATGGTCCGCGCTGTCATTCCCGCGCAGGCGGGAATCTACGTACCCCGAGATAATGGATTCCCGCCTGCGCGGGAATGACAAATAACGCAGAATATGCTGATATCTCATTGTGTCTGTGGAAGACCAGTATTACATCACTGCAAGGGATTTTGCGAATTGTTCGCTTTTAAATTGGTTCATGTACAGGTCGTAGTAGCGGCCGCGGCGATGCATAAGCTGTCTGTGGCTCCCCTGCTCGAGCACTTCGCCGTCATCGATGACTAAGATTCTGTCGGCGTTGCGGACTGTTGAGAGCCTGTGGGCGATGATAAAGCTCGTGCGGTTTTTGAGCAGCGTGTCGACAGCGGCTTCGATTTTCATTTCCGACTCGGTATCGATCGAGCTTGTTGCTTCATCGAGCACGAATATCCTCGGATCATTTAGAATTGCGCGGGCAAAGGAGACGAGCTGCTTTTGTCCGGTTGACATGAGATTTCCGCCCTCGCCGGCTTCGGTGTCATAGCCTTTTTCCAGCTTCATGATGAACTCGTGGGCGCCAACCGTGTTCGCCGCCCCTTCTACCTCTTCGTCGGTTGCGTCCAGCCGGCCATAGCGGATGTTTTCTCTTATTGTGCCCGAGAACAGGTGCGGTGTCTGCAGGACATATCCCAGGGACGACTGCAGCCACAGCTGGCTGCGCCGCTTAACATTGACACCGTCGATGAGCAGCTCGCCCTCGTTCGGCTCATAAAACCGGCAGACAAGGTTGACGATTGTCGATTTGCCTCCGCCCGTCGCGCCGACTAAAGCGATGTTTTCGCCTGCTTTGACCTTGAGATTGAAGTTCTTAAGCACCGTTTCGTTCTCCTTATAACAGAAGGACACGTTTTTAAACTCCACTTCGCCGATAATCGGCTCCCAGTTTTCCCTCATAGGCTTGAACGCGTCGCCATATTTTTCTGTGACATCCGGCGTATCTGTTATATCCGAGGTCACTGTCAAAACGTCGACAACACGCTCAGCAGCGGCTTGTGACGACTGGAATTGCGCAAAGATACCGGCAAAGTTTCTGATAGGCTCGAACATCATCATACCGATGTTGATGAAGAAGTTCAGCTGTCCGACTGTCAGAAGGCCGCCAAACACATCATGCCCCCCCTTGATCAGAATTCCGCCGATCGCCAGGCTGACAATCAGAGACGCAACCGGCAGATAGACGGCTGATATTATTGCGGCCCTCGTTGTGGCTTTTCTCATGTTTCCGGTTAGCGCGAAGAAATCCTCATTATTAAGCTCCTCACGGACAAGCGTCTTTGTTGTCTGCGCGCTGGAGATGCCTTCATTGAAGTCCGAGGTGATCATACTATTGAATTTCCGTGATTCACGCTGGTACTTGAGGATCTTCTTCTGGAAATAGATCGACACAAGGGCTAAAAGAGGTACTGACGCCGCCATGATGAGCGCCAGCTTGAGGTTGACGGCAAACATCGCAATCAGACTCGACAGGATTGCCATAACGCTCCAGCTGAGATCGATGCCGGTCCACGAGATGATTTCCAGGATTCTTGACATGTCATTCGTCAGTCTTGAGATGAGATGTCCAACCGCTGTTTTGTCAAAGTAGGAAAAGCTCATCGTCTGCAGCTTGTGAAAAGCCTCCCGCCTGACGTCGGCACACAGGTTTGCTTCCAGATACCCGCTGCTTCGAACGATGAGGAGCACCGAAAGGCAGAGAAGCAGCTGCATCACAACGATCACGGCGACGAACACCGGCAGATGCGCCGTTGTGCCCGGCGTCATGAAGCCGTCGATCGCCCACATGGTCATAAACGACATGGCGAGGTCAATGATACCAGCAAACATACTGCCCCCTATGACGCCAGCATACGCTTTTTTATATTTAAAAGCGAATTTGAAGATCACCTTCCACGTTTCAGGCTTGATTTTTTGATGCTGATAGTCTTTTTCTTCAATCATGCTCATAAGGCTTCACTCCCTTCCTCCAGGTTGGCATTTTGAATATCGTATGTCCGCCTGTATATGCCGCCCTCTTGCATGAGTACGTCATGGCTGCCCTGTTCGACCACATGCCCATCCTTGATGACAAATATCTTATCGGCTTCCATCAGTGTGTTGATACGGTGCGAGATGATGATCGTCGTCACATTCTTCCGGCGCTCGGCGAGCGTTTCACGGATAGCCGCGTCGGTTTTTGTGTCAACCGCTGAGAGCGAATCGTCAAAGATCAGCACATCGCTCTTTCCCATCAGCGCCCTCGCTATGGCCACGCGCTGTTTCTGGCCGCCGGAGAGTGTGACGCCGCGCTCACCGACAACCGTCTCGTAACCGTCCTCAAAGCTCTCAATATCCTCATGAATGGACGCGCTCAAAGCGGCTTCCCTGACCTCCTCAAATACCGGCTCCCTGAACTTGATGCCGATATTCCGAAGGATGCTCTTGGAGTATAAGAACGGCTCCTGCAGAACAATGCTGATGCGGTTTCTGAGGTGCGTTTTCCTGACCTTACGGATATCGACTCCCCCGACGGTAATAATGCCGTCCTGCACATCGTAGAGCCGTTGCAGCAGGAGAGAGATGGACGATTTTCCCGAGCCTGTGCCGCCGAGGAACGCCACTGTGGCGCCGCCGGGTATTGTCATATTGAGGTTTTTAAGAACCGGTACCGTGTCATAGGCAAAGCACACGTTTTCAAAGCGGATATCGCCGCTCAAGTCGGGTGTCAGTCCGCAGTCGAGGTCTTCTTCCTCTTTCGCGTTATAAACCTCCTCAATACGTCCCGCCGCGACAAGCGTGCGGCTGAAGTGGTTCAGCGCGCGCCCAAAGCCCCTGATCGGCCAAAAGAATAGGAAAACGTACGAGGTAAAGGCGGAGAATTCACCGATCGTCAAGCGCCCGTTTACACAGAGCAAAATACCGACGACCAGGACCGCCGCGATCTCCACGCCGCAAATCCCGTCAAGCGTTGTCCAAAGGGTTGCAAAGGACCGTATGAGCGTCGTTGTGCAGCGTCTGTTCTCCTCATTCTTTTCATCAAACCGCTCCATCTCAAAGGCCTGCCTGCCGAAAGCCCGGACGACGCGTGTGCCCGTGAGATTTTCCTGTATGACCGTAAAAAGCTTGCCTTCGGCCTGTTCCTGCTCGTTTGTCAGCCTGCTGATCTTTTTAAAGAATAATACCGAGGTCAAAATGACAGGGACGACCAGAAGCATCGTGATCAGCGTCAGCGGTATATTCAGGGAGAACATCACGAAGAGACCGACGAAAAGCATTGCAATTGTTCGGATAAGCTCGAGTATCATTGTGCTGAAGAAGAGGCGAATGGTTTCCACATCATTTGTGGCACGCTGTATGATGTCGCCTGTCTGCGCACTCGCATGATAGGCAAACGGCAGCCGCTGTATATGGGCATAAAGTGTGTCCCTGAGTGTTTTGACGATGCCTTCGGCGGAGACGTTATTGCATTTGGCTCTTATGTAGCGTATCGCGCCCAGGATTATTTGGAGGGCAATCATTGCTGCGGCCATGATCCAGATGCTCTTTTTGATGATTTCCAGCCCGCCGAGGGCTTGTATGAGCCACGAAAAATACCAAGGTGTGCTGAGCGGTTTGCTTCCCAGAACCGAGTCTATGGTCACCGACATGATGAGCGGCGACACGAAGGATATGATCAGTTCAACACCAAGCAGCAAAAAACTCACGTACATCGGCAGCCTGAACCCCTTGGTATACCTCAGGACTGCCTTTAAATTATCATTTTTCAAATAAATCCTTTCCCTTTCCAACTCCGGCATTGCTGCCACCTTACGGCGAGATAATGCTGCTGTAAGGCTCCAGGCGGCAACGCATGTTAATTGCATACAAATCCAGCTTTTCCAATTTACTCCCCCTAAAAATGAGCAAAAAAATACCACAGGGTTTCATCCTGCGGCAGCTCCTATTGATTTCAATCCCGTCAAGTTCGGACCGAAAGCAAACCTCCGCCACAGAAGACATATTTATAATTGGACATACGGATACTAATGCCATGCGCAGATGCTTGCATAAAACGGACGACGCTCATTTTCTTTTTCATTTTCGGCCCTCCTTTCGAATTTTTTTCCATTCTATACCTGATATCCGTCATTTGCAATATATATTCCATAATTTTGTATTACAGTTTTGTTACAGCGTATCCTCCCACATAAAATATCAACGATACAACCTATACAACAAAAAAATAATCCTGTATAATTCTGGCATGGTTACGCAATTGTTATAATTTGTGTGAGGAGGCAACGCGCATGGAGCAATCGTTCGAAGACCGTTTTAAGAGCCTGGAATCTTCGGTCAGTACACTGCAAAAGCAGCTTGAGGAGAAGGATCGCCAATTACAAGAGCTCCTGGATATCGAGGCTATCAAGAGGCTGCAATGCGCCTACGGCTACTATTTGGAGCATTGGATGTCCGAGGAGATTATTGACTTGTTTGCCGATCATCCGGACGTTTCCGCCACCTATGTCGAAGGCACCTATCTGGGCCTTGAGGGCGTACGGCGATATTTCGGAAGGATGAAAATTGCCCCGCCGACATTTCTGCATCAGGTGATGCAGCTCTCGCCAGTCATTACACTCTGTGCCGATAAAAATTTCGCCAAGGGAAGATGGTATGGCTATGGGACGGTCTGTTCTACGCCGATCGGCGATAAAATCGATCCCATGTATATGTGCGTCATTTATGAAATGGATTACATAAAGGAAGACGGCATCTGGAAAATCCTGAAGCTGGCCTTCCAAATGCACTATGCCTACAAGACGTCCACGCCGGCAATCGCCAAGACAGAAGACCAGCCGCAGAACGAGGCAAGCCAGATGCAGCTCAGCCCCGACATTTGGGCCGAGTACGACACCCAATATCCCTCCGGCTACATTTACCCCTTCCACTTTAAGCATCCCGTCACCGGCAAAGAGACCATGGAAAACGCATACAATGCCAGCCTCGCACTCAAGCCGAACCCCTTCCGTCCCGTTTAGGCGCACGTTCAAGCCGTCGAAAACTGTTGTATAACATACTGTTCGTGAGGAAGGAGTTTATATGGAGAATCAGAAGCTGATAAAGCTGAATCGCTTGATAAACAGCGCTTATGAATGCTTTTCCTTTACCGAATTCCTAAAGCTTGCTATTGTAAAGCTGCATGAGCTGATAGGGTACGACAGCGGTATGTTCTATTGCGGCATCAGCAAGGACTGCAGTTATTTCAAGCCTTATACAAGCGGAAGTGTGGAACGGCATTACCAAAGACAACAGTTCCCGGAAAGAGAAGAATACTTAAAGCAGAAAGACGAGGAAGATAGCGGCGGCGAAGCCGTGGTCTACAAGGCACTCGATTACAGACAAGGCGCGGTAGCAATCGGGGACGAACCGAGAAGCATCTTTCTAGCCGCACAGGATGATTTTCACGTTGCATGCGTCCGTATCATTTATAAAGGACAGTTCATGGGTGAAATCTATCTGCACAGAGGCAAGGATAAGCCGGATTTCACCGAGGAGGATATGTTTATCCTTCGGCTTTTGCAGCCCCATATCTCCACGGTATTTCACGTCATCCATACTGTTGCGGCGGTGCATCATCTGGAAACCGAGAGTGGGCGGATGGCAAAAAAAGGGCTGTGTCTTCTGGACAAGGAACTGAGCCTTAGCTCGGGCAATGTAACCGGGCTCGAAATGCTGAGAATTCCCACTGTTTTCGGTTCCAGTGTTCTGTACCACGTTAAGGAGCTGTGCGAGGACCTGCTGTCTGATGAAAAAGCTGGTGACCCGGCTCCGCAAAGGACGGGAGCTTTCAAAACCGCCAGCGGGAAACTGCATGCGGATATTTTGCTTTATAAGAACAGCAGAGACCATAAAGGCGAAAAGTTTTTCGTTGCCATGGAATTCGAAGACGGAGAGCAGGCTCTGGCCGACTATAAGTTTAAGTTTACAAAGCGCGAAGCGGACATAATCGACGGGATTATTCAGGGGAAAAATAACGCGCAGTTGGCGGACGCCATAAGTCTATCCGAAAACACAATAAAAACCCACATCCGGAGCATCTACCGAAAGGCCGGAGCGAGCAACCGGACGGAGCTCGCCTATATCCTGATGATGAATCAGGAATAGCGCAAGCGTTTAAAACGAACTATACGATGAATATCACCTAATCGGGTGATATTCTTTTTTCTTGCAGCATGATACGATTATTATAAGGTAATAAAATTCAATCATCTATGTTTGCGACAAGGTGCTTGAGAAGATCTGAAGAACGGAGATTTGAAAATGACACCTCAATTTTGCAGCCAATGCGGCAAACAAATCCCTGCCGAAAATTCATTTTGCCCTGTCTGCGGAGCGAGTCAACGCGTTAATGTACAGGAGCCGCCGAGAACATATCAGTCGCCGTATCAATCAGCAGCGCCGAGCAATCCGCCGCCCTACCAAGCTGCAACACCGAGCTATCCGCCGCCTTACAACCCTGCAACACAGGCTTATCAACAGCCTTACCAAGCCGGCCCACAGCCAAGCTACGGCGCGCCGCGGGTAACAACCGTAAAGGCAACCGGACTTATAATCGGTGTGTTTGCGCTGGCTGTCGTATTCATCCTCGCCGTATTGACTTTTATCTTGCCCTCAAAAGAGGATTTTTCGCTCCTGAGCCTTGAAGAAGGTCCACAATCCTCCATTTCTACCGGTCCAGAGCAGACATCAGTTGACGACGAACACGACTCCGACGAATCAGGCTCAAATGAATCAAGCTCCGGTGCCCCTTTCGGCGAGCCTCCCGCAGCCGTCCTCGATCAAATTAATGTGCGCGCAGTTCCGGAGGATTATGCCGGTAGCTACAGCGGAACCGTTTCATTTAGGAGCGAGAATTTAGACATGATGACCGAGCTTACCGGGGACAGCTCCTTTGCTGATATCACTGCGAATTATGATGGTAATTCCTATAAATGCACGGCTGAGGTTGACGATTGTGTGCGCGCATTCTCCTCTGAAATTTATTCCGAAAATGACGACGGAAGCTTTTATACCTACTACTATTTTGATATTGACTTGGAAGATGGTTTCGCCGTTTATGAAGAAAGCGATACTGACGACGAAATGGGGCTGCAGTATTATATAGCGGATAAAGCGTATTTCCTGACAGACGGCAGTATTTATGTCATATCAATTGTGACGGCAGAGAATAAGGACGGCGAATCGCTCACCTCCGAAATGCGCTTTGAGCTATCTCCAATCCGATAAGGTGGTGCTTTGAAAAATGAACCATATTTTCTGCGGTTACATCAGGCCTTTTACCCGGAAGGGATTTATACCATTCATCATTTCTTTCGCATTGGCATTGATACCCTTTGTACAACTCCTGGTGCCCGCCATTGCTTATTCGGACAGTCCAACGCTCCGCAGCGGCGGGCTTGGCCGATTGGTCATGCTGTCTCTAAAAATGTTTCTCGTCACACTGATGCTGCTCGCCCCTTCAATTGCCTTGTATCTGCTGGCCCACATCCTGGGGGCGATGCTCATGATCGGACCCGACTGGCTGCTGTACATATTATTGGGCATGACGCTGTTTCTCGCGGTGTCGGCACTCGTTCTAATGCCGATGGCCCTGGCTGTGCTCTCAAGAGGACGCAGCATCCGCGAAGCGCTTGACGGTCAGTCTGTCAAGCTTCTAATCAGCGCAGGGTTCGGGCGATATGTCGCTTGTCTTGTTTGCCTTATTCCTGTTGTCTTTCTCGCGTTCTTTATTGATCTGCTGCCGCTTTGGATGGCGTATATTTACAGCGCGTTTCTGACCGCCCTCGCGCTCTCATACCTCGGTTATGTTATGAACCACTGTTATGACAAAGCGGCGCCCGCTCTCGGCCTGCCGGCCGGTGCTGCTTCCGCTGTTGTCGGCGGCGGCGTCAGATACGCCCGCTCCGTACTGTCTATGCTTCTTGTTGTCGCCCTGCTGGGGCAGTTCGGCAGCGCGCTCGCGTTTAACGAGGACGAGGAGCTGGCGTCAGGCAATTACCCGAAGAACCAGTACACGGCCGAGGAGTATAACGCGGCACTCGAGAAATTTATGCGCAACGGGCAGCTGAATGAAAACACGAAGATATACTTCGATACGGACACCGGCAACTTTTACTGTGCGGCAAAGCCGGGCACAAACGAGGCGTTCGAGGCTGTTGGGGGTTTCATCGGTGACTGCTTACCTGGTCTTAGCACCGTTAAGAATACGCTGGAATTCATCCAGTATAAAAAAATCGCCGACGACCCATCCCGTTCAGACGCTGAGCGCGCGGCGGCGAGAAGAATGCAATACCTTAAATTTGTCACCGCCACCTTTACCTTTGCCGGTCCTATTGGCAAAGCGGCATCCATGGTCACGGGAAAGGGCGTTATACCCTTTCTGATCGTCAAGGCCGGAACTGCTGTGACAGACCCCACGTTTGCCGCTATTATTAGTGCCGCCGACGATGCAGTCTGGGGCTGGGAATTGGTCGGCAACACGTACAAGATTGTCAAGCTTGTGGACGAGGACGTGGGAGACGCCTTTGCGCCCTACGCACCTGAAAATGTGCTCGGTGTTCCGTCGCCGTCGCCGTCTGTGCCGGCCGGTGCTAATGTACAACCGGGGAGCGAAGCATCTGAAGGACCTGAAAATACGATTCCGGAGGGCAATTATGCCGCCTTCTGGGGGACATACAAGGGAACGCTGGTCTGTCCAAATAACACGATGGATGCATACGGTGTGACGGGTTCGTTTTCGAATCCCGAAATGACCATAACGCTGGACAAAGAAGGGTACATGTCGTTAAACTATACGTTTGATTCCGCCTATGAATACGACTCTAGTTACGGCGCTTCTATGAGCGGTACAACCTCTATGCCTATCGACATCAAGAATGTCTCTCTGACACGGACTATGGCAGGATATATGGGTGATTACACCTCCGGGGGCTTCGTTGCAACAACTGTAACGCAGTATTCCGGCGAGGGTTATGAGGATGGCGGCGGAGACATGACTACAACAGCAGAATACAAAATATCCTTTTCGATTATCATCAGCATGGTCAACGTCAACGGAAAAATACAGACTATCGCTTCAGGAACTGTGACGCAGACTCCTCTCGGCGGAAATGATTCATACACTCAGTCATTAGTAATGTCGTTTGATATCACCAAAGCGGCGTAACCGCAAGTTGCAGGTAAATCTCCGCATATCTATAAAAGAGGAACAGTTATGTATTGTGCGAATTGTGGAACGCCCTTAATGGAAAATGCCAGATTCTGCCCCGCCTGCGGAAGCGGGTTAACCCAGCCGCCGCAGAACGCGCCGCCGACCGTTAATCTGCGCGGCTTCTCGCCGAAGATCAACGATCCGGCCTTTGCCAGATATCTTAAGAACACCAACCTCTGGTCGGCGATATTCTCCATCATTCTGGCTGTCGCCGCTGTGGTTGGGTTCTATATCGCCGGAGAGACCAGCGCGGAGATGGAAAATCTCGAAGCGCTGTTAATCGGGTTCGGCATCGGCGGCATGTTTTTACTGATCGCCCTGTTTCAAATATTGGGCAGACGTCGAAGCAAGACCTGGGACGGTGCGGTGGAGGACAAAAATATCAAAAAGAAGACTCAAAAACAAACCTATGGAGACGGTGACGTCCGTTACGATGATTATCTGGAATATTCTGTAGTCATTCGCAGCGACAAGGGAAAGCGGTATGTCCTCAGGGCAAAGAACGACGACACCCTCTATAACTATTATCGCATCGGCGACCGGGTGCGTCACCATGCGGGGCTGAACTCCTATGAGAAATATGACAAGCTAGGAGATAATATCATCCCCTGCAACGCCTGCGCTACGCTTTGCGATATCAGCGACGACTATTGCTTCCGCTGCAAATGTCCGCTGCTGAAATAATTAAACAGGAGGAAGCGCATTACCTCCTGACTGTAGTAATGCAACTAGCACCCTGATTTCGGGGTGCTTTTGCTTTTAGTGGTATGTTACTCGTTTGTCTATACTGAAAATATATATTGACAATTCTCTATGTTGTTGCATATAATGGATATAGAAATAATTCTATGTTATAGATGATCGTCTATGAGAGTGGTGGAAAAATGGATGTAATATATGCGTCTCAGGTGAAGAAGTTTAAAGCTTTGGCGGATGAGACACGACTCAAGATTGTTGAGATGCTGATTGGCGGAGAGCTTTGTGCCTGTAAAATACAGGAGAATTTTGAGTTTACGCAGCCGACGTTGTCGTATCACATGAAGATTCTGTCTGATTGCGGCCTTGTGACCGGCAGACGAGAAGGCGCATGGATGCGGTACACGCTCAACAAAACCGAATTCGAGTCTGCCTGCAAATATATCAAAAATATATGTCAAAGCATTGTTGTGTCAGAGTAATTTGCGGTATTTATAAGGAGATGGCTTGTGTTTATTTTTGAGTTTTTGAACAATCAGTTACTGAAGATGCAGTGGCTTTCCGACTTGATCCGGTTGCTTGTTGAGGGCGTTTTTCGTCTTGACATCAGTACCCGGCTAGGCGGAAGCATTCATTTTTTTATTTATGATGTGATAAAAATCTTCATCTTGCTTTCGGTTCTTATCTTTGTTATTTCTTATATACAGAGCTACTTCCCACCGGAGCGCACGAAGAAAATTCTAGGCAAACACCATGGAATAGGTGCAAATTTTCTTGGCGCGCTGCTTGGCACCGTCACGCCTTTTTGCTCCTGTTCCTCGATACCATTGTTTATAGGTTTTACAAATGCAGGGCTCCCGATCAGCGTGACGTTTTCCTTTCTGATCTCATCACCGCTTGTTGATTTGGCATCGGTTTTACTGCTCGCGAGTATTTTCAACTGGAAAATCGCCATTGCTTATGTCGTCGTCGGTGTCATCCTCGCTGTGCTCAGCGGGTCGATTATCGGAAAGGCAAAGCTGGAAAAGTATGTCGAACCGTTTGTCTACAATAATAAAATGAACGAGCTGGAGCAGACGGCGCTCACCAAACGCGATCGGCTTGAATTTGCCAGGGATCAGGTCCTCAGCATCATTAAGAAGGTTTGGCTCTACATCCTGCTCGGCGTCGGCATCGGCGCGGCGATACACAACTGGATACCTGAGGACATTATTGCGGCAATTCTTGGCCAGGACAAATGGTATAGCGTGCTGCTCGCGACAATCGTCGGTGTGCCGATGTATGCTGATATCTTTGGCACCCTGCCGATCGCTGAAGCACTTGTGGGCAAGGGCGTCGGTCTGGGTACGGCACTGTCGTTTATGATGGCCGTTACCGCGCTGTCCCTCCCCTCGATGATCCTTCTGAAGAAGGTTGTAAAGGCAAAGCTGCTGGCTATTTTCGCTGTAATTGTTACTGTTGGTATCATCATTATCGGCTACGCGTTCAATGCACTCGGATATCTTCTGATTTAGGAGAAAATATAATGGTACAATTTGACCCCTGCAGTGTGGATGAGGCTACGTTTGACCACGACATCGAGAGTAGCAAAAGACTTCGGTCGTCATCGAACTGGGAAAACGAAAAGAAGACCGACGAACTAAAAAAGCTTTATATTGAACCGACATCAAAATGCAACCTCGCATGCACCATGTGTTTCAGGAATACATGGTTTGACGAGGCTTTTGCAGATATGGATGTATCGGTATTCGACAGCATAATGACCACCATGCCCGAAAGCGTTGACACCGTGTTTTTCGGCGGAATGGGTGAGCCCTTGCATCATGCCGATATCATCTACATGGTTAAAAGTGCTTCCGACAAAGGTAAGCGCGTTGAGCTTCTGACGAACGGAACGCTGCTCACGCCGGATATGTCTGTAAAGCTTCTTGATGCCGGTTTAAGCAGGCTTTGGGTATCCATCGATTCTTTTGAAACAGAGGGTTATGAGAGCATACGCCAGCACAGCAATTTCTCACTGATCAAAAACAACATACGACTGTTTAATTCCGAGCGCCAGAAAAGAGAAAGTGACGCACAGCTCGGTATCGCCTTCGTCGCTATGAAAAGCAATATAAACCAGATGGGCAGGCTTGTTCAGTTTGCTTATGAAAACAATGTCTCTAAAGTGAATGTATCAAATGTTATTCCGACTGACAGAGAATCGATAAATGAGAGTCTATATGACCGCACCGTCAGCCTTGAGCTTCATGCCCCAAACGCCCACAGCAGATATCCGGAGCTCAGCATCCCATTTATGGATTTCCATATGGCCGGTGTGAGCGAGGTCTTTACGACCCTGCTTGGCGCGAACTGCGGCATTGTGCTCGGCGGACAGCCGGTTTTTCGCAGGAGAAGATACTGCCGGTTTATTGAGGAAGGCAACACGTTTGTCCGCCACGACGGAGACGTCAGTCCCTGCATGGCTTTGCTGCACAGCGGCGCTACTTATCTCGACGGCAATACAAGAACGATTTATCACCACGCGTTCGGAGACATGCATAACCAAGGCCTTGATGAAATCTGGCATTCGAAGGAATACGTTGCTTTCAGAAGCCGTGTCAGGAATTTCGAGTTTTCTCCGTGTATTCAATGCGGAGGATGTGAGAACCGGGACGATAATTGTCAGGATTGTCTTGGCAACCATCAGCCCACCTGCGGCGCATGCCTGTGGTCCGAGGGCATAGTCAGCTGTCCCTGATTGTTTGGATATATGTCCGGCATGTTGGTTGTAAATAATAAGCAAATGGAGTGAAATAAATCATGTCAAAAACTTGGTATCCTGTCATTGATTATGAAAAGTGCGCAGAGTGCGGTATATGTACAAACAAATGCAAGCATGGCGTCTATAATCAAAGCAAGGCTCCGACGCCTGTTGTCGTACATCCAGAGGGCTGTATACAAGGCTGCCATGGGTGCGGCAATCTCTGCCCGAACGGAGCGATCAGCTATGTCGGCGATAATGCGGTTGGCAGTGCCGAATGCTCTTGCGGAGGTAACTGCAGCTGATGGATAAAAAGACGCGGCTCAGAATCATCATACCGGTGTGTGTTGTGCTTGTCGTCGCAGGCATTTGGCTGGTTAAAAATGCCGATAACGGGTCGGAAGGGAACGTGATCCTCCCTGAGGGAAAAAGCGGGGCCGGTCTTGTATCGCCTGAGAACGAAGAGGATTTTGTTTTAGAGACGGATTCCGTTGATCTCGACGTACTGACAGCATACGGTCTGCCCCTTATCATTGACTTCGGCTCTGACTCGTGTATTCCCTGCAAAGAGATGGCTCCTGTTCTCCAGAAAATGAACGCGGAAATGCAGGGCAAAGCCATCGTCAAGTTTGTTGATGTATGGAAGCACGAAGATGCAGCCAATGGCTTTCCGATACAAGTGATTCCGACGCAGGTCTTTATCAACGCCGACAAAACGCCATATGTACCGAGCGACGACATCGGCATCGAGTTTGCCATGTACAGCCTTAAGGATACCGGAGAACACGCCTTTACTGTGCATCAGGGCGGCCTGACAGAAGCTCAAATGCGCCTGATCCTGTCTGATATGGGAGTACCGGAATGACTGAAATACTCGAGAACTTATCCCGAATGATAACACAAAGCGGATGGCTGGCCCCTGTACTGGCACTTGCTGCCGGTATCCTTACATCCTTTACGCCATGCGCCCTCTCCAGCATACCGCTTGTCGTGGGTTATGTTGGCGGTACCGGTCAGCGGGATACAAAAAAAGCGTTTTGGCTTTCTGTCACTTTCGCCGCGGGAGCCGCTGTCACATTTACAGTATTAGGGGGTTATCGCCTCACTTGCCGGTAAGCTCATTGGTACTTCGGCGTCGTGGTGGTATATTATTCTTGGTATCCTTATGGTATTGATGGCTTTGCAGACCTGGGGCATATTTGAAATCATCCCCTCAAGTTACCTGATATCTAAGACCAATAAGAAAGGCTTTATCGGCGCATTCGTCGCCGGAATTCTCGGCGGTATATTTTCATCTCCATGCGCAACACCGGTACTCATAGCGCTTTTAGCCATTGTTGCCGGCAAAGGCAGCATCCTCTGGGGAATACTGTTGTTCCTGCTGTATTCCGTCGGACATGGCATTCTGGCCGTCGTCGCCGGAACATCCATTGGGTTTGTTCAAAAGCTCTCTGCCAGTGATAAATATGGCAAAGCAAGTACCGTGTTGAAGATTATCATGGGCGCTTTAATTTTACTGATCGGCTTTTATATGTTTTATTTAGGATTTTAATATTTGGAGGAATTTTTTATGACAATCAAGATTTTAGGTTCGGGCTGCAAGAACTGCGTCACTCTCGCGGAAAACACGAAGGCGGCGCTGACAGAGCTCGGCATACATGCTGACATCGTGAAGGTAACGGATTACGCCGACATCGCTTCTTACGGGATCATGTCCACGCCGGGTCTTGTCGTCGACGAAAAGGTCGTATCGTTCGGCAAGGTGCTCAAGCCAAAGGAAATCGCAAAAATCCTTGAAAAAGTAGCAATGTAAGCTTTTTCAAGTCGTCGCCTCGGTTATTGCATAAAGGCTCTTTTGCTGCGACTATTTCCATAGGATGTCCGATGGTTTTCTCTTTGGAATTCCGGATACATGGAATTTTTGATATCCGAATGCAATTGCATAGACAACATGATGGTCGTCGGGAATCCCAAGTTCCTTTCGAATTGGCTCCCACGCGTCGGATGCAAATTTAAAATATCCTGCCCAAAAGCCCCCCAGGTTGAACCCCGGAAGCGTCAAATCAAAATACGACAGCGCAATCATCGCATCCTTTTCCGCAAAGGGATTCTCGTTGGGGGCATAAGCCACAGCAAGATGCGGTGCTTTTCTGAAAATAGTGTCTCCCCCATTTTCCCACGCGTTTATGGCTTTCCCGCTGTTGAGCATTTCTGCCATCGGCGAATTGGTTTCCACAAGGTTTTTCATCCAATCAATCGACAGCTTCGCCAATTTCTTTGTTTCGTCCGCATCATGCACAACAATCCATTTTACTTGCTGGATATTCACCGCGGTGGGCGCATATCTGACGATATCCATTATTTTTTCTATTTTTTCTTTTTCGACAAGTCTATCAGAAAAATTTCTGACTGACCTTCTGCTCTTAATATACATTTCAATCTGTTCTGCTGTAATGCCGGGGTTTCCATAGACTGAATTCTCCCCGGTTGCGATGTCATAAGTATGAGTAAGAGCCTCCGTGGGGCAAAACACCTCACAGTGTCCACACTCAATACACGAGCTGACCTTCTCCTGAGGAATATTCGGGAAAGATGCGCCCCTCGCCGGTTCAATAATAGCCGCTGGACACACTTGCTGGCATATGCTGCATTTCGTACATTTTTTTTCGTCTACAATTATTTGACCCATTTTATAAATACCGCCTTATTTTTGTTTTACGAATAGTCCCTAAGTTATTGTTTCGTTGTTTTTTCAATGTCGTCAATTAAGGTATTAACGATTTTCTTTGTTGTTTTTATAATAATCCAACCAATACCAGGTATCTTGGGCGTGAATTCCCCTGACCACCTGATTTCTGTAAATTCTCCTTTTGAAACGAACTCCGCCTTACCCAAATAATACTTGACCGGCGAACCGGAAATAATCGCGTAGGTATACGAATGCGGCGGGTCGATACTCTCAAGGCTCTCGACCACCCTGCGCTTTCCAAACGTTATAATGCGCTGACTACCCACCCCATTTCGAGATGGATCGCCGTCCTTCACCATAACGACAGGGTACGGACCTTGGGCCTTCGTAAAATCGACGGCCGCCCAAACTTTATCCAAAGGTACTTTTATAGTTCTTTCTACCAATAAGGATTTCATTAATAATACCCCCTTTTATTATCTCGAGGAATATGATCGATCAAACCTGATTAGGAAACCTATTCACAATTTTTATTATATGCCCCTGATTTATACAATTCAATATACACTAATAAGCGGATTTTCTGCTGTGTATAGGCATCGGTATAGACAAACCGCAGCGGCACCAGGGTGTTGTTTTTCCGAATTGTATGTTAACATTATAAAGTCATCACAACTTATATATTTTGAACGGAGGCCGCTATAGTGTTCTACGAACCAGATAAAAACGATCATGGTATGGCACGTCCGCCTTTTAAGTCCTGCGTGGTTCCGCGTGCAATCGGTTGGTTATCGACCCTCAGTCTCGACGGGGTGCCCAATCTGGCCCCATACAGCCAATTTACGAACCTATCTTTTGACCCGCCCTATGTGGCTGTCTCTATTAACCAGGGGCATCTGCAAAATCGGAAGGATACCACCGATAATATTGAACAGACAGGTGAATTCGTCTACAACATGGTCACCTACGACCTACGTGAAGCAATGAATGCCACCGCCGCAGAATTTCCGCCGAATGTGGACGAATTTGAGATCGCCGGGCTTGAAAAAGCGCCGTCGGTACTTGTAAAGCCCTGGCGTGTTGCCGCTTCTCCGATTCAGTTCGAATGCAAATATTTTCAAACCATCCGGCTGCCCGGCAACGGCCGCGTTGGAACCGCAGATGTGATAATTGGCAGAGTTGTCGGCGTCCATATCAAGGACGAATTCATCACTGAGGACGGAAAAATAAATATTCTGGCCATTAAACCCTTAGCGAGATTGGGCTACAGCGATTACACAACCGTTGACCGTGTTTTTGAGATAACCCCCTCAAAACTCGCTGGCGACCGCGATGATATAGCGCTCGGTCTTGAAGGCGCCGCCGGCACCATGCCCCGCTTGAAATAATAGAAAACTGAGACGACCGAGTGAAGGGTCGCCTCAGCTTTTGGCTACATTATTAAGGAGTCGGCTTAGGTTCTCTTATTACCTGGGCGATTTATTCTGAGGGGTCAAATTCATTGGACGCTTTAAAAAATGCAGACTCTCTGATAGCGTCCATGAGCGAAAGCCCGGTATCATAAGCCGCTTTTTGTTCTTTCTTCTCATTTTCAAAGGTCTTGAACCACAAATAAAGGTGCGCCATAGAAAGCTGCTCCACCAGCATTCCAAGGCTCTGAGCAAATCCAATGTAGATGATGATGACAATCCACAACAGATCCGGGAATGAAGCACCAAGCATAGTAGGTAAAAGAACAAATAACAACGGAATCATCAAGGACGCCTGAAAACCCCAGGTTAAGCCGAATGATTTCACAAATTCTGAATAACCTGCATTTAAAGCGGCCAGTCCCTTTTTCATTGCTGTTACAGGCTTAATCTTTTCCCATGCTATGGCGGCCAATACGATGAACGCCACCATTCGCAGTCCTTTTTTAAACAATTTGATCATCATGCGCAAAGATGAAGGGGCGTAATAATTCCCGTCTTGCGCTTCCATGCCTGAAAGCGTCAGCGCTGCATTCTCCAAGGAAAACCGATCCTCATATCGTCGGGGTTCATCATAGCTGTTGTGTTTAATCTTTCTGAACATGTAAGTAATGAGTAGATCAATAACCTCAATAATAAACCATAGGAGTGACCATATGATGATCGTTGGCAGGGCTCTTATGAGGTCTTTCGTCACGCAGTCATAAAATGCTTTAAATATACTGGCTCTTCCACGATTTTCATACTGCTCCATCAGTTCAAGCAAAACAAGCCCCGAAATACTGATTATAAAAGCAAAGGCAATGATTTCGAGGTATATTACCAGAAATTTCAACGCTGTGCTGAAATGATCCCAGCCACAAAAATATCTGACATATATACCAATAAAAGCGACGAAAACCCAGCAAATCGATATAGGTACGAAGGTGACAGGATGTTTGAAAAAATAATCAAGCGATGTCATCAAAACACCTTTGTCACTGCTTTTATCCTTCATATTATCCATTACTCCCCACCATACATACCAGATCACAAATAATTACTGATATTGGAATTTTATCAAATCCTACTGAGCTATGTCAAACAAAATCTGTAAAGCAGAGGTCGGCTCTCCTGCTTCATAAGCCAACTAAAAAATGTCTTGGAAACGTTGCGTTTCCAAGACATTTTTGTTGGCAGAGAAGTAGAGATTCGAACCCTCGAGACGCTTTTGACCGCTACACGATTTCCAATCGTGTACACTTCATATATCGGCGCTAGCCATTGCTATTACTATATTTATTGCGCTTTAGTTATCTAAATTGATTAATCACTAAACACGATTGTATAATAACAGATTGGCACACGATTTTCAAGTATTGTTTACACGATTTTATAGATTATTTGCGTTTTGTTGCGCCTGATTTAAAACGGATATACTTAGTAGGCAGTATTTTCAATGGATTCACATTCGCGCTTTTTGTGAAAACGTCTTGTAATAAAACTATATTTATATAACATTATATATTTCAGATAACCTACTATGATTTCGGTTAATAGTTTCTCTTCTATATCACGCCGTCTTGGCTTATATATTTCAGCATCAACTCGAAACGATTTGTATCTATCTTTTATATTTCTCAGAGCTAAAATAGCTTCATATTCGTTCATCAAAATTAATAATCTGCTTGGTGCTATAGCTATATTTGTATTTTTACGGACATTAATAAATTCGTCATGACTTAGATTTGCTATATCAAGTTTTGAAATTTCACCGTCAATTTCTGTTTTTACATATAAATCACATAGAATTGCAAAGTGTTCATTATATAAACTTGGCGCTAAAGTCACTATAGTCTTTTGTCTAACCAGAAATTGATATAACGGCGCATATAATTCGCTAAGCATCTTTTCATAATATTGCGTGTTCTTGCTTCTGATATATTTATATACTCCTGCTAATGATGCACAAATAAACAGTGATGCACTTATTATCGGCAATATCGTGTCTACAAAGTATTCAATACTCATATAGTATTCCTTTATGTAAGTAAGTTCTTTTGTTTATTCATTTCTAAATCAATGATAATTTTTAAATCCCTCTTTAATATAAAACTTGTATCTAAATCTTCCTCAGAATGTTTTATAATACTATATGTTCCATCATCAGAATAAAGATAAGCCTTATAGACTGAATTTAAGAACTGATAATTATCATCAAATTCGTCCATTTTAATAATGCGCGCAATTTTTGTTTTTTTATCTTTAATCAGTATTATGCTTACTTTTTTATATAGTTTCTCTGGACACTCATTTAATGCTATGTCAATTGTTTTATAATACATAAAACCACTCTTTTTCTCTCGTTATAATAAGGTGTGTCATTATAGTAAACCATATTTTGTTTCTCGTCTTTTTTGCTCAGCTTCTTTGCGTATTCTGTTATGTTCCTCTATATCAATCGCTATATTATGGCAGGAACTACAAGTATAATTTGTGCCTGATTTTTGTAATTCTCTCTCTAGTCTTCTATCATCCATACAAGGCTTACAATAAAGTGTGTTTTTATCTTCATCTGGTTTATAGTAAGCAAAATTCTTATATAGCTTATATCCCTTCTTCTTTGCGTAGTTTTCAGCTATATCTTCATACTCCTTAATCTTAGTCGTCTTTTCTGTTATTATTTTGTTCTTGCGTTTAAGCAGAAAAATTAGGTTAACTATTACTGATACTAATATTATGAATAGAATAATCACAAGATAATTGCTAAATGTCTTGGCAATTAAAAATTGTTTTATATTATTTGAAATCAATGTTAACAGATATATAATTAACGTGCTAATTACAGATGAAGCAACTCCAATTATGCTTTTATTAAATAGTTCTTTCATTAAACGCACCCCTCTGCATTGACTATACACCTAATGCTTTATTCATCATATCTTCTTGAAGTTGATTAATCCTTTGTAAATCAAATAGCTTTGCTTTCTTATTATTTATAGCAAAATAACAAATTGCGTATAATGAACCAGCGTTCATCTCTTCTATATCAATAAAATCATAACCAGTCATTGACGGCGACATAAGTGCTAATCTAATTCTAGTAGCAATATTTACGGAACTCTCACTCAATGTATTTATCACACTATTCGATACTAAATCAAAATAATCCCTTCTGACTTTCATAATCATCTTGTCTGATTCGTCTTTAGGCGAATTATTTGCCATTTCAGCATTTTCATCTACATCTTTTAGAAAATCGTTTAAATAGTTTTTGGAAGCTCTCAATATTGCTTTCTCCAATGTTTTACCAGATGATAAGCCAAACATAAAACACCCTCCACTTGACAATTACATTCTATTCTACCATTTAATTGATTCTCATTATATCAATAACGGAATAACATAACAACCACATACTAAAGTCTTTCAACAATCCCAAAGAGTAGAAGAAGATTATATATGTGTGCGCGACTTTTTCACTCATGCGCGCGCCTATGCGACAATTTTAAGCGACTTTTTCACTTATTATAGGAAATACGTCATGAGTGAAAATGTCGCCCAAAATGACAATTTGTTAACTTATTGATTTTCGATTGTTATAGCTTCAATAGTATAGTGTTTTCTATCAGGCAACATGAAACAGGTATACCCCATAGGCGCAATAATTGTATCAATCTTTCTATCAACTTGTTTATTTTGTGGTAGGCGCGCGTTCATTTGCACTAATAGTTCTTTGCGCTCGGCGCTTGTAAACTTCTTGCCTATAAAGGGCGCAATAATAGCCATCATTTCATTATAGTGCGCGCGGTTGTTGTCAAAAGTAATATCATCTCTACCCAATACGCGCTTTAAATATTCAAGATTATCTTCCTTATAATCTTTGAAATCCTTCCATCTTTGTTGTTGCTCATAATAGAAGAAGTCATTGACTTTAAGCGCGCGCGCCCTTATTGAATAATATATTAATCCACTAAATTGCGATTGTATCGCCTTAATATAATCATTAAATATTTGCTTAAATGATTCAAGCACTTCTTTATTATCGTTATTTTCAGCTTCTTCTAATGCCTTTAAGCGCGCCTTTATAACTTCATTTTCAATCTTAATCAATTCTTTTGCTATCTTAATTTTATCTGTATATTCCGTATCAACAAATTGCTTTAATCCATCAACAATCACTAATTCATCCACTCCAAATCTCACCCTTCCTACACATTGAATTAGGCTTACGCTATCGCGCAATTCCGTTATTATCATTTTACAGCGCTTGTCCTTTATATTGATGCCCTCGCGCAGCTTTGAAGTT
The DNA here is from genome assembly GCA_942492735.1 of uncultured Eubacteriales bacterium. Taxonomy (GTDB): domain Bacteria; phylum Bacillota; class Clostridia; order Oscillospirales; family Oscillospiraceae; genus Sporobacter. The sequence continues at coordinate 694,894 of OW818648.1, forward strand.
GAAATAATAATATCAACTTCCTCAGAAAAGCGCTCACCATTAAGCAAATCATTCATTACTTCTTTGGATATGCGCGCACATTCTTGAATTTCAATATTGCTATCATATACTTCTTTGCGCGCGCTCGGTTCACTTGTAATTGCGTTAGCTCTAACCCCAAGGGCGCGCAATTCTTTTTCTTTTATGTATGCTTTTTTCTTACTATCCACAAAGTAAAGTATTTTATTGTTTTCACTTGCCTTGCGCGCGAGCGCATAAGCTGAATTATAATGACATACTGATATTTTCTTTGGTTCAACCTTATAGCATATGCCGTTATAATCAAGCGCTTCATAATCAGGAAATTTGCGCGCGCTCACTCTATCAGGGCAAGCGCTCAATAAAAGCGCGCCTGTATCGTATTTCAAATCACAAAGCAAGTCATAGATTGCGCTTGAAGCGGTTGTGAAATCATCACTACTCGCACTATGTATTTCATCTATGATGATAAATGAAAAGCGCCCTTCCTTTTCCATCTCAATTATTTCTTCAAGATTGTTTTCTAAATCCCATTTATGTCCGTATATATAATCAGCATCTTGCCATTTAGCGCACTCACACTCAAAGTTAATAGAACCAAAACCCACATTGCGCCCTATGCGCGCGCACTTCATATCAAGTTTTTCTTCTATTATTGTCTTTTTTAAGTCTTTGCCGAATTGCTCTGTAGTAGCGCTACGGCTTGTAATAAATATCTTCTTGTTATAGTCAGGCTTGCGCTTATTTTTATTGCTTATATCGATTAACCCATGAAGTGAAAAATAATTTTTGCCAGCGCCAACAGGGGCGCGCACGACTACACGCGCGCCATCTTCGGCAACTTCTTCAAAATCATACATATCTTTTAAATCATCGGTTAATATATCGTTTAGATATATTTTATCTTTCAATTATCACTCACTTCCATAATTAATTATTGTCTTTGCTTATATTCCATTCTTGAAGAATTGCTTTTGTGTTGTCTGTTTTCAAAAACAACCAATACTTTCTATATGTGTTTGGGTTTATTCCTGTGCCTAAGCACTCAACACCCATTTCAATAAATCTATCTTTCAGCTTTGGACTATAACAATAAAATAGCTTTGTCATTCAATTCACCTCTTTGTTTTTTTGTATTACCTATCCCAGAAAGTAAGAGAAAGGTATTGTGCGCGCGTGTGGTTATGGTTTTAATTTTACGCGACTTTTTCAGTATATATAGGAATTACGTCATAAGCGAAAAAGTCGCGTAAATTGCGATTGTGCGCGCAAAGTATGGCGCTAAATTTTGTGTTAGGATTATTTATTCAATCACTTTTGAAACGTAATATCTGAATTATAAAACAACATTAAATCAGCATATTTATTTAATTACTCTGCGCGCTTGCGCCCTTGTCCTTTTCATATTTGTTATTGTCTATTTTTTCTTTGTATTTGTTCATATCTAATCTATCATTTCTCTTCATTATCTCTAATGCCTTTAAGTAATTATCAATTTGATATGCGCTCATTGGATAATTGCCAATGTATAACATTGTGAAAACCTCTCTATCAAAGTATTCACTCTTTTTTGTTCTCTCTTTTTTAATTTGCGCTCGGTTTATTTACTAATCGCATGGTTTACATATATTGCTTCAACTAATAGCGCACTACATAAAACGCAATAACATATAACTAACATTTTTAATCCTCCTTATATGCGCTCATTTTTTGCTCTACACGCTCGCGCACTTCTTCATTTTGGCATAGATAGATTTTTAGTAATAGGGTAGTGAATACTCCTAAATTTCTTGTTCCGCTTTTCCAGTTATAAAGGCATTGCGCGCTTATGTTAAGATTCTTTGCGATTTCGGCAATTGTTTCACCTGTCAACACCCTATATGCTCTTATAGCACATCTCATTAACTCATTTAATCTTTCAATCTGCGCGCGTGAGAACGTCTTTTCTTCGTCAATTGCTTGATTTACAATCTTTCTTAATTCCTTTTTATCCATATAACACCTCATTATTTTGGGGTTTACCCCTTCTACTCTATATGTAGAAATTTACTCACCCTACTTCAATAAAAAAGTGCGAGTGAGTAAAATTTTTCGTAATTTGTTTATAGTGCTTTATTTATTAGACACAACTTTGTTTATAATCACCTGATGTTAGACGTTATTCAAATTGAATAATATCTGCTATAGTAAATTCATAAGGAACGTCAACCTTAAATAAATAACATATAGATAAGTATGAAGGAGCAATACATATGAGAAACTACAACGTAAATCACGCAAACAAATCAATAGAAATCACTAAGGCTTTTAAAGCGAAAAGTGATAACCCGATAACAGAAGAATTTAAAACCCTCAAAGCGCTTTTATCCGCATATACTGATTACGCAGTATTGGTTAAGCCTGCTAATAAGAATAAAGGCAATTCCATCAACTACGAAGAAATGGAAAAGCGACTGATAGCAAGCGGAAACAAAGAAAACCTCGACTTGTTCAATACTAAGCGCGCCAATAAGGAAACATTCTTCGAAGTGCGCGCATGGTTCTATAGTTTAGGAATTTAGGCGCACGAAATAAGAAGGACTACGAAATAATATCGTAGTCCTTCTTTGCTGTATATTCTGTTGTCCTGCGCGCTCACAGGCGTTTGCGCCCTCCCGTTGAGGTTTGCCCTCTCATGATATCCGTGCGCCATCGTGCGCGCTCACAGGCGCACGATGGTGCGCTATACGGCATCACAAACTAAACAGTCATTTATGTAATGATAGTTTCTCAATTTCATCAGCTTTAATTCTCTCGTTAATCTCTGCGACTTGACGGGGAATAGTAAATAAATCATAAAAGGCAAAAATAATAAACGCTATCAACGGCAGTAATCCAATTACGAGATACGGCCCAGTATCAAACTGTTCTGTTATAATCGCGCCAATTAAGCAAACCCAAGAAATACAACCTAATATTAACTGTAATACACCCATTCCGTATTTCCCCATATAAAACTTATGGACACCCAATTGTCCTAAAAAAAACCATAAGATATATGTTAAACCAACACTTTTCTGCTTTCTCGCCATTTCCATACTTAATATTGTAAGTTGCTTTTCGGATAGCGTCGGTTCTGCTTCGTTATTATTTGAATTACCAGATTCATTGCTATTGTTTTCGGAAAATAAAGTAGTTTTTTTGTCAAAAGGGCATCCGCAATTTGGGCACGATAATGCTTTATCACTGATTTCTCTGTTACACTCTGGGCACAAAATTAACGCCATACAATCAAACTCTCCTCACTATTTTGAATACTGCGAAACACAATAATAACATATTACCACTATGTAAACACTTAATCAAAGTAAAAGAGGGATTTCTATTTAAATCCCTCTGACTTTAATATTAACGTATTTATATTTATTTTTTCTTCATCAACGACTTCTTCCCTTTTAGTGTAGAACCGCTTTTTGTCTTAAAATGATTAATTGGCGCGTGCATCTCCGCCTTTTTCTTAACGTCAGTGCTATACAAGTTCGAATAATGCTGAACCATCTTTAAACTTGATTGTCCTAACATTTGTTGAAGTGAAAATAAATCTCCACCATCTACAATCCATCGTTTAGCAAAAGTATGGCGAAACAAATGTATACTTGTTTTCTGAACCCCTCTGCTTTTATTAAACTCTGCTATTGATTTCTTTAATCCGTTTTCACTCATTCTTTCATTGAATTTATTAGGGAAAAGCGGTTCACTCTTTAGTATATTCCCTTCTTCATCTGTGCGCCAATACTCAACATACTCGCGCATTATAGTTTTCATCTTTGGCACTAAACCCAAACGTATAGGTTTCTTATTCTTTTGTCTATTTATATTTATATATCCATCATCAAAGTCTATATCATCTGTGCTTATATCTACTATAGAACCAACTCTATTTCCTGTTGATAAAAGATAATTTATAATTACCCAATTGCGATATTGCGTAAAGTCATCAATAGAAGGTTTCTTTAGAAGTCGATTTATTTCATTGTCCGTATAACAATTCTTTATATTTGCTTCACACTCTGGAATTGTAATATCGTGCTTATCAATCCAACCTTGTTCCATAGCATAATATGAAATGGCGCGATACCCTCTAAAATAGCTATTTACCGTCTGTTCATTAACCTTCTCTATTTCTTTAAGCCAATACCGAAACTTGCGCTCAAAATCATCCATTTCTAAAACGACAATAGGCATTATACTACCGTATTTTACTTTTGCGTTTGGTTCATCACTATTAACCAATTTCGCGTATTCTTCTTCATCAATTGGGGTTTCAAACGCAAAGAATAGATATAGCTTCTTAAAGCATCTTCTATAATAGGCTATTGTGAATTTCGAATTGCCCTTGCCCTCTTGCTCATTTATAAATAGTTCTTCGAAACGGAAAAAGCGCAAGTTCATTTTGTCATATAGTGTTTTGGTTTTGCGCGCAATCATCCCCTTCACAGGGGAAGAACCTTGATTCATTTCCTCTATTTCTGCTTCTAAACCTTCAATTTCTATACTAGCCATTAGGTTTATGTCCTTGTTTTTCATAAAAAACACCCCTCATATCATAACGATACACGATTTCTTTTAAAAAGTCTACACACGATTACGGCATTATTCAACTACACACGATTATTTTTTGGATAAAAGCAAAACCCCTTCCTATTCTCAAAAAGATGAGTAATAGTAAGGGGTTTAGCTTCGAGCAGAGAAGGAGGGATTCGAACCCTCGAGCGATTTTCACCGCTACACGATTTCCAATCGTGCGCCCTCGACCAAGCTAGGCGACTTCTCCACATTATTCAGTTCTGGCCGCCATGTGCGGTCAGGCTTAGTTATTATAGCTTTATTGCGCCGTTGTGTCAAGAACTTCATAATGCCAAACATAGACTTTTTGGAGGAAATCATGTATACTTTGGGGCAAACAGGATTCTTACCTTTGGAGGGTCTGCCATTATGATGTCGTGGAGTGAACTTGAAAAAGCTTGTCAGGGCTGCACAAAATGCGCACTGTACGAAACGCGGACAAATGTTGTATTCGGCGTCGGAAATACGAGCGCGGAAGTGCTGTTTGTCGGCGAAGGGCCGGGCGAGCAGGAGGATTTAAAGGGCGAGCCGTTTGTCGGACGGGCGGGGCAGCTGCTTGACGACATGCTGAAGATTATTAACCTCGACAGGAAAAAGAATATTTATATCGCCAATATGGTCAAATGCCGTCCGCCGAAGAATCGCGACCCGCTCAATACGGAGCAGGACGCATGCATTGACTATCTGCGCGGCCAGTTTAAGCTTTTAAAGCCGAAGATCGTCGTCTGTCTAGGACGCATAGCGGCAGGCCGTCTCATCGGCGAGGACTTTAAAATATCACGGGACCACGGCAAATGGTACGACAAGGAAGGTGCGCGGTTTATGGCGCTCTATCATCCGGCGGCGCTCCTCAGAGACCCGAGGCGCCGTCCCGAGACCTTCGTCGACCTCAAGGAACTTGAGCGTGCCATTAAGGAAACCGCACCCGGCACCTATTCAATAATATGACGGAACACGCAGAGGGTCTCACCCGACTTGCCGCGGCGCAGGATGTGCCGCACCTCAAAGCGCTTTGGAAAATTGTCTTCGAGGACGACGATGAGGATATCGACATTTTTTTCGATACCTGGTTTTCTCCGGCGCTGACCGTTGTCATTCAAGAAGGACCAACGCCCGTTTCGGCAGCTTATATTCTGCCGGTCGGACAGATTGCTTTGCGTGGCGATTGCCGTGAAAAAAGCGACCGTCTTGACTGCGCGATGATTTACGCCATTGCCACGCTGCCGGAATGCCGCGGACGCGGTTACGGTGAGGCTGTCACGCGTGCTGCCGCAGAGTTGGCTGCACAAAAAGGATACCCCGCCGTCGTATTGAAGCCAGCGGGCGATGACCTGTTTGAGTTTTATGCGAAGCGCTCCGCGTTCCGAGACTTCTTCAGCGCTTATATCGCAGAGCTCAACGATGCCGAGCTGCCGCTTAACGACCCCCGATATTCACTGTCGCCCGTCTCGCCTCACGAATACCGTCAGCTGCGTCAAAACTTTCTCGAGGACAGGACGTACATCGACATGGACGAGAGAGGCCTATCCTATCAGGCTCATCTTTGCAGTAAATCCGGCGGCGGACTGTTCTGTCTGTTATATGAAGGCTTATGGGCAGGCTGCGCCGTTATCGAACCGGGAGAGGATATGGTTGCCATCAAGGAGCTGCTCCTATCGGGGGGCTGCGGCATGCCTGACGCCATATCGGCAATAGCGAAGCTGTTCCCGGCAAAAAAATATGAGGTCAGAGCCTTGGCCGATGACGAGAATACGCAGCGCAGCGGCTACCGACGATTTGGGATGATGGTACCCTTTGAAGGTTGTCCGAATATCCCATACGTCTATTCTGCGAAATGGTATGGCCCTGCTTTCGACTAAAATCACGAAGAATATTCTATATTGCATAAAAAATATTTTAAAAATTTTCAGTATTTAATAGTTTTGAAATATTTAAATGTATATTTATTAACATCTCGCTGTTAATATAAATCTCGTAGGGTTGCCAATTCCATCTTTTTATCTTTTTTCATTTTATTATCCTCATAACCTTTAGGTCAACGGGAGCTTTAAACGGCTCCCGTTGACCGCTTCTTTTTGTTTCGTCAAAATCTGCTATGTTTAACTAATATGCGTATGCACCCGTATACGCCGTTATGGCTGAGTATACGCCGTTTACCTGATTTGCACTGAGGCTTTATTTAATATATAATACGTTTTCATAAGCGTTATTTTGTAAGTAGGAGTATAACTCATGAGCGGTAGCACATTTACGGAAAGATTTATAACGGCGCGGCGTGATGTGATCGCCCTTGATTTCATGCACCTCAATGATATGCAGCGCACTGCAGTCACAACGACTGAGGGGCCGCTGTTGCTTTTAGCTGGAGCCGGCAGCGGCAAGACGACCGTGCTCATCAACAGGATCGCCAACCTGATGAAGTACGGGCGCGGCTCCGATACGGACGAAATTCCGGATGATGCGACGGAGCAGGATTTAAAGTTCCTAGAAAACTATTTAAAGAATCCGCAGCCCGAAAACAGCGCGCGGGCACTCAGTCTCTGCGCCGTTGAACCGGTTGAGCCGTGGCGCATTATCGCCATCACCTTTACAAACAAGGCGGCAGACGAGCTAAAAGCGCGTCTTGAGCGGATGCTGGGTTCCGGCGCGAACGATATATGGGCGATGACGTTCCACTCGGCCTGTGTGCGCATGCTGCGGCGCGACATTGACCGGCTCGGCTTTGACCGCTCGTTTACTATTTACGACACCTCGGACAGCCAGTCACTCATGAAGCGCATTTTAAAAGAGCTCGACATGGACGACAAGACATATCCATACAGGACTGTCCTGAATTACATAAGCAAGGCCAAAGACGCCATGATTTCGGCGGAGGAGTTTTATCGCTCTGCCGACAAGAGCGGTGATATCCGCAAGCGCCACATCGGCAGAGCGTACGTAGAATACTCCAATCGCATGAAAGCGTCAAACGCGCTTGATTTCGATGATTTGATTTTATTCACTGTGAAGCTTTTAGTCGAAAACACGGATGTACTGGCGTACTACCAGAGGCGGTTTCGGTATGTTTCAATTGACGAATATCAGGATACGAACAATCTCCAGTATATGCTGGCGAGCGCGCTGGCCGGAGGGCACGAAAACATCTGCGTCGTCGGGGATGACGACCAGAGTATTTATAAATTCCGCGGCGCGACAATTGAAAACATCCTGAGCTTTGAGAGCAAATATAAAGACGCGCGCGTTATCCGGCTGGAGCAGAATTACCGTTCAACGAGCCATATATTGAACGCGGCCAATGATGTCATATGCCACAATAAAGGACGCAAGGGCAAAAAGCTGTGGACGGAAAAAGAAAGCGGTGATCCGCTGACGCTATATATCGCGCGCGATGAGCGCGAAGAGGCGCAGTATGTCACGAACCAGATCATACAAGGCGTCTCGACAGGGGATAAATGGAGCGATCATGCGATTTTATACCGTTTAAACGCCCAGTCGAACCAGCTGGAATACGCCTTCAAGCGCGGCGGTATCCCATATCGCATCATCGGCGGCACACGGTTCTTTGACCGGGCCGAAATCAAAGATATGCTGGCGTATCTCTGCGTCATCCACAACCCGTCCGATGACCTGCGTTTGATGCGTATCATTAACAACCCGCCGCGCGGGATCGGGCAGGTGACACTCGACCTTGTTCAGGAGATCGCGACGACGAAGCAGTTGTCTGTATTCGAGGTACTGAAGGAATCCGAAAATTACGAAGACCTGCACAAATCGGCGGCGAAGCTGCACCAATTCGTTACAATGATAGAAGAGCTGCGTGAACAAGCGGGCGCCACGCCACTCGACAGCTTTTATGATACACTCATTGACCGGACCGGCTATGTCCGGGTGCTGGAAGCAAAAACGACGGATGAAAACCTGACGCGAATCGAGAACGTCAGGGAACTCAAGAGCAATATTGTAAACTTCTTAAAGGAAGCGGAGAACGGCTCGCTTTTCGACTTCCTCAATGAAATAGCTCTCTACACCGACCTCGACCAGTATGACCGTTCAACTGATTGCGTCGTCATGATGACGATGCACAGCGCCAAGGGTCTCGAATTCCAAACAGTTTTCATTGTGGGCGCCGAGGAGGGCATTTTCCCCGGAATCCGAACCATCGGCGAGCCGGAAGAGATGGAAGAGGAGCGGCGGCTCTGCTATGTCGCGATGACGCGGGCCAAGAAGAAGCTCTTTTTCACCGCCGCAAAGCAGCGCATGATCTTCGGAAAAACAACCGCCGGCAAAACGTCGCGCTTCGTTGACGAGGTATCGGAAGCAAATATTGAAAAGCCAGCGCCTGTCTTCAGCACAATTGGCTACAGCTTTGACGATGAGGTTGGGGATCGGCGCGAGAGTTCATACCAACCGAATAACCGTATTTATCAAGCCGGTCAGCAGGACCAAAAAGATCCTATAAAAAAAGATCTAAAACCGCTCGCACACATGGGTGCGCAGCAGGCCGCTCCCATTGCTATATATAAAAAAGGCGATGTTATAAAGCATAAGGCCTTTGGGCGCGGCATGATAACGGATGTCCAGCCGGCAGGCGGCGACGCGCTTTTGGAAGTCGCCTTTGACACCGTCGGCACAAAGAGATTGATGGCGAAATCTGCAGCCGCCTATATGGAGAAGATTTAAACCGGATGCGTCCGGCCAATCTCTCAATGACAGAAATCTACACCGTTTTGGGGTTATTTTGTGACAGACAATAAAAAGAATCTAGGCAGAGGGGCTTTATTATTAGCCACTCTTATCTGGGGGTTCTCCTTCGTCCTGATGGATATGGCTCTCGACAGCGTTCCCCCCATGCTTTTACTGGCGGTACGGTTTTCCGGGGCAGCCGTCATCATGTTTTTTATCGGTATTAAGGATTTTAAAAAGCTCGACAAATCGTATTTCGGCGGCGGGGCGCTGATGGGTGCCGTACTGCTCGCCTCCTATATATTTCAGACGTACGGTCTGCCCCTGACAACACCCGGCAAAAATGCGTTCTTAACCTCGGTCTATTGCATTATCGTGCCGTTTCTCTGCTGGCTGATGATCAAGAAGAAGCCGGACAAATTTAACGTGATTGCCGCCATTGTCTGCCTTGCCGGTATCGGCCTCATTTCTTTAAATGATGACCTGCGCATCGGGCTCGGCGACGCCCTGACGCTTGTCTGCGGATTCTTCTTTGCGCTGCATATCGTCATATGCGGGCATTATATTAAAGGCCGCAGCCCTGTGCTCCTCGCGATGATCCAGTTTGCCATGGCAGGTATCATCGCCTGGTGCGGGACGCTCCTTTTTGAGACGATGCCGACCGTCATCCCCTTGGAAGCGGGCCTTAATCTCGCTTTTCTGACAATTATGAGCACCGCCCTCTGCCTATCCCTGCAGATATATGGTCAAAAGCATACGCCGTCGCCCCAAGCCGCCGTCATCATGACGCTCGAGTCTGTGTTCGGCGCGGTTGCTTCGGTTTTCCTCACGGGTGAGCTGATGAGCTTCAAGCTGTTTTGCGGTTTCCTGCTGACGTTCTTGGCCGTCATCATCAGTGAGACGAAATTCGGTTTCATAAAAAGAAAATTTACGCAGGCGGCGATTGAATAAAATCGTCCCGCAAGAAGGAGCATATATCAGATGTTTACCGGATTTACAGAAAAAACAACGGAATTTTTGTGGGGTATCCGATTCAATAATAACCGCGAGTGGTTTTTAGAAAATAAGCAGACCTACCTCGATTACCTCCAGACGCCGCTGCGCGCGCTGGCAGACGCGGTCTGGACGCATATCACCGAAAAGAACAAGCTCGACATCAACTTCCACGTGGCGCGGATTTACAGAGATGCGCGGCGGGTCAAATCCGGCGGACTGTATAAGGAAAGCCTGTGGTTCTCGCTGGAGAAGGATACCGACGACGAATGGACCGTGACGCCCGGCTTCTTCTTCGAGATTTCCCCGGAGGGCTATTCCTACGGCACGGGTTTCTGGGCTGCCCCCGCGGCGACGATGAAGAAATTCCGTGACCGCCTTGATGCGAACCCCGCCGAATTCGAGCGCATCGCAACGGACCTGATGAATAAGAAGAGCATCCAAATCTACGGCGACGAATACAGCCGCCCGAAGGGTGAAAAAGAAGGCATCCTAGCCGATTGGTACAACCGTAAGACAATCGGTGTTATTTCAGAAGCCAAAGGCCACGAAAAGCTCTATTCGCCGAAGTTCGTCAAAACGCTCTGCAACGAGTTACAGGCGCTTGTACCGCTGTACAATTTTTTGCGGTCATTGGATGGAGATCAACAGTAATCCATTAGGTTTCTAAAGCCCATAAATAATCTAATAAGGAGGGTGGGTACTTTTCTCCCGCCCTCCTTATTAGATTAATTTTCGATTAAGATAACGACATGGTCCGCGCTGGCATTCCCGCGCAGGCGGGAATCTACGTACCTGGGAGACTGGATTCCCGCCTACGCGGGAATGACAAGTAACACAGGAACAGTATTAGTTGTTCAAATCTTTCCGCATCACAAAATCGGACTGCGCCTCGTCCCCCATGATAAACGAATGTCGGCCGATGACGTAAAATCCGTTCTTCTTATAAAACGCAATCGCTTTCTTGTTTTTCTCCCAGACGCCAAGCCAGACATAGGCTTTCTCTCTCGATATCGCAATATCTATCGCCTTATTCATCAGGACCCCGCCTAGCCCTTTGCCCTGAAACTCCGGTGACACATAAATACGTTCCAGCTCAAGTGACTGCGGGTCGTTGATATCAGTCTGCGCAGCGCGTTCGTTGAGCTTTATATAACCAGACAAAGCGCCGTCGGCAAACAGGAAGTAAAATTCAGAATTCTCGTTACAAAGCTCAGCGCGGAGCTTATCGATACAAAAAGCATGTTCCAGATAAGCCGTCATGGTTTCGGGCGTATTCAGATGCCGGAAGGTGACGTCATAGGTGCTGTGGGATAACGTTTGAAGCGTTAAAAGATCGTTATCATCACATTTTCTAAAATCAAGCTCCATTATGCACACCTTCCCGAAAAATGATAGTCATGAGCGGATCTGCCGCTTCGATTCGCTCTTTCAATTGATGAATCACGTGTTTTCATCCCGATATTATCAGATTTTATATGATATAAACTTCGCGAACCTGCCGATTCTGTTAAAAGATATCAGTCTGCACAGCCACTCAGTAAACCGGCCGAACTTTCTGTAAAGGAAGTTGAACGCCAGGAAAGGTATCCACTGATTTTTGGCTTTTGGCATTCTTCTGACGATGTTTCTAAATTTGTAGAGCTCCTTGTAGAACCATATGTATCCGCCGTAGAGTTCGTCCGGCGTCATGTTCTTTGGGGTGTAAACAACATGCGCCGTGTTGTAGTTTTCAAGGTTATCATCGATCATCCTGTTTTGCTGACAGAGATCACTGTAGAGCTTTGTCCCGGGAAAGGGGGTCAGGATATGGGACGTGACCGTCTCGATCCGGTTTTTGACGATCCAGTCGAGCGTTGACCGGAACGTTGAGACATCGTCGCCGTCGAGCCCGAATACGAAGCTTGCATTTATCATGATACCGCGGCTGTGGAGCTCCTTTACGAGCTTCTCATATTTGCCGATATTGTTCTGCTGCTTATTGACGCCGTTTAAAGACTCGGAATTCAGGCTTTCGAAGCCGATAAAAAGGCTCTGACAGCCTGTATTTTTCATCTCGTCTAGCAACTCGGGCATGCTGACGATATTCGAGGTGACGGCCGCATTCCACTTAAGCTTCATCGGGGCGATCGCCTTGAGGAACTCCATGGTCCAGGTCGGATTGCCGATAAAATTGTCGTCGATGATCAGGATATGCTTTGACCCGGTTGCTTTGATGTCGTCAACGACGTTTTCGATTGGTCTGTTGATGTATGCCGATTCATACGCAACGCTGCTGTTATAGCAGAAATCACAGCGAAACGGGCATCCCCGGCTGGTACTGACGATATTGACATAGAGATATTTCGACCGGTCGACGAAATCATACGCCGGTGAAACGACCTCGTCGCCGCGAAGCGCTTCATTGCACCGATAGATTTTGCGCAGCCGGTTGTTTTGAATGTCTTCAACGAGCGTCGGCCATGTTTTCTCAGCTGAGCCGACGCACAGGGCGTCAAAATGCTCTGCCGCGCGCTCCTGATTTGCCGTTATATGAATGCCGCCCGCTACAACAAAGATGCCTTTTTCGCGGAATCTCCTTGATATCTCGATGGCCTTCGGCATAACGTCGACAGTGACCGTAATACCGACAATGTCAGGCTGTGCGCTGTAATCTATTTCTTCAATATTTTCATTCCGAATATTAACCTCATGCTTATCGCGAAGGATATTGGCTATCGTTAGCAGTGCGAGTGACGGTGCCATCTGCGTCTTAAGCGCCGTATCCATCGGCCGTTTGTTCATACGAGGCTGTATCAAAAGAATGCGCATATTTTCTCCTAACCCAGACGCATATCCTTTATCTTCTCCCACGCCTGTTCATTCTGGAGTGTGTCGCGATAGGTGCCGCGGTATTCGTCGGCGCGTGCCTGCTGCGCGATGAGGTAGACGCAGAGTCTGTCCTTCAGGTCACCGGGAGCGGCGGCGTTATACACCTCGAGTGCATACGGTACGCCGGCGGGACCGGAGCGGTAGAGGATGTCGGTGTCGTATTCGGACAGTGTGCCGGAGAGGTATCTGTCTGTGTTGTAACGGACGACAAGGCTATCGGCATCCGCGAGACAGAGGGCGGTAAAGAGGACGGCGCCTGTGATGAGCGCAACGCGGACGATGGAGAATTTGAGTTTTTGCATGACAATGACCGCAACACACACAATTGCCAGCAAAATCATGAACACGCACGGCAGAATGCGCAGAATTGTCAGCCCGAACGTGTCGATGTAGAGCGCCATTTTACTGAATGCTGTCGCGATGAGGAGCAGCGTGATGAGTGCCAGAACGATGTTGAATATTTTCAAGACCATATTTTCCACACGCGGTTTCTTGCTGAGGATGTTTGCCGCCGTCAGCAGCGCGAGGTTGATTGCGGCGACGCTGCACAGCTCGAAAAACCCCTGGCGGGCATATTCGGAATAGGACAGCCAGCCGTCTGGACGGGTGCCGGTAAATGCGGAAAAGAAATAAGGGATCTGGCACGCAATGAATACAGCGTACAAAACGATAACAGTCCCCAGGGTGATATAAATCGTCACCGGCGGCACAGCATGGAGAGACAACACTGCTTTCTCTGTTTTTTCAGCCTTAAACGTATCCGTGCCGCGCTTTACGGCGCTGCCCGAAATCAAGCCGAACAAATAAGCCGCCGTCGGGACGGCAATCACGCAATATAACAGGAATTCGAAGATCATAGCCCAGTCAAAGCGGAAAAGGTCAACGACGCTCATGATGAGGGTTGAAAATCCGCCGCTGTCGGCGCGAAGGAGCTGCGGCGTTACAATAAGCAGGACAAGCAGCGCCGCGATGATGCCGAAAATAATCGGGAGGGCTCTTTTTTTGTCTGTCTGCCGGCTGCCTTTAAACGCCCCAAACGCCCGGTACTGATTGATGAAGTTGCGAAAGGGTATGACACACACAGCGTTGAGGCCATCAAGAAACAACAAATTGCTGGTTCGACCGCCAATCTGCACCGAGGCTGCGGATATCACCCAATAAACCGCCGCACAGAATAAAAACATATTACGCAGAGGAATGAGGCCGATATCGGTCCAGAGGGCGAAGCTGAGACCGGTCAGGAGCGTCACGGCTAACCAAAACCACGATTCTGCAGATAACCGAACACCCTTTTTCAAAAGATAAAACAGCACCGACCCGAGATAAGCAACTGTGAAAACGGCCGCGCCCCAGCCAAAAGCTGCGGTAAGTACCCACCGGCAAAAAAAGTACCCGAGAACAAACGCAAAGAGCGCAAAGATGCCGTCTGTTATATCCGCTTTAAAAGGCGCAACCGTCGGAGAATAGGCTGCCGGTAAATAGGCTGGAGGTGTTTCCGGATGCCCGGATTGCTCGTTATTTTCAGGAATTAAGGGGCTGTCATTCATATCGCTCATTTTCATTTCTCCTATATTCTATCGAGAACTCTGCAAGACCTCAGCAAGTGTCCTAATTGATGTCGATTTTCCTGAACTTCCGGATCGCCAGCGCTAAAAACCCAAGCGCATAAACGGCGATATAGATATACATCGCGGCGCTGGCCGGACGGCCGCTGCCTGTGAGGCCGCCGAGACCGCGCAGCATTTCCCCGGCAATCCCCGAAGAGGGCAGCAGAATTCTCTCCGCCGCGTTAAACAGCGTGTGGAACGGTGAAAGCAGGCTGATGAATATGCCCGCGCTGATGACCGATTTGCTGCCGATGTAATTGCCGATCATCTCGACCATGCCGCCGATGTTGCCGAGAATATAGATAAATATCATCAAAAGGCCGTTCGGCACAACGCGCAGCTTGACGGATCCGTATACCGTCAGGCACAAAACAGCGAGCGGCACCAGCAGATACAGTAACCACCCTTCGAGGATCTGAACAAAAGCCAACGTCGTGACAGTGCTCAGCGAGAAAGCGCAGCCGATGATCAGCAGCGCGGCGTACAAGACCGTGGCGTATATCGCCGTCAGTACAGCCAGCCCGACCGTTTTACCGAGGACATATGCCGTGCGGCCCAAAGGACGCGATAGAATTGCGTGGATCATGCCGGTTTCGAGTTCTGACGCGATGGCGCCCGCGCCGAGAATGATCGTCAGCAGGCATATGAGCATCGAGGAAAACTGGAGGCCCATCTGCGTAATCATCACCGTCGCCAGCGACCCAAACTGATCGTTTTGGCCAACGACGCCAGAATTTTGAAAGAAATAAAGGATCACTGACCAAAGGACGAGATACAAAACAGTGACGATACTCATGACAATAAAGGTCTTTTTTCGGACAGCTTCCTTCAGCGCCGCTTTTGCGATTGGGCTCATTGGGCTTCCCCCTCTCCAACGACTTTGAGGAAAACGCTTTCAAGCGTCTCGCGATGCGGCGTCAGCTCATACAACCTAATATTGTGCGACGTCAGCAGCGCGGCGATTTCAGGAATCTGTTCACTGTTACCCAGCGTCATCATCATGCTGCCGTCTTCCTGCTGCGGCAGAGCATTTTTATCAAAGCTTTGCCGCAGCGCCCCAAGAACCTCGCCGCTGAGCAGGCTGCATCTGACATGCAGCGTTACTTTTTCCATCAACAGGTCTTTCATAGATCCGGATTTTACCGACACGCCTTTGTTGATGATCGTGATGTGATCGCATACCGCCTCAACCTCGCTTAAAAGATGGCTGTTGAGAAAAATCGTCGTGCCTTCTTTTTGCAGCTCCAGGATGATATCACGGACGTCCTTGCGGCCGATCGGGTCGAGCGCCGAGGTCGGTTCATCCAGAAACAAGAGCTCCGGCTCCGGCAGGAGCGCGCAGGCCAGCCCGATACGCTGCTGCATACCCTTGCTGTAACCGCCGACCTTAAACTTCTCCTGCCCGAGCAGCCCGACACGCTTCAGAACGCGGTTGGTGCGCTCCGGGTCGCGCTTCAGCCGATACAGGCTGGTGTGAAAATTCAACAGATCTTCGCCGGTCATCCATTCCTGAAAACGGAAGAGCTCCGGCAGGTAGCCGAGTCTTAGGCGTGCTTTGACATCGCCCAGCGGCCGGCCCAGCACTTGGCCTTTGCCGGACGTTGGGAAGACAAGGCCGGTCAGTATTTTGATCGTGGTGCTTTTACCGGCGCCGTTCGGCCCCAGAAAGCCATAAATCTGCCCTTTTTCAACGGACAGATTTATGGAATTCACAGCGACCTTATTCTGATACGATTTCGACAGATTTTCGGTCTCAATAATCATCAGCGAATGCTCCTGGCGATCTGTATGAGGTCGCTTTCGGCCACCGTGCCGGAAAGGTAATAGAGCACGCCGTTTTTCACCCAAATCAGCACGGTTGCGCCAACTTGCTGCAGCTGCGCTTGATGCGTTTCGTCCGTGAAACCCGGCAGCATGCTGAGTACCTGCGCAAGATCACTTCCCGCATAGATATAGCCCGTTGCTCCGCCGAGGTCTGTTTCACGCCCCAAGCCTTCAATAACCGGCAGGTAGACGTCTCTGGTCTTCGGATCAATCGCCTGCAGCTGCGCGCGCAGGTCCTCCGAAATTGCCGGGATGCTCAGAAAGCCCGACCAAAGGCTGTTCATAACATCGTCGGGGGCGTCCACACAGACGTTCTGCGTCGCGATCAGAATCACGTCGTTATAGGCTGCTGAGATCGCCGGCGGTGTGCTGACGGTGATATCGGTGCCGTTCAAGCTGCTGTCAACACGTGATGATGCGCCAAGCTTTGAGAGTATCGCATTGATTTCCTCTGTGTCTAACGCGATTGTTTGCGTTTGACTATTTGCGGCGTAGAGCTCCGGCGTCTCGGACTTTAGCGCCGTCGGTAAGCTGAAGGGGAATGCTGTAAAGTCCTGATCACTGGAGAGCGGTGTAATGTCCGACTTCGCTGTGTCCAGAAGCCGGGTCAGCGCGCCCAGGGTTCCGGACGCTGTGTCTGATTCCGAGATATCAAGGAGACGACGAACATTTTCATCTTCGGCATACGTCATCAAATTCTGGAGGTCGTTGACTGTTATCCTAATTGTTTTTGGCTCCGCCACACGAAAAATGGACAAGGCCGATTCGGCAGCGGCCTGCACCGGCGGAATCATAATCGCGCAAACGACAACGGCGACGACGCCCAATAAT
Source organism: uncultured Eubacteriales bacterium (assembly GCA_942492735.1). Taxonomy (GTDB): domain Bacteria; phylum Bacillota; class Clostridia; order Oscillospirales; family Oscillospiraceae; genus Sporobacter. The sequence continues at coordinate 712,326 of OW818648.1, forward strand.
ACAAGTCTTTTCTTAAACATATAAAATCCTTTCTTATCTTAGTCTTCCCTGAATTCCAATATATCGCCCGGTTGGCAGTCCAGCGCCTTGCAGATGGCTTCAAGTGTCGAGAAGCGAACGGCGCGGGCTTTGCCTGTTTTAAGTATTGACAGATTTGCCTGGCTGATATCTATCATCGAAGCCAGATCATTGGAGGACATTTTCCGTTTTGCCATCATGACATCAAGATTCACTATAATAGACATAACACGCGCTCCTATATCGTGAAATTCGCGTCGTCCTGCAGCGAGACCGCTCGGGCGACGACGTTTTTCACAACGCGGACAATAAGGCCCATGAAAGCGGCGGCAACAGCCACCATGATCCACGGGAAATAATATATGACGGAGACCGCGCTGATGACCGCACCTGCTATGCAGTACCACGAGATATGCCGGAGGCTCTCTACATTCTTCGTGATAAAGACGTCCCCGCGTTCAATGCGCCGGAGGAGACAGAATAAGCTGATTAAGAGCAGCGCTGCCGGGACGCAGCCGACATATACGGTTGTGAGAAAATAAACTTGCCACCCGCTCATTTCGGTGTAGATAAACGACTGGCGGACGAGCCAAGGCGCAAAGACTGCCGCTGCAATGAGCAGTATCATGAATAAAATAACGCTGCATCTGCTTAAAACGATTGATTTTTTATCATTCCACATATATTGCGCCTCCAAATTTACAGGGTACCCTTACACAATATAGCAGATCACTTATTGAATTGCAATAGTAAATTATCGATAAACGATATATTTTTATTTCTATATTATAACGAAAGAAGGGCGGATATAGAATCCGCCCCTACAAAATCGCTAACGGCTCCTTTTTCAAAGGAGCTGCCGGCATAGCCGGCTGAGGATTTCTGTTATTTCAGCTGTACCCGCAGCTGATCAACAGCACGGCGCTCGAGACGGGAGACTTGTACCTGGGAGACCTTCAAAACACGCGCGGTCGCCTCCTGTGTCATGCCTCTGTAATAGCGCAGTCTGATGACCATCTGCTCTTTTTCGGGCAGTGTGGATATGGCCTCGCGTAAAGACACCTGTTCAATCAGGTTTTCCTCCTGGCACCAGTCACCGAGGACGTTTTCGAGCGTAAAGCCGTCGTCTCCCGTCTCTCTCTGAAGGGATTCCGGAATACCGGTCGCCGTTTCCGCCACCGCAATCTCCTCAACTGAGACGCCCGTTTCGCAGGAGAGCTCGGAGAGCGTCGGCTCCCTGCCGTATCGCTGCTCCAGCGCGCTTTTCGCGCTCCTGATGACATGCGCCCGCTCCTTGATGCTTCGGCTGACTTTAATACTGCCGTCATCGCGGAGAAAACGGCGGATTTCTCCGGCGATCTTCGGTACGGCGTATGTTGAAAACTGCGTGCCATAGGCGGGGTCAAAACCGGAGACGGCTTTTAAAAACCCGACACAGCCGAGCTGATATAAATCGTCCGGATCGACGCCGCGCCCAAAATAACGGCGCGCAATACTCCATATAAGGCCTGAATTCAAATGCACCATCTCTTCAGCCGCGTCTTTGTCTCCGTTTTTTGCGGCGATCAGACGATCCAGCGCTGTCTGCTCCATCACTTCATGCTCGTCCGGACCGATATTCTGCGGCGCATTGTGACAGTCGTCCCGCGGCCGAATTTAGACCGCACCTTAAGCTTGTCCATAAAGCTCTCCATGATCGTAAAGCCCATGCCGCTGCGGTCATCGCCGCCGGTCGTAAACATGGGTGATCTGGCTTTGTTGACGTCCTCAATGCCGCACCCCCAGTCACGCACCGTGATTTCTATGGCGTTGTCGTCAAAGATGCGGGCACGCAGCATAATCCGGCCCAGTGTATCCGGATACGCGTGGACGATGCAGTTTGTGACCGCTTCACTGACGGCTGTCTTAATATCACCCAGCTCTTCAAGCGTTGGGTCAAGCTGCGCTGCAAAGCAGGCGACAGCCGAACGGGCAAATCCCTCGTTTGCCGATCGGCTCAAAAACTCCATCTTAATATAGTTGATCTCCGTCATATGTATCAGGCCTCCTTCGTCAGTGCGACGATTTTGATGATACGCTCGACACCGGACGCGTCCAAAACACGCCTTGGCTGCTTATTGACATTTTCAACGCTGATGACGCCGCCGATTTCTTTCATCCTTCTGTATGTTTTGAGCACGATGGCAATGCCGGACGAATCCATGAAGGTTAGATTTTTCATATCCAGTATGGTTTCGCGCGGCATATGCGTGTCGATTTTCTCTTCAATAAAGGCGACGGCTTTTTTTGCCGCATGGTGATCCAACTCGCCGTCAAGATAGATGCGCAAGTATCCGTTTTCGAACGATGATCCGACCGTCATCTTTGTCCCTCCTTTGTCAATATAGTATTATTTGAACCGATGACCGCATCAGCACAGATTCCGTTGGGCAAGAGCTCTGCTCTTGCCGATCTTGCATCGCGCGGCACACGGGTCCGGCAAGAGCAGAGCCCTTGCCCTACATATATAAAAATACCCGCATAGCTTGTTCAACTACACGGGTATTTTATATGATTCTGTGTGCGTTTTATGTCGGTATATGGAGCGTTTGTTGAATATCGTTATTGAACACGCTCTCTCACAGGCATGAGCAGATCGAGCTGCATATCCTCCGGCTGGGCATTGTCCAGATGCACATGATTCAAATAATTCAGGTGTTCCTCCAGGAGTCCGCACATATGCTCCTGGTCCTTGAAATCCCCGCTAAACTCATATTTGTCGTTTTTCATCGCCCACTCGAGCAACAAATTCCAGTCATCGAAGTTGCCAAAAGCAATCATATGCGCGGCATAAAGACCTCCTGCGAAATGCTTCTTAACAAGCGGCGGCAGCACGTCCATAGTTTCCGGTATCGTCACCCACATTTCATAACCGTGAAAACCGGTTTCATCAACCGGATTCGGATGATTGAAGCCGTAATGCCGAATATCCGGCTTGGTTTTGCACAAGCCGGTCTCACGCACAAACCGGTCGATCATCTCACTGACATGATCCTCCGGGTCATCGCCGATATAGTGAGCGGCAGCAATTGTCGCGGGGGGCAGGTAAACGATACGTACGTCGCGTAGCTTAGACGCGCTCGCCTCAGCTTTTTCCAGTTTATCCATCGTCTTATCCTCCTTAAAGTTGATGCTTGTCAGAGATAAGGACTCAATGGCAGCGAGTATTGTACGATCATGCGTGGTCAGGCTGTGGATTTGTATGTCCGTCGTTTTCTGCAATTCTTCAACTAACCGGCTGAGTATACTCTTTATCGTTGACAGCGCGGTTATCTCATCATCCAGTTCGCTGATGTTCTGCCGGAAAACCTCTATAGCGACAACGGCGTCGGGTTTTTGCAGGACTAATTTGATCTGCTTAACCGGGATTCGCAGCTTGCGCAATATCAAAATCTGCCGCAACCGGGAGAGGGCTACGTTATTGTACATACGATAGGTGTAATCCTCCCGCCGGAAGCTCTCAATAAGTCCAGCCTGCTCATAATAACGCAGCATTCTCGTCGATATCCCAAAGTTTTGTGATACCTGGCTGATTGTCATTGCTTCCATATTTCCTTACCTCCTTCCATAACCGGAGTATAAAGTACGACACAATGTCAGAGTCAATAGGTGTTTTTTATTTCTTTTTGATCGGATACCACAGTTCCAGCCGTCCATATTCCTCGTCACCGCTGTATATCTCGAAATTCGCGCCATCTGCACGTTCGTAATTTGCGGTCGGCAGCCATTCAGTATAGAACCGTTTGTGCGCGGCATGAACAACGCGGCCGATTTCTTCCCATATAAATCTCTCGGTCGGGAAAATCGCATATGTCTGCGCTGGGATATGAACGGTTTCGTAACCCTCTGTGTTACAGTTTTTCGTAACGAACGAAAAGAGCATATACGGGAATGTGTTATCTTCTGTTTTACGGTAATTTTCTGCTGCGTGTAATTTGCATAAATCCTTTGAGATATGGTCCGGCAAGTCACCTGATTGTGATAACAGCCTGTCGTATTCCCCGTTTTTCATGCACTGCTGCCAAAGCTCGTTCGGTCTGAGAAATTTCGGGTCACCAGTCAATGATGCAATTGTTTCGATACCGAAAATATCAAATGCCTCTTTTGTTTCAATCCTGTACGCCATTTCCTTTTCTCCTTTAATTGAAATTTGAAAGGAGATCCTCGGATAAGCCTTCAGCAAAACGCCGTCCTGCCGCGCGTCGCTCGGCGGCAACCCGTGCAGCGAAGAAAATGCCCTTGTAAATGAGGCAGCGGAATCATAACCGTATTTCACGGCAATGTCGATGATTTTCGCATCGGTATTCTGCAGTTCAAGCGCAGCCTGCGTCAGCCTCCGCCGCCGGATGTATTCAGCGAGCGGACAGTCGGCAATGAAGGAAAACATGCGTTGAAAATTGTAAGATGAGCAGCAGGCCTTCGCTGCGACCTTACTCATGTCAATCTCTTCGGTTAGATTTTCCTCGATATAGTCAAGCGCGCCGTTCATTTTCGTCAGCCAATCCATGAAGAAACCACCTTTCTCCTAAAAAATACTATGGGGGAAATAACCACGCGCGACTTTTCGTGCACAAATCGGCTGAGCGGGGAATGATGGAACTGGACGCCGAGGACGGCGTCCCCTACGGGTGAACGGCAGACAAAGTGCCGCGTAGGGGCGATTCATGAATATGGGTATAAGGTTAGCTCAGCAGTATTCATTCGCAGACCGTCTTCGCCCTATCTCGTAGGGGCCGATGCCCACATCGGCCCGTCGGGGTTAGCTATATTCAAAGTAGGCTCATTGGCTCATGTCCTTTGCAAATCGAGGTTCGCAGGACCTACGGGGCGATGAGGGCATCGCCCCCTACGGAAACGCGGTTTACAACGCACGATTTACGATTTAGGGAGGAGCACCCTTTGTTCGCAGGGTATTCTTTTTGAGATGCGCAATGCCTTGACTGAGCTAACCTAATATCCATATTCGTGAATCGCCCAAACAAGCGTTGCAATATACCGCAGGGGACGGTTTCACCGCCCCCTGTTTGACATAATAATTAGCTGAGCGCCTTCAGGCTCTCCTGCAGGTTTTCGATAAGCGCTTTCGTCTTTTCGACGCGCTCGCGCTCGGCGTTGACGACATTCACGGGTGCCTTGGCTGTAAAGCTCTCGTTCTGGAGCTTGGCGACTGTTTTATCGAGGTCTTCCTGCGCTTTTTTAAGCTCCTTTTCGATGCGTTCGCGTTCCTTCTGCAGGTCGACGAGCTCGGAAAGCGGCATATACAGCTTCGCTTCGTCGGTGACGACGGTCACCATGCCGTCTGCATTTTCCGGCGGCACGCTGTCGATGGTCAGCTCGGCTGCATAAGCAAGTTTGGATAAATAGACGCGCCCCGCTTCAAAGACGGCTTTTTTATCGGTGACAATGATCAGGTGCGGCTTTTTGGACGGCGGCACGTTCATCTCCGCGCGACGGGTGCGGATGGCGCGGACCGCCGCCATGATGATCTCAAAATTCTGCTCATCCTCGGGGAATGCTAATTTCTCGGAATATGCCGGGTACTTCTCAATCATGAGCGCCTCCCCCTCATGCGGGAGCGCCTGCCAGATCTCCTCGGTGATAAACGGCATAAACGGGTGCAGTAGCTTCAATGTTTCAACAAGAACATATAGAAGGACTTTCTGCGCGCCGATTTTCGCCGATTCGTCCTCGCCGTTGAGACGCGGCTTGGTGAGCTCGATATACCAGTCGCAGTAGCTATCCCATATAAAGTCGTATATCTTCCCGGCGGCGATGCCCAGCTCGAATCTGTCCATGTTCTCATTTACTTCGCGCGAGAGGGAATTGAGCTTCGATAAAATCCATTTATCCTCAAGCTCAAGCTTCTCAGGCAGCTCGTTTTTATCGACGGTGAGGTTCATCATGACGAAGCGGCTGGCGTTCCAGATCTTATTGGCAAAGTTGCGCATTGCTTCGCAGCGCTCTGGATAAAAACGCATGTCATTGCCCGGCGAGTTACCGGTGATGATGTTAAAGCGCAGCGCGTCCGCGCCGTAGGTGTCGATGACCTCGATGGGGTCAACACCGTTACCGAGAGACTTAGACATCTTTCGGCCCTGCGCGTCGCGGATGAGGCCATGAAAGAGGACCGTATTGAACGGCTCTTTCTTCATATGCTCCATGCCGGAGAAGATCATGCGCGCGACCCAGAAGAAAATGATATCGTAACCCGTGACAAGGACGTTCGTGGGATAGAAATAATCGAGTTCCGGCGTTTTATCCGGCCAGCCAAGCGTGGAAAACGGCCAGAGCGCGCTTGAAAACCAGGTATCCAGCACATCCTCGTCCCGCGAAATGTTGTTGCTATGGCACTTTTCGCATTCGGTCGGGTCTGTTCGGCTCACAGTGACGTGCCCGCAGTCGGCGCAGTACCACGCTGGTATCTGATGCCCCCACCAGAGCTGGCGCGAGATACACCAATCATGCGCGTTCGTCATCCAGTTGTTATAGACTTTTACAAAACGTTCGGGGACGAACGAGATTCTGCCGTCCTCGACGACCTCGAGCGCTTCCTTGGCCAGCGGCTCCATTTTAACGAACCATTGCGGGCTCGTGATCGGTTCAACGGTCGTGCTGCAGCGGTAGCACGCGCCGACGCTGTGCGTATGCTCTTCGATTTTTACAAGCAGACCGAGCGCTTCAAGGTCTTTGACAATTTGCTTTCTGGCGTCATAGCGATCCATCCCGTTATACTTGCCGCCGTTGATAACCTTTGCGTTCTGATCAAGCACCAAAATCTGCTCCAGATTGTGGCGTTGCCCGACCTCAAAGTCATTTGGGTCATGGCATGGCGTCATCTTAACACAGCCTGTGCCGAATTCTTTATCGACGTATTCATCCGCGATGATGGGGATTTCTCTATTCATGAGCGGCAGGATGGCCATCTTACCGATCAGCTGCTGATAGCGTTCGTCCTCCGGATGGACGGCAACACCCGTGTCTCCAAGCATCGTCTCCGGCCGTGTTGTCGCGACGACGACGTATTCGTCGGAATCCTTGATCGGGTATTTGATGTGCCAGAAGTGACCCGCTTGTTCTTCGTGTTCGACTTCCGCATCAGACAAGGCCGTTGTGCAATTCGGGCACCAGTTGATAATGCGGTTGCCTTTATAGATAAGCCCTTTTTCATACAGAGCGACAAACACCTCTCTGACTGCTCTTGAGCAGCCTTCATCCATCGTAAAGCGCTCACGCTCCCAGTCGCAGGAGCTGCCGAGCGTTTTGAGTTGCTCTACAATCCTGCTGCCGTATTTATTCTTCCACTCCCATACCTTCGCCTCAAATTTCTCGCGGCCCAGATCATAGCGTGTCAGGCCCTCTTTTCGGAGGTCCTCCTCGACCTTAATCTGCGTGGCAATGCCGGCGTGATCCGTGCCCGGTATCCATAGCGCGGCATAGCCCTGCATCCGCTTATGGCGAATGAGGACATCCTGCAGCGTCTCATCAAAGGCGTGTCCGAGGTGGAGCTGGCCTGTGATGTTTGGCGGTGGGATGACGATGGTGAACGGCTCTTTTTCGGGGTCAATAACGCCCTTAAAATACCCGCCGTCCAGCCACATCTTATAGATGCTTTTTTCCACTTCTCTGGGGTCGTACACCTTTGGTAATTCTCTCATCATATGAACCTCCCGTGCTTCATCTCCACTATTGTCTCCCCTTTCAGGGGAATAAAAAACCCGTCACAAAGTTTTACTTTGAGACGGGCGATATAACCCGCGGTACCACTCAAATTGCCCTTGAAATTAGTGCCGCAGCACAATTTCTTTGGCCTGCTCAAGGACTCCAATAAGTCCGTCACCTTAACGCGGCGTTGACGTGAGGCTCTACACAAGGAATTTACTGTCGCAAATTCCTATTTGGAATTCACTGCCGTGAATTCTTTTCAGAATGTACTAATGCAAATCTCTTTTCTGCGCTCCAGCTCAGAAGTGACAAGTCCATGATCCTCCGCCGCCGGCTCGCACCCAAGGAACAAGAAAAGTTCCTTTACCGGCTTCTCTGACGCTTTGAAATCCGACCCTCTTCATCACAGCTTTTAATGGTTATAATTCAGTTTTAAAGAGCGTAGCACAATTGACGGAAATTGTCAATGGGCATAGGCGGTGCAACACTTCAGCATCTTTGCGCCAAAATCCGCCGCCTTCTCATACGCTGAGATCAATCGCTGGTTTCACTGTACCACAGCGTTCTTCTGGGCTATCATATCCAACACACTGATCTTTGGATTACTGTAATAATAGCCTGTCGATGCGACACTGCCGTCAATCGCCTTCTGGGGACACCAGTTGTAACAGGCCAGACAGTTTTCGCATCGGCCATGCCAGGTTGGCCGCCCGCCGCTTATCTTAATATTGCCGACAGGACACACCTTGGCGCACACTCTGCAGCCCACGCACTTCCCGTTCGTATGAAAGCTTTTGTCGTTTGCGCGGACGAGCACATCGAGTTCTGTATCGGGCGGCAGCCCTGTTTTTTTTACGAGGTCTGCTCGGATGCGCGGGAGCAGGGATTGATGCAGGCGCACAAACAGGGCGTTCAGCGGGCCCCTCAGAAAGTTTCCTCTTTTGAGCGCCTTGACATCCTCTGCGATTTTTCCGGCTTTAGCCCCGGCTTTTTTGATGAGCCTATCAATATTTTCCCAAGGTTTCGAAAATGCGTTCTGCGGCATATGTATCGCGTATGCTGCAGCCAGTTCGCCCCCGGAAGCCCTGATAATTTCCCCAAGTGTTTTTACCGACTGACTGCCGCAGCCGCCGTAATTGCATATGGCAAAAACGAATTTCCCATTGATGCCCCTGAGTTTTCCGGCGAAGTCCTTAACAATAACCGGCAGGTCATTATAATAGACAGGATAAACAATACCGATGATATCGGCTTCAGGGTATATGTCCTCCAGCTTGATTGCCGAAGTAATCGGAATCAAAGCGCCATCGAGAAGCCCTGCTGTCTGTCTTGCCAGAATTAATGAATTGCCCGTGCCGGAAAAGTAGTAGACAGCCGTTTTCATCAATATCTTGCCCCTTTAATGTACAAAATTCGCGCACCGTTCATTGTTTGTACATATTTTTTAGTCCTTTTAGACGCATTGCGACACTATATTACAGATAAAAAGAACAACGAAAGAAGTGTGCGGTTTGAATGTTGAAATCCGGGAGAGAAAAAGGCTCAGGAAAAGGCGGCGTTATTTCCAGCTTTTCAGGGCCATATTTGTCGGCGCTCTTGCTATCACAGTCATTGTCATAGGCGCTTTTCTGTTGCCCGGCGTGCGCGGAGGTGATACTGATACGCCCGGTACCCTTGATGATAAGAAGGTGTCCTTGAATGATGTTCAATATAGGCTGGACGAACTCGTCTGGGTCGAACAAGATCTGCTGGCGTTGAACGAATACTCCCGCTGCGGCACAGCTCTCAAGGAAATCAACGCGATAGTCATCCACTACGTCGGCAACCCCGGAACGACAGCTGCGCAGAACCGCAGCTTCTATTCGAGACTCGCCGAAAATCACGACACAAAAGCCAGCAGCAATTTCTTGATCGGTATGGACGGCGAGATTTTAGAATGTGTTCCCGTTAACGAAGTGGCGTTTTGCTCCAATTGGAGAAATGACGATACGCTTTCAATAGAATGCTGCCATCCCGATGAAACCGGAGCGTTTACAGATGATACATATGATGCACTGGTCAAGCTGACATCGTGGCTATGCCTAGAGCTTGGGCTCGAGTCCTCCGATGTCATCCGGCATTATGATGTGACGCAGAAAGAGTGCCCGAAGTATTTCGTTGACCATGAGGACGCCTGGGCGTCATTCAAGGCCGATGTTCAGGACGCGCTGGACGACATGCAGGCACCGTCATATTCCTAAGGACCGCACACCACGCCGCTTGCGCCGATAATCATTCTTCCTCGCCCTGGTTGATCTCCTCGAGTTTATCACCTTCGGCGTTGTTGGGCACCAGAACTTCCATATATACTTCCTTCGGCTGTACGCCGACAAAGCGTTTTAACTCCTGTCCGTCCTTGAACACGATGACGGTCGGGATGCTCATGACTCCATATTTCACGGCCAATTCTCCCTCGGCGTCGATATCAACCTTGGCTGTTTTGATACTGTCTTTAAACTCTTCGGCGATTTCTTCAATGACGGGCGCGAGCATTTTGCACGGCATGCACCAGCCGGCCCAAAAATCAACAAGAACCGTGCCGGAGCTGATCGTGCTGCCAAAATCATTCTTTGTAAGATTCAACGTTTCCATATAAACGACCTTTCTTTTTTTAAGACTGCTCTTTATTTATCGCTATTTGAATGATATGAGATTGCGTTCCGGCTTTTATTCATGTGACAGATATTCAACAGCGGACAGCACGGCGACCTGCCCTTCGCCGGCGGCTTTGGCTACCTGATAGGGCGTGCCTGTGCAGTCTCCCGCAGCATAAATACCCAGGATGCTCGTCTTCATCGATCGATCGACCTTGATGTGGTTTTTGTCCGTTTCAATCCCGGGCAGAAGAGAACTGGGCGCAATCGTCTGCCGGAGGACGAATACACCATCACAGGGAATATCTTCGCCGTCGGCTGTGACCGACGTTACCTTATCCGTGCCGTTAATGGTGATTTTTTTCGTTTTCAGCTTTGTTACATCACAGCCGATGGAGGCTAGAAAATCCGCCTCCTCCTCGGCGTCCGGCGACAGGCAGACAACGCAGACCTTTTTACCTCTGTAAAGCATACCGTCGCACGTTGCGCAATAGGATACGCCGCGGCCCAGGAGCTCCGTCTCTCCCGGGAAAACGGAGGTTTGTAAAATACCTGTCGCGAATATCAGGCTCTTTCCGGTGACAATCTCGGATCCGTAACCGACGCTGATTTCTTTTCCCATTGGTAAAATCGTCGTGACCCGACCTGTAATCAGCTCGGCGCCCATGCCCTCAGCATGCATCAGCATTTTGCCTAGGATTTCAGCGCCGGACAAACCCGGCAGGCCGGGATAATTGCCGACCTCTGAGGCTTTGGCCAAGCCGCTTTCGGCACTCCGGTTCGAAATAACCACAACACTTTTTTCCCGCATGCGGGCTGTTATGGCAGCGGACAGCCCTGCCGGCCCGCTCCCAATAATAATAATATCGACCATATAAATCCCCCTATACTCGGCGTTATCGCTGTATTAGTCAATTTTATCACACGATAATTGTAAATGCCATATTAACCGTGTATAATACACTTTTAAGATATATTATTTGGAGTTGACATAGATGGAAGAGGCTTCTAAAAATTTCATACACACATTTATAGAAGAGGACATCGCTCCGGGCGGGCGGTTTAGCGGAAAAACCGTTCACACAAGGTTTCCGCCGGAGCCAAACGGTTATCTTCACATCGGGCACTGCAAAGCGCTGACGATAGACTTCGGCAGTGCCGAACGGTACGGCGGCCTCTGCAACCTGAGATTTGACGACACGAACCCCGTCAAGGAAGACGAGGAATATGTCGAAGCAATCAAAGAGGATATTGCATGGCTCGGCTTTTCGTGGGGCGACAGATTGTTTTACGGCAGCGACTATTTTGAGAAGACGTATGAGCTGGCTGTCGGTCTCATTAAGCGCGGGCTTGCATATGTCTGCCAGCTGTCTCCCGAGGAATTTAAGGAGCGGCGGGGGGACGTCGGCGTTCCGGCGACGAGCCCGTATAGAGACAGGCCGATTGAAGAGAGTCTCGACCTCTTTGCCCGTATGAAAAACGGCGCGTTCAAAGAGGGCGACATGACCCTTCGAGCAAAGATTGATCTCGCCAGCGGCAATTTTAATATGCGCGATCCTGTCTTATACCGTATCCGCTACGCGCACCACCACCGCCAGGGCGACAAATGGTGCATTTACCCCATGTACGATTTCGCGCATCCGATTCAGGACGCGCTGGAGGGTATCACGCATTCCCTTTGCTCGCTGGAATACGAAGATCACAGGCCTCTGTATGACTGGGTCATAGAGAACACCGAGGTGCCGAATACACCGCGTCAGATTGAGTTTTCCCGTCTTGGCATCAACTATACCGTTATGTCCAAGCGCAAGCTGCGCCGTCTTGTCGAAGAAGGCTATGTTGACGGGTGGGACGATCCGAGAATGCCCACCATCTGCGGACTTCGCCGCCGAGGGTATACACCGGGGTCTATACGCAATTTCTGCGATCGCATCGGTGTCGCGAAAGCGGCCAGCACCGTGGAATACAGCTTCCTTGAGCATTGTCTCCGCGAAGACCTGAATATGAGCGCCAAGCGCGCCATGGCTGTACTCAAACCGATTAAGCTGACGGTCACGAATTATCCCGAAGATAAAAGCGAAGATTTTGAGATCGAAAACAATCCCGAGGATGAATCACTGGGAAAGCGCCATATTTCTTTCTCCCGTGAACTATGGATTGAGCAGGATGATTTTATGATCGAGCCACCAAAGAAATACAACCGTTTATTCGTCGGCAACGAGGTGCGGCTCAAATCTGCCTATATCGTTAAATGCACCGGATATAACGCTGACGCGGACGGCACCGTATCAGAAGTCTTCGCCGAATATGATCCCGAAACACGCGGCGGAAACACGCCGGACGGGCGTAAGGTGCGCGGCACGATCCACTGGGTCGACGCGAACAATTGCTTGGACGCGGAAGTACGACTTTATGACAACCTGTTCTCTGATCCGGACCCAGACGGCGGCGAAAAAGACTTTATTGACTGCCTGAACCCGAGCTCCCTGGAGACGCTGCGCGGAGGTAAGGCAGAACGGTCATTGGAAAGCGCGAAATCGCCCGATACATTTCAGTTTTTGCGGCTCGGTTACTTCACCGTAGACAGCAGGAACTCCCATCCGGGTTGTTTGGTGTTCAACAGGTCGGTCGCCTTAAAGGATGGATTTAAAGCTTAGCAAAATATCAAGTTCAAGAAAATAATGTAAAATTTTTTCCTTAATATGGTATAAATAGCGTGTCTGCCGTCAAAAATAACGGCAGACACGCTATTTTTGCGTTATACCAATAAGCTTTAACTCATTACTTATCATGCAGATTGGTATAAAAATCAAATCAAAACAAATGACAACAGGAGGATTAGGTGTGAAAGATAAGAAGGCGTTTACACGCAAAATCGGTGATTTTCTCGCGGGGAAAGGTTTTTATGTTGTCCTTATCGTCTGCACAGCCGTCATTGGTATCTCTGCTTGGATTCTGTTATCGACAGGAAATAATCTGGGGACGAAGGATGCCGACAGCATCGTGAGCACGTCGCAAAGCGACCAGGAGGTCATGGTTTCGTCAGATTATAATGTTTCCGACATACCAATTGTCGATGTGCTCGAAAAACCAGCGACTTCCGCCAAACCGTCTGACGCCGGCAATACAAGCGCCGAGCCCAGTGCCAACAAGGCCGAAAACAAGGCCTCTACCGAAGACGAGGGCAAGTCTGAACCGGCTATGGCCAAACAGCAGACCTTTGTTTGGCCCATTGTCGGGGATATTGAGGTCGTATATTCCGTTGACGAGCTTATTTACAGCAAAACAATGGCTGATTGGCGGACGCATGACGGTATTGATATCGAAGGCATTATCGGCACAAAGGTTGTGGCTGTGACCGACGGTACAGTTATCGATGTTGTGAGCGACGATATGATCGGGACAGCTATCATCATTGATCACGGCAACGGGTTGAAGAGTATTTATGCCAATCTCGCAAAAACGCCCGTCGTCAAAAAAGGTGATAAGGTTGCAATGGGTGCTGTTATCGGCGCGGTCGGTGACACCGCTCTGGCTGAGACAAGCGAAGTTGCGCATCTCCATTTTGCGATGACAAAGGATAATGACCCGGTCGACCCGTCAAAATTTCTGCCGAAGAGATAATAACCCTTAGACTAATACGACTGGTAATTTTCCCGTTTTTTTCGCACAAGCGAGAAAAACGGGAAATGTTTATATGGCGCAATCTATATCATTATTTGGTGCTTCTCTATCGACTGCCGTATTGGGGCTAATGTCGTCTTTTATCTTCCGATTCAGCCATCTGTAATAAATGAGGCACATAATCAGCGAGCCGAGCGACGATAGCGGCGCGGCGCAGCCAATCGTCATCAGCGTGACGCCGGCCATGCCGCCTGCAATAATGACAAACGGGACGCGGATTAAAAACGTCGTCAGCAGAGAATGGGCCATTGAAAAAACGGACTTATTGTTGCTGATGAAATACGCGTTGAGGTTAAAAATGAACGCGACGACCACGCAGTCGAGCGCGTATGTTTTGAGGTAGAGTGTCGCTTCCCGGACGACAGCTGCGTCCCTGCTGAAAACCGACGTCAGCGCAGTGCCAAACACCCAGCAGAGCGCACAAACAACCACGGCAATGGCCAGCGAGATATAAATACCCGCCCAGAGGCACTTTTTTGAGCGGTCAAGTTGGCGGGCGCCGATATTGTGCGCCGACATCGTTGAAATGGCAACAGAGATTGCCATTGTCGGCATCATCAAAAAGCCGATGAGCTTCTCAACCGTTCCGACGGCCGCCGAGGGCACAGCCCCCATGCCATTTTCAGCAGCCATTTTGTTGACAACCGCTGTAATTAGGAGGAACGAGACATTGATGAGGACCTCCTGCAGTGAAATGGGCAGGCCGATACGCAGCATTTTTCCGGTGTATACACGCCGCAGCCTGAAATCATCGCGCTCCAAATGAAAACCGATACCTTTCTTCCAGAGATATACGACCGAGAAGGTCAGGCTTGCGCCCTGAGCGATCACTGTCGCCAAAGCGGCGCCTGTAGCCCCCATGCCGAACCCTTTGATAAAAAGCAGGTCCAGAATGACGTTGATGACACAGGCTACCAAGACGAATAAGAGCGGCGTTCTTGAGTTACCAAGCCCGCGGAACAGACTGCTTGTGACATTGTACCCAACGATAAATATGATCCCAGTCGAGCATATAAACAAGTAGCTTTTGGCTGCCTCGACCGCCTCCTGCGGCGTTTTCATGGCCGTTACGATGGGACCATTGAGGCAGATAAAGAGAATCGTCAGCCCGATGGATAAAAGCGCGCAGAAAATGACCGACGAACCGATGGCATGCGTCACATCCTTTTCTCTCCCCGCGCCTGAAAATTGGCCGATCAGTACAGTCAGGCCCGTTGTGATGCCGCTAACGCCCAGCATAACCGTCGTCATCACCTGGCTCGATACCGCAACGCCCGCCATATCGGCTGTCGTCGCAAAATTCCCGACAATGAGCAGATCAACAGCGGCATATAAAATCTGTAGAATCATTGACAGCATCACGGGTATCGCAAACCGGACAAGAGCCCCTAAAACACTGCCTTTTAGAAGATAATCGTTACCTGCCATGTTCCCCCCACGCTCTTGCCAATGCATTATGCTTTGTTTTTTATGGTAACAACCAACCAGAGCGTTGTCAACACTGACGGTATGAAATCAGTCGCAATATAACAAATTTAAGTTTACTCTTCCAATTTATACTGATATATATTAAAATACATGGGAAAAGCTTCATGGAGGTGCGTTGATGGCTACAGATAAACCCGTATTCAAACGGGTGTTACTTAAGATAAGCGGAGAGGCGCTGTCTGGAGAAAAGCACTTTGGGCTTGATTTCGATGTTATAAAAAGCGTTTGTGAAGTCATAAAAAAGTGTGTTGAAATGGGCGTTGAGATTGGCATCGTCGTCGGCGGCGGCAACTTCTGGCGCGGCACGAAAGACGGCAACGGTAAGATCGAACGCACAAGAGCCGATCACATGGGCATGATGGCAACAGTGATGAACTGTCTGGCCGTCGCCGATGTGCTGGAGCAGCTAAATGTCCCCGTCAGGGTCCAAACAGCACTGGAGATTAAAGCTGTCGCCGAACCATATATCAGGCTCAAGGCTGACAAGTACCTGAGGAACGGCTGCGTTGTCATTTTCGGATGCGGCACAGGCTGTCCGTATTTCTCCACCGACACGGCCGCAGTATTAAGAGCGGCTGAGATCGAGGCGGATGTCATCCTCCTGGCCAAAAATATTGATGGTGTTTACAGTGCAGACCCGAAAATAGACCCGACCGCTGTCAAATTTGATACGATTTCTTATGATGATGTCCTCTCTAAAAAATTAACCGTTATGGATTCAACAGCGACATCACTGTCTATGGACAATCATATACCTGTTATTCTCTTTGCGCTCAAGGACCCGGAAAACATCCTTCGTGTCATCACGGGTGAAAAAATCGGCACCGTTGTCGGCTGACTTTAACATTTGGAGGTTGCTGTATGTATACTGAATATGAGAATAAAATGAAGAAAACGGTTGAGGTCGTGCATGCACAGTTTACCTCGGTACGCGCCGGACGCGCCAACGCAGCTGTCCTTGAACACATTCGCGTTGAATATTACGGCGCGCCGACACCTATTCAGCAGATTGCATCCGTCTCGACCCCGGACCCGCGGTCGCTCGTTATCCAGCCGTGGGATGCCTCGAGTCTTAAATCGATTGAAAAGGCCATTCAGACATCCGACCTCGGGATCAATCCCACAAACGATGGCAGAGTGATTCGCCTTCTGTTCCCGCAGCTCACCGAAGAGCGCAGGAAAGAACTCGTCAGACAGGTCAGTAAGTACAGCGAAGAGGCAAAGGTCGCCATTCGCAATATCCGCCGTGACGCGATGGAAATCTTCAAAGCACAGAAGAAGAAATCTGAGATCACGGAGGACGACCTAAAGGATGTCGAAAGAGATATGCAGAATCTGACGGACGACTACATCCGCGAGGTGGAAAAAATCGCCGAGAAAAAAGAAAAAGAACTCTACGAGATATAAGCGTTGAGGATGGAATAATCGTAGGGGCGGACCCCTGTGTCCGCCCGCAAAAGGACCGACACGGGGGTCGGCCCCTACACGGGAACGTGGGCAATATGAAATTATTCAAAAAAAAAGACACGCAGGCGGGGCAGCTTGATTTATCAAAGCTCCCCCGCCATATTGCAGTGATTATGGACGGAAACGGGCGCTGGGCAAAAAGACGCGGTCTGCCCCGGTCCGCCGGTCATGCTGCCGGTGCCGAAACATTCCGGCGGGTCGCTACTTATTGCAAGAATATTGGCATAGAATATCTAACGGTATATGCGTTTTCCACAGAGAACTGGAGCAGACCCGCTGATGAAGTTAAAGCCATTATGGACATATTGGAGAAATACCTTCAGGAAGCGATTGAAACGATGGAACGCGACCGTGTCAGAATGAAGTTCTTCGGTGACATCACGTTCCTGTCATCCAAACTCCAGAAACTGATTGCAGAAACCGAGAAGATATCGCACAAGTTTGACGGCGTGCAGGTCAACATGTGCGTCAACTATGGCGGAAGAGATGAAATCTTGCGTGCGGCACGTGCTTATGCCGAGGATTACAAAAGCGCCGAAGCAACACTGACTGAGGAAAAATTCTCACGGTATATGTTCTCCACCGGTCTTCCGGATCCTGATCTCATAATCCGGCCAAGCGGTGAAATGCGTCTTTCCAATTTCCTGTTGTGGCAGTCGGCGTATTCCGAATTGTACTTTACCGATGTTTTGTGGCCCGATTTCAACGAGCGCGAGCTTGACCGCGCCATCATCTCCTATCAGAGCCGGGAGCGCCGTTTCGGTGGCGTGAAAGGAAAGGGAAAATAACTTCATGAAAACAAGAATTATCGTTGCCGTCATATTCGTGCCGCTTCTTTTTGTCGTCCTGTTTTTCCTCCCGCCGGTCGCTATCACAATTATCATTTCCGGAATAGCCGCCATCGCCTCCTACGAGCTTCTTCGAGCGATTGGCGCATGTTCGGTGATTAGACTGTGTATATATGCCGCCATCACCGCGGCAATAATTCCGCTTGGGTTCCTGCTCGGCCCGGGAGATTTGATTTTCCGTGCCGTTTTGATTTTACTCATGGCAATTTTGTTCGCAGACGCCGTTTTATCGTATAAATCGGATAGTAAATTGACCCTCATGAAGCTGGCAGCCGTCATGTTCGGGGGCGCACTAATCCCCTACTTTTTGTCGGCAATCGTCAGCTTAAAGCTTCTTGAAAACGGCAGGTTTTATGTGCTGATGCCGTTTATCATTGCCTTCATCACCGACGGCGGCGCTTATTTCACCGGTGTTTTCTTCGGCAAGCACCATCCTTTCCCCAACGTCAGCCCCAAGAAAACAATTGAGGGCTGTATCGGCGGTATCATGACAGGCATTGCCGCAATGGTTGTTTACGGCGTCATTCTGTTTTATTCCATGGATTTCAAAGTCGATTTCTGGGCACTGGCGTCCTACGGCCTTGTGGGTGGGATTGTGACAGAGCTGGGCGATCTGGCTTTCTCGCTGATAAAGAGGGAATTCGGCATCAAAGATTACGGCAGCCTGATCCCTGGCCACGGTGGGATGCTGGACCGTTTTGACAGCATGATTTTTGCCGCGCCTGTCATTTGTCTGCTTGTTGTGCTATTTCCGGCTTTTTAAGTAATCCGCAGTGGAATGGGTAAACCCATTCCCTACGGGAAAATGGCCCGTCATGTAGGGAACGGTCTTGACCGTTCCTACGCTCCGCGCCGAGAGACCACCACGGCGCTTGATTTGTTCATATTTTTAGAGCTATAATAAATATATCGTTATATCATGTTGTACAAGGGTTCGGGAATAGGATAGGTATGACCATTGGATAGAAAGAATATTTCCCTGCTTGGTTCAACAGGGTCAATCGGCAGACAGACGCTCGAGGCAGCAGACCATCTCGGGCTGAAAGTCTGCGCGTTAAGCGCGAAAAACAGCACAGCGCTTCTTGAGCAGCAGGCCAGAAAATATCAGCCGGCCATCGTCGCTGTTTATGATGAGGACGCCGCGCGCGACATGAAAACGCGCCTTCGCGATACTGGCTCAAGGGTGGTTTCCGGCATGACGGGACTCATCGAGGCCGCGGCGTACGATGAGGCCGATACGGTTGTCACCGCTGTCGTCGGGACAGTCGGTTTGAAACCGACGCTTGCCGCTATTGAAAAAGGAAAACGGATTGCATTAGCCAACAAGGAAACGCTTGTCTGTGCCGGAGCGCACGTCATGCGGTTATCTCAGCAGTTTAACGCGGAAATCCTGCCGGTCGATTCCGAGCATTCAGCCATATTCCAGTGTATGAGTGGGAACAAAGAAAGAGAATTTAAGAGAATTCTGCTGACGGCTTCCGGCGGGCCTTTCCGCGGAAAGACGCTCGGCGCGCTGGAGAAAATGACAAAGCAGGACGCGCTCAGCCATCCGAACTGGAAGATGGGCGATAAAATTACAGTCGATTCATCGACGCTCATGAATAAAGGGCTGGAATTCATCGAAGCCATGCATCTCTACGGCGCGTCGCCCGAACAGATAAAAATACTAATCCATCCGCAAAGCATCATCCATTCCATGGTCGAGTTTTGCGACAACACCGTCATCGCACAGCTGTCCGTTCCCGATATGCGCCTCCCAATTCAGTACGCGCTGACATATCCGGATAGGCTGCCGTCGCTGACAGAGCCGCTTGACCTGACGAAAATCGGGGCCCTGACTTTTGAAGAGCCCGATTTGTCGGCTTTCCGCTGCCTGAAGCTCGCGCTTGACACGGCAAAAATCCAAGGGACGGCCTGCGCTGTTATGAACGCGGCAAACGAAGAAGCCGTCTCGCTATTTTTACAAGAGGAAATCTCTTTCAACCAGATTTACGAATGCGTCAATTATGCTTTGGACAGGATAAGAAACATTGACAATCCGTCCATTGACGATATTCTGGCTGCCGATAGTGACGCCAGGCAGGTCGTTTGTGATCAATACAGAAAAAATAACAATACCCTATAAGAAAGGGCAGGCATATCATGTATATCGTAATCGCCATTCTTGCATTTGGATTTTTAATAATCATCCACGAACTCGGCCATTTTTTGACTGCAAAAGCGTTCGGGGTTAAGGTCATCGAATTCTCTATCGGTATGGGTCCGAGACTCCTGAAGAAACAGGGTAAAGAAACACTCTTTTCCCTGCGCGCTCTGCCCATCGGCGGCTCCTGCCAGATGGAAGGAGAGGATGAAGAAACCCCGGATCCACGGTCTTTTACGGCGCAGTCACGGTGGAAGCGGTTCATTATCCTCGTCTCCGGCTCGTTTATGAACTTTGTAGCAGGCGCTCTTATTATTCTGATTCTTGTGTCACAGGCCAGCTTCTTTAACGGAAATACCCTGACAGCCCTCGCCGACGGCTTCCCGCACGAAGGAGAGAATGGCCTGATGGTCGGGGATAAAATCACCTCGATCAACGGTGAAAAAATCTATTATTTAAACGACTTTTTTATGTTTATGTCGCTTGCTGGCGACAAGCCCGTTGATCTCGTCATCTCGAGAAACGGAGAAAAAATTACGCTGAACGATTTCCCTCTTATTAGGCGCGAATATACCGATAATGGTGTTACAACACGCCGCTACGGCGTCACATTCGGCACGGTTGAAGCCACGCTCGGTGAAAAACTAAAGTATGCAGGTTATGAGACGATGAATTTTGTGCGCTTGACTCGTGTTCAGCTCGCCATGCTCTTCAGCGGAGCCGCCGGGCTTAAAGATTTATCCGGTCCTGTCGGCATTGTTTCTGCGATTAATGAGGTCGGGCAGGACGAGACAGCCACAACGACGGAGAAGCTATTTTTTGTCGCTCGGTTCTGCGCGTTTATTGCGGTGACTCTTGCAGTGATGAATCTGCTGCCGATACCGGCGCTTGACGGCGGCCGCATATTTTTCATGATTATCACTTTCTTCATCGAGAAAATTACCAGAAAGCACCTTGACCCAAAATATGAGGGGTATATCCACACCGCAGTTTTTGTGCTGCTTCTGGGGCTGATGGCTTTTGTGATGATCAACGATGTGGTGAAGCTATTCAATGGTTAAAAAACAAATAAACGTCGGCAGCGTTCCGATTGGCGGCGGCGCGCCGGTATCTGTCCAGTCGATGACAAATACAAAAACGAGCGACATCGCCGAAACCGTCGCTCAAACGAAACGGCTCATGGACGCCGGGTGTGATATCGTGCGCTTCGCTGTCCCCGACCACGCGTCGGCGCGCGCCATTGAAGAGATAAAAAAGCAAGTCAGCATCCCGATCGTCGCCGATATCCACTTTGATTACAAGCTGGCCATTGCCGCAGCGGAGGCGGGTGCCGACAAAATCCGGATCAACCCCGGTAATATCGGCGGTGATGACAATGTGCGGGCGGTGACGGATATATGCCGCAAAAAGGGGATACCGATACGCATCGGCGTCAACTCGGGGAGCTTGGAAAAAGACCTTTTAGCAAAATACGGCGGCGTGACGCCAGAAGCGCTTGTTCAGAGCGCGATGCGTCATGTCCGGTTACTTAATAAATTCGATTTTGATGATATTTGCATATCGGTCAAATCGTCCGATGTCGCCTTGACAATTGAATCCTACAGACGTCTTCATGCGGCGGCAGATTATCCGCTGCACCTCGGTGTCACCGAGGCAGGGACGGAGTATATGGGGATTATAAAGTCGTCGGTCGGCATTGGCACACTCCTGTCCGAGGGTATTGGGGACACCATCCGTGTTTCGCTCACCGCGCCTCCCGAGAGGGAGATTAAGGCAGGCCTCTCGATACTTAAATCACTCGGACTGCGAAAAGGCGGCGCCGACTTAATCTCATGCCCGACGTGCGGGCGGACAAAAATTGATCTCATCACCATCGCTGAAAACGTTGAAAAGCGTCTTGAAAAGCTTGACCGACCAATCACCGTCGCTGTGATGGGCTGCGCTGTCAACGGCCCCGGCGAAGCGCGGCGCGCTGATTTCGGCATCGCCGGCGGTGACAATGAGGGTGTTCTTTTTAGAAAAGGTGAGGTCATAAAAAAGGTGCCGATGGACAGGCTTGTTGACGAGCTGTTCCAACTGCTCGACGCGGAATTTTCAGATAAAGAATGATGCTACAGCACTTCGAAAGGGAGTTTTTATTTGAGCGAGCAAAATCAAGTCCCATTTTATGAGATGTTCTCCTGCTGCAAAGACACCAATATATTAGCCGACATCTTGGAAAAATCGTTTGTTGTAAGTGCGACGGTGGATAAATCCAGAATGGCAATGCAGCTTTCTTTGCAGCTGCCGAAGCAGATCGCGCCAATCGATATCACGATGATTGAAGGCGGTATTAAGGCGGAATTCGGTTTATCAAGCGTCACCATTACGCCGCTTTATCCGAGAGGCCACAGTGCCGACAAAAAAACAGATAAAAAGAAAAATGAGAACCCCGTCATCTACGGCAAGCAGACGAGTGGGAGCATCACGCCGATGGAAAAGGTGACGCTCGATCTCGGAAAAGTGACCGTTCGCGGCGAGGTTTTTGACGTTCAGTCGAAAGAGATACCAAAACGCAATGCTTGGGTTCTGAACTTTGACATGACCGATTATACCGGCTCGGTGCGCATATCAAAATTCCTGCTTGATGAAAAAGCCGGTGACATCGTCGGTCGGATAAAAAAGGGTATGTGTCTGACCGTGTCGGGCACCCTGGGTTTTAACAGATATGACGGTGAGCTCACAATTGACCCGGCAGGCATTACACTCGCCGAAAAAGAGGTCCGGCTCGATACAGCGGATGAGAAGCGCGTCGAGCTGCATCTGCATACGAAAATGTCCACGATGGACGCCGTCACTGATACAGAAGCCGTTGTCAAGCGGGCAATCGAATGGGGCCACCCCGCCATCGCGATCACTGACCACGGTGTTGTTCAGTCCTTCCCAGATGCCATGAAGGCCGCCGGTGATAAGATTAAGGTTTTATACGGCGTTGAGGGTTATTACATAAACGATATAGACGACAAGCTTGCGGTTTTCAACTGTTCGGGCAGCTTCGATGATGAAATCGTCGTGTTCGATATCGAAACAACCGGCTTGTCGTCCCTTAAGGACGCTATTACCGAGATTGGCGCAGTCATCATAAAGGACGGCAAAGAAATTGACCGGTTTCAGACGTTTGCCGACCCGGGAATGCATATCCCGACAAATATCACGCAGCTGACCGGCATTACTGACAGCGATGTGAGCGGGGCACCCTCACAGGAAGAAGCTGTACGCGCTTTTTTGCAATTTGTAGGCGGCAGGGTTCTTGCCGCGCATAACGCGAGCTTTGACATCGGCTTTATCTATGAGGCATGCTGCCGATACAATATTCCCTACGAGGCCTCTTATATCGACACGCTGGCCATTGCCCGCGCGCTTCTGCCGGAGCTTAAAAGTCACCGGCTTAATATCGTTGCAAGCCATCTGGGCCTGCCGGAGTTCAATCACCACAGAGCGTCCGACGACGCTGTCACGACAGGTCTAGCGCTCACGAAATTCTATGAGCTGCTGGTAAAAAAAGGTATAAAAGATATTGCGCAGATCAATGACACCATCGTCAAGACCCGTTCCGGCAACAAGAAAAGCCGCTTTAAACCAAAGCACATTATTCTGCTGGCTAAAAGTCAAGCCGGCATTAAAAACCTCTATAAGCTCATCACAAAAAGTCACCTGGACTACTTTAACAGATATCCGATCATGCCCAAAAGTCTCCTGATGCAGCATAGGGAGGGCCTTTTAATCGGCTCCGCCTGTGAGGCCGGTGAGGTATTTTCCTCCGTGACGGAAGGCTACAGCAGACTCGAGCAGCGCCGTATTGCGGAATTCTACGATTATCTTGAGATTCAGCCCATTTGCAATAATAATTTCATGCTCTTCGGCGACCGTCCGAAAGCAAAAAGCGTTGACGAACTGAAGGATTTCAACCGCCGGATCGTCGCGCTCGGCCATGAGACGGGAAAGCCTGTCGTCGCGACGTGTGACGCGCATTTTATGGAACCCGAGCAAGAGATCTTCCGGCACATTCTGCTGTATTCCAAGGGTTTTGAGGACGCGGACAGAGACCTGCCTCTTTATTTCCGCACAACCGAGGAAATGCTCGATGAATTCAGTTACCTCGGAGAGCAGGCGGCGCACGAGGTCGTCGTCTCAAATACGCGCCTTATCGCCGATATGTGTGATAAGGTTCGCCCACTGCCGCCCGCTAAAACGCTCTATACACCGAAAATTGATAACAGCGCCGAAGACCTTAAAAAAATTGTATATGACCGCATGAAGGAATTGTATGGCTTCAATGCGCCCGAAATCGTCACAAAGCGCGTCGAGGCGGAGCTCGGCGATATTCTGAATGCCGGTTATGACGTCATCTACATGACTGCTCAAAAGCTCGTTGCCGACTCGCTCGCTCACGGGTATCTCGTTGGCTCGCGCGGCAGCGTTGGCTCGTCTTTCGTCGCTTTTCTCTCTGGCATCACCGAGGTGAACGCGCTGCCCGCCCATTACCGCTGCCCTGAATGCGGTAACGCTGACTTCGAGTCCGGGCACGGGTACGGCTGCGGTGCCGATATGCCCGACAATATATGTGCTATCTGCGGCGCGATGTATCAAAAGGACGGATTTGACATCCCGTTTGAAACGTTCCTCGGTTTCGGTGGTGACAAGGTGCCCGATATCGACCTGAACTTTTCCGGAGAATATCAAGCGAACGCCCATAAATATACCAATGAAATGTTCGGCTCCGAGCACGTTTATCGCGCCGGAACCATCGGCACAGTCGCTGAGAAAACGGCTTACGGCTATGTGAAGAAGTATCTGGAAGGCCTGGGCAAGACAATATCCAGAGCCGAGGAAAATCGTCTGGCGCAGGGCTGCGTCGGTGTCAAACGGACAACAGGTCAGCACCCGGGCGGCCTCGTCGTCATACCGCAGGACATGGAGATCACTGATTTTTGTCCAGCCCAGCATCCGGCGGACGACAGCGAGGGCGGCATCATCACAACCCATTTTGAATATCATTGCATGGAGGACAACCTCCTGAAGCTTGACGAGCTCGGGCATGATGACCCGACGATGATAAAAATGCTTGAGGATTTAACAGGAATCAACGCGAGAGAAATCACGTTTGATGACCCCGAGACAATGGCGATATTCAAGTCCCCCGAGCCGCTCAGTCTGGAGCGCGGGGATGCCATCATCGGTGAAACGGGCTCGATTGGTATTCCCGAATTCGGCACGGGCTTCACGCGCCAGATGCTGTGCGATACACAGCCCGAAAAATTCGATATCCTCGTCCGTCTTTCAGGCTTTTCCCACGGTACGGATGTGTGGCTCGGAAACGCCAAGGATATCATTCTCGGCGGCGTGGCAACGATCGGCGAAACCATCGGCTGCCGCGATGATATCATGCTGTACCTGATTTCAAAAAAGATGGATGAAAAGTTCGCCTTTAAAATCATGGAAGCCGTCCGTAAAGGCAAGGGGCTGCCGGAAGGCGCCGAAGATAAGATGAAAGCCCTCGGTGTACCCTCATGGTATATCGACTCCTGTAAAAAGATCAAATACCTGTTCCCGAAAGCACATGCCGTGGCATACGTCATGATGGCGTTCCGCATCGCATGGTTCAAAGTCCACAAGCCGCTCGCTTTCTACAGTGCGTATTTTTACAGACGCAGTCAGAAAGACAGCTTTGACGCCGAATACATGACGCGCGGCATCGACGCCGTCGCCTCTAAAATCCGCGAAATAAAGAGTCTGCCTGAGGCCAAGGCGAAGGAAGAAGACCTCCTGACAACCCTGGAGGCCTGTTACGAGTTTTACAAGCGCGGCTTTGAATTTGCCGCGATCGACCTGTACGAGTCCGACGCCGCGAAATTCGTTATGACCGACGGCAACAAGCTGCGGCCCCCGTTCGTCGCCATCAGCGGTCTAGGCGAGACCGCGGCGTATGACATCATCGCAAAAAGAGCAGGCCGCCAATATGTTTCCATCGAGGAGCTCTCCATGAGCTGCCCGAAGCTCTCAAAAACCCACATCGAACAGCTGAAAATCCTCGGCGCCCTCGGCTCGCTGCCGGACACAAGCCAGCTGACACTGTTTTAGAATTACATACCAAAAATGCAACGGAGAGGGTCAGCCCTCTCCGCTTTTCATATTATAATCAACCCTTAAATTTTCTTTTCGCACCTTGTCTTGATTTCTCCTGATGCTCTGAGAAGGCCTGTTCAAATCCTGCATTATTTACTTCAATGCCATGTTCTGCAGCCAGTTCGTTTGTAAGCTCAATCGGAAAGCCAAACGTGTCATAGAGCATAAATGCAAGTTCGCCGCTTAAAAACTCTCCTGCTTTTAACACAGAGAAAAATCTCTCTGCTTTTTTTAAGCCAACACCAAGAGTCTTCTGAAATAAGTGATGCTCTTTCCTAATCTGCTCTAAAATAAAATCCCGATTCTCATCAAGCTCCGGATATGCACATTGGTATTGATCAATGATAACCAAGGCCAAGTCACATAGTATGTTATCATCTATGCCAAGCATTTTGATGAACCTTATCGCTCTTCTCATCAATCGTCGAAGTATATACCCCTGCTCCGAATTTGAAGGCTTAAGCCTCTTGGGCTCGCTGAGAATAAATGCTATGGCTCTGGTATGCTCGCATATAATGCGAAAGGCCCTTTTCGTTTCCTCTGAATATCCAACTACGGCTAAATCCTTAAGTTTATCCATGACGGGTGCAAAGAGGTCTGTGTCATACACATTGTTCTTTCCATTAAGGATGATCAGTATCCGTTCTAACCCCATTCCTGTGTCAACATTTTTTTGCATTAACGGTTTGTAATGCCCGTCCAGCTCTTTGTTATACTGCATAAATACATTATTCCAGATTTCAACGTATTTTCCGCAGTGGCAGGAAGGCCCGCAATCTTGCGTGCAGGGCTCCTTGCCCATATCATAGAATATTTCGGTATCCGGGCCGCAGGGCCCTGCTTGACCGGCCGGGCCCCACCAATTTTCTTCTCTTCCGTAAAAGAAAATCTGATTGTCTTTTAGCCCTTTTGATCTCCATAAATTTGCGGTTTCTTCATCTTTTTTCAATAACGCATCACCTTCAAAAACCGTAACAGCGAGACGCTCTGGTGGTATGTGCAGTTCACTTGTTAAAAAATCATAGCTCATTGAGATTGATTCCTCTTTAAAATAATCCCCCAGAGACCAGTTCCCTAGCATTTCGAAAAATGTCAGGTGCGTATCGTCACCGACCTCGTCTATATCACCGGTCCGCAAGCATTTTTGGATATTTACGAGCCGTTTTCCCTGTGGATGGCGAGCCCCAGTCAAATACGGAATGAGCGGATGCATACCCGCCGTTGTAAACAAAACCGTCGGATCATTATCAGGCAGAAGAGACGCTGACGCAATTTCTTTATGCCCCCTGTTTTTAAAAAATTCGACATACTTACTTCTTATTTCATATGCTGTCATTGTGTTTCTCCTTTCTGACTATGTTATATAAATAAAAAACCCCAAGCTGAAAAAATCAGCTTAGGGCGAATTATCATTCGTGTTACCACCTAAATTCAGAGAATATCTCTGCACTCAATAAGTACAGGACATCGATGTCCGATACTTTTTTCTTTTAACGGTAGAAATTCCGATGAAGTTTACTAAGATTTCTCTGTTCCATTCACAGCTCCGAGACTGCTTCGACGTTACCTTCGTAAAGATTTGCACCGCCATCTTCTCTCTGTAACTCTATTAACGCCTACTATTTCTCATCATAGCCTTTACATATTTAGTTAAATGCAGATTACCATCCTTTACATCTTTTGTCAATTAAAACTGTAATACAAGACAAACGCGGCAGGAGCACGAGGACTGCCCCTGCGAGAACGGGTACCGTTGAATTAATTTATTTTACAAAGCCAATGAACTATTTAACAATAATTGAGCCTTCTTGCCGTCAGATGCCCAGACTTTGTCGTCTCCGTACCCGTAGGGGCAGACCTCGTGTCTGCCCTTGTTCCTTCCATTGTAATGGTTTGCGGGTTTCTCACGACAGAATTACGACAGAATTCTAAATTTGCCAATTCTATACTAACTGCCACTTTAATATTCTTATAATTATGATATTATTTTTATACGTTAGGAATAGATAAACGGGAATTTGTCGGGTAGGTATTGGATGACAAAACATCGTATTTTAAGACATGACTTTTGGGGTTGTGTTTTTATATAATAGTCCTTGAAAGGGGGGAGGCCTGTGAACTGGATACAATGCCTGTCGAAAGCTATACAATACATCGAAAACCACTTGACCGATAATATTGATATAGACGATATATCGACCCAAACCTATGCGTCAAGCTCTCATTTTCAGCTCGTTTTTCATTTGGTAATGGGTATGACCATCGGCGAGTACATCCGCAACAGACGACTGAGTCTTGCAGCACAAGATTTATTACAACCAAACAACAAAATAATAGATATAGCCATGCGGTATCAATACGATACGCAGGAGAGCTTTTCCAAGGCATTTACGCGGTTTCACGGCGTGCCGCCATCGAAAGTGCAGCGGGGAAAAGTTAAGTTGTATCATCCTCTGTCCATTAACATTACCATTCAAGGAGGATTTGAAATGTCACGTAAACTAATTGATGAGTTTTATTGGAGGGACATCGAAGGTCAAAAGGGCGAGAAACTGACGGATGCTGAGAAATACAAAAGGATTGTTAGCTGGGCGGCTAAAGCAAGGGGGCAAAATCCGAATGTTTTTGATGCGTTGACCGAATGGGTATTGGACGATTCCGAATGGAGTGCCGGCAAGCTTGCCGAAAACGAGCAGATTCTGATGCAGGGCGTATTCTCTCGCTTCAAAGAGCAGAACGCCCAACTTCGCGCGTATCTACTGGAATTGGAGCCGTCCGATGTGGTAAACGCGGCTGTCTTCAAAGCATTGGATCGGTTTGATGAAGAACTGTCGGGTCGACCTGCCGATGAACGGTTGCGCGAAACGGTTGCACAGGTGTTCGCCGATTTTTCTGCCATGCTGGAACGCGGCATACGGGAACAAATCGCGGGAAATAAAACAGGACCTGCGGGTGTTAATTACGTAGACATATTTGGGTATATTAATTATTTGAAAGACTGTGATGCCGCTGTGCAGTGGGCGCTTTTCATGCCGGATGCGGTCGAAAGACAGCAAAAAGGTTTCATAATTAACAGCTTTGAATATAAAAAAATGCCCGCCATGAGCTTTATCGGGCGTGAGTACATAGAGCATGATGCCGCAGATATGAGTTGGAGGCTTGACATAATGCGCACGCTTGACGCCATGAATGCGTATAAATCGGGTTTTGATTATGATGTTTTGTTTATGCACCATTACGGGTTAACTGTGGATGTTGGCGCGTGGCATGGCTTTTGGGGGCGGTTTATGAAGGCGGATACGCCCGTGCCGGAAGGATTTATCTATTTCGAGTTTGTTCCGCACAGGGATGTCAATGATTTCAAGGCGGGCTCGCCGTTCCTTTCGCAGTTTGCGTTTGCCACTTTCTCCGGCGACATAGTCGCTATGCACAAACACGAGGGTTATGACAGCGATGCCATGTACGATGTCACCAGAAACACTATGCTTGGTCAAGGCGTAAACATTCCGTACCCAGATAAATATTGGACTGCGGAAGTGTTTCTTGACGGATGCGATAAATACAGCACCGCTTATATGTTTAGCGCAGAGCTTTAACAACAGCTAATGCGCGTATATGGTATCAGCCCTACCGCACCGGATAACCAGACAACGCCCTTTCAGTCATAAGAAAGGGCGTTGTTCTTTAAGCATCAATAATCGAATGAATAGCCGCAGCAACATCCGGGATGCTGACCAGCTCGCGGAAGGTTTTATCCCTCGAAACAATTTCCACCGCACCGGACGCCAGATTTCTGGGGCTGACGATTATTCTCAGAGGCACGCCGAGCAAATCGGCGTCGGCGAACTGCACGCCGGCTCCAACGTCGCGGTCATCGAGGATAACCTCGTATGCTTTGCGCAATTCATTGTACAGGGTAAATCCTGTCTCGCGGATTTCGGCTTTGGAATTGTTCAGCATACACATGTGGATTTGCCAAGGCGCAACTGCTTTAGGCCAAACGGGGCCGTAGTCGTCATGATTGTTTTCCAGAATGCAGGCTAGCAGGCGACCGATACCGATACCGTAGCAGCCCATAACCGGGTTCAGCAACGCGCCGTTTTCGTCGGTATATGTCATTGCCATGCTTTTCGTGTACTTGCTGCCAAGCTGAAAGATGTTGCCGACTTCTATGCCGCGGTGGATTTCCAAAGGTTTTCCGCAGCAGACGCAGGTGTCGCCGTCGTTGACCTTCGACACGTCGACGAACTCTTGGATGTCCAGGTCACGCATAACTGAAACATTGCGCAGGTGATAATCTTTTTTATTCGCGCCGCACACGAGATTTGCTTCGTCTAAAAGCGATTTGTCGTAAAATACCTGAACACCGCGGGTGGAAAACTGATAGGGGCCAATAAACCCAAAAGAGAGGTCGGTGTTATCCTCCCCGGCCATCGGCAGGATTTCTGCCTGCACAAGTTTTTTCAATTTAGATTCGTTCACTTGAAGGTCGCCCCGCAAAAACACAATGACGGGCGCATTATTATCACAGCGTGAGAAAACAGCCGCCTTTAAGGTCTGCAGCGGCGTGATTGCCAATAAGTCGGACAGTTCCTCAATTGTCTTTATACCCGGTGTATAGACTGCTTCTATTTCCTTCTCAAGATGAGCTGTTTTGACAATGCTCGATACGGCAACCTCCATATTTGACTGATAGCCGCAGTGCGCGCAAAGGACGAGTGTATCCTCACCGCCCTCGGACAGAAACATAAATTCGTGCGCTGTTTGTCCGCCCATCATTCCGGTGTCAGATTTGACGGCGATAACATTTGACAAGCCAACATGTGCGAAAATCCGATGATACGCCTGCAGTACTTTGTCGTAATATGATTCCAGATCCAGCTCGGACGTGTGAAAAGAGTACGCGTCCTTCATGGTAAATTCGCGGACGCGGATGAGCCCGCCGCGGGCCCGCGGTTCATCCCGGAATTTCGTTTGAATCTGATAAATCATAAAGGGATATTTTACATAGGATTTTGCCTCGCTGCGCGCCAAATGGACAGCCGCCTCTTCATGGGTCATGCCGAGCAGCAGATCTCTGCCGGTGCGGTCTTTGAATCTCAGCAATTCGCTTCCGACGCTATCAAGCCGTCCGGATTCCTGCCACAGCTCCGCCGGCAGTACGACAGGAAACAGGACTTCCTGCCCATCGATCATGTCCATCTCCTCCCGAATAATCTTTTCAAGCTTTTGTGTGATGCGTTTGGCTGGGGTTAAAAGAGAAAAAATACCGTTTGACACCTGACGGATATAGCCGCCCCTGAGTAAAAACACATGGCTGTCTAAAACCGCGTCGGCAGGCTTTTCCTTAAATCGTTCTCCAAGCAATTGAGTCAGACGCATATCATCATCCTTTCAAAATAAAAAATCACCATACAGTTTCCTGCATAGTGATCGGTTACTACTACACAGGTACAAGTCTTACAGCACCTGTACCTGAAAGATACAAGTGCTCAGCTCGGGCGCGGGCAGCAGCTCTGATTGTTGAATAAAATCATCATACTAATCCTTATATCCCCTAATTTGTTCCATAATACAGCATGATATCATGAATTGTCAAATAGAAGGTTGGCGGTTGTCCGATTTGCTGGCAATATTTTGGCACAGTATATAAAACAGGATATAGCTCCCTAACGTATATGCGGCAAAAAGCAGCGAGAAGATGATCGAAAACGCGCCTAATTCCTCTTTGATCCTCGTGAGCATATAGAATGGCCTTAAAACATCCCAGGAATTAAAGCGCAGAATTCTACCGATATAAATGGCGAATCCGCTGAGCGCAGAAGTGACGAATATTGCTGTATAAGCGATTTTTTTACCTTTATACTTGAGAAATAACATGTGCATTTCATAAAAAGACTTCAGTCCCATCAGCGAGCCGAGCAGGACCCCGAAGGCAATATAAATGAGCTTCGCCCATGATAAAACATCCGTTGTATACCCGTTATTCACGAAATAAGCGGTGTTGCCGAAATAAATCAAGTCTGTGGTCATATACGGCGCGTTGGGGAAAAACAAAAGCCAAAGAAGGGCAAGTATAACAACAACACCCTTTTTTCGGATCTCGCGTGTCAGGTACTTGCCGAGCATACGGGCGAAAAGCAGCGGCAGAAAAGCTAAGAAAGCATTCCACACAAAAAACAGATTGCCAGTCTCCGTGGTGCAAAGAACGATGATCAGCCCGAATAACAGATAGGCAAGAAAACAAATACCGAGCTCCAGATACATCTTCATTTTATATATTCTCCAATGATTGTTACTGAGGAATTCTCGGATATCATACTTTCTATCCTTTATAATCTCTCTTCCAAGATATCGGCGATGCGTTTTGACGCCAGCCCATCACCGTACGGATTCGAGGCCTTGCTCATCGCATTATAAGCAGCTTTATCGACAAGCAGCGTTCTAAATTCGCGGTAGATGACGTCTTCGTCCGTGCCCGTGAGCTTGAGTGTCCCGGCGGCGACGCCTTCCGGTCGCTCCGTTGTATCACGCAGGACAAGGACAGGCTTTCCGAGCGAGGGCGCTTCCTCCTGAATACCGCCGCTGTCTGTCAAAATGATATATGACCGTGAGAGGAAGTTGTGAAAATCAAGAACATCGAGCGGTTCAATCAGATGCACGCGCTCATGACCGCCGAGCACATCCGACGCCGCATCGCGGACGACGGGATTCATATGGACAGGGTAGATGACCTTGATATCAGGAAATTCGTCGACGATCCGCCGGATTGCGCCGAATATTCGGCGCATGGGCTCGCCGAGATTCTCACGCCTGTGCGCTGTGAGCATCACGAGGCGGCTGCCTTTAGCCCAGTCAAGCTCCGGATGGCTGTAATCAGCGCAAACCGTTGTTTTTAAGGCGTCGATGGCCGTATTTCCTGTGACGAAAATCGTCTCCGATGCTTTACCTTCTTTTATGAGATTCGCTTTCGAGACGTCTGTCGGCGCAAATAAAAAGCGCGAGACGATATCGACGGCCTGGCGGTTGAATTCCTCCGGATACGGGGACGTGATGTCATACGTCCGTAGACCAGCCTCGACATGACCGACAGGAATGTTCAGATAAAAACAGGCCAAGCTTGCTGCAAACGTCGTCGTCGTGTCACCGTGCACGAGCACAACATCGGGGCACGTCTGTTCCAGAATGAGCTGCATGCCCCGCATAACCTTTTCGGTGATGTCAAACAGCGTCTGCTTCTCCTGCATAATAGACAGGTCGTAATCCGGTGTGACATTAAAGGCGTCAAGCACCTGACTGAGCATCTGCCTGTGCTGCCCTGTCACACAGACGAGCGTCTCAACATTTTTTCTGGCCTTCAGTTCAAGGACAAGCGGACACATTTTGATGGCCTCCGGCCTTGTGCCGAAAACAAGCATAATTTTTTTCATTCGTGACCTCGGTTTCATTAAAAAACGGACGGTTATCAAAGAAGTTACTTAAGTAAATTCTTTGATAATGTCCGCCGTCATATTTGGCGGCCATGCTGTTTTTCCATAGCGTGAAAACGTCGTTTTCACGCTATGCGCCCCAGCTGCTGAGATAGATCTGCTGCTCCGCCGTCAGGCTGTCAATCATCAGCCCACAAGCCTCAAGCTTTTTCAAGGCGACAGCCGTATCGATCTCCTCTGGTACGGGAACAACGCCAACGTTAAGCTGTCCTCTGTGATCGACGAGATATTTGGCCGAGAGCGCCTGGATCGCAAAGCTCATATCCATGATTTCCACCGGATGCCCGTCGCCGGCCGCCAGATTGACAAGGCGGCCTTCGCCAAGAACAAAGAGCATTTTGCCGTTATCCAACGTATACCCCATGATGTTTGGTTTTTGCTCTTCACGTTTTTTTGTGTGCGTATCCAGATAGTTAACATCGACTTCGACATTGAAATGACCGGCGTTGCATAGAACAGCGCCGTCCTTCATCACATCGAAATGTTCTTTTGTGATGATATCACGGCAGCCGGTTGCTGTGATGAAAAGCTCGCCTATTTTGGCGGCTTCCATCATCGTCATCACGTCAAATCCGTCCATCATGGCCTCTAATGCCTTAACCGGATCAACTTCGGTAACGATCACGCGCGCGCCAAACCCTTTGGCACGCATCGCAATGCCCTTGCCGCACCAGCCGTAGCCCGCGATGACGACATATTTGCTAGCAACAATGAGGTTGGTCGTCCGGTTGATGCTATCCCACACCGACTGTCCCGTACCATATCGGTTATCGAAAAGATATTTACATTTGGCGTTATTGACGGTGATCATCGGAAATTTCAGCGAGCCCTCATGTGCCATCGCGTTTAAACGCAATACGCCCGTTGTCGTCTCTTCACAGCCGCCGATGATATTTGGGATCAGATGCGGCAGCCTCGTATGAATGAGATTCACGAGGTCGCCGCCGTCGTCGATGATGATATTCGGACCGGATTCCAGCGCGGCCATCAGGTGACTCTCATATTCCTCCGCTGACGCCGCGTGCCACGCGTGGACATCCATGCCGCGTGCAAGGCTATTCCCGACAGCGAGCGCCGCGGCGATGTCGTCCTGTGTCGACAGCGGATTAGATCCTGTCACATGCATTTCGGCGCCTGCGGCCTGCATAACACGGCAGAGGTTTGCTGTCTTCGCCTCCAAGTGAACGGAGAGCGTCACTTTCAGCCCTTTAAACGGTTTTGTTACGGATAGTTCTTTTTCGATACTACCCAGAAGCGGCATATTTCGCCGCGCCCACGCAATTTTCTTTTCGCCGGACGGCGCGAGCCGCGTATCTCTGATCTCACTCATCTTGTCCCAATCCTTTCACAAATCTTATGAACCTCAAACAGAGCTCTTTCCTTGTCAATCGTTGTAAACAACCCGTTTTCCATCACGATCCTGCCGCCGACCATAACTGTCTCGACCTCTGAGCCGTTGGCTGAATATGCCAGTGCGGCAATGGGGTCGTTCAGCGGCTGCATATTCGGCCGATCAAGGTCTAAAATAGAGAGGTCCGCTTTCATTCCTGTCTTAATTTCGCCGAGATTAGAAAGTCCAAGCGCCTTCGCACCGTTTTTTGTCGCCATATCAAACCCTTCCCGCGCGGTGATGGCCTGCGGGTCGCCTGATACGCCTTTATGGAGGATGGTGAGCAGACTGAGTTCTCTGAACATGTTGAGCGCGTTATTGCTTGACGCGCCGTCGGTTCCGACGGCGACGTTGATACCGGCTCTCAAAAGCTTCGGAACCGGTGCCACGCCATTGGCGAGCTTTAAGTTGCTGACGGGGTTCGTTACCACATGGACACCGCGCTTTGCCAGCAGGGCGATATCACTGTCCGCCAGATGAACACAGTGTGCCGCGATTGTTTTATCCGTCAGTAGACCGGTTTTATCCATGAGCTCCGTCGGCGTGCAGCTGTAACCGGCGCGTATCGTCTCATTTTCACTCAGGCTTTCCGAGATGTGCGTGTGAATCCGTACACCAAGTCGCTTAGCCTCTCCCGCCACCTGTGCCTGATAGCTTTCGTCACAGGAATACGGCGCGTGCGGCGCAAGCGAGAAGGTGATGTTCTCGATATCCTTCCATTTCTCCATTTCAGCAAAAGCCTCATTCAGTCGCTTCTGTCCGCCTTCGACATTGTCCTTATCGCCGACGAGACCGCGCGATAAGACGGCGCGCATCCCCGCGTCGGTCGCAGCGCGAGCCGACACATTTGTCATTGGGTACATATCGTTGAACGTTGTCGTACCGGTTGACAGCATCTCCATAATGCCAAGTAATGTGCCCCAGTAGCAGTCCTCGGATGTGAGTTTATCTTCCAACGGTAAGATTCTGCCGAAAAGCCAGTCGTTGAATGTCAGGTCATCTGCGCAGTTGCGAAAAATTGTCATATAGACATGCGTATGCGTGTTAATCAGCCCCGGGATGAGCATCCTCCCCGAACCCAGAATCGTTTTATTCGCCTTGAAGTCCGGCGCAATTTCACCGACCGCTGTTATAACGCCATTATCAACGCAGACAGAGCAAACTTTAGCGCCGTCCGGCAAAACGGCAAGGATATCCCGGATCAATATTTTCATGAAAGCCTCCCGGATTGAAAGTAAAATACTGTATTTTTATCAAATATATCATTTCCGGGCATATATTACAACCTTAAAGCAGATTGCATACGCGAAATCCGATGCTTTATTCTTTGCTTGCCATGCGTAAAATGTATGAACAACAGGCGCCAATTCAACGAATAAAGATTCTTCGCCTAACGGCTCAGAATGACAGGATGCTGTCATTCTGAGGGGCTAAAAGCCCCGAAGAATCTTGTGTTTACAGGATGCTTCTTATCAGGAAACGGAACCTAAAAGATATATTGGGTGAAAATCCAGACCAGAGCTGTGAAGGCTGCCCCAAAAGCGGCAAAGGCAGGAGCGGGCAGTTTTGAAAACCGGCCTTTTTTAAGATGGAAGCGAACGTAATTATCCGCAACCTGCTGCGCCTGCTTGATGAGCTCGTCACTCGTCACACCCCCCGCACGCAGTGCATCTTCTCTAACAATGAAAATGGCCTCGTCAAAAAGATGAAGGTCGGGAGACTTGATGACGATGACGCGACGGCAGACCCCTTTAACCACGTTTATCACACCCCTAGACGATTTGTTAAAATTTTGCCCGTTTAGGTGGTGGAATATACAGGAAAACCGTCCTGGACATTTACTGCTGATCGCTCGTCCGCAGTTAAGTCCTATCCGCGACGAATATGGTGATGACCGTCATATCGTCCTCCGCGCCGTTTTTTGCGATCGCTGTATCAATTATTGAGCTTGCCAATTCCCTTGGTTCATCTCCGACAAATTTGGAGATCGTATCACAAAGCCAAGCATCCTCAAGTCCAACCGTGACGCCGTCGCTCACGATGACGGCGATAGAGCCGGACCGGAGTTCCATTTTTAGCTGGTCTGGCGCGTCATGCGGCGGAACGCCAAGCCCGGCTGCTAAGCTCTTGCCCTTAATACGGCGGACAGTACTGCCGTATTTGAGATATGATGGGGCTGCCCCGTACTTGAACATGCGCGCCGAGCCTGTAAAGAGATTGATGCAGACAAGATCGACGGTAGCGCAGCCCGTATCGTCTTCATTTTTCAGCAGCATCAAATCGTTAAGCATCCGAACAGCTGTTTCAGGCGCGACACCAGCACGCAAGAAACGTTCAAGAATTCGCACGGCGTCGCTCGAGTAGCGCGCGGCATGGTTGCCGGACCCCATTCCGTCAGATAATATGACATAGAGAATGCCCTCGTCCGTTTTAAAATAGGCACCTCTGTCGCCGCTCTGCTCTTTCTCATTTTTCTTTTTGCAAGCGATGCCCACAGATGCCGACAGCGGTTCGGCTTCCAGAAGGAAAATCCGGTCGGGTGCCGATTCACTGTCAACGGTACACAGCCTGACATTGAAGACGGCTGACAGCTTTTCCAGATAATCCGGGCTTTTTTTGAGCGCGCTGAAGTTCGCGCCGAATATTTCCGCGTGCAGCCTGCCGCTGCGGTCGCGAAACACAGCTGTTTCCGCCTGAATACTCAGGCTGCGCAGATACTTCCGCAGCCTGCTTTCGAGCTCCGGCTCAAAGCTTGTCCCACCGCCCAACTCCTCCGATATGCCGCTGAGGATGGCTGATATATCGGCATACTGATTGAACGCGGCGCTTTGGTTCTCCTTCAGCCGTTTCTTATACTGCCGGCGGTACAGCAATGATTTGAGCTCATTATTGACGGCGCATGTAAATTCCGGAAGATTGATGCATGCTCTTTGAAAATGATCTGGCAGATCCGATTCAAGAAGGCTCCCGCGGCCAAGCATAACGGACGACGCATTGTTCATGGCGTCTACGGTCGCCTGATAATCAAGATGCCAGCACTTTGCCGTCTTGGCGCAGTCAAGGCATGTACGGTCGGCCGCTTTATCAAAAACCGCTGCCACATCATCGTCATTACTTTCGTTGCCAAAGGCCGTCTTGACCGTCTCGAAAAGATCGCGGAAGGCCAGCGCCGTCTGGTCAACACGGTTTTTTGTATATTCTCGCGCCTTAAAAACGCCGTGACCCGAGCCTGTCCCCGGCAGCAGAACTGAAAGCCGCGCCATGAAAGACGACGGTAAAACCACAAAGGTGACAGAGGCAATGAACACTTCATAAAGTATTGCCGGTACACCCGCATTCCCGATGGATACTGCCGCGACCGCGGCGTCAACAAGAATATAGGAAAGCGCGAAAACAAAGCGGCTTTGTTTCGAAAATATTCCTGAAATCATCCCCGCCAGACCGTAGGCCATGCAGAAAATCGGCGCGCCGTTCGACGCGGCATCCATCGCAAGCCCCACAGAAATACCAGTGGCGCACCCCATGCCGACGCCGCCCTTGTACGCGGCAAGGAAAACAATGAGCGTCGCAGCCGTGCGCCCTATTGACACGGTATCAAAAACGATGAGTTGAGCGAGCGATATCAGGAGTGTTGAAATCAGTATTAAGACGCTGACCGTATGGATAATCTCTGAGCCGTGCTCCAGATTGAACCGTCCGGACCACGGTGACAATGCAATTTTATAAAAGAATGCACAGCCTCCGGCCAAAACAGTATCAGTCACCAGCATCGCGATGGACGGAAGGCTCCAGCCGGCATTGAGCGCTGTGACCAAGCCGATACACGCCGTGACAAATGATGCCACCGCCGGCATGAACCAATTGCTTTGGTACACGGCGGTATCACGAAAGACAATGACAGCCGTGCAGACAATAACAGCGATGCATATGTATTTAATTGCCCAGAAAAAAGACCCGGCGAGCAAATACCCCGCAATCGCGCCTGAAAGCGACGCGATACTGCCCGAGCTCGAGCCGGCCGCCGCCGTGAACCCGACGGCAAACGGCGCAATCCCCGCGAAAATCTGCGAGCCTGAGAGCACAAATGATATCGCAAACCGGACGAACCATTCGGCCAAATGCGCTTTATCCGCCCTGCGCAGAGCAACAGCACCCCTAACGGGTACTTCCGTTTTAATCTCAGACAGCCGCTGACGAATTTGATTTCCGATCATAAAAAAGTCCCCTCACCATAATGCATAAATTGCGTCCGGTCGTCATAAGATAGTAATTTAATTGTAGAAGAAGACTTTTAAAAATACGGTCATACCATGTCAGTCATCCGTGTAACATTGGGTCGGGAAATGCTTGGAAATGCTGAACAATCGGCAGATGTCCATCGTTGTTCAGCTAATCCTGGATCTGTTTTTTAGTTTACATAAAAATTGAAACACGCCAAAAAAAATGACGGCCAATGGCCGCCACCACATGTTGTGGTTTAACAAATCATACACAATATTTAGTAAGGAATGGTTATCAGCCTCCCAAAAAACGGCAGCACACCGAAGGCGCGTCCAGACAAGACGCTCTCGGTGTGCTGCTGATTATAAGTGTCAGTTTGTAGGGCAAGGGCTCTGCTCTTGCCGATTTTGTTACACGCGCGCCACATGAGCTTGGCAAGAGCAGCGCCCTTGCCAAGCTATGATTCACACGAAAACTACACCATTAGCTCGCTGATGAGGTCGGCAAAGTGCGAGGGGTCGTCAAGGGCGACACCGGCGATGAGCTGAGACTGACCGTAAAGCAGCTCGGCGTATTTTTTCGCTTTCTCCTTGTCTGATGAGACGGTGTCTTTTAGCGCCGCAAAGACGGGATGACTCGCGTTGAGCTCCAGCACCCGCTCGGCTTTGATGTTTTCTGACGGACCACCCTGGAGGGAAGCGAAGTAGCGCTCCATTTCAAGACTGACGCCGCCTTGTGTTGTCAGACATACGGGGTGAGACTTGAGCTTATGCGAGAGTTTTGCCGAGGCGATTTTCCCGCCAAGGCTGTCTTTGACGAAATCAAGGATTTCCTTATTTTCCGTCTCCAGCTTTTCCGTCTCGTTTTTCTCGTCCTCGGTCTCCAACCCAAGATCGTCGTCATTGACCGATTTAAATTCCTTGTCCTCAAACTTCATCAGCGTCCGGACGACGAATTCGTCGACATCCTCCGTTAGGTAGAGAATTTCAAAGCCTTTCTCTCTCACACTTTCCGCTTGCGGGAGTTTATCGAGTTTCGCCGCGTTTTCTCCGCAGGCGTAATAGATGTATTTCTGGCCTTCCTGCATGTTTTTGACATACTCGGCAACGGGGATGAGCTTTTCAGCCTTAGACGAATAGAACATAATGAGGTCAGAGAGCAGATCCTTATTCATGCCGTAGCCGT
This sequence comes from uncultured Eubacteriales bacterium, assembly GCA_942492735.1. Classification (GTDB taxonomy): domain Bacteria; phylum Bacillota; class Clostridia; order Oscillospirales; family Oscillospiraceae; genus Sporobacter. The sequence goes on from OW818648.1 coordinate 752,759, forward strand.
TCAATATGCCGTATTTCAGCTGAAGGCCGAAGCTTTTGAAGAACGTCACATATTTGTCATACTCATTATCCATGAGCTTTTTCAGCTCGGCTTTGATCTTCTTTTCGAGATTGGATGCGATCACCTTCAGCTGGCGGTCATGCTGCAGCATTTCGCGCGAGATATTAAGCGACAGATCCTGCGAGTCGACAACACCGCGCGCAAAACGGAAATGCTCGGGTAGAAGGTCGGCGCAGTGCTCCATGATCATGACGCCGGAGGTATAAAGCTGGAGGCCTGCCTTGTATTCACGCGAATAATAGTCATACGGGGCTTTGGCAGGAATGAAGAGCATTGCCTTATAGGTGATGGTACCCTCGGCGCTGATGCGGATAACAGACACAGGGTCCTCCGTGTCGTAAAATTTTTCTTTGTAAAACTGAATGCACTCCGCATCGGAGACCTCACTCTTGGCGCGCTGCCAAATGGGAATGCGGCTGTTGACAACGGCCTCTTCGGTGTAGTCTTCCCACACCTTCTTTTTGTTGCCGTCCTTATCGGTCTCCGTGCCCTCCACCTGTCGGGACTTCGTCAGTTCCATCACGATCGGCCAGCGGATATAGTCGGAGTATTTTTTGATGATCCTGTGGAGCTCGTGCTCCTCAAGGAATTCGCTGTAGTTTTCGTCATCCTCGTCGGACTTCATTTCAATAATAATTTCTGTACCGACCGCGTCCTTTTCGCACGGCGCAATCGTGTAGCCCTCCGAGCCTGTCGACACCCACATGTTGGCATCACTCTGTCCATAAGCGCGCGAGATAACCGTGAGCTTCTCCGCGACCATGAACGCTGAGTAAAAGCCGACGCCGAACTGCCCGATGATGTCGATGTCCTCGCTTTTTTCGGTCATATCCTTTTTAAACTGAAGAGAGCCGCTGCGCGCGATGACGCCGAGGTTCGATTCGAGTTCATCTGCCGTCATGCCGATGCCGTTGTCGGCGATGGTCAAGGTCCGCTTTTCCTTGTCTGCTTTGATGGTAATTTTAAAGTCGTCGCGGGACAGCCCGACTTTGTCATCGGTCAGCGAAATGTAGCAGAGCTTATCGATGGCGTCGGACGCGTTGGAGACGATCTCACGCAAAAAGATTTCCTTATGCGTGTAGATCGAGTGGACCATAAGGTCGAGGAGCCTTTTTGACTCAGACTTGAACTGCTTTTTTGCCATTTTTCTATAAACCTCCTTGATAATTCAGGCATTTATATTTATCTCCTTCACAGGAGTAAATGACGCTTGCCGTATTTTCCGATAGACACTAAAGTGTGGCGGGAACACGTCCCGCCACCTCTTATTTTACAGCAAAACCCTAATTTTTACAAGCATTGATCATCAGGATTTCATCTGTTTTCTGCGGGCAAGGTTGATTGTGCCTTCATGCATGTCTCCAACGAGATCGAGCGATTTCCCGATGCCGTACCCGACGCAGAGCTCCGCATCATCAGCAATATGTGTGGGGATGTTTGTCCGGCTTTCTATGAGCTTATCAAAGCCCCAGAGGAGGCTGCCGCCGCCTGTGAGGATGATGCCGTTCTGCGACACATCGGCGACAAGCTCGGGCGGTGTGTTCTCTAACACGCGGTGTATTGTCTCGAGGATGCGCTCGGACACCTCTTCGAAGGCTTCGAGTATTTCCGTCGTACCAATCGGGACGACGCGGGGGAGGCCAGTCATCAGGCAGCGGCCTTTGACCTCGACCATCGTCGATTCAGGCCTCGGGAAGACGCAGCCGATGCTCTTTTTCAGTTCCTCGGCTGTACTGTCACCAATAAGCACGTTATGCTTACGCCGGATGTACTTGATGATGGCATCATCAAATGCCTCTCCGGCCGCCTTGATTGATTCGGACTCGACGACACCCGACAGTGACAGGACCGCGACGTCTGTCGTTCCGCCACCGATATCGACGACCATATGACCGTCCGGCTTTGTTATGTCAATCCCCGCACCGACGGCGGCGGCGAGCGGCGCTTCCATAAGGTAGACCTTACGTGCGCCGGCCTCAATACCCGCGTCGATGACGGCGCGCTCTTCAACCTCGGTAATACCCGAGGATACAGAAATGATGATGCGCGGCTTGAACAGGCTGAAATTGATGGCCTTCCTTACGAGCTCCTTGAGCATGCGCTCCGTCATGTCATAGTCGGATATCGCTCCGTCACGCATTGGCCGGATCGCAACGATATTGCCTGGCGTTCTGCCCAGCATACGCTGTGCAGCCATGCCGACATTTAAAAGACGGCCTGTATTCTTGTCCATCGCCACAACAGAAGGTTCTCGCAGAAGGACGCCTTTACCCTTTGTCGCCACTAAAACCGATGTCGTGCCGAGGTCAATCCCTATGTCTCTACCAAAAAGCATTATAAACCCCCAAAATAAGTACACTGTATATCACAAATCACATTTGTAACCAGTCATAATCACTATCGTCTTTTTCGATATCCTCTGCCAATTATTATCAGTATTATAGTATAGACTTAAATCCGGATATCAAACCATGATGTTTGAACTGTTTTTTATCAGGCGCGGGCCAGCGTCGCACAGACGACAGATTCGGCACCGCTCATGAGCAGAACGCGGGCGCACTCGGACAGTGTTGACCCCGTTGTGATGATATCGTCGATGAGCAGGATGCGTTTGCCTTCGATCAGCTCCTGATCGCGAATCTCGTAGACGCCGCTGACATTGGCGCGCCGCATTTCTTTGTCTGTTATTGTTGACTGCGCCTGCACATGCGCCGTTTTGATGAGTGTTTCGACTGCCACGTCGTCGAGCTGCAGCGCAACCGCCAGTGCGAGCAGCATTGCCTGGTCATAGCCGCGCGTTTTGGCTCTTTTTGTACTTAAAGGCACCCATGTGATCAAATTGAATTTGCCGTCTAAATTCTCTTTAATGCATTTGGCCATGATCTGGCCGTAGCAGTCGGCATACGCCGTGGCACCTTTGAACTTAAAGCGCAGAATCGACTTGCGCACATCACCCTCATATCGGAGCGGCGAAACGCATTCATCGAAAAAGTCGCCTTTCTGACGCATCTGCGCGCCTTTTGTAAACGGCAGACCGCCTGCGCATTTTTCACATTGGCAATCCGAACTTTTCTGCAGAAGCTTGCCGCAGAAAACACACTTCGGCGGGAATAAGAGATCAAGAATATTTGATAAAATACCCATAATAGAACCCCCATTCTGTTGCGATACAGCAATGCGAAATTTATCTAAATTTCAGAAATGGACGCCAATTGGTCGATCATTGATCTCAAAAAGGTTTTACGAGTCTGGCGCGAAGCCCGCTGAACCGCCTCTGTCGCTTGTCGTTACCCACCATCGTCTCAATGACGCCCTGGTCTCCGACGATGATGAGCAGTTCTCTTGCTCTTGTTATCGCCGTATAAAGGACGCTGCGCACCAAAAGCTGCGGCGCGCCGGAGGATGCCGCCAGTATGACGGCGCGGTATTCGCTGCCCTGAGATTTGTGTACAGTCAGGGCATATGCCGGTTCAAGCTCAATCATTTGCTCGAACAGATATGTGACAAGCTTGTCCTCATAATCGATCGTCAATGTCTCATGTGCAAAATCGATTTCTTTTATTTGGCCGATATCGCCGTTAAAAACGCCAGCCCCGCCATAAGTACCATTGGTACTTTTCCATATTATATCATAATTATTCCTGATTTGCATGACTTTATCGCCTTCGCGGAAGATATAATCCCCAAAGGTTTTCTCTTTTTTACCGTCTGACGGTGGATTGAGTGCCGCCTGAAGCCGAACGTTGAGGTTTTCCGTCCCTGTCTGGTTCTTGCGCGTCGGCGACAGCACCTGTATTTGAGACGGTTCAATCCCCATATTCTTTGGCAGCCTCTCGGCGCACAGCTCAATAATCGTCTCGAGAGACTTGTCCGTTGATGCGCGGCGCAGGAAAAAGAAATCAGCGGATTTTTCAGCCAGATCGGGCAGTATGCCTTTATTGATGAGGTGCGCATTTTTAACGATGCCGCTTTCATTGGCCTGTCGGAATATCTCTTTAAGAATAATCGTCCCGACCGCCTCGCTGCGGATAATGTCCGAAAAGACGTTCCCTGGCCCGACAGAGGGGAGCTGATCGGCGTCCCCGACCATGACCAGCCGGCAACCGGGTTTCATCGCGGCCAGGAGCGAGCGCATGAGGGATAAATCGACCATAGACGTTTCATCAATGATGACAGCATCGGCGTTCAGGGTGTTTGTTTCATCATGCTCAAAAACAAGCGTGTCGCCCTCACCGATACCAGCGCCGAGCATGCGATGAATCGTTGCCGCCTCACGGCACGTCAGCTCGCTCATTCTTTTGGCCGCTCGGCCTGTCGGTGCGCAAAGGAGTGTTTTTAGGCCAAGCTTGTCAAAGAGCGCAATGATGCCCCGAACGCAGGTTGTTTTCCCGGTACCTGGTCCGCCTGTGAGCACCATGACACGGCTTTTCGCCGCCAGTTCCACCGCTTGAAGCTGTGAGCGCGCGTAGGTGATGCCATATTCACACTCAACAGCCGTAACGAGACCGGCGACATCAGCATCATCCCTTACAGGATCATCCGCCATTGCAAGAAGCCGCCGTGAGACAAACTGCTCGGCCGCGTGGAAGTATTCCAGATAGCAGGCGTCCACTCCGGCGACCGCCTCGCGCACCATAATACCGCTTTCGCAAAGGGCATCAAGCGCGTCTGTCACCGCCTGATGCCCGACATCAATAAGCTGATTTGTCGCGGCAACGAGCTTGTCGTACGGCAGAAAAGTATGGCCGTTATCTAAATTATGGCTCAGCTCAAATAGGACGGCCGATTCAACCCGCTCCGCGCAGTCGCACTCAAAGCCGAGGCTCAACGCCATCGCGTCCGCCTCTAAAAAGTCGGCGCCGAATTGCTCGCCCGTCATGATATAGGGGTTGTCCTGCACTGCTAAAAGCGCCTCGTCCCCGTAAATCTTAAAAAGCTTTATGGCTATCAGGGGTTTTAATCCATATAACGAGAGGAATTCCAGAAGACGCCGAAGGCCGACCTGCCGCCTGAACGCAACGCTGACCTCCTGGGCGCGTTTTGCTGTAATCCCGCGCACCTGGGAGAGCTTCTCCGGCTCATTTTCAATAATTTCAAGCGTCTTATCACCAAATTTTTCAACGATGTCGCGCGCTTTGGCGGGGCCGACATTCTTGATGACGCCCGACGCCAGATAGCTGTAAATCGCGTCTTTTCCCGACGGCAACCGCCTTTCAACGAACGCCGCCTTGAACTGCTGGCCGTAGGCATGATGCGTTGCCCATGCGCCGCTGAGTATCAGCGCCTCTCCCGGATTAATGCCGGGCATGCAGCCAACAGCGGTCACAACACCTTCAGTCGTACTGACCCGCAGAACTGCATATCCGTTTTCAGGGTTCTGATATATAAGAGAGGCGACCGTACCCTCTATTTGTATGTACTGCCCAGCCTCGTCCATCCGTTTTCCTCCAGTAAAATGCGAAAATAAAAATATACTAATAAAGTATTGCGCTTTGATGAGGATGCATTGCGCGTGGCATAAACTGTAAATCCATTGTCGTCAGGGACTTTATAGCAGTTGCTATGCTGCCTGTGGGGTGTTGGCTGGCCGGGAGGAGCGGAGGAACGGTCAAGACCGTTCCCTACATGATGTGCGGTATTCCCCCGTAGGGAATGGGTTTACTCATTCCACACCGCGAGTAACAGCGCTAGATCGCCAATCCTGTGAGATATCTTCTGATCATGTCAAGCGCGTGGCTGGACGACGCCGTCCGGATGCGCGAGCGGTCAAAGGCGAGCGACAGGCTGCGGCAATAGAGACCGTCCTCTGACGACAGGGCGACGAAGACTGTGCCGGGTTCAAGCCCGGTTTCATCGGAGTCAGGCCCGGCGATGCCGGTGATGCCGATGCCGAGATCGGTGCCGAAGCGACGGCGAACCATCATCGCCATCTGTTCTGCCACATCGCGGCTGGCGACGCCTTTTTCCTTGATGAGTCCGGCATCGATGCCGAGCAGCGACGTCTTTGTTTCTGTCGCGTACGTCACGACGCCGCCAAAAAAGACGCGGGATGCGCCCGAGATATCGGTGACGCGTTTTGCAAGCAGTCCGCCTGTGCAGGATTCAGCCGTCGCTAGCGTTTTGCTTTTTTCTTTCAGCAGCCCGACAACAGTGTTCTCCAGCGTGTCGGTATCAATCCCGTATATAATATCGCCAAGAATGATGCGGACTTTTTCAAGGACAGGTGCCATCATTGCTTCGGCTTGATCTTTTGATACGGCTTTGGCCGTCAGGCGGAGCAGGACCTCGCTGTCCTTTGCGTAGGGTGCCAGCGTCGGGTTCTCCATTTCGAGCATCATGTCCCTCAGCCGCGCTTCGACAGCGCTTTCGCCCATGCCGAAGATGTGGATATTATGCGAATGAATTTGCGCGTCCGAGAGCGCCTTCAGATACGGAATGGCGCAGGAGGTGAGCATCTCCCGGCATTCTCTCGGCGGCCCGGGCAGCATGAGAACGTGCTTCCCCTCGGATTCAAAGGCGCAGCCCGGCGCTGTGCCGCAGCCGTTGTGAAATATCGTGCAGCCTTCGGGCAGGTACGCCTGCTGAAAATTGTTCTCGGTCATCTCCATATTGTGCAGGCGCAGTTCAAAGAAGTCGCGGATCGCTTTTGCCTCATCCTCGTTGAAAACAAGCTTCCTCCCGAACGCTTCAGCCAGAGTCTCTTTTGTGAGATCGTCGCATGTCGGGCCGAGGCCCCCTGTCGTGATGATAATATCGGCACGGCCGCGCGCAATGGCGACCGCCTGCTTAAGCCGCTCCGGGTTGTCGCCGACGACCGTGTGGAAAAACACATTAATGCCGATTTCTGACAGCCCTCGAGAGACATCCTGCGCATCCGTGTTCGAAATATTTCCGAGCAGGAGCTCTGTACCGACACCAATAATTTCCGCTGTGTATGTCATATGACGAATCCTCCATTATGTTGCCGAAATGTCTCTGTCTCAATATTAATGCCGATACTGGCCGCCGTCAATCCGAATTATTGCACGTCAAGCATGATGCTTTCAATATTGCCGAAGGCCTCGTCGACAAGCGCCGTCATGTCGAGCGCCGCTTCTGCCTTGGTAACATCCTCGAGCCGCGGCTTTGTCCGCGGGTGGCGCGGTGTAAAAACGGTGCAGCAATCCTCGTACGGCAGGATGGATGTGTCAAAGGTGCCGATCTTTACGGCTTTTTCGACGATCTCCTTCTTGTCGAGCCCGATGACTGGGCGCAGCACGGGCAGCGATACGCATTCCTCCGTGACGGCCATCGCATCGAGCGTCTGACTTGCGACCTGTCCAAGGTTTTCTCCCGTGACGATCGCCTTACAATCATTATAATCGGCAATTCTTTCCGATATGCGCATCATAAAGCGGCGCATAATAATCGTAAAAAGCTCCTCGGGGCATTTTTCCCGTATCTCTTCTTGAATATGTGTAAACGGCACAAGCTCAAGCTTGAGCCGCGAACAGTATTGCGTCAGTATCCTGGTCAATTCAATGACCTTCTCTTTGGCCAGCTCGGAGGTATACGGAAACGAAAAAAAGTGCACCGGCACGACGGTGACACCGCGTTTGGCGATCATATAGGTCGAAACAGGACTGTCGATACCGCCCGATAAAAGCGAGACAACCCTGCCGCCCATACCAACAGGTATGCCGCCTGCGCCCTCTTCGCTCGGCGCGTGGACATACGCCGCGTAGTCCCGAACTTCGAGCTGGACCGTAAACTCCGGATGATGGACGTCGACCTTGACGTGCGGATATAAGTCATTGAGCTCCCCACCGACATATTGGGCCAGCTGAATGGACGTCATCGGGAAATTTTTATCCGACCGCTTCGCCTCGACCTTAAACGATTTTGCCCTGGACAATTCATCCCCCAGATAACGCCTTGCCGTTTCGAATATTGCATCCTTATCCTTTTCGCAAGCAGCGGCCCGCGAAACGGCGACGATGCCAAAAACCGTCTTAACAGCGCTGTAGGCCCTATCCATATCACATTCGCTGTTTTGCGGTTCGACGTATATTGTTGACTGGACGCTATATATCTTAAACTCGCCGAACGGTTTCAGACGGCGTCTGATATTTGATATAAGCTTATTTTCAAAGCTCCTACGGTTGAGCCCTTTGAGTACGAGCTCGCCTTGCTTGATTAAGATCATGTCTTCCATTGTTACTTCCTATCTATACCGTATTCATGTTTTATCGTCGGGCGCATCATCCTTGACGCGCCAATTTACCCTTGTTTTCGTAGGGCGCGACGACTCGGCGCGCCGTTGTTGCCCGTTTTCGTCGGGCGGGATGCCCACATCCCGCCGCCGTTCCTCTAAGGTACTGCGCGACTATAATATCTCAAACAACGCAGCGGGAGCAAGCCCCAGCCTTACATATTTTATTCCGTTAATCTAGTTGTCATCCCTGAAATCATATGTCCTATGGATTTCCGTACATTCGATCATTTAATCACAGCTCACATCGGGCAGCGTCGGCTGGCGCTTAGACTGCATGCTCCTGCCAGCGCCCCGCGGCCCGACCAGCAGCATATTTTCAAGTTCAAGGATGTTCGCGCCGACATCGCTTTGTTTATGCGCATCAGAAGCTGTAGCAATTTGTACGTTATTTTTCTGAAAAACAGACCGTAATACTGTATTCAGTCCTAATTCTAAATCGGAGTTATAATTTAACCGCAGACCACCGCTATTTTCAGCATACATACCATATTTACATAAGAGGACAGATAATTCACTATATAAATCTGTCAAATCAATATTAGGAGTATAACCAAAGCATTTGATTGAATCAGGGTGTGCAAGACCTGTGAAAAGACCGCTTTCGCATAGTTCACACATTATGCAATAATACCTTTTATAAACCTCGTTTACATTCATACTTGCCCAAAGTTCTTTTTGCCCTGAATGGTCAAATCCCCAACCATCAATCCAATGAACAGCGCCTGTAAGAAAATCAAACGTATATTCCTCAAGAATATTTGCCAGTATATCGGCGGTTTCAGGAATATAACAAACTTCAAGACCAAATTTTACTTTTACAGGATATTGTGTGACCTTGATAGTTTCAATAAAATTCAAATATTCTTTAATCGAACCATTCATTTTTCTATATATCCAGTTACGTTGATAATCATTGTATGCCTTTATTGGTTCGTATACTTTCTCAAACTCAGTGAACTGGTGCGTGTGTTCAAGTAAATATATTTCGTCAAGTCCTGCTTTCTGAGCGGTATTAATAAAACCCTCAAAAAAATCAATTTCATAACCGCCACTATTTCCGTGTAAAAAGTGCACATGGACATCTCGCATTACTCTGCACCCCTGCCTTAAATAAATACTATTCATAGAAGATACCATCTAAGAGTGTCCAAAGGGTGCATTACCAATTTCAAGCATCAGTTCCATGTTCAGGATGCCATTGCTAAAACGACGCTGCCTAGCTAAGAAAACAATTGTATCACCGCTATTATCAAGATACCAAAGAAAGCAAATACCGCCGCTGTTATCAAGATACCAAAAACTATATATATAACTTGGATAATACGAGCTACCTTTTTGGATTTTTTGTAATAGGTTAAATCATCACCCTTGCCCTTTGCTACCGACCACCACTTTAAAAGTGGTGCCTTTTTCATCATTAAAAATTAACCTCCACCACTAATATAAAAACTGTTCATTCAAGAGAATTACGAATCCCCCAGAGGGGTCAACACGAAAATATGTGAGGTGACATTACCACACTAAGTTATCTCCGACGCATCTATGTTATTTTCATGTATTTGATTCCGTACAGCATGCTTATAATGAGGGGTTGAACTTGTATAACTGAATTACATTTACGGGCTTAATAATTTCTACAATACCCATTTCTACAAATGTGCTGTTATATATAGGATAGAAATTTTTGATAGCATACTCTGTCGCTTTCACAAGGTTTTCGGTATTGTCTTGCCCATTAAGTGCAACGCTACAATGAGGCACCCAATTATTTGGTAAATAATACTCCCAACCTTTTTTGTCACAAAACGAAAAATCGTTATGGATTGTCTTGTGAAGATTATCAAGCTGAGATGTCATTACAGGTGCAAGAAATACCGATCCGGTATTGTTAAATACGCCGATACTTGCCAGTTTTACAGATATAATTGGTGTAGCAAATGAAATCTGTTCAAGAATTTTATCACAACGTCTTATATCAACGTCATTCCATAAACCGATTGTTACATGAGGTCTATGCTTCCAAGATAGATACTGTTCGCTAATTCCTGTTTCAGCTAGACCATTTATTAATTTCATAATACATTGTTCCGTTTGTTCGTCAAAATACAATAAGATAGCGTAACTCATAAAGCCCTCCTGTCGATTATATAAATACGCTTCATTGAATATGTTATTAGTCCGAACAATCAGGCAGGGATTTCATTTGTCTTTTTTGAGGCCTTTCCTCAGTTTTCATCTCTAAAATCATACGTCCTGTATTGTATCGCTTCTGCCAGATGGCTGCGCTCTATGCTGTCGCTGTCATGGAGGTCGGCAATGGTGCGGGCGACGCGGAGAATTCTGTCGTAGGAGCGGGCGGTCAGGCCTAAACGGTCGTAGGCGTCTTTCATCAGCTTTTCGCAGTCTTTGTTCAGCTCGCAGTATTGGTCCAGCAGCTTTGAACCGATATACGCATTGCACTCCGTCCCCGTATCCTTATACCGCACATGCTGTTTGGAACGCGCTTTATTGACGCGCGCCCTTATATCCGCCGAGGACTCCGCGTTTGGCCGCTCGCGTAATTCTTCAAATTCAAGGGAGGGAACCTCAATATACATGTCGATTCTGTCGAGGAGCGGGCCGGATAGCCGCTCATGGTATTTTTCAACCGATTTTTCCGAGCATGTGCACCGGCGCGACGGATGGCCGTACCATCCGCACTTACAGGGGTTCATTGCGCATACTAACATAAAACGGCACGGATATGTAACAGACGCAATCGCTCTTGATATGGTGACCTGCCCATCCTCCAGCGGCTGGCGCAGCGATTCAAGAACATCGGATGTAAATTCGGGCATCTCGTCGAGAAACAGGACGCCGTTGTGCGCGAGGGAAATTTCTCCGGGTTTTGGATTTGATGTGCCGCCCGCCATGGCGGTTGACGAAATCGTATGGTGCGGCGACCGGAACGGACGCGTTGTCACAATGGGGTTTTCACGGTCGGTGAGACCCATGACGGAATGGATTTCCGTACACTCAATCATTTCATCACGACTCATCTCAGGGAGTATCGTCGGCAGGCGCTTTGACAGCATGCTCTTGCCTGCGCCCGGCGGCCCGACGAGCAGAATATTGTGCCCGCCCGCTGCCGCGACTTCAAGCGCGCGCTTGACGTTTTCCTGACCCTTGACCTCCGAAAAATCAAGTGTTTCCGGGTAGAAAGCCTTAGGTTCTCCAGGTTTGACCGGTGTAATCGGCTCCGACCCATCCAAATGATCGAGTATTTGAGTGACATGCGAAACCGGATAGACGGCAACGCCCGAGGCAAACGACGCTTCGGAGGCGTTATCCGCCGGAACAAAAAGCTTTTTAATACCGGCGCGCTCGCTTGCCAGTGCCATCGGTAACGCACCCGTCACAGGTCTCAGCTCTCCGGATAACGACAGCTCACCAAAAAAGGCGCAGTCGTCGGGGATAGGATCGATATTCTCCGCGGCGACCAGAATACCAAGCAGCACCGGAAGATCATAAACCGTTCCCGCTTTTTTTGTATTGGCCGGCGCGAGATTGACCGTAATCCGGCTGACGGGGAACTTAATCCCGCAATTTTTTGTCGCTGCCCGGACGCGTTCCCGCGCCTCCTTAACAGCGACGTCGGCCAACCCGACAATGTCGAAATTCGGCAACCCCCCCGACAGATAGCATTCGACGGAGACCTCATAACCGGATATACCGCCGAGACCAAGCGATCGGATTTTTGAGACCATAAGACGCCGCCCTTTCGTGAGTGAAGTGTTTATACCTTATTTCTTTTCGAAATCCTTATACATCAGGCTCGGTTGAATTCCTGTGTTGTTCTGATATTTGCCGCTGCTGTATAAATCATAGTCGCCGCTGATGTGATGATAATAAATCTGACATATTTCAACATCGGGATAGATTTTCACGGGCTGTACGCAGAACATCTCCAAGGTCCAATAGCCGGCGAAGCCTATATCGCCAAATCCGGCAGTAACATGAATGAACAAGCCGAGTCTGCCTGTTGAGGAGCGGCCTTCGAGCATGGGTACATAATTATCCGTCTTGGTGAATTCGTTTGTCCTGCCAAGATATAATTTGTTGGGCTCTAAAAGTAATCCGTTTTCAGGTATAACGATTTTCTTTGTCGGATTGAGCTTTTTCATATCAAGAGCATTTTCTTCGTAAACTAATAATTCATTGGCAAGCGTCAGATTGTAGCTGTTGGGATTTATTCGATTTTTATCAAATGGTTCAATAACGATGTCTTTCCCGGCATGCCGCAAAATCTCTTTTCCTGACAGAATCATAAACAGCAATCTCACTTTCATAAAACAAAAACAAATTTAGGCTTGGCATAATGGCGCTTATTACCCGCTGCGATTTTTTATGCCGGCACAAAACCTCACGCCGCCGGTTGTTGTATGCCTTTCCCGCGAAATAGTATCCAGAAAATAGCGGCAAAAATCAGGATACTCTGTACCAAAATATGATTTTAAAGAAACCATTCTATCGAGTCTTGCTGCCCAGTTTTGAACGACTTCCGGCGTTGCACTGCCATCAAAATTCAATTCTTGGTCATACCAATCGTTCTCTTCAACAATGAGTTCAAGTCCGTTTTGCTCCATTAGGTCCTTTATTTTTCGCCCGATTCTAAAATCATAAACCCCGCTCCGTTCGGACGCCTTTTCGAATCTCTCAATTTCTTCAAAATATTTGCCGTCTTCGGATAAATGACTCGAGAAAAACCCGTCTATATCAACTACAGCGAACCAGCCACCCACATTTAAACATTTCATCCAATTCGAAATAAATATATCCGGCTCTTTCATATATGCCAATGCAAAACTCGTCCAGATGCCGTCACATTTCCCGAATTGTGATGGATGAGACGTGAAGATATCTTCATGAATAAACGCACAGTTATCCGGTTTGTTATTACGCGCTGCTTCTAAGAGCAATTGATCGTTATCAAAACCAATCGCTTTTTTCACTTTACGCGCAAGCTGATTTGTTACAACGCCAATTGAACAGCCCAAATCAAATACCGTTTGTTCGGGCGTCAACGGCAGTTTGATCAGATATCTTTCCCAGTCTCTCCAGATATTCTGGTTTCTGTATTCTTCTAATAATGTCATAGAAAAAGCACCTCGTAGCGATCACGACAAACGGCAAATCCCAGCCATTTATCTTATTATTCTCACTTAAAGGGTAAAATTTGTCAACTCAGTATATCACCAATAGCATAAATATTGCAACCGGAGACAGCTTAACCCGAGGGTAATTCATGGAAAACCACAATTTACACAGACTTTAGGGAATGATATAATAGACCAACTATACACTAAAGCGATAAATAGACGCAGGGAATCTCAACCAAGAAAGGATGGTCAAATATGGCTCGTAAACTCAAAACTATGGACGGCAACAATGCCGCTGCCCACGTTGCTTATGCATTTACAGATGTCGCCGCAATCTATCCGATCACGCCGTCGTCAACAATGGCGGAGTATGTCGACAAATGGTCGGCAAGCGGCCAGAAGAATATTTTCGGTCAGACCGTTAAAGTCGTTGAAATGCAGTCGGAAGCCGGCGCAGCGGGCGCTGTGCACGGCTCAATTATATCGGGCGCGCTGACAAGCACGTTTACTGCCTCGCAAGGGCTGCTACTGATGATTCCCAACATGTATAAATGGGCGGGCGAACAGCTGCCTGCCGTTATACATGTCTCAGCCAGAACAGTTGCAGCGCACGCGCTTTCCATTTTCGGAGATCAGAGTGACGTTATGGCTTGCCGCCAGACGGGTTTTTCCCTTCTGGCATCAAACAGCCCGCAGGAAGCGATGGACCTCGGCGCTGTTGCCCACCTTTCAGCCATTAAGAGCAATATGCCGTTTTTACACTTCTTTGACGGTTTTAGAACGTCGCACGAAATGCAGAAGATCGAAGTATGGAATTATGACGATCTAGCTGAAATGATTGATTACGACGCACTGAACAATTTCCGTCGTCGCGCGCATAACCCGAATCACCCGGTGCTGCGCGGCTCGGCGCAGAACGGCGACATCTACTTCCAGGCAAGAGAAGCCATCAATAACTGCTACACATCGCTCCCCGACGTTGTCGAGGGATATATGAATACAATCAACAAAAAACTCGGCACAGACTATAAACTTTTCAATTATTACGGCGCGCCGGACGCCAAGCACGTTATCGTCGCCATGGGTTCCGTCTGCGAAACAGCGGAAGAGGTCGTCGATTATCTGAACGCCTCCGGTCAAAAAACCGGCCTCATCAAGGTACATCTTTACAGACCGTTCAGCGTGAAGCATCTCTTGAGCGTCCTGCCCAAGACCGTCGAAACAATCGGCGTTCTTGACCGCACAAAGGAACCGGGCTCCGTCGGTGAACCGCTTTATCTCGATATCTTTTCCGCTCTTTGCGGTACCGACATCAAGGTCGTCGGCGGCCGGTACGGTCTTGCCAGCAAGGACACAACGCCGGGCTGCATCTTCGCCGTCTATAAGAATCTTCAGGAGAAGAACCCGAAGACAAATTTCACGATCGGCATTACGGACGACGTGACGAATCTCTCGCTGCCCATTACCGAAGAGCCTGACACAACACCGAAAGGCAACATTTCCTGCAAGTTCTGGGGCCTCGGGTCAGACGGTACTGTCGGCGCGAACAAAAACTCCATTAAGATTATCGGCGATCACACGGATTTGAAGGTTCAGGCGTACTTCCAGTACGACTCGAGAAAATCCGGCGGTGTAACGATCAGCCATCTGCGTTTCGGCAAAAGCCCGATAAAATCGACTTACTATGTTTCCAAGGCAGACTTCGTCGCTTGTCATAACCCGTCGTATTTAGAGAAGTTCCCGATCGCGCAGGATGTAAAGCCTGGCGGTGTATTCCTCGCCAACTGCGCCTGGGATGTGACGGAGCTTGACGCGCATCTGCCTGCATCCGCAAAAAAATATATCGCCGATAACAACATCAGATTCTACACATGCGACGCGGAGAAGATTGCCCGCGACTTAGGCCTCGGCAACAAGACAAACGCCATCCTCCAGTCCGCTTTCTTCAAGCTGTCCGAAATACTTCCGATTGATGATGCCGTCAAGTATATGAAAAAAGCCGTCAGCGACACGTACGGCCGCAAAGGCGAAGAAGTCGTCAGCATGAATAATAAGGCGATTGACGCAGGACTGACGAACATCACAAAAATCGATGTCCCGGCTTCGTGGAAAAACCCTGCGCAGACCAAGCCGGCCGTTACCGTAGAGTCGGACAGGGAAGACGTCGCAAAATACGTCTGCGGTGTTATGGACACCATGAACGCGATGAGCGGCGACACATTGCCGGTCTCGGCGTTTCTTGATACAGAATGCGGCGCTATCGTCCCGCTGGGAACATCCGCGTTTGAAAAGCGCAAGATCGCAAGTGACGTGCCGCGCTGGATCCCCGAAAACTGCATCCAGTGCAACCAGTGCGCATACGTCTGTCCACACTCCGTCATCCGCCCATTCGCGCTTGACCAAGACGAGGCAAAGAACGCACCGGATGATATGAAGGTGCTCCCGATGACCGGCAAAGGCAACGAGGATCGCAAATTTGCCATCCTCCCATCCGTATTCGATTGCACAGGCTGCGGTTCCTGCGCGAACGTCTGTCCGGCAAAAAACAAAGCCCTCATCATGACGCCCATCGAAGAGCAAGCCGATCAGCAGAAGTATTTCGACTATGCCGAAAAGAAGGTGTCATATAAAGATACCGGCTTTGCCGCGAACACCCTGAAGGGCTCGCAGTTTAAAAAGCCGCTGCTGGAGTTCCCGGGCGCCTGCGCAGGCTGCGGCGAAACACCGTATGCACGGCTCGTAACGCAGCTCTTCGGAGACAGAATGTTCATCGCCAACGCGACAGGCTGTACGTCTATCTGGGCCGGAAGCGCACCGACCATCCCCTATACCGTCAACAGCGAGGGCAAGGGCCCGGCCTGGGCAAACTCGTTATTTGAAGACAACGCCGAATTCGGACTCGGCATGGCAACGGCATCTGTTCAGCGCCGTGATGGCGTCAAACTTATCGCCGAAGAACTGGCCGGTAAAGTTGATATCGCCAATGTCAAGGAAGCTCTTGAGAACTGGCTGAAAGCCTTTAACGACGGCGAAGCCTCCAAAGCAGCCGGAAAATCTCTTGAGACGGCGCTTTCAGATGCGCTCAGCAAGGCTGGCGATTTCGCCTACAAAACGCAGCTGCAGACGCTGTACAACGCGCGCGACCAGTTCGTCAAACCGTCTGTCTGGATTTTCGGCGGCGACGGCTGGGCGTATGATATCGGCTACGGCGGTCTAGACCACGTCATCGCCTCCGGAGAGAATGTCAATATCCTTGTATTCGACACCGAAGTTTACTCCAACACCGGCGGGCAAGCATCGAAGTCGACACCCACAGGCGCCGTCGCACAGTTTGCCGCAGCCGGCAAATCCGTTAAGAAAAAGGACCTGGCGCAGATTGCCATATCTTATGGGTACGTCTACGTTGCGCAGGTCTCTATGGGCTCTAATTATCAGCAGACGCTCAAAGCCATCCTTGAGGCCGAGAGCTATGACGGCCCGTCGCTCATCATCGCCTACGCGCCGTGCATCAATCATGGTATCCGCGCCGGTATGGGAAAAGCGATGACGGAGATGAAAAGCGCGGTCGATTCAGGTTACTGGAACATGCTACGTTACGACCCACGGCTTACAGCAGAGGGTAAAAATCCGCTCAGTATCGACAGCAAAGCACCGACGACAAGCTTCAACGACTTTATTATGGGAGAAGTCCGGTACAGCTCGCTGAAGCTGGAGTTCCCGGAGCGGTCCAAAACGCTCTTCGCTCAAGCTGAGAAAGAGGCCGCGACTCGATACGATAATCTCCTGAAGCAAAAGGAAATGCTGGACCCAAAATAGCGTCAGTATAAAGAACGGGTGGGATAATAATCCCACCCGTTTTATATTAAAACAAATAGTGCGTTAACCTATTGTTTGCGCATTATTTGTTTGTCTTCGGTATCTTTATTGTCAGGATAATCTCCCGCTCCGTTTCATCCCGACCGCATTTGGCATCGATACCCGACTGCTGCATCATGCTCATGCTGCGTGTCAGCGTGTTGATAAAAAGACGCACATCCTTCAGTACATACACCGGTTTATTTGGGGCTTTGTCTATTTGCCCTTTTTTAACCAGATAGCTTTCAATGTACGCCTCCGTATTGGCGACATTGAGATTTTTTTTGATGATCTGATCAAAAACCTCCAGACGGTCCTGTTCTTCGTCAAGCTTTAAAAGCGCTCTGGCATGGCGCTCCGTCAAGCCGGTATCCCTGATCATAAACAGCAATTCGGGGGAGAGCTTCAAAATACGCAGCTTATTCGAAACGGCCGATTGGGAAAGGCCGACGAGGCGTGCAACCTCCTCCTGCTTATAACCGTTCAAATTAATGAGCCGATACAGGCTCTCGGCTTCCTCTATAAAGTCGAGATCTTTCCTCTGTAGATTTTCTACAAGCGCGAGGATGGAGGATTCCTGTGAATCGACGTCTAAAACAATGCACGGTATATCCTTTAATCCAACCAGCTTTGCCGCGCGCAGACGCCTTTCTCCCGACACAAGCTCATACCCGCCGCCACGTCTTCTGACCGACAGCGGCTGAAGAATGCCGTATCTTGAAATGCTCGAAGCCAGCTCGCGCATAGCGTTCGGCTCAAAGTTTTTACGCGGTTGGTCGGGATTCGGCAGAATGTCACCGATCGGCAGGTAAACGATCCGACTCGCCTCATAAAGGCCGCGCTTTTTCATCAGCTGCATAAGGAATACGCCCCCTTCGCAAGGTTCTCTTAATACATATTGTGGTTATATTACGATTTTACACAACATATAGTGCAAAAAATGCAGAAATTAGGCGGGAAATTTATTCCCGCCCGATTTTTTTACAATATATTGAATAATGTGCGATTCTATAATAACATCTCGTCTGAAATTTATTTGTTCAGCTTGCTTTTATCTCAAGCTGCTTGATACGCTTTTCCAGAGCTTCCATTTTGTGCTCAAACTTTCGTTCAAGCTCGTATTGCTTTTCATGGGTCAAAATATACCCGTCTGTCAGCGAATCGAGTCGCTTTGTAATATCATTTTCTATCTTGAGGTTTGTTTTTACGACTTCGTGTTCAATATCGGTCAATCGCTCACTTGTTTTTATGACTTCGTGCTCAATATCGGTCAATCTCTCGTTTGTTGTGACGGCTGCCTGTTCAATATTAGTCAATCGCTCGGTCACTTCTGAAAGCACTTTCAGAATTTTCTCTTCATTCGTCATATGACCACCTCATAAAAACTATATTTTGCTGATATTAGGTTGTCAAGATCCTCCGTTGTCTTTAGCTCTTCAGCTGCAGCATCAATTCGTCGAGCTGTTTTTTGTCAACGACGTCGGGGCAGCTTGTCATCGGCTCGGACGCGTTCTGCACTTTCGGGAAAGCGATGACGTCCCGGATGCTGCTCAAACCGCACAGTAGCATGACAAGCCGGTCCAGACCGTACGCCAAGCCGCCGTGCGGTGGCGCGCCGTATCTAAACGCGTTGATCAGATGACCGAAACGCTCCTGCGCATCCTCTTTGGTAAAGCCGAGGGCGCGGAACATTGTCTCCTGCATCTCGGGCGTCGAGATGCGGATGGATCCGCCGCCAAGCTCCGTGCCGTTTAAGACGATATCATACGCCTTCGCCCGGCAGTTCTTTTTATCTGTTTCAAGCAGTGCGACATCCTCATCCATCGGCGCCGTGAACGGATGGTGCATGGCGGCATACCGCCCGTCTTCCTCGGAATACTCAAACATCGGGAATTCAGTGACCCACAGGAATTTGTAGTCGTTCTTATTTGTGAGCCCAAGCCGTTTCGCGCATTCAACGCGCAGCGCACCCAACGATGCGAAAACTGTTTTTTCGTTTATGTCAGCAACAATCAGAACGAGGTCGCCCGTTTTCGCTTCCGCGCGGTTGATTATTCTATTTACTTCATCCTCTGTCATGAATTTGGAGAATGACGAGCTTGTACCCTCGGCGCTGAGCCGCAGCCAAGCGAGGCCTTTTGCCCCGTAGGTTTTGACGAACTCGACGAGCGTATCAATCTGTTTCCTCGGGAAGCTCTCCGCCCCGCCGGGAATATTGATCAGGCGCACGCTGCCGCCGGATGCGACCGGTTCCGAAAACACCTTGAAGCCGCAGTCCCCCACGATATCGCTGATGTTTTTCAGTTCAAAGCCGAAACGGAGGTCCGGCTTGTCTGAACCGTAACGCGCCATCGCCTCGGCATACGGCATACGCATAATCGGCGTTTGGATATCGATATCGAGTACTTTTTTGAAAACACGTTTTAAAAATCCCTCGTTAACGGCGATGACATCGTCTGTTTCGACAAACGACATTTCGAGATCAATCTGGGTGAATTCCGGCTGGCGGTCGGCCCGCAGGTCTTCGTCACGGAAGCATCGCGCAATTTGGAAATAGCGGTCAAAGCCCGAGAGCATCAGAAGCTGCTTATACTGCTGCGGCGACTGAGGCAGCGCATAGAATTTACCCGGATGGACGCGGCTTGGAACAAGATAGTCCCTGGCACCTTCCGGCGTGGATTTCGTAAGCATTGGCGTCTCGATCTCATAAAAGCCGTTTTCATCAAAATAGTCACGCGCCGTCTTTGCAACCTGATGGCGCACGGCGATCGCCCGCTGCATCTCGGGGCGACGCAGGTCAAGATATCGGTATTTGAGGCGGAGCATGTCGTTAACGTCAGAGTTTTCGACGATTTCGAACGGGGGTGTTTCGCTCTCTGCCAGAACGCGCAGTTCCGTCACCTCAAGCTCAACCTCGCCAGTCGGAATCTCTTTATTCTTCGAGGACCGTTCGCGCAGACGTCCTTTTGCGGCGAGCACATATTCGCTTCGCGCTGCAAAGGCCTTTTTGAAAATCTCCCGGTTGGTAGCGTCATCAAACGCCAATTGGAGGATGCCCGTGCGGTCTCTGAGATCAATGAAGATGAGCTGTCCTAAATCGCGCTGGCGCTGAACCCATCCGCAGACGATAATTTCCCTACCGATATCCTCGGGTCTCAGCGTCCCACAGTATGACGTACGCTTAAAGTTATTTAAAGTTTCCATTTGAATTACTCCCGAATACTGTTTATTTTGTCGGTTCCTTAATGGGCGTACCCGAGCGTAGTCTCACCACACTAGCTTTAATCGCCGTTGTAATCATCGCCGGTGATGCCGTTGTCTGCTCGCCGGTTGACATATCCTTGACAGACACAAGTCCTTTTGTTAGCTCGTCCTCGCCGAGAAAAACCACAAACGGTATTTTAAGCTTATCCGCGTATGAGACTTTTGCCTTAAATTTCTTATCCTCACTAAATACCGATACGCGAATCCCTTCCTGACGCATGGCTGTTGCCAGAGATATCGCATGGCTCAAGTCTTCCGTCATCGGCAGAATCAGGACATCCGCAGGCGACGTTAAAACCGTATCATTCAAGTAACCTTGATCCTCCAGCACAAAGAACAAGCGGGTCAAGCCGATGGAAATACCGACGCCGGGAAGCTTCTTGTCCGTGTAATACTCCGCCAGATTGTCATAGCGCCCGCCGGAACAGATTGAGCCGATCTCCGGGTGGTCGGTCATCGTTGTTTCATAAACTGTGCCGGTATAATAGTCGAGTCCTCTGGCAATTGTCAAATCCACCTTAAAATGTGTGTCCGGCACGCCGAAGGACGCCATGTGTTTGGCGACCGTCGAGAGCTCCCGAAGTCCAAGGTCAAACGTCTCATTCCTGCCCGTATACTGACCCAGTTTTTCAAAGGGATCAATGCCGTTTTCCTGGCAGGTGATGATATCAATAATGTCGTGCGCGGCAGAATCGTCAATACCTGTTTCTTCAGTCAGCAGCTTAAAAACCTTGTCTTTGCCGATTTTGTCAATCTTATCGATTGTCCGCATCACGTCTCCGGTTTTATCGCCGACGCCAAGGAGCTGGAACAATCCTGTCAACACCTTGCGGTTGTTAATGCGGATGACGAACTTTTTCAACCCCAGCGTATCAAAGCTTCTGTATATGATGCTTGGTATCTCCGCCTCATTTATGATGCCCAGCGTGTTATCGCCGATGATATCGATATCAGCCTGATAAAACTCGCGGAAACGACCGCGCTGCGCGCGTTCGCCCCGATAGACTTTTCCGATTTGGAACCGGCGGAACGGGAATGCCAGCTGCGAAAAATGTAACGCGACATATTTCGCCAGAGGCACAGTCAGATCAAACCGAAGCGAGAGATCACTGTCTCCCTTTGTAAATCGGTATATCTGCTTTTCTGTTTCGCCGCCGCCTTTGGCCAGAAGCACCTCGGAGGATTCAATAAGCGGGGTGTCAAGCGGTGTAAAGCCGTAAAGCGAAAAGGATTCCCGCAGCTTTTCGACCATGCTGTCAAAAAGCACCTGACGCTCCGGCAAAAGCTCCATAAATCCCGATAACGTCCGGGGACTAACTTTTTCCATGAAATATCTCCTGCTTCGCTGTCTCAGAAAGACAGAGTTGTAAAATTAACACGGGCGGGGGCATGCCCCCGCCCTTCAAATTGAACTTGCTGACCTAATGCTTCGGATTGACAATGTCGCGCCAGTCAAGGTCTCCGCGCTTTAAGCCCTGGATCAGGACTTCAGCCGTTGCGACATTCGAGGCAAAGGGCACATTATACTGGTCACAGAGACGCGAAATATCATTGACGCTGCCTGGTGTTTCTGACGACGGATCGCACAAAAACAAGACGAGGTCAAGCTCGTTATAGGCGATACGCGCCCCGATCTGCTGGTCGCCGCCCTGGTTTCCGGAAAGATACAGGGAGATTGGTAAACCAGTTGCCTCAGTCACAAGACGGCCCGTCGTATTTGTTGCGCAAAGCGAGTGTCCGGCAAGGATACCGCAGTAGGCAATACAAAATTGCACCATCAATTCTTTTTTTCTGTCATGTGCCATTAATGCGATGTTCAAAACAGCCGCCTTCTTTCTGAAAAAGTTTGTTTACGTCTATTTCCTGGACCACTTTCTGACTAATGGGATAAGCGCTCCTGTGATGCGCTGTGCAATGAGCAGATATTGCAGCGCTGCTTTTTTCTTTTCATAAAGAATCAGCGGCGTTTCCGTATTTGAGGAGAGAAAGACCGCTTTATCCTCTTCAACAAGGCCGATGAGCTTCACCCCGATCGTGTCAATGGCATCGTCGATTGACCTGTCGATCTGTCGAAACGTCCTTGCATTGATACGGTTGACGATGAGTCGAACCTCTTGTATGCTCATGCTTCTGAGTTCCTCGGCGACGCGCTGCCCGTCCCTCAAACTGGATAAATCACCTGTGGTGACAACAATCGCCATGTCGGCGTACTGCGCAGCCAGTCTAAATCCGGGCCCTATACCGGCAGGTGAATCAATGAGACAATAGTCAAAACTTTCTCTGATCTGCTCCAGCAGCGACATCATCGCCTCCGGGCTAAACTCGTCCGGTCCGCTGAACGCCGGCGCAGGGAGAAAATAAAGACCTTTAATTTTCGGATGCTCGGAGCAGGCCTCGTCCAGATTTATATAACCCCTCAGCACGTCGGAAAAATCCGAAACAACGTAATCGGCCATCCCGATGATGATGTCAAGATTTCTGAGACCGGCATCACAATCCATGCAAAGTGTTTTGTGACCCAACGCGGCAAGACATGAAGATATGGCGCCGACCGATGTCGTTTTTCCCGTGCCACCCTTGCCGGAGGCGACAACGATAACCTTGCCCATGTCTCTCTCCAATCTGCATGTCGAATTATTCACATCATTATATACAATTTCCAGCAGGATGGCAAGTCACAATTTCGTACAAATTTGTTAGTTTTGTTATTTACTTGGTGATTATTTGTGCCATATTGGCAATCCCTATATGGCGGAACTGTCAGGGAAGAATCGTATTGTCTGCCGCCACGCCAACCTCAACATCCTCGTCAAAATAGTAATCCATGATGACCTTTGCGATTTCCATGATCGTCGAACCGGAGGTGCCCTTTTCAACAACAAGGGCAATGGCAATTTGCGGGTCATCTGCCGGCGCATAGCAAACAAAAACGCCGGTATTCAGGTTGGTGCCTATCGTTGTACTGGATTGGACGGTACCTGTTTTCGCAGCGACCGGCACACTGTAATCTTTGAAAACTGCCGACGCCGTCCCTTTGGGATCAGACGCGACGAGCTTCATGCCCTCCTGCAGATACGGAATGAATTCGCTGCCGCCGACAGTCCCCAGCACCTTATGTTCAGGCTCATAAACAATAGACGTAAAATCGGCACTGCGGATGTTGCTGAGCATCGTCAGTGCGTAGCGTGTACCGCCATTCGCGATCGTGGCGACATAATTGGCCAGCTGAACCGGTGTAAACGCGTTATAACCCTGGCCGATTGCCTCGTACATATTGTCAGCTGCCCACCAGCCCGGATTGTTGTCGGTGGGTGGTATGTTTTCCAGCTTCCATTCACGATCAGCCAGTCTACCGGCAAGCTCTTTGATTTCAATGCCAGTTTTTGAGCCGAAACCAAAATCGGCGGCGGCGGGATTCATTTTTTCGTAGGTTAACAAATCACCAAGCTGGTAAAAGAAGACGTTGCAGGAGTCCCGGAGCGCCGTGACAACGTTTTCATTGCCGTGACCGGCCTTGTTCCAGCAACTGGGTTGGGTATCTTCGTATTTTGTATATTTGCCGCTGTCGAACCATGTTGTCGCCGGTGTGATTATTCCTGTCCGCAGCCCGGCCAGCGCCGTCACCATTTTAAACGTCGAGCCGGGGAGATATGTGCCTTGCGTTGCTCTGTTGAGCAGCGGCTTGCTCTCGTTTTTTATCAGGTCGGATATATTCTTGGACAAATTCGACAGGTCATACGTCGGATAAGAGCCGCATGCCAAAACCTCGCCCGTATTGACGTCTGTCACAACAACGGCGCCGCCGGTGACCCTGTCCTCTTCGGTACGAGCTGGATCGGCATTGATCTCATAAATTTTCAAATTCAGAGCATCCTCGCAGACAGTCTGAAGCCCGATGTCGATCGTTAGGAAAACGTTTTCTCCCGGTACAGGCTCTTTCGTAATTTTAACGTCCATTACGGTGCCGTCGTCGCTCGTGGTGATGATCTGTGTGCCGTCGCTCCCGTGAAGGTACTGTTCAAATGCCAGCTCCGCGCCATCCTTGCCGACACTGGCGTCGTATGAATACGCGAGTGCTTTGTAGATATCGTTATACTCAGCACTATTCATCTTGCCGATATAGCCGAGAAGGTGCGCGGCGTAAGTTGTGTGATAAACGCGCTTTGCGGTTGTTTCTATGTTAATACCTGGATTCTTCTGGGTCTTGACAAGCGTCAGGAAATCAATACTGACATCATTGGCGAATACATACGGGTTCATGCTTTTTATTACGCGCATTTCCATTTCGTAACGGACGCCGATAATGAGCCGCGCATCAGAAATATTCGTTGTGTAATCAATGTTGTAATGCTCTTTCATCTTGACGATCAGATCGGACGCGGAAATATTTTCATCCATATCGAAATACTTGAAACGTTTCAGGTAATCGTCCAGGTTTTTTTTCTGCGTGTCTGTCATATCCAGAAGATAAGCAAACGGCGCACCGATCGTCACCGGGAATGTGTCGTTATAGCTCACGTTGTTATCGATGGCTGCATGGATAAGCTGCAGAAGAATTTCATTATAGTCGTCTCTGTCGACCAGCGTATCACGCGAGAGCGTGATATTGTAAGCAGGACGCGTGGACACAAGCTTAACACCGTTTCTGTCGAGAATATCGCCGCGGTCGGCTGTCAGCGTCACGGTTAGCGGTGTTGTATCGCGTGTGAGGTATGCAGTTTCGTCGGCGCCGGTGTCATATATCTGGAGTTTGTACAGTGTCATCATAAAAAGCGCAACGAGAAATGCCATGATGACAAAGATCACCGCAACCCTGGTCGGTTTATAATACTTTTGCATGAGAACGCCCTTTCATGTCATGCTGGAGTGTCCCAGCTCTTGCCTTCCTATTCGGCGGAAACCCGCCGCCCCAAGGAGCGGACTATCGGATAAATCGGCAGCGTAAAAATGATTGAATACAATGCTTGCAGGATACCTGTCCGAAGAAGCGCTGAAAATTCGACATTTTCGAAAAAAACGAGCGGAAATATGGAGACAAAGGACGTCAGTACGAGCGTGGCGGCGCAGCAGAGAAAATATGTCGGGAACCCGCGTGCCATGATTGTCTCAGACAAGACGCCCACAAGGATACCGACGACCGTCAGAACAACCGTCATCACAATGACCGGCTGATTAAACGACACATCGCAAAGCATACCTGCCACGAGCCCGTAGCCGCCACCGCGTGAGCTGCCCTCAAATGTTGCAATCCCGACGACGGCAATCGGCAGCAGAACAGGGAAAATCCCGTTAATGGGAAAGTATGTGAAAACCATTGCTTGGAGGACATAGATGATGCTTATAAAAATAATATGGGCGATCAGGACAACCGGTATTTTCACCTTCGACATCCTATTTCACATCTCCTGATTGCTCGAAGCTCGTGATCAGATAAACGTTTGCCAGGCTATTAAGATCCGCCGTCGGCTTAATCGTTGCATATCTGTTGATGCCTGTATTATTGGTCACGACTTCTTCGACGGTTCCGACCACGAGTCCAGCCGGCAGAATACCGTCCTTGCCGGAGGTGATGATTGTATCACCTGCGATGATCTCCGTCGTATCCTGCAGATAATCAAGATAATCGAATTTCAAAAGCCCCTGCTTCATCAGAGAAAAGTCCCCAGTCGCAATCGCGAGCTCATCATTGCGCTCTATGTAGGCGCCGACAGAAAACTTCGTATCCAATATCGTCAGGACGATTGAGGAGTTGATATCGACAACATCGACGACACCAATCAGATCGCCCGCTTCCGTAATCACGCTGTCGCCGACCTTAACTTCCGAATTCGATGAGCCTTTGCCGATCGTAAACGAAGACGTCCAGTTTGACGTACCCCAATTGATAATCGCCGCCGTGTCATATTTTGTATAATCCGGGTGGCGCGAGCTGAGCTCCAAAAGTGTGCGCAGCTGCTCATTTTCATTTGATATATCCGTGGAATCCCGGTAATCCTGCTTCAGTTGGTTGAGTTCGGCATTGAGCTCAGCGTTCTCGGCGAGGAGCTTGTCATATTTGTCCATATAACCGTAGAAGCTCTCAAATGTTTTTGCGACGGTCGACGCAATGCTTTTCAAAGGCTTTGACAATGATGTCAGCGCATTGGTAATAAACCCTGAATTACCGCTCGTATTTACAGAAATCAGCGTGATTGTCGCAATAACGAGCGCAATGATAAAAAAAGAAAAAACGCGGAATCTGAATAATCGTTTCATTTATGTCACGCCTTTCACCTGAACAATGCGCCTTAAGCGGCTCACTCCAACAGCAATACTGCGGCGAGCCTTCCGGCATCAAAAAAACAACCCAACCTGTCGGAGTGTTGTGACAAGCCGGCAAATCGGAAGGCCCATCACATTAAAAAAATCGCCCTCAATCCGTTTGATGAACGCAGCGCCTCGTCCCTGCGCGCCGTAAGCGCCGGCCTTGTCCATCGGTTCGCCGGTTTTGATGTACGCTTCAATCTCGGTTTCAAGCAGCTCTCGAAAGAACACATCCGTCTTCTCGGCAAAGGATACTTCCCTGTTGTTTTGTATTATCGTAACACCGGTATATACTAAATGTTTCGCGTCTGACAGACGCCTCAGCATTTCTGCGGCGTCGCTCTCGGACTCCGGTTTGCCTAACGCTTCTCCATTAAGATAGACAAGCGTATCTGCGGCAATGATCAAATCGCTCTTCTCGCAGCACGCAGCCACCGTCCGCGCTTTTAACTGTGCGATGTGAATAACAGCTTCATCCGGCTGCAGGTCCGGCACTGCTTCGTCGACATCGGCCGGAACGACGGAAAAATCGCTCATACCCAGCATCTCAAGGAGTTCCCGCCGACGCGGAGAGGAAGACGCTAAGACGATTCTCATTATTCCACCCCTCTGTAATAAAGGCCGCGCGTATAAGACCCCGGTTCGTAATCGCCCTCTTTGAGGTATCTCTTCATAACAGAAACGCATTCATTGGCGTTTTCCGTTGTAAACATCAACCGTTCTGCCCAGAGGCCGAGTTTTGCCGTTTCATCTCTTTTATCACCTAAAAACAATTTTTTGGAATTCAGCACCACATTCCGGCACTTGTATTCCTGCACTACGGGAAACGATGCCCCCTGCTTATCCCTGAGACCGGAAAAATTATCACAGGAGCAGACGCCCGTATTGCCCTTGATGACACAGTTCTCTGTGAGCATCAGCGGAAGACGGCCATAAACAATCATTTCCGTATTGATCGCTTTTGATAGGTCCCTGATTGCTTCGATGCGGAGCTCAAACGACAGTGTGGCCGAGATAAACCCGAGGTCTTTAACTGTTTTAAGCGCCTGCGAGTTGAAGACATTCAGCCCAAAATCGCCTCTGGGTTCAAACCCCAGACCTTTCACATACTGCAGATGACCAAGATTTCCCACGAGCGCTTCCTTAACGCCCATCTCCTGCACGGCATTAAGGAGTGATGTCACTCCTTTTTTTTCGCTATCGAATATGACTCTCGGCACCCTGACGGCGACCGTGATTTCCGGATCCTCCAGAAAAGGCGCTAAAACTTCCTTATCCTTATCCTTCACAAGCTCCTCGACAGGAACATACAGAATGCGCGGCTTCAGCGCCGCCAGTTCTTTTGACAGCTGTGAGAGCTTCAGGACGGATACTGTGAGCACAGGCTTGTCTTCTCTGTTGAGGAGTCGGTTCCCAGGGACGAACTCCCCCTCTTTGCGCGGCTCGAGATATTTGCGTTTCTCCATCAGTTCAGCCAGAATATCCCGGCGCATCTCGTTTATCGCCGATGTCGGAATGGAAAGCCCACTGTCAAGGACGCTTCGGACACCGATGCAGTAAAACGGCGTACCGCCGGTCTTATGGAGCTGCGTCTGGAGTGCTGTTGCAGTTAATTCTTTATGGAACGCCGGTTCGGGGACTAAGCCCTCCGTTGATGCGCTGTTCCCTTTATCGTCTGCTGCTGCAAGCTTCACAGGTTCACCCTGGTGGATTATACCGACAAAACGGACAGGTACACGCTGAAATTCGCCGTTTAAGTAGTTTTTCCGAGCTGTGGCAAAGATGACCTGATCGCCTTTCTTCTCCTCCTCACGGACACCGAACATTTCCTGACCGTGGTTGCTCGTATAATATCCGTCCGTGAAGCCTTGCCTGGAAAAGGCGCTTTCGAGTGCTCTCATGTCTTCAGCCGAGGGGCTTTTTTTATCCTTGACGGCGCGCGAATAGACGCCCGTGACGATTGCGGCGTATTCCGGCCTTTTCATACGCCCTTCGATTTTGATGCAGGAGACACCCATTTTTTCGAGTTCCTCAAGATAATCGATCAAGCAATTATCTTTCATGCTGAGCAAATATTCGGCAGCGTGTCCGCTGGTGCTGTAGTTCAAACGGCAGGGCTGCGCGCAAAGGCCCCGGTTACCGCTTCTTCTGCCGATGACGGAGCTCATGTAACACTGTCCCGAGTAGCTCATGCAGAGCGCGCCGTGGGCGAACACTTCCGTTTCAATCGGCGCGTGTTTACAGATATAAGCTATCTCTTTTCTGGATAGCTCGCGCGATAGCACAACGCGGGTAATGCCCATGGCCGCCGCAAGTTTGACGCCCTCGAGATTATGAATGCTCATTTGCGTGCTCGCGTGGACTGCCACCTCCGGCGCGGCCTGCCGTACAGCCCGAAGCGCGCCGAGATCCTGAACGATAAATGCATCGGCACCGCAGCGGCACGCAGTCTTTGCCTGTTCAGCAAGCGCGGGAAGCTCTCTGTCGGAAACGAGCGTGTTGAATGTGACGTATATTTTGACGCCGCGGGCGCGGCAGTACTCAGACGCTTTACGGAATTCTTCCGTGGTGAAGTTTTTTGCGTTTCTCCGGGCATTATAATCGCCGAATCCCATGTATACGGCGTCGGCACCGTTTTGCACGGCAGCAATAACCCCCTCGGGAGAACCGGCAGGGGACAGTATTTCCAGCATGTTTCATCGGCCTTTCACAGGGCTTTCATCATATACATCAATCATCACGCATTGCTGCGGCATAACGATGCGTCTGTAACGGTTTATTATACCAGTATTCTTCGACGGAGGCAACCGCCATCCGGAATAATTAATAATCATTTGTAAAACCTTTATTTATCCTGATATTTAAGATACCATATCTGACTTTAATGTCAAGAAAAGCCACTTTTTGTCAAGCCCTTCACTTAAAGAACCCGTTTTGGATAAATTTTGTCTCTCTTGCCATCACAAAGGCGCCAGGATCGATGGAGTAGACAATTTTTTCCAGTTTTTTTAGGTTTTCACCTTTGATTTCGATGATCAGCATAAACTTCTCATCTCCGAATTCCGAGCTGTTGACATTTAAAACGGACACGCCGAAGCCGGCGTTTCTGACGGCATCGATAAGCTTTTCATTTTTTGAGCTGGTGACAATCTGAATATCAAGTATGCCCTTCAAAAACCTATTTGCCAGTTTCCCTCCCGCGTAGGTACCTGCCGCAAACCCTCCGGCGTAAAACAGCGCGACCCACAAACTCGTTCCGCCATTACTGATGGCCGCCTGGACGATCACAAACCATACGAAAACTTCAATAAACCCGATGACGGAGGCGGTACCAATCTTGCCCTTAACCGTCAAAATCGTTCTGACCGTTCCAAGCGAGACATCGACGATCCTGCAACAAAAAACCTGGATACACAACAAAAACAAAACCCACGTTATCATGCTGAAACCTCTTTTCCAGTCTGACTGCCTGAATATACTTTTGACAAAATTTTGATGATTTAATCTTTCCCCGCCATTGCCCGATGCCAGAATTGCTGTTATAATCAAGCAGGTAAACGATCCGGGCTGAAACCGCAGCAATCCGGCAGCTGCATTGTCCGATTGATAGATATGCGATAAACCACTAAAAGAAAGGGGGCAGTGATGTCATGGCTGACATGCGATTTGTTTTGCCGGGTTCCGATACGATAACGCTCGACGGCCAGACGGTTGATAAGCTCATCCGTGCCGGGGACGGCGGCGCCGCGCTCCTTTATCTATACGCCGTCAGAACAGGCGGCTCCCTGTCTGAGAGTCAGGCGGCTAAAATAGTCACACGCAGCGAAAAGGACATCAGGACCTCGATGGAGCTCCTGAACAGGCTGGGACTACTGAAGTACGATGATGCGCCGCCGCCTGTCCGGACCGAAGAGCTTCCGGAATATACGGCAGACGATATAAAGCGCGAGCTGGATAATGGGAGCGTGTTCCGCTGCCTTGTACAGGAGGTCCAGCGGAGTCTCGGAAAAATCCTGACATCCGATGACCTGATTAAACTCTTCGGGATATACGACAGCCTCGGGCTGCCGCCGGAAGTCATACTGCATCTCATCACTTATTGCATCGACGAAAACCGGAGGCATTACGGGCCGGGTCGCATCCCGACGCTGCGATACATAGAAAAAGCCGCCTACACCTGGGAACGAGAAGGTATTATGACGCTGGACGCTGCAGAGCTGTATTTAAAAATGCTTGAGTCAAAACGAGGCCAGACGAACGACATCAAAAAGGTACTGCAGATTAAAGACCGCGAGCTGTCTGTCAGCGAGAGAAAGTATGTCGACAGCTGGATAACAATGGGCTTTTCTCCGGATGCTATTGAGATGGCTTATGACAAAACACTTCTCAAAACCGGTCGGTTGGCCTGGAGTTATATGGATTCGATCATCGGCAGCTGGCATCAAAAAGGGCTTCACGCACCCGACGACATTCAGGCCAAAGATGGAAAATGCGCGCAGCCGACACAAAAGCGTTCGCCTCATATGGATTCAGCCAGGGCCTCTGCACCTTCGCAAACTGAAGTTGACCGCATGAAGAAATTTTTAGAAAAGCTGAGGGAGGAGTAATCGTGTCCATAGATGGTAAGTATCTCGCCAAAGCAAAGCAGCGTCTCGAAGAGAGAAAAAGAGATTTTGATTTACGGCGCGAGACACGGCTCAGGGAGGTCTATCTGAAAAGCCCGCGTATTATGATGCTCGACCGGGAAATCAAAAGCACCGTCATTGAAGTGATCGGTGTGGCTCTTAAAAATGGGCAGGATCCGGAAGCCGCAATCGTCGAGCTCCGGGACAAAAACCTATACCTGCAGTCAGAACGCGTTCAGGCGCTGATTTCAGCCGGTTTTTCTCCGGATTATATTGACGACGAATATTTATGCAGCCACTGCCGCGACACCGGATACGTCGGTATCGATCTCTGCTCATGCCTAAGGCAGCTCTACAGCGACGAGTTGAAAGCATCCTTAAGCAATTTGTTTAAGCTCGGCACGGAATCATTTGATAATTTCGACCTGACATGGTATGACGATACGCCGAACCCCGAAATTGGCATGCCGACGAGAAGCTATATGGAAAACATCTGCGAAACCTGCTACCGGTACGCCAACAAATTTAGCCTCAAATCCACCAATCTGTTTTTCAACGGCGCGACAGGCCTTGGAAAAACCTTTTTGTCGGCGTGTATCGCGCGTGTTGTGGCCGACAAAGGCTTTTCTGTTGTCTACGATATGGCGTGTTCCATATTTTCGGCTTTTGAGGAAGATAAATTCTCAAAAAGCGACGACCCGGTGCTGCTCCGCGGTGAACTCAGGCGATATCTGGAGAGCGACCTGTTGATTATCGACGACCTTGGCACCGAGATGACGACATCCTTTACGGTCAGCGCGCTTTATGAGCTGCTTAACACGAGACTGATCGCCGGAAAGAAGTCAATTATCAGTTCAAACTTGTCTCTTGATGACCTGCGCCGCCGGTATACGCCGCAGATTATGTCGCGACTTGAAGGAGAATTTCAGATTCTGAAGTTCTACGGCAGCGATATCAGATTGTTAAAAAAAGGAATATAACGCCGATTATTCAGTCTATTGGATATAACATAATTTTTATAAATTATTTCCCACCGGAAATATTCGTTGAAATCACACGGGTTTTGCACATTATCCACATGTTTTTCCACACGCATTATGTCAACACTGGTGTTGATTTATTCACCAACCCGCATTCATTACCTTGCTTTTTCAAAGAACGCGGTGTAAAATGAGCCGCTTGCGAATAAGCATCATATAGAATAATACGGAAGTGTCAATAATCTCATTAGGTATCTTAAAGGGTGGTCTGATTTGTCGGAAACAAAAAAGCAGAGCTATTTACGAGGCGCGGCTATACTGACCGCTACTGTCTTAATAGCTAAGATTATCGGCGCGATCTTTAAAATACCTTTGTATGGTCTCCTGGGAGACCGCGGTACAACGAACTTCACGCTGACCTATTCGATCTATGGTTTACTGCTGACGATCTCCACCTCAGGCATACCGGTCGCGCTGTCGCGCCAGATCTCGGCGGCAGCTGCTACGGGACATCTGCGTCAGGTGAAGCGTTATTTCTCTGTCGCGCTGCCGGCGTTTATATTTGTCGGCGCCGTCTTTGCTGTTTTAATGTTCGTATTTGCCGATCAGCTTGCCGTCTTGATGGGTGATGATATTTCCGCCGGAATCCGCATGCTGTCCCCGGCCGTATTTTTTTGTTGTGTTGTCTCTGTTTTTGAAGGCTATGGGCAGGGACACGGCAATATGCTCCCGACGGCTGTCAAGCAAATTATCGAGGTTACCAGCAAATTGCTCTTTGGGCTTGCCATAGCGTGGTGGCTTTTAAAACAGGGCTACGACACGCCGATTATCGCCTCCGGCGCGATTTCGGGTGTGACCATCGGACTCGGGGTTGCCTTGGTCGTCCTCATTTTATATAAACGTAAAATAGATAGGGCGCAGCACTACGATATCAGGGCCGTGCAGGATATACCAAGCAGCAGGCTCAGAACGCTGCTGAGCATATTCAAGGTGAGCATCCCCATCACGTTGGGCGCTTCATTCATTAGTATCATGACGCTCATTGACTACAGGCTTGTTTTATACCGCCTTCAGGCCGGCGCCGGCTTTGCTGAAGCAGCCGCAAAGGAACTGACAGGCGTCTACTCCAAGGCGCAGACACTCTTAATCCTGCCCTCTTCCTTAATCGTGCCGCTGGCCGTCAGTATCATTCCTGCGATTGCCGCAGCGATCGCCAGCAATCGTCACCGCGAGGCGAAGGACGTAATGGCGTCCTCTCTCAAGCTGACGAGTCTTTTTGCCATGCCGGCCGCAGCGGGAATGTGTATTCTATCATTCCCGATTTTCAATGTCCTGTATCCCAATAGCAACGCCGTCGGCCCAACACTCCTCATGATATTCGGCATTGCATCGTTCTTCGTGTGCATGCAAATCATTTCCTCCGGAATACTACAAGCGAACGGATACGAGCGAATCCCGATGCTGACGTTTCCGATCGGCGGTATCATACAAATTATCTTGGATTGGTACCTCGTCGGAAACCCAGAAATCGGCATCGTCGGTTCACCCGTCGGCACGCTCACTTGTTACTTCATCATTACGGCGCTCAATTTTGTTTTTATCGGACTGAAGGTCAAAAACAAGCCGAATTACGCCAAGGTTTTTGTCAAACCGGCGCTTTGTACCGCCGTTATGGGTATCGGGGCATGGGCTGTTTATTCGTTGTCATACAAAGCCGGTTCCGGCGTCCTGGGTACAGGCCGGCTCGCGCTTCTCCTCTATCTGCTCGGCGCTATAGCTGTCGCTGTTATTGTGTACGGCGTTCTGGTCATCGCGACGAAAACGGTCACCAGGGAGGATATGAAGCTCGTTCCAAAAGGGGAGCGCATCGCGAATTTCCTGAAAATCAAGTAAAATCAACAGTTTTTTTTAAAAAGTTATATAAATAGCTTGCGGATTGGGGGAAAGTATGGTAAATTTTGAAAACAAAGACCGCTACGACGTCTATGACTTGAAAAAACTTGTCACCGTCCTTCGTGGTCCGGGAGGCTGTCCCTGGGACGCCGAGCAGACGCATGAGAGCATTCGCCGAAACTTTTTGGAAGAGGCGTATGAAGCGGTCGAAGCGATCGACGAGAAAGACGCCACTCATCTGTGCGAAGAGTTGGGCGACGTCCTGATGCAGGTTATTTTCCATGCTGATATTGAATCTGACGCTGGGCGGTTCGATTTAAACGATGTCGCCGATATGTCCGTCAGAAAGCTTTTAACGCGTCACCCGCATGTCTTCGGTGATATCACCGTTTCCGGCAGCGACGAAGTCGTTCAAAACTGGGACGTCATAAAGCGCGCCGAAAAAAAGCATCAAACCATCTCTGATTCACTTGACGCCGTAGCACGCAGTCTGCCTGGATTATGGCGTGCCGAAAAGATTCAGAAGAAGGCGGGTAAGGTCGGGTTCGAATGGCCCGATGTGCGCGGCGCAATGGACAAGCTCACTGAGGAGCTTGGCGAGCTGCAGGACGCAGTTAAAACTGGCGTCGGCATTGAAGACGAGCTTGGCGACCTTATATTCTCCGCTGTCAATGCCGCCCGTTTTCTTGGTATTGATCCCGAAGATGCCCTCAATCACGCCAGCGATAAATTTACCGCCAGGTTTAGGCACCTCGAAACAGCGGCTGTCTCGCAAGGTAAAACCCTTGAAGACATGTCTCTTGAAGAAATGGACGTGCTCTACGAAAGAGCGAAAAAAGAATTAGAGAATAAATACGACGCATGATATCGTGTTTTTCTTTAAAAAATAAAAGAAGCATATAATTTTAGGAGGACGGTACGAATGAATAAAGCAGATCTTATTAGCAAAATCGCTGTAAATTCAGGACTTTCAAAGAAGGACAGCGAAAAGGCGCTCGCCGCCGCTATCGATGCGATTACAGAATCACTTAAGGACGGGGAAAAAGTTCAGCTCGTCGGCTTTGGCATCTTCGATGTGAAAGAGCGCGCTGCCCGCACTGGCCGCAACCCGAAAACAAAAGAAGCCATCAAAATTCCTGCTTCGAGAACACCTCAGTTTAAGGCCGGCAAAGCTCTTAAGGACGCTGTCGCGAAGTAGTTCATTTCGACACGCCTGAATTTCGGTGCAATTAATTATTTATCATGTTATAATAACGGCACGGATTATTTCGTGCCGTTATTTTTTATTAGAGCACTATTATAATCAACAGGAGGTTTTTATGAGGCTTGACAAATATCTCAAGATTTCAAGGCTAATTAAACGCCGCACTGTGGCAAACGACGCGTGTGACAACGCGCGCGTCACCGTCAACGGACGCCCGGCCAAAGCATCCTACGATGTTAAAATCGGTGATGTTCTCGAAATCCGTTTTGGTCAGCGCGCGCTTAAAGTCGAGGTCACGGCCATCAATGACTATGCACAAAAAGCCGACGCCAACGCCATGTACCGTGAGATCGTGTAGGGGTAGCATTAAAAAAGCAACCGAAGGGAACCTAGCAAAAAGACATGATAAAAAAACTAAAAACGACGATACAAAAAACAGCTGCGTTCATAAAAAGTCCCCGCGGGGAGATGCTCCGCTACATTTTCATCGGCGGCTGCACGACACTGCTGGATTATCTTGTTTATCAAGCGATGGTGCTCTTTTTACACGCCGACATCACCTCCAGTAATTTCATAAGCGCTGTTTTGGCTATTTTGTTTGCCTATCTCACGAACAAATTCTTCGTTTTTGTCAGCCGCGCCTCCAGTTTTAGTGAACACGCCGCGGAGTTTATTAAGTTCATGGCATCCCGACTTTTTACCCTGGTGTTGGAGCTTACCGGCGTCTTTCTGCTTGTCAACGTCCTGGGGCAAGATTACCGCATAGGGAAAGGCCTGACAATTGTCGTTGTCATCATTATCAACTACATCCTGAGTAAATTTCTCGTATTCGGCAAAAATAAGCGCACCCAGCACGAATAACCTGCAAGACCCCCGGTCAATAAAAAGCCCGGGGGTCTTGCCGTCATATATGACGGCGCGTTTATGTATTGATACCGGCGCGGCGCGCCTGCGGGTGCTGGAATTTACGCGCGATTGTATACAGTTTTCCGTCCTTGCGAAAATAACGGCCTGTCTGTTTGAAGGTGAACGGTATCCCCGCCGCAACGCACTGCCGACGCATACTGAGAATCCAGTCATAATCGCAGACGCGGGCATTCGTGCCGGACTCGCCTCCGGCAACAACGCCTTCGATACACGGCTCGAGGTAATCCGACAAGTCAACCTGCTCCAGGATCGGCTCGCAGGTAATCCCTTTGTGGCAGATTGGCGCTGTTAACAAAATGGGCAGGCGGAAATCGGCCATCGCCTGATTCTCCACCGTCGAATAGATGATGACGTTTTCGTAGCCCGTACCCCAGTCCCCGGGCAGCTCGGCATGCAGCCGGTGGATTCTTTTCGTGACAATCAGAAAATCAAGATCAGGTCTCATTTTGATCATAGCCCAAGCCTCCCTCCGCCACAGGTCCGCTTCGTCCAGAAAAAAATCGGACGTAAAGCAGGTGTACACCGTCTCGCCAGAGGGAATTTTCGGCGCGCCCTGCTTGTTTTTCCTCAGAGGCAGATCGAAGCTCTGTGTTTTTGCGACGATACTGCTGTCTCTGCCGTACCGTTCGTCTCCGCGGTACACATAACAATTCGCGCAGCCTGGAGAAATTTTACTGCAACCGTGCCATAAATTCCATAGTGCCATATAGCGGCTCCCGTCATGTTCTTTTACAATTTGTTAATCCATTGTGAATACCGGCGTATTATGATAGGATTAGAATAATAAGCTCATGGTTTACTTAATTATAAGGTGCGCATTTATTTAAGACAAGGGGGTATATACATGCCAAAAAAAGCGCTTGTTATCGAAGATGACATCAATATCGCCGAGCTCCTGCGGCTGTATCTTGAAAAAGACGGCTTCGACGTTTATATCGCCGATAACGGCGGAAAAGGCGTGTCGGAGTTTGAGCGTCTGGGTCCCGACCTTGTGCTGCTGGATATCATGCTGCCCGTCCTCGACGGATGGGGTGTCTGCCGTGAAATCAGAAGCGTCTCAAAAGTCCCCATCATCATGCTGACGGCCAAAGGGGAAACCTTTGATAAGGTATCCGGACTTGAGATGGGTGCGGACGATTATATCGTGAAGCCTTTCGAAGTGAAGGAGCTCCTCGCCCGCGTCCACGCCGTTATGCGGCGCGCTGACTGTGACGATGGCAAGGCGTTGAAAAAGCTTGTTTTCGACAAGCTGATCATCAATATGGATTCTTTTGAGCTGATTGTCGACGGAAAAAAAGTCGATGCGCCGCCGAAGGAGATGGAGCTGTTGTTCCACCTCGCCTCAACGCCCAACCGCGTTTATACACGCAACCAGCTGCTTGACGAAGTCTGGGGCTTTGATTATTTCGGCGATTCCCGCACTGTTGACGTTCATGTAAAGCGGCTGCGCGAAAAGCTCGAAAATGTGAGTGAAAAATGGACGCTGAAAACAGTTTGGGGCGTCGGATATAAATTTGAATTGATCGCTTCATGAAAAAAAGTATCTATATCAGAAATTTCTATATGACGGCTGCCATCGTCTTCCTCAGCTTTGTTATCCTCTGTGGCATGTACTTCGCCTGGAGCTACCGGCTTGTTATGGGTGAAAAGCAGAAAGCCATGACGTCAACAGCCGACGATATCGTCGAATTCATCAACGCCTTCAGTATGGGGTATGATCTCTCCAGCTTAGACCTGCGCGTCGCCCTAACTGCTATCTCTAATTCGACAGGCTTTGATATCCTGCTTGCCGACGCGGGAGGCACCGTTATCTCCTGTTCTGACAGGCAGGTCATCTGCGCACATATAGGCAAAATCATTCCCGATGATGTCCTGTCAGAGATCTCCGCCGGAAACAGCTTCAGCAAAAGCACGGAGCTCGGCGGCCTGTACAATGAAATCCGCTATGTTATGGGTGTCCCGCTGCTCAGAAGCATGGACTCTCATGCAATCGGGTATATGTTCCTATCAAGCAAATCCAACGACATGGTCCAGCTCTGGCGTCAATTTGCCGGCGTCTTTCTGCTCATATCGGTTATTGTCCTGTTCCTGACCTTCGTTATTTCATTTATCACAACAAAAAAACAGGCTGAACCAATTAACGAGATGGCACTCGCCGCGAGGCGTTTCGCCAGAGGCGATTTCACCGTGCGGGTTGAGGATACCGGACGGATCGACGAGATCGGTCAGCTGACCGAGGCGTTTAATACAATGGCTGATTCTCTTGAACGCTCGGAGAAGCTACGCTGCGATTTCATCGCCAATGTCTCCCACGAACTAAAAACGCCGATGACCGTCATCTCCGGTTTTTCAGACGGACTGCTCGACGGCACGATTCTCCCGGAGAACGCGCGTAAATACCTTGAGGTGATTTCTTCCGAGACGAAGCGTCTGTCCCGGCTTGTCCGTAACATGCTGGATATGTCACGCATCCAGTCGACGGCTCCGGCGACACTGCTCAGCGGCAGTTTTGACATCTCTGAGCTCATTCGTTTATCTCTGCTGAGCCTGGGCGGCAAGATTGACGCAAAAGGGCTTGACGTTGAGGCCGAGCTGCCCGAAGAGGCCATCAAAACGCGCGGCGACAAAGATTCCATTACGCAGGTGGTTTACAATCTGATTGATAATGCCGTAAAATTTGCCGAACGGGGGTCGACGATCAGGCTTTCCCTATGGAAACAGGGGCCAAGAGCCTTCGTTTCCGTCGAAAATAAAGGCGAAACAATACCCGCGGAAGAAATGCCTCTCATCTTCGACAGGTTTCATAAAACCGATCGCTCCAGAAGCGAGAACCGTGACGGCGTCGGGCTCGGACTCTATATCGTCAAAACGATCCTGGACAACCATAACGAGGATATTTTTGTGACAAGCAGCCACGGTATGACAAAATTCACCTTCACGCTGACGCTTGCAAGCCATTCAAAACAGCCCGCAGCGCCTCCGACACCGTAGTTTACAAATTATTAAAAGTCTATTCACACAAAATATGTAATTATGGATTAACATGACATTATTGAAACGAACATTATCGGCTTCGCGGTGCCTCTTCACAATACCCCTGTTTTATGAATCTTCACCGTGCCTTCCTCCCACTGCCGTAATGACACGCTTCAATCTATCCCGATAACTCCCTCTCTTTTTCGAAAAGCCCCCGACGAAAGTCGGGGGCTTTTCGAATCTTCTGATTTTGTTCTCAGTTAAAAATCTTCGTAAAGCCGTATGTAATCCCCAACACGAGGAATCCGGCAATAACCACACCCGCAGCGATGGCTGGCAGGGCGGATTTAAGCCGTATGTTCAAAATCGCCGCAATCAATGCGCCTGTCCACGCACCCGTTCCCGGCAGCGGTATCGCAACGAAGATCATCAGCCCGATGAGCTCACTTTTATATAAGGTATCCCCCTTTGAAATGGCCTTTTTCTCGAGACGCTCCGCAATGCTGGCGAGCTTCGGGCTCTTTTTCTGCATCCATGCAAAAATTCGGCGGATAAAAATGATGATGAATGGGACCGGCAGCAGATTGCCCACAACG
This sequence comes from uncultured Eubacteriales bacterium, assembly GCA_942492735.1. Taxonomy (GTDB): domain Bacteria; phylum Bacillota; class Clostridia; order Oscillospirales; family Oscillospiraceae; genus Sporobacter. Next base: position 792,834 of record OW818648.1, read on the forward strand.
CTGATCACCGCGCTCAGTATCGGGCTGAGGCCCATGGCAACGCCGATGGGAATTGCGCCGCGCAGCTCAACAATGGGCAGCATCGAGACGACAAATGTAATGAGCATTTTCCCCAGCTGCGAGGACTCCAAATATTCCAAGATGTTCAATGTCAGTACTCCCAACGTTTATTTTACGGCTGACCGCGCAGCTTGATGATTCTGTCGCGTAAAACGGCGGCGTATTCGAATTCCAGCATTTTAGCGGCGTTCGCCATTTCTTTCTCGAGCTTGGCGACTGCCTCGTCGCGTTCATGGCGGGTCATTTTGACGTTGCTGTCGCCCTTGGCAGTGATATCCTCATCCTTTGTTATCTCAAGGAGGTCGCGGACGCTCTTGATGATTGTCGTCGGCGTGATACCGTGCGCTTCGTTAAAGGCCGCCTGCCTGGTACGGCGGCGCGCCGTCTCATCCATTGCCGCACGCATTGACCGCGTTATCGTGTTGGCATACATAATAACAGTACCCTCTGAATTTCGCGCGGCGCGTCCAATTGTCTGCACGAGTGCGGTCTCGCTGCGTAGGAATCCCTCTTTATCGGCGTCTAGAATCGCCACGAGCGACACCTCCGGCAGGTCGAGGCCTTCCCTCAAGAGATTGATGCCGACAAGCGCGTCAAATTCGCCCAGCCGCAGGTCGCGGATGATCTCCATGCGCTCCATTGTCGTGATATCGGAGTGCATATATCGGACGCGTATTCCGACACCAGTCAAATAGCCGGTCAGATCCTCTGCCATTTTTTTCGTCAGCGTCGTGACAAGCGTCCGTTCGCCTTTTTTTGTCCGTGCGTTGATCTCCCCAATTAAATCATCGATCTGCCCGTCAACGGGGCGCACCGTGATGATCGGGTCCAAAAGCCCGGTCGGCCGGATAATCTGTTCGACGATCTGTGACGAACGGGATTTTTCATAGTCGGTCGGTGTTGCCGAAACATAGATCATCTGATGGATGCGCTCTGTGAATTCATGGAACTTCAGCGGCCTGTTGTCAAACGCCGACGGCAGGCGGAAGCCGTATTCGACGAGGTTCTCTTTCCGTGCGCGGTCGCCGTTATACATCGCGCGTACCTGCGGCAGCGTCACATGACTCTCGTCAACAAACAGGATAAAATCCTTCGGGAAATAATCGATAAGCGTCATTGGCGAAGACCCCTCCGGCCGACCCGTAATAACGCGCGAATAGTTTTCGATACCGGTGCAGTAGCCGAGCTCCCGCATCATCTCAATATCGTACATTGTGCGCTGATGAATCCGCTGCGCCTCGACCAGCTTGTTTTCGCGCTCAAAATGCTCGACCCTTGCCATCATTTCAGCCTGAATCTCTTTGACCGCGTTTTCCATTTTATCCGTCGTTGTGACATAGTGCGACGCCGGGTAAATTGCTACATGCGACAAGTTCTTAACAGGTGTACCAGTGACGACATTCACTTCGCTGATACGGTCGATTTCATCGCCGAAAAATTCAACGCGGACAGCATTATCTCTCGAATACGCCGGAAATATCTCAACGGTGTCGCCCCGGACGCGGAACATGTTGCGCTCGAAGGCGATATCATTTCTGCCGTAGCGGATTTCAACGAGCTTCTTTAAAAGTGCGTCCCTGTCCCGCGTCTGCCCGACGCGGAGCGAGACGACCATGTTCGCGTAATCGATAGGGTCGCCGAGACCGTAAATGCAGCTGACGGAGGAAACGACGATAACATCTCGGCGCTCGAAAAGCGATGAGGTCGCCGAGTGACGGAGCCGTTCAATCTCGTCATTGATGGCGCTGTCCTTCTCAATAAACGTATCTGTATGCGGGATGTACGCCTCCGGCTGATAGTAGTCATAATAAGAGACGAAAAACTCAACGGCATTTTCAGGGAAGAATTCTTTAAACTCACTGCAGAGCTGTGCCGCCAGTGTTTTATTATGCGCCAGAATCAGCGCCGGGCGCTGGAGCTTTTCGATGACCTTTGCCATTGTATATGTTTTACCGGAGCCTGTGACGCCCAGCAGCGTCTGCTCCTCAAACCCCAGCTCCGCCCCCCGCGCTAGCGCCTCAATCGCCTCCGGCTGATCGCCTGCGGGAGAATATTCACTTACAACTTTAAAATCAGGCATAGGTACCTCGAATTTCTTCTGATTAGGAATATTTCCGTAGGGGCGATTCATGAATCGCCCTCTCCAGACCGCCGGGGAACGGTGGGCGATTCATGAATCGCCCCTACATTTATTGCATAGCAATCTGCGTTCGAAGCGGTTTGATCATATTAACAAGCTCTTCAGAGACTCATAAATGCCTGGGCTTGATACAATCAGATTGTTGCTGCGTATACTGTCAGGACTCTCATCCTCGGGTTCCTTGAAATAGCCGATCGCAGCGCCTGCTTCCTTAGCGATCAGTCTTGCGGCGGCGACATCCCAGGCATTCAGCTGACCCTCGTAGTATCCCTGTAATCTGCCGCACGCGACCCAGCAGATATCGAGCGCGGCAGAACCGAGCCGCCGAAAATCCCCGATGTTTGGCAGAAGCCGCTCCATCCTGATAAAGATATCATGGACGACATCTTTATTTTTAACGTAGGGAAAGCCGGTGGCGACGAGACATGTCTTCAGCACTGAAACATCTTTGACTGTTATTTTCTTGCCGTTTAAAAATGCGCCCGAGTTCTCAGCGGCGTAAAACAGCTCATCCATGAATGGATTGTACACGACACCGACTCTCACTTGATAATCAGATGCGTATGCGATCGAGATCGCCGCCATTTGGTGGCCGTTCGCGTAATTGACCGTTCCGTCGATCGGATCGATGATCCAGGTCGGCTTGTCCAGCGTGTAGCTGCGTTCCGTATCCTCCTCGGACAGGAATAGGTGGTCAGGATACAGCTTCAACACTTCGCTCTTAATAATTTCATTCGATATCAAGTCCGCGTTTGTCACGAGCTCATAACCGTATTTCATATCCTCCGTCAGCGCGTCGTCTTCTCTGAGTTTTTTTATGCTCGCGCCGGCAAGCCTTGCAATCCGAATTGTCTCCTGCAGTAATTTATCCAAATGTACCATACTCCGATACTTATATTTCGTTTCTAAAGTTTACTTGTTGATTGCGTCGTTACCTGAAAAATCCGTTGTCGGCCATCGACACAAAGTCGTCGTCGGCCACAACAATATGGTCAGCCAGGGTAATATCGACGGCTTTGAGCGCCTGCTCGATGCGCTGTGTTGTTTCCTTGTCTTCGCCGGACGGCACCGCTATGCCGCTTGTGTGGTTATGCGCGATGATAACGCTCGTTGAATTATATAAGAGCGCGTTCTCAACAATCTTCCGAATGCTGACATTTGCGGAATTAACACTGCCGCGGAACAGCAGCTTGCAGCTCAGGACCTTGCATTTGGCGTCGAGACAGACCATGTAGACTATCTCGTCGCGCTCGGCGTAAAAGCGCGGCATTAGGTATTCCCCCGCCTTTTTCGTCGAATCGAGGATATCATCGAAGCTGGAGCGTGATATAAGGTACCGCCTGCTGACCTGCGGGATGAGCTTAATGAATTCCGCAGTATTTGTGCCGATTCCCGAAACTTTGACGAGCTCTTCACACGGCGCGTCAAAAACGGCAGACAGGGAACCGAATTTATCGATGAGCGCATGAGCTATCGGATTCACATCCGCGCGCGGCAGCGCATAAAATAAGAGAAGCTCCAGCACGCTATGGTCCTCAAAGCTCTCGAGTCCATGTTCAATAAACCGATTTTTCATTCGTGCCCTGTGGCCGACATGAATATTCATGCATCCACCTGTTTTGCTCCGTAAGTTGCTAAATAGTCCTCCATCTTAAGCCGTCGCGCGTCTTCGGCGGGAATGGATTCAATGATATCCCGGACCGTGATGATCGGATATACGTTGATGCCCAGCGATACTCTGAGCTCGTCGAGCGCGGACAGCGCTCCGGTACCCCGCTCCATCCGGTCAACGGAGACGAAAAGTGATTCTATTTTTATCGGCGCAACATGGGCAAGCAGGGCGATACTCTCCCTGACCGCCGTACCCGCTGTAACGACGTCTTCGATAATGGCAAGCCTGTCACCCGCCTTCGGCTGGTAACCGACGATTCCGCCGCCCTCGCCGTGGTCCTTGAGCTCCTTGCGGTTAAAGCAATACGGAATATCCAAGCCATGGTTGCGGTAGAGAGAAGACGCCGCGGCGACAGACAGCGGAATCCCTTTATATGCCGGACCAAAGAGCGCGTCAAAACGCTCGCCGCTCTGTATAATGCAGTCGGCGTAATAATCGCCAAGCTTTGATATCTGCGCTCCCGTCCGATAATTGCCGGTGTTGATAAAATACGGCGTTTTACGTCCGCTTTTCGTTGTAAAATCCCCAAAGGTTAAAACACCCGCATCCATCATGAACGCGATAAAATCCTCTTTGCGGCGCATCAAGATACCTCCGTAAACTCGATCGATTTTTCAGGGTAATTATAACACTGCATGTATTATCATACAATGCTTTTGGTAAAAACAAATCATCTTAAATTGTTGAATTATACGACATTCTGATGTATAATTACCTTTATGGCAAATTGCGCAGCGCCTTGATGAACGCTTGCTTTTACGTCCGGTTTTCGTGACGAGGGCAGCAGGGACAATTTGTTTATACTGACAGTCGATGGATATCCGCGTGCGGATTTCCGCATACAAATATCGTTGCGATGGTTTTCGAAATGAAATTTTTCTTTTAAGGTGGATATATGAGTTTTAAAGTCGGCATTGATATCGGCAGCACAACAGTGAAAACCGTTGTGCTTGATGATAGCGGAAAAATGGTTTTCCGTGCGTACGAACGCCATTTCTCAAAGGTGCGTGAAAAGGCAGCCGAACAGCTCCTCTCGGCTTCGCACATCTTATCAAACCAAAAGGTCAACACGGTTATAACAGGCTCTGCGGGTCTCGGTGTGGCGAAAGCTTCCGGTATCCGGTTCGTTCAGGAGGTCTACGCCACGGCCTCCGCCGTGCGCGCTTTTATCCCCGATACCGACGCGGTCATTGAGCTCGGCGGCGAAGATGCGAAAATCATCTTTTTCGGCAGAAGTCTCGAGGAGCGGATGAACGGCTCCTGCGCCGGCGGGACGGGCGCTTTCATCGACCAGATGGCCACGCTCTTAAACGTCACGATAGCGGAACTGGACGAATTGTCTCTTCATTACGAAAAAATATACCCCATCGCCTCGCGGTGCGGCGTTTTTGCAAAATCCGACATTCAGCCCATCCTCAACCAGGGTGGGCGGCGTGAAGACATCGCGGCCTCTATTTTTCAGGCTGTCGTTGACCAGACGGTTTCCGGCTTGACACAAGGCCGTGAGCTGACGGGTAAGATTGTCTTTCTCGGCGGACCATTGACTTTCCTCAAGGGTCTTCGTCAGCGCTTTATCGAAACACTCGAGCTGGACGGCGACCATGCCATATTCCCTGAAAATGCCGATTGCTTCGCAGCCCTCGGCGCAGCGCTTATACCAAACGACGCTGCCGAAACGACATTTGAAGAAATGCTCGGTCTCTTAGAGCGCGCCGCCGACGCGTCCCTCTTAACCGACGTCATGGAGCCGCTTTTTTGTTCGCCAGAGGAATACGACGAGTTTACGCAGCGGCATGCGATGGCGACGCCGGAAACCGTCGATGCCGATACATATTCGGGCGACGCCTATCTCGGAATCGACGCCGGCAGCACAACGACAAAGCTTGTTCTCATCGCGCCGAACGGTGGTATTCTTTACAGCTACTATGACTCAAACCGCGGCGACCCAGTGTCAATCGTGAAAAAAGAGCTTCTTGATATATATACACGCTTCGGCGACAAAATCAGAATCAAGTCGAGCGCCGTAACCGGCTACGGAGAGGACCTGATTAAGAATGCTTTCAGCGTCGATATCGGGCTTGTCGAAACGATGGCACATTTTCGCGCGGCCCGCCATTTCGACCCCAACGTCGACTTTATTATCGACATCGGCGGACAGGACGTTAAATGCTTTAAAATTCACGGTGGCGCTGTTGACAGCATTCTGTTAAACGAAGCCTGCTCCTCCGGCTGCGGCAGCTTTATCGAGACGTTTGCCAAGGCATTAGATAACAATATCGCCGATTTCGCAAAACTCGGACTATTCGATAAGGCGCCCGTCAATCTCGGCTCGCGGTGTACGGTTTTCATGAACTCAAGCGTCAAGCAGGCGCAGAAAGAGGGGGCGTCCGTCGCGGCAATCTCGGCTGGACTCTCCATCTCCATCGTCAAAAATGCTGTATATAAAGTCATTCGCGCTGCGAGTGCTGATGACTTGGGCAAAAACATCGTCGTTCAGGGCGGAACCTTTCTAAACGATGCCGTTCTGCGCGGGTTTGAACGCGAAATCGGCCGAAATGTTACAAGGCCAACGATTGCCGGACTTATGGGCGCTTACGGCGCCGCGCTGTCCGCAATGGACGCGCAAGGCGCAGCGTCTACAATACTCGATGAAAAAGCGCTTGCGCAGTTTACACATACATCAAAACCGGTGACGTGCCAGGGCTGCACAAACCGATGCAGTATGACGGTCAACACGTTTGACAACGGCCGCCGTTTTATCTCGGGAAACCGCTGCTCCAAGCCGCTCGGCCTCGCGAAATCGACGGAGCCGAACCTCATGAAATGGAAATACGATTATCTGCGTTCTTTAAACGGCAGCGGCAAAGGCACCGGCGCGCGCGGAAAGATCGGCATTCCGTTCGGGCTCAATATGTATGAGAATCTCCCGTTCTGGTTTGAATTCTTCACGCAGCTTCATTTTGAAGTCGTCCTGTCGCCGGAGTCGTCGCGGTCCCTGTACATTAAGGGCCAGCGCACGATCCCGTCCGACACCGTGTGCTATCCGGCCAAGCTTATGCACGGCCATATCGAGCATCTTATTGATATGGGTGCTGAGACAATTTTCTACCCGTGTATGCCGTACAATTTTGACGAGGGCAAGAGTGACAACAACTACAACTGCCCGGTTGTGGCATACTATCCCGAGCTTCTGGCCGCCAATATGCCACGGCTCAAATCCGTGCGCTATCTGGCCCCGTATTTCGGGCTGCACAAGAAAAAAGGTTTTCTGCAAAAGTCTGCCGAATATTTTGCGGAAAATTTCAACATCCCGAAAAGCGAGACGAAGAAAGCCGCGCTGGGCGCATACGTCGCGTACGACGCCTATAGAGAATCGATCATCAAAGAGGGCGAAAAAAATATTCGATACGCCCGCGACAACGGCAAGCAGATCATTGTCGTCGCCGGCAGACCATACCATATCGACCCAGAGATCAACCACGGGATTGACGAGCTGATCACCTCGTTCGGGCTTGTGCTAATCTCTGAAGATGCCATTTCGCATATCATGGAAAAAGAGAGCCGCAAGGTGCTCAACCAATGGACCTACCAGGCGCGCATGTATAACGCCGCGCGGTATGTCGTCACACAACCCGACATGCAGATGGTACAGCTTGTATCCTTCGGCTGCGGGACAGACGCTGTGACAACCGATGAGATGCGCAGTATCCTCGAAAAGGGCGGCAAGCTCTACACCCAGATAAAGATTGATGACATCAACAACCTCGGCGCCGTCAGGATTCGGATTCGAAGCCTGCTCGCCGCGATGAAATCGCGCAGCAAGGAAACGGCTTAAAAGCGCATTTTGGGAAACACGACAAGATGCAACAATGGCTCCCTCTTGAGGGAGCTGTCAGCGAAGCCGACTGAGGGAGTCCGTCGGGCGCGCCACGGGACACTCCTTTCGCCGCCTGCGGCGGCAACTCCCTCAAGAGGGAGGCTTTGGACATCAGCTATTACGAGGACAGTACTCAAAAAAGCTTCGCAGCGTCTGCCGCACCCTGGCGACGGCATACCTCAATACATTTGACTCATTGGAGATTTATATGGCAACACTTACATATGACGCAACAGGGCGTCTCCTTTTCACAAAGGAAATGAAAAAAGACTATACGCTCTTAATGCCCCAGATGCTCCCCGTCACGTTCACGATGATGAAAAAAGTCTTCGAGCTGGACGGTTACAAGATTGATATGCTCACGACGACCCACCGCGGCATCGTCGACACGGGACTCAAATATGTCCACAACGACACGTGCTATCCGGCGCTCCTCGTCATCGGGCAGCTCATTGAGGCCGTCAACAGCGGCAATTATGACAAGCACAAGGTTGGCCTCCTAATCACGCAGACAGGCGGCGGCTGCCGCGCCTCCAACTACATCCACCTCCTGAGAAAAGCACTCGAAAAGGCGGGACTCGCTTATATCCCCGTCGTCTCCGTCAACCTCTCAGGTCTCGAGAAAAACCCCGGCTTTTCGATTCCGCTGAAGACACTGCGCCGACTCGCGACAACGATGATTTACGGCGATCTGATCGTCTGGCTCAAAAACCAATGTCTGCCGTACGAGGTCATGAAGGGCGCGACCGATAAGCTCACCACGCATTGGACCGATCGGCTTGTCACCATGTTCGGAAACGGCCGCGGGCTCGGAAAAAAAGAGATGCAGCGCTATATGACGGAGATTGCCGCTGACTTCGCCAAGATCGAGCGTCAGGGCAAGGCGAAACCACGCGTCGGCATCGTGGGCGAAATCTACGTCAAATTCGCCCCGCTCGGCAATAACGGCCTTGAGGAGTTTCTGCTCACCGAGGGCTGCGAGCCTGTCGTGCCAGGGCTCACCGATTTCATGATATTTAAAATCAATAACCGCGCGGTCGACGTCGACCTCTACAAGGGCTCGAAGCTCAAGAAGCTCGTCGTGGGCATCTTCCAGAGATATATAGAGGATCTCCAGAGCATCATGATTGAGGCCGTCAAAACGCAGTCGTCGTTCCGCCCGATGGGCCGCTTCAGCGACCTGCAGTGCCTCATCAAGGGCTATCTCGGCTATGGGAATAAAATGGGCGAGGGCTGGCTCTTAACAGCCGAGATGCTCGAGCTGATTCACTCCGGCACCAATAACATCGTCTGCACCCAGCCGTTCGGCTGCCTGCCGAACCACGTTGTCGGCAAGGGCATGATCCGCCGTCTCAAGGACGATTACCCCGATTCCAACATCGTCGCCATCGACTACGACCCGGGCGCGACGAAAATCAATCAGGAAAACCGCATCAAGCTCATGATCTCAAACGCCGGCCGCGTGTCTGCTGACACAGACCGTCATATGGGACAGCAAAAGGAGGATACTGTATGCAGCACAAACGCATCCTCGTCCTCGGCTGCCCGGGCAGCGGGAAAACAACATTCGCACTAAAGCTGGGTTCGTTATTGCATCTGCCCGTCGTCCATCTGGACAAGCTTTTCTGGAGTCCGGGTTGGGTGGCAAAAGGCGCTTATGAGTTCCGCAGAATACTTGAAGACGCTCTGGCCAAAGACAGCTGGATCATTGACGGCAATTACGACGGTACGCTTCCCATGCGTCTGGAGCGGTGCGATCTCGTCGTCTATTTTGACGTGCCGCGGCTTGTCAGCCTGTTCGGCGTCTTAAAAAGAGTGCTCACATCCTTCGGCAAGACCCGCCCGGATATGGGTGACGGCTGCCCGGATAAGCTGGACTGGGAATTTATTAAGTACACCTGGAATTTTAATAGAGACCGGTCGGTCCGGAACAAAAACATCGTCATGTCCAGCGGAAAACCTGTCGTGTGGCTGCGCTCACGCCGGGAGGCCAGACGCTTTTTAAAGGAATCGAATCGCGAAAAGTCTTAAAACAACGACAGATTACATTTTTGTCAAGAGGCGCACGCGCCTTTGACAATTGGAGAATGAAGTTTAATGAGAGATAACATTTTTGTCAAAGGCGCGAGAGAAAACAACTTAAAAAACATTGACATCGAGATTCCGCGGGACAAGCTGGTCGTCATGACGGGTATTTCGGGAAGTGGGAAGTCGTCATTGGCTTTCGACACGATCTATGCCGAGGGGCAGCGCCGCTATGTTGAGTCGCTGTCGGCCTATGCGCGCCAATTTTTAGGTCAGATGGAAAAGCCGGACGTTGACTATATCGAGGGCTTGTCCCCTGCCATATCGATCGACCAGAAGACGACGAGCAGGAACCCGCGTTCGACGGTCGGTACGGTCACGGAGATTTATGACTATTTGCGCCTATTATGGGCACGTATCGGTATTCCGCACTGTCCGGTCTGCGGTAAAGAGATCCGGCAGCAGACGATTGACCAGATTATCGATCAGGTCATTACGCTGCCGCAGGCCACCCGTATTCAAGTCCTCGCTCCCGTCGTTCGCGCGCGAAAGGGCGAATACCAGAAGGTGTTCGAGGATGCCAGAAAGAGCGGTTATGTCCGTGCGCGCGTCGACGGTATCACCTACGATTTATCCGAGGAGATTAAGCTCGATAAAAACAAAAAGCATAACGTCGAAATCATCGTCGACCGTCTTGTCATCAAAGACGATATTGCCCGGCGTCTAACCGATTCCGTCGAGACGGCGGCGAACCTCGCCGGCGGCCTCGTGATCATCGACATCGTCGGTCAGGAGCGGGAATTAATGTTCTCCCAGAATTACGCCTGCGAAGAATGCGGCGTATCGATTGAGGAGCTGACGCCGCGCCTGTTCTCCTTCAACAGTCCGTACGGCGCCTGCCCATCGTGTACAGGCCTCGGTACGCAGCTGCGCGTCGACCCAGACATCATTATTCCGAATCAAACCCTGTCGATCATGGAAGGCGGCATCACCGCCTCCGGTTGGGGCAACATCAAGAACGACGGCATCGCAAAAATGTACTTCGAGGCGCTTGCGAAAAAATACAAGTTTACGCTGAGCACGCCAATTAAAGATCTGCCGGCAGGTGTGCTGGACATTATGCTCTACGGCACAAACGGCGAAAAGCTGACGCTCCATTATGATCAGCCGCGCGGCAAAGGGACGTTGAATCAACCGTTTGAGGGCATCGTCAAAAACCTCGAGCGCCGTTATAAAGAGACACAGAGCATGTCGATGCGGTGGGAGCTCGAGCAATACATGTCCGAGCATCCGTGCCCAGACTGCGGCGGGCGCCGTCTGAAAAAAGAGGTTCTTGCCGTGACGGTCGGTAATATCAATATCGTCGACTTTACGGACAAGTCCATCATCAAAGCGCTTGATTTTGTTGAAGGCCTGCAGCTCACGGAAAAAGAGGAAATGATTGCCCACCGGATTCTCAAGGAGATACTTGAGCGGCTTGGCTTTTTACGCAGTGTCGGCCTTGAATATCTGACGCTCGGCCGGCAGGCCGGCAGCCTTTCCGGCGGCGAGAGCCAGCGGATTCGGCTCGCCACACAAATCGGCTCCTCGCTGATGGGTGTTCTGTACATCCTTGACGAGCCGAGCATCGGCCTGCATCAGCGCGACAACGCGCGTCTATTGACGACGCTCAAGCACCTGCGCGACCTCGGCAATACGCTCCTTGTCGTCGAGCATGACGAGGAGACAATGACCGCCGCCGATTATGTCATCGACGTCGGCCCGGGTGCGGGTGTCCACGGCGGCGAGATTGTCTGCGCCGGTACGGTGGAGGAAATTAAAGCCTGCGCAAGGTCTGTCACCGGCCAATACCTGAGCGGCGCTAAAAAAATCCCCGTGCCTTTGAAACGCCGGAAAGGGAGCGGCAAATTTCTGACCATTAAGAGAGCGTCGGAAAACAATCTGAAGGATATCACCGTATCCATCCCGCTTGGTGTCATGACCTGCGTCACAGGCGTCTCCGGCAGCGGCAAGTCGTCGCTCATCAACGAGGTTGTCTACAAAGCGCTCGCCGCCGAGCTCAACCGCGTCAAAATCAAGCCCGGCAAGCATGGGTGTATTGAGGGTATGGAATACCTCGATAAGGTCATTGATATTGACCAGTCGCCCATCGGGCGCACACCGCGTTCCAATCCGGCAACCTACACAGGCGTCTTCAACGACATCCGCGACCTTTTTGCATCCACGCAGGACTCAAAAGCGCGCGGATACGGTCAAGGGCGTTTCTCCTTCAACGTCCGCGGCGGGCGCTGCGAGGCCTGCGCCGGCGACGGACTCATTAAAATCGAAATGCACTTTTTACCGGATATCTACGTCCCCTGCGAAGTCTGCAAGGGCAAACGCTACAACAGAGAGACTCTTGAAGTGCATTACAAGGGTAAAAACATTTACGAGGTTCTCGACATGACGGTCGACGAAGCCGTCGGTTTCTTTGAAAACATGCCCAGAATTGCGCAGAAGCTGCAAACGCTCCTTGACGTCGGCCTAGGTTATGTCAAGCTCGGCCAACCGTCAACGACGCTCTCCGGCGGCGAAGCGCAGCGCGTCAAGCTCGCCACGGAGCTGTCCAAACGCTCCACCGGCAGCACGTTCTATGTTTTGGACGAACCGACAACAGGCTTGCATACCGCAGACGTCCACCGGCTCATCGAAGTTCTGGACCGTCTCACCGACGCCGGAAACACCGTCGTCGTCATCGAGCACAATTTAGAGGTCATCAAAACCTCCGACTTCATCATCGATCTCGGTCCCGAAGGCGGCGACGCCGGCGGCGAAGTCCTCTTCGCCGGAACGCCGGAAGATCTGGCTAAATGCGAAAAGAGCTATACGGGTAAGTACTTGAAACCGCTGCTGAATATTGAAGCATAACATACGAAGCCGATGCTGTAACGCATCGGCTTTCTGCTGCAAGGAATATAACATAATCTATTCTGAAATTCTAGATAGCGCGGACCGCCGGAGGCTTTGTAATTGCCTGCATAACTGTATTTATGGCATCGAGTCGGGCGGCATATTGGTCTCTATTTGTAAGGACGACTATAGTGACGTCCCGATCGGCATACCAAATATTACTTGCGCTGAATCCCGGTATACCTCCGCCATGACTGTATACTTTTCCGAGATTGACATCATTCATAATCCTCCACCCAAAGCCGTAAGGCGCCATCAACTTTTCCGTCAGGTAGGGGGTAAAGATCATATCCATGAATTTCTTCGGCAGCAGGTTCTCGGTTTTCATCGTCTGATTCCAGATGTATAGGTCTTCTACCGTCGAGTAAAGGCAACCAGCCCCATAACTTGCAATTGTAGCAATATTATTGAAATTATCGCCTTTCTCTTCGTCATATTTAACCGGTTTTGAATCGATGAAATAGCCGGTCGCCATGTTTTCCGGCGGGTAATCGATACTAAATACACCAGTATTTTTAATGTCCAGCGGGTTAAAAAGGTTCTGCTGCAGGTATTCCTTATAGCTTATTCCGCTGACCTTTTCAATAATATATCCAAGCATCAGATAACCCGTATTACTGTACCTGAATTGCGTACCGGGATCAAAATCCAATGGTTTATCTTTAATCATGCGAATGATGTTTTCTTTCGAGATTTGGTCAACCGGCATTGCTACGAGTTCATTAACGGTTTCGTTAGCAAAATCCATGATACCGGAAGAATGCGATATGAGATGGATGAGTTTGATTTCGTCTCCGCGCGGAAAATCAGGCAGGTACTTTGAAAGTTTGTCGTCAATTTCGATTAGGCCTTTTGTATAGAGTTGCATGATGGACATACCTGTAAAATGCTTTGTAACGGAACCGATCAGGAACTTAGTTGTAGAACTATTTTTGATGTTATTTGCCGTATCGGCCATACTGTACCCTCTTTTAAGTAACACCGTGCCTGCTTGAGCTATGAGAACACTGCCGCTGAAGGTTTTGTCTTCTGCGAATATTTGATCGAGTCTGTCCGTTAAAGCGGCTGTATCTGTCTCTTTCATATAATCACTAATCCCTTCACCTTGTTGTAGTTTTATAGTACTAAATATGTAATAAAATAGCAATCACAAACGGCAACCCTATACTGTTACTCTAGGAAAAAGCAGCGGCGGAGCAAACCCCCGCCCGACTATATAATAGAATGACGCCCCGGAGGGCGTCATTGTCATTATAAATCTATTCATCCAGCTTCAGCACTGCCATGAAGGCTTCCTGGGGGACGTCGACGGTGCCGAGTTTGCGCATGCGCTTTTTGCCTTCTTTTTGTTTTTCTAAAAGCTTTTTCTTGCGGGTGATGTCACCGCCGTAGCATTTGGCAAGAACGTCCTTGCGCATGGCTTTAATCGTTTCGCGCGCAATGACCTTTCCGCCGATGGCGGCCTGGACGGGGATTTCAAAGAGCTGACGCGGGATATTGTCTCTGAGTTTTTCAGCGATGCGGCGGCCTCTGGCGTAGGCCTTGTCCTTGTGGACGATAAACGATAAGGCGTCAACAACTTCGCCGTTTAACAGGATGTCGAGCTTCACAAGCTCTGACGATCTATAACCATCAAACTCGTAGTCGAGAGACGCATAACCGCGCGAGCGTGATTTTAAGGCGTCGAAGAAATCGTAGATAATCTCATTGAGGGGCATGTTATACCGGAGCTCAACACGCGTCGTCTCCAGATAAATGAGCTCTTTATATTCTCCGCGCCGTTCCTGACAGAGATCCATAATATTGCCGACATATTCCGGCGGGCAGATGATGGACGCCTTGACGAACGGTTCTTCTGCCAGCTCAATATGGACCGGGTCCGGGTAATTGAGCGGGTTATCAACCATATGCACCGTGCCATCCGTCTTTGTAATACGGTAAATGACGCTTGGCGCTGTTGTGATCAGGTCGAGATTATACTCGCGCTCAATGCGCTCCTGAATAATCTCCATATGCAAAAGGCCGAGGAAGCCGCAGCGGAATCCAAAGCCGAGCGCGATGGACGACTCCGGCTCAAAGCTGAGCGCCGCGTCGTTGAGCTTGAGTTTTTCGAGCGCGTCACGCAGGTCGGGGTATTCCGCCCCGTCGACTGTATAGACGCCGGAAAAGACCATCGGCTGCGCGGGCTTATAGCCAGGCAGTGCTTCTTCGGCAGGGTTGTCCAAATTCGTGACCGTATCGCCGACTTGTGTGTCGCCGACATTTTTAATGCTTGCTGTCAGATAACCGACGTCACCTGCGCTCAGTACCTCGCAGGGTTCAAATCCGATTGGACGCATGTGGCCGATTTCAACGACACGGTATTCCGCTCCCGTCACCATCATTTTTATGGTTGCGTCCCGTCGAAGCTCACCCTCCATAAGGCGCATAAAAACAATGACGCCGCGATATGTGTCGTACTGGCTGTCAAAAATAAGCGCGCGCAAGGGTTTTGATGCGTCGCCCTTCGGCGCGGGGATATTCTTGACGATGCTTTCTAATACGGCCTCGATGCCAATACCGCGTTTGGCGGATATTTCAGGCGCATCCATCGCCGGGAGACCAATGATATCCTCGATTTCCTTTTTGACGCGCAGGGGATCAGCGGCAGGCAGGTCTATTTTATTGATGACAGGTATAATCTCAAGATTGTGATCAAGCGCGAGATAGGTATTGGCGAGCGTTTGCGCCTCAATTCCCTGCGCCGCGTCGACGACCAGAACGGCACCCTCGCAAGCGGTCAGCGAGCGTGAGACCTCATAGTTGAAGTCCACATGGCCCGGTGTGTCGATCAGATTGAGCGTATATGTCTCTCCGTCCAAGGCTTTATAGGATAAGCCGACGGCGCGGGCTTTGATGGTGATGCCGCGCTCGCGTTCGAGTTCCATATTGTCCAGAAGCTGGTTCTCCATATCGCGCGCATTAACCGCCCCGCATATTTCAAGGAGCCGGTCGGCAAGTGTTGATTTGCCGTGGTCGATATGGGCTATAATAGAAAAATTGCGGATCTTGTCCTGCTGAATCATCCAAACACCTCATGCGGTAATATATAGGGTCAAAGCATCTTGCTTAAAACGCCATGCAGTCTACTGCATTCTTTATCAGTTCATGCAGTTCATCATAGGCCCCAAACTGCTCGGGAAACTTGCTCCTTAATGATTGCTCGACGAGCTTCACATCGGTATCGTTATTGTACTTCACCCTTCGGACGTTTGTCATAAAGACCGACTCGGCCGTTTTTAGCGCCGCATCAAAGAGCGGCTCGTACGGCGCCACAGGCAAACACAGCGCGGATAAAACTTTATACACGCTGAAGCTGATATATTTTGAAGCGCTGCTGCTCAGCTGCTCATCGCCTATTTCATTAAGGCCTGCGATAATGAGCGCCGCTGCATCGGCATTGCGTTTTTGATCGTCATTTGAGCAATTCAGTGCGATTTTCCCGACATATGACTTTTCATCCGTCCTGCCAAGCATAAAATCCGTCGAAACGCCATAATATTCACATGCTTTAATAATAAACTCAATTTTCGGCTCTCGCACGCCATTCTCATAATGTGACAACAGCGCCTGCGATATGCCGAGCTCATCCGCCGCTTTCTTCTGGCTCAGATTGTTCTCGCGCCTGAGATGATTCAGTATTGACGCAAAATCAGTCTTCATATTTATTGCCACCTTATTAATCCTCAGGATTATGGTCGTTTCCGTCATTATTACAATTAGTATAGTATATCCGCAGCCGTAATATTTGTAAATAACAAATAAAGAATAAAGCTTGCTTGCACTTTTTTCATTGTGGTGGTAAAGTATGTCTTTGGTAGTATTATGTCGCTTGTTTAAACCAGCGCATGGGAGGTAAAAAATATCTATGATAGAGAAGAAAGTAGTCGTTGAGGGTTCGGGAAAGCATTGCCATGTGACCAGAGAAACGCTGGATCGCTTATTTGGCAAAGGTTTTGAGCTTGTCGTTAAAAAAATGCTGTCTCAGCCCGGGCAGTTCGCGTCAGACCAGAAGGTGACTGTTGTCGGCCCGAAAGGTCAGACGACCGTATCCATTATTGGCCCCTGTCGTAAAGCTGATCAGATTGAGTTGTCGTATACAGACGCGCGTTCGCTTGGGTTTGACCCACCGGTGCGGGAGAGCGGAGACCTAAAGGGGTCGCCAGGCTGCACGCTCGTTGGGCCGAAGGGCGAAATTGCCATCAGCGAGGGTGTTATCATCGCCAAACGGCATCTACATCTGACGCCGGAGGATGCCGCAAAATTCGGCATCAAGGACAAGCAGAATATTATGCTAAAAGTCGGCGGAGAGCGTGCTCTGATTTTCGATGAGGTGATCGCGCGCGTCAGCCCCGACTACGCCACATTTGCCCACATCGACTACGACGAAGTCAATGCCGCGGCATTGTTTGGTGAAACCACGGGCGAAATCATTCTTTGAAATGTCCCTTCGAATCCCAGCCAATCGATAAAAAGGCACCTAAAAAGGCTGCCGCAAACGCGGCAGCCTCTTTTCTTCAGATATAAAACCATACTTGACAAAGCATTAGAGACCCATGATGTTGAGCACCAGTGTCAGGACAGCGAACACAATGGCGACCCACTTTGTTGCTCTGGAAAGCTTTGAGTCAAGTGATTTTGACTTGTTTTTGGACAAGTATGTGTCGGAACCGCCGCCGATAACGCCGGTTAAGCCTGCAGTTTTACCTGACTGGAGCATAACAACGCCGATGAGAACGACGCAAGATAAAAGCTGAATTACGGTGATGATCGTAGGTAACAAGAGGATCATTCCTTTCATAAATAAAACACGTTCATACGTGGTTGTTGCCGTATTGGTCATGTTAACACAAATCCTTACTGTTGACAAGAGTTTTTTTGGGGGCAGGTTTTTTATGTTTTTTGATACCCACGCGCATTACGACGATGCGCAGTTTGACAACGACAGGGACGCGCTTCTATCATCCATGCCGGATAACGGGGTGTCGCTGATCGTTAACGCCTCGAGTAATCTGCAGTCATCAGAATTGTGCCTCGAAATCGCCAAGACGTATCCTTTCGTCTATGCTGCTGTCGGCGTGCATCCGCATGACGCAAAAACGATGGACGACGACACAGTTGCAGAGCTGGAGAAACTGCTCCGTCATTCCAAGGCGGTAGCCGTCGGCGAAATAGGGCTCGATTATCATTATGATTTTTCACCGCGGGACGTTCAGCAGCGTAGGTTCCGCGAGCAGCTTGACCTGGCCAGACACATTCAGCTTCCGGTCATCATACACGAGCGGGAGGCCCCGCGCGATGTTATGGACATTATCGGACAGTTCCCGGAAGTCAGTGGTGTTTTCCACTGCTATTCAGGCAGCTGGGAAACGGCAAAAGTTCTTCTTGATAAGGGCTGGTATCTTTCCTTCACCGGTGTCATCACCTTTAAAAATGCGCGGCGTTCACATGAGGTTATATCAAAAATGCCGAGAGACCGGATCATGATCGAGACGGATTGCCCATATCTCGCGCCTGAACCGATGAGAGGACGACGGAACAGCTCCCTTTTCCTTAAATACACAGCCGAAAAGCTCGGCGAACTCCTGAGCCTGTCCATAGAAGAAGTGGCCGCTCTGACGACGGATAACGGAAAGCGTTTTTTCGGCATTTCATAACCGCGTTCTTTCAGGTTTTTTCCTTGCTAAACAAAAAGTTCATAGAGTGTTAACACTTTGTTTAAAACTTTTTATCCCGCATTTATATACTTCAAATATGCACGCCGCAAAGGCTTACTATAATAATGAAAAGGGGGACACTCTCTTGATCGAAGTGCGTGACCTTGTCAAGCGGTACGGAGACCATATCGCCGTGGATCATCTGAGCTTTAATGTCGAAAAGGGACAAATCTATGGATTTCTCGGACCAAATGGCGCGGGAAAAACGACAACGATGAACATTATGACCGGCTATATCGGCCCGACGGAGGGCGAGGTTATCATTAATGGCCACAGCATCCTGGAGGAACCCGAAGAGGCCAAGCGCTGTATCGGTTATTTGCCTGAGCAGCCGCCGCTATATAATGACATGACACCTCTGGAATATCTGAATTTCGCCGCCGAACTAAAGGGCCTCGACATCGATGAGATAGAGGAATCGGTTGAGAAAGTTATGGCTCTGACGAAAATTGACGACGTCAAGAACCGGCTGATCAAGAACCTGTCGAAAGGCTACAAGCAGCGTGTCGGGTTAGCGCAGGCGATCCTGGGCATGCCGGAAATCCTGATTCTCGACGAACCGACGGTCGGCCTCGATCCGAAGCAGATTCTCGAGATCCGTGAACTGATCAGGAGCCTATCCAAGGAACATACTATTATATTAAGCTCGCACATTCTGTCGGAAGTGCAGGAGGTCTGTGATCACGTCCTCATTATCCACCACGGCAAGCTGATCGCCACAGGTACGCCGGATGAGCTGGAAAAGCAGCTGAAAAGCCGGGCGATGGAGCTGCTCGTCAGAGCTGATAATCCAAGCGATGTCGATACGCTGTTTAAAAATATCAAGGGTGTTTCGAAAGTTACGTGCGAAAAAACAAAAACGGCGCATGAACTCTTTGTTACCGTTGAACCAGAGGAAGATAATGATTTAAGAGAAGCGCTGTTTTATGCGTGCAGTAAAGCCGATTGCCCAATACTCATGCTGCGGCCTTCGAGCGTATCTCTGGAGCACATCTTCCTACAGCTCACGTCCGACAGCGCGCCTGAGGAAGAATTATTGAAGGAGGCCGGTGACCCATCATGACCGCAGTATATAAAAGAGAGCTTCGATCCTATTTCAATTCTATGATTGGCTATGTTTTTATTTTTATAATCCTGGCGTTTATCGGTATCTTCTTTATGTTCACCAATTTAATGAGCAACAGTGAGCAGGGCAGCTACCCATATTTTGCGGCGGCGATGTCCAGCGCGATGATCATTTTGGTTTTTACCATCCCGATCCTGACGATGAAATCCATCGCCGAGGAGCGGCGCTCCAAGACGGACCAGCTGCTGCTGACATATCCTGTGAAGGTATCCTCCATAATCCTTGGTAAATATTTCGCCATGGTGACCGTTTTTGCCATCCCTCTTATTATCGCGTGTCTTTGCCCCTTGGTGATATCCTGGGAAAGTGCGGGTGCCGGTTCTCTATTGATTGATTATTCCACCATACTTGCCGTTCTTTGCCTTGGCAGTCTATTCGTATCGATTGGCATGTTCATCTCCTCACTGACGGAAAGCCAGGTCATCGCGGCGGTTGCTTCCATGGGCACGTTCCTGCTTCTCTTTTTCTGGTCCACGCTGACGAACTATATCCCGGAAACGGCCACAGCGAATTTCATTGGTTTCCTTATTATCCTTGCCGTTATCCTTGTCCTCCTTCAAAACCTGACACGCAGCAATCTCATCACCACCATTGTGGGTGCTGTCTGCGGGGGTGGGCTTATCGCCTGCTATCTCATTGATCAAACTCTCCTCAACGGCCTTTTGAAGAAATTCTTCGGCATGTTCTCCATAACAGAGGCCCTGGGTAACTTTTCAAGTTATTATGTGTTCGATTTAAAAGGGTTGCTCCTATTCTTGTCCCTCTCTGTTCTGTTTGTATTTTTGACGATTCAAACAGTACAGAAGCGGCGCTGGAGCTGAGGGAGGTACCGATATGAAAGAAAACAATAACATCAGTAAGCCAGAGGCACAGGGGCAGCTGAACAAACAGGTTAAGACTAAAGTCGCCAGTTCAAAACGCGGCATGTACACGGCCGCCGTGTCGGCGCTTGTCATTGCCATTGTGATCGTATTCAATCTCATCATCGGCGGTCTGCCGTCGGGTACACTCGAATTTGACATCACCGGAAACGATACGTATACGGTCACAGAGCAGTCGGTCGATTATCTGAAGACGCTCGAGCAGGATGTCGATATTGTTGTGCTCGCTCAGAATGATACCATCGATGAGCGCGTTCTTAAGTTTATCAATAATTACGCAATGCTGTCCCCCCGCATTACTTTAAAAATCGTCGACCCGGTTTTGGACCCGACGGCTTTGACAACATATAACGCGCAGGAGAACAATGTTGTCGTCAGCTGCGCTGCCACCAATAAGACAAAAATACTGAATCTTGCCGGCATGTCTGGTTATCAAGACGGTCTGATTCTCTACGATGCCAATGCCTATCAGTATTATAACCAGCTTCAAGCTGTTTCTCTTGACGCGGAAGGGCAGCTGACAAGCGCCGTGATCAATGTGACAAGCGAAACACTGAACAAGATTTATCTGCTTGATGGCCACGGCGAAACGGCGCTCGGCACAAACGCAACATCCTATATAACAAAAGCGAACTACGAGACGGCCGCTCTCAACCTGCTGGCCGACGGCAAGGTACCGGATGACTGCAATTTGATTTTGTGTATCAATCCGACACAGGATCTCGCAGACGACGAGCTGGAGATGCTTAAAACGTATCTGAAAGCCGGCGGCAATGTTATGCTTGTGTTAGATAATTCGCAGCTGAGTAAATTCAACGCGCTGCTGGCGGTATACGGTCTCCAGATGCAGACCGGCGTTATCGGCGATAACGATCGCTATTATCAAGCGCTTTCTCAGCAGTATGGGACCTTCTGCATTTTCCCCGTCCTGTCGACGACAAGCGATATTACCGCGGCTATCACAACAGACGCCTTACTGCGCTGGCCTTGCGGCATGCTGCAGGTCACGCCGGAAAGACGCGGCGCTGTTGTTACCCCGTTTATGACAACCTCCGAAAACGGCATCCTTGCTGTTGATGAGAGCACTATGACGTCAGGCCAATATATCATCGGCGCGACGGCTGTCGAGACATTTACTGACCAAGAGGATACGCAATCACGGCTGACAGCCATCTTGGCCATTGATCTTCTAGACGACGAGATCGCAACACAAGTCGGTCCGACAAATCTGAATATCTTTATGAGCGCCGTGAATAAAAATTTCGGAGAAGCTCAAACCCTCGTCATTCCGTCAAAGAGTTTGAATATAACTCCGATCATCATCGCGCACCCCATTCTGTGGAGTGTCCTCTTTATCGGGGTCATCCCGCTTGCAATATTGGCCGGTGGCTTTATTTACTGGACCAGGCGGAGGAATCGGTGATGAAAAAGAAAACCAGAACACTGATCATTCTGGGTGCTGTTTTTATCATCTGCATCGGCGCTTATATCGGGGTCTCTGTTTACAGCCGCAATCAGGCGCAGCTTGCAGCCGAAGAGACAAAAGTCACGTCGCTCTACACTGCAGGAATGAGCGCGCCTGCCAGTCTTTCATATGTGAGCGGCGGTAAAATGCTGTCGTTTGTTCTTGAAAACAACACATGGCGCGTCGCCGATAATAAGGATTTCCCGCTCACGCAATCGTCTGTGACCAATATCGCATCCACTTTGCAAAGCTTAACGGCTGTACGGACACTCGATATGCCGTTGTCAACGTCGGCTTACGGCCTTGATATGCCGCTGTTTACAATTTCGGCCACTGACAGCGGCGGCAACGTGATGAAGCTGCTGATCGGCGCCCCGAACAGTGATTATTATTACGCCATGCTAGACGGCGGAGACAAAATTTATACCATAGCTTCGACGCTCGTCAGTTATCTGAACACGGACCTCATGAGTATGATTATCCTTGACACAATACCGGCACTGGGTGAATCGTCAATCGATACGATCACGCTTTCTTCCGGCGCAGCATTGCTCACACTGGACAAGCATCAGAACAAAGACAGCACGTTTACCTGGTTTATCGTTGAAGGCACAACCTATACCGCCGCCGATGAATTTATCCTTCCGGTCGGAGCCGAGCGTTCACCTGAGAAATACATCAGCAACGCCGTCGCGGCGCTTTCATCAGCAGATTTTACCTCATGCACCGCCTTCAAGCCGACAGCCGAGGCGCTTAAAACGTTTGGACTCGATGTTCCGCAGATAACGGCAACCGTCAATTATACGATCACGACAGGCACCGGATTGAATCAGACCGCGACAAAAGAGACTGTCGTTCTCGAAATCGGCCAGGCACTAAGTGACGCAAGCGGTTATCACGCCAGGATTCAAGGCTCACAGGAAATTAACGTCCTGTCGAATGACACGGTCGAACCGCTTATTTCCGCCCTCACCGCGCTGAGTCCCCGTTAACCACCACGAACAGCCTGTGCTTTGTTCCGCACACGCTGCCTCTTTAGCATTCAGAAACCCCTGTAACCGTACGATGGTTACAGGGGTTTCAACATAGATAGGTTGTTGTGTAATTAAGCGTTACTTTTGATTTTGTATTTCCTTCTTCTCGCCGATGCTCAGGATCAAATTCAGGAAAATGCCGAAGATCGCGGCTGCGGCGATGCAGGGGACATTCATTCCGAAGAACGGGATGTTACCGCCGAAAGCATACTGTCCACCGATGCCGATGACCATGATAGTTGCGATGACGGCGATATTTTTCGAGCTGAACATGTCGACCTTCTTGTCGATCATAATCGCAATACCTTGTGCGGCAATAGCGCCGAACAGATAGACCTCAAGTCCTCCGATGACCGCAACAGGAATACCGTAGATGACCTGTATGAGGGGTGTGAAGAATGAGATCACCATCGCGATGATCGCTGCAGTTATGAGTACCGGAATGGAGAATACTTTCGTAATGGCCATTGTGCTGATGTTTTCACCGTAGTTTGTTCCGGCCGGGCCGCCGACAAGACCGGAGATCATGTCGCCGATACCGTCGCCGATCAGGTTGCGGTCAAGCTTATCCGCCATGCTGTATGGCATCTTTTTGCCTTTTTTATTGGCGACGTCATTGACATAGATATCAAGCTGATATATATGCGCGGTCGATTCAGGGATTGTTGCGATCGCAATCGGCATGATGGCGGCGATGGCAGCAAGTGAGAATTTCGGCAGTGTGAACGCCGGAACCGCAATCGGGCCCCAGGCCCAGAGCGAGCTGCTGAGCGCTGCCTCCGGCATTGTCCGGAACATATTAAACTCGGCGCCGCCGATGGCATATAAGATCGCAGCCGAGACGCAGCCGACAAGAGCGCCGAGAAGCAGCGGCAGCTGACCCAGGAAGCCCTTGAGATATCTTGAGAAGATAATTGTGGAAAACAGCGTCACCAGGGATACAATCCATACCCAGCTTGATCCCATGACGCCTGCAGTTTCCGCTTTGGGTGCGGCGTCTCCGAGAGCGACACCGGCGAGAGACAAGCCGATGATCATCGCGACCGAACCTGTGACGGCCGGTGGGAGAATCTTTTCAACAGCCGTGCGTCCGCTGATTCGCACGAGGATACCTGCCGCGATGGAAACGAGCCCTGACATGATAATGCCGAACTGCGCGATTGATATGAGCTCTGCCGGCAGAATTCCTGTCGCCTGCCAAGACGCGATCTGTTCTGCCGAGCCCTGGGCTGTGACAAGGCTGAAAATAGCTGTCAGATAAGCGAAGCTGGAACCGTAGTAAAGCGGGATTTTTTTGCCCGTGACAAAAATGAAGCATAAGGTGGCCAAGCCGCTGGCGAAAATCGTTGTGGATACCTGAAAGCCTGTGATGAGCGCAACCGCGACGGTCGCGGGGAACATAACGATAACCTGTTGCAGCGCGTAAAGCAATAGCTTAACGGGCGTTGGCCGTTCATCCGGCAGGTAACCGACGAGTTCCTTTGTGTTTTTCATAGTCCAGCTCCTCTTTATATTAATTTTCATAGATCGCAACGTCTGTGATGCCGTCATGCTCCGATAGGTGGACAGCAACGATTTCGTTCAACGACGTGGGTATATTTTTACCGACGTATGTGGCCTTAATCGGCAGCTCGCTGTGTCCTCTGTCCACAAGCACTGCCAGCTGTATTTTCGCAGGACGCCCAAGATGCATCACCGCTTCAAGTGCGCAACGCGCTGTTCGTCCGGTATAGATAACGTCGTCAACGAGGACAACAGTTTTTCCTTCCACGGAAAAAGGGATATTTGTTTCGCACACGACCGGGTCCGCTCCGATCTCTGTCAAATCGTCCCGATACAGTGTGATGTCGAGTTCGCCGACATCAATTTCGGATTTCTCAATCTGTTTGATGTTCTGGGCAATTCTGCGTGCCAGAGGAATCCCGCGAGACCTAATGCCGATCAGACACAAGTTCACGGCGCCGTGGTTCCTTTCGATGATTTGATGTGCCATCCGGACAAGCACCCGGTTCACATCCTCTTCATTCATAATCTGTGCCTTAAATGTCATATTATTATCCTCAAACCTACAAAAACCAAAAAAGAAAACCTCGTCCGTTTATGCGGACAAGGCTATAAAGCGATACTATCGTATTATAACAAACCTTGCCGGCATCACAGTACCGTTTTTAAAGATTCTGTTCATTATAATATCCCAAAAAAATAATTTTTCAAGTGGTTGACACGAATTAAATAAAAAATATGTCGAACTTGTTAATCATCCGGCCGCTTTCGTCACAATCGCCTGAAGCACGAAGTTGAGGGCGAAGAGGACGGCGGAGACCCAAAGAATCGGATGCGTTCCTTTGATTTCCTTCTTAAATATTTTCACGATGCAGTAGAAGATAAACGCCGTCGCGATGCCGTCAGAAATGCTGTAGCTAAACGCCATGAACACGCCGGCAAAGAACGCAGGTATCGCTTCTTCGAGCGCCGACCATTTGACATCGATAAACGAGGACATCATCATAACACCGACGATAACAAGCGCCGGTGCCGTTGCTACAAGTGGGATGGCGCTGACAAACGTAGCAAAAAACGCGCTCATAATAAAGAGGATGGCTGTCACAACACTCGTCAGACCGGTCCGACCGCCCTCACTGATACCCGCTGCGCTTTCAATATACGTCGTGGTGTTCGAGGTGCCGAAAATTGCGCCGATTGAGGTTGCAATAGCATCGGCAAACAGCGCTTTGTCCAGTTTTGTTTTGAATCCTGTCGTCGTCTCAAGCGCTTTTTCATCCTCCTCGGTATAGATACCGCTTCGGCGGCCTGTACCGATAAAGGTGCCGATCGTATCGAACGTGTCTGTCAGACTGAATGCAAAAATCGTGACAAGCACAAGCGGGATTTTTGCACCATCGGCAAACAGCGAGCCGAGGCCGTCCTTTGTAAAGATGACGCCGAACGTTGACGGAAGCGCCTTCAGAGACTCCGTAAAGCTGATCGTGTTGTCAGTTTTCGTTAATCCCATCAGGATACCGATAACAGTCGCCGCAATAATTCCCCAGAGCACCGCGCCTTTCACTTTCAGAAGGAGGAGTGCGATCATGATAACGAGGCCAATAAGGAAGAGCCAGAGTTGTGGCTGGTTGAGTACCGACATATCGGAAACGCCGTCAACGAAATAAATTATGCCCGAGTCGACAAGCCCGATGTATGCAATGAAAACACCGATTCCGCCGCTGATGGCGTGCTGCAGACTTTTCGGAATCGCTTTGATAATATGTTTTCTGATCCTGGTCACGGTGATGACGATGTTGACGATGCCGCAGATAAAAACCATGGATAATGCCTGCTGCCAGCTGAAACCGAGGCCGAAGCAGACTGTATAGACGAAAAAGGCGTTTAATCCCATACCGGGTGCCTGTGCATATGGGACATTGGCGAAAAGGCCCATAATGAGCGTACCTGCCGCCGCCGCGATAATGGTCGCGAGGAATACAGCGCCCCATTCCATGCCTGCCTTGCTGAGGATATTTGGGTTTACAACAATGATATACGCCATGGTGAAAAACGTCGTAATTCCCGCGATGATTTCTGTCGAAACTTTTGTGCCGTTCTCTTTAAGTTTAAACATGAATACCTTCCTCCCCGTATTGCTGCTTTCAGAAAAAGCTAGCAGTATTTTACTCTATCTGGCCAATCCCGGCAATATACTTTTGATTATTATCCGGTTCCCGGTCTATATTATTAAGAAAACAGCGCAAGCTATATAACGAGGGCTCTCGCAGCACGTTTTTCGTTTCGAGGTTCTCGCTTTTAATTTCTTGCTGAAGCAGTGAAACAGGAGAAACAATGTCCACTTACAGCCGGTTAACGGAAGTCTATGAGAACGCGCCCAAAATTACATTTGATGCTTCTGCGAAAATTGTCATGATGAGCGATTGCCATAGGGGTGATGGCAGCTGGGTTGACAATTTTCTGCACAATCAGCATATCTATTACGCGGCTTTGAAATATTACTTTGATAATGGCTTTTCGTATATTGATCTCGGAGACAGCGAGGAGCTGTGGAAATTTCATAATCTCGAGGATATCAGTAAGATTTATATTGATATTTACAGGCAGCTTCACGCTTTTTTTAAAGAAAAACGTCTGTATATGATTTTCGGCAACCACGATATCGAGAAAAAGGATGCGGCTTATGCCCGTCAGCATATGTCCCGGTTTTACGACAACCATAAGGACTCCTTTGAGCCGCTCTTTGAAGGCATTGCGGTTTATGAGGGCATTATTCTTCAAAACATTGAAACAGGTCGTGAAATCTTCCTCGTCCACGGCCATCAGGGGGATATAAAGGACGATCAGTTCTGGAAAGCCGGTCGTTTTTTCGTCTATCATTTCTGGCGGCGGATGGAGCAGCTGGGTTTCAAGGACATCACAAGCGCGGCGAAAAACAACATTAAGAAGAAGAAGGTAGAACACGACCTGACGGAGTGGGCTATTGACCACAATAAAATCATCATCGCCGGACATACACACCGGCCGACCTGTCCGCTCGACCCCGGCAATCCATATTTTAATGTCGGAAGCGCTGTTCATCCGAGCTGCATCACGTGCATGGAGCTGCAGAACAACGCGCTGACGCTCGTCAAATGGAGCGTTAAGCCGACAGACGAGCGCGTTCTCTACGTCAGGCGGCAGGAGATTGCCGTCCCGAGAAAGATGTGATGTGTCCACGTTCTACACGATATAAAGTATTTTCATATTCGGCAGCGCTTTTTCGAGCCTGTCTCGGAGAAACAATTCGCCCTCATCACGCAGGGGTTCGCGGTAGCAGTATTTACCTTTGCCTCGCCCGGTCTGCCGCTCTTTGTCAAACAGAACAGGCGCATTTGGAAACGCTTCTTTGTTGATCGCATTCTGCACATAACTGTACGTCATAAAAATAATCTCAATGAACGAGGTGTTTTTAACGCGCGCGCTGAGGCCTGATCTGAGCATTTCAATCAGCTCCCCGTATTGCGTCCGCCAATCCTCTGTCAGAATGACCGGCGCGATCAGAAGCCCTGTCTGATAACCCGCTTCGGTCATCCTGTTGAGTGCCCGTATCCGGTTATTGAGCCCAGCCGTACCGACCTCGATGCGGCGAATGATATTTTGAGGGTTGACGCTCATCCTGAAAATCGTCTTCCCTTTATGGTCGAGTTCTAATAACGGTTCTACCATATCGAATTTCGTTGGGAACGTCAGGTATCCATTGCCACGTTTGGCGAATTCCTCAATCGTCCAGGGCAGATTCCCCGTGATCGTATTTTCGAGAACGAGATCGCTGTTGCTCCCAATCTCAAAAGTCAACGGGGTGAGGGGGGGGGGAGGGGGGAGCGGGGGAGTCTGGAAACAATGGTTTCTACATATTTATGCGTCTACGAGCCGAGGTGCCACCGCGAAATTGGTTTGCTTTTTCTGTCTTCGATATTGTTATGGCTAGTTAGGGATCAGTTCTTACGTTGTATTTCCCCGCCTTCACCACAAAAGCCGCATCAAATAAAGACACAGGCAGCGGCGGCGAAAAGATACACAACATCATATCCGCTTCAGGCCCGTCTGTTTTTGAAGCGCAGCGGAAACTGAAAGCGCATTCGAGTAAAATATTGTATTTCGGCTACGTTGATTATTTTCTCATTGGTGAGGATGCTGCCAAAGAAGATTTTGGCAAGTATATGGATTATATATCACGAAATGAAAACATCAGATTTACACCGAAGATTTATGTTGTCAGCGGCTGCTCAGCGAAGACGTTCATAAACCAGACAGCATCAACGGATAAATATCTCGGTGATTGGCTTGAAAATATAAAATCCGATATAGATCTGCTCAGCAATTTCAGCGAGGTTAAAGTTATTACTGTTATGAATATGCTTGATAATTCAGATTCCTCAGCCGGTATCATCCCCGTCATAAAGTGTGTTGAAATTGAAAACGAGACTATCGTTGGCGGCGAGCTGCCGGAAAAAGATGCCTCCACTTCCGGTTATGCCGTCATAAAAGATTTTAAGCTCATTGGCTTCATCGAAGAAGAGTATTCCAGAGGCTATAATTTTCTTGTAGATAAAGTGAAATCAGCGCCGATAACCGTCGAGGATTTTTCAGGACAGAATGTCGCATTGGAGTTATTATACGAAAATACAAAAGTACAGGCTAAATTCAGCGGAGATACCCTTGAAGGGGTAACTTACAAGACAGCTGTTGAAGCAAATATCGCCGAGCAGTTATCAAGAGCAAATATTTGGACGCAAAACGAAATAGAAAATTTAGGCACAAAGCTTTCGGAAATTGTCAAAGGCGAAATGGAGCAGGTTATTGCAAAATCTAAGGAATTTCAAATAGACTGTACAGATCTCGGTGAGCAGATCAGAATGCAGCATCCCTATAAATGGGAAAAACTTAAAGATCAGTGGCGAGAAATCTATCCGGATTTAGATATTCAAATTCAAGTGGAAACAAAATTAAGAAGATCGTATGATATCCGCGAACCAAACGGCTTTGAGGCTGGAAGCTGATATGATGGAAATAACGGTTTTTTTATCGGTACTCTTTGCCTTTTCCTTTTTTGATATCCGGGCAATGGCAAAAGCAAAGCTCAAAAAAGAAATTCTCTCGTATTTAGTATTGTCCGCCATAGCGGGCAGTCTAGGGTTCGTCTATTTTACCAATCCGTTTCGCGATAGTCTTGCGAACATCATATTAGATATCTTCGGTATTTTGAGGTAATCTCCATGCCAACTCATGCGAATAAAATCACCATAAGACAATTGTTAATCCTGTTTATTATGTCAACGTTATCGCCCTCCATAAGACTCTTCCCAACACTTGGGTCAAAGCTGGGAGAAAGGGCTGGGTGGGTGTCGCCAATCATCAGCTCTGTGGCGATGTTTATTATTTTCGCCGTGTTGCAGTCGATATTTCAAAATAATTCGATCGCAAATCTGAGTGACTTTTTCGATCTTTCCTTGGGAAAAATTGCGGGAAAGGTTTTGCTCGTCATCTATTTCGTCTATATCATCGTTTTGTATATGCTATATGTCAGGTATTATGCTGACAGACTCCTCGGCACTATTTTCCCGAATGTAGATATCCGATCACTTGTCATACCGATGCTGTTATTAGTTTTTATGGCTGCCCGCGGTAAGATAGAGACATTAGCAAGGTTTTCCGAGTTTTCACTCATCCTCTTTATGTTAATTTTTCTTGTATTCTATATTTTCATTATTCCAAATTTTCAAATCAGCAATATCTATCCGCTGACGACTTACGATATCCTGCCTGCATTGACCGCAACGTATCCCATCCTTGGAATATGGGGTTATATTACTTTCTTGTTTTTTGTCGGTGATGATGTGTTTAATAAAATAGACATTAAAAAATACCGTAACCAGGTTATTATTTTTCTCGTGATACTCATCACTTTATTAATGATTTTAGTTGTGGGTTCTCTCGGCTACAAAACAGTTATGAGAATGCCCATACCGTTTTTCAGTGTATCTAAGCTCATCAGCGCATTGGAATCCTTGAATAATTTCGGGGTTGTATTACTATCGGTTTGGCTGATATCTGATTTTATCATCATATCCGTTTTTGCCATTATCATTAGTAATATTTTAAAGAAATTATTTGCGGCATCGGAAACGAAATATTCTGCCGCGCCTGTCGTGCTGCTTGGATATGTCGGCAGCATGTATATTTCAACAAACAGACTTGAATTAATAAAACTATCAAATAATGTTTTGCTCGCCGGGAATATTATTCTATGTTTTGCCGTGCCCATGCTCATTTTAGTCATTGGAAAGCTACGAAAAAAGATATGAGGAGCCTTAAACGGCTCCTCCCTTTATGCTTCTATTTTGCGTTTCGGTGTGTTCGTACGATCATTCGTTATAGTTTGTATTCGACAAGCCCTTTTGATGTTAAGGTCTTGGCGTACTCAAAGCCGCAGCTTTTCGCCAGCTCAATGGCATCACTAAATTTGTATCCGATAGACGCCCCGTCGTGGCTGTCGCTTGAGAGGATGATCTCTCCGCCGCGCTCATGAAGCGCTTTCAGCAGGGGCGCGGACGGGTAGGGGACGGTTCTGCCGATTCGGTACATCGCCCCGGTGTTGATTTCAAACAGCCTGTGTTTTTCCAAGATCGCCGTCAGCGCTTCAAATGCCGGATTCATATAACGCGCATCAGCCTCATCAAATAGTTTTCCGCCGTCGTTAAACTTTGTTACAAGATCGAAGTGACCGATAACGTCGGGTGACATTTTTTGAGCGACGTCTGCGATCGTCTCGTAATACGCTTTCGTATACGCGTAAAAATCACCGCCGAAAAACCGACGGACATCCTCGATCTGCGCCTCTTCGGTATAGTCGACCGTGAACAGCGCGCCGTCTTTTTTAATATAGTGGACCGAGCCGATGGTGTAATCGTACCGGTACGCCGATTCGGGAGAATAATAATCCCGCTCCACGCCTGTAAACAGGAGTATCTGCTTGACGTACTTCTCCTTCAGGACACGCATTTCTTCAATAAACGCCGGCTCGTTTTCGGGCGTCATGCACCAGTCCGTGTCAAAGCCCATTGGCGCGTGGCCTGAAATGCCAAACGCTGTACACCCCTTCGAGAGCGCCGCTTTCACCATGGTCTCGCAGGTTTCCGATCCGTCGTCGTATGTGGAATGGGCGTGAATATTCGTCACGGGCGTCATGGTGTCATCTTCTCCTGTTTAATCTTCTTATCCACAACATGGCGCGACGCCAACTCTTTTTTTATATCATCAAGCGATATGCCCGTCTCGATCATGAGCACCATGACATGATAGGCGAGGTCGGCGATTTCATAAACCGTCTCTTTCTTATCACCGGATTTGCTGGCGATAATCACTTCGGTCGATTCCTCTCCGATTTTCTTCAGCATCTTGTCGATACCCTTATCGAAAAGATAGGTGGTATACGAGCCCTCTTTCCGCTCCGACTTCCGGTGAGAAATCAGCGTCATCAGGTCTTCCATTGAAAACGAAGAGCGCGTATCGCTGAGATAAACGTCATCGGTAAAGCAGGATTCCGTCCCAAGATGGCAGGCCGGGCCGTCTTTTTTAACGAAAACCGTCAGTGTATCCCTGTCGCAGTCGGCTTTGATGTTGACGATATGCTGAAAACTCCCCGACGTCGCGCCCTTACGCCAGAGCTCCTGCCGTGAACGCGACCAGAAGCATGTTTTTCCTTCATCCATGCTGATAGCCAGGCTCTCTTTATTCATCCAGGCGACCATCAGCACTTTTTTGCTGTCGGCATCCACAACAACAGCGGGGATGAGCCCCTTTTCATCAAATTTCAATTCATTTATGTCAATCATATTAACCTCCATATTTGCGAACACCCTATTTTGTCATACCCGCGAAGGCGGGTATCTATGCTTGGCGGCTGAAACGTGGATTCCCGCTTTCGCGGGAATGACAGGTAAGTACTTATACCCGCATCGTAACGCCTTCCTGCTTCAGCGCTTTTTTCATGTCCTGTATTCTAACCTCGCCGAAATGGAAGATCGAGGCAGCAAGTCCCGCGTCTACCTTTGGCAGCGCCTTGAACAAGACCGTGAAATCATCAATACCACCAGCGCCGCCCGAGGCGATGACCGGAATTGACACGGCATTGCAGACGGCGTCCAGCATTTCAAGATCGAAACCTTTTTTAACACCGTCGGTGTCGATACTGTTGACGACCAGCTCACCGGCGCCGAGCAACTGACCCCGCCTGACCCATTCGATGGCGTCCATTCCTGTGTCCTCGCGGCCGCCTTTGGCGAAAACGCGGAACTGACCGTTCACGCGTTTGATGTCGACCGACAGCACGACGCACTGGTCGCCGTATTTTTTCGCTGCTTCACTGATTAATCCGGGATTCTTGATGGCCCCTGAGTTGACGCTGACCTTGTCGGCGCCGCACTTTAAAACCCTGTCAAAATCGTCGACTGTATTGATCCCACCGCCGACGGTCAGGGGGATGAAGATGCAGCTTGCCACCTCTTTGAGTATTTCCGTAAAGAGCCGTCGCTCCTCAAACGATGCCGTGATGTCATAGAAAACCAGCTCATCGGCACCGCAGTCACTGTAGAATTTTCCGAGTTCCACCGGTGACGACACATCGTTCAAGCCGCGGAAATTGACACCCTTCACGACACGCCCGTCCTTAACGTCGAGGCGGGGATTATTCTTTTTGTAATCATCCGCCGCAGCACCCTTCTGTTGTTCCGTCAATTGCTTCTTTGAGATTAAGCTTACCTTCATACAGCGCCTTACCAAGAATCGCGCCGTACACGCCGAGGTAATTCAGATACATAATATCTTTAAGTGACGAGACGCCGCCGGAGGCGATTATATTAAGCGTCAGTGTGTCCAATAGGCTGCGGTACAGCGCGGTGTTTGTCCCGCCCATAACGCCGTCCTTTGAGATGTCTGTGCAGATAATCGTCTTGACGCCCTTTGCTTCCATCTGTCTGCAGAAATCCACGCCGCCCTGCGCCGTCACCTCTGTCCAGCCCTTGATAGCGACCATACCGTCTTTAAGATCAACGCCGACGGCGATTTTATCGCCGAACAGTGCGACCATATCATCGACAAAGCCAGGGAGCGTAATGGCCGCCGTACCCAGAATTACACGTTCGACGCCGATGCCGATATATCTCTCGACAACCTCACGCGAGCGGATACCGCCGCCCAGCTCGACGCTCATTCCTGTTTCATTGACGATTCTCTCTACAGTCGCGAAATTCGCGGTTGTGCCGTCACGCGCGCCCTCCAGGTCGACGACGTGCAGCCAGATTGCGCCGGCCTCCTCAAAAGAGTGGGCAACCTCCCAGGGCTTCTCGCTGTAGACTGTCATTTGGGCATAGTCGCCCTTTGTCAGGCGGACAGCGCAGCCGTTATATAAATCAATCGCCGGTAAAAGTATCATGATATTAAGCCTCAGATTTTTCTTTAGTTTAGTGTATAGTGTACACGCGCGTCGTAAGTGTGAATCAAGCGTTAAAGCTCGCAGAATGCGCGTAAAATATTCAGACCGACATCGCCGCTCTTCTCCGGGTGGAACTGCGTCCCGTAAATGTTTTTATTTGCGACAGCAGCCGTCAGCTCCGCGCCGTATTCTGTGGTTGCAATCACCGCGTCGCCGCAGCCAGACGCGTAATAGGAGTGGACAAAATAAACGTGGTCGCCCTCATTAATATACTTAAACAGCGGACTTGTCGGTTTGCTCTTCGGAAACACCAGTCCGTTCCATCCGATATGCGGTATTTTATAGCCCTTCGGCACGACCGGCTCCATCGATATGACATTGCCTCTGATAAGGCCAAGTCCCTGATGCTCTCCGTACTCAAAGCTTTTATCAAAAAGCATCTGCATCCCCAGACAAATACCCAGGAGCGGCTTGCCCTTCTTTGCCTCCGCGCAGACAACGGCGTCGAGACCGCTCTGCCGCAGCTTTTTTGCCGCGTCTTCAAACGCGCCGACACCAGGTAAGATGACCCTATCGCTGCGGCTGATTATCTCGGCGTCGCTTGTAATTTCAGCGTCCTGACCGATGTATTTAAACGAACTGCGCAGAGAAAACAGATTCCCAACGCCATAATCGACTATCGCTATCATAATGCCTCCATGTTATGCCTGTGATACCGGTTTCAACCGAGATGCTAGGGTCGCCCAGGTGTGCGACACTACTAACAGCTTTCTTCGTAGGGGTCGCCGTCCTCGGCGTCCCAACGCTGTCGTTTAAGGCAATTCTTTCTAAAGAACACCCTTTGTCGACGGTATCTCGTCTTTGTAAGCTTCTTCGATTTTAACGGCTTTACCGAGCGTGCGGGCGAGTGCCTTAAAGCAGGCTTCGATGATATGGTGCGCGTTGGAGCCCGCGAGCTGCTTGATATGCAAGGTGATATTGGCTTTTCGTACAAAGGCCAGCAGAAATTCCTCCACAAGCTCCGTGTCCATCGTCCCGACCTTGTCGTTCGGCAGCTCAACGTTATAAGCGAGATAGCTCCTGCCGGAAATGTCGACGGCGCACAGGACAAGTGCCTCGTCCATAGGCAGAAGGATATCGGCATACCGCGTGATGCCTTTCATATCTCCCAGTGCGTCTGAAAAAGCGGCGCCCAGGCATAGTCCGATGTCTTCAACGGAATGATGCGCGTCGACATGCGTATCACCCTTGCAGGTCAGCGCGAGGTCAAACCGCCCGTGACGGGCAAACAGCGTGAGCATGTGGTCAAGAAAGCCAATCCCGCTGTCGATGGTACTGACACCCGTCCCGTCGATATTGAGCTTCAGGCAGATATCCGTCTCAGCTGTTTTCCTCTTAATTTCACTTGTCCGCATCTTCATTCTCCTTTTGTGAGTATTGCTTTGAGCGCGGTAATAAGCGCATCCATCTGCTCATCGGTACCGATTGTAATTCTAAGATAATCCGAAATGCGCGGTTTGTCAAAGTGGCGGACGAGAATGCCCTTTTCTTTGAGTGCGCGGTAGATTTCGCCGCCTGTGAATGCCGGGTGTTTAGCGAAAAGGAAGTTTGCTTTGGAGTCGGTCATGACAAAGCCAAGTGCCTTTAAGGCAGATGCCGTTTTCTCGCGGACATCAACAATTATCCGGCAGTTTTTCTTATAATAAGAGTCTTCATCAATCGCTGCTTCACCGGCAATAAGAGCCATCTTGCTCACGTTGTAGGGATTAAAAGAGTATTTGATTCTATTCAGGTCGGCGATCAGTTCGCTTGAACCAAACGCGACACCGAGCCGCACGCCCGCCATAAAACGCGATTTTGAATACGTCTGCACAATCAGGAGATTGTCGTACTTGTCAATAAGCCCGACGGCGGATTCGGCCCCAAAGTCGACATAAGCCTCGTCGATCAGCACCACATGGTCGGGATTCGTCCGGAGTATCACCTCAATATCACTGAGGGATATCGCAAGTCCCGTCGGGGAACACGGATTAGCGATAGCTATATTTTTTCCGATGCCGAAATAGTCGGCGACGCGGATACTGAAGTCGTCGCGGACGGGGATTTTCGTATACGGTATTCCGTAAAGATCGGCATAAACAGGATAAAACGGATAAGTGATATCAGGGAAGGCTATTTGCCTTTGGGCGTCGCAGAAAGCCATGAACGCAAAAGCCAACACCTCATCGGAACCATTTGATAATATGACATTATCCCTGCTGACACCATAAAGTCCGGCGAGTTTGTCCCTGAGCACTTTGCCTTCGGGGTCCGGATACAGGTTCAGCTTTGCGGCCTCGGAAGCATACAGCCTCTCGAATACCAGAGGCGACGGTGGAAACGGTGCCTCATTGGTGTTCAATTTGATATATTGCATGTCCTGCGGCTGCTCACCTGGGACATACGCCTCAAGTGTTTGAAGCCGCGAACTTAAAAACCTACTCATTTTCATCATCCTTACTATATGACGTTTAACGTATCACTTATCGAACCGGATTTTCACGGAGCGGGCGTGGGCGTCCAAGCCTTCCTTATTGGCAAAACAGGCGATGTCATCACAGACAGCGCACAGTGCTTCCTCCGTGTAGTACGTAAATGACGATTTTTTAACAAAATCATCAACAGACAGCGGGCTTGAAAAACGCGCCGTTCCAAGTGTCGGGAGCGTGTGGTTCGGTCCGGCAAAATAATCCCCAAGTGCTTCGGGACAGTATCTGCCAAGAAAAACCGACCCGGCATTTTTAACGCTGTCCAGATAGTCAAACGGGTTTTCGACGCAGAGCTCCAAATGCTCCGGCGCCAGATCATTTGCGATGTCGATCGCCTGCAGCAGGGATTCGGCAATAATGATTTTTCCGTTTAACTCAATAGAAGTTCTGGCGATATCGCATCGAGGCAGGAGGAGCAGCTGCTTTTCGATTTCCGCGGAGACTTTTTCAGCCAGCGCCGTGCTGTCTGTGACAAGAACGGCGACAGACATCTCTCCGTGCTCCGCCTGGGAGAGCATGTCGGCGGCCACAAACGCTGCGCTTGCGGTATCGTCTGCGATGACTAGGATATCGCTTGGGCCGGCTATCATATCGATGGCGACCTGTCCGAAAACCTGTTTTTTCGCCTCGGCGACATAGGCATTCCCCGGCCCCGTAATCTTATCGACCCGAGGGACAGATTCTGTTCCATAGGCGAGCGCTGCGATACCCTGCGCCCCTCCGGCTTTAAATATCCTGTCAGCGCCGCCTAATTTTGCGGCGGCCAGGATGTTTGGGTTGATTTTTCCGTCAGGCGACGGGGGCGTCATCATCATAATCTCTCCGACGCCGGCAAGCTTCGCCGGGATGAGGTTCATCAGCGCCGATGATGGATAACTGGCGGTCCCCCCTGGGATGTAAACACCGACCTTGTTCAGCGG
This sequence comes from uncultured Eubacteriales bacterium, assembly GCA_942492735.1. Taxonomy (GTDB): domain Bacteria; phylum Bacillota; class Clostridia; order Oscillospirales; family Oscillospiraceae; genus Sporobacter. The sequence continues at coordinate 830,245 of OW818648.1, forward strand.
CAGAATCCGCTGCCCCAGCACGACGCCGTCCTCACGCTTCATTGTGAACCCGGTTCGGATCTGGTTGCGGTGGAACGCTTCGATATTGGCCGCGGCTTTTTTCATCACTTCCAGAAAGCCGTTGTCAACCGATGAAAACGCCTCATCGATTTCATCCTGCGAGACCTCAAGAGACTGAAGCTCGGCTTTATCGAATTTTTTGCCGTACTTCATGACTGCCGCGTCTCCGTTCGCCCTGACATCGGTGATGATATCCGCGACCGTCTTTTCGATCGCGACGGTCTGCTCATTGAGGGCTAAAACGTCCGGCCTCGGAATTTCTCCGTATTTATATGTCCTAATCATGTCACTGACCTTCTTTTATATAATCCGAAACCTTCTGACAAAGCTGACTGATATCGGCGTGCTTAAACTTATAGCTGACCTTGTTGGAGATAAGCCTTGCGCTGATTGATGTAATTGTCTCAACGACTTCCAAGTCGTTTTCCCGGAGTGTCGTCCCTGTCTCGACAATATCAACGATGACATCCGACAGGCCCAGAATAGGTGCGAGTTCGATCGAGCCGTTGAGCTTGATGATATCGATCTCCCGGCTCTGCCCCACATAAAACTTTTTGGCGATATTGGTAAACTTCGTCGCGACCCTGAGCGTTCTGTCCAAATCATCCCTGAAACCCTTTTGTGCGGCCACACACATGCGGCATTTACCGATATCGAGGTCAAGCAGCTCATAGACATCAGGGGCCTGCTCGAGCAGAATATCCTTACCGGCGACGCCCAGGTCGGCAGCGCCGCGCTCTACATAAATGGCAACATCCGAAGGCTTTACCCAAAAGTAACGGACACCGGTCTCCTCGTTTTCAAATATCAGCTTTCTGTTGTTATCCAGTATCGACGGGCAGCCGTATCCGACAGCCTCAAAAATGCCGTACACTTTTTCACCGAGCCGGCCTTTCGGAAGCGCAATATTAATCAGTCGTTTCAAGCTCATCCAGCCTCCCGTTTTTGATGGTGACGAGCCGTCTGTACTTGACGGTATCGGGCGCTCCATCGTGCACCTTTTCTCCCTTGAGCGCTCTGACGCTCTGGTTTTTATCTATCAGGGCTTTCACTGTCTGCGCCAGCAGCTCTATATCCGTGTTTTCGTCGTAAAGCAGCAATACATCAACGTCGTAGGCTCTTTTTACTTCACCGAATCGCTCAAGAAGGTCAATATAAACGGCAAAACCGATTGCGCCGGCCTTTTTTCCAAAACGCAGCATCAGATTGTCGTACCGGCCGCCGGAAAGTATGCCTGTCGGGATCCCGTCGATAAAGCCCTGGAAGATAATGCCGCTGTAATAATTCATGTCGTTGACAATTGAAAAATCGAGACGAAGGTTTCTGCCGCCGCCCAGATTTTTTACAGTCTCATACACCTGCTCCAGCTCAACGATTGCTTCGTCCGTTTTTTCATTGATGCTCATTTCTTTCAGAATGATCACCGCGTCTTCAAACGTTCCGTACAAAGATGCAAGCTTCATAAGATCGCTGCAGGCGTTATCTGTTAACCCGTATCCGGTGCACAGCTTACTAATCTCAGGCGCGTTCTTTTCGCTGATGCACTGCACAATAGCCGATTTCTGTTCATCCGACAGCCCCATGCTGTCGAGTAGTCCGCTTAAAAACCCCATATGCGAGATATCAAGAGAATACTTGGCGCTGATCGTGTGCAGACTTTTTTCAGCCAGCAGGATGACCTCGCTCATGGAGTACATGTCGATATTGCCGATACACTCTAGGCCGACCTGCATCCGTTCTTTAAACTCATGGCTCGTATGCGATAGCCTGTAAACATTCTCATTGTAAAAATACTTGCATAGGGAGATATCGCTGTCCTTTGTATTTTTTACAATGGACAATGTGACGTCAGGCTTCAGCGCCATGAGCTTACCGCTCATGTCATTAAAGGTGATGATATGGTCTGAGGCCAGAAAGCTTTTATTACGGACATACAGATCATATTCCTCAAATTTACTCATTTTATATTGAGAATACCCGTATTGCCTGTAAAGAGCCCTCAGGCTCATCATTGCTTTTTCTTCGTTTTTAAGGACATCTTCTGAAAAAGTCATCGTCGATCTCCTCTTTTCTTATGAGTCATCATATTTTACCATACTTTAGCGTGTTAATCAAGTAGTTCGGTAATATGATAATGTATTAATTCGCTAGCTGTTCTACATAATTTTTTATTTATTTTACCGTATAACATAGGATTCGTATAGCTTTTTTTCAAAATGGCTCTATATAACGGCATGACTGAATTGACTGCTATTTATATCTTGCTCTTCAAACCCAAATAGTGTTAAATGTAACTATATTAATGCATCATTAGGAGGTAAAATTATGGCGTTTGTCGTCTATGAAAACACCATTGTATACAAGGAGGCCGGCATCGTTTTAGCTGAGGTGGCTTATCCGCCGACAGGCATCGGTACCGTCGACATCTGCCGCACCCATGTTGATGATGCGCTCCGGGGACAGGGTATGGCCGGCCAGCTCATGGAGCGCGCCGCTCATGAACTCCGGAAAACAAACCGAACAGCAACGGCAACGTGCAGCTATGCAATTAAATGGTTCGAGCAGCATCCGGACTACGCCGATATTCTGCAAAAATAAACATCAGTACTCTTAATTATCGGAGCTGTTTCACATCAAAACTAAATTCGTTTGAATTATGAAAGGAAGATTATGGTGAGCAGGCAAACTATTATGACCCCGAGCCAGGCGCAGCTGATGCTGGAGCAATTGTATGACGATGTCGCCCGCCGAGTTCGTTCTGGACCTTCTGCAATTTGCCCTATCGATATGGCGGCGTCTTTCATCAAGGTCTGTCAAGCCCAATCCTGTGGAAAGTGTGTGCCGTGCAGGGTGGGACTGAATAATCTTGTCAATCTGATGGAGCTCGTCCTCGACGGCAAAGCGAAAATGGGAACGATCAACCTTATTGAAAGCACGGCACAAGTCATTTCAGATACGGCCGACTGCGCTATCGGTTACGGCGCTGCCGATTATATCCTGAAAAGTCTCAGCGCCTTCAGAAAGGATTATGAATACCACATTCTCAAAGGTAAATGCAGCGAACGGTTCGAGCAGGCGGTACCCTGCGTCTCGAATTGCCCGGCGCATATCGACGTCCCCGGCTACATCACGCTTGTCGGCGAAAAGAGATATGACGACGCCATCCGCCTCATTCGAAAAGACAATCCGTTCCCGTGTGCCTGCGGCTACATCTGCGAGCACCCATGCGAAACCCGCTGCCGACGGATGTTGCTCGACGACGCCATCAACATCCGAGGCATCAAACGCTTCGCGGCCGACTATTCCGGCGTTGTTCCGCCACCCGAGAAACTCAAAGCCACCAGTAAGAAGGTCGCCGTCATCGGCGGTGGGCCTTCCGGCTTGACGGCGGCCTATTATCTGCAGCTGATGGGTCACAGCGTCACCGTTTATGAAAAGCGCGCCCACCTCGGCGGTATGCTCCGCTACGGTATCCCCAGCTACCGGTTCCCAAAAGAACGCCTGCAGTACGATTTGGATGCAATTCTTGCAACAGGTATTGACGTGAAGCTGGGTACAGATATCGGCAGTGACGTAACCCTTGAGCAGCTGCGCCAGGATTTCGACGCTGTCTATGTCTCTGTCGGCGCCCATTCGGACAAGAAGCTCGGTATTGACGGTGAGGACAAAAAAGGTGTCATCTCCGCCGTTGAGCTTTTACGCGGGATCGGTGACAACGTCATGCCCGATTTTACTGGCAAGAACGTCATTGTCGTCGGCGGCGGCAATGTCGCGATGGACGCCGCCAGAACCGCTGTCAGACTCGGCGCCCAGAAGGTCAGCGTTGTGTACAGACGCCGCCAAAAGGACATGACGGCGCTGGCGGCTGAGGTCGAAGCGGCTGTTGCCGAAGGCGTTGAGATGGTTACCTTAAACGCCCCTGCCGGTATTATTGCCAATGAAAACGGTACGGTGACGGCTTTCCGGGCCCAACCGCAAATCGTCGGTAAAATCGGCGAGGACGGGCGTCCGTCACCGGCAAATGCCAAACAGCCCGAAATAACGATCCCGTGCGATATCGTCATCATGGCTGTGGGACAGGCCGTCGAAACAGCGATATTTGAAAAAGCCGGCATTCCCAGCAAGAAGGGAACGCTTATCGCCGAAAAGAGCGGTGCTGTAACACCGCTGCCCGGCGTCTATACCGGCGGAGATTGCCTGTCCGGCCCGTCAACGGTCATCCGTGCTATTGAAGCCGGCAAGGTCGTCGCGGCGAATATTGATCAATACCTTGGCTTTAACCATAAGCTCGAGGTAAAAATAGACGTATCCTTTACCGCGCTTCGTGAGAAGCCGCTCATGGGACGCGTTGAAATGACCGAGCGCGAGGCCTGCGAGAGAAAGTGCAGTTTTGAGCTGACCGAGAACAGCATGACCCGCGAGGAAGTCTCTCAGGAGGCAAGACGCTGCCTGCGCTGTGACCACTTCGGTTTCGGTGCTTTGGGAGGAGGTAGTACACAATGGTAAAATTGAAGATAGATAATCTCTTGGTTGATGTACCGGAGGGAACGACGATACTCAACGCGGCGAAAACCGTCGGCGTCTTTCTGCCCACACTCTGTTATATGAAGGACGTCAACGACATCGGCGCGTGCCGAATCTGCGTGGCAGAAATAGAAGGCCGCAAAAAGCTTGTCACAACTTGCAACACACCCGTCAGCGAAGGCATGGTTGTTTGGACGAACAGCCCGAAAGCGCGTGAAGCACGCCGGGTCAATGTCCAGTTCATTCTGTCCCAACATGACTGCAACTGCCCGACGTGTATCCGCAGCACCAACTGCAGCCTGCAAAAAATCTCGAACGATCTGGGCATCATCTCTCAGCCCTATACGAAGGAGGTTCCCGAAAAGAAATGGGATATGACTTTCCCCCTCATAAAAGACGACTCAAAGTGCATTAAATGTATGCGATGCATACAAGTATGCAACAAAGTGCAGTCTGTCGGTGTCTGGGGGCTGGACAACACCGGTTCGAGAACCAATATCGGCGTCACGTACGACCGGGAAATCGCAGAATCCGACTGTGTCCTCTGCGGACAATGCATCACGCACTGCCCCACCGGCGCTCTCAGCGAACGTGACGACACGATGAAAGCGTTCCGCGCGCTGGCTGACCCCGATATCATCACCGTGGTTCAGATTGCGCCCGCGGTCCGTGCCGCCTGGGGGGAAGACTTGGGCGTTTCAAGGGAATTTGCGACTGTCAAACGTCTTGTTGCCGCCCTGCGCAAGATTGGCTTCAACTATGTTTTCGATACTGATTTTGGCGCCGATCTGACAATTATTGAGGAAGGCAATGAGTTTATCCGCCGGAAATTCAACAGCAGGGAACCGAACCGCTATCCGCTCTTTACCTCCTGCTGCCCCGGCTGGGTCCGCTTTATGAAATCCCAGTATCCCGACATGATGGAACACTTTTCGACGACAAAGTCGCCCCAGCAGATGTTCGGCGCCGTTGCCAAAACATATCTCGCCGATATCCTTAAAGTCGACCCCTCAAGGATCTTCAGCGTTGCTGTCATGCCGTGTACCGCCAAAAAGGCGGAATGCACGTATCCGGGCATGGACTCTACAGGTACCGGACCTGATATCGACCTCGTTCTGACAACGCGCGAAATCTCGCGAATGATCGTTGCCGAGCATATTCAAGCCGCCAATCTCTCCGAGGAGGAATTTGACCAGCCGATGGGCATTGCAACAGGTGCCGGCGTTATCTTCGGCGCATCCGGCGGCGTCATGGAAGCGGCACTCCGGTCGGTGTATTTTCTGGCCACAGGGGAGAATCCGGATGTTGACGCGTTTGCTAATGTCCGCGGTATGAACGGCTGGCGCGAGGCGACCTTTGATATCAGCGGAAAACCGGTTCATGTCGCCGTGGCCAGCGGTCTGCAGAACGCCAGAAACCTTGTTGAGGCCATCCGCAGCGGCGAGGTCCAATACGATTTCGTTGAAGTCATGGCCTGCCCGAGCGGCTGTATCAACGGTGGCGGCCAACCGATCAATCTTGATCGCGAGATGGCAATGGCAAGAGGACAAAGCCTCTACGGCCTCGACCGCAACTCCGCGCTCCGCTTCTCGCACGAGAATCCCTCCATCGGAGCGATGTATGAGCAGTTTACAGGCAGCGAAATGGTTCACCGGGTCCACGAGCTCCTGCACACGGATCAAAACGAGTGGGAAATGCCGCTGTCGCCGCACCTTCAGGGTAAAAACCGCTAACTCAAAAAAAGCAAAAAGGGGCTGTCTCAATATAACGATTTTACTCCCTGATATGTCATTCTGAGTCGTGAAGCGACGAAGAATCTCCAGGTAATCTAGAGGCGTTGCGCTGATTTAAGATTACCTGAAGATCCTTCGCTGCGCTCAGGATGATATATATGTGGGCTTAAAGGTTATTTTGAGACAGCCCCTTTGTTATCGCAATCAATGACTGGTAGTCCAGGAGTCCGTTCCTTCTCCAAAATCGATGATTTCAGACGTTGACATCATGACGCCGCTGTCGAGGTCTTCGACGCCGTCGGATAAGCCGTTGCCTGCCATCAGCTTGCTCGAAGCATCCGGCGAAACGTTGTAATTATCTGCAAAGCGCGCGCTCGTCAACGCATCTTTCTTCTTCGGCTTGTACTCTTTCACATCATCCCGTTGGATATCTTTATATTCCATCATACTGCAATCCTTTACGAGCCCGACAGTTTTCCCTCTTCGGCCTGTATCATTTTTTTAACCATTTGGCCGCCAATCGGCCCGCCCTGCTGGCCGTTAATCTTTGATGGGACATCTCCCTTGTAGTGATCGTTGTTTTCCTTGACGTATTGTGTCATACCAATTTCATTGGCTGCTTCCATTTTGAGCTTATTAAGTTTCTCGCTCAGTTCTTTGCTGCGCATTCTTTTTCCCTCCGTCATCTATATAGCGAGCAATTTCGTATCCTGATATAGTATTTTACCTTGTTGAGATGTTATGCTGTCAAAAAGTGGCGGTCTACAATATCACATCATATGCCCATCAAGCTTGACGCTCGTGACAGCATATCCGAGGTCTTTGATTTTTTTCTGGATTCTTTCACAGTTTTCGCCTGACGTATCATAATCAACGGCGATACTGCCTGTTTTTTCACTGACACTCACCGACATAACGCCGTGAAGCGTGTCCAATTCTCGCTTAAGCTCCTTGGTCCCGTGCTTGCCGCCCAGTTTATCAACAGTAAAATAGGCGCTGGCTTTCATGACTCAAAACTCCTTTCATAATACCGATACAAAGCAGCGGTATAAAATCATACTGAACGGTTTGAACCATCCGGGGCATCATAAAGAATCGGGTTTGCCTTTTCTTTTGTGAACTTCGCTTTCCCCTGCAATTCATCAACCGGTTTGACCTGATTTTTAGGAAAATGTGCTTTGCGGTTGCTCTCCGTCCCGTGTGGCTCGGACGGATCGGGTCTTCTCATTCCTGCTTTAGCCATAAGTCTCCTTCGTTTCACTCCTGTTGGCACATATTGACAAACATTTTAACCTGATCTTCCTCCGTTTTTCGGTCTGCGCCGTCTCTTCCCAGTCTGTCGCATAGGCAGAGCAGCGCGACCTCCCTGATATCCGACTGGCGCTTCATCCCGCCGATGTCCTTAAACTGCATATTATTGACGACGTATAAAAGCTGCATGTGGTATTTGACGAGATGCGTGACTTTATCGATAAATTTCTGATCCTCTGTGATGGCGGACAAAAATTCCCGCGTCAGCTCCGCTCCGACTTTATCATGATCGTACGCCGTGATCCTGCCCTTGCGGCTGCGCGTTGTTGTCGGCTTTCCTATATCATGCAGGAGCGCCGCCCACATAAAGGCTCTTGGGTCAACGCTTTCCCCCCTTCGTTTTGCGGCTTCATCGACAACGAGCAGTGTATGATTCCATACATTACCCTCCGGATGATGTACCGGAGACTGCGGCGTCGGTTCGAGTTTCTTCAGCATCGAAAACGGGTCACCGTCAAAATGCGGCTCGTTTATCATCGTTTTAAGCGCAACGGACGGCCTCTCGTCGCCAAGAAGGTGGTCTTCGATCTGATTAAATAATGCAACTGCAGCTTTATTATCTGCTCTATTTATTATTTTCATCATTTTTTAGCCCAAAAACAGCTCTGGCGCCTTCGGCATTCGGATCATGCTTGATATTTTTGGACGCAAACTTACCGTCTTCCATTTTATCGCTTTTCTTACTGTGCTTTTTATTGCCGCTGCTCATATCTGTTCCCTACCTTTTTGTATTCGGTCCCATCGAGACCTTTCTCGTATTATGGTTTTGGTTATGATTTTGATTATCCGCGCCCGAGCTCGGCACCGTTTTTATTTCAAGCTGCTGTATTCTCCTGTTTTCAGACTTCTGGTCCTTATTGTTTTTCATCTTTTCACCTCTGCAACTTATTCACATATTATTATAAGCTTTTGAAAAAAAACAATTCCGTGATATGAAATGTTGTTTTCTGTAAACCAAAAATTAACACCTGTATCCAAACAAGATAATACAGGTGTTTTCAGTCGCAGCATAAATGTCAGCCGCCGCCCAGAGGCGGGAACAGCGCGAGCACATCCCCGTCTTTAACGGGAGCATCCGGAACAGCGTGATGACCATTAATCAAAATAATCGCTACCTCCTCAATCGGAATACTAAAATAACCAAGAACAGCCCCGATCGTTTTGTATTGATTTGAATCAAGCATTGAGATTTTGTCTCTGCCCTCGCGTAAGGTTGCAAACAGGCGTACCTCTATCATTTCTTAAACCGCCTTTCATCGAAAGTATACAATAGTTTAATTAGAAAACAGGGAAAATGTAAAGACATTTTCCCTGTATATCTGTAGCTGGTCAAAAGTTCCGCTCAAACGTCATCAAAGCCCAAGTCTCACCAACGTCTCCTGCGTCGGGAATGCATTCTCCCAGCCTCTTACCTTGTAATATTCAGGCAGGGTGACGTCTATATGACTGATTTCACCTTTCGATGGCCCATTCTTTATCGGTTCGTTTGTCAGGCGTTTGGGTAAGCAGTCATCTTCGGGCTTCATTCCTGCCGCTTTATTGAACAGACGCTCGATGTTGTAAATCCGTTCTCCGGCAAGGAGCAGCTCCTCCGGCGTGTAGTTCGTTCCGACAGCAGCATTCAAAACAGCCGCATACTCCGGTGCGCCCATAACGAAGGACGTAAACAGGCAGTGACCCATTGAGTCAATAACTGCTGTGAGATCCTGAAATATTTTGCACCAGAGGGCCTTCTCCTCGGTTGCATTCCGATCCAGTTGCTTCGGCATTCCGAGAATTTCCGGTGAAATGAGGTAGCCTCTCACATGGCAGCCGCCGCGGTTGCTCGTCGCATAATTGACGCCGATTCCCTGAATGCCTCGGGCATCATAAGCAGGCAGCTCCTGTTTTTTGACGCTCATGGATAGATCTGGCGCACCGTAATGCGCGCACAGACGGTATGAGCCATCCGCCATAAGCTTACCAAGAGGTGATTTTGCCTCGCCCATGCGTCTCGTCCACTCGACTATTGCCTCCGTACTGCCCCATATCAGAGGAATTCCCTCGCACTCCTCGTCCTTGATGAAGCCCTTCTGATAGAGCTCCATTGCCGCGGCAATCGTACACGGGGCGCTGATCGCGTCAAGTCCGTACTCGTTGCAAAGCATATTCGCTGTAATGATAGCGCTCAGATCATTGACGCCGCAGTCTGCCCCGTAAGCCCATAGCGGCTCATATTCCGGTCCGCCGATGACCTTGCCGTCAATTTTCACGACACGGCCGCAGGCGATGGAACAGCGGTGACAGGCTGAATTTTTAACGAGATACTTTTCTTTCAGCGACTCGCCGGAGATATCGTCGGCAGCGTCAAAATAAGACTCCTGCCAGTTTCTTGTCGGTAAGGAACCAACATTATTGATGATGTTGACTAATACGGCGGTTCCGTATGTAGGAAGCCCGGCGCCTGTGACACCGTTTTCCTTCAGTCTACCCAGGCAGTCTTTCGTTACTGCCATCAGGGCTGCGTCATCGTAAGCCTCCATTGCGGTTTTCGATGAAGTTACTGTGATGGCCTTCAGGTTTTTAGACCCCATGACGGCGCCGACACCGCTTCTGCCGGCGGCTCTGTCCTTGTCGTTCATAATGGATGCTAAGAGCGATAAGTGTTCACCGGCCGGACCAATAGCCAAAACCGAGCACTTGGGATAGATTTCTTTAAGCGCCGCGTCTAGCTCTTCGCACAGCATTCCAGAATATTTTTGAGCATCACATAACTCAATTTTATCATCTTCAACGTTTATATAGGTGGGTTTTTCTGCTTTTCCCTCAACAATAATCGCTTCCCAACCGGCGTATTTCAGCCTAGCACCCCAGACACCTCCGGAGTTCGAGGATGCGATCATGCCGGTCAAGGGGGATTTCGTGACGACCATATAGCGGCCGGGAGATGGAGACCTCGTTCCGGTGACCGCACCTGGGATATATACCAGCTTGTTGTCGGGTGACAGGGGGTCGACCGTTGCAACACCCTCGTCATGAAGAATCTTTGTCCCAAGACCTCTGCCGCCGATAAACTTTTTTGCAAGCTCAATATCCAGCTCTTCGATCTTAATTTCACCGGTTGTCAGATTGATACGGGCGATTTTATTATTATATGCTGTTTTCACAATGACCTCCTTATTTGTGCTGCGGCGTTTACGGCCGCAAATCTTCCGGTATAGGTTTTCCGTCAAAAACCTCTGCGGCATAACGAGGCAGCTTTATAGCCGTCCGCGCTCTACCGTTGTTCTTGCCGTCTGAAGCACAAGGATCCTTGTATATCGCCTCCCATCTGCCGGTACAGGTTCTCCGTCAAAAACCCAATCGGCAAAGCGTTTGATAATCAAATTTCCATACGCGCGCCACTGTTGTCTTATTGCGCCGCGAGCATACGAATTATTGTATATATTATACAGTTTTTTGTAATTTAAGTCAACCAAATTTGATCAAGATTCAGTAATGTCCATTAGTGGCGTTTGCTATATTTTGTTTTTATGCCTTGTCTTATCTCCGATATTGAACAAGACCAGCTTTCGTTGTGAAAAGCCGGTCTTGTTATTGTGGTTAATCAGTAAATTTTAAGGTGTCGCGCAGTCGCCCTTTTTGCCTCGGAGCATTTCCAGACCATGGTCCAGCGCGGGCAGACAAACGGCAAAATTTTCGCGGATTGCCTTTGGGCTGCCGGGCAGGTTGACGATGAGCGTTCTGCCTCTTATGCCTGCCTGCTGGCGCGTCAGCATCGCGCGGTTTGTAATTTTGAGGCTTTCATACCGCATCGCCTCCGGGATACCCGGCGTCAGGCGCTCACAGACGGCAATCGTCGCCTCCGGTGTGACGTCGCGCGGCGAAAAACCCGTGCCGCCCGTCGTGACGGTCAGCGCGATATCAAGCGTGTCCGCACAGTGTACCAGCGCGTTTTCAATCTCGGGCTGTTCGTCGGGGACAATGACGGAATATTTGACTTCATATCCCGCCTCCTTCAGCATTTCGCAGACAAGCGGTCCGCCCGTATCAACCCGCAGACCCTGTGACCCTTTATCACTGACTGTAATAACTGCCGCAGTATACATATCGTCGCACCTCACCTTAATAGCTGTGTCCGAAGTAGCAGATTGGGTAACGGCATTCCGTGCAGCCCATGCAGAGTCCGCCTTCGCCGTAACCGGGTATTTCTTCTTTCGTTATCTTCAATCCCGCAAAAATCCGCGGTAAAAAGACATCCAGGCTCGTCGTCGCAAAATGCATGGAAGCGCCCGGTACACCGACGAGCATTGTGTTCTCAAGATATGCCATCGTCAGCATATTGCCCGGCTGCATCGGTACGCCCTGTGTTATGACTTCGGCTCCGCTTTGTCTGATTGCCGTCGGCGTCAGATCATCCGGGTCGACAGACATGCCACCAGTGAGGAAAATCAGCTCGGCACCGACGCTTCTATAGCGCTTGACAGCATCGAGTATCATATCCAGATCATCGGGGCATTTCGTGAAGCCTAAAATTTCCGCGCCGTATCCCTGCAGCTTCTTCTGCATAACAGGCTCAAACTTGTCCTGTATTCGCCCATAGAAAACCTCACTGCCGGTAATGATTACGCCGCACTTTAGCGGCTTATAAGGCAGCACCCTAAATATCGGGAAGCTTGCTTTTGCAATGCGGACTGCTTCCTCTACATTTTGCCGACTTGTCACAAGCGGTACAATCCGGAGACCGCACAGCTTCTGGTTGTTCGTCACCTTCGTATAATTCGGCAAGCAGGCGATTGTATAATCAGGGACGCCGTTGATCCTCTTTAAAGCCTCACGATTGAGGCAGAAAAGCCCGTCGACGGCGGCGTTGAGCTGAATCTTGCCCTCTGAAGGCTTTTTATCATAGCTGATGTTTTCTCCGCAGATGACTTCGGCTAACGCCAGCGCCGCGTCATCCTCGTGCACTTCGTCGGCATTAGGCTCCCAGGCAAATATATGGCTTTTGCCGATATTAAGCAGCGCCGGGATATCCGCCGCGGTTATGATGTGGCCGCGCTTAAATCGAACGCCCTTTACACCGCTTTCGGAAATACCCGTCATGTCATGACAGAGCATTTCACCGATGGCTTCTTCAACTCTGATTTTTTTCATACAACCTCGATGGCGTCTCCGGCTTTTATTTTGCCCTCTTCTAGAACAATAACAAAAATGCCTTCTCTCGGCATGACACAGTCGCCGGTGACGATTTTTATCGCACAGTTTGTGTGGCACTCCTTACCGATCTGCGTGACTTCAAGGAGCGTCTCACCGATACGCAGCTTCGTCCCAATCGGGAGTTCGTATAACGTGATCCCTTTGGTCAGGATGTTTTCCGCAAAGGCCCCGGCCGGCAAATTCGGGAAATGCGCCCTGAGCTTATCGACACTCTCCTCACCGAGCAGACTGATCTGGCGATGCCAGTCACCCGCGTGCGCGTCGCCTTCAATGCCGTGGCTCTTCCTGACCGAAATTTCCGGTACCGCACGCTTCTGGATGCCTTTTTTATCACTGATACATACCGCAGTTACAACAGCCATGTTTACCTCCTAATAAATCGATGATTTACTGAGCGAATTGCGAAGCAACTCGCTTGGAAATGGCCGCCGTCCTTTTGGCGGCCAAATCGATTTTTTATATGCGAAACCTATTTCGCATTGTATTCTCCGCTTTTTCCGCCGCTCTTTGAAAGCAGTCGTATATGGTTAATTAGGATATCCTTTTGCGCAGCCTTGCACATATCGTAAATGGTGAGCGCCGTGACGGATACCGCCGTGAGCGCCTCCATCTCAACGCCCGTCTCGCCCTTGCACCGGACGGTCGCCGTTATATCAATCGTATGCTGATCTCTGTCGAGTTCGAACGCAATATCGATACCGGTGAGCGCAATCGGATGGCACATCGGAATGAGCTCCGAATTTCTTTTTGCGGCCATGATGCCGGCAACCTGCGCGACAGAAAGAACGTCACCCTTTTTCATCCGTCCAGCTTCAACAAGATTGAAGGTCTCTTCGTTCAAAATAACCGTTCCGCCTGCAACAGCCGTACGTAGCGTCACATCTTTTGCGCTCACGTCGACCATTTTTGCCCGTCCCTGATCATTGAAATGCGTGAGTTCAGACATCCTTCTATCCTCCGATCGCATTCATATTTCGTATGCTGCCACTCTCGGCATTTTCATCGAGATGATGCTTCTGCGGTTTAATCCTCACCGACGACCGGATCGTATCGACGAGCTCCTGTCCATGCAGACCCCGCAGATTCACTTCGTCGGAGGAGTGCAGGCATGGTTTGAGCTTCCCGTCAGACGTGACGCGGATGCGGTTGCACGACGGGCAGAAGTGGGAGCTGATTGGGCTGATGAGACCGACGGTGCCGACACCACCGGGCAGGCGGTACAGCTTCGCAACACCGGAAGAACCGATTTCGCTGAGCTCCGGCGCTGCTTCGAGCACTTTTGAATTGCTAACAAACCGCTCGTGACTCCATCCGGCGCACTCGCCAATTGGCATCAGCTCAATAAAGCGCACATTGATATTCTTGTCTCGCGTCAGTTCCAAGAGCGCCGGGATTTCCGCGTCATTGATGCCCCCCATCAAAACAGCGTTAATCTTAATGTTTTCAAATCCCGCTTCCAGCGCGGCATTGATTCCGTCAAGCACGTCCTTCAGGCGGCCGTTGCGTGTAATTGTCTTATAATTTTCGTCATCGAGCGTGTCGAGGCTGATATTCAGTCTTTTGACGCCGGCTTCTTTGAGCTGTGCCGCGTATTGCGGCAATAAGGTGCCGTTTGTCGTAATGCAGAGTTCCTCAATTTCCGGAATCGATGTGATACGACGGCATATATCGATAATGCCCTTCCGGATGAGCGGCTCACCACCTGTGACGCGTACTTTCCGGATGCCGCAGGCTGCCGTCGCGCGGACGATCTCTTCGATTTCCTCTATGGACAGGATATCGCTGTGACAGCGTTTTTCAACACCTTCTTCGGGCATGCAGTAAACACACCGCAGATTGCATAGATCCGTCACCGATAGCCTGAGGTAGTAAATCTCTCTGCCAAATTCATCTTTCATCTGTACTCTTTACACCACATTTCGCGCGTATTTCGCTGCATTATATCACCTTAGACCCGGTAGGCTTTGATCATCGCCCCTTCCGGAAGGGGCGGACTGCCCGCGGCGATTTCTCCGAGTAAGTCACAGCCGATGAGTGATGAGACAGCGCCGTTACCCTGTCCCTCATTCTCGGCAAAACATGCTTTGCCCTCGGAAAACTCGAGTCTGCCTCTTACTATCCGCAACTTCGGGCTCGATTTTTTCAGCGGTTCTTTCAAATAGACATCGATCACAGGGGACATTATATCCGTTTTTCCGCACAGCTTCTTGATATAAGGAAGCGCGATTCTCAGTAATCCAAGTACCGCGGCGCCCGGACTGCCGCTGAGCCCAAGAATCAGCTTGCCGTCTTTGACGGCGGCCATAATCGACCCGCCGGGCTTCATGTTGATTTTCCAGAATAGGACGTCCGCTCCGAGCTTTTCAGCTGATGTGACGGCCCAGTCATAATCGCCGACCGACGCGCCGCCGGTCGTGATGACCATATCGGACGCTTTAAGTGCCGCGCTTATTCTTTCTGCGATGATGTCCGGATCGTCAGCGACGACACCGGCATTCTGCGGCAGCACCCCCATGTCGCGGAGATATCCGCCGAGCGTATAAACATTGCTGTTGTAAATCATCGCAGGTCTGAGGGGCGTTCCGACTTCTAAGAGCTCTGAGCCTGTGTTGAGAATCGTTATCACCGGTCTTTTAAAAACTGTCAATTCGGCGATGCCCTGGCTGGCCAGAATTCCGAGGAGCGGCGCAGTAACAGCTGTCCCACTGTCCGCGATGCGTGTACCGGCGTCAATATCATCTCCGGCATAAACAATATCCGTATTCGGCCTGACCTGTTCGAAAATCCTGACCTCTGTCTGCGTATATTCTGTTCTTTCATATTTTATCGTGGCATTCGCGCCTTTTGGAATCGGCGCGCCGGTGAGTATTTTAGCGGCGTAACCTGATGTGACTTCACATTCAGACGCTTTTCCCGCCGGAATTTCATCGGTTATTTTTAGAATCACGGGATGATTTTCAGCGGCATTGACCGTGTCTTCGCCGCGAAAGGCATAACCGTCATAAGGGCTTCGGTCAAAAGGCGGTGAGGACACGACCGCTGAAATATCATCAGCCAGAATTCTGCCGTGAGCATCCGCCAGCTTCACGGTTTCTGTTTCAACAGCCGCTTCAAGCGCGCAAAGCATAAGAAGCGCCTGATCCGCCTCTATATTTTTAAGCATCTGTCATCACTTCCTCTGCTAAATTTTAGTATATCAACTTTAATAGTATTTTCAATTTAAAACAAAACAAAGCAGCCTGTTTGAGAATAACAAAACAGGCTGCCGAAAGGTTCAGCAAATATACCGCGACGCGTATGTGGCATACCGCCGTGGGTACACCGTATACCGCTATGGTATACACGTTTGTTTCCTTCTCAAAAGATGAAGGCCGCATCGTTTCCAATATCGACCCCGTGAGCACATAATATCCGTTATGATTTAAAGCTCAGGCCGAATAATCATAGGCTTTACCCCTTAGACTATTAGGCACGGTAACGATTCAATTGTAATGAAATCATAACACCAGGTTCTTCATCTGTCAAGAATCAAGATGAATAGTATTTTATTCTCTGTGGCTTCATATAATTTTAAGTGCAATCAATCTGGGAAGGGGATTTTGCTATGATCGAACAATCCAGGCATTATTTTGTCTATGGAAATACCGCGCAGGGCATGATTAATAAATTGTGCTCAAATCTTCAGCAAACCCAAAGGCTCTTTATTCTGCGAGGCCGTCCCGGCTCGGGCAAAGCCGGCTTTATGAAAACCATTGCCGCGCATTGTGAAGAAGCGGGCACTTTACTGGAATACCTGCACTGCCCGTCTGCGCCCGACACATATGACGGCATCATTGTGCCGGAGTACAGTCTTGCGATTGTAGACGGTACCGACCTTCACTACACCAAGCTGATCACCTCGAAACCGAACGCGCAGTATATTGACACGGATTCAGCCTTTGACGGTGATCGGCTAAGTGAATTAGACAACAAAATAACGGAGATCATTCAAAATATCGGCGTTTGCCATGATAACGCATTTCGGAGCTTTGCCGATGCCCTTTGCGTCCATGATGAATGGGAAAAAATTTACATCAAAAATATGGATTTTTTAAAAGCCGATACCTTGACAGCCGAAACAATTGAGATGATCCTGGGAGATTATGTTCTAAATAAACCCCCTTTGTCAAAAGACCGGTTCTTCGGGGCAAGCACCCCGCTCGGCGCGCTGGACTTTATTGAAATTCTCACCGGAAGCATATCAAAGAGGTACTTGCTAAAGGGACGTCCCGGCACAGGGAAATCAACCCTATTGAGGAAGCTGGCAGCCGCCTCGGCCGAGCGCGGACTCGATACAGAGGTGTACTCCTGTGCCTTTGACGCTAACAGTCTTGATATGATCATCTGGCCGGAGCTGGATGTGTGTCTGTTCGACAGCACTGCACCCCACCTCTATGAACCTTCCAGACCAAACGACGAGGTTATTGATATGTATGCAGCATGTGTCAGTCCCGGCACAGACCAAGAATTCGAAAAGGAGCTGGAGGATATCACGCAGCGATACAAGAAAGCTATTCAGAGCGGTACAGATCACCTTGCCCAAGCAAAGAGACGGCTGGATGAACTGACCGACTATTATTCCGGAATAGCGGATTTCGGTGAAATAAACAGATTGTGTACTGAAATTGACGCTGCGCTGTTTATCTAGACTGCCGGAATCAAACCGCTTAACACTGACAAGCGGCTGATCATATATTGAACTATGTTTCGATGAGACAATGACGTCCTGATGATCATATGCCAATCAGGACGTTTTATTTTGGGAGGTATTATATCGTGTGCGGTATTGCCGGCTGGATTGATTATGCCAGATGTATTTCAAATGAAGACCGTGTTATAAAGGATATGGTTGAAACGCTAACACGCCGGGGACCGGATGCTGAAGGGTTTTGGTTCTCCACACATGCGCTGCTCGGTCACCGTCGGCTCGTCGTTGTCGATCCGGAAGGCGGCAGGCAGCCAATGCGCTGCAGATGGGGCGATAATAATTATGTTATGGTATATAATGGAGAATTGTACAATACCGAGGATATACGCCGGGAATTGTTAATAAAAGGACATGTATTTGCCGGCTGGTCCGATACCGAGGTACTTCTACACGCATATATTCAGTGGGGTGAAACCTGTCTTGAGAAGCTCAACGGCATATTTGCTTTTGCGGTTTGGGATGCGGAAAATGAACGCTTATTCTTGGCGCGCGATCGGATTGGCGTGAAGCCCTTGTTTTATAGCAAGAAGGGCAGTGTATTCCTGTTCGCCTCCGAGATTAAAGCGCTGCTGAAGCACCCTGAAATATCACCCAATGTAAGCAGCGACGGTCTTTCAGAAATCTTTGCCGTTGGCCCGGCAAGAACGCCAGGACACGGTATTTTCTCTGACATCTCAGAATTAAGACCTGGATATTGTCTGTTTTATGACCGTGAAGGCATGCGGACAAAACAGTATTGGTCCTTGAAAAGCGGCCAACATACCGACGATTTTGACACAACTGTCAGTGCGGTGAAAGAGCTTGTTTTCGATTCAGTCAAACGCCAACTTGTGTCTGATGTACCGCTCTGTGTCTTATTATCGGGCGGCCTTGATTCCAGCGCAATCTCCGCGATAGCCTCAGACGTTTATAAAGCCCAAAGAAATGAAAAAATCACGACGTTTTCCATTGACTATGTGGATAACGAGAAAAACTTCAGAGCGGGCGATTTCCAGCCAAACGCGGATGCGCCGTGGGTTAAGACCGTTTCTGATTATCTGGGGACTGCGCACACGAATTTCTTCATTGATACGCCCGAGCTCGTCGAAGCGCTTTTTCCGGCAGTGCTGGCCCGCGATCTGCCGGGTATGGCCGACATCGATTCTTCACTGCTCGTCTTCAGCCGACGAATCAAAAAGCATGCGACTGTCGGGCTGTCCGGCGAGTGTGCCGACGAGGTTTTCGGCGGATATCCGTGGTTTTACTATAAGGCCGACAACGAGTCGTTTCCCTGGTCACAGCGGCTGAATGAACGGATCAAAATGTTTTCCCCCGAGCTCCTCGATATTATCAGACCCCAGGAATATGTCGCGTCGTGTTACCATGAAGCGTTGTCCGAAGTGCCGCATTTTGACGGAGACTCTGAGGAAAATGCCAGGATGCGCGCGCTTTTCTACCTGAACCTGACCCGGTGGATGCCGACACTTCTCGACCGGAAGGACAGGATGAGCATGTATTCGGGCCTTGAGCTCCGCGTCCCGTTTTGCGATCACCGGCTTGTTGAATATGTGTGGAACGTGCCCTGGGAATATAAGAATTATAAAGACCGGGAAAAAGGCCTCTTAAGAAAGGCCTTAGAAGGAATTCTGCCGGATGAGGTCCTCTGGCGGAAGAAGAGCCCATATCCGAAAACCCATAATCCGAATTATATAGAAGTCCTTCGCACCCTGACTCTGATGATGCTTGATGATACTTCTTCGCCGCTGCTTCCGTTCATCAATAAACAAAATGTCAGAGAGCTCGCGCTGACTGTCACCCGCGAAACGAACATCGCCTGGTTCGGTCAGCTCATGAACGCCCCGCAGCTGATGGCCTATCTGCTGCAGGTTAACTATTGGCTGAAGGTATATAAGATAGAAGTCGTTTAGAAAAATACGCATAAGCATAGTATGCCGGGAAGTGAATAATCCTGACGGGTGTGCCTCCTTTTCAATATCGAATGTCGATGCCTCATAACTAGAAAACGCAACAAGAAGGCTCTCAATAAACCATAAAGGTTTATGGGCGCCTTCTTGGTTTGTCATTGGTCCATAACCTACATAAATTGAGCATTGGTTCGATATCCCTGTTTCCATGGTTTGTATATGATTGTACTGCTGTGATTGTTCGAATTGCAGAGAAAACTAATATAGTAGGAGACTCAATATGAAACGTTTTATAACAAGCCTAATATTAACGCTGGCCCTGTTTCTGTCGCTGTTTCCCACACAGGCGCTTGCATCAGGCAGCACAGCACTCGGCACTTACTCTTGGTCGGGAACCTGGGAGACCAATTGGGGCAATATGATTCTTGTGCAAAGCGGGACAAATGTCAGCGGTACTTATGAACATGATGACGGTAAAATTGTTGGTACGGTATCCGGCAACACGCTCACCGGTACATGGTCGGAAAATCCGTCCTACGCGCCGCCCGATGACGCAGGAGATGTTATGTTTGAGATGACCGCCGACGGCAAGGGATTTAGCGGACTATGGCGATATGGCTCCGAAGGGGACTGGGGTGTATGGGATGGCGGAACGCGCCTTACAGCGGTCGTATCAGAACATGAGTATACGACCACACCATGGGCAACAGAACTGATTCAAAAGGCGTATGATTTGGGCCTCATCCCCGACGTGCTGTTGCGCGCCGATCTGTCGAAGCCGATCACCCGCCTGGAATTTGCGGCGGTATGTGTTAAGGTTTACGAGAATCTCGCGTCAACGAAAGCGCTCCCCGCCGTTGTCAATCCATTCAAGGACACAAGCGATGTGGAGGTGTTAAAAGCATATAATGTCGGCCTCACCGACGGCCTTACGGCAGACACGTTCGGACCGGATGTGGTGCTTCCCCGCGAGCAGGCGGCGACCATGCTGACGCGCGTTTTTAAGCGTGTGACGATTCCCGGCTGGACGCTTCGCACGGACATCGACTATACGCTCAACTACACAAAGCCGGCCGCGTTTGCTGATGACGCGCAGATTTCCGGCTGGGCGAAGCCGTCTGTCTACTTCATGGCTGCTTACGGCATTATTGGCGGTATCGGCAACAACATTTTTGCCCCTAATACCCAAACAACGAACGAGCAGGCTAAACAATTCGCGATAGCCACAGGCGAACAAGCGCTTGTTATCGCTGTAGGAATGATAGAAAACCTCAAAGGCAAACCAGCGGATTACACAAAAAAATAAGAGCGAACGCAAACAGCAGGACCGCCCTAAATTGGGTAGTCCTGCTTTTATGTTGTCAATTTACGCAGTTAAACTCCCCTGGTATAATCCATCAGATAATTTTCCCAGCCTGATTCTGATGTCCACTCAGGAAATTTGCTTTGCTTCTGCTTTAAAGCGAGCCGAAGATACTTGAGCTCCTCTTTGCTCAACGAATCAAACAAAACCATGCACTCCTCATCCCAAAAGCTGATATTGAGAATTTCAATATAGTCCCGCAGGCTGCGGACGTTCTGCTTGACAAGCGAGATTTTGTCGGATACGTATCGGCAGGAACTGATTTCGTTAACCAGTGTGCGGAGCTTTTCGTCGTCCATCAACGGACCGTCTATATACGACACGGCGGGCTTCTTGTCCTCACGTTCAACGTACAGCGATGGGAAAACGCTGTCCAGCCGCCTCGTTTTTATGCTTTGTTGAATACGGGGATGAAGCTCGGATATCGTGTTTGACAGATAGTTGATTTCAGTGCCGTTGGTTATATCCAGAAATGCACAAAGCGCCGACGATGCTGCCTGCAGCTCTGAGGTCACGCGCTTGCCCTTCCAAGCGCTCAGCAGCGTGAACAATTTCTCTCTGTCATTTTCCGTAACATCAAGGGTATGAACGACGCCCTTGAGCAGTGTAAGCGCAAACGCATTGACGGCAACCGCCTCAAAGATGTTCATGTGGTTGTTTTTGTAATCGGGACCGATACTCCGCAGGAGAGACACAACAGTATCTGTTTCAAAGCGCCTGCAGAACGTGTTCTCGAAAATGAGCCGCCGCAGATATTCGTTGATATAGTCAATCCCCTGCAGTTTTTCGCTGACAGGCTGCGCAAGCGGATAATCGATCATACACGGAATCTGGTGGGCGAAATTGTAGATATCATACCGTTTAAAAAACGTTTCTATCTCGCTCAGCGTGTTTTTGTAGGCATAATTTTGAATGTCGAGAGACGAATCGACAGCTTTTTGAAGCAGATCCGAGCCTTCATTTACTCTTGACTGGGCTTCTTCGAATCCCGCCTTATATAACACGTCAAAATTTTCACCGACAAGCTGTTTTTGAATCGTTTCCGAATCAACGGCGGTATCGAAGTTCAGCCCGATGATAAAGCAGGCAGATTTCAATAGCTCCTGGGCTGTTTCAATTCGGACGGAGCTGCTGTCGCCCAGCGTGTAGCTCTCCGTGCGCTTTCCGAGAAGAACCCACAGCTTACGCTGGATTGTAAAAACGTCCTCCGGCGTCAGAACGCCGTCTATTTCCGTATGCAATGAATGACCAGATAAAACGGATAAATAATTTTCACTGTCTATGACGATTGCACCTCCTAAAACGGGCGCCCGTTTGCATCACTGTCGTCTATCTCATAACCGTAGCGCGTGTTGCGGCATAAATCTTCGAGCGTCGTGCCGCTTAAATACTCAAGCGAGCCCTGACACGTTGTGTCAAAGTGACGACGCATAAAGCTAATGAGCTCATCGTCCGGTATACGGTCCTCCGACTCATTTTTAAAGTAATAAAATGAGTCCAAAAGCTCCAGAATCGTCTCCTCATAATTCGTCTGATAGATAAACGGGGAACTGCAAAAGCCTTCAATCAGCATTTTAGTGATGCCGCTGCCGAACTCAATACGTCCGGTACTATGAAGCGCCTCGAACCGCTTATCTACGATTGTCTGTATCTGTTGTTCTGTGAGTAACAGCCCGTATTTGATGGTGAACATATTGCATTCCCGCAGCTCTTCAGCGGCGCTCAGCTTATTTGTCCCCCACAGGGTCATGCCAAACATATCATCCAATTCAGTCACCTCATAATAACTGTCGTTATTTCTTACTATAGTAAAGTATATGAAACATTACAAGACTTGTAATTTGTCCCGTTTTGTGGTAATGTAAATACAGAAAAAAGCACCTGCCTATGGTGCAAGTATACAGATTTTTCGACAGTACATCAATATTCTTTGCATATTCTTCGTTATGTATATTGTTGACAACAAAAAAGTCGCGTGCTAAACTACAGTTAAATATTTACTCTGTGAGGGAGTAGTCGGCGTGGAAACACGCTTCAAGTCAACAGACATGGCGGCTTTTGTAATCCGCCTGGCTTGAATGAAATGACCAGACTCATGGATAGGGACATTCCTATCCATGAGTTTTTTAGTGTCAAAAGTTTTTTATGAAAAACGGCAAATACTATAAATATCTGAGGAGGATGGCAGTGAAATATTATTGTGAAACAATTGAGGACGTCATCGCTGCGACAAACAGCACCATGTCGGGCCTGACAAGCGGGGAAGCAGATAAACGCCTGCAGGAAAACGGCAGGAATAGGCTCGCCGAGGGGAAAAAGGATTCTCTGGTCAAGCGCTTTTTGAAACAGCTGGCTGACCCTATGATTATTATACTGCTGGCGGCTGCCGCAGTTTCGTTTGTCATGTCTGTCATGGAGGGCGAGGGCGCGGCCGATGTTTTTATCATCCTGGCAGTCGTCATCATCAATTCTATACTAGGCGTTTATCAGGAGAGCAAAGCCGAGAAGGCAATTGAAGCGCTCCAAAAGATGGCTGCCGCCACCAGTAAGGTGCTGCGGGACGGCAGGATTGCAATAATCAAGAGCGAAGAACTCGTCGTCGGCGATGTTGTACTTTTAGAAGCGGGTGACGCCATTCCGGCTGACGGGCGCATATTGGAAAGCGCCAGTATGAAAATCGAGGAGGCCGCACTGACTGGCGAAAGCGTACCGGTCGGCAAGCATATTGACGTCATCAGTCTGGACGGGCGAAGCGACGTACCCCTCGGTGACCGAAAAAACATGGTATACATGGGCAGCATCGTCGTTTACGGACGAGGCTCGGCCGTTATTACCGCAACCGGCATGGATACCGAGATGGGCAAGATTGCCGACGCACTGACAAAAGCAGAGCAAGGCCAGACACCGCTGCAGATCCAGCTGTCTCAGCTCAGCCGGATACTCACCTTTCTTGTGCTCGGAATATGCGTTGTCATCTTCGCAATCGGTATACTGCGCGCCGGCAGCTTTTCCGGCGAGGTGTTACTGAGTACCTTCATGGTAGCGGTCTCTCTGGCCGTTGCGGCCATACCCGAAGGTCTTGTGGCCGTCGTGACGATTGTTTTATCCATCGGCGTGACGAATATGAGCAAGAAGAACGCCATCATCAGACGGCTGACCGCCGTTGAAACACTCGGCTGCGCGCAAATTATCTGCTCAGACAAAACAGGCACGCTCACCCAGAATAAAATGACGGTTGTTGACCATTACACGGATGATGTCGCTCTTCTCGCCACAGCCATGGCCTTGTGCAGCGACGCTGAGCTTAATGAAGACGGCAGCGTCACCGGTGAGCCGACAGAGTGCTCGCTTGTCGCTTGGGCAGCCAAGATGGAGCTCAGCAAAGACCAGCTCCGGATCGATACACCCCGCATCGGCGAAGCACCCTTTGATTCAATACGGAAAATGATGAGCACCGTCCATCTGCACTGCGACGGGACTGTCATCCAATATACCAAGGGCGCGCCGGATGAAATCCTAAAGAAATGCACCCACATTCTAAAGGACGGAACAGCTCACGTCCTGACCGAAAAGGCAAAGGAAGATATCATGTCGGCCAATAAGGATATGGCCAGCCGAGCCCTTAGAATTCTAGCGGCGGCGAAAAGGTCATATAATGCAGAACCTGTGAGCTATGAGCCCGGTGACCTTGAGCAGGATATGTGCTTCATTGGTCTGACCGGTATGATCGACCCTGTCCGACCGGAGGTCAAGGCAGCTATCGAAAAATGCCGCAGCGCCGGAATCCGACCGATCATGATAACAGGTGATCATATCGACACGGCTGTTGCTATAGCGACGGAGCTTGGCATCTTAACCGAGGACACAATCGCCGTCTCCGGTTCGGCTCTCGGCGATATGAGTGATGAGGAATTTAACAGCAAGTTCTGTACAATCTCCGTCTATGCGCGCGTCCAGCCCGAGCACAAGGTGCGGATTGTCAACGCCTGGCGCGCTGCCGGTTACGTGACGGCCATGACGGGCGACGGCGTCAACGACGCGCCGAGTATTAAGTCCGCTGACATCGGTATCGGCATGGGCATCACCGGCACAGACGTGACGAAGAATGTCGCGGACATGGTGCTTGCGGACGATAACTTTGCGACGATCGTCAGCGCCGTTGAAGAGGGCCGGCGCATCTATGACAACATCCGGAAGGTCATACAGTTCCTCTTAAGCTCAAACATGAGTGAGGTCATCAGTATCTTTGTTGCGACGATTCTGGGCTTTGCCATTCTGCGGCCTGTGCATCTTCTGTGGATCAACCTGGTCACTGACAGTATTCCCGCGATGGCGCTGGGTATGGAAAAAGCGGAGTCCAATCTCATGTCACGCCCTGCGCGTTCACCAAAAGACGGCGTTTTCGCCGGCGGTATGGGCTTTGATATCGCCTATCAGGGGCTGACAGTAGCACTGCTTACTTTAGCCGCTTATTTCGTCGGGCATTTTATGGAGTCCGGCCGATGGGAAATAGCGGGCAGCGCGGACGGTATGACGATGGCCTTCCTGACGATGAGCATGGCCGAGATTTTCCACAGCCTGAATATGCGCTCCAGACGCGGCAGCATATTTACAATGAAAACCTCCAACTGGATTCTCAACGGGGCTGCAATTGCCAGTTTGATACTGACAACACTCGTCATCTATGTGCCGTTTTTATCCAAAGCCTTTGAGTTCGAGCACATCAGCTTCAATGAGTACGCCATGGCGCTTGTTCTCGCCATCTGCATCATCCCGATTGTGGAGCTCGTCAAGCTCATTCAACGCAAGACGAGCCGCACAATATAGTCAAGGCATTCCACCTGCAAGCGCAAAGAACCCGCAAATTCGATGAATTTGCGGGTTCTTTTTGTAAAAGCGGTTTTTTGAGGCAGCGCTTTTGCTCTACTGCTTCATTTTTATAAACACATACAGCTGCGCGTTTTCGTCTTGAATGTCCGGCGTTTTTGTGAATCCGGCGTTCAGGACGATGAGCTTGAGCTCCAAATTCGCATTTTCAAAAACAAACGTTGCCTCGTCAAGCGTCAGGAGGTTTTTGTCGGCGGGATAGGCAGCGTATCTGGCGAAAATATCGACCGTGCCAAAGCGTAAAAGCTCCTGTCCGGTATTGTCTTTAACGATGATGACATCATTGCCGCCGGTATCCTCCGTAAGCAGTGTATACGTCTTTCCATTCACCTCAAACGTATAATCCGTTCCGATTGGCTTGTCAAACACGGGGACTGATACCTGCGCAAAAATATCGTAACCGGTAATTGGTATCATATCAGCGCGGTCCATATAGACATTGATATATTGATTTTCTGGGAACCCCGGCGTATATAGATGAAACCCGAACGTACTGAAGAACGCCGCGTCGTCATATCCGTTGAATCTAGTTGGCAGCCACTTGACTTCATCAAGGTCATCTGTTTCGACAAGGTACTGGATCGATGTGATGATTTTTGTTTTATCCGCTTCCGATATGCTGTTATCCGGTGTGACGGTGCCGTTCTGAAGCATCCCGTTCTTCGTCAGTGTGCCTTCAAGCGTATAAATCTGGCTGCTCCTTGCGACGGTAAACGCGTCAATGGGCGGAATGAGCGATATGGCCGATAACACAATTAAAACCACGGCGATGACGCCGCTTCTACGTACCGGCAGAACACTGAGCGCAACGCCGGAAAAGACAGCCAGGATGCCGTACAGGATGACATAATACCGGCCATATGTCACACCGGTGTCCAGCAGGATTAATACAGAGGCAACCACTTGAAACAGCGCAATCGGTATCAAAACCTTTGGGAATATCTTCCGAAACAGCGCAGCGAACCTGTTTTCGAGATTACCGACAAGTATCGTCAAGACGATGACAGTGATCGTATAGGCAATGAGCATCGGCTCAAGCAGGTTGTTTGTCCAAAATTCACCGCTGATATTCAGCAAAATATAGACGAGAAGAATCACTGTGAAAACAGACGCCAGCGGAATGACGATATAGGATAACAATACCTCAAGGAATTTGGGCGTGCCGGTGCGCTTTTGGAGCAGTTCCTGCTGCTTTTCATCTATTTCTATGCCACTTCTCAAGGCTCTTCCCGGATAGACGGGGATGAGCGACAAGAGCATCATCGGTGTGATGATCATGAAGACGATGTTTGCAGTGTGTGCATAGGCGTCTTCGTTGACTGGCGTAATTAGCGTGTCTATAGCCGCAATGATTGCGATACAGCCAAGAAACAGGATGCCGGAGAAAAATACCGATTGAACCAAAGCCTTAAAGGCGGCCATAAAGCTGTCGATGAAGCTGTATTTGGTTTTTACTACAGCGATCCAGACAAACGCGATAAAAAGTGCAAAAATCGTAACAGCCGGCCGTATGATGATTTCAGCGCTGTTTTGAGAAAGCGACCGGATCGATAAATAAAAAAGAAATGCGACAACAATCCCCGCAAACATCATGACCGTCCGCCATACAACGCCTGCGAAAAACCGCTCATACGCCGATTGGCACGCCGCGCAGGAAACGGCACCGACAGCACATGTCAATATATATCGGTTCAAGTCGTTATTCTCGCTGCTGATAGCGATGGCCATCAGGACGGCTGATGCGACGAGAAATGCAACAGTGACCGGGAACCGGATAATTGATTCCGCAAGGCCGCTGAATCTTTGTCTAAATACGGTTAACATGGTCAAACAACACCCCTTTCAAAAGTTCGTTTTTCGGCAAAAGATAATCTGTACGCGCCCTAACGTATACTATATCCGCAAATTATGAAAAAACAATGTGACAATGTGCGTATTTTACATGAATTTTTTTCAAAAAACCTATTGACAAATCCAAGCAACGATGTATTATTGTATTAAGTGCTTAATACAATAATACACAGGCGGTGATTAAATGAACTGGAATTTTGAAACAGACAGGCCGATCTATATACAGCTGAAAGAACAGCTTCTGCTTATGATCGTATCGGGGATATATCCGGCAGGGGCAAAACTTCCAGCCGTGAGAGATTTGGCGGCAGAGGCTTCAGTCAACCCGAACACCCTACAAAAAGCCCTTTCCGAGCTTGAGAGGGACGGACTTGTCTACACACAGAGAACAAGCGGCAGATTTGTGACGGAGGATGAAAAAATGATTACACAGGCAAAGACGGATTTGGCATTTGAGCAGATTGAGATGTTTCTGAAAAAAATGGCCGGTATCGGCTATTCCAGAGAAGAGACTCTATCTCTCATTGAAAAAAAGGTAAAGGAGTAAACGAAAATGGCCATTTTGGAATGTGCCGGTGTATCAAAAACATTCGGCCCAAAGCGTGCTTTGTCAAATGTGACGCTGCACCTTGAAAAAGGCCGCATCGTGGGACTCTTAGGCCCGAACGGCAGCGGCAAAAGCACACTCATCAAGCTCTGCAACAATCTGCTCACGCCGACGAGCGGCAGACTGCTCATCGGAAATAATCCTCCTGGGATCAAAACAAAAGAAATCGTCTCCTACCTTCCCGAGAATACCTACTTAAATGACTGGATGAAGGTATCGGACATCATCGCATTCTTTAAAGATTTTTATCGGGATTTCAATGAGAACAAGGCATATGACATGCTCTCCAGCTTGAAAATAAATAAAAACGACAGGCTGAAGACCCTATCTAAAGGCACGAAAGAAAAAGTTCAGCTGATTCTTGTTATGGCGAGGGACGCCCAGCTTTATCTCCTCGACGAGCCGATCGGCGGCGTTGATCCCGCGGCGCGCGACTATATCCTCAATACGATCATCAAGAATTATAACCCCGAGGCGACCGTCGTCATCTCGACACATCTGATCTCAGACATTGAAAGAATTCTTGACGACGTTATATTCCTCAAAGACGGTGAAGTCGTCATGACGTCATCTGTTGATGAAATCAGAGAAGAAAAGGGCGTCTCCGTCGACACGCTTTTCAGGGAGGTGTTCAGATGTTAGGCAAACTCATAAAATATGAATTCAGAGCTACCGGTCGGGTATTCCTGCCGATGTTTGGAGCGCTTCTCATCATTGCACTGATCAGCAGACTATTTATTAGCCTGCGGTTTGAAACACCGATGATTATTGGTATTGTGCTATCCGTCATCATGATTATTTCCATATTTGTGATAACGCTGATCGTCACGCTGCAGCGTTTCTACAAGAATCTCCTGACGAATGAAGGCTATCTCATGTTCACGCTTCCGGTGCATACCGACAGTCTCATCTGGAGTAAGCTGATCGTCGCTTCTATCTGGAATATCCTCAGCGTGATCATTGTTCTCATCGCTGTCGGCATCATGGCGATTACCGAATTCAATCTGGGTGATTGCTTCAGAGTTATTGCTGAATTCCTTAACAGTACGGGCATTGGCGGGGTGACATTGGGCGTTTTCATTGTTGAGTTCATCATCCTAACGCTGTCGTCTCTGCTCTCGGGAATCTTAGTGTTCTATGCTTGTATGTCTGTCAGTCTCTTGATGAATAAGCACCGCGTCCTGTTTTCCTTCGTTGCGTTCCTTGTTATCAGCACAATTGGTCAGATTCTCAGCGGTATCTGCGTTCCCATTGTCATTGCAACAAACTTTTCGGATACCTTTATGAGCTGGGCGCTGATACCTCAGGTCCATTTCGTACAGCTTATTGGTATCTTCATCAACGTGGTTATCGGTATTATCTTCTACATTCTGACCAGATACATGCTCAAGAACAAGCTGAATCTTGAATAATCTTTAGTTATGCAACACAAAACCGGCGTCATAAACATCACGTCGTCATTAACGCGAAAAGTTCTGTATTTCGAATACAGAACTTTTTTTGTCTGGCTTTATCTGATTTATGCTGATTTCTGACAGAATTTCATGGACAGGATTAGTATAATAAATTGGGAACATTTTCCAGTTTCATCCGTCTAAATGCATTGAAATATGTATCGGAGGTCAGATTATGAAAAATATGATACGGCACTGTTTCGCATTTCTGATGGCAGTGTCCTTATTCATTGGCGCGCTGCCAATCATCGCATCCGCCGCCGACAACGAACTGGTCCTGACAAAAGTCGGCCATACGCACAGCGACACCATCAATATAACAAATCCTGCGACCCGGTCCGTGACCTTAACCGTTCCTTTTTCCTTTACAGGCAATACGCTCGATTTATCCGCTGGTCTTATAGTTGATAAGGCGTCGTCTATCGACTCTGTTATTACGAGCTTCTCAGCCGGTTCGGCCGCGTCAATAGGGGAGTCCGGTACGGCCGGAGCTCCTGTGAGCATGACAGTCACGTATTATAAGGGCGGTAATACGTCCAACCAGCACACAACAGTCTATTCAATCAGCGTGATCCGGGCAGCCAGAAACGCGCCAACCTTTACGGGGACTATTACAAAATCCGTCAATGGATTAATGCCGGGGTCAAAAACAAATGATATCACGTTTACATCCGGCGATTTTTCAAAATTATACACTGCCAATGACGGCGGTGCCTTAACGAACATCACCATCACAGGGAGCAGCCTGAGCTGCGGGTCACTGAAGCTCGGCAGCGGAACGACTTACGTTAATTACGAGTCGGGTAAACTCATCGGCATAAATGATATCGGTAATCTGGTTTTTGACGCAGCCGGCAGCGGAACGGTGTCTTATATCGTCAGCGCTTATGCTGGGACGGATACCTCGGCCGCTATAGGCTCCGTTCTTCTAACGATTACAGTCAGCACCATAGCCGTGCCGACAATAAGCGGAACCCTTTCCAAATCCGTCAACGCCGGATCAGCCTGCTCCTTTTCTCTGGCGGATTTCAACAGTTTATACAACCTGCATAACGGGACACTGAACACTATAGAAATCATGCCGGCAAGTACCGACGTCGGGGTATGGTCGAGCGGCACGACTGCGTTCACCGGAGCGGCATCCTTTACCTCGTCAACGATCGGTACTCTGAAATTTACTGGCAGCGCGGGGGGTACAGCGGCCTTTACCTGGCGGGTGTCTAACGAAGCGGGCTTTTCAGAATCCGGCAGCGGCTTGGTCACGGTAAAAACCACATCCGTACCGACGATCACATCAGCTGTTGTCAAAGCCGTCAATTATGGCGCAACACTGACCTTTTCGCTGAACGATTTCAGCAGCTGCTGCAGTCTCAACAACGGGACGCTTCATAAAATTGTCATCACTCCAGCAAACAATGCCTACGGCACTTGGTATAAAGGCTCTAATGCGTTTACAGGTACAAAAACATTTGACTCAAATGATATAAGCACCTTGAAATTCAAAGGCACGCTGTGCGGCCAGGCGGGTTTTACCTGGACAGTATCAAATGAAAAGGGTACTTCCGCTGCCGGAAACGGTTATATAACGATCAACGCCGTTGGCACGACAATAAATTATAGCACGAGCCTGAACACGGAAAAAACGTTTACCGCTGCCGATTTCAATAACGCATGTAAGGACGCCACCGGGGCGAATCTCAATTATATCCTTTTCTCCTTGCCGTCTGTCACCTTCGGTACACTTTACAGCGATTACGCGTCTGCGTCCAATCCCGGCACGGCGATAACTGCCAGCGCTGTTATCTTTAGTAACACTTCGCCGAAGATTTCCAATGTGACGTTCGTGCCAGCCACAAATTACAGCGGCACCTTTACGATTTCCTATACCGGTGTCAATGTAAACGGCATTTCTTATACGGGCAGTATTAGAATAATCGTCGGTAATGCTGCAGATGTTTCCTACTACACGCCACAAAACACCGTGAGGACCTTTAACGCATCCGATTTCAACAACGTGTGTGCCAATATAACAGGCAACAGTCTCTCTTATGTCTATTTTAGTTTGCCGTCTTCCGCTTACGGCATACTGTACTACGGGTATTCATCCCCCTCTAACCCCGGCACGTCCGTAACGCCGAACAGTCCATATTCTATTCAGAATTTGTCCTATATCACCTTTGTACCTGCAGCAAATTACACCGGTGTGCTCTCGATTCCATACACCGGCGTCGCTGCGAACAGCGCTGCGTTTTCGGGATATATCAAAATAAGCGTCGGCAGTGCGTCCGTGTCCTATACGACAATTAAAAACACGGCAAAAGTATTTTCCGCAGCCGACTTTAATGCCGCGTGCCAAGGCGCGACCGGCACGGCTTTATCTTATATCGTCTTGACAACGCCATTACCAGATAACGGCACGCTCTACTACAACGATCCGTCAGCTTCCGCTCCCGTCATACCGATTACTGCTGGTACGAGTTTCTACGCAAGCAGCGCACCGAATATATCGTATGTGACGTTTGTGCCCGCCGCCGGCTACACCGGAACCTCGACTATTTCCTACGTCGGTTATAGTGTAACTGGGTCGGCCTATACAGGTACCGTCCTCATCCAAGTGAAGACAAAGACCGGTTCAGCCTATTTTTCAGACGTTGGCTCGTCTTACGATTGGGCTGCCGGAGCCATTGATTATCTATATGAATACGGCATTGTTAAAGGAACCGGCAGCAAAAAGTTCAGCCCCGGCGCAGACATGACGCGGGGCGATTTTATGGTGATGCTCTGTAACGCCATGGGTTTCTCAGGCAATTCAAAAAACAATTTCTCGGATGTTCCGAAGGGCAGCTATTATTACAACGCCATTGCTGCGGCAAAGGCATTGGGGCTCGCCATGGGTTATAACAACAAATTCAGCCCGAATTCTCCGCTCACAAGGCAAGACGCCATGGTCTTCATCGACAGAGCGCTCACCATCTCCGGCTTAACTTTAGCACCAGGGTCAAATGGCGATATCTCCGCGTTCGCCGACAGGGGGAATATTTCAAGCTATGCCTCAAAGGCCGTCCAAACACTTGTCAAAGCCGGACTCATCAAAGGAAGCAACAACAAACTCAATCCCGCGGGCGTTCTCAGCCGGGCAGAAATGGCCGCCATATTGTATCGTGTAAAGATAACGTACTCGTAGGGAACGGTCTTGACCGTTCCTCCACGCCATACACGCGCCATTGGAATGGATAAATCCATTCCCTACGGTTTGAACTGATTTTTGTCCCACCGTCCGCATGCACCATTTTATGTATAAACGTGGCTGCCGCGCTTCGGATTATGCAATCCCGCGCGACAACCTCGTTGTTACTCATGTCTATGACAGCTTTGCTGCTTCCTGCTTGTATTCGAGCCGGCTGATCAGTTCATCAATACTTGAAAATGGCACGGAGCACGCTTTGTTTTCACAGATATAGAAATTTGTTTTCTTATCCATGACGAGATACGCTTTTTTAAACGGTGCGACGGCGTTTACAAAGTCCTCGTTGTCTTTTGTTTTGATCAGTATGGCGGTGTTCGGCAAAAAGACACGTGAAAGGGCGCTCTTGATACTGTCAACCTCCTGGTCAGAGGCGGCAGTGCAGATCACCTCTTTTGACGGATATAGCTCCAGCTGCGCCGCCATCAGTCCAAAACAGTGGGCCGCGGGATAATCTTTAACAGATGACGCCAAAAAAGACAGCTGTCTTTCAGCGCGTTCCTCCCACTTTGTTTCTGCGGTCAGTTTTGCTATTTTCCTGACGACATAAGCGGCAACACAATTGCCGGACGGCGTTGCGCCGTCATACGTTTCTTTTGGGCGGAGCATCAGCGTTTCCGCGTCATCCGCGTAGAGATAAAACCCGCCGTTTCGTTTATCCTCGAATAAATCGCACATCGTTTCGGCATAATCAAGCGCCGATTTCAGATGCGCAATGTCAAACGTCGCTTCATATAGAGACACCATCGCCCACGCCGTATAGGCGTAATCCTCCAAATAGCCCGTGCCGGCAGCCTCACCGTCACGATAGCGCACATACAGCCTGCCGTCGTGGCGTGTCAGCTTTTCTTTGATGAACGACGCCGCCCGCTTCGCCGCCGTCAGGTAGGAATCCGCGCCGAGCACCTGATACGCTTTTGAATAGGCGACGATCATGAGCGCATTCCAGGCGGTGAGTATCTTTTCATCCCGAAAGAGTTTTGTGCGGGTGCTTCTGTATTCATAGACTTTGCCGAGCAGCGTTTCAATATGATTATCGGGTTTATCGTATGCGTCGTTATCAAGCAGATTCGGAATGCTCATCTCCTCGAAATTACCTGCCTGCGTTATGCCGAAATATCTGCAGAAGTATCCCCCGTCGTCGTTACCCAGAACGGCGTTAATGATCTCGGGCGTAAAGACGTAATATTTACCCTCTTCACCCTCGCTGTCGGCATCCTGCGCACTGTAAAAACCACCCTCTATATCGGTCATTTCCCGCTCAATAAATCCCAGCGTTTTTTCCGCAGTCTGCTTAAAAAGTCCTTCTCCGGAAATTTGATACGCTTCAAGGTATAAAACCGTCAGCAAGGCATTGTCGTACAGCATCTTTTCAAAGTGTGGGACAAGCCATTTTTCGTCGGTAGAATATCTTGAAAAGCCGCCGCCGATATGGTCGAATATGCCGCCGCGGTACATCTGCCGGAGCGTCAAGAGCGCCATGTCGAGCGCTTCTTTGCGGTTTTCAAAAACCGAGTGGCGCAGCAGGAACATGACATTGTGCGGCGTGGGGAATTTCGGTGCCCGCCCGAACCCGCCGTTTCTGTCATCAAAGCTGCGCCGGAACGTTTCATAAGCCGTATGAAAATCGTTTTTTGTGATCCTGTCGTCGGTACTTTTTACATTTTGCCCGAGCCGCCTGACGATTTCATTCCCCTGCCGCACAAGCTTTTCTCTGCTTGTTTTCCACAGCTTTGACACGGAGGCCAGCACTTCCATAAGCCCGTTCGTCCCATACCGTGAGGTTTTCGGAAAATATGTTCCGGCAAAAAATGCATTCTTGTCGGGTGTCAGAAACAGCGTCAGCGGCCAGCCTCCCGACCCGGTCAGCGCCTGGCACACCTGCATATAAACCGCGTCAATATCCGGCCGCTCCTCCTTGTCCACCTTAATCGCGACAAAATGCGCGTTCAAATACTCCGCCACCTCATCATCCTCAAACGACTCCCGCTCCATCACATGGCACCAATGGCACGTACTATAACCTACACTAAGAAAAACAGGCTTGTCTTCCCGTTTTGCCTGCTCAAAAGCCTCTTCCCCCCAAGCGAACCAATCCACGGGATTGTAGGCATGCTGGAGGAGGTATGGAGACTTTTCATTGATAAGTCGATTGGCTCTTTTTTCACCGGAATGGCTCACGCTATTCCCTCTTTTCATTTTCTGGCTATTAAGCTACTTTTGAAACACTATACGCCGAAGGAAAATTTACCATAACCTTCACTTGTTCAGAGTCTTTTTCACATTGTTCCCTGACGTAAGATATTTTATCAATGATGCTCCTTAGATACGCGTTCTTCTCTTGAACTGAATCCGCATTTTTCCAGAGCTTATAAAACTCCCCAATGTTATGCAACCGTTTCTCATCGGTCGCACATTGCCGCTTAGCACACCTTTCTTCGAGCTCTTTAATTTCATGTAGTAACTTTTCAATATTGCCCTCGCGGAATGCTTTTCGCTCTAAATAACGCTCCTCAGTAATTCTCTTCTCTTCTGATTGGGTCTGGATGACATCAAGCGCCGCTTTTTCAAATTAGATTCTTTTTCGCATCTCAGCAATGTCATCCTTCAGCACTATTAATTCTGTCTTTAATACGTCAAAATTTTTGTTTTCCAACTCAGCTTGGCGCTTTTGAAGCTCATCAAAAATGGCCACTTCAAGAAGTCTAATATTTACCCCTCTATTACCACAATGGTGGCCTAAGGAGTCTGTCTTTTGACATTTCTTCACATATATTTCTCCCGACGTACCGTTTTCGGTGAATTGCATCGAGCAACCGCATTTCCCGCAATAAACAAGTCCGGAGAACTCCTTCGCCCCACTTCGAGCGGCTTTGGGTATTTTTTTTCTCTTCGCAAACAACTCGACGATTCTGTCGTGCTCATCCTGTGTCTTAATCGCAGTATGCTTGCCCTGAACAACAAACCACTTATCCTCCGCAATCTTCTGATATGCCTTATGTTTGCGATTTTTGTGTCCGCTACCTTTTTGCTTCCCAAAGACTATTTTCCCGAGATGGGTCTTGTCGAAAAGGAGCCTATATACTGCAGTTGAGGACCAATTCTTTCCGCCAGGACTACTATAGCCAAGAGAATTTAGCTCCCAAGCTATAGCTTCGGCCGACAAACCAGTAAGCGCTCGAATCTTAATCAGGTCATATACCTTTTGCTTTTCTGGGTCAATTTCCAAGCTCCTTGTATCTCTGTTGTAAACATAAGGAAACGGCGGGCTCCCATTTGTCCATTCCCCCAATTCCTTTGCGCGGCGGACTTTCCCACGATGAAGTCTTTTGGTGGTCATCTTGTATTCGATACGTGCAAGGAATTTTTTGACCTCAAGTTGAATTTCGTCATTGTCGTCCCTGAGGTTGTAAATTTTGTCGGGGGTTATTATAAACACCTCATGGGCTCGGATTATTTTTTCAATTCGCCCCCAGTCTTCTTCATCTCCCCTCCCAATTCTGTCAATGTCCATCACGACGATAGCATCGTATAATTCGAGCTTAATATCATTAAGCAACCGGCTAAACTCAGGTCGGTCATCAATACTATCAGACGAACCAATCTCCTGATAAATCTTATATGAGACTTTCATGCTCCTGCAAAGACTAACTAACTCCCTCTTATGGGCTTCAAGGTCTTTATCGACGTCCCCCCTCGATTTTCTAAGGTAGATTGCAACGTCGCCTATTAGGTACTCGACTCGTTCGACCATTTCTAACCTCCTGTGTAAATTTGCTTCGTAAATCTAGTTTAATTTCGTCTAGGCATATTAGTCAAGCAAACTATTACGTCTTACGCGTTGCTATGTTAATCAGTTAAAAAGCACCTGAATTTTTCAGGTGCTTTTGGATAACTTGAGCAAACAAGTAATTCATTAATCCATAATCCATCGAATCTATGATTTGGTCCTGCGTTGATGAAATCGTTTAGATTTCATTAGATATTCGAAACGGGGTATTGGTGCGTTACTCTATTTAAATAAACGCTTAATCCTTTCAAATAGGCCTATAGGTTTAGTTTTATTAACATGTTGTTCAATTGCCGCCCTGTCAATTTGAACCACCTCATCAATTTGTCGTTGAGATATTCGCCCTGCCCATACAACTTCATCATTAGTGATAAAGTAATGAGATTTACATGCATGGCTCCAGTTTCCGATTGACGGGTTTAAAGATACGGTCTCGCCGTCATAAGTCAACTTCCATCTTGCCGGCGATAATGAAGTAACAATCTCAGAACCACATCCACAAGGACATTTATGTTTTGCGACATTATATTCGATAGAAATATAAAGCGTATTCTCCTCGATTGTCTTCGGAATATACTCAACAAATTTATGTTTCATTTGCAATCTTCTCTTCATCAAGAATAAAACTTGTATTGTACGGAATTTCTGTCGGTAGATAAAATCCAAATAGTTTTTTCCATGTGATTACACCGAGAACGGCATTTAGCGCATTCAACTCTGCAATTTGAATGTTCTGGGAATATATGTTGTCATCATCCGTCTTTTCTTGTTGGATTCTATTTACTTTTGAATTATTCTCAGGGGTTACTAGCGTTTTCCTGATTTGCCCTCTCAATGAACCATTCACAACAGACAATCCCATACCACAATCTACGAAGGGGATTTTCACTGCCTGTAAATATTCAATGATTGCTTTTTTTGATTTTGCTTTATCTATCGCTAGAAAAATAAAGTCGTGTCCATCAAGTAGCTCTAAATTTGTTTCATTAATAAATACTTCATGTTCCACCAAGCCATCTCTGAAGGCATCATATTTGCGCTTAAAATATGATACTTTACTTGGCCTTGTATTGAGTTCCTCTATTGAAATGGCGCCAGGGCTTCTAAAAGCATTATGGTTAAGCAACAAATCGCCATCGAATAATGAAATCTGCTTTACAGGTGTTTTACTAACAAAATCGAGTAAATATGAACCCGTACCACCCAAGCCAATAATTGCTATTTTTTGATTTTTAATTTTATCTGATATGCAAGTGATACATGCTCTCGCTGAATTTGTATCAGGATATTTGAATACGTTATCATCAGAGTACTCTTTATAATCAAAATTTTGCGCAGAAACGCTTGGGTCAATCGATTTAGCTGGCGCAGACAGTAAATTTATGTATCGGGTCATTTTGTCGTAGAAATCTTTGTAATTCCCGGATTCTGGCTTAGATGAGAAATAAAACGAGCCTACTATATCGGGTGTCAACACATTTTCCTGAGGGCTATTCACAAACGTCTTGTTTTCGGTGCCAAACTGGTCACATGGATATTCCCCCATGAATCTAACTGTATGGTCCTGTTGGTGTGCAGTATCACCGGAAAACTCTATTGGGCAATAAATGGTTCCAAATAGAATCTTACGCTCTTTATTAAGGAAAGCCAGATTGTCAGCAATTCTCATAAGGTGCTTGCCGCGAAGAAAACAACGGATGTTGACGGTATATTGTTTGATAATACCAAGAACGACTTTTACTTTATCGAGGAAAAGGACGAGTTCCGAATTCGTCTGACTATTCTTGAGAGTATCAAGCGGTGGATTGAAAAATACGGTTATAGCATGACTGCTATCCAGGTCCTGTGCCCGACAAATAAGGGGGACTTGGGCGTCTCGGTACTAAACGGAGCAATTCAAAGGAAATTCAACCCGCTTAAGAGTGGAGGTTGCGAATTGAGGGTAGGAAGCACGAGCTTTCGTGTCGGTGACAAGGTCATTCAGACAAAAAACAATTACGATAGAGGGGTTTTCAATAGTGAGGTAGGCGTAATTAAAAACTTCTTTTATGATAAGAATAGCGAGCACTGTTTTACTGTTGACTTCGGTGACAAAGAAATCGCTTATGACCGCCAGTCTTCCGGTGAACTTTCATTGGCGTATGCCTTAACGGTTCATAAAGCACAAGGCTCTGAGTTCCCAATTGTATTCATGCCGATGCACATGTCACAGAAGAATTGGTTTGATAAGAATCTCGTCTATACAGCGTGGACAAGGGCGAAAGAACGGGTTGTCATGGTCGGTCAGAAGGAAGTGCTGGACGAGGCCGTCGCCAAGAGCGATAACATCGCCAGAAACACCAGAATCAAAGAAATGCTGGTGAAACAAGTCAAAGAGAGGAACTGATTACATGAGAGAGCCGCTGTATGACATAGTAGAAAACTATAGGGTTGTAAGTGACAATGCAAGGCTCACCCTTACTGAAAGATACGAATACTATATTTCCCAATATGCCGAATACGAGACGCCTGAGTTGAGCGTGGTAAAGTGTTAGCTCAGCCCGTCTCCTATTCTTCTTCCTAACCTCGGAGCATATGAGGGGGGTCTGAGGGGCTATAGACCCCCTGAAATGATGCCCGGTGATGGCGCCGGATTAACGGCGATGCAGGGAGAAATGTTGCTGTTATGAAAGCAACAAAATGCTATTTTACATCGACTGAAGTTGAGTGCGAATTGCGTATTCATAGCGCCGGTTTTTCCTTCAATTGCAAGCGTTTGAGCCTCAAAACGACTTTCGGAGAACATAAACCTATATATAGCAGTGAATTTATTCTGCGGCTGAAGTCAAAAAAACGGTTTCAGTAAAAATTTTGCGGCAATAGGAAATGTTTTTTAATGCAATAGTACACATTTCTTTTTGGCCCTCAAGCTCACTTGGTGCCGGGAGCTTTCAAATTCGGTCGGCGCTGATGTTCTCCTTTGATAAAGAAGATAAACGGATTTTATGTAGAAATTGCGCGGCAATTTTTTTAAAACCGCTACGATTGGGCTAAATAGTTCCTAAGCCTCATATGGAAACAGATTTTAGAGAAGAGCTGGCATTAGTTATAAAAAGAGCGCTTGTCAAGTAACGACAGGCGCTCCTTTTTGTTGGGCCAATCTCAGAAATGGAGACCCTCGATTTATATCCGGACCAAAACTGAATATGATATACGGTTATTAAGAAAACAGGAGCTTTATGAAGTATCATTAACAGTTAAAAGATGGGAGAAAGTGAAATGCATCATTTAGTTGGGGTTAAAACATTAGACCAAGGCGGAAATATTATCTTACATATATCACCGGCTAGCGAATTGTGCTTTGACAGTAAAGAGCCTGATTCTTATGTATTTAGAGTCGATATGGCTCAGTTCTACGAGGCAATTTTGAAACTACGCTCAAATGAGCGGCTAAAGGAGCTGTTCTCCCTAATCCAATGGGAGAAGCAACCGCAACCGCGTGAAGTAGTAACGTACGAGGAGGCACAACTTCTTTTGTATTGCTCTGATGCCAGAAACCTTCAGAAGCTTTTTGTGGCAAATAGCATCGAGTCTGTTGAGCGATATAACAAGGATGAATATGAAAAGTATAGTGAGGACGCCGAGAACAATTCAGCTAACATTATGGAGATTGACGGGCAAAAAAGAATCGTTCTTGTCGACCATCAACTCGAAGGCTTAGAGGGCTGGCAAGAAGGCTTTATTTTTAATTTAACGGAAGACTGCCTCGAAATCGTGACTAGGAAGCTCTATAATAAAGGCGGGAAAGACAAAATGATTAAAAAGGTAATCAAGAGGTAATCGAAAATCAACCAGAACGCTTGCTAATAGCAGGCGTTTCTTTTTCGTAACTCGGCGTCTGGTCCGCTATGCTGTCAACTAATTCGTGCCAGAGAAATCCCATTAAGCTCCGCATCCTCACTTAGCTTAATCTGAAGGCAAATCGTTTTTAACGTGTTCCAACAGGTCTTCAATGCGGCAATTGAGAGTGTCGCAGATGGCGTCAATATAGCGGACATTAATAGATGTTCGCTTAGCCCGTGCGAAATCGGCAAGGTTATTCTGGCTGATACCCGTCTGTTGACTCAACCAGTAAATCGTCAGACCTTTACTCTTTAGGAGCTCATAAAGCTTGATAATGACCACTTATCGCACCACCCAATCATTCTTCAAGGTATTATACATTCGCGTACTATATAAATCAATATACTACTATATTGATTTATATAGTATTTCGTGTTATAATGTGTATATAGGAGAAAGAATATGAGAAAACCAATTTGCCCGCTATGCGCTTCAAGGTGCAATGTCTTAAGTAATTCCGAAATCGAGCAAAAGCTTGATAACATAAAGACAAAAGAACGAAAACTTGTTGTTGAAGCTATGCGCCAGATTTTAAAATCTGAGGCTTCAACAACACTGAAAATAGCCGAAATGGGTTTTGTCGCCGACCTCTGCCAGACGTTGAGAGCGGTTTGTTTTACAGAGATAACTTGAGAACGGAAGTAATGCAATGAAAGAAAAAACAAAAAAGTTCATACAGAATCTTATTGTTGAAATCTGCGGCGACCTATTTGTTCTTGTTTTATGTGTCCCCGCCGTCTACGTTATCAAATTGTACACGATTCTGTGATGAACATGAATACATATTTTGAAGAAATCTCATAAGGCGAAAACACGTTTCAACTAGTTATGGGTGGCGGCGTCTATTTTTCAATAAAAATATCGACAACTGTTGATAAGGATATTAAACAAAATAAGTTAGATGAGCAAAAATTGCTAACATCCTTACTAAATTTGCCAAATGAAATGTTACTGAACAGAGATAAATTTTTTATTCATTTCGATGATACTGTGGACTTGATTCTTCTGATTAGCTTTGAGGCTGAAGCAATTTTAATTCATAAGGTTCTTAAGAATAGTCCACGGCCTGGGTTGGCAAGGAAGTGTGCAATTTTAAGGCTTGACAAAGAACTGCAAAGGTTAGCATGTAAAATATAAGTTTGACAAAGGCCGCCATGTAAGGCGGCCTTACTATTTTCAAAAATAAACCCTCTAATTTCTGCATGGATTCTATATTAGCATTATGCAAACCTATTTCATAATACCTTTGTAACTCCGAATTTTCATTCTTAGTCATGCTGGACACAAATTTCCAAGTTGTGTTAATATGTAAGTAAGGGCATAACATTAGTTTCGGTCACAGGGGGGAGTTTATGGAAAAGAAAAAAGCTATCGTCCTTGATACAAATTTCGTTATTGCGGAGCTTCCACGGTTCGGAGATATGCTGAAGAATCTCAGAGAAATCTACAATGTTTACTTAACGCAAATTTCAGTCGATGAAAGAAAAGAGCAACAATGCAGAGACTTTTTAGAAAAACTTGACCAATTTAACAAGTTCATAACCGATTATGACTATCTTATCTCAATAAAAGTCAGTATTGATTGCAGTAAAGAGCTAGCAAAACTCCGTAAAATGGTCCAAACTAAATATGAGGCGGCATTACCAAATCATATTATCCCTTTCAATGCAAGCAAATCTATACTTGAAACAGCATTAGACAGAGCAAATAAAAAGATACCGCCATTTGTTGTTGAGGCGAAAAGCGATAAGGGTTTTAAAGACACGTTAATCTGGCTCAGCATACTCGAATACTTTAAAGACAACGGTGAAAATGATGTTGTTTTTTTAACAAACGACGGGGGCTTCTTAAAAGCCTCTGAGCGCCTCGCGGCTGAGTTCAACGAGCGCACAGGTAAAAATATAGAAATATTGGAAAATGGATTTTACGCAAAGCTTCTTGCGCCTAAAGAATCCGAGGGTGATACTGCCCCAAAGATAGAACAACCATTACCAGATTCAAGTCAAATGCGGGAGCGGATTAATCGAACAATTTATTCACTATGCTGGGTAGAAGGCGAGGATTACTGGGGCAATTTACAAATGGATAAAGCATTCACGCTTACGAAGATGGTAGATTCTGAAGTTGTGGAGAGCGTTTTTGGAGGCTTGAAACAGCTTATATCAGATAATATTTTTGAGAAGGCGTTGCCAAGCGATAAAGTGTTTGCTCCTCATTCCGGAATAATAAACGGCGTTCCCATACCGATGGAAAATTTAGAATCCGCCTTATCGCTATTTAATGAAATCCAGAAAAAGTGGAAGGATTATCTTCCTCAATTCTATAATGTTGTTGTGAATATTATTAACGGGTCTGGAAATTTGGCAGAATTTCAAGAGCTCGAAGATGATGACGGTGAGCTTCCGTTTTAAGAATCTAAATCGTATTTACCTATTGTACCCTCCTAGTATTGATGTTGATAAAAACATATAAAGAAAACATTAAACCGAATGAGGGCGTATTAATGGATGAGAAAAATAATATTAAGAAAAAAAAGACCGGGAACATCTACTGGGGAATAAGCGTGCCCTCAGGCGAATGTGTTCACATCAGTAGTGTGGAGAGTGGCCTGGCCTGTCAGTGCAAATGCGTTGCTTGTGGTGAGCAACTGGAGGCTCGTAAAGGCTCCAGGCGAAGGCATCACTTCGCCCATATCTCAAATTACGAATGCCTTTATGCATACGAAGTATCCGTTTATAAAGCGGTAGAATCCATACTTGCTAAAAAACAGATACTTTATATTCCTGAAGCAATATTACGTTTTAACTCAAACAAGGAATCGGAAATTATCAAGAGAAATAATGTCATTGATATCGATAGTCTTGAATTTCACTGTGAACCACGCCAATATCCGCCCGAGCTAATTCTACTGAATAGCGGTGCAAAACTGAGGGTTATATTGGAATTCGGAGGGTATTACGCACAGCCAGACGAGGAGGTTCTAGCCAAGTGGGCTAAAGAGCATGGTATGGCATGCCTCCTCATTCAGTTACCTCATATCGATAAATCCGATGATTATGACAGCTCTACGCTTGAAGAGCTCCTACTCACGGCTAACGAGCATAGCAAGTGGATATACAACCGTAGAATTGAGGAAGCTCATAAGAAGTTTGAGGACAAGGCTTTTTACGCAGAACCATATGGCGGTGGATATTTGTGCTCTGCCCATAAAGACTACTATAAGGGCAAGTACGCGGTAAGATGGGACGATTGTGTCGGTTGCGAATACTGCTTTGAAATAAGCCCATCCTGCCGATGCCTGGCGAAATCGGGCGTTGTTCATTATTCAGACCTCGCAATACCGGAGCATGTCCGAATAGAGCGGATGCGGGACACAATTAGCCATAATGAGCAGGAAATACAAGAACAAAAAAGAAGAGAACGTGCCAAATTTGAAGCTGAGCAGAGGCGCCGCGAGCAAGAAAAGTCGCTTGCTACAACAAAGCGGCAGTTGGCGGCTGATAAAGCTAGAATCGAGGCGCGGCGCCGCACTCACATTAATCAAGCCAATTATGAATCTGGATATAGCGAAGTAATTCAAACCTTTGATGCTAATGGGGGTAACCCGACATATGACAGCTTTGGGACTCGCTGGTGTATTTGCACACGTTGCGGCGAAGTGAAACACACAGGCGTCATGGCGAGTTACGGT
The DNA here is from genome assembly GCA_942492735.1 of uncultured Eubacteriales bacterium. Classification (GTDB taxonomy): domain Bacteria; phylum Bacillota; class Clostridia; order Oscillospirales; family Oscillospiraceae; genus Sporobacter. Next base: position 874,489 of record OW818648.1, read on the forward strand.
TTTGGGGGCCCGAACAAAGGTTTATGCAGTGATTGCGCAAGAAAGTAGCAAACTCTTATCTATTATGGAGCGTGCCTAAATAGAACTAGGATGTTTTTCAAAACTTTCTACATCATCTAGTTAAGTTCCACATAGACGACATCTCAGGGGTATGAATTGTAAAATTATCTGCCCACTTTTTCGCCACAATGTGCACACTTTCTCGCCAATAAATGCTCAGTTTCCGTTCGTCTGAAAAAACAGCGCCCGTGAATGGAAGCGGCAAGAAATTTAAGGAGTATTGCATATGATTCTCGATGAGAAGTATAGCCAGTTTTATCTTCTATGTATCACTGATTCTATTGTTTCAAATCCGTTGTTGAAAAACGACATGATTGAATCAATAAAACAGATAAGTTCCGATTCTACGAAAGGGCAAAACAATCAGAGTCACATAATCAGCAGTGGTAATGTCACCTAGTACACTTGAAACAGTACCACAAAGAGGAGAATCTTTAATGCTAGATAAAAATGATAGGATTCAAAGATTATATAAGCATTTTCATCCAGACGGAAAGATTGTTGGGTGCGGAATGTTAGATGAGGCATCTTTTGATGATTCGAAGAGTAAAATAATGTTTCTTTTGAAAGAAGTAAACGACCCAAGCTCATGTTTGCATATTTTAAAGAAACTTATATATCATTACTAAATAAGAATCTTATCTCCCATGGTAATGTCTCCTAACATACTTTTGTATTGACCTCAAGGAGAGGCGTTATAATTCTCTTCAATGAACAGTATTTATATTTTCGGAGGATAATTTTGTTATGATTACACCTTATCTTGTATTTAACGGTGACTGCCAAGAGGCATTGAATTTTTATCGCTCGGTTTTTTCCTGTGGTGAACCAAAAGTCATGAATTATGGAGATTATATGCCAGAGGGGTCAAAGACTTCCCCAGAATTGCTACGAACATGGGTAATGCACGGCGAAATGGAGGTCTGTGGTACAAACATTTGGTTCGCTGATGAAGCGACATCATATGCCAAGGGTGAAAGCATTAAGCTATCCGCTACTATATCCACAGGTAAAGAAGCGGCTATTGTTTTTGATGCCCTTTGTGCAGGCGGTACGGTTACGCTCCCACCAACAGAAACTTTTTACAGCGTGTTCCATGCCGCTGTAACGGACAAATTTGGTGTGAGTTGGAATGTCGTTGCATTGGAACAACCTACTCGCGAGGAATGAGGAATATATTTCTAACTTCCACTAATAAGCATACAGGTACGGAATGAAAAGTAAAAAATAGTATCCTTGGTTACACAAACAAGACCGTGATAACGTATCCTAATACACTTGATTTTGGACGTCCTATAGAAACTTCTTCAATGAATAGTATTTATATTAGTGGAGGGTGGAAACCGTGGAGAATAAGTATCCTGAAATAGAAGAGTTCTATCAAAACAAGTACAACGAAGATGAACGTATGTCTCGTAATCCACTTGAGTTTTTAAGATGCAAAGAAATAATTTCACGCTATTTAAGTTATGGGAAAATGGAGATTGCTGATATCGGAGGAGCAACTGGGGTTTTCTCCTATTGGCTCGCTCAAATGAATCACAATGTTCATTTGTTGGACTACACATTGTCACATATCGAACAAGCAAAAGAAAATGGCAAAAAATATAATTTAAAATTATCAACATTTACCTGTGGGGATGCAAGGCACTTGCCATATTCTAATGAACAATATGACCTTGTACTTGAAATGGGACCACTTTATCATTTGCAAGAAAAACAGGAGAGAATGCTTTGTTTGTTAGAAGCACTGCGGGTTTTAAAGGATGGCGGTGTAGCAATTTGTGAAGTTATTTCGAGATATGTCAATTTAATAGATGGGTTTCGGGAATCTGCAATTGATGATGAAAAATTTGTTAAGATTATGGATGAAGAAATATTTAGCGGAAAACATTCACCGGGTGACACTCCATATTTCACAACTGCATATTTTCATACACCCGACGAAATCGTCAAAGAGATGGAAGAGGCTGGTTTTATTGATGTAACATTAATTGCTGTCGAAAGCTTTGCAAATATTCTTGATGTGAATCACTTCTTAAGTGATGAACGAAGGAAAGAACTCTTGCTAAAATACATACGAGTAACAGAAAGTAATCCTGATTTAATTGGGCTTTCATGTCATTATGTTGCGATTGGCAAGAAACGAACATTATAAGCAAACTGCAAGGAATCACATATAAAAATAAAATCGTTGGTTGCACACAATCAACCGTGGTAATGTCACCAAACACACTTGTGATATGGTACATTCCCCTTGATAACGTATTCTAATACAAGAAAACCCAAGACCTTACCGTCACTAACCACTTCGATTACCTCATTATTCAGCAGGCAAAGAAAAATGAAGGAAAATACTACGGTGAAATATTCTAAACGGCTTATGTCCGGAAAGGTATACCTTAACGACTTTTCTTTTCTCGACATATTTCGATTCGATAATTCTCAAGTTCATTATCCGAACATATTCGTTTAAGAGATGATATTTACAAACGCTGAAATCTATAATAAACCGAGATAACAACAAAGGAGCATTTGAAATGCAAACTTTCAAGGTTTATGGATATGCGCGAGTATCATCAACAGAACAGAACCTCGCTCGCCAGCTTGAGGCAATTAAGAAATATGCTGAGGAGAATAACCTGGAACTCAGCGACCGAGACATCATCACCGACAAAATCTCTGGGAAGACCTTTGACCGGCCGGGATATCAATTTCTCGCCCAATCCCTTCTTCGGCGGGGAGACTACTTAATTATCAAGGAATTGGACCGCCTGGGGCGCGACTATGAGGGCATAAAGGAGGAGTGGCGCCGGCTGACGTCGGAGGGCATCTGCCTCATAATCATTGACAGCCCCCTGTTGAGCTTGGGAAGCAAGTCGGATTTGGAAAGAATGCTGATTTCAAATATCGTATTTGAGCTCTTGGCGTATACCGCGGCCCGAGAGAGAGACAGGATTCGGTCCAGGCAGTCTGATGGTATCAGGATTGCGCGGGCTAAGGGAGTTAAGTTTGGGCGGCCTACAGTAACGCCGCCCGATGACTTTTATCAGGTGAAGGGAAAATGGGAACAGGGCCAGATTACAGCGAAGGAAGCTATGGCAAGGCTTGGGCTGAAGCGCACGACATTTTACAAATTGGTCAAAGATAAAGCTTCATAGAAAACAGCGGCCAGGTAGTTATCTACCTGGCTCTCTCTTTTTTATGAAAGCTCATCAACTGTAACGCCGTTCGCCGCCGCCGGCCGAACTCGTGGCTCACCTAGCGGTATTGGGCTGTCGGATAAAACGCAATCAAATCGGTCGTAGCCCTTACGGGGGACTGTCGGTACCTGCCGCACCCGATGGCCTTCATTGCACTTGGGGTTTTGCATGGCAATGTGTTCAATTGCATTTAAAAAGGCGGCTCTGCCGCTTTTTTCATCAACCGCTGATTTTGATTGCAACCGTAGAATTTGTTTACGCCAACCGCTAATTTGATTATCACCGTTGAAAAACAAAGCTAGACAGCGCAAGCTGTCGGGAACAAACAACAAGGTGCACCGCGTAGCCATATATAGCTCTAATAACAATGAGATGTTTATTGTCCACTTTTTTTAAAATTGGCGGGGTCAACAATCGGATGGGCCCAAGTTCGCTTTAACCAACTTGGGCGCCGACATGTATGGGTCAAGCCAGGGCGTGGCCAGGAATCAGCCCGGTATAAATGGATTTGATGTTAGAATTGGGATGTGTGACTATTGATAATGTTGGTTTCATAACGGCAGGAGGTCCTTGGCGTTGAAGTGGCGCGGGCAAGGGTGGCGGACTTGGGGGCCGGTAACAGGCGCCTGTCTTTTGGGTTGGCGGCGGCGTCGAAAAGGCGAGATTGGGTTTGTGCTGGGCTCGGCCTAGAGCTACTGGTTATGGCGGTGGTGGCTTGCTAATCGGTTAAGGTTGCCGTGGGGGCATGAAAAACGAGAGAGAGGTAATTAACCAGCTCTCTCGCTATATTTTTTTGGCGTATAATGCTAATGAAAAGAGGAATGTAGTAGAGTTTATTTCATATGGTGCGGCACCAGTGACAAGTGGAGTAACCGATTGATAGGAAGATGGGCTTGTCTTGTGCTTGTGCTTTTTCAAAGGCATCATCGCCCCACGGGTACCAATTCACGGGGTTATGGGCGTGCTGAAGCAGATAGGGGGATTTCTCATGGACTAATCTATTGGGTTTTCTGTCGTTAGTCATGGGCATCGCCTCCTTAAATTAGTACTTAAAAATATACCCTAATAATATACCCTTAAAAAGAAAAGAGATACTAACTAATAATCAGTATCTCCTTACCTTTGTTATTAAGTACCCACAATTTTATTGACAATATCTTCGATAGTTTTCATAACATCATATTCATTTTTTATTTCTGGAGAATTGTATTGAGCACAACTATCAATTACCGCTATGTTGCCAAAGGTATTCTAAAATGCTTGACATATTATAAGCATAATCTGCTCTTTATGTATTAAAACTCAGCGCAGTATCGAGTTTATTTTGAAGGCTTGAGGTGATGTTCATAATCGGCAGTCTTGTTTCGGGCGAATCGATACACGCCATTTTACGCAGACAATACTTGAGCGGCGCCGGATTCGGTTCTTCGAATAACAGCGGGATCAGCTTTAGAAGGTTCTTCCATATTGATAACGCCCCTTGGTGATCATTCGCTTGTATTTTGTTGTATACAGTAATAAATTCATCGGTCTTCAAATGCGCCGACGCAAGTATTCCTCCCGCCCCGCCGAGTAAAAGCGTCGAATAGAAAAGGATATCTTCACCTGTCATAATGGAAAAATCGGGCGGCGGGTTCTGCAATAACATCATCGTCTGCTTTATATCACCGCACGAATCCTTCAGGCCGATGATGTTCTTAATTTCAGCGAGCTTGTATATTGTTTCATTTTCAATGTTTCTGCCTGTTCGATAAGGAATATTATAGACAAGGATATCAAGGCTGGTGGACTCCGCTATACTGCGAAAATGCTCAAATATTCCTCTTTGGTCCGGCCTATTGTAATACGGGCTGACCGACAGTACACCGTCGGCGTTGTGCTTCTCAATGATTTTAAATCGCTTGATTAATTTTTTCGTATAATTTCCTCCCGCGCCAATTATAATCGGGATTCTTCCATCGACATACTCCATCGTCTTTTCGATGATCTTTTCAAATTCGTATTCCTCAATGACCGGGCTTTCTCCCGTTGTTCCCAGCGGAATAATACCGTCTATCTTTTTATCAATATAATAATCGATCAGTTTTTTATAGGACTTAAAGTCCACTTCATCGTTAATAAACGGCGTGACGACCGGCAGCCAGACTCCCTGAACTTGCATATTAACCCTCCTCATGCATTTGATCTGTTTGTATTATATTAAAAATTTATACATTGTTTACAGGAATTCGTGCTCAAAACATTGCAAAAAGTGCTCTGTTGCGGTATAAAAAAACGAGGGGGGAGTTTATGGAACGAGAAGACATTGAAATAAGGATAAAAAGAGGCTATCTTAACGAGGATTTCAGATTTTTTCATCTCAGGGATAAACAGGATTTGGAATTCGAATTTCACTATCACGATTTCAATAAAATCATCATATTTTTGTCCGGGGCTGTTACATATCGCATTGAGGGTAAGGTTTACAAGCTCAAGCCCTGGGACGTTCTATTTGTCAGTCAGGGAGACCTGCATCAGGCTGTCGTTTCACCCGAAGAAACATATGAAAGAATTATCATTTGGGTCAACTCAAAATTTCTTTTGGAACACAATATGGACAGCAATCTATCGAACTGCTTCGAATTGTCGTCAGAAACCAGAAACAATCTGTTGCGCCTTGATGAAGAATCCGTCAGCGGCATTAAACCCACAATTTTCTCTTTTGAAAAGTCCATGAAGGATGAGGGCTTCGGCGCAAGATTACTTCAAAATTCATTATTCCTTCAGCTTATGATTTATCTTAACAGGCTTTTTCTTGGCTATAGCCTCGACTCTTCAGTAAAAGATATAGAATACGATGAAAGAATAGGCAAAATCATCGCCTATATCAATTCGAATCTTGATAAAGAGTTATCCATTGATAATTTATCTGCGATTTATTTTATAAGCAAATATTATCTCATGCACAAATTTAAGAAACAAACCGGCTATACCGTCCATCGTTATATATTAAAAAAAAGACTGATCAAATCAGCCCAGTTAATAAAAAAAGGCGCCCAAGTTACAGAAACTTGTACGTTATGCGGGTTTGGTGATTATTCAAATTTTGAAAGAGCCTTCCGAAAAGAATTCGGCTTATCTCCAAAGAATTACTATAAAGTGTTTCTTAATAACGCATTCTAAATGATATACCCCGTGTGCTTTTCTTTCTTTCTTTGATACATTCTCAAATCCGCCAAATACAATAATTCACTCAGCGCATCACTATCAGTCGGATAAGAAGCGTATCCGAAGCTCAAGCCTTTAAACGACAACGCATTCGTTTTATTCATAAATCTTAATTTCTCCAAGCCTTTACAAACGGTACCAATCTCCTGACCATCGATCAGGAGAACAAATTCATCTCCGTGCAGCCGGTAAAAGCCGTCACTTTTATGTAGAATTGCTTTAGCCGCTTTAACAAACTCAAGCAGATATAGATCGCCCGCGTCATGGCCAAACTTGTCATTAATCGACTTGAAATTATCTAAATCCAAAAATACAATCGAAAAAACTCTCTTACTGTATATTTTATGACTTATATCATCATACAAGCTTTCACGGTTTTTCAATTGCGTCAGCATATCAATTTTAGTTATTTGACTTAATTCTTTCGCCTTGATATTTACAGATACTAATTTATTAAACAACTTATAAGACAATACAGTATTAACGATGATGACAAAGAGTAATATGTAATCAATGAAATAAGAATTGCCTTCAGTAAAAATATAGTTTGCCAGGAAAATGATAAAGAACCAAAACAAGCTGATAGCCAAAAGAGAGTTGATTGTTTTACTATCTATATTTCTGATGATGTTCACTAATATATTGTTCACAAAGCTTCGATAGTAAGGCAGCGTCAAAGCGATTAAAAGTGTTTGGACAATGACAACCAATAATCCGACTTTCTCTGTTTGAAACATGGATACCAATCGAAAGGAAAACGCAAACGCAAACATTGCATAAATCAAGGATATAGACATGACTATTATCAAATGCTTCATGGGTTTATCAAATAGATAATACAATGGTATCAAAAATACAAAGCTTAAGAGCATAAAAAGGGCGTTGCCGTTAATGCTATCAGGCATTATTGGTGTAATCGCTAATGACGCCGCGATAACAGCGATCGAAACAACACAGACAAAGAGCGCAGTGATAAATTTTGACTTTCGCCTTTTAGAGCTTTTATATGTCGTAAAAGTATTTATCCACAACACTTCCAATATCGTTATTAAAGAAAATATGCTCATTTAGTCACCTCGCTTTAACAGAATTTAGGCTCCCTTCTATTAATATCGACTTTCAATCCGTTTTCTTCAATTAAATCCCCTAAATATTTCAAATTGAAGCGAGAATATTGTCTGCAATTTGAAGGATTTTGTATCATCTTTTAGATTTGCTCTATAATTCAACATTAGATGTTGTATATTAAGTATTATCCGTGCAAAAACCTTAATCGTACAAACTACTTAATATTGGAGGGCTTAATATGCAAAAAATAATCCCGCATTTATGGTATGACAAAGAGGCAAAGGACGCCGCTCTGTTTTATATCGGCCTATTTGAGGATTCCAGGCTCTTAAATGTCACTGTCATCGAAGACACACCATCGGGGGATTCGGAGCTCATCAGCTTTCAATTGGCTGGACAAAAATTCGAGGCAATCAGCGCAGGCCCATATTTCAAATTCAACACATCTATCTCCCTGATGGTCGCTTGCTATTCCGAAGAGGAAGTGAACACAATATGGAACGCCCTATCGGAAGGGGGCTCCGCGCTCATGCCCCTCGGCGAATATCCGTTCAGCAAGCGGTATGGCTGGATACAGGATCGTTACGGTTTATCCTGGCAACTGCTCCTGACGGACAGCGCACAGACTGGTCAAAAAATTAAGCCAAACCTGCTTTTCTCTGCTGGTGCCGACGGGAGAGCTGAAGAAGCCATCCACTACTACACCGGAATATTCCCCAACTCAGAAATAATCGCTATCAACAAATATAGCCCCGGTGAAGCGCAATCGTCAAAAGCTAAGGTGAATTACGCCGCCTTCAAGCTTTCCTGCTATGATTTTTCGGCGATGGATAATGCCTTTGATGTGGACTTTGGTTTTAATGAGGCCTTTTCACTCATGGTGAGCTGTAAGAATCAGCAGGAGATTGATGACTTTTGGGGCAAGCTTTCTTCTGTGCCCGAGGCGGAGCAGTGTGGATGGGTGAAGGACCAGTTTGGCGTCTCATGGCAAATCGTACCGGAAAGTATGGAAACACTGATGTCAAATGCCTCCAAAGAGGAGCTCCGGCGCGTATTCGCCGCTATGCTCAAAATGAAAAAACTCGATATCGCCACTTTGGAAAAAGCGCGCACAGGTAATTGATGTGAAAACAGAGAACAATATGAGCCGTCAGAAAATAACCGTAGAGACCAATTTCAAAAGATATGCCGAATTGTAAAGCGAAAACTCAAGCAGAGGCTCTATACTCCAAATATAGAGCCTCTGTATTTTATTTGACTTTCCGACAGTGTTGTTGGATAATACTTCTATATCAAGAAATATAATGAATAAAAGAAGGTGCTCTTAATGCTAGAACTGCCGGAAGGAATTGTCTTGGCCGAGCAGCTTGACAGAACAATTAAGGGAAAGAAAATCATCCATATCGCGGCAAATGCCTCACCGCATAAATTTGCGTGGTATTACGGCGACCCTGCAGAATATGACACACTATTTTCCAGCACCACAGTGGAAGGGGCCTTCTCCTATGGCGGCAAGCTGCATATAAAGCTCTCAAACGACTGCGGTTTTATGTTCTGTGACGGTGTAAACCTCCGGTATTATGCCGAGGAGAACGATCTGCCGAATAAGCATCAGCTTCTTTTATCGTTCGATGACGCAACATATTTGGTTGTCTCCGTTCAAATGTACGGCGGTATTTACGGCTACCGGGGCGTTATCGACAACAGTTATGACGCTGTTGCCCGCACGAAACCGTCCGTCCTGTCGGAAGAATTCAGTATGGACTACTTTTCTGGGCTCTTGACAGACGCCCTGAAGCCGAAGCATTCTGCAAAAGCGTTTCTGGCGACAGAACAGCGGATACCCGGCATTGGCAACGGTGTCGCTCAAGATATTCTGTTTAACGCCGCCATCAGCCCGAAAAGAGATATTGCGACGTTGACGCACTCTGAGATCGACACCCTGTTTACATCAATCAAAACAACCATTGCCAACATGATCGAACAAGGCGGCCGTGACGTCGAAAAGGATTTGTACGGAAATCCGGGCGGATATCAGACCATCATGAGTAAGAATACGTATATGTTCCCCTGCCCAAGATGCGGCGGAGCGCCTAAGAAAGAAGCCTACATGGGCGGCAGTGTTTACTATTGTCCCACCTGCCAGAAGTAACCGTTTCTTCGTAAAACCCGCGAATAAACGACGTTACCCGGAGGTTATTATGAAGAAGGTTCTAGTTATTGCCGGAGCTTTCGTTCTCGTCTTGCTGCTGACCGCCTGCACTCAAAGCTGCGGTACCCCGGCCACAATAAACACCAGTCCTATCGGTACAATTGGCAGCGCCCCCGCTGTCACGATTACGTCAAACTCTGATGGTATCGATATCGCCAAATTATTGACAGCGCACTTCGATATATGCAGCTATGACAGCGACAGCACCTATCTCATCGAAATTGGCAAAACACTGGAGGACAACTATAGCCGCATCATAATGGATATGCGCGTTGAAATATCGGAAAAGACACTGGTATACATATATCCCGATCTAGAGCATTTTCACAAGGCTATTGGGAGACCTGATGCATCGGAACAGGTCGTCGGTTCAACGTTAAAAGACGGTATTTATCTAGTTTCGCCGAACAACGCGCAAACGCATACATACGACGAAATGATGAAGGTCCTTGTCCATGAATTTTCTCATGTTTCGGTATCTCATATCAATTCGGACTATAGCACATATCCAAGATGGCTCACCGAGGGTATCGCCGCATATGAATCCGGTCAGATTCCCGGCGAGATTGGCCGATACGGCTATCCGACGCTCGACGACCTAAGTGCGTACGACCAGTCTTTTAGTGACTTGAACGGCTACTCTTACTCCTACACCCTCGTTTCTTTTCTCGCCGAGGAATATGGCTGGGAAAAAATCCGGGCATTACTTGAATCATATTCCGATTTCGATACCATTCTCGGCGTGCCCAAAGATGAATTTCATACACTGTGGACCGAATATGCCGATGAGAAGTTTAAGCAGCAGTAACCGATAGCAAGAATAATATGAAATTTTAAGTAGTTAAATCGTGCGTTTGTATAAGGGCCGGAAGGCGCATGCCACCGCGACCGTATGGATGACTTATAATGCATTAATAACGGTAATTGAGCAGCACGGAAATTGTATTCATTATGTTTCTTTGCAGCCGCAGGACAAGGCACGCGAATAGAATAAGATTATATGATGGCACATAGAAGGGCGCTGTATTCTAAATGCGGCGCCTTTGTTTGTTTTTGTGATAGTGCACAAGTTTGAGACGCGTTTTGAGCAAACTATCAAATATGTCGAAATATATACAGCATATGATCTATAATTATCAAGATTATTTGTCAAAAGTCCTAAAGCAATCCGTATATTAATGGAGTATAATAGCTTTCATCAGAACACCCTTATTGAGGATTATGTAAATGCGCAAAATGTTGTTCTGACCACACGGATTTATACTGATTATTGTATGGGTAATTGCCAAACAGAAAGGAAGCGGCGAGTTTGATCGGATTCCTTATCGGCATCGTTTTCGGAGGTCTCCAGTTCTGGATATTACGCAAATTCACCGTGCGTGTCACAAGTTCGGGGGTTGACATAAAATGCATGCTTCTTGGCATGCTGCAATTAATTATCCCTCTTGTCGCGCTTCTGGGTGTCGCTCTTCTGCGCAGACAGGATATCCTGTGGACTGGCGTCGGCATCACATCGTTTTTGTTAATCGGCGCTCTGGCTATTTTCATAAAAAACAGAAAACCGAAAGGACGGGGGAATAACGATGCTTGACTGGATCCTACTGATCGCGGCGGTTGTTATTACCGCAGCCGGCCTGTTATGGCGCAAACATATCACTTCTAAAATAAAAGCCGACCCGGCTCCGGGGAAAAAACTGAAAAGTGCAAAAAAGCGTATGACCATTATCATCGTCATCGGCATATATCTTTTTGCGACACGCGTGATGAGTCTTGTCTTCGGCGCTCCTGAAAAGGCAGAGTTTGAGATGAGCATGTTTCCGCCGCGCGTCGATTTCTTCGGCCTGAATTTGAGCACAACAATTATTTACACCTGGTATATCATGGCGTTCATTATCCTTGTGGCGCTGATCCTGCGTTTTACAGTGATTAGACATATGAAGGATCGCCCGTCAGGCATTCAAAACGTTCTTGAGATATCCATTGAAGCGGTCAAGAATTACACACACAGCACCGCGCATAAGCTTGGCAGCGGAATGAGCGATTATATCTTCACAGTTGCAGTTTATTTGATATGCTGCGCGGGTCTGGAGCTCTTCGGTCTTCGCACACCGACTGCTGATGCGACGCTTACCTTTTCACTCGCGTTCATCACTTTTATTCTGATTAATGTGCTCGGCTTCAGCAAGAAGGGCCTCGTTGGCAGATTCAAACAGCTGGCAAGTCCCAGTCCCGCTATTCTCCCGATCCGCTTGATTACCGATCTGGCTGTTCCTGTTTCACTGGCTTTCCGGCTCTTCGGTAATATGCTTGGCGGCATGATCGTCATGGATCTGCTCTATTCGGCGCTTGGACACAACGCCCTGGGTATTCCCAGCGTACTGGGTCTGTATTTTAATGTTTTTCACCCCCTGATCCAAGCGTATATATTCGTTACACTAACACTAACCTTTATCAATGAAGCAACAGAGTAGGAGGAAATTATTAATGGAAGCAATTGGCGTCGCACTTTGTTTATTGCCGGCTATGGGAGCTGGATTAGGAATGGGTATCGCGACAGGAAAAGCCGTTGAAGGTGTCGCCCGGCAGCCCGAGGCCTCAGGCAAAATTACAACAATGCTGTTGTTTGGCCTGGCGCTCACGGAATCCACCGCAATATATGGGCTGGTTATGGCTCTGCTCATGTTCTTCTCAATGTAATAATGAAAGATGGTGGCAATGATGGAGTTATTCCCCACCGATTTGCTTATTCATATTATCAACATCATCGTACTCTTCTTGTTGCTGCGGTTGATTTTGACTAAGCCGGTCAACCGCTTCCTTGCCGAACGGTCTGAACGTATCCAAAAGCAGCTCGATGAAGCCAAAGCCGGGCTCGATGAAGCGGCGGCACTTAAGCTTGAGTATAAGAAGCAGCTGGATGCCGCGGCTGAACAGGGTCATGAAATTATTCGCGGGAGTCAGACGAAAGCAACGCTGGACGCTAAGACCATCATATCTGACGCGCACACCCAGGCGGATAATATCATGGGCGAAGCACGCGAAAAAATCGAAAAAGAAAAAGCGCGGGCGATGGAACAAATGCGCGGCGAGGTCGCGCAGCTGGCCACCGATATTGCTGCACGGATACTCAAACGCGAGGTCACAGCAGATGATAACAAGACGTTGGTAGAGGAATTTTTTCATGAGATGAGGCAGCAATGAAAAAGCCTGTTTTGATGATCGCCCCATCCTGCGATGAGGCAACTGTCGCCACTGTGCGCGAGGAGTTTTCAGCGCTCTGCGGAAAACCGCTGGAATTTGACATTATTATCGACGAGAAATTGATCGGTGGCTTTATCGCCATGATCGACGGAAAGGTTTACGACACCAGCTTTTCATCCCGGCTGAGTGACATTTACCGCCGCATGAACCAATGAGGTAGAACGATGGTTGAATCTTCTTTTGCCACTGTCGGCGCTTTTTTAAAACAGAGTTTATCCACATTTGAACCCGATAAGAATATCTACGAATATGGCGAGATTGAAAGCTACAACGATACAATCGTTCAAATAAACGGTCTTTCGAACTGCCGCTACGGGGAGCTTCTTGAGTTTGAAGGCGGTTCATACGGGCTGACGCTCGATCTGCATTTGGGCGGCGTCGGCGCTGCTTTGCTGAGCGGTAAAGTATCGACCTCCAGCGTCGTACGTCCGACTGGAAAGGTAGCCGAAATCGGCGTCGGCGAAGCGCTGTTGGGACGCGTCGTCGATCCTGTCGGCCGTCCGCTTGACGGACTTGGACTATCGCCTAAAAAGTACCGACCGATCGAATATCCCGCACCGACGATTATGCAGCGTTCTCCCGTCAACACACCGCTTGAAACGGGCATCCTTTCCATAGATAGTATGATCCCGATCGGGCGCGGACAACGTGAGCTGATCATCGGTGACCGCCAGACCGGCAAAACCTCGATCGCCCTTTCGGCCATAATGAACCAGCGCGGCCGGGGCGTATACTGCGTGTACTGTGCCATCGGCCAAAAAGCAAGCAACGTTTCGAGCCTGGTGCATACGCTCAAGGAAAGCGGCGCTCTTGAAAACACGGTCGTCGTCGCGGCTTTCAGCAGCGACACGCCGGCCCTGCAGTATATGGCGCCATATGCGGCATGTGCGGTGGCTGAAGAGTTTATGTTCAATGGCAAGGACGTTCTGATCGTCTACGACGATCTGTCGAAACATGCTGTCGCTTATCGAACAATGTCTCTGCTGCTTCGCAGGCCATCTGGGCGCGAAGCATACCCCGGCGACGTTTTTTATTTGCACAGCCGTCTCTTGGAGCGCGCCGCGAAGCTCAATACTGAAATGGGCGGCGGTTCAATGACGGCTCTGCCGATTGTTGAAACAATGGCCGGCGATATATCGGCATATATACCGACAAATGTGATTTCAATTACCGACGGCCAGATATATCTTGAGAGTGAACTTTTTAACGCGGGCATGCGCCCGGCCTTAAATGTCGGGCTCTCCGTCTCGCGTGTCGGCCGCGCTGCGCAGCACAAAGCCATGCGTGAGGTTTCCGGCAGTCTGCGGCTTGATGTTGCGCAGTACCGCGAAATGGCTGTGTTTGCCCAGTTCGGCGCTGATATCGACACGGCGACAGCGGCGATGCTCAAAAACGGCGAACATTTGATGGAGCTCTTAAAACAGCATCAGAATCTGCTCTTCTCTCTTTCCGAACAGGTCTCGGTTCTGCTGGCCGTTTCGAACGGCGTCTTTACGAATTACGAAAAGCGGGAAGTCGACGAAGCGAGAACAGCTTTACTGAAATATTTGCATGAAAACGCCGAATCCGTCATGAACAGCATTGACACCACAGGGCAGCTGTCTGAAGGAGATAAGGTGGATTTGATTCATTATTTCGGACGGTTTAAGACAGAAAGCGGTGAACAACATGGCGAGTCCAACTGAGATACGCCATCATATTGCCGCCATTGAACAGACGAAAAAGATTACCGGCGCAATGGAAATGGTTTCGTCGACGCGTATTAAACGTGTCATGGGCCACATAGAACAAAACAGGCGCTATTTTGACAGTGTTCAAAAAACCATGAAAGAAATCCTTACCTCCTCGCAGGGTGTCACACACCGTTATTTAAACGAAGCGCCTGAAAACGGACATTGTACTTTTATTGTTATTTCTGGCGACAAAGGACTTTGCGGTGCGTATAACCACATCGTGCTGCAGCGGGCGCTGGAAGTGATCAACGAGAAACCGAACCACTCCATCATGACAATAGGCAACACCGCTGAAGACTTTTTTCACGCCCGATCGATGACCCCTGATGTGGCGTTTTTAGGACTTGCTCAGGACCCCACATTGTCACGTGCACGTGTTCTTGTTCGTGATATTATTGGTTTATTCGACAGCGACCAGACCGATGAAATCCGAATTGTCTACACCTCGTTTTATGGTGAGACAAAAAACAAACCGGTCGTACGACGATTGCTGCCGATCCGGCTCGATGATTACAGTGATATATCCGGTGTTGAAACACTGTCGGATATCATGTACCACCCCTCAGCGCAGGTGGTTTTTGATAAGCTGATACCGCAGTATATACTCGGACTTCTGTTTGGCGTCATGGTGCAGGCTTACGCCAGCGAACATTTTGCCAGAATGAACGCCATGCACAGCGCGACAACGAATGCGCAGGATATGTTAAAGAACCTGCGGACAAGGTATAATATGGCGCGGCAAAGCGCTATAACAAATGAAATAGCCGAAATAACAGGCGCCGCTGAAATCCTTAGAAACGGAGACAGGTAAAGTTTGAAAGATAAATCTTTCAAACGGGTTTTGTGCCTTTCGGGTCTTCCGACCCGAAGTCCAGCAAGGCAGGACAGAGCACAAATTCCCAAGGGCGTCCGGCTGGATGCCCTCTGGAAAGGAATGATACTATTTGGCGATTAATAATAACGGAATACTTATCAGGATAACCGGCCCGGTTCTTGATGTACGTTTTGAAAACGCCGGAAGCGAGCCGCAGATAAACGACCTTCTGGTAACAGCCGACGGCCGCCACATGGAGGTTGCCGCCAACGTTGCCCCAGGCCATGTCCGGTGTATCGCGCTTGAAGCAACAGACGGTCTGAGCTGCGGTATAACCGTTACAAATACCGGTCACAGCATCATGGTGCCTGTCGGCAAAGAGGTTCTAGGCCGCGTCGTTGACGTACTGGGGCGTCCAATCGACAACGGGCCTCCAATTGAAACAACACAAAAATGGCATATTCACCGCAATCCGCCCGCTTTTACCGATCTCACGCCTGTCACGGAGTTTTTAGAGACGGGAATTAAAGTTATAGACCTGATCACGCCATATTCAAAAGGCGGTAAGATCGGCCTGTTCGGCGGGGCGGGTGTCGGTAAAACCGTTTTGATCATGGAGCTCATCTATAACATCGCCACGATGCACGGCGGATATTCGGTTTTTGCCGGTGTCGGTGAGCGCAGCCGCGAGGGCAATGAGCTGATAGAGGATATGAGGGCTTCTGGGGCTATTAGTAAGACAGCGCTTGCGTACGGCCAAATGAACGAACCGCCCGGGTCACGTATGCGCGTCGGTCTTACGGGACTGACAATGGCAGAGTATTTCCGCGACGAAATGAACATGGATGTCCTGCTGTTCATCGACAATATCTTCCGCTTTGTGCAAGCCGGCAACGAGGTTTCGGCGCTTCTTGGCAGAATGCCGTCGGCCGTCGGATATCAGCCGACACTGTCAAATGAGCTCGGCAACCTCGAGGAACGCATCGTCTCAACAAAAAACGGGTCCATCACATCGGTTCAGGCGATCTACGTCCCCGCCGACGACCTGACCGATCCGGCGCCGGCTACAATTTTCTCTCATCTCGACGCCACCACGGTTCTGTCAAGGCAAGTCGCTGAAATCGGCATTTATCCGGCAGTTAGCCCCCTGGAATCAAATTCCCGTATCCTTGACCCCCAGATTGTTGGCCAGGCGCATTATAATGCGGCGCAGGGTGTCATCACCTGCTTAAACCGTTACCGAGAGCTTCGCGATATTATTGCCATCCTCGGAATGGAAGAGCTGTCGGAAGATGACCGCAAAGCGGTGTACAGAGCCCGCCGTATCCAGCAGTTTTTATCTCAGCCCTTTAATGTTGCCGAACAATTCACAGGCAACAAAGGTAAATACGTCCCGCTGAAGGACACAGTCCGCTCGATTGAGGTCATTCTCGGCGGTGAGACAGACAGCCTTCCCGAATCTGCGTTTTATATGGTGGGCGATATCGATGATGTCTATAACAAAGCAAAAGACATGAGGGCTTGATCATGTCAAAATTGTTCAAATTGAGCATATTAACACCGGAACGTCAGTTTTATGACGGCGAAGTTGAAGTTCTGACAGTTACAACAGTGGATGGTCAAATGACTTTTTTAGCCGACCATGTTCCTGTCGTCATGCCGCTTAATGTCGGCACATTGGTTTATAAGACTGCTGATGAAACAAAAGAAATCTTTAATTCTGAAGGCTTTTTGGAGGTCCGGCACGATGGCGTCCTGGTATATGTTCAGGCATGCGAGAATCCGGAAGAGATTGATCTGCGTCGCGCTGAGGAAGCAAGAATGCGTGCCGAAGAACGCCTGCGGCAAAACCAAAGTATGAAGGAATACCGGCATTCCAAGCTGGCTCTCGCCCGCTCGATGGCCAGACTCCGGATTACAAAACAGAACAACCCCAACGGATAATAAGAAAATCAGCCGGTTTTATTGAAAACCGGCTGATTTATTTTGTTTAGGTGTTATTCATTATTTCCTGCTCATGCAGTTGTACAGCATGATGGCTGCCATGGTGCGGGTTGAAATGTCATTAGGATTAAACCGACCGTTCTGATCTCCGCGAATGATGCCGATTCCCTTGGCAATGGCAATATAACCCATCAGATATGACGATATGGCTTTATCATCCTTGAATCCCGCTTTAAAGATACCGGGTAAGCGCGCAACTTCTCCATACCCCATCGCGCCGATCAGAAATTTGACAAATTCCGCACGGGATACAAGCTTTGCGGGGTCTCTTTCTGCTTCGGTCAGCATTCCCATCGCGTAGGCTATGCTGTAGAGATCGTCCACATTGTCGGGCGTCGTGAGTGGAACAATCTTCCGTCCGTTTGTGCTGATGATGAAAGCAAGCGCGTCCTCCTGCGTCAATTTCGCGTCCGGTTTAAAGGCACCGCCCGGAAAACCAACGCCGTAGTATGCGAGCTTTTGGATCATTGAAGCATACGGATTCCCATCGATATCGTTGTACTGCAGCCCGCTATCAACGATTATTGTGCCACGCAGCAGCTCGCCGGTCATTGCATTCACGCCCCAGACGGTTGTATCGGTGCTCGTATAGGAAAGCAGCAATCCGCTTGGGTGAGTGGCGGTCGGAACAGTGATATATTTCAGCGTCGTACCGACGGCTGCAGCGTAGATATCCGCGGCTGCGTCTGCGGATATCGCTCCGACTGAGGATATAAAGGTCACTTCATATGCGTACCAGTTGGAATGAAAGCTGACCACATAACCTGTCTCGGCATCCACGCCGACATTTATGTAATTCTCAGGGAAGAAAATGTTTTCATGGGTGCGGTAGAAAGAATAATTCTGCGTGTTGTCGTATGCAGACACGCTGGCCTCATTCGATAATGCGGTTTTCGCAAGCTCATCAGGCAGTATTTTCCCCGCAAACGCACGAGCTGTCGCCTCTGTCTGCTCGCTTGAGAATTTAAACGCCGTCTCTGGTGTTTTGGCTTCCATATAAATTCTGTTACTGCTGACAGAAATCAGCTTTCCTGTCTTTGCATCCATTGTGATGTACCGATATTGCGAAGAAGCCTCCTTCGGCGCATATGCAAACGCGATGCTTGCCATCACCTGCGTTTGCTTGGTTTCATCCTCATAGGTATAGTAATTCAAATACTGCACTTTGAAGTCACTTGTCAGGCCCAGCTCCGCATAGGCACGTACCTTATCTTCAAGGTCACTCTGGGTGAGTACCCCCTGTAATTTATCGACCGTCGCTTGTTCAACCGTCGTGAGCCCTGAGCTGCCTGCTTCGGCAGACGTTGCAGAAGCTGAGTCTTTCGTGCTGCCGTTCTGGTCTTCAGTGCTGTAATCGAGTTTGCTAAGGTCTACAAGCTGTCCTGTCACAGCGTCAACGACGTAGCTGCCATCCGGATTCGGCATGTACTGCAGGCGCGCGGTGTGGCCATCCCCGGGCAGTGCGTACGTCATTTTCATATGAAGTGTTCCTTTGATCGCCGCTGCCGCTGCCGCCTTATCGGCCGCTGCGGACGGATTCGTGACATTGCTGTAATCCTGTCCAGCGTCGCTTCTATAAAAGCTCGTCACCTGCTTTGTAGAGGCCTTGACGTTCATACTGACGCTGACAGGCGACTCAATGCCGTTTATTTTCACAGGACCATAGAGGTAAATCGTCGCATTTCCCGAATAGTCCAGACTGCTGCTCCCCTGCAGATCAACAGATTCCAATGAATTATTGAGTACCTTGTCCAAAAACGTTTTCGCTGCCGTTTTCGCTTCATCAATCGTTATGCTTGGGAATCTCGGCAGCTGTCCGTAGGAAGGTGTGCTGGCGCTGGCGCTGTAATGATTGTAGCTGACGATTCTTCCGTATTCGTTGGCTGACACATAAATCTGCTCATTGTCTTTCGACCACGTCAGCGACCAAAGGCTCGCTTTATTGTTTTCATTGAGCGTCCCATTAAATGTCGTAAACTCGTCCCCTATTCCCAGGATATCCTTCACCTGAAGCGTTATCGCCTTCAGCCGCGCATCCAAGGAGCCATCTGATGAAACAAGTGCCGCAGCAGCAGAGATTCCAAATGAAAAGAGCAGGATCACACAAAGCATCAACGATAATATTTTTTTCACAAAATCATTCCTTTCTGATAATGAATTAGAAGCTTTTCTGTTTGACGAACGCTCAGGGAAATTGTTCCATTTTTACAAGTTTGTTTATGCACGCCTATTTGGTAGGGAGCGGTCTTCACCGTTCCTATGCTCCGCACACGAAGGCGTGGAATGGATAAATCCATGCCCTTCAAACGCCGTCGCATAGTCCGAATATGTGCTTAGATGTATGACAAAGGGCGTGCCGCTTTTGCAACACGCCCATTAAGACGGTACTAATCCTTTTTCGGGATAATCTCTATCCAGTAGCCGTCCGGGTCCTCAATAAAGTAGATGCCCATGATGGTATTCTCATAACAAACGCAGCCCATCTCCTTGTGCATTTTCCGCGCTGTTTCAATATCTTCCACGCACATGGCCAGGTGAATTTCGTTATCGCCGAGGTCATACGGCTCTGTCCTGTCTTTGAGCCACGTCAGCTCCAGCTGATGGCCGGATCTCCCGTCACCCAAAAAAACGATGGTAAAGCTGCCGTCCGGCGGAGAGAATCTTCGCTCTTCCCGAAGGCCCAAAGCTTTTTTGTAAAAGGCAACGCTTCTCTCGATATCCATAACGTTAAAATTATTGTGCTTAAATGTAAATTCCATATTACCGCTCCTTTAAACAGATGGCATATATTCTATTTATTCTTCGCAAACTTCAGCCGCTCAGTCACAGCCAACTCATCGCAGCGGTTGTTATGCTCATTTTCGGCATGGCCTTTAACCCAGTTGAAGGACACATCGTGTAATTCAAGAAGCGGTATGAGTGTCAGCCACAGGTCAATGTTTTTGACTTCGCCGTCTCGACGCCGCCAGCCTTTTTTCTGCCAGTTGGTCAGCCAGCCTTCATTGATGGCATTCACAACATACTGAGAGTCCGAAAATAGTTCAACCTTACATGGTTCTTTGAGCGACGACAGTGCCGTTATGACACCGAGCAGCTCCATGCGGTTATTCGTCGTCTCCGGCGCACCGCCTGAGAGCTCCTTCTCTTTATCCCCATAAATCATAATTGCGCCCCAACCCCCCGGGCCGGGATTCCCCGAACAGGCGCCGTCGGTATAGATTGAGACTTTTTTCATTAAAAGTCCTCCGTTATCACGATCGGACTCTTATCAGTCACTGATCGGCTCTTCCTCTTCTTTATCCGTGCGGGCTATTGAAATCACCCTGGCATCGTCACCTATACGCATGAGCTTGACGCCCTGCGTCGCACGGCTGTAAGTGCTGATATCAGACGCCGCCATGCGAATAATTGTGCCGTCGTCAGAAATGATCAGAACGTCGTCATTGTCATCAACGACCTTGACGTCTGCAACCTTACCGGTTTTAGCTGTGATATTGTAGTTTTTGAGTCCAAGCCCACCGCGGCTCTGCGCTTCCCTTTCGGCGCCCTCGCAGACGACACCGCGCAGGTATTCGTCAATCGGTGTTCTTTTTCCGTAACCCTTTTCGGTAACTGTCAGCAACGAGCCGCTCTCGCGCGCTCTCGCAGCGCCGACACAGTAATCATTTTTTCTGAGACGTATGCCGCGAACGCCTGCCGCAGTTCTGCCCATCGTTCGCAGGTCCGTTTCGCAGAAGCAGATCGCCATACCGTCATGCGTGGCAATAAGAATCTTTTGGCTGCCGTCCGTTTCACGGACGGAAATCAGCTCGTCGTTCTCGTCGAGAGTGATCGCGCGGATGCCGACATTTCTGATGTTTTTCAGAACCGTCATTTCCATGCGCTTGACCGTTCCGTTTTTGGTCACCATGACGAGATAAACCTTTTCGTCAAAATCACGCACGCGGATCATCGCCGAAACTTTCTCCCCGGGCTGTGTCGGAATTATATTAACGATATTCGTTCCCTTGGCCTGCCTGCTGGATTCGGGGATCAGATAGCCTTTTTTCCTGTAAACCCTGCCGAAATTCGTGAAGAACAGAATATAGTCATGCGTCGATGCGGTGAACACCGTTTCGACATAATCCTCCTCACGCGTCGTCATCGCTGTGATGCCGCGGCCGCCGCGCTTCTGCGCCCTGTATGTGTTGGCGGGCATCCGCTTGATATACCCGGCATGTGTGAGCGTATAGACGCATTCTTCCTCATCGATGAGGTCCTCAATATCGATCTCATCTTCAACGATGGCGATCTCCGTTTTCCTGTCGTCGCCGTACTTGTCTTTTATTTCGGTGATCTCTTCAATGAGCACAGCCTTCAATAAGTCCTCATCGGACAAAAGCCTGAGAAAATACGCAATCTTCTCCATCAACTCATTGTATTCGGTTTCGATCTTATCGCGTTCAAGCCCCTGCAAGCGCCTCAGCTGCATTTCCAAAATGGCCTGCGCCTGTATTTCAGATAGCTCGAAACGCTCCATCAGGCGCTCTTTAGCGTCGTTATAGCTTGATCTGATGATGCGTATGACCTCGTCGATATTGTCAACGGCGATACGCAGGCCCTCAAGCAGATGGGCGCGTTCACGCGCCTTCTTCAGGTCATATTGCGTCCGTCTGTTGAGGATCTCTTTTTGGAAGGCGATATACTCATCGAGTATCTGCTTTAACGACAATATCCGCGGCTGTGACTGATTATCAACAAGAGCGAGCAGAACGATGGCAAAAGTCGTCTGAAACTGCGTCGCTGTATAAAGGCGGTTTAAAACAACCTGCGCGTTCGCGTCGCGCTTGAGTTCGATCACAATGCGCATACCGTCCCTGTCAGACTCGTCGCGCAGCGCCGAAATGCCTTCAATCTTTTTGTTTTTTACCTGGTCGGCAATCGCCTCAATCAGTCTGGCTTTATTGACCTGATACGGCAGCTCCGTCACAATAATACGGGTACGGCCCTGACCAAACTCCTCCATCTCGGTTCTAGCTCGAACATATACCCTGCCGCGGCCCGTCGCGTATGCGGCCCGGATTCCCGCTCTGCCCATAATCAATCCTTTTGTGGGGAAATCAGGTCCTTTTATATGCTCCATGATATCATCAAGCTCAGCATCCGGGTTATTCAGCACACAGACAACGGCGTCGATGACTTCACGTAAATTGTGCGGCGGAATATTCGTTGTCATACCGACGGCAATGCCGGATGACCCGTTGACTAGAAGATTCGGGAAACGGCTGGGAACGACGCGCGGCTCTTTGCGGCTCTCATCATAGTTGGGATCCCAGTCGATCGTTTCCTTTTCAATATCGCGCAAAAGCTCATTTGATATCTTGGACATTCTGGCTTCCGTGTACCTGTACGCCGCAGGGGGATCGCCGTCAATCGAACCGAAGTTGCCGTGACCGTCGACAAGCGTGTAGCGCATCGAAAAGTCCTGGGCAAGACGCACAAGGGCGTCATAAACCGAAGCATCCCCGTGAGGATGGTACCGACCCAATACATTACCGACGGCCGTTGCCGACTTTCTAAACGGTCTGTCGCTCGTCAGATTATCCTCATACATTGAGTAGAGTATGCGGCGGTGTACGGGCTTCAATCCATCGCGCACGTCGGGGAGTGCCCGAGCCACGATAACGGACATGGCATAGTCTATAAATGATTTCTGCATCTCGTCCACCAGCGGAGAGACGAGAATTTTCTGATCAGGGAACCGAATGTCCGCATGTTCATTTTCCTTGCGTGCCATATATATCAAACCTTTCACGGGAATTTTTATATCCTTGGCAATATCATGGATTTCTCGCAATTCCATGATCGAAGACGTCGTTTAAGGGTGTACAGGATACCGCGCGATGGCTATATGTCCAAATTGACAACATACTTTGCGTTTTTTTCAATGAACTCCTTGCGCGGTTCGACTTTTTCACCCATCAATATTGTGAAAACCTCATCCGCTTTAATCGCATCGGTCAGCTCGATGCGCTTGAGGATACGCGTTTCGGGATCCATTGTTGTCTCCCATAATTCGTGCGGGTCCATTTCACCGAGGCCCTTATTGCGGCTGATATCTACTTTTCCTTTGCCATCTTCACCGCGCATTTCAACCAAGAACTGATCTCTTTGGGCATCATCATATGCATATCGGGCTGTTTTACCGCGCACCAGCTTATAAAGCGGCGGCTGTGCGGCATAGACGTACCCGCCGTCTAACAAGGGGCGCATGAAGCGGAAGAAAAATGTCAGGAGGAGCGTCCTGATATGGCTGCCGTCCACGTCGGCATCTGCCATGATGATGACTTTATGATACCGCAGCTTCAAGGCATCAAAATCTTCACCGATGCCGGCACCGAGCGCAGTGATAATAGGCGTCAGCTTTTCGTTGCCATATACTTTATCGGCCCTGGCTTTTTCGACATTAAGCATCTTTCCCCAAAGCGGTAGGATAGCCTGAAACCGGCTGTTACGTCCGCCTTTTGCGCTGCCTCCGGCCGAATCTCCCTCGACGATGTAAATCTCAGTAAGAGAAGGGTCGCTCTCGTTGCAGTCGGACAGTTTTCCGGGCAGCGCCATACCTTCAAGCGCGTTTTTCCGCCGGATGTTCTCTCTGGCTTTTTTGGCTGCCTCTCTGGCGCGCGCAGCTGTAATGCCTTTTTCAAGTATCGTTCTGCCGACAGCCGGATTTTTCTCTAAATACTCTGTCATTTTGTCGCTGACGATGTTGTCAACGAGCGTTCTGATTTCGCTGTTGCCAAGCTTTGCTTTCGTCTGACCCTCAAACTGCGCATCAACGAGCTTAACCGAAATGATAACGGCCAGACCTTCGCGGCAGTCCTCTCCCGTAATTTTGTCGTCATTCTTCAGAAGGTTGTTCTTTTTTCCGTAATCATTGAGCACTCTTGTCAGCGCTGTTTTGAAGCCGGTTTCATGCATCCCACCTTCCGGCGTATGGATGTTATTGGCAAAGCTCAGGATCAGTTCGTTATAGGTATCGTTATATTGGAGCGCAACTTCCGCTATCGAATCATCGCGGGAGCCGGTAAGGTATATCACCTCATCGTGCAGCGGCGTTTTATTTCGGTTAATGTAGGTGACAAATTCCTTGATGCCGCCGGCGTAGCACATCTCATCCCTGGTTTCCATTCCAGGCCGCTCGTCAATCGTCCGGATCTTCAAGCCTGCGTTCAAAAAAGCCTGTTCACGCATCCGCGTCAGCAGCGTGTCATAGTTAAAAACGAGATCTTCAAAAATCTCATGGTCCGGCTTGAACATGATTGTAGAACCGGATTTATCTGATGTGCCGACAATCGTCAGCTCCTGTGTGATATCGCCGCGTTTAAAGCGCATCTCGTAAATATTCCCGTTTTTATGGACCTGCACCACAAGCCATTCGGATAGTGCGTTAACGACGGACGCACCAACGCCGTGCAGTCCACCGGCAACCTTATAGCCGCCGCCGCCGAACTTTCCACCGGCGTGAAGAACAGTGAAAACGACTTCGAGCGCACTTTTTCCCGTCTGCTCCTGAATGTCGACAGGTATGCCGCGCCCGTCGTCAATGACGGTGATGATGTCGCCGTCCCCGATGATGACGGATATATCAGTGCAGACACCCGCAAGGGCTTCGTCAATGGCGTTATCAACAATTTCATATACTAAATGATGCAGTCCCGACGTTGACGTTGAACCGATATACATGCCGGGCCTTTTCCTGACAGCTTCCAAGCCCTCGAGCACCTGTATCTGGGACGCGTCATATTCGTGCGGGATATTGCTTATAATATCAGCCATGTAAAAATCTCCTCCATTGGATATTGCCGCAGACTATTGCGTAAGTGCAATGATGTGCCGCTAATCGAATCGTATTGTTTCGCTGCGTTTTAAGAGTGTCGCAGAAGCCAGCTGTGACAGATAAATAACCTCTTTGTCCTTATCCCGGCAGATGATGAAAGATTTCGGGAGATCGTCCGAAATATTGACGATATTCCCGGCTTTTTCCGCAGTGTTTAAAAAAGCGCGCGTCAAATGGGATCCGGTTGTGTTATCCAGATCAAACACCCCAATAATGGTGCAGACCGGCACGACGACATTTTGTCCAAGATGCAAATACATACGCATTTTCAGCTTTCTTGACTTAAAATAATTGTAGCCAGAATGATGATCTATTTATTAAAAAAGAATTGAAATAGTGTCTTCCTGGCGTCATTCAAGAAGTTTTCCACCGTCTATCCGGTAAACCTTTCCGCCGGTCCGTGATGCGATCTTTGCGTCCTCACAGCAGGTGATAAAAACCTGCCCATCATTGATGTGGTTTAAGACAAAGTTCTGTCGCTTAACATCAAGCTCCGACAGCACATCATCCAGCAGAAGCAGCGGATATTCGCCTCTGTCGTCAAAATGGAGCTGCCTTTCGGCCAGCTTAACGGAAAGCGCAGCTGTCCTCGCCTGACCCTGTGACGCGTAACTTCTGGCGGATCTGCCGTTTATTTCAATATCTAGGTCATCTTTATGCGCTCCGGACAGGCATGAGCCGGTTTCTAGCTCGGCGTGCCGATGCGCCTTCTGATGCTCCAGAATCTGGTTGAGAAGCTCCTCTGTTGGTTTACCTGTATCAGTGATGGTTTTAACCGTACAATACCGAATAGCTAAGGTTTCATCCCCTCCGGAAAAATCCTTGTGTATCTGCGCAGCCTTTTCAGAGAGCAGAGCAGCGTATGCTGCTCTGTAGTGTATAAGCTCGGCGCTCATGACGGCAAGGCGGTAATCGAAATCATCCAACGTGTATAATAACGACGGCTTTTGATGGTGGTCACGCAATATTCTTGTTTTATGGTCGAGGAGTCTGTTGAATTCTGCGAGTACTGCTGTATAGCGCGGCCTGAGCTGGCAAAGGCAGCTATCCATAAGCCGGCGTCTGACGGCTGCGCCCTCTCTGATCATATTCAGGTCGTCCGGACAGAAAAGAACCGCCCGGAGCTTGCCGGACAATTCAGCTGCCGTCCGCAGCTTGACGTCATTGGCTAAAAACTGCCGACGCTTTATGCGGTATAAAAAAGCCTCGAGCTTCTGCGCTCTTTCACCGGAATAGATGTTCGCCCTGATATACGCGCTGTCCCTGTCAAAGCCGATCATTTCCTTGTCCGATTTCGCCCGGAACGACCGGCCTGCCGTCAGGAAATAAATAGCCTCGATAAGATTTGTTTTGCCTTGCGCGTTGTTTCCGATAATAACATTGACCTTATCTGAAAACTCTGTGGAAAACTCTGAATAATTTCTGAAGCTATCAAGAGTGATTTTATTAACAATCATTGTTGTTATCCATATCTGCACGGAGAATATTCAGAACGGATTTTTGGAAGCGCACCGTGTCGCCGGGGCGGATTTTCTTGCCTCTTTGCACGCAGACCTCGCCGTTGACGGTCACCTCGCCCTCCTGAATAAAGAACTTTGCCTCTCCGCCGGACTGTGTGACGGCTGCGAATTTTAAAAGTGCGTCAAGCCTTATGAATTCGGTGCTTATAAAAATGGGCGTACCTGGCTTCCCGCCGGCTATTTTTACTTTAACTCTCATTGGCTTTGAGTCTGACAGGCATGGTCATATATAAAAAATTATTGCTCCCGTCGGCGGGGATAATAAAGCACGGAGAGGTGGCGGACGCGACATTAATCCGGATTTGGTCGGCAGGCGCGGCTTTGAGCGCATCAAGCAGATACTTGCTATTGAAGCCGATCTCCAAATCTTCCCCATCACCCTTGACCGCACACTCATCGCTGGCTCTGCCAAGGGCCGTACTTGATAAAAGCTTGAGAACACCATTAGCGAAAGTGCACCGCACCGGGCTCTTTAGTTTCTCGCTGATGATCAGCGAAACGCGCTCGACGGCATCGACTACGGCACGACGGTCGCATTCAATACTATATTTTTCCGTGTGCGCGATCGAATTCTTGTAATTATAAAAGTCCCCTTCAAGCCGCCTTGATATCAAAACGGTGCCGCCGATGACAAACATAATATGCTTTGAGCCCAACATGATAGACACAAGGTTTTCACTGTCCGACAAAATCTTCTCAACCTCGCTGAGCGCGCCACCCGGAACAACAAAGCTGAGTGACGACATGTCTGATTTACTGAGCATCTCGCGTCGGAGCGCCAGCCTGAACCCGTCGATAGCGACAATCGTCAATATGTTTTGTTGTGCTTCAAAAAGCGCGCCTGTTTGGATAGGACGTGACTCGTTATCGCTGACGGCAAAATTCGTCTGCGCAATCATATTCTTAAGATTTTTTTCCGTTAAGGCAAAGGATTTTTGATAATCTACCGTCGGCAGGTCGGGATAATCAACCGCCGAGGTGCCGAGAATCTGGAATTCACTCATGCCGCACTCAATTATTGTCATTAAGTTTTCGTCTGCTGAAAACGTTATAATATTATCGGGCAGCTTTCTGATGATCTCGCCGAAGAGCCGCGCGCTGAGAACAATGCTTCCTTCGCTGGCAACATCTGCCGGAATTGTCGTTATTATTCCCGTCTTCAAGTCATATGCCGATATTTTAACACTGTCGGCGGAAGCAACTATTAGAAGGCCCTCAAGAGCAGGTATTGCACTTTTTACAGCAGAAGCACGGGACGCGGTCGTAATGGCAGATTGCAATAAATTTTTCTCAACTGTAAATTTCATAATCGTCTTCCTTTCTCTGTCTATCGTAAAATTACTGCATAAATGACAGACAGAAAAAACACAGTGATGTTTCAGCTTTCATTGGCTTTGAGTCTGACAGGCAGAATCATGTATAGAAAGTTGCTGCTGTCATCCGCGGGGAGTATAACACATGGTGATATACCGGAGGTGATGTTGATCCTAATTTGGTCGGCGGGCGCAGCTTTCAACGCTTCAAGCAAATATCTGTTGTTAAAGCCTATCTCCATGTCTTCTCCGTCACCTTTGACAGCACATTCATCGCTGGCTCTTCCGAGCGCCGTGCTTGACAAGAATTTGAGAACACTATCGGAGAATGTGCAGCGTACCGGGCTCTTGAGTTTATCATTGATAATCAGCGACACGCGTTCGACGGCATCTACTACAGCACGACGGTCGCATTCAATACTGTATTTTTCCGTATGCGGAATTGAATTCTTGTAATTTAGGAATTCACCCTCAAGACGCCGTGATATCAGAACCGTCCCACCGATGACAAACATAATATGCTTTGATCCGAGCATGACGGACACATGGTTTTCACTGTCCGATAGAATCTTTTCCACCTCACCGAGCGCGGAGCCCGGAACAACGAAGCTGATTGATGACAAATCTGTTTTACTGAGCGCCTCACGGCGCAGGGCTAACCGAAATCCGTCGACAGCGACGATCGTCAGCTGACCTTTCTCTGCTTCAAACAGCGCGCCTGTATGGATAGGACGAGACTCGTTGTCGCTGACGGCGAAATTTGTCTGGGCGATCATATTTTTAAGATTTTTCTCCGTCAGGGCCAATGATTTTTGATAATCGACCGTCGGCAGGTCGGGATAATCGGCAGCAGATGTGCCGAGAATCTGAAAATCACACATGCTGCATTCAATTTTTGTCATTAAGTTTTCATCAGCCGAAAATGACACAATATTATCAGGTAGTTTTCTGATTATTTCACCGAAGAGCCGCGCGCTGAGCACGATGCTGCCTTCACTGACGACATCTGCCGGAACAGTCGTGATAATTCCCGTTTTTAGGTCATACCCCGATATCTTAACCTGGCCTCCGGTGGCCTCGATAAGAAGACCCTCCAATGCCGGAACGGCGCTTTTTACGGCAGAAGCGCGGGACGCTGTCATAATGGCTGACAGCAGCAAGTTTTTCTCCACTGTGAACTTCATAGTCATCTTCCCTTTCTCCGTCTGTTGGGAAATTTGCTGCATGAAAGACAGACAGAAAGAATATATATATATTTTAGTAACAGTAGCAGTAGTACAAAAATATGTGGAAAACCTCAAAATACCCTGAAAGCCGCTGCTTATTTCCTTCGGTACATATTGTGGACAATTTAGCATATTTTCGTCGATAAGAAAAGTTTGGTGTAAAATCCACAATTCATAACAGACTTAATAACGCAATGTGGAAAACTTAATTTCTTGAGTTGATGTTTGCGGTGATGTCTTTTATCGTCTGAGAAAACGAGGAAGTCGATTTTATAGTATCTTCAATGCGGCGGATCGAGGATAGTACCGTTGTATGGTCGCGCCCCTGGTATAGGTCGCCAATATCTTTTAAGGAAAGGTTCGTGAGCTTTCTGATCAGATACATCGAAATCTGCCTGGCAAGAGCCGTATTGCGTGTTCGGCGCTGGCCTCTGAGATCCTCCGACGTTAGGGAATAATATTTTGCTGTTTCGTCTATTATCAAATCGGAGGTTGGTATGTATTCTGTTTTTTCCTTAAGCATGTCCTTTATCGCCTTAGAAACTGAAGAGACGGTGATGCTGTCATTCATGAGGTCACGGTAGGCCATGACTTTTTTAACGGCGCCTTCAATCTGTCGGACATTCGACGTCATGTTCTCTGCGATATATGTTGAAACATCATCCGGCAAAAAAATACTGAGCTGCTGTGCTTTGTTTTTGATGATGGCCATTCTCGTTTCATAATCGGGCGGTTGAATATCCGCAAGAAGCCCAGACTCAAAGCGTGTCTTCAGCCGATCCTCAAGCCGTGTCATCTCATTCGGCGGTCGATCCGACGTAAAAACGATTTGCCTGTTTGCCTCATAAAGCGTGTTGAATGTGTGGAAAAACTCCTCCTGTGTTTGAATTTTACCGGCGATAAACTGAATATCATCCATTAAAAACAAATCGGCACCACGATATTTTTCACGGAATTCAACATTTTTACCCACTTGAAGAGCTAAAATCAGCTCATTGGTGAAATCGTCGCCTTTGACGTAAACGATATTATAATCGGGATGCTTCTTCGAAACCGCGTGACGGATGGCGTGAAGCAGGTGGGTTTTTCCGAGCCCCGACTCCCCATAGATAAAAAGTGGATTGAAGTTCTTAATCTGCCCCTCTGCGACAGCCTTTGCGGCGGCATGGGCGAATTTATTTGAATTACCGACAACGAAGCGTTCAAACGTAAATTCTTCTTCGGTGGCGTCAAATCCCTGCATGTCCTTGTGCTTATAATTATCGAGCTCGCCCTCTCCGAGGACCAGAACATCAAAATCGCCTGAAAAAAGCTCCTTCAGTGCATTTTTAACAGAGCCGATAAACCGGCCTTCAATGACATCTTTTTTAAACGTTGAAGGCGTGTGGATAACAAGCTTATTATCACCAATTTCAATAGCACGGCAGTCATCAAACCAGGTCGTTATAGCTGTTGAGGTGAGCTCGGAACTAAGGATCTTGAGCACCTTATTCCAAACATCGGCAGCTGAATTCATAACTTCAATCCTTTCGGGGATTCATCAAAAAGAAAAACGGTCCTGTTCAGCTGACCGCTGCAAAAAAAGTATCGGAAGCATTGTGCGTCGGTATACACAAAAACACAAAGCCATACAAACATTTTATCAATAAATGACAAATAAATCAAGTGTTTCGGTTAATATACCATTTAAAAAAGAAAATATAAAAATAGAAAAAGAAGGCAGGGCTGCACCCTGCCTTCCTGGTTAGCTAAATTGTATTCTTAGATGGTCATCCCATTGAGTTTCCCGGTAAGGCCGCTCTTTTTGTGAGCCGCGTTGTTTTTATGGATAAGACCTTTTGACGCAGCTTGATCGACAGTCTTAACAGCAACTTTATAGGCGCTTTCAGCTGTTTCCCGATTACCCTCGGATACTGCTGTGTCAAATTTCTTTAAACTTGTTTTCAGCTCAGACTTGGCCGCCTTGTTTCTGGCGTTACGCGCTTTGGCGACGAGAACTCTTTTTTCAGCGGATTTAATATTAGGCATATTATTTAGCCACCTCCTCCTATAATGTCACAGACTGTTTCGTTGTGCGGATTGTCATTCTACCATATGATTGAAAAATAATCAAGTACAAATATTATTTTAATACGGACAAACGCGAAGCAGCGCATAGGAGGGCATGTTTTGCAGAAAATAAGCTCAAGAAATTCAGGAGGATGAAAGAATATGTGGAAAAAAAGAACCGATTTGGCCGTCGAAGCAAAGGAAATTTGGCGGGAGAGCGCTGAAAAGCAGACGGAACTCAAGGGCGTCAAATCCCGAGAAAAAGATTTAAACGGCTTTAGAATAACGACAGTCGAAATATTAGATGAAGAAGGTGCGCAGGCGCTTCAAAAACCGATTGGTACCTACATTACAATGGAGATCGACAAACTGATTAAGCGCGAAGATAATTCTTTTACACTCGGTGCAGAAACTCTTGGTTCGGAGATATCCGACCTTCTTAAGCTGAAGGAAAAAGACAGCGTGCTTGTTGTCGGCCTTGGGAATGAGGCAATCACGCCGGATGCCGTTGGACCGAAAACCACAAAAAACACGATGGTGACGCGCCATCTCGTCGAAAAAATGCCGGATGAGTTCGGCGCAATGCGCCGCGTTTCAGTGCTTATGTCCGGCGTACTGGGTACAACAGGCATCGAAACCGCTGAGTTTATAAAAGCTGTCGTCGAAAAAATGAAGCCTGATCAAGTCATTGTCGTCGATGCGCTGGCATCACGGAAGCTTGCCCGCGTCTGCAGAACGGTACAGCTTGCAAATACAGGCATCGTTCCCGGGTCGGGTGTCGGTAACAGCCGCGCCGCTATCAATAAGGAGACGCTCGGCGTTCCAGTCACAGCAATTGGCGTACCGACGGTTGTTGACGCGGCAACTCTGGCAGCTGATCTGGCAGAACAAGCCGGTGCGAAGAATGTTAATCCGGAAGACATGTCAAACTACGGCGGCGCTATGATAGTTACACCAAAAGAAATCGACGCCAACGTCAGCGATATAGCAAAGCTTCTTGGATATGGGATCAATTTTGCGCTGCATGGTGATATAACCATGGAAGACATGAACATGTTTATAAGCTAACGGAAAACGAGGTTATGTAGCAAGCGCCAATTTAACGATTTAAATCGACAGATGTTTCACGTGAAACATCTCGGTTGTTTTTAGCCTTGAAAACAAGGTTTGTTGTGCTATAATGAGTGAGCGTATATATCTGGAGGTGAAAGATTACTATATGGGAAAAATAATCGCCGTTGCAAATCAAAAAGGCGGTGTGGGAAAAACAACGACATGCGTGAACCTTTGCTGTGCGCTAAAAGAAGCAGGGGCGAGGGTACTGCTTTGTGATATTGACCCGCAGGGGAATTGTACATCCGGTATGGGCGTGGATAAAAATGCGGCGTTCCCGAATCTTTATAACGTCTTGGTAGATGGCGTCGAGGCTGAAAAAGCAATCGTTGCAACAAAATATGGCGATGTTTTGCCGTCCAATGCGATTCTTTCAGGCGCCGGCATTGAGCTCGTCAATATTGAAATGCGCGAGTATGTATTAAAAACGGCCTTAGACACTATACAGTCAAAATATGACTACATATTTATTGACTGCCCACCGTCATTGGAAATGCTGACACTCAATGCGCTTTGCGCGGCAGAAAGTGTTCTGATACCAGTACAATGCGAATATTTTGCATTGGAAGGCTTGACAGATCTGATATCAACAATCAGGATGACAAAAAAAGTGCTGAATCCAGCGCTGGAAATCGAAGGTGTCCTTCTGACGATGTTTGATTCACGAACGAATTTTTCGATGCAGGTGGCGGAGGAAGTTAAGAAATTCTTTAAAAATAAGGTTTATCCCGTTGTTATCCCCCGCAATGTCAGGATATCCGAAGCGCCAAGCCACGGGCTGCCCGTCCTCGTATACGACCGATATTCACGCGGGGCGCAAACATATA
Source organism: uncultured Eubacteriales bacterium (assembly GCA_942492735.1). Classification (GTDB taxonomy): domain Bacteria; phylum Bacillota; class Clostridia; order Oscillospirales; family Oscillospiraceae; genus Sporobacter. The sequence continues at coordinate 907,978 of OW818648.1, forward strand.
TCGAGCTTGCGAAGGAATTCATCCGACGTAACAAGACGTCTGTCATTAAAGGTTGAAATTTATACTATATAAGTTCAGCGTGGAAAAGTAAGGAGAAAAATAATGGCGGAAAAGGGACTTGGAACAGGTCTCGGCGCTTTATTCGGAGACGCGGCACTCGACGCGATACCTAATGATTTTGTCTATTTGCCGATATCGAAGGTTGAACCGCGAAAAGAGCAGCCGCGCAATGTTTTCAGCGAAGCCGGACTAACAGAGTTGTGTGATTCGATAATAGAACATGGCGTGCTGCAGCCGTTAACCGTCCGGAATATCGGCGGCGGGTATTATCAGATCATCGCGGGAGAGCGCCGCTGGCGCGCATCTCGAATGGCGGGGCTGTATGAGGTACCCGCACGTATTATTGAAGCCGACGACAGAAAAGCAACAGAGCTTGCCATGGTGGAAAATCTCCAGAGGGAGAACCTCAATCCTGTTGAGGAAGCCAAGGGTTATAAAACGCTTATTGCTGAATACAGCATGACGCAAGAAGAGGTCGCGCAGCGTGTCAGCAAGTCGAGACCGGTAGTTGCCAATTCGCTCAGACTGCTGGCGCTGCCAGAAAATCTTTTGAATAAGCTAGAAATCGGCGAACTCTCTGTCGGCTCGGCCAGAACGCTTTTATCGCTGGATAACGAGGCGCAGATGCAGGCAGCGGCACTAGCGATCACACAAAATAACATGTCGGTTCGCGACGCAGAAAAGCTCGTTAAAAAAATAAAACGGGAAACGCCGGAACGCAACCAACCATCTCAGGATGGGCCTGTCGTCAACTATATCGAAGAGCTTGAGAACAGGCTGACGAAGACGCTCGGGCGCCGAATAAAAATCGTCGAGGGAAAGCATAAAGGCCGTGTTGAAATCGAGTACTACGACCGAGAGGATTTTGAGCGGCTGTTTGAATTGCTGTCCACACTTCGCGGTTAAAGGAGAAAACCGATAGATGAACAAAAGAGCTGATGCGTTAACAGACGCGGGCATTGATGCAGAAAAGCAGGCGAATATAAAAATCGCAACGTCAAAAAAATCAGTGTACATTTATATTGCGGTCCTTTTTCTTATCGTGCTCTTTTTTATCCTGTTATCGTATTTTATACAGCAGCGCAACAATTCGGCGCTCCATACACTGAATGAACAGAATGCGACGGCACAGCAGAATATACAGAACCTGCAAACCACAAATTTAGACCTACGAGCAGAAAATGACACATTAAGAGTTCTCATATCGGAACTTGAAGCAAAAGCCGGCGACCTGGAGGATCAGCTCAATGAGGTCAGACTCGAGTGGAAGAACGATGTAGAGAACGTCAAGACGAATGACGCGGCTCAATATAACGAACTTTTGGCGCAATACAACGAACTGATAGACAATTACGAGGTCAAGGTGGATAAAGATGATTGATATTAAACTGATAAGAGAAAAACCGGAAGAAGTAAAGACACGGCTGCTTTATAAAGAAGTCGACTGCAGTGAAACCGTCGACAGGATTCTTGAGCTCGACGGTTCAAGACGCGAGCTCATATCAAAGTCAGAAACATGCAAAGCCGAGCAGAACCGAATATCGAAACAGATTCCCCAGATGAAAAAGGACGGCACCGATACAACAGCACTGTTTTCGCAGATAAACGAGCTGAAAGAGACGATCAGAACCTCTGAAGCAAAGCTCAAGGAGGTTGAAAGCGAATATAATACGTTGCTTCTGAGCCTTCCGAATCTGCCTGATCACGATTTGATTCCTGGTGGTAAAGAGAATAATTCGCCCATCAGATATTTCGGTCAGCCGCAGACCTTTGATTTCGAGCCGTCAAACCATGTTGACTTATGCACAAGACTCGGTCTAATTGACTATATACGCGGCGTAAAGCTGTCCGGCAGTGGATTCTGGATTTACCGCGGCATGGGAGCGCGGCTTGAGTGGGCACTCCTCAATTATTTCATCGATACCCACCTGGGAGACGGTTATGAGTTGGTACTTGTACCACATATGCTCGGTTACGAGTGCGGTTTGACCGCCGGTCAGTTCCCGAAATTTGATGACGAGGTTTACTGGCTCGAAAATGACGCGGACGAACGCCGTCGGTTTATGCTGCCGACGGCCGAAACGGCACTCGTATCGCTTCATCGCGACGAGATACTATCGGAAGCCGATCTGCCGAGGAAATATATATCCTACACGCCTTGCTTCAGACGTGAAGCTGGTTCTTACCGGGCTGATGAGCGCGGTATGGTCCGAGGTCACCAGTTTAATAAGGTGGAAATGGTCCAGTATACAAAACCCGAATTATCAGATGCGGCCTTTGAAGAACTTGTTGGTAAAGCCGAAGCGCTCGTTAAAGGTCTGGGTTTCCACTTCAGAACGGTAAAGCTTGCAGCAGGCGATTGCTCGGCATCCATGGCCCGCACCTATGATATCGAAATCCAGATCCCGTCCATGTCCGGTTACAAGGAAGTATCCTCTGTTTCGAATGCGCGTGATTATCAGGCGCGGCGCGGCGCGATACGATATAAACCGGAGGCGACGGGTAAAACAGAGTTTGTGCACACGCTGAATGGCTCCGGACTTGCGACAAGCCGCATTCTCCCAGCGCTTGTTGAGCAGAATCAGCAAAAAGACGGAAGCGTTATTATACCGGAGGTACTACGCAAGTACCTCGGCGGTATGGAGATAATCAAATGAAGAAGCCTGATCTAAAAAACGGGAGACCGGCTGCGAAAAAGTTTATGGGCGAGTTTAAGGCGTTTGCAATCAAGGGAAATGCCATTGACCTTGCGGTCGGCGTCATCATCGGCGCCGCATTCTCTAAGATTGTCGCCTCAATCGTCACTGACATCGTTATGCCGTTTGTCGGCATGCTCATGGGCGGTGTCGATTTTAAAAGCTGGTTCATAGAGCTTCCGCGCTTTTTTGACCAACCCGAGCCTATAAAGATGAATTTGGGTGTATTTATTAATACGGTCATCGAGTTTTTGATAATCGCCTTTGTTGTTTTCCTGTTTGTTAAAGCTGTTAACAGATTAAAGAAGAAGCAGGACGAACAACCTGCTGCGCCGGCCGCACCAACAAAAGAGGAATTACTTCTTGCTGAAATCAGGGATATACTAAAAGAACAGAAGGTTAAATAGTCAAATAAATGAAGAATATTCTTAATCAGGGCGCTCAGTTGCTCGGTATAAGTCTTTCAGATGAGGCGCTTATAACGTTCAACCGTTACTATGAGTTTCTCGAAGAAAAAAACCGTACGATGAATTTGACCGCCATCACAAGTGAAAAGGACGTTGCGGAGCTCCACTTCCTAGACAGTCTGGCGCTGTTGACGCTCGGTTCCTTTGTGGGCAAAGCGGTCATCGATATCGGGAGCGGCGCGGGTTTCCCCGGCATCCCAATGAGAATTGCCGAACCGAGCATGAAGCTCACGCTGCTTGATTCGCAGCAAAAGAAGATTGCGTTTTTAGAAGAATTAAGCGCGCGCCTCAAGCTGCAGGATAACAGATGTTTGCACGCGCGTGCCGAGGAAGCGGCGCTCTTGCCCGATATGCGCGACTGTTTTGATTTTGCCGTATCGCGTGCTGTCGCCCGGTTGAATGTTCTCGCCGAAATGTGTCTTCCTTTTGTTAAACCGGGCGGCGCATTTATTGCGATGAAGGGGACAGACTCGGGCGAAGAAATAAATGAGGCAGAAAATGCCATCAAAAAACTTGGCGCCGAATTGGGAAGCATCTCGGACTACGAAATTCCGGGAACCGGTATTGTCCATAGGGCGATTGTCATACGCAAAACAGCAGCGACGCCTGACGGATATCCAAGGAGATTTGCCAAAATGCAAAAAAGCCCTCTTTAGAGGATGACGCAGGCACATGAAATGTTTCACGTGAAACATTTCTATATAAAAAATGGTACCCCCCGATATTATTCCATATCGGGGCGGTCTCACGTTCATCAAATGGTAAATTATAACAGAATGGCGGTGAAGCAGTGCGCGCTTTAACGACGTCTCTCATGAATGAAATAGGGTTTGGACAGATAGCCGCCAGAATTGAAGGCGGCGGCTGCCCACTCGTTGTGTCAGGACTCGACGGTATCCACAGATCTCACGCTGCGGCGGCGATCCGCAGAGCGACCGGCAGACCGGTTGTTGTTGTCTGCACCGATGAGATTGAAATGAAAAGGGCTGCGTCGGATTTGGAGTCGTTCACAACGGAGCAGACGATTCTTCTATCTGGGAGAGAATTCACCTTTTATAATGCCGAAGGCGTCTCAAGGCAGCTGGAACAGCGCCGTTTACAAGCACTCTATCAGATGCGCAGCGGCAGAGCGCCGCTCGTTGTCGCAACTGTCGACGGTCTTATGCAGAGAACCATGCCGAAAGATTTGATGACCGAAACAGCGCTTGAGCTTAGAATCGGCCGCACGTATGATTTAGACGCTGTTGTCGATGCGCTTGTTAAAAGTGGATACAGTCGGTGTGAGCAAGTTGAAGGAACGGGCCAATTTGCTTTGAGGGGCGGTATTCTGGACTTCTTTTCGCCTTCAGATAACGAACCATTCCGATGTGAATTTTCCGGCGATGAAGTTGATTCGCTCAGTACATTTGATGTATCGACACAAAGACGGTCAAATCCTGTCGAATCAGCGCTTATTTTGCCTGCAGCGGAGACGCTGGCGACGCTGTACAGAGGGGATAGCGGCGTCGGTGAAGCAGGGCTAAAAAAGGCACTCGAATCGCTGCTGCAACAGCTGGATAAACGTAAATCAGGAAACCCTGAGTTCAAGAAATATATCGCTTCCGATATAGATCGATTAGAAAACAGACGGACATTCCCCGCTGCCGACAAATACATGGAGCTTATTTACCCAATGGCGTCGGCTCTGGATTATATTGACGAAACAGCAGTTATCCTTATAAATGAACCGGCTAGAATCACAGAGCGGTCAAAAAATTTCCTGTGGCAGCTCGGCGAGGACAGCAGAACGCTCCTGGAGACGGGGGTCCTTGACAGCAGTCTCGTACGGTTCTCGCGAAGCTGGGAGGAGCTATGCAGTAAAATTGAAGACTTCCCGGTTGTTATGGCTGTCAGTTTTACAGGGAGCACATATCCGCTGAACCCGCGCGCCATTCTCAACATTTCGGCAAAACAGCTGCCGTCATACGGCGGGAGCCTCGAGACAGCTGCCGGTGATATCGCCCATTATTGCGGTTCGGGGTACAAAACTGTCGTCCTGTGTCAGGACGAACGGCGGGCAAAGATATTGTCTGACTATCTGAAAGAACGTGCGATACCGACAGCGGTCGATTATGCCTTAAACGAACTGCCGGATAACGGTTTTTGCGTGATTGCAACGGGAGCGCTGTCAGCGGGTATGGAATATCCTGCAGCCAAACTCGCCATCATCACGGAAGGCCAGTTCGTTGAGCCTGTGTCACTGCGCAGGAAAAGAAAAACGCTGGCATCTAATCGCGAAAGACTGCAAAGCTTTACAGACCTTTCCCCCGGCGATTTCGTTGTCCACGAGCATCATGGCATCGGGCGCTATGTCGGCATTTTTAAAATGCCGGTGGACGGCATTGAAAAAGACTATGTCAAAATTGCATATTCGGGAACCGACAGTCTCTATGTTCCGGCAACGCAGCTTGATCTTGTATCGAAATACATTGGCGGCGGCGAGGACGCACCTGTTCGGCTCTCAAAAATGGGCGGCGCCGAATGGACAAGGGCTAAAACAAAGGCCAAAAGTGCCGCAAAAGAAATGGCAAAAGCCCTCATTGAGCTTTACGCCGGGCGTCAGCGCTTGAAAGGACACGCCTTTGCTGCCGATTCCGTCTGGCAGACTGAATTCGAGGAACGGTTCGGATATCAGGAAACAGACGACCAGATCCGGTGTATCGAGGAGATCAAGTTCGACATGGAACGCGCCTTCCCAATGGATCGGCTCCTCTGTGGCGACGTTGGGTACGGTAAAACAGAGGTCGCGCTCCGTGCGGTGATGAAGTGCATTTTAGACGGGTATCAGGCGGCGCTGCTCGTACCGACGACGGTTCTGGCCCAGCAGCATTATATAACGGCAATGCGCCGGTTTGCGGGGTATCCGGTAAAAATCGATGTTTTAAGCCGCTTCCGGACGCCTGCTCAGATTAAGAGTGCCGTCAAGGAGATCGAAAACGGTTCGGTTGACCTTGTTATCGGAACACACCGCCTGCTGCAGAAGGATATCGTATTTAGAAAGCTTGGCCTTCTGATTGTTGACGAGGAGCAGCGTTTCGGGGTGACCCATAAAGAACGCCTGAAAGAGATATCGCGGCAGGTCGACGTCCTGACGCTGTCGGCTACGCCGATTCCGAGAACGCTGAATATGGCACTTTCAAACATCCGCGACATGTCAACAATCGAAGAGCCGCCGAGAGACCGGCAACCGATTCAGACGTACGTACTTGAGCATGACTGGAGCGTTTTGTGTGATGCAATCAGGCGAGAAGTATCGCGCGGCGGGCAGGTTTACTATGTTCACAATCGTGTGGAAAACATTGAGAGGACAGCATCGCGATTATCTTCTATGCTTGAGGGGGTCTCGGTCGCCGTCGGCCACGGTCAGATGGATGAGGATTCCCTGAGCAGTGTTATGGAACGTTTGTCGGCCGGCGAGATTCAGGTTCTCGTCTGTACGACAATCATCGAAACGGGCATCGACATTCCCAATGTCAACACGCTGATCATTGAAGATGCCGACAAGCTTGGCCTGTCGCAGCTGCATCAAATAAGAGGCCGTGTCGGTCGCTCGCCGCGCCGCGCTTTTGCCTATCTCACCTTCCGTCAGGGGAAAGTCCTGACGGAAATAGCTGAAAAAAGGCTATCCGCCATCAGGGAATTTGCCGAGTTCAATTCCGGGTTTAAAATCGCCATGCGCGATCTCGAGATACGAGGCGCGGGTAATCTTCTCGGCGCCGAACAATCCGGCCACATGATGAGCGTCGGTTACGATATGTATTTGAAACTTCTCGAGGAAGCCGTTCTTGAGGAAAAGGGCGAAAAACCAGAAAAACGTGCAGATTGTGCAGCCGACCTTTCCGTTTCGGCCAATATTCCGGAGAGATATGTACCGTCCGGAGAACAGAGAATGGACCTATATCGCCGAATCGCCAGAATCCGCACCGAGGAGGACGCCGACGAGATGATCGCCGAACTCATCGACCGGTACGGAGACCCGCCGAAAGAAGCGTTAGCGCTTGTCTCAATCGCCCAGCTCCGCGGGGAAGCAACGATTGCCGGGATTTCGGAAATTTCTCAGAAAGCCGGATACTTGCGACTGCGGCTCAATGACTTCGATATGAATCGTATCTCAGCCCTATACAGCAAACCAGAATACAAAAGTCGGGTTAAAATTGAAGCCGGTACCGTTCCGGTCGTTTCGCTGAAGCTGCGTTCATCAAAAGTTGTCGATGAAGCGACGAAGTTTGTCCGGGATTATGCAGGCGCGCTTTAAACGAAAGCACATTTTTCGCCGAAAGCTTTTTACGATGCCATAAAAGTTAATAATAGATGAATTATACGCAACGCGACTTGTCACAAGGGAAATAGAAGCGTATATTAATGAAAGACAAACCATAGGTCAACGTGGACTCAGTAATATCGGAGGATAAATAATGAAATTTAAGAATATTTTGGCTTTGCTGTTAACGATCATCATGATTACCACGGTCTTTGCAGCCTGCAACCAAACAGCAAATTCGCCCTTTGTCAGTGATGATGCGACCGTCTCATCAAGCCCATCAGACGGAACCGACGTTGCTGCGTCACCCTCTTTGCTGAATTATCCTGGAGCATACGCCTCACTGGACCCGAAGTCCGTCATGCTGACAATTAATGAGAAAGACATCACATGGGATATGATGTTTTACTATATCAACTACGCAATATATGAAATTGAGTCTCAGGGTTATCAGATAAGTGACTGGTCCGGCGTTTATCAAGATGATATTACATATAAGGATTATGTTCTTGACTCGGCAACAAATCTTGCGCTGCAGTACGCGGCGCTTCAATATGGTGCCGAGGATATCAATGTGACGCTGACCGATGAAGACAAAGCCGCTGTCCAGGCGTCTTGGGATGAACGGGTTACATCCGCCGGCAGCGAGGAAGCATTTCTTGCCGAGCTTGAAGCCATGTATTGTACGAAGGACTTATATATGGAGCTCATGGGGTACTCGTATCTTGCCCAGGGTTGTTTTACATCACTTTACGGGACAGACGGCAGCGCGCTCTCAGACGAGGAAATTGCTGATAACACAGCACAGGACGGTTATCTGATGGCCAAACACATCCTCATGCTGACGACAAAAACAGATGAAGCAGGAACCGAAACTGCATTGACAGACACTGAAAAGGCTGCGGTCCGCGTGAAGATGGAAGCCGTACTCAGCCAGTTGAAAAGCTATACCGGCGATGATTTTGATACGTACTTTGATGAGCTGATGAACGAGTACAGCGAGGATCCCGGCGCTGTCTCGTTTCCCGATGGATATCTGTTCCAGGACGGAAATATGGTGCCAGTGTTTTATGATACGACAATGGCGCTTGAAATGGGAAAAATCAGCGATATCGTCGAGTCGGACTTCGGCTATCACATTATATACAGGATTCCAATTAATTACGACGTAACACCGACGGCATACGCCAGCTCCGGAGACTACTCGCTGCGTTATCTGACAGCGCAGAATATGTTCAGCGCCATTGCCGACACCTGGATCAACAGTTTGAATGTCGTCGAAAGCGAACAGTATAAGGCTCTTGATTTTGCAAAGATATTCGCGGTTGGCTAATAACACCTAAAGAAAACGCAAATAATAAGAAACCAGGCAGCTTAAAAACTGCCTGGTTTCTTATTATTTGCGCTCAGAAGTTATTGGCAATCCAACATGAACGCGCCTTACTTATCAGTAGCGCAATAATCAACGGCGGCCTTGATAAAGCCGTAGAAAAGCGGGTGTGCCCTGTTTGGACGGCTTTTGAACTCCGGATGGAATTGTACCCCCACAAACCAGGGATGATTCGGGTTCTCAACAATCTCAACAAGACTGCCGTTCGGCGACTGACCGACAAGCTGCATCCCTCGCGACGCAAAGTCGGTCCGATATTCATTGTTGAACTCATATCTGTGTCGGTGGCGTTCGGAGATGCTCGTTGAGCCGTAAAGTGCCGCCGAATGGCTGCCTTCCTCAATCCGGCAGGGGTATTTGCCAAGGCGCATTGTCCCGCCTTTTTTCGTGATGCCGACCTGCTCGGGCATAAGGTCGATCACCGGGTTCTTCGTCAGCTCGTTAAATTCAGTCGAATGAGCATCCTCGTAACCGCACACATGCCGTGCAAATTCAATGGCGGCCATTTGCATACCAAGGCAGATACCGAAATAGGGTACATTATTTTCGCGGGCATATTTAACAGCCGTAATCATGCCCTCGATTCCGCGGTCACCGAAACCGCCGGGTACCAGGATGCCGTGACAATCGTCCAGAACCAAGGAAACATTTTCCTCAGTAACTTCCTCCGAATCGACCCACTTGATGGTGACGACCGAATCGTTCGCTGTCCCTGCGTGACTGAGCGCTTCCACGATGCTGAGATAGGCGTCATGAAGCTGTACATACTTGCCGACAAGAGCGATGTTAACGTGCCTCGAAGCGTGTTTGATACGGTCAACCATTGCCGTCCATTCTGTCAGGTCTGGTTCAGGCACGTTCGAAAGACCGAGCTTCCGGCAGACAACGCGGTCAAGACCCTCGCGCGCGAGGAGGATCGGAACTTCGTAGAGGCAGGAGGCGGTGACGTTCTGAAGGACGCAGTCCGGTTCAATATTACAGAAAAGCGAGATCTTATATCGGATGCTCTGTGTAATCGGGAGGTCGCTTCGGCAGACAAGAATGTCCGGTTGAATTCCAACGCTTAAAAGCTCTTTGACCGAATGCTGCGTCGGTTTACTCTTAAGTTCGTCCGAGCCTGGGATCTGGACAATAAGGGGAACATGAATAAACAGGACGTTCTCACGGCCCTTTTCATTTGCCACCTGACGGATGGCTTCCAGGTAAGGCCCGCTCTCAATATCACCGACCGTACCGCCGATTTCGGTGATGGCGACGTCCAGATCACCGTTATCAAGGCTGTATATCCGGGCTTTTATTTCATCTGTTATATGGGGAATGATCTGCACCGTGCGCCCCAGATAATCACCGCTGCGTTCGCGGTTTAGAACAGTCCAATAAATCTTGCCTGAGCTGACACTGGAATCACCGGTCAGGCTTTCATCGACAAAACGTTCATAATGGCCGAGATCCAAATCGGTTTCAGCACCGTCATCGGTAACAAAAACCTCGCCGTGCTGATAGGGACTCATCGTACCCGGATCAATATTAAAATATGGATCGAATTTCTGGAGTGTGACACGTAAGCCGCGCTGTTTTAATAACCGGCCTAAAGACGCAGCACATATGCCTTTTCCGAGCCCCGAAACGACACCGCCCGTAACAAAAATATGTTTTGTAACCATTTTATCGCCTTCCCTCGCACACAATACACGTACACAATAATTGTATATCCTAACATCGGGCTTAATGGTTGTCAATAGAGGCGGAAGATATCGGCGCCGAGAGAAATATTTGAAACAGTGTTCTGTCTATATTATACAAAGCAGAAAGCTTAATTTTTATAGATTAAACAATATCATTATTGACACAGTCGTGTCCGGTGCAGTATAATTTTATTGTCAAAGGGCAAAGGAGCTTTTAAGATTAAGGTTTCCGCTGCTCTTTTTTATTTTTACGCAGCAAGGCAGAGAGCAGCGATTTAATCCAATATTTTTTATGGCATTTATCGGACAATACGACGATACTAATTGGTATGAATCGCGGCGCATATGGCCGATCACTAAAATCCGAGAGGAGACGAATTATGAGCAAATATACGAAAGAAGATATCATTTCAATGGTCGTCGAGGAGGACATTAAGTTCATCCGTTTGCAGTTTTCTGATATTTTCGGACAGCTTAAAAATGTCGCAATCACGGCGTCGCAGATTGTTAAAGCGGTCAACAATCAGATCATGATTGACGGTAGTTCCATTGAGGGATTTGTACGCATAGAGGAATCCGACCAATATTTGTACCCCGATCTTGACAGCTTTACGCTTTTACCGTGGCGGCCGCAGTACGGGAAGGTTGCGCGGCTCATCTGTGATGTTTTTAATCCGGACGGCACACCGTTTGTCGGCGACCCCCGCTATGTCCTCCGGCGTGCGTTAAAGAAAGCGGCCGATATGGGTTATGAGTTCAACGTCGGTCCGGAGTGCGAATTTTTCCTTTTTCAGACCGATGAAATGGGAAATCCCATCACGAAGACAGATGATGAGGCCGGTTATTTTGACTTGGGCCCACTGGACCGCGGTGAATCCACGCGGCGCGAGATATGTATGGCGCTCGAGGAATTAGGTTTTGAGATTGAAGCGTCCCATCATGAGGTCGCAGCGGGGCAGCATGAGATAGATTTTAAGTACGCGGAGGCGCTCAAGGCCGCTGACAATATCATGACGTTCAAAATGGCAGTCAAAACACTGGCGCAGAAAAACGGACAGCATGCGACATTTATGCCGAAGCCCATCTTCGGAATCAGCGGTTCAGGCATGCACACGAATATGTCACTGTTCCGTGACGGTAAAAACGTGTTCGACGATGAAAACGGAAAGAAAGGGCTGTCTCGGGAAGCATACAGCTTTATTGCGGGACTTCTTAAGCATGTCAGGAGTATGTGCGCAATTACAAATCCGCTTGTCAACTCTTATAAGCGTCTTGTTCCGGGATATGAAGCGCCGTGTTATCTGGCGTGGTCGGCCAGCAATAGGAGCGCGCTTATTCGCATACCGGCGTCGCGCGGTCAGTCAACGCGTGTAGAACTGAGAAATCCCGACCCCTCCTGTAATCCGTATCTTGCGCTTGCGGTATGCCTCGCAGCTGGGCTTGACGGCATTGAGAAAGGCCTGACGCCGCCTGCGGAGATTACAGAAAACATCTATGAAATGGATGCGGCGGCTCGAGCACATAACGGTATTGCCAGTCTTCCCGGGTCTCTCGAAGAAGCAATCTGTGAGTTAAAAAAGGATGAGCTGATCAAAGAAACGCTCGGCGAGCATGTCCTGACACAGTATATATTAGGTAAAGAAGCAGAGTGGGAAGAGTACCGCACAAGAGTCAGCAACTGGGAGCTCGAAAAATACTTTATCGCGTACTAGTAAAAGATACACGAAAGCAGTTTGAGTTTCTGCGCAGCACAGATAGGGGGTGATGCCATGGAGAGGATTGTTGTCGCTTTTGAGAACGATAACAACAGAAAGCGTATCTGCGACATGCTCGAAGCGAGCGGCATCACAGTCAGAATTAGCTGCAGATCAGGTTCGGAAGCGATCAGGGCCGTGAGGAAGATGAGCGGCGGAATCGTCATCAGTGGGTATAAGCTTTCTGAAATGACAGCGTCTGATCTGGCTTACGACTTAAGCGGTCAGGCAATGCTTTTAGTAATAGCACAGTCGAATCAGTTAGAATTATGTAATAACGACAATATTTTTAAGCTTCCGACACCGTTTTCAAAAGGAGACCTCCTCTCTTCGGTTCGAATGCTCGTTCAATTGGAGTATAAGAATTTTCGGACGGCACCGCTGAAACGGACAGAAAAAGAAACGGCAGATATCAACAAAGCCAAAGAGCTCCTCGTGAGCAGGAATGGTATGACGGAACAGGAGGCGCACCGATTCATCCAACGCAGAAGCATGGATACCGGCGCAAAGGCCTCTGAAACGGCCAGACTCATAATCGAGACCTTCGATTAGTGGAACAAACGAATTGACAGGCCGGGCATTTAGCCTCGGCCTGTTTTGCCGGAGTTTATTTTAGAGTGAAATTGACTTCATCATTATTATATTGTAGAATCGTTTCTGTTAGTGATGCGGACGGCATAAAAACCGGACGCTATATAAACAGCTAGCAGCTAAATGCGAAAGGTGAGATTACCATGTCAAATTGCGCAGTTGTCGGCATAAACTGGGGAGACGAAGGTAAAGGCCGCATGATCGACCTGCTTTCTGAGAAGTACGATATCGTCGTGCGGTATCAGGGCGGGAATAATGCAGGCCATACGGTTGTAAATAAGTTCGGAAAGTTTGCGCTCAATCTGATTCCGTCCGGGATTTTTCATGACAGCACGGTTAACATCCTCGGCAACGGTACGGTTATCGATCTGGAGCACCTGTTCAATGAAATGCAGACGCTTCGCGGCAGAGGCATCAGCATAACCCCCGACAATTTTAAAATCAGCGACAGGGCTATTATTGTTTTCCCCTATCATAAAGCGCAGGACGAACTCGAAGAGGGCCGTCTGCAGGATGCAAAGTACGGGTCGACAAAACGCGGTATTGCGCCGGTTTACGGGGATAAGTATCAGAAGAAAGGCATCCAGATAGGCGATCTGCTCTTGCCGGAGACACTGAAAAAGCATCTGGCAAGCGTTTTAGAGTGGAAGAATCTTTTCTTAAAAGGTGTTTATAACGCCGAGCCGTATTCTCTTGAGGATATGCTTGCGTGGGCAGCAAAATTTGGTGAGCCGCTCCTGCCGTTTATTTGTGACACATCTGATTATCTGTACAAGGCGTCGAAGGCCGGTAAAAGCGTTATGTTCGAAGCGCAGCTCGGTGCGCTTCGCGATATTGACTTCGGCATTTATCCATATACGTCCTCATCTTCTCCGATGGCAGCCTATGCGCCGATTGGGTCGGGAGCACCCTTCTTAAGGGTTGACAAGGTACTTGGTGTTATTAAAGCATTCTCGACGTGCGTCGGCGAGGGGCCTTTTGTCGCCGAATGGTTTGGCGAGCAGGCGGAGGAGCTGCGTAAAATCGGCGGCGAGTACGGCGCAGCCACAGGCCGGCCGCGGCGCGTCGGCCCTATCGACATACCCGCCACACGCTATGGTGTTCGGATGCAGGGCGCTACTGAAGCTGCTGTCACGAAAATTGACAACCTCTCTTATATGAAAGAGATCCCGATTTGCATCGCTTACGATATTGACGGAAAGATCACCGATGAATTCCCGTTTACACCGCTTATGGACAGAGCAAAACCCGTCATAACCACGATGCCGGGCTGGGGTACGGATATCACAAAAGTCCGCCGATATGGCGATCTGCCGAAGGAAGCCAGAGACTATATCGAGTATATTGAAAAAGCAATTGATTGCCCGATTAAGTATGTGTCTGTCGGACCGGAGAGAGACGATATTATTCTAAGATAAGGACCGGCATCATTCAAACACATGCGAGATATAGGGGTTCTCCGTGCATATTTATCGGCTTGCAGGGAGAACCTCTATATTATATAAGGAGAGGAATCCAACTATTTAAGCGTCGTTGAGCGACTTTCAAAAAAGCAGATAAAAGACCTCGAAAAGGGGTTGACAGGTTGAGACGGATGTAGTATATTAACTGAGCGCCTTCAAGAGAGGGTGCGAACAAACAGCAGCGGAAGTCAAGAAAAAATTTACTTGAATAAAAGTGAAATTGAAGCTTGACAAAGAGTACCGGTTATGGTATTCTGAAAATCCGCTAACGACGGCGAAAGCCGCAAAGCGACAAACAAAACCTTGGCGCCGATGAGACTGCATCACAAACGAAGTTTGTGAAAGGGCTCGCGGAGCGAGACCATGTGTACCTTGTAAATTAAACAATGTAAGACAAGAACGCACCAAGACATCGAGAGATGTCTAAAGAAAAGGGACCTAAGTTGGTAGACGGCGTTGTCAGCGACCGAGCTACTAACTATAAAAATACTTTGAGAAGCTAAGAACGAGTTTTCGATGAGTGATGATTTTCGCAAAAGAGTTTACTTTTTTGTAAAGATACCATTTTATTGAGAGTTTGATCCTGGCTCAGGACGAACGCTGGCGGCGTGCCTAACACATGCAAGTCGAACGGACATGTTTTTGTAGCAATACTAATTTTTGTTAGTGGCGGACGGGTGAGTAATGCGTGAGCAACCTGCCCTTCAGAGGGGGACAACAGCTGGAAACGGCTGCTAATACCGCATAAAGTATTGAGACGGGCATCGTCTGAATACCAAAGATTTATCGCTGAAGGATGGGCTCGCGTCTGATTAGCTAGTTGGTGAGGTAATGGCTCACCAAGGCTGCGATCAGTAGCCGGACTGAGAGGTTGAACGGCCACATTGGGACTGAGATACGGCCCAGACTCCTACGGGAGGCAGCAGTGGGGAATATTGGGCAATGGGCGCAAGCCTGACCCAGCAACGCCGCGTGAAGGAAGAAGGCTTTCGGGTTGTAAACTTCTTTGACGAGGGAAGAAAAAAATGACGGTACCTCGAAAACAAGCCACGGCTAACTACGTGCCAGCAGCCGCGGTAATACGTAGGTGGCAAGCGTTATCCGGATTTACTGGGTGTAAAGGGCGCGTAGGCGGGAATACAAGTCAGATGTGAAATCTAGGGCTCAACCCACAAACTGCATTTGAAACTGTATTTCTTGAGTGATGGAGAGGCAGGCGGAATTCCTAGTGTAGCGGTGAAATGCGTAGATATTAGGAGGAACACCAGTGGCGAAGGCGGCCTGCTGGACATTAACTGACGCTGAGGCGCGAAAGCGTGGGGAGCAAACAGGATTAGATACCCTGGTAGTCCACGCTGTAAACGATGAATACTAGGTGTGGGGGGACTGACCCCTTCCGTGCCGCAGTTAACACAATAAGTATTCCACCTGGGGAGTACGATCGCAAGATTGAAACTCAAAGGAATTGACGGGGGCCCGCACAAGCAGTGGATTATGTGGTTTAATTCGAAGCAACGCGAAGAACCTTACCAGGGCTTGACATCCAACTAACGAAGCAGAGATGCATTAGGTGCCCTTCGGGGAAAGTTGAGACAGGTGGTGCATGGTTGTCGTCAGCTCGTGTCGTGAGATGTTGGGTTAAGTCCCGCAACGAGCGCAACCCTTATTGTTAGTTGCTACGCAAGAGCACTCTAGCGAGACTGCCGTTGACAAAACGGAGGAAGGTGGGGACGACGTCAAATCATCATGCCCCTTATGTCCTGGGCTACACACGTAATACAATGGCGTTTAACAGAGGGAAGCTAAAGAGCGAGGTGGAGCAAATCCCAAAAAGGCGTCTCAGTTCGGATTGCAGGCTGCAACTCGCCTGCATGAAGTCGGAATTGCTAGTAATCGCGGATCAGCACGCCGCGGTGAATACGTTCCCGGGCCTTGTACACACCGCCCGTCACACCATGAGAGCCGGGAACACCCGAAGTCCGTAGTCTAACCGCAAGGGGGACGCGGCCGAAGGTGGGTTTGGTAATTGGGGTGAAGTCGTAACAAGGTAGCCGTATCGGAAGGTGCGGCTGGATCACCTCCTTTCTAAGGAGAATGTCAGCGGCGTTATCAATGATGTCGGCATCAAAACAGCTGACGTAACTTCCTAGGTCAGACTTTTCAAAGTGCGCAATACTAGTTTACATTGTTTAATTTAGAGGGTACACTATACTTATGTGCATTTGGCTTTTACCACGGGGGTATAGCTCAGCTGGGAGAGCACCTGCTTTGCAAGCAGGGGGTCAACGGTTCGATCCCGTTTATCTCCACCAGAACGGGCTGATTGCGCTAAAGAACCTCAGCTCGTAATTGGGCCCATAGCTCAGCTGGTTAGAGCGTACGACTGATAATCGTAAGGTCGGTGGTTCGAGTCCACTTGGGCCCACCAAATCCTAAATATGACGTTGAAGACGGATACGGGTGCTTAACTCGGTTAAGTATCAGTATCTGGTTTCAAATGAGACCGGAAACATACGATCCTACGAATTGTTTGCAAGAATTCTAACGAATTCTTAAAGATGAATCAGCAGGATATACATCAGGTATCCCAAGGATAATCGGCAGACTAGTTCTGCAAGAATCTAAAGGATTCTTGTCGCGATCAGTGAGATCGCGTGTGCACCTTGAAAACTGAACAATGACAATAATTATGACAAAACAAAAAGCAAGGCAACAGAAAGCGCATGCCCAAAAGGGCATGCAAAGCGAATCGCAACAATGAAAATTGTGGAACTTTTTTAAATAAGGGTAACAAATTACAATTTCCAAACAAAAAACTTCTGTAGTTGCCTGCATAATTCTTAGAATAAATAGTTTTGAGAACCAAAAAATAGACTAGGTCAAGCTATAAAGAGCGCAAGGGGAATGCCTTGGCATCAGGAGCCGAAGAAGGACGCGACAAGCTGCGATAAGCCACGGGGAGCTGCACATAAGCTGAGATCCGTGGATTTCCGAATGGGGAAACCCGGCAGAGCAATACTCTGTCAACGTGCATTGAATAAAATAGTTGTACGTAGGGAACCGTCTGAACTGAAACATCTAAGTAGGACGAGGAAAAGACATCAATTGAGATTCCGCAAGTAGTGGCGAGCGAACGCGGAGAAGGCCAAACCGAGAAGTCTTCGGATTTCCGGGGTTGTGGACTCATATAACTGTGCAAGAGTGATTAGCAGAACGGCATGGGAAGGCCGACCGCAGAGGGTGAGAGTCCCGTAAGCGAAACATTCAAATGCAGCAGTGAGTATCCAGAGTACCGCCGGACACGTGAAACCCGGTGGGAAGACGGGGGGACCACCATCCAAGCCTAAATACTACCTGATGACCGATAGTGAAGCAGTACCGTGAGGGAAAGGTGAAAAGCACCCCGGGAGGGGAGTGAAATAGTACCTGAAACCTTGTGCTTACAAGCACTCAGAGCACGTTAATGTGTGATGAGGTACCTTTTGTAGAATGGTCCGGCGAGTTATTGTATGCAGCAAGCTTAAGGTATTCAGTACCGGAGGCGAAGGGAAACCGAGTGTTAATAGCGCGTATGAAGTTACATGCCATAGACCCGAAACCGGGTGACCTATCCATGAGCAGGTTGAAGTGGAGGTAAAACTCCATGGAGGACCGAACGCACGTTCGTTGCAATGACCGGCGATGACTTGTGGATAGCGGAGAAATTCCAATCGAACTCGGAGATAGCTGGTTCTCCCCGAAATAGCTTTAGGGCTAGCGTTGTGATAGATTAGCGGAGGTAAAGCACTGAATGGGCTAGGGGCCGATAAGGCTACTGAACCCTATCAAACTCTGAATGCCGCATAATTGATTCATAGCAGTCAGACAGTGTGAGATAAGTTTCATTGTCAAAAGGGAAACAGCCCAGACCCACAGCTAAGGTCCCTAATATATACTAAGTGGAAAACGATGTGGAGTTGCAAAAACAACCAGGATGTTGGCTTAGAGGCAGCCACTCATTAAAAGAGTGCGTAATAGCTCACTGGTCGAGTGACTCTGCGCGGAAAATATAACGGGGCTAAGCATATAACCGAAGCTTGGGCTGTGCACTTAAATGCACGGGGTAGGGGAGCGTCGTATACGGGGCGAAGCATGAGCGGAAGCACGTGTGGACTGTATACGAGTGAGAATGCCGGAATAAGTAGCGAGAATTATGTGGGAATCATAATGGCCGAAAATCTAAGGTTTCTTGGGGAAGGTTCGTCCGCCCAAGGTAAGTCGGGAGCTAAGGCGAGGCCGAGAGGCGTAGTCGATGCACATACGGTTGAAATTCCGTAACCACCGAAAGATTTAAGCACGTTGACACATGGAGATAGCCGAACCCCGGCGTTGGTCGACCGGGGCGTAAGGGACCGAACATCAGTAGGGAAGTCGGCGATGCTCTGTGGCGAGAAAAGCTGTGTGTATATCTGAGGTGCCCGTACCGCAAACCGACACAGGTAGATGAGGAGAGAATCCTAAGGCCAACGGGAGAAGGGTTGTCAAGGAACTCGGCAAATTAACCCCGTAACTTCGGGATAAGGGGAGCCTGCGAAAGGAGGCCGCAGTGAAAAGGCCCAAGCGACTGTTTACCAAAAACACAGGTCTCTGCTAAATCGAAAGATGACGTATAGGGGCTGACGCCTGCCCGGTGCCGGAAGGTTAAGAGGAGATGTTAGGAGCAATCCGAAGCATTGAATTGAAGCCCCGGTAAACGGCGGCCGTAACTATAACGGTCCTAAGGTAGCGAAATTCCTTGTCAGGTAAGTTCTGACCCGCACGAATGGCGTAACGACTTGGGCACTGTCTCGACAGCCCGCCCGGCGAAATTGTAGTACTGGTGAAGATGCCAGTTACCCGCAACTAGACGGAAAGACCCCATGGAGCTTTACTGTAGCTTAATACTGGAGTTTGGTAATGCATGTATAGGATAGGTGGGAGCCTGTGAAGCTTGGGCGTCAGCTCTTGTGGAGGCAACGTTGGAATACCACCCTTGTATTGCTGGATTTCTAACCTGCGGCCATGAATCTGGTCGGGGGACACTGTTAGGTGGGCAGTTTGACTGGGGCGGTCGCCTCCCAAAAAGTAACGGAGGCGCTCAAAGGTTCGCTCAGCACGGACGGAAATCGTGCATTGAGTGCAAACGCATAAGCGAGCCTAACTGCGAGACCGACGGGTCGAGCAGTAACGAAAGTTGGAGTTAGTGATCCGGCGGTATGTGCGTGGAAATGCCGTCGCTCAACGGATAAAAGCTACCCTGGGGATAACAGGCTGATCTCCCCCAAGCGTCCACAGCGACGGGGAGGTTTGGCACCTCGATGTCGGCTCGTCGCATCCTGGGGCTGTATTCGGTCCCAAGGGTTTGGCTGTTCGCCAATTAAAGCGGCACGCGAGCTGGGTTCAGAACGTCGTGAGACAGTTCGGTCCCTATCTGTTGCGGGCGTAGGAGATTTGAAGGGAGCTGTCCTTAGTACGAGAGGACCGGGATGGACATACCTCTGGTGCACCAGTTGTCGTGCCAACGGCATAGCTGGGTAGCTAAGTATGGACGAGATAAACGCTGAAAGCATCTAAGCGTGAAACTCCACCTAAGATAATTTATCCCATGGTTTATGGAGTAAGGGTCGATGTAGACTACATCGTTGATAGGTCGGAGGTGTACGCACCGGTTGGTGTTCAGCTGACCGATACTAATAACCCGAGGGCTTGACCTGGAATGCAGGCAATGCCTTGTACCATAGTGTCATAATTAGTCATTGTTCGGTTTTCAGGGCAGAACAGTCGATAGTCTTTGCTTCGCAAAGCCATTGCAAATATTATGCAAGCATAATATTTGAGGTAGTTATCGAAGTTAATTCAATGGGTATTCAGAAACTTATGGGCATCTTTAGCTCAGTTGGTAGAGCACCTGACTCTTAATCAGGGTGTCCAGGGTTCGAGTCCCTGAAGGTGTATTTGGACCCCGCGGGGCTCAAACACCCCGCGGGAAACAAAACGCAGCGCGAAAATATGGCCCGTTGGTCAAGTGGTCAAGACGGTGGCCTCTCACGCCGCAATCAGGAGTTCGACTCTCCTACGGGTCACCATGGTCTTTCCTTCGGAAAGCCCTTGCACAAAAGCAAGCTTTTGTGATGTAGGCTCAGCTAAAAAGATAACCCAGCAATCTCTTGACAATAGCAACGCAATGTAGTAGTATTCGGTTGAAATACCGTTATACATAGTTGGTGTTGATTACGGTGAGGACCCACCCGTTCCCATTCCGAACACGGCAGTTAAGCTCACTCGTGCCGACAATACTTGGCTGGCGACGGCCTGGTAAGATAGGTAAATGCCAACATAAAAGAAAAACGAACTTTTAGAAGTTCGTTTTTCGATATTCCTCAATAGCTCAGTCGGTAGAGCATGCGGCTGTTAACCGCAGGGTCGTTGGTTCGAGTCCAACTTGGGGAGCCAGCAACCGGTATTGCCGTCACGAATATCGTGACGGCAATACTTCTAGCAGATGTTTACGGGCCTTTAGCTCAGTTGGTTAGAGCAACCGGCTCATAACCGGTCGGTCCTGGGTTCGAGTCCCCGAAGGCCCACCATACATCCCATTGAGCACACCTGTGTTCAATGGGAAACCCCATCAGTGCATTATCTATCTAGGGGCATAGCTCAGCTGGTAGAGCAGCGGTCTCCAAAACCGCGTGCCGAGGGTCCGAATCCTTCTGCCCCTGCCAAGAAAGCTCGTAACCGTAATGGTTGCGGGCTTTTCTATGTCTATTTCCGCATTATAAAGAGACTGGATACTGTTGGCAGCGTCCAGTCTCTTCTAATCAGCTTTATTTGCTTGTCCTGATGCAGAAAGCGGTCCTTAATGATATGTTCTCAGCGTTTGGCGCGCAGCTTGGCTTCATACTCTCGATAAGACTTGTCCAATTCGATCCAATCGTTGAATTCAAACGGAATAAACTCGTGAGGAATGATTCCGGGAACATCGTGCGTTTCGCTGTAGACACTGTTTTTATTTTTGAAGTTTTCGCGCATGAATTCAAGCATTCCGTACATGGCGCCCTTCATGGCAACATGATTTGAAACCAAATGGAAGCCCCAATCCTGGATCTGTTCGAATGAGCAGTCCGGCTTTCCGTTTGTCGCATGGACATCCGGATAGAAACGATAGCCGGGGACGCGCTTTTGAATCTCACGGCATTCATCTTCACAGCCGTCATGGCAGATGTTTTGTATCATTGTAATTTCCGCGCCGGCATCAATACCCATGTTGACGCGTCTGATCGCCTCATCCAGGGTCTTGCTGTGTGGGCTTGCCGCAAGCGCTCCCGTCTGCAGTGGGCCGCCTCCCTTGATATTGCTGCGGGCAATTACCATGCAGTCCGTGCCCTTGGTGGCTTCCACGGCCGCCTTAATATTGGTGGCGAAAAGCTCAGCGTCCATATAGCCCCTGCCTGCTGCGTAATGATATCCCGCCATGACGTCACCGCCGAGGTTGTCCTCAATTGAAATCGCCATAATGCCCGCTTCCGCCATGCGCTTGACGTTGCGATATACTAACGCCGGCGTACCACCGCCGTTTTCGCCGTCCATGATAACGGGCAGTGTCGTGGAATGCGCGATGCGATATGCTGCACCGATGTATTCTTCCCAGTTGTAAATGCCGGCGGCCGTGCCGTTCATGCTGAATTCAAGTTCACAGCTGCTGATCAGACACGCGTTGTAGCCCGCAATTTCAGCACACCTTGCGCTGGTACAATCGTAGATGCAGGGCGCCCAGATAAATTCGCCATTTTCGAGTAATTTTCTGATTGAAATGTTCGCTGACATACTGCATTCGCCTTTCTTTTACTAATATAGCCCGTATAAACAAGACAATTATTGGCTTAAATTTACGGTTAATGTGACATGCAAGCAATATATACGTGTAGTATACTTCAATTATACAACGGTGTCGGTGTAATATCAATACTTGTTTTAAAGCGCTTAACTGCTTTGTACCAGAGCAAGGAAACCTCTTCATCAAGGCTGACGACACACAGGTAGAGTTGAGAAATATAAGTTTTGCGGGGACGAAATGGAAGGACGATACTACCGGTCTTGCATAATGGTATACATCGGCGCGCCAAACTCTTTAGCGACAGAGTACAGCTTGAAAAACCTGCTCCAATCTCCATGACGCAAAATCACCGCATTTGGCAGTATATATTCTGCAAATATGACGGTGTTGCCCACTAAGCCGCATGCAAACAGCGGTATATCACTAAAGAAGCTACAAACAAAAACGACATAGCTATGCTCCAACAACGCCTTTGCTTGCAGAAAATTTTGGATCATAACGAACTTGCCCGTATTGACAACCCCCTTACTCAATAATCGTCAGTTCATTATATAGCGCAGATACGCAAGACGTTCAGTGTCCAGCAGCTTATGTCGGTAATGTCATAAATCAGCGCGCCGATACGCGGAATCTACACGACCTGTTGTATCATACAGTAACCGGTACCAAGCCGGCGTGGAAATCATAGGATGAAGCAGCGCGCGTTAGCATATCTGAGCGTATTGCCAATAAAAGACTGATTGATGAACAGAGGGGTGTTGAATGCAACAAAAAACTCAATTAACTGGGACGGTTATATACAAAAATGATCCGGGATACCAGGAGGCTCGCAGAAATTGGAACCCTTTTACCAATGCATTTCCGCTCGTATTTGTGTTTGCGCACCGGAATGAGGACGTGTCCAATGCCGTCCGGTGGGCGCGAGAGAATGATGTTCAACTACGGATGCGGAGCGGCAGACATGCCCTAGCTAAAGATTTTAATCAGACAGACGGCGGAATCGTCATCGACACCAGTCTGATGAATAATGTCATACTGAATAGATCACAGGGGAGTGCCGTCGTACAAGCCGGAATACGTGTTGGTGCGCTTGTTCGAATGCTTGCGCGCGAAGGCTTTATTGCGCCTTTCGGAGACAGCTCTACTGTTGGTATTGGGGGAATAAGTACCGGCGGTGGCATAACGGCGATCCAGAGAACTGTCGGCGTTATTTCCGACAATATTTTAGCCGCCACACTCGTTGATGCAAACGGTGCTATTTTACACGTCAGCGAATACGAGAATCCTGACCTTTTTTGGGCCATTCGAGGCGGTGGTGGCGGTAATTTCGGCATCATTACCTCATATAAATTCAAAATACGCCCCGCGCCTCGCCGTGTTGGCATTTTTCAGATCATCTGGTCTTGGGAGCAAGTGGAGGAGGTAATCGAGGCTTGGCAAAAATGGGCGCCGTGTACTGATTTAAGACTTGGCACCATATTGGAAGCTTTCTCGAAGACGAATGGACTGCTCCGCAGCCAGGGAATATTCCTTGGTTCTGAAGAAGAACTGAAGAAATTGATCGCACCATTAAAAGCAGCAGGAAAACCTTCGAAAATTTTTGTTGATGAGGTGACGCTGCTGGAGGCAATTGATTTCTGGGCACCCAATGAACCGCCCTTCGACGATCAAAAGACGATGTGGACATCAGGCTGGGTAGAGGACGCACTGCCAGAAGAAGCACTTAAGGCCATTCGTGGATTCTTGGAAAAAGCAAAAGGCACCGAATCGAATTTCTTTTTCCTGAATTCCGGAGGCCAGATGAACCAGATTCCTCCGAGCGATACAGCCTTCTTTTGGCGTAATACCAAGTATTACCTGGAATGTGACGCCTCATGGATTGATGATGCGCAGGCACAAAGGAATATAGCTCTTGTTGAACAGACCAGAGCGCAGCTGCAGCCCTATATCACCGGGTCCTATGTGAATGTTCCTGATTTAAGCATCAAAAATTACGGACAGGAATATTACGGTGATAATTTAGACCGACTTCAAAAAGTGAAGGCGAAATATGACCCGGAAAACCTTTTCAACTTTGTGCAGAGTATTCCTCTGGCTCCAGACCGAGACGATTAGCAAAAACTCCCTCATCTTTCATAACACAAAGATGAGGGAGCCGTTTTAGGCGGAGTTATATGATGGTGTCATAGTTGGACAAATACATATTCCTTATAATTTATCTGATTAAGTTAGAATAATATCACGATAAATATGAAAGCGAAACAAATACAGACAGGTGTTTATCTGCGTACTGTTGAAAGCGTTTATCAAGAATACACAGCGATAGTTGAAGGGGAATGAATTCGTGAAACTTGACATACTAACCCTTGTTTATATTCAAGCAATTATAACGATAATTCAGCTGATAGCTCTGTTAGCCCAATATAGAATCAATCAGACATATCGTGGTCCTGGATTGTGGCTTCTGGGTTCTACCCTCATAGCCTTTGGGGTAGTCTTTATGGCCTTTGTTAATGTGCCGTATCTCTTATTTCTTGCAAGGATCTCAAACCTCCTGGTGGTTATTGGGCAAATCGTTCTCTATATAGGCGTCGTGCGGTTCCTCGGCAAGAAAGCCTGTAATTGGATACTTGTGTTGATTTTAGCAGCGTTTATCATTTTCTATTATTTCTATATGTTTATAAGCGATGATCTTTCTGCACGGACGACTGCGTTATGTGCGGCATTAGCAGCGATCTCGATGATGACCGCTTCGCGGCTGTTTTTTAATAACGACAAAGTTAGCTCGGTCTCGGTTCGATTCACTGCCGTTATATTTTTTGTTACTGGCATTTTTTTGATGTATCGGCTTTTTGCTGCGATTATACTCCCTCGCATGAATTCGTATAACGACCAAGCAGTAATTTTGGCATTATCATTTATCGTTTCAATTATCACGAGTACTTTATGGACATTTGGCTTCGTTATTATGGTTAACCAGCGATTGAATACAGAAATCCGTCTGGAGAAGGAGAAGCTGCAGCAGATTTTTAATACGAGTCCTGATGCGGCGATGATAATGCGGGTGGAAGATGGCTTAATTTTGGATGTTAATGCAGGATTTTTAACGCTAACGGGTTTTTCTCGGGATGAGGTTGTTGGAAATACGGTCACGAAGGTCAGAACTTGGCATCATGCTGCAGATCAAGAAACTTTTATTGCCCTGCTGAAGGACAAAGGGATTTGCGAAGAACAGGAATTCATATTTAGACGTAAAGATGATAGTCTGTTTGACGGCGTGATCTCAGCTAAAAACATGATTATTAACACGGCACCACATAGTTGCATCGTCATACGAGACGTCACACAGCGAAAGACGGCTGAGAAGCAAATAAAAGAGCTTGTTCATCAGCTTGAAATAGAAAAGAACACAGCCGAGTTGAATTCCATTACCGACAGTCTGACGGGGCTTGCAAATCGCCGTTATTTTGACAGTGCGCTCAAAACAGAGTTTTACAGGTTGAAACGGTCGGGTTTGTACTTATCACTTATCATGCTCGACATCGATTATTTTAAAAGCTTTAATGATTTGTATGGTCATATAGCCGGTGACGAGTGTTTACGTCAGATTGGATACATGCTTAAAACAATTGCAGGGCGAGCCGCGGACATCGTTGCACGATACGGTGGGGAAGAGTTCGTTATCATACTGCCTGAGACGGATAGTCATGGAACTGAGGAATTAGCGAAGCGTATTCAGAAAGGTATTGAGGCACTGGCGATTCCGCACGCCAAGTCTGATATTTCCAAATTCATCACTATCAGCATTGGTATTTTGACGCTTTGCACAACAGAATTAAACGCGCCGGAGGAGATGGTTGAACTTGTTGATCGCGTTCTATACAGCGCCAAGAATGCAGGGCGCAATAAGATTGAGCTTTTGACAATATAATAAATTAGAAATAAAACCAGCCAGGCCAGAGAAAAAAGACAGTCATGCAATCAATGCAGGGCTGTCTTTTATGACCATTAAGGATGATGTTCCAGTCGATCAGACCATCATTCGTTCACTTCCTGAGAGGTTACTCCAGCAGGAAGCAGCCGGTATAAGCGATGGTATTTGGACCGTAGTTGTAGGGCAAATTATTGTCGGTGCACACTTTGCTCACAAAAAGTCCGCATGCTTCCATCGAATGCATCAGCTTGTCGGGGAAACGGCAGGGCTTACCTTCAGGATATGTGCACTCTTTGCATTTCGTACAGGTGCCAGCACCCATAGCCAGCAGCGTGGGATATTGTTTTTCGAGAGCTGTCCACAGCTTTTGAAAGTTTTCTCCCTGGTCTTCCGCAGCCTTCTGCATGTTCTCCCAATCCATGTTATCTTCGAGCTGACCAACGGTTTGAACAAGGAGCCCCTGCTTATAGCCCTTGACTTTCTCGCGCATATCGTCGAGCGAGCCGCAGGCAGGAGGACATGCCCAATTCTTGCCGTATGCATGGCATTTGTCAGAGGCACACATGGCGCGGACTTCAGGCAAAAACTCAAGCGTAGAGACGTCGAGAGGCCCGGCGTTTGCGAAGCCACTGTCCTTTGCAAGCTGAATAAGTTCGTTGTAATTTAGCATAGAAACCTCCATTAACTTTCGAACATTATCTGTTCGATGAATTGCTCATTAAACACTTTATTCGTCCCAAGCTCGACAACCTCAAAATTATCCATCATATTTTTGAGTGATTGTCTGGATTTTTCTGAGCATAGGGCAATAGCTGCGCCCTCACCTGCTGTATTGCCCATCGTTTTTGCAAACGGCAGAAACGCTTTCGGGAACAAGCCGATGGTCGCGGCGCTGACTTGATCCAGATAACTGCCGAAACCGCCGGCGAGGAGGAAAGAATTCACGTCGGTCTCGGTGATACCTGCCACGTGAAGCAGCGTCTGTATACCGCCTGCAATTGCTGCCTTTGCCAATTGAAGCTTACGGATATCGCCGGAAACCATAAAGACATCGTGCTCCCGGGATAACCAGAATACATTTTTACCGTCGCGCTTGCCAAGGTACTTTGAAATCCCATGCGATACTTCCTCGGCATCTAAAAGCCGCCCGGTCTCATCGACTGCGCCGGTGGATACAAGAACCGCCAATGCATCCATAAGGCCTGAGCCGCATAAACCGGCGGGATCAACATCGCCGAGGATTGTTATTTCCAATCCGTATTCTCCCCACTTGACATGGCTGATCGCGCCGTGTATGGCCGCCATGCCTTTTACAATCTCCGCGCCTTCGAAAGCGGGGCCTGCAGCAGTAGCACAGCAGTAATATTTTCTGCCGACTTTCAGTACTAGTTCGCCGTTTGTGCCGATATCAATATAAACGCAGGGTCCCGCAATGTCTTCAAGGTCTGATGCGAGCATACCGGCGGTAATATCGCCGCCGACGTAAGAGTATACGCATGGCGCGAAATAAATGACGGCGTCGTCTGCAATAGGAAAATCAGGATAAACCGGACGCTCATCGCCAAAGAGCGTGGTGGGATGGAAAGGTGCCACACCCATTCCAACCGGTGAGAGATTGTCGGCAAGATGCTCCATGATGGTGTTGCCGGCAATCGAAATATAATGAATATCCTTTGGATTAGCGCCGGTCATTTTACACGTTTGAAGAATCAAATCGGCAAGCTGTTCCCGAATAATTCTCGTGAGCGTCTCATGTCCGTTCTCTGAACAATATTGAATTCGGCTGATAACGTCGGCGCCGTACGTCCGCTGTGCGTTGACGCCGCTGGCTGTTGCCAGACGCGAGCACGTCGGGATATCCGTCAGGTGGGCAACGACTGTTGTCGTACCGATATCAACCGCAATACCAAGCGGGCCTTTGTACGTAACGGTTTTGGCCTTGGACTCAGCGCCGGCGATTTTCATTTTCATCTCGTCCGGCAAATAGACTTCGATATCACCTTTAATGATCGTCTGACAGGCTCGCACCTTTTCGCCGACCGGTGTGAGCTGAACGAGGCATTTGCCGCACTTTCCTTTACCGCCGCAGGGCGCTTCGATATAAATATCCGATGCGATGATTCTTTCATACAGCGTTTCGCCAATCACACCCTCGGTCAAGCAGATGATTTTACCGGAGCGGAAGATTTTTACGACTGGAGGCATAATCATATCTCCTTATTATTACTGCTATTGTATAAGCTCTCCGAAAAGAGCCCAAGTATTGCTATTCGTTATCCTTGCGTCATTAAAAACGCCGAGGATTTCGGTGCTGCCTTTAAGATGAACAAGCCGTCCGCCGTTCGTTCTGGCAGTGAGCGGATATTCGGAATCGCCTGATATTCCATCAATCAGAATACGGAGGGTTTTGCCGACATACGTGGCATGTGTTTCCTCGGATATCGCGTTCTGCAGCTTTAGAAGCGCTTCAAAGCGGCGCTGCTTCTCGTCCTTCGGAACGGGGTCCGTCATTGCAGCGGCCGGGGTCCCCTCTCTTTTGGAGTATATAAACGTAAAGAGAGCATCGAACCGTGCTTTTTCGAGAACAAAAAGAGTATCTTTAAACTCGTCTTCCGTCTCACCGGGGAAACCGACAATGATATCGCTCGTCAGAACGACGTCGGGTAAAAATTTCCGCGCCGATTCAATAAGTCCAAGATACTGCGCCTGCGTGTACCCGCGGTTCATTGCCGATAGGACGCGGTCATTGCCGGCTTGAAACGGCAGATGGATATGATGCGCGACCTTTCGGCATTCGGACATCGTCTTAAATAGCCGCTCGCTCGCGTCTTTGGGATGACTTGTCATAAAGCGGATCAGGAATTCACCGTCGATTTCATTGATCTGATGCAGCAGCGCCGAAAAATCCGTTGGCGTCTCAAGATCTTTTCCGTAGGAATTGACATTCTGCCCCAGCAGCGTGATGTCTTTGTACCCTTCGGCAATGAGCTGGCGCGCTTCCGACAAAATCATTTCGGGGCGGCGGCTCCGCTCACGTCCCCGGACGTATGGAACGATGCAGTAGGAGCAATAATTATTGCAGCCGTACATGATGGAAAGCCAGGCTTTGACTTTCCCGTCCCGGATGACAGGAAGCCCTTCGGCGATGGCACCCGGGTCATCCTCTATCGAGAATATGCGGCCGCGTTCCGTTAAAATCCGCTCTAGAAATTCAGGAAATCGCCAGAGCACCTGCGGGCCGAATACGATGTCGACATGCCGGTATGATCGCTTGATTTTCTCTGCGACCTTAGCCTGCTGCATCATGCAGCCGCACAGGACAATAATCTGATCGGGTTTATTTCTTTTTGAATGAACAAGCGCGCCGACATTCCCGAAAACTCGCATTTCGGCATGCTCTCTGACGGCGCAGGTGTTAATCACAATAACATCGGCCTGATGATCGGTGTCGGTGAACTGATAGCCCATACTGCTGAGCATTCCGCGCAGCTTCTCGCTGTCGGATTCGTTCTGCTGGCAGCCGTAGGTGTCAATATAAGCAAGCGGAGGGGAAGCGGTCTGAGCGCTCATATCCCGAATCCGTTCCATGATTTGGTTCTGTTTAATAATATCGTCTGGACTAATTTCCGTTTTAATCAAACGCGTCATATCCTCCGTGAAAAAGTATAAGGCAGATCCCCATGAATGGCTGCCATCGTCATTCATTTTAGCATTTTATTATAGAATTTACAACGTTTATAATGTATAATCGACAAGAACAAGAATTTTGGCGAACAGCAATGATTTGAGGAGGTCTTTCATGAAACACCTGGTTATTGACAGGCGCATCGTCAGGAATAATCTCAAAGCGATCAAGGAACGGGCCGAAGGCGCCGCTATCTACGCTGATCTCAGCGCCAATGCTTCCGGTATGGGCCTTCTTGACATCGCCACGCTGCTCCGTGACGATGGTGTTCGCAACTTTGCTGTTTCTGACCCGAAGGATGCCTCATATCTCCGCAGTAAAGGATTCGTGGAAGAGACAATTATGATGCTGCGCAGTACAGCCGACCCAGAGGAACTCGCCGAGCTCATTGATTTGAACGTCATCTGCACCGTCGGGTCATATGAAGCCGCCGTCGCTGTTAACGGTCTCGCTGAAGCGCGGAAAACCGTAGCTGAGGTTCAGATAAAAGTCGATACAGGGCTCGGGCGTTACGGTTTCCTGCCAAATGAAGCAGATAAAATGGCATCTATTTTTAAATATATGGCAAATCTTGCCATCGTCGGCATGTTTACGTCATATGCGGCTTCCTCGTATAGCAAAAAGCTGACAGAACAGCAGTTCAATCTGTTCAATCAGGTACTTGATAAAATAACCGATATGGGCTTTGAGCCGGGTGTTGCGCATATTTGCGATTCTGCCGCGCTGTTTAAATATGATTTCGGCAGGATGGATGCGGTGAGAATCGATACGGCGCTGTCAGGTCGTATTCCGGGTAAAAGTGTGCCGGGTATCAGCAGAGTCGGATATATTGAGGCGGGAATAGAAGAAATCGGCTGGTTTCCGAAGGGTCATCGTGTTGGCGGAGAACACGGACTTGTCACGAGGAAACCAACAAGGATTGCCGTATTATCGGTCGGCTACTATCATGGCTTCGGGGTTGACCGGCATATCAGCGAGCGTAGTTTTATAGAATTATTTAAGCTGCGTAAAAGAAACCTCTCCGTCAAGATCGGCTCGCAGCGCGCCAGAGTTTTGGGGAATGTGGGGATGCTGCATACCATCGTCGATGTGACGAATATCGAATGTGCTGTCGGCGAGCCGGTGATACTCGATGTGGACCCTATCAATGTAAAGGGGCTGCCGATTCTGTATTTATAATAACGAGCATATCAAATAACTGTCCGCAATGGAAAAGGAATGGTGCGCTTTGTCTAAAATACTGCAGCTCGATCCTCATGTGGCCGACCTGATTGCAGCCGGCGAGGTCGTTGAACGGCCTGCCTCGGTGATCAAGGAGCTCATGGAAAACGCAATAGACGCCGGCGCCGGTATGATTACTGTTGAAATCAAGGGCGGCGGCATGACTTATATGCGGGTATCGGATAACGGCTGCGGGATTGCCGCTGAAGATACCGAGACAGCTTTTTTGCGCCACGCGACAAGCAAGCTTCGTGATGAAAAGGGGTTGGAAGCAATCTCAACACTAGGATTTCGCGGAGAGGCACTGGCCGCCATTGCGGCCGTTTCAAGGATTGAGCTGTTTACGCGTGAAACGGGAACCACAGAGGGGACAAGTGTCACTGTGGAAGGCGGTGTCGTCAAAGCCCGGATGATGGCCGGCTGCCCGGAGGGTACGACAATGATTGTGCGGGATTTATTCTTCAACACGCCCGCCCGACTGAAATTCATGAAAACGGACAGGGCCGAAGGCGCCAGCGTTTCCGCGCAGGTCATATGTTGCGCGCTGTCTCATCCGGAGGTTTCCGTCCGATATATCAAGGACGGCAAGGAAGAGTGCCATACGCCCGGCGACGGTCGTATGGACTCCTGCATTTACAGCCTTTTCGGGCGGGAATTCGCAGGGGGGCTCCTTAACGCCAATACAAGCGACGGAGATGTGTCGGCGACCGGATATGTAGGGGCACCGGCCTGTGCGCGCGGGAACAGGAGCTACCAGTTCTTTTTTGTCAATGGCCGCTATGTGAAGTCTAAGACCTTGCAGGCGGCGCTGGAACAGGCATATAAAAATTCGCTGTTTACGGGACGATTTCCTTCGTGTGTGCTGTACGTCACACTCAGTCCATGCGACGTCGATGTCAACGTCCACCCGACAAAAACGGAGGTTAAGTTTCTCAATGAGCACCAGGTTTTTGACAGCGTTTATTACGCAGCGCTGTCGGCGCTTGAAAATGAAGGCAGTCATGCTGAAATAAAGATATCCGAAGGGACAAAGGAGCATATAGCGCAGGACACCGAGTGCAAGCGCACCGCAACGGCCGAGCAGGTGTATCAAAAACTGCCGGCGGCTTACAGCAGCGGTAGATTTTCAAGCCGCGCGCCGGCTATATCGGAGACGTCTATTTACAGGCCTGTTCATGACAATACAAAAGTGCAGTACAAAGCGAAGGAAGAAAACGCAGCGTCCGAAGGCCGTTTTCCTGAACAGAATCTCCTTGAAAGCAGCGAGGTGCCGGTCAAGCCACCGTATCGCTTCGTTGGTGAAGCGCTCGGCACGTATATATTGGCAGAAAAGGACGGCAGCCTGTGGCTGATTGATAAGCATGCGGCGCATGAACGGATTAATTTTGACAGACTGAAAGACAAAAAACAAGTGATGATGTCACAAACACTCGTCCATCCCTTCATTATCACGCCGGGAGTGGAAGACACAGCGCTGTTTATCGAAAATACTGCGATATTTGAGCAGCTCGGTTTTTCGATTGAAGCTTTTGGCGAAACATCTATGGCGGTGCGCGAAATCCCCTCCGGCATAGAGATTGACGATATTGAAAGCACGCTTGGCGAAATGACACGCATTCTGCAACGAGGCGGCAATCCGGAGGAAGGGCTGATTTTGGACGAACTGCTGCATTCCATTGCCTGCAAATCGGCAATCAAAGCGGGTCGGCAATCAGAACAGCTCGAGCTGGAAGCACTGATCGGCAGGGTTCTTTCCGGTGAAATCCGATACTGCCCTCACGGACGGCCCGTCGCCATAGAGCTGACGAAGGCGACCCTGGACCGCCAATTCAAAAGGACTTAGAGGCGACATATGATACCGAAGATTGCCGTCATTACGGGCCCGACAGCAACGGGAAAAACAGCGCTGAGCATCGCTTTAGCGAAAAAGTTCGATGGCGAGATCGTCTCCGCCGATTCAATGCAGATATATCAATGTATGGATATCGGAACAGCAAAACCGACGAATGCTGAAATTGCGGGAGTACCCCACCATATGATCGGCATCGTCTCCCCTTTTGATCAATACTCCGTCGCCAGATATGTGAATGAGGCCTCGGCGTGCATTGACGATATTCTCGCCAGAGGCAAGCACCCCATCGTTGTCGGCGGCACAGGCCTCTATATTCAATCACTCATATCAGGCAGGGAATTCTCCGCAGGCGATGAGAACACGCGCGGTGAATTGTCCGCGCGTTACGACAGAGTCGGCGGTGAGGCGATGTATAATGAATTACGTGAAGTCGATAAAGAAAGCGCGCAAAGAATACATTTTAACGATAAAAGAAGAATCGTCCGCGCGCTCGAGATATATAAAACAACAGGACTGACGATATCCGAGCACGATGAGATAACGAGAAAAACACCACCGCGGTTCGATGCTTGTGTGATCGGGCTTTCCTATTCAGACAGGGCGGATCTGTATGAACGGATCAACCGCCGCGTTGACGACATGATGCAAAAAGGGCTGCTTGACGAAGTCAAAAAGATGCTGGACATGGGTCTTACCCGGGAGCATACTGCAATGCAGGCGATCGGTTATAAGGAATTGGCCGGTGTGGTGCTGGACAACGAGGATTTGGGCGATGCTGTGGAATGCATAAAAATGGAATCAAGGCGTTACGCAAAACGGCAGCTGTCCTGGTTCCGGCGCGATGAGAGAGTCCGCTGGATTTTATGGGAAAAAGAGCCCGATTTTGATAACGGGTTACAAATTTCGACAGAGTATTTGGAAAATATTGGTTACAATAAAGCCGTCTGGAATCAAAATTGAAAGAGACGGCGAAATATGTTACGATAGTGACGCCGTCAAAGAAAGAAAGGACGGCAAATATGGCAAAGATACAAAATTTACAGGACATTTTTCTCAATCAGGCACGAACAAATAAGCAGCAGGTCACGGTTTTTCTTGTTAACGGCTTTCAACTCCGCGGTATGGTGACTGGGTTTGACAGCTTCACCGTCGTGCTGGATTCCGAAGGTAAGCAGCAGCTTATCTACAAGCATGCGATTTCAACGATTATACCGTCTCGAACGATTAGTCTGATGTCGGGAGGAGACGGCAGCGTGATTTAAACGATGTGAAGGCCTGAGCCAAAGAGAAGGATTAATGCGATATTAATCTGCCAGGTGCCTTGAAAGGGATGTTGGACGAGATGTTGCGCAGTGATTTTGTCATGAAGCTGATGTCGGTGGTGCTGTTTGTTGCATTAGCAGCCTATATTGGCCTCTATATTTTCAATGCAGCGAACAAGCCCCTGGTGACGGCGCTGGCTGTCAAGTACACGGTGTCGGAGAGCGGCAATGCCGAGGGATACATTGTCCGAAGTGAAACTGTATTATCCAGTAACGGGAATGCAGCCACGCTGATGGCGCACGAGGGAGAAAAGCTGGCTTCGGGACAAGCTGTCGCTGTCCATTATGAAGGCGAAACAGCATTGGAGCGGGCTAGTAAGATTCGCGCACTGCAGCTTGAGATCAAAGAAGCGGAAGCAGACGCTGCCGGAACATCCGGCACGAAATCAGTGGACGCAGATGACGACGTATTAGCGCTGTCAAATGCCGTTGAGCATAAAGCGTTCAGCAATTTGGAAGATCTAACGCTCGGTATAAAGAAAACGATTTTTACGAGAGGCGCCGTTCAGATTACCGCGACGGAGCTCACAGCTATGAAAAATGAGCTCGCCGGCCTCTTATCCGAAAATCCTGATACCAATACGATTGTGTCGCCCATGAGCGGTGTTTTTTCTTCCGTCGTTGATGGGTATGAATCCATCGGACCGGACATGCTCGCCGAGGTGACACCGTCATCTCTTCTGGCGCTTTTTAATCCGGCATACAGCACGGACGGGACAGCGCTGGGCAAGCTGATTACGGGTATTACATGGTATTATGCTGCTGTCGTGAACACAGCAGACGCGCTTAAGCTTGACGGGAAGACGATGGCAACCCTGCAGTTCACGAAAGAATACAATGCCCGGCTTGATATGAAAATTGAGAGTATCGGTGCCGCCGAAGACGGAAAATGTGTCGTCGTCTTCTCGGCAATGCGCAGCTTATCCGACACGACCATCTTGCGGCATCTGACGTCTCAGATTGAATTCGGCTCCCTCACAGGACTTTCAATACCGAAGGACGCCGTTTTTCACGGGAATCACGAGATGCGTGATAAGACACACATTTATCTACTTACCGGACTGCAGGCTGAAAAGGTGTATGTTGATATTTTAAGCGAAAACGGCGACATTTGTGTCGTCAAGGACGGAAGCGAAAACGGGACAGTCCTGCGCGAGGGATCAGAAATCATCGTGAAAGCCAATAATCTTTACGACGGCAAGGTGGTAGGTCGATGACGATAGCTGACAATGTAAAGCAGGTCCGCGAAAGAATAAATGAAGCAGCTGTCAAATCTGGCCGGAACCCTGGTGATATTACACTCATTGCGGCCGCAAAGATGAATTCTGCCGAGAGAGTTCGGGAAGCCATCAACGCCGGTGTTGATGCCGTCGGTGAAAACAGAGTGCAGGAGATGCTCGAAAAAAATGGAGCGGGCGCTTATAATGGGAAAAAGCTGCATTATATCGGACACCTCCAGAAAAACAAGGTGCGGCAGATTGTCGGACTGTGCGATGTGATTCAATCGGTGGATTCTGTGGAGCTCATTGAGCTCATCAGCAGAAGAGCTGTGAGCTGCGGCATAAAGCAAGAATTACTGATAGAAATCAACGTTGGCAGAGAACCGAACAAATCCGGCGTTTTACGCGAGGAGCTGCCGGCAATACTGGAGCAAGCGTCAAATTACCCCGGAATATGTGTGCAGGGATTGATGTCCATTCCGCCCATTATTGGAAACTTAAGTAAATATCCAAATTATTTCGATGAAATGTATAACCTTTTTGTTGACATAAGAGCAAAAAAATACGATAATATCTGTATGCATTTTCTGTCAATGGGCATGAGTGACAGTTATATTGAAGCTATTAGCGCCGGTGCGAATATGGTTCGGGTAGGGTCGGCCATATTTGGATATCGGCAGTATTGATTTTTAATCAAAAAGGGGGGGCTAGCTCATGGGATTTTTCAACGAACTGAAGAAGCTGACAAGGCCTTATGATGACGATGACGATGAGTTTGAGGACTTCAAACCGAAAGCTTCCGAGGAAATCCCCATTTCGCCGAAGACACCAGCTCAGGCCAGGAGTTCGTACGGCGGGTTTGAAGAGCGGAAAGACCACAACAAGGTTGTTAACATACACGCAACGGCACAACTTCAGGTCGTTCTAGTCAAACCCGAACGATTTGAAAACGCGGCTGAAGTTGCCGACCACCTGCGAGATAAACGGACGGTTGTATTAAACCTGGAGCAGACAAACAAAGATATTGCGCGCCGGCTCATCGATTTTCTCAGCGGCGTCGCGTATGCGCAGGAGGGCAAAATCAAGAAGGTCGCGGTGAATACTTATATCATAACGCCGTATAACGTGGACTTGCTTGGAGACCTTATTGATGAGCTGGAAAACAACGGGCTCTATTTCTGAGGCGGTTCTGATAATCAGCGCATATTGGCGTAAAATAGATATTTCAGGCCGGACTACATAGACGCAGGGATTGTATTTGGGAAAGGATTGAAGGATAATGCTAACACCGCAGGAAATCTCCGGCAAGGAGTTTGTAAAGGCCGTGTTCGGTGGTTACGATATGTCGGTCGTTGATGATTTTCTTGAAACGCTCACAGCAGACTATTCGGCGCTCTATAAGGAAAACGCCATTTTAAAAAGCAAGATTAAAGTCCTGGTCGAGAAGGTTGAAGAATACCGCTCAACGGACGACGCGATGCGTATGGCGCTACTCACGGCACAGAGATTGGGCGACGAGATCACAAGTGACGCAAAAAAGAAAAGCGAAGAAATGCTCAGTCAGACAGAAACCGACATAAGAGATCGCTTGCTTGAAATGAAAAGCAAGTTCGCTTTAGAAGATTCCCGTCTCAAATCCGTTAAGGAAGAAACAAGAAAATTCGTTTTAGCATCACAGGAGATTATCCGCCAGCATGCCATTTTCCTCTCAAAGCTTGAGGAGCTGGGCCGTGATGCTGAGACGTCCACGCCGGTAGCTTCATATGAACCGGAACCAAAATATTACGAGGAACCGGTACAGACGGATGAAACCGATGATATAGGCGATACAGCCAAACATATCGACGCGGCGATATTTAACATGCCTGATGATAACTCGGATCCGTTCGCTGCGCTTTTACAGGATGATGAGGCCACAAAACTATTCCGGCCGAAACACGAGAATGATGCACCGGAAGAAGACGAACCAACGTCACCAAGACCGAAATTTGACTTTAACAACCTTAAATTCGGCTCGAATTATTCCGACGATTAAGTTATTCCGATTCATTGTTAATCGTCCGATTGATTAGCGTTCTGTGTAGAATAATAATAAAAACGGGTCGGCTTATACGGCGGCCCGTTTGCCAACATTATAAGCGACTCAATAAGTCGACAAACTAAAGGAAAAAGCTTCGTATAAAGAGGAGAATCCGTATGTCTACCGATTACAACGCAACGATAAATCTGCCGAAAACCGAGTTCCCAATGCGCGCCGGCCTGCCAAAACGCGAACCGGAAATGCTGGAGGGATTTTATCGGAAGGATATCTATGGAAAACTGATGGAGAAAAACGAAGGGAAGCCGCTTTTCATCCTGCATGACGGCCCACCGTTTTCCAATGGGGATATCCATCCCGGCCATGTTTTGAACAAGTGCCTCAAAGACTTTATCGTTCGTTATAAAAATATGACCGGCTTCAAATCCCCATATGTCCCCGGCTGGGATAACCATGGTATGCCGATTGAGAGTGCCATCATTAAAAAAAATAAGTTGGACAGGAAAAATATGTCCATACCACAGTTCAGAGATGCCTGCCACGCTTTTGCGGAAAATTTCGTGGGCCGTCAAAGGGAGCAATTCAAACGGCTTGGTGTCATCGGCGACTGGGAGCATCCATACCTCACCATGGACCCGAAATTTGAGGCCAAAGAAATTCGCGTCTTTGGAAAGATGTATGAAGAAGGATATATCTATAAAGGCTTAAAGCCCGTGTATTGGTGCCCGTCAGACGAGACAGCTCTGGCAGAAGCGGAGATTGAGTACTCTGACGACCCGTGCAGCGCGATTTATGTGAAGTTCCGCGTGAAAGATGACAAGGGCCTGCTCAAAGGGATATGTGCGCCTGAAGACACCTATTTCATCATTTGGACAACAACGACGTGGACGCTGCCGGGAAACCTGGCTATCAGTCTGGGGCCTGACATTGAGTATGCGATCGTCAAGGTCCAAAATGAGTGCTATATTATTGCCTCCGAGCTTGTCGAAACTGTCATGAAAAAGGCGGGGATTGAGAATAGCACTATTTTGAAAAAGCTCCCTGGAAGAAGCTTTGAATTGATGGTTGCCCAGCATCCGTTCTACGACCGCGATTCGCTTATCATCGTCGGAGACCATGTGACTATTGACGCCGGTTCGGGCTGCGTGCACACGGCGCCGGGCTTTGGTGTTGACGACTTCAACGTATGCAGAAACTACCCGCAGATACCGTTTGTCGCACCTGTCGACCAGCGCGGCATCATGACGGAGGAAGCCTTGCAGTATAAGGGCCTGCATTATTCAAAAGCCAATGACGCCATCTTCGAAGACCTGAAAAACAGCGGAGCGCTATTTGCGCACGAAAAAATCGTTCACTCATATCCGCATTGCTGGAGATGCAAAAACCCTATTATCTACAGGGCTACCGACCAGTGGTTCGCGTCTGTTGACGCCATCAAGGATAAAGCCGTCGCAGCCTGCGAGGATATCAAATGGCTCCCGGAATGGGGCAAGGAGCGCATGATCGCCATGATTCGCGAGCGGAGCGATTGGTGCATCTCCCGCCAGCGCCACTGGGGGCTGCCGATACCGGTTTTCTATTGTGAATCCTGCAAAAAACCGGTCTGCACACCGGAGAGTATTGATGTCGTGGCAAATATATTCTCTGAAAAAGGCTCAAATACCTGGTATGAAATGGAGGCGTCAGACCTCCTTCCGAAAAACTTTATCTGCCCACACTGCGGCGCTTCGCATTTTTCCAAGGAGACTGATACCCTGGACGGATGGTTTGACTCCGGGTCTACCCATTCGGCCGTGCTGGATGAATTTGAAGGTCTTCGGTCACCTGCCGATGTGTATCTTGAGGGCGGCGACCAATACAGAGGCTGGTTTCAATCCTCAATGCTGACAAGCATTGCCGAAAAAGGTGTCGCCCCATACAGGCAGATCATCACAAACGGCTGGGCACTTGATGGCGAAGGGAAAGCGATGCATAAGTCAGCGGGCAATGCGATTTCGCCCGATGACATTATCAATGAGTATGGCGCCGATATATTGCGGCTTTGGGTAGCGTCGACGGATTATAAGGTTGATGTGCGCATATCAAAGGAAATTTTGAAGCAGCTATCGGAGATATATCTGAAAATAAGAAACACCGCCAAATATATCCTCGGCAACCTCGACGGGTTTGATCCCGATGCGCTCGTGCCGTTTTCAGATATGTTGGCGCTTGATAAGTGGGCCGTTATCCGCCTGAACAAGCTGATCGAACGCGTCCGCGCCTCTTATGACAGATACGAATACCACACCATTTACCACGGCATCCACAACTTCTGCGCCGTTGAGATGTCAAATTTTTATCTGGACATTATCAAGGACCGGCTCTACTGCGATGGTAAAGGAAGTCTCTCGCGCAAGAGCGCACAAACAGCAATCTATATGATCCTTGACGGAATGGTCAGGATGCTTGCGCCGATACTGGCCTTCACGGCCGAGGAAATCTGGGCAATCATGCCGCACGGCAGAAATGCCGATCCGGAGAGTGTCCTGTATAACGATATGCCGGAAGCAAATCCGTTATTTGATTATGCCGATGGACAGGAAGCGAAATGGGATAAGCTTTTAGCGCTCAGGACAGATGTCAATAAAGCGCTGGAGCTGGCTCGCGCCGAAAAAGTCATCGGGAAACCGCTGGACGCAGAGATAACGCTATACCTGGATGATACGGGAGCGGAAGCCTTCAAAGAGATAAAGGACGAGAACCTGAAAGCACTCTTTATTGTTTCCCAGGTCACTGTCGAAAGCGGAACCGGGACAGGCTATACCGCCCAGGAATTTAAGGGCGTACGTGTCGAGGTCAAAGCGAGCGAGGCGCCGAAGTGCATCCGCTGCTGGACGCACGATGCGCATGTCGGTGATAGCAGCGAGCATCCCGAGCTCTGTCCTAGATGCATGTCAGCTATTTCATGATCGCTGGAAGCGGGCAACGACTTTGGGACCGGCGTCAGAAAGTGGATTGCCTGCAGCCCTTAAGCGGCGGCTACAGACATAAAGGAGAAAGTACGTGATCTATTTTATCATTGCGGCGCTTATCGTGATGCTTGATCAGATAGCAAAATATTTCGTCACCCTGCATATAACGCTAGGCGCCAATGTACCGCTGATCCCGGGCGTTATTCGCTTGACAAGGATAAATAATACCGGGGCAGCTTTCAGTTTCATGACGGATATGCGCTGGGTGCTTGTCGGCGTTACCGGTGTCGTCATTATCGTTATGATTATCGGAATGATCAAATATAAAGACAAGGTTGCGCCCATTGGCATGCTGGCGCTTGCCGCTATACTTGGCGGAGCGGTATCACATTTGTTTGATCGGGCTGTTCTGGGATATGTGGTCGATTTCTTGGAATTTGAGTTCGTCCGCTTCGCCGTCATGGACATTGCGGACTGGTTCATCACGATCGGCGGGATTGTGTTCTGCATCTACTATTTAAAACAAGAATCTCTGATTGGTAAAAAGAAAAAAGCTGCGCCGATAGGCGCGCCAAACAATACGGAAGAAAAGCATACGGACAGTATCCTGCCGGAGGACGACGGTGGCATCGATAAGACTTGACGGTGATACGGACGGTATCCGCATCGATGTTTTGCTCGCTGAAAGGCTTCCTGAAATAAGCCGCAGCGGCATCCAGAAACTGATGGAACGCGGCTTCGTCACGCTAAACGGTACACCCGTGCGAAAAAACCATAAGGTCTCCAAAGACGAAATATTTGAAGTAACGCTGCCCGAACCTGTCCCGATCAAAACGCAGGCACAGGATATCCCGCTTGACGTCGTTTATGAGGACGAGGATGTCATCATCGTTAATAAGCCGCGCGGCATGGTTGTCCACCCGTCACCCGGGCATCTGGACGGAACACTTGTCAACGCGCTGCTTGCCCGCTGCGGCGACAGCTTGTCCGGCATTGGCGGAGAAATCCGCCCGGGAATCGTCCACAGGATTGATAAGGATACATCGGGCCTTGTGATCGCGGCGAAAAATAACGCCGCGCACCTGTCGCTCTCGGCACAGCTGAAAGACCGCAGCTTATCGCGTGTGTATGAGGCGGTCGTAATCGGGAATATCAAAAATGACACGGGGACGGTCGACGCACCGATAGGACGGCACCCGACCGATAGAAAACGCCAGACCGTTACAGACAAGAATTCGCGGAACGCGGTCACGCATTTTGAAGTCCTTGGCCGATATAACGGCTATACACACGTCAGATGCCGGCTAGAAACTGGCCGGACGCACCAAATCAGGGTTCATATGGCGCACCTCGGTCATCCTGTTCTGGGCGATCTCATCTACGGGCATAAGAAAGCTGAAAAAGGTCTGTCAGGCCAATGCCTGCACGCCAAGGAACTGAAATTTATCCATCCGAAAACAGGCAAACTGATTGAATTGGAAACAGCGCTTCCATCGTATTTCTATGAGGTGCTGAACAAACTTGGGAATAAAATATAAAGTCCGCCTGTTAGGCGGACTTTTTTAGTTATTTGTTCTAACATAAATAAATTGCATTCATTGGTGATATAAAATACAATTATACTAATATGTAGCAAGATACCTTTATGGAGGATAACGATTTGAAACTAGATAAGAAAAAATCAATGCTCATGTGGACGATTCTCATTATCGCGCTTGTACAGATGCCTGGGCTCGCATTGACGCCCGCTATCAATGTGATGCAGACGGTGGCTTTTCCGGACCATTCTCTTCCGGAGGTTCAAACAGCCCTCGCACTGACGAACCTTATCTCTCCCTTGATGTCGATCATCGCCGCGGTTTTCATAAATAAAAGAATATTTACGAAAAAAGGCATTGTGATTACCGGTCTCGTTCTGCTCTCGCTGACGGGTCTTCTTGCTGTATTTTTTCATACTGAGTTTTGGCATATCCGACTATTAAGCGTTATCCTTGGCATGGCAACGGGCTTATTTATGACAAACGCTTTCGGACTGATGTTTGATAATTTTGCGGATAAAGAAAGAGAAAGAATAGCGGGTTATCAGACGTCGAGCATCAACGCGGGCGGGATTATAATGAGTCTCGCCGGAGGCGTGCTGGCATCAACAATGTGGTACGGTGGGTACCTGATCCTTCTGATCGGTTTACCGATTGCAGTTCTTGCATACTTTACAGTGCCGCACTACAAATCCCCGACAGTAGAAAATAAGGGAGCTGCCGCAGAAAAGAAGAAACTCAATCCGAGGGTTTTCTATTACGCTGCACTCGCCTGCATCTTTATGATGATTTACGGTGTGTGCGGCGCTAACATTTCGACGCACATAGCAAAAATCGGCAACGCGACAACATCGGGGATTGCCATGGCACTCCAAATGGGCGGCGGTGTCGTATCCGGTATCTTTTTCGGTAAGCTGTCCGAGAGATTCAAGGATTATATTATGGTAATCGCCTGTGTGTCCGTATTTATTGGGTTCATGATCATCGCCCTTTTTGCATCATCGTTGATGATGATTTTTATCGGTATTTTTATTACCGGGCTGTCGCTGAGCATGATGCTGCCGAGATGCATCTTCTCAGTTTCAACGCTGGTGGATTCATCGTCATCAGCAACAGCAACCGTCATCGCTTCAA
Source organism: uncultured Eubacteriales bacterium (assembly GCA_942492735.1). Lineage (GTDB taxonomy): Bacteria > Bacillota > Clostridia > Oscillospirales > Oscillospiraceae > Sporobacter. The sequence goes on from OW818648.1 coordinate 951,131, forward strand.
GCGTCGCTCCCAGCTTGGGTGGCTTTTTGTCACCGGTTATTTTCACGAACCTGACGATGGCGCTCGGCAGCAACTCAACGATATTCAGATATATATTTGTCGCATGCTGTGCACTCGTCTTTGGAGTCATAATCGCTTTCATTACATTGAAGCGTACAAGAAAAGGAACGATAACAGCGTAACAATAAAATAAAAGCAATTAAACCTGATACAGCGTATTTTTATGTATAATGCTTTCATCGCGTTTTCATTTGCGCGTGTCTCGTCAATTTAGGAGGAACCATGCTCAAGGTCGCAAAAAACAAAAGACTTCTCATGTGGACCATATTTTTGATTTCAATGATTCAAATGCCGCATCTCGCGATTTCATCCGGTATTGAGCTTATCAAAACGGACATTTTCCCTGAACGCTCACTTTCCACCATTCAGACAATTATAGCGTTGCCGAATCTGCTCGCCATCGTGGCAAGCATTCTCGTTGCGGTACTCATCAGGAAGAGACTTATTAAGAAGAGAACCGTCGTTGTATCCGGCATTGGCATGCTTGCATTGACAAGCGTTGCGGCGGTCTTTCTTCACACGCAGTTCTGGCAGCTGATCATGTACAGCGTGATTATCGGAACCGGTCTCGGATTTTTTATTCCCACCTCACAGAGCATCATGTGTGACCGGTTTGATGATAATGAAAGACAGTTCATGGGGGGCTTGCAGTTTTCGTTTATTAATCTCGGCGGCATTCTGATGAGTGTGATCGGAGGCCTTCTCACGACGATCATATGGTATGGCGGATATCTTATGCTTTTAATCACCATACCGGTTGCGATATTGGCGATCTATGCGCTCCCAAAGGAGAAGAAATTCAACGCCGTTGAAGCCGCGGCAAGAGAAATAAAGAAGCGAAACAAATTGCCGCGGGATGTCTATTATTACGCCGGTATTATCTTTGCCTTCTCGCTAATCTTCAATGTGACACTCAGCAACCTCTCAACGCATCTGAGCGACGCCCATCTTGGCAATGCGGCAACCGCGGGCGTCTCTGCTGCCGTTTTAATGGCAGGGGGCGTCTTCTCCGGGCTTTTCTTTGAGAAGCTGACAGCGATATTTCGTGATAAGCTGATCGCCGTCGCCTTCCTTTTCATCTTTATAGGGTTTTCGATCCTCAGTATATTCAGCACCTCGCTGTTGATGATCAATGTCTCTGTTTTCCTCAATGGCATGTCGATCAGTCTGCTCTTGCCGCAGACCATATTGTCAACCTCAAACATTGTTGACCCGTCAAACTCAGCCACAGCGACGATGTTTTTATCGAGTATCGCACCAGGAGCGGGCGGCTTCCTCTCGCCGGTGTTGTTTACGAACCTCACACAGCTGCTTGTTAAGGATTCCACCCAGTTCAGATATCAGTTTGTCGGTATCGTCGCATTGGCGGTTGCGATTCTGCTCTATATCAATACGATCAGGCGTGAAAAAATACAGGGGGCTGAACCGGTGCCTGAACCTGCGGCATAACAGCCAATAGTTAGAGGAATGAACCAATAGGCATATAAAAAGGCACTGTTTAAAAAACAGCGCCTTTTTTATGACCGGACTATACCAAGGTCAGGTAATCCTTGAGGTTTTCCGCCAAAAGCGAAGGAGTATCAAGCCCGTAGGGACAATGATTTTTGCAGTGGTCGCAGTGGATACAATCATCAATACGCTTCATTTTACCCTGCCATTCTTCGGTGAGATACACCGCCGACGGCGCACGGCGTATGAGGAGTGACATACGGGCGCTCGTTGGGATGTCGATATTCTTTGGGCAGGGCAGGCAATATCCGCAGCCGCGGCAGAACGAAACGCTGAGCGTGTTTTTATCCTGTGCGATCAGCGCACGCATTTCCTGATTCATAGCGGGCGGATTCTTTATATAGGCAACAAATTCGTCCAGCTCTTTTTCCCTTTGAACGCCCCAGATCGGCAGAACATTGTCAAACTGCGAAAGGAATGCATAGGCTGCTGCAGAATTTGTAATGAGCCCGCCCGAAAGCGCTTTCATCGCAATCAACCCAATAGCTTTTTCCCTGCAAAGCTGAACAAGCGCGAGGTCTTTTTCGGTCGCCAGATAGGAAAACGGGAATTGAATCGTCTCGTACAAACCCGATTCCGCTGCTTCCGTTGCGAGCGGCAGCCGATGGTTTGTCATGCCGATATGTCGGATTTTACCCTGGGCCTTCGCTTCAAGCATCGCCTCATAGAAACCGGAATCATCACCCGGTTTCGGCACAAAGGTCGGGTTGTGGAACTGATAAATGTCAATATAGTCTGTTTTCAGCAGCCTCAGCGAGGTATGCAGCTGCTCCCAGAACTGCGCCACATTAACCGACAGTGTTTTTGTCGCAATAAATATTTTCTCCCGGACAGCATGGAGCGCGTACCCGATTTTTTCCTCACTGTCCGTGTAAAACCGCGCCGTATCAAAAAAAGTAATGCCGTTGTCATATGCCTTTTTGAGCAGATACGCCGCTTCATCCCGTGTGACCCGCTGAATTGGAAGCGCGCCGAACCCGTTTTTGTTTACCGTAATGCCGGTACTGCCTAATGTCATCAGTGCCATCGCGTCAGCCATCCTCTACAAAATATATAATAAACTTTATTGTATAACCATCGTGACACGAAATCAACCATTAACCGGCTGAAGATGAGCGCTTCAAGCCTCGGACGCTATTGCTCCAGAATAATAGACAAAAAGTACGGCATAATTGTGTAAAAGGTGCATAGTAGGACGACGCATCTTCGATTATAATTATAGCAATTGAATAAGCTTTGTACTTATTTGCAAAGCACACAGCCACGAACGAAACGGGTAACGCGGCTGTGTCCGTTTTTTTGGGAGGCACAAACAATGTCCGATATTTCCAAGACGTCTAAGATGTCCAAGGCATCAAAGATGCCATCGATGCCTAAAAACAAAAAACTGCTGGCGATTACAATTCTGAGCATCGCCCTCATACAAATGCCGATTCTGGCGCTGACGCCCGCTATCGAACAAATGGCGCAGGTGTTTTCGAACCAATCTCTCTCTGATATTCAGACCGCAGTCTCGCTGCCGAACCTGATCTCAATGTTTTCGGCGATCTTCTCAGCCATCCTCATCACAAAAGGGATAATCTCTAAACGAGCGGCTGTCGTCTCCGGCCTTTTGCTGGCAATACTCTCGAGCGTTGCAGCGGTCTTCCTGCATACGCAATTCTGGCACCTGTGCGCTTTTTCTGTCATCCTCGGCATGTCGCTGGGGTTCTTTATCCCCACAACGATGAGCATCATGTTCGATTCTTTTGATGAAGAGGAGCGGCAGAAGGTCACAGGATATCAAACCTCTTTCATCAACATCGGCGGCATTATCATGAGCGCCGTCGGCGGACTCCTCGCAACGTTTATGTGGTACGGCGGTTATCTGGCTTTTCTTTTAATGATACCTGTCGCGGTTTTGGCTGCGTTCACGCTGCCGCGCAATAAGACAAAAAACGGCGCGCAAGCGGGAGAAAAGGGTAGAAAAAAGTCAAAGCTGCCAACCGAAGTTTTCTATTACGGTTTACTGATATTTCTTTTCATGATGATTTACAATGTCGGTGGCAGCAACCTGTCGACGCATCTGGCTGATTCGGGACTTGGAAACGCCGCAACGGCAGGCCTTGCAGCGGCTGTTCAGATGGCAGGCGGTGTTGCCTCCGGCCTTGTTTACAGCAGGCTTTCGGTAAAATTCAAGGATTACGTCATAACATTCGCGTTTCTGGCGGTTTTCCTCGGGTTCACAATCCTGAATCTGGGTCATTCATCGCTTGTGCTGGTATTTGCCGGTATCTTCATTGTCGGGTCGTCTCTGAGCATGATCATTCCGCAATGTCTGTTTGCTGTCTCCAACTGCGTGGATCCGACGAACTCCTCCACGGCGACAACGATTATTGCCTGCTTCGCGCCAGGCGCCGGTGGGTTTTTATCGCCTGTCATTTTTACAAACCTCACGCTCGCGCTTGGGGACGCATCGACGAATTTCAGGTATCAGTTTGTCGGTGCTGCAGCGCTCCTCGTCGGCATCTTCATCGCGCTGAACACCATGCGTATCAACAAGCGTACGCAGATGGAACCACTGCTGATAAAAGATTAACTGGGTCCATTTTTAAGGAGGAACCTATGGCAACAATGTCCAAGCAGAACAGGATGCTGTTCATGGCGATCATGATGACATCCCTTCTGCAGATGGCGCAGTTTGCGCTGACGCCGGGAATTGCAAAAATTCAAGCGGAAGTCTTTCCGAATCTGTCCTTATCCACGATTCAGACAGCGATGACGCTGCCGAGTCTGTTGTCGATGGTGATGTCGGTTGTCTCAGCGATTTTGATCGGCAACAAATCGTTGTCAAAAAAAGCGTGCGTGATCATCGGCATTTCGCTCATGGCGCTCACAAGCTTTGTTGTACTGTTTGCGCATTACCAGTTTTGGCATTTATGTGTACTGAGTGTGCTGATCGGCGCGGGCATGGGCTTTTCTATAGCGCCGCTCGCGAGCATCATGTTTGACAACTTCAATGAAGCGGAGCGGCGTCTGAGCATTGGCTATCAGACCTCAGCCATCAATTTCGGCGGGATTATAATGAGTATCGGCGGAGGCTATCTCGCGAACGTCGTCTGGTACGGCGGATACATGATGCTTTTATTTGCGATTCCAATTGCCGTCGTGTGCTTATTCATGATCCCCAACGACAAGCAAATGAAACAGAGGGAACCTGAAACCAAAACAATGCCGATGAAGTCGAAAATCCCGCTCGATATTTATTATTACGCCGTGATTATGTTTTTCTTTTTACTTATCTTTAATGTCGGCGGGACGAATATCTCCAATCATCTCAAAGCCGTAAACATCGGCAATACAGCGACAGCGGGCATCGCAACTGCTGTGCAGATGGCGGGCGGCGTCATGGCGGGCTTCATTTTCAACAAGCTGTCGGCAAAAATCATGGATTTCGCGATCCCTCTCGCGTTTATAATGGTTTTTATCGGTTTTACGATCATTAATATCGGACAGAAGTCGCTCCTTGCTGATTTCGTCGGCATCTTTATTGTTGGATCAACCATCAGTATTATCGTACCGCAGTGTCTCTTCTCAACATCAAATCGCGTCAATGCATCGAATTCCGCGGCCGCAACGGCAATAGTCAACTGTATCCTACCCGGCACAGGCGGCTTTTTATCGCCCGTTGTGTTCACGAATCTAACGACGGCGCTCGGTGGCGAATCGACGAATTATCGCTATGAATTTGTTGCGATTGTGTCGCTCCTATTCGGAATTGTCCTCTTCTTCACAACGCTGTACCGGGATAGGAAAGAAAACGCAGGCTCAGCACTGTTAGAGCCTGCAGATTAACTAACACAAAAAGCACTGTCATTCTGAGGAACGAAGTGACGAAGAATCTTACCTTGTGCATGGTTTATATGTGTCAAGAAGATCCTTCGCTGTCGCTCAGGATGACATTTTTTTGTATTCACATTTTGCAGCAGAGCCTTTTTGTTTGCGATATTATCCTTGTTATGCTACAATACTGCAAGATAGTCGCTATGGAGAGTTCATATTATGCGAATGAGAAAAAAACCGAATATGCCGCAGAGAATTGAAAAGTGCGGCGATGTACATATCGCCAATCCCGAGTCATATCGCGCAAAATGGCTCGAAATGTTTCCGGAATACAAAGCGCTGCATCTCGAGATCGGGTGCGGACGATGCCGGTTTACGGCAGAAACGGCGTTAATGATGCCGGAAACGCTTTTTGTTGCTGTTGAACGGGTACCGGAAGTTTTAATTATCGGAATGGAACGCGCTGTTCGTGAGCGCATCCCGAACATCCGATTCATTGAAACGGACGCGGCAAAGCTGAATGGTATTCTTGCGCCCGGCGAGGCCGATCGCATCTATATTAATTTTTGCGACCCCTGGCCAAACAATGGCCACAAAAAAAGACGGCTCACACACGAGGGGTTTTTGAATATTTATAAGGACATCCTGTGTGCGGGCGGGGCGCTTCATTTCAAAACCGACAACGATGATCTGTTCGACTATTCACTCGGTCAGTTTACGAAAAGCGGCTTTGAACTTTTTGACGTCACGCGCAACCTGCATGAATTCGGTCCCGTCGGTATCATGACGGACTATGAAATGAAGTTCTATGAGCAGGGCGTTTCAATTAATAGGTGCGTGGCTAAAATTAAAGAATAATTAATACAAGCATATCGTTACGAGTAACGTACGCGCGTCATGAAATTACTTTAGAAAAGGCAGATGGCAGATGGGCAGACTGAGATTCATTTTTGCATTGTGGGTTTCAAAGTGCGCGCGGCTCGCGCTCAGGATTTTAAAACGAAACGGGACAAATTTCCCGGGTATTGTCGCATTGAAGCTGTGCCCGGATTTTATGGCGCGTATCGGCAAGCCAAAAAAGATCATTGCTGTCACCGGGTCAAACGGGAAGACGACAGTGTCTAATTTGCTTAATGATATCCTAACGGACAAAGGCCTTCGCGTGTTGAATAACCAGCTCGGCTCCAATGTTGCCTCGGGCATCGCGACGAGCCTCTTGACCGGCTGCGGCCTTTTCGGGAAAACGAAATACGAAATGGCCGTTCTTGAAATAGACGAGCGTTCCTCGAAAAGGATCTATCCATACGTCAGGCCGGACTTCCTTGTCATCACGAACCTGTTTCGCGACTCGCCCATGAGAAACGCGCATCCGCAGTATATTGCCAGCTTTATTGAAGGGACAGTTCCTGAAGCAACGAGGCTGATTCTCAATGCCGACGATCTTATTTCAAGCGGTATATGCCCGGAAAATCCGCGCGTCTATTTCGGACTCGATCGGATGAAGACGGACGTTACGACATGCATCAATCTCATCAATGACGTGCAGATATGCCCCGTCTGCTGCGGCGCGCTTGTTTTTGATTACCGCCGGTATCATCACATCGGGAAAGCGCATTGCCAAGACTGCGGTTTTAGATCGCCCCAAAGCGATTATATGGCGACGGATATCGACATTGAAACGATGACAATGACGGTCGTGGACAAAAGCGGCGCGATGAACTACAGTCTTCTAAGCGACAGCATCTTTAATATTTACAACATGGTGACAGTGATTTCGACGCTTCGCGAGCTGGGATTGTCCCATGAAGAAATTAAGCAAGGTCTCGAAAAGACGAAAATCCTGGAAACACGTTTTAACGCCCAAAAGGCTGGAGACATCACCGTCGTCATGCAGATGTCAAAGGATAAAAACGCGCTCGCGGGGTCCAGGGCCTTTGATTACATCAGCGGGCTGCCGGGTCAAAAGGAAATCATCCTGATGATGAACTGCATCCACGACCAGCATCACTGGTCGGAAAACGTCACCTGGCTTTATGACTGCGATTTTGAGTTCTTGAATAAAGACGATATCACCCGCATTGTGGCAACAGGGCCAAGGGCAAAGGATTATCGCCTTCGGCTGCTCATTGCTGGTGTACCCGAAGAAAAAATTAGGTGCACACTAAGCGAGATGGAGGCCCCAACGCTCCTCGACTATAACAGCGGTGAAAGTGTTTGCCTTTTCTACGGGACGGACGCGCTTGACCTTGTTTATCGGGTACAGGGAAAGATCAAAACGCTGGCACAGGAGGCGTCTGTGAAATGAAAATTGAGATTCTATATCCGGAGGTCTGTTATCTGTTCGGTGACCTGATGAATATCGATTACTTGCGCCGCTGCGTTCCAGAAGCTGAAATTATCAGGACGTCCTTGAAAACACCTCCCGCCTTTTTAAATGGTGACGTCGATATGATTTACTTATGCTCAATGACGGAACGGGCGCAGGAGCTCGTTATTGACGCGCTGCGACCGCATATAGAAAAAATCGAGGCGCTGATTAAGGGCGGCACAATTTTTCTGGCGACGGGTAACGCGTTGGAGATATTCATCAAGAGTATTGAAAACGAGGATGGCAGCAGCATTGAAGCGCTGGGCCTTTTTGACCTCACCGCCAAGCGCCGCATGATGGACCGATATAATTCACTCTATCTCGGTAAATTCGGAGACATTGAGATCGTCGGGCTTAGAAGTCAATTTGCACATGCCTATGGGGATGATGGCAACGGCCTGTTTGAAACAACCCGCGGCGCGGGCAGAAATCCCGATGTCAAGCCCGAGGGTATCCGAAGGAACAATTTTATGGCGACGTATGTATTAGGGCCGCTTCTCGTTATGAACCCACTATTCACGAAATATATCATGGCGCTTCTCGGTGTCAAGGACAGACCGCTTGCGTTTGAAGAAGCCGCAATGGATTCCTACGAATTGCGTCTGAGAGAATTCTCAGACCCCAAGAGAGGGTTTGATTATTAAGTCGCCGTTGGCAGGACCGACCCGGGGGTCGGTCTCTACGGGTACGTTATCAATTCTGATCGTAGGGAACGACCCCTGTGTCGTTCCTAATCACGGATCAGTCGATGGATATAGGTTATAATATATGCAGTTTTTTCAAAACGGAAATGAAGTTGAGTTCACCGGAATAAAGGACTTTGAACTGACGCGGATATTTGAATGCGGGCAATGCTTCCGCTGGAATCCTGTTAGGGACGATGCCGATGTCGATGTCTCATGCGACACCTACGTCGGTGTTGCGATGGGTAAGGCCGCTCGAATCCGGCGGGACGGCAGCAGTGTCTTTATAACAGGGTCGCTCGACGATTTCAATCAGATATGGCGCGGCTATTTCGACCTTGACCGCGATTATGAATCGATTCGATGTGCTCTATGTATTGATGATTATATGACCGAAACCGCGCGTTACGGGTTGGGCATCCGAATCCTCAGGCAGGATAAATGGGAAGCGCTTTGCTCCTTTATTGTGTCGCAATGCAATAATATCCCGCGCATTAAGATGATTATTGAAAAGTTTTGCTGTCTGTTCGGAGAGCCGATAGCGTTTAACGGCATGACATATCACGCATTTCCATCGGCAGAGAAAACAGCCGCGCTTACTGTGGAAGACTTAGCCCCGTTGCGTTGCGGTTACAGGGCGCCCTATATTATCGAAGCGGCGCGAGCCGTCAGAGACGGCAGCATCGACTTAGAGTCACTTGCATTGGGTACGCCGGAAAACGCCTTAGATTCGTTGAAAAAGCTGAGCGGTATTGGAGATAAGGTCGCGAGCTGCGCCGTTTTGTTCGGTCTTCATATGCTGGACGCGTTTCCTATCGATACATGGATAAAAAAAGCAATCACAGAGAATTATCCGGAGGGGTTCGACCCCTCTATTTTCAGTCCTTACGCGGGTATTGCCCAGCAGTATATGTTCTATCATATGAGAAGCCGCAAATCACAGAGATAGTCCCGTAGGAGGAACAAGCTTATGCGTTTGTTTGTGAGAGAGAAAAGGTTTTACACATCGTTCTTTTCGCTGCTTATTGTTATTGCCCTTCAGAATTTAATTTCACTCGGTGTCAGTCTTGTTGATAATGTTATGCTCGGTGCATATAGCGAGCTCGCGCTATCGGGCGCGGCCATTGCCAACCAAATTCAATTTCTTCTGCAAATGATCATCGCCGGTATAGCGGGTGGCATCGGGGTCCTTGGCGCGCAGTATTGGGGAAAAGGCGAGACGGAACCCATCAAGAAGATTATCAGCGTCGGGATGAAATTTGCGCTGCTTGCAGGACTTATCTTTTTTGCCCTATCCTTATTTATTCCGGAACAAGTTTTAGGGCTAATGACGAATGATAAAAACGTCATCGCCGAAGGCGTCAAATACATGCGCATCATGAGCGTTACGAATATCATCTTTTCCGTTTCCAATACGTTGGTGTGGTCGCTCCGCAGCGTGGAAACAGCTTTTATCGGAACTGTGATGGCGTCTGTGACGATGGTTGTTAAAATATGCTTTAACTATTGCCTAATCTTCGGCAATCTGGGATTTCCCGAGATGGGGATTAACGGGGCCGCAGTAGCCACGCTCATCGGCTGGTCGGTCGAGCTCGTTATCATCCTGATATATATGCGCTTTATCGACAAGAAAATTAAGATTACGATAAAGTCGATTTTCAGCTTTGATTTTACCTATCTCCGAGACTATATTAAAACATCTCTTCCGGTCATACTGAGCGGTTCTTTCTGGGGACTCGCCATGGCCGCGCAGACGGCTATCCTTGGACATATAAATGATACAGCCAATACTGTTATCGCCGCCAACAGCATCGCAACGGTTGTTTTTCAGGTGACGGCAGTATTAAGCCTCTGCTCGGCCAGCGCCGCCGGAGTGATCATGGGCAAGACCGTGGGTGAAAAGCGGTTTGATAGGGTGAAGCCGTATACTGTGACGCTGCAGGTGCTGTTTGTGATTATTGGCATAATTTCCGCGTCGATTTTGTTTCTATCAAAGGATGCCATTATTGGTATATATGCCGTTTCGGACGAGACACGTAAAATGGCCGTCGATTTCATGATTGTACTGAGTATCTCCGTCATAGGAACCTCATACGAATACCCAGTAGCGGGCGGAATAATCCAGGGCGGAGGAGATACAAAATACGCTTTTTTTGTTGACCTGATATTTATGTGGGGTTTTACAATCCCGCTTTCGGCACTCTCGGCATTCGTCTTTAATTTACCGCCCCTTTATACATTCATCTTTTTAAAATCGGACCAGCTTCTAAAATGCATCCCCAATGCCATTCGATGCAACAGATATAAATGGGTGAAGCAACTGACAAGGTAAACTTTCTAATGAATTAGCTTGCTAAAGTATTTGTTGACAGCCCTTTAGTTCCGTGCTACTATAAATAAAAATTCTTCTACTTAGCACATTGATAAAGATCGTTAAAAATTGAAAAGAAAGGCCTTTACTGACAACAGCAAAGGCCTTGAATTATAAGGAGGAGATGGATTGAAAAAATCAAACAAAATCGCACCTATCATCGCAGCCATAGCCATTCAGATGTGTCTCGGAACTGCCTACATCTGGAGTATATTCCAGTCGGGGATAGCAAAAAGCATTTTTAACGGAGACAATGCAGCGGCAAGCCTCACATTTTCACTTCTGTTATTTGTCCTTGCGATAGGAAGCATCATTGGAGGAAAGCTGGCGGTAAAGTATAATACCCGAATAATTGTCATTATCGGCGGTGTTATTCTGGCGGCAGGATTTTTCATTGCTTCATTTGTGACCGCCGAAGTGCCGTGGCTGCTTTGGGTATCCTACGGTGCGATGGGCGGCTTCGGTATGGGCTTTACATACTCAACCACCATTGCGTGCGCGCAGAAATGGTTTCCGGAAAAGAAAGGTCGGGTCACAGGAATTATCGTTTCCGCGCTCGGTTTCGGCGGTGTCGTTTTTACACCGATCCTGGAGTCGCTCATTAAATATTTCGGTGGACCTGCGGTCGGTGAGCAGGGCACCTTCAGAGTCTTAAGCCTCATTTTCCTTGTCGTGTGCACTATTGGCGGTCTGTTTATGGTCAATCCGCCGGAAACGGTCGCGGCAGTCAAGGCGGGTTTGAAAAGCCAGACGGCAGCTGTCGTCACAGATTATTCTCCAAGGGAGGTCCTAAAGAAACCTCAGTTTTATATTATAGCATGCAGCTTGATGCTGGCTTGTATGGGCGGCCTCATGATGATCGGCTTTGCTAAGCCGATCGCCGTTGCCAAGGGACTGGCGGAAACGGCCACGATAGGCGTTTTGGTCATTTCCATATGCAATTCGTTCGGCAGGCTGTTTTGGGGATTTGTATCCGACAAGCTCGGACGAAAAGTGACCATCATCATTCTGCTTGTCGGGTCGGGCTGCATGTCGCTGCTTGTAATGGCAGCGAACGGTTATTTGATCTATGTGCTAATCGGCTTCATCGGCTTTTTCTACGGTGGCTTTTTGAGCAATTTCCCGTCTCTTACAGCGGATTTGTTCGGACCAAAGCATATGGCTACCAACTATGGGATGGTTTTAGTAGGCTTTGGAATCGGTGCAGTCGTTGCTTCGTTTATAGCCGGGTATTATAAGAATTTGGCAAGTCAGGACATAAACCTGATGCTGCCCGCATTTATCATTGCGGCTGCGTGTGCCGCTGCAAGTGTTGTCCTTATGCTGACACTCAAGACAAAAAGCAAGGGGACGTTAAAGGCATAGTATAGCAAAAAGCCGGTTATGATATTTGAACTAATATTTCTGTTGACATCCTTATAACGGGTGCTATAATAGGCAAAACAGCAAAGTAATAAGAGCACAAAAGGAGAAATTAGTAATTTCTCCTTTTGTCGAACAAGCTCCCTTGTCGGCTGCGCGTGATGAGGCGGGCTGAAAACGAAATAAGTCGGCGCGCAGGGAAAGGGGCTTAACATGGCCTATATATTTAGTGAACCTTCACACACCTTCAGCGAATATCTCCTTGTCCCCGGGTACTCTGATGTGAGCTGCACACCGGACAATGTTAACCTCAAGACACCGCTCGTTAAGTTCCGAAAGGGCGAAACCCCTGCGCTTCATATGAATATACCGATGACGTCTGCGATCATGCAGTCAGTTTCGGATGACAAAATGGCTGTCGCACTTGCAAAAGAGGGCGGCGTTTCTTTTATCTTCTGCAGTCAGTCGATCGAAAGCCAGGCCGCCATGGTTGCCAAAGCGAAGTCCTATAAAGCAGGCTTTGTCACAAGCGACTCAAATATTAGGCCGGATATGACGCTCCGCGACATTCTGGACCTCAAGCAGAAAACCGGTCATTCAACGGTTGCTGTTACACAGGACGGAACGGCCACAGGCAGACTCGACGGCATTGTCACGAGCCGTGATTATCGGGTCAGTAGGATGACGGGTGACGAAAAAGTCTCGAGCTTTATGACGCCGATCGACAAGCTCGTCACCGCTCCCAGCAAAACCTCGCTCAAAGAGGCAAATGATATTATCTGGGACCACAAACTTAATGCGCTGCCGGTCATTGACAACAACGGCTGTCTGATGTATATGGTTTTCAGGAAGGACTACGACTCCCACAAAGAGAATCCGCTTGAACTCTTGGATAATTCAAAAAAGTTTGTCGTCGGTGCCGGTATCAATACCCGCGATTACGAGGACAGGATTCCGGCGCTCTTAGAAGCTGGCGCGGATGTTTTCTGCATCGATTCCTCTGAAGGCTTTACCGAATGGCAGAAGCGGGCACTTCTATGGGTGCGTGAAAAGTACGGCGACACGGTTAAAGTCGGCGCGGGAAATATCGTTGACGGAGAAGGCTTCCGATACCTCGCCGACTGCGGGGCGGATTTTGTAAAAGTCGGTATCGGCGGCGGGTCGATATGCATCACGCGCGAACAAAAGGGCATCGGGCGCGGACAGGCAACAGCACTCATTGATGTCAGTCAGGCGAGAGACGAATACTATAAAAAGACGGGCATCTATATCCCACTCTGCTCCGATGGCGGCATTGTGCACGACTACCATTTCACACTGGCGCTTGCCATGGGCGCGGACTTTCTTATGCTGGGCCGGTATTTCGCCCGTTTTGATGAGAGCCCGACAAACAAGGTCAGTGTCGGCGGAAGCTATATGAAAGAATATTGGGGAGAGGGTTCCGCCCGCGCGAGGAACTGGCAGCGCTACGATATGGGCGGCAGCCAAAAGCTCTCGTTCGAAGAGGGTGTCGACTCCTATGTGCCATACGCCGGAAGCCTGAAGGACAACGTCGGCCTGACGCTCAGCAAGGTGCGTTCCACCATGTGCAACTGCGGGACGATCACGATCCCAGAGCTGCAGCAGAAGGCGAAAATCACGCTCGTCTCCGCAACCTCCATCGTTGAAGGCGGCGCGCATGACGTCCTGCTCAAAGAAAACACAATCAACACAAAATAGTAATTTAGGGCGGCATAATGCCGCCCTTTTTGAGGTCATATGATGAACGAAAAAATACAAACTTTGAAAAAATGGATTGAAGAGAGCGACAACATCGTTTTCTTCGGCGGAGCAGGCGTTTCTACCGAAAGTGGTATCCCGGATTTTCGGAGCGTCGACGGACTGTACAGTCAGAAGTACGATTATCCGCCGGAAACGATTTTGAGCCATTCGTTTTTTATGGCGAAGCCAGACGAGTTTTACCGGTTTTATCATGATAAAATGATCATAGACGGCGTCAAGCCGAACAGAGCGCATACACGCCTTGCCGAGCTGGAGCGGGAGGGCGAGCTGAAGGCCGTCATCACGCAGAATATCGATGGACTGCATCAGCTCGCTGGAAGTAGAAATGTCCTCGAGCTGCATGGCTCAACGCACCGGAACACCTGTATGAGCTGCAGAAAACGGTATGGTTATGAGATAGTCTCTGAGGCAGCCGGTGTACCCAAGTGTACCTGCGGCGGTATTATCAAGCCTGACGTCGTGCTTTACGAGGAGGGTCTTGATACGGAGGTCATGAACGAAGCGGTCCGGCTCATTTCCAAAGCTGATATTCTCATCATCGGCGGGACATCGCTCGTGGTCTACCCGGCGGCAGGGCTTGTCAATTACTATCGCGGAGATAAGCTTGTCCTGATCAACAAGGGTACAACCGGATATGACACCAATGCGAATCTCCTGATATCAGAAAAAATCGGCGAGGTCTTTGCGCAGGTGTAAGGTCGGTGAAAGGATAAATGATGCTAAAAATCAAAAAAAGAAGAACGCTCCGGATTGTTCTTATCAGTATTGTTGCGTTTATTGTCGTTTTGTTCGGTGGCTTTTACATATACACACTCGATTATTACAGAGCGGAGTCAGCAGCAGTCACGGCAATGGCACAAAATGATATAACGATGGAGAACCTGAGCGGGCTGACTATTCTTTATCCTAGTCCGGACAGGGATAACCAAACGGCGCTGATCTTTTACCCCGGCGGGAAGGTTGATGATTTGGCATATACGCCGATTCTCAAACAGCTGACCTACCAAGGATTAACATGTATCCTCGTGAAGATGCCGTTTAATCTGGCTGTGTTCAACGTGAACGCCGCCGATTCGGTCTATAAACTTTTTCCCAGTATTAAGAATTGGTATATCGGAGGGCATTCTCTCGGGGGCGCAATGGCCAGCAGCTATATCGAAGGAAACAGTGACAAGCTCTCCGGGCTGGTCTTGCTGGGCGCATACCCCATCAACGATTCAAGTCTTCCGACCCTCGTTATCTATGGCAGCGAGGATATCAAGCTTGACCTGAGCAAACTGACAAGTGTAAAAAATATCGTTGAGATTAAAGGCGGGAACCACGCACAGTTTGGCAATTACGGTGAACAAAAAGGCGACGGAACAGCGTCAATATCCAGAGAAGATCAGCAAGCTCAAGCGGTTAATGCTATTATGACGTTTGTACAGGATACCGACAAATAGTGCATCTAGCTTATCGATAGGGGATATAGAGTGGACGAACAAAGTAGTGAGGCGCGCGTTATGGACCATGAGTATTGGCAAAACAGAGTGGCCGTCATTACCGGAGCGACACATGGTATCGGCCTGCGGCGGGTAAATACGTTGATTGAAACGTCATACTCAAAGTTGACATGCATTGACTTTCTGATCAACAACATCGGCATCAACGGAGGCGGCGGCAGTGTCTTATGAAAAAAAGGGATATGGTCATCAGAAGAGCCAAGCCCGGGTAAGCAGACATATTGAGTGCGCTGGCGATGCGCTCGAAAGCGCATTGGGGTTATGATGATGCTTTCTTGCAATCGTGCAGAGCGGCACTCATGGTGACGGAAGAATATATGGTAGCAAACCTCGTCTATGTGCAAGAAGAGCAGACCATCGTCGCCGGTTTTTGCTCGCTGGTCGTTCATGATGATAGCGCTGAGCTCGACAACCTGTTTGTCGACCCTCCATTTATCGGCATAGGCTGCGGCAGATCCTTGTGGGATAAAGCTTGTGAGGCAGCTCAAGAGTTCGGCCTCAGAGAATTAACGATTGATGCCGACCCGTTTGCCGAAAACTTTTATAGAAAGATGGGCGCCGTTAAGATCGGAGAAAGCGAATCGACTGTATTGCCGGGGCGTATGCTGCCGCGTCTAAAAATGCTTATACAGTGATAGAAGAATGAAAGGAACTCATCACTCAGGGAGGAAAGACATGAAAGAATTCAACAGAGAATATCCGCTTTTTTCTCTTTGCGGCTTAAACTGCGGTCTTTGTCCGCGATATCAAAGCAAAAGCGCCTCGCGCTGCCCCGGCTGCGGCGGGCAGGATTTCCACCTGAAGCATCCGTCTTGTGCCGTTATCACGTGCAATAAAAAACATGATAATGTTGAATACTGTTTTGAGTGCTCGTCATACCCCTGCGATAGATACATAAAGCCAAGCAGTACCGATTCATTTATTACGTATCAAGATGTCATTTTCGATGTTGAAAAAGCGCGTAAAGACGGGATAGAACGTTATCAGCAAGAGCTCAATGAGAAGGTCAGGCTACTTGAATTCTTGATCGACAATTACAATGACGGCAAAAAAACGAGCTTCTATTGTATCGCGGTCAATCTCCTGAGTCTCGCTGATCTGAATGAGATAAAAAAAGATATTCAAGACAGAATCGGCCTCTTGAATATCGCGCTGAAAGAAAAGATAGCGCTGATAACGTCGGCGTTTGAAGGGACAGCAGGCCGCAGAAACGTTAAGTTGAAGTTGAGGAAATAAATAGTGCAGCTATGCTTAGCTTGATTTCAAAAGAAGCCTGTGACTATATTGTTGTATTGGGAGCAAGAACATCCTGCGTTACTTGTTATTCCCGCTCTACGTGTCATTCCCGCGAAGGCGGGAATCCAGTCTCACAGGTACGTAGATTCCCGCCTACGCGTGAATGACAGCGCGGACCAAGTCGTTATCATAATCAAATAGTAGTATAACCCCCATCTCGCGCGAGACGGGGGTTAATATTTGATCAACGATTATACAATATAAAATTAATACTGATTTGCTGGCTGTTCTTTTGTGTTCGGATTTACATATCGGCCTTTTTTTTGCGTGTCCTTTCCGTACTGGATCGCTTGAGCTGGGCAGCGATGCAGGCAGGACAGGCACATGGTGCAGGGGCCTTCCCAGACGGGATGTCCTGTATCATTAGCCTTGATACAGCGCATTGGACAGAGCTCCAAGCAGACGCCACAGATCGTACACTTGTCGTCGGCATAGAATTTGCTCGTTTTCCTGGCGGTGCTTATCTCCTGTATCGGCATATACAAGTCTTTCGGAATACCGGCATCAATGGTGCCGGGTTTTCTTGTTATAATGGATTCAACTATTTTGTCAAGTGCTTTGTCGGCATTCTTCAGTATAACGTCCAACCTCGCAGGAGAAGGTACATCAGACCAAACAATAAAATTATCCGGCATGACGAGGTCAAACGAATTATTGAGCTTGATGGCGTTTGCTTTGAGTATTGTGTTGAGCGCTGCCGATTCGCTGCCGGAGCTTTCGCCGCAGGTGAAAACGCCGTAGACGTACTGATTCGCGTAGCCCGTCAGTGTTAGCAACTCGATAAATTTGGCGACAGCACCGGGGAGCGTCCACGCGAAGGTCGGAATGACGAAGCCGAGATATGCGTCTTTGGTGATGTCAAAATCGAAATGCTCGTCTCGGAGCGCCTGACCGATTGATATAAGCCGGTCGCCCGTTGACGCTGCAATTTTCTCGGCGGCGTACTGGGAATTGCCCGTTGCTGAAAAATAAAAGATCATAGATTACACTCCAAGCTATAAAATACCGGCAGGCTGGCATTACGATGAAATACCCGGGGCTTGTCATTCTGAGCCTGCGAAGAATCTCTAGGTAAACTAATGCCCACGCAACAATCAGAGCTTGCCATGAGATCCTTCGCTTCGCTCAGGATGACACGCGTTGCCGACAGGTTTTCGTTTACCATGGCAACCGTGAGGTTACTTGCTGAGCGCTTTGGCGACATTGACGGCGCAGGCTACTGTGGCGCCTACCATGGGGTTGTTGCCCATGCCGATGAAGCCCATCATTTCGACGTGCGCGGGGACAGAGGAGGAACCGGCGAACTGCGCATCGGAATGCATGCGGCCCATCGTGTCTGTCATGCCGTAGGAGGCGGGGCCGGCCGCCATGTTGTCCGGGTGGAGCGTGCGTCCTGTACCACCGCCGGAAGCGACGGAGAAATATTTTCTGCCGAGCTCAAGGCGCTCTTTTTTATACGTTCCGGCGACAGGGTGCTGGAAGCGCGTCGGATTTGTGGAGTTGCCCGTGATAGAGATATCCACATTTTCGTGGTGCATAATCGCAACGCCCTCGCGCACATCATCCGCGCCGTAGCAGCGGACCTTGGCGCGGTCGCCTTTTGAGTAAGCAATCTCTTCGGTAATGCAAAGAGCGCCCGTATAATAGTCAAATTGTGTTTTGCAGTAAGTAAAGCCGTTGATACGGGAAATAATTTGTGCAGCGTCCTTGCCGAGGCCATTTAATATAACACGGAGTGGTCTTGTGCGCACCGTATTGGCGCTTTTAGCAATGCCGATGGCGCCCTCAGCCGCTGCAAACGATTCGTGACCGGCTAAAAACGCAAAGCATTCAGTCTCATCCGAGAGGAGCATGGCAGCAAGATTGCCGTGTCCGAGACCGACTTTTCTGTCTTCAGCGACAGAACCAGGGATACAAAACGCTTGAAGGCCGATGCCGATAGCAACGGCGGCCTGTGCGGCGTCTTTACAGCCTTTTTTAATAGCAATTGCAGAACCGGCGGTATACGCCCAGCCAGCGTCCTCGAAGCAGATCGACTGCGTTTCCCGGGTTGTTGCATACGGGTCAAGGCCGTGAAGTTCACAGATCGATTTCGCTTCGTCAAGATTTTTAATCCCGTACTCGGATAGTGAGGCGTTGATCTTCTCAATTCTGCGCTGATAGCTTTCAAACAGTTCCATAAAATGACTCCATTCTGAGTGTGAAATTTATCTCACACTGACTCCTATTCATGCCGTGGGTCTATGTATCGGGCGCCTTCGGCAAAGCGGCCATACGTACCCGTTGATTTTTTAAGCGCGTCATTTGCGTCGATGCCCTTTTTAATAAAATCCATCATTTTTCCGAGATGGATGAATTCATAACCAATAATCTGGTCGTCACAGTCGAGCGCCATTTTGCTGATATAGCCCTCGGCAATCTCCAAATAGCGCGGACCCTTTGCTAATGTACCGAAGGTTGTCGCAATCTGACCCCGCAGGCCTTTACCGAGATCTTCGAGGCTCGCGCCGATCGGCAGGCCCCCTTCAGAGAAGGCGGTCTGTGTTCGTCCGTAAACAATTTGGAGGAAGAGCTCGCGCATCGCGACGTTGATGGCATCGCAGACAAGATCGGTATTCAGCGCCTCAAGGATTGTTTTACCCGGCAAAATCTCGGCGGCCATTGCTGCTGAATGCGTCATGCCGCTGCAGCCGATTGTTTCGACGAGCGCCTCTTCGATGATGCCGTCTTTCACATTCAGCGTCAGCTTGCACGCGCCCTGCTGCGGCGCGCAGCCACCGACGCCGTGCGTCAAGCCCGAGATATCTTCAATTTTCTTAGCCTTGACCCATTTCCCCTCTTCGGGTATCGGCGCCGGCCCGTGATTTGCGCCCTTTGCGACACAGGTCATTTGATCAACTTCATGCGAGTAGTTCATAAAATCGTATTGCTCCCTTCATAACAGCAGAATACTTATTAATTATTCAGCGCCTCGAAACGTCGGCTGCCGCCCCTTCTGAGATAGCCGTAAAGTGCGCCTGAGAGTACCGCAAAGAATGCAGCACAGATGGTCAGATACAGTTCGATATTAAAGACATTGGATAAAACAAACGCATAGAGCAGGATGATTGCAGCAACCAGCGCCATAGCGCCGAACATGGTGAGCATGACGCTCGCGCCTTGCTTGATCGGCTGCAGCTCGTTGATCCAGTCAAATTTCGGGAACTGAAGATTAATCACGACGCCGAACAGCGCCATGAGCAGTGTCATTAAAAGAGGAATAACAATGATCAGGAAGAACTCAAGCGCGTTGACCTGAAGCGCGACGGCGCATATGAGCGCGGAGACGGCGGCCGGTATGCCGCAGACGAGCAGATGCATTAAAACCTTTGCCATCAAAACGTCGATAGGACGAACAGGCAGGCTCTTTGCAATCCAAAGGCTTTTTCCTTCTAAAGACACGGATGGCGCTGAGACAAAGTTCAGTGCCGAAATCGCACCGAGCGCCATGCATACGAGCGTGGCAGCAGACAGCGGCAATCCGAGTTTATTGAAATCACCCAAATAGTTTAACACTACATCCCGTTCGATGACGAGGACCACCGCGCCGACGACCATAAACACCCCGCCGAGCGACGAGTTTAAAATATACATCGGATTTGACCAGAAATGGCGCAGCTCTTTATTGACAAAGGCAGTCAGAACGCCCGAGACCTTCAGTGCCTTCTCTGTGTATTTGATTTTGGCGGCACCGCGGTTCGTTGTGGCGATCTTAACAAAATTGACGGAGAGGATGAGGAGCATAATGACAAACGGCGCGAAAATAAAGACGAGATAGATCAGGAGACTGATTATACTGCCCTGATCGATGGCGACGCCAAGATGGTACACCGGGAAGATCAAATCACGGACAGCGGCGGCAATCTCTTCGCCGTTTTGGATCAGCTGAGTCATACGGCCATTGAGGTTGGAGAACACCCAAAAATACAGGGCCATGAAGATCAGAGAAAAGATGAGAGTCATCACATTTTTATTGCGCATCCTCGACGTGAAAAGCGCAATGAGCCAGGCGAAGAAACTCGCGAGCGCCAGTGCGGCCAATGGCATCGTCAAAACGGCAATGATGAAAAACAGGATACCGATAGCGGTAACTGGCTGGAACACCACCCATACCACAAAAGCAGGGATGGCAACAAATGCGGCAAATACATATTCCAGAACGAGCAGGGAAGCAAGCCTGCCGGTGAGAATGGCCCGCGGTTTAATCGGGAGTGAGAACAATAGCTCGTTGTCCTTGGCGTTGAATATCTGTGCCTGGGCTGCAAAAATGCTCCCGATAAAGCATAATCCGAAAACCCCGATACCCATGAGGGCGAAATATAGCCAGCCGAGATCCATTGCAAAGAGTGGTTTGTTCAGTTGAAGAAGAATTGCTCCGAATAAAAACATAAGCGAAGCAACGACGTAGACGGCCAGCAGGATAATGAGCACCATAATGACGGGGTTTCTCTTCTTCTGATTTCTGTTTTTCAGAAACATTCTGGAAAACAGCGATCGCATATTAAGCGCGATGAGTTTTCCGGTCATTTCTGTTCCTCCAGCTCCAAAAACACGGATTCCAACGACGAGTCGCCTTTGACCTCGTCCATCGTGCCCGAGACGAGGAGCTTGCCGTTTTTAATGATGGCGACCTTGTCACACAGTTTTTCGGCGACTTCGAGCACGTGGGTTGAAAAGAACATCGCGCCGCCAGCGTTGCATTTATCGCGCATGATCGTTTTAAGCGCGTGCGATGCAATGGGGTCAAGCCCGACGAACGGTTCGTCCATGATCATGAGCTTCGGGTCATGCAGGAGTGCCGATATGAGGGCCAGCTTCTGCTTCATGCCGTGTGAATAGGCGGAAACAGGCTGCGCGAGATCAGCCGTCAGCTCAAATAGATCGGCGTATTTATGGATGCGTGCCTGCCGGATATCAGCCGGGACACCGAAAACGTCGGCAATAAAGTTGAGGTATTTGATGCCGGAGAGGAATTCGTACATATCCGGATTGTCCGGTATGTAGGCAATACTCCGCTTACAGCCGAGCGGGTCGTCCTTGACTGATTTTCCGTCGATGAAAATCTCGCCGCTGTCGAACTGCAGAATACCACTGACCGCTTTAATCGTCGTCGTTTTCCCGGCGCCGTTATGCCCGATAAAGCCATAAATCTCGCCGGGCTGAATGTGCAGCGTCAGGTCGTCCACAGCGCGCTTGCTGCCGTAGGTTTTTGTCAGGTGATTGATTTTTAACATGAAAATTCCCCCCAGATAAGTCATAATACCATATGAGTTATAAAATTCACAACCGGTATAATGTAAATATTATACACTTGCAACATAAAATTTTTGCTTTTGAGCTTCAAAAAGAGTATGGAACGTCTCGTCGATACTAATTGACGTATGCTCTTGCCTCTGGGCCTATTATAGTTGCAATATCATGCATAATCAATGGAGACGAAGTTAACTTTAGGAAATTTAGTTAACCTGTGGTTAATTCCCGGGGCGGGGACTTTCTGTGCCAACAAAAAACGGACGGTCACAGGTCCGCCCTCTTTCCTCCATTGTAATGGTTTGCGGGTTTCTCGCGACAGAATTACGAATAAATTCAAGTTTTGCCAATTTTATGCTGACTGCCACTTTAATATTTTTGTAATTATAGTAATATTAAGGATGGATAAACAGGAATTTATCGGTCGATTTTGAATTTCGGATTATTTATATTAGAGGAAGGTTGACTAATATGGACTTTAGAAAAATATTCGATACAATCCCCGAAAAATTCGAGCAATACAGACCGCGTTATTGTGATGAACTATTTTCAGACTTAATAGAATACGCAGAACTCATTCCAGGCAAGACCGCTCTTGAGATTGGTCCCGGAACAGGGCAGGCAACAGAACCTATACTAAAAACAGGGTGTTCATATTTAGCAATAGAACTCGGTGAGAACTTTACTGATTTTATGAAAAATAAGTTTGGGACTTATGATAATTTTCAAATCGTCAATGCTGATTTTGAAACGTATGATTTCGGCTGTGAGCGGTTTGATTTGGTGTTCTCTGCAGCAGCATTCCAATGGATACCGGAGAATATCGGGTATCCCAAAGCGTTTGATATCTTGAAAAGTGGCGGAACATTCGCTATTTTTTTCGGCAATGGTGGTGTGCCGGACGAACCGTTGAATACTCAATGTCAGGAGGTATATAAAAAACACTTCTTACCTGAAACCTCTTACACATGTAAACTTGATTATGAAGCGAGTTATAAATATGGATTTATCGACCATGATCGACGGGAATATAAAGCATTCAGAGAGCTGACCGCTGATGACTTTGTGGCGCTGAGAGGAACTAGCTCCGATCATTTGACATTGCAAGAACCACATAAAACAAACCTCTTCGAAGGGTTAAAGCAAGCCGTGGTAAATAACGGCAACTATATAAAACTAAACGATTTATATACCCTATTATTAGCAAAAAAGCCTTAACTTCACCTAATGATCATAACTTGAAACAATCAAATTCCAATTTGTAGAATTACATTAACCCTGTTCAACGCCATATCCCCGGTTCCCAAAGGGGGAGTTGGGGTCTAAGCGGCAAATTTACGATAAATTTACGAGCTTTTTTAAGAAAACCTATGTAATGCCGAAAAAAGACGAAAACCGCTGCAGTACAATGGATTGATTGTGCTGCAGCGGTTTGTAAGTTATTGGGAGAATCAATGAAAGGGAGTACCTTGTGTCGTCCGCCCTGCGCAATATCGTTTTTTACGATAACCTGCCCTTAAAGTCCTCGTAGCCGAAGGCTTTGACGAGCTCGACGGCCCCGTCTGATTTTACAATGGCGATTGACGGCAGGTTAATGCCGTTGAAGGTATTGTTCTTGACCATCGAGTAGATGGCCATATCGCAGAAGACGAGTTTGTCGCCGACGGCGAGGGGTTTGTCAAAGCTGTAATCACCGATGATGTCGCCGGCGAGGCAGGTTGGCCCTGCGAGCCTGTAGTTGTGCTTCTTTCCCTTTGGATATCCCGAACCGATCACGTTGGGGCGGTACGGCATCTCCAGCACATCCGGCATATGGCAGGCGGCGGAGGTGTCCAGAACGGCAATTATTACATCGTTGTCGACGATATCGAGGACTGTGCTGACGAGATAACCGGTATTAAGAGCAACGGCTTCTCCCGGCTCAAGATACACCTCGACCTGATATTTTTCCTTAAATGTATTGATCGTGCGGATTAGCAGCGGAATATCGTAGTCTTCGCGGGTGATGTGGTGTCCGCCGCCGAAATTGATCCATTGCATGCTTTTTATATATTTACCGAATTTGCTTTCGACTGCTGCCAGGGTCGTGACCAGCGCGTCCGCGTTTTGCTCACAGAGCGTGTGAAAATGGAGGCCGCTGACGCCATCGAGTGAATCTTCCCGGAAATTGGCGGCGGTGACACCGAGCCGTGAGCCTATGGCGCAGGGGTCGTAAATATCGTGACCCTGTGTGGAGCATTCGGGATTCACCCGAAGGCCTATTTTTTTGCCCTTCGACAGCGCTATATCCTTAAAGCGTGCAAGCTGCGCGAAGGAGTTGAAGATAATATGATCGCTGATATCAGTAATCTCGTCGATTTCGTCATCACGATAGGCCGCTGAAAAAACGTGATTTTCGTTTTTCATTTCCTCATGACCGAGCCTCGCCTCATGAAGGCCGCTGGCCGCCGTTCCGCTTAAGTAGCGGCCAATCATGGGGTACAGCGAATACATTGAGAAGGCTTTTTGGGCGAGCAGAATTTTGCAGCCCGTGCTGTCGATGATATTCTTCAGGATTTCCAAGTTCTTTATGAGAAGATTTTCGTCAACGATATAATACGGTGTCCTGACGGCGTGAATATCAAAGCCGATAAGCGGCGTGCCGGCGCGCATCAGTCCACCAGTGCCGGCGTCATGCTCTCCTGCCACGGAAGGCCCCATTTGTTCAGCGCGTCCATAAACGGGTCGGGGTCAAACTCCTCGATGTTGCGGACGCCGGGCTTGTTCCATGTGCCGTTCATAACGAGCATGGCGCCGATCATGGCCGGTACGCCTGTGGTATATGAGATTGCCTGTGAACCGACCTCTTCATAACTCGCCTCATGGCTGCAGATATTATAGAGGTAATAGGTTTTCTCTTTGCCGTCTTTTTTACCGGTAAAGATGCAGCCGATGTTCGTTTTTCCTTTTGTTCTGGGGCCGAGTGTCGCCGGATCGGGCAGGACAGCTTTTAAGAACTGGAGAGGAACGATCATTTTGCCGTCGAATTCGATGGGCTCGATGGATGTCATGCCGACGTTTTCGAGACATTTCAGATGCGTCAGATAGCTCTGGCCGAACGTCATGAAAAACCGGATGCGCTTGATGCCTTTAATATTCAGCGCCAAGGACTCGAGCTCCTCGTGATGCAGCAGATACATGTCCTTTGTGCCGATTTCGGCGAAATCGTAGACGCGTTTGATCTCCATCGGCTCCGTCTCGATCCACTGCCCGTCTTCCCAGTAGCTGCCTTTAGCCGTGATTTCACGGATATTGATCTCGGGGTTGAAGTTCGTGGCGAAGGGGTAGCCGTGGTCGCCGCCGTTTGCGTCGAGAATATCGATAGTGTTGATTTCATCAAATTGGTGCTTTTGAGCGTAGGCGGAGAAAACACCGGTGACGCCGGGGTCAAAGCCGCTGCCGAGCAGCGCGGTGATGCCCGCCTTTTCAAACCGTTCTTTGTAAGCCCACTGCCACTTATACTCGAATTTTGCCGTGTCAATCGGCTCATAGTTCGCCGTGTCTACATAATTCGTCTTTGTGGCGAGGCACGCTTCCATGATCGTCAGATCCTGATAAGGCAGCGCGAGATTCAAGACGACATCGGGGTTGAATTCATTAATCAATGCAATCAGATCCATAACGTTGTCGGCATCAACCTTTGCCGTGTGAATCTTTGTTTTCCCGCCCTCAAGCTTCTTTTTGAGCGCGTCGCATTTGCTGACGGTCCGGCTGGCGATCATGATTTCTTCAAAAACATCGCTGTTCTGGCAGCATTTATGAATGGCCACGCTCGCAACGCCGCCACAGCCGATAATGAGTGCTTTTCCCATTTTTATACCTCCAGATATAAAATATTTCTTCTATAAAGACAATAATAATTCGCGTAAAACTTTGCAAGCGGTTGCAGTTGAAACGCCGCTCTGGTCATAAATCGGAGACAGCTCAACAAGATCGCACCCAACGATATTCAAGGCGCAAACCTCTTTTATTCCGTCAATGAGCGCCATAAAGCTGATGCCGCCCGCTTCCGGCGTTCCTGTACCCGGGAAAACGGAGGGGTCGAGCACGTCAAGGTCAATTGTCAGATAGACAGGCTTGCCCCTGAGTTTTTTTACAACAGCATCAAGGCCGTTCAGGTCAAATTTCCGCATTGCTGTGTGGCTGTCTGCAAAAACAAACTCGCTTTTGTCACCCGAGCGGATGCCGAATTGAAAAATCCGGCCGTCGCCAAGAAAATCGTGACAGCGCCTTATGACGGACGCGTGCGAGAGCGAAGCGCCCAGATAATCATCGCGGAGATCCGCATGTGCGTCAAAATGAATGATATGCAGGTCTGGGTGCTTTTTGTATACGGCCCGGACCGACGCCAGCGTGACGAGATGCTCGCCGCCGATCATAACGGGCATTTTGCCGTCTGTAATAATCTCCGATGAATATGCTTCTATCTGGTCGAGTGCCTTTAAGGTATCACCGAAGCAGAGCTCCAGGTCACCGCCGTCGAAGACGTTGATATCGCAGATATCTGAATCCAGATACGGGCTATATGTCTCCAACCCAAAGGATTGCGCGCGCATTTCGCGGCTGGCGAAGCGCGTCCCCGGCCTGTAGGAAGTCGTGGAATCAAATGGCGCGCCAAAAATAACGATGTCGCTCGCGTCATACTCCTTGTCGCAGCCTAAAAAGGTCTCAATATTTCTATTCAACATCTTTCAAAAGCTCCCAGACATAGTTCGGAAGGGCAAAGGCTCCGGCGTGCAGTTTCGTATTATAGTAATTTGTTTTTAACTTCAAATCATTCCATTTTTTATCGTCGAGGTTGTCGACCGGATGATAGCGCTTCGACGCAAAGCCGAACAGCCAGTGGCCGGAAGGATATGTCGGAATATGCGCCTGATAGACACGGCTGATGGGAAAGCATTGAATGATCCGCTTATGCGCGCGCTGCATCGCAATGGCATCATTTTCATAAAACGGGCTCTCGTGCTGGTTCACCATGATGCCGTCCTCACGCAACGCTTTATAACAATTGCCGTAAAACTCTTTCGTGAAGAGCCCTTCACCCGGGCCGAAGGGGTCGGTCGAATCGACGATGATCAGATCATACCGATTCTCGACGCTCCTGATATATTTGAGCCCATCTTGAATCATGACATTGACGCGCTTGTCTTCAAACCCGCAGGCCGTCTGCGGGAGGTATTTTTTGCAGACATCGATGACCATTTCATCAATCTCAACCAAATCTATATTTTTTATTGTCGCATACCGTGTCAGCTCCCGCGCGACGCCGCCGTCGCCCGCGCCGATAACAAGGACACTCTCTATTTTGGGGTTAACGGCGATGGCTGGATGGACGATCATCTCATGATATATAAACTCGTCTTTTTCCGTCAGCATCATGAAGCCGTCCAGCGTGAGAAAGCGTCCGAACTCAATTGAGTCGAAGACATCGATGCGCTGAAACGGACTTGTGGCTGAAAAAAGCTGCTTGTCGGTCCTGATGGAGAACTGTACGTCTTGCGTATGCCGCTCCGAAAACCAAAGTTCCATGCTATACCCCCCTTTTTAAAATATTCAGTCTGCGGACATTCAGGTCTTCCGTGCCGGTCAGAAAGCAGCCCTTCTCCTTCGCGTACACGATATAATCAATGATTTCCTTCGTGATCTGCTCGCCGGGCGATAAAATCGGAATGCCGGGAGGGTAACTCATGACATTTTCCGCGCAGACCGCGCCAAGACTGTCCTCAAGCAGAACCGACTGTTTTTCCGAATAAAACGCCGTTTGCGGCGTCATGACAACGGTCGGCGAGATGTACTCATATTTCATCATGCCGGTTTTATCTTTTTTATACAGACGCCGGATGTCGGATAGGGCGCTGATAAGACGCTCAATGTTTTTATCGGTATCGCCGACGGAGATGTAGGCAAGGAAATTACCAATATCCCCGAATTCGACCTGAATGTCGTACTCGTCCCTGAGTATGTCGTAAACCTCAATGCCGGCAAGCCCGAGGCCCAGTGTATTAACTGACAGCTTTGTCGTATCAAAGTCAAAGATGGTATCGCCGTTATTCAGCTCTCTTGAATAGGCGTAGTAGTCGCCGATCGTATTGATTTCGTCTCTGGCATACCGCGCCATGTCAATGACCTTCCTGAATATCTCTCTGCCGTTTAAGGCCAGATTTTTGCGCGAGATGTCAAGACTCGACAGCAGGAGATAAGAACCGCTCGTCGTCTGCGTCAGATTGATGATTTGACGGACATAATCGGCATTGATACGCGTACCGGTCAAGAGAAGGCTGCTCTGCGTCAGCGAGCCGCCGGACTTGTGCATGCTGACGGCGGCCATGTCGGCCCCTGCGGCCATGGCTGAAACAGGCAGCTCCTCGCTGAAGTAAAAATGAGTGCCGTGCGCTTCATCGACTAGAACCTTCATCCCATGCGCATGCGCCGTTTCGGTAATTTTCTTCAAATTTGAGCAGATGCCGTAATACGTCGGATTGTTTACAAGAACGGACGTCGCGCCGGGGTTCTCCGCAATAGCCTTTTCAATATCGCCGACCGACATGCCGAGGGAGATGCCGAGCTGATGATCAATTTGCGGGTTGATATAGACGGGTGTGGCGCCGCAGAGGATAAGAGCGTTTATGACGCTGATATGCACGTTGCGCGGAAGAATAATCCTGTCACCTTTTTTACATGCCGTTAAGATCATCGCCTGGACGGCAGATGTCGTGCCGCCAACCATAAAGAAAGCATGCGCCGCGCCGAAGGCCGCTGCCGCGAGCTCCTCGGCATCTTTGATGATAGAAACGGGGTGGCAGAGGTTGTCGAGCGGTTTCATGGAATTAACGTCGACATTCATGCATTTATCGCCGAGGAAGGCTGTCAGCTCCGGGCTGCCGCGGCCTCTTTTATGGCCGGGAACGTCAAAAGGCACGATGCGCATTTTTTTAACGGTGCTCAATGCCTCCAGAATCGGCGTTCTGTTCTGGTTTAGCGCTTTTTCCAATAGTCCGCTCCTTTAATAGACGTTCATGGCGCTGAATATCTCAATCATTTCTTTTCTCAAGAGACTTGTGACTTGCAGCCTCGTCTTCGGCGGCAGTTCATAGACGTCAGCGTTGAACAGATAGTTCTGCAGGTCCATTTCTTTGATCAGCATTTTTGTATGAAAGATGTTCGACTGATACACATTAATGTCAATCGTGTCGTATTTATCGAGCGTTTCCATTGCGATATAGTCTTGAATCGATGTGATCGTGTGGTCAATGAATAGCTTCTTTCCGTCGATATTGCGCGTAAAGCCCCGGACCCGGTAGTCCATTGTAATGATATCGCTGTCAAAGCTGCCGATAAGAAAATCAAGCGTTGAGAGCGGCGTGATCGCGCCGCACGTTGTGACGTCGATGTCAACCCTGAAGGTCGCTATTGAATTATCGGGATGATATTCCGGGTAAGTATGCACGGTGACGTGACTCTTATCGAGATGCGCGACAACAGTTTCACCGTTTGCCTGTGCCAGCTGCGACGGTTCTGCGATGAGAAACGTGACGCTCGCGCCCTGCGGTTCGTAGTCCTGCTTGGAAACATTTAGAACAGTCGCACCGATCATTTCCGTCAGATGGAATAGAATCTTTGTCAAACGTTCTGAATTGTACTGTTCGCCGATGTAGGCGATATAATCCTTTTGAGCGCGCTCGGTCTTTGCGTAGCACACGTCGTAAATATTGAAACTCAGAGACTTCGTCAAGTTGTTGAAACCGTACAATTTCATTTTGTTTTCCATAGTAACCTCCAAAAAAAGAAAAAATAATAGCCCAAGCGAATTATGGCAAAGACCACAACACACGTGAGCGATTATCTAAGAAATGTTTTATTTATTGTCGAATTAAATTCGTGTTTATTTATTCATTCTTTGACAGTTTCAGAGTCTATATAGCAAGAATTACTTTTACTACTCTTATTGATCGTTTCACAAGTGTATATGGTTTTAAAAAACCAAGGTTTTGAGTAACCAACTTATAAAATTTGAGCCTTGCTGTCAGCAATGTACTCAATCAATAAGGCAACGCAAGTTGCCAATCGGCATTTGACCTGGCTGTCCGTCCGGCCTCTTATAAGCAGCGTGTGTTCTACCTTGCGAAAATCACGTTGTTTACGGTCAAAAATTCTGTGCTCTGATATTTTTTGATAGCAAGACGCATCGTAACATATAAAAACGTATCTGTCAATATTTCCGAGATGATAAGTCTGATAAGATAACTTATTAAAGCAGTAATGCCTTTATCCGTCCAAGAATCGCGCCAAAAAGTCTTTTGTTTCCTGCATCCGCGGCGTCAGGAAGATCTGTTCAGGGGAGCCCTCCTCACAGATGACGCCGTTGTTCATGAAGACGACATGGCTTGCCACATCTCTGGCAAATGCCATTTCGTGTGTGACGATGATCATCGTCAGCCCGTCTTTTACGAGCTGCCGCATGACAGAGAGAACTTCGCCGACCATCTGTGGGTCAAGCGCCGACGTCGGCTCATCGAAAAGAAGGATCTCGGGTTCCATCGCAAGGGCGCGCGCAATAGCGACGCGCTGTTTCTGACCGCCGGATAATTGGCGCGGTTTCGCGTTGATAAAAGGAGACATACCAACTTTATCGAGATAGCTGAGAGCCATTTCTTCGGAAGCCTTCTTGTCCTTTTTCAGGACCCTTCGTGTACCGACCATGCAGTTTTTTAGTGCCGTCATATTGGAAAAAAGATTAAAGTTCTGGAAAACCATACCCACCTTCGCACGGTAGGCCGGAATGCTGATCTGCTTTTTCGTGATATCCGCGCCGTGGAATAAAATCTCGCCGCCGGATGGTGCTTCGAGCAGATTGATGCAGCGTAAGAGCGTTGATTTGCCGGAACCGGAAGCGCCAATGACGCAGATAATGTCACCCTTTTTGACAGTAAAATCTATATCGCGGAGGACGGAATTATTACCGAACGATTTACTGAGGTGGCGTACTTCAAGCAGCATATCGTCGCTCATCTTCTTATCCCCCCGTCTTTTTTGAGGAATTTGCTCATACCGCTCGTATGCGCCAGCGTATCTGTCGTGGCCAAGTCATAGTTCTGGGGACCGTCCATTTTCTTTTCAAAATACCGCAGAAGCCTGGAGAAGAAAACCGTCATGATAAGATAAACGACCATCGTGATCGTATAGACCGGGAAATAGACGTAGTATGCACCAGTAATGGACTTTGACGTAAAGAACAGCTCAACAACGCTGATAATGGAGAGGACGCACGTGTCCTTGATGTTGATAATCAGGTTGTTGCCGATCTGCGGCATGATATTCCGGAGGGCCTGAGGCAGTATGACATGCAGCATCGTCTGGAAATGAGTCATCCCGATGGCCTTGGCGCCCTCGGTTTGACCTTCGTCGATGGATAGAATGCCACCGCGCACAGTCTCCGCCATATACGCGCCCGTGTTGATGGATACAATGAGAAAGGCGGCAAACATTTTGTCCATATTGATATTAAACAGCATCATGATGCCGTAATAAATGAACATAGCCTGCACCATCATCGGGGTGCCGCGGAACACCTCGACATAGATGTTCAGAATAAGCTTGACGAACCGGAGGACGCCCCTTTTTAACAGACTATCGTTTTTCGAAAACGGTATCGTCTGAATGGTACCGACAATAAAACCGATAATGCATCCGATGATCGTACCTACAAGGGCAATGAGCAGGGTTATCCCGGCGCCGCGCAGGATGGAAGCGCCATAGTTTTGAATGATGAGTGAAATCCAGTCCAAGAAACTCCGAGACATACTCCCGCCCCTTTCACAGATAGTATGGGGGAGCAGCAATCGCTCCCCCATACATAAAATGAAACTTAATTATGCTTCCGACATCGGCTGAACCTTAATGGCATCCGCCATCATTTTTTCAAAATCGGCCTTGGTGAACGTTGCCAGGGCGTCGTTGATCTTTTTAAGCAGGTCGGCGTTGCCTTTCTTAACGGAGATGCCGATGTTGACCTCTTCGTCTAAAACCTGGACGTTATCCGTGCTGCCGGTGAAGTCCATGATCTTCATGTCTGGGTATGCGTCGACTGCGGCCATCGCTGCCGGCTTGTCCAAAATGAGAATATCGCACGCGCCGGACTCAAGCGCCACATACATCGCGGAAGTATCATCCATCGCGGGTTGAATGTCCACACCCTCAATTCGGGGCAGGACTTTATCATACCAGATCGTGCCGAGCTGTGAGGTGATCTTCGCACCGGCAAATCCGGAAACGCCCGTCGCGGAGGCGTAGGTTGAATCGGCTTTCACCAGGAAAACGATATCCGCGTAATAGTACGGCACCGAGAAATCAAGGATATCCGCGTGCTCATCTGTGATGGACTGGCCGCAGATACCGCAGTCCAGCGTACCGGCCTGGACGCCGAGCGGAATGGACGTCCAGTCCGTCTTGTGGATTTCGAGCTTGTAGCCGATTTTTTCCGCGACATATTTCGCCATCATGACATCGTAACCGTATGCGTAATCCTGGCTCCCTGCGATTTGAACGGCGCCGTTTTTGTCATCGGATTGCGTCCAGTTGTACGGAGCGTAAGCGCATTCCATACCGACTTTAAGTACTTTGGCATCTGTTTTTGCTGCGCAGGATGCTAGGCCGAGAATAAGGACCGCTGAGAGTAATACTGAGATAATCTTTTTCATTTTTACCATCCTTCACGAATTAATTCTACATTTTATACGGCATATCAGATATGGATAACAGTGTGTTGAAATAAACGCATAATATGCACACATTTTAACATTCGTCAGAATCTTTAGCAATAACCAATATCCCCTTAACGCGCAAATTTTTAACCATTTTCTGAGAAAACGTGCATACATCGTACGCATAGGCCTCGATACCGTCATATGACCACTGTAGCCTGAGGGCGGCGGCGCATATAATGGCCTGAAGATATAATCTTAATAAACGCCCCGGCGTAATCCGCGGCGGAACGGAGAAAAATATGATTTGGTTTCTGTCCCAGCGATCAAAATATTACATAGATTTAGTAGCTAAAAAGAAACCCGACGCAAAAGCGGATATTAAAGGCAGCAGCACCAATCCGAATATTATCGGAGGCGCGAATTTTTATCAGACAAAGGACGGCGTTCTTCTGACTGTCGAGGTGATGGGTCTGCCAGCGAGCGGCAACCCCTGCGCAGGCGGTGTCTTCGGTTTTCACATTCATGAAGGCGCTTCCTGCACGGGAACCGCAGAAGACCCCTTTGCCGACACAAAGGGGCATTTTAATCCGCAGGACTGCAGGCATCCCCATCATTCCGGCGATCTGCCGCCGCTTTTCGAAACAGATGGACGCGCCTTTATGGTCTTTTTAACGGGCCGGTTCACTGTTGGAGAAATCATTGGCAGAACAATAATCATTCATAGCGCACCCGATGATTTTACAACACAGCCTGCGGGGAATTCCGGCAAGAAAATTGCCTGCGGGAAGATTCGGAGATAAGCTGCAACAGGCAAAGGTGCGGTTTAGAAGGGTAACTTATTGAATCAAACCTCAGACTGATACAGTAGCATTTAAAAGCCCGCAGGATTCTGCGGGCTTGTTGCTTTAACAGCGCTGGCGCATGCACGCCCTCGTGCTTTTCAAGAGAGTATCGTTACTTCATTCTTTCATAGGTTCGCAGACTGAGTGCGATAGCCTGTTCCCTAGTCGCTTTGCCATAACCTGCGGCTTCCTGTGCTGTTGTGGATGCATTGGGCATAAAGTTGCCCTGTTCGTCGCCCGTAATGATACCGATTTTTAACATATATTTAGCGGCTTCCACAGCCCAACTGGAAATGTATTTTTGGTCTGGGAAATCTTTCACGCCATCGATACTATAATCACCATTCGGGTCAATCGCTTTGATTGCCTGAAATAACATGACAGCACATTGTTCGCGGGTAATAAGTATTTGGGGAGAAAATGTTGTGGTTGATGTTCCCGAGGTGATCCCCAATTGATATGCCTTTAGAATTTGCGGATTACTGGTATCGGTGAAAGGGTTTGAAACCGCTGCAGGAGCGTTCTTGCCTGTCGTCTTTTCGTAGAGCACGATGGAGAGCTCACAGAACTCCTCCCTGGTAATCGGCCGAGTTAAATCCGCACCCACTAAGATGCCGGGAATCAGCCCCGCTTCCTCGGCTTTTTTCAGCTCGGGCTCAGCCCATGGGTTGGCCTTTTCGTAAAAGCTTGCAGAGCCCTTGGATACCTCATTGGAAAAATCGGAATAAACATAATCCCATTCGCCGCTGCCCTCGCCGTAATAGTACTGATAATAAAGCTGTACCTTAAAGCTGTAGTTTCTGCTTTGTATATCGATTGTACCCAGCGCGCCCTCATCTATTGGATACACATAGGCGTAAAAGGTATTCGTTTTACCCGGTACCATAAAGGATGGCTCGCCGATCAAGTTATCCATATAGCCGCCGTCCGCCCTTTCCCAGCCGCCTTCATCTATTTTTGAAAAATACTCAATGTTTGCAAACCCGTCGGCAGGCCGCACAGCGTCCAAATCCAGAGCACTTTGCGGCAGCTTGATTTCCAGACGGAAAATAGGATGGGAACTTGTATGATTTACATCACCGGTGATCAGCTCTATGTTTTCAATTGTGGGTGTCTCCAGTTTGTCGGGTACACCTTCAGGCATAGCGGCCAGTACATCCACCGGCGCTATGCAAAAAATCAGGGCAAAGGTGATCAAAATGGTTGTCAGTTTTTGTTTCATGGTTTTTCCTCCTACTTAATGAATATCACAGCGCCGTGCGTAATCTGGTCTCCGTACTCTGCGATGGGAAAGAAAATTGCGCTCTGATACTTCGAACAATCTGCCTGTTTATTGGAGCTTTCCCTGATAAACATCGCCAATGGATCAAATAGATTCGTTAGAAAGCTTGTTTTACCTGAAAATACATCCTCTACAGCATCAAGAATATGAAAATTTAAGTCGGTAATACGGTTTAAGATATTGTGCTTTTTTGCCGATGATTCAGTTATATACAACCCTGTTTCTTCTGTTAACGCATTGCTGACAAACAGTATCGTTCCGTTCTGCCCGAATACTGCCATCGGGTATATAAATTCTCGGATTGTTTGCGAGAATAATCCCACCTCCAGAATCAGCTCTTGTAATCGACGTGCCACCAAAATCTGCACGCACTCACCTCCATATGTGCTTGCTATAAATCAAGTATATATCCGCTGTAGGGGGCGGGATAATACGCCAATGCGGAGTTTCCGTCATTTATGGCCGCATTACAAAGGAAAAAGCCTCCAAATAATGGAGGCCCTTTTCTTGCCGTTTTAAGATCTAAATCATTGAATTCCGGTATTGAGACGGCGCCATACCCACCTTTGCTTTGAATATTCTAGAGAAACTTCCATTATAGTCAACGCCGCAGCTTGCGAATGCCTGTGTCACAGATAGGTTTTTGTCGCATAGCCTCTCCTTGATTTTGCATATCTTGACGTCCTGATAATAACCGTATGGTGTCATGCCTGTATGCTTCTTAAATAGCCTGGTGAAGTGGTATCTGCTCAGGTTCACAACGGTTACCAATTCGTCTATGTCGAATTCCTCCAGCCAATTGTTTTCAATGTATTCCTTCGCCTTCACCATTTCTTCTTTGCCATCATACAGCTTGGATGTAACAAAGACATGCACCACATAGCTCAACCGATCATGATCGTCATAAATTGGGTAACAGATGATATTCTGATAGCTGCTGTCAAAACACAATTCGCCTGTCTCAAAGCGATCAATAATGCCTCTGATTGGCATGTTCAGATTTTCAAAATGGACAAGTTCTCCTTGAAATGACCTTGCGATTTGTGCTCTGACGTGTTCTCCCCACTGATCAATGACAGGATCTTTCAAGATGTTAAAGCTTCCAACGATATGATCTTTAGAGGGTATATGCATCACCCGGAGACACGCTTCGTTCGTTAATACCATCATTCCATCCGGTGTGTACACTTGAATCGGATAGGGAAAAAATTCTATAATTTTTGAAAGCATCGCTTCATGAGCATTCGGTGATACAAACGGCGCAACAAAGCTGTCTTGTGTGTCTTCCTTTGGTTTAAGATCATCTTTCTCACATGCTCCATCAACCGTTTCTCGCAAAATACGAGTTTTTTTCCGCCTTCCGTCATCCGGCTTCGGCGTATCTTTTGGGATGAGCCACAGATTCCCTTTTTTTACGGCGCCCTTTATACGGCCCTCGGAACAATACAACGTCACAATTCTGCTGCCGAGTCCCCATTTTTCACCGACTTCTTTTATTGTTAGATATTCCACGCTCACCGCCACCTTTCGCTGCAGGTCTTTTTGTTAGTATACTGCAAATACTCGCATATTGCAATTAACAGCAAAGGCAGACAGCAAAATCTGCTGCCTGCCTTCCAAGAACCACGGTTTACATGATGTCCCTTTATGAACACGCGCCTTTGTCCCTGCGCTACTTTTATTTATTCATCAGATATTTGTCGCACGCATTGGCCGCGTCCCGGCCCTCTTTGATCGCCCAGACGACGAGGCTTTGCCCACGTCTTGCGTCACCGGCGGCGAATACGCCCATAGCGCTTGTTTGATACGCACCCTCGGCGGCCTCGATATTGCTCCGTTTGTCCTGATTGAGGGTTAATTCTTTGACAATGCTCTCTTCAGGTCCCAAGAAGCCCATTGCGATGAGGACAAGCTGTGCCGGCCAGACTTTATCGGTCCCGGGGATTTCCTTCAAAGCGCCGGTGCTCCAGTCGACATCGACCGTATGGAGGGCTGTGACATTGCCCTTCGAGTCGGAGTCGATTTTCTTTGTCGTCAGGCAGAAGTTCCTGGGGTCTTTGCCGTAAAGCGCAATGGCTTCTTCCTGCCCGTAATCTGTTTTAAACGTTTTAGGCCACTCCGGCCATGGGTTTTTACCATTTCTTTCTATCGGCGCCGCAGGCAGAATCTCAAACTGGGTGACACTTTTGCAGCCGTGTCGGATTGATGTACCGACGCAGTCTGTTCCGGTGTCGCCGCCGCCGATGACGATAACATCCTTGCCTTTAGCCGAGATGTATTTTTTGTCGGTTAGGTTGGAGTCCAAGAGACTTTTCGTATTGGCTGCGAGAAAATCGACTGCGAAATAGATGCCGCTGCTGTCCCGACCGTCGACAGCGAGATCACGCGGTTTTTTTGCGCCGATGCAGAGAACGACGGCGTCGAAATCTTTTTTCAGCTTATCAGCCGGAATGTCTTTGCCGATCTCGGTGCCTGTTTTAAAAATAACACCTTCGGACGCCATCAGGTCTGTGCGGCGGTCGATGACTTTTTTGTCAAGCTTCATATTCGGGATACCGTACATAAGCAGGCCACCGAGACGGTCGTCCTTCTCAAATACGGTCACTGTATGACCCAACTTATTGAGCATATCAGCGCAGGCAAGGCCTGAGGGACCGGAGCCGACGACGGCAACTTTTTTTCCGGTGCGTGTTTTCGGCGGGTGCGGTTTGACCCATCCGTTATCAAAGGCATATTCAATGATGGTCCGCTCGTTCTGCTTCGTCGCCACAGCCGTATCGTTGAGGCCGAGCGTGCATGAGCCCTCGCAAAGAGCCGGGCAGACGCGAGACGTGAATTCGGGGAAGCTGCTTGTCTTCATCAAGCGTTTAAATGCCTTCTCAAACAGACCCTTGTACAGAAGCTCGTTCCACTCGGGAATAAGGTTGTTCAAAGGGCAGCCGGACGCCGTCCCGTTCATCATCAGCCCCATCTGGCAGAATGCCGTACCGCAGTCCATACAGCGCGCGCTTTGCAGCTGCTGCTTTTCAAGGGGCATAGAGGTATGAAATTCCTTCCAGTCCAGGATTCTCTCACTGACCGGCCTGTCGGGAGATGTTTCTCTTGCGTATTCTAAAAATCCAGTTGGTTTGGCCATTTTCGTTACCCCCTTAGTTTCCGCTCAGGCGCGATAAGTCGCGGTTGTTGGCGTCAAACGCTCTCATGAGCGCGTCGTCTCCGGAATAGCCTTCCGCATAAGCCTTATTGATTGCCTGCATCATGCGTTTATAGTCGTAAGGAAGGACGCAGACGAATTTCGATAGCGCATTTTCCCAATCCAGCAGTAATCTTTTGGCCTTTTTACTACCCGTG
This sequence comes from uncultured Eubacteriales bacterium, assembly GCA_942492735.1. GTDB lineage: Bacteria > Bacillota > Clostridia > Oscillospirales > Oscillospiraceae > Sporobacter. Next base: position 989,392 of record OW818648.1, read on the forward strand.
CAGCGTTCGTGGTCAATAATCATCTGCATCAGCTCGTCGGAGTTTTCTCCCGTTACGTATGTTAGCTGAACCATTTCCGTATTGCACTTTGACCTGAAGCTGTCATCCTCGTCGTATACATAGGCGATACCGCCCGACATGCCGGCCGCGAAATTACGACCCGTTGTCCCGAGAACAGCGACTCTGCCGCCTGTCATATACTCGCACCCGTGGTCACCCACCGCTTCGACAACGGCTCTGACGCCACTGTTTCTGACGCAAAAACGCTCGCCTGCAGCGCCGTTGATATAGGCTTCGCCGTTCGTGGCGCCATAAAATGCCACATTGCCGATGATGATGTTTTCTTCCGGCAGATAGGTTGCGCTGGCAGGCGGTTTGACAACGATGCGTCCGCCTGACAAGCCCTTGCCGGTATAGTCATTTGCGTCGCCGGTCAAGGTCAGTGTGATGCCCTTTGGTATAAAGGCACCAAAGCTTTGTCCGGATGAGCCGCTAAAATTCAGTCTGATGGTATCGTCGGGCAGCCCTTTGCTTCCGTATCGGCGTGTGAGATGGCTGCCGAGGATGGTGCCGACAGCACGGTCCGTGTTGCGCACTACGAGCTCGGCCTCAACGGATTCTCCGTTTTGAAGTGCAGGCTCGCACAGCTTCAGCAGGACGGTCATGTCGAGCGTCTTCTCCAGTCCGTGATCCTGTGTTATGGTCTGATGCAGCGGTGTGCCTTCCGGAACCTCCGGCTTATACAGAATTGCCGACAAATCAAGTCCCTTTGCTTTCCAGGAAGCGGCGGGGATATCCGTCTCAAGCATCTCGGATCGGCCGACCATTTCATTGATGGTCCTGAAGCCCAGGAAAGCCATGTGTTCGCGCAGTTCCTCAGCGATAAACCGCATAAAGTTGATGACATGCTCCGGCTTGCCGCAGAAATTCTTGCGTAGCTCCGGATTGTTTGTCGCAACGCCGACCGGACATGTATCAAGGTTGCAGATGCGCATCATCACGCAGCCCAGCGTGACGAGCGGCGCTGTGGCAAAGCCGAATTCCTCGGCGCCCAGCAGTGCGGCAACTGCAACGTCGCGGCCTGTCATGAGCTTTCCGTCGGCCTCGATAACGATTCTGTTTCTGAGATTATTAAGGACAAGCGTCTGGTGTGTTTCGGCGACGCCCAGCTCCCAGGGCAGACCCGCATGGCGCAACGCGGTTCTTGGTGAAGCGCCCGTTCCGCCGTCATACCCGCTGATGAGCACAACATCGGCGATGCCTTTGGCGACACCGGCCGCAATTGTACCGACGCCGGCCTCGGAGACGAGCTTCACATTGATCCGGGCTTCCGGGTTTGCGTTTTTAAGATCGTATATCAGTTCTTTAAGGTCCTCAATCGAATAAATATCGTGGTGCGGCGGCGGAGAGATCAGGCCGACGCCGGGCGTCGAGTGGCGCACCTTCGCGACCTCGGGGTATACCTTTTTGCCGGGCAGCTGACCGCCTTCGCCGGGCTTCGCGCCCTGCGCCATTTTTATCTGAAGCTCCTTGGCACTTACAAGGTATTCGCTTGTCACGCCGAACCGCCCGGACGCCACCTGCTTGATGGCACTGCAGCGGGAGTCCCCGTTGGCATCGGGTACATATCTGGCGGGGTCTTCACCACCCTCGCCGGAGTTGCTCTTACCGCCCAGGCGGTTCATGGCAATGGCGATCGTTTCGTGTGCTTCTTTGCTGATAGAACCGAAGGACATGGCACCCGTCTTAAAGCGCTTGACGATCGTATCGACGGATTCAACCTCGTCAATCGAAACTGGGTTTGCGCTCTTTTTAAATTTCATGACGGATCGCAGCGTGGCATGATTTTGCGCATCCTCGTTTATGAGTTTTGAGTACTCCTTGAATGTTGCATAATCGCCGGAACGACAGGCGCGCTGAAGTTTGTCGATTGTTTCAGGATTGTACAGGTGGTATTCACCGTTCCGCCTATATTGGTAATTACCGGCGGAATCCAACTCGTCATCCTCGTAAGGTGGTTCATATGCAGAAGCATGGCGCATCTCAGCCTCTTTGGCGATCTCGTCGAGGCCGACGCCGCCGATGGGAGCGGGTGTCGACGTGAAGTATTTGTCAACGACATCGGTACTGATGCCGAGGGCTTCAAAAATCTGAGCGCCGATGTAGCTTTGAATTGTCGAGATGCCCATTTTGGACAAAACTTTGATGACGCCCTTATACGCTGCCTTGATGTAGGTGTGGACAGCCTCGTTCTCGTTCGTGCCCTTGATATAGCCGTCAGTCACAAGCTTGGCGACCGACTGCAGCGCAAGATACGGATTTATTGCCGACGCGCCGAAACCGATCAAGCATGCGAAATGATGCACCTCACGCGGCTCGCCCGATTCCAGTACAATGCTGGCTTGCGTACGCAAACCTGCACGGATTAAGTAATGATGAAGACCCGAAACGGCCAGAAGCGCGGGAATTGCCGCGTGCTCAGAATCGATATAGCGGTCAGATAAAATGATGATGTTGGCGCCAACGCGGATGGCTCTGTCAGCCTCGGCGAAGAGCTCGTCAAGCGCCGCGTTGAGGGCATTGCCGCCGCCGCCGGCTTTAAATAGAATCGGCAGAGTTACCGACTTAAAGCCTGGCTTATTGATGACGCTGAGCTTTTTCAACTCCTCGTTATTGATAATAGGCGCATGCAGCCTGATTCTGCGGCAGCTGTCCGGATCGCTCTTGAGCAGATTTTTTTCCGAGCCCAGATATACGATGGAGGAGGTTATGATCGCTTCGCGCAGTGCATCTATCGGTGGGTTCGTGACTTGCGCAAAAAGCTGCTTGAAATATTCGTAGAGCAGCTGAGGCTTGCCGGAAAGAACGGCAAGCGGCGTATCGTTGCCCATTGATCCAACGGGATCAACGCCGTTCGTTACCATCGGTGCGAGGATCAGTCTCAGATCCTCGTAGCTGTATCCGAAGGCTTTCTGTAAGCGAAGCAAAGGTTGTTCCTTGTTGCTCTCATAATCTGCCAGCGACAGAAGCTCGCCCAGGTCCACCATGTTGCGTTTAAGCCATTCGCCATAAGGATAAGCGATCGCAGCTTTGTGCTTAATCTCGTCATCCTCAATGATCCGCTGGCTTTCCGTATCAATCAGCAGCATACGGCCAGGGTGGAGACGTTCTTTTTTTACGATTTTTTCAGGCGGTATATCCAGTACGCCGACCTCGGAGGCCAGAATCACCATATCGTCTGTTGTGACGTAATACCGGGACGGACGCAGACCATTACGGTCAAGCACCGCGCCGATGCGGATTCCGTCTGTAAATCCCATTGAAGCAGGGCCGTCCCAAGGCTCCATAAGGCAGGCGCTGTACTCGTAGAAGGATTTTTTCTCCTTGCTCATGCTGGCGTCATGCGCCCACGGCTCCGGAATCATCAGCATCATAACGCGTTCGAGAGGCATACCGGAAAGCATGAGAAATTCCGCGGTATTGTCAAACATGGAGGAATCACTGCCGCTGCGGTCTATAATCGGAAGCACCTTGTCAATTTCGGTCCCAAAAATGTCGCTTTGCAGCATGGACTCGCGCGCATTCATATAATTGACATTGCCGCGCAGCGTATTGATTTCACCGTTATGAATAATGCAGCGGTTGGGGTGCGCCCTTTCCCAGCTGGGGAACGTGTTTGTGCTGTATCTTGAATGCACAAGGGCCAGCGCCGTCGTCATTCTCTCATCCCGCAGGTCGGGGTAGAATTCGTCCAGCTGATCGGCTGTCAGCATGCCCTTATAGACGATTGTTCTGGAAGAAAGGCTTGCTATATAAAACGTCTCATTCGGATATGAAGCGGCTATTGCTTTCTCAACGCGCTTGCGGATAATAAAGAGCCTGCGCTCAAAATCGATTCCCGAATTGACATATCGACGCCCGATGAATACCTGGCGCATAAACGGCATGCTTTTCCGCGCGGTTTTCCCAAGTCCCGAGGCTTCGGTTGGAACGTACCGCCAGCCGAGGAACAGCTGCCCCTCATCTCGAATAATGTTTTCAAGCTCGCGCTCAAATTTACCGCGCATGACGACATTATTTGGCAGAAATACAATACCGGTACCGTAATCCCCTGCGGGAGGAATAACAATTTTATTCGTCACAACAGCGCGATAAAATTCATGAGGAATCTGCATTAAAATGCCCACGCCGTCTCCGGAGGTCGGCTCGCTGCCCGCGCCGCCGCGGTGTGACAGATTTTTAACCGCGGTTAAAGCCTGCTTGAGAATATTGTTCGATTTTTCTCCCTTGATATTCGCAACGAAGCCTATGCCGCACGCGTCGTGCTCATTACGCGGGTCATACAGTCCCTGCTTCTCCGGAAGATGATGCTTATTCATGGTGACCGTTCCTTTCAAGTTGCAATGTAAGGAGAGATATACTTCGAATTTCTGCTGAGCAGCTTAAAAATGTAAAAAAACAGAGGTCTAAATAAGGGCATAAATATTATGCCCTTATATTAAACCCCCTTGTTTAATGCATATATAAACTTGTTTCATAAATTATCACACATAGAGCCGGTTTTGTAAACTGGTAATTCAAACAAAAAACGAATACATCCGTTTCCATAATACTTGTGACATGCATAATGCACACGCACCATCATTATTGAGGTAAATGCTGAAGAAATTACTCGGATTTCGTATTAGCGTCGGCTGCTGGCGTCCCGGTGCCCGGCTTTGGTCCGGAGAGCTTATTTCGGCCTTTGCCGCCTCTGTGATGCCGTTTGTTCTTTTTGCTTGGAATTTTGTCGCCTTCGGGAGTCAGATTATCATTTTCGGCAGACGGCTTCTTCTCGGGTTTGAATACCGGTTTGCCGACCGGAGCCGTGGGAAACGTTGGCTCGGATTTTTGAACAGGTTCCGGCTTTCTAACAAATCTCTGTGCAGGCATGGCCTCGCGTTTCGGCTCCGGTCTGGGCTCGTTTTTTACGTCGAGTTTTGCAAAATTAGTAGCAACGGCAGTCGGTCTCTCCGTAAATCCGGCCTCTTCAAGCTTACCTTCGGCCCTTGCTGCAATGTATTCGGCGCGGCGGGATTTGCCGCCAAGGACATCAAGCTCTTCAAACGGAAATGTCTTGAGCGTCGTGTCAAAACCGTTTTCAAGCCGGACTTTGGCATTGCCGCGCAGGAGGTTGATGCTGATGACAGTGCCCTTGCCGGAGGGCGTATCGACAAACGCGTCGACCTTCGGCGCTCTTTTTACGAGGTCTTCGTAGGCGCTCTCCTCGTACTTGAGGCAGCACATCAGTCTTCCGCATGTCCCGGAGATTTTAACGGGATTGAGCGATAAACCCTGCGTTTTTGCCATTTTGATTGATACGGGATGGAACTCGTCCAAAAACTGACTGCAGCAAAACTGTTTGCCGCATATCCCGAGTCCGCCCAGCATTCTGGCTTCATCACGTACGCCGATCTGGCGGAGTTCAATACGGGTTTTGAAAACGGATGCAAGGTCCTTGACAAGCTCCCTGAAATCAACACGCCCGTCAGATGTAAAAAAGAATAGTATCTTGCTGCCCTCAAAGCTGAATTCAACGTCAACAAGCTTCATATCGAGATGGTGCTCTTCAATTTTTTTCTGACAGAATTCAAACGCTTCGGTTTCCTTCGCTTTGTTTTCTGTTGCTTTTTTCGTATCCTCCTCCGTGGCAACCCGTGTCACCGGGCGCAACGGCGGTATGATAGCCGAATCCTCGACAAAGTGGTTGCCAAATGTGCATTCGGCATATTCCAGTCCCTTGGACGTCTCAACGATCACATTGACACTTGACGGGATGATCAGCCCGGCAGGATCAAAGAAATACACTTTGCCTTTATTCTTAAATCGAACACTAGCTACTTCAGTCATATCTTTCCTCATTTCGTATAAGCTCGGCGCATATCATTCCGGATATATGCCCGAGGCTGACATTGTTCTCAAAATATTCTTTGGCTCTGTCCAGAACGGTGACGGCTTTCATCAGGTATTCAGGAGACAGGGTGATTTCTATTTCTTGGAGGCAGTCTTTCATTTTCAATACAAGAAAAGCCTTTGCGCCGTCAACAAAATCAATAAACTCATTTCTATCTTGTTTTTCTAAAACGAACGAATACTCGGTAAGCTTCAATGGACTTCCTGTCAAGGCGGCATAAAAAGCGATAACATCATCCCTTGTTTGAGCAGGCTCTTTTAAATCCAGACTGTCGGCGGCGCGTTCGACGCAGCGAGACCGGACGGTTGGCAATAGCTCGGCAGGATTTTCGGTGATCAGAATAAAGCGTGAACTCTCGGGGGGTTCTTCCAGAAGCTTTAGAATCGCATTTTGGGCCGAAACGTTCATTGAGCCCGCATGACCAATGATATACACCTTTGTTTGAGCCTCGTTCGGCATGATGACCGCGTCTTCCCTGAGTGCGCGGATCTGATCGACATAAATCGCCCTGGTGTCAGGAGTTCTGTCAATGGCGATGATGTCAGGATGTATGTGACGGGATGATTTTGCGCAGTGTGCGCAAGCCATGCACGGCTTTTGGCCGGAGCCTGAGCAGATAATCGCCTGAGCCAGATTGTCGGCAAAAGCGGTCCGATCGGCCTCACTGCCGCCCCATATGATATAGGCGTGTGAATAAGTGGACATTCCCGACAACCTAGAATGACCTATATCGCTGTTTCCCTGTAGCTTCATACGCACTCCATTTTACTTTAGCCGAAGAGTAAAACGACAAACCGTTTTATTATAGTATATCATAACGGAAGCAAGTTTATCGGATATTATTACGCCGATCTGATCCGCGTTGATAATAGAGTCACGCTGACCAGCTTGCCGTCGCATCTTGCTTATCATAGTATTTTACAATTTAAGGAGGCGTTTCGTCAACAGTAAATGTCGTATGTGCAGGGAATACTTGAAATACGGGCGCGATCGCACCAATACAGGTTGTAACATGATCACAGATAGCGTATAATTTATGCCTATAGTAAAAAATCATAGGCATTCCGGCAGGCGCCTGGATCGGTTTCGGCGTTAAACAATTGCGCCTTAATGTTGCATTTATTGCTCTGCCTGTGATATACTGCCACTTATTTATTCCAAAGGGAATTTTCGTCATTCATAATATTTTCGATAAAGAATATTACAAAACGTAATATCGATATCATACAGAAAGGAAAGGCAATCATGAGCAAAGGAACATTCTTCATCACGACGCCCATCTATTATCCCTCCGACAAGCTTCATATCGGACACACGTACTGCACTGTGGCGACTGACGCGATGGCGAGGTATAAGCGAATGCAGGGCTTTGATGTCATGTTCCTCACAGGGACGGATGAGCACGGCCAAAAGATTGAGGAAAAAGCGAAAGCGGCGGGGGTCACGCCCCAGCAGTTCGTGGATAATATTGTGGCCGGGATAAAGACGCTCTGGAAGCTGATGAACATCTCCTACGACAGATTTGTACGAACCACCGATGACTACCATATTGTCTCAATACAGCGTATTTTTAAAGCCATGTATGACAAGGGAGATATATATAAGGGTGCCTACAAGGGTCTGTATTGTACCCCCTGTGAGTCCTTTTGGACCGAAAGTCAGCTTGTCGACGGTAAGTGCCCCGACTGCGGGCGGGAGGTCAAATACGCCGAGGAAGAAGCATACTTTTTTCGCATGTCCAGTTACGCCGATCGGATCCGAGCGCTGCTGTTCAGCGGCGACTACCTTCAGCCCTATTCCCGTGTCAATGAGATGATCAATAATTTCATCGACTGTGAAGGGGGGCTGCAGGACCTTTGCGTGTCACGTACGACCTTTACCTGGGGCGTACCGGTGGACTTCGATCCGGGACATGTTGTGTACGTTTGGCTGGACGCGCTTTTCAACTATACAACGGCGCTTGGCTTCATGAATGAGAAATTCAACGATTATGATAAGTTCTGGCCTGCGGACGTGCATTTCGTGGGCAAGGAGATCGTGCGCTTCCACTCTATTTACTGGCCGGCCTTTCTCATGAGCATGGATATGCCCCTGCCGAAGAAGCTCTACGGCCACGGCTGGCTTAATCTTAACGGTATGAAAATGAGCAAATCGGTCGGGAATGTCGTGGACCCCGTCGTTCTCGCCGATCGCTATGGTGTGGATGCGCTGCGGTATTTCCTATTGCGCGAGTTCCCCTTCGGCTCGGATGGCAATTTCTCAAACGAGAGCCTCATTACACGGATTAACACAGATCTCGCAAATGACCTCGGCAACCTTGTTTCGAGAACGGTCGCCATGGTTATCAAATACTTCGGCGGCATGCTTCCGAAGGAACAGATATCGGAAAGCGGAGATGACGAGCTCGTCTCCATGGCGAATGGGGTGCGCGATTTATATGAGACGCAAATGGAGAAATATGCGTTTCAGAACGTGCTGACGGAGATTTTCCGCGTCACCTCGCGGGCAAATAAGTATATCGATGAGATGGCGCCCTGGGTGTTGGCGAAAGATGATTCGAACGCGCCGCGGCTCGCCTGTGTCATGTACAATCTCTTGGAGTCCATACGAATCTGCGCGGTGCTCCTCAAACCGTTTATGCCGGATACGAGCGACAAAATATTTGCGCAAATTGGCGCCGATGATGCGCGTCAGACTTGGGCGTCAGCCGCCGCGTTCGGCGCGCTGCCGAAAGATGTGACGGTCGCAAAAGGAGACGTCATATTCCCGAGGATCGACATGGTAAAGGAACTCGAAATCTTAGCCGGTCATGTATAATTTATATAAAAATGGTCTGCGCATACGTGCGCAGACCATTTTTTTATTCCTGATCGTCGTTATTGTCTTTCCGGCCCAGTACGCGGGCTTTCAGTTTTTTCAGTGCGTCGTCATATGAGAACGACCGGAGCTTCGGAAAGGCCCGAATGATTCTTCTGTTTTGAAACCGATCGAGGCTGAAGAGTGTTTTGATGCGTTCGGAATAAAATTCGCTCTCCTCAAAGCTCACCAGGATTGCATTTTTGAATTCACCGGCGCGCCTGTAATACTTGCCGAAAAAGCAGTTGAGCGCTGTTTGTATCTCGCTCAGCCGACCATTTAAAGTCAGGACATGGCGGACAGTTATTGAAAAATCAAGGACAAGATAGACTAGAAAAATGAGCAGCAACGTCAGCTTGGCATTCTGAGATATCTGATCGGTCAGACTTTTAACAAACGGTTGGATAAACTTTATTCCAACGACCGACAGAACACCAAAAACGGCAGAGGAGAGCGGACTGATCCTGCCCTTGAAGTTCAAGGGAAACATAGAATAATCCCACCATTTGGCATGAAAGACTTTTTCAAGTATGACGGCCGTTATATACTCGAGCGTTGTTGTCAGCGCAACTGCCGCAAAGAATAATATAACAAGGTTATCGGTTCTGTGGTCAAGGATCAGAAATATCAGCAGGGCGCCGAAGCCATAAACGGGACAAAGCGGCCCGTTTAGAAAACCGCGGTTCACCAATTTCTTCTCATAAACTGAAAATTGAACAGACTCAAATACCCAGCCCACAAAACTATATATGACAAACCATAAAAACCAATCTAAAACATACATGCAAATGCTCCAAATACTATAGTTGTATTTTTGAGTAAAAAACGACCGGAGTGTTGTCCTTGAGGCATCTCCGGTTCGCCATTAAATATTATTTTCTAAATGAATTTAATATGCCAGGTCGTGGATCCTTCGCATTATATTGGTGCTGCCGCTTCGGAAAGCTTCGCTGATACAGTAAAATTTGTCCACAAGGATGACAACGAACGACTCGGGATATTTAGGCATAGACACCGTCAGCGGCCACATATGCTTTTTAATGACGTCCTTTTCACGCTTGTTCAGGGTAAAGGTGTTATTCGCGTTGATTGATGCGATTTTCGGATGCGTGAAAGCGTGCAGCCCGCCGTGCGGGTTTTCTTTATGCCAGTCATAAAGAAAAAAATCGTGAAGCAATCCGCCTCTGGCGGCAGACCGATAATCGAGGCCAAGCTTTTTGCATATGAGATAGCTTCGAATCGATACATTCAAACTGTGCTCGAGACAGTCGACGCCCCGATGCTGGTTATAATGCTTCATAGACTTGACGGCGTCATGCTGAATCATTTCAGAGACGCAGTCAAGGTATTCGTCGCAGAGTTCCGTTTCGCTCATTCTCGCTATTTTTTCGGACATGCGCAATCCCCCAAGATAAAGAAATCTTTAGGACTTACTATTACATATTTTTTATCTTGTGTCAAGGAAACAGATAATAGGCCGCGCGTGTAATAGTTTGTGCGGCTGCGCTGTAATTATTAGGGTATCGCGGATTGAAAAAACACACGAGAAAATAAGGGTGTGACGTTTCACACCCTTACGAAGCCTATTGTACGCGCGTTACGCCGTTTCGATCGATGCGGCTTTCTGAAGGCCCAGCTTTTGGACGGCGTCCTCGCGCATTTTATATTTAAGGATTTTTCCGGCGGCATTCATTGGAAAATCATCGACGAAACCGACATAGCTCGGGACCTTGTGCTTTGCCATACTGGCATGGACAAAATCCTTTACATCCTGTTCCGTCATTGCTTCGCCTGCTTTTAAGACGACGCATGCCATGATTTCCTCGCCGTACTGCACTGAAGGCACGCCGATGACCTGGACATCTTTGATCTTTGGGTGCGTGTACAGAAATTCCTCGATCTCCTTCGGGTAGATATTCTCGCCGCCGCGGATGATCATGTCCTTAAGGCGGCCTGTAATTTTATAATTGCCGTCCGGCGTCCGGCAGGCCAAATCGCCCGTGTGCAGCCAGCCGTCCTTGTCGATGGCGGAAGCTGTCGCGCCCGGCATCTTGTAGTAACCCTTCATGAGATTATAGCCGCGCGCGACAAATTCGCCGGTCACATTGTCCGGTAGGTCCTCATACGTCTCAGGATCGACGATCTTGCATTCAATTTCGGGCAGTGGCCTGCCGACTGTGCCGACACGGACGTCCATCGGGTCGTCCGTGCTGCTCATCGTGCAGCCGGGCGAACTCTCTGTCTGACCGAAGACGATGGTGATTTCCGACATGTTCATCTTACTGAGAACGTCTTTCATCACCGAAATCGGGCATGGGCTGCCTGCCATAATACCTGTTCTCATATACGTGAAATCAGCGGGGTTAAAGTCCTTGTGCTCCAGCATGGCAATAAACATCGTCGGGACACCGTTGACCGCGGTGATATGCTCCTGCTTGATGCAGGCCAGGGCGGATTTCGGCGAAAAGTAGGGCAGCGGTGACATCGTTGAGCTGTGCGTCATTGACGCTGTCATCGTAAGCACCATGCCGAAGCAATGGAACATCGGTACATGGATAAGGAAACGGTCCGCCGTTGATAGATCCATCCGGTCGCCGATGCATTTGCCGTTGTTGACAATATTATAGTGTGTCAGCATGACGCCCTTTGGGAAGCCTGTCGTACCGGAGGTATACTGCATATTGCAGACGTCGTCATGATGGACGAGGGCGGCGCGGCGGTAAACCTCTTCGATGGGCACACGGCTTGATAAAGCGATGGCATCATCCCATGTCAGGCAGCCCTTCTGCCTGGAGGATGCTGTAATGACATGCCGCAGAAACGGCAGGCGCTTGCAGTGGAGCGGCTTCTCCGCCGGTATATAGGCGAGCTCTGGACAGAGCTCCTTGATGATGGCGATGTAGTCGGAATCCTTGTACCCGTCAATCAGGACGAGCGTGTGGATATCTGCTTGGCGCAGGAGGTATTCAGCCTCACGGATTTTATAAGCCGTGTTCACCGTTACGAGGACGGCGCCGATTTTGACAGAGGCCCAGAACGTGATGAACCATTGCGGCACATTCGTCGCCCAGACTGCGACCTTGTCACCGGCTTTGACGCCAAGGGCTATCAGTGAGCGGGAAAACGTGTCGACATCCTCGCGGAATTCCGCATACGTTCGTGTATAGTCGAGTGTCGTATAACGAAAAGCATACTGATCTGGGAATTCTTCGGTAACGCGGTCAAGCATCTGCGAAAATGTCAGCGCAATAAGCTCATCTTTCGGCCAGATGAATTTACCCGTTTTTCTTTTATTTTCATAGTATTTGTCCCCATAATCGCGGACTTTGATATACCGGCTCATGACATTGACGTAATGCGGTAATACGATATTGGGATCATTGAGACCGGCATCTTCCGATAAAAATTCGAGCGACAGCATGCCGTTATAGTCAATTGAACGCAGCGCAGCAGCCATTTCTGTCATTGGGACGATGCCGTCTCCAATCAGACACGAGCTTAAAGCACTCCCGACCTGCTCCGAATCGCTCACGTGAACGTGCTTGACATAAGCGCCGAGGTTCTTAATCGTCGCGTCAGCCGATTCGTGGTTATACACAAACGGGTTGTGCACGTTCCACAAGGCAGCCAAATTATCACAGGCAAATCGGTCCAGCAGCTGGCAGAGCTTCGACGTGTCCGCATAGAGACCCTTTGTCTCTATGAGCAGGATAATACCTTCAGATTCGGCCAGAGGTATGAGTTCGCCGATCATGGCGATACTCTGCTCCTCGCTTGCTTTGTCCTCAAACGTCATATCCAGGCAGACGTAAGGGGCATGTAAGGCTGAAGCGAAGAGGATACAGTCGGCGGCATCCTTCAGCGCGGCATTCCTGTTTAAATTCTCTGAAGAGATGCATACGGTGACGCAGGGGATGGTCAGCTTATTGTCTCCGAGCCGCCGGTAAAACTGCTGCCGCTCGGCGCTTCTGGCACTGTCGAGGAATTTCTGCGCGTCAGTCGAAGAATAGGATAATTCAAGGCCTTGAAGTCCCATGCTTTCGGCCAGATCACAGTGTTCGTTCCACGAAAGGCCCGGCCAGTTACCTGTAAAATATGACAGTTTCATAGGCTGCTTTCCTCATAGACGACCTTGTTGACAGCACTTAAGTATGCCCTGATGCTGGCTCCAACGATGTCTGTCGAGAGACCGCGCCCGGAATAAAGCTTGCCGTTATACCGCAGCTTTACAAGAGCGTCGCCCATGGCTTCGTGCCCTTCTGTAACAGCCTGGATCTGGAATTCATCCAACTCGTAATGACGTCCAAGAATTTGCTCAATGGCTTGGAAAGAGGCATCAATCGGCCCATCACCGATGGCTATGGCCTGGAGCGGGCTAGCGTCTTTCAATAGGCGTATAAAAGCCGTCGCAGTGATGGCGCTACCGCTGTTGATAACATAATTGTCCAGCTGGTATGTAGGCAGCACCTGACCGGCGGTCTCAGCAACAAGGGCTTCGAGATCGCGGTTGTCGACAGGTTTACTCCGTGCAATCTCTTTAAATAAACGGAAAATCTCGTTCAGGTCGTCATTGCTGACGTCATACCCCAAGGACTCAATGCGGCGGCCGACAGTCGTCATATCGGAATCGGCGTGCAGTTTTTCCTGCGATGAAGTCTCGCCGCTGTCGTTAGAGCCAGTAAGCGTGAGACGGTTGAACCGGCTGGAACCCGTAATAGACTCGAGCTGCCGGCATGTGCGGAAAAGTGCCGTAACGTTCGTGTTGCAAAAGATTTCAAGCGCTTCTCCGCGGACCTTGAGCACATTGATGAACTGCTCGAGCGAGAGTTGCCCCGAAGCGCTGCTGAAAGACACTTTAAACTGCTGTACCCCACAGGCAACAGCCGCCAGAGCCGAAGCGGCGGCAAGTCCCAGATTGTCCTTCAAATGAAGTGACAGAACAACATCACACAGCGCGGGAACCTTCTGCTGCACAGCCTTGATAAACGCGGTTATTTCATCCGGTGTCTTTTCGCCCGTGGAATCGCACAGCGTGATTATTTTCGCGCCGGCGGTAATCGCTGCATCGATGACGGCGCATAAAAACTCGAGGTCGCTGCGCGTGGCGTCTTCAGCCGTGAATTCAACATTCGGGCAGAGAGAAACGCACGTTTCAACCATTTCCTTTACCTGACCGAGAACGTTATCGGCTTTCAGACGATAAACGTACTCCATCTGCACCGTCGACGTCGGCACAATCAGGTTAAGGCAGGGTTTTTTAGCTTTGGAAAGAGCGGCTGAGGCTCTTTTAATGCTGGCGACGTCAAGTGTAACAGGAACGCAGATGACGCAGTTTTCTAGCATTGTCGACAGTGTGCGTACGAGCACCGCATCGGCGGTCGCCTCCGATATGAAGCACGTTTCAACAGTGTCGATTTTCAGCTTTTCAAGAAGCTTTGCCATTTCGATTTTCTGCTTGAAACTGAGGCCGGATGCAAAGAGCTGGTCACTCTCACGCAGGGAGATGTCCACGATTTTTACTTCTCTCACGAGCATTACCTCCGAATATAAATTTACGAAATCTAACTAAATTGCTGTCGTCCAGCCCATGTCGTCGGTCAGCTTTCCTGTCTGGATTCCGCTGAGGGTGTCATACAGTTTGTTCGAAAGCGCGCCGACTTTGCCGCCGCCGATGGCGAATTCATTTTCTTTAAAAACAAGCCTGCCGACAGGTGATATGACTGCTGCCGTGCCGGTTGCGAAGACCTCTTTGAGAGTACCGTCGCCTGCTGCTTTACGGACATCGTCAATTTTAAGGCGGCGTTCGGAGACATTCAGTCCCCATTTTCTAAGAAGCGCTAACACTGAATCGCGTGTGACGCCGGGAAGAATTGTGCCTTCAAGAGGCGCTGTGATGATCTCATCGCCGATGACGAAGAAAGCATTCGATGTTCCGATTTCCTCGACATAGTTATGCTCTGCGGCATCAAGCCATAAAACCTGTTCACAGCCCATGGCATTGGCCTTTGTCTGCGCTTTAAGTGATCCGGCATAGTTACCGCCCACTTTTGCAAAACCCGTGCCGCCCTTTGTCGCGCGGGTGAATTCTTCTTCAACAAAAATACTCGTCGCCTTAAAGCCGCCGGCGTAATACGGGCCGACAGGGCTGAGTATGATCACGAACTTATAGTGGGATGCGGCATGGACGCCCAGAAAAGCCTCATCCGCAAAGATGAAGGGCCGGATATACAAAGATGTGCCCGGCTTATTCGGGATCCAGTCCCGCTCAACATCAACAATCGCTTTGACTGCTTCGACGAAGAGCTCTTCGTCCATCTGCGGGATGCACATACGTTCGTTTGTCTTGTTTGTGCGTTTGGCATTCATGTCGGGACGGAATAGAAGTATACGACCGTCATCTGCTTCATAAGCCTTGAGGCCTTCGAACATCTGCTGTGAGTAATGCAGAACTGCCGAAGCAGGGTCGAGCATCAAAGGCCCGTATGGGATGATTCTGCCGTCATGCCAGCCCTTTTCGGTGCTGTAATCCATGACGAACATATGATCGGTAAAAGCTTTGCCGAATTTCAGCGTATCCGGGTCCGGTTTTGTTTTCGGGGCCGTTGTTTTTTGTATCGTAAAATTGTATTTCATATCAATACTCCTCTATTTGTAATACGAAAAGGCTTTCATGTTCGCTTCGTTCAGCTTGGCTTTTTCGCCGGTAAATGTCTTGTACATAACGTCTTCGATTGACTTCTCCGACACGACGTTCGTCGCGCGGACAAGCGCCCCGAGCATCACCATGTTGGCCACTTTGAGATTGCCGAGTTCCTTTGCCAGTTCATTAACCGGCACATAGAGGGCCCGAATGTCTGTCCGTGCTGCCGGCTGATCAATAAAGGAGGTGTTGATAAGGATGACGCCGCCCGGCTTGACCATCGACTCGAACTTGAGCAGAGACGGCAGGTTCATGACAACAAGCGCGTCCGCTTCGTAAATGAGCGGGCAGCTGACCGGCTTGTCTGAAACGACGACGGTGCAATTGGCAGTTCCGCCGCGCATCTCCGGCCCATAGGACGGGAAGAATGTTGCAGCCTTATCTTCGAGCATGGCAGCATAGGTGACCATCTGGCCCATGAGTAGTATACCCTGACCGCCGGATCCGGCGAGGAATAACTTATGTGTACTCATTGCACTTCCTCCGGATTCTTGTAGATTCCAAGCGGATAATACGGCATCATGTTCGTGCCTACCCATTTCATGGCGTCAAAAGGTGTCAGACCCCAGTTCGTCGGGCAGGTGGAGAGCATCTCCACAAAGGCAAAGCCCAGCTTTTTTTCCTGTACCTCGAAAGCACGGCGAATGGCCTTTTTTGCCTGACGGATGTGCGCCGGGGTGTCAAGCGCGACGCGCTCGACATAGACGGCACCGTCAAGCGTTGCAAGGAGTTCGCTCATTCTAATCGGAGCGCCGGCCTGTTCCTTCGTGCGCCCTTCCTGTGATGTCGTGGAGCGCTGACCTATAAGTGTCGTCGGGGCCATCTGGCCGCCGGTCATACCGTAAATACAGTTGTTGATAAAGAATGTACAGAGCTTTTCGCCCCTTGCCGCTGCGTGAACAATTTCACCCATGCCGATAGACGCCAGGTCACCATCGCCCTGGTATGTGAAGACAAGTTTGTCGGGATGGACGCGTTTGATGCCGGACGCAACAGCCGGTGCGCGGCCGTGCGCGGATTCGCACATGTCAATGTTCATGAATTTGTGTATTTGCACGCTGCAGCCGATGGATGCCGCGCCGATTGTCTCGCCGAGCTTTCCCATTTCGTCCAGGGTCTCCATAATCAGGCGGTTGGCGATTCCGTGCGTACAACCTGGGCAAAAGTTCGACGTCACATCTGTTATACCTTTTGTATTCGTAAATACTGATTTCATAATAGTCTCCTTAAGCGTTAAGCGCATCAAGATAAATCTTTTTGGCTTTTTCCGCGATCTCAATTGACGTCGGTATCATGCCGCCTGTCCTGTGGATGAGTTCGACGGGATAACGGCCGCATAGGCCCATTTTCACGTCGTCAATCATTTGCCCCATGCTAAGCTCTGCGGAAATGACGACTTTCGTTTTATCGGTGAGTTCGTCGAAAGCGGCCTTCGGGAACGGCCAAAGGGAGATCGGACGGATAAGTCCCGCCTTGATGCCCTCGGTGGCTAAAATCTCGATGGCTTCCTTTGCGATACGGGCGACCGTACCGAAAGCCACGAAAACGAGATCGGCGTCCTTGACGTCAATATTCTCGTAACGGGTCAGTTCTTTTTCTGCCAGCGCATACTTTCGGAAGAGTTTTTCCACATGCGCCTCAAGCTCGTCTGGCTGCATACGTAGCGATTTGACGATATTTCTCTTGCTGTCATCAGAACCATATCCGACAATTGCCCATGGCTTTTTTGCGGCGATATCCTCCTCTTTAACGAACGGACGCGCTTCCGGCAGTAAAACAGGCTCCATCATCTGGCCCATGATGCCGTCGGCGAAGATGAAGATCGGGTTCTGCCAGTAATCCGCCAACGTGACCGCTTCATATATGAGGTCAATAGCTTCCTGAATGCTGGATGGGGCAAAGACGGGGATTCTATAATCGCCGTTGCCGCCGCCGCGCGTCGCCTGAAAGTAGTCGGCTTGTCCGGGCTGGATGCCGCCGATACCAGGTCCGCCGCGGGAGACGTTGAGTATGACGACAGGAACCTCGGCCGAGCACATGAAGCTCAGACCCTCCTGCATTAAAGCAATACCTGGGGAGGATGAGGAGATAAAAACATTTCCACCGGAGGCAGCTGCGCCGTATGCCATGTTGACAGCGCCGAGCTCACTCTCTGCCTGGAGGAACGTGCCGCCGCGTTTCGGCAGCTCGCGGGACATGTATTCGGGGATTTCGCTCTGCGGCGTGATCGGATATCCGAAGTAGAAACGGGCCCCGCCGCGGATGGCAGCCTCGGCAAACGCCTCGTTGCCTTTCATGAGTACTTTTTGCGTCATTGGACCTCGTCCTCCTTAAAAATCGCTATTGCGCCGTCAGGGCAGACAAGCGCGCAAGACTGGCAGCCAATACAGTCCTCCTGACGCGAAATGGATGCCGGGCTGTACCCCTTGTTGTTAATCTGTGCGCTCATAACGATAATCCCCTTGGGACAGAACGCACGGCACAGTTCACAGCCCTTGCATTTTTCGCTGTTGAACCTGACTTGAAATTTTGCCATATCTTTGCTCCTTTCGGTAAGTATATATACTAAATGCTTGAAATTCGCATCATGTTGGCCATAAAAGCCGCGAAGAGGCTTTTATGTTAATGATTTAAGCTCTGCTTAAATCATTTGTCAAGCCAGGACGGGCGCATATAAAGTCCAAGCGGCATGAGATATCCGGTCATCCCAGTGAGTGCATCTCTGGATACAAGCTGTTCGGGATAACAGTCACACCACAGGACTTTTCCTGCCTTTTCGCAGAATTCTTCGCACAATGCATGGCCTCTGATAATCATTTCCGCGGTTGTCTCCCGCAGCAGATGCGTGTTGTTGATAATGCCTTCCACGGTGAGCCCCGTGACGCTTTCGATCGCATGGACATGCTCTATGGCGCTGTCGATATCGCGTGTTTCAAAACGATTGAAATTCAGTACGGCGAGCACTGCCGTCTCTTCGGGGGTGTAATACTTTTTGAACTGTGTGAGGACCTTGGCTCCGCTTTCGTTACCCCCGACGTCAACAATCACGCGGCACCCGTTATCCTCGTGAGGTGCCCGAATATCCGCGGCGAGTTCCGGCAGTTCGGCTGTGATTTCTGTTTTATAAATGCCGCCGTATACTTTAACGCCCGAATTTTCAAGCATACTCATTCGTTCGCGTGAACGAAAATACGGATTAACAATATCCAAATCAACAACCGCCAGGCGCGGATATAAGCGAGGCTTTTCCTGCGCTAGAAGCATCGCCAAGCTGACGGCGAACTCGGTCTTGCCGCTTCCGTAATGGCCGGTGACTAGGACAATCCTTTTTTTCGTCGGGTAAATGTAACTGCTCATTCTTTATTATAACACCCGCTTCTTAACCTGCCGGTACAGAAAATAACCCTCATTTGTACCAGCAAAAGAGATTGATAAATAGTATACGCCGAACAAACCGCATTTGGCAAGCCGGACATTCAACAATTTAGCATATTACCACCCTAAATTAACAAAAAAAGGGCGAACCGCCATGCGATTCGCCAAAGAAAGGGTTGTGGGATAAAGATATGAGCTTACGTCCTTCATCTCCGGAAACGAAAATTAAGGACCTGCGGCATCCTCATGCCATTGGATAAGCTGTACCTAAATAATACTCCAATTTACAGAATGTGTAAATAGGAGTATTTGTCGTTATACCACTACTTTTGTCGAGGGCTATGAAGGAAGCACGTCGCCTGTGATGGTTCCTTTAAAAGCACGTGCAAGCGGATGCGGCGTGTTATAGAAGAAGACAAACGCCGTCGCGCCGTCCACAGAAATCTCAGTGGGTACGTTTACTGTCGTTCCGCCGCCGCCGCCGCTGCCTGTTTTCGGGCCGTCCTCGTCCTGGATCGTCATGGTGACCGGTTCCTGGGTAGCGTTGAAAACCGCGCCAGTAACAGCAAAAAAGTCCATCGCGACCCCAGGCTCGAGCGGCTGCAGCGGGCTATCCTTATTATACTGTTTCATCTGCGCGTTATATTCCTCCATGCTGAATTTTTCAACAACAAAGGTAAGGCTTTCGCATTGCGCGTAATAATTAAAAATCATGGACAGGAGCTGGGTGCCTTCGCTAGCCGCGGCGGCCTGAACCGTACCGAAGTCCGGCTCGATCTCTAGAAAGGCTTCGCCGGCGTATTCGCCGGTTACATTGGTGCCTCCCGGCTTACTGGCATGGAAGGTCAGCGTGTAATTCCATACGATCCCCATCTCATCAGTGATCTGCTGTGTATCATTGATGTCGAGGACCCAAGTGGCGTTCTTCGGCGGCTCTCTTGACGACGAGGGCTCCGGGGCCTGCTGCGCGTCGGAAGGCATGGCGGACGATTCTGTTTGAGATGAATCCGTGGAGGAGGCGCTTGCGGCAGAATTTGCCGCCGAGGAGATGCCTGCGGCAGAATTCGCTGAATCGGTCTGGGGTCCCTGTGAATTGCAGCCCGTAAGAAGCATTGCGCTGATAAGCAGTATCAAGACGAATCCGCTCGTTTTACTGCGACGCATAAAACCACTCCATTCTTTCTATATGAAATGTTTCCGATTTTGTAATACTAGACCAATAATATAAGTAATTTGTGGTAATTGCAATAGCCGGATATGTTTCGTCAACAGCACTTTAAATAACAAAGGGAAGATGCTATCTTCCCTCAAATGCCTTATTCGGTCTTACCCGCCTGCATACTCAAATAGGCGTTGATAAACCCATCGATTTCGCCGTCCATGACGGCATTGATGTTGCCGTTTTCAAAACTTGTCCGATGGTCCTTGGCGAGTGTATACGGCATGAAGACGTAGGAGCGTATCTGGCTGCCCCATTCAATTTTCATCTGTTCACCTTTGATATCGCTTATTTTGTCGAGGTGCTGGCGCTCCTTGATCTCAACAAGCTTTGAGCGGAGCATACGCATGGCGACTTCTCTGTTCTGATGCTGGCTGCGCTCAATCTGGCAGGCCACGACGATGCCGCTTGGTATATGCGTGATACGGATAGCGCTTTCTGTTTTATTGACATGCTGTCCGCCTGCCCCTGAGGAGCGGTATGTGTCAACTTTTAGGTCCTCTGACTTTATTTCGACCTCGACTTCGTCTGAAATGAGCGGTGTGACTTCAACTGCCGCAAAGGACGTGTGCCGTCGGCCGGAGGCATCGAAAGGAGAAATCCTGACAAGGCGGTGAATGCCGCTCTCGCTTTTTAGAAAGCCGTAGGCATTTTCACCCTCAATCTCAATAGACGCCGATTTTATACCGGCTTCCTCGCCGTCAAGATAGTCTAAAATCTTATATTTCATGCCGTGGCGTTCGGCCCAGCGCGTATACATCCTGTACAGCATCTCCGTCCAGTCCTGTGCCTCGGTGCCGCCGGCCCCGGCATGAAACGATAAAATTGCGTTGTTATTGTCGTGCTCGCCAGACAAAAGAGTCGTTAAACGCGCGGCTTCAAGATCCTTCGCAAACCCCGCATAATCGGTCTCAAGCTCGGGGAGGAGGCTTTCGTCCTTTTCTTCCAGCGCCATCTGGCACAGCGCCATTATATCATCCCATCGCGCTGCCAGTTTTTTAAAGCCCGACACCTTGTTCTTCAGCTGCTTGATTTTTTGAAGGACTTTCTGAGAATTATCAAGATTTGTCCAAAACCCGTCCTGGGCGCTCTCTTCTTCGAGCTTGTCGATCTCCGCTTCGGCTTCTTCCAGCTTCAGCGCTTCACCAAGTCCGGAAAGCGCCGGCTTCAGTGCGTTTATCTTTACTTTATAATCATCAAATTCTATCATTCGTTGACCACTTTCATTCGCATAAAATTAAAGTTTAGTTCGGCTTGAACCATTTTAATCGTTCGCTTGGGATTGTACCGATATTACCGTATATGAGATCATCGATATCCTCGGGAAGATCACAGATACATGTGCTGATGATATAACGCATAAAATCACCCCTAAAATGCTGTTAACAACATCATATGCGCATGACGCCGGTTTTGTTCCGGTTTTATTATGACGATCTGGGAATGAGCGGTCAGGCTTCTTTATCACGCACAAAAACATGCGTGATATTTTTATCTGCGGTTTGACGGAAGTCAACTTCAAAACGATCAATCGATTTAATCAGTGAAGAAAGACTCTTAAACCCGAAATTCCGGTGATCAAAATCGGGCTGCTTTTTCAAAATCAGATTGCCGAGCTCTCCCATGAACACCCAGTCATCATCATCGGAAAGGTCCGAAATAGAGTCGGAAATGAACTGCACGACAGCATCCGGCACCTTTTGGCCGCGCGCTTTCATCTGTACTGGCGGTTTCGTCCTCAATTTCTCAGCCGGTTTATGGTTCTGATCCTCATCACTGTTGGGCCTTATTTCAACGGCGTTTGCGCGGATAACCTCTATATACGTAAATTTGTCACACGCGGCAATAAACGGGCTGGGCGTTTTTGTCTCGCCGATGCCGATGACGCGCTGCCCGGCTTCCCGCAGACGGATGGCAAGGCGTGTAAAGTCGCTGTCGCTCGAAACGATAACAAAGCCATCTGTTTTTTCTGTGTATAGGATATCCATCGCATCGATGATCATTGCCGAGTCTGAAGAGTTTTTACCGACGGTATAGCTATACTGCTGAATTGGCGTAATGGCGTTTTCCAGAAGCGAGAGCTTCCATCCGCCGATCGACGGATTCGTCCAGTCGCCGTAAATACGTTTAATAGTCGGCGTGCCATAGATTGCTATTTCTGCCATGACGCTCTTGATGCAGTTGCGCGGAACATTTTCTGCGTCAATCAGGACGGCGAGCCGGAGATTATTTAAATTCAAAGCATTCGTTGTCAATTCTTGCACCCTCTTATTTTGTCGCGTTATAGACAGATAAATGATTCTTGTTATTGTTCGTGACGTTATTATAATTTACTTGTGTAAGATAATCAACAGGATTCATCCAGCAGGATGCAGTATCAGGCGTCATCCTGCTTGCGCAGCGCCGAAGCTTTATCCGTTTTGTGTTCGGTTATCAACAAACTCACATATTTATCCACAAATTTCCAAAAATTAGGGTCGAAACGTGTCGAAACCCGGAGAATATCATCAAAAGGGCAGTGTTCGCTGCAGACGAACAGATCGTTTCACGGACGACTCAATAATGGCATGTGAAAATGACGGAAATCCTGGCGTAAATCTCACACAAACTATATAGATGTTAAGAAATTGTTAAGAATATATTAAATTCATTGTTTGTTGTTCAAAATAGGGGTATAAATATACGTGGTCATTTATCTGGTACGTTTTACCTAAAGGAGCAATAAACTATGGAAACAGTTGGTTTGATCAACTATATACTGTCGATAACATTTACAATTTGTTATCTATATCAATTCGTCTATATACTTATACCGCTGATAAAAAAGAGCAGACCGATTAACAAGGCTGTCGTCCTGCACCGTTTTGGGGTTCTGATTTCAGCAAGGAACGAAGCGGCTGTCATCGCGCAGCTGATTCATAACATTCATGAACAAAAATACCCTGCTGAATTAGTCACCGTATTTGTCGTGGCGGATAATTGCACGGACAGCACAGCGAAAATAGCAAGGGACGCCGGAGCGGTTGTCTACGAGCGGTTTAACAAGAAGCAGGTTGGCAAGGGTTATGCGCTCGACTTCCTGTTTGACCGGATCGGTGAGAATTATCCGAGGGAAGCGTTTGATGGATTTTTCGTCTTTGATGCGGATAACCTGCTTGATGAAAATTATATCACGGAGATGAATAAGACGTTTTCCCAGGGTCACAAAATCATCACGAGCTACAGAAATTCCAAGAACTACGATGACAATTGGATTTCAGCCGGTTATTCTCTGTGGTTTCTGCGCGAATCAAAATATCTCAATCATTCAAGAATGCTGCTCGGTACGAGCTGTGCCATTTCCGGAACAGGGTTTTTAGTGCATCGGCAAGTGATCGAGAGCAATAACGGCTGGAAATTCTTCCTCCTCACGGAAGATATAGAGTTTTCTGTTAACAGCATCATCAAAGGAGAGCGCATTGCTTTTTGCAAAAACGCGGTGCTCTATGACGAACAGCCCACGGATTTCAAGCAGGCCTGGCGTCAGCGTCTTCGCTGGGCGAAGGGGTTCTTGCAAGTATTTCAAAAGTACGGTACCGGACTTGCAAAGGGAATATTCACGAAACGCAGCTTTGCCTGTTATGATATGATGATGACGATCGCGCCGGCGATTTTTCTGACACTTTTCGGTGTGGCATGCAACATCGGCGCGTTATTTGTTGGGCTTGTACTTGAAATAGATATTTCGACCATTGCGCAATCACTTGCCACAACATGTCTCAACGCTTATCTGCTCTTGTTTGCCATTGCATCAATTACAGTGGCGACAGAATGGAAACAGATCCACTGCAAGCCGTTATACAAAATAACGTATCTTTTTACGTTTCCGATATTTATGTTTACGTATATACCCATTGCACTGGCGGCGCTCTTTAAGAATGTCGAATGGAAACCAATTATTCACAAAGAGGTCAAGACACTGGCAGAAGTCCGCGGTGAAATTAAAAAAGCTGGCTGATGAACAGCTGGGACAGGCGATATCGCTTTGATATTGTTCTATGAAGTCACTATGTGGTATACTACCCGAAGGGTTGTATACCACTCTTTTTTTGGTGAATGGAGGTTTATATGGATTTAAACGCACCATGGCTGAAGCATTATGAGAATGTCCCCAAAAGCTTGCAGTACCCAGATTGTTCAATGAGTGACATGGTCCTCGAAACAGTCCGGAAATATCCAGACATTGCTGCCTACGATTTCTTCGGCTGTACCGTCACGTATAAAGATTTTGCTGATAAGATCGAAGAATGCGCACGCGCACTCGCCGCGTCTGGGATCAATGCCGACGATCGTATCACAATCTGCATGCCCAACACGCCGCAGGCCGTCATCATGTTTTACGCCGTTAACAGGATAGGCGCGGTGGCGAATATGGTACATCCGCTGTCGGCAGAAGAAGAAATCGTCTTTTTTATCAATAACAGTAAGAGCGTCGCCGCGCTGACGCTCGACCAGTTTTACCCGAAATTTGAATCTATTATGGGCAGAACATCACTAAAGATGCTTGTTCTCACCGGTATTGAAGATGGTCTCAGCGGTATTAAGAAGATCCTTTACCCGATCACAAAAGGCCGGAAGATCAATAGAGTAAAAACGGGCGGGAAAGTGAGCCGTTGGCAGGACTTCATCAGGAACGGGCATCAATTTGAAGGTCAATTTGCCGCGTCGAGAAAAGGCGAGGACCTGGCCGCAATTCTTTACAGCGGCGGCACAACGGGAACGACAAAAGGCATTCTTCTGACAAACCTCAACTTCAATGCGCTCGCTATGCAGACAGCGGCAGCAGGCAACTGCATAGTGCCCGGTCATATCATGCTTGCCATTATGCCCATATTTCACGGGTTTGGTCTCGGCGTATGCATCCATACGATGTTTACGGGCGGCGTGACGGGCATACTCGTACCGCAGTTCTCTGTCGCCTCCTACGCCGACCTGCTGAAGAAATACAAACCCAACTATATTGCCGGTGTGCCGACGTTGTTTGAGGCGTTATTAAGGATAGAAAAGCTCAACGGGCTGGACATGTCGCAGCTTGAAGGTGTCTTTTCCGGCGGCGACTCGCTTTCGGTTGAACTCAAGCGTAAGGTTGACGCATTTTTAAAGGCACACGGTGCCAGGATACAAATCCGTGAGGGCTACGGCCTGACGGAGAGCGTGACGGCGAATTGCTTGACGCCGCGCGATTTTCATAAAGAGGGGAGCATCGGCATCCCTTATCCGGATATGTATTTCAAGATCGTCAAACCCGGGACACAGGAGGCCCTTCCATATGATGCGCTTGGCGAAATCTGCATTACCGGGCCATCCCTTATGAAAGGATACGCCGACAACCCCGAGGAGACTGCACAGGCGCTTCAGAAGCATTCAGACGGTTATGTATGGCTCCATACAGGGGATCTCGGATCAATGGATGAGGATGGATTTGTCTATTTCCGTCAGCGCCTCAAGCGCATGATTGTTTCAGCGGGCTACAGCATATACCCGTCACAGATCGAAAATGTCATTGACGCACACGAGAAGGTCCTGACAAGCTGCGCCATCGGGGTGCCCGACCCATATAAGATACATAAGGTTAAAGCATTTGTCGTACTAAGGGACGGGGTAGAAGCAACGGATGAAATCAAGGCGTCCATTCTCGAGCACTGCAAAAAGAATATCGCAAAATACGCCATGCCCTACGCGTTCGAATACCGCGCCGCTCTGCCAAAGACCCTCGTCGGCAAGGTTGCCTACCTTGTCCTTGAAAATGAAGAAGCGGAGAAGCTTAAGGCTTCAGGCGAATGAATCCTCATGCGAATAAATTCGCAGGGAATAAGCGTATCATAACAGCTAACCGCGAGCGGCATGATGATCCGATCGCGGTTTTTTGTTATGTGCGATTAAGTATGGGTTGTGCAGCAAAACGGACGTCTTTACGCGGGATTAGAGCAGAGAAATGACAAACAAGGCGAATGCTCCGGCCACAAATAAGGCCATTCCGAGATTTAAGAATATGACCTTGAAGCCTGTTCCAATCGCCGGCTGAAGCGGGCCATGTTCAAAGAAAAACGCTCTGCGCCGGACGATAAGCAGGACAAATCCGGCAATCACCAGCGAAAGGTTGACCATGGCATAGAGGCTGAAGCCCATAAGCTGCGGCAGGTGTTCCACGAAATACCGCATCATCGCCTGCGGATTCGTCCTGTCCGCCAATGCGTTCTGGTCAATGCCCTTAAGCAGAAGCGGCGCGATAATTCCGCCCCACAGATTGATGACCATATGAAGGAATATTGTGTAGCGCAGCCGGCCCGTCTTAACATAAATGAAAGCGAATATCGCGCCGAGTCCAAAGGCGTAGAAAAATTGATTCAGGTTCCCGTGGAAAAGGCCGAACAGCAGCGCCGATACAAGGACGCAGGCGCCTTCACCGTAGGGGCGAACCCGGTCAATGATCAGCTTTCGGAAGATGAATTCCTCGATAACCGGGGCCAGAAGCACCATGAATAAAACAGCCAGCCATATGCTGGAGCCGTTCGTGAATAAATCCAGCGTGTTTCTGTTTTCTGTGCCTAGAAGTGTATGCAGTGCCGTGCTTATAAGCGTGCCAATGAAATTGCCGATGTACATGACAGGATAACACATGATGAGGAAAATGAGGAGGTCCTTAAACCGCAGTTTTTTCGTTTCGGCTTTGTCTGTGGGGATCCGTTTAAAAAGTAGAAAACCGATAGGTACAGCGATGACGTACAGCGGTATAAATGTCAGTGCCCAGAGATACCAAGGCTGAGCTATCCACGCCGGCGCGACAGAAGCTACCAGATATTGCGCCGCGACCTGAAGGAGCGACCCAATAGCAAGGATGGCAAAGCAAGCCAGACCGATTTGAGAAAATGTCCTCCTGCGGGGTTTGGGCAGAATGTTTTGCTCTGAATACGCCATTTTACTACCTCTCATTAATGTGCGGGATAATATGAATTCCAATTATATGAAAATTTCTAAATTATGTCAATGCTTACTCGAAAAAGAGGCGGGAGCAAGCCCCCGCCCTACCATGTCGCGCAATTAAAACTCTATCGATTACCCACCCAGATATGCTTTTTTAATCGCGTCGCTTTGCGCGAGATCCTCGCCGGTACCGGAGAGTGTTATGTGGCCTGTTTCTAGGACATAGGCCCTGTCGGCTATCTCTAAGGCTTTACCGGCGTTTTGTTCGACAAGAAGTATTGTTGTATTCGCTTTGTTTAGCTCTTCAATAATTTCAAAAATTTGCTCCACGAGGATTGGCGACAGGCCCATAGAGGGTTCGTCGAGCATCAGAAGTTTCGGCTTGCTCATGAGGGCGCGGCCCATCGCCAGCATTTGCTGTTCTCCGCCGGAAAGTGTTCCGGCAACCTGCTTACGCCGTTCTTTTAACCTTGGAAATTTCAAGAATATGTCTTCAAGATCGTCTTCCGATATCGTTTTTTGCGTAAAAGCGCCCATCTCGAGGTTTTCCATAACGGTCATCTGGAGAAAAATTCTGCGCCCCTCGGGGACGTGCGCAAGGCCGGAACGAACGATTTTATGCGCGTCCGTTTTAGTAATGTCGTGGCCGTCAAAGACGATATTGCCGGTTTTGGGACGTAAAAGACCTGAGATCGTTTTGAGAACCGTCGATTTCCCAGCGCCGTTAGCGCCGATGAGCGCCACGATCTCTCCGGGGTGAACCTCAAAAGCTATGCTCTTGATGGCGTGAATGGGGCCATAATAGACGTTTATATCATTGACCTGCAGCATATCAGTGCCCCTTCTTCCCGAGGTAAGCCTCGATGACATTCGGATCAGACTTAATCTCCTCGGGCGTTCCTTTGGCGATAATCCTGCCGTAATTCAAAACAGCGATACCCTCGCAGATGCCCATGACAAGATTCATGTCATGCTCTATGAGGAGAATGGATATATGAAACGTATCCCGAATCTTTCGGATATTCGCCATCAGTTCACTTGTTTCGGAAGGGTTCATTCCGGCAGCCGGTTCATCGAGCAAAAGAAGTGTGGGATTCGTCGCGAGCGCTCTGACTATTTCAAGGCGTCTTTGTGCGCCGTAAGGCAGGCCGCCGGACTTTTTGTCAGCCAAATCGGTCATATCGAAGATGGAGAGCAGGTCAAGCGCGCGGTTGCGCGCAATTTTTTCAGCGCGCCAGTATTTCGGCAAACGCAGAATTGCTCCCGCCAGGCGGTAATCCATTTCATTATGCAGCCCGATGAGCACATTTTCGGCAACGGTGAGCTCTTTGAAAAGACGGATGTTCTGGAAGGTCCGCGCAATTCCGGCACGGTTTGCCTGCGCTGTGTTCATCGACTTTGTATCCTTACCTTCGAGGAGCATCTGGCCGCGTGTTGGTTGGTATACTTTTGTCAGGAGGTTGAATACCGTCGTTTTTCCGGCGCCGTTCGGGCCGATAAGACCGGCAATTTCAGTCCTGCCCAGCGTAAAATTAAAGTCGTCGACAGCCGTCAGACCGCCGAAGTCAATACCGAGACCGATGCACGCGATGGCAGGCGTCTTATCTTTATCCCTATCGGGGATAATTGTTTCGTGCGGGTCGTGTCTTGCCATTAGCGGTCACCCTCTTTCTCTGCCTTGCGGTTTGATTTGAGTTTATCCCATGGCTTGCCAAGCAGCCGCGAAAGAGAAAAGTCGTAAGTCCCCATGAGGCCGGTCGGCTTAAAGATCATGACGATGATAAGCAAAAGTGAATAGGCCACCATGCGATACTGGTCAAACGCGCGTAAGAATTCGGGCACAGCCGTCAGCACTGTCGCGGAGATGACCGAGCCGATCATAGAGCCCATACCACCGAGGACAACGATAACTAATATATCGATTGATTTCATGAAATCGAAATTTGAGGGATTTATGATGCCATTATAACCTGCGTAGAGCGAGCCGGCGATTCCTGCTAAGAAAGCGGACATCACAAAAGCCATGGTTTTGTAATACGTCGTATTAATTCCGCATGATTCGGCAGCGATCTCGTTTTCCCGTATGGATAAAACAGCCCGGCCGTGGCGGGATTTCATCATGGTATGAATAATATAACAGACAATAAAAACACATATAAACGTATTTAGAAATGTGGTGGTTTTCGGTATGCCTTTTAGGCTGGCAGCGCCGTAGGTCAAATTGAAGCCGATAACACTGTCGATGTTTGTTATTATGACTTTGATGATTAAGGAAAAGCCCAATGTGATGATCGCCAGATAATCGCCCTTCAGCCTCAGCGCGGGAATGCCGATAATAAAACCGAAGATGGCAGCAACGATTCCGCCGATAATCAGACCGAGCGGCAGCGAGACGGCGACTGGAAGGGTTGCCATGACAGCTTTCATAAATATCGCCGAGGCATAGGCTCCCACGGCCATAAACCCGGCGTGGCCGAGCGGCAGCTGCCCTAGGTAACCCGTCGCCAAATTTAAGGATACAGCGAGGATGATATTGATGCCGATAAGCAAGATGATTCTGTTATAGTAGTTTGATATCGTCTTCGTACTAATCAATGTACTGACGACAATGAGAAATATTATGAAAAGCAGCGCGTTAATGACATAACGAACCGGCATGGGGATACTCTTATACGACTTTATCACACTTATACCCCCTAGACCTTTTCTTTTATGACGCGGCCGAGAATACCGGTTGGTTTAACAAGAAGCACCACGATCAATACCGCAAAAACGACGCCTTCCTTCCAGACCGACAGACCGACGGCAGAGACGAGCGCCTCCAGAATTCCGATAGCAAAACCGCCGATCATAGCGCCGGGAATCGAGCCGATACCACCCAAAACGGCGGCGACAAACGCTTTAAGACCGAGCATGGAACCCATAAACGGCGACGCCTGCGGATAAGCGCAGCTATACAGAATAGAACCAATACCGGCCAGAGCAGAGCCGACGGCAAAGGTAAAGGATATCGTCCTATTGACGCTGATGCCCATCAACTGGGCTGCGCCCATATCCTCTGAAACAGCGCGCATTGCCTTGCCCATTTTTGTTCTCTTGACGAGCAGGCTTAGGAGTGTCATCGCAATGACTGCCGTGATGATCGTCACGACGGCAACAAAACTAATGCTGGAGCTGCCCAGGCTGATGTTTGGGCCGCTGACAATCGTCGGCATTGTTTTTGCTCCGGCGCCCATCACAAAATCAAGCTGCACGAAGTTTTCAAGGAAAATCGAGATGCCGATTGCCGTAATCAGTAGTGACAGGCGCGGCGATTTGCGTAGCGGCGTATAAGCTATCTTTTCAATAGCAACGCCAAGCAGCGTGCAGCCAACGACCGCCGCGATAATGCCCACAACGGGAGGCAGACCAAAAAGCGTCATAATGATCCACGCCACATAGGCGCCGACCATGATGATATCACCGTGCGCAAAATTTAACAGCATAATAATCCCGTACACCATGCTGTACCCCAGCGCGACCAGGGCATAGACGGAGCCGGACTGAAGGCCGTTAAATATTTGGCTGACTATGGTAGAAAAAATATTCATCTTCTATCATTCTTTCACTAATTAATTCGGAAGCATATGGCGGCGGTAAAAAGCCAAAACATTATATCAATGCATACTGCATCAATACAATGGAAATTTCTTTTTGATGAAGTAAAGGAAACCATGCGGGAGTGACGAGATAACGTCCCCCCGCATGGTTTTACGCATAGAGCTAGAACATCTGCGAGATGTTTTCCTTGCCGCCCTCAAGCTTGATGATAACGGCTTGCTTAATCGGGTTGTTGAATTCGTCAAATGAATAGGTACTTGTAATACCGACGGAGGTGGTGTTCTTCATGGCATCTATAACGGCAGCCTTATAATCATCGGCGCCGGTTTCAAGTCCGGCCGTTTCCGCTGCTGTTATCGCATCGAGAAGAACGATGGCTGCGTCATAACCCAGAGCGGCGAACATGCCAGCCGTTTCTCCTTTGTATGCTGCGGCATAATCTGATTCAAACTGCTTGATGGCGTCTGTTGAGCCCGGTGCATACGGTGAGCAGTAAACGCTGCCTTCAAGGTCTGCAGGTGATGCATATTCTGATACTTTTGCCCAGCCGTCGCCGCCCAGGAACACGGACTTGACGCCGATCTGACGGGCTTGTGTGACGATGAGACCATCATCTTCATAATAGTTGGGGCAGAAGATGACATCCGCGCCCTTGGCGTTAATGTTGGTCAGCTGGCTCTTGAAGTCTTTGTCGCCCTTGGAATAACCTTCGTCAGCAACGACGGTAATGCCGAGTGCCTCGCACTTTGCGACAAAAGCGTCCTTCAGACCGACAGCGTAGTCATTGCCGGTTTCATAGATGGTCGCCGCTGTTTTGGCTTTGAGGATCTCTTGTGCATACTGGGCCATTTTTTCGCCCTGGAAAGGATCGATGAAGCAGGTGCGGAACATATTCGTGAAAACCTTGCCGGATTCATCAACTGTGACACCCGCTGCTGTTGCCGAAGCTGATATCTGAGGCATATTAATCAGATTTGTTTCGCCGACGACAGCCATTGTGGCGCCGGAAAGTACCGATCCGATCAGAGCGGTAATCCCGTCATCAACCAAACGGTTGAAAGCGGTAACAGCCTCTGTAGCGTCGCCCTTGTCGTCATAGACGATGGTTTCGATCTGTTTGCCGTTGATGCCGCCGGCCGCGTTAACCTTTTCGATATACAGCTGTATGCCATTCAATACGGCTGTTCCGTATTGCGCATATTCGCCTGTGAGGCAGCCGAGGATACCGATTTTAATCGGCTCGCTGCTGGTGCTCGGCGCTGTGCTTGGTGCTTCGCTTGGCACTGTGCTGGCGCTTGGTGCTGTGCTTGCACTGGGG
Organism: uncultured Eubacteriales bacterium; assembly: GCA_942492735.1. Lineage (GTDB taxonomy): Bacteria > Bacillota > Clostridia > Oscillospirales > Oscillospiraceae > Sporobacter. The sequence continues at coordinate 1,021,376 of OW818648.1, forward strand.
GATGTCGTGGTTCCGCCTGTGCCGCAGCCTGCGAGCAGGCTGAGGGCGAGAACTAAAACAAGAGCAATGCTTAAAATTCTTTTCATTTTTTACCTCCAAAATATTCTTATACAAAAGAATGGTCACGCTGATGGATATAGCATTCCCAATCTTGTGTTTCTATAATGGGCTGTAGTGGTTTACTATAATAATCCGGTATATCGCTAATGTGTTGAAGAAAATGTGATTATAAAGAAAAAACCATGCATAAGCACGGACAAGAATGGCAGATTATTAAGTTTTCTGAATAATAAGCTAAATATGTATAACAACATGGATTAGAACGTCGTCAATGCGCATTAATTTTAACTCAGGCACGATTATACGTCAATAGTTACGCGAGAGTTTTATATAAGTTCATAGATATTGACAACAAGAGAGAGCTTCTTTACAAAAGAACGTCAGATAAAATCACGCAAGCGTGCTGCAGGCGAACTTGCGTGACGGTACAGCATAAGGCGTCGGTTAAATATGCGGAGCTTACATCTCGGACGCTTTCTCAAGGTCGTCCTTTGAGACAGTCATAAGGTCGTCTCTGGTTGGCTTTTCGATGCACGATACGCGGTCGGAGTGCACGGAGACGACGTCTTCGAAGAAATTACGGACATCACGCGCGTTGCCAAAGTTTTCGTCCCGTGTTTCATATATCGTTCTAAAATGCTCTGCGGCATATATTTTTGCATCGTTGTCCAGCATATATTCGTTTTTTGAGCACATTCCATCGAAAATCGTCAGCAGTTCATCGCTTGAATAATCCTCAAACAGAAAATAGCGGTTAAAGCGCGACGCGAGTCCTGGGTTCGAGGTAATAAAGCCTTCCATCAATTCTTCGTACCCGGCGACGATCACGATAAAGTCATGGCGGTGGTCTTCCATTGATTTAAGGAGTGTCTCCACAGCCTCATGCCCAAAATCATTCGTCGCGTCTTTGGAGACGAGCGCATACGCCTCGTCGATAAAAAGTATGCCGCCGAGCGCGCTTTTGATGGCGTCGCCTGTTTTAATTGCTGTCTGCCCGACGAAACCTGCAACGAGGCCGGACCTGTCCACCTCAACGACGTGGCCTTTCGTCAGCACGCCGATAGCACAATAGAGCTCAGACAAGATACGTGCGACGGTCGTCTTACCTGTTCCCGGATTGCCCATAAAAACCATGTGCAATGACATCGGCGGGACGGACAAGCTGTTTTCTTCGCGAAGCTTGCGTACTTTTACGAGATTAATGAGGCTTTTAACGTTCGCTTTTATTTTGCTGAGCCCGACAAGCGCGTCGAGCTGCAGTAAAAGCTTGTCAATACTTGGCTTGTCGGGTGCTTTCTCAGCAGTTGGCTTAGTCGCCGAACCGTCATGTGCACCGCTAGTTTCTTTGAGCAGTTCCTTTGCGGCAGTATCTGCCTTTTCAATCGTGCCAAGCAGATCAGCGAAATCAGAAAGACTGTTCAGATAGGAACCTGCGGGTTTAAGGGTTAGATTTGTCACGTCATTGTCATTGCGTCTGTCCACGGATATCACTCCAAAAAATTGACTTATCATCGTGTTGTTATGTTATCATATCATGTTTTGATATCTTTACAAATAAGAATTAATAAGAACGAAAAAAGCCCGCTTAAACGGGCTTTTGCTGATTATTATTTGGTACCTCTCCGACGGGGACTTTTCTTGTCGGCGTATTGCTTCAAGCCGGAAATCTTACTGTCGGAGTCCGTCATGAACCGCTTCAGTTTATCCTCGAAAGAAGCCTCCATAACAGGCTGGGCGCCGTAATTGCGGTCACCTGATTGCTGACGGACTGCGGGTGCCGACGGATTACGGCGAGGCATATCTGGCTTAACCTGGCGGACAGGCTGCGGCAGCGCGGCCTTGATCGACAGATTAATCCTCCCGCTCTCGTCGAGCCCAATGACCTTGACGGTAACCTCCTGGCCTTCGGCCAGGTGCTCCCGTATATCGTTGACATATGAATTAGCAATCTCCGATATATGTACCAGACCCGATTTTCCTGGCGCGAGCGTGACAAAAGCGCCGAACTTTGTGATGCCTGTGACTTTCCCTGTGATTATTGACCCCACTTCAAACTCCATACAAAAAGTAAAACCCTCTCATTGTATTATAAAACTCGAGATAAAATATCAGTTGCCGGTATCGCGAAACACCTTTTCGCCTGGTTCAACGAGATTAAGATCTGTTCTGGCAACATCCGCGATGACTTGATCATCCTCGCTGTGGTCGATCTTATACTGGAGTTCGGCGTTTGACGATTCTATTTCCGTTACCTTCTCCTGTAGGGCGAGCTGCTGCGTGCGGGCGGTGTCTATTTGTGCTCTGAGGTTGATGAGAGTCACTGACGCGTAGACGATCAGAGCGAATATGACAATCTTCGTAATTATACCTGCCCTTTTCAGTTTCATGTATAACTCCTTCCCTATGAACCTTGCGTTCATTGCGAACCTTGTGTTCATGGTGATTATTGTGGTTATTGTGATCGTTTTCAAACGTTTTCTTTTTTCTCAGCCAAAATCTATTATCGGCATATATTTTATACCATTTATGCTGATAATGAAAGATATTTTTAATAAAAAGACGCAACTTTTTGTATGCCATATATGACCAGACAATAGGTCTAGTCAGGCAATAGAATAAGAATACCAGGGCATCGGCTATTTTATTGCATATAAACATGGTGAACCGGCTGAGCGTACAAAAATATAATATGCCGCCGAGTACAGCAATGATATACGTAAAAATGCGCTGCCGGCCCTCCCCGAGTGATAGGCCCAGCAGAAAAAGCGCGAGGCCGCATATCAGCCAGAATAAAAAGTCGGTCATTGCTGTGACGGTTTTGGAATGCGTCCTGTACCGGACAACCCGGAAAAAGTCATATAAGAATCCGGCGGCCGCCCCCAAAAAAAGGGAGGAAGCCGCCTGGATCAGCTGATGAGAGATGGAGATCTCCATAATTCACTTGAAAAGACGTGAAAAAAAGCCGCCGGATACCTTCACGTCATCCTCGTATTCAAGCCGGTCAATTTCACCCTCAAGCGCTACCTCACCGCTGTCCAGACTGAGTTTTTCAATTCGAAGGTCCTTGCCCCGGACGACCAGTACGCCCTGAGAAGTGCTCATGACAATCTCATTCTCATCAAAGCTCTCAACGTCATCGACACCTGAAACGGAAACTTTTTTCCGGCTCTCCATAATCACATTGTGCGGCAGCTCCGCCGCTTTGTATTTTTCCTCGTATGCCATACGCGCCATCCTTTCTCTTCCACGCCGTTTACAAACAAGTCAAGGCTCAACTCATAATTTGGGCGTCATTTTCATTACTATATATATTGTCCGTGCCGTTAAAATAGTAGTGTTTTGAGAATAATTAAGGTTCAGGCGCCTTTTAGACCCGTTTTTGACAAACCTCGCTTTACACGGAGCCGTGTTTTTGATATAATGACAGTCGCCCTCCCAGCATGGCCCTCAGGCTATTGCTGATAAGCGCCCGTAGCGCAGTTGGATAGCGCGTTAGACTCCGACTCTAAAGGTCGCTGGTTCGAACCCAGTCGGGCGTACCAAAAAAATCCGCTAACCGTAATGGTTGGCGGATTTGCTCATTTTAAGGGATTCTGTCGGAAATCTCGTTTTGGGGTTTATTTGGGGTTTACGGCATGAAAACGAACGTATCATCCGCGCGCCTGTTTTTTCTTCAGCGGATCGAGAATGTCTCCCAAAGCTTCGGCGGCTGCTGCATCGGCCGACTGGATTGCGTGAGAATAAATGTCCATTGTTGTCGAGGTCTGTGAGTGGCCAAGCCGACGGGAGACTGTACGAACGTTTGTGCCCGCCGCGATCATCAGCGTTGCGTTTGTGTGTCTCAAGGAATGCAGATGAATCTGAGGCAGTTCGGGATGGCGCTTAATAAAATCCCTGAACCACGATGAAACCGTGTCAGGGTGCATGGGCGTGCCATTCCACATCGTAAACAAACGGTCTGTTTCCTGCCACTGATCGCCAAGCCGGATTCTTTCTTCAGCCTGTTTCACCCTGAGTTCCATTAATAAATTGAACGCCGCAGCAGGCAGCTTTATCACTCGGGCGCTGGAGGACGTCTTTGTTTTCGTCGTAAACACGCCTTTTTTGGGAAGATACTGCGAGGTCCGCATGATGCTAACAATGAATTTTTTGAAATCAAAGTCGTTCCATTCAAGGCCCAGAAGTTCTCCCCGACGCATTCCGGAATAAATCAAAAGAATGACTGCGGTTCTGTACTGGACAGGCTCGTGTTCTAGAAGCTCAATCAGTAAACTGGCCTGATCCTCGTCAAGATATACCGCCTCACAGCGCTCTTTCCTCGGCGCCTGAACGCGTTCGGCGGGATTTTGGACGATTACCTGCCACTTGACCGCCGTCGTTAAAATAGAGCTCAAAAGCCGGTGATACTGTGATATCGAAGTGCCGGTCAGCTTCGTTTTTCCGATGGGTACAAAGGCGTTTTTGAACCTGAGTGACAACGCTTTGCAGACGGCTTCGGCGGAATGCTTGGCAACGCCATTACCTGAAACGGCGCGCTCGACGGTTCCGATCGAAAGGTCTGCGATTTCAGCAATCCGCCGCCTTGTCAGGTGCTTATCCTTAAGCACAGGCGCTAAATTTGTCAGCGACTTGTACTTAACGTCGGCGCGAATATTCTCTTCTGCGAGGCTATTGTAAAACTCCATTATATGGAGCGGCTGTATTTTCTCCAGGCGTAAATGGCCTATGGCCTGATTCAATCGTTTCAGATAAAACCGATAGCCTTCAACCGTCCGGGGCGCGAGCTGCTTTTCTGCGTATTCCTTGATCCACAGGTCAGCGAATTCACACAATCGGACACTGGCGTCGAGATATAAGCCGTTCTTAACTCGTTCTTCGAACAGCGTTGCTTGCCGGTTGAGTTCCTTTTGCATCTGCCTATCAGTCATGCCCAGAGTTGGCGTCCATGTCATGCGTCTGCGAATCTGCCGGTCTTCAATATCATAGCCGCCGCTTGCCGTGATGCGGTAACTGTCACCGCGTTTTTCAATTGTGGCCACATAAATCCCTTCTTTCATATGGATTGCTTTCACCATACAACGCCTCGCTACACGCGTCAATGTTATGACCGTTTGACGCTGGCATCGCTTTTAAAGCGGTATTTTCTGGTAGGCTTTGTCACAAACGTTTTAGTCGGATGACTTTTTATGTACTCTACTAAATCACTCTCGAAGGTACTGATATTTATTAAGGTTCTGCTATCAATATGCAGGCATGGGAATCCGTTTTTTATAAGGATTCGCAACGTCCTTTCACCAATCATTGTGTAAGGGTTGTGTTCTTTTATGTACTGAGCTGCTTTTTTCGGCGCTAACCAAGTTTCCATTATTGGCTCCTTTCGGCTGATAATAACTTTTTCTAACGCACATATCTGCGCATTTTTGAAGTTGCCTTCTTCTCCAGCTCCATGATTTCCTGCCGGTGCTCGTCGGCGATGATATGAAGCTTTTCCGCGATGATCCCGCTGCGCTTTTCAATGCCGGAGACGTGCTTCAGGTCCATGCGGGTATCGGATATCTGTAGCGTCAGCGCTGTCCGGCTTTCTTTTATTTCTTGGATTTCCTCAGGATGGGAGGTCCGGCGAAGTCGATTATTGAGCTTGGTGCGCTCTTTTTCAAGTCGCGTCATTTCGGCCATGCGTTCGGTCCTGAAAGTGATCAGTTCCGCTGAAGTTGAAATGTTGTTCTTGCACAGCAACCGCGTTTCTGCGGTTACTGCATCCATTTTCAGAAGATCGGCTTTGAGAAGTCGGTGAACCCTCTTTGTCGGCGAGTTCTTTGGTAGAATACCCATCCTGTAGCAGTAATGCAGGTACAGGGCCTGAAGACCGGTGATTTCCTTAATGTTTTGAAAGTTGCCCCTGAGCCGGTAAGCCGGCTTTCGCCGAAGCGGTTCTGGCAGTAGCTTCGTATGTTGGACAGATAGCGGGTTACGCAGGACGCGCTTTTGTATGACTTCCTCCGTATAATTTTCGCCCAACGTCTTCAAACGTGTAAACCGTTCTCTGCCCGGAAGACGGACGGCGATGTCTTTTGCATTGAGATTGACTTCGTATCCCATCTGCCTCAGCGCCGCATAGACTTGTTTGGGGACGACGGAATGCGAAATGGCCTCGTCAACATCTGCCCTTATGATGTTATAGAGCGTCGGCTTGCCGTCTTTCTCCGCCATGTAAATGGAGCGAGGCGTATGTATCGGCGACGGATTTTTTATGACAGTGAGGCCCTGCTCGCGGCATATCCGGTCGGACATCTCACGGAATCCCCGGTACGTCGCTTTGCAGTCGTTGTACCGCTTGCCATCTCTGAAAGACACCGAGTTGAGTACAAAATGGCAATGGATATGCTCTTTGTCCAGATGTGTTGCTACGACGACTTCGAACCGGATGCCCCAAAGCTGCCGTGCCAGTTCCATACCAATTGAGTGCGCTTGCTGCGGTGTTACCTCGCCTGGCGCGAAGCTTTGATATGCGTGGAACGCGACGATGCCGCCCTCTTTCCCGTAGCGCATTTTTGTCAGCGTCATTTGCTGACGCGCTATTCCAGGCACACAGTTTATTCCGGCAACATAATATTTCTGTTCGGTGGCCGACGGGCGAGTGGCGTATGCCATCACGTCCCACAATACTTCCGTATCGGTTTTTCCGCTGCCAGGTAAATACTTGGAATTGCCGGTTTTGTCAGGGTTCACTGCATAATCAACCACCTGTCCAATCCAACCACGCACTGGCCATATCTTCGTCGTCGCCATGTTATTGCAATTCGTCGGGAACAGTCAGCGCTATCTGCAAACGCAGAAGTACTTTCGCAAGCCGCGCTGACTCCGCTTCCATGCCGCTGTTCTGAAGGTTATGGCAGATGTCTCCGAGTTGATTCATAATGCTCTGAAGCTGTGTTGGTGGCGCGGATTTTGGCACCCGACCGCGTAGCATCATGCGCAGGTAGGCCGAATGTGTCAGCCCCGCTCGGGCGGCATTCCGGTACAAAATATCGATTTCATTGTCACTGAGTCTCAAATTGAGCTGTCGGATTCTGTTCATTAGCCTCTCCTTTCTAAGTATAGGGGTTGCAGGGGACTCCCTGCTTTTCGGGTTTGGATGGCGCGAAGCGCTATACAAATCCAGTGCTCGCTAACCTACCGGACAAGCCTCTTCGTCGAAAGTCCTGACACCCGTCAGTCGAACATTTCGGCTTTTACCCCATGCCGTGATGGTCATATGTGCCTTGAATATGCCATCTTCATTTTTGTATTTTTACTGGTGGTGTTGAGTGCCACGCTGCAAACTGATCAACCGAATGCGCTCATGTTTCACTCATTGTATTTCCCTCCAAATAAAAGCACGCGGGGAGCTCCGGTAATTCCGGCACTCCCCGCAAAGTTTTTCTGTGTCCGGCTTTAGCCGATGACTCTGACCAACAATTCATCGACAGCGTCGTTATAGCGTTCCTCGGTAATTAAGGGGTTCCGCATACGATTTAACGCTCAATGATAATGCGGTGTTCACTGCAATCCAGCCGCAGGCATCTGCATGCGCCCTTCAAGCGTAAATCACCTCCGACAATACCTCTTCTTCGACAGAAGCCTTAATGTTATTCATTAGGCTGTCCACATCATCGAGTCGGCCGCTTTCATCGTTTCGGTCACACCATGAGTTTTAGCCAGCTAATCTGTCTGCAGCCGGACTTGCTCCCGTGCTAAACGGTCGGTTTCCGCGAGATGCTCGGATAACCTGCCCGAGAGAAGAAAAGTCGTAAATGTCGCTGGTCTGTGTTCTTTCAGAAATGTCTTGCGCAAGAACCCGTATTTCCCAATTCGCGGCTGCTCCGCCAGTATCAGAGCGTGCAGCAGATAATCGCCATGTTGTGTGGAGCTTAGCTCCATAACATTGCGCCTCCTTTTCGTTCCGGTTTATGCTTAAATATTACCGGGACGGAAAAAGAAAGCAAAGATTCCTTTAGCGCTCTTGTACCTTGCCGCGCTCGCGTCGTTTTTGGCGTTCTTCCAGCATTTTTAGAAGGTCAGTCTCAATTTCCTGGGGTGTTGCTGTTGCAGGGTAATATTTTTGCACAGTACTGTACCGGATGGTGAGCTTTGGTGTCTGGTTGGCCTTCACCTCCCCGACTATTGATGATATGTCATCTGTGTCCAGCCCTCCCTCCTGACTTCGCTTTTTCAAATGTATTGCTTGCGAGAGCGACGGTGTACAGTCTTCGCTTTGGATAACTTCAAGCAGATCACTTTGTTCTTTCTCGGACAGGTAAGACAATTCGACCGCAGGGTTGAATGCAATGCGCCGGTTATCTACCATTTCCAGCAGTGCGGGTATAAGGTTTGTAAGGCGTATGTATCGTTGAATTGTTCTAGCACTGTCAGCTGAACACTCTGCGAGTGTGTCATCACTTCTTACCTTTGCGCCAAGTTGGCACGAAGTATGGCCTTGATGCTTTATCGCTTCTAGTCGCATTTTATACGCAAAGCCCTTTTCGCTGGGCAGAAGGTTTTCTCGCTGCATATTACTGTCTGTCATAGTGATGATTGCAGTGTCGTCGTCCAGTTCGCGCACGATGACCGGCATTTCATAGACATCCGCTAGTGCGCAAGCCGCTTTACGCCGGTGCCCGGATATGATTTCGTAACCGCCCTGCTTGCGCGGGCGCACAAGTGCGGGCGTCACCACGCCGAATTCTTTGATGCTCGCTGCTAGTTCGGAAAGCGCTTCATCTCGGTTCACCTTAAAGGGGTGATTTCGAAATGAGTACAGTTCCGAAATGGGAACGGTGATGACCTGATCCACCGATTTTGTAACGGTATCAGTCGACGCTTTCGTTTGAACATCAGATTTGTCTGCCATTAATATTCCTCCTTCATGTCAATAATTTTGTTTTGCTTTCGCTAGAAACACTTTACAAGCTTGATAAACCGTGCTATTCTTAAGTAGCGAACATAATTAAATTATTTATACATGTTCGTTACACAAGAATAGTGATTCTGTCGTCAGTATTCAAGGATATTAGGTCTGTTAATGTAGGCAACTGATACAGCGAAAGACAATGATAAGCGCTATTCGTCATATGGAGGGCATAAAAATGGAAAACGATACACTGGCTTGGGGTTATATCAAAGATGGTGAAATATTGTATCATTTCAATCTGCCGCAGTTTTCCAAGTTTACCGCACGTACTCAACTGGGCGTAGATTTGCTTAATTTTATCTGGTTACGTGAGGATATTATTGAACCCATTTTTGATTCCCTGTACAATCGGTATCTTATACTCACTTCGCAAACTGCGTTTTCAAAGATTGTAACTATGGATTCTCTGATCGAATTATCAGAGTTCTGGGCTACTAGAAGCGCCTATTTGGTTGCTTATATTTCTAAAGCAATTGTGTACCTACTCAGTGACAGTCATGACAGATACCTCGTATCAAATGCTGCCTGGTTATTGGGAACAGATTACGTGGGACTTACTGAAGCGTACGACCTTGAAGAAGTGAAGGGCATCGTACTTGGTAAACTTCCTGAAATTATTGCTTTACAACAAAAGTCCTTTGATAAAGCACTCGAACTTGCCGTTGGCGACGCTTCGCCGCTGAAAAAATTCGCGCCTGCTCAGAGGCTCTATATCCTTTCTCACTCAGAAGAGTACAAAGATTGGTGTTTTGATATGCGGTTTCAATCATCACTTAATACATCCTTTGACCTTAGTGAAATGGACGAAGCTGCACTCAAATTGGCAATTGCAGCGCGCAATATTGAGTTTCATGAAATGTATGAGTTTTCATCAATCGACGATATGCTCCGTTTTGAACTTATGCAAATGGTTCTGCATGACTGCAAATTCAAGCGCTGCAAGTACTGCGGCAAGTATTTTATCCCAGCAGGGCGTTCAGACAGTGAATACTGCTCGCGTATCATGCCGGATGAAACCAAACCGTGCAGTGAAATCGGCGCGTCCCGCATCCGTAATGCGAAGCTTCAGACCGACCCAATACTTAAAGCATATAAAAAGGCGTATAGCCGTATGGATTCGCAAAAGCGAAGCGGCAGCATTAGCCTCCAAGAATTCAATGACTGGAGCTGGCAAGCCATTGATTTGCGCGACCGCGGCCTTACCGGGGAAATCACACTTGATGAATTACAGGAGTGGCTCGATAAGACTAAAAAAAGAAAATAGGTATCGGATGCATTTACCGATACCTATGATAATAGCGAATATAGTCCCTGTTTACCAAAATGGCAAGATTGTTGTTTTATATTTATGACCGATAGGGTTTAAAATTAGACCATATTGGACATATAACTAAAATGAGATTTTAATATACATCTCAATAAGGTTGATTTTTAGACCTTATAGGAGTAATATTTAAACCAGATGAGGTGATACAATATGAAGTATTATAATGAGCTATTAAATCTGGGCTTATTTTCAAAAGAACAAATTAACCAACTCACGGGAAACGCGGATACGGCTAAAACATTTTTGAAAAGTGCCATGCAAGGTGGCTATATTGAACGAATACGGCATAACTATTATGCCGTCAAAAGCCTTGAGACCGGACGGGCTATACCAAACCGCTTTGCCATTGGCTCTGGAATCAATTCGTCTGCATACATTTCACACCACACAGCCTTCGAGTATTACGGCATGGCAAATCAAGTTTATGGTGTCGTATATGTTTCCTCTGTGGCAAAATTTCAAGACTTTTCTTATGACAATGTAGATTATACTTATTTACCCTCCAAACAGGATTTTGGCATTTTAACGCCTGCCTCACATATAAAGGTGACGGATATGGAGCGGACTATACTAGATAATATCAAAGATTTTACCAAGATTGGCGGGCTGGAAGAGCTGCTGCGTTGCTTGTCTATGGTTACTGTGATAGATGAAGAAAAACTGCTGAAATATCTTAATATTTACAAAAGTCAGTTTCTTTACCAAAAGGCTGGATACATTCTTTCTTGCTATAAAAGCATGAAATTAAGCACCGCTTTTTTTGACTTCTGCAAGAACCAGATCGGTAAAAGTAAGCGTTATTTATATGATGGAATTCAACATGAATCACCTAAGTACTATTCTGAATGGCAGCTTTTTGCTCCTGTCGACCTTGCGAAACTGATTGATGAGGGCGGTGATGCGATTGTTTAACCTTTCTAAAGCTGAGTTGGCGAGTAAAGCTAACGAGCTAAATTTTGTGCGGGATACTATGGAAAAAGTGCTGCGGCTGGCTGATATTCTGGAATACCTTAACAAGAATTCACTTACCAAGGATACGCTGGCGCTCAAAGGTGGTACTGCGATTAATCTAACGGTTTTCAATCTACCGCGTCTGTCTGTTGACATTGACCTTGACTATTCTGTCGAGCAGTCACGAGATGAAATGCTGCGTCAACGAGAAAAGATTACCGAGGAAATTAGAATATATATGGCTACACAGGGCTATAGCCTTAGCCCGCGAAGCAGAACACGGCACAGCTTGGATTCTTTTGTTTTTGTCTATCAGAACCTTGGCGGCATGAACGACAACATTAAAGTTGAAATTAACTACTCCCTGCGGTCGCATATCTTTATGCCGGAACATCGCTCCATCGTGACAGACGCTATTCCAGCCGGTGGCATGGTGTTCTCTATCCTACCCATAGAGTTATTTGCAGCCAAGATAAACGCGCTTCTGAGCCGAGCAGCCGCCCGTGATTTATACGATACATATAACATGATCCATTACGGATTGTTCGATGAAAGTGAATATGAATTGCTGCGTAAGTCAGTGGTTTTCTATACGGCCATTTCTCAGGAAGAGATACCAAAAGAATATACCACAAGCCGTATCGATGCCATTACAAGCCGCAAGATTATGACAGATCTGCTTCCTGTTATACGCAAAGGCGAGTTTGTGGAACTGGGCGACATAAAGCATACCGTCAAAGACTTTATTGAAAAGCTTTTAGTGCTAACCGACGATGAAAAGTCGTTTATGAACGCATTTTCTAAAAAACGATACCGGCCAGAATTACTGTTTGACGATGAAGAAATACTTAGGCAGATCAAAAATCATCCTATGGTAATTTGGAAAATGCAGACACATACAATTTCCGAAAGATAGCTTTATACGAACACTTTTGCCGTTAGAAACCCTTCTGAAAATCGGCGGTTAAGCAACCATTGATTTTCGGACGGGTTTTCGAACATTTATTGTTCGTTTTTTGTAAGCATAACGAACTTTTCGAAATCGTTTGATAAACGAAGGATAATTGAAAAGGAGGCTTATTTCCGTATTAGGCCCTAGTTTATTTTGGGTTGACAAGGTCAACAGCTTTTTAGCGTCTGTGTCCGCGTTGGGCGTGTAAGCATCCGCACCGATTTCATCGGCGAAAACTATTAAGCGCCTTACATTAGCAGAATTCGAACTTTTGGCAATCGTCTAAATCCCGAGATCGACCGAGATTGCAGGAGTATGCTGGAGCTAATCGAACTTCCTCATAACCCGAAGAGTAGAGTAATTAGGCGCGCGTCAATGGGTAGTTTTTTGTGTTTAGTCAATTATATAACTTGAAGTAATAAACTGATAGCTTTCCGGGAATTGTCTTTTAACCTTGGGCGCCTTATAATAAAAAAAGGAGTCGATCGAAAGATTGAGTACAAGCTCGTGCTACGGCATAATCGCTATGCTCTCCTTTTTTTGCAGCAGATTTGCCTCAAAATTAAAAGGCATTCTAGGTTTCATCATAACGAAAGGTGCTTTGAGGACATGAAGAATGAATGATGTTTTTACAATGGGAATCGATGTGGGCTCCACATCTTCCAAATGCATTATTATTAAAAACGGGAATGAACTCCTCGAAAAATCCTTAATACCCATCGGAACCGGAACCTCCGGCCCCGAACGTGTGGTCCGACAACTTTTAGACAGTTCAGGAATGAAGTTGGAAGATTTTAGCTATATACTCTCCACAGGTTATGGTCGGAACACATGCAAGGTATCAAGTTCCGAGATGAGTGAGCTTAGCTGTCATGCAAAAGGCGCCTATTTTCTCTATCCCGACGTACATACTGTCATAGATGTTGGCGGTCAGGATGCGAAGGTCATGAGGATTGGTGTCAACGGAATACTAGAAAACTTCGTCATGAACGATAAATGCGCTGCCGGCACCGGACGTTTTTTAGATGTCATGGCCCGGATACTTGAACTCAATGTTGAAGATTTGGAAAAAATGGGTGCTCTGTCGACGAAGAAGGTGGATATCAGTTCAACCTGCACGGTCTTTGCTGAATCCGAAGTCATTTCCCAACTGGCGCAGGGGGTCGATCGCTCAGATGTTATCGACGGTATCAACCGGTCGATCGCGAGCCGTGTTTCTGGTCTTGTAAAACGGGTCGGCGTTGTTCCGCGCGTTGTCATGAACGGCGGCGTTGCGCAAAACGGCGGCGTCCGCAGAGCGCTGGAAAAGGAGCTTGGGATCGAGATAACGACCTCGCCCCTTTCTCAGTATGTCGGAGCGATCGGCGCGGCGCTGTATGCCTATGAGAAAGTATCAAAAAACACCTCGGACCAAATGAAAAGCTGATGACCAGCAAGGAGTGAATACGGTGGCTGATGAAAACGGAACAGCAAAGAAAACGGCTAATGACGTCTTACGGGGTATCGTCGACAAGGTTTATCAAAACGCATGGGATGCAAAAAAGCGCGGAGCGCCTGTGGGCTGGTCTTCCTCGAAATTTCCTGCCGAAATCGCCGAGGCGCTTGGACTGGCAGTCGTCTATCCCGAAAACCAAGCCGCGGCCATTGCAGCCAAGCACGGCGGACAGCGGATGTGCGAAATAGCGGAAGGCCTGGGGTATTCCAATGATATCTGCGGCTACGCTCGTATCAGTTTGGCTTTTGCATCTGGCGCGGAAAGCGCTGAAAAGCCCATGCCACAGCCGGATTTTCTGCTCTGCTGCAACAATATCTGCAACTGCATGACGAAATGGTATGAAAACATTGCGCGTATGCACCATATCCCACTCATTATGATCGATATCCCCTACAACAACGAGACCACCGTCAGCGATGCCCGGGTCGCATACATTCGCGGCCAGTTCGACGAGGCCATCCGGCAGCTGGAAATCATCTCGGGCAGGAAATGGGATGAAAAGCGTTTTGAAGAGGTGTGTCAGAACGCAAACCGAACCTCAAAGGCATGGCTCAAAGCGTGCTCCTACTGCCGGTATTCACCTTCTCCTCTCAGCGGTTTCGACCTGTTCAATCACTTGGCCGTCGTTGTTACAGCGCGTTGCAAGCCGGAGGCCGCGGAAGCGTTGGAGCAGCTCGCCTCGGAGTACGAGGAAGCCGTCAAGAACGGCACATCCACCTGGCGCTATGAGGAACGCCACCGCATTATGTTTGAAGGTATTCCCTGCTGGCCCAACCTTCAGGACCTGTTCAAGCCTCTGAAAAATCACGGCATCAACACCACGGCCATCGTTTATGCGCCTGCTTTCGGCTTTGTATATAACAACATGGATGAGATGGCGCGGGCGTACTGCAAAGCGCCAAATTCCGTCTGCATCGAAACCGGGGTAGAATGGCGGGAAGGCATCTGCCGAGAAAACAGCGTTGACGGCGTTCTTGTAAACTACAACCGCAGCTGCAAGCCGTGGAGCGGGTATATGCCCGAAATGGAGCGACGGTTTCGAAAGGATCTTGGAATTCCCGTTGTCGGCTTCGACGGCGATCAGGCGGACCCGAGAAACTTTTCCAGAGAACAGTATGTGACCCGGGTTGAAGGCTTATCCGAGCTCATGGACAACAACGCCAAAACAAAAGGAGCGGCGCAGGAATGAACAGAACGCAGCAGCTTTTAGAACAGTTCGACATCATTTCCAATTCCCCCAGGACGCAGTTGGACCGTTATCTGGCCGAAGGTAAAAAAGTGATCGGCTGTTTTCCGTATTACGTTCCTGAGGAGCTGGTTTATGCCGCAGATATGATTCCCTTCGGCATCTGGGGCGCGTCAGGAACAGTCAATGCGGCAAAGGCGTATTTTGCGTCTTTCTACTGCACGATTGCCCAGATGGGGCTCGAGCTCTCTCTGAATGGCGCGCTCAACGGACTTTCCGGCGTTATCATGTCCTCGATGTGCGATACACTGCGGCCTCTGACGCAGAATTTCCAGGCGGCTAACCCGGACATGCCCTTTATGTTCCTGGCGCATCCTCAGAACAGGCGGCTCGAATGCGGCATTCAATATACCATCAGCGAGTATGCCGGCTTAAAAATTCGTCTGGAAGAAATTTCGGGTGCCCTCATTACGGACGAAAAGCTGCTCAGCGCTATTAAGGTCTGCAACGCCAGCCGCGCAGCACGCCGTGAATTTGTAGAACGCTCCGGCAAGCATCCTGATGTTATTTCCGCCCGGATGCGGTCCTCAGTACTTAAGAGTTCATACTTTATGGCAAAGTCCGAACATACGGCGATGTTAGGCGAATTGAATGCAGAGCTGGCAGCGCTCCCAGTTTGCGCTTGGAACGGCTTAAAGGTCGTTGTGTCTGGTATTATCAATGACAACGCAAACCTGCTTGACATTTTTGATCAATACAAAATCGCAATTGCCGCCGACGATGTTGCGCATGAATCCCGCAGCTTCCGTGTTGATGTGAGCGAAGACAGCAACCCCATGACGTCGCTGGCCATGCAGTTTGCCGCCCAGGATGATGACCCGCTGCTCTATGATCCCGAACTCAACAATCGGCCAAAGCACGTCATCGAGCTCGTCAGAGAAAGTTGCGCGCAGGGGGTTGTCATCTTGATGATGCAATTCTGCGACCCGGAAGAAATTGAGTACCCATCTCTAAAAAAAGCTCTTGATGAAGCGGGTATTCCATCTGTCATCATCGGCGTTGACCAGCAGATGAAAAACTTCGGCCAGGCAAGAACCCTTCTGCAGACTTTTTCGGATGTTTTGTCCACCCGATGAATGAAAAACACCCGTGTCATCTGGGTTTGTTCAGATGGCACGGGTGCTTTTGAGTCAACGGTCGTATTCAGTTTATTTTTAGAAGCTAACTTCCGAACAGTCCCAATTCCTTGGCCTGAAGCGTGAGCTCCTCCCGGAAGGCGGGGTGAGCGACGGCAATCAGGGCTTCAGCACGTTCCCGCGCGGTCAGACCGATCAATTTTGCCACGCCATACTCCGTCACGACATTTGGTACAAGGGCGCGGGGAGCGGAAACTGTTGTACCGGGAGCCACAGATGCCACGATGTTGGATTTGAGCGTACCATCCTTTAACGTGCGCGCCGCGGTCAAGCAGATAAAGCCCTGTCCCCCCGCGGAACGGATGGCGCCCTCCAGAAAATCCAACTGCCCGCCGGTTCCGGAGAGTTGGCGGCCCGGCGCGGACTCCGCGTTTTCCTGTCCCAGGAGGTCGATCTCCACGCCGCCGTTGATGCTCACGACATTTTTAAGTTCTCCGATACGTTCCGGCGCGTGGACGTAGTCCACACAGTCCGGTCGGAATAATTCCGGTTCCGCTTTCAGCCAATCATAGAGCGTCCGCGTTCCCATCGCCAGGTTCCAGACCGAATGGTGCCTGTCGATCTCCTTGCGGGCGTTCGTAAGTTTGCCGGCTTTATGGATCTGCAGGAAAGCGTCGCTGATCGTGCCGGTATGGCAGCCGATATCTTTGAGGTCGGAATCTGCGATCGCGCAAGCCACTGCGTAGGGCACGCCGCCCACCCCTAAAGAGAGCGCTGCACCGTCAGGGATCAGGGCCACGACATGTTCGGCGATCCTTTTATCTGTCGCTGACGGTTCGCCATAGGTGCGTTCCGGCGGCGGCTCATGCGCGCCTTCTACGAGATAATCCGCTTGGGATACATGGACACGATGGGAACCGTCCAGACCTTGCAGGGTCGGATAATGCTCGTTGATCTCAAAGATAACGGTACGCGCTTGCTGGATAATGACATGCCAGAGATAATTCGAGAGCCCGAGACTCATATAGCCCGCCTCGTCCGATGCCGAAACCGGCACGAAGGCAACATCCGTCCGCAGGTGATGACGGTAATAATAAGGCAGCAAGCGCAGGATGGAGGGCACGAAGGTGCATAGCCCACGGGCCTGTAATTGGCGCTCGACGTCGCCAATATGCCAGCTATAGTAGGTGAAAGTCTTTCTTTCCGGATCGCATTCAGCGACTTCGATGCGCGGGTGCAACACGAGTCCGCCGCGCACTTTTACATCTCGCAGTTCGCCCTGGCGATTCGCCAGCGCCCGATCCAGTAACACCGGGAAGCCGGCCGCGAAACCGTAATCCACGATGTCGCCCGATCTGACTGCACGGGCGGCTTCAGCCGCACTGACCATCTTTTTGCGATATTCCATAGCTAATTGCATGTTGGTTTCCTCTCTCCAAGAAAAGTATCAAGCTGCCATATGCAGCACAAAACAACATCATTGATAATATAACATCATACTCTGAAATTCATAAAGGTCTGTAACTCAAAGTATCTTAGCTACCAGAAATTCTCAATAAATGCATGATTTCAATACTATTCTAAACCTTAAGATCATTTCAGAGTCAATACCCATATGCAGTTTATTTTAGAAAGGATGAGGCTCTTTGTTGTATAAAATCGGTGAAGTAGCAAAAATTCTCGGGATTTCACCGGAGCTGATGCGCTACTACGAAGAGAAGGGTGTCGTGAATCCCCTTAAAGACAAGAATACCGATTACCGCTACTATGAGGCATGGGATGTCAATTTCTTGATCGAATGTCTTTGGTTTAAGAGTTTTGATATCAGCATAAAAGATATTTCAAAAATACTGTCGGATTACTCCTATGCCGAACTGGAGAACGAACTCGTCAGAAAACAGAGTGAAATGGCCAAGGAGATTGCCCATAAGCAACTGGTACTGGATCGATTATGCGATCAGACCGAACGCCTTGCTGCCGCAAAAGAGCATATTGGAAAATGCATCATTCAGTACAGCCCTGAAATCGTATGTTTTTTGAACCGTTTCAACTTCATATACAAGAACAGTCCTGAAATTCAGGCGCTCTGCAAGCAGTGGCTCAACTATTTCCCCTTTTCCCGCCGGTACTTTGAGATTAGCGAGTACGATCTGTATGAAGGCGGCACCGATCTGGCATGGGGTTTTTCTCTTGATATCAACCATGTCAACAGGCTGGGCATAGATGTGAAACCGCCGATGGTACACCTTTTACCTCAAAGAAGTATTTATTCTGTCGTCAAGCAGCCCGGCAAATACATGTTCTCCTCCGCGTCGCTTGATTATATGGTGGAATACGCCAAACAGCATAAGCTGAATATATGCGGGCAGGCCCGAGGTCACCTTCTATGCAGTGTTCATGAAGAGAACCAGATGACCGGATATTTCGAAGTCTGGCTTCCTGTTGAAGAATAGTAAATCATGTTGATGAGGAGTGCGACTATGTACACATTAAGACTATATCACGATACTATTAGTTTCGTGGCAAAACCTTATGATTTAGAAGCCCAACACAGCATTCTCTATGTTCAAAAAGGGTCGGTCGTGATTAATGAAAGAAATGCTAAATATGACGAAGCGCTTTATTGCAGAGATGTTGCAAAAGTAAAGCCCACGACGGAGGGTACCGTTATCTGGAGATGGGAACTCGTCAGAACGGATGCTGCAAACAACTTAGCCAAAGGTGAAGGAATTGAATCGCATTTGGTGATGTCCCGAAGGGTAAGGATGTTTGAGCTCGCCCCACATACAAAGTGGGTTTTCAGACTTGATATGATTTTTAATAATGAAGGATCAACAGGATTGCATTCTCATCCCGGTTCCGGCATCAGGTGCCTTGTCAGCGGGAACCTTCACGTTCGGGGAAGAGTGGGCGAGGAATCTGATAACACGAAACAAGGTGATGCATGGTATGAGGAGGGGAGCTACCCGATTATTTCCACCACAGATGACGGTGACACGTCTGCATTTTTAAGGGGAATCATCTTGCCTTACGAGTATTCTCAATTTCCGGATACTGCTGTTTGGATAGAAGGCGCAAAATCCGTCAAGAGTGATTGGAAACTATTCACGCAAATGATCATAACACTGATCTGACTAAAGAATAATTTCGATTACGTATTGACCTTGTAATGATTATAGGGTTTATTGTCAGTTTCAGAGAGATTATTTTGAGTCGAAAAGACGAAAGGAGTTATCAAACATGTCCAATATGTTCGATTTGACCGGTAGAAATGCAGTAGTAGTAGGTGGCGCTGGGGGTATCGGCCAGGCTATCGCACAGGGCTTAGTTGAAGCAGGCGCGCACGTTGCCATTGCTTCCCGTAATGCTGAATCCTTAGAGCGAGCGAAGAGCGAGATTAAGGCAAACATCGGGGCCGACGTGGACTGCTATACCGTGGATGCGACAGATGAAGATTCAGTGAAAACGCTAGCAGAACAGGTTGAAATAGATTTCGGCAAAATTGATATCCTAGTCTGCGCGCAGGGCTTTAACAAAAAGTTCCTCACTGAGGAATTCCCTGTAAATGTTTTCAACGAGATGCTGCTCGCTAATGTCACCAGCGTGATGTTATGCTGCAAGTATTTTGGCATACATATGATGAAGAACCGTTATGGTAAGATTGTTTTACTGTCCTCCGTACGCGGCAGAATCGCTTCCCGCAATACCGGAAACATGGGTTATTGCGCCACCAAAGGTGCAGTAGATATGCTGACCCGTCAGATTGCTGCGGACTACGGTCAGTACGGCATAACTGTAAACGCTGTTGGACCTACTATCACCGAGACACCCATGATGACCAAACTGATCGAACAGCGAGGCGGAGATGCTTATCGTCAGTCACTGGCGAACGATCTACCGTTGAAGCGTATGGCAACTCCCCAGGACTGCGTGGGACCAGCCGTTTTCCTGGCTTCCGCCGCTTCAGACTTTGTCACCGGCAATATTCTGTACCCCGATGGCGGACTGACCTGTGTTGGCTGATTGCGAATCGGACAACGCTGACGCTATGTCGATGCGACCACTATTGAGTAAATAAATCCAAATTAAACGAACGGTGATGTTAATCATGATGCGTAGGTTTTACTATTTATCTCTGGTTAAAAAGAATATTGTGGTTTTCTCAATGACAGCCCTTATTTCTGCAATCGTCGGCGCAGTCGGGATTTTCTGTATTGAATATTTAAAGAATGCTGAAAATGTTGCGCATGCTCAAACAATGGTCGTTATAATTGCCGCTGCTATCGCGGCCGCGATTATTGTATGTCTATCCCTTGGAATCTTTATGGGCCGATTAATGGCAAACCCGCTAAAATCGATGGTTTCTGTAGCCAATAAACTTTCTGTCGGTGACCTTGATACCGATGAGCAATTAATCTATAGCGACGATGAAATGGGCAAGCTCGCGGATTCCTTCCGCAAGCTCATTTCAAGCACAAAGGAACAGGTGGAAGCCATCAAGCTGGTCGCCGAGGGCAACCTGACGGCAGAGGTTGCCATTAGATCTGAAAATGACGTGGTTGGTTATAATCTTACCTCTCTGGTCGAAAACCTGAATAGAATAATCAATTCAATCGTCACCGCCTCCGAACAAGTTGCCTCTGGTTCCGTTCTTGTATCTGACGCCGCCGTTGCGCTATCGCAAGGCGCAACCGAGCAGGCAAGCTCAGTGCAAGAACTGATGGCCG
Organism: uncultured Eubacteriales bacterium; assembly: GCA_942492735.1. GTDB lineage: Bacteria > Bacillota > Clostridia > Oscillospirales > Oscillospiraceae > Sporobacter. The sequence goes on from OW818648.1 coordinate 1,042,160, forward strand.
CCCTAGATGAAATCACATCGCATATAAACGGGAACGCTCAGAACGCCTCAAATGCGAATGAGCTGGCGCTGAACGCAAGGAAAAATGCCGCAAGCGGCAACGAACAGATGAAGGAAATGCTCAAGGCGATGGACGAGATCAGCGCGTCGTCTTCCAATATTAACAAGATCATCAAAGTCATTGACGACATCGCATTCCAGACAAATATCCTGGCTTTAAACGCCGCCGTTGAGGCTGCCAGGGCAGGCCAGCACGGTAAAGGCTTCGCCGTCGTCGCCGAAGAAGTACGGACACTGGCGGCAAAGTCGGCAAACGCTGCGAAAGAGACAACGAACATGATCGAGAACTCCATCAAAAAAGTCGAAGCCGGAATAAAAATTGCCAGCAATACAGCGGGTGCACTCCAGCAGATTGTCGATAATGTTGACAATACCGCCGAACTCATCCACTTGATCTCCCTATCTTCGTCCGAACAGGCTGTCGGCGTCGAGCAAATTAACACGGGTATCTCTCAGGTGTCGCAGGTTGTTCAGACAAATGCTGCCACCGCGGAGGAGAGCGCCGCTGCCAGCGAGGAATTATCCAATCAAGCTGCCGCCCTAAAAGAGTATGTTAGTGTGTTTAAGGTCAAAATAGCCTCCGTTTCGGCAACCTTACATACAAATTTCGTTTCGCTGAATAGGCCAACCAGGCAGCTCGCCGCGAAATCAGCCTTTAACGACGTCAATAAGCATTGAAACAAAAAAGCACTGACGCACAATTGAAACGCTCCCTTTAAAGTAAATACGAGTATTTAAATAGTGGCAACCTAATTCTGATATGCTACCCCAGAGTGACAGTGAAAATGAAACTGTTTACTCTGGGGATAAAATTATGCCCCTAAAAGGGAAAGTACCAATGGAAGAGAAGGCACGAATAGTAGAAGGATATTTAGCTGGGAAGATAAGATTCGCAGAAGCGAGCGAGAAAACCGCCATTCCTGATTTAGAAATGGCGATCTTCTTTATTCGATTTTATTTTATTTCTCTGTCCACTTGACGGATAGCATTTCGCTATTAGGCGGCCACTGATATTGTTTTTATTTGCCGTCGCTTGCGTGTGCTGTTTTTAATGTTGCAACGCTAATTCCGGATGTTACAAAATCACTGAAATCCTTATATGTTACTTTGCTGTTATATCTATAAGAAAGATTCTTAACATTGCTTATTGCCATGGGCAGAACACCATCAGCATGGAAAATGGCGTTATAATCGAGTGCATTGTCTTTCGTTATAGCAAATGGACCGACTTGTAGGAATGGCGCTTTGCCGCTGTCATCTTTAATAGCATGACCATCTAAGTAATTTTCAACCAATACTGTTGCGATTTGTGCCGGCAGGTTATTCCCGTCATTGCCGCTTGTGTACGTGCCATCAGCAATTGCTTGTGCTGCTGTAGCGAAGGCCGCTGAACAATATACCTTTACATTAGTGAGTCCCAAGTTCTTTAATGCTGTATATGTTCCGCCATCAATAAAATCACTTGCCATTCCATAAACACAATCGGCATCGCGATTTGCAGATAAAAGATCCTCGCCTTTAACTGGAGCTTCTGAAGGATCCGTGCATCGTGCAGTACCTAATACTTGTCCGCCGCCCGCGACGAATGCATCGGTGAAACCTGTTGTTCTGGAATCAAAGAATGACTGACCAACCGCGCCGCCGATAAGAACTGCTTTTGTGCAGCCATCTTTCAGAGCATTTACGGCAATTTGTTTGCCGCAGTCATAGCCATTCGTTGTTACAGTTCCGACATAGTAGGGATTATCCTTTACGAGATCGATTGTTGCTTGACCAGGGTCATTGTCATACATAGCAAAAGGTATTTTTGCAGCCTGGCACATTTCTCCTATCTTTGCTACTTGAGCAGTAAAAACAGGAGAGAACATGATTGCGCTAGCACCTTTAGCAATTGCGTTTTGTATGTTTGCCATCTGTGTATCAGCTCTAAACTCATCACTTACTATTGTCGTCGTATTGCCATATACTTTGCCTACCAAATCAGAAACAGTACCATATTCAACAATAACAGGCGTTACTGTGCCCAAGATTAGACAGGATATATTATATGTTTTTGATGTATCGCCTGATGCGGCAGGGGATGCCGGATTCGTTGTTGCTGTTTTTCCGCAGCCCGTTAATGCTAAAGAAAGAACCATAACGATTACCAATAATAACGGGATCAGCTTTGAATGACTTTTTAACATTTTTCTTCCTCCTATTAAGTATTCGGCTTAAATCGCGAACCGGTATCTTAGATTTATTTTCACCTCCGTTTTGGGAAAAACATGCACCTTACTTTTGTTCCAGCTTAATTGGTATCTCTCTTGATACTTTTCTGTATCTTTCATGCGCAAACATCGTTACAAGCAGGACGATAATAAGCAAAGATCCCATAACTGACTCGGAAATCTGAGGAGCCGACAGACCCATAAGCGCAAGACCATTTCTGATAATTGTAATGGTAAAGGCACCAAGAAAAATTTTATAAATCTTTGCCGAAGTACCGCCTGTAACAAGTACGCCACCGAAATAGATTGCCATGACAACATCCATTTCAAAGAAGACGCCCATGGTGGTACTTGTACCGCCTAGAGAAACAATTGTAAATAATGACGCCACACCTGCCATAAGACCCGACAGTACAAAAGCGATAATTTTCATTTTTGTAATAGGTACGCCTGCGTGTTTTGCTGTTGTTTCATTCTCACCAATTGCTTTGCTGTACTTACCAACTTTCGTAAACTCAAAAATGAAAGCCATAATTATAACAATAACTAGGAAAGCAGGAATCTTTATATAGAGCTCATTAAGACCGGATAGCCCAGCCGGAATACCTTGAACACCGACAATGACCTGAATATAATTGACAACACCGCGAATTGCGATAAGCAGCGCAATAGTAACCATGAAAGACGGAACCTTAAACCTACTAACTATGATGCCGCTAACCATTCCTAATGCAGCGCTTACTATTAAAGCAACGGGGAAAATCAGTAAAGGTTGATTTGTCGCTATCGCAACATACATAGAAATAACGCCTGCTAAACCAAGATTTACACCGACCGAAAGGTCAATACTGCCCTGGGCCACGACAAATATAACACCGCAACCGACAATTATGGTTATCATTGACTGCTCCAATATCGATTGAAGGTTATACGATGAAAACATTATGCCATTGGTCGCAATACTGAAGAACAAAAAGATTGCAACAAAAGCAATAAAAGGTATCAAGTCTCTTAAACCCAATTTCATCTTTTTCATTAAATCATCACCCCTATGACGGATTGTTCGGTGAATTCTTCATCTCTGCGGATGACTCCGGTGATCTTTCCATCCTTCATAATATATAGCCTATCCGACATTCCAAGAACCTCTGTCAATTCATCGGATATAAGAATAGTTGCAATCCCCTTTTTCTTTATTTCCTTCATAAGCTGATAGATATACGCCTTAACCCCAACATCGACACCTCGCGTTGGGCAGTCTAAAATAAGCACATCGAGATCCTTTGCAAGCCAGCGTCCAAGATTGACCTTCTGTTTGTTTCCGCCTGACAGTGCGTCCATCGTCTGATCAACACCAGTGCATTTTACAGATAATATTTTCGTTGTTTCCGATGCCAACTTCTTTTGTTTCGAGAAAGAAATATATCCAAACTTGCCTCCAAGTTCTGTATAGGACGGTAAGCACATGTTATCCTGAATACTTGCCTGCATCATCAGCGCTTCTTTGTCCCTGTCCTTCGGTACATAAGCCATATTATTTTTTAATGCCATTGTCGCGTTTTTAACTAAAATGTTTTTTTTCTTCAGCTGAACCGTGCCACTCGAAAGCTTCGAGAGACCGTATACAGCTTTTCCAATAGAATGGATGCCGGAGTCACTTAAACCGCAGAAACCGAGGATCTCCCCCTTATGTACATCAAACGATATATCTTCAAGCTCGCTTTCAACAGATACGTTCTTTACACTGATAATAACCTCTTCTTCATAATCAGGCTTCATATCGCAACGATAGTATTCGCCGCATATTTCACGGCCAACCATCATTAATTTCACTTCATCAGGTGTCGTATTTGCTGATACCAGCTCACCGACAATTCTCCCATCGCGCAGGACAGTGATTGTGTCAGTAATAGCAATCATTTCCTCAACGTCATGGGTAATCAGAATTATTGATTTGCCCATTTCTTTAAACCTTTTGATAAGCTCTATAAGTCTTTTTCTGTTATTGTGTGACAACGACTGTGTTATTTCATCCAGAATCAGGATATCAGGTTCAACTGATAATGCTCTAGCCAGCTCTATCATTTTTCTTGTTTCGATCATAAGCCCGTCCGCCAATTGATCTAAATATACTGGTGGCAGATCCCATTTTTCAAACTGCTCATTTGCCGCTTTGTAAAGTTTCTTCAGACTTATGATGCCGCCTTTTGCAAATTGTTTTGTTCTTCCCAGAAAGATATTGACTCCAGCCGGCAAACTGCTGATAATGCCTAATTCCTGTACAACCATTGATATTTTACTTTCGTTGGCGTCCACAGGGCTACTGGGGCTGTAATTCTTACCGTTTAAAATCATCGTACCTGAATCTTTCAGACAAACTCCGGCTATCTGAGATATCAAGGTTGATTTTCCCGATCCGTTTTCTCCGATTAAACCTCTTACTTCGCCCCTTTTCAAACTAAAATCAATATCGATATTTGCTTTTGTTTGGCCGAAATATTTATTTAAACCTTTTGTCTCCAGAATTGTTTCGTTTGTACTCATTTTATTACTCCCTTGACACCTTTTTGACCGATCATGCCGAATGCAATCACAAAGAAACCCAAGACGGCTTCTTGCAATGTACCGGAAGGAATACCCAAGATGGTTAATAGGTTAAATATGGAAAATATAATAAATGCGCATATCGGAACAGCAGTTATTATATTGATTTTTTTCTGCATTATCTGCGCCAAAAGAACTGTTGCGATAGGTTGGAACACTAAGTACATGCTCGTCAATCCTGTTTTAACCTGCATTTGCGCAATATAGCTTTCTTGCAAAAAAGAGGCTATACCAATAAACACACCGCATATCACGCCAACTGCAAGCAGTGTCTTTGGAATATTGATACCCAGGGCCTTAGACACCGCTGCATTACTGCCCATGGCTCTGATGTTAAGACCGATCGTGGTTTTGTTGTAGATAATATAAGCTACAATAAAGCCAACAACAAGTATGAGAGCACTATACGGCAACACGCCCAATGCTCTAAAATTTTCTGAAAGCTGCACATCAACCAGTGGCTTCGTTACTGGGTTGACCTTCAAGGCAACAGCGGAGGCTTCGTAAATCATTGCCAAAGCTATGCCGGCGATCCACGAAGGAATCTTTGCATAAGCGAAAATGGTGAAGTTTATAAAAACGAGTATAGCCCCTACTGCAACACCGCCAAATATAACACCGGGATACCCCCACCAGTTACCGAACATGTTGACAGCAAATGCTCCAATAACCAGTACGCCGCCGATAGATAAGTCGGTATAGTTACAGGCAAACAGGAATACAAGCCCCCAGGCGATAAAGGTCGGATATATGGCATGTGAAAATATTACAGCGACATTAGATACAGTAAGAAACTTCCCTCCAGTGATAAAGTTGAATATTACGAATAGGGATATCATTACCGCAAATATGACCACAAGTGATACGACGGGATTGTTCTTTTTTCCCTGCATGTTTTTAGTTTTCGAATGTACTGTTTGCATTGCCACTATACCTCTTTTTTGCAGCAGTATTTCTGATATTTGAATAGACAAAGCCAATAACCTTCTTATTCGGATTAATGCATGTCGACAAATATCAACTTATACAAGTTTACTATACCCCGACATTAATTCAATAGACGTTTAGTAATAATCGTATAACCTTTAGTTATTACGAGTAATTTGGAGATATATCACGAGAGCAGTGCGTACCTTAAATCAGAGTTGCATTGCGGCATACCAGCCGGTCTTCGTTGCTTTTTCGACAGGACCGACCTTAAAGCAATCACCGATTTCTGCGAATTCGTCGGTAAGTCCAATAAAGCTGTCGGCCAGATCACTGAGCGCTCGCATGCCAACGGAAAGGATGATGCTTCCCGCTTCAATCTTATTGATGCTGCCATCCTTTTCATAAATGACAACATCTTTTCCCATACCTGTACAGCGGCCCCCTAATATAATTTCTATGTTTGTCTGTTTTCTCAACTCAAACAAAAGCTCACCACGGTGTGTTGGGGACGCATCGGGCGCAGGCTCAGACTGCATTTCAAGGATCGTGACCTTCCGGCCCGAACCGGCAAGATGCAGCGCCGTTTCAACACCTATTTCGCCGCCGCCGATAATAACAACTGAATCCGCAAGAGCGTCTTCATGGCCGTAGATATCGATTGCAAGCTTGGCGTTTTCGACACCGGGAATGCGCGGGACAATGGGTTCAGAGCCAATTGCGACGATAACTGCGTCAAATCCCTTTGCCATGTCGGGAGCAGCTTCAGTATTCAGCTTAATGTCAACTCCGGCTTTTTCCACCTGATGAATCATCCAGTTCTTGTAATGAGCGAGAGGATACTTAAAGCTGACGTAATCGGCAAAGTTCAGTTTGCCGCCGAGCTTATCACCTTTTTCAAAAAGGGTCACCTTATGTCCCCTATTTGCCGCGGTAACAGCCGCTTGCATACCTGCGGGGCCGCCGCCGATAACGGCGACTATTTTGCTCAAGACTGTTTCGGGAAATCTGTCGGCCGCTTCTTCTATACCAACGCGGGGATTGACGGTACAGATAAAGTGGTGCTGATAAACGGAAGAATCATGGCAACGCATACACTTAACGCAGGGGCATACCTCCTCCTGTTTACCGGTAATGCCTTTCTTGACCCATTCGGGATCAGCGATGAACGCGCGCACGGCAACGACAAAATCTGCCTTGCCTTCAGCGATGACAGCGTCGGCGTCTGCTATACAGCCAAATCCCCCAATAGTGGAAATAAGGCATTGGGTAATTCTCCCGGAATTTTTAAAAGCCTCAGCTATGTGAACATTTGCATTTGGGGGCAGGAAACCGCAGGGGTGGCAAACCGTCATGTAGTCAGGATTGTGCATGCCGCCGGAAACCTGCAGAATGTCGATATCCTTCTGAAGTATCTCGCCGATACGGATGCCTTCTTGTAGATCGATACCACCGGGTGCAAACTCAATTCCAGAAATGCGGACCTCAATAATCGCGTTTTTACCAATTGCTTTGCGTACACCTGAAATAAGTTCCAGAGGATATCGGCAGCGGTTTTCGAGAGAACCGCCATATTCATCCGAGCGTTTATTTGTCAGCGGCGATAGGAACTGGGCAAGCGGAACACTGTGGCCAATGTGGAGCAAAACCCCGTCAAAGCCGCATTTCATAATGGCCGCGGCGGTGTTGATGTAATCCTCTTTGAACTTCTCCATCATTTCTTTGGGGATCTCCCGGCCTATGGAAGACGTCCCCATGATGGAGCAGCCGTCGCTTACGGTATACCCGTCGGGGAATTCGCCGGGGAGCTCCATGGCGCATTTCGCGCCGTACATATGAATACGTTCCACCATTTCACACAGAGGATTTGTGTGGTTGGGTGTAAAGACATCCCAGCTGCACCTTACACCGTTATTCTCAGCCAGGCCTATGGTGACACCGGCGCAGGCTACGAGACCGGCGCCGGCCTTTGCCCTGTCTTCAAAATAGCGAATGCTCTTTTCTGTCGGATAGAGCTGTCCCTCGGAATAAGAATGAATTTTGGACGGACCTGAAATAATCCTGTTTTTTAAAAGATGCCCCGCAACACGGACAGGGGCGATAATGTTCGGATAAAGATTTGCCATTGTCGTCTCCTTTCTGACTGGCTCCATGAGCACCTCAATTATGTCTTGATCGTTGTTATACCTCCATCGCCCACGAAAACCCGTCAAGAATTACATTACGGATATTCATTGCTTTACCGGAGCAATCCCCGATTTCGTAACTTTCAGGAACTACCGACAGCAAATTCTCCACTTTTTGTTTCTCAACACTCATGCCCAGCGCATTAATGACAGTATCCGCTGTGATTTCATGTTGAATATTGTCCTTGTCTGTATATTTAAGCCCGCTTTCCGTCATTTCCGTAATGACGGAATTAAATAAGACAGGTATTTTTAATGTGCTGTACTTCACCGTTAAAGCCATATGAACCATACTGGATCCATCTTTCACAAAATCCTCCGGCGGAATCATATCCACCAGTGTGACGTTCTTGCCTTCTTCCGTCAGAGCAACGGCACATTCGGCTCCCGTAAGCCCAGCGCCGGCGATAATGACCGTCTTCCCGGTCATGACCTTACCGGTGTTCACATCTCCGGCCCAGAAAACATTTTTGCCGTCAATTCCCGGAATCGGGGGTTTGGCAGGAACGGCTCCAATAGCGACCAGAACGACATCCGGGCGTTCCTTTTTGATAATTTCCGGCGTGGCTTCCACGTTTAAAACAATACGCGCGCCGCATTTCATGGTAGTTTTCACCATCCATTCTGCATACCTGCGCATGTCGTATTTAAACGGCAGCGAAGACGCCGTATGCAGCAACCCGCCAAGTTTATCCGACTTTTCATACAGCACAACCTCATGGCCGCGCTGCGAACAAATTTGGGCTGCCTCCATACCGGCCGGTCCGCCACCGATAATCATGATTTTTTTCTTGACATTTGCGGCATGAATGCTTGGATATTCCAATTCGCGTCCAATAAACGGGTTCACAGTGCAACGTACAGGCCTGAAGTACGGCGGTTCGCTGCGGCCTCCACAGTAGGAGCATCTGATGCAGGGGCGGATTTCATCATCCCTCCCCTGCGCTGCTTTAAAAACAGTCATCGCATCGGCTAAGTTGGCTCTGCCCATCGCAATGACATCAGCTTTACCCTGGGCAATAAACGCATCGGCCTCTTCAACCGTTACGAAACTTCCGACGGCGCTCACCGGAATATCCAATACTATTTTCGCTTTTGCGGCAAATTCGGCATTGACCATATGCGGATGGTAATAAGAAGCAATCATATATTGAAGGCTAAGTTGGTATGGGAAGAAGCCGGCTGAAAAATTAACCATATCTATGTATTTCTGTGCTTCTTTCAGGAAGACGAGCAGATCGTCGATTTCCAATTCCCCGCCGGAAATTTCTTTGGGCACTCGTGACGCGCCGGAAACACGCAATTCAATTGCAATATTGTCGCCATGTGCCTCATGTATGGCCTTTAATACTTCCAAAGGAAACCTTGTCCGATTCTCTAGACTTCCGCCGTATTCATCGGTCCTTTGATTAAAGGACGGTGACAGGAACTGTGCGAGCAACCATCCATGCGCGGCGTGAATCATCACCATATCAAAGCCGGCTCTCACGCAACGACCTACAGCGTCAACGTAGTTCTGAATGACTTGCTTCATCATGGCCTTATCCATCACTTCAACCGGGTTGTCCTTGAACACCGGGTTAATATATTCCGGAAGCGGAGACGGCGAGATCGGTGATTTCCCGTTCAACAACAAGGGAAAAGCCAATGCTCCGGGATGGTTAAGCTCAATCGATGCCTTCGCACCATAACGGTGAATCTCTTCAACTAGCTCGGTGTATCTTGGGATAAAAGCATCAGAACCGATATTTGTTCCGTGAACATGGTCAGGCGAACGGTCCAGGTCAATACTGGTTTCTCCCATCGTCACCAGCGCCACTCCAGATTTGGCGATCCTTCGGGCATATGCTATCACTTCCGGTGTTATCTGCCCTTCAACGGTCCCAAGTCCAGACATCATTGGCGGCGCCACGATGCGATTTTTTAGAGTGACCTTCCCGATCTTAATCGGCTGAAAAACGTTCTTGAACTTCGTCTGTGGATTCATTGAATAACCCCCTTTAAAAACAATAATCGTGTATCTCTACTCTCACAAATTGCAAAATCACCATAAATTTGTCTTGTTAATAAAATTATAATACAAAACACTATAAAAATCGTCATACGTAAAATTATAGTAATATGAATTTTAGGCACTTATGTTTATTCGTGTGGTTGCACAAGTGGTCACCGGTTGGGGCACAAATAAATTCTGACAATAACAGCCCCAAATAAGGCTATTATTGTCAGAATGCAATGATTTGGATCTGGTTCTTTTGACGAAAAGGCTACGGGCAAGGAGGGTCAGGTGTATCGTTATGTGAAATCATACTTAATATTGTTTGTATGAAAATAGGTATATTGGGGTTCATATCGTTTTTGCGCCAGGCAAATACAACGGCTGAGTAAACATTCGTGGGAATTCTCACGAGTTTGTTGTTGCTTTTTAGCGCAATATGATCGTCCAGCACCGCCGCACCAAACCCCATTTGTACCGCCAAAAGAACGGAGTCGATATTGGGAAGCGCAATGATTTCTGTTGGTGTAAATCCATATGCAGCGCATATGTGTTTCAAGAAGTCGCTGTTGAGTACATTATTATCTACTGACGGGACATAGAAACATTCCGAATTAAGGTCGCTTAAGGATAAATCCGGCTTGGAAGCAAGCATGTGATCTTGAGAAATATAAGCCACATGCTGCGCATTTGTCAATGCGCTTACTTGAATATCTTGCGTGCTTCGGATGGAATAATCCAAGGTAATAATCAAATCAAATTTTTTCGATATGAGGCCGGATACTAAAGACGCCAAATTAAGCTCTTCCAGCTTTATAAAAACATCTGGGTTATCACGCGAGAATTGATTAATGCCCAGTGTAAAATTTTTGATGTCTGCAGACTCTAATATCCCTACATTGAACATTTTTGCAAACTTAACGCCGTCAACCAGGCGGGCCTTTTCAATGACAGCGGCAAAGGCATTCTTTTCTAAGGCGATATGCTCGAGAATGATCTTCCCTGCGGGGGTCGGACTGTTGCTGTTATAGCTTCGATTCAGAAGTGTGATACCTAACTCGCGTTCAAGCAGCATAATCTGCTTGCTAATTGCTGGTTGCGTCACAAAAAGTTTTTCAGCTGCTTTTGACATACTGCCGCATTTGGCGACAGTTTCAAAATACTGCAATTGTACAAGCGTCATCTATATTCTTCCTTCCAGATAATGCGCATCAATCAGAAACCAACGCTTAACTCTTTTGCGAAGCAAGGGTTTTCTCATGGGATTTTGAACATATCTTCGCTTTTATTTTATTACCTATTGTGCGTTTAGTCAACCCGTCAGGTCAATTCCATAACCTAAAGTAATGAATTGATAGCTTTGGGTAGATTGTCTTTTAACAATAGGGTGTTTATACTTAGCGATAGGTTGGATCAAAGGTCTCATCAACACTAAATAGTGTGGTTATTGCTTTTGATAGACGTAAATGGTTGCACCGCGAAACGATGGAGGAAGCGTATGAAAGTTGCATTACTGATAGACAAATCAAATTTTGACAAATATTCTCCTAAAGTCCCTGACGGTTGGGAGCTTATTCAACTTGGGAGCTCCGGTGCCGGCGTTGACAAGCTCGTGAATACAGGCGCTGAGGCCGTCTTGGTGGATCCTATGATTCCAGTATCGGGAGAAATATTGTTAAAGATGCCGCAGCTGAGGATCATCCATTCCTTCGGCGTTGGATACAACAGGATTGATCTTGAAGCCGCCAAAAATGCCGGAATTTTCGTCTGCAACAATGCCGGCGTTAACGCCGAAGCTGTCGCCGAACAGACCATATTGCTCATGCTGGCGGTTCTGCGCAAATACCATGAAGGCGAGGCAATGGTTTATTCTGCACGGCAGGGAGAATTCAAGGGGCGCTGCTTTGAAAACGGGCTGACGGAGCTTGGCGAATGCTCTGTCGGGTTGCTTGGCTTAGGCGCCATCGGTAAAGAAGTCGCGAAACGATTAGCCGCTTTTTCTTGCAGCATTTATTACTACAAGCCGCATCCCATTCCTGATCCCGAACGTTACCATGCGCAGCCCCTGAGCAGGGAGGAACTTCTGTCAACATGTGACATCATCAGCCTTCATTTACCGGTTCGTCCGGATACTGAAAAAACAATTTGTGAGGAAACCCTCCGCATGATGAAGCCGGGTGCAATTCTGATCAACACCGCCAGAGGCGAGCTTGTGGATCAAGAGGCTGTCTGCAGCGCGTTAGCAAGCGGAAGGCTGGGTGGATTTGGCGCCGACACGCTGGCGCCTGAACCCGTGCAGCCTGATAATCCGATTATTCGCCTGCCGGAGGATATCCGGGCAAAAGTAGCGCTGTCTCCGCATATTGGCGGAATTACAGCGAAAACCTTCCAGCGTTCATACGCAAAAGCGTATAAAAATATCGAGGCTGCTCTCAATGGCAAACGCCCAAACGATATTGTCAACGGAATTTAGAAAAAGGAGCATCTAAAAATGACGAGAGTAAATCACAAAAAATACATGGACTTCTGCACGCAGGCTTGCGTGAATGCTGGGCTCAGCAAAGAAGTAGCCGATGCTACCGCCCATTATCTTGTCCGCACAGATATGTTTGGCACATACTCTCACGGCACGCTTAATCTGTTGCCTTACATGAAAAAAGTTGAAGCCGGCGGTATTATTAAGGACGCCCGTCCGGAAGTGGTATCGGAAGGCCTGGCATGGGCCGTCATCGACGGAAATAACGGCATGGGTCTCTACAATGCCAAGGTTGCTATGGAAATCGGCATGAAAAAAGCAAAAGAAGCCGGTCTGTCGTATGTCACCGTCCGCAACAGCAGCCATTACGGCGCCTGCGGTGTGTATGCCGTGGAAGGCGCGGAAAAAGGCTTTATTACGCTGACTGCCAGCAACGTTGCAAAAACCATGACGGTTCCGGGTGGAAAAGGCGGCATTATCGGGAACTCACCTTTTTCATATGCGGTACCTTCTGGCGCGTATCCGCCCGTTTTTCTGGATATCGCGACGAGCAATATCGCGGGCATGAAAGTAAACAGAGCAAGAACCGCCGGCGAGCAGGTGCCCCCGGGCTCAATCGTCGATGAAAACGGTCTCCCGACGAACGACCCGAACACCAACTGGGCGCTGTATCCGATGGGTGGTCATAAAGGCTACGGCATTGCTTTCCTCATTGAAGTCTTAACGTCGATCATCAGCGGCGGCGTGGTCCTGGACATCCCGTTGTGGATAAAAAGTGCGCCGACGATCTGCCCGTATAGCCAGATGTTCCAGTTTATTGATGTCGGCACGATCATGGACCCGGTTCTTTTCGGAAAACGGATGGAAGATGCGATCAAAGAGATTTCGGAATCGCCAAAGGCCGTTGGCAGCGATCATATCTATTTGCCGGGTGAAATGGAGTGGGAACGCCATTCGAATGCCGTTACGCAGGGACTCAATCTCCCCGCTGATGTTGAAAGCAACGCACGCGAGTTGGCCGGCTGGCTGAGCCTTGACTTTGAGGCTTGTCTGGTATAACCAATATGCTCGCCTATATAAATATTTAACATTCGGCCTGAGTGTGCTGTCTGGCAAAGGAGAATCCAACTATGGCTGGCGGATTTATGGGTAAACTGCTGTTTATAAATCTTAAATATAGGACCTGGCGCATAGAAAGTCCTAACGAGAAATACTATAGGACGTGGTTGGGCGGCTACGGCATGGCCGCCCAGATATATTATGAACGCATGAAGCCGGGAATCGATCCCCTTGGCCCTGATAACATTCTTGGCTTCGCCGCTGGTTTTTTAACCGGCACGAGAGCGCATGGGGCAGGAAGATTTCAGGTTATCGCCAAATCACCCGCCACAGGCGGATGGGGTGAGAGCAACTGTGGGGGAAAATTCGGCCCGTATTTAAAGGCCAGCGGATTTGATATGATATTTCTTGAGGATATCTCAGAAATGCCGGTTTATGTCACCGTTTATGACGGTGACGTCAGGTTCCATGACGCTTCGCATGTGTGGGGCCTGAACGCAAGCGATACAGAGACTAACCTCAGAGAAGAGCTTGGGAAGGGATATCAGATTGCAACGATCGGACCGGCCGGAGAAAACCTGAGCGCAATGGCCGGTATTTTTACTGATCAGGGCCGTGCAGCGGGGCGTATGGGAATGGGCGGCGTTATGGGTTCAAAAAGGCTGAAGGCTCTAGCCTGCGGCGGGACATTCAAAGTACCGATCGCCCACCCAGATCAGCTTGATGCGGTCTGCAAGCGCATGGTTGCTGACGCCAAGGAATATTGGCAGACCTCTCTCGCCGACTACGGCACCAGTGGTGTCTATCAGATGTTTATCGGCTTGAACGATACGTCAGTTAAAAACTGGAAATCGACTGCGCCCGAGAATAACTACACGTTGGACGACGCGATGAAGCTCTCCGGAGAAGCGTACATACCGTTTCGAAAGAAAAAATACGCATGTTCACAATGTGCCGCAGCCTGCGGCGCGGTTCTGGATGTCAAGGACCGCGACGGAAAGAAATTCGAGACGCATCGCCCCGAGTACGAAACGATTGGTGCCTTCGGCAGCAACTGCATGAACAAAGACCTGACATCTGTTTTCGAGGCCAACGAGGACTGTAACAGATATGGAATGGATACCATTTCGGCAGGCAGCACCATCTCCTGGGCAATGGAGTGCAATGAACACGGTCTGTTTACCGAGGAAGAGCTGGACGGTCTCGACCTCAGCTGGGGTAACGGCGCGGTCTTCAGGGAGCTGCTCCGGAGAATGGCCTATCGCGAGGGCTTTTTGGGTGACCTGCTATGCGATGGAATGAAAAGGGCGTCTGAAAGGCTCGGCCGCGGCTCTGAAGCGTTCCGCACCGACGCCGGCGGTATCGAGCTCCCGATGCACGACCCACGCAAGTGGCCGGGCTTCTCTCTGAGCTATTCGACCGACGCTGGACCAGGGCGGCATAATCAGGGTGCTCTCGGCTATATCGAGCACGCTTTCGGCTGTTGGGAGCTGTATGATAAATTTCCTTTTCTGAAGAGCGTCGCCGAGAGAATGTACGATTTTGATGACGACACGAAGGGCGAGTCGCAAAAATACCTCTCATCCTGGATTCACTACTTAAACTGTCTGGGCTGCTGCATATTGGCTGTACTCGGGAATTATTTACATTACCCCCTGATCGATACAACACGCGCCATAACTGGATGGGACGACTTCGATGTGGATGAAGCCCTTTTAATTGGTGAACGCATTCAGGACATAAGGCATATCTTCAATCTGCGAGAAGGCCTCCGGCCTAATGTTGAGTTCCGCCTCAAGGACCGTGTCGTCGGCATCCCCCCGCTGACATCAGGCTCGACGGCAGGCATCTCTCCGCCTGTTGACAAGTACTTTGACATGTACTTTAAAGCCATGGATATAGACCCGGTGACTTGTATGCCGAGCGAGAACAAGCTTGAAAGTCTTGGTTTGAAGGATCTCGTTATGAAATACTGGGCACAAGCGCCGCACATCGACTGACAGCAGATTTATTTCCTAAAATGACGCACGGAAAATCAAGGAATAAAACCATAACCAGAAAGCAAAACAAAGAGCGGTATTTGACGATTGTGTCTGATACCGCTCTTTGTTATTTGTTGATTCTCCTGAAATTTCAACCGCCGGCCATGATGTTGGATATCAATACCTCTGCACCGTCCGGTATCGGCGTGTTCAGTTTGAAAACAATGTTACCGTTGACAGCAATTCTGGTTCGAGTGTCAATTTCCCCGGATTTGACCACCAACCCCTTGATTTTTGATCCATATTCGGTTTCAAGACAATCTAAAAGACCTGCGACATCGAGGCCGGATTTGTCAATCTCAATAATCCTCGGCAGATCTTTCGCATATCCGAAATTATACATTTTTATAGGCATAACAACCTCCTGCATCGCAACTGTAAAATAAGTATATCACCAGGACGGGCGTTTTCAATAACGTATGGAACCGCATGCCGGGCATCCAGGCTGACGATCCGCTTTAACACTGTGCCATGACACATCAATCCCACTAAAAAAAAGTGTTTTGTCAAACGGCGGAAGGGCTATATCAAGGAGCACCAGTATGGTCAGCTGCGCCGCAAGGGCGGATATCGTCGCAACAACCGGCGCGAAGGAAGACGGTCGGTCATTCGGAAGTGCTTCCTCGTCATATAGGCAGCGCAGGCATGCCGTCCTGCCTGGAAGGATAAGATTCAGCATGCCCGACATACCGTCTACCCCGCCGTTAACAAGTGGCTTTGTCAGTCTGCAGCATACCTCGTTCACAATGAAGCGTAGTTCGATGTTGTCAACTGCCAGTACAGTGATGTCGTAACCCGAGATGTACTTCTCCGCGTTATCCCTGTCTATCATGTCATAAATCGGCTCATAAATCAGAGTGGGGTTAAAGGCGTGGAGCTTCTCCTGAGCTGACAGCACCTTTTGTTCTCCTATGTCCCTTTCGAAATGCAGAAACTGGCGGTTCAAATTGGACATGCTCACGATGTCACCGTCAATAAATCCTATTCGGCCCACGCCTGCTCCCGCCAGACAGTACAAAAGCGTCGAGCCCAGACCGCCTGCGCCTATGACGAGGACGGAGCGACGACCGAGCTTTTCCTGCCCTTCTTTGCCGATCTCAGGTATATCTATTTGACGAGAATACCGTTCAAATGCCATGATGTCTCCCTCCTCAGGCCCGTCCTCAACTTCAATCTCTTCGTTATTGCGTCGCATTTGTCGATTATTGTTAAATCCCGATTCCACATTTCATCACATCCTATGAATCTTAATTTACATCCTGGTTGTAATATTTGTAAAGACCGGTCATTCACCGCTAAGGAAACGGTCAACCACGATCGCTCCGTCCCTTATAACCATGCATATATCACGCGTAGAGCGAATGTTCTCCAGCGGATTTCCGCCTAGAATGACGAGATCGGCAGCTTGTCCAGGCGCGACGGTTCCAAATTCATGATCTTTTCGCAGCAGTTTTGCATTTCCGCCAGTCGCCGCTGTTACTGCGGCGATTGGGCTCATACCTGCTTCACAAAGCAATTCCATTTCTTCATGGAGGCACTCTCCGTAAGGAATCAAAGGAATGCCCGAATCACACCCCACGCCCAGCTTGACGCCCGCTTCAATCATTCGACGAACAGCTTCTTTAAGACTGGGATATGAAAGCGGAGCGTTTTTAACGCCGCCATCATGATATTTTGTGGCGATCATGGTCGGTACAACCCATACATCCGTTGATGTCAGTAGTTTCAGCACCTCGTCCGTCATTTCATGATGCTCCGGGGTCGCGGCATTGAGCGTGTGCTCTATCGTGTCGGCACCGCAAATTAGCGCGTCCTTAATACCCTCGATGTGGTCTACATGAGCCATAACGGGCCTTCCCAAACTGTGCGCCGCGTCAGCTATCCGACAGAGCTGCCTGTTGGTAAGCTTCGGGACTTTGTTTGGATAACCCATCAAGTTATTTTCGGAGATCACCATCTTAATCCAGTCGGCGCCCTCCATAACCAGCTTTTTTACTTCTTCCTCAATGTTCGTATTTTCATCGACAAAGACAAGCTCATGTTGCATAATTTGAGGATCCTGAAACAGGACAGTGTATCCGGGATGGCCGAATTGAGCCTGCATCATCCGTCCTGCGGCGATGATCCGTGGAGATCGTATCCTGCCGGAGTTTGCGGCGTTGCGGATGTCGAATATGTCCGGCACAAAATCTCCGGCACTTCTTAGGCATGTTATACCCCAGTTCAATGCCGCTTCTCTGTGTTCGGCATAGTCATAGGAAATAAAACGCCCAGTGTGGGAGGGGCGGTCTAACCGAGCCGTACCGCCGATATGTGTATGGACATCCGAAAATCCCGGAAGCAGAAAGTGCCCCGTCAAGTCAATGACCTGCGCTTTTTCAGGGATAGATATGTGGGTACCCATGTAAATGATCTTTTTGTTTTCGACAATCACTGTGGAATTCGTGATTGGACCGGCTCCCGTACCGTCAATAACGGATGCGTTGCATAATGCGAGCATTATCCCACTCCTTAAAATATCTACAGCCCAGAAATATTTCTTATTGCTAAATATAAGTCGAGGTTGATACATTAAATAATAGAGCTCCGCCTGAAAAACACAATCCAAAAAAAGTTATAAGCGTATAATTATAAACATGTTTCTCTATCCCTGCGCGTAATTGTCCAGAATATTCTGAACAACTAGAGGAATCAGAGGATTGTCGCTATTTTTTAGCCATGCCATAACGACCGGGGAATATAAACTCGTCGGAATTGAAATCAGATCCGGCGTCTGATGAATAACGACCTGATCATCTAGTATGACAGCACCGTCGCCCATGCGTACGGCCATAATTGCCGTTTCGATATTTGGAACCATTCTAAAGTTTTGCATTGTGAAGCCTTGTGCAAGGCAGATGTTCATGCAGGTATTATAAGTCAGATGGCTGTTCTTTGAGGTTGGAATAAAAAAACGCTCTTCACAAAGGTCTGAGAAATTCAAATCAGGCTTCGAGGCCAGACGATGTCCTTTTGACAAAAATGCAATATATCTTGCAGTAAGCAGCGTCCTCGTCTCAACGATGGATTTATCGAGAATCATATGCTCTAAAGTAACGATGAGGTCGAAACTCTGGGCACTCAGACTTTCGTTGAGCGCAACAAAGTTATTTTTGTCAATGCTGAATGCGACATCTGGCTGGGCAACCGAGAATTC
Source organism: uncultured Eubacteriales bacterium (assembly GCA_942492735.1). Classification (GTDB taxonomy): domain Bacteria; phylum Bacillota; class Clostridia; order Oscillospirales; family Oscillospiraceae; genus Sporobacter. The sequence continues at coordinate 1,060,915 of OW818648.1, forward strand.
TTTAACGATTTTATGAAGATTTCCCAGATCGGAGTTCTCAAAAAGTCCGATGCTAAAAAACTGTTTTCCGGGAGTCTGCTCAAGTTGCTTCGCGTGATCAAGCGCGCTCTGCAGCGCTCTGCTGGCTCGCTTAATATGCTCAATCATCAGCTCGCCGGCCTCAGTAAGGGATACGGAACGATATCGCCTGTGGAACAGAGTAAGACCCCATTCCTCCTCCAGAAGATGAATCTGCTTGCTAATCGCCGGTTGAGATATAAAAAACCGATCGGCCGCTCGGGAAAAACTTCCGCATTCCGCCGCTGTGATGAAATATTCCAGTTGTACTGTATTCATAAAGTATCGGGCGTTCGTCCCGTTAAACTCCTTCCGTCTTCACGTTTTAAACACGATGCGGATATATAATGCATAAATTAAATCACATTAGATATAGGAATGCAATGGCATTATGGTATAACAATTCAGTTATGTTATGATTACGAATTTCATATTGAGTAAGCAAACAGAATCGTTTATCCTAATATCAAACTGACTGATACGAAAGGGGTGCACTTAAATGCAAAATACCGTTCCAACTACAAAACTTGAAAATTCCAGAGAAAACATTTCTATTCCCCAGATCGGATTCGGCGTTTCTGCTATTGAGAAGGAACTCGTCGCCGGCTGTGTCTCCGCCGCCATTAAATGTGGTTACAGGTTGTTCGACAATGCTCGATTCTACGGCAACGAGGCTGAAGTTGGCGCCGCACTCCGGTCGGAGGACATACCGCGCGACGAACTGTTCATCAGCACCAAGCTTCCCAATGCTTGCCACGCTTACAAAGATGCAATTGCTGCCTGCGAGCGAAGCCTTAAGATTATGGGTCTTGACTATTTCGATATGTACATGATCCATTTCCCTATGCCCACGCTCGGCCTTTATACCGAAGCGTGGAGCGCGCTCGAAAGACTTCATAAAGATGGCAAGGTGCGCGTCATTGGCCTATCCAATTTCAAAGAGCATCATGTCAATGAAATACTTAGAGTCTGCTCGATCAAACCCATGGTTAACGAATTGGAGATCAATCCATACTATGCACAGAAACAGCTACGTAAGTTCTGCCAGTCTGAGGGAATTCACGTGATCAACTGGTTCCCGCTCGGTGGGCCGAGAGATCCACTGATACCATACCCCATGGAAAACTTCAAAGTGTTGCTTGATGATCCTTATCTGCAGATTCTAGGTGATAAATACGGCAAAACCATTTCGCAAATAGCTCTTCGCTGGGCTGTCGAGCACAATATGACGCCGATTCCCAAATCCAAGAACCCTGCGAGAATGCGAGAAAACACGGAAATCTTCGATTTTAGTCTTACGAATGAAGAGATTTCGGATATTGACGCGTTGGATCACGACCGTCGCCTTGGCCCTGATTCGGACGTATATAACGACCTTCAAGAATAAGCTGGTGGACGCTATCAATCAAATCGCATTGTTAGGTTCCATTATTATGCATATACGTTCGATTCCTGGGGTTTATTTGGGGTTTATTTTTATGAAATTATCTAAAACGAGGCAAAATAAAGTTAAATAAGAAGAAAAAAAGACTAGATTTTGCAAGCCTTTGAGAAATTATACAGCACGAGGCAAAATAACCAAACCCCAACTCCGACTCTAAAGGTCGCTGGTTCGAACCCAGTCGGGCGTACCACAAGAATCCGCCAACCGTAATGGTTGGCGGATTTTTTGTTTAAGATCAGTAAGTTAACCAGCGGCATTGACGATGCTGCTTTGTTGGGTGATAATGTATAAGACCATTATTATACATATTCTCTTTTTCTGTAAAGGGGTGCAAACGATCATGAAATACCCGCGGCCTGCTTACCTCGAACCGGGTATGTCCATAGAGAAAACAACACAGCTATACGGCGGCGGCGAAATCAGCGTGCCTATATTTCAAACGCCTATTTCACCGGCAGAGAATTTCAGGCGCGCGGCGCGGCGGGAGCGTCCGCTCTGGGTCCCCAATACCCTCAGCGATCTGCAGACGCTGTGGAAGACGGAGCTCTGCCCGACGCGTGTGCGCGGAATGCAGTTCGGCCCGGAGTTTAGGAATCCCCCGAAAGAACAGAGTGTTTTTCGCGATTGGTTCAATGCCTCGTGGACATGGGTGCCCTCGGCCGGCGGAGAAATGCTGACGCCGGGGACGAAGCTCCTGGACGACATCACAAAGTGGGAAAGCGTTATCGAATTCCCGGTTCTCGACCAATGGGATTTTGAAGGCCCCGCAACGAATTTTATGCGGAACCTGCATAACCCGGCTAAGGCGCTCCGTCTCGATATCGGGCATGGCTGTACGGAACGGCTTGTCTCCTTATTGGGTGGATATACGGAGGGGATGCTCGCCCTCGCCGTGGAGCCGGAAGCCGTGAAGGACTTCCTGGGCCGCTTCGCCGAGCATATCATCGCGCTGTTTGACCTGCTGTATTCGCTTTATCCGATCGATATGCTGACGTACCATGACGATTGGGGCACCGAGCGTGATACATTTTTCTCGGCGAAGATGCTGGAGGATATCGTGCTCGAGCCGACCAGAAAGATCGTTGAGCATGTCCGGTCTAAGGGCGTCATGTTTGAACTGCACAGCTGCGGAAATATTGAGCGGTTCCTCCCGTATATAGTAGAGCTCAATGTTGAATTTCTGCAAATACAAAGACGCGCGGTCAATATACCGAAAATGAAAGAACGATACGGCGACAAAATTGGATTTAACACAGGTGTTGAAGGGCTGCTTCCCGGCGATGATGTGCCGCTCGAAGAGCTGCTCGCCATGATACGGAAAACGGTTGACCTCTATGGAAAAGGCGGCGGTTTTTATGCCATACTTTTCGACAGAGAGCCGGAACGGATATGGGCATCAATCAGCGAGCTGTACGCGTATAGCAGAGAATTCTATGATATACCAGACGAGGGGACGGTTCATGCGTCTTGATTGAATACCTCTGTACATATGTTTAAGGTACCATGTTATACGGGTAAAATACCTATGATATCTAAGCTGTCTATGAAAGGGGGTCAATCGTATGTCATTCATTAAGGGCGAGAAACCGGGCAGAGGTACGTATCAGTGCGTTTACAGCAGCGACAGGGTCAATCTCGTAAACGACAGTGATGTGCTGCCGGCATGTCCCAATGCCGATTGCCTCATTGCGCACGAAACACGATGGAAGAAACGTGTGTAATAAGGCGATCCCACAGCAAAAACACTGCGCGCACAATAGGTGCGCGCAGTGTTTTTGCTGTGGCGGCTCTATTTGATGTAATAATCCCTGCCGTAGTTAAAGGACTCTTCGCTGATCCATTTGTTGACTTGGGCGATGGTCTCGTCGCCATGCCGTCCCAGAGCGGCACCGAAGAAAGCGAAGCCGCCGTCGGGCGCGTACTTGTCGATGCACTCTCTGACAAGATTTCTGACGTGCTCCTCACTGACCTCCGGCCAGGTGCTCGGCGGCACCCAGTTGAAGCCGCCGGCGATGGCAAGGCTCCGGCCGTATTTTTTCTTGATCCCAAGAAGGTCGTTGGATACCTGCGCGGGATCCCAGACTTTAATTCCGATGTCAATCATGTCCTGAAGGAAATCCTCGCAGCGACCGCAATTGTGGAGTTGAATCGGGATTCCCCTGTCGACAATCGGCTGCGTCAGCCGTTTGTAAACGGGCTTCAGGAATTCGCGGAACATGCTGGGTGACATGAACGGATTGTTGTTCGTCGCTGTGTCATCGAGCAGATACATAATATCCGGAGCGTAATAGTCGACGGTCGCCTGGATAATCGGCATATAGATATCGACCATATAGTTTAAGAGTTCTTTGACGCTCTCCGGCTCTTCATAAAAGGCCATAAGGCCGTTTTCAAAACCCATAAAGGCGATAAGCTGCTGGAACGGCATGAGCCCGATGACGCCCATGGCGGCCTCCTCTGCCCGGTTGAGGCCGACCCTCTTAAAATCCGCCTTCGCCATCTTCTCCCAATCGATATGCGCATCAATCTCCGGTTTTCTGATGACGTCGCGCCATTTTGTGATATCGTCGAGGATGTAATTATTCGGTTCTGGGATACACGCAAAATTCGTCTCCCGATTCGCGATATAGTTGACGCCCCATATATCTTGCCGGCCGGTCGGCGCAGGTGTAATATGCGTTTCGTCAAATAAGGACGGGCCCATGATCTTACATGGAATTTCGCCGTTATAGCTGGGAAATGACATTGTAAAAAGCGGTACATGCTCAGGCAGCTCACCTTTTGCCAGCCGCAGATAATTCTCTTTTGGCGTCAATTTCGATTTCGCCACAGTGGTTTCTCCTTTATCATCATTCAAATATCAGATAGTTTCCAGGCTATAAAGCGACTAAATGTGCAGCTTGACATTTTGAGCAATCAGGCGCTTTTGAAGCGCGACAATATCGAGTTTAGAAAAGTCGCTGCTTATGGCTGCCGCCGTTCCGGCTGCCTCGCCTGTAACAGCACAGGGCGGAATGACACGGGTGATGTCCCACATGGCGTCTGTGACTGATATATCGCGCCCTGCGGCAAGCAGGTTTTTAACCTCGTTGCAGTAAAGCGTTCCAAAGGGGATTTCATAAGCGGGCCCGCGTTTGCGCCAATCACCAGTCATACCGATGCTTTCTGCCATAAACGTGCGGCTTTGGGTATCGTCCATTGTGTAAGCGCCCACAAGCCTCCGAGACATCCGCACGAGCGGGATTGTGGATATTGTGACAGGGACATACGAGACGTCGGCTTTTCGGTGCTCCAGGATATCTTCATACATCTTGGTGTGCGCGGCAATAACAGCGCGGCTGAGTTCTTCACCGTCAACGCCGGAGAAGCGGACGTTTTTATCAAGGCTCTCTACCTTGTTCGCCTTATACCGGTCCGCTTCCTGTTTTGCGCCTGGCGTTTGACCCGGCGCGATATCGGCAAGTCCAAACATTTTCAGTGATACCTTACCCCCGCCGTGATTGACGTCAGTGTAATAGTAGTACCAGCTCGCCAGGCCGTTGCCGCCCTCGTGTAATGAAGTCTTTGCCCCAGCCATATGGCAGATATCGGCATCTCCCGTGCAGTCTATAACAGACTGTATCTCAATCGCGGAGCGCCCGGATTTGTTCTCGACGATGACAGAGGTGATTGTATCGCCGTCCTTGGTAACGGCGCAGGCAAGCGTTCCATACAGGATTGTCACACCGAGCGATACAAGCAGCGCTTCAGCCTTCAGGGCGAACATGTGCGGGTTAAACTGTGTAATATAACGGTTCTTTATCCGCTCCTCCAAGGAACCATTGTGCAGCCAGGCCTGCGGGTAATTGGCCTCTGCCCCATGCTCGATGGACAGCTTCAGGAGCTCTTCACCTATACCGAAGACAAGCTGATTGCCCTCGCCATCGCACAGCGGCAGATAGATCGTGACGAGGCCAAGCGTTGCCATGCCGCCGAGCGCGAATTCTCGCTCGAGAAGAATGACTTTTCTGCCGTTCCGAGCTGCGGCCAAGGCAGCCGCAATGCCGGCAATGCCGCCCCCGGCGACAAGCACATCGCACACTTGGGAAATCTTTATTTTTTGTTCTCGCTCAACTATAAAATTATCCACGAAGCCATCCTCAATATCAGTCTTTTTTAGTGATTTCGATATACCCTTCGTCAGCGTTCACCAGCACCATGTCGCCCGTTTCAATGACTTCCATCGGGTCTCTTTCGAAATCGGTCATGGAAGGGACGTGCGCAGACAGCGCGCACAAAACGGTGATTGGACTGGCGACAGTATGGACAAATGCCGCGGGCTTGTTTGGTCCGAACCCATAAATCATGAATCCGCCCGAACCGCGCGGCGAGGGATATACGAGTACTTTTCCCTTGTAAGATACCTTAAACAGTGGGTGGTTCCGCTCCGTCGTATAGCCCCTTGCCGCACTGACGTTTGCAAACCCCTGGAGCGGCATCGGAGATACGAGCGCTTCCGCTTCCGCGCAGCCGCCGTATTCCTTGCGTCCATAAATTCTAATCTTTCTCATAATAACCTCCATATTGCCGCAAAGCGGCGACACAAATCAGCGCGAAAAGCTTGCTTTTCGCGTTATTTCCATTCCCCGCGCCATTTGCCTGTCAGGGCAGCGTCGATGCAGTTGTCCGTTGTGCCGTAGCAAACCTGAAGCCTGTTGTCGTCATCGGGATAGCATCCGGTGACATAGTTGGCTTGCTTGGCTGTGTCGACAGCGACATTTTTGACACCCTCGGGTACGGCACCCATTGCGGCAAGGCACGCGCCGGCCATCAGTTTCGCGCCGGCATCTGCGAAGATTTTGGCATAACCAAGGTTCTTTGCGACATCGTACAGCCACGGCGCGGTCATGATCCAAAGCGGAATCCTGCATTTTTTCCCCTCAAGCCTTCGGGCCAGAAGCATCAGGTCGACAATGTTCAGGTGCGGACAGCCGAGATAAACCATGTCCACAATGTCCGTCGTGTGGAAGTTCAGCGTGTCGTAAGCTTTTCTCAGTTCCTTATCCCCGATCATTGTCTCGCGCCTTGGCTTTTTACCGCCCAGAGCCCATTCGAGCGTCGGTGCTTCGGGTGTACTGCCTGGAATATGGTACATGCTCACTGCGCCGCCGGTATGGATCGCTGAGTTAATTTTTTGGAACTGCGTCGTCGTCGGTTTCGCTGTCCCCGTCAGAACTGGAACGTCGCAATGGACATCCTCACCAACGGCATAACCGAATACATCCCACTCCATATCTGTCTGGATCAAACGTTCCGTCTTGACGAGAACAGTGCCGTATCTGTTTTCGGTGATATGCATGCCGTAGTAAGGCGCCTTACCCAAGAAGCAGGTGGCAAAGGTGCCGTCAAAATTAGTCCGGGCACCAAGAACAGCGTTGCAGTAGGGGATTTGCGAGCTCTCGAACCAGGAGCAGTGCTGGCCGATGGAGGGGAAATAGGTCATGGTGAGATAATTCGCGCAGGAGTGTGATGTCATCATCCCCATTTTTCTGTAGAGCTTATAAAAATCCTCGTGCATGGCCTTTTCATGAAATGCGGGATCATCTTGCTTGTTGTCCTTATTCTGGTAGGAGCAGATATTACAGCCTTGCCAGCCGTGTATCGGCGCTTGTTCGGGGAAGGGTGATTTGTTGGCGAATGTCGGGATCTTAAAATGCGCGCCGGATTCGACGAGCGCCTCCAGATCGCTCAGTGTGAAGCCATAAAACGGCGACAATTGATTCCCGGGCGTATGCAAATCGCCCGTACCGTCCAGGTCGACAAGTCGCTGGGCGCCCGCAATTTCACTCATTTCAACAAGATATTGCATGCAGACCTGCGGGATAATCCCACTGTCCCCCTGCAGCATTCTTTTTTCTTCATCTGTTAGTTGCACTGATGTACCCATGCTTATTTCTCTCCTCCGATCACAACGACATTTTTCAGCGCGCCCTTCAGGGAGTCGTCAAGCGCTTCTTTGATCTGATCGAGCGTGAAGCGGTGTGTCAAAAGAGCATCGATATCAATCATGCCCTTGCGGTACATGTCCATATATTTTGGGATATCGCGCCGCAGTGTGACAGCGCCCATGACACTGCCGGTCAAACGTTTGCCAAGGAGAAACTCCATGTAGCACACATCAGCCATCATCTCATTGGCCGGCAGCTCGTGACCGACGACGACCATCTGGCCATATCCGGCGGTTATATCCAGGCATGTGCGCTTGATTCCCTTCCCCGCGACTGCCACGAAGGAATGATCCACACCGAAACCACGTGTAATCTTCTTTACTTCCTCGACAGTGTCGCACTTTTTGGGATTAATCGTGTGCGTCGCGCCAAATTTGACAGCGGCTTCAAGCTTGCTGTCCATTGTGTCAATCGCAATAATGGGAATCGCACCAGACAGCTTTGCGCCCATGATCGCCGACAAGCCGACGCCGCCGCAGCCGATAACAGCAAAGGTCTCTCCCGGTTTTATCTTGCATCTGTTGAGCACTGCGCCGAAGCCGGACATAAAACCGCAAGCCAAAGCGGAACCGATTTCAAACGGGATGTCGTCGTCGAGCTTGACGAGCATCGCTTCGTGGGCGTTCGTATACTCAGCAAAACCGCTCGCACCGGAGCATGTCTGGATGCATACCTCGCCGTTTAAACGCGTGTACGGGCTTGGTACTCGGAAAGACATCGGCGGAATATTCTCACAAAACCAATGGCGGTCGTGCAGGCACTGGTCACAGTGACCGCAGCCCTGACGCACCTCTGTGCACAGAACTCGGTCGCCCGGTTTTACATATGTCACTTTAGATCCAATGATATCAACAATTCCCGCAATCTCGTGCCCTGCCATGCCGGGTCCTTCATAAACCCCGTGCTCACCGGTAAAGGCGTGAATATCGCTGTGGCAGATTGTGCAAGTCATGACCTTCAGCCGAACTTCGTAATCTCCCGGATCTGCCAGCTCTACCTCTTCAACGATGACATCCAATCCCATCTTTGTGACGAGTGCTGCTCTGCACCTCATATAGTCGTTCCTCCTTGGTTAATAAAATGATGTTATCTAAACAATAGTATCGCGATGACGATGTAATGCGCCGTATTATAACCGTAGAAAATATGAAATTTTACAGGAATAATATATGATGTTCTGAAGGATTTGTACAACATAAATATCGTCGCTGCTCTTACATCGGTGGAATGGTATAGACGCACGACGCCTTGCACGGCGCTTAACGACCGGAGTTCTGTTGTTTTTCAAAGCCTCGTCTGTTATAATATTAAGAAAATCAGGCTGAATTCGGATAACCGGGGGAGGGTGAAACGATGTATAACATTACCTTTCAGCAGATGGAAGCCTTCGTGACAGTTGCGAAATATTTAAACCTCTCCAAAGCGGCTGACGCCATGTTTATTACGCAGTCGGCGCTGAGTAAAACACTGCAGAGATTTGAAGAAGGCGTCGAACTGCAGCTTTTTACAAGGAGCAATCAAGGCCTGGCGCTGACAAATGAAGGTGCGTTTCTTTCTTCAAATCTCGAAACGCTGTACAACAATATGAACAAGGTGATAAAAACAGCGCACAGCATCGGCTCTTCGCAGAGAAAAAAGCTGCGCATTGTTGCGCCGAGCTCGTATGATGCCGCGGCGGACTTTGACAGGCTGAAGAGCTTCGTCAAGCTGTATCAGAGCAAATACCCCGACGTCGTACTGGTCGAATCACTGTTCGATTTCAGGGAGCTGCGCCAGTCACTTGAATTCGGTGATACCGATCTTGTTTTCACACAGGATTTTTCCATAGTCGATATGCAGGATATATCCTATAAACGCATATCAAGATTCAAGAGATTCTTGGCGATGTCCGCAAGCCATCCTCTGGCGTCGAATGACGCGCTGATTTGCGATACGCTTGACGACGAGATATTTTATACAGTGCCGATCCCCAAAGAATTATCCAACTTAAATGATACCTTTGCACAGTGCCGCAGGATGGGGTTCACGCCCAAAGCGCTGGAATTCGTGCCGAACTTTCAAACGCTGCTGCATAATATCCGGCAGGGAAAGGGTATGGGCATCTGCGGGCGGTTCAGTTATCTGGGCTATGATGACATTAAATATTTTCCGCTTCCGGAGTCTGAAAATAACGCTCACGTCATCGTTGCTTGGCGCACCGACCGGCTTTCCAGTGAGGCGCGCAGCTTCATAAGCCTGCTGACGGATGAAGACGCAGTCGAAGGTAAATAAAGAAGTCGGCGCTTCTCAGGCCGGCGGTTTCAAGATAATCTTTTTTTGGAAGGATGCTGTCTTATGCAACCAATGCAGAGCCCGGCGCAATGCGGGTATACCTTTGATGAAGCCAAGGCCGCTGCAGGCTTGGCGGGAGAACAGGCTGTACCGACATTCTGTGCCATGTGCGGACCGAGCGCCGGCTGCGGTGTATATGCCTTTGTCAAAGATGGAATATTTAAGCGCGTTGCCGGTATGGCAGAATCGCCCGTCAACAACGGCGGTGTATGCGTCAAGGGGCAGACAGCGCCGCAATGGGTCTATTCTCCCGATCGTCTGAAGAAACCCATGCTCCGGAAAGGCGCGAAGGGCGACGGTGTGTTTCGTGACATTTCATGGGACGAGGCTATCGGTATAATTGCTGATAAACTAATAAGTCAAAAACAGCAGTATGGCCCCGAAACCCTGGCGATCCTCTCTCCCGCGCGGCGATCATACAGCGAATTCATACAGCGCTTTTTAATCGCGCACGGCAGCCCGAATTACGGTCATAGCGGAATCTGCGCCATGCAGCGTGCATTTGCCTTCTGCTATACGCTTGGGAGTATGCCGCAATGTGATTACAAAAACAGCGACCTTATCCTCCTGTGGGGGAGACAGCCAATTTACTCAGGACCGGCAATGGGTCCGGCGAGAGATTTGATAGCAGCCAAACACAGAGGCGCGAAAATAATAGCAATTAAGCCGTCGGTTGAGCCGGATGTCGGTTTTGCAGATATTTGGGTACCGCTGCGTCCCGGGACCGATGCGGCTCTGGCTTTATCGATGCTGCACGTCATTATCAATGAGCATCTCGTTGATGAGTCATTCGTCAATAACTGGTGCGACGGCTACGAGCCACTGAAGGTACATATTCAGCAATACACGCCAGAATGGGGCGCGCGTATTACAGGCGTTCCTGCAACTCAGATCATAGAGGTTGCCAGGCTTTATGCCAGAACGAAGGCCGCGGCAATAGACTTGGGCAACGGCGTTGAGCACACCCCATCCGCCAACGATGCCATACGCGCCGTCGCAATCCTGATGGCCGTCACCGGACATCTCGACAGACCTGGCTGCAATGTGTTCGGACCACCTGTCGGTGCGCCCGGCATGCCGTTTCCGAAATCAGTCAACCTTCCGGAACGGTACACGCAGGAAATGGTCGACAAGCTGGTCGGACCGGAATTTCCAATCCCATTTCAGCCGTTTTTAGAAGGGACTTCCTCGGCATACTATCGGATTCTCGACAGTGTTTTGACCGAAAAGCCGTATCCAGTCCGAACCATTATCGCACCCGGAACACAGCCCGCTGTCAGTACGCGCGGGTCGAAACGCGTTGTAGAGGCGCTCCAAAAGGTTGATTTCTATGTCGTCCTTGACGTGATGCGCACAGCCGACATGCAATTTGCCGACATCATTTTACCCACGACAACACCATATGAATCCGACCACCCGTTTGAGTCGCGCGGCAATTGGATTATGGCGCGCAGCAAGGTCATCGAGCCTCTCGGTGACTATAAATCCATCCATGCGTTTTTTATCGATTTGGGCGTGCGGATGGGATACGGCGCCGACTTCTGGGACGGCAATGTAACAGCGTGTCAGAATGATATGCTCTCTCCGTTCGGAATGACGATTGATGCTCTGCGCGCGTATCCGACCGGTAGGATCTATGAATCGCCCGGAGGTAACCGCGCGTATGAAAACTACGCACGGGTTTTCCAGAGTAAAAGCACCAGATTAAACCATGCGCCGTATTTGCCTCAGGGGAAGGTCGCATTATATAACACGACTTTTGAGATAGAAGGATACAATCCGCTGCCCCAATGGCGGGAGCCGCCAGAAAGTCTGACCGGCACGCCTGAGCTCACGGGTAGATTTCCGCTTATCCTTTCGGATTATCATACTTCAAAAATGTATACGGCCTCCTGGCAGAGAAATGTACCGCTCTTAAGGGAACTTCAGCCTTACCCCATGCTTCATATCCACCCCTCCGCCGCTGCTGATCGGAACATAAAGGATCAGGACTGGATTATCGTCGAATCACCGCACGGCTGGATGAAACTCAAGGCGGAAATATATCCGGGTATCCGTCCCGATACGGTCATGCTTCTTCATGGCTGGTGGCAGGGCTGCAGCGAACTTGGCTTAAACGATATGCCCATCCTTGACGGCGGGGCGAATGTTAACAATATGTACAGTGTTGATCCTGACAAAGCGTTTGATCCGCTCATCACCGCGATGAGCAGCCAGACCCTGGTGGAGGTGCACCGATATGAATGATATGCAATTGGGTTTCGTTTTTTATCCGGAAAACTGCATTCAATGCCACGGCTGTGAAGGCGCGTGTAAAATGTGGCGCGCGACTGAACAGCGTGTTAAATGGCGGCGCGTTATGAACATATGGCACGGCGAATACCCCAACGTTACATGCTCGTCGGTATCATTATCGTGTCTGCACTGCTCTGAACCCGCGTGTGTCAGCGCGTGCCCGACGAACGCCCTCACTAAACGGGACACCGATGGAACTGTACTTTTTAACAGAGTTAAATGTACGGGGTGCCAGGTATGCCTGCGTGCATGTCCCTATGATGTACCTCAATTCGGCATTGACGGAATGCTGCAGAAATGTGATATGTGCCAGTCGGATAGAGAAGGATCGGCAAACCCGGCCGCGTACGTCCCGCCCTGTATACTGACATGCCCGACGCATGCGCTTGAGCTCAAAAGAATGACATCATCGCAGAAGAAAGAAGCTGAACGAAGTTTCTCGGTACTCATGAGCAGCAATAATTAGAAAATGACAGGTGCAGAGGATACTTAATGCGAAAATACGATACGATTATATTTGATCTGGACGGAACACTTCTTAATACTCTTGAGGACTTGACGAACAGCGTCAATTTCTCACTGGCGCGCTATGACTTTCCGCCCAGGACTGTCGCGGAAGTCAGGAAATTTGTCGGAAACGGCGTGGCGCGCTTGATGGAATTATCGGTTCCTGACGGGACGGAGCACTTGGACTTAAAAACCTGCCTTGATGAATTTCGCAGCCATTACACGGCAAATATGCAAAACAAGACGCAGGCCTATGACGGTATTCACGAGCTCCTCTGCGATTTAGATAGAGCAGGCTACAAAATGGCCGTTGTATCCAATAAATTCGATACGGCCGTCAAAGCACTGTGCAGTGAATATTTCGGCAGGTTCATCAAAGCAGCAGTCGGCGAATCGGAAGGCGTTTTAAAAAAGCCTTCGCCTGATGCGGTGTTCAAAGCGCTTGAAGAATTAGGTTCTGCCGCAAATCAGGCGGTCTATGTGGGAGATTCTGAGGTCGACGTAGAAACGGCAAAAAAAGCGGGTCTGGAGTTTATAGGCGTCACCTGGGGTTTCCGCGACAGAGCCGTTTTGGAGCAAAAAGGAGCTGAATTCGTTATTGACAAGCCCTGTGAATTGCTGAAAGTTCTCTCGGATTTTTAAAGGATCATCATCAGACTGAAAATTCGGTGTAAAAAAAGACTTATGACAGCAAAAGTCTTATAAATAGAAGATTGATTCGGGTGAATATATGAGTTTTTTCACGAATTTTGATTTTATAACGGTTATCATCATCGGCTTATTTATAATACCTATCATTATAGGGATTATAAGCCCGTTTTCCAGTTATCGGATGCAGCGGTCTTTGGCGTCACTGCTCAGCAGCGTCGTTTTCCTTGTGTCGGTCATTCTGTCGTTCAATCTGACAAGCAAGCTCCTTTCAGATACCGGCAGTCCGATACTAACAACGCTGCATACGCTTATTCCGTCGCTTTATAACCTTGTGACAAGGAAGGATATCTGGGTATATATCATCATTGCGGTTTTGATGACATGTGTCATCAGCGGAATCCTGTATCTGGTCACGTTGCCGCTTTACAGATACGTTATTGTGCCCGTTACGAATAAAATCTCAACGTCGGTCGGTAAAATGAACGGTGCCGTAAAACGTATACTGGGAGGGTTATGGGAGCTCCCGAAATCCATGATACTCGTTATTGTTATTTCACTGCTTCTTAATTTCTTCGCCAGTTACAACAGCAATACCATCATTGAAAAGGCGATCAGCAGGTCAACTGCATATCAGATTGTCGATAAAAACATACTCAAACCGATTTTGAACTCCGATTTTGCAAAAAAAATCCCAGTTCTCCTGAGCGATTCCTTTAATAAAGCAGCCGCGTCACTGGAAGAAAGAAATATTCACCTTATCCGCTATTTCAACGGTATGACGCTTGACGACGCGGTCAAATCAAATGATGATATTGACACCGCTGCTGAAGAAATCATCGGAAAAGAAACGAATGAAAAAGAGAAGGCAAAACTGCTCTATGTGTGGATCAGTCAGAATATCACATATGATCACGAAAAAGCGGCGGCTGTCGCCGCGGCTTCCGCAAGCGTTTCATCTGGTGCGATTGACGCGTACAGCACGAAAACCGGTATCTGTTTTGATTACGCCTGCCTCTATATTGCGATGTGCAGGGCTGTAGACGTCAAGGTCCGTTTTATTACTGGAGCGGGTTATAGCGGTACCGAATGGGGCGACCATGCATGGAATCAAATTCATTCCACCGCTGAAAACAGATGGATTAATGTCGATACGACTTTTGGAAACAGCGGCACCAATTATTTTGATCGCCCCGGCTTCAGCGAAGACCACCAATATGCAGTCGTACAGCAAGAGTGGTAAAAAGAGCGTTTCAACAACAAAAGCACCCTTTTTGGGTGCCTTTGTCTGCAGCTGGGGATGTATATGAATATAAGGGCTCTAAATCAATGAAGGCCTAACATCATATGGATGCAAGCAGCCAGTTCCTGCCCGAGAGCGCCACATTGGTGGATACAAGACGCAATAGCTTGTCCGATCACAGTATCACCTCCATTCATTGCGGTTTAATTTTTACCTCTAAGCTATTTTAAGTTTATATTATTGATGTGAAGATATAATGAAGGTCGGGAACTATTTTACAAAAAATCCGTCTAATAATCTGTATGGAATATAAAAATGTTGGAGGACTTAATATGCATAAGAAATGGGTGGCTGTCACTGCCGGCTTACTGCTCACACTGATCTTTGCAGCAGGCTGCAGCAATAAGGATACGGTCGGCGCCTCGCCGTCAAATACGATTGCACCATCAACGCCGAGCACGGAAACCGCACAGCCGAGCGCCGGGACGAGCAGCAGCCCGTCGTCATCTCCGGTCCAGTCTCCGTCCGATGAGGGACAAAAGCTTATCTTGGAAGAATTTCAAGAGCTGCTGAAAACAGCTGGCAACGAAAAAGCGGCAATCACAAAAATGCAGCAGGTTGTGTCCACACTATCTCCGGAGTATGCCAATCAGATGATATTGGCTTTTGAAGCGTATCAAATGGCTGCAATTACACAAGCGGGAGTTATGGTCGACGACGAACTTATCAAATTAATTCAGAAAGCGCCGGAACCATATAATGAAAAAATCCTGAATGACCTCACTAAAATTACAGATACCGATTTGAAAAATGCCTTGCAGGCAATTTTTGATAAGGGGTATAAAATTATCGTCCCCGAAGGGATGTACGACGTCATTATTGATTACGGTATTTATCAAGATGCCGGGAAATCTGCCACACCCGACATTGCCGCATATATAGGAATTATGGCCACGGAATCGGATCTCAGGATGTTGGAGGACGCGGCGATTATTGTCCCGATTGACGAGGTCTTCGCGCGCGCTCTTGCGAGTGAAAGCTTCTTAATCACGTATCCGGATTCTGTAAAATTCGATCAGGTCGAGCAAAGGTATATGAATTATGTGGATACATTTTTCTTTGGGCAGAACAACACCCCGGCCTTCGATTACGAGACGCATAAACTGAATCAGGAGTTTTTGGACAGCTATACTAAAGCGGCCAAGAGCGGTAAAGACAGCACGCTGGTCACAGCTGTTAACGATTACCTCGCGGTGTTAACGGATAATGATTACACACTGACGACGGTCGTTACAGAATACAGGAAAAGCATAACCAATGGACTCAAGAACACCGCTTCATAATAAAAAACGAGAACGCCGATTTATATCGGCGTTCTTGTTAATTTATCGGGATTCAATTAAAATACCGGGCGTTTTATCCGGGCGAAGCCATTTCAAAAGCAGAAGCAGTTCCGCCTCCGGTACGGCAACGCAGCCGGAGGTTGGCTTGCTGCCGCAATGCAGAAAGACGGCAGAGCCCTTTCCCGGTATCCTCTCGGCAGTGTTATACTCTATGACGACGGCATACGCGTATTCCCTCGGATAGTCTGTCAAATGCTCGGCACTGACCCAGTCGGCATTATCTTTGCCGTCGACCCAGGTGTTGTAGTGACGGGAGTTTTGGTCGTCGACCCAAAAGCTGTTCGCCGAAACCTTCCTGTATGCCATCGTTGTCTCAGGTTTGCCTTTAATACCAAATGCGTAGCCCAAACGGTAAAGTCCGGCCGGCGAACAACCATCACCTTCCCGCTTATCATAACGCACACCATTCTTACCGGTAAAGCCTTTGATAATCCCAATTGGCTCATAGAAACGCCAGATCCCGTGAGCATCTTTGTCATAGCATCTTATTTTAGTGTCGGAAGCTGTGGCAATCACGAGGATGAGCTGGGAATACGCAAGATTGTCAATTGATAAACACAGGCCGGTCATTGCCTCAGAAAGAACGTCAGGTTGTGCATTTGTTTTACTATTCATGATCTATTCTTAATAAGAATACGAGAGACCGGATAACTCCTCTCCCGCATCTGTGATATTGTCGATAAAATCCTCATCCCATTTATCAAGGTTTAGATAATCCGGCTTCGAGATATTGGCACCTTTGTGCGCGGTGAATATCAGATCAAGGCTGCCCATATCGAAGGACTCGTCAAGCAGATCATCAAGAACGAGCTTGAAGCCGCCATTGGAAAACGTCAGATTGCCGTCTATTTCGAACTCATCTCCGCTGGCATCCAACGCTAATGTAAGATCGCCTGTTTTTTTAACCCATTCGGATTGAAGCGTTAGAGTTTCATTACTGCCGTCGCTGGAGGCTTTTATTTTAAGCTGATCCGTCATAATGCCCGATTTATTTTCAGACTGGTATGTGGCCTTCAGCTTGATGTCGAACCAGTTACCGTCGCTCGCTTCTACATTCATGACAATATTGTTCTTGTCTGGGTTTTTGCCGAAGTCGGCGGAGAACTCAAAATCAAATTTTTCTCCCGATACCTTAGGTGCTCCGGATACATCAAACCGGATGAGTTTATTACTGCTGACGAAATACGATATTTTAATCGTACCGGAGTATTCATCCTTAAATGAATCGACAAAATCATCAAGACTCGAAAGCATATTGTCGTAGAGTTCCTCGGAATCCTCTGCGCTGCTGAGGTAGCCGTAAACAGCTGCATTGCTGAGACCCTGCATTTCCAGATAGGAGGACAGGTAATCGCGCATTTCTTTGTCTTTCGAGAGCATCGTGTAAAAATCATGAAGCAGCTTATCAAGAGCATCCTCGGTGATTTCATAGTTGACTACTTTACAATTGATACTTGCGCCGTCGACGGATATCTGTTCAGATGCTGTAACAGGCTTTAGATCTTTCAGAAACTGTTCAAGTAGGTCGTTATACTTTACAATAATTTTTTTAAAATCAGTTTTCCTCGTAGAATTCATCGAGTCGATAATTTTAGTGAGAGCATCGATCGTATCATCGTCAAGATCGGCAACCGCGGCAAATTTCTGTAAGTCGGCGGCAAAAGTGTCATATGTAATGCCGTAAAACTTATCGTCTATCAATGTGCTTTTAAATGCGAGGCGATCGTTATTAAGAAATGCAGTCAGGTCATAATTCTCATCATCGATCGAAATGTTCGTTGTAAGACCGTAATTATTGTCGGTAAAGCTGGATAATATAGATAAGTCGCCCGACACATCTGTCCCATATCCATCATCATATGAAAACTCTGTGCCAATTGTTCCGTCGATACAGCTTTCGCCTAAAATCCGAAAAAGCTCAAGCGGTGAATCATCTATTCTATTGTCCAGTAATGCAAGTGTTGTTTTAGAAGCTCTGAGGACTGCATACGATGGAGAAATCATCATAATAATACCATTAAGGCAGAAAAGACCAACTATAATCACAATGAGTACCGGCGCGACAATCATCCATCTTCTTTTCAAAAATGAAACGAAACGGTCCAAAGCGGTTTTTTTAGCAGGATCATTCGCTGCGATTAAGTCCTGGTTTTCGTATTGCATTGGGCTTGCCATAGCCGCTCCGCATCTGAGGCAGAATTTACTGCCGTCGTTATTTTGTGCACCGCATTTTCCGCAAAACATCATTAATTTGCTCCTTTTTTTGAAATTACCGAAGGATATGTCAGATTATATTGCCCAAACGAACCGATTGCAAGATAAATGTGGGTAATAAGGGAAATTGAGGCGAATTATGAAAAATCAGCGAAACTATTTTTTTTCTCAGAATAATCTGATATAATAGGGTCATCTTACAGCGAAAGAGGGGGATTACAATGGTTTCACATGGGAAAGATATAAAAATTTTTGCCGGCAATGCGAACAAGACGCTTGCTGAAAGTATATGCCGCAATATTGGTATCCGTCTTGGTGACTCGAAAGTAACAAGCTTTTCCGACGGCGAGATATCCGTATCACTCTACGAATCAGTCCGTGGTTCGGATGTTTTTATCATTCAGCCCACATGCGGGCCGGTCAATGACCATCTTATGGAGCTGCTCATTATGATAGACGCCTGCAAACGGGCATCGGCAGGCCGCATCACGGCGGTAATACCGTATTTTGGATACGCGAGGCAAGACAGAAAGGCAAAGGCCAGAGACCCTATATCCGCAAAGCTCGTAGCAAATCTGATCACATCGGCAGGTGCCGACCGTGTTCTGACGATGGATTTGCACGCTTCGCAGATACAGGGTTTTTTTGATATCCCAGTTGATAACCTTTTGGGAAGCCCACTGTTTTCGGAATATTACGTCAAGAAGTTCGGAGAGGGCTCGGAGGACGTCATCGTCGTCTCACCGGATGTCGGCTCAGTCGCGAGAGCGCGTACCTTCGCGCTAAAAATGGGTCTCAGCCTCGCAATTATCGATAAACGCCGGGAGAAAGCAAACCAGTCTGAAGTCATGAACATCATCGGCGAGGTCAAGGATAAGCATGTCATATTGTACGATGATATGGTTGATACAGCAGGGAGCCTGTGCGGTGCGGCGAAGGCACTTGTTGATATGGGAAAAGCGAAGGATATCTATGCCTGCGCAACCCATGGCGTCCTGTCCGGCACGGCGATTGACAAGGTCAACGACAGTTATATTAAGGAACTTATTTTCACCGACACGATCCCTTACCCGGGACAGATAATGAGCCCGAAAATTAAGTACCTCTCGTCTGCGCCGCTTTTTGCGGAGGCTATTGAGAGAGTATACGAGGAAGTCTCGATTTCGACACTTTTCAGATAATAATGTATGACATAAGTCAGGTGGCGACATGTTTTTAAGTAAACAAACCGGTCCGGCGGCCTGGATCGTTGTTTTTCTCGGAAATCCCGGCGCCAAGTATAATGACACGCGCCATAATGTTGGATTTATGACCGCCGTCATTATAGAAAAAACTGCGGGAATAAAAATCGACAGGCTTAAATATAAGGCACTGACAGGCACGTGCCATCTCGGCGGCGAAAAGGTATTTTTAATGAAACCGCAGACTTATATGAATTTAAGCGGTGATTCCGTTTCCCAGGCGATGCGGTTTTACAAGCTCCCGCGTGAACGTATCATCGTTATTTCCGATGACGTGTCACTTCCTGTCGGCAAAATCAGAATCCGCCGCGGAGGCTCGGCAGGCGGCCATAACGGATTGAAAGATATTATTGAAAAATGCGGAGGCGACGATTTCCCGAGAATCAAAATCGGCGTCGGCTCACCGCCCCACCAGGAATATGACATGGCGGATTGGGTGCTTTCGGCATTTACAGGCAAGGAAAGGGATCTGATTACGGAGGCAGCCAAGAACGCGGCGGAAGCGGCGGAAATTATCATCAGCGCCGGTATCGAAAAAGCGATGAATGTATATAACTAATGAGAAGACGTCCAAAGGCTGTCACTTTTTGTGGCAGCCTTTTCGTTAGAATACGGATTTACTCATTGGTATGAGCAGAATCTGTGCTTCCCAATGACGACAATAAGAGGACGTGACCAAATCCACTTATTTGTCGCTGTCGCGGGATTAAAATAATAGATGGCACCGCCGGAAGGGTCCCAGCCATTCAGCGAGTCTCGTGCGGCCTTATAAGCGCTGTCGGAGACAGGTTCATAAAACTGCCCGTCTTGAAGGCATGTAAAAGCGCCCTTTTGATATATGACGCCGGAGATGCTGTGCGGAAAAGAGGGGTGTTTTGTTCTGTTAAGCACAACGGCGCCGACGGCAACCTGACCTGAGTAAGGCTCTCCTCTGGCTTCCGCTGATATAAGGCGCGCGAGCAGGTTGACATCGTTTGTTCGTGATGTCGCACTTGCTCCGGTGTTTATCCCGATTGCAGCGAGTGTTGCGTTGCCGGCAATACCATCGGGCTTCAGGCCGTGTTTTCGCTGAAAGTATTTAACAGCAGATTCTGTCCCGCTGCCGAAAACACCGTCAACGCTGCCGAAATAATAACCCCAGTCTGAGAGCCTTCTCTGGATCTGCGTCACAACAGAACCTGCCGAGCCTCTTCTGTACGTCGCGGCATTGGCCTTCTGGACATCCTGGACAAAAGATATAATCATGATATTAATAGCAAATATAACTGCCAGTGAAAAAACAAGCTTTCTTTTATTCTGCAAAGCAAAGACTCCTTTGAACAATAGTGGCTGTACACTTATTGTACGAAGGAGTCTGAATTGTTATGTCTTGTAAATTTTGTCGATAAAAAATATAAATATATGAAGATAAAAAGGCTGCGGGGATTATCCCCGCAGCTTTTGGTCAGTTTCTGTGATGATGATCAATTAACCCGCGCATCCTGCTCCGCTTTTATTGCGGCGATAAAGTCCTCCAGATTCATTGTGCCCTGATCACCGCCGGACCGCTTTCGGACGGTAACGACACCGCTTTCGGCCTCCTTGTCACCGAGCACCAGCATATAGGGGATCTTCTGCATCTGCGCCTCGCGTATCTTATACCCGATTTTCTCGTTTCTGAGGTCGGTTTCGATTCTGAAACCAGCGGCACTCAATTTTTCGGAAACCTGCTCGGCATAGTCCCGGCTGCGGTCGGTGATCGGCATGACGATGACCTGTACCGGCGCCAGCCACAGTGGGAATGCGCCCGCGAAATGCTCGGTCAAAATGCCGATAAACCGCTCGATGGAACCGTATGCGACGGTGTGTATCATGATCGGGCGGTGCTTTAAGCCGTCCGCGCCTATATAGTCTAACTCAAAACGTTCAGGCATCTGGAAGTCAAGCTGAATGGTGCCGCACTGCCATGTGCGTCCGATGGCATCCTCGAGATGGAAGTCGATTTTCGGGCCATAAAAAGCTCCGTCTCCCGGATTTAAGATGTACTCTTTACCGTTTTTTTCTAGTACATTTTTCAGGATGCCCTCGCTGTAGTGACGTGTTTCATCATTTCCGATAAAATCCTCAGGGCAGGTGGAAAGCTCAATGTGGTAGTTAAAGCCGAACATCTTGTATACGCTGTCAATTTTTGTGATAACGCCGAGTATTTCGTCCTCGGCTTGGTCATCTGTCATGAAGATGTGGGCGTCATCCTGTGTAAACGCACGCACACGCATCAGACCATGGAGAGCTCCCGACAGCTCGTGGCGGTGGACAAGACCAAGCTCGCCGACACGCAGTGGGAGATCCTTATATGACCACATGCGGCGCTTGTAGGACAGCATCGAGCCAGGGCAATTCATCGGCTTGATGGCGTAATCGCCTTCGTCGATCTTTGTGAAATACATATTCTCTTTATAATGATCCCAGTGACCGGAGCGATGCCAAAGCTCCTCGTTTAGTATAATAGGTGTCTTTATTTCCTGATAGCCGCACCTGTGATGCAGCTCGCGCCAAAAGCGTTCGAGCTCATTTCTGATGACCATGCCCTTCGGGAAGAAGAACGGGAATCCCGGTCCCTCATCAAATAACGCGAAAAGGTCAAGCTCGCGGCCGAGCTTTCTGTGGTCGCGGCGTTTTGCTTCCTCTATGCGCTCGAGATAGGTATCAAGCTCTTCTTTACTCAAAAAGGAGGTGCCGTAAATACGCTGGAGCATTTTATTCGCGGAATTGCCGCGCCAATAAGCGCCTGTGACACTGGTCAGCTTTAGGGCATTCGCTTTTATTCTGCTCGTGTTGTCAACGTGGGGACCGGCGCAGAGATCTGTAAACTCACCCTGCTTGTAAAAGCTGATGACTGCGTCTTCCGGCAAATCACGAATCAGCTCGACTTTATAGGGTTCGCCGAGCTCTTCCATGAATTTAATGGATTCTTCCCGGGGCAGCTCAAAGCGCTCCAGAGGAAGCTTCTCTTTAATGATCTTCCGCATTTCGGCTTCCAGACTCTCCAGCATCTCTGAAGAGAACGGCTCTTCCGTGTCAAAATCATAATAAAAACCGTCGGCGATGGATGGACCGATGGCGAGCTTCGTTTTGGGATACAGGCGCTTAACAGCCTGAGCCAAAATATGCGAAGTCGTATGTCGGTACGATTTCTTATAATTCTCGTTTTCAAAAGTATAAAGATTATCGGACATTTGAATCATCTCCTATAAATTTATAAATTACCATGATAATGCCGATGTGTCAAGCACGCTTAAATGAAAGCAGTTATTTGAATTTCGTCATAATTTGGTTAAAACTATTTCGAAAATTGTTTTAATTTTATTCATGCATTGGACATAAAGAAGCCGTATGATACGAATACAAAGACAATCGCCAGAATTCGAGATATGTTATTTACACCAGGAGGAATCGCTATGTACAATGATGATGAAAACGCCAACGGAACCAATTTATACAGTAATATGAATAACGGCGTCAATCCGTCGGAGAATTCGGACACGACCCAAAGCCATCCTGACGATACGCAAAAGAACGATATGCGGCAGCAGATGCCTTCTTATACGCAGCCCGCTGCAAAGGAGGCCGCGCCTAATCCCTATTACGAGCCGTGGCAGCAGCCGGTCTACAGAGAAACAAAAGCACCCATGCAGGAACCGTATTCGCCGGGTATGCACAACGGGGCATATAATGCGTATCAGAGGTATCAGCCAAAGGAGCCGCAGCCTGAAAAAAAGAAGAAATCCGCATTCGGCGGCTTTGTCAAAGCGGTATGCCTCGTTCTGGTCTGCCTGATTGCCGGTGGCGGCGCGGGTTACGGTGTTTTAAGATACGGGCTGAATGATTTTAAGAATGACAATCAGATTGTGCTCGGCGGCGATACCTCGGACGACGGCAGCACGTCGGATCCATCGGAAGACATCACGGGAAATTTAAGCACACCGAATGCGACGGATAATATGACATCAACCGGCACGGAAATGTCACCGGAAAGTATATACACTATGGCGGTCAATCAGGTTGTCGGCGTTAATTCCGAGGAAAAGACAAATGTGTTCGGCGCGCCGTCATCGGGCGCTGTATCAGGCTCCGGATTCATTATTTCATCGGACGGCTATATTGTAACCAATTATCACGTGATACAATATGCTGTCGAGTCGGGGTTTTCATTAACAGTCATGATGTACAACGGGGAGTCTTACCCCGCGGAAGTGATAGGGTCAGAGCCCGATAACGATTTGGCCGTCATCAAAATCGATGCAACAGGGCTTGACGCCGTCACAATGGGCAGCAATGACACCATGCAGGTCGGGGAAGAAGTTTACGCAGTCGGGAACCCACTCGGCGAGCTGGTCTATACAATGACAAACGGCATCGTCAGCGCGCTTGACAGAGAAATCCAAGTGGATGAGACAACAAGCATCAACATGTTCCAGATTGACGCAGCCGTCAACCCAGGCAACTCGGGCGGACCGCTTTACAATGCCAAGGGTGAAGTCATCGGTATTGTCTCGGCAAAATACTTTAGTTCCGGCATTGAGGGGCTTGGATTTGCAATCCCCATTAACGATGCGGAATATATTATCGAGCAGCTTATGACAAACGGATACGTTTCCGGAAAGCCGACCATGGGTATTTCCGTGAGTACGGTGACGCAGCAGCAAGCCGAATATTATGATACCGTTCAGGGGGCGTTAATAGCCTCTGTGACGAAAGGCTCATGCGCCGAAATAGCCGGTCTCAAAATCGGTGACATTATTATCAAACTCGGTGATTTCGATGTAACGTCAAAGGAAACACTGCTTACAGCTAAAAAGACTTTTAGAGCAGGCGATACGGCAACAATCGTCGTCAACAGGGACGGTGAGGTGCTTTCGCTCGAAATCACATTTGATGAAGAGGGCATAACAGCCACGTCAAGCACACAGCAACCGAGCGTGACGCAACTGCCTGCAGGATAGACAAACCACGTCATCCAAATCAGTCACACAGCGCTATAAAAATACCGGCATGAAGCCGGTTGATATAAAAGCTCCCCGCCATCGGTACCGGTGGCGGGGAGCGCTGTAATTTGCACGAAGATGCGGAGGAACGGTCAAGACCGTTCCCTACGTCATGGGCGGTGTATCCGTAGGGAATGGGTTTACCCATTCCCTACCTATATATGCAGTTATACTTTTTCCCAGATCGTCGCGACGCCCATGCCGCCGCCGATGCACAGCGTGGCCAGACCGCGCTTACAATCATCGCGCTTGATCATTTCGTGGATGAGCGTGACGATAATACGGGCGCCGGATGCTCCGACGGGATGACCGAGTGAGAGCGCTCCGCCATTGACGTTAACGATACTCATGTCAAAGGCGAGATCGCGGGCTACGGCGATTGACTGTGCCGCAAAGGCTTCATTGGCTTCAATGAGGTCCATATCGCCGATTTTCATGCCGGCTTTATCCATTGCCTGTTTAGAAGCCGGTATAGGGCCGGTGCCCATGATTTTGGGATCAACGCCGCCCTGGCCCCAAGAGACCAGCTTGGCGAGGGGCTTGAGACCGTATTTTTTCACAGCATCACCGGAGGCTAGAATGATGGCGGCAGCGCCGTCATTTATTCCGGAAGAGCTGCCCGCGGTGACACGTCCGTCTTTCTTAAACGCGGGAGAAAGCTTGGCGAGGGCTTCGCTTGACGTCGCACGCGGGAACTCGTCAACCTTAAAATCAACGATATCCTTTTTAACCTTGATCGGAACCGGGACGATTTCGTCGGTGAATCTGCCGGTTGCCAGAGCTTTTGCGGTTTTGTCCTGGGAAGACAGGGCGAACGCATCAAGATCCTCACGTGTGATGCCCCACTGGTCGCATATGTTTTCGGCGGTTATGCCCATATGATAGTTGTTAAACGCATCCCACAAGCCGTCGTTGACCATCGTGTCAACCATGGTTGTATTATTCATACGTGCGCCATAACGTGCCGTCGGAACGGCATAAGGCGCGGCTGACATGTTTTCCGTACCGCCGGCGAGGATGATATCGGCATCGCCCGAGCCAATCGCGCGAGCGGCTTCAATGACGCTTTTCATTCCGGAACCGCAGACCATTCCGACCGTATAAGCGGGGACTTCATTCGGGATGCCAGCGCCGATGGCCACCTGGCGTGCGACGTTCTGTCCGAGACCGGCTGTTAATACACAGCCGAACATCACTTCATCGAGCTTCTCGGGAGCTAGACCTGCGCGCTCCAAAGCGGCTTTGGCAACAATTGCACCAAGCTGTGGAGCAGGGGTATCTTTCAGACTGCCGCCAAAAGTGCCGATGGCTGTTCTGCAGCAGCTAACCAAATAAATGTCTTTCATTTTTTCCTCCTCACCCGATTTCGGGATTCATAAATTAGCCTTATAACGTCATAAGATAGCCTTATAACGGCTTCAACTATACATCCCTGCCCGGAAAAAGTCAACCTGTACCGTCGTGATATGACAATTGCTGTTAATATAAACAATATAGTTTTCCAGCAGAAAATATTATGGTACAATTTGATAATAACAGATGGGAGGGGCACATCATGAGTACAGCCGTCATCCTGGCCGGCGGAGAAAGCCGGCGCATGCAGCGGGACAAGATGGAACTCCGTTTTGAGAAGGAGTCGTTCCTAGCGTCAGCGGTCAAGAGGTTTTCCGAATATTTTGACGAGGTTTATATCAGCGTCGCCGATCCGTGTAAGTATCCTGATATTCAAGCAAAGCGCTTTGTCGATGAATGGAAAAACTGCGGCCCGATGGCAGGGCTTCATTCGGGACTTAAGAATTCGAAAGACGACGGCATTTTCCTCGTTGCCGCCGATTTGCCTTACGCCCAGGCGCTGGTGGCGCAACGAATGATCGAACTTGCCGGAACAAGCGATGTCTGCATTATGTCCGACAGTCAGTCGCGCTTTGAACCGCTGTTCGGTTATTATAAGAAAACAGTCCTGCCGTATGTCGTCGCCGCGCTGCAGGCTGGCGATTATAAAATCGCGGCGCTTTTTGATAAAGTCAATCTGCGTGTTGTAACTCAAGCGGAGCTTGGAAGTCTCTGGAATGAAAATCTCCTCCTTAATATTAATTACCCAGAGGATTATGAGAGATTAATTCGTGGGAAATAATAGTATTTATCGAGCGATATAACCAAAAAGTACAGATGCACTTGAACTTTAGTGTCTGTCGTGTTACAATGCCGCTTGTAATATCGGTTTTTGTTTATAACATATTAAGGTGCTGACAGCCGAGAATGCAGCGATATTGAATGAACGAAAGGGAATGATTTTTAATGAGCTACAAGATCACCAGGAAGAACGAAGCCTATACATATGAGGCTCCAGGTCATTTCGATGTGCGCACAACACGTCTGCACGACCCCAAAGATGTAAATAGCGGCGGCATTGTCATGGGACTTTCCCACTTCCTGCCCGGCGGCGGGTGCAATTACGGATCCAACGCCAAGGAGTCGATCTATTACGTTGTTGAAGGACAGATGTATTTGGAGAGTGAAGTCGGCACACCGGATGAAATCAAGACGACACTTTATGCAGGTGATTCTTATCACTGCGGCCCGAATACGAAAAAATCGGTTCTCAATACCGGCTCGGTTGCCAGCCAGATGCTGGTTGCCATGATAACTCCACCCCAGGAATAATTCCGCGTTAGAGAAAATAACGGGAGCCGACCTTGTATAAAGGTTCGGCTCTCTTTTTTGTGCCTATTGCCGATTGTAAAATGCAGGAGTATTGATATAATTGAAATGTTACAAAATGTAACAAGAATCGTGGCAATTATGCAAAATTTTTATGAAGGCGGGTGTGCCGTGAAAAGAGTATTAAAGTCTGCGATGGCAATTACCCTGGCTTTCGTGATTCATTTAGCCTGCGTCCCCTTTGCATCCGCAGCAGAGACTGCCGACTATTACGTCACGAGCTACGCGGGATTAATCGCGACGATAGCACAGCAATATGTCTCCAGGGATACGGATTTTTCAATCAAGTATACCGCGAGCCTGAATGATGTACAGAATAACATCTCAAATAATAACCATTTGTGGAATGATATTTTTTCCGTTGATCTCCCGGGTACAACATCCGATTTGGATTATGTGCGTAACAATATGTCGGAAATGCGTTTCGGCTTGCGGTACAGCGGTACATATGCCATCTGCGAATTCACACAGACGTACCTTACAACGGCGGCACAGGAGAATTATGTTAATACGGCAGTCGCCGCGGCACTTTCCAAACTGGACATCAGCGATGACAGCGCGTATGAGAAAATCAAGGCCGTTTACGATTATATCATCAATAATGTCGACTACGACCTTCCGCAAACGAAATACTCGGCATACGATGCGCTTTATTCGCATTTTACGGTTTGCCAGGGCTATTCGCTCCTGCTGTACAAAATGCTGATGGAAGCGGGTGTGCCGGTCCGGTTTGTCAGCGGTGAGGCTGATAACGGTGAAAGCAGAGGGCCGCACGCCTGGAATATCGTCAAAATCGGCCAATACTGGTATAACCTGGACGTTACATGGGATGATTCAAGCGATACCTCAAAGTATATGCTGAAAAACAACGCCGGGTTTTCAGACCATTTCAGGGACAGTGTGTTCAATACCGGTGCTTTTAACACGGCTTATCCGATGTCACGTTATAACTATGATCCGTCGCGGGATATAAGGCCTGTGGACAGCATATCGCTCACAAACACGCAGGGCTCTTTCTATGCTGTCGGAGCCGTATTCATGCTCTCAGCGGCGGTAAGTCCAACCGATGCAACAAACAAAATGCTCAGTTGGTCTTCATCAAATTCAAGTATCGCGTCAGTTGACAGTACCGGGCATGTCACTATCAACAGTGCGGGTACGGCGGCGATCATAGCGTCAGCGACGGATGGGACCGGAAAAACGGCCCAATTTACTGTCACGGCATATTATGCCGATATACCTAGTGTCTGGGCGATAAACGACATTAATGCGTTGAGCGCCCGCGGTGTTATCCCTCCTGATGTGGATTCCGCATATAGAAACTATATTACCAGAGCCGAGTTTATGGCGCTCATTGCCAATGTCTATCACTATGCCAAAGGCCCATACACGCCGTATGATGCTTCTCCATTCACCGATATTTCCGCGAGCGCATACAGAAATGAGATTTTGCTGGGTTATGAGCTCGGGATCATCGACGGTAAAGGCGGAAATCTGTTCGCGCCGGACGATACGTTAACACGACAGGAATGCGCAAAAATTATTTGTGATACAGTCGGCGCAATTACCGGCGCGCAAATCTCGTCGAATGTCATTGTACCGTTCACAGACGCGGCGTTGATCAGCAGCTGGGCGTTCCCGTATGTCCGTTACGCCTATGAATTCGGGCTGATGCAAGGCGCAGACGGCAGCTTTAATCCGCAGCACGTGCTGTCGCGAGAACAAGCAATGTCAATCGCCGAGCGGATGATAGAAAAATATAAATGGTAATGACTGCGTGGGGGGATATCATCCTCCCATTGCTTTTAAAGTGTCGTGATATTAGGAGGGCAGCAAATGTCATTCAGAATAATACCGGATGAGGCTTTTGGAGCAAAGCCTGTTGTCCGTTTGCGGGATATCGATAGCGTGGTTCATAATTACAGACTATTCAAAGAAAAGGCAGACCTTACAGGTTCTATTTGCGGTGCTGTGGTCAAAGCGGAAGTTCATGGGCTGCAGATGAAAGACGTCGCGCCTGCGCTATATAAGGAGGGCGTCCGGTATTTCTTCGTTGAAGAATTATGCGAGGGCATGAAGCTGCGCGGGATCCTGCCATCTACAGATGCGAAAATTTTCGCCATGGCCGGTCTTCTATACGGTGAAGAACAGTATTTCGCGGATTTCAAAATCATTCCTTGCGTCAACTGCCTGGAACAGCTCGAGCGGTGGAATCGTTTTTGCTACGCGATGCGTAGCGCACACAGCCGGGCTTCGGTTGTCATTCACCTGGATACACATATGAACAGGCTCGGGCTGCTCGATGACGAAGTCGAGATATTGAGTAAAAATTTCAATGCGCTGACCGAACATCTCAGCGTGGAATTTTACATGAGCCATTTCTTTGATATAAAGGGAACGGATCAAACGAATTGTTTCCGTCAGTATGACGTTTTAAGACGATATCTGAGCGTGCTGCCAGTCTATCCCGTTTCTTTTGCCTGTACCGACAGCGTGATCTTACTTGACAACAAAACTTTTAACATGGACATCATACGGCCCGGCATTGGCCTTGTCGGCGGAGCGCCTAACGCGGCGTCCCCGGTATCTCCCGACGCTAGACACACCCTTGAGATATACGCGAAGCTGTCTCAGCTTAAGAAAGTTAAGAAGGGTGAGACCATAGGCTACGGCGGCGCTTATGTGACAAAGAGGGATACGACATTAGGGCTTGTTCACATCGGGTACAAAGATGGCTATCTTCGACTGCTGAGCGAGACGGACCAGAATCCAAAGGGTGTTTATATGGTCATTGATCAATTCCGTGTCCCGATTATAGGCAAAATATCACTTGGAATTACAACCGTTGACGTTACAGATGTACCGGAGAGCATTTTGGAGAAGTATCACTATGTTGAGGTTATCGGCCCGAATGTTGATATCAAGTTTTTAGCCGATAAAGTAGGCTGCTATGAAATCCTGGCCGAAATCGGCAGACCAAACGAAAAATTCGCCGACTATACCCTGAGAGAATACGAACGGCTGTTTGCAGGTAACCCATGCCCCCTCGGATAAGGCTTCCCCTGGGGGAAGCTGTCGAACGAAGCGAGACTGATGAGGGAAAACTTGTACCGCATAACGCCGACACAGCATGACGGAGAAGGTAGGCTGAAGACTAGTCTTCGCTTTTTATCTCGCTTGAATCAAGAGTAAAACCGGCCATAATCAATGGCCGGTTTTTGTCGCCTTATCTCACGAGCCAACCATCGAGGCAGACGCCGATGTCAAGCCACCTTATCCTTAGATCAGCCAACCATCTAGACATACGCCGGTGGCTATATCGATCTTGCGTGCGAACGAATCGGGGAACTTTTCTTTCCATTCATTCATTTCTTTATCGGAGACCTTCTCGACGTCAACGAGGAAGCCGGAGACGACCATACCGGTGACTGTTTTGGACGTAATGGCTGTCGGCGTTATCAGGTTGATCGCGCCGCCGCGGTCGATATTTTCGGCGTCGATCGGGTCAAAACGCGAGCCGTGATCCACATATATAACACCGGGCACGAGACGCTCTGTCACGTAGGCCCCGCAGAGGACGATACCACGCTCGTTAAATACCTTAATGATGTCGCCGTGTTCGATACCGTAGCCTTTTGCCGTTGACGGGTGCATCCACGCCGGCTCATATTGATAGCCGTCCTTGGCGCGTATTTTCATTGTCTCGACTTCACGGTTCCAGGTGATGTCGTCGAGGTTGGCGTGGAAACGCCAGCGCCCGTGATTGGACATGCACAGAAGCGGATATTTCTTAGCGCGCTCGCCGCCGAGCCGTTCGTCATGGAGCGTGCTCTTCTCGATCCACTTCGGAAATGGCGGACGTTCCGGGTCGTCCGGGAAGTGCTTTTGGATATCGGTGGAGGTGAATTCGAGCTTTCCGGTTGGCGTTGACAAAGGCATTTTGGACGGGTCGTCATAGAAACCTCGCAGGCCGACAGGCTTATTCTGAATGTCGGTATCGGCGGGGATGATGAACATATCCTTTTTGTGGAACTCGTCGTCCACATCCAGATGCGCAACACCGGAGCCCTGCCAGAAGAGCTCAATCACGCGCGCGACTGATTTTTCGTTTCCGGTATAAGCCTGATAAGCATCCTCGCTGATCTTTCTGGCGACCGCGGCGACGCAGTCGAAATCATTCAGCGACTCGCCGACAGGCGGACAGGCAGGATACTCGTGAAACACCGAGGTGAAGACACCGCCACCGGTGTCATCCGAGATATCCTCCATTTCAAACTTTGTTGCGACGGGGAGGATAATGTCGGCCAGATAGCAGTCGTTTTCCAGCCACGGGTGCTGCGCGACGACGCATTCGATATCCGGCGAGCGCATGGCTTTGACAAAACGGAAGCCATCATTCCAGCAGGTGACCATGCAGGGGGCGTCGGTCCAGATCATATGGAGCTTCGAGCAGCCTTCAGCCGGATAAACATGATTCGTCCACTGTTCAACCGCCGGACCGCAGAAGGAGTACAGACCCCACCACTCGACATGGCCGTTAATGATCGCGTCATGGATAAGGCATTTCGGGATAGATTGCTGCGGCGGAATTTCCGTTATTTTGCAGAGCTCGGCGAGCTCCACGATATTTTTAGCATAGTCCGATAATTTGTAGCGGCCCTTCTCTCGCTCGGCTTGCTTCATCATGTCGTCATGTCTGGCCTGGCGCATTTTGGTATCCATATCGATTTTCGCGTGCGGCGGGCGAACGATCTCGGCGCGCATCGGCAGAACAGGAATGGCTTTACCTTGATAAGGCATGGGATAAACCTCTGAAAAGAGGTTCCACTCCAGCCACTTAACCTGATGGACACCCGGTTTGCCGAGCCCGCGCATACCGAGAAGGATCGGTTCAAGACGTCCGGGCTCTGAAGCGAACGGGCCTCTGATCCCGGGGCCGCCGTTGCCGTGTGTGATGCTGACTGTTTTCTTCGCCCAGTCGCGGGCGAGCGCTTTTATTGTCCATTCAGGCACACCGCACTTTTCGGAAGCCCAGGCTGGCGTTTTCGGAATGCCGTCGTCTTTACCGAGTACATAATCGAAAAACGGTTCGTAGCCGACGGCATGCGTTTTCACGTATTCTTTTTCATAAGTCCCCTCCATCAGCCACATATAGGCGATAGCAAGGTGCAGCGCCGCGTCCGTATTGGGCAGGACCGGAATCCACTTGTCAGCCTGGCAGCTGCCGGAGTAGTTTAAGGCGGGATCGATAAAGACGAACTTGACGCCCAGGCTGTGAATCCAATAGCTCAGGCGGCTGGCCATGTAGCCGTCAAAGCCGACCGGCGTCACCTCGGGGTCTGAGCCCCAAAATAAGAGCATGTCGCAGTTTTGGGCGATATCGGGCCACAGGTTGCCGGCGGGCATCATCTCTCCGACCGGCTCGCCGCCCCAAACGTTTTTTGCCCCCCAGCTCCAGCCCTCCCAGCTGTCCTGATTACGCATCTGGACGGTATAGCCGCCGAGAAGAGATAAAAGACGATTGGCACAGCCGTGGCTGGGCGCGACGTGCTTGCCTTCGCCGTGCATATCGGCTTCGCTCAGGACGGCAGACATGCCGTATTTTTCTTTGACGCGTAAGAGCTCGTCGGCGACAATTTGTGCTGCCTCATCCCAGGAAATGCGCACGAAACCGCTCTTGCCGCGGTTTTGAGGATTTCTATCTCCCTTCGGGTCCCAGTCGACACGCTTTAAGGGATAACGCACGCGGTTTTCGGAATAGACACGTTTTTTGTATGTAATGTAGTAAGGAGCAGGCACAGTATGACGGGGTGGTTCGAAGGCCTTACCCTTAGCTTCGATTTTCCAGGGATTTTTACTCTCCCAGTCGTGGTTCTCGTCATAATAGAAGGGACGGATACGGGTGATTTTACCGTCCTTATCGGAATCGACAACAGTTGGAGGCCCTGCCTTCGGTCCCATGAGGCTCGCCGCTTTAAAAACCCTTTTGTCGGCTTTGATATCGATGGGGATATGAGTCATATCGTAAGCTCCTTCTTGAAATATACTAACTTTCTTATTGGATATTCCTGCAAAGGCTTCCTCTGGGGGAATCTGCCGCCGCAGGCGGTTGAGCAAAAGCTGCGTTTTACGCGCCGCAAGTTCCCTCATCCGTCACGGCTGACGCCATGACACCTTCCCCTTGGGGAAGGCTTAGTATTCGACTTAAAAAACATTATTCTCAGCCTGGCGCGAGTAATTAGCGGATGCTGCCATTATTACAACCGATAAAAACCGGCCATGGAATGATGGCCGGTTTTTGCATAGCTATACTATTTTTTCTCGAGCGGGATGTCGCCGAGATTGACGTCTATCGTCGCGTCGACGGCGTCGAACACCTTGTACTCGTAGCCTGGCGCGGCGATGACAACATCATATTTGCCTTGGGCGAGGTCTTTAAACCAGAAATCGCCGTACTCGTCGGACAATACTTCAACCGTCTTGCCGCCGTTTGTCGCGCGGCATTTGGCCCCGATGATGACTTCTTTTTCAATCGGGTCGTAAATCGTACCCGCAATAAATTTGCCGGGAATATTACGGTAATAAACCTTCGGATGGTTGCCGGTTTCCGGCTGACGCACCGTCGCGCCGACGATAAAATCCTGCATGTCTTCTTCTTCGCCGAACATCATGGCGTCCGTCGGGCAGGCTTCGACGCAGCGCGGGAGCTTGTAGCCGTTGTCGAGCAAATGCGCGCAGCCGGTGCATTTCTGGGCGATTTTGAGCGCTTCGTTGAAGTAAATGGCGTCGTACGGACAGCCCTTTATGCAGTCGCCGCAGCCATTGCACTTTTCGGGGTCGATGAGGACCAAGCCGTCATCGCGGCGGTATATGGCGTCTTTGCCGCAGACCGTCATGCAGGAGGCGTTTTCACAGTGATTGCAGAGCTGGGCGATGTAGTGGATTTTCACCTTTGGGATGGTGCCGCCGACGTTTTCCTGAAGCTTGCACCAAAACTGGCCGATCTCCGGCTGCGGTTTTGCATACGGAGACCAGTCGTTGCCGACATGTTCGTCCTTACAGGCCAGCTGACAGTTGTAGCAGCCATTACACTTTGCGACATCGATACAAAATACTTTAGACATGAAGTACCCTCCCTACTTTTTCAGAAGCCAGCCGTCAAGGCAGACGCCTGTCGCATTATCGATCTTGCGGGCGAATGAATCTGGGAATTTTTCCTTCCATTCGTTCATATCGGCGTCGGTGACCTTCTGAACCTCGACGAGGAAGCCGGATACCACCATGCCGGTCGCCTTTTTGGAGATGTTGTTGTGCGGCGTAATGAGGTTGATGGCGCCGCCGCGGTCGAGCGTCTCGGCGTCGATGGGGTCAAACCGGGAACCGTGGTCGACGTATACGACACCAGGTATGAGGCGCTCGGTGAGATACGCCGCGCATAAGACGATGCCGCGCTCGTTGAACACTTTTATAATATCACCGTGCTCAAGACGATACCCCTTTGCCGTGGTCGGATGCATCCAAGCCGGCTCATACTGATAGCCGTCCTTGGCGCGGATTTTCATCGTCTCGACCTCCCGGCTCCAGGTGATGTCGTCGAGGTTGGCGTGGAAACGCCAGCGTCCGTGGTTGGACATGCACAGGAGCGGGTATTTCTTAGCGCGTTCGCCGCCGAGCCGTTCGTCGTGCAGCGGGCTCTTCTCGATCCACTTCGGATACGGCGGGCGCTCCTGATCGTCTGGGAAGTATTTAGCAATGGCGGTAGAGGTGAACTCCAGCTTGCCTGTCGGGGTGGATAGAGGATTATTTTCGGGGTCTTCGGCGAAAGGACTGTTTCCGACCGGCTTCTTCTGAATATTGGGATCGGCAGGCACAATGAAAACATCGTTTTTGTGGAACTCATCGTCGGTGTCGAGATGCGCAACGCCGCAGCCCTGCCAGAACAGCTCAATGACGCGCGGGATCGCCTTTTCGTTACCGGTATAGGCCTGGTACACATCCTCACTGATTTTTTTGGCAACCGCCGCAATGCACTCAAAATCGTTCTTCGATTCTCCGATGGGCGGACATGCCGGGTACTCGTGGAAGACTGATGTGAAGATGCCGCCGCCGGTGTCATCGCAGATATCCTCCATCTCGAATTTCGTCTGTACCGGCAGGATGATGTCGGCGAGATAGCAGTCGTTTTCCAGCCACGGGTGCTGTGCGACCACACATTCGATCTCTGGCGACCGCAGTGCTTTGACGAAGTTGAAGCCATCGTTCCAGCAGGTGACCATGCAAGGGCAGTCCGTCCAGATCATGTGCAGGCGGGAGCAGCCTGGTGCGGGGAACTCGTGCTTGATCCACTGCTCGGCTGCCGGGCCGCAGAAGGAATACAGGCCATACCACTCAATTTTGTCTTTGAGTATCGCATCGTGTATCATGCATTTCGGGATGGACTGCTGCGGCGGAATCTCCGTTGTTTTACAGAGCTCGGCCAGCTCCTCGATGCTGCTTGCCAGCTCGTTGAGCTTGAAGCGGCCCTTCTTCAGCTCGGCCTGCTTTTTCATATTCGCCTCATTGTCGAGATCCTTGCCGCCACCGGTGATCAGCTCCCGCTGCTTTTTTAGGATCGACAAGGTCGTCTCGTCGTCGGTATACGGTGGGCGGACGATTTCAGCCCGATGCGGTACGTTGATGATCGATGTGCCTTGATACGGCATCGGGTAGACGTCGGTATGTAAATTCCATTCCAGGAATTTGACCTGATGACGACCGGGCTTGCCGAGGCCCTGCATGCCGAGTAGAATCGACTGCAGCCGCGCAGGTTCCGTTGAAAAGGCGCCGCGGATGCCCGGGCCGCCATTACCGATGGCAAAGCTTGTGATCTTTCTGGCCCAGTCCCGGGCTAGTGCTTTAATGGTCCACTCCGGGACACCGCATTTTTCGCTGGCCCAGGCCGGCGACTTTGGTGTTTTATCCTCGGCATTCCCAAGCACATAATCAAAGAACTCTTCCGTTCCGACAGCATGCGTCTCCACATACTCCTTATCGTATAGCCCTTCGGTCAGCCATACGAAGGCGATGGCCAGATAGAGAGCGGCGTCGGTGTTCGGCAGCAAGGGGATCCATTTATCGGCCTGGCAGACGCCGGAATAGTTGAGCGCCGGATCCACAAAGACGAATTTGATGCCGAGGCTATGCAGCCAGTAGCTCAAGCGGCTCGACATGTAGCCGTCAAAGCCGACGGCGGTTGTTTCGGGGTCGCAGCCCCAGAAAAGCAGGAGCTCTGAATTCTTGGCAATATCCGGAAAGAGATTGCCGGACGGCTGGAGCTCACCGACGGGCTCGCCGCCCCAGACGTTTTTTGAGCCCCAGGAGTATCCCTCCCAGCTATCCTGATTCCGCATCTGGATCGTATAGCCTCCGAGCAGCGAGAAAAGACGGTTGGCACAGCCATGGCTGGGCGCAACGTGCTTGCCCTCGCCGTGCATGTCAGCCTCCGAGAGGACGGCAGACATACCGTATTTTTCTTTGACGCGTAAAAGCTCCTTGGCCAGGATATCCGTCGCTTCGTCCCAAGAAATACGGACATATTTGGATTTTCCGCGGTTTTGGGGATTGCGCTCTCCATCGGGATCCCAGTCAACGCGCTTCAAGGGATATCGGACGCGGTTTTCTGAGTAGACGCGCTTTTTATATGTCATGTAATATACGGCCGGAACCGTATGATTTGGGGCTGAAAAGCTCTTGCCGCGCGCCTCGATTTTCCAGGGATTTTTACTATCCCAGTCTACGTAGTCGTTGTAATAGAAGGGCCTGATTCTTGTGATCTTACCATCCCTGTCAGACTCGACAACTGTTGGAAGTCCGCTTCTTGGGCCCATGAGGCTGGCGGCTTTGAAAACGCGTTTGTGGGCTTTGACATCAATGGGGATATTCATCATATCGTACTCTCCTCCTAGAAATATACTATTCATTACTTTTTAGTACAGACGAGGCTCAGATTATGGATAAAAACCGGCCATATTTCCATGGCCGGTTTTAATAATACGATGCTATTTTTTGTCGAGCGGGAGGTCACCGAGATTGACGTCTTTTGTGGCGTCGACGGCGTCGATTACCTTGTATTCGTAGCCCGGAGCGGCGATGACGACGTCGTATTTTCCCATGGCGAGGTCTTTAAACCAGAAATCGCCGTACTCGTCGGACAATACTTCAACCGTCTTGCCGCCGTTTGTCGCGCGGCATTTGGCCCCGATGATGACTTCTTTTTCAATCGGGTCGTAAATCGTACCCGCAATAAATTTGCCGGGAATATTACGGTAATAAACCTTTGGATGGTTGCCGGTTTCCGGCTGACGCACCGTCGCCCCGACGATAAAATCCTGCATTTCTGACTCTTCGCCGAACATCATGGCGTCTGTCGGGCAGGCTTCGACGCAGCGCGGGAGCTTATAACCGTTGTCGAGCAAATGCGCGCAGCCGGTACATTTCTGGGCGATTTTAAGCGCCTCGTTGAAGTAAATGGCCTCATACGGACAACCCTTTATACAGTCGCCGCAACCGTCGCACTTTTCAGGGTCGATGAGGACCAAGCCGTCATCACGGCGGTATATGGCAGCTTTTCCGCAGACCGTCATGCAGGAGGCGTTTTCACAGTGATTGCAGAGCTGGGATATGTAATGGATTTTCACCTTGGGGATGGTGCCGCCGACATTTTCCTGAAGCTTGCACCAGAACTGGCCGATCTCCGGCTGCGGCTTTGCGTACGGGGTCCAGTCGTTGCCGACATGCTCATCCTTACAGGCCAGCTGACAGTTGTAGCAGCCATTGCACTTAGCGACATCTATGCAAAATACTTTTGACATACATTCAAACCTTCTTCTGTTAATTGTTTATCAGCCAGCCTTCAAGACATACGCCGGCGGCTGGGTCGATTTTACGAGCAAAGGCCTCGGGATAATCGCGTTTCCAGCCGTCCATTTCCGTATCGGTCACCTTTTGAACCTCGACGAGGAAGCCTGAGGTTGCCATGCCGGTCGCGTGCTTTGATGTGATGTTTGACGGCGTGATGTTGTTAATGCACCCGCCGCGGTCAAGGACGCCCGGGATGATCGGGTCGAGGCGCGCGCCATGGTCGACATAGCATGTGTTCTCAATAAGGCGCTCCGTTACGTATGCGCCGCACAGCACAATGCCGCGTTCGTTGAAAACCTTGACGATGTCGCCATGCTTGATCCCGCGCTTTTCGGCCTCACTTGTATTGAGCCACACCGGCTCGTACTGATAACCGTCCTTGGCCCTGATTTTCATCGTTTCGACTTCTCTGTTCCAGATAATATCGTCGCACTGGGCGTGCATGCGCCAGCGCCCGTGGTTGGACATGCAGAGCAGGGAGTAGTTTTTCGTCCGTTCGCTGGAGAGCCGCTCGTCATGACTTTCGCCCTTTTCAATCCACTTTGGAACAGGCGGGCGCTCCTCGTCATCGGGCATGAATTTTTCGAGATACGTCGAGGAATATTCCAGCTTGCCCGTGGGTGTCGACAGCGGGTTGTTCTCCGGGTCGTCATAAAAATTAAACAGACCGGCCGGAAGCTTTTGTACGTCGGGCTTGCAGGGAACGACGTATATTTTTTGTTTTTTGAATTCTTCCCAGCTCATGCGCTCTTCACAGCCCGAAGCCTTATAGAAGAATCTGACACGGTCTTTTTCGGACATGTTGCAGGTATAGGCGTCGTAATAGTCCTTGCCAAGCTTTTCGGCGACTTTAGCGCAGACGTCAAAGTCGGAGAGTGACTCGCCGATCGGCTCGCAGCAAGGCTGCTCGAGATAGACGGAAACGAAAGCGCCGCTTGAGAGGTCGTTGCCAATGTCGTTCATCTCGTGCTTTGTGGAAACCGGGAAGATAATATCAGCAAAATAGCAATCGTTTTCAAGCCACGGGTGCTGGGCGACGATGCATTCAATATCGGGTGTCTGCATGGCTCGTTGCGTCATGTTGCCGTCATTCCAGCAGGTGACCTGGCAGGGCGCGTCCGTCCACATCATGTGAACTTTAGATAGGCCGGGCCGCGGGTAAACGATCTTTTCCAACTGATATTCGGTTGTCGGTATACGGCAGTTCTGCGCGTTCGGTATCTGGCTCGAAGAAAAGCACTGCAGGCCGTACCACTCGGCATGACCGTCGATGAGCGCCTTGTGCACAAGACAGCGGGGGATAAACTGCTGCGGCGCGGGGAACTGCCTGAAGAGCTCTATAAGCTCCGGCGCGCGCTCCGTCTGCTCAGGACTCAGAGTAAACCGTTTCATGTTGATTTCCGGAGCAACATCCCCATCAACCGGCCGCAGCGGGTCGGCGATGTGGGGGATGGCCGGCATAAATTCGCCCTGATACGGCAGCGGAAAATCCTTGTTCCACAGGTTGAATTCAATTATTTTGGCCTGATGCACACCGGGCTTGCCGACGCCGCGCATGCCGAGCAGCATGACCTCAAGACGTGCCGGTTCCGTTGCGTACGGTCCGCGGATCATTCCGCCGCCGTTAGCGTGCAGGATCGACGCTGTCTTCTTGGCCCAGTCGCGGGCGAGCGCTTTGATCGTCCACTCGGAGACGCCGCATTTTTCCGAGGCCCATTCGGGCGTCTTTGGAATGCCGTCCTCACGGCCTAAAACATAATCCTCAAATTTGTCAAACCCGTAGGTGTGTGTATCGATATAGTCTTTTTCGTATGTACCCTCAGTCAGCCAGAGATAAGCGATGGCCAGCTGCAGCGCGGCATCCGTACCGGGCAGGACGGGAATCCATTTGTCGGCGTGGATGGCCGCGCCGTAGTTGAGGTCGGGGCACACATAGACACTTTTAATGCCGATTTTCGTAAACCAGGAGCAAAGGCGGCTTGGCAGCTGACTCACAACGCCTAAAGGTGTTGTTTCGGGGTCACAGCCCCAGAAGAATAGGAGGTCGGAATGCTTCGCGATATCAGGGTAGAGATTCGTCATCGGCATCATCTCGCCGACCGGCTCACAGCCCCAAACGTGTTTTGCGCCCCAAAACCAACCTTCCCAGCTGTCCATATTGCGCATCTGCAGTGTATAGCCGCCCATAAGGGATAAGAGCCTGTTTGGGCAGCCGTGGCTGGGGGCGACGTGCTTGCCCTCGCCGTGCATATCCGCTTGACATAAAACAGCCTCGGGGCCATACGTCTCTTTGATGCGGATAAGCTCGTCGGCGACAATCTGAGCGGCCTCATCCCACGAGATGCGGACGTAGCCGGATTTTCCCCTGTTTTGCGGGTTGCGCTCACCCTTTGGGTCCCAGTCGATCCGTTTGAGCGGATAGCGCACGCGGTTCGGGGAATAGACCCTGGCCTTATAACCAAGACCGAACGGCGTGATTGTCACGCGGTCGGGCGCCATGAATGTACTGCCGCGCGCTTCGATTTTCCACGGATTGCAGTACTTGTCCGTATATTCTTTATCATAGTGATATGGCCTGATTCTGGTAATTTTACCATCCGTTGAGTCGACCAGGCATGGCCCGCCGCTCTCCGGTCCCATCAGGCTAAAGCTGATCATATTCTGAGTGTCTGGCTTAAATTTATTACTCATATTTACCTCTCAAATTCACTGAAGACACAGCCACATCAACGCTTAATCCACGCTATTACAGTATACATGAATTCGATGTCGAAAGTGAAACTATTTCGGTAGTCGCGGTTACACCCTATAGGTTGTAACAAATCCGGCATTTTAGACAGTGTCCATATCTTTATACAAACGGATAAATAAAAAACGGAGCAATGTACTTGACATTGGTATTGTCCTAAGGTTTATAATTGATACGTGCGCGGATAATCTTAATTCGCAAATGGATTCCGGTGGTATATTAGTCAGCTCTGGATATATCATATACCATAACAGAATAGGGCATCGAAATATGATAGGAAGGGCTGAACAGTGGAGAACATCAATCTGAATGTGCTGCCTAAAGAGGGCGAAAGATTGCTTGAGGAATTAGCGCAAGGCAATATGGTCATTACGCGCTCGAAAAATGATTTTCTGTATATACTGGAATTCGATGACAGGTTTCATATGTTTTCTCATACGCCGGGCGCGCCGGGCGGCGGGCAAAAGCAATTCCCCAAGGATGAGAAATATACCGCAGTGGTCCGAAAGCTCGCCGATTTGTCGGATTCGGTCTACGTGGCGGATTTTGACAAGAATCTCAATATATATGGCGTGATGGTCAGTGCTGAAGAGGGTATCCTTTCGCTGTTTCCCGGAAAAGACAGGGACAACGATTCTGATATTGAATTTATCATTCCCGATAAGGACAAGATGGCGGAGACGTCAAACGAAGAAACGGATAAAATATGTGAACAAGGAGGACGAAACAATGGGTAGTAAGGTTTCAACCGGCAATAGCGAGGAGCTCAAAGGTGCCATGTCATCATGGCTCACAGAGTTTCCAGGCGATCTCATCTGCGCGCGGCAGATCTGGTACGAGGGTCTCGGCGGCTGCGGCGTACCGAATCCGGCAGACATGGCCGCCATGGAAGCGACGTTAAACGGTCTTGGCGACTGGAAAAATGTCGGCAACGTGCGCTATGAGAAATTCGGCGCTCAGAACAGCTGGAAACGCAGCAAATAATTTGTGTATCGGAGCGATAGCGAGGAGACACTGATGAAAGGAGCTCAAAAAAATGGCGAACACAATGATGATTCAGCACATGTTCAAGCTCGGCGGATTCTATAAGACGCCGGACGGCAAAGTATATAAGGTCGTCTGCTCAGAGGTATATAATCTGCGCTGCTTTGAAATCATTAACGGGAACTTAGTCGGCGGTATGGTGAAAATCCATCCGCAATCCGATTTAGCAAAATCACTTGCTGAGGTTGTCTAAACTGAACATGTACAAAATGGTTGAATTTATCCAAACAAAAGCGAGGAGGAAAGAACATGGCTGAAAAAATTACGCACAGTATTTGTGTTGGCGGCCCCATCGCTATACACACGGTTGACGGTGTTATCCGCCGTATAAGGCCGATCGTTTTAGACAATAACGACCCGAAAGGGTGGGTTATAAAGGCTAGAGGCAAGGAGTTTACGCCGGACCGTAAGGTCAAGCCGTCATTTCTTGGTATGACGGAGAAAAACAGGGCGTATTCCTATGACCGTATCCGTTATCCCATGATCCGCGAGGATTTTGTGGAGACACCGGACGGAAAAAACCGCAATACCGAAAACAGAGGCAAATCGGGCTACCGCCGTGCAAGCTGGGATGAGGTGCTCGACCTCGTCGCACGTGAAATCAACAGAATTCAAAGCACCTACGGCAAGGAATCCGTCACGGCCGTCACGAGCTCTCACCATTCCTGGGGCCTTGTGGGCTACAAACTCTCCGCGTTTGCGCGCTTCTTCAGAATGCTGGGCTATACCGAAATCAAGGATAACCCGGACTCCTGGGAAGGCTTTACGTGGGGCGCGCCCCACACCTACGGCTACTACTGGAGACTTGGCGGCACTGAGGCGTTTGACCTTCTGGAAGACGGCCTGCAGAATGTTGAAACAATGATCATGTGGTCACACGACCCCGATACAACGCGCGGCGGTTATGCCGGCAGCGAATCGAGCTTATGGCGTCAATGGCTTGATGATCTGGGCGTCCAGTTCATTTATATCGATCCTTATAACAACTTCTCTTCTATCAAACAGGCAGACAAGTGGTTCGGCCCCCGTCCCGGTACCGATGCTGCGCTCTGCGAAGGCATAGCTTATGTCTGGCTGACAGAAGGCTTGTACGACAAAGAGTATATAGCCAAACACGCCCACCGTTTCGACGAATGGGCCGATTATATCCTCGGCAACGGCGTTGACAGAATGCCGAAAACAACAAAATGGTGCGAAGCCGAAACAGGTATTCCGGCAGCCGATATCAAAGCGCTGGCACGCCGTTGGGCGACAACGAAAACAATGGGCGGCTCCGGTATGCGCGGCGGCTTCGGCGGCGTCTGCCGTACGGCCAACGGCACGGAATTCGCGCGGCTGATGGTCCAGCTCTTCGCGATGCAGGGCATGGGAAAGCCCGGCCAGAATATCTGGTCAGGCTCGACAGGCGCACCGATGGACTACGACTTCTGGTTCGGCGGATACTCCGACGGTCTGTCCCAAATTGCCAACCAGCCTATCGCCGACAAGACGGCAGTCAACTGCGTCACGCAGAAGCTCTATCGGCCCAACGTCCCTGACGCAATTCTCAACGGTCACTATGAGTGGTACGGTGAAGGCTTCTGCGGCGGCGGCGTCGACCTTGAATTTACAGAGCATATCTACCCCGAGCCCGGCTGTTCAAAGGTTCACATGTTCTACCGCTACGGCGGCACCTACATGGGCTCCATGCTTGACACCAACAAGTGGGTCAAGATGTATCAGTCACCCGAGCTCGAGTTCATCGTCAATCAGGATATCCATTTCCACGGCGAGGCGCGTATGGCTGACGTTATACTGCCCGCCTGCACAAACCTTGAGCGCTACGATATCGGTGAGCTCTGCAACTCTGGCAACGGCGGCTATCAGTCGCATTCACAGACAGGAAACAGCTGGCAGGTCGTCGTGTTCCAGGATAAGGCTATTGAGCCGCTCTGGGAATCACAATCAGACTATTGGATATTTGCGCAGCTATCCGAGAGACTCGGCTGGGGCAGGGATTACTCCGAAGGCCGCACAGAGCTCGACTGGTGCAAGCGCTTCTGGGAGAAGTCTGACCTTTGCGAAAAGATTTCCTGGGAGGATTTCATAAAGAAGGGGTACTATGTCGCGCCTG
Organism: uncultured Eubacteriales bacterium; assembly: GCA_942492735.1. GTDB lineage: Bacteria > Bacillota > Clostridia > Oscillospirales > Oscillospiraceae > Sporobacter. The sequence continues at coordinate 1,104,835 of OW818648.1, forward strand.
TGGCTGAGGATCGTGAGCGTTATTACGGCTTCCGTTGGTTTGCCGAGGGTTATCCCTGCAACACACCAAACCACAAGCCTTTCCAGGAAGAGGGAAAGCTCGGCACCTTCACCGGTAAGTTCGAGTTCGTTTCCGAAAGCCTCCTGCACTGGGCACCCAACGACGAGGCCCGTACGCCGATCGCCACTTATAAACACAGCTGGGAGGGCCATCACTCGATTAAGGCGCGGAAGTATCCGTTCCATCTGATCAGCCCGCACCCGCGTTTTGACTATCATACCCAGCACAACTCCTCCACGCCCTGGTTCTGGGAAATCCCCGAAAACCGCGTGTATATCAATGGCAACCCGTATCTTATCGCCCGCATCCATCCGACGAAGGCGCTTGAAAAGGGCATCAAGGAAGGCGACGTCATCGAGCTGTTCAATGAGCGCGGCTCCGTCTTGTGCGTGGCGCGAGTGACATATCGCGTCGAGGAGAACACCATCCACGCCTACGGCTCTTCCGGTATTTATAATCCCGTTGAGCCCGGTGAGACATCCAGAGATATCGGCGGCTGTGTCAATATTCTGACACCGGGCCGTCTGATGGGCGATATGGTGCCCGGTATGGCGCCAAACTCCACACTGCTCGACGTGCGGAAATACGACGGCGAGCTGCCGAAGGGCCAGCTGTTCGAGCACAAGCTCGACGCGATTGCAAAGTCGGCTGATCCCGATGCTGAAACCTGTGTAGAAATCATCGAAGGTCACGGCTTTGAGAAGATCCAAGCCAAGGTCAGAGCTTCATATCTTAAGAAAGGAGCTGCAGCGAAATGAGATTAGGTATTGCTGTTGATTCCCGCGTGTGCATGGCTTGCTACTGCTGCTTTACAGCATGCAAGGACGAGCACTGCGGCTTTGCTTCAAAATTGAGCGCAGCACAGCCCATGATGGGCCAGTACTGGATTGACGTCCGTGAATGGGAACGCGGAGATAGCTCCCGCCGTACAAAGTCAGCCACCGTCCCGACGCTGTGCGCGCACTGCCAGGATCCCGCCTGCGCAAAAGTCGCAAAAGACGGCGCTGTTTATAAGAGACCCGACGGCATCGTTATCATTGACCCTGAGAAATCAAAAGGCCAGAAAGCTATTGCCGACGCATGTCCCATCGGCGCTGTTTACTGGAACGAGGAGTATCAGATCCCGCAGAAGTGCACCATGTGCGCCGAGCTGCTCGACGATCCGGAGTACCTCGCCTATCTCGGCGATCCTAAACTCAAGAAGCCCCGCTGTGTTGAGGCGTGCCCCAACCATGCGCTCGTCTTCGGTGACCTGGACGACCCGAACAGCGACATCTCCAAAGTCATTGCCGCAAACCGTGTCACACCGCTTGAGGGACTTAAAGGGGAAAAGACAAATGTGACGTGGCTGAACGTCCCTACTGTATTTTTAGCCGGAACAGTTTATTATCCGAAGGACATGGAAGAGGTCGTCATCGGCGCGACAGTCAAGCTGACTTGCAAGGAAACCGGCGAGTCTTGGGAGACACAGTCCAACTACTTCGGCGATTGGGAATTTGAATGCCTCCCAAAAAACAAGGACATCGACGTCGAGATTACCTTCAAGGGATACAAGACAGTCAAATGCTCTGCCTTAACAGATGCTGACCACTATGTCGGTATGACATATCTGGAAAAAGCATAAATAGTGAAATTTGTTTCTGTGCGGGAGATGCTAATCTCCCGCACAGATAACGCTTTATGAATGGGCGTTAAATCCCGGCACTGTTTTTCTCGCCAGCAGTGTCTCAGGCGTGGCGAATAAAAGACGATGAAGAGACATCTGTTTCATCTGAAATATCGCTGACGGGAAAAATTATATAAAGATGGGGCGGAGCCAACCGGTGCGCCCCGCGTATTAAGGAGTTTTTTATCATGCGTGATGTAGTAATCGTAGAAGCATGCCGTACTGCCGTCGGCTCTATCGGCGGAACGCTGAAGGATGTTCAGGCCGAGGAGCTTGCGCGTGTCGTGGTTCAGGGCATCCTCGACAGAAGCAAGATCGATCCGAAGGAAATTAACGAAGTCATGATGGGACATTGCCGTCAGACCTCAGATAACCCGAACGTCGCCCGCATCGCGGCGCTGCGCTGCGGCATCCCCGAGGAAGTACCGGCAAAAACCGTTATGAGGCAGTGTGCCTCCGCTATGACAGCTGTATTGGATGGTGTTATGAGCATTCAGGCTGGCGATAACGATGTCGTCCTCGCGGGCGGCACGGAGAGCATGTCAACTGCTGTCTTTTATATTCGCGGTGCCCGTTTCGGTCTGGGTACCGGAAATACCACACTGGTCGATGCCCTCACCGAAGGCCAGTTCCAGAGCCAGCCACAGGAGACATATGGCTCCTTCAATATGGGCGCGACTGCCGATAATGTGGCTGCAAATATGAACATTGCCCGCGCGGATTGTGATGCGTTTGCTCTTGAGAGCCAGGAGCGCGCAGCAAAGGCCATAAAGGAAGGCAAATTCAAGGATGAGATCGTCCCCGTTATCATTCCGCAGAGAAAAGGCGACCCGATCGTCTTCGATACGGACGAGTACCCGAAGGAAACGTCCATGGAGAAGCTTGCGAAGTTGAAACCGGCTTTCGGAAAAGAAGGTGTCACCACCGCCGGTAATGCCTCAGGACGCAACGACGGTGCCTCCGCAATGCTTATCATGTCTGCCGATAAAGCAAAAGAGCTCGGACTCAAGCCGCTTGCCAGATTTGTCAGCTACGCGACGACGGCCTTAGATCCCCGGATTATGGGCCTTGGCCCCGTAGAGGCCACCAAGAAAGCTCTTAAGAGGGCAAACATGAAGCTCGAGGATATCGAGCTCATCGAGCTCAACGAGGCATTTGCCGCACAGTCGCTCGGATGTGTCCGTGAACTCGGTATCAATTTGGAGATTACAAACGTCAATGGCGGTGCCATCGCTCTCGGCCATCCCGTCGGATCCTCCGGCTGCCGCATCATGGTGACGCTTCTCCACGAGATGCGCCGCCGCGGCAATAAATACGGTCTAGCCTCGCTCTGCATCGCGGGCGGAATGGGTCAGGCAACTATAATCGAAGCGCTGTAAGGATGGCATTCCGCCTGGAATGGGTCAGGCAGCTATACCGGAAGCACTTTAAAGTACCGACGTTTTTGGTGACATAATTCCCCAATATACCCGCCGCCGCACCGACGGTGCGGCGGCAGACATAAATGACCCAGCAAAACATGACAAGAAAAATAATTATTGTTTTGAAAGGAGCTAAATAATGAAACTATTTGATTTGACAGGTAAGACTGCCGTCGTCGTCGGCGGAGCAGGCGGACTCGGACAGGCAATTGCACAGGGCCTTGCAGAAGCAGGCGCCAAAGTTCTCATCTCCAGCCGTAAGGAGGATTCCCTCAAGAAGGCACAGGAGGAACTCAAAGCTGCTGGTGTTGATGTATGCTACAGTGCTGCTGACGCCACAAACGAGGCGCAGGTTGAGGCGCTCCTCGCCGATGCGAAGAAACAGCTCGGCGGCAAGGTGACAATCCTTGTTAACGCCCAGGGCTTCAACAAAAAGCAGGACGCGCTCGATTTCGATATCGAGGTTTTCCGCCAGATGCTCGACGCCAACATCACAAGCTTTATGATTACCGCCAAGCACTTCGGCCGCCACTTCAAGGAGAACGGCTACGGTAAGATCGTCAACCTCTCCTCCGTCCGCGGCAAGATTGCCACGAAGGGCACCGGCAACGCCGGTTACTGTGCCACTAAAGGCGCTGTCGACATGCTGACCAAGCAGCTGGCCTCCGAGTACGGCCCGTTCGGCGTCACAGTCAACGCGCTCGGCCCCAATATCACGGCGACGCCGATGATGGTTTCGATTTTCGAAAAGCGCGCGGCGGAAGCCGGTGTCAGCGTCGAAGCCTACTGCAAGCAGCAGGGTGAAGGCAATCCGATGCGCAAGATGGGCATGCCCGAAGACATCGTCGGCACGGCGGTCTTCCTCGCCGCCCCCGCATCCGACTTCATGACCGGCAACATCCTGTATCCCGACGGCGGCCTCACAGCGATCGGCTAATAAGCATGATTAAAGGGAGCTTCACAAATGTGATGCTCCCTTTGCTAATTATCTATCGACGTCTCTCTTATTTCTCTTCTATCGGCAGCCAGACTTCAAAGAAGCCGGTGATCTCATCGTTTTCGACGACGCTGCAGGCGAGATTGCCGAAGGCGCAGCCGGCGACCTTATGACCGTTATTTTTGGCATACTCTGTAATATAATCGAGATGGCGTGCGGTGAACTTGTCTTTGCCGGTGCTCGTGAAAGCCGAATGAATACACAGCTGCGACGGGATGTGCTTGACGGGCGGCTTAATGACAACGCCGAATTCGGAGACGTACTGCATGCCGAGTGAAAAGCCCCACGCATAATCATCGCCCTCACCGAGCAGGTTATCCTCAGGCACTTCAAAATAACGCCTCGAAAATGGCATGTATTTGAGCCACTGACGGGATAACAGCTGCATTTCGGAATCGTTGTCGTATATCGTATTATAACGATTGAGATAGCGGACGAATTCGGCGCTGCGCCGGATATCGCATTTGCCGATATTATCTTTGATACTACCCAGAATCTCCGTGTATTTACGGATACGCTTAAAAAGCATTTCCTGATATCGGATGGAAGCTAAAATTTCGTCGCCGCGTGCTGAAAGATTATTTATCAGCGCCTCATATGTATTCTGTGAGACGATGTGCGCCGTTTGCTCAATTCCGAACCCGAAATTCTTAAACCAGAGACAGTCAATAAGAAAATTGATATCCCAAGTGTCGTAATACCGGTAGTTATTATATGGATCTTTTTCCGGAGAGACGACACCCTTTTCCTCATAATAGCGGATCAGATCGGGGGAGATTCCAAGAATTCTCGCCACGTCGCCGATTTTATAACGCAAAGACTTCGCCCCCGTATCATGATATAATTTATGAAAAATGCACCATCTTGAGTCTCTTTGGCTAAAAATGCGCATCTTACGCATATTAAATCATGATCGTCAATTATGATCTAATATGTCACCGGCGCGTCACGCGCCGTTGCTAAAATTCAGCGCATGGGCACTTTGTGCCCATTTGCGCAAGTAATAACTGCTTTTGCAGATATTATATCTGGTTTTTCTTGAAAGTCCAATAAATATTATGGAATGCCTCTTGACTTTGGGATAATCCCAGGGTTTAAAATCACGATAGGTATATTAAAGTAAACAAACAAACGACAATAATAATTGGAGGTTATCATATGGCTTATATGCCGCTCGACAAGAGCAATTTGCATCTTGACAGAACAAAGATGACAAAAATCTACGACCTGTCAAATCCTTGGGGCATGGATACCCCGCTGTGGCCGTTCCCCGGCCCCCGGTCAGACCTGCAATTCCCGCGCGGACAGTATCTCGGCCGTTTTCATAAGAGAACAATGACATACACCGGCACGCTCCATGCAGGCACGCATATGGATGCTCCGAACCACGTCCTTCATGAGGAAGAAGTTGACCGTGAGAGAAACGGCTATTCCCTCAATGAGATTCCTCTTGAATACTGCATCGGTTCCGGTGTCATCCTTGATATGCGTCATCTCAAGGACGAATTTGAGGCAAAATGGAAAACCGGATTTGAAGATGGCCTGTGGTATGAGCTGAAACCGGAAGATTTCGAGAAAGCCTGTAAGAAGGACGGCCTTGAGATCCGCGAGAACGACTGGGTCGTCGTCAATACAGGTTTCCAGCACTACTGGAGAATGAACAACGACAAGTACTATAACTATTATCCAGGCATGGGTCCTGACGTCGCAAAGTGGCTCATCCACACGAAGAAGATCAAGGGTATTGCCGGCACCTGGGGCGCAACAGACGCACCGCTGTGGCACCACCCGCTCAAGGAGCAAATGCCATGGCTTGATACGGCGTACCGCCAGGCAACAGGTAAAGATCCCGCCAAAGAATTCCCCGATTACGAACCCTGCCACAGGCTCTTTATGCAGGCGGGCTGCTGTACGGTAGAAAATGCCGGCGGGGACATCGACGACTGCACCGGCAAACGTTTGACTGTTGCTGCCTTCCCATTCCGCTGTGAAATGGCTGACGGCGGATTTGTCAGACTCGTTGCGTGGGAAGAAGGGGCTTTTTAAGCTGCAAAATTCTTTTCGCCCCACAAGTCCACTTGTGGGGCGAAATAATAGAAAAGAGGGTTATGTAATGAATAGTATTAACGATATCAAAAAGATTGCCGTACTCGGGGCTGGCACAATGGGACCCGGCATCGCACAGATGTTCGCGATGGGCGGCTACCAGGTTACCATGTGGACAAGAAGCGAAGCGACAAGAGAAAAGGCGAAAGAGACACTCTATAAAAGCCTTCAGACGTTTGTAGAAGAAGACCTTTTAGCGGCCGCCATGCTGGAAGAGACTTACGCGAAAGTCAGTTTTGCCCTGACTGTTGAAGAGGCTGTCAAAGGTGTCGACTTCATTCAGGAGACCATCGTTGAAAACAAACAGGCAAAAATTGATCTTTTTGCCGAAGTTGACAGATATGTTTCCGATGACTGCATCATTGCGTCCAACACCTCAGGCTTGAATGTTTTTGAGCTTGTGCCGGAAAGACGGCTCCCCCAGATGGTCATTGCCCACTGGTATTCCCCCGCGCAGCTCATTCCGCTCGTTGAGGTTGTAAAAGGTGAAAAGGCACCCCAGGCTTATGCCGACATCACCGTTGAGCTCCTCGAAAAATGCGGAAAAACGGCTGTCCTCATGAAAAAATTCATCCGCGGCTATATAGCAAACCGCATGCAGATGTGCCTCAACCAGGAGCTGTTTTACCTCCTGGATAACGGGTACTGCACACCGGAGGATATTGACAAGGCTGTCAAGACGAGCTTTATTCCCCGCGCCGTCGTTCTGGGTCTCTGCAAACGCGCTGATTTCGGCGGGCTTGATATGACGGCGAACAACTATACAAATAAAAGCTATTCAATGCCTCCCGAGGTCGACATGCCATCAACTCTGGCCGAGCATATTGAAAAGGGCGAGTTGGGCTTCAAATCAGGCAAGGGTTTCTATGATTACACCGGCGTCAACAAACAGGAATTAATGGCAAAACGCGACAAGCAATTGTTCGAGGTTTTCAAAGTAGCAAAGAAATTTATGGACGATCCCGTCTAGTATTGAAAGGAAGATAATAACATGTCTAAAACCAATAAAGTAATAATCCAGGTCTGCCTTTGCGGCGCCGGAACAAAAAAAGATCAAGCCCCAACCGTCCCCTATTACGCGGAGGAGCTCGCCGAGCAGATCATTGCCTGCGCAAAAGCCGGTGCTTCCGTCGCACACATTCACGTCCGTGAGGACAAAGAGGTCGCCGGCAAGATGGAGATCGGCTATAAGTCCATGAGCCTTCAGAAGTTCACCGACGCTGTTGAAGTTACCCGTAAAGCATGTAAAGAAGCCGGCGTCGACATTGTCATCAACCTCACCACCTCCGGCGGCGAGTATGAAGACCATAAGCGCCTGCAGCACCTGGGTGCTCTGAGGCCAGAAATGTGCTCCTTTGACCCCAATACCCTCAACTGGGCCAACAGCTACATCTTCGAGAACAGCCCGCGTTTTCTGAACCTCTTAAGCCAGGAAGTCATAAAGCATGATATAAAGCCCGAATTCGAAGTATTTGACACCGGACATATCGACAGCGTCATGTACTACGTCAACAAGCATAACATTCCGCAGCCCCCGCACATCCAGTTCATTATGGGCGTCGGCGGCTCGATGCCCGCCACCACCGAGAACCTGGCCTTCCTTGCAGGCAAGCTCCCGAAGGGTTCCACATGGTCGGTGTCCGGCATTGGCGGCAGAGCGCATATGTCTATGATGCTCGCCGGCCTAGCCCTCGGCTGCGACGGCCTCCGCGTCGGTCTTGAGGACAACATCCTTTACGGCGTTAACCCCGATGGCTCCAAGATTATCGCCACGAACCTCATGCTCGTTGAGCGCGCTGTCGAGCTCGCCAAGCTGGCCGGCCGCGATATCGCCACCGCCGAAGATGCCAGACAGATCATGGGCATCACCCGTAACTGCCTTCGCGACGAAGTGACCGGCGAAGTGACTTTTAAAGCTGAGTAGTTAGAAAACATACTCAGGGTATCTAAGTGGATGCATTGCACCCTCTGGGATGTTCTGCATCCACTTTTGCACCCGAACGGTCAAGCGCAGAAAGGAAAACGAACCCCAATGGACAAAGTAGTCTCCATTGCTAAAGCAATGGAAAAGCTCCGTGACGGCTTGACGATCCTGATCCCCGGATTTGTCAATGTCGGTGTGCCCGAGTCACTGATCAGGGGCATTATCGATAAAGGGTATAGGGATCTCAATATCATTTCCAATAATACAAGCGTCAAAGGGCGCGGCATCGGCCTGTTGGTCCATGAAAACCGCATCCGGCACATCACCTGTTCCCATATTGGCAGCAATACGGAGACTGTTGAAAAGGTGGTCGCCGGGGAGATCGATGTCACATTTGTCCCGCAGGGCACACTATGTGAACGCGTCCGTGCCGGAGGCGCGGGTATCGGCGGCGTTTTAACGCCCACAGGCCTTGGAACACCAATCGCCGAGGGCAAGCCGATCATTGAAGTTGACGGCAAAAGATACCTGCTCGAAAAACCCCTTCATGCCGACGTTGCGCTCATCCACGCCTGGAAGGCTGATAAAATGGGCAATCTGGTTTATCGCAGAACGGCGCGCAATTTCAACGTTATCTTTGCAACGGCAGCGGACTTTGTCATCGTTGAAGCGGAGCAGATTGTCGAGGTCGGGGAGCTTGATCCTGACAATATCCACACGCCGGGCTGCCTTGTGGATATGATTATTCAGGCTTAGGGAGGACGAAGAATATGGAATTAGAAGGCAGAGACCTTATTGCCTATAGGACCGCCAGATTCTTCAACGACGGCGACCTTGTCAATTTGGGCATCGGTATGCCGACGCAATGCTTGAACTACATCCCCGAAGGCATTGATGTATGGATCGACTCGGAAAACGGCGTCATTGGACTGACGGGCTCGCCCGACAAGGGTATGGTATTTGACCCGAATATTGTTGACGCTGCCGGTGCCGTGTCACTCTTGCGGACGGGCGGTTGCTGCTTCGACAGCTTTACATCCTTCGGTCTCATCCGTGGCGGACACGTCGCTGTAACGGTGCTCGGCGCTTATGAGGTCGACCAGGAAGGCAACCTGGCTAACTGGACAGTACCCGGCAGGACAGTGGCCGGGATGGGCGGTGCGATGGACCTCGTATCAGGCGCGCAGAGGGTCATCATCATGACCGAGCACTGCGATAAAAAGGGAAATCCCAAAATACTCAAGAAATGTACGCTGCCTCTGACTGCGGCAAACGAGGTCGATTATATCGTCACAGAATTATGCGTTATTCACCGTACCGAAGAAGGACTCGTCCTTGAGGAGCTCGCCCCCGATGTCACCCTCGAAGAGGTGATTACTAAGACGGATGCCGAGCTCATCATACCCCGAAAGATTGGATGCATGATAAAAGAATGAACGCATATACCATCATCGGAATTGTCAGCACACTCATTGTTTTCATAGGATTGAGCATCTATGCGGGCTCGCGTGTCAAAAGTGCTGAAGATTTTACCTCAGGAGGAGGGAAAGCCAGCTCTTATATCGTCGCCGGAACAATAATGGGTACACTCGTCGGCGGCTCCTCGACCATTGGTACAGCGCAGCTTGCTTACACCTACGGTATGTCCGCATGGTGGTTCACGCTCGGAGGAGGTATCGCAGCCCTGACTTTGGCAATCGGCTTTGTTAAGCCGTACCGGCATTCGGGGGAATCAACGCTCGTCGGCATTGTCTCATCTGAGTATGGCAGAACCGCTGGAATGCTTTCGTCTGTTTTGTCGTCGGTCGGTATCTTTGTCAATATCATCGCGCAGCTCCTGTCGGCTTTTGCTGTCTTGATTATTATGGTTCCGGCGATTGGAACAATCCCAGCCATTATTATCGCGGCAATCCTGATGGTCATATACGTCACTCTGGGCGGTATCAAGAGCGCGGGGATGGTCGGCGTATTGAAGCTGGTTCTGCTTTATTTCACAGTCGTTTTCTGTGCGGTCGCGGTGCTTGTCCTGACGAAAGGCTTAAGCCCGCTTCTTGAACAGATTAACACGCTTCACAAAAACTTCGGATTCTTTGCCCGAGGCTTCGGGATTGATGCCGGTGCCTGTGCGTCCTTGATCTTTGGTGTTCTGACAACACAGACATATGGTCAAGCAGTCATGGCGGGAAAAACAGACAAGGCTGCGCGACGTGGCGCGCTTATCAGTACATTCATGATTCCGCCAGTCGGGTTCGCCGGCATCCTCATTGGTTTGTACATGCGTTCCCAGAACCTTGGTATTACTGAAAAAACAGAAATGGGTAAGATTGCTGCAACCGCTATGACGGAATTCATAAGCAAGCATGTCCCGCCTTTTCTCGGTGGTGTGATGCTCGCGTCACTGCTATTCGCTGTTGTTGGCACGGGCGCCGGCCTAGCTCTGGGCATCAGCACGATCATTAATAACGACATTGCAAAGAAGATCACCAAGAAAGCACCGGATTCAAAGCGCGATCTTGTTTTCTCCAGAGTTTGCATCATTCTGGTTCTGGCAGCTGCAGTCGTTGCTGCGGCAATACTGTATAGAACACCGATCCAGGTCTTTGCATATATATCCATGGGCCTCAGAGGCGCCGTGATGTTCATGCCTCTTATGCTGGCGCTGTTTGCCAAAGACAGAATCAAAAAAGGTTTCATCATCACATCAGTCATTGTCTCCCCAAGTGTTGTTCTTGTCTTCGTGTTCTGGAAGGTCTTTACGTTTGATCCGCTATTCCTCGGTTTGGCGTTCAGCTTGATCGTCTGTGTCATCGGTCTCATCGTCGGTAAGAAAAAATTGGATACTTGATCATTTTGTTGAAGATATATCACTTTGTGGTATATAATGAGGATAAAAAAGTGATCAGGGAGGTGGGAAGACTTGATTAACGAAGTTGCGGTAAGGTGCTTTATAGCGCTAGCAAAAACCCTCAGCTTTACGGAGACGGCAAAGCACATGTTTATGACGCAGCAGTCGGTCAGCAAATATATCGCAAAGTTAGAAGAGGATGTGGGGTTCAAGCTTTTTATCAGAACGCACCATTATGTGATGTTAACCAAGGCCGGAGAAAACTTCTATGAACTGTTTGCGAAATTTAACGACGACTTTGCAGAAGTCACGGAAGAGACAAAGCAGTACTACAGCGCAATGTTCAATTCCATCCGTATCGGGTATCTTGAATGGCTGGAGATATCGTCTGAGATCAGTATGGCCGTTAAAAATCTGAAGCAGGAAAACCGAGAGCTGCGTTTTATCGGAGAGAGGCATCCCCAGTTTAAGCTTATTGAGCTATTTATGCTGAGAAAGCTCGATTTGATCATTACGTACGCCGAATTTGCCCCTAAAGGGATCGGCATCAAAAAAATGAAAGTGCTTGAAACGCCGCTTGTCCTGCTTGTTTCTCCGGATAACCCGAAGGCAAAAGTAGGCGCGACAGTCGATGATTTTAAGACGGACCCGTTTATTAAGGCTGCTGCTAGCCACGAAACGAATTCAGAGAGTAGGGCAAGAGCGAAAAGGCAGTGCCGCGAGCTGGGGTTCACTCCGTCTGAAATTATTATTTCCCCGAATATCGAATCGGCTTACATGGCGACAGAATTCGGGCAGGGTGTTCTCATCTCCACAATGCTCAGCCGCATGAGTCTGCACAGCGAGCTTATTTGCTATCCGGTTGGTCAGCTGGAGGAGCTGCAATGCTTCTGGCATGAAGATCAGGAAAACCCGGCGGTTGCCGAATTCGCAGCATTTCTTGAACAGACGCATTCTGTCTTGGACTCTGTCCGTTAGGACATAGTCCATACGCACTCGAAATAAGGTTATCGCACAGGAGCTGATTAATATGAGCAGGATCCCGGTATATTCCGTCGTCGCATATTCAAATACGGGAAAAACAACAATGCTAGAAAAGCTGATCCCTAGACTCAAGAGCAGGGGATTACGCGTGGCTGTCATTAAGCATGACGCCCACGAATTCGACATTGACCATAAGGGCAAGGACAGCTGGCGCTTTACCCATGCCGGTGCTGAGGTGACGGTCATTGCCTCAGGGACAAAAGCCGCCATTGTGGAAAACAGGTATGTGCCAGTTGAAGAGCTGATTTCAAGGATAAAAGACGTCGACCTTATTATTACTGAAGGATACAAGCAGGGGCCGTGGCCTAAAATTGCCCTTCGGCGCGCGGAAAATAACAAGGAGTTTCCTGTGCCGCCAGAGGATTGCCTGGCTGTTATGAGTGATCTGCCCGAAACGACGGACACACCGTGCTTTAAGCTTGACGATGTGGAGAAGCTTGCCGACCTCATCGTGAACGATATGAAAACCAGAATAATCGGCGACTAATGCGATCATAGATTTACAAGTGAACGGACGATTTTTGTTGATTTCAAACGCAATAAGTTATAAAATACAAAAATGAAAGATTTCTTGCAAGTATGATTCATATACATGATCATTTGCACAATTATTGGAGGGAAGCAGTATGAATTCGTATGGTATCGAAAAACATGGTATAATTTGCCGCAAAAACCTGTTTCGCAATTTACCGCCAGCCAGCCTAGTGGAAGAAGCCCTGAAAAAAGGCGAAGGGAAACTCAATAACACCGGTGCCTTGTGTGTAACAACAGGAAAGTATACAGGCAGATCCCCAAATGATAAATTTATTGTTGACACGAAAAGCGTTCATGACAAAATCGCCTGGGGAAAAGTGAATGTCCCGATCAGTCTCGATAAGTTTAACAACATATACGCAAAAATGGCGGCTTATTTACAAAATAGCGATATCTATATTTTCGATGGCTTTGCAGGTGCAGATGCAAAACATTCACAGGCATTCAGAATTATGACTGAAACGGCATACCAAAGCCTATTCATACAGCAGCTGCTCATTCGCCCAACGGCAGAACAGCTTGCTGGTTTTAAAGAAGATTATACGATTATTGCGGCACCCGGCTTAAAATGTATTCCCGAGATTGATGGCGTGAACAGCGAAGCTGCCATTTTGATTGATTATGAACGGCATTTGGTTTTGATTGCAGGTACTGGGTATGCCGGAGAGATCAAGAAAAGCGTCTTTTCTGTCATGAACTATGTTCTACCGCAGGATAATGTGCTGCCGATGCATTGCTCTGCGAATATCGGGAAGAAAAACGATACCGCCTTGTTCTTTGGACTGTCGGGAACCGGAAAAACAACATTGTCCGCTGATCCCCTAAGAATGCTGATCGGAGACGATGAGCACGGCTGGTCGGATGACGGTGTCTTCAATTTTGAAGGCGGCTGTTACGCAAAATGCATCAACCTGTCGAAGGAAAACGAACCGCAGATTTGGGATGCCATCAAATTTGGCTCATTGATCGAAAATGTGGTCATGGATGAGAGTACCCGCGTGCTTGATTATAACGATGATAGCATCACGGAAAATACCCGTGTGGGATACCCGGTTGACTATATCCCGAATGCCGTGATTCCAGGAGTCGGTTCAACACCTACCGCAGTCATATTTTTAACAGCAGATGCCTTCGGCGTTTTACCGCCAATCTCCAAGCTTGATAAAAATATGGCGATGTATCACTTTGTATCCGGTTATACAAGCAAGCTGGCCGGAACGGAGAGAGGCATAACAGAACCGCAGGCAACATTTTCAACGTGCTTCGGAGAACCCTTCCTGCCGCTTGATCCAAATGTGTATGCGCAGATGCTTGGTGAACGTATCGAAAAGTCCGGTGCCAGTGTATTCTTAATCAACACCGGCTGGTCGGGCGGCGCGTACGGGACCGGTAAACGCATGAGCCTCAAATATACCCGCGCGATGGTAACCGCCGCTCTCGAGGGCAAGCTGGATTCGGATAAGTTCGTCAAAGATCCGATTTTTAATGTGCTTGTGCCGACCGAGTGCCCGAACGTACCAAGTGAGATTTTGATGCCCGAGAATACATGGCAGGATAAAGCGGCATATGCTGAAACGGCAAAAAAATTAGCGGGTATGTTTAAGAAGAACTTCGAAAAATATACCTCTATGCCGCAAGCTATTGTTGAAGCGGGCCCCCTCGGCAAATAAACAACATATAAAAGTGAACAGCCGCCTGCCGAAGGATATCTCGGCAGGCGGCTGTTGTTGTAAGGCGCTATATTTTTTTGGCTGCAATGATATCTCGCGTTATTGCCTGATCGACTCTGTGCTCAAACTCATAACTGGTGCCGCTCAATATCTCAAAACCATGATCCTGGAAGATTTTGATCATATCTTTTCTGCTCAGCACAAAAGTGTTCCATGAAAGCACAATGACACCATTTTTAATCAGTACCTCTTTCCATACAGGCAAGCAGCCGGCCAGAAGCTCTTTTGGATTTCTGGTAAACTGAGATTGTTTTTCATTTGTCACATTGCCGTGCTGTACGCCATAAGGCAGATCACCGACGATGATGTTGAAGAAGTCCTTGCTATAAAGCTGATTGGCGTATAAAGAGTTACCGGAGATTATCTCAAAGGTACGGAACTCTTTGTTTTTAACGGCATCCTTTGATTTGGAAATACTGATATTATATCGATGGGCTGTGAACGACTTGTTTTTACCACTGAATTTTTCCAGCTTTACAGTATGCTTGTATTTCTCCTTTTCCAGATATTTTTTTAAGAAGTTATAAGCCTCTGTAACGACCTTTTCGCCGATTTCAATTCCATAAACATCGTAATTGCAGACGAGACCTTCAAACAACGTGGTCCCTTTTCCGGCGATCGGATCAAGCAGCCTGAGTGGTTCTGTCCCAAAATAATCAGAAGAGAAAACGGCAATGTTAATCAGTAAGCGCGTAAATATTTCATTTGTCTTGCCTGCGTATTTTAAGATTTTACTGATATTTTGATCGACGTATCCCAATGAAGGAATTTCGATAGGCTGAAGAACATGATTGTCGTACTTAAATAAAGCAAATATAAACGATAATTGACTTAGGATCATCAAATCCCTATCCGACAGATCATGGTCAGAGTCAAATACTAAATACTGTATACCGGCGATGCTCTGCAGTCGGATATCTTTAATCTTGGACGACATCGATGATGCGGCAATTGACAATTCGTTGACGACGAAATGTTTGGATTCTTCAAAATAGACTCTGTTATGACCGGGATGACATAAAATAGCATACATATTCATTAATCCTTTATACGCAAGTAATTCGGTTTGAGCCGCATATGCCCAAAGTGTTTTAAGCAGTATACCATAAGATTAATCCATCAAAGCACTAAAGTCAATTAAACAAGCAGATCGCTCAAATAGTAAGCATAACGAATGCATACTTACTGGCAAATAGAGGCAAACAAAAATGTGCTGAATAGTCAGAATAATACTGTGGATACTAATGTTGTAAAACAAGGGAGGGTCAAATATATGAAAGCAACCGGAATAGTGCGCCGCATTGACGATCTGGGTCGCGTTGTTATTCCAAAAGAGATCCGCCGCACCATGCGTATCCGCGAGGGCGATCCTCTTGAGATATATACGGAGAAAGACGGCGAAGTGATTTTTAAAAAGTATTCGCCCATGGGTGAATGGTCGGAAAGCGCTAATCAGATATGTGAAACACTTTATAAAACAGCTGGCTGCTGTGCAACAGTTGCTGACAGAGACACCTATATATCTGTATGCGGGATTCCGAAGCGGGATATGGCGGACAAGCATATCAGCAGCGATCTGGAGCAGCTTATGGAGGCGCGGCGCCTTTATCAGCGCAAAAGCGGAGAAAAAGGCTTGCCTGTCATCGACTCGAGCGACAAGTATATTATAGAGACTGCGGCGCCAATTATCTCCGAAGGCGATGTTATGGGCTGTGTTGTGTTCTTCTCTGAGGGAGATAAGGTCCTGGGAGAAGTAGAATACAAGCTCGCGCAAACCGTGGCAGGATTCCTGGGGAAACAGATGGAAAGCTGAGACACACGAAAACAAATCATCAAGGCCGCGGCAGCACGCCGCGGCCTTGGTCTGTCTAACAGCCCGGGAACCACATGTGCATTTTATCTATTACCCTCCTGCGCAATACGCTTTGATCGCGTCAGCGATGAACTGCGCGGTGCCTGGGCCGAACCGGTCGATATTTTCTGCAAAGCGGCTGTCCGCCACATACATTTCACCGAGTCCCGACATAATTTCGTCGTTGCAGGTGTAGAAATTGTCTGTTATAAAGGATTGCCACCTCCGGACAAGAGCCTGGATGTCAGGGTCGGACGGCGATTTACCCTTTGCTGCGGCAAACGCTTCAAAAATGTCTCCGGCGCCTTTCATGACGGCAACCGTTTCATCCTCTGAGCGTTTTTTATCCCGCTCGGCGCTTTGCTTATAAGCATCTGACGCGCCCCAGCGCTCTTTTGCCTCACCGGCATACTTTGTCTTTGCCGCTTCGTAGTCGGCAAATACAGATTCCTCTATACTCATATTTTCACGTCCTTTCAATGTTTCATCGACAAGATTTAAGAGATCGTTGATGTGGCGCTGCTTGACGAGCAGCAAGTCACGGTGGTCCCTCAGCGCCTGTTTCCGGTCAAAGTCCGGCTGTGAGAGTATGCGGCCGATATCGCTGAGCGAGAATTCGAGTTCACGGTAAAACAGGATCTGCTGCAGAACCTCAATGCTTTCCCCGTCATAAAAGCGATAGCCGGCCTCACTGGTTTCTGATGGCCTCAGCAGCCCGATTTCATCGTAATAGTGCAGTGTGCGCACACTGACACCCATGAGTTTTGCTGTTTCGCTGACTGATAGCTTCATGTTCTCACCGCCTTACTTTAAACTTAAACGATAACGTACCGTGAGAGTCAATAGGAAATTTAATTTTTTTATATTAACCGTTAAAACAGGAGAGCAGACGACTGAACGTCTGCTCTCTTAAAGTAGTTATAAATATCAGTCAGTACTCTCAATGAGACCGTAACCGCCGGAGTTGCGCGAGCGCAATCAGTCAGTACTCTCAATGAGACCGTAACCGCCGGAGTTGCGCTTGTATACAACTGTGAACGCGCCGTGATTATCCTGATTCCGGAACACGAAGAACTCGTGAGCCAGCAAATTCATCTGCAGAACGGCTTCCTCGATTGTCATCGGCTTAATCGGGAAACGCTTTGTCCGGATAATATTGAACTCCTGCTCATCCTCATCGGACGCCGCGTAACTTAACGATGGTTTAACCTCACGCTCCAATACGCCGTCGCGTAGCCGCTTGGACAGGCGTGATTTATTTTTACGTATCTGGCTTTCGATTGCGGCCACTGCGGAATCAACTGAGGCGTACATATCACTCGTCGTCTCTGTGACGCGGTAAAAAATACCGTTGTTATTGATCGTGACCTCGGCCTTATGCCGGCCTCTCTCAATTCCAAAAGTGACGAATGCCTCCGACTCGAGTTTGAAGAAGCGGTCCAGCTTACCTATTTTTTTCTCAGCATATTCGCGGAGCTCATCTGAGGCTTGCACCTTCTTCTCGGTAAATGTGAATTTCATTCGAGTCATCTCCATTTCAAAAGTGTATTATGGACGATATTCTATTGTTGAAGTGTGTCATGTCCATGTGTAAATTATACCATACTTGATATTAATATGATACGGGAATTTGTACATATTTCAGTGCCCGGGGATGCAGAAAAATACGGTTGAAAATAAAAACGCCTGCTGTTGCAGGCGTTTGGAATCAACTTGGAGAATAACTGTCATCAAATATTTACAAAATACATCCGGCGTGCCGTGTTGCGTGGCAGCTCATATTGACAACGCACGGAAGCCCCGCAATATGCGTCGGATATGTCTCGATATTTACTTTAACAGCAGTATAGCGGCCGCCGAAACCCTGCGGGCCAATGCCAAGGCGGTTGATTTTTTCAAGTACACGCTTTTCCATGTCGGCGTAGAATTCGTCGCTGTGATATGCGCCCATGTCCCGCAGCAGCGCGCGCTTTGATAAAAGAGCCGCATGCTCGATCGTTCCGCCGAGGCCCACGCCGAGGATGATCGGCGGGCAGGGGTTCGACCCGGCTTTACTCACGGTATCGACAATAAACGCCTCTATTGTTTCGATTTTATCCGACGGGAGGAACAGACGCATCGCACTCATGTTTTCACTGCCAAAACCTTTTGGCGCAACGGTTAGGTCGATTCTGTCTCCCTTGACGAGCCGAATATGAATAATTGCCGGGGTATTGTCCTCCGTATTTTCCCGGCGGAAAGGGTCGGCGACGACGGATTTTCGCAAATAACCGTTTGTATAGCCCCTGCGAACACCCTCGTTGACTGCGTCATCAAATAATCCGCCGGTGATGTGCACATCCTGCCCGATATCGGCAAAGACAACAGTCATACCTGTGTCTTGACAAATAGGCAACCCCGTAGAAGCGGCCAACTTAAAGTTTTGGACAATATCGTTCAGTGCAGCTGTCCCGGCAGGCGACACCTCGTTTTCAGCCGCCTGCTCAAGCAGAGCGCATAGGTCCTGCGGCAAATGCACAGCCGCCTCGATGCAAAGCTTTTCAACAGCGTGGGTTATGGCGGAACAATCGATCTCTCTCATGTGTATCCTCCGAAAATTGTTTTGGTTATTGAGTTATCTATAAAATCGCTGCTCCCTACGTGGTAACAGGAACTACTGGCGAACATAGTTCACCCCTACACTGTTAATGCAAAACGCGCCGTAGGAGCGATCTGTGATCGCCAGTTGATCATTTTACTCTTTAATGCTTCTCGCTCTCGATGACTGATCTCGTAGTACAATACCTGCTGCCGCTCAGCCTGCCGAGCGCGTCAAGGCCGAGCCAATCAATTTCCCGCCCATTTTTAGTAATATCGTCCGCGGCATGCATAAGCACGATTCTCCCGATGATCAGGTTCCCGGCATCTGCGCCTTCCGTCACCCGAACAATCTGCTCGAGCGTGCATTCAAACGAAATCCGCGCTTCAGCGATCCGACGCGGTCTGACCAAATGGGAAGGGATGAGATGGATGATGCCGACAGTTGATTCGTCCTCACCGTAGGGAATCGGCTCGGCAGACTGTTCCATCGCCTTCAGCAGGTCTGCTGAGACAATATGAATGACGAATTCAGGAATAAGCTCAATATTTCTGACGGTATCCTTTTTTGTACCGTCGGCTCTATTCACGGGGGAAAACGCCAGTATCGGCGGAGACCATGATATGCCAGTGAAGAAGCTGAACGGGGCAAGATTTGTTTTCCCATCGGGATTTATTGTTGATACCCAGGCAATTGGGCGTGGAATAAGCGCGCTCGTCATCAGGTCATGCGCATGCCTGGTCTCCAGCGTTCTCATATCGATGTCCATGCGCATGCCCCTCTCCAGTATCTGATTTAATATATTTTAACATCAGCATGAAACGAGCACAATGACTTTGTTGAGTACATGTGATACAATATGGATAACTAAAGAGTGAAAGGAACGCTTATATGTTCAAAATCGGCTGCCATCTTTCAACTTCAGATGGGTATCTCGCCATGGGGAAAAGTGCCGTTTCTATAAATGCCAACGTCTTTCAGTTTTTTACGCGGAATCCGCGCGGCGGTGCCGCCAAAGCTATTGATGAAAAAGATATTGAAGCCTTTAAGAAGCTGGCTGATGAAAACGGTATCGCTAATTTATTGGCGCATGCGCCGTATACATTAAACGCCTGTGCCGAAAAGGTACATCTGCGTCAATTCGCCCGCGAAACGATGGCGGACGATATCCGGAGGATGGAATACCTTCCCGGCAGCATGTATAATTTTCACCCGGGCAGCCATGTCGGCCAGGGGATGGACGTCGGGATTGACCTGATCGCGGGGCTTTTAAATGAAGTGCTGTATCCGGAACAGACGACAACGGTTCTCTTAGAGACGATGGCAGGTAAGGGCTCCGAGGTTGGCGGAAAATTCGAAGAGCTCCGAGCGATCATCGACAAGGTGATGCTAAGCGATAAGCTGGGCGTTTGCCTGGACACCTGCCATGTCTACGACGCGGGCTACGATATAGCAGGTGACCTCAACAGCGTGCTGGCCGAATTTGACCGCGTGATTGGTCTTGAGCGTTTGCGCGCCATTCATTTAAACGACAGTAAAAACCCGTTTTCAAGCCATAAGGACAGGCACGAAAAGATTGGTGATGGCTCACTTGGCGTTGCGGTACTCAAAACAGTCATCAACCACCCGCGTCTTCGCCATCTGCCGTTTTACCTCGAAACGCCGAATGAGCTCGAAGGCTATGCAAAAGAAATCGAACTGCTGAGGGGTTTGTACGAAGAATAACGAATAAGAGTAGACAACGCGCCCAGAATGTCATTCTGAGGAGCAAAGCGACGAAGAATCTCCAGGTAACCTTGTGATGGCGCAACAGCCGAAGGTTACCTGGAGATTCTTCACTTCGTTCAGAAAGACAATTTTGGGGTTTATCTGCTTTACTGTTTTACCTTTTGACAGCCGCCATTTCGCGGATGTCGTAAACCCTGCCATCGGCGTGGTTTTTTAGAACCGGAGTGCTGCTGCTCGACGTTTTTGCTTTGATGAAAAAGGAAATGGCGTTTTTCAGGTCACCTTGCTTTAAGTAGAGCTCGCCGATGAGGATGCAGATCTGCTGTTCCTGAACCGGTGAAATACCGATTTGTTCATAGGCATAGAGATAACTCTCCAGCGCTTTTTGAGCCGTTAGGTTTTCCATATTTTCATCACCGGCGTCCTGGTAGACACGGCTGAGTTTACTAAACAGCTTACCGGCAATAAGCTGATGTTTAGTAAAACTGATCGGCGCGCAGAATAGAGCCAGATATAAACCGGCAAAAACAGAATCGGCATCCTTTCCGGCGTCTTGGTGAACGATGGCTGTATTCTTGATCGTCACCAGCTCGCGCATGATATCTGATTTCGATTTTTCGGGTTTATCAAAGATATCTGGCAGAGCGCTGTAAAGACAATGCGGACATGTTAAAATCTCGTAATACATTGGCTCGATGTCTTTATAACGGCTGCGCATGTCGCTGTCGGTGGACGCAAGGACAAGCTTTGAGGGCTTAATGGCAAGCGCGCTGAAGTCACCGTTGCAAATCGGGCATTTATGAGAGCGATTCATCAGATGTGTTGTATCATTGCTGTTGAGAAGCAGCGCGTAACTGCCGTGCTCTTCGGGGAAAAGCTTGAAGCTGGATTTTTCAGCTATTGGTTGCGTTGGGACGAGGGGTTGCGATTCGGGTGGACTAAAATTCAATGGGGGTGACGCACCTGCCGGTTCGTCTTCTGACATTGGCGGCTGCTTTTTTTCGTGGCGGCGTTGACCTGACGCATGATGAACGATCAGCTCTTTGTATTCGGTGCGGGTAAGATCAAGCCTGAGGAATAAATCTTTAATCAGCTCGAACGCCAAAGAAGGTTCTTCCTGCAGAAATTCTTCGAAGGAACTTTTCTCGATGGGCACGATAATGGCATCACTGAGAGCCACCGTTGTATGGGCAGCCTTTTTATCCTGCAGAAGGCCGGAATCGGCAAAGAGATCACCCGTGCCGAGCGTTGAAATCATTTCGGAGCTGGTTAGCCTATAATCGTTATAGACGCCAACTTCGCCCTTTAATACGATAAACATAATGTTGCCGATACCGTCTCCGGTAATGATGGTGCCCCGTGAGCATTTTTTAAAACGGGATATATTTTTTATAGCACCGATGTTAATCAAAAAAGCGCCTCCTAGAAAGAGATGCTCCAAAAAAAGCTGCATGCCTTAAAAAGGCACACAGCTTAAAAGACTATGACCTCTTCGGCAACCCGGCTGTCCTGTCAAAGCGCGTTTTAATTCGCGAATGCTTTAGACCCGTGGCTTTGCGTCCCCGGTTTTCACCGGGTTTGCTATTATCGGAGTTTAATTGTGGTTGTAGTAATATATATCGGAAGAATTTTCAACAATTTTATAAATATTTTCTATTATTTGATATTTAGTGCTTAAAATCCACATTATTTTAGTACGCAACACCCCAGATGACCGTTTTTTCAGCCGGTTTTCCGCATGCGACGCAAACGTCGCTTTCGACGCAAACGTCGCTTTCGACGCAAACGTCGCTTTCGACGCATTTGCTCCCGGAGTGCCTCTGCTCAAAGGGTATGCAGCGTGATGAGACGCCAGCGTCTTCTTTCATCTTCATCTCACACGCAAGACTGCCGCACCACATCGCCTTCACAAAGCCGCCGCTGTCACTGATGATGGATTTTGCTTCATCGAGCGTTTTTGCAGGGCGCGTATTATCGGTTAGATTCTTCTTTGCTTTTTCATAGAGACCCTGATGCACATCCCCAAGGATTTCGGGGATTCTCTTTTCCAATTCGTTCAGCACGACAATGATTTTTTCGCCGTTGTCGCGGCGGACGGCGACGCACTGCCCGTTTTCTATGTCTTTTGGGCCGATTTCGATGCGGAGCGGGATGCCTTTCATCTCGTGCTCAGCGAACTTCCAGCCGGGGCTCTGGTCGGAAACGTCACATTTCACGCGGATTCCGGCCGTCTTCAGGCGCGCGGTAAGCTCGTTTGCTTTTTCGAGGACACCGTCCTTGTGCATGGCAATCGGAATGACCATAACTTGAACCGGTGCAATATTAGGCGGAAGGACAAGCCCGTTGTTGTCGCCGTGTGTCATGATGAGACCACCGATGATACGTGTGGACATGCCCCAGGACGTCTGATGCGGATATGTGAGCTTGTTCTCCTTGTCGGTGAACTGGATATCGAAGGCTTTAGCAAAGCCATCACCGAAATAATGCGACGTTCCTGCCTGAAGCGCCTTCTTATCGTGCATCATGCACTCGACGGTATACGTAGCGACGGCGCCGGCGAATTTTTCTTTTTCCGTCTTCTGCCCTTTGATGACGGGCATGGCCAAGCTGTTTTCGCAAAAGTCGGCGTAGACGTTCAGCATCTGCTGTGTTTCAGCCTCGGCTTCCGACGGGGTTGCGTGGAGCGTATGGCCTTCCTGCCATTGGAATTCACGGCCTCTGAGGAAAGGACGTGTTGTCTTTTCCCAGCGCAGGACGCTGCACCATTGGTTATAGAGCATCGGCAGGTCGCGCCAGGAGCGCAGAACGTGGCTCCAGTGGTCGCAGAAGAGCGTTTCTGATGTCGGACGCACGCAGAGGCGTTCGGCCAACTCCTCCGAACCGCCGTGTGTGACCCACGCAACCTCTGGGGCAAAGCCCTCAACATGATCCTTCTCTTTTTGCAGCAGGCTTTCGGGGATCAGGAGGGGCATCGACACGTTTTCGTGACCGAGCTCTTTAAAGCGCTTATCAAGAATGCTCTGAATATTTTCCCAAATGGCAAAGGCATACGGTCGCAGAATGAAAAAGCCCTTGACGCCGGAGTAGTCTATAAGCTCCGCTTTCGTCACGACGTCTGTAAACCACTGGGCAAAATCAACGTCCATATCGGTAATCTGCTCTACCTTTTTTTCCTTCGCCATAAAATAAACTCCTTCTTAACCCGATAAAGTAATTTTAATATACTATATAATTGTAACAGGATTGTCAAGCACGGAAAGCCCGTCCTGACAATACAATATGGCAGGTGCATGCAAGCGCGGAAACAAGGGGTTGAATAAGATGAGTTCAATTACTAAATTTTATTTTAAGCCGGCTGAAGGCGAACATATAGAGACGACAGTGAGAATCGAACAGGAGAAAGCAGCTGCCATATGCGGAACAGTCATTGATCGCAGCGGGACATCTGTCGAAGGCGCGCTTATACTCCTGTTCCGGTCGGATCAGGATAAAAAGCTTATCGACAGGCAATTTACGGATGGTGAGGGACAATTTTCCTTTGGACCGATTGAAGGAAATGTACTATACTTAATAAAAGCGTACAAAAACAGCGTTAAAATACGCGAACTTGAAATTATAGCTGACTGAGTACATATAATATGAAGCGATGATTTTTCGCCGCAGGAGGTCTTGAGACGGGCTTGCTGCGGCGATTGACTTTCGGCTGCGTTTTTAATACAATGAGACTATTGTTTATGAACAGCTTGAGGACGGAGGTGCGTTTTTGCTTATAGGCGCGCTGCAGATTGATTCGAAGTTGGCCTTAGCACCCATGGCCGGTGTATGTGATCTGGCTTTTCGGGCTGTTTGCCGATCGTTCGGGGCAGGACTCACATATACCGAGATGGTGAGTGCCAAGGCGCTCGTTTATCAGGACGGCAAGACACGGTCGCTTCTCCGGCTTGGTGAGGACGAGCATCCGGCGGCGGCGCAGATATTCGGAAGTGATATCGGCTGCATGGGTGAGGCCGCGGCGCTGGCCGAGCAGATATCGGGCGCCGACATTATAGATATTAACATGGGCTGCCCTGTCGGAAAGGTCGTGAAAAGCGGCGACGGCAGCGCCTTGATGCTCGATCCCGACAAGGCGATGAAAATCATCGAGGCAGTTCGGCATCATGTCTCCTGTCCCGTGACGATCAAAATCCGCAAAGGCTGGGACAAAGGGAAAGTCAACGCCGTCGAATTCGCTCAGATGGCAGAAGAAGCCGGCGCGTCGGCTGTCGCTGTCCACGGACGCACACGTGTTCAAATGTATTCGGGTACTGCTGATTGGGATGTCATACGCGCAGTCAAGCAAAACGTTAAGATTCCTGTTCTGGCAAACGGCGATGTTTTTACAGCGGAGGATGCCGTCAGGATATTAAAATACACGGGCGCTGATATGGTGATGATCGGCCGTGGCGCGTTCGGAAACCCCTGGGTTTTTGCCCAAGCGCAGGCGGCACTCGGCGGTGAGCCTGTTCCGGATCTCCCGCCGCTTCGCGAACGTATCGACACCGCGGTATCGCAATTTGAAATAGCGGAAAAATATAAAGGTGAGAAAATCGCCTGCTTAGAGGCCAGAAAACACTTTGCATGGTACCTGAAGGGCGTGCCGCACGCCGGATTCTTCAGAGAAAAGATCATGACAATAGAAACGATGGCCGATATAAAAAAGGTCAGTGAAACAATCAAAAGAGAGCTGAGGTGATAGGATGACGCAATTGGAAGAACTCGCGGTCATCGACAGAATCAAGGCCGGTGAAACAGACGCTTTTGAATCTCTCGTTTTGGACAACCAAAAAAAAGTCTATAACCTCGCGTTAAAGATGACGGGGAACGAAAATGACGCGCAAGATATTTCGCAGGAAGCGTTTATCAAGGCGTATACGGGACTCAAAAATTTCAGGGGAGAAAGCCGGTTTTCCGTCTGGCTTTACAGGCTCACATATAATCTCAGCATCGATTTTATCCGCAAAAATCAACGAACACAGGTATCGTCTCTTACATATATCGATGATAACGGTGATTATGCAGATTTTGAGATTCCTGATATCAGCTATGAACCGGAGGGCGAAATCGAAAAGCGCGAACTGAGGGAGGCCATTTCTAAAGGTATCGACGAGCTACCTGAAAAGCACAGGGAGATTCTTCTCATGCGCGAAATAACGGGCATGAGCTACGAGGATATCGCCGTGACGCTCGGCCTGAGCGAGGGCACCGTCAAGTCTCGGATATCAAGAGCTCGGGCAGGCCTCGTACAGATCCTGAATAAATACGGAACTTTTACACAAAGTAACCGTCATAAAAGCGGTAAGGAGGTGGATCCGCGTGGCTGATTGCAGAAAATACAAGGAAATGATAAGCGCCTATGCCGACGGCGAGCTGTCGTCATATGACGAAATTGAGCTCCAGAGGCATTTGGAAGAATGCGCGCCATGCAGGTCTCTTCTATCGTTATATAAAAGTATCACAGGAGCGGCAGCGGATATTCTCGTCGAGCCGCCTGAAAGTTTTACTGAAAATGTTATGAATAAAATCAAAGCGATGCCGAAAAGCGAAGAAGCAATTAAGCCGACGACAAAGAAACCGAAAAAGTCGCTGAGACCGGTAATCATCAGCTTTGTGGCGGCAGCCGCCTGCTTAACGCTCGCGTTCATCGCATCCCCAGCGCTTTTCGGGTTAGGCATGTCAAATACGGCCTCGACAATGCCGATGGCATCAGCTTCAGCCGCGTATGGTGCCGAAACGCAGGAGGCAGCGCTCGATTATTCGTCGGATGCCGTGGCAAAATCAGCCGAGAACGGCGATACAGGCACCGCGGTTGAAGACGGCGCAGGAACTGCATCCGAAGCGCCGATGACTATAACGGCTGCCTCGGAGATGCCGCAGCCAACAGCCAGTGAGGCCCCGAGCTTAACGGCGAGCGGGCGTGATGATGAGGCGAAGCTTCAAGATTACTATGCGATTATCTATGTAGAAGGACAGCTGCCTGACGTCTTGAATAACGAAAGCATGATAAATAACACAGATGGCACGTTCAGTATGGAGATTGCGGTTGAAACGGCTAATCGACTCATAGCTGACGCGGCAGATTTGAAGGTCGAAATGGGCGCGCCGGATATGACCAAAGCGCTTGTCATCTATACCCCGGCAAAATAGATCACCGCATAAAATTTAATGAGCTGCCGCAATATCGTTGCGGCAGCTTTTTTACGACATAAATTGACGGCTCGACAACAATAAAATAATTGCCCGTGGATGCCAAATAGCGTATAATCATTCTGAATTGCTCGCCGTGGTTCATATACTGTCTCAGGTTTGTTCCTTTTATTAAGCTAAAGGAGTTCGATATGGTTAGAATTATAACGGACAGTACAAGTGATATCACGCAGGAAGAAGGCACGGTGCTGGGCATCACTATCGTTCCTCTGACCGTACACTTTGGCAGCGCGTCCTTCAGAGACGGCGTCGACATATCTAAAAAAGAGTTTTATAGCAAGCTCGCCGCTGTAGAAACGCTGCCGACAACCTCACAGGTTCCGCCTGGAGAGTTTACCACACTGTTTCAGGGATATATTGACGAGGGCGACGAAATCGTCGGTTTATTTATTTCATCCGAAATGTCCGGCACCTATCAGTCTGCTGTCGTGGCGCGAGAGCAGGTCGATATGCGCGGCGCGCGCACGGAGAAAATTTTTGTCATCGATTCGCGCACCGCGACATTTGAGCTGGCGCTCCTGGTCCGTGAGGCCATCCGGCTCAGGGATGAGGGGAAAAACGCCCAAGAGATCACCGATATCATCCGGTCTCTCGTTAAGAGGGTTCGCCTGCTTGCTGTTGTCGACACGCTCAAGTACCTAAAGATGAGCGGGCGCATATCAACGACAACCGCTTTTGTCGGCGGGCTGTTGGGTATCAACCCCATCATCGCCATCGTTAGCGGAAAAGTGGAATCGATCGGCAAGACACGCGGGTTGAAGGCCGGATTGAAATTTATCAGCGACCAGATGATGGCAGATCCGCCCGATTTGAATTATCTTGTTTCATTCGGCAATACGAACGCGCCAGATGCGCTCAAAGAAGCAGTGGAATATTTAACAGAGCAATTTAGCATATCCGATTATTTCGAAGTGGATATGGGTATAACCGTCGGGACGCACGTCGGCCCGGGCGCCGCCGGAATTGCCTATATTGCCAAAGAATAGAAGAAGGGGAATCTACCTATGAAACTCGGCATCGTGGGACTGCCCAATGTCGGCAAGTCTACTCTATTTAACGCCATTACAAACGCCGGCGCAGAGAGCGCCAATTATCCCTTTTGTACGATCGACCCAAATGTCGGCGTTGTCACAGTACCCGACGAACGGCTAATATTCCTTCGGGACATGTATTCGCCAAAAAAATACACACCGGCTGTGATAGAGTTTGTTGATATTGCAGGCTTGGTACGGGGCGCATCAAAGGGTGAGGGGCTCGGTAATAAGTTCTTAAGCAATATCCGTGCGACGGATGCTATTGTCCATGTCGTCCGCTGCTTTGACGACCCGGATGTTGTGCACGTTGAAGGCGGGGCGGACCCGCTGCGGGATATCGAGATCATCAATCTGGAGCTTGTCCTGGCAGATATGGAGATGGTGGAGCGGCGCGTCGACAAGTCAAAAAAAGCGGGAAAAGGCGATAAAAAATTCCTCCATGAGGCGGAGGTGTTTGAAGGACTCCTTACCCATTTGAATGACGGCAATTCCGCCCGCAGCTATGACTGCCCGCCCGAGGACAAGGACCTCATCGCGACAAGCGAGCTCTTAAGCCTCAAACCGGTTATTTTTGCGGCCAATATGGATGAAAAAAGCTTCGCTGCCGGGTACGATAAAAACGCCTATTATCAGACGGTTAAAGCATATGCTGACAGTGACGGCTCACAGGTGCTGCCGATCTGCGCCAAAACAGAGCAGGAGATTGCGCAGCTCGATGATGAGGACAAGCTGATGTTCCTTGAGGAGCTCGGTATAGAGGAATCTGGGTTGGACAGGCTTATTAAGTGTTCCTACAGCTTGCTGGGGCTGATATCATACCTGACTGCCGGTGCCGACGAGGTCAGAGCTTGGACGATCCGAAAGGGCACAAAGGCGCCTCAGGCGGCAGGTAAAATACACTCCGATTTCGAGCGGGGGTTTATCCGTGCAGAGGTTATCGCCTTTGATGATCTGAAAGCCTGCAGTACGATGGCGCTTGCCCGAGAGCGCGGTCTGATCCGTTCAGAGGGTAAAGAGTATGTGATGAAAGACGGCGACATTGTCACATATAGGTTCAACGTATGAGCGAAACCGAACTTAAACCGGACAGGAAACGGATCGATATCATTGATGCGTCCCGCGGTCTCGCCGTCATTCTGATGGTGTGTCATCACGCGCTTTATGACCTGGTCGTATTTCTTGGCGCGCCCTCTTGGCTTTTTTGGAATCCGGTATTTGATATTCTCCATTATTTTTTCGCCGGTCTGTTTATTTTCCTATCGGGCGTATCGTCGCGGTTTTCGCGGAGCAACATCAGACGCGGCATCATCGTCTTCGCCTTGGCAATTCTCCTGACGATCGTCACCTCGCTCCCGATTGTCAATGAACCAATTCGTTTTGGGGTTCTTCACCTACTCGGCTTTTGTATGGTGTTTTACGGCTTGACACGGAAGGTTTGGGATAAAATACCGCGTGTGATTGCGCCGGTTATCTACGTTTTTCTCATCGTCGGTTCAGCGCTTGCAGTCAACCTCATTCCGATCAATGTGAGCTGGCTTTGGATGTTCGGGTGGGTCCAATCGGGCTTCTTCAGTGCCGACTACTTTCCGATCTTGCCGTGGCTCTTTGTGTTCCTGCTCGGGACATGGGCCGGCTCTTACATCGTCGAAAACAAACTGCCGAAATGGTTTTATGAAAAGCGCGTTGCCATTCTGCCGGCAGTCGGCAAAAAAGCGCTGCTCATCTATATTTTACATCAACCAATTCTTTACGGTATCGTTATGCTTATTATATATTTAAGCTAAAAGGGTTCGCGGGACATTTCTTTAAATAAGGAGTGTTCCTATGGCAGAAACATCAAACAGAACGCTGCGTGGCCTTTTACCCGGCCAGAGCGGAACCATTATCTCAGTTGGGAATCAGTCAGGCGCCGTTAAACGGCGCCTCATCGATATGGGCCTGACACCGGGAACCTCTGTGACGGTCAAAAGGATTGCGCCGTTCGGAGACCCGATCGAAGTCAGGCTTCGCCGTTATGAGCTATCCCTCCGGAAAGATGACGCATCGCAGATCCTCATCGGCGACGCGCTGCCCGTCAGAAATAAAAAACAATTATCTCTGACCAGTTATGCTGCCCGGCTGCTGGATCCGGAGACGCTCCGCCGCATGCGTCTTGCCCAAACTCAAGAGCTTGCCCTTGAGAGCTATAGCCATCCGACGCCGGAGGACCAGGTCATTCCTGACGCGCGCACGATGCGCATTGCGCTTGTCGGCAACCCCAACAGCGGGAAAACGACACTTTTTAACGCATTGACCGGGTCAAATCAGTATGTGGGCAACTGGCCCGGTGTGACTGTCGAAAAAAAAGAGGGTATCGCCAAATTGGGTGACCAAGAGGTCAATATCGTCGACCTGCCGGGTATTTACGCCCTCTCACCGTACTCCATGGAAGAAATCGTTGCCCGCGACTATATTATCGGACAAGATAACGGGAGTGTGCGGCCGGATGCTATCATAAATGTTGTAGATGCGACGAATATCGAGCGCAACATGTTTCTGACGGTGCAGCTTCTGGAGCTGGAGTGGCCGATGGTTATAGCGCTAAGCTTCATGGATGAGGCGCTTCGGCACGGCGATGTAATTGATGATGCGCGCCTCTCAAAAGAGATAGGCATCCCCGTTATACCGATTTCCGCAAAAACCGGAGAGAACGTTGAAGCGCTTCTGCGCGCCGCGTACCGGCAGGTACATATCGGCTGCACCATTGAGCCGGACGCGCTTTATGATGACGTGACGCATGAAATCCATCACCGTATCGGGCGGCTGATCAGCAATAACGCGTACAATGCTAAAATTCCCGCGCACTGGGCAGCGGTCAAGCTCATTGAGGGTGATGCCATCGTTTTGGATTCCTTAAAGCTCGACGACGAGACGCAGCGCAGCGTTGATAGGCTCGTCGGGGAATATGGCGCGTCGAGCGGCGTCGGGGACAGCGGGACAATGATCGCCGACAGCCGTTATCGTTATATTGAAAAGGTCGTCAGCGCCGCCGTTAAAAAGGGCGTGGGGCATAGCGCCCAAACGACGACCGACCGAATCGATAAGCTCGTGACGCATCGGATACTGGCCGTTCCGGTTTTTTTAGCAATGATGCTCCTCATGTTTGCTGTGACGTTCGGGCCTATCGGTTCGTATTTATCGGACGGTACCGCCTTCATCGTCAACAATTTCTCCGGCTGGCTATCAGTAACGTTAACCGGTCTCCATACGACCCCGTGGCTCGTCAGCCTGATAACGGACGGTATCATTACAGGCGTCGGCGGGGTTTTGAATTTCCTGCCGCAGATTGCCCTGCTGTTTTTATTCTTATCGCTCCTGGAGGACACCGGTTACATGGCGCGGGCCGCGTTTATCATGGACAAGCTGCTCCGGCATTTCGGCCTTTCCGGAAAGGCGTTTATTCCGATGCTCATGGGCTTTGGCTGCAGCATACCTGCCATCATGGGCGCTCGGACGATGGAAAACGAAAAGGACAGGCGCATGACAATCATGCTCATACCGTTTATGAGCTGCTCGGCCAAGCTGCCTGTCTATGGGTTGATTGCTGCAGCCTTTTACGGAGCGTGGGCGGGGCTAGTCGTATTTTCGCTCTATGTGATGGGAATGATAATGGCAATTGTCTCGGGGCTCATATTCAAGCGGACAATATTTGCCGGGGAAACAGCCCCGTTTGTGATGGAGCTCCCGCCTTACAGGCTGCCGACCTTGAACAACACGCTCATACATGTCTGGGGCAGAGTGAAGGGCTTTCTTATCAGAGCCGGGACATTGATATTTATAATGAGTATCGTCCTTTGGTTCCTCCAGAATTTCAACAGCCGCCTTATAATGGTGACAGACAGTGCCGACGGGATACTGGCACAGATTGGCACCTCCATCGCGCCGATTTTCCGCCCGATGGGCTTCGGGATGTGGCAGGCGGTCGTCGCGCTTTTGACGGGTCTCATTGCAAAGGAGGCCGTTGTCGCCTCGCTCTCCATGTTCTATGGCTTTTCCCTGACCTCTGGCAGCGTTATCGTCGCCGCCGCCATGACCGGCTTCACCCCGCTCGCTGCGTTTTCCTATCTTGTTTTCATTCTGCTGTATGTCCCATGCGTTGCCGCTGTGTCGACGATATACCGTGAGATGAACAGCTTGAAATGGACGGCGGCGTCAATCGTGTGGCAGCTTGCCGCCGCCTATCTCGTGTCAATGCTTGTCTATCAAATCGTGCGGCTGTTCGTTTTATAACATCATCGCATAGCGCCGAAAAACAGGGGTAGGCAAGAGCAGAGCCCTTGCCCTACGTCTCGCGATTTCGAATATTTCGGATATCATGTATTTTTCCACAAAAAGTAGTAAAAATAATCTGCATAAAAGAGAAATTCGCTATTGACTTTATAAATGGATTTTGATATCCTAACAGGGCGCCTTATGGGGTTACTTTGCCAACGGGGGCGCAAAATGCGATGATTCGGGAGATTGCAGGCATTGCCTGGTCACTTCCGAGGAGTATGTCCGGTATCAATCCAAGCAAATTGCTTTGTGATTCGATACGCAATCGGGCGGCTGAGAAAGTGCTGTTTAGGCGTATATCGCCATGATCAGAAACAAACCGGCCGGAACATAAGCCGGTTTGATTTATGAGCAGGAATGATACGCACGGTTATGTGTACAGAATTTTCTCTCCGTACGTGTTTTTATCCGAAATCGTACATTCAGGAGGAAAAGAAAATGGCAACATCAAACAAAAAAATGATCCGCATCAGGCTGAAAGCTTATGACCACCAGCTGATAGACCAGGCGGCCGGGCAGATCGTCGAAACGGCGAAGCGGACGGAAGCGAAAGTGTCCGGTCCTATCCCCCTGCCGACACGGAAAGAAATTATCACAATCCTGCGCGCTGTTCATAAATACAAGGACAGCCGCGAGCAGTTTGAGCGTCTGACGCACAAGAGGCTCATCGACATCATGAGCCCCACCCAGAAAACGGTGGAAGCACTGATGGCACTTGAGCTGCCGGCCGGCGTTGAAATCGAAATCAAGCTTTGAGGACCCGGCATTATTAAATTGTAAGCACCCGATGCCTGCCGTCTTGCGTGGCAGGCGGGGTCATGTTGGCAGCCTCTGGCAACGCTCAAACCATTAATAGTTTGACGGCTAATGCTTACCAACCAATAACCTTATATTGAGGAGGAAAAAATATGGATAAGGCGATCATCGGTAAAAAGGTCGGCATGACGCAGATCTTCGATGATAACGGCAGAGTTGTTCCGGTAACTGTCATAGAGGCCGGACCCTGCGTCGTCGTACAGAAGAAGAGCGAGGATAAAGAAGGCTATATATCCGTACAGCTCGGTTATCAGGACGAGAAAGAAAGAAAACTAGGCAAACCGGAGGTCGGCCACCTGAAAAAGGCGGGCGTCTCCATGAAAAAGCATCTCAAAGAGTTCAAGCTGTCGAATGCTGCCTCGCTGAACATCGGCGACGAACTGAAGGCTGACGTTTTTGCCGAAGGCGACAAGATTGACATCACTGGCGTATCAAAAGGCAAAGGCTTTGCGGGCGTTATCAAACGCCATAATGCACAGCGCACACCAATGACACACGGCGGCGGCCCCGTTCACCGGCATGCGGGTTCGATGGGTTCGAACACAGACCCGTCGAGGATATTCAAAGGCAAGATGGGTGCTGGGCATATGGGCGCTGAGCAAGTAACAGTACAGAACCTTGATGTTGTCAAGGTCGACGCCGAACTCAACATGATTGCTGTCAGAGGCGCAGTACCGGGCCCTAATGGCGGCCTCGTCTATTTGAAGAACACAGTTAAGAACCACTATGTGAAGAATACCGTCCAGTCAGTAAGCGTAAACCCACAGAAAAAATCAGCAAAGGGCTAGAGAGGAGAGAGTCAAATGCCTACAATTAAAGTATTCAATATGGCAGGCCAGGTTACCGGCGAGGTTGAACTCTCCGAGGCCATTTTCGGTGTAGCGCCGAATAAGCTTGCTATCCACGAATCAGTAAAAAATCATCTTGCCAATGCCCGCCAAGGCACGCAGTCATCACTGACACGCGCCGAGGTCTCCGGCGGCGGAAAGAAGCCGCTGCGTCAGAAGGGCACAGGCCGCGCCCGTCAGGGTTCGACAAGAGCGCCGCACTATACGCACGGCGGCAACGCGTTCGCGCCCAAACCGCGTGACTACAGCTATACGATCAACAAGAAGCTGAAAAAGCTTGCGCTGAAGTCAGCTCTATCACAAAAAGTCCTGAATAATGCCATCGTTGTCGTTGACAACATTGACATGGATAACATCAAGACGCAGGATTTTATTAAGTTTTTAAGCGCCGTGGGCGCAAATGGCAAGGCGCTCGTCGTGACCCCCGAGGTCAGAGAGACAATCGTCAAAAGCGCGCGGAATATCCCGGGCATCCAGACGACAATTGCCACCATCTTAAGCGTTTATGATGTCATGAACGCCAAAACATTTGTCGTCGACAAGGCGGCACTTGCAACCATCGAGGAGGTATATGCGTAATGAGGTCAGCCTATGATATCATCATTCGCCCGATCATTTCCGAGCAGTCGATGGAGCAGAATGATATTAATAAATATGCCTTCGAAGTCGCACGGGACGCCAACAAGATTGAGATTAAAAAGGCCGTAGAGGAAATTTTCAAGGTCAAAGTTGAAAAAGTTAATACACTCAATGTTATCGGCAAGAAAAAGCGCACCGGCAGGCATCCTGAAGGATACACCAGTGCCTGGAAAAAGGCAGTTGTCAAACTAACCGAAGATTCCAAATCGATTGAATTCTTCGAAGGAATGGTTTAAGGGAGGTAAAGATTCATGTCTGTCAAAACTTATAAACCCACCACTCCGTCGAGAAGGCACATGTCTGTATCCGGTTTCGACGGTATTGATAAGAAAGCTAAGCCGGAACGCAAGCTGACCGAAGTGCTAAAAAAGCACGCTGGTCGCAACAGCTACGGCAAAATCACAGTCCGCCATAAAGGCGGCGGAAATCGCCAGAAGTATCGCATTATCGACTTCAAGCGTGACAAGGCCGATGTCGGCACAGTACTCAGACTCGAGTATGACCCGAACCGTTCGGCAAATATCGCACTGGTCGAGTATGCCGACAAAGAGCGTCGTTACATGCTGGCACCTGTCGGACTTGGGGCCGGCGACACAGTTATCTCCTCGGAAACAGCCGACATCAAGCCGGGCAACGCACTCCCCATTTCCTCCATCCCGGTCGGCACAATTATTCACAATATTGAGCTCTACCCCGGCAAAGGTGCGCAGCTTGTCCGCTCAGCGGGCGTTGCTGCCCAGCTGATGGCGAAAGAAGGCAATATGGCTCAGGTCAGACTGCCATCGGGTGAGTATCGCTATATCCGAATGAACTGCAAAGCGACGATCGGACAGGTCGGCAACGTTGACCACTCCAACATCGATATCGGTAAAGCAGGACGCAAGCGCCACATGGGCATCCGCCCGACAGTCCGTGGCTCGGTTATGAATCCGAATGACCACCCGCACGGCGGCGGTGAAGGCAAGAGCCCAATCGGACGTTCCGGACCTGTGACCCCATGGGGTAAACCGGCACTCGGCTACAAGACCCGCAAGAAAAAGAATAGAACAAATAAATTCATTGTTAAGCGCCGCGGCGCTAAATAAGTAAAGGAGGTCAATAAATAATATGAGCAGAAGTATTAAGAAGGGCCCCTTTGCCGCTCCCGAGCTTTTAAAGAGGGTCAATGAAATGAACAAGGCCGGCGAAAAGAAGGTCCTGAAGACCTGGTCTCGCGCAACGACGATATTCCCGTCGTTCGTCGGGCACACAATCGCTGTACACGACGGTCGCCGTCATGTCCCGATTTACATCACAGAGGATATGGTTGGCCACAAACTGGGCGAATTTGCTCCGACTCGAACCTTCAGAGGTCACAGCGGAAGCAAGACTACGAAATAAGGAGGTAGACTGTTATGGATGCAAAAGCACATTTAATGTACGCGCGCATTGCTCCGCGGAAGGTTAAGATAGTCTGCGACCTTATCCGGGGAAAAGACACAAAAACGGCGAAAGCCATTTTAGCAGCAACACCAAAGGCAGCTTCTGAGCTGATGCTGAAGCTTTTAAAGAGCGCCGTCTCCAACGCTGAAAACAACCACAATCTTGACCCAGACAACCTTATTGTTTCGGAAACATACGCAAACCCCGGGCCAATCATCAAGAGAATGATGCCGAGAGCGAAGGGCAGCGGTAACCGTATCAACAAGAGAACGTCACACATCACGATTGTTGTGAAGGAAAAGGAGTAGGGGGCATCATATGGGACAGAAAGTAAATCCGCACGGCTTTCGTGTAGGCGTCATCAAAGACTGGGATTCCCGCTGGTTTGCCAGACCTGATAAAGTCGGCGACCTGATAGTCGAAGATTACAATATCCGCAAGTATTTAAAAGGGCTCCTGTTTCAAGCGGGCGTTCCAAAAATAGAGATCGAGCGCGACAGCACAAAGGTTAAAATTCTCCTCCACTGCTCACGTCCCGGCGTTGTTATCGGCAAAGGCGGAACGGAGATCGAGCGGCTGCGCCTCGAGATGGAGAAAAGACTCGGTAAGCCCGTGTCGCTCTCCATCATTGAAGTCAAGAACCCGGATACGGATGCGCAGCTCGTTGCCGAGAGCATCGCAGCGAAGCTGGAAAAACGCATCGGCTTCCGCCGTGCCATGAAAAACGCCATGCAGCGCGCCATGCGCCTCGGCGTCCGCGGCATCAAGGTGATGGTTGCCGGCCGTTTGGGCGGCGCCGAAATTGCCAGAAGTGAGATGTATCATGAGGGTACAATCCCTCTTCAGACGATCAGAGCTGACATTGAGTACGGCTTTGCCGAAGCGGCGACAACATATGGCCGCATCGGTGTCAAGGTATGGATCTATAATGGCGAGATTTTAAACCAGTCGCTCCGTACAACACCGAGAACGATGGATTTAACAAAACCGCCGAGAGAGCGCCGTCCTGATAACCGCGGCGATCGCAACGATAAGGGCGGATACAATCGCGGCGGACAGGGTGGTTACAACAACAACCGTCCCGCCGGCACAACTGGCGGCTACAACAACAACCGTCCCGCAGGCACGACTGGCGGCTATAACAATAACCGTCCCGCCGGAACAACCGGCGGCTATACCAACAATCGTCCCGCCGGCACGACCGGCGGCTATAACAACAACCGACCGGCTGGTCAGGGTGGGTACAACAATAATTACCGTCCCGCAGCTCCCGGCGGCGCAGCACCCGGCAATTTTACACCCAATAATAATGTGCCTAATGCTGCACCCAATACTGCTGCACCGAGTCAGCCCGTCGTTCAGACTCCGAAAGAAGGAGGCACCAACTAATGCTTTTACCGAAAAGAGTAAAATACCGCAAAGTCATGAGAGGCCGTATGACAGGCAAAGCGACGCGCGGCAGCGTCGTATCAGACGGCGAATATGGACTGCAGGCCTGCGAGCCCGCATGGATTACGTCCAACCAGATCGAGGCAGCCCGTATCGCCATGACCCGCTACACAAAGCGCGGCGGTAAAGTCTGGATCAAGATATTCCCCGATAAACCAGTCACTTCAAAGCCAGCAGAAACGCGCATGGGTTCAGGAAAAGGTTCTCCTGATCACTGGATCGCTGTTGTAAAGCCAGGCAGAGTTATGTTCGAGATCGCCGGTGTTCCCGAGGAAGCGGCGCGCGAGGCAATCCGCCTTGCTGGTCATAAGCTGCCGATAAAGACGAAATTTGTTAAGCGTGAGACCGAGACAGGTGGTGAATAAGATGAAGGCAAACGAGGTACGTAAATTCAGCGCCTCTGAGCTGGAGGAAAAGCTTTCCGGGTTGAAAAAAGATCTGTTCTTTTTGAGAATGCAGCATGCCACAAATCAGCTCGATAATCCGATTAAGTTAGCCCAAGTCAAAAAGGATATTGCCCGAGTCAAGACTATTATTCGCCAGAACCAGCTCGAGCATTAAGGAGGTAAGTTAGATGAATGATGATAGAACCGCTTCCAGAAAGACAAGGGTTGGCAAAGTCGTATCCGACAAGATGGATAAAACGATCGTCGTGGCCGTCGAGGACCGCGTTGCACATCCTCTCTATAAAAAGATTATTAAGAGAACATATAAATTAAAAGCACATGACGAAAACAATGAGTGCGGCATTGGTGACAGAGTCAGGGTCATGGAGACCCGCCCCCTGTCCAAAGACAAGCGCTGGAGACTCGTTGAGATTATTGAGAAGGCAAAGTAAGGAGGCGCCAATATGATACAGCAGGAAACATATCTAAAGGTCGCCGACAATACCGGCGCCAAAGAAATCAAATGCATCCGCGTCCTTGGCGGCTCCAGAAGGAAATACGGAAACATCGGCGACGTTATTGTTGCCTCTGTCCGTAAAGCAACTCCCGGCGGAACAGTCAAAAAGGGCGATGTGGTCAAGGCAGTTATCGTGCGCTCAGCGAAGGGTGTTCACCGCACCGACGGCACATATGTCCGATTCGATGAGAATGCGGCTGTCCTGATCAAAGACGATAAGAATCCGAGAGGCACCCGTATCTTTGGGCCTGTGGCCAGAGAGCTCCGCGACAAGGATTATATGAAAATCCTGTCACTCGCTCCCGAAGTGATATAGGGGGGGTACAAGTATGGATATCAGAAGAGACGATAAGGTTATTGTCCTGACCGGTAAAGATAAGGGCAAAGAAGGCAAAGTCATCAGCGTTGATCCCACCGACAGCAAAGTCATCGTTGAAGGCGTCAACATTGCCAAGCGTCACCAGAAGCCCCGTAAGCAGGGCGATCCGAGCGGCATTATCAAGAAAGAGACGCCAATTTATGCCTGCAAGGTCATGCGTGTCTGCCCGAAGTGCAATAAGCCGACAAGACCTGCGCACCTGATTAAGAAGGCTGTCGGTAAGGATAAAGAGGATGTTAAGGTCCGGGTCTGCAAAAAGTGCGGCGCAGAAATATAAGAAGGAGGAGAGACTGAAATGACGAGAATGAAGATAAAGTATCAGGAAGAAGTCGCTCCTGCTATGATGAAGAAATTCAATTATAAGAGCGTTATGCAGATTCCGAGGATTGATAAGGTCGTTATCAATGTCGGCGCAGGTGACGCGCGAGACAACACGAAGGCGATTGACGCCGTGGTGAAAGATATTACAGCGATTACCGGTCAGAAGGCCGTCGTCACGAAGGCCAAAAAGTCGGTTGCGAATTTCAAGCTTCGTGAAGGCATGCCGGTCGGCGTCAAGGTGACACTCCGACAGAACAAAATGTGGGAGTTTCTTGACAGGCTGTTTAATATAGCGCTCCCGCGTGTCCGCGATTTTCACGGCATATCCGCGAACTCCTTTGACGGCAGAGGCAATTATGCCCTTGGCATCAAGGAACAGCTGATTTTCCCCGAAATTGATTATGACAAGATCGAAAAGATCAGAGGAATGGACATTGTCATTTGCACGACGGCGGCGTCCGACGAAGAATCAAGAGAGCTCCTGCAGCTTATGGGCGCTCCGTTTATTCAGGCATAGGGAGGAGAAAGAATATGGCAAAGAAATCAATGATTTTAAAACAACAGAAAGAGCCCAAGTTCTCCACCCGCGGTTATAATCGCTGCAAAATATGCGGCAGACCTCATGCTTACCTCAGGAACTACGGTGTTTGCCGTATATGCTTCAGGAATTTAGCCCATAAGGGCCAAATCCCGGGAGTTCGCAAGGCGTCTTGGTAAAAATGCGTTTATACTATAAACGTCAAAGCATAACTGATGACGAAAGGTCTCAATTGAATGCCGCTCTATGATCGGTGTTCATATGCAGATACCTCGCCACGAAAACAGAGAAAGCGACCAATTAAAAACTGCTTTCCTGTAACTCTAATAAGGAGGAAAACCTATGCAGATAACAGATCCTATTGCCGATATGCTTACGCGCATCCGGAATGCCAGCTCGGCCAAGCATGCCACTGTTGAAATCCCCGCCTCCAACATGAAGAAGGCGATTGCCGAAATTCTGCTTGCAGAAGGCTATATCAAAAACTTTCAGCTCATTAACGACGGAATACAAGGCGTCATTAAAGTGACATTGAAGTACAACGGCAACGAAAAAGCCATCACCGGCCTTCGCCGCGTCTCAAAACCGGGCCTGCGTATGTATGCGGGTGCCGAAGAGCTTCCGAAGGTCTTAAGAGGGCTTGGAATTGCCATTATATCAACATCAAAGGGCATCATGACCGACAGGAAAGCCCGAGAGGCTCATGTCGGCGGCGAAGTCCTTGCATTTGTCTGGTAAGGGGGAGAAGAATATATGTCAAGAATTGGTAAGGCCCCTATAACCATTCCGGCAGGCGTTGAAGTGAAGGTATCCGACGCTAATGTTGTCACGGTCAAGGGACCAAAGGGAACACTCGATTGTGCCCTGACTCCCGTGATTAAGGTCAATATCGACGGCGACGTCCTCACCGTGACCCGCCCTTCCGATGAGCAGAAGCACCGCTCGCTCCACGGCTTGTCCCGCACCCTTGTCGCCAACATGATCACCGGCGTGACCGAGGGCTTCACGAAAGAGCTCGATGTCAATGGCGTCGGTTACAGAGCGGCAAAAGATGGCAGCAAGCTTGTGATGAACCTCGGATATTCACATCAAGTCATCGTTGAAGAGACAAGTGATGTTCAAATTGCTGTGCCTGCACCGAACAAGATCATCATCAGCGGCATTAACAAACAGATCGTCGGCCAGTTTGCTGCCGATGTCCGAAAGAGCAGGCCGCCTGAACCGTATAAGGGTAAAGGAATCAAATATAGCACTGAGGTCGTCCGCCGCAAAGAGGGCAAGACCGGAGCTAAAAAATAAAAGGAGGTGTGCCTAAATGATTAAAAGACCTGATACAAAAGCGCAGCGCCTGAAGCGCCACAAAAGAGTCAGAAGCAAGGTCTCCGGCACGCCCGAGTGCCCAAGGCTCGACGTTTTCCGTAGCGGAAAACACATATACGCACAGATTATCGATGATAAGACTATGACAACACTCTGCGCCGCGTCTTCTCTTGAAAAAGAATTTGAAGGGTCCGGCGGCAATAAAGATGGCGCGAAAAAGGTCGGCAAGCTTGTCGCCGAGCGCGCCAAGGCAAAAGGTATTGAGAAGGTCGTGTTCGATCGCGGCGGCTATCTCTATCACGGCCGCATTAAAGAACTGGCAGACGGAGCCCGCGAGGGCGGTCTGACCTTTTAACGGGGGGAGGAAACATAATGGCTTACAATAATAACAGAAGAGATAATAATAGAAGAGATGAAGTCCCGTCTGAATTTTCGGAAAAGGTTGTTTCCTTGAACCGCGTTTCAAAAACAGTCAAGGGCGGACGTATATTCAAATTCGCGGCTCTCTGCGTCGTCGGTGACGGCAAAGGCCGGGTTGGATTTGGACTTGGTAAGGCGGGAGAAGTTTCCGAAGCCATTCGCAAGGGAATTGACGATGCCAAGAAGAATATCGTGACGATCACCATGCAGGGGTCATCAATACCCCACGAGGTCATCGGAGAATTCGGCGCCGGCAGAGTGCTCTTGAAGCCCGCACCGGCAGGTACCGGTGTCATTGCCGGCGGTGCCGTGCGCGCCGTCGTTGAAGCAGCCGGAATCCACGATATCAGAACAAAATGCCTGCGCTCCAACAATCCTCAAAATGTCGTTGCGGCGACAATGGTCGGTCTAAAATCACTCCGAGATGCTGCTCAAGTCGCAAAGACAAGAGGAAAAAGCGTTGAAGAGATCCAGGGTTAGGGGGGCACACAAATGGCCAATTTAAAAATTAAGCTTGTCAAGAGCTTGAACGGCAGGCTCGAAAGCCATATAGCCACAGCCAAGTCCTTGGGACTGACAAAGATCGGCTATGAAACCGTGCAGCCCGACAACCCGCAAACAAGAGGTAAGATTGCTTTAATCAGCTATTTGATCTCTGTAACAGAAGAGTAAGGAGGCGCAGGGTAATGGATTTGCATGATCTTTCTCCCGCAAAAGGCTCGACGCACGTCGCAAAGCGCAAAGGCAGAGGCCCGGGAACCGGCAACGGCAAGACAGCCGGCCGTGGTCATAAAGGCCAAAAAGCGCGTTCAGGCGGCGGGGTAAGAGTCGGCTTCGAAGGCGGACAGATGCCTTTAGTCCGCCGTGTACCGAAGCGCGGATTTAACAACATCTTTGCCAAGCCGCTGGAAGCAATCAATGTTTCAGCGCTTGAGATATTTAATGACGGCGCCGTCGTCGGAGCAGAGGACCTTCTGACTACCGGTATCATCAGTAAATGTGAATACGGCGTCAAAATCCTTGGCAACGGCACTATAACAAAAAAATTAACGATCAGAGCCTCCGCTTTTTCCGAGTCGGCTAAAGAAAAAATCGAAGCTGCCGGCGGAAAGGCTGAGGTGGTCTAGGTGCTTCAAACAATACGTAACGCATGGAAAATAGACGAAATCAGGAAGAAATTCATCTTTATGCTTTTCATCCTGCTGCTCTACCGTTTGGGAAATGCTGTACCTGTACCGTATGTCGATGTCATCAAGCTCGGCGAATATTTTGATTCGCTTCAAAATACGGTTTTAGGCCTGATGAATGTCATGTCGGGCAGTGCTTTCTCAATGGCGACGATATTCGCATTGTCCATTCAACCGTATATTAACGCATCTATCATCATTCAGCTTCTGACTATTGCCATACCGGCCCTTGAACGTCTTCAAAAAGAAGGCGGCGAGGAAGGCAAGAAAAAACTCGAGAGAATTACCCGCTATTCAACATTGCTCATCGGTATCATCCAAGGCTTCGGTTACTATGTTCTCATTCAGAACAATGGTTTACTCTTGAGCAACGTTTCAGGGATAATGCCGGCGATCGTCATTATTGCATCGTTTACGGCGGGCAGCTGCCTCTTAATGTGGATGGGCGAACAAATCACCGAGTTTGGGATCGGAAACGGTATATCGATCATCCTGTTTGTCAGTATCGTCTCCCGCTTCCCGAATAATATTGCGCAGACGGTGACAAAGATCCAGGAGAATCCCTCTTCATGGCTGCTCCACGTACTGCTCCTCATCGGCGTACTGCTCATCATTGTGCTGATCGTTATTGTCACGCAGTCTGAGCGGCGAATTCCCGTGCAGTATGCAAAGCGTGTCGTTGGCCGAAAAATGTACGGCGGTCAGTCCACGCATCTGCCGATGAAGGTCAATATGTCGGGCGTTTTACCGATCATCTTTGCACAGTCTATTGCATCGCTGCCCGCTACCATTGCCGCCTTTGTACCGGCATGGTCGGAAGGCTGGTTCATTAAAGCGTTCAACACAAACACCGTGACGTATGCGGTCATCTACTTCTTATTGATCGTATTCTTTGCGTATTTCTATTCGACAATCCAATTCAATCCGATTGAGGTCGCCAATAATCTCAAGAAGAACGGCGGGTTCATACCGGGCTTCCGGGCCGGGAAACCGACTTCGGAGTTCATTCAGAAGGTTTTAACGAAGATCACGCTGTTTGGTGCCTTGTATCTCGCAGTCATTGCGCTGTCACCGATCATCA
Source organism: uncultured Eubacteriales bacterium (assembly GCA_942492735.1). Classification (GTDB taxonomy): domain Bacteria; phylum Bacillota; class Clostridia; order Oscillospirales; family Oscillospiraceae; genus Sporobacter. The sequence continues at coordinate 1,148,234 of OW818648.1, forward strand.
TTAGCCTGTTTTCGAAGACAGCGGCAGATTCAGGTATTTCGCTCGGCGGCACTTCAGTCATCATCGTCGTCGGCGTCGCGCTGGATACTGTGAAGCAGGTCGAAGCGCAGATGCTCATGCGCCACTACAAGGGATTCCTTGAGTAGGGGGTATTCGATGAAGCTGATCCTCTTAGGCGCTCCAGGTGCCGGTAAAGGCACGCAGGCCGGGATATTGAGCCGAAGACTCACCATTCCAACGATTTCGACCGGCTCTCTTTTAAGAGCCGCCGTGAAAGACGGTACTCCTATAGGACGACAGGCGAAAGTTATCATTGAGTCTGGCCGACTTGTCCCTGACGAAATGGTTATGGACATGGTCAAGGAACGGTTGAGTAAACCGGACTGCGAGAATGGGTATATCCTTGACGGTATGCCCAGGACATTGGGCCAGGCGGAAGCGCTTGAGCAGGCGTGCATCGATATTGACCTAGCCCTCTCAATCGAAATTGCCGACGACGAAGTAGCGGAGAGGATGACCGGTAGACGCACCTGCGTTTCCTGCGGCGCTACCTACCATATCGTCACAGCGCCACCGAAAAGAGCCGGCATCTGCGACAACTGCGGCGGTGAACTGACAATCCGAAAAGACGATGAACCCGAGACGGTTAAAAACCGCTTGACGGTATTTCATCAAGTGACGGAACCGCTGAAAGATTATTATAAATCATTGGGGCAACTCATTACGGTAGACAATAAGCCAACAATTGAGGCGACTACCGTGGCCATATTCGAGGCTCTGGGGATTAAAAATGATAAGACTTAAATCCTCACGAGAAGCAGATCTGATGCGCCAGGCTGGAAAAATTACCGCGGCTGCCCGTGCTTTAGCAGGGGATATGGTAAAGGCCGGCGTAACAACCAAACAAATCGACACGGCAGTCCACGAATTCATCATAAAGAGTGGCGCTGTGCCAGCGTTTCTCAACTATAACGGTTTTCCTGCCAGTATTTGTGCTTCGGTAAACGAACAGGTCATCCATGGTATACCGAACGACCGGGTGCTGGTAGACGGCGACATCGTCAGTATTGACGTTGGCGCAACAAAAGACGGTTATGTCGGGGACTGTGCTGCAACCTTTATTGTCGGAAAAGGCAGTAAAGAAGCCGAAAGGCTCGTTGCGGCAACAAAAAGGAGCTTTTTCGAGGGTATTAAGTTTGCTCGTGAAGGCTGCAGAATCTCAGACATTTCACACGCTGTACAGAGCTATGTCGAGTTAAACGGTTTTTCTGTTGTCAGAGAATACGTCGGCCATGGCATCGGTACCAAGATGCACGAGTCCCCGGAGGTGCCGAATTTCGGCAGCCCAGGGCACGGCGTCAGGGTTGTGCGCGGTATGACGCTGGCGATTGAGCCGATGGTGAACCTGGGCGGTTCCGCCATAAAAGTCCTGAAGGACGGGTGGACAGTCGTCACACTCGACGGAAAACTGTCGGCACATTATGAGAATACGATACTCGTCACTGACGGTGATCCTGAAATTCTCACGACGACAGGAGATATCTGATGATGGAAGACGCAGAATCTTGTATCGAAATATCAAATATCGTCATATCCCTGAACGGCAGAGATAAGGGAAAACCTTTCTTCGTCCTTGATAAGGAAGATATATACGCCATGCTATGTGACGGCCGGTCCAGACGTATTGACAAGCCAAAGCGGAAAAAAATCAAGCATATAAGGCTCGAAACACGAAGCGATAGTCAGACCGCGCTAAACATAAAAAACGGCGCCAAAGTCACAAACAGCGAAATCAGACGTGCTCTGGCGGAATACAAAACCCGAGCACCAGGGGAAAAAGGAGGTATGTAAGAAATATGGCTAAGGACGACATGATTGAGCTCGAAGGCACAGTTGTTGAATCACTGCCCAACACAATGTTTCAGGTTGATATAGGTGGTGGACATATGATATTGGCGCATATCTCCGGTAAACTTCGAATGAATTTTATTCGCATACTGCCAGGAGATAAGGTGACGGTGCAGATGTCGCCGTATGATCTGACCCGAGGCAGAATTACATGGCGAAGCAAATAGCGACGCCTGCGCAGTGAATAATAGTTCAATAGTTTAAAGAAAATTACATGCCTTACCATGTCACCGGCGAGAGATGGTAAGCGTCACTTAGATCATACGTCGCCGGAGAAATGGATGCTTAATATGAAAGTAAGACCGTCCGTTAAGCCCATGTGTGAGAAGTGTAAGATAATTAAGCGCAAGGGCAAGGTTATGGTAATCTGCGACAATCCAAAACATAAGCAGAGACAGGGTTAAACTCTGATTCCTAATTTGAATGAAAGGAATGATTTAAAAGTATGGCACGTATTTCCGGCGTTGACTTACCCAAGGACAAGAGGATCGAAATCGGTTTGACATATGTCTTTGGCATTGGCAGAACGAGAGCAAGCAAGATCCTTGAGATAACAGGTATCAATCCCGATACAAGAGTCAAGAATCTCACTGAGGCCGAAGAAACATTGCTTCGTGAGTGCATCGATAAGAATTTCACTGTGGAGGGTGACCTCCGGCGAACTGTTGCTCTGGACATCAAACGCCTCACCGAGATCGGCTGCTATCGGGGCACTCGTCATAGAAGAGGCCTCCCCGTCCGCGGACAAAGAAGCAAGACGAATGCACGTACCCGTAAGGGACCAAAGCGTACAATCGCCAATAAGAAGAAGTAAGGGAGGGGTTTGTAATGGCAGCACCCGCAAAAGGCAAGAAAGTTATTAAAAGACGCCGCGAGCGTAAAAATATAGAAAAGGGCGCAGTGCATATCGCATCGTCCTTCAACAACACCATGGTCACGATAACCGACACAGCCGGAAACGCACTGTCCTGGGCTTCGTCCGGCGGAATGGGTTTCCGCGGCAGCAGAAAGTCAACACCGTTTGCCGCGCAGACAGCAGCTGAGACTGCGGCAAAAGCAGCAATGGAACATGGACTGAAGACCGTGGAGGTCTTTGTCAAAGGCCCCGGCTCGGGACGTGAAGCGGCAATACGTGCGCTTCAGTCAACGGGACTCGAAGTCACAATGATCAAAGATGTGACACCGATTCCGCACAACGGCTGCCGTCCGCCGAAAAGACGCAGAGTTTAAGGGGGTAAGAATTATATGGCAAGATATACCGATGCCGTTTGCCGGTTATGCCGCAGAGAAGGCCAGAAGCTTTTTCTGAAGGGCGACAGGTGTTATACGGAAAAGTGCGCCGTGGATCGTCGGCAGTATCCGCCCGGACAGCATGGTCAGGGCAGAGCAAAGGCTTCAGAATACGGCACTCAGCTTCGTGAGAAGCAGAAGGCAAAGAGATATTACGGCGTCCTTGAAAGCCAGTTCAGAGGATACTTTGAAATGGCCAGCAAGATGAAGGGGAAAACAGGCGAAAACCTGCTGTCCCTCCTCGAAAGACGCATTGACAATACAGTTTATAGGCTCGGTTTTGCAATGAGCCGCGCCGAGGCAAGGCAGCTTGTTCTGCATGGACACTTCACAGTGAACGGCAGAAAAGTCGACATCCCGTCTTTTCTTGTGAAACCGGGTATGGTGATTTCGCTCAAAGAAGCAAGCCGCAGTCTCGACAAATTTAAGTCTGTGATCGAGGCGAATTCCTTCAGACAGCCGCCAAAATGGCTTGATTACAACGCAGCCCTGCTGTCGGCAAATGTCATGGATAATCCATCCAGAGATGACATTGATCTGCCTATCACTGAGCAGCTGATCGTTGAGCTTTACTCGAAGTAAAAAACAAGCCCTCATATTGGAAAGCTGACACATTAGGCGTGTACTGCGCTGAATTTTGAAGGAGGGTATATATGGTAGAAATAGAGAGACCGCGTATTGAGTGTATTGAGACACCCGGTGATGATTCTTACGGCAAGTATGTTGTTGAACCACTGGAACGCGGTTACGGCACGACCTTAGGAAACTCCCTTCGCAGGATACTTTTGTCATCGCTTCCCGGAACTGCTGTTACAACAGTTAAAATAGCTGGAATACAGCATGAATTTTCAACAATACCGGGAGTAAAAGAAGATGTTACGGAGATCATTCTAAATATCAAAGGAATCATCGCCCGGCTTCACAGTCAGAGAACAAAGACGATTTATATAGAAGCCACGGGTGAAGGCGAAGTGACAGCCGGGGATATAAAACCCGACGGCGAAGTGGAGATTTTAAATCCTGAGCTTCACATAGCAACATTGAGTAGCGATGCCTCGCTTAGCATTGAAATGACGATAGGTCACGGAAGAGGATATGTTTCGGCCGAGCGTAATAAGCTCCAGCAGCCGATTATCGGTGTGATACCGATAGATTCCATTTACACGCCTGTCCACAAAGTCAACTATACGGTCGAAAACACGCGTGTCGGCAATATGACAGACTTTGACAAACTGACGCTCGAGGTCTGGACGGATAAAACGATTTCCGCCAGAGACGCGGTCTCTTTGGGAGCGAAGATCCTGTGTGACCACTTTGCGCTGTTCACAGACCTCTCTGAGACAATCAGCAGCAAATCAACTGTTGTCGAGAAGGCCGAAACGCAGAGGGATAAGGTGCTCGAGATGACTATTGAAGAGCTGGATCTTTCGGTCCGCAGCTTCAACTGTCTCAAACGCGCCAATATCAACACGGTTGAGGATCTGATATCGAAGTCCGAGGATGAAATGATTAAGGTCAGAAACCTTGGACGCAAATCGCTTGAGGAAGTCGTACACAAACTGGCAATGATGGGGCTGAGCCTCACAAGCGATGATAACAACTAACTAAACTTGTCTTAATAAGGAGGCAAACGAAATGCCTGGAATACGTAAACTCGGCAAACCGACGGATCAGCGTATCGCGATGCTCCGCCAGCAGGTCACCGATTTTCTTGATAAAGGGAAGATGGAGACAACACTCTCCCGCGCCAAGGAGATGACATCGCTTGCAGAGAAAATGATCACCCTCGGAAAAAAGAATACATTGGCGTCAAGACGGCAGGCGATGGCTTTCATCACCCGCGAAGACGTTGTAACAAAAATATTTGCAGACCTTGCGTCGCGTTACGCAGAACGCAGCGGCGGCTACACGCGCATCATGCGCACCGGCCCACGCCGTGGTGACGCTGCAGAAATGGCTATCATAGAGCTTGTTTAATGAGCCTTGGGGCGCATCGAACGTCTCCGCAAGCGCATAATAAAATTGTAAAGAGCACCGATGAGGTGCTCTTTCTGTCGTTGTCTGATTTAGTTTTCAATTCGTTACGGAATAAACACCTCATATCAGGTAATTCTAGAACTGAGGTTTTGTAGCGCCGCTTTGCGGCGGAATGGAGACTAATATGAAAATGACTAAAAAAGAATACAGTAAATATGTCGAGCGGAAATCACCGAAGTCAGCATTAGTGGCAAATATGCTGAAGGCCTTCGTATCCGGGGGTATTATATGCTGCATAGGCGAGGCGATCCTGAACGGGTATAGCGGCATCCTTCCCAAAGACAGTGCGGGGACGGCGACGTCTGTTACGATGGTGTTTATCGGCGCACTCCTGACCGGACTGAAGATCTACGACAATCTGGCAAAATTTTCGGGCGCGGGCACACTTGTACCGATTACTGGCTTTGCGAACTCTGTTGCGGCACCGGCCCTTGAGTTTAAAAGCGAGGGCCTTATAACAGGTATGAGCGCGAAGATGTTTATCATCGCCGGACCCGTTATTGTTTTCGGTATTTCAGCTTCCGTGATCTACGGCATTTTATACAGTTTGCTGAAATAAATGAGTAGGTGCAGCATCCACCCGTAGGGGCGGATTCCATATCCGCCCATTCTTGTTCCGCGTAACGCCGACAAAGAAGGACGCGCAATGCGCGTCCCTACGGCTATATTGCCGACGTTTAATTCCCGCCGGCGGCTTTCATTATGTCACCTTCATTTGTCAGGCCGTCCTGCTCCATGAGGTTCTCGAGAACATTAATGTCGGCAGAAATGTCAAGCTTATCAGACATAAACAGATTGTCCAGCTGCTGCTCATAGCCGGTTGCAAGCGTATCAAGAACACGTTCGATATCCTGCTTCGCTGCCATGATGTTTTCGCCGTTGACACCCTGCTTTTCGAGTGTCTCGTATGAGTGCAGCAGCTTCAGTGTCGTTGGCAGGTAATAATTCATAAAGCGTCTGATCTGTGGTATCTTTTCAGGCTTTTCCTCTACAATTTTGAAAATCTTGACTGTAAGCTCCTCTATGCGCTCTATTTTAGCGCAGATTGACGGGTCGCTAGTCCTGGCGCAGAGCATATGGAGCTCATTGATAATGGCGACATACTGGTTATCGCTGCCGACCGGTTTTTCCGATGGAGTTTGCGCTGCGTGGTTTGCCTCGGAACGCGCATTCTCTGCCGCCTCGGAGCTTAGGCATATACTGTCCAGGCCGTTGTCAAAATAAGCCGATTCACCGAAGAAACCGTTATCGGCAAGATAGATGAGGTCTTTACGTAATTTCTTCGGAGCAATACCGGAAGCCTCAGCCATATCTGAGGCAGACATGACCTCGCGATCGCCCATAATGGCATAATATTTATTGCATTTGCGTATGCGCTCTTTTATGCCTATGCGTGAAATAAATGAGAGGATGCCGCCCAGACAGAAAAAGATGCCGAACCAAATTGTTGTGAGTGTGGCGCTGTCAAAACCGGAGGCGGTGTAGTCACTGAGCCCTGTCGCGACGAAGGTGACGCCAACCATGCTGAAAAAGACCCCAAGAAAGGTTAAGAAGGAAGCCAGGCCTTTGCCGTTTGGCTTCTTTTCCTTTTCTTTTTTTTGTTTTTTACCGGCAGTCTGTCCCTGCGACGTGTTAGTTGCCTGTGCTTGCGGCGCGTAATATGAGGTGTAGGCTTGCTGCTGAGCCTTCGGCGCTGGCCTGGCTTGCTGAGACGGCGCGGACTGGCGGTATTGGCCTGTCGTCCGTGCGCTCCCAGGCGCTTGCTGCTGCTGATAATATGCGCCACCGGACGCAGATGGCTGCCGATATTGAGCGGATGTCTGGTGAGACTGATATGGTGCTTGTCCGGGTTTGTAATTGGCATAACCGGACATGTTTTTCTTACCATTAAAACTAATCTTTTTGAGTAAAAGGAAAAGCCCCAGGGGCCAAAAGGCGACGAGACATATGATGACAATAGCCCATGACATGGCGTCACCGGAGAAGCTGTTCGAACTGCTGTTTCTATTGTTATTGTCGTTCATTGCCATATCCCTTTTCCAAAATATTGACAGAGCATATACCAATTTAGTATATCAGAATACTGTTTGAATTAATAGTATTCTTTTATGTGGATTTAAACCTCGGGCGTAGGGCGCGGCATCCCTGACGCGCCGCTCTTGTTGGCGCAGTAGATAGTGATTTCCGAGTGATGCGACCAACCGCAGCGTAAGTCCAACACGCGGATATCACCTGCGGCGCGTGAAAGGATTGGCGCGTCAAGGATGCCGCGCCCTACGATGACGGGAAAGGCTTTCTGACTTTTCTTTTTATTGCTGGAATATCATGTTGCCAAGCAGTTTTGTCAACACGGGAAAAGTGACAAAGTGAGCGATGAGATTGACTGGAAGAGAGATTGAGGGATAATTATAGGGTCAAGCACTCGGAAAAAGTGTGGGAGGTGAGCTGGTGGAACAGTATGTTGAATTTAACGGTCTCTGCAAAGCATTTCCCGGTGTACAGGCGCTCAAAGACGTCAGCTTTCGAGTAGACGGCGGGAAGGTCAGCGCATTATTGGGAGAGAATGGCGCGGGAAAGAGCACGCTATTAAAGATACTGAGCGGAGATTTACAGCCGGATGAGGGGAATATCAGCATAAACGGCGCAGTCCAGAGGTTTACATCCCCGTATCAGGCGATAAAGTCGAGTATCAGCGTAATATATCAAGAGCGGCAGCTGGTGCCGACAATGAATGTGATGGAGAACATATTTCTGGAGGATCTTCCGGCGAACAGGGCGGGGATAATCAACAAGGCCGAACTGCGGAAGAAGACGCAGGAGATTATCGATATATTTGGATTGCCGATACAGCCCTCAGACATCGTGGGGCGATTATCGGTAGCGCAGCAGCAGATGGTTGAGATCATGAAGGCATACAGACGCGACTCGAACATCATCGCCTTTGACGAGCCGACGGCCTGCCTGACGGATACGGAGGTCACGATACTGTTCCGGCTCATCGGGCAGCTGAAGGAACGCGGGAAGGTGATTCTGTACGTCTCGCATCGCATGGCGGAGATCTTCCAGATGACGGATGACATCGTGGTGCTCAAAGACGGACGCATGGTGAAGACCTTCAGGACCTCGGAGACAAACGAGAAGGACCTTGTAAAGGCGATGGTCGGGCGTGACATTGGGGATACGTACGCCAACCTGAAGCGCAATGACAAGCTGGGCGGCGTCCTGCTTGAGGTGAACAATTTAGTGACGGATGCCGTACACGACATCTCCTTCCGGCTGAGGAAGGGAGAGGTGCTGGGCTTTGCGGGTCTGGTCGGCGCGGGACGGACGGAGGTCATGCGGGCGATATTCGGCGCGGATCCGATTATATCGGGCGAGATCAAGCTGGACGGGAAGACTGTACGCTTCAAGGCTCCGAAGGACGCGATTGATCACGGTATAGCGCTGTGTCCTGAAGACCGAAAAGACCAGGGACTGGTACTGGGACGGTCCATCAAGGACAATATAAGCATGCCGGTGCTATCAAAGGTGCGCAAGGGCCTGTTCCTGGATGAGAAGCAGGAGAACGCGCTGGCTTTTGACGCGGTAAAGAAATACGCCATCAAGACGCCGACGATAGACAAGATCGTCTATGAGCTCTCAGGCGGAAACCAGCAGAAGGTCATACTGGGGCGTTGGACATCAGATAAGATGATCACGAAGATACTGATATTGGACGAGCCGACGAAGGGCATCGACGTTGGCACGAAAGCGGAGGTATACCAGATGGTATGCGACTTTGCCAAGCAGGGAATCGGCGTCATATTTATATCATCGGAGCTCACCGAGGTGTTAAACGTCAGTGATAACATTATCGTCATGTATAACGGGCGTATAACAGGCAAAGTGACGAGACAAGAGGCCACAGAAGAGCGTGTGTTAGAGCTCGCTATGCACGACTAGAAGGAGGAAAGTTTGAAAGATTAATCTTTCAAACTTTTGAAAGGAATGGTCATAAAAATGGAAACAACGAACAAGGTAACGCGGTTTTTCAAGTCAAAAACATTCACTTTAATTGTTTTATTGGTATTTATTATCGCGTTCTTTTCAATACTCTCAAAAGGCTCGTATTTCAGTTTGTCAAATCTGAAGAATATCCTCAATGCGATGGTACTTTATATGCTGCTTGCAATCGCAGAAGGTGTTTTGATTATTTCTGGTGAAATCGACCTTAGTCCCGGATATATCGGTACAATGTGCGGTGTATTACTCGCCGTTTTATCCACCAGCCTTGGGCTGCCTTGGTACTTAGCCATTATTATTGCCCTGGCGCTTGGTGCAGGTACAGGCTTGTTCAATGCGCTCCTCATTAATGAGTTTGGCTTCCAGAGCTTCATCGCGACGCTCGCTACCGGACAATTTATAGCAAAGGGTATGGCGCTTGTTATCAGCGGCGGTAAAACCATTCCGATTAAGGACAAGGTCATCACAGCGATCGGAACCGGAAGAATTCTTGACATTGTCCCCGTCTCAATTATTATTGCGCTGGCGCTCATTTTGATATACGGTATTATACTGGCAAAAACGAAATTCGGCAGAAGTTTATACCTATGCGGCGGCAACAGGCAAGCAGCCCGGCTTGCCGGGCTTAACCCGAGAAAGCTCTCCTATATTCTTTTTGCAAACAGCGGCGCGCTTGGCGCGCTTGCCGGGATTATCTTCGACGCACGTATGAAGATCGGCAGCCTCACCGGTACAAACCTTTACGCCTTCTCCGCCATAACGGCGGCGATTCTCGGCGGCATTTCTTTCGGCGGCGGCTCCGGCGGTATGCTGGGATGTTTCTTGGGCTTACTGGTTATTAACAGCTTCGGAAACGGTCTTACCGTGATGCAGGTTAACCCGTACTGGATACAGGTTGCCAGTGGGGTTCTCCTTCTGATTGCCCTCTCCTTCGACTACTTTTCCACCCGCCGCGCAAAGAGGATAAAAGCACCGAAAGCGGCAAAAGTTAAAGCATAATCTGGCAGCTCATTTATAATAATAACAGGGTACGACGTTTGACGCCGTACCCTGTTTTACTCAATGCGGTATGAGAATAATGCGCGACTCAAATTAATATACACCGATGAATATACCGGTGAAACAAGGGTGAGTGAATTGGGAAGTCGGCTGAGTATCTTAATGGATAATTTTGTGATATCGGGCAAGGATTTGTCAGGTCTCCTGCATATTGACAGCTCTTTGGTCAGTAAATGGCGCTGCGGCAAGAGGGCACTAAAACCCAACTCAATATACACAAACCAGATCATTAAGCATGTGATGGCGCTTGACAGCAACAATCAGTATGCGAAAATTCGTCTTATACTGTCACTGGAATATATGAATGTGTTTAAGTGTACTGAAAACGAGATTGCCCTTTTCTTGAAGGACTATCTGACTTCTGTCAGCGCGGTTACAGAAAACAAGCGAGACCATTTCGATGAAATCAAAAATCTGACAAGCGCGTCTCTTTTGTCAACGTACACATTACCAGGCGCAAACGGCAGGCGGCAGGCGATTCAATTTTTTCTGAGGTACGCGCAATATCTTTCGCCCGGCATCGAAATGTGGTGTTATACGACAGAAAACTCCAAATGGCTTTATGAGAGCCAGGAGTTTTTTAATGAATGGTTCATGCGTCATATGTCAATTTTAAACGAAGAAAACAAAATCAAAATCATTCATTCGATGAGCAGTTCATATGAGAGCCTGGCTATATCAATGTTCACCTGGATGCCGATGCACATGTCCGGGCGTACGACAGCGTATATTAATCCGAAATACAAGCAGGAGCAGCTTGTATTTACGTATTTTCTCATAAAAGATCATTTGGCACTTTACAATTGGTCAATGAAGCAGCCGATATGCGATATCAGTACGTATATCACACATGAGCTGCTCCTTGTTAAAGACATTGAAGTGTTGCTCCGTAGCCATATCAATGAGAGCATACGCATCTTCGAACACTTCGGTTATGATTCAAAGGACGACTACATTAATAATCTTGTTGCCGATATGGAAAAAGAAATGCACACGTATCACTGGAGCATTTCCTTTGATTTACGCGTATCGGACGAACTGATGCGCGTGATACTCATAGAAAACGGTTTTTCCGGTGAAGCGCTCGATCAGCAGCTCGAAAATTTTAAATTTGTCGCGGCGCTCGGCAATCAATCGACGCATTGCTTTCTCATCGATCTTCAGAGGCTCAGCGCATTGCTCAGCAGTAGTGATATTGTTCTAAATGTATTTTCGTTCACGTGCGGCAGAACGTTTAAAATTCAACGCAGCACGTTTGTGCGGCTTGTTGTTGAAGCGCTGCAGGTTATCATCGATTCTGACACGCTTCATATATGCCTAGCGTCGACAGATTTGCTTAAAAGATTATCGGATACAGAGGTTATCGCCATAGAAAATACCGCAATCCATTTTACCAGGACGCAGGGCGATAAACCGCTTGCTCTTGTCACGAAGGAATTAACTGTTATCACAGCGATTTACAGCTACTTTGAAGCGCTTTGGGATACAGCGCCCACTCTCTATAAGAACAAAGAATATGTCAGCAGACAAATCATGAAGCTGATCGAGGAAGCTGATACTAATTTTCGATTAGGATAACGACATGGCCCCGCTGTCATTCCCGCGCAGGCGGGAATCTACGTACCTGGGAGCCTGGATTCCCGCCTGCGCGGGAATGACAGGTAACGCAGGATATGCTGATATACCATTGTGTTTACGAGGGAACAGTCTGGAAATACCGTAAACTGTCCTGAAGTCTGCTAACAGTTTTGGAAGTAATCGGATGCGCTTTTTGCATCCTTGTGGATTTGTGCTTTTAATTCGTCAACGCTGCCGAATTTGATTTCCGGCCGCAGGCGTTTGTAGAATTCAATGCGCACCATTTTACCGTAAAGATTACCGCTGTAATCCAGGATATATGTCTCTGCCGTGACGCGTTCGGTGTGATTGACGGTCGGCCTGATTCCAACATTTGTGACGCCGGCATGCTCACTGCCGTCTTCAAGATAGACGCGTGTGGCGTACACGCCGTAAGAAGGAATGAGAACACCCTCCTGAAAGCACATGTTGATCGTCGGTGTGCCGAGCGTTCTTCCGAGCCGATAACCGTAATGCACGATGTCTGTCAATACATGAGGATGACCCAAAAATTCATTGGCCTGCTCCATATCGCCTTCGGTTATCAGCTTTCTGATATATGTTGAGCTGCTTGTAATGCCTTTGTACGTGACCTCGGGTATGATGTCGCATTCAAGACCGAGTTCCTGACTTTTTTCTTTGAGCTTTTCGGCATTGCCCTCACCTTTGTAGCCGAACCGGAAATTATGACCTGCAACCAGATAAGCGGCGTTGAATTCTGAGGACAGACGTTCAACAAACTCGGTCCATGGCATATTCATGAGCTCTTTGTCAAAATGCAGGATGATGACATTATTGATGCCAAATATCCGATGGATAAGGCCTGCTCTGTCTTCACAGGAATTGATGAGCGGATCGGGACTGCCTGTCACCATGCTTCTTGGCTGTACATCAAAGGTAATGACCGAAGGCATTAGGTCCTTTTCTTTTGAAATCTTCAGGACCCTTTCCATCAGCGCTGAATGCCCGATGTGCAGCCCGTCAAAAAAGCCCAGGGCTATCACACGTTTTTTCTCTGTCATACTGCAATTCCTTTCGCCGGAGCTTTCAAGTTAAAGAGCCTTACCCTAAAGTGAAGCCTATATTCTATACATCGAAAAAGCTTTTGACGGTGTGCATGACGCCGCTGTCGACGCGGCCAAGCATGAGAAAACCGTTGTCCATATCGTACACCCGATAAAGCCCGTCCGGCGCGTCATATTCGAAATCAGTGCCGTTTAAGCATTTCGCTTTTTTTTGATCATCAATCAGAATGGATGCGTCATTCGAAAAAAGGGAATCGACCGGCTTCAGGAGTTCATTAATCCGGTCCGATTTTACGGCTTCTTCAACGTCATGAAGCGACAGGGCATTTTCAAGCGTAAAGCTGCCTGCCCGGTTTCGTCTGAGGCTGAACATCGTTCCGCCGCAACCCAGTAAGCTGCCGATGTCATGGCAAAGTGTGCGTATATAGGTGCCCTTGGAGCAGACAATACGCAGAATATAATCATTGCCGTTTTGATCAAGGATCTCCATGACGTCAATGTTAATCTGCCGTCGTTTTCTCTCCGTCTCAATACCGCGCCGCGCCAGCTCATAGAGCTTTTTCCCGCCGATTTTGACGGCAGAATACATGGGCGGCAGCTGCTCCTGGCTGCCTTTAAATTGTTGTAACGCTTGCGCCACGTCCTGCCTTGAGACAGTGACAGGGGCTGTACTTAACGTCGTGCCTGTCGTATCCTGCGTATCCGTCACGATACCCAGGCGCAGACCGGCGATATATTCCTTGTCGTAAGACTCGCAAAATTCGACGGCGCGGGTCGCGCGTCCAATGAAAATTGGCAGGACGCCCGTTGCCATCGGATCAAGCGTGCCACCGTGACCGATGCGTTTTTCCCTCAAAATGCCGCGGAGCTTTGCTATAATATCAAATGACGTCCAACCGTCAGGTTTATCAATGATGATGATTCCGTTCATGCGTCAGCTTCCAGCGGAAATATTTTGCCGAGCGCTTCCAAAAGCAGTTTCTTCATTTTCGTAACAGAAACATTCTGCGAGAAACCCGCCGCCATCGCATGGCCGCCGCCGCCGAATTGTGACGCCAGGTCATTGGCGTTGACGATAGGGGATGTCCGCACGGAGACTTTACAGTCATTCGGACCGGTCAGCTCTCTGATTGTGATACCGACGAGGACCTCCTCTATGCCGTTGGGTATAGACGCGACGTCATCCATCTCGTTTTCACCGGCGCCCGTTTTGTCCAGCATGTCTCTTGTTATCGACGCAATCGCAACAGCGCCGTCAAAATAGAATTCCATGCTTGTTGTGATCATGGCTTCAAGCATGATGCGGCTTTTCGCTTTTCTTCTGAAGAGGTCTTTGTTGAGCACCCCGATCGGGGCACCGCAATCGACAAGCTCGGCTGCAACGCGAAGCGTATTGGCGGTCGTATTGGAAAAGGCGAAGCATCCGGTGTCCGTCGATACGGCGACGTAAAGAGAGGTCGCCGTTTCGGTCGTGACCTTGCCGCTGAGCGCCATCAAAATTTCATAGATGATTTCGCCGCAGGAGGATTTTGACGCGTCAAGGCAGGTGCTCGCGCTATATCCCGTGTTGGACGGATGGTGGTCGATACACAGAGCGATGTCATTTTCGTAGGTTTTTGCGTTGGTTGGAAAAAGCTCAGGCGAGGCGATATCGACCGCGATAACATAGGACGGGGTATACCCCTCGGGCGCCCAGTGCTTTTGTACATATGTCGTATACCGCTTTGTCGCTTCGGGATTATAAAGAATAAAGGCCGTCTTACCCGCTTCAATCAGTCCAGAAGCGAGCCCGGCCGCGCATCCTAACGTATCCCCGTCAGGTCTGCGGTGCGTTATTATCAGAAAGTGATCGCGCTCTTTTAACCAGAGCGCTGTTTCACGACTATTCATCTGCAGCGCCATCATCTCCTTCGTTAACGTCGGATGGATCCGGCGCAGGCTCAAGCCCGCTCAGCAGCTTGTTGATCATGGCGCCGTGCTCAATGGACTTGTCCAAATGAAAGATCAGCTCCGGCACATAGCGAAGCTCCAGGGCGCTCCCCAGCTCATGCCGCAGAAAACCGGATGCTGATTTAAGGCCTTTCATCAGTTCTTTTTCTGATTTAAGACCAAGAACACTCAGGTAAACATTGCTGTATCTCAGATCACCGGTTGTTTCAACAGCAGTGATGCTGAGCATTCCCTGATTGACCCGCGGATCCTTGACATTCCGGATGAGCGTTGCCAGCATGCGCGAAATATCTTCGTTTTGTCTATTGAAATTTTTTGTTGCCATAGTGCATACCTCTGATTGTCATTCAGTAGGGGGCGATGCCCACATCGCCCCGTCCGACGGCGGGATGTGGGCATCCCGCCCTACGCAGGGACGCCGTCCTCGGCGTCCCACTGCTTTAATCTCTAATCTGTTCCATATTGAAGGCTTCGATGATATCGCCTTCTTTAATGTCATTAAACTTTTCGATCGACATGCCGCATTCGTAGTTTGTGGCGACTTCCTTCACATCGTCTTTAAAACGGCGCAGGGATGAAAGCACACCCTCATGGACGACGACACCGCTGCGTACGACGCGAACAGAGCTGTTTCTGACAATCTTGCCGTCCTGTACGTAGCAGCCGCATATGGTGCCTGTTTTAGCGACTTTAATGACCTGACGTACTTCGGCGTGGCCGAGTATGACCTCTTTGTATTTCGGTGTGAGCATGCCCTTCATAGCGGCCTCAATCTCGTTGATGCATTCGTAAATGATACGGTACATCCGGATATCAACATTGCTTCTGATGGCGCTGTCACGGGAGGCGTTATCCGGCCGGACATTGAAGCCGATGATAATCGCGCCGCTCGTCGCGGCGAGCATGACGTCAGATTCGCTGACGGCACCGACGCCGGAATGAATCACGCGGACCCGTACCTCGTCGTTTGAAAGCTTTTCCAGTGACGTTTTGATCGCCTCTGCCGAGCCCTGAACATCAGCCTTGACAATGAGATTGAGGTCCTTGAGCTCACCCTGCTGGATCCGAGAAAACAGATCCTCAAGGGAGACTTTAACGGGGACGACGCCCGTGCTTTTCTTTTCGGATTTACGCTGCTCGACGAGTTCTCGCGCCATGCGCTCGTCGGCAACAGCATTAAAGGTATCGCCGGCGTCGGGCACTTCAGACATGCCTGAGATTTCAACGGGCACGGAAGGACCGGCTTCGGTGACGCGCTCGCCGCGGTCATTTGTTAAAACACGGACGTGGCCGACAGCCGTTCCGGCAATAATAATATCATTTTGCTTCAAGGTGCCATTTTGCACAAGAACTGTCATAATCGGGCCGCGGCCTTTGTCAAGGCGCGCCTCAATGACGGTGCCGCGCGCGGCGCGGTTCGGATTTGCCCGGAGCTCGCACATCTCGGCGGTCAAAACAACCATTTCAAGCAGATGGTCGAGGCCCGTTCCCATTTTGGCTGAAATCGGGCAGATTACCGTATCGCCGCCCCATTCATCGCTGACGAGGTTGTATTCGGTGAGCTGCTGCTTTATTCTATCCGGATTTGCGCCCGGAACATCCATTTTGTTGATGGCGACAATGATTGGAATATTTGCCGCTTTGGCGTGGTTGATGGATTCAATCGTCTGCGGCATGATGCCGTCATCGGCGGCGACGACGAGGATGGCGATATCGGTGACCTTAGCGCCGCGTGCACGCATGGATGTAAACGCTTCATGTCCCGGCGTATCAAGGAAGGTAATGGGGCTGCCGTTCACCGAGACACGGTAAGCGCCGATGTGCTGTGTGATGCCGCCCGCCTCGCCAAGGGCGACGTTCGCCTCGCGGATTTTATCAAGCAGCGAAGTCTTTCCGTGGTCAACGTGGCCCATAACGACAACGACAGGTGCTCTGGAGATAAGATCCTCGTCACTGTCGGCCCGATCATCAATAAGGCGTTCTTCGATTGTTACTAAGACCTCGTGCTCAACCTTGCAGCCGAGCTCGATGGCGACAAGCGCTGCCGTCTCATAATCGATGACGTCGGACAAAGCGGCCATTACGCCGAGCTTGATCAGCTTTTTAACAACCTCTGTGCCTGTCTTTTTCATACGGGCTGCCAGCTCTCCGACAGAAATCTCGTCGGGAATGCTGACCTTGAGCTGCGCTTTTTTGGCAATCTCAAACTGGAGGCGCTGCATCCTTTCGCGTTCTTCCTGGCGTCGCTTTGCACCCTGGGCGACTGTCGGACCGCGGCTCTGGCTTTTCTTGACGAATTTCTCTTTGCCGCGCGTCATATGCTCAGCGCGCTCCGGAACAAGATTGTCCAGACGCTCGTCATATTTTTCAATATTGATTGTTGCCCCAGAGGTATCAATAACACGTTTCTGCGGTGCCTGACGCGGGACAAAGGGCCTGTCGGGCTTCTTGACAGCTTGAAGCTGTTCCTGCCTTTGGGGCATCGGCGCGTGATTGACGTGGGCTGCCGGAGCGCCTGCGGACGCCGGCCTTTCCGGTGTCGGTGCTTTATGCTCATCCGGCTTTTGGCCGGCTGCAGTATTCTCTGAATGAACCTCGTTTGTAGAGGCAGGTTTATCGACGGCAGGAGCTTCGGAGACTGCGGCGGGAGGGGCGACAGCATAGATCTCCTCAATGCTTGAAATCTGATGATGCTGCGTCAGATGTTCAAATATCAAGTCGAGCTCTTCAGTCGTCAGGACCTGCATGTGATTTTTGGGTGCTGTGGCATATTCGGTCAGAATTTCAGTGATGGCTTTTGTCGAGACCTTAAAGTCCTTTGCCACCTCATGAACCCTGTATTTAAACATCGTACTCATTGTTTTGTCCTCCTCTTACCGGTTCGTTTGTTTCGTAAATGCGTCAGTGCTTCTTGCCGCCGCTGACGCACGCGCTCGGCCTTTTCAGCCAGGCGACCGGCTGCTTCACTGTACTGACCGGAATCCAGTTCCGCCAGCATGGATACATATTTTGCCGCGATGCCGACATCCAGTATTGCCAGCATGCCCGGAGAACCTCTTCCGATGATCGCGCTGAGTTCTTCCTTCGTCGAGGGCAGGATCAGGTGGATTGCGCCGTAGGTCTCGGCATAGTTGCGCGCCCTTCTTTTAGAGCCGTCTGACGCGTCGAGAGCCGACAGGATGACGATGACTTTGTTTTCTCGGGCGACATGGCCGACGGACTCATCGCCAATCTCGAGCATGCCGGCCTTTTTAGCCATACCCAGCATTCTATTGTCCATGGTCTTCCTCCATCTGCCCGTGCAGGCCGGCAATCACCTCTTCAGGTATCGCCGCCTCAAGCGCTCGTTCCAGGGCCTTTGATTTAATCGCCTTTTTCAGGCAGTCGGCACTTTTGCACACATAAGCGCCGCGCCCCGGATTTTTACCTTTAAAATCCAGAGAAATCACCCCGCTGGGCGACCTGACGGCACGGATGAGCTCTTTCTTTGGCTTCATCTCACGGCAGCCCAAGCACTGCCGCATCGGTATTTTTTTCTGCATGTGCTCAGCCGCCTTTCTTGAAATGATAACTTGTTCGACGGCGCGCCGGGGTCGTCGCGCCCTACGGTGTTGGCGTTACGTTTCGTCCTCGTAGGGGACGACGACCTCGGCGTCCCGTCGGTCCGGTCAATTCGTGAATCGCCCTTACGGTGTTTGTGTTATGTTTCGCCTTCGTAGGGAACGCCCCCAGTGTCGTTCCGTGCCTGTGCCGCGTAACGCCGGATTTGGGTGAAACGGTATGTGCCTGCGTTCGGACCGACACGGGGGTCGGTCCCTACATACGCGGAGGACCGGGCGACTCGTGGATCGCTCCTACGATTGTGATTCCGGTTTGATGTCGATTTTATAGCCCGTCAGGCGCGCGGCCAGGCGGACATTCTGGCCCTCTTTGCCGATGGCCAGAGACAGCTGATTATCCGGAACGACGACGCGGCAGCTTTTACCTTCGTCAAGGATGGTGACACCGATGACTTCTGACGGCGCGAGTGCCGACGCGATGTACTGCTCAATGACGTCGCTGTATTTGACGATATCAATTTTCTCGCCGTGGAGCTCTTCGACAATCGACGATACCCTGCCGCCTTTGGGGCCGACGCAGGCACCGATCGGGTCGACTTCCGGGTCGGAGGATATGACGGCGATCTTCGTGCGGCTGCCCGCCTCGCGCGCGATACTCCTTATTTCAACAATGCCGTCGAATATCTCGGGCACCTCGAGCTCGAAAAGACGCTTGACAAGTCCCGGGTGTGTCCGCGATATGAGTATCTGCGGCCCGCGGGATGACTTCCGGACCTCAACGACGTAGACCTTAATCCTGTCGCCCTCCCGAAGCGTCTCCGTCGGGATGCGTTCGCTCGCCGACAGCATGGCCTCGGTAAACTCGGAGTTTGAGCTGATCTGGATCGAGACGCTGCCGTTTCTGGGCTCGATGCGCGAGACGATACCCGTGAGGATCTCGTGTTCCTTTGATGTAAATTCGTCAAAGACGATGCCCCGCTCCGCTTCCCGGATGCCCTGTATGATGACCTGCTTTGCGGCCTGCGCTGCAATACGCCCGAATTTTTTAGCGTCGACGGTCTCGTTGACGACATCGCCGACATCGGCGCCTGCGTGGTTTTTTCGCGCCTGTTCCAGCGATACCTGCGTATGTGGGTCAGTCACAGGGTCGGCGACCGTTTTTTGCAGAAACATATGGACGGTTTTCTTCTCCGGATCCAAAACGACGCGGGCGCATTCCTGAGAAGATGGTGAATCCTTTTTAAGTGCCGCTAAAAGCGCCTGCTCGATCTTTTCGTGCATATAGGCTTGCGGTATGCCCTTTTCTTTTTCGATATCGGCGATGGCTGAGAAAAATTCAGCATTCATTGCTGTGATCCTCCAATTACTATTAACTTATGCGAAGGCGGACGTGAGCGATTTCCAGTTTCGCGAATTTATATAATGTTCCGGCGATCGTGATCTCCACGCCTTCATCGCCGCTGGCAGTCAAATTACCAATATACTCTTTGCGGCCATCTTTTGCCTTATAGAGCCTGACCTCAACCAGGTGGCCGAGGAATTTTTGAAAATCGGACGGCCGCTTGAGCGCGCGTTCCGCGCCTGCTGATGAGACCTCAAATGTATAGGGGTCCGGTATCGGGTCGCGCTCATCTAAAATCGGGTCAAGCTCACGGCTGACAGCCTCGCATTGGTCGATCGTGACGCCGCCCTCGCGGTCGAGGTAGATCCGCAGAACCCAACCGTACGTTTCCTTGGCATATTCAACATCCCAAAGCTCGCAGCCATGTTTTTTGACAATCGGTTCGGCGAGCGCCGTCACGATGTCCGTTATTTTTTTCATAGTCAGCCCCATATTTAAGAAATTTTTAACATTTTTAAACAGTGCAAGAAAAAGAGTGGGAAAACCCCACTCAAATCAAATCCTACATGTCTAGCATTGGAAGTATATCACTAAAATTTGAGAATTGCAAGTGTTTTCCGATTTTAGTATGTCAATTTTCTCGCTGATTATAATTAGTATGAATCGTCCGGTCAGAATAATACTATCTGGACTTCGCCGTCAGCCTTTTTCCTAATTCCATGGCGGGCTTTTCTATAAATTTATATGCCACAGACGCAATCGGCAGCGCGATCAAAGGCGCCGCCAGAATCGCGGCCTGTAAAGGGATAACAGCACTCAAATAGCGCGCGCACAGCATGATAACGGCTACATGGACAAGATATAAGCTGTAGGATATTTTCCCGAGCCAAATAAATATTCTGCGCGTTAAAAACCATTCGGCCTTTGCGGAGCTTAAAACGAAGGCGAATAATAAAACGATACCCAGCGCCGTTATCCAGTCCGTTGTCACCGTCAGGGCTTTTGGATTGCTGTTGTTGATGCTGTATATCTGCAGTCCGTAAAATACCCATTTGAAATTGATCAGTACGACAGATAGGAACAAAAGCAGCAGCTTTAACAGGCCCTTCAACTGTATGATGCGCGCGCATACCGCCGTCCTGTATTTTGCAAAGCCCGCGCCGATGATAAAAAAGGGCACATAGTACATCGTATTTCCGAAGGAGGACAAAATCCATGCCGCGTTGCCCGTTAAATAGGTCTGCGCGATGTGGGCGCTCGCGTCGTTTGTGAGCAAGCTGAGCCCCAGCCCCAAAGGCAAAAACAGCTTCCAATCCAGTATCTTTACGAAATATATAATAATCGGGAATATAATCGAAATCCGCATTTCATGTATCAAGCTCCAGACCACACCGTTGATATTGGCAAGGTCATAATCCATCATAAAAACAGCACTGACGACAGCCTTTAGCGTGATCGGATGATCCCACCTGTTGTTAAAGGTCGCGCTGAGCATGTCCATGTTGCGATAATCGGACAAGCTTGTTATTAAGATAGTATAAAAAATCATGAGGACGATATAGGGTATGTATATCCGGCATATTCTTTTAACAACATAACGTCCGTACGTGGGCCCGTCCTTGCCGTCCTTGAGAAAAGGCAGCGACAGCACAAAGCCGCTCAGAACAAAAAACACAAGCACCGCTTCAGGCCCGGCCCAAAAGGTATGCAGCGGCGAATTTGTCAGCACTTCAACGAACCCGTTTTTGAATTCCTGATAATTATAGGCATTATAGAACAGCGGAAATGAAATCACACAGTGGAATATGACAACAATAACCGAGGAAACACCGCGGATCGAGTCCAGCGAATGGATGCGCCCCGTTTTATCCATATAGTCGAGTTCCCTCCTCAATGTTATCGCCCGCATATTGCGAATCCGGTAAAATTATAGTATATTATAAAGGTATAGTTATATTAGTATACATAGAGCAGCATTTCAATAGATTTATGAGCAAAGCGCAATAAATTCCATGGATAATTTTGCCGTGTAACACAACTGTAACATAAGAAATGCCTGTTTTGAGTTGACTTTGTTTACTATGCCATCTATAATCAACAATGTAACAAACGTATAGTATGACCAATTATATGGGCTTCTATACGGCAAGCAAGGCTGAAATTGGTGTGTGGTGTGCCGCGTCAGACTAAGCTTGGAGGATTCAATGTATTTTGGGAAGCGGGGCAACTCGCGCTGCTTCCCACCCTCCTTCAAGCCGCGCTGATACATAAAACATTAATGCCTGCTTGTTATCCACGGTGCCAGCGTTCACAAAGGGTTTCTGACCCAATGTAGACGTTTGTACATACCAAACGCCGAACCCCGTCATCCCGCGCTTTTCTAAGCCCTTCAGCGTCACATTCACCACGCCGGTTACGGCATGGGCGTTTCAGGACTTATCAAAGTAAGGGCACCATTTCGGGCTAGGCAAAATTAAAGCGTGTAAAACACGCAAAATATTTATAGGAGGAAAATACATGAAGAATCTCAGAAAAGTTCTCGCAGTCGTTCTCGTCGTCTGCATGGCTTTCAGCCTCATGGCTGTTGCCAGCGCCGCGAACCTCAAAGATTACAGTGACGCTTCTACAGTCACAAACAAAGAAGCAGTTGATGTAATGGCAGCTACCGGCCTCATGACCGGTGACGGCGGCACAGCTTGGAACCCAACCGGCACATTTACCCGTGAGCAGGCAGCCAGAGTTGTTGCTTCCATGCTCTCCGCAAATGCTGGCAAGTTCACAGTTACAACCAGCAGCTTTAGCGATGTCGCTGCTTCCCGTTGGAGCGCACCGTACATTGAGTTCGCTGTCAGCAGGGGCGTCATCAGCGGTTACGGCAATGGCAAGTTCGGCCCGACCGATCCTGTCACCGGCGCTCAGTTCTCCGTTATGATGCTTAAAGCCCTCGGCTACGGCAAAAATAACGAATTCGTTGCCAACTGGGAAATCTATGCAATAGACAAGGGTCTTGAGCTCGGCATCCTCAGCGGCAGCGCTAACTTCTCAGCTCCTGCTACCCGTGAGCAGGTCGCTCAGTATGCTCTTAACTCACTGTTCCTCAAGTTCCAGGCTTTCAGCAAGGACACAAGTGAGTACAAGGATACGACCGTTCTCACCACATTCGCCCTCAAGATCGGCGTCGTAAAGACCCTGACACTTGTCAACGGCGTTGCTGGTTACAAGTATGAGAATACACTCGGCACTGCACTTACTGGCATCTATGTAACCGATGCAGTTCTTGCCACGAGCACCAACGGCACAACAATTGCTGCCCTTTCAACAGTCGGCGGACTGTATTACAAAGCAACACTTGATTCAAGTGTCGCCTACTACATTAACGGTTTTGATTATACCTCGCAGGCCAAAACTTATACTGACCTCGCTGATTATCAGGGCGGCGTTGGTGGCGCAACAGCAACTCAGGCTCAATACGAAGCATTCACAGTTAATGAGCAGACAGTTGCTCAGGCCGCTGCTGCTGTAACTGCAGCTGACATCTCCGGCGTTATTGTAAACTTTATTGATACAAATTATAACGGCAAGGCTGACAAAGTCACTATCATCCAAAAGACGATTGACGTTGCCGATGCTGCACCTGTTGTCAATGCAACAACTGGCGCCGTTACAATAGCTGGCGTTGCAACAGTTAATTTCCCCAAGGGCACAGTCGCATATCCGGCTGATCTGGCTAAGAATGATGTCGTTCTGTATTATGCCGACGCTACAGGCGTAACGAACATCGAGAAAGCTGTTAAGGTCACTGGCACGATGACTGCAAGCAATGAAACAGCGGGCACCATGACATTTGCCGGTGCCTCATACAAAGCATCTGGGCTTGCTCCTGCTACCGTACTCTTCGGAGTCGGCGCTGCGAAAACATTTGCTGACGAAACAGCCAACTTTGGTAAAGCTGCGACAGCATGGATTGATAATAATGGCGATATCATTGCGATTAGCACTGATACACCAGCAGCGTCCACTGTCAACTACGGCGTTGCTCTCGCATATTCTTACACAGCAGCAGCCGGTACAGCACCGTTTAACACCCCTGCCTCTGCAAAAGTACAGGTGTGGACAACAGATGGCGTAGTTAAGGTTTACGATGTCGCAGCCGATACTACTTCACTGGTAGTACCCAATCAGCTTGCTGGCGGAACTGATGTACTTGACTTCACAACTGTTGGACACCCGACTGGTTACCTCGTATCTTATACAATAGATACGGCTGGTAAGATTACGGTTAAACCTGCTGGCACTCCTGAAACACTTGCGGCAGAATACGCTGCGAGATCCACGTTCATTGATCCGACAACAGCTGCCACACCGAATCTTTACATCACTTCAACTTCAAAAGTGATCTACTTCAACACTGCTCTTGCATATAGCGCAACAACGAATGCACCAGCATTGGTTACTGGATATGCCAATACTGGTACAGTAGCAAATGGCAGTGATGTCAGTTACGTATTAACAACTGGCAGCACGACAAACATCGACACGATCTTTATGCCTGTTGCTGGTCCGGTTACTTCGATCTCTGGCAACTACGCATACGTACTTGTTGCTGGCCCGTCCATGCGTATCGACGCTGGTGTAACGTACTATGACTACACTGTCTATATCAATGGCGCAGTCGCAACTCTTACGTCCAAGACTGGCACATTCTTTGCAGCTCCTGGCCTGTATAGCTACACAATCAATGCAGGTCTTGTAACCGCTGATGGCGGCGCCGTGGCCGGTGCTGTCGCAGCAGCTGGTACAGTTACAGTTATTGATGCAGGCTTCGTTGGCTATGTCGAAGGCGGCGTCAACAAGTCCGTTGCTGTAGACTCCAGCACTGTCTACTACAAAGTCACTGCAACAGGTGTCACCGCAGAAGCTCTCCCGGCAACTGGCGCAACACTCACATACATCCAGCCCGGTACCACAGCTCCTGCTGATGCAATCTACTTCACAGTTGCCTAATCCTAACCTCTAACGCTTAACCGCGTTCGCAGAAGACGGCCCCCGCCAATCGGCGGGGGCTTTCTTTTGGCTCTACGTCAATAGTTGGGGTAGAACAAAATAGAAAAGCGATTTTGAAGGAGAGCAGAAATGTTCTCCTTCACTTTTGTCAGGAGACGACGTTCATCATATGTAAGATGGCTCTACGTCAATAGTTGTGTTGACATGGGTTGCCGTTCATATGTATACTGGCGTTGTAGTATAATTTGAAAGAAGCGTTGAAATGAAAATGATCAAAAAGAGCCTTTGTATGGTGCTTGCTGTTGTGTTAATATGCAGCGTTCTCATAGTGACGTCATATGCTGCGGATGTGACAGCCACACCGACAAAATCGATCTTAAATATTAATAAAAATACAGTCAGTCTTGAAGGGTATATAATAAACGACACCAACTATTTCAAGCTGCGGGATCTTGCTATGGTTATAAAGGATAATGGTAAGAATTTCGCTGTGAATTGGGACAGAGAGACGAATGGTGTTTGGCTGTGGTCTGGGCAATCGTATAATCCAGTCGGCGGGGAGTTGGCTGTGTCGGGCAATACGGCGAGTGTAAAGGCGAGCCTGACGGAATCAAAAGTATATCTGGACGGGAAGCTTATTTATCTGACGGCGTATATGATCGGCAACGCCAATTATATTAAGCTGCGGGACTTGGGCGCGGCGCTGGATGTTGCTGTCACTTTTGATGAGACGATTAATATGATTTCGGTCGATTCGTGGAATGAGTATTATGTGACCACAAGCATGGACATTTTAGAAAGTGCTTATTATGATACGACAAAGAAAACGATAACTTATTCAAGCGCTTTTTCCGGAAGCATAACGATAGAGAAAAAGGATACCACGCATTTTGTGGTGTCTGGAAACAGTATATCGGGCGCCACGGCCTCTAAATTTAGCACGATTATTGGGCTCTTTGTCAATTCGCCGGAGACAGTAATTAAAACTCTTGACGGCTTGAAGTATAACGGCTTCAAAGAGCTGCAGCTCGACGGCAAAACCTTGAACTGTATTTATGATGGTAATACGCAAAGCGTCGATATCAAGTGGTGATATATCAACGCCCCCGCCAACCGGCGGGGGTTTGTTTTTTGCAAGGTACAGTTGATTACGCCGCCTTCCTTGCTAAAAATGTAAATCCCACGTTCCCTTAGGGTGCGGATTCTATATCCGCCCTTCCCCCGCGTATCCTGCCTGTTTACTTTGTTCCCGTGTATGCCGCGGTGGGCGGCATTGTCTCGCGTTACGAGCCATTCGGAATTCGCCCCTACGGAGGGGTCGGCATTGTTGCAACCGCCCCAACATCATGGTTGCGGCATCACATGTCTTGACACAAAAACATGCATATGGTAATATACTGCCAATAACCGCGATGAACGGAAAGAGTAGAACATTAAAACCAAATTTTCAATTTGGTATGTCATCAGAGAGGGCCTGAACGGCTGTTAGCAGCCGGAGCTGAGAGCGGGCTTTGATTAAAATGTTTGAAGGTGCGTCCGGGAGCGGGGGGCTGTAACGGCTTCCGTTTGGCTGCGTTAAGGCCGATGAGGCATTCCGCACAGCGGGATGTAAAATGAGAGTGGAACCGCGGTAAATGCCGCCTCTTGCGTGGTACAATTGTACGGCACAAGGGGCGTTTTGTTTTTATTCGAGCGCACCATCGCGTGAAAAACGTAAATCCAGCGTTGCCGTAGGGTGCGGATTCTATATCCGCCCACCGCGGCAGGCATGAAAAAAAGGAAACAAGACAGGATACGCGCGGGAAGGGCGGATATAGAATCCGCCCCTACGGAGATAACGATGGCTCATATATCGTGGATATTTGATGGGGGGCTTTCATGCTGTGGAATATCATGAACGGAAAACGATTCGTTTAACGGGATATGATTACGCGCAGGCAGGGTGTTATTTTGTCACGGTGTGTACACAGAACAAGGCTAATTTATTCGGCCGCATTGACACAATTGGGTCGGATGTCGTATTAAATGACGCGGGAAAATTGATCGATATGATGTATCTTAATATCCGGAATGAATTTCGTAACGTAGAATTGCATGAACATATCGTTATGCCAAATCACATCCACGGGATTATTCAAATAAATCCACATCCTGATTTTAAAACGGCATTGACCAATATACTTCAATCATTCAAGAGATCAACAACGCTCAAATATATCGAAGGTGTTAAAAAGGGCATATTTGAACCTTTTAAAGACAAAGTCTGGCAGAGAGGGTATTATGACCGCATAATAAGAAATGATGACGAATTATTGAAGGTGCAGCAGTATATTATTGATAATCCAGTTAAATGGTGCAATGACGAATACTATACATGAAATAAATCCATCACGGTGAAAATCGTAAATATAGCGTTACCGTATGGGCCGGATTGCCAACCGCGTGAAAATAAAACCAACGTTACTGTAGGGTGCGGATTCCATATCCGCCCACCGCGGAAGACATGGAATCAAGGCAACAAGACAGGACACGCGGGGGAAGGGCGGATATAGAATCCGCACCCTACGGAGATAATGGTTTGTAAGAAGCCAATTTAGAAAATGAGGCGATAGAATGAAATTATATAATTCAATGTCGATGAAAAAAGAGGAGTTTATCCCGATCACGGAGGGTAAGGTCAGCATGTATGCTTGCGGGCCGACTGTCTACAACTATATCCATGTGGGCAACGCGCGCCCGCCTATCATGTTCGATGTGCTGCGGCGATATTTTGAGTACAGAGGCTATGAGGTGACATTCGTCCAGAATTTTACGGATGTTGACGATAAGATCATCAACCGCGCGAATGAAGAAGGTGTCTCGTCTGAGGCGGTTGCCGAAAAATATATCGCCGAGTATTATACGGATGCCAGAGAGCTCGGGGTGCGGGACGCGACGATTCATCCAAAAGCGACGGAGAATATACAGGAGATTATCGGCATTATCAGCACGCTCATTGAAAAAGGCCTGGCGTATCCGATCAATGGCGACGTTTATTACAGGACATCAAAATTCGCCGACTATGGTAAATTATCGCATCAGCCGCTTGAGGACCTTTGCGCGGGCGCGCGTGTTGACGTGGGCGATATCAAGGAGAACCCGGTGGACTTTGCGCTTTGGAAGGCGGCGAAGGCGGGAGAACCGTCCTGGGCATCGCCCTGGGGCATGGGACGCCCGGGCTGGCATATTGAGTGCTCGGCCATGTCAAACCGCTATCTTGGCAAGACGATTGATATCCACTGCGGGGGGCAGGACCTCATGTTCCCGCATCATGAAAACGAGATTGCCCAGTCCGAGGGGGCAAACGACGCCCCGTTTGTCCATTACTGGCTGCACAATGGCTTTATCAGTATCGATAATAAAAAGATGTCAAAATCACTCGGCAACTTCTTTACGGTGAGAGATGCGGCCGCTGCGTATGGCTACGATACGATCCGTATGTTCATGCTGATGAGCCATTACAGAAGCCCGCTCAACTACTCCGGCGACATTCTCGTTCAGGCGCGCGGCGCGCTTGAGCGGCTGAAGACGGCGCAGGGCAATCTAAAGTACCTCATCGAAAACGGTGACGGCAGCGTTCTTAAGGAAAATGAAAAATCACTTACTGCGTGCCTGCCGTCGTACCGCGACCGGTTTATTGAAGCCATGGACGACGATTTCAACACGGCGGACGCGATCTCCGTCATTTTTGAACTCGTCCGCGAGGCCAATTCCATGACAACACCGGAGCACAGCCCATCCAAGGCGCTCGCCACTGAGCTGCTGAATGCTTTTGACGAGCTGACAGGTGTGCTTGGCCTTATTTACGGCGAAGAGGACGACAAAAACCTCGCCGTGGAGGTAGAAGCCCTCATCGAAGCCCGTCAGACAGCGCGCCGTGAGAAGAACTGGGCCGAAGCCGACAGAATCAGGGATAAAATAAAAGAAATGGGCATTGTTCTCGAGGACACACCGCAGGGCATCAAATATCACTTCCAGAAATAATAAATAAGCGGCTTGGACTTTAATTGGTTGCTAATCATTCACATGTTGGAGGGTGGAAGAATGAACCCTGTTTTATTAGGAGCGGTAACAGTAGATTGCATTGATCCTCATTCTTTATCCGACTTTTATATTAGATTACTTGGATGGGTAAAGTCACATGAAGTAGATGACTATGTTTGTATAACGTCATCTCTTTGTGATGTTCGCATTGGTTTTCAAAGAAACCCTGACTATATCCCGCCAGTTTGGCCTGAAACGCCGAATACACAGCAACAAATGGTTCACCTTGACTTCAAAGCAAAAGATAAAGAAGAAATGGCATTCTTGGTTCAACATGCAATAAATTGTGGAGCAAATATAGCAGATACACAGTATTCTGATTTATGGACTGTTATGATTGATCCTGCTGGGCATCCTTTTTGTTTTGATACCTTATAAAAGATAATGCAACAGGCGCCGTTGTCATTCCCACGCAACTCCGTTGTCATTCCCACGTAGGTGGGAATCCAGCGTTTGTAAGGACAGAGGAGGTGGATACCCGCCTTCGCGGGTATGACATGGGTATGACTGGGTATGACTGGGTATGACATGGTGTGCTTGGGGGACATCGCTCCCCGGTTGCCTTTGGTGCCCAGGAGCGGCGTAAGCTGGCAGCTGGCGCTTCAACAAATGGCCGTACCCCCCCGGAGAATAAATGGAAAAAAGCATAACGGTAAACCGCGTAGGGGGCGATGCCCACATCGCCCCGTCGGTCGGTTATTCTGTGGGACGCTAAATATGAGACAAGGCTCACGGCCCGATGAGGGCATCGGGCCCTACGAGACATCAAAAACGGCGAGCGTTGTAAATAATGCGGAACCCGGAGGGCGTTAAATGGCGGAAGGGTTAAGAATGCGCTGGTTGCGCTGTGTTATATCGCTTTTATTGAAAGGGAGAGATATTTGAAATGAGTGTTTCTGTTGGTCAATTATTTACGATCTCAGAGCTCGATGCAAAGGCTATTTTTGAAGGCGTGACGTATCCGTGGGAAGCTTTAGCAAAGATCAAAGGCTTTATCCTGGAGTACGCCAAACAGCTGCCGGAAGATTTTGAGCAAATAGCTGAATTTGTATGGGTCGGTAAGGGGACGACTATTGAAAAAACGGCGACGATCAACGGGCCTACAATCATTGGTTATGATTGTGAAATCAGGCCTTCGGCTTATATAAGAGAAAACGTGATTATCGGCAATAATGTCGTCGTCGGCAACTCGACCGAAATAAAGAATTCAATCCTTTTCAACAAGGTGCAGGTGCCGCATTTTAACTATGTCGGTGACTCGATATTAGGATATAAAGCACATTTGGGGGCCGGCGTTATACTCTCTAATTTGAAGTCGACAAAAGAGAACGTCACAGTTAAATACGAGACAGAATATATTGAAACCGGTTTGAAAAAATTTGGGGCAATGATCGGTGATTCGGTTGAAGTAGGGTGCAATTCTGTCTTAAACCCCGGCACCATCGTTGGTAAAGAGAGTATCATTTATCCCTTAAGCTCTGTAAGAGGATATATCCCAGCGAAGAGTATTCTGAAAAGCAATGGCGAAATCGCAGAAAGAAATTAAGGCTGCTGCCTGTCATATGTAAAGGGCGTGATGCGATGCTTCACGCTCTTTTTCTTATAAACGACTATGCATCTTCACTGGGAACCGTCCTATATTTTTTGAAAAACCAGAGCGTTGTGATCCGTGAGAGCCATAGAATAAGCAGAACGGTCAAAAAAGTGATGTACCACTTCCATCCGGTATACTCAAGGATATCGGTGTATTTTTCGACGATCACTTCGACAATCGTCAATGCAAGTGACGCCCCGACATAGTAAAAGGTTTGCCCCAATTTGGTTGCGTAACGTGGGTAACGCACATTAAAATGAATACAAAAAATGGGTAAAATTAAGTATTCAAAAACAAAACTAGTGTTATTTGCGCGGCTGAGCTCATGCACAGGATACGCTAATAACCGGAGCTCAACGGCGACAAGACCCAGCAGCCAGATTGGAAACTGGATGAATAAAAATATAAATTGCGCCTGGAGGCGGTTTGCTTTCGGGACGAAAAACAAAGAAGCCAATGCAATCAGGAAACCGACAAAAGTAAAATGTGGTCTATTTTCATGACTCATTCCTCTGTGGGTGATGAAGCCTTGTATAATACCAATCAATATAGCGTCGGGAAATGTTATATATGACGAAGACTAAAACAAACGAGCCGAGTACGACAAGCTTATATTTGAAGAAAATGAGATTCGTTACGAGTGACGTCACGTACTGAAGTGAAATCGGCAGAGCAACGGCAACTGCCGAATATAGAATTCTCATGCTTTTATGGGCGTTTTTGGGATAATGCAGATAGTAAACGGAAAAGACAGACGGATGGAATACAAAAGAAAAAAGGAAATTACTTTCCGTTGCATTGGGAAACAGTCTAACAGGGTTCGTCTGAAGTCCGAGCTGAACATACAGCAGCGTGATTGGCCAGCTGAACAGCTGCGCAAGCATAAAGGCAAATAAAGCCGTCCTCACTTGATTTTTTTTAACGAAGACAAGGAGAAGTAAAACAGATATAACTGTTATAAGGGCCATCGCCAAATAGTCATTAATCAATCGATGTCCTCCTCTGCTGCATTTCCTTATTATTTGCAATACCACAGAATTTATGATTCGCTCTATATTGACGGCAGATGTGACAAAGCATGTTTTAATGTGATATAATACCAGTTACATTCATCACGAAAGAAAGCGGCGTATATCTATGAAAAAACTCATGGTGCTCGACGGTAACAGCATCGTCAATAGGGCGTTTTACGGCATCAGACTTCTCACAACGAAAGACGGGACGCCGACAAACGGGGTTTATGGGTTTTTGGCGATTTTGCAAAAACTCATCAATGACGAGACCCCGGACGCGCTCTGCGTCACGTTTGACCTGCCCGCGCCCACCTTCCGCCATGAGCAGTATGACGCCTATAAAGCACAGCGCAAGGGCATGCCGGACGAGCTGGCTGTACAGATGCCGGTTTTAAAAGACGTGCTGGACGCGATGAATATACCCAGATACGAGCTGGCCGGCTGGGAAGCCGACGATCTCATTGGTACAATTGCAAAAAAATGCGAGGATGACGGCTGGGCGTGCGTTATCGTCACGGGTGATAAAGACAGCCTGCAGCTCGTGTCGGACTTGACACACGTCAAACACGTCAAAACCCGGCTGGGACAGACAGAAACAATAGAGTATAC
The DNA here is from genome assembly GCA_942492735.1 of uncultured Eubacteriales bacterium. GTDB lineage: Bacteria > Bacillota > Clostridia > Oscillospirales > Oscillospiraceae > Sporobacter. The sequence goes on from OW818648.1 coordinate 1,180,327, forward strand.
ACCGGCCTCATTCACCGAAGAATATGGCTTTGAACCGTTAAAAATGGTCGATTTGAAAGCGCTTATGGGGGATGTTTCCGATAATATCCCGGGTGTTGCCGGCGTCGGTGAAAAAACGGCGCTGGAGCTTGTGCGCCGATTCGGGAGCATCGATGCGATATATGGCGGACTCGATACCCTCGATATCAAAGACAGCGTGCGGAAAAAACTGAGCGATGGCAAAGACGCCGCGGCGATGTCCTATTCGCTGGCGACAATCTGCCGCGACGTGCCAATGGTATTTAAGCCGGATGATAATAATCGCCGGGCAGTCAATAACGACGCGTTATATACACTGTTTCAGAGGCTTGAGTTTTCGAAGCTGACAGAAAAATTCGCGCTCAAGATGCCTGAAGATTTACAAACCGCCCCGGAGGTTCATTCCGCGGCGTGTAACAGCAAAAATATTGTGACAGCCGACGACGTATCGATGATGCTGCAGGAGCTCAAGAAGGTCTCCTGGGTTTCTGTACACTGTGACGACGGCATTGATACGGTTGTCATAAACGACGGCGCGCAGACAGCCTATATCCTGCAGCGTCATTCGACGGCGGATTATACCGGCGCGCTGAAACAGGTTTTCGGACCGGATATAAAGAAGGCTGGTCATGACATAAAGGACACACAGCGGAAGCTCCTTGATATGGGCATCGCGTCGGACGGATGGATATTTGATACGGCGCTTGGGGCCTATCTATTGTCACCCACCGACAGTTCCTATCATCTCGGGCGGCTTGCGGAAGCTTACTGCGGTTTTTCGTTAAATTCCGGCGAGGATAAAAACGGACAGTTATCGCTTCTTGACGGCGCGGCGGCGCTCGCAAGGCTGTTATCTGAGGCCACGGCAATATCCATTTTGAAAGACACATTCGCGCCGATGCTCACGGCGCTCGGGATGGACATGCTCTATTATGAGATTGAACTGCCGCTGTGCCGTGTTTTGGCGGAAATGGAGCATACCGGCTTTTATATCGATAAAAAAACGTTGACGGATTTCGGCGGCATGCTGTCTGTTAAAATTGCCGCGCTTGAAAAATCGATATTCGAGCACGCCGGGGAAGCCTTTAATATCAATTCGCCGAAGCAGCTCGGGGTAATTCTCTTTGAAAAGCTGATGCTCCCCCCGCCGAAAAAAACGAAGACAGGCTACTCGACAAATGTTGAGGTCCTTGAGTTTCTTCTGGGCAAGCACCCGATCATCAAGCTGCTGATGGAGTACAGGGAGCTGACAAAGCTCAAAAGCACCTATGCGGAGGGCCTTCTGAAGGTCATATCAAAGGACGGGCGAATACACACCAATTTCCAAATGACGGTGGCGGCGACCGGCAGGCTGTCATCGACTGAGCCGAATCTGCAGAACATCCCTGTCAGGAAAGAGGTTGGCAGCGCGCTGCGCAAAATGTTTGTCGCCGGCGACGGAAACGTCCTTGTTGACGCCGATTATTCGCAAATCGAGCTTCGGCTGCTGGCGCATATTTCAGACGACAAGGTGATGCAGGACGCGTTTAAAAACGGAGAAGATATTCATGCCGTCACGGCATCACAGGTATTGGGTATCCCGCTCGAGCGCGTCACGCCGCTGCAGAGATCGCGCGCGAAAGCCGTCAACTTCGGCATTGTTTATGGTATATCGGCGTTTTCATTGTCTCAGGATATCGGAGTCACCGTTGCGGAAGCAAAACTATATATCGAAAACTATTTCACAAAATATCACGGCGTTCGCGCCTACATGAAAGATATTGTCGAAAAAGCAAAAAAAGACGGGTACGTCACGACGCTGTTCGGCCGCCGGCGTTACCTGCCGGAGCTTAAATCCTCAAACTTCAATTTACGGTCGTTCGGTGAGCGCGCTGCGATGAATACACCGCTGCAGGGGACGGCTGCTGACGTGATGAAGCGCGCGATGGTCAACACACATAGACGCATGAAAACCGAGGGCCTGACCGCCAGGCTTGTATTACAGGTGCATGATGAGCTTATTGTCGAGTGCGCTGAAAGCGAGGCCGAAAAAGTGAAAAAGATCCTGGCGGAGGAGATGGAAAATGTCGCGCAGCTGGCTGTCCCGCTGACGGCCGAGGCGCATTCGGGTAAAAGCTGGGCTGATGCGAAATGATCGAGATTATTGTCGCGGAGGAATTGCACATTCCCGCAGTGCTTGAGATCGAGCAGGCGGCATTTTCACCGTGCTGGATGGAGGGCTCGCTGCTCTCCCAGCTCGACAATGAGGACGCCCATTTCAGGGTAGCTGCAGAATCTGGCGTGGTACTGGGCTTTAGCGTGCTCCATAAGGCTGCCGATGAGGGCGAGCTGTACCAGATTGCGGTTCAAGAACAGGCCAGACGGCGCGGTATTGGGGCGCTGCTGATGAAGGATGCGATTAACTATGCAAAGGCAAATGGACTCGTCAGTATTTTTCTTGAGGTACGAAAGAGCAACGTGCCCGCGGTTAATTTATATAAAAAAAACGGCTTCACCGTTGCTGGCCGCCGAAAAAACTATTACAGCAGCCCCGTTGAGGATGCGATTATAATGTCGCTCGTGACGAGCACGGATGAACACAAAATATAGAGTCAACAGGTTGAAAGATTCATCTTTCAACCTGTAAGGATTGGTGATATATATGCTTATTTTTTCAGTCGAGACCTCGTGCGATGAGACGGCTGTCGCTGTAACAAGAAACGGGCGGGAGGTCCTCGCCGATGAGATCTGCTCGCAGGCGGATATGCACGCGCTCTACGGTGGTGTCGTGCCGGAGCTCGCGTCGCGCAATCATATCGCTGTTATCGGTCGCCTTGCCGATATGGCGCTTCAAAAGGCCGGTATAACGAAAAAAGAGATTGATGCCGTGGCCGTCACCTATGCCCCGGGGCTTATCGGCGCGCTGCTTGTCGGTGTCAACTTTGCCAAGGGACTCGCTTTGGCGCTTGGTGTGCCGCTCATACCCGTCCATCATATCAGAGGTCATATCGCGGCGAACTATATCGCATATCCGGCGCTGGAACCGCCGTTTTTATCGCTCATCGTTTCCGGCGGCAACAGTCTGATTGCAGATGTGCGCGGTTATTCAGATATTCATATCATCGGGTCATCACGCGATGATGCGGCCGGTGAGTGCTTTGACAAGGTGGCGCGGGTGCTTGGGCTTCCTTATCCGGGTGGACGGCCGCTCGATGCGCTCTCACGCGGCGGCGATGACAGCGCGTTTAAGCTGCCGCGCTCGAAAATCGACGGTCACCCGTATGATATGTCTTTTTCCGGCTTGAAAACAGCTGTTGTGAACATCGTGCATAACGCCGAGCAAAAGGGAGAAACACTTGATACGTCGTCTCTTGCCGCTTCGTTTGCCTGCGCCGTCAGTGACGCGCTTGTCCCGAGGACAATGGAGGCAGCGCGGGAACTGGGATATGACAAGATTGCCATTGCCGGCGGCGTCGCAGCCAATTCGCGTATCCGGGCGGACTTTGTCAAGGCAGCGGCCGCCGAAGGAAAAACTCTTTTTGCTCCGCCCCTATCGCTCTGCGGTGATAACGGCGCGATGATCGGCTGTCAGGCTTACTATGAATATCTTGATGGGAAACGCGCGGGCATGGAGCTCAATGCATATGCCACGATGGAAGCTGACAACATTATCTTCTAATCTGCCAAATAACTGTTTATCGTGTTATTTTTAAGAAACTTTAGCGATTTTTAGTATTTATTTTGCGACAGCAGAATGCTCAATATAATGTTGTTATGTTAATCAGGAAAGACAATCCAAAAACGCCTGAAACAAGCCGCATCTCCAATGTTAAATTCTAGTAAAATACCATAAAAGCGTTGATACCAGTGATTATAATGCCGGTGGATAAACCTGTGGAGAATGTGAATAACTATCTGTAAAGACAATTAGAATGTGAACTTACGTAAACTGATTAAGGAAAAATTATGCTGCGAAATAGAGCAAAAACCGTCGAATATACAAAAACACAACGGTGCAATATGGTCGAAGTCATGAACTTAAAATGCATATGCAAACGTAATTCGGATAATGTCCCAATGAACTTTGCTGGATAAAACCGGATTATACAATGTGTAATATCATTTATAAGAAGAAAAGATATCTGTAAAAGCATAAAAATTAGATAGGTTTCGTGAAATGATTATTCCGGCTTTACATGTCCGATAAAACCTGTTATAATCAACTCCGCGAAAGTTATTTGGGGGCGTAGCTCAGCTGGGAGCGCGAGTGAAGCGCAAAGCAGGCCCCGGGAAAATTGAATAGTAACATGTGGGGGCGTAGCTCAGCTGGGAGAGCGTACGGTTCGCATCCGTAAGGTCGAGAGTTCGATCCTCTTCGTCTCCACCAAGAAAGTCAGTAAACTCAAGGGTTTGCTGACTTTCTTTATTTCCGGGACGACACCTAGCTGAGAACGTCAGCTGAAAACACGGAAACGCTCGGTTCGCAACTGTTTGTGCATTATGCTGTGTTGCCCCGCCAATCCAAATGCAAAAAAGCGCTCCAGAGGGGAAAACAAGGCGGCGTTAATCAATTGCCTTGTTTTAAGGGGCAAATGTGCAAAACAAGAGCGCGCAATCCTTTGGGTTGCGAACCTAGCGTTTCTACCAAATATATAAGGAACACCTGCCTCGGCAACCTTGTCGTTCGGGTTGTGGGCGAAAATACTCTTGCCCACCGCTCTGATTTCAATGTCATAGTTAGTGCGACTGTCCACCATCGGCAGAAGGAAACCGTCAATTTTGAGTTATGGATTGATTTGATGCGGCCATTGCTTTGACAGTCAGCGACCCCAGCGTAGGCATACAATCCAGAAACACATAATCGTATTGGCGCTTTTCGCCGTCCAGGAATTGTTTCAGACTTTTACGCGGTTTATGGCGTTGATAAGCGAATCCTCCATGCCGGAAAGCTCTGGGTTGGTGCAAGTGGTTGTCATGCCTACACCGCTTTTTGGTTGGCGATGGCGATTAAACTGGCTGTAAAAATAAATCACTTCCTAAATAACGAAATGCCCTATCATGTCTAATAGGCCATTTTTTAGTTTGATTGCTTTCAAATTTATTCCCACTCAGTCGATAATCACCTCTCTCAAATAATCTGATGCAAATTATCACAAATCGATGCGAACCGTATTGAATAATGCAATAATTTCCAGTATAATAGTTAAATTAGATTTATTATCAAAAAAGTTGACGGAACATAACGTCACAAGACTATAGGGCCTGCTCCAAGCAATCGGATGGCAGCCAGCTAGAAGAACCGCTCTGCCATTAGGTGGAGCGGTTTGCGCTATTGTGGGACGGATTCTTATTATTGCAACGATACGATATGTAAATAACTAACGAGGGAGATGAGACTATGTTTATTCCCTGTCAAGAATCGATACTTCAAATGAGTCCGTCTGAATTTGAAAAATACTCATTATATGTACTAAGCGAACAGGTGAAAAATCTAGACAATTGCTCCTTTCAACATGATAAGATAGTTGAAGTTGATGACGGAAATTATCAAATCGATGGGTACATAGAGTTTACCTTAATGGTCATAGCGTACAAAACAATTATCGAATGCAAACATTATAAAAGCAGTATAACGAGAGAAAAAGTTGCAGTACTATATGATAAAATTCGAGCTTGTGGTGCCAATAAAGGCGTATTGGTTTCTACCTCAAATTTTCAAAGCGGAGCTATACAGTATGCATCAAAACACGGAATCGCCTTGATTCAGTTAACTGATAGCGGCAACGTATATGAAACTCGTTCGATCAATAATGCAACAATGTACTCAAATGGAGCGACATATAACACCGGATATCCTTATGCAGGAGTAATGCAGACGAGCAATGATTATGGGGTAAGCTGTTCGTATCTGAGTGGCACAAACTTATCGTTAAGGGATTATTTGCTCACAATAAATGATAAATAAATACTGGAGGTATCAATTATGAGAAAGGCATTAGTGGTAGGTATCGATGATTATTCGGGTAATCCGTTAAACTGCTGTGTCAATGACGCAATTATGATTAGTGGTTTATTAAGTAAAAATGATAATGGAACAAAAAATTTTGATGTTTATAATGAGAATAATATTAAAACAAAGTCAGTACTTAAAAGAAGAATTAAAGAATTATTTAGCGGTGGAAACGACGTAGAATTGTTTTACTATTCTGGTCATGGTTATGATGGGCAACGCAACGCACCTCGCAAGGTAACAGGAAGCGCGCTGCTTTCGGGAAACATATATTGTGGTCACTGCGAAGGTCGCATTTTTGCTACAACCGCGAGGAAAACACATCACGCCATTACCAATAACACTATTAATGAACGTATTGCCATCTATAAATGCTATAATCGCACACAGCATAAGGACTTTTGCGATGGTCCCACGACGTACCGTGCTGATAAGGTTGACGCTGCTGTAGAAGAGATTCTCAATAGGGTTTTCCTTGGGGTCGGAAAAGAAAATAAAAGCGAGCTGATAGAGCAGCAGTATAAGGCGAAAAAAGACGAAAATACCGTAAAGCAAAAGCGAGCAAAGGCCGATCATGCCAAAGCGTCAAAGGAGCTTACCCGGCTGGACTCAATGATGATGGATGCGATAGATGGGAAGTGTGTATTCTCCTCACAAGATCTTCAAAGGCGCATGAAAACGTTAAAGGACTCCATATCTGAGCTTCTGGAAGTCATTGCTTCAACTGAACAAGCCATGGAGGAAAGCAGTATACTGCTGCGACGCATCAAAGACGAATACCGTCAGTTGGAAACCTGGGCGCAGGTATTTCATGAATCAAGTCCCGACGTCAAGAAAATGATCGCATCGTACATGATTGAGCGGGTGACCGTTAGCCGCGATTATGAGGTGAACGTAGATCTCAATATTACTGAAGCCCAATTCTTCGGAGGCATGAAGATGGAGCTATAGCGCTGAGGCGTGATTTCGATTTATGCATTCGTATTCATTGTCATATTGACGAAAAACAAGCAATCCACACTGAATAAATATACGAGACACTTCAAAGCGCTGCGATTGCTGAATTATTGGAAATCAGCATTGGTGCAAAACTATCATTTTGTTTAATAAATATAAGATGGGTTAATGAACACGAGGGAGCTGAGTTTAACCCCATCACAGTCGCGGTTACATTAATTAGTGTTTCGTTGCAAACAGAATCAGCGGGACAACCGGTTTAATGGGGGTTTAGAAAATATGGGTGAGCACCGATTTTTGGGAACCGAATCGCTCCAGTTAAACTGTCATTTTGTTCAGCATATAATGTAAGATGGGGATAAGTAATAATAATAATAGGCTATAACACAAAACGAAAAACTACAAATCAAGCACGTTTATTTGACGCAATACTACCGGAAGCTGCTGGGCTCCATATCCGTTTCTCTGAAGTAAGGTAAAGTATAGATACAGATATTTTGAGATTGCTTTCGCGTACAATGGCAGCAAGGTGCTTAATTATCGTGTCATTGTAAGGGAAATTCCGGGTTGATAATAAAATATATGGATTTATCTAAAGCATAAAATATAATTTTTTGGTATAATACAGACATATAGAGTAGAATTGGTATACAAATAGCTTTTGATAAAGGAAGTGAGATTTATTTGAGTGTTCTTCTACAAAAAATGAAAGAGTCCATGTTTTCAGTAATTCCGATCGTAATACTTGTGCTAATCTTGAACTTTACCGCCTCGCCGCTGGAGCTCGGCCAGCTTATTAAGTTTTTATTAGGTGCGCTGCTGATTATACTGGGGTTGTCGATTTTTCTGTTGGGTGTTGAACTTGGTATAGATCAAATCGGACAGCATATGGGTTCAGCCATAGCAAAATCCAACAAAATATGGATCGTAGTGATTGCCGGCGTTTTACTGGGTTTCATTATATCAATTGCTGAACCGGATCTCCAGATACTGGCCGGTCAGGTAGATGCCGTAACATTGGGTCTAATATCAAAGCTAAGCATCGTAATAATTGTTTCTATTGGTATAGCGTTTCTTTTGTCCTTTGGGCTAGTAAGAATTGTATATAATTTTCCGTTGAATAAAATGCTGACGATATTATATGGTATCATTTTTGTATTAGCTCTTTTTACATCGTCAGAATTCATGTCGATATCCTTTGATGCTTCTGGGGCTACAACCGGGGCGCTTACCGTACCGTTTATCCTTGCGCTGGCGTTAGGTGTCTCATCTCTTAAAAAAGATAGCAAGGCATCTGAAAAGGACAGCTTTGGACTTGTTGCAGTTACCTCCACGGGCGCAATTATAGCAGTAATGATCATGAGTATTATCAGCAAGACGGATAAGATATCGGGTAGTATTGACACCGCCGTAACTGATTCAAATAGTATAATCAAGCCCTTTATCCACGAGTTGCCCGTAATAGCTTTTGAGATTTTTTTAGCATTGCTGCCGATACTTGTGTTGTTCTTAATATTCCAGAAAACATCATTAAAGTTATCAAAGCATCAAAAAGCAAGGATATTGATGGGCCTGTTATATTCGTTTATCGGTCTAGTACTGCTACTGACTGGTGTAAACGCGGGGTTTATGGAGGTTGGCACCATCGTCGGCTTCAAAATAGCCGCGCTTGACAATGATGCCTTGTTGATCGGTGTTGGATTTGTACTGGGTGTTGTTACGATATTGGCCGAGCCAGCTGTTTATGTGTTAACAAACCAGATTGAGAATGTGACCAGTGGTTATGTTAAAAGAAAAACTGTGCTGCTCGCTTTATCGATTGGTGTTGGCATTTCAGTCGCACTGTCGATGATCAGGATACTGATACCTGACCTAAAATTATGGCATTATTTACTACCAGGATATATAATCGCTCTTGCATTGACATATTTAGTGCCAAAGCTCTTTGTTGGAATAGCCTTTGACTCCGGCGGTGTAGCTTCCGGGCCTATGACAGCAACCTTCATTCTAGCTTTTGCACAAGGCGCGGCCCATGCCATTGAGGGGGCGGACGTGCTGTTGGATGGCTTTGGTATCATAGCTATGGTTGCCCTGACTCCGTTGATAACGCTGCAGATATTGGGACTTATATATAAAGTGAAGTCCAGAAAAGGAGGAGTCGAAATTGGGAATAACTCCTGAGATAAAAAAACTTGTCTTGATCTACGTCATCGTAAACAGAGGCTATGGCAGCAAAGTAATGCATATAGCAAAAAAAAATGGGCTTACTGGCGGTACGGTGCTCTTAGGAAAAGGGACAATCAAAAATCATCTCCTGGAGGCCTTAGCGTTAAATGACACAAGAAAAGAGATCGTGTTTCTTGTATCTGAAGAATCCATCGGCGTAAGATTTCTAGACGTCTTAAGCACGGAGCTTAAGTTTCATAAGCGCAATCACGGAATAGCCTTTATGCTGGATGTGGATTACGTATGCGGCTCCAAATGTCTCAGTTGCAGCGGCCTTAAAAATGTCGGAGGTGAGGAGATAACAATGTATCAGTCTGTTTACGTTATTGTTGATAAGGGTAAGGGCGAAGCGGCTGTTGAAGCTGCCACTACAGCAGGCGCTCAGGGTGCAACAATCATCAGCGCCAGAGGATCTGGTGTCCATGAAACCAGTAAGCTTTTCAATATGGAGATAGAGCCGGAGAAAGAGATTGTAATGATCATTTTAAAGAGCGAAATAACAGAGAAGGTTGTGTCTTCCATCCGAGATGAACTGGATATAAACAAACCCGGCAATGGTATCATGTTTGTTCAGAATGTGAGACAGGTTTACGGTCTATTTGAATAAGACTACCTGACAGCAGACGACGTTCTTTTTTCGCGTATCCGTATATGACAAAAAAAATGTACAAATGATTTTCAAGCGAGAACCATTTGTACATTTTATTTGTGTACCCTTGTGTGTTATATAGTCAGTGAATGAAATCTTCCAAATATTTTCTGTGACTGGGACGTCTTAGCTTTCGCAAAGCCTTGCCTTCAATCTGGCGAATACGTTCACGTGTAAGACTGAATATGCGTCCAACTTCCTCCAGCGTATAAGATCTCTCTCTGTTTAAACCAAAGCGCAGTTCTAATATGTTACGTTCTCTTTCGCTCAGAGTAGCAAGTTGGTTTTCTAAGACTGTCTGTAATGAGACTCCTATTGCATGATCCTCAGGTGAAATCGAATTTCGATCCTCAATGAAATTACCAAAAACGCTCGTTTCATCACTTAATATAGGCGTTTCAAAAGAAATAGGATGCGGAGCTATTTGTAATGCCAGATCAACTATATGTTTTTTGAGTTTAAGTTGCTCCGCCAGCTCAGCAGAATCTGGCTGAAGGCCATCCTGCTGTTCTACTTGATTAATGGTTTTCATAACCTTACGTACTGTCTCACCCATGTGAACTGGCAAGCGAATGGTGCGATCCAAATCTGAAATACCTCGATTTATTGCTTGGCGTATCCACCAGGTGGCAAACGTTGAAAAACGACATCCTACCCTATAGTTATATCGATCCACGGCATGCATTAATCCCAGATTACCTTCCTGTATCAAATCCAGGAAAGTCAAGCTATATGTATATTTATATCGTTTTGCTATCTGAACAACCAGGCGAAGGTTTGAGCGTATCATCAGCTCGCGTGCATTTTTATCTCCTGACTCGATTTCCATGGCCAGGTCAATCTCCTGCTGCGCGGTAAGGAGAGTCGCTTCTCCAGCTGCGGTTAAATATTGTTTCAATGGATCAATGGAATGAAAACTGCTTTCGTCTTCTGCGAGCATGTCTCTATTTTTTGGAGCAGCCGCCGTATCGGAATACATAGTCCCCACAGCTTATACATCCTTCCTTTTATTATGTAAGCTTCTTGCCTCCAGCGATTGACAATACTAAACAACTTGGATCTGCCATAAGCTCAATATCTTTGTTTTTACATATGTCAAGGTCCTCAACTCTCACATATGTACCTGCGGGTTTTCCTTCAAGATCAAACTCGGTTTTTTCCACCAGATTCGACGGGTATGCTCTATAAGGTATTTCAAATAACCGTTGTTGTATAAAATACGTCACTTTTTCCTTGTTAAGAAGCACAATTCGCGCTGCGCTCGTAACCATTTCATCATTAACCAAGCTCTGAAAACTTATGTTCTCAATTTGACTGTCAATAGGGTTCCGGCTAATCTCTCTTATCATTACAACATATACCTGGCTGCCTATATTTAATGAGACTTTATTACCTGCGGATTTTAATTTTAGTAATTGTTTAACTTCATGTTGATGCAACTGTATAAGCAGTGCTTCGTCAAGGTTACTGCCATAAATACTTCCGGGAATCATACCCGACCTTCGCAATCGCTTTGCATTTATGCTCATGTCACGTTTCTCTGCGTTTAAAATATACATCCCTAGTTCCTCCAAGAAAGTTTTAATAAGTTTATTGCTTCGTTTTGCAGTTTCGTGTGCGAATTATTTTTTCGCTTAGAACAGGAACCTACTGTGCCAAATGGTATTTTCCTGTTTGTTATTTTTTAATTGCAATCTGTTTTGTGTCAATTTTGTTAAGCTTGCAGTAATAGTCTATAAAGTCCTTACACAATTGCTCTTGTTCGGTTCCGCGCTTAATAAATAGTATCTTGTGCAGAACACTTGCCAATAATTTATTTGATATGTACTTCATCTCTGTAGAACCCCATCTAGCAATCTGACTACCTGCGCCACAACCAGCGCAATGCCAAAACAGCAAGGTTTTACTTTCACTCTCATCAAGAATAATTCGATATTTTTCGTGTGCCGGTATCATACCGTCGTTGCAGTCAGAACCGACAAAATCATCTTTAACCATATAAACGCCCCAAATAAATCTGTCGTCTTCAGAATCATTATCACCACAGCTTGTAAGCAAGCATGCCGAATTTGGATATATTCGCGCAGGGGAACGTGGTTTGCCGCGATTAGATCCGCTAAGGCAAGTACCAGCCGATACGGACCATTGTGTTAGAAAACTTTGTTTTTCGTTTTCAAAAAACTTAAATGCAGCTTGAGCGTTAGAATGATTAGGTAATTTTTCGAGCTTTCGTCTCCGCTCATCATTGAGAATTGCGGTTTCCCTTCTTAGTTGGGCTTCCTGTTCTATCTCGTTGAGGATTCCATCTACATATTGCTTACTTTCCTTCTCGGTAATAATCAAGTGTTCTCTAAATGCATCCGGGAAGATGAACTTTTTTACATCCAATCCGAATTGAATAGATACAGTAGTTTCATCTAATTCATATATTTTTCCTTCTCCGAAAACTTTATGCCGAACGCTGCTGTTAATAAGAGTCATATATAGGGCCTCCGTTAGAAATTAAAAATAAAGAAGGACTTTCCATATCAGTGTCACACGACAACAATACCAAAAGCCCTTCTATTAAGACGGTTCTTTTAATTTATTTATTTGTACTTTTAGTATATCACATTCATAAAGAAAAAGCAAATCGAGGATTATTCTAATTTGATCTGCCTTTTGATGCTATTTGTCAATTGTATTATCCGGGAGGAGATTCCACAAGTAAAACGGTGCTGTCAACTCATAACTTGGATGCCGCAGTTTACACAAAAGTTTCCATCGTTGCTAAGGGTAGCACCGCAGTTTACGCAGAATTTCGGTCGATTACGCACCGGGACAGACTTAATGTCTTTATTATAGTTATTATCAGGAGTAAGCGTGGTTTCATACAAGATCTCGGGTTCTATGAAACGTTTATTGCGTTGTTCTGTTTCAACCATATTTATTAGTGGCAGGATTGGATCGTCCCAATCATCATCATCCCGCCAGCAGAGCCAGGACGCTGCAACAGGATCTGCGTCGGCGACGGCAGGATGCAGTTGCCGCATCGTTGTTATATAATTGAATACAGCATCCCGCAGCTCTGCCGGATAAAAAACCTCAATTGTATCGCTTCGGTTTCCGTTGACAGTCAAAGCAAATTCAGCGACTTCTGATACCTCTGTGATCTTATGCCATAAAAGCGCATTTCGATCAACAGGTTGCGCACAATAATCCGTATTCGTGACGGACACATAGCCTACTCGAAATCCGGTGAGAGCCGTCAGCGGCTTGCTTTTTGGCATACGCCGTTCCCGCTTGACGAAAATACCAAGCTCATTCAGCAAATATTCTGAGACAATCCTCGGTATAGCATCCTGCTGACTCGTTTGTATACTCCAAGTTAAACGATCCATTTTAAAGCCCTCGCTTTCATTTAACGCTCTCTGAAACGATTATTTCATAAGCTTCCAATGGCATAAATATACTGTCGACATTCTCCTCGTTCGGATGATACTCAATAACACCCTCCACAATGCTAATCCCGGCCACAACCTGTGTGTAGGTAAATTCATAGCAAGCATACCGATCGTCAACCCAGCCATAAAACTTAAATAGACCGTATTGTCGTAAACATAGTCCTGCGCTCGGGTCATGACGTTTGTATAATCACGGCATTATGCGATTTGCATCGTCTCATCAAAAGCATATGCATGGTCACATGCCGACTTTTAGGAAGAACAATACCAGCTTTTCACATAACATTCTACTTTCAAACTTTAATGCATACTATAATTATTCTACCACATTGATAGCCTCGATTTCTAGCATGTAGAAAACTAAGCTACAGAAGCGAAAGTTCAAATTAAGCCTTATCAGCATGTATACCCCAAAGTTAAGTATTTGTTTATATTTTTTAGTGGGACTGGAATCAGCGGTATGGAAACGTTGAGGCTATCCATAATGGCAAGCACGGCGTTCCTGCTGAAGTTAAGGCGTATTTGTATTGCGCTAGGTAAAGAGTAATAGTACAATGTTGGTATTAGATAAAAATTCAACTGCAGTGGAATATTCGGTAGACCAGATATGCCCGAGCGGATACGCTTAGGGCGACCATGTGAGGCCTCGCATATTGCAGGCTGCGGTCAACGAACGAACCTCTTGGATTTATCCGTGGGGGTATAAAATATAGAGAAAGGAATTCAAAATGAAACGATTCACGATAGCAGTCTTCACGCTCCTCCTACTTGCTGTCTTTCTGGGCGGGTGTTTTGACGCGGTAACTAAAAAGCCGGAAGTCTCGATCAAAGAAACTGCCGGTGCGACTGATGGCGAGGTCATTATCGAGGCAGTTATATCCCCGAAACCAGATGAAGCCACCGTAGAACCGCTTACGGGTAAAAAAGTTTTATGCGAGATCAGGAATGTCAGCGGCTCCCCATGTGTTATGGATAAGAACGTGGAACTCGACTATTTTGACGACTTGGACGCAATCACAGCTTTGGATTTCACTGTTCCCGCCGATGGCAATTTGCAGTTTACCAGCGATGCAGAAAGCTTGAAAGAATACACCTTTACGGAAACCTCTCCAACAACATACCAGTTGACAATCGTTTGTGTCGCAGGCGATTTACCCACTGACGAGGACGAACAATATGTCTATATGGAAGATGCCGTGTTGACTGTGCTGACGATTTCAGGCACATACAACGAATTAGTTGTCATTGAGTATGACGGTGCATCGTTCCGACAAGCTTGATAACCACGGCCGAGAAAGTAATACCAAAATCAGAATAGCCGTTTTTTTGACATTGAAAAGCTCCCCATTATGCAGTCCTGAATTTTGTTGTTTCAGGTGTTCACATAAGGGGGAGCTTATCAGTTTACCGTACGGTCCGGAGCCCGCACAAGACTATTTTATTGCGCTTTCCATTCGTATACATAGGTTGTGCCGATTCCGGCGTACAGCCCGGTGGTACTTAGTTCGATCTTCTCTCCTTCTGAATAACCGTTGGGTGCGATTGCCGAGATGGTATCACTGAGAGACAGGACATTTTTGCTGTTGTATTTTACAGAACAATATATCTCAAAGAAGCTTTTGTTATCCTTGTTGACAAACTTTGTTGAATCCAAGTCAGCCCGGGCACTTCCGGTCCCGTCAAAATACGAAATGTTCTGCTCTGTAAACGCCAGGGTAAAGCTTAGGGTGATCGTTTCACCGCCCTGAATCACTGTGGGAGGAACCGAGAAATCCAGCTTCGTTGCCCATCCCTCACCGCTTACCTGATCGGGATCGGGATAGGTGTCGGTTTCACCGATGTATTTACTGGAAAAGGTATAACTGCCCGGCGCGGCGGAGGAACTTAACTGATAAATACCACCCTTATTCGTATGGTCAATCTCAGCTTTGTTATCGCTTGATATTGTGTCCACCAGCCCCCAGGCGTATTTCTTTGTTTCAGACTGCGCCTGCGTTGTTTCCGGGCTCGGCGCTGAGGGTTGAGCGGACGGCGTTTTTTCCTCTTCGGTGCTCTGCAGCTCAACCACAGTGGTGGGATACGCCGCTTCAAAGGGGACAATCAAATCCGGAGCTCCTGCTGCGGAGGACCCATCCTCGTATAACTTTAGCTCTCCAGGCGCGCCCGCCATCAAATACGCCAGTACCGTGAAGCTGATTTTACCCCGACCTTCTGAATCCAGCTTGACACTCCATTCCTGAGCATCAGCAATGGTATCGGGTACGTCCATATAAGCCGTCCAGCCTGCATAATCGGAGGTCGACACATCGTCAGGAACAGCAGTATCAACAATCTCAACCGTGCAGGTTTTATTTAACTCCTCACGCACGGCGTTCAGCTCTCGAAGCAGTGCCCGTTCCGCCGCCATAGCTTCCTTTTCAGCGATGAGCTTGAAAGCGTCCTGTATTACCGTGCGGAAAAGCTCATCGCGGTAACGATTGGAAATATCGGCTTTCATCTTATCATTGAGTCCGCCGCCGCCGGTAAAGCCTTGCTTTTGCGCTTCATCTTGATAAAGCGCGACTTCCTGCTCATCCTCCCAGAACTCGTCGGCATATCGCTGCACCAGTCCTTCAACTCGGAGCTGATATTTTTCTGCCGATGCAGCGCCATCCTTTGCTTCGATAAACAGTCTGGCCCAAGCTTTTGCATCCTTTCGGACCTCAGGAGACTCATAATAAAGGCTGTAAGCCTTTTCATAAATATCCTGTCTGCCGGTCCACGCGGTTTCGGCAAACTGATTTAAGGATAGCTCGATGACCAGCGTACCCAGTGACGCCAGGCTGAAAAGCCGCGCGCCCATTTTGCCAGCCGTATACCCGATGCCGGTTTTGAGTGCATTGGCATAACACGGGAATATGGCGTCATTGTCACCGTTATATATATTATACATGCCGTAGCTTACCTGCGATATGGAGCATAGCAGCCCAAGATCGCCCAGCCGTTCACTGATACCGTTCAAAAGCGAGGACCGCGCCACCCCATCAGAGCCCAGCGAGCCTGCAATTTGCGCGGCTGTTTCCACACCTGCGCTGCTAATAGATAGAGCCAAGTCCAAAGCAGACAGACCTGCTTCGATAGCGCCCGCACCTGGATTCCCGTTATTCTGTACGCTGGCTGTGATGACCGAATTCGCAGCCGTGTTGCTCAGGCTGCTCTTTGCAAAAGCGGGAATAGCATATACGGCATAGGCTTTTCGCGTGTTTTCATTGGTCACCTCAAAGCAGCCGTAAATGGATAGATGGTCCGTATACACAGTTACGGTTTTTGTCTTCTCGTCAACAGTAAACGGCACAGGCTCCCACTGTCCACTGTCGTTGTTAAAGTAGGCTGCACATACACTGCCTTCCGCACTCTGTCCACCGAGAGCAGCTGCATTGTACGGCATGGTCAGCTTCATGACGGAGAAAAGCTCCTCATCGGTATCGATTAAAAAAGAGTAAGCTCGTATTGCAACGCCTTCCATATCTGAAGGCGCATCCACAGATATGATCTCACATTCCGCATCTTTCGCCAGCGGGTATTGACCCATATCCAGTGCCAACCGATCAGAGCCCACACGTGTATTCGCCGCTGTCAGCGTACCAGATTGACGCTCTATAACCTTTCGCTTTATTATACCGCAGCCGGAAAACAAAGAAAGCAGCAATACCGATATAAGAAGACTGCTAATACACCTTTTCAGTGTAGTTTGCCTCATTTTTTTACCCTCTTTTCGTTTTGTTGACCTTTCACTACTGCTTTGGCTTATTTCAACAGAGGACACTTGCAGCGGAAACAAGCGTCATCTTTTATATCGCATAACGTGCCGCAGGCACTGCAGAATATGATGCTATCTCTCGACTTATCGTATTTTTCGTAGGAATTAAGTCCTGCATGATGCCGAACACGGTCACCCACCTGATAGTAATTGAATACCGTATCATCGTCTTCGGCAACCATCCGGTGTTTTTTACCGCGATCCTCACGAACGATTACGGCATACTCGGTATAGTAGTGTATGTAATAATCATTGTCGCCGCTGCCGGTACTTTGGCGGCGATTTTTCTTCTTAATGGTTTTATCTTCTACCACACCATCCCATGTTTTACTTCTTTTCCTGCCCAGCACCTGAACGACAGTGATAATAAGAAACATACCGCCGATGCCAAGGCCGATATAGAGTGCCTGCGGATTCTCCATTTCGGAGCTTGATTCTCCGTAAATATAAAACCCGACAATGGCTGCCACAGCCAGGATCAAAGAGAAAATCGCCGACCAGCGGTTATTGTTTTTGATATAGCGCGCAAAAGCTGGGTCATGTATACGGTTTGAATAACCGACATATCCGTCGTTCAAGTTAGAACGAACATCCGTTGGCTCAACTGCCTGCGCCCCGCAGGAAGAGCAAAATTGAAATCCTTCTCCTATGGCAACCCCACAGTTCTTACAAAACATGTTGAAACACTTCCAATCAGGTTTTTACTATCCATATCACACTTCGCAAAGTGACTTATGACTCATTTTACCATAAAAAACACCGCCAGGAAACAGAACTACTATAAAAGCTACCTGAAAAAAATTATCAATCTTTCTTCAGGCAGCTTTTTACTAGACATATATTTTTGTACTCTCAAATAACCGTATTTATTACTATTCTGCAGGTTTATGTTGTTTTATTTAAGGAAGACCCGTCAGGTAATGATGCCTGCAGTATGTTAAATCTTCCAGCATGTATTTTGTTTGTCAATAATTTAACCTAGCGTAGAGTTTCCTCGAAACGCGTAGCAATCACGGTGACTCGCATCTCATCCTTCATTGTTGAGTCAAACACAGCGCCGAACATTATGTCGGCGTCCGGGTGCGCCGACTCCTTAACGAGGTTGGCCGCGATCTCAACGTCTTCTAAATCGATCTCTGTAGAGCACGTGATATTTATCAGTACGCCTTTGGCACCAGCTATGGATTTCTCCATAAGCGGGCTCGACACAGCTTGTTGTGCTGCATTCTCCGCTTTGTCCTTGCCAGTTGCGTGGCCGACTCCCATATGCGCATAGCCGGCATCCTTCATAACTGCTGTAATATCAGCAAAGTCGAGGTTAATAAACCCTGTGTTTTTTATGAGGTCAGAGATGCTCGATATAGCTTGATGTAGAACCTCATCCGCAATCGAGAATGCATTAGCGAGTGTCAGTTTATTATCACTGGCAAGCTTTAATCGGTCGTTCGGAATTACAAGCAGTGAATCGACCATTTTCAGTAGGTTCTGAATACCGTCCTGCGCTTGCTGTATCCGCTGCTTACCTTCAAAACTGAAAGGTTTCGTAACAACAGCGACTGTTAGTATTCCCGCTTCCCTGGCCAGGTTTGCCACAACCGGAAGTGCTCCGGTGCCCGTGCCGCCCCCCATACCTCCAGCAAGAAAGACCATATCGGCACCATCCAACGCGTCCGCTATTAGACTGAGGCTTTCCTTTGCGGCATTTCTGCCAATCTCAGGGTTAGCCCCAGCTCCCTGCCCGCGAGTAAGATGCTCGCCAATTTGAATTTTCTTTTCAGCAATAGATGCTAAGAGCACTTGTTTGTCAGTATTCATTGCAATGTATTCAACACCTTGGACGCCATCTTTTAACATTCGATTGACAACGTTGTTGCCAGCACCACCAACTCCAATGACTCTTATCACAACAAGACTATCAGTTTCGCTTACGAGTGAAATCAATATCTCCCCCACCTATTACGTCCAATATTTCTGATTAGAATAATCCCCCAATACGTATATACAACCATTTTTACTTTAAAAAGAGTCTAATAAGCTTCCTTCTTCTATAAATAGCACATTCCACAATAGAGTACAACTATTTTCGGCATTAGAAGACTATTACTTGCTCAGCCTTCAAATGTCTTTACCGAGTATTATCATGCAAAGATGCATTTGTTCTATCTATTCTTAGAATCGGAGTAATGACTTTTGCCGGAATGGGGGGTATTTACCCATCGCGATGAACACAGCTGTTATCTATTTTTAACTGTTTCGGGCTATCATTTAGATTCATTCTAAGCTCTAATGATCAGCATGTATATGCGTAAGGGGTTATGTAGTAGGCCTAAAAGTGATCGAGTTCTGAAAATACCCAAGGCGCAGGACGATGATATTGACGCCCTAGAAGTCAACATTCGCGAATAAAAACGGCTAGTGTTCGCGATTTGTAAGTGATCATACAAATGCACAGACTTTCGCCACAAAGTGGATAGGATTTTAAGTGATGGTTTTTTTATGCCTCAGGCAATAGCTGGTTCTTTACATATTAATAATTTCGCAATGATGAATGAGCATATCAAGGATAGCTGTCGTTACCGTGATATCTGTCATAAATAAGCATCAAAGCTATCCATTCAGGACAGCTCCGATGCTTATTTACAAATAAATATGGTTCTAGCATGACCTATATCTCAATACCACCGTCAACTCTGATGATTTGACCATCAATGAAAGCGGACTCGTCTGTCGCCAAGAACAGAGCTACGGTTGCAATATCTTCAGGTTGTCCAATTCTTTTTAGCGGAGAGCCGAGACGCATTGCGTCGAGCACTTCTGGTCCGCCTATGCTGTCCACCATTGCCGTGTGAATGGCACCAGGCGCAATTGCGTTGACACGGATTTCGGGACCAAGTTCCCATGCCATAGACTTTGTTAATCCATTTACCGCATGCTTTGATGCTATATAGGCGGCAAAGCCATGGTGCGCGCCATAACCCGCAACGGAGGATGTGTTTATGATAACGCCCTTACCCTTTGCCTTCATAACGGGTGCTACTAATTGCGTTAAATACAAAGCAGCGGTGACATTAACATCGAATAGCCTTTGCCATTCCGCCAGATCCAGCGTGCTTAAAGGTGAAAGACTAAGCGCACCGGCATTATTTACAAGTACATCAACGGTGCCGTAAGCTTCAATCGTCTTGTCGAAAACTATTTTTAAGTCTGTAGTTTTTGAGGTGTCTGTTAGGATATACATAGCCTCAAAGCCCTCGGCCTTTATCTTGGCAACCGCGTCCTTTGCTCTTTGCTCATTTCTGCCTGAAATAACGACCTTCGCACCTTCTCTTGCGAAAAGCTCAGCAGTCGCCCTTCCCATCCCTGATGTCGAGCCGGTAATAATTGCTACTTTATCCTTCAGTTTCATTTTGTCTCTCCTTGTTTATTTTTTTATATCCAACACAGAGGGTAACAACATACCTAGTTAGACACCAATTTATACATTAAAAATATAGCTCTCTGTATTATATGAAATAAAATTATACCAAATTATGATGGCAATAATTAACCCTCCCCATCATATTATATTCTATTCAATTAAGGCATAGTAGAGTTAATAGTGCTCTATCTATTTTTTATTCGTGTCATTACGCCACCTTCCGTCTGCTGAGCTATCAGAATAGATATAACGGCGTCACAATCAACTGATAAGAGGATGCCTTTCACTTCGCCAACATACTTGCGTTTCGTTGTTATTGTAAGTACACTTCTAGCCTCTCCATTAATACCTTCAGCTGAAAATAACGTAAGTGCAAATCCGTTTTGCCTTAACTGTTCAGCTGCCATAATTGCACATTCACGCTTGGTAAACACGCAATTTAAGGTACAGAATCCAAGCGCAATCTTTCTTTCGAGGATTGACCCTAGTACGTTACCTCCTGCGAAAGCGGAAACAAGGATAATAATCTTGATGATATCACCTGAAAATCCCGATATGGCAGAAGCAGTAATGCACAACCAGAAAGAATACTCGAAAAAAGCAATAATTGCGCCAATAGCCGTTTCACCCTTGTGTATTAGTTGAGAACGCAATGACGCTAAGGATACCTCAATGAGTTTCCCGAAGAAAATAAAAGCGTATACCCAAGGTGAATCACCTAAAAGAAATGAAGTAATTGAGTCCAGCATTAAAGCCCTCCGTCGTGTTAATATTTGTTATATATATTTCAGTAAATTAACAAATCTTTTTTTTATTATAATGTTGATCTGAAAAGCAGTTGATAAGGTAGTTATTAATATCATTATTGCATCTTTGATTTTCCTTGAAAGATACATGAGAATAATCCACAGAACATTCGCCGCATATATCGCCACCAACGAGCTCCATCTTGTGAAATATATAATCAAAGAAGGACTGTATCATATCACGTTCCATTGAACCTTGATCCCAGTTGGTATGTGCAAGATTAATATCAAAAACATCTTTATCAATTGATACATAAAGTGGATAGCGGTTTAATCTTTCAAAAGTCAACAGCCAGGTGTGCGAATGAATCATCTCTTCGGTAAAGTAATATATTGACTTGGACGAGATTGATGTGGCGCTTGGGATGTATTGTTCAGATATTCCACATATGAAAACCTGCTTCATGTGGGGGCAATCACGAATCGCAAATGATAACCAATTGCCGCAGGACAATAAGCTGTCACTAAAACCTGCCTGCATGTCACTATGGAAGTCAAATAAGACCAAAGAAAAAGGCTGTTTAATTTGTTGAAGAAGAAAATAGGTAAGATAATGATAATTGCCTGAGCCCAGTAAGGTAATTACTGGCATTTGCATCGCAGTACAGGCTTGTTTTAGCTTTTCCTGTGCGTCAATTGAACAATAACCGTTGACGCCCTTTGTTAATTCTAAACCAAGGTTCTTGATATGCTTTCCGTGTTGCTGATACCAAGATTGTTTTGCATAAATATCTTCAAAATCAAATATTTGAATTTGTATGTTCCTCATCCTCCTGTTGTAGTTCTCAAAGCTTTAAAAAGAAAGAAGAGCTTTCCATATCAATGCCACGTGGCAGTAATACCAAAAGCCCTTCTGAATTCAGACGGTTCTTTTTACTATTAAGATTAAAGATTTACTTTTTAATTTATGACATATTATTAAAGGTGGTAGTCACCTGACGCCTCAGGTTGATACAAAACGTTTTTAATATAAATTTGTGTAATACCTGATGGCACTTCCCATTCAACAGTATCTCCCACCTTATATCCAAGAATAGCGGTGCCTATGGGAGAGAGAACAGACATCCTGTTATTATCCCAATCAGCTTCTTCGGGATATACTAAAGTGATCTCGATATCCTCGTGGTCTAGGTATAATAAAGCCCGCGTGTTCATGGTAATTATGTCCTGAGGTATCTGCTGCGTATTAACGACTATTGCATTATCAATTTCCTCAGAAAGCTTTTTCATAGGCTTATCCAGCACGTTACCACTTTTAATCTCAGTATCAATGATTTTTTTCAATCGTTCCTTATCGATTTCTGTTAGATAAATTTCTTTTCGCATGACAGATCCTCCTTTGATTGTTTATCAATATTTATTTTGTTGACATAAAAAACAAAAGGCTTTCATTTTTCACGTAAATACGATCGTAAAAAACAAAAGCCCTTCAATTATAGTTATGACGGTTCTTTCATATGTATTATAATAAAAATGTCAACACATGTCAAGACGGGAAATAGCATTAATCATAACCCTTGTTTTAATCAACTCGATTATATCATCAGAACTATAATGCAACTCTCGAGCCACCGAGCATACCCGGAGAAGCACTCATGATTGCAAGCGGCTTCCCAAACAGCGGCAATACGTCTCCTCTTGACGCCCAGTCGAGCGCATTCTTCAGGACGGGGGGTATTGAGAAATTGTATTCCGGTGTCGAAATCAGCACAGCATCAGCTTCAGACAGCTTGTTTTTGAAATCCGCTACTGAAGCCGGCAGGCCCTGTGCTTCAACGTCCTCATTCAAGAAAGGTATATCAGCTAAATTTATATTATCCAATACAGTATTCTCCGGAAGCAGCTTTTGAGCAACCCGTAATGCTGCCTTATTATACGAATCCCGTCTCAAGCTTCCCGTAAAACCGACAATTTTTGTAGATTTATTTTCCGTGGTAATAAATTCCTCGTCTTCTTTATTTTATGAAAGTATTGTTGTCCAACTCCCTGAACGCTAAGTTCAGTTCTTCTCTTGTATTCATAACGATGGGACCGCCCCAAGCAATCGGTTCGTTCAAGGGTTTGGCGGACAAAAGTATAAACCGCACATCCTGCACTGCCGCCTTGATCCAAAATTTCTCCCCCTGCCCGAACAACACCGCTTGCTTTTCATCAACTAAAGCGCTAGGATCAGCTGCGTTTTGATCAGGATCAAAACTCGCTTTACCAGCAAAAATGTAGATAAACAAAGTATTCGCCGGATCGTTTGTAAAGGACCATTCCTGATTCGCGGGTAACTCGACATCCAAATAGTCAGCCTTAATATATTTACCCTCAAAGGCACCCTTGTAACCTCGGTATTCGCCGGCGAGCACATGGATCTTCGTGCCGTTTTCTTCGATAACAGGCACATTTTCAGCCTTGATATCTCCGTAACTCGGCTGTGTCATCTTGTCTTTGGCGGGCAGGTTCAACCACAGCTGAGCGCCTAACATACGGTTGCTGGCTTTAGGCATTTCCTGGTGGATAATGCCGGAACCGGCCGTCATCCACTGACACTCCCCGTCAAGAATACTGCCGCTGTTGCCAAGACTGTCACCATGCTCGATATCTCCGTGGATCAGATACGTAATGGTTTCGATGCCCCTATGCGGGTGCCGGGGAAAGCCCTTCGTGTAGTCTTCCGGATTTTCCGAATCAAAGGCATCTAACATGAGAAACGGGTCATAATTTTCTGTATCGTTGTGCCCGATGACACGTACCAGCTTGACACCTGCACCGTCAGTCGCCGGTATGCCTTTTGTGATTTTAATGATTTTTCTTACTGTGTCCATATTATTTGTCCTTTCTATTTGAGTTATCTTCTGAAGCGGTCTAATAGATAGATTAGCTGATTCTTCTCATCATCATTCAAGCATTCAAATAAGCGATTAATAAGCATGTTGTGGTCTGGCAGCACTTCTTCAATCTTGTTTTTCCCGGCTTCCGACAAGCCGATGCTGCTGCACCGCTTGTCTGTCTGGAGCTGAACCTTTGTGACATACCCCTTCGCCAGTAGATTAGAAATGACATAAGGCACATTTCCCGGTGTGCTTAAAATCTTCTCCTGAATCTCTCCAACCATCAAATCTCCTTTGGAGTAAAGAACTTCAAGAATTGCAAACTGCGTTTGAGTAATATCATGTGCCGAAAACACTTTGTCAAGCTCGCGGTAGAGTTGATTTCTGGTGCGGCTTAGCCCGATCAGTAGTATCCTATTTTTCTTTTCAACAGGTATCATCTTATTCCCTCCAAAAAGCATCTATGTAGATATAATATACACCTACATAGATGTATTTGTCAAGAACTATAACAATACAATTCTTTTATGGACTGTGTACTATTCATTACCAATTATTTGAGAATTTGTTGATTATAATTTTGCTATTATAAGCAAAAGGCGTGATTATTGTAACTATTTAATGATCATCCGCTAAGAATTACTGTGGTTGTTCCGATATACACATATATACAAGAAAATCTGCAACAGGAAGAATTGAGATCGATATGCCACAAGTATTTTCTGCCGTTTTTAGTGCGGCGTGTTTAGTAGAACTTTTCATAGGCATATATGTACTTTATATAAACCCGAGAGATAAAAAAAACAGGCTGTTTTTTTTACTCTCTGTAGCGCTTGCTACATGGGCTTTCGGCTTCAGCAACGCTGCTTCTGCAGAGGAACTCACGACAGTTCTGTTTTGGAGGAGGTATTCCGCTCTCGGTTTTGGCGCATTTTATGCACTTCTACTCAATTTTTTTATAGTCTTAAGCGGCTATGACCGACTCATAAAAAAATGGTGGAGCAAGGCGCTGTTATATTTACCCACCGTTGTGACCTACCTTGGCTTCACCTATTTCCCCGAAATCAATCCAGGTCAGTATAACATGATATCCACGCAATTAGGTTGGATCAATGTTGCTGTTAATACTGCTTGGGATTATTTCTTTATTGCCTATTACGTCCTTTATTGCGCTGCAGTTATATTCCTCACTTGGCAGTGGGGGCGAAAAAGCTCTAATCGCAGGCAGAAAAAGCAGGCGAATGCTATCTTAGTCTCATTTCTTCTAATGCTGCTCGTGGGGTCGTTGACCGACATCCTGGGGAATATGATATTTTCAGTGTCCGTCCCTCAGCTAGCACCGCTGCTCATGGTTTTCCCAATTCTTGTTATCTATAATGCCGTCAGGAAGGTTGGTCTGTTGAATCCCCTGCATGTGGGTGAAGATGCAGTCCTGATGACAGACCAAATTCGCCAGAAAATAATCAATTACATGTCAAACGGTTTTCTTGCCGGCGGCGTGTTGAATTTCATCTCTCAATATCTGCTTACCGACCACGCTAAGCTCATACCCGTTTCTATAAACAGTGTGGCCATGGTATTTATCGGCGTGATATTTCAAGCAATACAGCGCTCAATCAAGCAAAAGTATCTCAAAGATATTCTTACTGCCGTTGTTTTATTATTCATCGTCCCGATCCTTACTTTAAGATTCATCGATACCGGGAGTGCCGCGATCTGGGCGTTTCCCTTTATGCTACTCATCATTATCATCGTTTTCGAAAATAAAATCATCCATATCGCATTGATGACGTCGATTATCGCGACGCAGTTTGTTGTATGGATTCTCAAACCCTCTGTGACGATTACGATTGACGGTGCGCATTATATAGCACGAATTGGATTTTTTGTCATATCAATCTGTTTAGTACTATTCATTAAAAAGGTTTATTCAGATAAGCTAAGAGAGAATGGTACTCAAATTGACGCACAAAAATTGATTGCTGATATTTCATCTGATCTTGTCAGTGTTAATGAAGCGAACCTGGATGAAAAGATGTACAAGAATATGAAAAAACTCGGATCTTTTAGTTTTGCAGATAAGGTGTATCTATATTTATCTGATAGTAATAGAGAAAACTTTATATTACAAAATGTATGGTCATCAAGCGAAGATATGACAACGCCGAATCTTGAAGAAACGATCAATGCTAGCAGCTTCCCGTTAATTACTCAGTATCTAAGAAATGGCAATACAATAGCACTTCCTGACGTCTCTGAAGGCATACCTGAAACAGGCGACGAGCTCTTCCGGTTGACACACAGCCAAGAAAAATCACTTATTATCTCGCCAATATTCTCGGACTCTGTCTTTATCGGTTTTCTCGGTTTGGATGCCGAACGTCAAACAAAGAGATGGCCCGATACGCAGCTTGGTTTCTTGGGAATTATAACAAACATCTATGCGGATGCCATTAAAAAAGCGAACTATGAAAAAGAGATTCATTTTATGGCGTTTTATGATGCTCTGACAAAACTGCCGAATCGAACGCTTTTCAAAGACAGAGTAGCGCAGGCAATAAACCTAACGGGGCGTACCAATAAAGTGCTCGCGGTTGTTTTTCTGGACCTCGATGCTTTCAAGTCAATCAACGATACCTCCGGACATGATGCCGGAGATAGCCTGTTAGTCGAGGTGGCGATGAGCATATCAGAAATAATTCGGAAATCGGATGCCCTTTGCCGCTTCGGTGGAGATGAGTTTATTATCCTGCTCAACAATATGGATTCAAATGACGATATTATCCGGGTCATAAAAAAACTGCTCAGTCGTTTTAATTCGCCGTTCATCGTCAACGGACAGGAGTTCTTTATCACGGCAAGCGCTGGCGTCGCTGTGTATCCATATGATGGAGAAGATGCCGAAAAACTCATAAAAAACGCCGATATCGCTATGTACAAAGCTAAGGAACAAGGAAAAAATCAACATCTGTTCTGTACCACCGACATGAAAAATGAGGTACTTATGCAAATGAAACTTAAAAACAGTTTATACAGGGCGCTTGACAGAGATGAATTTATTCTGAATTATCAACCGCTGGTCTCCACGAAGTCTAAAACAATCATTGGAGCAGAAGCCCTCATACGATGGAACCATCCGGAATTTGGCATGATCGCACCTAATACATTTATACCGCTAACTGAACAGACCGGCTTAATCGGACCAATTGGGGATTGGATACTAAGGACAGCATGCAAGCAATGCAAGGCCTGGCAATTGAGCGGTTTACCGCCAATTCGTATTGCAGTGAATATCTCAATAATACAGTTTAGGAATCCGGCGTTCGCTTCACAGGTTGCGGAGATTTTAGCGGAAACACAGCTGGAACCACAGTATCTTGAATTGGAAATTACGGAAGGCATTGCGTTAAGTGAATCGTCATACATAAGCGAGGTCCTCAATGAAATAAAAAAAATGGGCGTCTTGATCTCTATTGATGATTTTGGGACAGCATACTCATCTTTAAATCGTTTGACCAGCTTGCCTATGGACCGTATTAAGATGGATATGCAGTTTGTCCGGAATATCGGTAGAAGCGATAAAGATAATGCAATTGCCGGTGGAATCGTTAGTCTAGCGCATAATCTCGGGCTGAAGGTTGTAGCTGAAGGTGTGGAAACCGAGGCACAGCTCACTTTTCTCGGTGATAATAACTGCGACGAGCTTCAGGGGTTCTATTTCTACCGACCTGTCAAATCGGAGGATTTAGAGCGCATATTAAGAGACAGTGCAAAGCCTTTTCAATTTTGATTGACCATGCATAAAGACGAAAATACTATCACACAAACAATGTTGTTATAAATAGTCTCTGCTATAGCGGAATGGGAATGATTTGGAGCTTACAGCTGTCTTGATGAGATATCTTGAAAATGTACTAAAATAATGGATATCGGTTGTATTATCCCAATAACAGGTTCATAAATCTGCTTGTTTGATAGCTTGAGGACTAAGAGAAAATAAAAATATTCATATAGGAGACTTCTGAATTGCCGTTGTGCGCTGTAAGCATTTGGTGTTTGTATTTAGCTTGTACATATTGATAACTGCGGCAGGGCTCGTTTTGCGCACAACTCGGGAGAGCGTACGGTTCGCATCCGTAAGGTCGAGAGTTCGATCCTCTTCGTCTCCACTTACCAGAAAGTCAGCAAACTTTTAAGTTTGCTGACTTTCTGGTATTTCTGCTATCAAGTCTCTCTCAAGTTGTGTACTGAATAAATGCGAATAATTTCTACCGAATTCCCCGGAGAAGTATTTTAAAATGTGTTAGAGACTGTTCCTTTAAGTCAAAGGCGGGATATCGGATACACCATTCATAGCTGAGGCTTCGTATAGCTAATACGAAATGTCTGGTCAGTGCATCAAGAGACAATTCGGTATGGAATTCCCCTTGAGCTATGCCGCTGCCGAGCACATCGCTAAACATTATGTAAAGCTCCCTGTTATACCCCATGACCGCATCCATATTGACGGCGCCCGTGAGCGCCACTTTGTAGACTAACCTCATCTTATAATAGCCGATTGTGTCGGTCAGCATATCGGCTATTTTTTCGATCAGCGAAAGGAGAATATCGGATACCTTCGTCCCGGCCGAGATCGAATCAAGATGGGATTTATAGTCTGCGTCCACTTGGCGCACATAATCAGACAAAAAAGAGGCAATCAGGGCATCCTTCGAATCAAAATGCACATAGAACGTACCTTTAGACACGCCCGCCGCCTGCACAATGGCGTCCACAGTGATGTCGTCGAAGTCGTGTTGATCGAAAAACTGTCCAGCGGTATCAAGTATTTTCCGCTTTGTCTTTTCTCCCTTTTCTTTTTTTCGGCTTATGCCATCTGCTTTGACCAATACGATGCCTCCTTGTTGTAATATGGCGAAATATGCTATATAATAACATAAAATATGACCGCGGTCATTATTTGTTTTGCATGCAAAACTATTAATATCATATCTGCGCTGATTGAAGGAGAGTGGGTCATGAAAACTCAAGGAAAATGGCTGTCTTTAGTGCTGTCACTGATAATGGTGCTGTCGCTGCTGCCGATTACTGCG
Organism: uncultured Eubacteriales bacterium; assembly: GCA_942492735.1. Classification (GTDB taxonomy): domain Bacteria; phylum Bacillota; class Clostridia; order Oscillospirales; family Oscillospiraceae; genus Sporobacter. Next base: position 1,209,544 of record OW818648.1, read on the forward strand.
CGGGCGGGCAATGTGAGCGCCACATATATCGACGCCGATGGCGCGGTGCAGACCGTCACCGCCACTCAGGTCACAGCTTCGACCGGGACGCTCTACAGCGGCTGGTATGTGGTGGAAGGCCCGGACCCGATGACCCGCTCGGGCACAATAACGATCAGCGGCGACGCAAAACTGATTTTAGCCGACGGCGCGTCCCTTACGGTTGCAGGAAGCAATTGGAATGCGGGTATAAACGTCTCCCCAGGCAAAAGCCTGGAAATTTACGGTCAGGAGCTCGGGACAGGCGCCCTGAACGCAACAGGTGGACCAGACGGCGCAGGCATCGGCGGTGGCGATTGGTCGGCGGGCGGCACGGTCGCCATTTACGGCGGCACGGTTACGGCGAACGGCGGTAATGACGGCGCGGGCATTGGCGGCGGTTGGATGGGAAACGGTGGAACTGTCGCCATTTACGGCGGCACGGTTACGGCGAACGGCGGTAATGACGGCGCGGGCATAGGCAGCGGTTATCACGCAAGCGGCGGAACTGTCACCATATCCGGCGGAATGGTAACGGCACGCGGCGGCGATGCCAGCGCAGGCATCGGCGGCGGTATAATTGGAAATGGCGGCAATGTCGTCATTTCCGGTGGTGTGGTAACAGCAAACGGCGGCAATGACGGCGCGGGCATCGGCAGTGGCTGGGCGGCAGACGGTGTCAATGTCGTCATTTCCGGCGGCACAGTCGCTGCAACCGGCGGCGATGGCGGCGCGGGTATCGGCGGCGGTTCAGCAGGAGACGGCGGTAATGTCGCCATTTCCGGTGGTACGATTAAGGCGGCCGGCACAGGATATGGCGCGAGCAGCATCGGCGGTGGCTGGGCGGGAAGCGGCGGCACTTTAACAAACGGCAGCGGCAGTAACGTATACCTCACTACTGTGACGCTTCAAAACAGCGGAATACCTGTGGCATTGTCGAACGTCGTGTTCCTGTCCACAGGCGCGGGCAGTACATACTACCCATACGGCGCAAACGGTGTAAAGACCAATGCTTCCGGAAAGCTGTATCTCTATCTGCCGTCCGGCACCTCAACAATGGCGGCAAAAACAACCGCACCTCTTAAATACTCCGGTACGGTTACGGCGAACACCTCGGCCGGTGTGCTCCTCCCTGATACGCAGCCCCCCGTTGTAACAGTTGTCGCGCCGAGCAGTCTGTACGCGCCTCTGGACAGCAATGTCGTTATAACCTTTGATGAGGAAACGATAGCCGGGTTCGGTACGGTATCAATATCCACTGACGGCGTGACTTACACAGAATTACCGGGGGGAAGCTGGTCGGCGGGCAATACCATATATACCGCCCCTTATTCAGGGCTCCCAAACCGCACGCAATACACTGTAAAGGTCGAGGGCTTCAAGGATTTCAACAATAACACGATGAGCGGGGCGGAAACGAGCCACACCTTCAGGACAACGCCGCCCGTTTATTCGATAACATATGCCCTCGGCGGTGGCTCAGTAAGCACGCCGAATCCGACAAGTTATACGGATGAAAGCCCAAACATGACCCTCAACAACCCCACAAGGGCGGGCTATACTTTTACGGGCTGGTCCGGCACGGATATCGCCGGTGACCCCACGATGAACGTGACGATTCTGTTAGGTTCCACGGGCAGCAGGAGCTTTACGGCGCACTGGGTGGCGAATATTTATGCGCTCAGTTTTGATTCCCAGAATGGGAGCGCTGAGGTGGATATATCCGTGATTTACGATTCGGCGGTCGGCGCCCTGCCAACGCCTGTAAGGACTGGCTACAGCTTTGAGGGGTGGTATACCGATGAGGACGGGCTTGGGACGAGATATGACGCTGCTACGGTCTATCTGACGGCGGGCAATAGGACGCTTTACGCCGACTGGACTGCTAACACTTATGCGCTCAGCTTAAATTCCCAGAATGGGAGCGCCGAGGGGAGTATATCCGTGATTTACGATTCGGCGGTCGGCGCCCTGCCAACGCCTGTAAGGACTAGCTATAGCTTTGAGGGGTGGAATATCCAGCCGAACGGGTCGGGGATGCAATACACCGCCACCACAGTCTATCAAACGGCGGGCAATTTAACGCTTTACGCCATTTGGGCGTACATACCGCCCCCGGATCCCAGCTACAGCGCGAAGGTCAGCACAGGCTCCGGTGAGGACACGACGCTTCCAATCTCGGTCAATAACAGCAGCGGGAGCGCGTCCGTAGAAGCAGGCGAACAGGGCCTATCATCGGACGGGACGGTCATTGCCATGCCCACAATCCCCGGTGTTAACGCATATATGGTCAAAATACCCGTTCCGGCTCTGTCAACCGCCAATAATCAAGGCACGCTGACACTAAGTACCGGCGTGGGCAGCGTTATCATCCCATCCAATATGCTCATGGGCGTTGCGGACATTACCGGTGGCCAGGCGGAAATCACCATCAGCGAGGGTGACAAAAACGGACTTCCTGAGAGTGTTAAATCTGCCATCGGTAATATGCCTCTTATCCAGTTGACGCTGACCATCAACGGCAGACAAAGCGGCTGGAGCAATCCCGATGCGCCGGTGACGGTGCGCATTCCCTATACGCCGACAGAGACAGAGCTTAACAGTCCGGAGAGCATCGTCATCTGGTATATCGACGGCAGCGGCAATATTGTTACCATACCAAACGGCTGTTACAATCCGGCGACCGGAATGGTTACCTTTACCACCACACATTTCAGTGATTACGCGGTGGCATATAGCAAGGTGAGCTTTAACGACGTAGCGTCGGACGCATGGTTTCACAAGGCAGTGCAATTTATCGCAGCCAGAGGCATAACGGATGGTACTGGAGAAGAGAAATTCAATCCCGACGCGATGCTGACCAGGGGTCAATTTCTCGTCATGCTGATGAAAGCCTATGGCATAGCCCCTGATGAAAAACCGAAGGATAACTTCACCGATGCGGGTGACACTTATTATACCGGCTATCTTGCGGCAGCGAAGCAACTTGGAATAGCTGCTGGAGTAGGCAATAACATGTATGCGCCCGGTAAGGAGATTACCCGTCAGGAGATGTTTACACTTCTGTACAGTGCCTTGACTGTCATTAAGGCACTGCCGAAAGGAGATTCCGATAAAATGCTGAGCAGCTTCAGCGACGCCGGACAGATAAGCTCCTGGGCGAAGGAACCCATGTTATTCCTGGTCAAAAACGGCGTAATCGGCGGCAATGCCGGAAAGCTTAACCCAGTAGGTACGTCCACAAGAGCGGAAATGGCACAGGTACTGTATAATCTGTTGACGCGATAGAGTTAAAAGCAGACGAAAGGGCCCGCTTTGCGCGCCATTCGGGAGAGCGTACGGTTCGCATCCGTAAGGTCGAGAGTTCGATCCTCTTCGTCTCCACTTGCCAAAAAGTCAGCAAACTCAAAAGTTTGTTGACTTTTTACTTTTTCAAGCACCGTTTGGGTAAAATGTACCCTAGAAAATGGAGAGCAGGGGATTTTTAAACCCCACAGCTCGCCCGTAGCTTTTTGTGGTATAATAATGTTACCAAAAAATCACTTTGGTGCCTGTTAATGTAATTACCGCAGGAGGCTATAAAAATTGTCAAAACAAAACAATCATAATACCAGAGTCTTATATTTTCCCAACAAGTTAAAAACGAAGATGAAGCAGCTCAGTGATTATCCCTGCACACTTGTTGAGGCGCCTATGGGGTACGGCAAAACAACAGCAGTCCGGGAGTGCTTAAAAAACACAAATGCTTATGTGCTATGGCAAACAATTTTTGATGGTTCAACGAAATGTTTTTGGACAGGATTCTGCGGCTTGCTTCGTGAATTTGATGTTGAGTGTTCACTTAGCCTTGAACAACTCGGGTTTCCGGATGACAGCGTTTCACGGCAGGAAGCCCTAAGGATTATATCAGCCATTGATTTTCCTAAGCGGACAGTTCTCGTGATTGATGATTATCATGTTGTTGAATGTGCTGAACTCAACGACCTCATTGAATTCCTTGTTCGGAATGAGACACCTGATTTTAGCATTGTACTGACATTACGATATACGAGTCTACAAAACCTAGATGAACTGAAACTGAAAGGCTATCTTAATCATGTGACCAAGCAAAATTTTGAATTCGATACGAAGGAGATCAAGGCATATTATAAAGTATGTGGGATCAGCCTTACGGACAGCGAAGCGGACAAACTGTATGCTCTCACAGAGGGGTGGATAAGCGCCCTGTATCTGATGATGCTTAACTTTATGAATGAGGGTAATTTTGGCGATACAAGAAACATTTATATGCTTGTTGAAAAGGCAATATACATACAGCTTTCAGATGAAATCAAAGAATTTCTCCAGACAATCTGTCTTTTTGATAACTTTTCGTTAGGACAGGCTGTTCACATGTGGCAGAAAGAGAATTCCGAGAAGCTTTTAGCAGAGATTATCAGCATGAACACATTAATTAAGTTTGACGATAGGACGAGAACATATCAGATCCATAACATCTTCACGAAACTATTAATGGAAAAGTTTGAGAGCAGACCTAAGATAGATAAAAAACATATATATGAAAAAGCCGCACACTGGTATATGAAATCCGGTGACTACTATACAGCAATGCGATATTTCCATATATCAGAGGATTTTGATAGCCTTATGTCAGTGGTGGAACATGATAAAGGTCATTGCTTCTATAATGATAGCAAAGCAGTCTTTATCCAGTATTTTGAGGAATGCCCGGATCAGATTAGGAATAGGCATCCTATAGCACAACTGATTTATGCCATTAACTTATTCATGTTTAATGAAATTGACCTGTTTGAAAAAGCCTGTAGAGATTTTAGTATAAGTATTCAGAACAATGATTGTCTTGACAGCGAATGCCTCAATACGCTTTTAGGGGAGTTTGAACTGCTCCAAACTATTACGGCATATAATGACATTGCCAATATGCTGGATCATGTCAGAAAAGCTGACGCGCTTTTAAAGCAGCCGGATACGTTCATAGATACTAAAGAAGCCTGGACCTTCGGTTCACCGTCGGTGCTCTATATGTTTTACCGGGAGACCGGGAAACTGGAAACAGAGGTTCTTACGTTAAAGGAAGCATTACCATGTTACAGTAAGCTCACAAATGGGCATGGCAAGGGCGGAGAATATGTCATGGAGGCAGAATGGTATTTCAACCGCGGTGATATCCAAAATGCTGAAATCATCGCCCATAAAGCAATGTATGAGGCAAACCGTTTTGAACAATATGATATCACCATTTGCGCTACATTCTTGCAGGCCAGAATCGCACTGTTTAAAGGCGATTACCCGTTTATCCACAACATTACCCATGATCTGCACGAGCAATTGGCGCAGAAAAGACAGTATGCTTTTATACATACCATTGATCTATGTTTTGCATTCATCTATGGCGGATTAAGAATGAATCAAAAAATCCCTCATTGGATTGAAAACGGTGATTTTGAATCCAGCAGGCTATTCTTTCCCGCTATGGCGTTCATGAACATCGTCTATGGCAGGGCACTATTGGCGGGGGGCGAGTATACCAAATTACTAGGCATCGCAGAGCAATTCATTGGTATTTCCTCGGTTTTCCCAAACCTGTTGGGTCATATTTATACCAGTGTTTATATGGCAGCAGCCAATGAGCAGCTATTTAGACGCAAAGACGCTTTGACAGCCCTAAGACAAGCGCTTGATATTGCCGCGCCGGACAAGGTTTATATGCCCTTCGTGGAAAACTGCGACTACATAAAGCCGCTGCTTGAGCTGCTTTTTAACAAAAACCTTTACTGTGAGGATATTTCCAGGATTCTGGAGCTATACAATTACTATCAAAAGTCAGTCGAACAAATCAGAAGAGAGCTGTTCGCAGAGAACGCGCCAATCCTAGCGGTAAGGGAACTTGAGGTATCCCGTCTAGCGGCAGCAGGCTTTTCCAACAAAGAAATAGGTGAACGGCTGTTTATAACACAAAATACTGTAAAAACCGTTCTCAAAAGAGTATTCGAGAAACTTGCAATAAACACAAGAGTGTTGTTAAAACAGTATTTTGACGAACACGCTTAAATAAAGGATACACAATGTCACCCCTATGGGTGACAGACAGGAAGAAAAATCCACTATACAATTATTGTATAGTGGATTTTTTGAGCTTACAGACGAAGTCTGCAGGTTTCCGGAGGTGATGACATGTCTCAGATAACCAGTATTCTGCCAAAGGCGGATTACAAGCTGGAGGTGTTCCTAGATAATGAGAGCAGTATTACATTGAATATGAAAAACAGACTTCAGACGGTGCGGTTTGGAATGCTGGAAGATGAAGAGTTTTTCAAGCTGGCGGCTACTGATGGCTGCTGTATCAGGTGGGGCAATGATATTGAAATTTCACTAACCGAGGTTTTTGAGCTGGCACAAAAATAAAACGTTTATACAAAGGAGATATATATGAAAAAAATCAGGCGTGCTATCACCCCCGCAATCCTCACCATCGCAATAATCGCAACACTGCTGCCGCTTGGCAGTCTCACAGCTCTTGCAGATTCACCAACATTCTCCTCAGGCGACTATACCTACACAGTAACCAGCGTATCTACTGTTTCAATCGCGCTGACCGATCCAACAACAGCAACTGCTACAGACATTACCATATCTTCGTCCGTAACTGATCCTGACACCTTGAATTCATACGATGTGACCGCAATCACCGACTACGGCTTTAGTGCCGATCCAGTCCTGGAAACCGTCACAATCCCAGACAGCGTCACAAGCATTGGTGCTTTTGCATTTTCTCCACAAGATCAATATGGCCAATATTCGACCGCGTCTCAACTAAAAAGTGTCACCTTCGGTACTAACAGTGAACTTGCCACTATCGGGGATAACGCCTTTTATATATGCCGACAGCTTACGGCGTTTACCATTCCGGACGCTGTTATCTCCATTGGTTACCAAACGTTCAGCAACTGCTCTGGACTGACACAATTGACCCTGGCGTCAGACAGCACCGTTTCATCCCCCGATATGGTCATTGGGGAACAAGCATTTGCCTTTTGCGAAGGACTCACTGCGCTTGAGCTTCCCGACAAAGCTACCTCCATCGGCGCATACGCCTTCGGGGGCTGCTCTAATCTCGCAACCGTTAATCTGGGCTCCAGTATCGCAAGCTCCAAACTCTCCGAAATCCAGGGTGACGCATTCGTGGGGTGCACCAGTCTGACTGGAATTACTATTCCTGACAATGTAACAAACATCAGGGATAACGCTTTTAATGGCTGCAGAGAACTGACAGTTGTCGCCTTCGGCGAAAACAGTAATTTGACCACGATTGGTAATTACACCTTCCAGCACTGCTCGAAACTGGCATCCTTCACCATCCCGAAAGAAGTCACCGCCATCGGGCTGAAGGCCTTATCCGGCACCGGAATAACCAGCATAACGATTCCCGCAAAGGTAGCAACTATTGGCGGCGGCGCATTCGGGGGCTGTCCTGCGCTGACCGGTATAACTGTCGATCCAGGTAATACAGATTTCGTGAGCGACAGCGGCGCGCTGCTTAATTTAGACAAATCGACCTTGCTCCAGTATCCCGCAGGTGCTGATGCGGAGACCTATGCCATTCCGGTATCCGTCACGGTCATTGGCGTCGGAGCCTTTGATAGCAGCAAAATCACAAATATCACGATTCCAACCGGGGTCACGAGCATAAATGAGAATGCGTTTGCATATTGCGCCGGTCTCCAGACAGTGACTTTTGCTGCTGGGAGTACTCTGGAAACCATCGGATATTCCGCCTTCTACAGTGATGCGATGCTTACCCAGATTGATATACCAAAAAGCGTGACAGAGATTAGTTCATTCGCTTTTCAGAACGATAGCGCACTGGAGACCGTCACTTTTGACGCGTTAAGCGAGCTTAGCACAATTGGTTATTATGCCTTTGATTCCTGCTCTAGCTTAACGAGCATCGAGCTGCCGAAAGACGTGAGCAGCATATCTGGAAATGTTTTGAGTGACTGTTCCTCGCTCGAGAGTCTAACGGTTGACGCTTCCAACACATACTACGTTGCGGAAAATGGGGCGTTGTACGATATAGATAAACTTGAGCTCCACTCCTATGCGCTCGCGAGCAGCAACGATACGTTTGAAATCCCAGCAAGCGTAACAACCATTGATGATGCCCTCATTGGCGCAAAAAATCTCACTGCCATTTCAGTTGAAGAGGGCAATACAAACTTCAAGATCGTCGATGGCACGCTTTATTCCGATGATGGGACCGCATTGCTCTACTATCCCATGGCCGGTTTACAGGATACCTGTACCATTTTGGCTGATGTTACTGATGTTGAATTAGGCGCTTTAATTAATTGCCCGAATCTCCTCAATATCTATGTTGCAGCGCTAAATCAAGACTATAAAAGCATAGACGGCGTGTTATTCAATGCGAGCGGTGAAGTCCTTCAAATCTACCCCTCAGCTAGAACGGCGAATACCTACATCATTCCGTCCGGAACGACATACCTCAGCGATTATTGTTTTGTCAACTGCAAGAACCTGACTGCCGTAGTGGCCGGATCCAATATGAGCTATTACAATTCGTATGCATTTGACGGCAGCAGCGGAGTGACCTTGTATCTTGTGCCGGGCAGCGAGGCTATCGACTCAGCCATAAACAACAAGATGACTTACACGACAAAGCCCTATCTCAGCGCGTTCGGCGTCGGCACTCCGACGTCCACAGGTGCCACACTCAAGTTCACCTCCAACCAGGCAGGCGCATGCTCCTATGTTGTGTATAAAAAGACCGACACTGCTCCCGCTGATGCATCAACCGTCATCGCACAGGCAACAGGGGATGCCAAGGGGACAGCCAATACCGTAGCCTCGCTCAATTCCATCAGCATGATAGGGCTCACCGCCACCACAGATTACATTGCCTATGTGGTCGTGAAAAATTCAAATAACGATATTTCAGATGTCTTCTCCCTGTCATTTACGACTTCCGCCGCTTCGGTCGGTGGAGGAGGTAATGCGCCAGCCCCTGGAACAATTGTTGAAGCAACAGGAGACACGACCACGGCCACAACAACAGCTGAAGCCAAGATCGACGCCATCGGTGGTTCATTTGCCGCCGTAACGGGCGCACAGATGGCCGACACTCTGGATAAAGCTCTTGCGGGCGCGGCAGCACAAGGCGCTGGCGCTGCTGCTATTGTCGAAATCAAGGTGGAAGGCGCAGGTACCTCAACCTCTGTTTCAACAATGATTCCGCAGTCGTCATTTGCTGCTTTAGCGGGCAGCAGCGTCGACGGCCTTCAGATTACGACCTCGCTCGCATCAATAACGTTTGATGCGGCGGCAATCGACAGCATAAACGGAAAAGCAGCAGGTGACGTTAATATCAAAGCAGCTCTCGCCGATACATCAAAGCTCACCGATGCTGAAAAGACGGCTGTCGGCAATCATCCCGTTTATGATTTCACCATAACCTCCGGCGGCACGACGATTTCCGGCTTTGGCGGCGGCAGAGCCATGGTCAGTGTGCCGTATAAGCTTGCTGCGGGAGAGGACTCCAACAAAATCGTTATCTATTATCTGTCAGACAGCGGTGCGCTTGTGCTCGTACCGAATTGCGCGTATGACGCATCAACCGGAATGGTGACCTTTGTGACCGATCACTTCTCCAAATATGCTATTGTTTGCAGCACTGTGAGTTTCTCCGATGTCTCCGGTTGGTATGCCGAGTCCGTTAATTATCTGGCCGCGAGAGATATCATACATGGCAATGACGGGCAGTTTAATCCCAATGCCAATATCACGCGCGCTGAATTCGTGACGATTCTGGCAAGCATGTCAGGCGCCGACCTCGGTATATATACGACTTCTTCGTTTGCGGATGTCAAGACAACCGATTGGTTTGCTGAAGAGGTACAGTGGGCATACTCAGCCGGAATCGCGTCAGGCGACGACGGTAAATTTAGTCCTAACGCGTTGATCACCCGTCAGGATATGGCTGTGATGATTGCACTGTATGCTGAAAAACTTGCTGGCTATACGCTGAACACCGCGACGGCGGCCGTCAGCTTTCCCGACAGCACGGATATTGCAGGTTACGCAACAGACGAAGTGACGGCGATGCAGCGGGCAGGCATCATCAGCGGATACCCGGATGGACGCTTTGCCCCAAAAGACAACGCCAGCAAAGCACAAGCAGCAAAAATGATCGCGCTGCTTATGCAAGGAATGATCGGATAACATTAAAGTTCTCTTCGTCTCCACAACAAAATGTCCGAAAAGTCTAACTTATCAGACTTTTCGGCATTTTTATGACCATTTATGGGTGCTATTTGTTCGGATTACTGCATTTGATTAGCGGCGGGTAAAACGGCGACATACATGTCCGCGATCAAGCTAAGCATGCTTTATTCGGGTATTCCGCCGCGCTTCCCGATACGGGCTCTCGAACCGCCAAGGTGGCGGCGCACCGAGAATAAATCCCAGCCAAAGCGTCTGTTGAAAAAGCCCATGATACCTCTGGGTGCAACAAGCATGATAATGATGGCGATAACACCCAGCATCAGCATGCTGAAGCCAGGAAAGGAGTACAGGAATTGGCGCAGCAGTACGAAAATGATCGCCCCGATGATGGGGCCTTCAATCGTGCCGATACCGCCGATGATGACGATAAACACCATGGACACCGTCCAGTCGATACTGAATGCGGCGTTGGGCTGGATAAAGGCAAGATTCAGATACATGGCGGCACCGGCGATTCCGGTGACAAAGGCTGAAATCAAATAGCACTTCAGCTTGGTCTTATACAACTCCACGCCGCGGACTTCGGCAGCTGCCTCATTATCGCGCATTGCCATAAGACCAAGGCCGAATTTGGAACGCAGGAGAAAGGATACGACGGCGACGGAAAAGATGCCAACCGCCAGCGAGATGTAGTAGATGAAACTGGGAGACATCGTATAGGTTGCAGAGATGTTATAACCGGTTCCGTAGTTCACAAAAGCCCAGATCAGGAAGATGACCCGGAGGCATTCGGATAAGATCCATGTGCCAATGGTAAAATAGACATTCTTCATTTTGAATATGGGGATAGAGGTGACGAGCGCGAACACAACCGAGAGTACGCCTGCAGCGAGAAATCCCCAGACGATGGGAAGCTTGTATACCTGCGAAAGCATGGCAAGCGCATACCCGCCAATACCAACAAAGCTTTGCTGACCAAGCGAGACAAGCCCGGTATATCCGCCGAGCAGATTCCACATCTGACCCAGTGACGTATACAGCAGAACAAGGATCATAACGTTAATTACGTAATTTCCGCCCCAGGCGGGTATGGAGATCAAAAGCGCAATAGAAGCCGCCAGAATGATCGGTTTGACCGCTCTTCTGCTGCTGAGGCGTCCGTCTGGGCTCAGTCTACTCATTGTGTGCCAACCTCCTTTTTTCGGGTTTGCCTATTTGCGTACTTTTTTGGATAAAAGCCCTTGTGGTCTCAGTGCCAAAATGATGAGCAGGACGAGATATCCCGACAGCATCTGAACTGGGGTACCAAATAAGCTCGACCCGATCAGCTGCGACAGACCCAGAATGATGCCGCCGAGCAGCGTGCCGAAAATGCTGCCCATCCCGCCGATGACCACGACGCCAAAGGCAATGATAAGGTACTGTGTGCCGCTGGAGGGATAGAAAACAAACGTCTGACCCACCAAAAGCCCCGCGACACACGTGGCCGCCATGGTCAGGCCCATGGCATATATGTACATGCGTTTGGTATTAACACCCATAATCTCCGCGGCAACAACGTCACTGGAGGTGGCACGGATAGCCCGTCCCAGCGAGGTTCTCTTAATAACCAGCGATAAAACCACAATAACCGCCACCGCCACAACGAAATTCATGACATACTGGCCAGATATAGAGAGATGATCCGTATGCAGTATGTTTGTGTTCACAAGCGTTGTGGGTATGGTCTGTGAGTTGGGTCCAAAACCTAACAATAGCGCATTCTGGATGGTGATAGAAAGGCCGAAGCAAACAAGCAACGCGGGCTCAGAACCCTTGTCTATGACTCTATTGATCAGGTACTTCTGTATAAGGACGCCAATAATAACCATGACAACCATCGTCAGCAGCAGGGCAAGGATAATACTGCCGGTAAATCTCAGCGCAAACATCATGGTAAAAAACGTTGAGAGGATCATCAGATCACCGTGCGCGATATTTGTGATCTTCATGATGCCGAAAATCAGCGACATTCCAACGCCTATAAGCGCGTACAGTCCGCCCAGGAGGACGCCGGTTACGACAGATTGAAGCAATGTATCCACCAAAATCACCTCGGTTTCATTATGTTAAGCAAACCGGTTCACACCAAAGTATGCGTCGTTGACCTCGCTCTCGGGCAGGTCGCAGCATTTGCCCTCCATCATGACCCTGCCCTTGACCATGACATACGCGTGTTCGGTGTTTTTCAGGGAGCGCTTAACCTCCTGCTCTACCAGCAGAATCGTCACGCCCTCGTTGTTGATGCGCCGAAGAGACGCATAGATATCCTTTATGATGACGGGCGCCAGTCCCAGGGAAATTTCGTCGCAGATGATGAGCTCCGGATCAGACATGATTGCCCGCGCGATCGCGAGCATCTGTCGCTGTCCTCCGGAAAGAAAGGTTGCTAGCTGCCCTGACTTCTCCTTTAGCACCGGAAAGGTTTCATAAACTTTTATAAGGCTCTCCGCCTTTTTCTTCTTAGCATGCGGCGGATAAGCTCCCATGAGGAGGTTCTCCATCACGGTCATATCTTCAAAGATACGGCTGCCCTCCGGTGCCATCGAAATGCCTCTGGTGACAATTTTGTTCGTGGGCATGCCGGTGATGTCTTCGCCCTTCCAGCGAACTCTGCCGCTGGTGGGTTTGTTTATACCCATGATCGAATTGAGCAGCGTGCTCTTGCCTGCACCATTCGCGCCGATAATGGACACAATTGAGCCCCTGTGGAGACACATATTGACGTCATAAACGGCTTGAAGATCGCCGTAATGGACGTTGAGGTGCTCGACCTCGAGAAGGATATCGTTTTGTTTACTCATTATCTTCCGCCCCCAGGTACACGTCGTTAACCTGCTTGGACCGCATCAGCTCGGCCGGTGGAGCGCAAAGGATATCCCGTCCGTCGGCAAGGAGCATGACACGATCGGTACCTTCAAGCATGGTCTGCATGACATGTTCGATCCATATAACGCTGATTCCGCGTTTTTTCACTGTACGCACAATTTCCAGAATCTCGCCGACTTCAGAATTGGTCAGTCCTCCGGCAACTTCGTCCAGCAGTAGCAGCTTCGGTGCTGATGCCAGGGCAACGCCAATTTCCAGACGCTTACGGGCTAAAAGACCGAGCTTTCCTGAAATATCGTCGTGCTGCGGGGATAGCCTGATAAGGTCGAGTATCTCCTTGGCCTGGGCGGCTGCTTCCCGCTCCGCGAGGTTCTGACCGTAGATCCCGTTGGTAAGAATATTTTCATATACCGTCATATTTTCAAAACACCGCGGTATCTGAAAGGTGCGTCCCAGCCCCATTCGAGTACGCTCGGTGATTTTCATTTTCGTTATTTCTTTCCCCAGAAACTCGATCCTGCCCTTCGTGGGCTTCAGAATGCCTGACACGAGGTTTAACATGACGGTTTTACCGGCACCGTTCGGGCCGATAACGCCGAGCACCTCATTTTCATGGACTTCGAAATTAACGGATTTCAGGACCTCGTTGCTGCCGAAGGATATTCCTAAATCCGTCACGGTGAGAATCGCACCCATACAGGTCGCCTCCCTTGTATTAACTCACTTTACGAGCATACCGGGACAATCCCGATATACTCGTAAAGCTTCATTGAATAATAACTAATTTTATATAGGCGTCTCGTTGCTGCTTTTTTAGCTGTATATCATCGGAAGAAGCTGTTCGGTGATCTTAATCTCCGGGACGTGGTTTGCAGCAACCAGAGACTGGCGATAGCCTGATATCGTTGACGCGTCGGCAACCCACTGCCCAGTTGCAATAGGGACATAGCCGACATGGTTTTCCTTGAACACGATATGGCCGTATATCGTGTCGAGATCTGTTTTCATGAAGGACTGCCGTACGGTCTCCTTATCAAGTGACTGTGCGCGGTTCAAGACATCGTATATCACATCAAATATCGAATAGTCCCAGCCGATGGTGATATCAGGATCCTGTTTGACATTCTGTTTAAAATCGTCGCTCAGCTGTTTGGCTGTCAGGCCGAGCAGCGAGGAGGTGTAGGGGAATTCCGGTGACCACTGGGGTTCAGCCATGAAGTTCTGGGCACCAGTGCCAAGTTTGGCAACATCGGAAGAAAAATGCATACCCTTGCTCAAAAGGGAGATCTTCGGCTGGTAGCCGAGCTGCTGGCATTGGTTCACCACCGTGACGAGCTCCGGTGTCAGTAAGCTGGCAACAAGGATATCACAGCCTTCACTCTGAATTTTTGAAATGACGGACGTATAATCCGTGGTACCCTGCGGAAAGCGACCGGGATCGACGATCGTATAACCTCTCGAGGCTGCCTTATCAGCCATGAGCTGCGCCATGCCGACGCCATCGACGCCGCTGTCAAGCACCAGACCGATCTTTTTATTGGTTTCCAAACGGTCAAAGCCGTTGAAATACTCGTCGATGAAGTAATCGTAGTTGAACATCAAAGCAAAAGACCATTGATAAGGCCCGAAAGCAAGCCAGCTGCTGTCTGGCGCGCCGGACACAAGTGTGGGAACCTGATTGCGTTCTCCGACAACGGAGACAGGATTGGCCGTATCAGGCGTCCATTGTCCTACCAGAATATCCACCTTGTCGCTTGTCGCGAGCTTTGTGGCGACCTCAGAGGCTTTTGTCGGGCTGCTTTCGCTGTCACCCCAGATGATCTCAACGGGCAGTTTCTTGTTCAGCTCCTTGACCATGATACCGCCGTCTTTGTTCATAGCGGCCAGCGCGAGATCCGCGGCGTGTTTGATGCCGACCGTGAAATTGGCCATCGGACCAGACAAGGGGGCGACGAATCCGATCTTGATACTGGTCTTGTCGGATCCGGCAGGGCTGCCGGGATTCTGACTTGTGCCGCTGGCGGATGCTGAGGGTGAGGAATTGGAAGCGACGGTTCCGGTACCGCAACCGGAAAACACTAGTGTGCAACAGAAAACGACGGCTAACAAGAGCGCGATGAATTTCGTATGCTTTTTCATTTTCTTCCTCCTCGTAAATTTACTTATTGTCTAGGGATATAAGCCCTAAAACTCCGATATTAATAGCCCCCGTATCTCAGTGTGGTGTCAAACATGGCGTGCAGATTTTCCTTCGGGCATTTGTCGATGACGATAGAGACATCCATAATGAAGCCGCCGCCGGGGGCGCAGATGTCGAGCAACTCCCTGGTTTCACGGATAACTCTTTCTTTTGAGCTGAACATCAGCGTAGCTGTAGCCAGATTGCCGCAGATGCAGGCGACCTTGCCAACTGTCGCTTTGGCCTTTTTCATATCCACCTTCTCAAACATATAAATGACCTTGCCCTTTGGCATGTCACACAGCTGCTCAAGCCTGGTATTGTAGTTGCCTTCGCAAAAGACGTACGGTGTGAGGCCGTTTTCGATACCGGCCATCATCAGAGCCTTTAGGCCGGGCCAGTAGAATTCCGCATAGTCGGCCGGGCTCATGAACTCGTCCACGCCCATATGTAAGGGGATAAACAGATATTTATGTCCCAGGGCTTTTAACCCGCCAAGAGCATTTTTTATACAGAGCTGGGTCATGACGTCTAAAGCTTCATGCAGTTTCTCAGGCCGTTCTTTGATATCCGTAATGCAGTTGATCATGCCGCGGAAATTGTCCGCCAGCATGTCGAAGGGACAGGTCTGCCCAAGCGTGGGGCCAAGAGGGAAGCCTTCCTGAATGCAGGTGTCAAAGAAGAGGCCGTTCGCTTGAAGCCATTCGACGGATTTAGTGCCGGCAATCTGCAGCGCCTCAAGAGCGCTTTTCACTTCAGGGTCAGAAAAGGGGGCCATTGTAGAGAAAAGGCCGAGTTCTATGGGGTTCTGAAAATTCAGCTTGGCCAGTCCCGCGAGGTTTTTGTTTCTCCGCGGGAGCCATTTGGTCATAATAAAGTTGGTTGGGTCGAGAATGAATTCGTCATACTCGTCTTCGGTCATGTACTCGCCGTCAAGAATCTGAAATGATTGGTCCAGACCGAGACGATGCTGATAACCGGGCCAATGGATGAAATTACTCTGCAGTGTTTCAATAACGGGAATGGGGTACTGCGCGGTTCCCCACACCGCATCCGGCTCAAATTCCTTGAGGTATGCTTTCAGCCCGGGAATGACATTGCGCAGGTCTGACATTGTGGCATAATGATTGATCCCATAAGCATCCCCGTAAAAGAAGTTCATCTTTGGCACGATAGGCACGCGGTCATACTCTTTAAGGTCCTGTACGGCCATCATGCGTTTAAGCCGCTCGTTATATTGTTCCTGTGTTGTTGCCATGATGCTCCTCACTTTCAAGCGCTTGGCTTTCATATAATCTTTTTGACTGAATATATCATAATATGTCTTGATATCTTTGTGAAATATAAATAAATAATGACCCCATTCCATTTCGGAATGGGGTCATTTTCTTTTTTTAGAAGACTCTTGAAAAGCGATCGATTAGATTTTATAGTTTCTTACCGTTTCAATCATCGCGTCCCAGTTTTCGCGTTTGGCATTCTCTATTGCCGCGCTAGTATCAAAGATATAACCGCCGCCGTCGGCAAGAATATCAAGATGGCGCTTTGTCTCGTCAATAATTTTTTGCTTCGAACTCCATTCCAGATGATATGTCGGCAAAAACCCGCTGAGACAGGTTGTGCCCCCGAAAGCCTTTTTGCAGATTTCAGGATCCGCCGACTCAAAGTGCAGAAGCACTTTGCCTTTCGGCAGACCGACCATGTCGTTGATACGGGTGAAGTATTTCCCCTCGGTATATAGTATCGGGGTGACCCCCATATCGACGAGGGCGTTGACGCATTTCATGAGAGGCTTCCAGTAGAGCGTTTCAAACTGTTTGGGGCTCATGAAACCATCCATTCCTTTATGCATCGGAAAGAATACGCGCTTGACCTGCATCGGAACAAATTTGAAATATGCCCAGCTTGCAATCTGGAGGTCGGCGAACATATAACACGCCTTTTCAACCATATCGGGACAATCGAGCATATCCTCCATCGCTCCGGTCGTTGTGCGGAAATAGTCGCTGATGATATCAAACGGCGCTTCTCCGATTCCTGTCAGCAGGGGCGGAATTCCAATTTCAGCGAGTCTCGCAATAATCTGCGCGCTGGCTGCTGAGGCCTCAGCGTCATTTTTTCCGATCTCCCTGATGAAATTCAAAAGCGGCGAGAACAGAAGGGTTGTACAGTCCTGAAAGAATTGACGTACCGAGGACGATCTGCGGCACGAAGCTGACAGATGACAAATCAGCCAGTTTCGGAAAGGCGCGGGGTATGTATTTCCTCAGCATAAAGCCGGTAAAATCGCTGAGCAGCTCGGGATATTCCTCCGGTGTCATATACTCGTTTTCGAGAACCTGATACGTTGTGTAGTCCGGGACTTTTGTACCGGGCCTCCCGGGCCAGTCTAGCATCTTTGATCCGGCAAGTTCATTCGACCTGCCGCTTGTAAAACCGGTTCCGGTGTAAGCATCCGGCATCTCTTCTTTATAAAACTTGACGGTTGCCTCCACAGCCTTCTGATAGCCGTACATGCCATCCTTGTACGTCGTCCCGTCACCGCTAAAAAAGTAAGGCAGACTTTCAACGAAGGGGACACACGGAATACGATCGGTTTTCTTCAGTGAAATGGCGTCATCAATAATTTGAACACGGTCGGCAAATGTTATTTCTTTAGGAGATGTTGCCATGATGAACCTCACTTTCATTTATGTTACTTTTTGCATTTAATTAACTAAAAATATTATATGATATAGAGATATTTATGTAAAATATAAATAAATAATCACCCCATTCCGATTAGGAATGGGGTGAATCTCATCTGCCCTGTTGTTTATCGCGGGAATCGGGATGCTCGCGAAAATACTCCTCGCATTTACTGACAAACAGCTTAACCGCGGAGTTGGAAGCGTTCTTTTTCCAGACGAGGGAGACGCCGCTGACGGTACCTTCCAGGTCATATGTTTTCAGAGGCATGCACGTTTCAATTCTGGCGGCTCTGTCCACAACGTATACCTGATCGTTGCTGCTGAGGCTGAGCGCGAAGGACGAAGCGTCCTCTATGTATTCATATTCGGAGGGAACGAAATCATATTTCATACACATCTCTTCTATCAGCTTCTGATAGGCGGGGACTTTGGACGGTGAATGGATGGTGAACCGCTGGAATCGCAGGTCAGGCACGGTGACCGTTTCTTTTTTTGCCAAAGGATTGGTTTCGAGCATCACTACCGACAGCGGGAATTGGATGAGTTCGCTCACGCAATACTCATCTCCCTCGTGCACCTTGATATCGTCACTTTCGAACCGGGATGTAAACACCACGTCAAGCGAGCCGGACAGGACACGTCTCCTCAGGCCGGGAAAACTGTAGGACTTTGTGTAAAGTTTAATATGCGGATATGTGTTTCGAAACTCGTTCACGATCGACATAAAAAAATAATCCAAATCATAGAAGTTGTGGATTCCGACTGTGAGCTCGCCCAAAACGCCAAGTTGAAGAACATGGGCCATTTCCACGCTCTGTTCGATGACCGGCACGAGCCCCCGCAGCTGATCGCTGAGATACCGCCCGGCAGGTGTCAGCTTCACTTTTCCTTTTTCACGGACAAACAAAATGAGGTTCAGCGCCTTCTCCAGCGATGCGATGTTTTTGCTGATGACGGGCTGTTCCACACCCAGCTTCCGCGCGGCGGTGGTAAAGTTCAGATGCTCAGCGACCGTTAGAAAGCGCTGTATCTGCAAGAGGCTCATCGAATAAATATCGAAGCTCATATTCTTCATACCGGCGTAATCCCTTCTCGCGTATCAAAAACTCCGTATCAGCGTTTTTCTCTCTGTTCACGCTAATAATATACAATTAATATCCTGATTTGTCCATAATATCCATCTGATTCTTATTACAGGCGTATATTATTCGGATTATGCCAGGGTATCAGAAAAAAGGATGGTGCGTTAACAACACGCAATGGCTCGGTTATTCGACAGATTATTCGCTGTCACTTCTGATACGGTATTCGCCATATAACTGCATGATGATCAGCGCTAATTGCAAATCAAAGCTGACCTTATAATCGTTCAGCTCCAGTCCGATAATCTTTTCGATACGCTTTAACCTGTACTTTAAGCCGCTGATCGACAGACTGATTGACCTCGCTGTCTTTTCGACATTGTTACGCAAATATAGATACTCCTGCAAAGTCTTGAGTAACTCGGAGCCGTTTTTCTTGTCGTATGCGAGTAGTTTGTCTAGGTGCGCACGCGCATAGTTATAAAGCTCGACGGGCTTAACGGTACTCAAAAACAGCGCGTGAACTGAAAACTGTTCCAAAGAACGCACTTGGCCTTCCGTAATCATATATTCGCCAATTTCAAGCGATTTCTTTGCTGCATGATATGATTTTGAAAAGTCGGACAGTTCAAAACAAGCACTTCCTATTCCTATATACATTTGTGCGTTGTATTGAGAATACACGAAATTAATGATCTCCTCAGAGAGGCTTTTAACAGAGCTCAAAGAATGATCGTTCGCGTCAATGCGCACAAGCATGACCGTTTCATTGTTGCGATGCATTACCATTCCCATTGAGAGCTGATTAAGGCGATTGTGAACGGATTTTACAAGCTCGCTTTTGAAGCTTTCCAAAGCCGTTGAATTTTGGTTTTGGTGTCGTGTGACGTGTGAAATGTTAGCAATTTCAGCGACGAGAACCCTGTGTGGCACAGTGATATCGTAAGCAATGGCCCGGGCTCGTTTTTTTACCGAGCCAGGATCGGAAATATTGGTCGATATCAAATCTTCAATAAAGCTGCCTCTTAGCCGAAGCTCAATATCGGCTATTTTTTTGTCCTGAAGGAGCTGAAGGGCGACAAATTCAGTCACTTTTTTAAATACATTTTTTTCAGCGTCGCTGAATGGTTTTTGGGATCGCTCTACCGTCAGATGCCCTAAATAATTGCCCCCCGCATGAATATTCTGTTCCAAATTATAAACGACGGCATCTTTATCGGGTCTGTCAGCAGAAGCATAAGCGCTGCCGGAATACTCGATACAAACGAAGGCATCAAAATATTCGGCGAGCGCACTGCTGACTGCGTCGATTCCGCCGCCATTAAGCATACGTTCGAGCAGAACAGACTGCAAATCTATAGAATTGGTGCTCATACCCCACCTCAATCCGTCAAAATTTATATTTTTATAACGTTCAGTTTGATAATACCACCGGAACCAGGCGGAATTCAAGCGCAATTCAGCTCGTTTCACAGTATTATTAAGACTAATGCTTTGTGGTATGCTTAGTAAAATGACAATGAAGGAGTATGGCTCATGAAAAGGATCAGCATAAACGAAGAGCTTTTTAGTGAAATTGATAAAATAGTATTGTCACAACGACTCACAGAGTGGAAAAACGCGATGCGCGCGGCGCCGTGGAAGCTCTGTGCCGATAGGGAAAAATACACTGTCGCATCATGGCGCGAAACCGAAGCAGAGGATATTGAGATCAGGCGGGCAAAGCTCATTAAGAATGTGTTGGACAACATTGAAATTGCGATACATGACTATGATGTTATTGTCGGAAGACCAACGCCATATGTCATAGGGACTTGTACGTCTATTGATATCTGCGGCAACTATATCCCCGACCTTTGGGATGATGACGGACAAATAAACCTCACCATGAATGCCGATGCAGGACTTGATCAAGAGAGTCTTGCAATTCTGCGTGAAAGCGTCAGGTTGTTCTCCGGTAAAACAGCACCCGAAATGACCGCTAAGGCTTGGGCGGAGGTTTATGGGTCTTGGCCGTTTGATGTTACAGACGCGAAGATCAAAGATCCGACGATTGATATCGGTATATTCGGTCAGGTTACATCTGTCATGGCTTGGAAAAAAATATTAAGTGAAGGCTTGGGTGGTTTCATCAAAGATGCAGAGCGCCGCATCGAAGATTACAGACAAACGCCGGACAAAGGCATCGACAAGCTCTATTTCTGGAAGGCTGCAATTATCGTCTGCAAAGCAATCATTGATCACGCGCACAGATATGCGGCACTAGCCAGAAAAATGGCTGAAACCGAGTCGAAGGAAGCTCGAAAAAATGAACTGTTATCAATAGCTGAAACATGCGAATATGTTCCTGAAAATCCGGCGAGGACTTTCAAAGAGGCACTGCAGGCAATGGCAATTGTCAACGTTTGTAAGCTTTTAGAGCATCCGATGCACAACAACGCACACTGGGGACGCGGGGACCAGTATCTATTTCCGTATTTTATGAATGACATCAATAACAAGATCATTACAGTTGATGAAGCCGGGCAAATGCTTGCAGAGCTCATCGGCAGATGGGGGACGCAGATTTTTGTGACCAACGCGTCACAGCGCGAATCCCACCAAATCAATTTTGGCATAAACAATGTGCTTTTAGGTGGTAAAACGAAAGACGGAACAGACGGCTCAAACGAATTGAGTTATCTCTTTTTGCATATGGTGGGACTTTTAAAGCTTTCATCGCCGACAGTCGGCGTGCGCTGGAATAGTGAGACACCGAAATGGCTGATGACAAAAGCTATCGAGACAAATATGATAACCAAGGGCGGAATACCTTTGTTCCAAAACGACGAGGTTGTAATTCGCCACTATACAGATGACGGAATTCCTTATGAGGAGGCATGCGAGTGGTCAGGTCTCGGCTGCGTATACCCTTGTTTACCATCCAGAGCAGAACATTACGGCGCTGAGGGACTCGCCGGATATAACCTTGCAGCGATTCTCGACATGGCGCTTCATAACGGTAAAGCAGCGACAGGTCAAAGTCTTGGACTCCAAACGGGTGACCCTCGTGGCTTTAAAACTTTTGATGCGCTCTATGACGCTTTCAAAGCGCAACATCGTTATTTTATTGACAAGATATTCCGCCTTGCGGCTATTGCGCGCGAGGTGCAGCCAAAATATGTGCGGTTACCGCTTATATCAACGCTTGGTTTGCCTGCCAGTATGGAAATTGGTCAAGATGTTTTGATTCCGCATCCTGACTATTCATTGTTCGGTATATCTGATAGAGCCGTTATTGATGCTGCTGATTCGCTCTTTGCCGTCAAAAAACTTGTCTTTGATGACAAAAAGCTGACAATGACCGAATTGCTTGATGCGTTGGATACGAACTTCGAGGGTGGAAAAGGTGAAGTAATAAGGCAAATGTGTCTGAATGTGTCGAAGTACGGCAACGATATCGATGAAATTGATTTGTTTGTCAAGGACGTTAGCGCATTTTCGGCGGGATTTATCAGGAACTACGACAATTCTCCATTCAAAAACTATATGGTGGCGCGCGAAGGTCTTGCCTGGCATTATTACGGAGGACTCGGTGTCGGCGCGCTGCCTGATGGCAGACGCGCGTTCGAGCCGCTGAATGACGGCGCGGCATCGCCGATGCGCGGCGCTGACACAAATGGGCCAACGGCAGTCATCAATTCCGTCTTAAAGGCAGGCTTTGAAGACTCCTATGCGCATGTGCTTAATCAGAAATTCTCGTCGATAACGCTTTCCACGCGAGAAAGTCGCGAAAAGCTCATTGCCTTTACCGAAACTTTCTTCTCCGGCGGTGGAACGCATATCCAATACAATATTGCTGACACTGAAGAGCTTAAAGAGGCGAAGGTAAAACCGAAGGAGCACGACGACCTCGTTGTACGTATCGGGGGCTTCTCTGCATATTTCGTGCAGTTATCGCATGAAGTCCAAGAGGATGTTATTACGCGCAGTGAGCAAATGCTTTAGTCTGTGAATTCAGATACATCGGGGTATCATTTAATGGAGGGCAGACAAATGAAGAATATCTCTTTGCAGCAAATTGAGATTTTTCTGACTGTTGCCGAGCAGCTCAACCTTTCTGATGCGGCCAAGGACTTGTTCATAAATCAGTCGGCTATCAGTCGATGGGTTCAACGTCTTGAAACAAGTCTTGGTGCAAAATTATTTGTCCGTAACAACAGAGGTGTAGAGCTGACGGAGCACGGTGAATTCCTGTACACTGAGCTTAAACCACTATACGAAAAGCTCAGTGAGATTACTCAGAATATAAGCAAAGTGTATGCAACGGAGAAAGACATCTTACGCATTGGGTGCATGGATTCGCCTGAAGTAGTTGGCGCACTGAAGCCGGTGGTCAGAAAGTTTGAAAAGATATATCCGGATACACTCATCAAGATTGATCTGTTTAGTTTTAAGGATTTGCGAGAAGCACTTGTGTGCAGCAAGATAGACTTCATTGTTTCCTATTCGTTGGGGTTCGGTATTTATTGGAATATACGTGAAAAGAAAATCAAGAAACTGGATACTTATATTGCAGTTCCCTCGAAAAGCACTCTGGCCGACAGTGTTGATCTCCCTGTGGAAAAGCTGAATAAGGAGACTTTGTTTTTACTGTACATTGCCGAAATGAAGGACGCCGAAAACAGAGCGTTGGAGAATTGCAGGAAAATCGGCTTTATGCCGAAAGAAATTGTGTATATGCCAAACTATTTTTCACTTGAACTGGCAATAAAGAACGGCAGAGGCTTCACAATTTGCGGGCTAAATGTCTGCAATCGGTTCGGGTCGGATATAAAGCTTTATCATATACCAAAGCCTTACCACGATCAGTATGTTATCGCCGCATGGCAAAGCAATCACTGTTCACCGCAGATAAGGGCTTTTATAGAGTTAATTGATGACCTAGAGTGAATTGGTATGACCAAACAGCATAACTAAGACCGCCCGTTGATTGCATGGCGAAAACAACTAAATTATACTTTGAGATGTCGTGTGTGTTTATACATTATCGTCAAAAAGCATAACATATAAGAAGGAGGATATACAATTGAGAAAATTTTTGGCATTAGCGCTCGTACTCGTCCTGGCATTTTCCCTGTTCGCATGCGGGAAAACAACAACAACACCATCTCCCACGGGTGATACGCCGGCAGTACCTTCTGCAAGCGCCGCGGGTGATACGTCTGCAGCACCTTCTGCAAGCGCGTCCAATGACGCAGGTCAAAGCGGCGGCACAATAGGATACCTCACTGATGCTGTGGATCATTTTGCAAGAGACCCCTACAAGCTTATTTCTATGGCTTTAAACACATCGACGACCTACACACAGCGGATAAATGAAAACCTTGCGAATTGGGGAACGGTATTAAACTATGAGCTGGTCGTTTATAACGCAAACGAGGATTACGACGCTTACTTAAATGAGCTTGAAATTCAGACGATGGCCGGTGCCGACGGATTTTTCTGCGGTATGAGCGGTCCGTTAATCTCACGGACGCGCGAAATTTGTCTTGAATTAGATGTGGACTTCATCGGTTGTCCTACCGCGTTTGCTGATGAAACCGGAAAAATCACCTATCCCAGCGTCAATCAGAGTGAATACGGAAACGGACAGCTCATGATGCAGTGGCTTGCCGATAATTATACGAATTATTGGTCTGAATCTGTTGATGAGGCAAAGCTCGGACTTATCATTGTTACCTTCTCACCTGTCGAAGGCATTAATAACCGCCTACCCGGTGTTCAGGATGTCTTTGAAAAAGAGTTCCCGGGTGCCGCAAACAACATCTTTGTAGCCGACTGCGTGGCACATCCCGATGGCTTTTCCAACACAGCTGCCTATGATTTAACGGCGCAGTATATGACGGCAAACACATCAATCGAAAAATGGTTCGTGGCCACCCTTGTCGATGACTGGGCAATAGGCGCAACACGCTCCATTGAGGCGCTGAAAAGGGAAGATAGCGCCCTTGTAGTCAGCATTCAGTCGGACGCTTTCATTGCTGAAGTAGCGGCGGAAACAGAGCCGAGCGTTTACATTGCCGCCAGCGCCATTTCGGTTGCGGAGCTCACGAGCCTCATGGCTACCGGACTTGTCGCAATGCTTGACGGTAGAGCGACCGCTGAAACACTGTGGCCTGAATGGGTAAGAGACGGCGACACATTTCCCTGCATAGACTTGGACGGAAAGATGATTACGAGAGAAACTTATAAACAGTGGGAACTTGATAATAATTTCGAAGCGCTGTCCGCAGGAATGGCAAAAGGTTAAAAATAAAGCAAAGAGAGGCCGGAATTCCGGCCTCTCTTCTTTGGTGTTTTCACATGGCGCGCAATGCGTCAGGTTGTCTTTCTGCCTATGTTTTTAGCAACAAAATACGCCGTGCTGGTGGCGTTCATAATATTTCTTGGACTGACGCAATCACCTATCGGATAAAAATCCGGGGCCGTCAGGCTCAAAGCGGCGGCATCTGTCTGCAACGGAACTTGACCAACTGCGTAGATCACTGTGTCGGCGGCAAAGCACTTTTCCCCCGCGTCGGTCTGACACATAACACCCTCCTGGGTAATCATCAGTGCTTTTGTGTTGAAGTTCATATCGATAGAATATTTTTTAATTTCAACCTTTAATGCTTTGACATGCAAATCATTTCCGCCATGATTGATTTCGCTTGCCATTTCAACAATTGTAACTTTCCTGCCCAGCATTGCTAAATATATCCCGAGCTCTACGCCAACGAGTCCAGCCCCTAAAATCACAGCACTACTACCGACTTTGTGGGGCTCAACGTATGCTGTTTCCGCACAGAGTACATTGCTGCCGTCAATGCCTTCAATCGGAGGCTTGAACGGACGAGCGCCAAGCGCGGCGATAAGGACATCAGCGCCCTGACTTTCAGCATATTCCGGAGTCACCGCGGTACCAAGCCGAATTTCCACACCTGCGCGCAGAACTTTTTCCGCTTGCCTGTTTAAATAGTCGTCAAGCCGTGACTTAAAGAAAACATCCTTTTCACAACGTAGAGCCCCGCCGAGGGCGTTGCTTTTCTCGCAGAGAATGACCTCGTGTCCTTGCTCGGCACACGTTATTGCGGCTTGCAAACCGGACACACCGCCTCCGGCAATCAAAACCTTCTTTTTCTCGGAGGGCGGTGCGGCGAAAGCCATTTCAGCCTCACGACCCGTTTCGGGATTGATCGCGCAGTGGAACTGTCCGTTTGCAACCAAATTGGAAAAGCAATTCAGGCACTTCAAGCACTTGTTGATATCAGCGCCTTTTCCGGTGCGAATTTTGCGCGGAATATCTGGATCGGCGATTAAGCCCCGGGCGATCTCAACGACATCCGCCTGACCGGAGGAGATAATCTCTTCCATCATATCAGCCTCGTTTAATGCGCCGACTGTCGCAACGGCACACTTAACATGCTTTTTTATCTCTGCGGCGAATTTCACATTGCAGCCGTCGGGCATAAACATGCTCGGATGTGTTACTGTAAAGACTTCCTCGACCTCGTGACTTCCAGCTGAGACGTGCAGCAGGTCGACATGCGCTTCCACTTGCTTGGCGAATTTAATGCCTTCTTCAATGTCGTAGCCGCCGGCATAGCACTCGCTGCCGCTGATGCGAAATTCGATCGGGTATCCGGGTCCGACAGCCTTTCTGATCGCCTTGAGTATTTCAACCGCCAAGCGGGATCGGTTTTCAATGTCGGCGCCGCCCCATTTGTCTTTCCTTGTGTTCAGCGAAGGCGACAGAAACTGTGAAATCAGCCAGCCGTGACCCCCGTGAAGCGTTACCATGCCAAAACCGCAGGATTTGGCAAAAGCCGCGCCGCGGGCAAACTTTTCAATGGTTTTCCATATTATATCTTCAGACATCTCGGCAAACGGACGGCTGTCTATCTCGCCGGCAACAGGTCCAAAGGCAATGCCGGAGCCGCCTTCAAATCTGTTGGCACAGTTGCCCGCATGCTGGAGCTCCGCCGTGCAAACCGCCCCCTGCCTGCGTACGGCATCAGTTATTCTAAAAAGCGGGAAACGTGCGTACGGATTATCCAAACGGATCGCGTATTTCGCACCTGTCCCATATTCACCGTCAACGTTGCATTCGCCTACAGCGACGCAGGCCGCCCCGCCGATAGCTTTTCGCTCATAATAAAAGGCAGCTTCAGGAGGCAGTATGCCGTCCTTGTCCATGTCCTGATATCCTGTCGGGGAGGCGAATATTCGATTTTTAAACATGGTGCCTCTCAGCACGATCGGCGCAAACAGATTCGGAAAATCAATTTTACTCATTTATGCATTACCAACGCGATACAAGCGCTTTTCCTTTTATAAGTATTGAGATCAAAATCCCGTTCATTTTAACTATATTAGTCTATTCAACGAATGTCAATGATCTGGGGTACGTGCAGATATGTCAAGTCTGTATACCAGGAACGACGATTTGAGCGACATTAAAATAATAGTATGATATTCTCAAAATAACACTCTATATATAAGGTGTTTGACTAAAAAAGATTCAATACGAGGAGGGGCTCGGATGGAAAAGCAGCATGTAGAATTCAAAAATCTGAGCAAGGCATTTCCGGGGGTGCAGGCGCTCGATAATGTCAGTTTTCAGGTTGCGGGCGGCAAGGTTTGTGCATTAATGGGAGAAAACGGAGCGGGTAAGAGCACCCTGCTTAAAATCTTGAGCGGCGATTTATCTCCGGACGATGGATATATTTGCATCAACAACGTCCGACAGAGCTTTTCTTCTCCCCGCGATGCTATAAAATCCAGTATCAGCGTTATCTACCAGGAACGACAATTGGTGGTGGCGATGAATGTTATGGAGAACATTTTTCTGGAAGATTTGCCGACCGTCAAGATGGGAATATTGAATCTTTCGGCACTGAAAAGCAAAACCCAGGAAATTATCGATACTTTTGGTTTACCGATTAAGCCCACCGACATCGTCGGGCGATTATCGGTGGCGTATCAACAGATGGTCGAAATTATGAAAGCGTATCGGCGTGATTCGGACATCATCGCGTTTGACGAACCGACGGCGCCACTCACCGACACAGAGATAAAAATACTTTTTGAGGTCATTCGCCGTCTTAAAGATAAAGGCAAAGTGATCATATATGTGTCACATAGAATGGCTGAAATATTCCAGATCTCAGACGACATCGTCGTTTTAAAGGACGGTAAACTGGTTAAGTCGTTTGTATCCTCCGAAACAACTGTTAATGAACTGATAACGGCTATGGTTGGCAGAGATATCGGAGATACTTACGCAAACCTAAGCCGTAACGACAAGCTTGGCGAAGTGCTTCTGGAGGTTAAAAACCTGAGGACGGCTGACATTCATGATGTCAGCTTCAGTCTGCGTCACGGTGAGGTGCTCGGGTTTGCCGGTCTCGTCGGAGCCGGGCGTACAGAGCTGATGCGAGCGATTTTCGGCATAGATACAATCAAGTCGGGTGAAATATGGCTCGCTGGTAAACGCGTCAATTTCAAGTCGCCAAGGGACGCGATTAACAGCGGCATCGCGCTGTGTCCCGAAGACAGAAAAGATCAGGGGCTTGTATTATCGAGGTCTATTAAAGACAATGTTTCGATACCTGTATTGAGAAAAATTAAAAAAGGTTTGTTCCTTCACGATAAAACTGAAGCGAAGCTTGCGGATGACGCGGTGAATAAATATTCCATCAGGACACCGTCAATAGATAAATTAGTTGTCGAGCTCTCAGGAGGAAACCAGCAAAAGGTCATTTTGGGTCGCTGGACATCAAGCAAAATGACAACAAAGGTTTTAATACTTGACGAGCCGACGAAGGGAATAGATGTTGGCACAAAAGCCGAGGTTTATCAGATGGTATGCGATCTTGCAAAAAGCGGCATCGGCGTTATATTCATATCATCAGAGCTTACAGAGGTTTTAAACGTCAGTGATAATATCATTGTCATGCACAACGGCCATATAACGGGACAGGTATCACGGCAGGAAGCGACAGAAGAGAGTGTTCTTCAGCTTGCGATGTTGGATTAGGGGAGGGCATTATGAATAAGAAGAACGGATATTCCAGGCTTGCTGATTCCAAAAGTTTATTACTTATATTTGTGATGGCTGCCCTTATTGTGATTTTTTATGTGATTAACAACGCATATTTGTCTGCGGACAACATTAGAACGATTTTGACTTCAGCAAGCTTATCCGGCACGATTGCCGTCGGCATGGGCCTTCTGATCATCAGCGGTCAAGTGGATTTATCCTCGGGCGCAACGGGAATGATGGGAGGACTGCTCGTCGCCATACTGCTGCAAACCAATATGCCATGGCCGCTTGCTCTTTTAATCACAGTTTTATTTGGCTGTGCTATCGGGCTTCTCATTTCATTTTTTGTCAATGTACTAAACTTCACGTCATTTATCACAACGCTCGCTTTAATGACAACGCTGAGCGGCATCGGACTCGTTATTACAAATGCCGAAAATATCACAATAAATAATCAAAACTTCTGGGCGCTTGGCTCCATCAATGTTTTCGGTATTATACCATTGCCGTTTTTTATTATGCTGCTCCTATGCCTTATTTTTGGGCTTATACTTCGTTTCACGAAATTCGGCAGATCGATATATATGTGTGGGGGTAATGCAGGCGCAGCGAGACTTGCCGGTATTAATCCGAAGACAATACATACAGTTTTGTTCATGAACAACAGCGCTATCGCGTGTCTAACCGGTTCGATTTTAGCGGCGCGTATGCACAACGCAAGTCCTTCGGGCGTCATGGGGACAGAACTTACCGCTATTACATCATCCGTCTTAGGCGGTATTTCATTTATGGGCGGCAGCGGCACGATGGGCGGTGCTTTTATCGGGATTTTGCTCTTAAACGTTTTTACAAACGGTCTTGTGATTGCTGGTTTGAGTGCGTATTCACGTATTGTGGCACAAGGCGTCCTTTTAATTGCTGCGCTAATTTTGGACTATTATCGGGAAGAGGCAAGACAAAAGGCACTCAAAGCGTTTACCGAACAAGGTGTAGAGTAAAGGGGGCGATCGAAAAATGACATCAAAAATAAAGAAATTCATTAAATCAAAGATATTTGCTCTATTGGTACTGCTGGCAGCTATCATCTTGTTTTTCATGTTCGCCTCAGATTATAAGTTCATCAATCCTATTAATATCAGAAGCATTCTGAATTCAATGGTGCTCTATACGCTTTTGGCAGTTGGCGTGGCAATGCTGATTATTTCCGGCGAAATAGATCTGTCACCCGGGTACATCGGAACAATGAGCGGTGTTTTATTTGCCGTATTGTCAGAGAGTATCGGACTTCCGTGGTATCTTTCGCTTTTGCTTTGCTTATTGGCAGGTGCGGCCATCGGGCTACTCAACGCGCTTTTGGTTAACAAATTCAGGCTCCCAAGCTTTATTGCCACGTTGGCAACCGGTCCGTTTATTGTAAAAGGCTTCACTTATATTTTGGCAGACGGCGGCGTCATCTCGTTAAGCGGCAGCCCGGAAAATAATTTTGTGATTTTCTTGGGATTATATAAAATTGCGAAATTCGTACCTGTTTCTATAATTCTGGCGCTTGTCGCCATCATTGTATACGGCATTATTTTGGCAAAAACGGAATTCGGCAGAAGTGTTTACTTAATAGGCAGCAACAAAATGGCATCTCGGTTTGCCGGCATTAATCCCAAGAAAATTTCCTACATTTTGTTTGCCAACAGCGGATTTCTCGGCGCTTTGGCAGGCATTATTTACACGGGACGTCTGAAAGCGGGAAATGTCGAGGGTACAAATAACTATACCTTTGCCGCAATTACAGCGGCGATAATAGGGGGAATCTCATTTACCGGCGGCGACGGCTCGATGTTTGGATGCTTTATAGGGCTTCTCATCATTAACGGTTTCAGCAACGGCTTGTCCATCCTGGGTGTCTCACCTTATTGGCAGTCAGTTGCGTCCGGACTTCTGCTTTTAGTTGCATTGATATTTGATTATTTTTCGGTGCGAAGCAGGAAAAAATAATTTCGAAGGAAAAAATGACAGCAATTTGCTAGGTTTCGGTCATAAGACAAAGAGAGCCAGTCGGAAAAGACGAGCTCTCTTTGTGATTTTCACTATAAATACTCCGGGCGATACGACATTGAGCTATCCGCGTACCCAGCGCAGCGCGGTGCGCCGGCGTTTGCCGTCGCTGCCGATGCGAACGGGGTCGGCGGTCAGGATGAGGGTGGCGCCGTCGTCCTCGAAACAGACGTAGCGTTTTTGGCGGCTTCCGATCCAGTTCTGGATGAGACTGAATTCAAGCGCGTGATAGACGATTTGATTCTCCTCGTCGACGGTGAAGCGACCGGCGTATGCAAACATGCCGCGTGCGGCGGCGAGCGTCTGCTCGTCGGTGCCGAGCTCCGTGTCCGGCACGTCATAACGCGGCCGACCGGCGCGAAGGATCTCGACAGACACCCATCCGTCCTGCGAATAACAGATAAAACCGGTCGCATCCTCTCCCATGATATGGACGGTCACGCCGTCCTCGTCCGTCCCTGTGAACGAAGCGAGCTTCCACGTGCCGAGCAGTTTTTCTTTGAGCATGATTTGTCCTCCTCGATAATGCATTTGTATTCATTAATAATTAATGGTCTGTTTTAGTCTTTAACGCTACCCTTACGCACGCCTGGCGAATTATCTTTCGTTCGAGCGTTTACAGGTGAGTGCCGGTAAAAAAAGAGCCGAGAATTCCTCCATGCGATCTAAAATTGAATAATTGCCATCCCTCCTGGACCAGTCAACCGCGACGCCGCTCAACGCAATCAGGAGCAGATCAGCTGTTTTTTCAGGAGATAACAACGTTGTAAATTCGCCTTTCTGCTGACCTGTTGATACAATCTCCGCCAGCTTTTGAACAAGCGGGCGTTTTTCGTTATATATATTATATTCTGTAGGGCAGCACCTTGAAATCAGCTTTGAAAGCTCTATCCCGTTTTCCACGATATGTGCCGCAAACCCCCGGCTGATCAGCTTCAGGTTCTCTAACGCGCTGGCATTCGTTAAAAGTGGGAAGACATGCTCGAGCATGTATATATCAATGAGCTCCATGAGACTGGCTAAAATATCGGATTTCTGCTTGAAGTAATGATAAAAGCTGCCGATAGAGATGTCCGCGGTTGTGCAGATTTCCTGAACACTAATTTCCTCAAAGGATTTTGTCTTCATCAAATGCAATACCTTTTCGAGTATCTCAATTCGGCGCTGGACCTGTTTTTGGTGGATTTTTGACACGCAGATATCCCCCCCAGTCAAAGATACTAACATCATAATCAACTGCATAAAAAAAGTAAAGAAACGATTGACATTAATTTGACGATTCTATAATATAATTCTAGAATAATATTCTAATATTAATCATTCGGTGGTGTAAACATGTTCAGATTGAGAATGGAAGGCAAAGTCGCCGTCGTCACCGGCGTCGCATCCGGCATGGGCCAGGCAATCGCGCATATGCTTGCTGAGGAAGGGGCCAAGGTTGTCGGCTGTGATTATGCTCAAAAAGAAGGGCAGGAAACAATTGATAGCATCATTGCTGCGGGGGGCGATGCCATCTTCGTGCCCTGCAACCTGAGGGTAAGGGCGGATATTGAAAAAGTGCGCGAGGAAACCCTTGCCCGATATGGCAGAGTAACGACACTGGTCAATGCAGCCGGTATTGTCGTACTTGACCGTTTTATGAACCAAACCGACGAGGATATGCAAAAGCTGTTTGAGACCAATTATCGGGGTACCGTGTGGATGATGCGGGAGTTTTTGCCATACCTTGTCGCAAACGGAAAATCCTCTGTAACAAATATTGCGTCAATTTCGGTTTATCAGCCCGAATCCTATGCCTATTATTACGGCTCGTTTAAGGCGGCAATTGCCATACTGACCCGAAATCTGGCGCGGGAATACTCCGCGCAGGGCGTCCGGCTCAATGTCATCTGTCCCGGGCCGTGTGACACGGGCATGACTCCGGACTCCTGCAAGCTTAACGGCGGCAATCCTGAGGCGATAAAAAACCTGGTCAGCTCCCTGTTGTGCGACCGTGTCGGTACGGCGCAGGATATTGCGTATTGCGCCACGTATCTGGCCTCAGACGAGGCTGAGTGGATCACCGCAGCGCAATTTGTGGTGGATGGCGGTGCGTCTTTCGGCGGCGGCGATCACTTTGAGCTATAACGAAGCAGCGTGAGGTGGCTGGGAAATGAAAATTGGCTTTGAAGCAATTGTCAAGCATACACCGGAGCTGGTGTTAACGCGGGAGCATTTTTCCTATCTGCTGCCCGCATTGGAAAAGCTGCCGCCGGAAAAGCGCGCGGCTTTCTCCATTGTTCCCGATGAGGTACGGACATATGCCGGTCGTGACGGCGGCAGAGCGATCAATATGGCTGTTGATGTGGCGCGTGAGGCTTTGCAGCAAGGCGGGCTGACAGGCATGGATATAGATTGTGTCCTTGGCGCGGAAGTGAGTATACACAAGGAGCTTGGACTGCGCGCGGATACAACCATGCTCAATGTGGCCGATTGCTGCGCAAGCTTTGTTAATCTGCTTCAGATCGCGTGGATGCTGGTAGAGACCGGTGAAGCCAAACGCGTCCTCGTTGTTGCTTCTGCAGCTTTAGCCGGAGGAGAACCATGGTCGACGACAGATATGACGGACCCGATTGCTCCCAACTTCGGTGACGGCGCCGCTGCCGTGATTGTGTCGAGCCGTAATCTGAAATGCGAGTTTCTGGCATATGATACAGCGGTTGACGGTCGGGGGTATCATTCGGCTTGCGGTGATATTTCGCCCTTGCGCAATCCGGATTTAGCGGAAGCTGCCGGTGCGCCTTGCCCAGTTGGGCCGTTTTTTCGTATGGACGATATTTCATACATAAAGGTCGCTACCGCACCGGGGTATTTGGCCGACAGCCTCATAAGAATGTGCGCTATGGCAGGACTCAAAACATCCGATATCAGTGACCTCATCTGCCATCACCTGGGAGACTGTGAGGCGGCGTGGAAACGTGAGCTGGTAGCTTGCGGCAGTTCCGAGCACGTCTTTAAAAACCTGAGGCTCAAATACGGCAACACGGGACATACGGATATTCCGCTGGATCTGCTGTATTATGTTGAACACGGCATTATAAAAAAAGATGCCATCGTTGTTTTATGGGTACCCGGTTCGGGCGTTTCGCTCGGCGGGCTCATGCTGCGCTGGCTGTAACCGGGGGGCAGAATATGAAAATCGGACTTGAAGCGATCGTCAGCTTTCTCCCGGGAGAAAGACTGAACGTCAAAGACTATTACAGTTACTTAAAGCCGGAAATCGATCAGCTGCCGGAATCTCAGCGGCTTGGCTTGCTGCGATCGGTACCGGACACTGTGCACCGACTGAAGGATCCGAGCGCGCTGGAGTTTCTCGCGCTGACTGCCGCGCAAAAGGCGCTTGATGAGGCGAATTTATCCCCGATGGACATTGACGGGCTTTTAGTCACGCAGACCGGCGGCAAGCAGTTTATGCCGCTGCTCGCCTCCTACCTGCAGCTGAATTTGGGACTGGGGAGGAATATCATGGCGCGAAATATTGACGACAATAACGTCAGTATTCTGAGCATCATGAACTTGGCCCGCATTTATATCAAAAGCGGCATCTGCAAAAAGATATTGATTGTCGCAGCGACGGCGCAAATCGGCGGAAAATACGGCTTCGGTGCTGACCTGACAGACCCCCTGTGCCTCTATCTGGGCGACGGGGCCGGTGCGGCCATCGTCTCCACGAAAAATCTGAAATGCGAGTTGCTTGGCTTTAATTTTGAAACCTATGCCGTGACACCTCGAACGACCGGCACGCTTAACGGCGATTACGGCCCGGTGCGGCAGCCGAAAAACCGTGACCTGTGCTTTGCCGCGGAAATGGACGACAAGTACGGCGCGTATCTTGTGCTGGATGATCCAAAACTTCGGGAAATAGCGGGTGCAAAAACCTTTTTGTCCGATACGCTGGGGAGAGCTGCGGCAAAAGCCGGGCTTGATGACTATCAAATTGACCATGTCATCACGGCGCATATCGGTGAGTTGCTCGACGTCTGGCGTCAGAACTTAACAGCCTTAGGCGTCAACCCGAAAGCTTTTAAAAACCAGCAGAAAACCATTGGCAGCACGGCCTGTGCCGATGCGCTGATCGACCTTGCGGATTTCGCCAAAGCCGGGCTGTTCCGGAAGGACCATATCATCGCCCTCTGGGTGCCCTGCACCGGCGTACAGGTCGCTACTGTGTTGCTGAAATGGTTATGACTGATTAAGTATCAATGATAATGAAGGGGCTGTCTCAAAATAACCAACCCCTTCGTTTATCGTGGCGGTAGGAGGGGAGGATCGTTTATATGGCATTTAAACGAGTCCGAATAAGCGGGTAACGTTTGCAACAATCAGGCATACAACGATACCGGATACTGTCGGAACGGCAAATGAAACGAGAGTCCACTTGAGGCTTTGCGTTTCTTTTTTGATTGTAAGGCAGGTGGTACCGCAGGGCCAATGCATGAGAGAGAACAGCATAACACAGACGGCGGTGAGCCAGGTCCAGCCGTGGCTGACGAATAATGAATGCAAATCGCGCAGGCTATCCAACTCGGTCAGAGAACCGGTAGACATGTAACTCATGATAATAATTGGCATAACGATCTCGTTTGCGGGGAAGCCCAGGATAAAGGCCATCAGTATATATCCATCGAGTCCAAGCAGCTTGGCAAAGGGGTCAAAAAAACCGGCGCAATGAGCCAGCAGACTCAAATCCCCGGCATGTATATTGGCAAGTATCCATATTATAAAACCGGCAGGCGCGGCGACGACAACCGCACGGCGAAGCACAAAAAGAGTTCTGTCAAGTATGGAACGCGCGATGACTCTGCCAATCTGCGGGCGCCGGTATGGCGGGAGCTCCAGATTGAATGATGAGGGTAGGCCTTTGAGAATTGTCTTAGACAATAGTTTTGAAATAAATACGGTCATGAGGATGCCAAGAACGATCACCGCCGTCAGCATCAGCGTGGAGATAACGGACTGAAATGCGCCGCCCACTGCTCCGGCGAAAAACATGGTGATGATCGCAATCAGCGTTGGGAATCTCCCGTTGCAGGGGACGAAATTGTTTGTAATAGTCGCAATCAGCCGCTCGCGCGGCGAGTCAATTATACGGCATCCGACAATTCCGGCCGCGTTGCAGCCGAAACCCATACACATTGTAAGCGCCTGCTTGCCATGCGCACAGGCCTTGCGAAAAAAATTATCCAGGTTGAAGGCGATGCGCGGCAGATATCCTAAGTCTTCCAGCAAAGTAAACAGCGGGAAGAAAATCGCCATGGGCGGCAGCATGACAGAAACAACCCAGGCGAGAGTTCTATAGACACCGTCTACGAGTATGCCTTTTACCCAGGAGGGCGCGGCTAACCATAAAAAGAATTCCGACAGCCTGCCTTCAAGCCAAAAAAGACCGTCTGCAAGATAGCCGGACGGGATGTTGGACCCGGTGATCGTTATCAAAAACACACCGAACAGCAGTAGAATCATTATAGGGATGCCCGTCAGCTTTGAGGTAAGAACCTTATCAATCCGGCAATCCCGTTCAGCGTAGTCTTTTTTTTCGAACCTTATTGTCTCACGTCCGAGGCTTTCGCAGGTCCGAACGATTTCGGTGACGAGCTGATCCCTGAATTTGTCACGCAGAATTCCTGATTGTTCAAGATAGCTTTTCGCTTGTGTGACGCTGTGTAATAATTCCTCATTTTGCAACATGTCAAAGCGCAGGTATTCAGCCATCGATCGAAGTAAGCTTTCATCACCGTCTAAAAGCTTCAGCGCGATCCATCGGCTTCTGAGGTGCCCGTGTAAAACGTTTTCCACTGCCGGCGCCACCATGGACACGGCCTTCTCAATTTCGTCGCTATAAGTGATGCGCAAAGGCTTGACATCCATTCTTTTTAAAGGCAAGTCTGCCACCGCGTCCATCAGGCGGTCAAGCCCTCTGCCGCTGCGCGCGCTGGTACCGACAACGGGAACACCCAATCTTGCTTCGAGCTGCTCCAAATCGATATGTATCATCTTTTTTTTCGCTTCGTCCATCAGATTGACACATACCACCACATTGTCGGTGATCTCTAGTGTCTGGAGCACCAGATTCAGGTTTCGTTCCAAACAGGTGGCGTCCGCGACGACGACCGTTACATCCGGCTCACCGAAGCAAATAAAATCGCGCGCTATTTCTTCCTCCGCCGAATTTGCCATTAACGAATATGTACCCGGAATATCCACCATTATAAAGGTGGTGCCTTTATGTCGATATCTGCCGTGCGTATTTGCGACCGTTTTACCCGGCCAGTTTCCGGTGTGCTGGTTCAGTCCGGTCAAACCGTTGAAAACGGTGCTTTTGCCGACGTTGGGATTCCCTGCAAGCGCCACGATTTTATCCTGAGGTGTTTCCCTCTCAATATGCAGACCACAGCTATCTAATACGCCCGCGCCTGTGGACGTACCTGTTAATCCCATAGAAATTCCTCCAATTATTATGCGGCGGGGCGAAAGTCATTTTCCTGTTCCTGCTGCGCACAGTCTGTCAAACTATCGCCCCGTTCATCCTTATGATATGGAAACCATGATCCTATCTGATACGTCGGATCGCAGAGCGATGACAGCGCCACGTATTAAGTAGGCAATCGGGTTGCCGGACGGGCTTTTATAAAGCGGTTCTATTTCAGTTCCATATATTATTCCAAGGTCAAGCATACGCCTTCTTGTAGCGCCTTCTGATATGAGCCGCGAAACACTGGCTTTTTTGCCGATTGGCAGCTGATTCAGTGGTATTTGCTCGTTGTTCAAAAATATCCCTCCAAAAAAGAGTTGGCACTTAGCGTGGGGGAAAAAAGTTACCCGATGCTAATATATGGGCGCTAAACTTATTGTGTGACGAATATACTGAATAAATAGAAATTTTCATAAAGGATATGAGCCTATGAATGATAATGCGCCTTCGGATTTCAGGACGGTTCGGGGATATCAGCTCATGAATCAGCACAAGGGACAGCTGACCCCTGCGTTGGAAGACTATCTGGAGATGGTATATAGACTCTGTTTGCAAAACAAATACACCCGCGTCGGTAAGCTCTCCGAGCTTCTGAATGTCAAACCCCCCTCCGCATCCAAAATGATTTTCAAGCTCGCAGGACTCGGATATATAAAATATGACCGAT
This sequence comes from uncultured Eubacteriales bacterium, assembly GCA_942492735.1. Lineage (GTDB taxonomy): Bacteria > Bacillota > Clostridia > Oscillospirales > Oscillospiraceae > Sporobacter. The sequence continues at coordinate 1,247,934 of OW818648.1, forward strand.
ATGAAATCATACAATTAACAGACATTGGGCATGAAATAGGCACTTATCTGCTGAAAAGACATGAAATAGTTGAAAACTTTTTAAAGCTCATCGGAAATAAAAACCCATTGGAGGAAACGGAGCTTATTGAACACACACTGAGCCCGGCCACTGTTGAAGATATTAATGACCTGCTTGATTTTTTTAAAACAAATACCTCTTTGCAAATAAATTTAAATGATTTTAAAGAGTACAGAAGAAATAACGATAGCGGATAGAACATCAGAAGGAGCCCTGTGGGGCGTTCATAGGTCAGACTGTCTAAAAACTTCGGGGACTAAACCGGTAATTTTGATACGCCATATACATAGAACTGAAGAAAAAAAGATAGTAGTATACTATTAAATAGCTATTTTATTTAAAGGAGATATAACGTGGGAAAATTTGATGATCTGGTTTTCACTATTCCCCAAGAGTTCCATAAGTGGTATGGCTTTGCGTCACCCCGCGGCTTCTTCCGCGGCACCACGATGATGCCCAAGGCAAAGCTCTACATGGACTTCACCTCAATAACGAAGGAGCTCCCAATGGAGGTGCCTCATACGCATCACGCCGTTGATGAGTATATTGTCTTTACGGGCGCTGACATGAACAATTTCTTTGAGTTCGATGCCGAAGTTGACATCTGGCTTGGTGACGACCCGCAGAGGATGGAAATGTTCACCCTCACGCAGCCCACCATCATCCGAATTCCGCCCAAACTCTATCACTGTCCCATCAATTTCAGACGGATCACCAAACCCATCGTCTTCTCTGCTGTCTATCTTGACGGCGACTGGTCCAAGGTTACCCCGACAGTCAATGCTGAGGGCGTTGAGGAGTTTAGGTATGATGGCGCTGGCGTTCGCCGCTGTGTAAAGGATCGCGCCAAGGAGTGCATCTACTGCGGTCAATGCTTCTCGGAAAAAATGAAGGAGTTTGCGGAAAACGCCAAAAACGATGATACCCCGCCGCCTCAAAATGAACTGCTTGCGCCGTATTACGAAATGAACAAACTGCCGCGCACTGGCAAATTCGACAAGTATGTCTATGCTTTTAAACCCGAATATCACGACGATCCGAGATTCCTCAGCCCGCGGGCCGGCTTCAGAGGCACGAGCGAAATGGAAGAATCCAAGCTGCGGTACCTTTACGATATCGTGCAGAAGGAGTGTACGGTCGGAGAGCTGCATATGCACCATGCCGTTGAGGAATATCTGATGTTTACCGGCGCGGATATCACCTATTTCTTTGAGTTCGACGCCGAAATTGAGGTTCAGCTTGGTGAGGACCCCGATCATATGGAGACCTATACGATCACTGAGCCAACGGTGATCCGCATTCCGCCTAAAATGTGGCACGGCCCTGTCACCTTCAAGCGTGTCGGTGCGCCCATCAACTTCATGCCCTTTTATCCATCAGGCAATTACGGCAGAATTGTCCGCGAGCTCAAACCCGACGGCACCCCGGCGTATATCTATAAGGGCACCGATCTCCCGAAATAAATGCGGTTAGGCGTAATATTCGTAAAATCAAGCGCTGCATATGATTTAGCACAAAAACAAGAGCACATCGAATGGTGTGCTCTTGCTATTATGAGATGATTTTGAGGTTGCTCTTGGTATGGCTCCAGTCGGGTGTTTATGTAATTTCCCCAGCTTTATATCTAAGGTTCTTCTGTATTGAAATACCGCGGTTTGCCTTTTGAATTATTCTTATATTCAATAGCCGCGCTTGGACACCCGCAGATACACGCCATGCAGTGTGTGCAGCATTTCCCCCACAGGGGCTTCCCGCCGACAAGCTTAATGTTGTCAAGAGGGCAGAGCCCCGCGCATTTGCCGCAGCCGATACAGGCGTCCGTCGAATAGAACCCTTTGGCTTTGACAAAAAACCTATAGAAAACAGCATTGACGATGCCGCTTTTTTGTCTGTCGATGAACGTCACTTTTTCATGCGGCAGTGCCTGACCTTTTTTAATGCATTCTGCAACGGCAAGAATACGGGGAATTGCTTTTTTAATGATTGCTTTCGCTTGCAGCGTATCAGGCACTTCAAACATGGCGACATAATTTTCAGGCATGACGATACCGGCAAGCCCTAAAAAGTAAAACTTCTTATCAATGCATAATTTCTTGGCATAATGCGCCGCATTGCCGGGCTCACCGCCGCAGGTCAGGACAAAATAGGCCTTATTACTTCCCGTGAAGCGTGTTTTTCTGATGAACGCATTAACAATCCTCGGAATCCTCCAGCCGTATGTCGGACACACAAACACAAACGGTTCAACAGAGTGGATTAACTCCTTGCTGCCGTCTTTCAGGAGATCTTTAATAGAAACTATTTTGTCGCCTGTAACCAATCCAATCATCTGCGCCGTATAGCGGCTATTGCCGGTGCCGCTGAAATATAGAATCATATTGGCCTCCTGGGTTCGTTCTTAATATCTTTTTATCATCGACAAATACGAATTATACTGTGAAAGCATTTGACATCCAATATTTTGTTAAGTTAAAATAAGTTTACTAGAGATTATGAGAATTTGTCAATTTTGACTTTGTGGGAGAGAAGACGAATGATAAAGAAGGTCGCTTTTTTACTTTTGGCAGTCGCTTTACTTTTTATGACTGGTATCAATGTGGCAGCAATATCAGCAGCTGACGCAATTTCGCAAATCAAGACAACTGCGGAAGAGGGCGAGTATCGGTTTATGCTTGTTGATAAAGCGGGTATAACAGACGAAATCAGAAATGATTTGGCGGAGAATGATGATATTTATCTTGGCGACACGCCAATCGGTTCGGTAAAAGTCATTGTTCTGGACGCGGATACCGGAAAACCGGTTAAAGACGCCGAATGCATGCTGTCGTTTTCCTCATCAAGATATACGGTGAATACAGATGGCAGCCATACGCAGATTGCCAATCCGTTTCTGCTTTTTGACCTGGGTAGGACGCCTGATAATGGCGAAATCATGTTTACCGATACATACTTCTATACGACAGACCTTATTGAGCCGGGCAGCGCACCCTATGCCGAAAGCCTGGGTGTCTTCCTCGCGAATATTGTTGATGAGGATCCTGAAATTGCATTTGATTATAATGCGCAGCCGTATTTTGCAACGTCTGAACCCGAGCTTTTTCAGACGTTCGTCAGCAAGCTGAATGGACAAGCCTCACTGAAATTCGGTGAACTAAAAGCGATCGTCAAAGAATTGATGGGAGACAGGTACAACGAAATTATTAGGAACCTATTTAATGATGATTTTGCTGTATTCAGCAATAACGTCATTGTCAAGGTATCTGACGATCCGCAGTTCGACAAACTGATAAGTAGCGGAAAGCAGCAATTGACAATAGGTGAATTACGTACATATATAGATGACAACAGGGATCTTTTTGACAAATATGTTGCCGCCCGTTATTTTTCCGATTTCGGCGGGTTCGAGCCCAATTATGTATTTGACCACAATCCTGAATATGACTTTATACGCACCTATAAAGACGGCACCACGAAAAGTGAGACCGACAATGCTTATTTGGGAATGTATATTTTCGATTATAGCTATAATGACAGCTCAGCCGGAACGGGTTATGCGATCCACTCGAGCAGCTTCACATACAAAACATACGTTTATGCCGACGGCTATAAAGAAGGGTTGTCAATCGGGTCGTACATTCACCAGGACCATGTTGATAAAGATGTCGCGATTAAGGTATATCTTTCTAAGGATGTCAGCCCCTTTGTCGCTTACGATAAAACCAATGCGCTCTTTGGTGCTTTAGTCGATACAGACAGTAACCCGATTGCCGGCGCGACGATTAAAATACAAAATACAGATTATAAGGCCGTCACCAATAAGGATGGATATTTCGGTTTGACCAATTTGAAATTAAGCGATAAGGAAATAAAGCTGACAATTATCAGTCCTGAAAACGGCGAGGAAATTGCCGCGGCCGCCATCATTGACGGGAAAAAATACGCACTCGATAATATCCCTGTCGATCTGACCGGTGAAGACGGCATATACCAAATAGAACTTGTAAAAGGTATGTCTGCAGCCGGCAGTGGATTCGAAATCAGCACACTGATGCTCATTTTGATTGCTGTGGTTGTCGTTATTATGATAGTCGTCATCGTTGTTATCATTGCAGCGAAGAAAAAGAAAAACCAGGTCTGCAGAAATTGCGGTGCACCGCTGAAGCCCAGCGCTATATTCTGTGACAACTGTGGTCAACGCGTATAGCCGAATAAGATAATCCATTGTGCTGCGAACTTGATTTAGGGCGGTTTATGTTTCATTATAAACCGCCCTAAATCTATTTTTTGACTGTATGTTTAAACGTCCGGATGATACCCCGATTCGTACGAATATACAAAATTTCAATAATCGTTGACAACATTTTTTACACGTAATACAATCTTAACGTGAGGGAAATTCTCGCGTGGTGATCCTAAATACTGCCAAAATATACGCTGTTTTTGAGTATTAAAAGCTCAATCGTCGTCATAAATCTCATATCATACTCAGTATAATCAGGGGGGAATAAAATTTGGATGCCAGTAATTTGTTTGCTAAGAATTTTTTTGAAGTAAAATTTGAGGACTTGCCAGCTAAGGCCGTTGAAGAGACGAAAAAGCAGGTATTGGATTTCATCGGGGTGGCGCTTGGCGGCTACGGACAAGCCGGCGCGAAGGAAATCAGGGAACTGGCGATAGAATGGGGTGGCGCACCGCAGGCGACGATATTCAGCTGCGGCGTTAAGGTCCCGGCACCGAATGCGGCGCAGGCGAATGCCACAATGGTCCATTCTCTGGACTTTGACGATGTGCACGAGGCGGCAATTATGCACCCCGGCGTCGTCACCATATCGACTGCACTCGCTTTGGCGGAACACAAGGGTGGTCTATCAGGCAAGGAATTTATTCAGGCGGTCGCCGTCGGTGGCGATATGATCAGCCGGATGGGACTCGCAACGCGCCCGGGGGACAACGTCCATAAATACGGCTGGCATTTAACAACCTTAAATGGCTACATGACATCGGCAGCTGTCGCCAGCAAGGTTATGGGTCTTACTGAAGATGAAATGATAAATGCCATCGGCATCGGCTATCATCAGTCGTCCGGAAACGGTCAGGCTGTCAAGGACGGCGTCCTGACGAAGCGCCTTGGCCCCGGCTTTGCCGTCCGCGGCGGTATACAGGCGGCGATGCTGGCGCAAAAAGGCGTCACAGGCGCAAAAAACAGCATGGAAGGCGTACAGGGCTTCTATTATGTCTATCATGGCAACTGCTACTCACGGGATATTCTCGTCGGCGATTTGGGCAAACGCTTTGAGAGCGAAAACATCTCCATCAAGCCGTACCCGTGCTGCCGCGGCACACATCCGACAATTGATGCGACACTCATCCTTGTCAATGAGAATGACATATCGCCCGATAACGTCGAGAGCATAAAAATCTGGGCCGGCAGAGGGACGCTGGACCTGCTTGCATTGCCGCTGGAAGTCAAGGCAAAGCCGCGCAATTTTGTCGACAGTCAGTTCAGTCTCATCTGGGGCTGCGCCACTGCCATCGCGAACAAGCGCGTGACACTGTCAAGCTATACCGAGACAGCCATCAAGGATCAGACAGTTCTGGACGTCGCGGCAAAGGTCAGTGTGGAGTATGACCCAAAATTCGATACCGGCGGACTTGAGCCCGTGTACATAGAAATCAAGATGAAAGACGGCAAAGTCTATTCCAAGCTGATGGAGACAGCGACAGGGTCCCCCGAAAAGCCGGCCACGTTTGATGAATGTATCACCAAATTTAATGGCTGTATCGAGTTCTCCTCGCGGCCAATGCCGAAAGAGAACGCCGAAAAAGTCATCGCGATGGTCAAAGAGCTTGAGAAGGTCGATGATATCAGGGAACTGATCAAGCTGCTTGTCTGGTAAAAAGCCAACGCACCAGCCCAGCAAAGGTAAACACAGCCAAACATGTTTATATATTGAACTAAATAATAATTAGGAGGCATCACTATGGATATCCCAAAGACAAGTAAGGCAATGGTACTCACCAAGTTTTGCGAGCCGCTTGAACTGTTGGACATTCCCGTTCCTGAGCTGAAGCATGGTGACATGCTGGTCAAAGTCAAACTCGCCAGCGTCTGCGGCACGGACGTACACCTTGCACGCGACGAGCTGAGCATGCATCCGCCCACACCAATCATCATGGGCCACGAGACTGTTGGCGAGATATACTATCTGCCCGAATGCATCAAGACTGACGTGACCGGAACACCTGTCAAGGCGGGCGACCGCATCATGTGGTCACACTTATTCGATGGTACCTGCTACTCCTGCAAGGTTTTACACGAACCGGTCATGTGTGAGCACAGCCGCGGTTACGGTTTCTCCAACGCTGCTGAGCTTCGCGGCGGCTACGCCGAGTACGAGGTCATTCTCGCCGGTACGGACTTCATTCGCATCCCTGATGACGTCACCGCAGAAGAGGCTGTCGGCGCCTGCTGTGCCGGTCGCACTGTTGTTAACGCATTCGATAAGCTTTATGCCTGCGGCGGTATCCATCAGGGTGACACTGTTGTTGTCACCGGCGTTGGCCCCGTTGGCTTGTACTCCATCGTGATGGCGGCTCAATCCGGTGCCTCGAAAATTATCGCCGTGGACATCAGCGAAAACCGCCTCGAGTTCGCCAGAAAATGGGGCGCGACAGATGTCGTCAACTCCAAGGATCATCCGGACTATGCTGAACGCGTGAAGTTCATCCGCAACCTCTGCGGTGGCCGCGGCGCGGACGTTATTATCGAGTGTTCCGGAGTCCTCCCAGTGTTCTCGGAAAATCTCGACATCCTGGCTAACCCGTCTAAGTATCTTATTATAGGCCAGACGAGTGACAAGTCCGTGCCAATCGTCCCGAACAAGTTAATGGACCACAACGCGATTGTCATCGGCAGCAAAAGCGGCGATATCCGCCATTACATCAAGTGCCTCAAATTTATCCAGGCCAATAAGGGCAAATATCCATTCGGCGAGATCATCTCCAAAAAGTATAAGCTCGAGGACGCCAATCAGGCGCTTGCCGACATGCGTTCCGGCATCGCCCTCAAGGCGGCGCTGGTCAACGACTGATAAAAACAGCAAACCGGCGATATGGCAAACACTGCAGCTGCCGGGTATCGCCGGTTTAAGCAATAACGAGATCTTAAGCGATAGCCTGACGGGGCGTCTGCTGCGTGATCAATCTGCATAGCCAACACAACCTGTGCCAGCTGCCCAAAAGAATAATGTGCAATTGCCTGACGGTGCCTTTGTATCATGACCATTAAACGGGTGCATGACAATAGCCCCGAATTTATCAGGAGGTTCATATTATGATTTACGGTCATTTAAAAATGTGGATAAACGGAGAATGGGTGGATGCCGCGTCCGGCAAGACATTCTCCACGATCAACGTCACAACAGGCGAAATACTCGGTACAGCGCCGCTGGCCGATAAGGCCGATGTTGATAAGGCCGTCGCTGCCGCCCGCGCTGCATTCCCAATTTGGGCGGATAAGACACCCGGTCAGCGCAGCAATATTGTGGCCAGCATCGCCGACCACATCAGGAAGCACGCCAAGGAACTGGCTGAGCTGGACGCCTTGGAGCACGGCCTCCCCGCGCACCTCGCCATCGGCCCTACGATGGGCGCCGCCGGTAACTTCGAGCAGGCCGCCGCTTATGCGCGCCACCTTGAAGGCCATGCCATTCCATCCAATAATGACAGAATGTACAGCCTTGAGCGCGTGCCGGTCGGCGTATGCGCATTGATTACCCCGTGGAATATGCCATTCTTTCTCATGGCGCAGAAGGTTGCCCTATCCATATCAGCCGGCAACGCCTGCGTTTTGAAGGTGCCCAGTATCAACGCAATTACCTCATTGAAATTTGCCGAGATACTTGCAGAGGTGGAAGGCCTCCCGAAAGGCGTCGTCAATATTATCACAGGCCCGGGCGGCACGATCGGTACCTACATGGCGTCTCATCCCGACGTGGACTGTGTCGGCTTCACCGGCAGTACCGAGACCGGCATTTCGATCATGCAGGCGGCTGCCCCGACGCTGAAAAAGCTCATCATGGAGCTCGGCGGCAAGAACCCTGCCATCATTTTCCCAGACGCCAACCTTGACCGCGCGGTCGAGATTCTGGCGCACCACCAGTTCCATAACTGCGGTCAGGCCTGCGGTTCGCCGGGTCGGTACTACATCCATGAGAGCGTCTACGATGCGTTCCTGGAGAAATACTTAAACCACGCCAAACACCTTGTTGTCGGTGATCCGCTCGATCAGAAGACCAATATGGGGCCGCTTGTGAGCCGTGAGCATTTCAATAAGGTTATGAGCTATATCGATTCCGGTATCAAGGAAGGCGCGACGCTTACGCTTGGCAGCAAGGCGCTCACAGGTCCGGGCTTTGACAAGGGTAATTTCATTCCGCCGACGGTTTTTACAGACGTCACACCCGACATGCAGATATACAAGGAAGAAATTTTCGGGCCTGTCGCCGTCATGATGAAGTGGAACGACGAGGACGAGATGATGCGCCTGGCCAATGACAACACTTATGGCCTCACCGCATCGATCTGGACAAAGAATATAGCCCATGCTTTAAAGCTTGGAAAAAAGCTGACCGTCGGCACCTTCTCCGTCAACTCCCACAATTTTATCGCGGCCGAAGCCCCCTGGGGTGGTGTACGCCAGAGCGGTGTCGGCGGCAAGGAAGGCGGCTACCAGGGCGTTCTCGAATACACCGAGCAGAAGATGATCACCATCTGCCTCATAGAGTAATCAAATTCGGAGGTTAACAATATGAAACTCTACTGCATTCAGGTCGGCGCTTTCAAGCTCCCGAGAGGCTTTGTCGCGGCGAGATGTAAAGACGCGAATGTGCTCACGATCATGCCGATTTACGTCTACCTCATAGAACACCCGAAAGGGCTCGTTCTGGTAGACACGGGGCAGTCCTACGCCCTGCGTGATGAGAATACCGTCATGGAGGAGCAGGACACGATTATCCACAAGCTGGCGAAGCTCGGCTACAAGACGGACGATATCAAATATATCGTGATGAGTCATCTGCACCTTGACCATTCAGGTTATATGAACGATTTTCCCAATGCGACCTTCATTGTCCGCAAAGAGGAACTGAAGGCAGCGTGGTGGCCGGAGGCCTGTGAGGGCGGTTATGTTTTCCCGACCTTCGAGAAGACCCGCAAATACAAGTTCATAGAGCCCGGCGATGACGAGACATATGACATCTTCATGGACGGCACGATCGTGCTCATCGACACACGGGGCCATTCACGGGGACATCAATCCGTTGTACTCAATTTGCCCAAAACGGGGAAAACGGTTCTCATCAATGACGCGGCGCCGATCAAGGAAGTCATGGAGCGGACACTTCTCCCCGGCACCTGCACAGACAATTGGCAGGCGATCCGCTCGGTACAGAAGCTCGTGCATATGTCGGAGTGCGGCTACAAGATGATCTATGCCCACGATCCCGATAATCTGCCTGAGAAGAATTTCCCCGAGTATTTTGATTGATGTATCAATAGCAAACTTCTTAAATAGAATGATACACCGGTTTATCCTGAAATGACGGCTTAAACCGGTGTATTTTAAAAGCGTTATATTAGAAAGGCGGTTTTAAAGTGGCAGCATTAGTAAAGGTCAACCCTGCAGAAATAACAAAGGTTCAAGTATTAACGCCGAGGCTGCAGATGCTCAAGAAAAGCTGGGAGGACGCAGAACCGCAGGTTTACGTAGACGACACGCTTTTATTCACAAAGTCTTGGCTGGAGACCGAGGGCCTGCCTGTTGATATCCGCTGGGCGAAGGCTTTTGAGAAGAGGCTTCTAGAATGCCCACTGCTCATCAGAGACGGTGAAATCGTTATCGGCTCTTTGACAAAGTTTATCCGTGGCAACGGCACGCTGTGCGCGATGAAGCCCAATGAAATTTTAGAGATGTGCAAGACGGGTAAATTCGCCCGCAAGACGAGTGATACCGAATCCACAAAAATCACACCGGAGGATCTGCAGGCGCTGAAAGCGGACGCGGAATACTGGGTGGAACATATGCCTAAGGTCAGCACCGTCAATGCCGCGCTGGAATTTGATATGGGCGCTGACGTATTTGATCTGATGTTCGACAGAGGCTGTGTCTTTGAGGGGCGCGGCGTCCGTTTTAAGATGGACAGAGGTTTGTTCCAGAATTACAGCGCCTACGGCGGCGGCGGGGCGCAGGTCAGCGCCAAGTGCGTCGATCACGGCTTGAATTACATCATCGAGCTTTGCAAAAAAGAACGCGCGAGAATGATGGCAGAGGGCGATAACGCGAACTCTCACGGTTCTGCGCAGTTCCTGCGAAAATACTGGCTCTTAGAATCCTGCATTATCTCCTGTGAAGCATTTATTACCTATGCAAAGCGTCATGCCGATCTGGCCAGAGAATTGGCCGTGGCGGAAAACCGTCCCGAGAGAAAAGCGGAGCTCATTCGTATTGCCGAGGCCTGTGAACGATGCCCTGCCGAGCCGCCGCGCGATTTCTTCGAGGCCGTCCAATGCTTTAGGCTTTATCACCTGGCCTGCTGGAAGGAGAGCTCCGATCGTCCGGAGGTGACAGTAGGGCGTCTTGACCAGATACTTTATCCATATTATAAGAAAGACAAGGAAGCCGGGAAGATCACGACACAGGACGCCGCGGAGCTGCTGGGCGCTCTTTGGCTGAAGATCAGGGAGACTGAAAATCTTGTGACGATTCCGCGTTCTCAGAGAGCGGCCCCAGGCTCACTTCTGCCCAACATCACCTTGTGCGGTACCGATAAGGACGGCAATGACTTAACGAACGAGCTTTCGTGGCTGGTGCTTGAAGCGATGGCACAGGTCAAGCTGTCAGAACCAGCCATCTATGTCCGCTACAATCCGGATATGGACCCGGAATTTATTATTCACGCATTGCGCTGCAACCGCGATTTCGGCGGCGGCAACCCTGCTTTCTTAAACGACAAGCTGGGTACACAGCGTTATCTGGACAGAGATGTGCCGATAGAGGATGCGTGCAACTGGAATGCCAGCGGCTGCCTCGGGTACCATCTTGACAGTATGGAGCACGTTGGCGGCGGACATAACATCAACCAGACGAAGCTGTTTGAGCTCGCGCTCAATGACGGCTTTGACCCCAGAACGAAAAAGCAGCTGGGTCTGCACACCGGAGACGCAAGCAAGTTCACCAGTCTTGAACAGATCATGGACGCGTATTACAAGCAACTTGAATATTTCGTTCCGATACTCCATAAGGTCAAGGTGCTCACGCTCTGTACAGAGATCACCGACGGACCCATGAGCGGTCTGCGCGTCGCCATGCAGTACGAGGATTGCATCCCAGCCGGACTGACACCAAAAGAGGGCGGTGCCCGCTATCCGGAGGGCAGAACGTGCTGGCTTGGCAGCCGCGGCATGGTCGATATGGCCGACAGCCTGGCTGCGGTTAAAAAGCTTGTTTTCGATGATAAAAAAGTCTCATTGGCCCAGATGCTTGACGCGCTGTCGAATAACTGGGAGGGTTATGAGGAACTGCGGCAGCAGTGTCTGAATGCCCCGAAATACGGCAACGACGATGAGTACGTCGATGAGATTTACGACGCGCTCTCTACAAAAGTGCCGGAGATTATGCAGAGATGGATTGATCCCATCACCGGTAAAAAGCCCATGCTCTTTATTGGCGCGGCCGCCGGTCACATTGGACTCGGCGCGACCATCGGGGCACTGCCCAACGGTCGGCTTTCCGGCTCGCCCACCTGTGACGCCGCGTGCTCGGTCATGCCGGGAAAAGATGTCAACGGCCCGACGGCAGCGATCAACTCAGCTACCAACGGAAATTATGCCAAGGAATTTGTCGGCTATGCTATGAACATGAAGTTTTCGAAGTCTATCCTGAACACGGATGAAAAGCTGCAGAAGCTGGCATGGCTGATTAAAGCCTTCATGAAGAGAGGCGGCTGGCATATCCAGTTCAATATCCACAGCCGTGAAGAACTCTTAGATGCCCAGAGATGCCCGGCCGACCACAAGAACCTTTTGGTCCGAGTCGGCGGATACAGCGCCTACTTCATCGATCTGCCAAAAGAGCTGCAAAATGAAATCGTCACCCGCTCCATGCACGAGGCATTATAGAGTTTCTGGATAAACAAATAATCGGCTGTCTCCAACGGTAAAACCGCGTTGAGACAGCCGATTTTTGTTTAAGTAACGACAATAAACGCCCACTCCCGAAATGCCGGATAGTGGGCGTTTTTAACCTAAATATCAGATATCGATTTTCATGAACTCCATCGTTCGCAGATCAACCAGCATCAGCTTGCCAAGGAGCGGGGAGGGCTTTCCAATCAGCAGCTTTACGGCTTCGGACGCTTGCAGGGACGCGCAGACGGCGGGGGTGAACGGCGGGTTTCCCTTTTTCGGGGTGACGGTTGCCCGGGGCGGATAGAGCTTGTCAAAGACACCCGAGCCGGGTGGGACGACCGTCACCTGCCCGTGCCATCCGCTGATGGCACCGTGGACAATTGTGAGGCTGCTTTTCGCGCACACATCCGCAAGGACATGCCTTGCGGAGACGTTGTCCAAAGCGTCGACAACCAAATCGCAGCCGCTAAGTAGCCGAAGGCCGTTCTCCTCGGTGAAAAATTCCGTTACCGGTGTTACCGCCACGTCGGAATTGACCCTTTTAACGCGAGCTGCCGCCGCTTCGGCTTTTTTTGTACCCAGAAGTGTCTCCTCGCTGAGAAGCTGCCGGTTTAAATTTGATGGCTCAAAAACATCGCCGTCAACAACCGTCAGTGCGCCGATGCCGATGCGGGCAAGAATCTCAATGATATAACCGCCGAGGCCGCCGCAGCCGACGACGCAGACGCGCTTTGCGCGCAGCAGGGCACATTCCTCGGGCGAGAGCGCGGGCATATTCCGGTCATATCTACCGTCCATAATAACCTCCATATCCCGTGGGAAGATTTATCTTCCCGCTTTAGCCTCCGTCCATCGGGCGGATGATGGTCAAGGTATCACCGTCCGAAACCGGGTCGCCGGGGTCGGACCATTTGCCGTTAACCATAACTGTCGCCGTTTTAAACTCGTTCACATCCATTGAGACGTTTCGTTGTTTCAGCAGTTCAAGGCACGCGTCCAGTACGCCGCCGACGGTTGAGTTCCCGGAGATATCAAGCTCGGCGTCGGCAAAGCCGGGCGGCAGGTCAAAGACGTAAAATTTAACGAGGATTTTCATTGCTTTTACTCCTGTAAACGATGAATGAAGCCATTCCGTTCTCGTTATGAAATACCAGCGGTTTGTCATTCTGAGCCTGCGAAAAAACTCCAGGCAAACTAATGCCAACGCAGCAATCAGAGATTACCTGGAGATCCTTCGCCAAACGCTCGTTCTGAGCATTGCTCAGGATGACGCGCGTTGCAGCCTGATTAGTTTTTAGGCGCGGGCGGATATATGTCTTTAATGACGCATTCCAAACCGCCTGTGAACTGGAGCATATCAAGATAGGGCGTGCCGTCCTGATAGTAGCCGATGGCGTTGTAGAAGTTATCGCCCAGGCGCACCTCGTCGAGCGTCATACCCTTCGTCGGGCCGCCCTCGAGCGCAGGCCGCCCGGCCATACGGTCGGTAATGGTGAAGTCGTCGCGCGTGAGGCCTTCGCGCAGGTTGAACGCCCACCGGATGGTGAAGGAGCGCATACCGAAGAACCGCAGGTCGCGCATGCCCATGTCGTAGCCGGTGACGTATTTGTAAGCGTCAAATATCGCATTGCCAGGGAACACACGGGCTGTGAAAATGCAGAGCCCGGAGGAATTGATGTACTCCGTCACGGACATCTCCTGTACATCGTGATAACCGGTGATACGGTAATTGTAGCGGAGCTCTTTTGACATGCGGTCGTTGGCTTTGGCGAGTCCGCCCTTAACGTGGCGTCCGGGCGACGGGTCGAGCTGATAGGTGCGGATGTAGCCCGGCGCTCTGCGCGGATCGTGGGCAGCGATTTCAATGCCGCTGGCGACGAACAGAAATTCGTGGCCCTTGCCGTAGTGGTTTGCTGCATTGCGGGAGCCCATGGCCAGGATTTTTCCGCAGCCCTCCATATTGCATATTTTCTTTGTCAGTTCCACAGCGGCGTCACCGTTACCCCAGAAGGGCTCAATGCCGTCGAGCTCTTCCTTTGTGAAGACGCCCTTATTGAAGCACTCATAAACCCAGCCGATCGTACCGCCTGTTGCAATGGTATCAAGGCCGGCCTCGTTGCAGAGGTGGTTGCAGACAATGACAACCTCGGGGTCTTCGTTCATGATGCCGGGGCCGAACCAGCCAAGGCTTTCATACTCGGGGCGCGCGACGGGAACCGAGTCGTCCGTCAGATATTTGCCCTCTTTGATTTTCACCATAGCCCCGCAGCGCATGGGGCAGGCTGCGCAGGAATAGCCTTCGGTCATATATTCAGCGCTGAGCTTCGGCGCGCCGATGCGGGAGAAATCATCTGGCGTTTTTCCTGTCTCCTCAAGGGAGACGGCGTAGTTTTTGACGCAGGTGTCGCCGCTCATCAGGTTCGGCATAAAAGCGCCGCTGGAGCCGGCGGACCGCATATTCGCCATCATGGGATGATCCTTTAAGAAATCAGCGAGCTTTTTGTTAAGCTCAACGAGACTGGCTTTGTCGGCCAGCTCGACTGGGAGCTTGCCGGTGGCGACGATGCCCTTCAGCTTTTTCGAGCCGATGACAGCACCTGTTCCGCCTCGACCGGCGGCGCGGTGGTAATCATTCATCACGCAGGCCATCGGTGACATCATTTCGCCGCCTGGACCTATGTAAGATGCGCTATACTTGATGCCGAGGTCTTTTGCGAGCGCTTTTTCGAAATCGGAGCTGTCCATGCCCCAGTAGCTTTCGGCATCACGGATTTCAGCTTTGCCGCTGTCGACGAAAATGTAGACAGGCTTTTTGGAGATGCCCTTCACGAATACGCCGTCATATCCGGCGGCTTTGATGGCCGGGCCAAAGTCGCCGCCGGAATTGGCGTCGTTCCAGCCGTTGTAGATGGGGGACTTAGAGACGACCGAATACCGTCCGCCGCAGAAGAAATTGGAGCCGCTGAACGGGCCGGGTACAAAACCGACCATGCTGTCATCTCCGTAAACATCACACTTGGCAGGCATGTATTCATATAGAATCCGCGCTCCAAGCGCAGGACCGCCGATGAAATCATGGTACCACTCCGTCGGTATAATCTTGTCCTCGAGTTCGCCGGTCGTCAGGTTGACGAACAGCATTTTTCCAGCATAACCAAACATATAACTTACCTCTTTCGTTTCGTATTTTCCGTCAAAAATAACAACGATTGATCAACAGACTAATTGCCATTTAATCATATTAACCCACTCGGCTCCTATTGGCAACGTATGATTATACGATTTAAGGGGAGCCGGTATATTTGATATCACAAAATTCGGAATTTAGCGCCATCCGGCTGCCAATCGAATTGACACCGCTCACGGGAGGAGATAAACTGGAGGTATTGTAAACGCGAAAGGAATGATTTTCAATGGCAGAAATTCCAAAGACGTGTAAAGCGGCAGTCCTGACAGAATACGGAAAACCACTGGAGATTCGCGAGGTCATCGTTCCGGAGGTGCAGGACGGGGCTATTCTTGTCAAGGTTGAAATGGCGGGCATCTGCGGGTCGGATATACATATTTCACACGGCAATCTGGGGATCAAGGCCCCGTTGCCTTTCATCATGGGCCATGAAACGATTGGTAGAATCGTCAAGCTCGGCAACGGCCGGACGCATGACGCCGCGGGAGAGCCGCTGCGCATTGGCGACCGCATCATGTGGGCGCATGCCGACTGCTACGACTGCTATTACTGCAACATTCTGAGAAAGCCGATGCTGTGTGAGCACAGAATCGGGTACGGCATGGCCCCCCCCACCACGCTGATGGGCGGCTTTTCCGAATATGAATATGTCATCCCCGTAACAAAGGTTGTCAAGATCCCGAGCGAACTGACAGAAGAGGAAGCCATCGGTGTTGCCTGCGCTTTCCGCAGCGTTGTCGCGGCATTTGAAAAACTCGGCGGTATCGGTCTCGCGGACACTGTTGTTATTCAGGGCGCCGGGCCTGTCGGGCTGTACTCACTCATTCTGGCGCGGGAATCCGGGGCGGGGAAAACCATCGTCGTGGGTGCGCCGAAGGAGCGATTGGAGCTTGCCAAAAAATTCGGCGCTGACCATGTCATCGATATCGATGAGGTTAAGGATCCCTTGGAGAGAAAAGCGCGGATTTTTGAGCTGACAAAGAACAGAGGGCCGGAGCTCGTTGTTGAATGCTCGGGCTTTGCACCCGCTTTCGTCGAGGGCGTCGATATGGTGCAAAAGGGTGGCCGATATCTGATTATCGGACAGACATCCCCAACGCCGGTCACCTTTACCCCGTATACGATTCTGCAAAAAAATCTGCAGATCATCGGCAGCGGCGGCGCGATTATCCACCATTTCTATAAAGCACTCGAGTTTATCAGGACGCATAAGTCGAAGTACGCATTCGGTGATATTGTCAGCGGAAAATATAAGCTCGAAGACATCAATGACGCGCTCGCCAACATGCAGGCGGGTAAAGAAATCAAGCCTGTTATCGATAATAGGGGAAGATAGACCGACCTGCACCAAATTAATCATGTGGGGTGGTTGCGTATGAAAATCCTATATGTCAACATTCCAACCGGGATCGAAGCCAGTGATTTCGGGGATTTTGCGAAAAACGCGTATGTTCCCCTGATGAGAAAGAATATAGGCCTTGTCAAGTCTCCTGATACGGAGATCGTCTTCCGCTTCTGTGAATGGGGTATGGGTCCTATCGATATGGCGTTTTATCGATATATCGACCATCTGGCGTCGAGTATGGTGTATTATTCTGCCCGGAACGCAAAGGAGGAGGGATTTGACGCTGTCGTCATCAACTGCTTCGGTGACCCTTTGCTTTGGGAGCTTCGCCAGGCATTGGATATTCCAGTGGTTGGAATCGGCGAATCCGCGATGCTCTTTGCGACGCTGATGGGTTATAAATTCGGCATTGTACATATCTCTCCGTATAACATACCCGAAACCGAGGAGCATATGGCGAAATATGGCGTGAAAGACCGCTGTATCGGACAACGCCCTATAGAGAGCTGGAATGCCGGACTTGAAGAAGGGTTGACCCAATCAAAGGAAACTGTTCGGGCGTTTATCTCCACAGCCCGCAAGCTCATTGACGACGGCGCAGAGGTTATCATCCCCGGCTGTTCTCTCATGTCACCGACGATGCGTCTGACACCGGGAGCAGAAGCGCTGTACCCCGGCGGACTGACCGAGGTGGACGGCGTCCCTGTTGTGGATGTTTTGAGTGTCACACTGAAAATGGCCGAATCGATGGCGTCTCTTTATCGTGCGGGCTCCGGGTGGATCAGCCGCAAGCTGCTGTTTGCGCAGCCGCCGCAGTATGTTAAGGAGCTGTCTAGAATTGTCACAGAGAATGTGAACCTCAAGTTTTGGGATGTCAAGTGCTGACCAGAAGCAGAGGTATATCCACCCGCATTGGTTTAATATCATCCCTGCGACCCATGAGGTGCGCAGCGATAGGAGAAGTGACAATGAAAGATATGCTTCAGGATAAAATAGCCCTCGTCACCGGCGGGGCGTCCGGTATGGGTGAGGCCACGGTCGAGCTTTTTGCCAAAGAGGGTGCGACCGTCGTCATAGGCGATTACAATGTCGAAAAAGGTGAAGCGCTGTGCAGGAAGCTGACCGATGAGGGCTTCAACGTGCGCTTTTACGGCAGAATGGATATCACCAAAACGGAAGATGTAGATACCGCTATTGATGCAATAATCAGGGAGTTTGGCCGCATTGATATCTTCACCCAGTATGCCGGCGGCGAAATTGGCAGTAATTTCTGCACCGACAATATACATATGGAGGTGTGGGACGCCTGCATGGACAGGAACCTCAAGGGCAATTTCTACTGCTACCTCAAGGTTGCCGAGCAAATGAAGAAGCAGCGGTCGGGCAACATCACGCTTTGCTCCTCCAATGGCGCGTTTAATCCGCCGCTCGTCACCTATGCATATCACGCGGCCAAGGCGGGTATCGAGTCCGTCACCGTTAATGCGGCTTTCGAGCTCTGCCGCTGGGGCATCCGCGTCAACTGCATTATCCCCGGAGCCGTCGAGACACCGTTTTGGAACGAGGTATTCCCGCCCGATATGCCGCAGTCAAAGAGAGACGAGTTCCTGCGCGATCTCGCCAATCAGGAGGTCCCGATGGGCCGTATCGGAAAACCGGACGATATCGCAAATGTGGCGCTGTTCTTTGCGTCCGATCTGTCGAAGTTTGTGACAGGTCTGCGCATGTTTGTCGGCGGCGGCTCCGGCTACATCAATAACCCTGAGGCGACCTTCGGCAGCAACTCCAGAATGAAGCCCATTCCGCCGCTGGATTAATAGGTTTGACGCAAAAAAATACACCAAGAGGGAGGCTTTGTCTCCCTCTTGGTTTTATGCGCGGCGCAGTAATGAGAATGAAAAAAATTGATAAGAAACGCCTCGTATGGTATAATAGCGAAAATTGTTATATTAAGAAGTTCAAGGGGCGCGGTATGAAAATCAGCATACATATTCACTCCGAATATTCATCGGACGCAAAGCAGTCAATCACATCAATTATTGACGAGAGCCTATCGCTCGGGTACGATGCGATTGCTATAACGGATCACAATACCGTCGCTGGAAGTATGGCGGCGGCTGCGTTGAAGCTGCCTGACATAAAAATCATCGCAGGGGCTGAGTTCAGCACGGAGAAAGGGCATATTCTGGCCCTTTTCATTGACGATTCGATCGAGAAAAGCTGCAAGATGAAGGGTAATCGGTTCGGCGGGGTGTATGATTTCGATGAGCTTGTCATAAAAGTCCGAGGTCAAGGCGGCCTTCTTTTTCTTGCGCATCCCCTTCAATCCTCCGCGGTTTTAGACACATCGTTTATTGAGCGTCTCGACGGCTATGAACTCATCAATGCCAGAATTAATTCGAGTTATAAAAACAAAAAGGCCAATCAGCTCAGCAAAGTACTGGAGACTCGATTTCCAGATAAGCTGCGCGTCGGCGGAAGCGATGCGCACACCAAATCGGAAATTAAGAGCGTTTATATGACATCAGCCTCTGATGATTTGAAGGAAGCGCTCCAAAACCCAGACAGCATCTTTTTTAGGAAATCGTCGATGACGAAAATCAGATACAATAATATGAAAAACCATAGGAAAAGACGTGCGAGGTACTATATCAAGCAGCTTGCAGCAATATCATTCGGTCTGCTTTATGATTTAAGCAATAAAATCAAGGGAGATTCCTATGAAGTTATACGAGTACGCAAGGAAAGTAAATAGGGTACTGAAAGAAAAGAAAAAAGAAGAGGCGGGCAAATACCTCTCCCCCGTCAGAAGAATGGAACGGTTTGCACCGGTTAAGAATGAACGCGTCGTTGCCATGACTTTTGACGACGGCCCGATGAATCTGCCGCCCAATCCGAAGAACGAGAAGTTCGGAGAGAACAATTCGCTGACCGAGCTTCTTATGGAAATACTTAAATCTTTCGGCGCGACGGGAACC
Source organism: uncultured Eubacteriales bacterium (assembly GCA_942492735.1). Lineage (GTDB taxonomy): Bacteria > Bacillota > Clostridia > Oscillospirales > Oscillospiraceae > Sporobacter. Next base: position 1,267,690 of record OW818648.1, read on the forward strand.
TTCAACATCATCGGCTCAACGCAGGAGAACTATCCCGATCATTCCGGGAAAATCCATACCGCAACCTGGGGCGGCACCATGCACGACCATTATCCCCAGTACGGGAAGGACGCGTTTGCAGGCGCATTTACCCAGCCGAGCATCATCGAGAAACTGATCGCCGGCGGTCATGAGCTTTCAAACCATGGGTACAGACACATCCTTTTTGGACCGAATAAAGTGGTTTACGGGAGCAGATTTCATTTTCGGAAACTCAGTGAGGTCGTCGGCGACCTCGCGCGCCTGCATGAATATATCGAGCATGAGCATCATTACACCATGAAATTTTCGCGGCCGCCGCATTATATAGACAGGATTCCCGACGGGTATAATGCATACGATGCCTATGCTCTTGCCGGTTATGATTATCTGGCGGCAAGCTTCGACGGTGGCGGCTGGCTGCCGTCGACAGGAGATTATGAAGCCGATATCAAAAAAATGGTCGCACCGCTGGAGAAGGTGCTGACAGCGGACCCCGGGGCGATGAACGGGCAGATCATTTTCCACAAAGACGGGTATAACATGTCTCTGATGACACCGGTGGGGCACGGGCTGGAGGAGTACCTGAGGCGCCTCGGGGCTAACGGTTACCGCGTCATAACGGTGAGCGCACTCAGGAAGCTCAGCCCGTTTGAAGATATTGATACAGGCGCTGACTATATTGAAAAACTCCGCAGTCTTGATCAAAAGGATTACGTTATCGGCTATAAAAACAACACATTCAAACCGGATCAGTCATTGACGCACGGTGAAATGCTGACAATGACACTGACAAAAGCAGATTACAGCGAATTTCTAAGACGTGAGGTTCTCGGAAAATCCTATCATAAGCAGTATAAAAAGCACCCGTATTATTTGGCATATGAGAAATACAGCATGGTAGAGCATATGAGTAAAAGTGCCGATCCGGTGACGGCGGATGACATTAAAAAATTCCTATATGAAGAACTTCACTGTGATGTTTCAGCCGGCACGAGAAAAAATGTACCACGCCGAGAATATATCAGCATGTTACCGTTTTAAATTTTAGACAAGCCGGCAGACGGCGAGGGCATGAGAATGCGGATTATCATAGACAGCACCGATAAAAGAATGACGGTACCGGCAATAGACAATCTGGTGAAATCCGGATACGAAGTGCATGGGCTTTGCTTTGATACCGACAGGCCGCTCAATGCGGGTAAACTGAAAAAAATACATTATATCAGCCGTGAAGCGGCAGATAGACAATTAGAAGATATATGCGCTGGTTACAATGGAGAGGATATTCTCATTGCAGGAAATCCAATCATCATGGCAGCGGTCAATACGATTCAGCCGAATATCAAATACCTGCTGTCTTCGCAGGATAACATAGAAAAAGCCGGAAATAAAAAATATCTGCTGCAATTGGCATCAGAGCTTGGCATTAAAGTGCCGAAGATACTGACAGAGCCAAGCTTTCCGATGATCGCGAAGCTGAATGTATCTGAAAATGTTCACCTGAAGCCCGCTGAACGATACAGAATCATCCGTCATGACATTGAATTAAAAGCTGCGGCGCCGTTTATGACACAGTACGCGGACAACCTGATTATGCAGGAATATGTGGATGGACCGTCCATAGGTGTCTCCATGCTCCTTGACGAGCAATCAAAGCTGGTGGATTTTATCGTGCACGAACGGCTGCTGGAATACCCGACTTCAGGCGGGCCAAGCGCCGCCTGCAGAAGTATCGTCAATGTCCCACTGGCTCAGGCGGCGTACCGGCTGCTCCGTGCACTCAATTGGCGCGGCATGGCGATGGTTGAGTTTAAAGGCGAAACACTCATTGAAATCAATCCGCGGTTCTGGGGGAGTATGCCGCTGCTTTTCATTGCGCGGTCAGACTTCTTCGGGAATTATGTAAAAATCCTTCAAAACAAACATACGGCGATGACGCCGGAGCAAATCCCGTATCAGCCGAATCGGATCATGGTTTTTTTCCCGCAGGGACTGCTGTCCGTGCTGAGCCTCGTGAAACATAAAAAAATAAAGAAGGCTGCAAGCGGCGTAAAGACCCTCATCATCGGAAAAGAAGGAATTTTCCGTTTTAAAAACCCAAAACCCTTTTTCAGATACCTCCATGCCCTTTTACGTAAAACCAAATAAGATAACCGTATACCCGAGACGATTCATATTGATATATGATACATCAAACGATAAAGGCGGCATGTACTAAAGAGGCTGCTTCAGGGGGATAACATATGAGATTTGTACCGGCAAGTTGTCTGCGTGTAGGCATGCAGATTGCAAAGACTCTGTACGGCGTCAACAGCGAAAGGCTGCTCGTTGAAGGTGTCGTACTGAATAAAATACTTATTGACAGAATCAAGATACTGAGTTTCCCGGGCGTCTATATTAATGATGACCTGTCAAAGGATATTGAAATTATCAACACCATCAGTGATGAGCTGCGAATAGAAACCATGTATGGCATCAAGAAAATATTTGTTGAAGTCAAAGATACGAAAGATCCCAAAGAAAGATCAGACGAAATCTCTCGGCAGGTTGACAGCATCGTTGACGAGCTGCTTTCAAATAAAAACATGATGGTCAACATGATCGATCTGAAATGCTTTGATAATTATACGTACCTGCATTCGGTCAATGTGGCTGTCCTATCGATTGTGACCGGTATCGCAATGAACCTCGACCGCATTACTCTTTCAAGGCTTGGGTTGAGTGCGATATTACACGATATCGGAAAAGTTTTTATCAACAAGAATATTGTCAACAAACCGGCTATCCTGACTGACGAAGAATTCACTGAGATGAAGAAACATTCACAGCTCGGATACAATTATGCCACTGAAAAATTTAGACTGCCAAGTGCCAGCTACAGCGGTATTATCGACCACCACGAGAAATTCAACGGTTTGGGTTATCCGCGTGCCAAGCGCGGGAAAAGCATCTCATTATTTGGCAGAATCATTACTGTTGCGGATATTTATGATGCGCTGACGTCAGAGCGTCCTTACAGAAAAGCATTAAGCCCATCTGAAGGGATCGAATATATTATGGGCGGCTTAGAAACGGCCTTTGATCCCGAGATTGCCGCAACATTTATTCGAAAGGTCGCTCCTTACCCGATAGGAACGACAATCAAGCTCTCCAATGGCTGTACGGCGATTGTTCTCGAAAACTTTGAGTTATTCTGCCTGAGGCCGCGCGTCCGGGTATACAAAATAAACGGCAAGGACGTCGAGCCTTTTGAACTCAATCTGATGACCGATTTCAGCCTGCTGAATGTCGTCGTCATCGGTGTTGCAAATGAGGAAGAAGACATCGCGTAAGCTCAATGAATATATGGCGTCACAAAAAATACGAGGTCAGCCGATTCCGGCTGGCCTCGTAAAATAGTTTATTGGCTTACACCTGCTTGTGATATTTACGGTACTCGGAGATGGTCATGCCCTCGTTTTCCTTGAACAAACGGTAGAGCGTCTGAGGGGTTGAGATGCCGACGAGCTCGGCAATCTCCTCAACTGATTTGTCGGTAGTGCTGAGGTAGTTTTTTGCATAATTCAGGCGATAGATGCTGAGCGTTTTACGAAAGCTTGTACCGAAATAGTCACTGAATATCCTTGTCACATGCCGCGGGGTGATGTGGAAGGCTTTTGACACATCTTCGAGTGAAATATTTTGGTGGTAATGTTCATGCATGTATTTCGTAATTTCAATCGCCATATTTTTCTGGCCGGCATCCGGCGTTATTTCATCGGCCGGATTATCCGTAAGGACATTGCGCAGCAGTTTTATGAAGTATTCGCGGCAGTAATCGACGAGTATGATCTGCCAGCCGATTTCTTTCTGGGTCGCCTCGTGCTGGAGCGCTGAGAGAATCCCGCCGCAGTTGTTTGTGTCCTCGGCGATTACATAGAGTTTTTCTTTCAACGCGTTCTCCAGCCGCCGCACAAATTCATGCTCGGGCGAGCGGCGGCGGGAGAGCGCCTCTGAGTTTTGATGGATGCTGTAGACAAAGACCACGTAGACCTTTGGCTCATCCGGATCGTAGACGGCACCGTGGGATACGCCCGGCGGTATGAGGATAAACCGGTTCGGCAGGAGAAGGTGCTCTTGCCCACCGATACGCATGCGCATCCGGCCTTCGAGAATATAATAGATTTCGTAATTTAAGTGGGTATGCGTAAATTCGACGCAGGTCTCGTCGAGCTTCTCCAAATATTTAACTGAGAGGTCATAGTCCGACATTTGTATCGGAATCTGAAACGGTATATACAGGCTGCTTTTGCCGCCCTTGTCCATATACGACCCCTCCAAATCCGTTGTATGATGCGTTTTGATAATTTATTATATCAATAATAATTTTTTGGTACAAGCATGATTTCGTCCGGTTATTGCAAACGGACACAAACCGGACAATTGTGTCCTCAAAGACGATTGAATATGCAGCAGTGGATATAATATAATGATTCAATAGAAAAGACCCTAAAGGAGGAATACAAATGAAGTCGATCACTGTCGTTAAAGTCGGTAGTCTGAGAGATCCGGACGAATCCAAGCGCGGTCAGGTAAAAGTCGTGGATATACCCATGCAGCCGGTCGGACCTGAAGATGTGCGCATCAAGGTCGCATATTGCGCTATTTGCGGTTCTGATCCACACCTGGTGGAAAATATTTTTGGTTGGGAAGTTCCGTTCGGGCTTGGTCATGAAGTCTCCGGTGTGATTACGGAGTTAGGCGCCAAAGCGACCAAAAAAGGATTGAAAATCGGCGACCGTGTCGCGGGGAATTTTCTCCATTTTTGCGGGACATGCTATTACTGCCAGAACGGACAACAGCAATTCTGCGAGCACGCGAATGAATCCAACAACCCGGGCATGAGCGAGTACGTTGTATGGCATGAATCACAGGTCTATAAAATGCCCGACAATATCAGCCTCAAGGAAGCCTGTATTCTGGAGCCTGTGTCTGTTGCGGTCCGTCTGATGGACAAAATCGAGATGAAGATCGGTCAGCGTGTCATCATCGTCGGCGGCGGACCAATCGGCCTTCTCGCGACGCAAGCGGTTCACATGATGGGCGCGGCCAGCCTGACACTTGTTGAGCCAATTGCGGAACGCCGCGCGCTGGCGATTAAATACGGCGCGGAGCATGTCATCGATCCGATGGCCGTCGATGTAAAAAAAGCAGCGATGGAGCTGACGGGCGGGAGAGGCTATGATGTCGTTATTGACTGCTCCGGTTCCACAAGAGCCGTCTATGACCTGCCGTTCATCACCGCCTTTGGCGGCAAGCTCATCTACGCAGCCATGTACCCCAATACCTTTGAGATGCCTCTGAATCTTTACAAATTTCTTTACGCCAACGAGCTGACCCTGACGGGCATGTATGTTTCACCCTATGCTTTCCCGCGTGCCTGGCAGATATTCCCCAGATTCCAGCTTGAGGAGTTCACGTCGCAGGTATACGCGATCGATGACGCGGCGGAAGCTTTCAAAGCACAGATTTCCGGCAAATATGTCAAGATACTCATCGAATGCAACAAATTTGAATAAGGAGAACCCCTTATGAGTGAGAAAAAATTAACTGTCCAGGAATTGGAAGAGGCGAGCTACAGAGTCCGCCATAATCTTTTGAACTTTATCCACAACATCGGCATGGGTCACCTCGGCGGCGAGCTGTCGATGGTCGAGGTCGCCGTGGCAGCGTACTACAAATATATGAACTACAGTGTATTTGATGTCTGCAACGAGAACCGCGACCGCTTTATCCTGAGCAAGGGTCACTGCAGCGAGACGCTGTATACCATTTTTGCCGATCTTGGCGCTTACACGACGGACTACATGATCGAACATTTCGAAACACTGGACACCGCGAAGTTCGGCATGCATTCCAACAGAAAGTACTGTGAGCAGATCGAAGTTTCCGCGGGCTCCCTCGGCCACGGTCTGCCCATCTCCGTGGGTTACGCACTCGGGGCCAGGAAGCAGAAGATGAATTATCGCATCTTTGTTCTGGTCGGCGACGGCGAGCTCAATGAGGGCACGAACTGGGAAGCCATCATGTCGGCAGGTCATTTCGGTCTCGGCAATCTTGTGCTGATTGTCGACAAGAACGGCTTGCAGATGACTGGGACGACACAGGAAATCATGAACATTGATCCGCTCGACAAAAAAATGGAGGCTTTCGGCTGGAATGTCCTGAACATCGCTGACGGCAACGATATGCAGCAGGTCTGTGATGCCTTTGACAAAATCCCGCCAGTGGATAACACCGCAAAGCATAAGCCGACCGTCCTCATCGCAAATACCGTCAAGGGCAAGGGCGTCGACTTTATGGAAGGCAATCATAAGTGGCATGGCGGCGGCATAGCCAAGGAGCAGCTCGCTGAAGCGCTTGCCTCCCTGGAGAAAAGCAAAAAGGAGAAGAAATAATGAGCGTTAAAACGACTTTCGATTTTGACCAGATGCTGAGTAACGCCCGTGAAGCCTACGGCGAAGAGCTTTTTAGAATGGCTGAAGAGGGCTTGGATTTCGTGTTTACCTATACAGATAACGTCGCCCCCTCCTCCAGCGCTGGTAAGCTGCTTAAGAAGTATCCAGAGAGATGCTTTAACTTTGGCATCGCTGAGCCGAACCAGGTCGGCGCTTCCGCCGGACTTGCCCTGTCGGGTGAGGTTGTTTATTCACAGGTATTCGGTCCTTTCCTGTCTTTGCGCGCGGCCGACCAGATCCACACGGATATTGCATATAACGACGTCAATGTCCGCCTCATCGGCACACACGCCGGTGTGACCGCAGGCGGCGGCCCAACCCACAACTGCATCGCCGACCTGGCATTGTACCATGCGATCCCGAACCTCACCGTCGTCGTGCCTGCTGACGCGGCGCAGTGCTGCAAGGTTATCCGTCAGTCCTTAACCTTTAAGGGACCAATGGTTATCCGTATCGATCGCGGCGGTTCCCCAAATGTTTATGCCGACAACGACTATGAGTTTGTCATCGGCAAGGCCATTGAAACGCTCCCCGGCAATGACCTGACGATCATCTCGGCCGGCTCTTCCGTTTACTGGTCCCTCATGGGCGCAAAAATTCTAAAAGATAAGCATGGCATCAATGCGCGCGTCATCGATATGCATACAGTCAAGCCGCTTGACGTCGATATGATCCTCAAATGCGCCCGTGAAACAGGCAACATCTTTACCGTTGAAGAGCATTCCGTCAACGGCGGCCTGGGCGGCAGCGTTGCGGAAGTTCTGTGCGAAGCCGGCTTCTCCGGAAAATTCAAGCGTATCGGCCTGCCCGATAAGTTTGCAGTCCTCGGCGAACCTGATGCGATCTACAAATTCTACGGTTTGGATCCCGAAGGCATCGCAAAAACGATCCATGAAGTTATGTCGAAGCCGAAGGCTTTATAAAGGCGGAAAGCAAGCTTTCCGCTCAATATCTAACGCCGCAATTCGGCGTTATGGAGGTTAAACATGAGCGCACTTGATAAAATCGCATCCTTCTCCATGGATTATTTCAGCTTAAAAGGCAAAGTAGCCATTGTCACCGGTGCCAATCAGGGACTGGGTATGGGTTATGCGGTTGCCTTTGCAAAAGCCGGTGCTGATATCTACATTCCTCATTTCACAGAAGACACAGCCGACGTCAAAAGGCTGATCGAAGCCGAAGGCCGCAGAGTCGCCTTTATCAGAGGAGATCTTACAGACAAGACTTATATAAATTCAGTCGTGGAAGGCTGCCTCAAGGAATACGGGCGGATCGACATCCTTGTCAATAACGCGGGCATGAATCACTTCGCGCCCTTTCTTGAATTCCCCGATTCAGCGTATGACCGCGTTCTCGATCTTCAGCTGAAAGCCGTCTATTTCCTCGGCCATGAGGTCGCCAAGGTCATGGTCAAACAGCGCAGCGGAAAGATCATCAACATCGGTTCTGCGCTTTCTTACGCCGGCGACAAGAAATGCCCCGCCTATGTCACCGCCAAGCACGGCGTTATCGGCATCACGAGGGATTTTGCCAACGAGCTCGGCGAGTACAACATCCAGTGCAACGCCATCTGCCCGGGCTTTATTCAGACAGAAATGAATATCGCCGTCAGCGCGGACCAGTCATTTTACAACCATATCACCTCTAGAATCGCTGCTGGCCGCTGGGGTGATCTGGACGATCTTATGGGTACTGTCGTGTTTCTTGCATCCAAGGCGTCCGACTACGTCAACGGCGCCGACATCAAGATCGACGGCGGCTTCTCCTGTGTGCTGTAAAGCCACATAACAAAAAAAGAATCCATAAATTTGAAGGCGGGCGATTTTTTAGTTGCTCGCCTTCTTTTACATTTTTATTGATATCGGATGGGTCGTATAAAAAACGATGAAAACGAAAACATTGACACATATATACGCAGCGACTGACGAAAACGGCTTGCCTTATCGTCAAAGTTGGCTGAAGCGGCATACAAATGAGGAGCTATGTATTGACCAAAATCAGAATATGTAATAGCATGGGCTAATGCGCGCGGTATCAGACAGACCGTGTCGGTGTATGACAAAGATAAGGGGATAAAGTATGTTTAAAATCGTTGTGATGAATCTGGGCTCGACATCCAGCAAGCTGGCCTACTGGGAAGACGAGAAATGTATCTTAAATGAGAATCTGGAGCATCCGGTTGAGGAGATCAATCAGTATGATGCGATCCTTGACCAGTACCAGTATCGATTTGATAAGATAAATGAATTTTTGAAGAAAAACGGTATTGACTATAAAGCTGTGGATGCTGTTGTCAGCCGCGGCGGACATTCGCGCTCGCTTGTCGGCGGGACTTACCGGATTAATGAATTGATGCTGTCGGAAGTCAGGAGCGGCAGCTTCGGCCGCCACGCTTGCGATATCGGTGTGCTTGTTTCTTATGCGATGGCGCATGAGGGAAAGGCAATACCCATGGTTGTCGATCCGCCTGTTACCGATGAATTCGAACCGCTCGCCCGCTACTCCGGACTGCCGGAAATGCCGCGCCGCTCAAGCTTTCATGCCCTGAACCACCGCGCCTGCGGTAAGCAGCACGCGAAAAAGAACGGTCTCGATTATAACAAGCTGAACCTCGTCGTTGTCCACATGGGCGGCGGTATTACCGTCGCCGCGCATAAGCAGGGACGCATGGTAGATGCGACCAACGGCATTGAAGGAGACGGCCCGTTTTCTACCAATCGCACCGGCGGTCTGCCGGTTGGTACACTTGTTGACACGTGCTATTCGGGTAAATATACGCAAAAGGAAATGCATAAGAAATTAAACGGTAACGGCGGTATGATGGCGTATTTGGGTGAAAGCGATATGCGCATTGTTTTGAAGGAAGGCTTCGCCGGCAACACGAGATATATGGAGTGCTTTGATGCCATGATGTATCAGGTGTGCAAGGAGATTGCGGCGATGTCAACCGTTCTCAAAGGTAAGGTTGACGCCATCCTTCTGACCGGCGGCATGGTCAATTCGGAATACGTCCAGAGGACTGTCATAGATTACTGCGGTTACATTGCCCCGGTCGTCGCCTATCCCGGTGAATTTGAGATGCAGGCGTTAGCGCTCGGCGCTTATGCCGGACTGGCTGGAGAAGAAGAAATAAAGGTGCTGGAGGACTAATAATGTTTAAGACGTTTGATGAGATACAGGATTTTATCGTGAAGAGCGGCATTAAAAAGAAGGTCGCGCTCGCTGCTGCTCATGATGACGACGCGCTATCATCAGCTGTGCAGGCCAAAAAAGCCGGTATCATCACAGCCATTCTGATCGGTAAAACCGAAGAGATAAAAAAGCTACTTCAAGAGTACGGCGAAGATCCGGCTGATTATGAAATCATCGAGGAGCCGGACGAGACCGCCTGTGCCAAAAAAGCCATGCAGATGGTCGTTGACGGCTTGGCGGATATTCCGATGAAGGGAATTATGCAGACGTCGACATTCCTGAAAGCGCTTTTCAGCAAAGCATACGGCTTTATAAAAGAAGGTGCGCTAGTGTCTCAGGCGACGGTCTGTGAGTATACGTCCGAGAACCGCCTCATGATCATGACCGACTGCGCTATCAATATTGCCCCGACGTACGAGGAGAAGATAAAGATTATCAACAACGGCGTACGACTAGCCAAACAGCTCGGCTGCGAGGTTCCGAAAGTGGCCGTTCTGGCACCTGTAGAGGTCGTCAATCCGGCGATACCGTCGACCATCGAAGCGGCGATGCTAGCAAAGGCTAGTGACCGCGGCCAGATTAAGGGCTGCATCGTGGATGGCCCGTTCGGTCTTGACAACGCCGTATCAATGGAAGCCGCGCGCCATAAAAACATAAAAAGCGACGTGGCGGGCAAAGCCGATATCCTCATTATGCCGGATCTTGCTGCAGGAAATATATTTACGAAATCGCTGCACTATTTCGCGCATTTGAAAACTGCCGGGACAGCTCAAGGTCTGAAAGTACCCGCAATCTTTTCATCCCGAACGGATACGTCGGTCGATAAATTTAACGGCATATTGATTTCCGTCCTACAGGCGATTGTGCACTAATCTTCACTATATCTCTTTTACCCGCACTATTCTTGCACAGGCTAAGCATAAAAAGCTTATGCCTGTGTTTTTCTTATATAGATACCCGAATGACATCGCGCGTTGAATGATGTATAATATAATTCAGCAAGACTTCTCAAATATTATTATAGAAAATAAATTGATATATAGTGGAGGTAGTACGAATGTATGAATTTAAACCTGCTTCAGACCGTATCAATCAACTCAGAGAACTCATCCGTGACAGAGTTCTCAGAATAGATTCCGAAAGAGCGCTTATCTGGACACAAGCGAGCAAAAAATACGAAAATGTTGTGCCGATTATCAAGCGGCCGCTCATGCTCTATGAGCTCTGTTCAAAGATGACAGTGCTTTTTGAGGATTTCGAGATCATTATCGGGAACAAAAGCCCAAATTTCTTCGGCAGCCCGCAGTATCCCGAATGGATGGGCCAGGGTTGGTTTCTTGAACCCATTAAAAATGGCGAATGGATATTGAAGGAAGACGGGCTGTATCATAATCCCGAGGGTGAGCAAATCCGGCTCTGTATCAGTCGGGAGGATTTCGACACGCTCGCTTCTATACAGGATTATTGGAAAAACAGAAGAATTACCACGATCGCTGACGCTTGGCAGCCGGACAGCTTTGATGAGCTCAAAAGGCTCAATGTCTCAAGCTATGCTGAAGGTGGCATGGGTATGACCGTGCTCTCTCCCGGGCATCTGATTGCCGGTTATGACAAGATTATCAATACCGGCTACGCGGCCATCCGCAAAGAGGCGCAGGATTGGATTGACGCGCACCGCGGCGATTTGATGGGCGAGGACGTTGAGAAGTTTATGTTCTACAAGTCTGCCGTCATTGTCTGTGACGCGGCGATTCTTCTCATAAAACGGTACGCGCAGGCCTGTTTTGACAAGGCTGCCGAATGTAAGGACGCCTCACGCAGCGCGGAGCTTCTAAAAATGGGTGACAGTCTGATGTGGATTTCCGAAAATCCCGTGCGTAGCTTCTGGGAAGCCGTGCAGGGTATTATGCTATATCAGCTGCTGATTACAATAGAAACAAGGATCCCATCGCCCTCGCTCGGCCGATTCGACCAATGGACATGGCCATACCTAAAAAAAGATCTTAAAAGCGGCGCGTTAACGCTGGATCAGGCGCAGGAAATCGTTGACGCGTTCTTCCTGAAGGCGAACTGTTACTATAATGCCGGCCCGGCCAAGCTTGTCGCGACGACCGGCATCGGCAACACCTATCAGCACACCACCATCGGCGGCGTTGACCCGGAAACCGGAGCGGATGCGACGAATCCCGTCACCTATATGGTTCTTGAGACTGTCGGCAGGCTTAAGCTGCATGATCCCACAATTTCCTTGCGCATCAATAAGAACTCGCCCGATAAGCTCTGGGAGTGTGCGCTTGAAACGTCGAGACTGGTCGGCGGGCTGCCGCTCTTCCAAAACGACGAGGTCATTATTCCGAGTCTCCAGGCGGAATTGAATTTCGAGCTAAAAGACGCCCGCAATTACGGCATTATCGGCTGCCAGGAGATTGTCGGCTGCGGCTGCGATTTCCCGGCGCCAAACGGCATCTATCCGCCGCATGCCAGCGTCTGGTGGAGTTCTATCTTCGACATGGCTATAAATAACGGATTAAACCCGTTCAACGGCGAACAGGCCAGTCTGAAAACAGGGTATCTCTACGAGATGAATTCTATTGAGGACGTCCGGGACGCTGTTGAGAAGATGGGCCGCTATATTTTGAAAATGTTCATCTCTGCCAACAACTATGCCGAATATATTTCGCCGTATTATTCAACGCAGCCCGCACTGTCCATTTCTATGACCGGCTGCATGGAGAATGGCAGGGATGCCGTGCAGGGCGGCTGCAAATACAACTCCTACGGCGGCACTGCGACAGGCCTCGCCACGCTTGCAGACTCACTGGCCACCATCAAATACATGTGCTTTGATAAGAAGAAATGCACGACAAAAGAGCTTTATGACGCGGTCATGGCAAACTGGGAGGGCTGGGAGCCTCTGCGCCAGCAGGTCATAAACGAAGTCCCGCATTACGGAAACGCCGATCCATATGTCGACATGGAGCTTAAATGGTGCGTCGATCTGTACTACACGATCTGCAAGGAATGCTACAGCGCCCGTTCCAAGGTCTATAAGTCCGGTCTTTATGGCGCGTCCGATCACGTGGCGCAGGGCTATCTGACCTGGGCTACGCCCGACGGCAGACGCTTCGGCGAGCCCATAGCTGATGCCATGTCGCCCTGCCAGTCCAGAGACAATAATGGTCCGACAGCTGTCTTCATCTCAACCTGCAGCTTTGACCACCACCACTTCCTCGGCGGCATCGCGTTAAACCTCCGGATTCACCCGTCGGTACTCTCCCGCGAAGACGGTATTAAGAAGCTAGCCGATATGACAAAGACATATTTCGAAAGCGGCGGCATGGAAGTTCAGTACAACATCGTCGACACAGCGACGCTAAAAGCCGCTCAAGCCGACCCAATGACCTACCGCGACCTCGTCGTTCGCATTGCCGGCTACTCCGCCTACTTTGTGGAGCTCGGACACGATCTGCAAAACGACATCATCGCTCGGCACGAAAACAGGATATAGAAAGAAGAATACAGATTTACTGCCTGTAATAAGTCAGAAAATCAGCGAGACTGTCGGTTGCGCGCTTCAGGTCGTTGATTTCCGGGAGATAGACGATTCTGAAATGATTTGGCTCCATCCAATTGAAGCCGCTGCCGTGAATGATGAGAATATGCTTTTCTTGCAGGAAGTCCAGGACAAACTTTTCATCGTCTTTGATATTAAACCGCTTGGCATCTATCTTCGGAAAGATATACAGCGCTGCTTTTGGCTTGACGGCGCTGATACCCGGAATGCTGTTTAGAGCATCTGTAATAAAACGCCGTTGTTCATAAAGCCGCCCGCCAGGCAGCAAAGATTCGTCTGTTTGACCGACGGACTCAAGCGCGCCCTCAATGATAAGCTGGGAGGGTACGTTTGAACAAAGCCGCATTGATGACAGGAGCGTGAGCCCGTCAATGTAGTCCTGCGCCCCGGATTTATCGCCGCTCAGGCACATCCAGCCGCAGCGGAAACCGCAGATGATGTGGGATTTGGATAAACCATTCATGGTGACGACGAAGAGGTCCGGTGCAAGAGACGCGATAGAGGTGTGCTCGAGACCGTCCATCACAAGACGGTCATAAATCTCGTCGGCGAAAATTATAAGACCGTTTTGCCTCGCAAGCTCAACGATTTGCTCTAAAAGCGCTTTGGGATACAGCGCGCCGGTCGGGTTATTCGGATTGATGATGACGATGCCTTTTGTTCTGGCAGTGATTTTCTTTTTGATATCGCCGATGTCGGGGTTCCATTCCGCTTGTTCATCACAAATATAATGTATGGCCTTCCCTCCGGCCAGTGTGACGCCTGCAGTCCAAAGCGGATAATCCGGTGTCGGGACAAGGATCTCATCGCCGTGGTTCAATAGACCCTGCATTGCCAAAACGATCAGCTCGCTGACGCCGTTTCCTGTATAAATGTCATCTACGCCGACATTTGGAATACCTTTGAGCTTACAGTAATCGGCGATTGCATGCCGCGCGGAGAGAAGTCCCTTCGAGTCCGAATAGGCGACTGCGCTGGACAGCTGCTCCGTCATTGTTTTGCTGATATATTCCGGTGCTTTAAAACCAAAAAGCGCTGGATTGCCGATATTCAGCTTCAATACATTGATGCCCTGCCTAGTCAGCTTTTCTGCTTCTAACGCCACGTGACCCCTGACATCATAACGAACGTGATCTAATCTATTTGACTTTTCAATTTCCAACATTGTTTACATCCCTTTCTTAAAAACAAAACGCCCTAAACCGGTTAAAAACCAGTTTAGGGCGAATAGATCGTGTTACCACCTAAATTCAGAGAAAATCTCTGCACTCTGCCAATACATGACAGTCATCTTTAAGAGCACTGTCAGATATCGCTTCCGAAATAACGGCCGGAATTCCGTTGAAGTCTCCAAAGGAAAGCACTTCGTGTTTCCTTCAAGAAATACTGCGTATTTCTCTTTTCGGTCCAAAGCTCGGAAACTGCTTCGCTGTTTTCTCCCCGAAGATTTACACCATAAGCGCTTGAGCGCTCTACATCTTCTCTCTGCGCGTTCGAAAACAGGTACTCTCTTTCGTCATAGCCTTTATCAATATGTGATTGAGAGACACCATAGCACGAAAACCGGATTCCGTCAAGATCCAATTGTGCAAATGAGGCATATGTTGATACAAAATTTGAATAGCATGCCGGGGTAGACACAAATTCACACGTCGTGTATAATGGTATCATGCTACATATTAGTTGGATTCGTCAACATAATTGATGAGTTCGGCTGATATCATCCCAACTTTTGGAGGCGCTATTTATGTATCAATTCAGGCCAGCAACCGACCGTATATGGCACATGCGTGAGCTCATCCGTGACAGGATTATCCAAACAGACGCGGAGCGCGCACTCATTCTCACGGAATCTTATAAGAAAAATAAACATGTAGTACCGATTATAAAGAGACCGATGGGTACTTATGACGTCTGTGCGAATATGACCGTTCGCGTCGAAGATTTTGAGCTGATTGTCGGCAATAAGGCGAAAACCTTCTGCGGCTCCGGCGCTAATCCCGACTGGATGGGCTCCGGCTGGGTCATGTTTACCGATGTGGAAAACACGTGGACACTTAAGGCAGACGGACTGTACCATAACCCCGAAGGCGAGGAACTCAGACTGACGATTTCACCCCAAGACCTGAAGGATCTACGATCCATTACAGACTTCTGGGTGGACAACAGGGTTGGCGTAACAGCGGACGCATGGCAGCCTGACGGTTATGACGATTTTATGCGACTGGAAGCCTCCGATTACCAACCCCATGGCATTGGTCTCATGAGCATCCCGGTCGGTCACCTGACACCCGGCTTTGAAAAAATCATCAATGTCGGTTATAAGGCCATCCGCAAGCAGGCGCAGGATTGGATGGACGCCCGCAAAGGAAACCTGATGGGCGACGATGTCAGTAAATATATGTTTTATAAATCGGCGACGATTGCCTGCGACGCAGCAATCATCATGGTCAAACGTTATGGCCAGGCCTGCTACGATAAAGCCGCCGAAAGCAAAGATGAAAAGCGCAAGGCCGAGCTCATGAAAATGGGCGATGGCTTGACGTGGATTTCCGAAAATCCGGCGCGTAACTTCTGGGAAGCATGCCAAGGCACGATGATGTATCAGCTTTATCTGGCAATTGAAGGCGGCTATCCCGCCCCTGCTTTCGGCCGTTTTGACCAGTACCTCTGGCCGTATTTAGAAAAAGACCTGAAAGAAGGCCTTCTGACCATGGATGAGGCGCAGGAAATTGTTGACGCATTCTTCCTGAAGGCGAACTGCTTCTATGGCGGATTCCCCGGAAAACTCGCCCAGACGACAGGTATCGGCAACACGTATCAGCATACAACAATCGGCGGCTTAGGCCGTGACACAGGAGAGGACGCGACAAATCCAATTACCTATATGGTATTGGAGACGGTCGGACGTCTGAAGCTCCATGACCCGACTATTTCTCTGCGCATCAACAAGAATACACCTGACGCGCTCTGGGAAGTTGCGCTTGAAACCTCGAAGCTGGTCGGCGGACTGCCGCTCTTCCAGAATGATGATATTATCATCCCCGGCTTGCAGGGTGAGCTGGGATTTGAACTCCGCGACGCCAGAGATTACAGTATTATCGGCTGCCAGGAAATCGTCGGTTCAGGCAACGACTATCCGGCACCAAACGGCGTCCACGCGCCGCACGCGAGCGTCCACTACGGCGTCATCTTTGATATGGCCATCAATAACGGCATCAATCCGTGGAACGGCAGACAGGCGGAACAGCAGACCGGTTATCTTTATGATATGAAGTCAATCGATGAGGTCAGGGCTGCATTTCGCGCGATGGCAAACTATATTCTCAAATGGTATGTGACCGTCAACAACTATACCGAATATCTGACGTCGTATCATGCCCCGCACGCTGGTCTCTCCATATCAATGGAGGGCTGCATGGAAAAAGGCATGGACGCTACAGCAGGCGGCTGCAAATACAATTCTTACGGCGGCACTGCGACTGGTCTTGCCACGATTGCTGACAGTTTGTCCACCATTAAATACATGTGCTTTGATAAGAAGAAATGTACAACAAGAGAGCTTTACGACGCCACCATGGCGAACTGGGAGGGCTACGAGCCCCTGCGCCAGCAGATTCTTAATGAAGTGCCGCACTTTGGTAATGCTGATCCCTATGCCGATGAAGAACTCAAATGGGTTGTCGATCTCTATTACGATCTCTGCAGCGAGTGCTTCAGTCAGCGGTCAAAGGTCTATAAGGCAGGCTTGTACGGCGCATCCGACCATGTTGCGCAGGGCTATCACACCTGGGCGACACCGGATGGACGAAAGACGGGTGAACCGATAGCAGATGCAATTTCACCCTGCCAATCGAGAGATAAGAACGGCCCGACAGCTGTATTTGTCTCCTCGAGCGTGTATGACCACCGGCGTTTTATGGACGGTATCGCCCTGAACCTCAGGATGCATCCGTCCGTGCTCAGCCGTGAGGACGGTATAGCGAAGCTTCGCGACATGACGAAGGCGTACTTTGAAAGCGGTGGTCTGGAGTGCCAGTACAATGTCGTCGATACAGACACGCTGCGCGCCGCTCAGGCAGACCCGAAGACATACCGAGATCTCGTCGTGCGCATCGCAGGGTATTCAGCATACTTTGTTGAACTCAACCTCGACTGCCAGAACGATATTATCGCCAGAAACGAAAACAAGATTTAAACATCAATCGTGAAATGAAAAAAGCCCCGCATATACGTGTCAAGCCCCGCACGTCAGTGCGGGGCTTTGCATTGCTATACTTTGCTATGTACGATCATTCATTTTCCTGGACAGGCGGATCCTCAGGCGATTCGGGAGGCTGTTCTATCGGGGCGTCTGGTTCGTTGATGTCGTTTTCTGATAAAACGGCGGTTTCTTCTACAGATGGTTCCAAATTTTCGTCGTCGGGCTTGTACATCATAATACCTCCTTAATATAGTGTCCTGTCGATACAACAATATACCATATTAAGGAAAATGTAAATAATTAACATTAGTGATTATTTGTCCGACAATGATAAGCATTTCGAATCACGGATAATCAAAAATAATAATGACATCAGTTATCCGCAAATTCGAACAGTTCGAGGCGGTAAAATGATACCAGCAGCATATAACGCAAGGTCGGATCGTCAAGGTCAAGACGCAGCATACTTTGTGATTGGTTATTTTTCACTTATAATTCAAAAAAATATTGAAAATGATGAAAATATTTGGTATTATAAACAAATAAAACAGGTAACATTTTTGATTATTGCAATAATACGTATACAGATTTTGAACGTTTTCATAAACTTTAACAATATGGCGTGATATATTAGAATAAAGTATAATACTAATCGATCGGATTTTTCTAAACATCGGCACTTATGTTGAACATGCGTGCCGATGTTTGGTTAAGGAACGAGTCTGTCCAACGGTCGGCAGGCGCGACGCATTCAGGTACATAGTATTGAACGGGACTCCATTCGGACAGTTATCTGGCACATTATTGGGGGGAGTGGTGTCATAGGGGTTTTAAGGGATAATACGGGATCAGATGGAAATGGCGACACAATAAATTAGGAGGTATATAAAAGCTATGAAAAAAACTCTGCCAAGAATACTTATCGCACTGTTATTGGTATTGGGCCTCTTTGCCGGATGCGCCCAGACAAGCGGAACATCGCCTGCCCCCTCCTCAGCAGCCCCCTCGTCAGCAGCGCCGGAAACCTCAGCAGCTCCTGCCGCGTCTGAAGAGGTATATACCGACAAGGATCCGAGCAAAACAACGATTAAAATCGCCGCTGTTCGTCCGCTTTCTGGTCAAAATGTTTCATTTGAGTACTATAACTATGGCCCTATATACAAAATGTGGGTTGATGAAGTCAACGCAGCAGGCGGTATCCAAGTTAAAGAATACGGCAACCGTCAGATGCTTATTGAGTTAACTGTTTACGATGACACCTCCGATGTGGGAGTCATGACTGACCTTCTTATTAAAACCATGACTCAAGACAAAGTGGACTTCGTGCTTTCACCCTGCTCGACAGCGGCCCTTCAGGCTGCGGCACCCATATTCGACCAATACGGTTATCTGATGATCGGCGCTGAAGGCGGCGGGACCGATACAAGGCCGTTATATGATCAGTACGAGGACATATTCTTTACGACAGCCTTTTCGGTACATCAGATTCCGAAAATGGCGGAAATCTTTAATGAGCTTGGCATAAAGAAAGTATTTGTTACCTACATGCAGGATGCCCACGGCCTTGAGTATCTGGAAACCGCAAAGGAAGAACTCCCTAAATATGGCATTGGGTTTGTGGAGGTGGCCGCGCCCTGGGACTTTGCCGATATGACGCCGATTATCACGCAGGCAATGGATTCCGGCGCAGATGCTTTCGTCGCATTTTGCTACCCCCCCTGGAATTCAAGTCTGATCAATTCAGCTATTTCAATGGGTTACAACCCGAATGCGTGGATGTGCGGACCCGGAGGCAGCCAGCAGTCTTTCTATGACGAGGCAGGCGGAATGGCTGTTAAACGGCATGATGTTTGAAGGCGCGTGGTCGGTCAACAGCGGGCCTGCATTCGCCGACTTTGCCAAAAGGATTGCAGCTTACTATGCTGATGACCCCAACTGGGGACCGGAGTGGTGGGGTACTGCTGGTTACTGGGGCGCGATGGAGATGCTCCAGGTCGCTATCGAAGAGACCGGAACCCTTGATAACGCGGTTGTTGCAGATTATCTGCACAATAACGTGATTGAAACCTCGCTTGGCCCGATGCAGTTTGTAAATCATGAGCTCACGCTTGATTCCTGGGCCGGGATGATTGGCCAGTACATAAACGGTGTTGCCGAAGTTATTGATGTCGGCGACAATAGGACGGCTGAACCCGTCTATCCGAAGCCTGCTTGGCCTGCCAAATAAATAAGCGGAAGACACAGTGTTAGTATAATTTTAAGTGAAAGGGAAGGCCGTCTGAGCCTTAAGCAGGGTATTAGACGGCCTGTCTCTCTTAAAAGCAGCCCGATTTCTACAGATAGGAGCTTTTGCAGCATGTCAACTGTAGTTAATATACTAATTTACGGCATCATTATGGGCGGAATATACGGGCTGATTGCCATGGGACTGACATTACAGTACGGCGTAGGAAAGATACTCAACGTTTCGCACGGTGAGTTTTTAATGTTCTCGGCCATGACGTCATGTACACTGGTAGAAGCGGGGGTTCATCCGCTTCTGTCGTTTGTCATCTGTCTGCCCGCCGCGTTTATTGTCGGATTCGTTCTCAATATAACGCTATACAGGTGGCTGAGAATTTTCTCGAAAGATGACGCGACTTTTGAGTCCAACGCCATGCTCATGTCGTTCGGACTGTACTTTATTCTGGCCAACATCGGTTTGAAGATATGGGGTACCTTGTCCAATGGTTATCAGTTTTTCAGTTACCCGGTCAAAATTCTAGGAGCAACCATTGCCGTTAATAGGCTCATAAGCTTTGGAATCGCCATAATTTTTATTATTGCATTTTTCATTTTCCTAAACAAAACAAGAATGGGCAAATCAATTAGAGCGACCAGCCAGAGTACGACGGCGGCGGCCATGATGGGCGTCAAGATAGACAAGACTATGGCAATCTGTTATGGTGCGGGCGGGCTTCTGGCTGCAGCAGCCGGTGTTTTGATAGGTATGTCCTTCTCGCCAACAGCACAAATCGGTATTTCGAATACTGTTATCGCGCTGATTGTTGTTGTTTTGGGTGGAATGGGCAGCATACCCGGCGCGGTTCTCGGAGGCGTACTTATAGGCATTGTGGGGCAAGCTGTCAGCTTTATCGATACAAGCCTCGTCACAGTGGCGTATTACCTGATGGTACTTGTTTTGCTTTTACTAAGGCCAAAGGGCCTTTTGGGGAGGTAGCGATGATTAAGAAATTTAACCTTAGAAAAGAGCTTCAATATATTGTCGTTGCCATAGTTGTCATATTCTTTGCGTTTGTACCGTTATTCGGTTCGACATACGCAGTTACATTGTCTTCAACAATAATGATGTATATCGTCATGGCGGTATCCTGGAATATGTTTTCAGGCCCTACGGGGTATATTTCATTGGCGTCTGGCGCGTTTGTAGGCTTGGGGTATTACGCCTCCGGACTTATGAGCACCAATTTCCCGCTTCCGGTACTCATGCTTTTTGGAGGTATCGTGAGTTTTGGGCTTGCAGCGTTAATCGGCTCCATTACACTCCGTCTTCGAGGCGTATACTTTACGATCTTCACATTCTGCCTTGTAGAGCTTGTAAAAGCGACGATGACATGGTATGAGATAATGATTGTAAGAAAGCGCGGGCTGAACGTCAGAAATTTTGGCCCGGAGGCGGCGTTTTACGCCATGCTCGCTATGGTCGTGATTGCCCTGGTTGTTGTGATTATCGTCAAGCGGACACGGTTTGGAATGGCGCTTACCGGCATCGGAGAATCCGAAGACGCAGCTTCACATATTGGCATCCATACAACCAGAACGAAGGTCCTTGGATTCGCGATTACCGCCTTTATGATGGGTACTGTTGGCGCTGTGAGGGCAACAATGCTGAACCATATTGACCCTGGCAGCGCATTTAACATGATGTTTTCGTTCCTGCCCGTTTTGATGTGCGTATTCGGCGGTATGAAAGCATTCTTAGGGCCGATAATCGGCGCAATAGTATTTGCGACATTGCAGTATAATCTTATTACGACAATACCGCAGGTTTATATGATTATTTTCGGCGCAATCATGATTTTGTCAATCTTGTTTATGCCAACGGGAATTGTTGGGGTTTACGAGAGGGTTAAAAACTTGTTGAAAAAAGGCGATTCCATAAAGGGGGAGGGTACCGACGATGCCAATGCTTGAAGCAACGGGCGTTAGCAAAGCATTCGGGGGCCTTACCGCCGTATCCCAGGTCGATATCCATGTCGATGAGGGAGAAATCCTGGGATTGATCGGCCCTAACGGTGCAGGAAAGACAACGCTCTTTAATCTTCTTTCCGGCGCCATCCAGATGGATTCCGGAACCGTCGTCTTTGATGGGAAGAAAATCAGCGGCATGAAGCCGAATCAGATCTGCCGTCTTGGTGTCGGACGGTCGTTCCAGGCAGCTAAAAACTTTGCGGGGATGCCGGTGCATCAGAACGTCATGATGGGCGCTTTGTTTGGGAAAAAAGGACATACGGCGGCACAGGCATCAAAGATCGTGGATGAGGTCCTCGATTTTACCGGCTTGACTGCACAGCGCGACAAGATGGTTCCCGATATCCCGCTGGCGCACCAGAAGCGTCTGGAGGTCGCCCGTGCACTTGCCACCCAGCCGAAGCTGCTGCTGATGGACGAGATGATGGCGGGCTTAAACCCCTCCGAGGTCGGCGATGCGATGGCGCTTGTCACAAAAATCCGCGAATCCGGCATCACAATTATTATGATCGAGCATGTCATGAAGGCAATCATGAGCATATGCGGCCGTATTGTCGTTCTTCATCACGGGGCGAAAATTGCCGAGGGTTCACCTCAGGAGATAACCACGAGCAAAACGGTCATCGAAGTATACTTAGGAGAGTGTTGACATGACGATGCTTGAAGTACAAAACATTAACTGCTTTTACGGCAACGTGCAGGCTTTGTGGGATGTATCCCTGAAGGTCGAGGAGGCTGAGATCGTCGCGCTTTTAGGCGCGAACGGCGCGGGCAAAACGACGCTTCTCAATACGATCACGGGCCTTGTCAAACCGGTCTCCGGGCATGTGAGCTTCATGGGACAATCCCTGGACGGCGTGCCGAGCCACAGCATTATGGAGAAGGGCATCGCCTATCTGCCCGAGGGCGGCCGTGTATTTCCGGACATGTCGATCAGGGAAAACCTTGAAATGGGTGCTTACCCGAGGAGCATGTGGAAATCAAGAAAAGCGGCAATCGACCGCATGTTCGAGTTGTTCCCCAAGCTCAAGGAACGGCAGAAGCAGATGGCGTCGACGCTCAGCGGCGGCGAAAAACAGATGCTCGCCATGGCCCGCGGTCTGATGTCAAATCCGAAGCTCTGTCTGTTTGACGAGCTCTCCTACGGGCTTGCGCCGATCATCGTGACGGAAGTTTTCAAGATTGTCAAGTCACTCCGGGAACAGGGCATCACAGTCCTTCTTGTGGAGCAGAACGTGAAGCAGTCCATGGAGATCGCCGACCGTGCCTGCGTTTTGGAGAACGGCCGCGTCGCGCTGGAAGGCAATTGCTGCGACCTGATCGACAACGACTATGTCAAGAAAGCTTATCTAGGTTTGTAAAACTGTCTAAATTTCCGAAGAAATATAATATGAGACCCCGGGACAGCTTTATGCCCCGGGGTCACGTCATTCCTCAGAATGAAAGCATTCTATTATTTGCTATAAAACGTTCTTCCGTACGCGTCGTATTCCTCTGTCAGCCAGCGTTTTCTGTTCTCCACGCGACTGTCTCCAAGCGGTCCATAAGCGCTGCCCCAGAAGCAGAAACCGCCGCCGGGTGCAAAACGGTCGATTGTTTTGCGGACCTCGGATTTTATAAGCTCCTCAGACGCATCATCCCAGCCGGCGGGACCCGAGGAATCCCAGCAACCGATGAGGCCCATCTTATTGCCGTATTTCTTCTTAATACCGTCAAGGTCATTCATAACCTGTGCCGGGTTCCATGCGACAATGCCGATATCAAGCCAATCGTCGATCTGATCTTCGCACCGGCCGCAGTTATGGTGGACGATCGGTATTCCTGCATCAATTGCGGGTTTGTTCTGCATCCCGTGATACGGCTTGATCATATCGCGGTACATGTCAAGTGAAACAAACGGATTGCGCGCCGTTGCCGTGTCGTCTGTCAGCTCGATGATATCGGGTTTGTAGTATTCAATATATTTCTTGACGACCACAACAATGAAATCCGCCATATAATGGAAGAGCGCCTTGACCTCTTCGGGTTCCTCATGCATTGCGCAAAGGCCTTCGGAAAAGCCCAGGAACGCCATCAGCTGCTGGAAATAACCGACATGGAATGTGCCGCAGACCGCCGTCGTTTCTCGGTTGATCGAGGCGAGGTCCTTTTTGGCCATTGATTCCCAGTCGATATGCGTCATATCGGGCGCTTTAACAATATCACGCCATTTTGTGATATCGGTGATTAAGAAATTGTTCGGTACAGGGAGCGCGGCGCCGCCCGTTTCAGCAGTTGCGATGTGCGGGACGCCCCACATATCAAAGCCGCCCTCGGGTGTTCTGCGTTCGTTTAAAAAGGAGGGGCCGCAGGGAAGAACCGCCGGGGGGAATTTACTGTAATTGTCAGGGACCATGCCGTATCTCGGCAGCCATGCGGGCTGCTCTCCACGGATAAACATCATAAAGTTTTCTTTTTCCGTCATCTGTTTCAAACGATAGCACTCCTTTTGTGTTTTTCTTAATGTTACAGTCTATATGTCAATATGGCAATAGCAGAAATGCGCGTTTTCATTAATTTGAATCTAAATGATACGTGCTGGGTATGTGCTCTCCATATCCTTAATCTTTTCGCACAGCATTCGGTTGACCGGGACCTGTATCGCGTGTTTCTCGGCCAATTCCAGAATTGTTCCGCCGAACATTGGGGCCTCGCTGTACCGCCTGGCTTCGGCATCCTGCTGCATGGAGGTCTTACCGCTCGGATTCAGCCCATCGATGATTTTCAGCCAATAATCGATATCCGCCTGGGTGAGCAGAACATGTTCTTTGTCGGCAAGCGCAGCGACTTCCCGCATCGCTTCGATCATGATGCTGCGGTAAGACCCGTCTTTCTGGATACCGGCGTAGTCGCACAGATAAACCGCGGTCACCTGATTGCAGCCGGCATTGAGCATAAACTTGCTCCACTGCTTTTTGCGCATATCCTTTACGATATCATAATGAATGCCGGCTTTCGAGAAAAAACGCCCGACCGCGTTTGCTTTATCGGATACTGTTCCGGGAACAAAGTCGCCGAAGCTGATAACACCCTTGTTCTGATAGGTCAGCATGTTCCCGTCTCTAACGGCGTCCATGCCGTGTACAATACACGGCAGCACCTTGTCCATCCCGTATACCTGACTGATGGTCTCCTCGCTGCTGATACCGTTTAAAAGCGAGAGGATGATCGTGTCCGGCCCGACATGGTTTTTAATCGCCTCAACCGCTTCGTTCAAGCCGTTATATTTAACGGCGATCAAAATCAGATCGGCCGGTGCGCATTTCTCGCCCTTTGGGATATAGTTAAAATCACAGCGCGCACCGTTACAGAAAATGCCGTCCCTTTGATATCTGCGGATCCGGTCGCGGTCTGCGACGATCTTCAAATCTTCCGCTGCCATATTCCTTGACAGCTGATGCCCATACAATATGCCGATAGCGCCCAGGCCGATTATAGCGACAGTTTTGATTTCCACTGTTTATTCCACCCGACTTCCTGAGAACAAAGCGTACACGTCGGGGATAACGCGCTGCGCGTTTATCGGCTTTAAAGAACTCCCCGTAAATGCGTGCAGCGTCTCACCTGTTGCGAGCAGCGCGTTGGTATGCGTATTAATAACCTCGTACGACAAAACGATACGTACGCAGCTCAGCTCCTTGAGACTCGTTATAACGGCAATTTCATCCTCATATCGCGCTGGGCTTTTAAACCGGCAGCTGACTTCATACAGCGGCAGAAATACACCTTGGGCTTCCAAATCTGAATACGATATACCGGCCCGTTTTATGAAATCCGTTCTTCCGGCTTCAAACCAAATAGGGTAATTGGAATGGTGGACGATCCCCATCTTGTCCGTCTCAGCATATCGCACTGTAAGTTTTGTTACCGTTTTCATAATCTCATACTCCTCAAATGTACTCATGTTGTATTTTATAGTCTGAGAGACAAAATTACAATCGCAAAAAAGATAACCCTGAAACGAGCGCTTCAGAGTTATCTCAATCTTTTTTGATATGCAGGGCTTAACCGATAATCCGTTTTGCCCCATAATAGACCCTTGTGTAATAAGCGCTGTCCAGATCACTGAGGATAACGCCTGTTGATGAGGTTGACGCGTGGACAAATATGCCGTCGCCGTGATATAGTCCCACATGTGTGATAGACCTGCCGCCATTTGATGAAAAGAAGACAAGATCACCGGGCTCTAAATCTGCTTTGCTTACCGAAACGCCGTTGTTTCTGTATTGTGCAGAGGCGGTTCTTGAAATAGTATTCCCAAATTGCTTGTAGACATAATAAGCAAGGCCTGAGCAGTCAAACCCGTAATCCGGGGAGGCTGCACCGTAAATATAGCTGTATCCGACGAATTGCTGTGCATAATCGGCGATCTTCTGCCCAAGGGAAGAACTCGGATGCTCAAGGGCAGTGCCGATATTAAGAAAATCGGATCGTATGTAACCGGTATTTCCCTCAAAAACAACCTTGTACCAGCCGTTGTTGATCCCGATAACGCTCATGACCGTGCCTTCTGAATATGTACCAACGATAAAACCCGCCGTGGACGGCGTGTCGCGCATCCTGATATCGTCTCCAACTAATGTTCCCGTCGCCTCGAAGTTCTTAGCCGTCTCAACTTCTGATATGTATTGCGCCGCGACATAGCCGACTGCGCCATTGCAATTGATGTGATACCAGCCATCGCTTTGGCTGTCAAGTATGACGACGGTGTCTCCTATACTGAGCGTCGCCGTGATCGGGCTGGTGGTGTTGGGATCTGTTCTGACATTGAGAGCCGATACAGATACTGTCCCGGCGCTTGAAGCAAGTGAAGCAGCGGATGCGCTGAATAACAGTGTCGATGTTAATATCGAAAATACCAAGAGTAAGGTCAGCAGTTTTATTATGCGGTTCATTGGTGTCCTTTCTGAGTTTGCCTATATTTCCTTCATAAGGGCGTGTTAAAATTCTTAACCAATTGTAACCGATTTGTAATATGTTTGTCAACTGTTGTAATTAAACAAAGTTTTACGCTCTTTTTGCCTGTTGACGTGCAAGCGCTTCATGCAATTTTTTTCAGCTTTTTCTTGCAACCTGCTTATAATGAAGCGTATATTAGAAAGTAAACCAAAGGGGTGAACGATATGTATGACAATATACTTGATGCGATCGGCCATACACCGCTCGTTAAAATTAACCGGCTGAACCCAAAGCCGCAGGTTCCGCTATATGCAAAGCTGGAGGGGTTCAACCCAACCGGCAGCATCAAAGACAGAATCGCGCTCAAGATGATCGAGCAGGCGGAGGAAAGCGGCGCGTTGTTAAAAGGTAAAACGATTATTGAGCCGACCTCGGGCAATACAGGCATCGGGCTTGCCATGATCGGCGCAGTAAAGGGGTATGCGGTCGAAATTGTCATGAGTGGCGCCGTATCTATCGAACGGCGGAAGATGATTGAAGCGTTCGGCGGTACAATTACATTGACGGACCCCGCTCAGGGGACGGACGGTGCCATACGGAAAGCGCATGAGCTAATCAAAGAGTATCCAGACAAATACTTCATGCCGAACCAATTCTCAAATGAATACAATAAGCTTGCGCATTATTACACAACGGCGAAAGAGATATGGGATGATACCGACGGTAAAGTGACGCATTTTGTTTCAGCGCTTGGTACATCCGGGACAATCATGGGCGTCGGTATGGGGCTGAAAAGTAAAAACCCCAATATCTGTGTTGTCGAAGCACAGCCGGTCAAGAACCATTATATCCAAGGCCTGAAAAACATGCAGGAGGCGATCGTACCCGAAATTTATGACCCGTCGAAAATCGACAGATCGGTCATGATCGAGTCCGAAGAAGCCTTCGCTATGGCCAGATCCATTGTTCTTCAAGAGGGGATTTTCGTAGGAATGAGCAGCGGGGCTGCGATGCTCGCCGCACTAGAGACAATCAAAGAGCTCGAGGAAGGCTTTGTCGTTGTCCTGCTCGCCGACAGAGGCGAAAAATATCTGAGTACAAACTTGTTTAACGTCTAGAAGGTGCATAACCCTAAATGTCAAATATGAAAGGGCTGTCTCAATAAGGTCAGAAAGACCTTCGCGAGACAGCCCTTTTATCGGAAGACTAGTATACGACGACTGCTGTATTTGTTGGGATATTATCGTAGATCCAGGCGACATCGTTATCGTACATCCGGACGCAGCCGTGACTGATCGGGAAGCCAATACGCGCATCGATGACTGTCGTCGTCCCGGGGCTATACAGCCGGGAGTGGAAACCGTATGCGTAGTTGAAAAAGTTGATAACCGGCTTGACTGTATACGTTTTTGTGGTCCAACCTCTTGTATGTCTGCCGATAATGCTGAAAACACCTGTCGGCGTATCCCTGCCGGTAGCGCCGGTACCCACGATAAAAGTATTGATAAGCGTCCAGTTGCCGGCGGAACCTGTGAATATATTGACGCGCTGATAGGTGATATTGACCCAGACGAGATAATCCGTTTTGCTTGCATATCCTTTGGCATTAACCCATGCTGCTTTTACGGCACTGTCATAATCATGCGTTTCGGCCCATGCAAGAGTATAGTCACCTTTATATCCCGTCGAAACGAGCGCCAGGACCTCCGCAGCGTCGAATTTATTAGCATTGAGAAGTGTGATATTTTTATCGATACGGATTTCCTGATAATCACCGCCGGAATTCACAAAGCTCAGGATATAGGTCAAAATAGACGACTCAGGAGCATCACTTTCGTTTTTTACAGCAGAATTCAGCATCACCTCCGATGTCGTACCGACACTGACGTCAGACTGCGATATAAAAAGGTCGTCTATATACCATGCGCCGCGGACGATCATGCTTCCGGCTGGCGCTTTAATTGAAACAGACGCCTTCAGTGTTTCGTATGAGGCCACGTTGTCGGGCGCTGAAAGAGTCAGCTCGACACCGTTTAAGCCATAATCTTTGTTGACAGCGGCATTGAGGACAGACGCGGTGACAGTGCTGTTTTTTGAATTGTCCAGCAGCGTGCGCACCGTACCGATTCCATCAATTACAGTATTAGGGCTGAAAATGTCGCATTCCAAAATAAAACCGTTTACTGTCAATGTGTTTCCCGAGCCGGTGCCGAGCACTTTAACGTTATCAATCGTGACGCCGGGCGTCATGACGATTTTGTTATTACTTCCGCTGATGAGCAGATTCTTCACAGAGTTTGTTAATGTCACATCCCTGTTGCTGCCGATAATTTCGATGTTTGATATACTGCCGCCAAACGTCAGCTTACCGCCGCCTGTTCCGACGACTGCCGTATTGATGATGGAGGTGTACTCCGGGCTGACATATAAATCTCCGCTTCCTGAAGCGAAAACAAGACGGTCGATTTTACTGGAAGAAATCGAAAGAGTGTTCAAGACGTCACTGCGAAGAATGACGGCTGGCGCTGTTATATGCTGCAGCTGAACTACTGAGGATGAACAATCAAAATAGACATTGCCATCGAACGTCATATTGACAAGAGGTGTGCTGCCTGAAACGACAGTACCTCCGGCTGCGGTTTCGAAATTCTGGCCACTTACTAGATAATTCGGAATAATTTTATATAGTACGGTCATAAACTCGGCGAGCGATATATAATTGTTGATATGTAAAGATCCATCGAAGCCTTCGACAAAGCCACCTGCGACCAAAGTCGCTGCCGCAAGGCGGAATCTGCCGCTGAGTGTGTTTCCGTCAGAATATTTGGCAAGGACAGAAGTATCCGGATTGGCAGAGTTTAACTGAAAGGCTTCTGTCAATATGGCAAAGGCTTTACTCCTCGTGACGGGTTTGCTTAAGTCCAGCTCTCCGTTTACTGGAGAAGCTAAACCGAGTGCCACAGCCAGTGCTGCTGTAATATAGTTTGCGTCATTTTTTTCGATATCTGTGACACCGGAGATATCAGCTGTCCTTTTTGCTGACAGGATGCTGCACAGTGTGCGCAGTATTTCCGCGCCGGTCATCGGCTCATTCGGTTTGAAGTTACCCTCGGTCTCCACGATAAGCGTGTCGTTTATAGCCCGAATCAAAGTGGTTTCGGCCCAATGGCCCTTGATATCCGCATAATCTGTGCCGACGGCCAGAGCAGTCCCCAGGCTTGAAAGAAGCACTAAAATAAGAATAGTTGCGACGAGGCGGTTGAAAATAATTTTCATGCGGTTCTCCTAAAAGCATATGTATGTGCTGAATCGTGTATTGAGCCGGCTGTTAAGCGGCTCGCTTGTTTTATAATACAAAAAGAACAGCAAGAATCTTGATGGTTTCTGCCACACAAGATTTTTTTTCAATGGACTGTATAATATGTAAATTGCAGTAATAGATGATAGCATTTTTATATTACCACATTAAGCCATCATAATAAACGTTTTGACAAATATTACAAATCAAATAAAGCACCATGTCAATTCATTCGAATTCATGGCGCTTTATGAGTCATTGCGGATTCAATTATTTGATTTTGCGGGCGGGACATTTACTATGATCGGTAAACCACGCGCACCGTTCACAGCCATAACACCTGTTGGCGGGCGCGCTGTTCATAATGTGGCTGGCAAATGCAGGATCTGCGAGAAAAGCGGTGCCGATACCGGCAAGGTCCACATAATCGTGTCCAATCAAAAACCGGACCTGCTCCTCCGTCCGGAGTGCTCCGGCTGCAATGACCGGTATGTTTTCAACAGCCTGTTTCATGCGACAGCCGCTGTATGCCATCGGGCTGCAAATAAAACCTTCGGGCACGGGGTCAACAGGAAAATTCATACCGAAGGAGATGTTCAACAGGTCGATACCCGCTTGTTCGAGGATGCCTGCAATTTCAAATCCGTCCTTGCTCTCCGGAAGAAATTCTCCGGTGCGGACGCCGATAATAAACTTATCGCCGGTCTTTGCTTTGATTTCCGGTAAAATGTCTGTCAGCACCTTGGCCCTGTTTTCAGCCGTCCCGCCAAATTCATCCGTCCGTTTGTTATATTTGGCATCAACGAATTTGCAGAGAGTAAAGCCGTGGGCAAAGTGGAATTCTGCTCCGTCATAACCAAGCTCGTATGCAGTGACAGCGGCTTTCGTCATTTCCTGCTGCATGCCACGGACTGCGTCGGTCGTGAGTGTATTAGTGTCTGTGTCGCCGCAGGCCAGCTGCATCATAACGGCCGCACCAAAGTTGTGACATTTCTGGGCGATGGTTTTGAGAATTCTTTTATCGTAATCTGTCCACTGATCCGTACCGTCTGTCGCGCCGAAGCATTGGGTTGCCTGTAAAATGATAAGTCCGGCGCCGCCCTTTGCACGGTCTTCATAATGATCTATATGTTGCTGACCATAAAAGTGACCGTCATCGCCGCGGAATGAAAAGGTAAACATTGGCTCCATGACGATGCGGTTTTTGATTGAGTTGCCTTTAATAATCAGGGCGTCGTGCAGTTTTGCCATAAGTGTCTCCAATTTCTATGAGAATCCAGTCATCATATGAAACGTACAATGTCGTTTAAGGGTTTTCTTTGCGCATGCATTGGAGCCGGTTCAGCACCGTCGGCTGCATAGCCAAGCGGAAGGAGGCTGGACGGGATAATGTTTTCCGGCAGTGCGAACTCCCTGATAATAGCTTCAGGATCGTAATAGCAAACCCACGTAGAGCCAAGTCCGAGCTCGGCGGCCTCGAGCATCATGTGCGCGCAGACAATACTTGCGTCGATATCACCGTGGTTTTTGCTGTCAAAAGGGCGTGTCCAGCTGCGGTTTTTATCATAACAGATGAGGAGCGCCATGGGGGCGTCAAAATGGCAGGGCGTGCATTTCTTCAGCTTCTCAAGCGCGTCAGGGCTCTGCAGCACAAGAATGCTCTGCGGCTGATTATTGCAGGCTGTCGGTGCACGTCGGCCCGCTTCCAATACCATATCCAGTACTTCCTGTTCTACAGGTTTGCTGCTGAAACGGCGAAGAGAATATCTGTTTGCGGCAAGCTCTAGAAATGTCATGACAATACTCCTTACAACGTATCTACTTTGTTTGTTGAACGATCGCTTCGCAATGAATCTTAATTCTGCTCGATAGAATAAGGTTTAAAAGCGCGATGACGGCGGCAGCCAGAAAAACGTATTTATATCCAAAGGCTGCCCATAGCAGACCGCCAAAGACAGGGATCAGCATTGAGGCTATGTGCTGCAGGCTGACGCCCGTCGAAAGAGTCGGCGTGACGTCGGCGGGGTCAGTCACAATCTTTCTGACGTATGTAGAACGTGCCATCTCGACGGCGGCCATTGAGTTGTCGATGACGAAGCATGCAGCGATGATGACGACGGCAACACCCGCTGAAAAAATATCAGCCGAGAACGCATAACCGATGCAGATGACGAACAGAAGAACCGCTTCCAACGTTAAAACAAACCGTTCGCCTTTAATATCGATTGCCTTGCCGATGATTTTTCTTGTGCCGATGCTGACAACTGCGACGACTATTCCAAGAATAGCAAACGTCTGCGGTTCTAGATTAAACACTTTAATAAGCACCCAAGGGGCAAATGTCATAAAAATCTGGTTGCGCGCGCCGCTGACAACAGCGAGTACGTAATACAGTGTATACCGTTTCCGGAATACAAACTTGATTTTTCTTACTTCCGGTTTTTTCGACTTCATAAGACCCATCATAAACGCAGCGAAGACATAGAACACTGCTGCGACGATAAACGAGACCTGATAGGAGAGGTGCAGATACTTAAAGCCGAAAAATACGAAAATGAATGCAATGATGGTGCCGGATAGACTAAACGCGCTCATTCTACCGAGTCGAGCGCCGTATTCCTCGCGTTTGGACAGTGCCATCCCGATCGATGGCGTTACAGGGAAGACCATATGTGAGCCGAGGCTGAACATCATCATCCATACGAGCATCAAAGCATAAATGGGCGAAAGAAGACCAAGACCGAGCATCCCGAGCCCAGCAGCAAGCATTCCTAACATCGCAATTCTGATATCCCCCAAGAAATTGAGAAGTGCCAAGATCACCATAATAAAAAGGCCCGGTGCTTCTCTTGGTATTTCGAGAAATCCCCTTGCACTCTCAGATAGATGGTAGACGTCATTTAGGTAATTATTGAAAATCGATGAATTGATACCGCCCGCAATCCCGGCGAATAACCCCGCTGTGAGAAACAAATTGAAGTCTCTTTCGGCGTGGAACTTACCGATGAATTTCCGGAGGCCTTTCTTTTGCCCGGTTTCTGTGCTATTGACTTGTTCGTCTTCCATAATCCCAGCCCTTTCTGCGCCAAACATTTTTAGTTGAAATGATTATAGCATATAGGATCTTTTGCCACAACAAAACCGGATTACAATGTGTAGAATTATTTGTGGATATGCTCATATCTATATGTACTCAAACTGCAGTTTTGGACAAAAATATAAAAGGACATACCCATCAGGGCATATCCTTTGATACCTTATTTCAAGCAGAAGTTATCTTTGTCTTGAAAAACAGTCGCTGCAGTAGACAGGACGGTCGTCTCTCGGCTGAAACGGAACTCTCGCCTCGCGTCCGCAGGATGCGCACGTCGCTGTGAAGAGTTCTCTCTGGCCGGCGCCGCCATTCTTCCTGGCGTTACGGCAGGGTTTGCATCTCTGGGGTTCGTTAGAAAAACCTTTTTCTGCGTAGAAGTCCTGTTCACTGGCTGTGAAGATAAATTCTGCACCGCAATCTTTGCATTTCAATGTTTTGTCTGAGCTCATTAAGTGGAATCCCTCATTAATTAATAGATTTGCTGAATTATTATTTCAGCGTATTGCCATATTATATGCGCAACTCAGAAAATTGTCAATGCATCAAGATCGTTTTTAGACAATATTTACAAATATATTCCGGCTTATTTTGTGCTCTTTATATAAAAGTATCGGGATATGTTTAATCAGAGATGTATGGGCAGCGGCAGTTAAAACCACTTTCTGCGCTTGAATATGATAAACATGACCGCAACGACAACAATGCTGAGCCCAATGACGAGATGATATCCGTAATCCCAGTTAAATTCCGGCATTTTGAGGTTCATACCGTACCAGCCGACGAGCAATGTGAGCGGCATAAAGATAGAGGTGACAACTGTGAAAATCCTCATGAGGCTGTTCTGCTCGATATCAATTTGCGCCTGATACGCTTCTCTGACCTGTGTCACATAATCTCTTAAGTTGAGGGTGTGGGCGTATAAGCGGTCGATTTTACTGTCCAGAATACGAAAATAGCGCAGGTTTTCCGATGATATAAGGTCGTTTTCGTCCTCCATGAGTCCTTCGAAAATCTGGTTGAGCTGCTCGTAATATCTTTTCAGCTTCAGGAGCTCGCGCCGCAGGACAATGATCTCGCCGGCGTATTCACGCTTATAACTCTTGTAATTTGTGATGACTTGATCTTCACGCTCTGTGATGCTTTCCTCAAGCTCCTCGAGATAGTCGATATCACTTCTAATGAGGTTCGAAAAGAAAGCGTAGAGCAAACGGTTTTCCGACTGTTCTTTTTCAGCCAGTGTGATAACGTGAGCAAGACATTCTTCACCCTCGCAAATAAAGAAGATGTT
Organism: uncultured Eubacteriales bacterium; assembly: GCA_942492735.1. Taxonomy (GTDB): domain Bacteria; phylum Bacillota; class Clostridia; order Oscillospirales; family Oscillospiraceae; genus Sporobacter. The sequence goes on from OW818648.1 coordinate 1,302,047, forward strand.
TTTCTGTGTATAGCAAATGATGATTCTCAAAGGTCTTGAATTGACGTTGTGGATATCATACCAATCGAAAGATATCAGGCTGGCTTCGCGAAAACACTCAAATTTATTGACCTGTCCATTTTCGATATGATTCAGCAGCTCTGTGTCCATCAAGGGTGAGATCGTATCAAGCTGTGTATCGAGTAGAAATTTAACCATAATGAACCACCTTGTACTAAATTCGCCTGTGTCAATTTGCGTACCGGCCAATATTCTCTAGGTATGCAATCGTTACCGATAAAAAAATTATAAAGACTATTTTGACTTCGCGCAACTATCTGATAAAATAAACACACTTTAGTCTGAAAGAGGTCTTTACCATGCCGCAATTTTTTGAAGCCGCAATGATTATATGTTTTGGCATATCCTGGCCGCTCTCCGTGATGAAATCCTGGAAATCACGGACGACGAAAGGCAAAAGCCTTTTGTTTGAGGTGTTCATTCTGTTCGGATACATCTGCGGAATCGCCGGAAAGCTCATTACGCATAACATCAGCTACGTCCTTATATTTTACATCCTCAATATTGTCATGGTCGCTGCTGATCTCTGCCTTTATTTCCGAAACAGCCGTTTGGACAAACTGGCAGCCTCGGCGGGCGAATAAATCGTTTAAACTCAAGACTGCAAAAATATCAATAGCGAATGATATTAAGGAGTAAAAAATTGGAGAATACAGGCAGTACAATTAAATACACAGCTTCTGACGCGTTAACGGACGCGCTCGTTTCAGCAGGCGTAACCCACATATTTGTGAATTCGGGTACTGATTATCCACCAATCATCGAAAGCTGGGCCAAGTACGAAGCGTTAGGTCTCCAAAAGCCGGATATCATCATCAGTCCGCACGAGTATGCGGCACTCTGCGCGGCGCAGGGCTTTGCGCAGATGACCGGAAAAGCGCAGGCGGTGTTCGTCCACGTCGATGTCGGAACGCAGAATCTCGGCGGCGCTGTTCACAACGCATTCCGCTGCAGAGTGCCGGTCTATATTCTCGCCGGCGTCTCGCCCTATACGATGGAGGGTGAGCTCAGGGGCGGCAGGAATGCGCAGATTCAGTTTCTGCAGAATGTCAGCGATCAAGCGGGCATCGTCCGCGGCTACACAAAGATGAACTATGAGCTGCGCAGCGGCAAAAACGTACAGCAGATGGTTTACAGAGCACTCCAACTCGCCGGGAGTGAGCCGAAGGGACCTGTTTATACAGTAGCCTCAAGAGAGGTGCTCGAGGAAGAGGGTTGTGATATTAAAGCAGACCCAAGCACCTGGGCACCTGTCGCGCCAACCGCACTCGATGACGACTCGATCGAATTATTGGCGGAGGCGCTGCTCGGTGCGAAAAAGCCGCTCATCATCACGTCCTATCTCGGCAGAAATGCCGAGAGCGTCGGCGCGCTTGTCAAATTGAGTGATCGGCTTGCCATCCCCGTTGTGGAAATGTATCAGTATTATATGAATTTTCCAAGTGACAACGACATGCATCTGGGGTTTGACTCGCACGTCCTCCTGAAGGATGCCGATCTTGTACTGGTTATCGACTGCGATATGCCTTGGGTACCGGTGATCGCGAAGCCAGCTGAAGGCTGCCGTGTATTCTATATCGACAGTGATCCGATCAAGGAGCATATCCCGCTGTGGTACATCCCATCGGAGCGGTTCATGAAGGCTGACTCGCGCGTGGCTCTGAAACAGCTCAATAAGTGTCTTGACGCGAAGCATCTCGAAATAATTCACGATGCAATTGCCCAGCGGCGCAAGAATGCGACCGGACTTCATGGGGCGTTAATCAAGAAATGTCGCGCAGAGGAAACAGATGACAGAAACCTGACATCGGAATTCGTGACTCAGTGTATCCGAGAGGTCATTGATGAGGATACCGTTGTATTAAATGAAACGATTTCAGACCGAGCAGCTGTCGACCGCCATCTGCCCCGGACAAAACCGGGCACGCTTTTCTCGAGCGGGGGCAGCTCTCTCGGATGGCACGGCGGCGCAGCAATCGGTATGAAGCTCGCGTGCCCTGAAAAAGACATTCTCGCGCTGACCGGCGACGGAACATATATCTTCTCCTGCCCGACGGCTGTCTACTGGATGGCAAGGAAATACAACACGCCGTTTATGACGGTGATCTTCAATAATCAGGGCTGGAACGCACCGAAGCTTATTACAAAGGGGGAACATCCTGACGGATACGCCGCCGAGCGGAACACCTTCTGGACAAGCTTCAACCCGCCCGCGCAGCTGGATTTGATCGCCGCGGCCGCAGGCGGCGCTTTCGCACGGACTGTCACCGAACCCGGGGCACTTAAGGAGGCGCTCCTTGAAGGGCGCCAGGCCGTCAGAGACGGATGCTGCGCCGTCATCAATGTCATGATGAAACCGGTCTAAAATCAATCAAACATCTTATAAATGTCTTCGGCATGGACGACCCGGCTCCGTCCAAAATCAAGAAGCGCCAAACCCATTTTCTTTCGTTCGGCAGTAAAGGACGCGGTCGTCTCAATCGGAACAATGCAGTTGTAATTGAGCGAAAATGCGTCGCTGCAGGTCTCCAGCACACAAACATCCGTCGCCGCACCAGTGATGACGAGGTTTTGAATAGCACGGCTCATGAGAAGCGCGTTCAGTGGTGTGCCGGAAAAGGCGTTCCATCTGTTCTTGATGACTAACTCTTCACCAGAACGCGGCGCGAGCGGCGGGATGATCTCAGCGTCAAGCGAGCCTTTGACAAAATGTCCGTGTTTTTTGACCTCAAACCGCTCAGCCAGCATTGGCCAGTCACGGAAATCCGCCTCATACTCGGTCTTAATGTTAATAACAAGCATGCTGTTTTTATTGAAGTAGTCCTTCAGCCTTAGAATCGGTGTGACGATATCTTCTTGTGTCGATAAATCAACACCCAGCATTTTAACGAGCGACCCGTCTGGGGCTCCGCCGCCGTATTGCATATCGATGACAAGCAGAGCTGTTTCCGTCTTGTTTAACATAATATTTCTCTCCTTCATGTTTATTCTCATAACAATATTCCCCGCACATCAAAATAAACGCACGTTCTTTGAAAATATGAATGCATATAGGGATCACCCGGAAATCCTCAGATTTTCGGGTGATCCGCGTTATATAGGAAATTTTAATGCAGTAATTCGGGCGAACGACCCAGCGCTTTTATTATAGTTTTTGAATGAACTTAAGAGAGCAGCATACGGTCGTTTGCCAGCGTACTCCCGCTTAACTTTTCAAATTGCTCTAACAGATAGTCTATTGTCAGATTCTTTTTTTCCTCGCCCTTGATATCAAGAATGATTTTACCTTCGTACATCATGATCAGACGGTTGCCGTACTTGATGGCGTCTCTCATGTTATGCGTGATCATCATCGTCGTTATCTGGTGCTCCTCAATAATCTTGCCTGTGAGGTTCAGAACTTTCAACGCGGTCTTTGGGTCTAAAGCTGCCGTGTGCTCATCTAGAAGCAGAAGACGCGGTTTTTTAAGCGTCGCCATGAGCAGCGTCAGCGCTTGCCTTTGACCGCCGGACAAGAGACCGACCTTTGTGCTCATGCGGTTTTCTAACCCCAGATCGAGTGTCTTCAGATGCTCCCGGAACACATCGCGTTCTTGGTGGGAAATGCCCCATTTCAGCCCGCGCTTTTCGCCGCGTCTGTAGGCTAACGCCAGATTTTCCTCTATGCCCATGTTGCCGGCCGTCCCCATCATCGGATCCTGAAAAACGCGTCCGAGGAGCTTGGCACGCCGATGCTCAGGCAGCTTTGTAACATCGGCACTGTCGATGAAGATGCTGCCCGAATCGACGGGATAGACGCCTGCGACACTGTTTAAGAGCGTGCTCTTACCGGCACCGTTACCGCCGATCACCGTTATAAAATCACGCTCGTACAGCTTGAGATCAACACGGTCCAGCGCTAATTTTTCATTCACTGTTCCGGCATTGAACGTTTTTGATATGCCTTTGACTTCCAGCATGTCAGACTCCTTTCTGAAGCGATTTTTTAAACGCTCTCAGATAGTTCTTAAATACCGGCAGTGACAGAGCGATCGCAACGGAGATTGCTGTAAAAATCCTCAGATCTGTCGGTGCGAGGCCCAGCTCCAAAACGAAGGCGATAATGACGCGGTATAACACGGCGCCCAAGACGAGTGAGACGAGTGTGTTCATAAAGTTTCGCGTGCCAAAGATCACCTCGCCGATGATGACGGAGGCCAGGCCGATAACGATTGAGCCGATACCCATCTGGATATCCGCAAAGCTCTGATCCTGTGCGATGAGTGCTCCTGCAAACGCGACAAGGCCATTGCTGATGACGAGACCAAGAATAATCATCTTGTCGGTGCTGACACCCTGCGCCCGGATCATTTTCGGATTGTTTCCCGTCGCCCGGATGGCGCAGCCGATCTCCGTCCCAAAAAACCAGTAAAGAATGAGGATGACGAGAACGACACTGATCAGACCGAGCACAATAACCGAATTGCGTCCGCTGAGGCCCATGTTCTCAAATACGGTATAAACCGTGTCCAGTCTCAGAAGGGAAACGTTGGCTTTGCCCATGATACGGATGTTGACAGAATAGAGGGCAATCATGCTCAGAATGCCGGATAGAAGCGCCGGTATTTTCAGTTTCGTATGGAGGAGCCCTGTCACGAGTCCCGCGGCCATGCCGGACAAACATGCAATAAACGTCGCGGTAAAAGGATTTACGCCTGACGATATGAGCGTTGCCGAAACGGCTGCACCCATAGTGATACTTCCCTCAACGGTCAGGTCGGCGTAGTCGAGGATGCGGTACGTTATAAAAACACCGATCGTCATAATGGCCCACAAAAGGCCGATCGAGACGGAGCCCTGCAATATCTGAAGCATGATTCATTCCCTCGTTTATTCGTGGTTTTTTGCTATTTAGCCTTTGCTGGGATAGACAACAGCACTCATCAGATCAGACGGAATCGTGATACCGAGCGCTTCGGCAACATCGCCGTTGATTGCGAATTCGCATTTCTCAAGGAACTCGATTGGCATCGTCGCCGTTGTCGCTTCGCCTTTGAGGATTTTGACGGCCATCTCTCCGGTCTGATATCCAAGATTATAGTAATCAACGCCGTAGGTTGCAAAGCCTCCGCCTAAAACCATGTTGGATTCTCCGCAGATGGTCGGGATTTTGGCTTCTGTTGTAATTTCCCCAACGATCGGCATCGCCGAAGCGAGGATGTTGTCGGTCGGGATATATATTGCATCAACCTTGCCGACGAGAGACTGTGTAACCTGCTGCACGTCGTTGCTGCTGGTGACAGTCGCTTCGACGACGGTGAGGCCGAGAGCCGTACAGGCTTCTTTAACAAGCTTGGCCTGCAGGATGGAGTTGTCCTCGCTGGAGGTGTAGAGCAAACCGACTGTTTTGGCAGTCGGGACAAGCTTGACAAGCAGATCGATCTGGTCCTTTACCGGATTCATATCGGACGTGCCGGAGACGTTGCCGCCGGGGGCTTCATTCGTATTGACGAGCTTTGCGGTGACGTAATCCGTAACTGCTGTGCCGAGAATCGGTATGGTTGTCGTCTCGGCGGCCATACCCTGCACGGCAGGCGTTGCGATGGCGAGAATCAGGTCCTCCTGATTGTTGACGAAACGCTGGCTGATTGTCTGCATCGTTGGTGTATCGGCCTGGGCATTTTGAAAATCAAGCGTGATGTTTTTGCCGTCAATATAGCCGTTATCTGCCAGGGCTTGAGCAAAACCTTCACGCGAGGCGTCGAGGGCGGGATGCTCAACAAACTGCAGGATACCAATCTTAAAATTCTCTGCGGCCGCCGAGGGTGTGGCGCTGTCTGAAGGGGATGCGGAAGCGGTGCTGGGAGCTGCTGAAGCGGAAGCCTCGGGGGATGATGTGCTTGGTGTCGATGCGCAGCTTGCCAGGGCAAGGAGCATGGCGGCAGCCATCAGCACCGCCAGAAGTTTTACCATCTTTTTCATGATTTACCTCCAATAGAAAATATTGACTTATTATAATAAGAGTCCCGTCCTTCGTAATCAAAGGACGGGACGTATTACCCGGGGACTCTCTGGAAGACGCCATGCACGTACTTTTCCTGATCAAAACTTTTAGACTTTATAGTGTTAAATTGTATTATAGAGCCCGCTGAATCAGATGTCAATATCATTTAGTCCAAATAAAGCTGCCTAATTATACTGTTCGATTACAGATTGTATATGCTGTTTCATTGTATCGACGACACTTTGCGGCGATAGGATTTTCGCCTCATTACCAAAGCTTGTTAGCCATGCCAGGAATTGCTGACTGACGGCAACCTTCACGCTTATGGCAAAATGCGCGTCATCGGATTTGATGACGATAATATCCTTGCCAAATCTGTCGATCACAACACCGATCAGGCGGTTGACAAACTCGATCCGAACGATTTCCTCATCGCCGCTGAACATGGAAAACAGCTTTTTAGAATAGACGGCAATATCAAGATTTTGAAAAAACTGCTGCCCGTCCCGTTTTTCCTCTGTCACCGAAATCTCCATCATTTTGTCAACCCTGTAATGCTTGATCATCGCGGCGTTCGAGTCATATCCGATCATATAGTAATTCTCGTCATCCCAGGTCAGCGCGTATGGACTGACGATATACCGTTCCCCGTTGCGTTTTAACACCTTTTCTTTTGTGACGGCATATTCAAAATATTTGAAGCTGATCTTTTTATTATCTCCGATACCCGTATGTATATTATCGACGTTATAATAAATACTCTCGTTCATTGTTTTGATGCGGTTGGCGACGTAGACCTGCCGCTGAAGAGACTGACCATCGTAAACGCTGCAGAGGCTCTCGATTTTCTTGATCAGATCCGTTGATTTCTTATGTGTAATAAACTTGGAGGACTGAACGCTGTCGACGAGCAGCTTCAGTTCCGGCAATTCAAAGGTTTTGCTTGCAAGGTAATAGCCGGTTGACTTCCCCCGCGCGCATTCAACATCAAGTCCGAAAAACCGGAGTGCATCGAGGTCGTCATAGATGCTTTTCCGCTCGGCCTTTATGTCGAACCGGCCAAGCTCCGTGATCAACTCCGGTACGGACAGCGCGTGGCTTTCATCCGTCTTTTCCTGCAGGATCTTCATCAGATATAGAAGCTTGAGCTTCTGATTTGAAGATTTCGCCATGAACAGCACCTCCCTTGTTTAGGCTCATTATACTAAATCTATACTTTTATACAACATATACCGACGTTTTTTTCAATGCAGGAAAAGGACAACAAGCACAGACAGGCATAAACCGGAGAAAAGGACATTCCAGAAAACATCTGGATTCTTTTTACGGCGGCGGGACCGCACACGCCTGTTGTCATAGAGATAGATGACATTGTTACTGGGCTCTTCTTCCCGGCGCCACTCATCATGGCGCGCGTAATTGACTGCTTTCATGGTATTCCCTCTTTTCTATAATTTCTGAGCGTCTATGCCGCGTCTATGGCATAAATCTCCTGCTGCGCTTCGTGTTCGTTATCGGCTGAGAACATGAAGTCTCCGTGTTCATCAAGTACTTCCACATGGCCGCCGGCATACTTAATCTTATAATTCATAACAACACTTCCTTCCGTTATCTTGAGTATAGAACAACAGGTGTCCGATAAAACGGTCAGTAAACGAAGAAAGCGCAGTATTGAATGTAAAACTAAGTGCAAAGAAATCAGTGAAAAACGACCTTCAATGATGCAGTAACTGTTACACACGGGCTGTATCAGACAGATAGATCGGCATCGTTTCCGCAGCATCAGGGCTGTGGGAATGTGGTAAACCCGTCTTACGCTAGGGTTTTCCATATTCCCATAGCTTGTCTTTTTTTATGCCGTGTATAATCAAGCATAGGCCGCCTGCACGGAAAGGAGGACGACATGGACAAGCAGGAACATGGCGGGTACAAGCACCTTACTGTAGCAGACCGGTTCGTTATTGAAGCCGGGATGAACCGGGGTTACAGCTTTAAGCGAGTAGCCAGGACCCTGAACAGAGCGGCGTCCACAATCGCACGCGAGGTGAAAAATCACCGTGTTTTCGTTGATGCTGTGAACCCGGCGTTTAACGATTGCATCTCTCGGCCGACGTGTAGAGCAATCAACTTATGCGAGGAAGCCTGTATGGGCAGATGCGCCTATTGCAAGGAATTTGACTGCAGAAGCATCTGCGATAAATATGAATCACTCAGATGCTCGGAGCTTGACAGAGTACCGTATGTTTGTAACAGCTGTCAAAAACGGGGAGGCTGTAAAAAGCTGCACGCCTACTATACTGCGCAGCGAGCTCATACGCTCTACGCTACAACACTCAGTGAAAACAGAAGCGGAGTCCGGGCTGAACCGGAAAGGTTGCATGAGATAGACGAGCTCCTCAAGCCGCTGCTGAAAAGGGGGCAGTCCCTCAACCATATTTTTGCCACGCACGCCGAAGAATTGGGCTGTTCCAGAAAAACGATCTACAACTACATAGACAGCCGTGCACTGAGTACAAAGAACATTGATCTGCCGAGAAAAGTCCGATACAGGAAGCGAAAAAAGGCAAAGCCGGTTTTCAAGCTGGATTATTCATATCGGCATGGCCGGTCCATTTCCGATTTCCAAAGCTATATGGAGCAGAATCCCGATATCCCTGTGGTTGAAATGGATACCGTTATCGGGAATCGGACGAAAAACAATGTGCTTCTCACGATGATATTTAGAAATTCGAGCTTTATGCTGATCTTCCTCATGCCGGACGGCACCAAGAAAAGCGTCCTTAAGATTTTCGATGACCTGACCTCAGCATTGGGATTGGAGCTCTTCAGAAAGCTCTTCCCGGTAATTCTTACCGACAACGGTGTGGAGTTCAAGGATGCGGTTGCCCTGGAACACACCAAGCGCAGCGATCAGAGAACACGCCTGTTTTACTGTGATCCACAAGCGGCCTGGCAAAAGCCTCATGTAGAGAAAAATCATCAATTTATCCGCTATGTCCTCCCCAGATGTACATCCTTTGAAGCTCTTACCAAAGAAGATGTAACCCTCCTCTGCAACCACATAAACAGTTTCTCAAGAGATAGCCTTAATGGTAAGACACCGTTTGATGTAGTGGATAAAGACGCAAAGAAACTGCTGGAGGTTCTTGGACTCGCTCGCGTTGCACCCGACGACGTCCTATTGAAACCGGCACTTCTGAAACGATAACCTAAGCCTGTGCAGGCGGCCGTCATTCCAATATCACATACAAGGCGGGTAGCAGTAACTTTTACACGAGTTTTGCCAGCCGTCTCTTTGTCGTGCCCTCTGTCATGCAGAGATCCAGCAGTTCGGCTTGATTATACCCTGTTTCCAGCCGTTTCTGCAATTCGAACCGCTGCCTTCTTTGCTTTTTATGATTGAGAGTCGGCTTTTGCCCCCTCATATGGCGTTTACTTCTTCATTCAACGGAAGAAAGCGCAGTATTGAATGTAAAACTAAGTGCAAAGAAATCAGTGAAAAACGACCTTCAATGATGCAGTAACTGTTACACACGGGCTGTATTAGACAGATAGATCGGCATCGTTTCCGCAGCATCAGGGCTGTGGGAATGTGGTAAACCCGTCTTACGCTAGGGTTTTCCATATTCCCATAGCTTGTCTTTTTTTATGCCGTGTATAATCAAGCATAGGCCGCCTGCACGGAAAGGAGGACGACATGGACAAGCAGGAACATGGCGGGTACAAGCACCTTACTGTAGCAGACCGGTTCGTTATTGAAGCCGGGATGAACCGGGGTTACAGCTTTAAGCGAGTAGCCAGGACCCTGAACAGAGCGGCATCCACAATCGCACGCGAGGTGAAAAATCACCGTGTCTTCGTTGATGCTGTGAACCCGGCGTTTAACGATTGCATCTCTCGGCCGACGTGTAGAGCAATCAACTTATGCGAGGAAGCCTGTATGGGCAGATGCGCCTATTGCAAGGAATTTGACTGCAGAAGCATCTGCGATAAATATGAGTCACTCAGATGCTCGGAGCTTGACAGAGTACCGTATGTTTGTAACAGCTGTCAAAAACGGGGAGGCTGTAAAAAGCTGCACGCCTACTATACTGCGCAGCGAGCTCATACGCTCTACGCTACAACACTCAGTGAAAACAGAAGCGGAGTCCGGGCTGAACCGGAAAGGTTGCATGAGATAGACGAGCTCCTCAAGCCGCTGCTGAAAAGGGGGCAGTCCCTCAACCACATTTTTGCCACGCACGCCGAAGAATTGGGCTGTTCCAGAAAAACGATCTACAACTACATAGACAGCCGTGCACTGAGTACAAAGAACATTGATCTGCCGAGAAAAGTCCGATACAGGAAGCGAAAAAAGGCAAAGCCGGTTTTCAAGCTGGATTATTCATATCGGCATGGCCGGTCCATTTCCGATTTCCAAAGCTATATGGAGCAGAATCCCGATATCCCTGTGGTTGAAATGGATACCGTTATCGGGAATCGGACGAAAAACAATGTGCTTCTCACGATGATATTTAGAAATTCGAGCTTTATGCTGATCTTCCTCATGCCGGACGGCACCAAGAAAAGCGTCCTTAAGATTTTCGATGACCTGACCTCAGCATTGGGATTGGAGCTCTTCAGAAAGCTCTTCCCGGTAATTCTTACCGACAACGGTGTGGAGTTCAAGGATGCGGTTGCCCTGGAACACACCAAGCGCAGCGATCAGAGAACACGCCTGTTTTACTGTGATCCACAAGCGGCCTGGCAAAAGCCTCATGTAGAGAAAAATCATCAATTTATCCGCTATGTCCTCCCCAGATGTACATCCTTTGAAGCTCTTACCAAAGAAGATGTAACCCTCCTCTGCAACCACATAAACAGTTTCTCAAGAGATAGCCTTAATGGTAAGACACCGTTTGATGTAGTGGATAAAGACGCAAAGAAACTGCTGGAGGTTCTTGGACTCGCTCGCGTTGCACCCGACGACGTCCTATTGAAACCGGCACTTCTGAAACGATAACCTAAGCCTGTGCAGGCGGCCGTCATTCCAATATCACATACAAGGCGGGTAGCAGTAACTTTTACACGAGTTTTGCCAGCCGTCTCTTTGTCGTGCCCTCTGTCATGCAGAGATCCAGCAGTTCGGCTTGATTATACCCTGTTTCCAGCCGTTTCTGCAATTCGAACCGCTGCCTTCTTTGCTTTTTATGATTGAGAGTCGGCTTTTGCCCCCTCATATGGCGTTTACTTCTTCATTCAACGGAAGAAAGCGCAGTTTAAACTGCGCTTTTAGGTCAATATTTCTTTTTATTCTTATTATTTACTTCCCAGCGATGATCCGGGCGGCTCTTCTGGCAAAGGTCATATTGCGTCCCGCGCAGCCTCCGGTGACGAGGTTGACGTAGGTGTTCGCATAGTATCCGCCGCTGTCGTTGCCGACAACATACAGGCCGGGGATGGGATCGCTGTTATCGTCGATGGCGTTCATGTTCTTATCAATACGGATACCATCGAGAGTGCCGAGGAGAAACGCACAGGCGCGGACACCGTAATATGGCGGTTTTCTGATTTCGGACAGACGGTGCGGCTCCTTGCCGAAGTCCTCATCGCACTGCTTGTCGTACAGGCCGTTATAGTGCAGCACCGTGGCTGCAAGCGTTTCAGGCGGAAGTCCAAGCCCTTTGGCGAGGTCCTCTATGGTGTCGGCTTTGATGAAGCTCCCTTCCCTGACCATGCTTTCGAGCAGGACGATGTTATCTTCGAGTGGGCGGCTGCAGGGTGCTCCGTTATTGAAGGGATGCATGCGCGAGCAGCCGGCGAGTTCGAACCTTTTTGTATCCTCACGGAAGCCCGAGTCGAAAATCACACAATAACACTGGCCCGGTAAGCTGAAAGACCTGTGGATGATGAAGTCATAGGGTATCGATTCATTGATGAACCGACGGCCTTTGAGATCGACCTTTAAGAACGGCTGGCCAATGAATTCGGTGGGATGCCCTGCCTTTTTCCGTGTGGCCGGCGTCTCATCAGGCATTATGGCACATCGGTCGAACAAGATCGACGTATGGCAGTCGTCCATTTTTGCTCCGGCCCAGAGGCAGGCCTTAATCCCATCGCCTACCGTCGCGCCTTCGCTGATGGTGAAGCCGGCCATGCGTGCCGTCTCTGGTTGAAGCGCCTCGAGCATCTTCGTGTTATTGGCGTAACCGCCTGTTGCGATAATGACACCTTTCGAGGCGTTGACGCGGAGATATTTTCCGGTTTTCTTGTCTTGAACGACAGCGCCGATGACGCGTTGATTGTCTTTTATAAGCTTGACGAGGCCTGTCTGCATGCGAAATATCGCGCCGTAGGCAGCTGCGTGCTCAGTTATGACCTTAACGCCATCAACTCCCTTTGGCCAGGTAGAATTATGGCCTGCCGGGAATTTTGTGTATGAGCCGGGCCGAACATCGTAATTGTAACCGCCCTGCAGGAACAGTTTTGCTCCGCGAGCAGTTATGAGATTTTCGTACCAGTCCAGCATCTCGCCGCTCTCCTGTGCCCAAATGAGAGGCAGACTTTGGTCGATGTACGCTGAAGAATACATAACCTGCTGGCGCACAAGCTCGTGAATATCAATATCGAGGCCTTCGGCCTTTTGATGCCGGGTGCCAACGGCACCAATCTCCTTGCGCATCGGCGTAAAGCTTTTTTTAATTTCTATCAGGAGCACCTTTAAGCCCAATTCGGCGGCGGACGCAGCGGCCGTCAAGCCACCCGTACCGCCGCCGGCAATAAGGACTTCCGTCTCAATTGTTTCGGAGATCTGTGAATCATCAATATCAGGCGCCCTGTCAAGCCAACTCATATCAATTTTGTAACCGACCATCATGCAATCTCCTTTAAATGTTGAGCAGCTCAGCCCACTTATGCGCGTCCAGGTATAAAGCGACCATCCTCTGCGGCGTAATTTTATTCAGCGGGAATTTGTCCTCAATTTTTTGCCATTGGGCTTGTTCATAACTGACGACAGAAGCAAGCAGGGTTTGCAGGATATTTCCTTCCCCGCGCAGAGCAATCTTTATATCCTCCGCAAGCGGCAGGCCAACGAGCAAACCGTTGATATCCTTGTTCAGGATGACATCAATGAGGGAAAAGAGGCCTGTGAAGAAAGGCTCCGAGCCGGTATTGGCGATCTGCAGTTCCTGGGAAATGAGCGCCATCAGTTTTCCTCTGATAAGAGACATTTTGACAAGCTCAGAATTCTCTTTGTTTTTCACGCCGTTGAACATCAGCATAGAAATCCATTGGTGTAATTCGCGTGTCCCGAGATAAGTGAGCGCATGGGATATCGACTTGATTCTGTATTTTGGGGCCATATAGGCTGAATTGACGAGCCTTAGGAGTTTATACGACAAGCCCAGGTCGTGCTCGATGACGTCGGAGATATTCTTAAAGTTCGGTTCGGGTTTATCGAGTTCAACAATAATGTTAATCAAACACGCATCAAGCGTCTTGATTTCCTTCTGCTGCAAATCACCTGACGGCCATAGGAAAAAGTACCCTTGAAATAAAGAATACCCCATATCTTTGGCGACCTTATAATCACCCCACGTTTCGATCTTATCTGCGAGAAAAGCCAGCTTGTTTTTATACTTTTTGATGAATTCTGCCTGGGCGCCAAGACCGATGTGCGTAAACTCAACGATCATGATGTCAGCAAGATCAGCAACAGACGCATCGCCGCAAAAAAATGAGCTGTCAAATGCGAGCTTAAACCCCCAGGATTTAAGCTTGTGACAGATATCGGTGTTGACGTCTGAAAACTTGTTGAAAGCAACGACGGTAGAGGCGGTCTGCTCATGGTTCACAATACAATTATCTATAATATCGATCAAATCTTCAGAAAAATCAATATAAGTCATTGTATGGTCAGATAATTCATGTAATGTCTCAAAAAATAGTGATTCCGTAATTTGGCCAAATTCACTATACCCCACCTTGGTTTCATTAAGAAGGTTTATCGTGTTTTGACCGAATATCAAATGATATCCGCTGACCTGAGCTTTGCTGTTTGTTATTGGCTGTCTTGCAAGAAAATCATCCATACGGTTACCCCATGCGTTAGAATTTCAGTGTTCTTTATTTATTTATCGATGATAAATATTTGAAATGAAGAGTGCATGTAAAATTTAGCGCTCGACGGACAAGAAAGGGTTGCCGCGTTCTTTGTAACAGGGGTTTTCTGTTCCTCATAGAATACAGTGCATTCAAAAGTGAGGTGACAAAAGTGTTCGACAATGGTCTTACAGGTCTAAGTGTCATCGTCATAGCAATTGCAGCTGTAGTCGTTCTCAGCCTGATAGGGTGCTGCTGCGGGTGCCACGATGATGTTTGATGAGACCAAGATACAAATATCAATGAAAAATTGAAGAAAAGTTAACATAAAAGTTGTCTTGATGTAAGGCGTGATACATATTTTCTCTGTATGGGATATTTGTTGATAAAAAAGAACCCGATGACATTGTACTGAGCCGTAATGGATCATTACTTTGGACATCGGGTTCTTGTTACTGTGTTCTGGTGTTATCGTGCGGCGCGAGACAGCGTTTTCATTTCGGCATTTCGTTTATATGCAAAGTATAATTCCTCCGTAGCGAGCGCCATTTTTGTAACGGAGAATTCGCAGTCGTGCGGGTATATATACCATGTGTCGCTCAGTGTATTGAGATCCACACAATCGCCATGCTTGCCCAAATATTCATATTCAATATGGCACGAGTAGAGCGACGGTACCGTTTTTACCATTTCAAACGGTGCGCCGTCTGCCGTTTTTCCGGCCACGCAGAACCCGTCCATGTTATGGACCATCATGCCTTCGCCGAGCCTGATGAAGCGCTGGGCGTTTGGAAGAGAATCAACAGTGACCTGCCCGCTGAAGTAGTATGTACCGGATAGAACCTCATCCCTGACCTGCTGGCGTTCCCATTCATACCAGTCGGGTATGTGGGAAAACTCTGTCTGACCGCTGCCGGCTGATAATTCGCCGTAAATACCGAGCGTCCACGTTTTACCGCAGGCGTCACAGCGCAGCTGCGCACCGCTTGACGACATTCTGTATTCGGTCAAGCAGGCGGGGCATTGGTAGAGCACCTTATGCAGTCCTTCCGCGCGCTTTTCACATGTCAGCCTAATATTGTTTTCCTTTTGCCAAGTGAAGTCGTCGTACGCAAAAGCATTCATTATTCTGTCATTTATATCCTCGACACGCGTCTCGGCCAGCTCCTCGGGCGTGAATATCTGCGTCATAACAGCTTCTGTGTGTTTGATCCTGCGGCTTTGCGAATTCCAGAATGGCGTATCGATATGATGCCCGTGCGTGATGAGGGTGACGACAGGCGCACGGAACAGCTTGCACATTTTGCCGATCGAGTCTGGGAGAATAGCCGTCGTCCCGCATAGAGAATAACGGGCCTCCGGATATATCACGAGAATGTCCTTGTTTTTGATCACCTGTTGGAGATGCCGGATCAGAATAACATCGTTTGTGAACTTACGCTTACAGATACAGCCAACCTTCCGAAGAAGCCCCTCGCGGCCGATGAAGCCGTCAATGGCGACAATAAAGTTTGATCGGTGCGGAAACATCGCCGCGGTTGCGACCTTAAAGTCAAGAAAAGCGTTGTGGTTGCAAAGCAGTACATACGGCGGCTTGAGCCCCTCTGTATTGACTTTCGTTATGCGCGTTCGATGCTTCCAGACGTCAGGGAAACTGAGGAGCCACGTAACAGGTCGTAAATACCACGCTGTGCGCTGAGGAGGCCGCTGCATATCAAATCTCTCTATAGTCTCACTCATGCTGAACCCTTTCTTGTGTCAAGCAATCCTTGTCGCAACAAGTCTATGTTCGTCCGCGCCCATGTATGAACTAAAAAGCCATGACGATCCCTTTATTATTGGCGTACACGGAGCTGATCCCCCTTGTCGGTACGATATGAATTTCCTTGAACGGGAATCTTTTCTTGATCTCATTCATCAGTTTTTCGGCGAGACCGGGATTATTGCAATGTGCGATCACCATACTCTGACCTTCAAAGCTTCTGTTGCTTTTTTTAATTGTGTCAGCCAGCCTCTCGATAACCTGTTTTTCTCCTCTGGCATGAGAATACAGCGCAATATTGCCGTCACCGTCTTCCCCCATGATGGGCTTGATACCCAGAACGGTGATAAGTGTTCCGGTTATTTTATTCATCCGCCCGTTTTTGAGGAGGTTATCAATATTCTCTAAAACGAAATAGGTCTTCATCTGCTTGATGAAAGATTCGATTGACTTGATGATCTCTGACTTTTGAATGCCGGCCTTGATCATTTCCACGGTTTTCAGAGCAATCAATACTTCGCCGGCAGATGCGCTTTTTGAATCGAAAACGTGGACATCCGCACCCTCTTCGCAGGCCATTTCTCTACCGAGCATGGCGCTGGCGTAAGAGCCCGATAAATTGCTTGAAAGCGTCACAGCATATGATGTCTTCGCTTCAAGAAAAGCATCCTTAAACAGAGCCGGTGCCGGCGCCGCTGAACCGATCCTGCTTTTACAGTTTTTCATGTCTTCCATAAACTGAGGTAGGTTAATGTTTTCATCATCTGTAATGCTTCTCTCGCCCAATGTTATTGTCAATGGGACAACTGTGATATCGAAATTTTGGCAAAACTCCCTTGTGACATCACAACAGCTGTCGACAACTACTCTTTGCTCCATTATTTTCCCCTTAAGTGTTTATTTTTAGCATCCGGGTGATGCGGTAGTATACAAATGTAGTATCAGCTGATATGGTACCTGTCAATGAGCTCCGCGGCCGAGCGGACGAGGTACGCGGTAATGCCCCAGATCATCAGGTTGCCGTATTGGTAAAAGAGGATCTCATGCGTCCCGTTGGCCCAAGGGTAGTTCTCTCCGCCCGGAATACGTTCATACGGAAAACCGTTGGGCAGCCTGCTGATGATTGTGCTGTCGTATTTTTCGGGAGGGCTATTCAAAAAAAAGTGTATCGGTACGGAGATTACCTCGGAAACCTCCTCGGGATTATGTGTAAAACGATAATCACACAGTTCCCCGATAAAAGGATAGATGATTGTGTCAAACGGTGAGACGAAAATATCGCCGGGACCGAGGATGCTGATCTGCCGCTCCTCAATGCAGAGCTCTTCTTTGGTCTCACGCACAGCGCACGATTGCGGCAGCTCTCCGGGTTCCAGCATTCCGCCGGGAAAACATATTTCACCCGGCTGACGCCGAAGATGGTTGGCCCTTTTTTCGAAGATCAGGAAGCGGCCTTCCGGTGTGTCGATAATAGGCACGAGAACAGCGTATTTCTTAATACGGTTTTCGCCAATCATTTGTGGCTGGCGGGACGCAAAATCACCTTTATCCAATGCGACGTCTCCTTAACTATTTGAAATGAAGTCAATCGTCGTTATTCTCGCCGTCAAACGCGTCGTCTGCGTCCCCATACTCTTCGCTCACATCATCGTCCTCATATTCATCGTCGTCAGCGTCGTATGCGCGTCCGCTTTGATAATCGGCGATGTACTGACGGTCAATGCGTTCGAGATCGTCATTGCCCGCAAGCGATTCAATGTGATGGCGGAACTCGTGCCGGACGGTGTTTCTCAGCTTTTCCTTGATTTTTTCGCTGCTGAGATGACCGTACACGCGCATCAACGACCCGAAGAAAATGGTGATGTATCTGCCCATACTGCCGCCTCTGTTGTAATTCCCAAGTATAAAGAGGTCGTTGCCAATGCTCTTTTTATGTCTTTTTGTCTCGGGCAGCAAAATAATTCCGCCATTGAGTTCCTTAAAAAACTCGATCGGGAACTCTGCGGCAATATCATCAAGCATTATTTGCATTTGTTCTATTGAAATCATATTTATACCCAAATAAGTAGCAATTGATAAATAGCGTCGGCTTTTTTGATTTTTTATAGTATATCACATCTCTGCCTGAAAACAAATTTTTTAAGAGCAACAAATAGGAAGCCGCCTGGCGCGCGGACGAATCCATCGGCAGACGGCTGATATTCAATTGGGCTCTAGGCGCCCAGATATGCGGTTTTGACGGCCTCGTCGGTCAGGAGTTCCTTGCCGGGCCCGGAGAGCGTAATCCGTCCGGTTTCCATGACATACCCGATATCCGCTATTTGCAGCGCCATATTGGCGTTTTGTTCAATGAGTAGGATTGTGATGCCCTGTCTGTTGATCTCACGGATGATATCAAAAATACCGCGCACGATAATTGGCGCGAGGCCAAGTGACGGCTCATCCATCATCATCAGCTTCGGGCGGGACATAAGGGCCCTGCCGACGGCTAGCATCTGCTGTTCACCGCCTGAGAGCGTTCCTCCGAGCTGCCAGGAGCGCTCTTTAAGGCGCGGGAAAAGGTCATAAACCCAGTCGATATCGTCGTCGAGCTTGTCCTTTCGGAGATATGCGCCGATTTTAAGGTTTTCACAAACAGTCAGGTCAGGGAAGATCTTTCTGCCCTCGGGTACCATCGTAATCCCGCGGGCGACAATAGCCTCCGGTGTCTTACCGGTGATATCTTCGCCGATATAATCGATTTTACCTTTGCCGGGCTTTACAAGACCTGATATGGCGCGGAGCGTGGTGCTCTTTCCGGCGCCGTTGGCACCGATGAGCGTGACAATTGTCTTTTCAGGTACTTCAAAGGAGATGCCCTTTACGGCTTCGATGCCGCCGTAGTTGACTTTCAGATCGGTGATTCTAAGCATCCTCGGCCACCCCCAGATACGCGTCGATAACGCGCTGATTCTTCTGCACTTCTTCAGGAGTCCCTTGCGCAATGAGCTTACCGAAGTCCTGGACGTAAATACGGTCGGATATGCGCATAACGAGATCCATGTGATGCTCGATGAGCAGGATGGTCAGCTTGTATTTGTTTTTAATCTGTACGATAAATTGAGCTAGTTCCTGTGTTTCCTGCGGGTTCATACCGGCGGCCGGCTCGTCGAGCAAAAGAAGCTTTGGGCTTGTCGCAAGCGCGCGTGAAATTTCAAGGCGGCGCTGCAGACCATAAGGCAGGCTGCTGGAGAGCTCGTCCTTCATCGGCAGAAGCGATTGTTCTTCCAGTAGGGCGAGACATTCGGCCTTCGCGCGTTTTTCCTCTTTATAATTTATGCGGAAGGTTGCCGAAAACACATTCTGTTTGGCGCGCATGTGCTTGGCGATGAGGACGTTTTCGAAGACGGTCATGCTCTTGAAGAGCCGGATATTCTGAAATGTACGCGCGATGCCGAGCTTTGTTATCCGATCCGGCTTCGGACGGAGCACCTTTTTATATCGGCCTTTACCTTCGCCGGCGTAAAGCTTTTTCATCTTGCCCCGCGGATGATTTGAGACGATCATCTTTCCGCAGAAGCTGACGCAGCCGTTTGTCGGCTCATATACGCCTGTTATACAGTTGAATGTCGTCGTTTTACCAGCACCGTTCGGCCCGATGAGGGCAACGATCTCGCCCTCGTTGACATCAATCGAGAGGTTGTTGACAGCGATAACGCCGCCGAACTGCATGGTCATATTTTCAACATGCAGCACGTTGTTATTCACGGTGGGGAGGATATCGTGTTCCATTATACGGCATCCTCCTTTTTCTTTTTACTCGAAACTTTTTTGAAAAACCGTCGTATGGTGCCAAAAGCGGTGTAGGAGATCTCCTTGTCACCCATGATGCCCCTACTATAGAAAAGGACGACGATCATGATGATGACGGAAAAAACAACCTTTCGGAAGCCCGAGCTGAGTAGCGGCACCCTAAACGCGCCGATATACGTGTCGGCGTCGAGAAACCGGAGCCACCACTCGCTGGCCGCAATGAACAGAAAGGACGAGAGCACACTTCCAGTCACGGAGCCGAGGCCGCCGATGACAACGATGAGGAGTATCTCATAAGTCATGGCGGATTTGAAGGCATTTGCCTGAACAGTCGACTGATACATGGCCAGGAGCGCCCCGCCGACCCCCGCAAAGAAGCAGCTGATAGTGAAAGACATCTGCTTATGCTTGGACAGATTAATGCCCATGGCCTCGGCGGCGATCTCGTCGTCACGGATGGCTTTAAAGGCGCGCCCATACGACGAATTGATCAGGAGCACGATGGCCGCGATGCAGAGCCCGGAGACAATGAACGGGAAGAGCACCGAATCAAAGGTGGGGAATTTCTTAAGAAGATTTGAGCCGTTTGTGACCGGGCCTAAAGCATCCCACTGGAAAAAGGCGCGGATGATTTCGGCAAAGCCCAGCGTGGCAATGGCGAGATAATCGCTTTTCAGCCGTAAAACGGGAAGTCCGATGAGAAAACCGAAGATCGCAGCGGCCAACCCTGCCATAACGATGGCGATAACCAGAGGCACTGTAAATCCGATAATACCGCCGTTAAAGTATTGATAAACGGCGGCGCGTTCTACCAGCGGAATCGTAAAAATGGCGTATGTATAAGCGCCAATGAGCATAAAACCTGCTTGGCCGAGGGAAAACAGGCCGGTAAAGCCGTTGACAAGATTCATGGAAACAGCGACAAGGGCATATATGGCACCTTTTTTAAGCACAACGAACAGCATGGAGCCTGACGGCATCACCTGCTCGAGAATCGTCACAATAACAAAGACGGCGGCGATGAGGATGGCCGTTATAATCAGGTTTTTTCTATTATTCATAACGCTCATCCTAAACCTTATCCGTAAATTTTTCGCCGAAGAGACCTGTGGGCTTCACAGCGAGAATAATAATGAGAAGCGCAAACGTAAAGGCATCCGAAAAGGTTGTCAGCCCCATACTTTTGATAAAGGTTTCACATATACCGATGATAAAAGCCCCGACCACCGCGCCTGGTATACTCCCGATGCCGCCGAACACGGCGGCGACAAAAGCCTTCAGGCCGGGCATAGAGCCGGCTGTCGGTGTCACGGTCGGATAGTTGGAGAAATAGAGCAGGGATCCGACGGCAGCCAATAAAGAACCGATAATAAATGTCGTGCTGATGACGGCGTTAATCTTGATACCCATCAGCTGGCTTGTCTCGAAATCTCTTGAAACAGCGCGCATGGCCATACCGATTTTTGTATACCTGATGAGGAGCACGAGCGCGACGACTAAAACAATGGTTAATATGGGTGTAACGACTGTGACCATCTTTGTGGTCGATAAGCCGATCGTGATCGAATCGCTGATCCATGGAATAGTGGGATACTGTTTTGCGAGGCCGCTTGTGATATACCAGGCGCAGTTCTGGAAGAGATATGACACGCCGATGGCACTGATCATAATAGACATACGCGGGGCTGTGCGCAGCGGCTTATAAGCAATCCGCTCAATGATGAACCCGAGGAGCACCGTGATTATAATCACAAGCGGAATGGATACGTAAATCGGCATGGTGGCCGACAGATATACCATCAGGAAGCCTGCAATCATAAAGACGTCGCCGTGGGCGAAGTTGATCAGTCTGAGTATGCCGTATACCATCGTGTACCCGATGGCGATCAGCGCGTATTGACCACCGACAGATATGCCGGACAGCAGATATGGCAGATTGGCATTAATTATGTCCATAAAGGAACCTCCGTTTGTGGCTGTCTGGTTTACAAAGTCTGTGTCATTAGCGTAATGTGGCGGGGGCGTGCAGCCCCCGCCTTTCACTTGAATTTGTTGCGTGTAATTACTTAACGCCCTGAATTGCCTCGAACTTCCAGACGCCGTCAGTCGTGTTGACACTCTTGATGAACGCGACGCTGCGGATGGCATCGCCAATGTCGTCAAATTTGATCTCGCCGGTAACGCCGGTATACGTTGTGGCGGGCAGTGCCTTGAGAATCGCGGCTGAATCGACGCTTCCGGCATTTTTGATCGCCTGGATGGCCGTCATGTATGCATCATATCCAAGAGCGGAAACAGCAGCCACGATGTCGTTGCCGCCATTGTTTGTTTTCTTTTCGGCGTTGGCGTTGAGCCATGCTTTGAAATCGGTAACAAACTTAGCGCCGGTGGCGGTTTTGTCGCCCTCATCAAAGAAGGTGGAGACACCGACGGTCAGAGTCGAGCCCTTCGCTGCTTCAAGGATAACGGAGCTGTCCCATGTGTCGCCGGCGAGCAGCGGCATCTTTACGCCCTGTGAAGCGGCCTGGCTGATGATCAGGGAAGCGTCCTGAGTAGATGTGGGGGAAAAGATAACTTCAGCATTGGCATTGACAGCGTTCTGTAGGTATGCGGTGAAGTCACTGTTGCCTTCCTGGTAGGATTCCTCAACAACGGTACCGCCGAGCTTTTCAAAAGCTTCTTTAAAGTATTTGCCAAGACCGACGGAATAATCGTCGCCGAGCAATGTAAGGACATAAGCGGTTTTTGCTTTATACTGGTCAACAGCGTAGTTGGCAAGAACTGTGCCCTGGAACGGATCAAGATAGCAAATGCGGAAATAGATGTCGTTGCCCTGCGTTACCGCCGGGTTGGTGCAGGAGATGCCGATCGCAGGGATGCCGGCCTTTTCAAAGGTCGGTGTTCCGGCAATGGAGACGCCGGAGCCGTAGGAACCAAGTATGACCTTGACGCCTTTGTCGACGAGCTGTGCAGCGGCTGTGGGAGCCTTATCGTTTGAGGACTCGTTGTCAACGATCTCAAGCTCGACCTTATAAGTCTTGCCGCCGACCTCGACAGTATTTACCTGGGAGTTGGCGAATTGAACACCGAGGACTTCCTGCTTGCCGCCGGCGCCGTTTGAGCCGGATGAGGGTTCGTACACCCCGATCTTGATGGTGTCACCGGAAGACTTGCCGCATGCTGTGAGGAGCATTGCGCTCATGCATAGAACCAAAATGATTGCTAATACTTTTTTCATTTTAAAGTTTCCTTCCCAATATTTTCTGTATGGATATGCGCCCGCGTCTGAATTGCGGGCATAGCTTGTTAGTAATTTTACATGGTTATTATTGAAAGTGCAATACAAAATTCACAAATAATAATTATACACATATACTATTTTTATCCAATTTAACGAAGTGTAGCATTAGTTCGGTAACACGATAAAACTTAAGGCGTGATCAGCCATTCATCTGAATGCTGTGAAGCGGCTGAAGCTGGTGAATTAATCCTCATTAATCTCTCCGGCCATATCACTTATAAACAAACGGCGGATTTGCTCTAAATTATCCGTTTGGCCGAGGCACCACATAAGCTTTGTGACGGCGGCTTCCGTCGTCATGTCCCTGGCCTGAATGATGCTCTCGTGCTCGACAAGACGCATTCCGGTCTGATAGATTGAAAAATCGCATGATTCATAAAGACACTGACTGCAGACGACGACGATGATCCCGTTGTCTGCCAGCTCCTGCAGTGCCGATATCAAATTTCTGCGCATAAAATGCATGCCGCCTGCTCCAAAGGCTTCAATGATGATACCCTTGCAGCCGGAATGCTGAAGCAGCATCAGAATATCGGGGTTCAAGCCCGGAATGATTTTAATCAAAAAAACATCAGAGCGCAGCGCGCTCTTCAGCTCGAATTCGCCGGAAGGCAGGATGACAAGATCATTGTTGATAATCAGCCCGTCCACGTCGACCTTGGCCACGGGCGGACAATTAATACTCTCAAACGCGTCAAAGCTCTTTGTCCGGACCTTGACGGCCCGGCAGCCGCGCAGAACTTTTCTGTTAAATGCCAGAAACACGCCGGGTGTGCCGCTCGCTGCCATCGCAAAAGCGCAAAAGAGGTTGTCCTTGGCGTCCGTGAGCGGGTGGGTAACAGGCAGCTGCGACCCCGTCAGTACAACAGGGATGGGGACGTTTTTAAGCATAAAAGACAAAACCGAAGACGTGTAAGCCATCGTGTCGGTCCCGTGCGTTACGACAACACCGTCAAAATGGCTGCAGGCTTCATAAATACTGTGTGCCATCAGCTGCCACTCCTCTGGCTGGATATTCGAACTGTCCAGCTGAAAAAGGTCGCGCGTTGTAACGTCGTACTGCTGGCTAATGGAGTTGACAGTCGTCATTATATCAACGCTTAGGAGACCCGGTTTGAGACCCTCGTCGCTTGACTCGGAGGCGATTGTCCCGCCCGTCGTAATTAAAAGGATTTTCTTCTTCAAGTATATTGACCTCCCGTATGCCGGAGAAAATAATTCGCTTCAATTCATAGTGTCTACCATGTTAAATGAAATATTGATTCTGTCAACAGGCATTTCGTCGGAAACGGCATGCCGGTCTCGTTTATATGCTGATAACAACGGACCCCTTATCCGTACCCGTACCGTAGGGGCAGACATCGTGTCTGCCCAATCTTTGTGGAGGATTTCATATCGAATTATTTCGCAGTGGCCCATTATTTTGTATCGCCTAAATCGGCGTCGTAGAATTCCCGGCTGCCGGCGTAAAGCTCACAAATGATTGTCCAAAGCATTTCGGGGTCGGGGTTGAAGATATTAGCGAAAAATCCGCCGCCTTTGCCGTAGATCTCGATTGTATCCCCGACCATGCGCAGCATTTCTTCTTTTGTGTAATACTCACCTGGTACAACTCCTTCAATGCCTGAATTAAAGCCGATCTTATCTCCATATTTTACTTTCATTGCGGGTATGTCGACAGCCCTGCGCTGAATCTGCAGGAAATCTGTGCCCATGTCAATCATATATGGGATGAAGCGCGAAATGTTGCCACAGGAGTGCTGCATGTACGCGCAGCCCTTAGCCTTGATATGGTCAATAATGCGTTTTGTCGGCTCAAATACCAGCGCCTCCATCATCTGCGGTGAGAAGAAAGTGTCCTTTTCCGTGCCCCAGTCGTCATGGAGCGTCATCAAATTAACGGGATACAGGCCAAAGAGCAGGTCCACCACGTCGATCATATGGTCGGCAAAGCGATTAAAAAAATCTTTGACGGCCTCCGGCTCGAGTGCGAGTGCAAACATGCCCTCGGTATAGCCGCCGAGCACGCCAATGAGGCGCTGAATGCAGCCCCAGCCGAGGTCTATCTGCAAAACCTTGCTGGGGTCATAGTCGTTTTTTAGGAATGCGTCCGCTTTCGTTTTCCAGTCCCAGTTGCTCAGAACTGGGAACTTGATGGCTTTTTCCCAATCAGTGATATCCTCGAGAAGCCGGGTACCGGGGGTGTTTGTCGCGCCTCCGGCGGCGCAGACCCAGGTCATCGAGACACCGAACCAATCGTTAAAGAGATAGTCTTCTGTCGCAGCTCTACTGAAATCAGCCCCAATCTGCGGCCCGTCAGCGATGTTCTGAATCATGAGGTTATGGAAATCGGTCATGGAGTTTGGAATCCAGAGCGGGTTTTGACGGGCTGTAACACGCTTGAAGTTTTCCTTAGGTGTGAGAGGCAAGTCGAGCTTTGGGATGTGTGTTTCAATATTGCTGAACAGGACCTTGGCTTTCTCAGTGGCGACGCCGGGTTCGAGATAAGAGGGTCTTGGATATTTCATTTTGCGAACTCCTTAAAATCATCTGTTATTTACATATTAGTTATTATGCCGGCATGCTTTATTCCCTTTCCAGCGTGGCCTTCATGCTGATTTTGCGCATGGTGGGGAGGCTGTCGAACTTGATGACGTAGGCGCTGCTGTCCTTGTCGATATCAAGGATTTCGCCCGCACCCATAATGCTGTGAACGACGCGGTCGCCGGGGACGAAGGAAGGCCCGAGGGCCTGGCGTTCCAGCATTTTTTCGTTGCTCTCAATGGAGAGTTTTGTATCGGAAATGAGCCGAGGGTCAAGCTCGCTGGTGTAGGTGAGCAGAGACCTATCCACGTTGAAGATGAAGCGTGAGGGATAACGGTACGAGCCGTCATGGTTGCGGCCTTCAGCATCCGTGAGATAGAGGGCTTTTTCGGCGCGGGTAAAAGCGACGAAGGCGAGCCGCCGCTCCTCCTCCATACCCTCCTGCGTTGCTGTCTTTTTCGACGGGAACACGCCCTCATTCAGGCCGCAGAGGAAGACATAGGGGAATTCCAGCCCCTTGGCTGTGTGCACGGTCATCATCTTTACCATGTTCCTGCCTGATTCGGTATCCGAATTTGTCATGAGTGAAACGTGGGAGAGATAGCTCTCGAGCGTCGATTCCTCGCCGCACGTTGTTTCGTATTCGTAAATAGATTGCTTAAGCTCAGCAAGATTGTCGAGCCGCTCCTGGCTGCCTTCCGTGCGGAGCATCTCCTCATAGCCGCTCTCGTCGAGCAGCTTGTTCATAAGCTCCGAAATCGGCATCTCCTGATGGAAGGCGGAAAAGCGCTCGACAAGTGTGAGGAAGCGCTTCGCCTTTGTGTTCTTGAAAATCTCATCGTCGATTGTCTTCTCCAGCGCACTATAAAGCGTACACCCGTTTTTTGCGGCATAGTCCTGCAGGAATTTCATCCGCCGCTCGCCGAGGTTCCGCTTCGGGACGTTGGCCACGCGCATAAACGACAGGTCGTCCCGGTATGCGATGAGCCTGAGATAACTGAGCGTGTCCTTAATCTCCATGCGGCCGAAGAACTGCACACCGCTGAAGATCGTGTAAGGCAATTCCTCTTTTAGAAACACTTCTTCCAACGTGCGGGAGACAAAGTGGGCGCGGTATAAAACCGTCACATCGCAGAGCTTCGTCCCCTGATCCATCAGCGCTTTAATCTGAAACGCCATCCAGCGGGCTTCCTCTTCTGACGTTTTGGCATGGTGGTACAGAACGGGTGCGCCATCGGTAAGGGTTGGGAGGAGCTCTTTTTTTATGCGAATTTTATTATTATCGATCAGCGAATTGGCAACGGCCAGAATCTGCGGCGTTGAGCGGTAATTGCGCATCATCATAATCGTTTTGACATTAGGGAACGCCTTGTCGAAATCGAGTAAATACCGGACACTCGCGCCGCGCCATGTATAAATCGTCTGGTCGGGATCGCCGACGATAAAGAGATTCTTGTGGTAGTCGCAGAGCACCCTCATCAGCCGGTACTGCAGCTCGTCGATGTCCTGAAACTCGTCGACCATGATATATTCGAGCCGCTGCTGCCATTTGAGGCGGATGTCGTCATTCATCTGAAAGATATACAGCACATATTTGATCAAGTCGTTATAATCGAGCCCGAAGCATTTTTTCTCCTGATACAGGTAGCCCCAAAAAATGATATCGTCCGGCATGGAGGCGGTCAGATATTTCTGATGCAGCGCATCGAGCGGCATGGCGATCATGTGCTCGTAATATTCCGGGTCTCGAAAAAGCTTTCGGTCTTCTATCATCCCGCGCGCCTTCGAAAAGGTCTTGTCCCGGAGCGTCAGCCCGCGCTCGGCGTAGATGATCTTCAGCATCGCATCAATGTCCGCGTTGTCTAAAACCAAAAAATTCTTCGGATACGAGACGGCATTAATATCCTCCTGCAGCACGGATACGCAGAAGCCGTGAAACGTCGAAATATAACCCGTATCGTTGTCGCCGGTCAGCCGGCGGATGCGCTTCTTCATCTCGTTTGCGGACTTGTTCGTAAAGGTGACGCAGAGGATAGCTGATGGCATGATACCAATGTCATTAACCAAATAAGCGAACCGATGCGACAGCGCCCGCGTCTTGCCGGACCCCGCCCCCGCGATAATGCGGAAAAAGCCCTCCGTCGCCGTAACAGCCTGGCTTTGCTGTTCATTAAGTCCGTCCAAAAGTCCACCCATCTTTTCGCCACCCATCCAAAGATAAAGTTATATCATATGGCCGTCCATCGTCCGTCTCCGTAAACTAACTTTGTAGGGAACGGTCTTGACCGTTCCTCCGCTCCAAAAATGCGGGAGTGGAATGGTCAAGACCATTCCCTACAGGGATACCACCCACGTCGTCGGGTACAGACATCGACCATAATAATACTATTATAGCACCGGCACCGTCCCAATTAAAGGACATGTTCAACGACGCAATTCATATTGAATGTAAAACTAAGTGCAAAGAAATCAGTGAAAAACGACCTTCAATGATGCAGTAACTGTTACACACGGGCTGTATCAGACAGATAGATCGGCATCGTTTCCGCAGCATCAGGGCTGTGGGAATGTGGTAAACCCGTCTTACGCTAGGGTTTTCCATATTCCCATAGCTTGTCTTTTTTTATGCCGTGTATAATCAAGCATAGGCCGCCTGCACGGAAAGGAGGACGACATGGACAAGCAGGAACATGGCGGGTACAAGCACCTTACTGTAGCAGACCGGTTCGTTATTGAAGCCGGGATGAACCGGGGTTACAGCTTTAAGCGAGTAGCCAGGACCCTGAACAGAGCGGCGTCCACAATCGCACGCGAGGTGAAAAATCACCGTGTTTTCGTTGATGCTGTGAACCCGGCGTTTAACGATTGCATCTCTCGGCCGACGTGTAGAGCAATCAACTTATGCGAGGAAGCCTGTATGGGCAGATGCGCCTATTGCAAGGAATTTGACTGCAGAAGCATCTGCGATAAATATGAATCACTCAGATGCTCGGAGCTTGACAGAGTACCGTATGTTTGTAACAGCTGTCAAAAACGGGGAGGCTGTAAAAAGCTGCACGCCTACTATACAGCGCAGCGAGCTCATACGCTCTACGCTACAACACTCAGTGAAAACAGAAGCGGAGTCCGGGCTGAACCGGAAAGGTTGCATGAGATAGACGAGCTCCTCAAGCCGCTGCTGAAAAGGGGGCAGTCCCTCAACCACATTTTTGCCACGCACGCCGAAGAATTGGGCTGTTCCAGAAAAACGATCTACAACTACATAGACAGCCGTGCACTGAGTACAAAGAACATTGATCTGCCGAGAAAAGTCCGATACAGGAAGCGAAAAAAGGCAAAGCCGGTTTTCAAGCTGGATTATTCATATCGGCATGGCCGGTCCATTTCCGATTTCCAAAGCTATATGGAGCAGAATCCCGATATCCCTGTGGTTGAAATGGATACCGTTATCGGGAATCGGACGAAAAACAATGTGCTTCTCACGATGATATTTAGAAATTCGAGCTTTATGCTGATCTTCCTCATGCCGGACGGCACCAAGAAAAGCGTCCTTAAGATTTTCGATGACCTGACCTCAGCATTGGGATTGGAGCTCTTCAGAAAGCTCTTCCCGGTAATTCTTACCGACAACGGTGTGGAGTTCAAGGATGCGGTTGCCCTGGAACACACCAAGCGCAGCGATCAGAGAACACGCCTGTTTTACTGTGATCCACAAGCGGCCTGGCAAAAGCCTCATGTAGAGAAAAATCATCAATTTATCCGCTATGTCCTCCCCAGATGTACATCCTTTGAAGCTCTTACCAAAGAAGATGTAACCCTCCTCTGCAACCACATAAACAGTTTCTCAAGAGATAGCCTTAATGGTAAGACACCGTTTGATGTAGTGGATAAAGACGCAAAGAAACTGCTGGAGGTTCTTGGACTCGCTCGCGTTGCACCCGACGACGTCCTATTGAAACCGGCACTTCTGAAACGATAACCTAAGCCTGTGCAGGCGGCCGTCATTCCAATATCACATACAAGGCGGGTAGCAGTAACTTTTACACGAGTTTTGCCAGCCGTCTCTTTGTCGTGCCCTCTGTCATGCAGAGATCCAGCAGTTCGGCTTGATTATACCCTGTTTCCAGCCGTTTCTGCAATTCGAACCGCTGCCTTCTTTGCTTTTTATGATTGAGAGTCGGCTTTTGCCCCCTCATATGGCGTTTACTTCTTCATTCAACGACGACGCAATTCAGACTTGCTTCAGACAAGGATGCCGAAGTGCCAAAGAACCCTATTGCATTCTGCTCAATCGCAAGGGTTCAGCAGAATGCAATAGGGTTCTTCATGAGCTATTCTCCGGATTGTTCCACAAAGGCTTGTACTTCAATCATAAGACGAGCGAACAATGTGGTGAATACACTGTATTTACAGGAGATTGTTTCCTGCTCTGCCGATGTTAAGGCGTCCTGAAGTTCAGATGCGGCGGAGTACAGGCTCTTTGCGCCGATATTGCCTGAGCTGCTTTTAATCTTGTGGACGATCTGCACTGCCTCTGCATAGTCTTCTTGTGTAATTTTTTCATTCAGGGTGCTCGATACGTTCTCGTTTTCGTTTAGATATTCCTGCAAAATCAGACGATAGACATCATGATCTCCGCCAATGCGGCGGATTCCATCAGCCGAATCGAGGATGTGTTCGTCGTGAGATGTATTAACTGTCGATTGAACATGTGGATGCTCTCTATTTTTGGTTTTCAGGACCTCCAAAATCGTCTCAATCAACGCATCTGGTTCAAACGGCTTACTAATATAATGCGCCATCCCATGGCTTTTGCAGGTTTCCCCCACACCGGTAATCGCATCGGCCGTCATTGCGACAATAGGGACATCCGGGTCGATTTCTCTTATGAGGTCTGATGCTGTGTAGCCGTCCATACCCGGCATGTGAATATCCATTAGAATCAGGTCCAGGTCCTGATGTTCCTTGAAAAATTGAACCCCCTCGCTGCCGTCGTCCGCTTTTGATACCTTGAAGCCAGCTTGCTCGAGAATGCTCTGTGCAATATACTGGTTCGTTTTGTTGTCCTCAACAAGCAATATGTGATACGGATACACTGAAACAGGTGCGCCATGTGTTTCGGAGATTATCTGTTTTTCAGGGGGTTTGACACCGAACATCTCGATAATACCGTTATACAATACAGACGGAATGAAGGGTTTTGATATTCCAAAGTCGATGCCCGCCGCTTCAACATCCTCAAACAGATCGTCCCTGGAAAGAGGGAGCATGACGATATACTTCGACTGCGTGCCGATCAAAGACAATTTTTTTAGCTTGCTGATATACGTAATTCCTTTCTCCTCGGGAGTCAGGAAGTCAACAATCATTAGATTATATGCGCGTTTATCCACCTCAGCCGCTTTGCGCGCCATAAGTAAAACATCATACTCGGAGGCGGCCCAATCAGATGTTATGCCAAACGAATTGAGGCAGTTTAGAAGCAAACTTCGGCTGGATTCGTTTTTATCAAACACAAGAGCGCGGATATTCTTGAAACAGTCAGCTGCCATATTTTGCATTTCTGTCGTCTTGTGAAGGGTGACTTCCTCCAATGGCAGTCGGATATAGAAAGTGGAGCCCTCATTAATGACGCTGATCACTTCAATTGTTCCACCCATCAGCTCGACGAGGTTATTGACGATTGATAATCCAAGCCCGGTACCGCCGAAACGCCTGCTGATGCTGGAATCACCCTGATCGAACGGAACAAAAAGCTTATCGAGCTGCTCTGGGCTCATACCAATGCCGGTATCTTTGACGCAAAACTCAATCGTCTGTTTTTTATCATTTTTTGAGTGAACGCGCACAGACAGCTGCACAAAGCCTTTTTTAGTGAATTTCATCGCGTTGCTGACGATGTTCAGCAGGATTTGCTCAATTCTCGCCGGATCGCCAAAAAAGAGCTGAGGCATTTTCGGTTCTTTGTCCATTATAAGCTCAATGCCTTGCTCTTCAACCTTTACGGATTCTATGCTTAGAACGCGCTGAAGCACCTTGTCTAAATCGAAGGAAATGCGTTCGATTTCGATTTTACCGGCTTCGATTTTCGAGAAATCAAGAATGTCATTGATGATATTCAGCATATTTCTTGCTGACTGGATCAGCTTCTCCAGATATATACTTTGCGTCAGGGACATGTCGGTCTTTCTAAAAAGGTATGACATCCCCATAATCGCATGAAGCGGCGTTCTGACTTCGTGAGACATTCTTGCCAGGAACATTGATTTGGTCTGATTTGCCCGCTCGGCATCTTCTTTGGCAATCTGGAGCTCATCCTGTGCCGTTTTCCGCATCGCGACTTCTTTTCGGAGTCTGAGGATCCAAAAGACTGAAACGATGATGATGAGGGCGATTACTGCTGCGGCAATCTCCGCGATTTGTATAATTTTAGAATAGTCGGGGCTTTCCTGAATACCGATCCATTTGTTGCTGATCGATATTTTTTCTTCTTTCGTTACACCCGCAAGCGCCTTGTTAATGATGCCGACCAACTCGGGCCAATCGTTGCGGACGGCAAAGTAAAGCGATTGATTTTCCCTTGAATCAATCGAGATATACTTTAGGTTCGTTATTCCCAAGGATTTGATCAGATAACTTGACGTAGCGAAATTGCCGACGAACGATGTCTCCTTTCCGTCTGAAACTGCCGTCAACGCCTCTTCAACGGTCGGATACAGGCTGAGAGCAATGGTTCTGTTTTGCGAAAGAAAGCCCTGGTGAGAACTGTTCTCCTGCACGGCAACCGACTGGTTTGTGAGATCGTTGAATGATTCGAT
Organism: uncultured Eubacteriales bacterium; assembly: GCA_942492735.1. Taxonomy (GTDB): domain Bacteria; phylum Bacillota; class Clostridia; order Oscillospirales; family Oscillospiraceae; genus Sporobacter. Next base: position 1,334,389 of record OW818648.1, read on the forward strand.
TGTGTTATTATCTTTAGTAATAAAAATTGCTCTTTGAAAGGAATAGTAGGAATCTGAAAACAAGAAATACTGCTGCCGCAGTGCTGTCATAGAGACGCAGGGCAATACGTCCAGTTCTTTATTGACGCCTTTTTCGTAAGCCTCCGACCAGGTGAGACCGCCGGCGACCACCATCTTTAGACCGGTCTTTTGGCGGATCAGCTCAATATAATCGGCAGCGATACCCTTGTATACCCCATCGGAGTCAATAAACTCGTATGGAACAAATGTCGGGTCGACTCCAAGATGAATGATGGGGTGCTCCTTAATGAACTCTTTTTCCGCCTGCGTCAGGTTGAGCTGATCCGAGATTTTAGCGGAAGCTGCATTGAAACCATCAGCAGATGATATGTAAAAGCCGCTGAGGAACAAGGCAAATGACAAGAAAAGAACGATTTTCTTTGCCGTTTTCATGCCGGTTCTCCTTTTGTCGGGCGTTAAGCATACTGCGCCGTAATTGCTTTTATGTCCTCTTCGATTTCAAAAAAAGCATCGACGATTTCAGGATCGAAATGCTTATTTCTGCCTTCGGCGATAATTTGCATCGCCTCAGCGTGAGAATATGCAGGTTTATAGACACGGGCGCTGACAAGTGCGTCATAGACGTCAATAATCGCCATAAGCCTGCCGGACAAGGGTATTTCCTTGCCTCTGAGACCGTTTGGATATCCCGTTCCGTCAAATTTCTCGTGATGTGTGCCAATCAGCTCGGAAGCGGTCTTGATGAAAGAAATATCGATCGGCTCGTTTCCTTCGCATTTCAGCGCGTCGACACCGTAGACGGCGTGCTTCTTCATTATTTCGAATTCTTCATAGGACAGCTTGCCCGGCTTTAGGAGAATGGAGTCCGGTATGCCCACCTTGCCGATATCGTGCAGCGGTGAAGTATTGAACAGTTCGCTTGTGTATTCGTCTGTCATAACGCACTTAAAAGGTTCCTTTTGGCGTAAATGATTGCAGAGCGCGATCATCATCCACTGCGTTCGTTTTGTATGGTTGCACGACTCTATATTTCTGATTTCGAGGAGCCCAAGCAAGGCACGTATCGTGACATCTCGTGTTATGGTGCACTCTCTTGTTCTTTCACGAACCGTTTGTTCCAGAGCGTAATTGTGCTGTTCGAGCTGATCATAAGCATTTTTCAAATTAATGTGAAGCTCCAGTCTTTTTCGGAGCGCACGGATATTCAGGGGCTTTCTAATATAATCCACGGCACCAAGCTCCAAACCCCTAATTTCATTATCTATTTCATCATAATTCGTCAAAATTATCACCGCGATGTTGCGGCAAGCCGGATCCGCCTTCATTGCTTCAAGGACCTCAAAGCCGTTCATGCGCGGCATATTTAAGTCCAGAATGATGATGTCGATGCCTTTTTCCTTGCCGATCAGCTCCATTGCTTCAATGCCATCATAGGCAATCAGTAATTCATAATCCTTGAGCATGCTGCTGATCATCATAACGTCCGATTTTGAGTCATCAACAATTAATACTTTCATGAATGATCCGACCTGCCTTTACTTATATGATCTATTTCTCTTCGCTCAATAGCTTGTTTCCCGCTGTTTCCAGCTTGTTTAAAAACGCATCGATTGTTATTTCGCCGAGCATGACCTGATGCAGACCGGACTGGTACAGCGCGTCCTTTACTGTCTGCCAGGCTGGTACAGGCATATCAATACTGGGATTCTGAAACCCTTCGATAAATTTTATAAAGTCGGGATTTCTTTTGAATAGCTGACTGTCTGCCATGTCAGTACGAATAGGCGTTCTGAACGGATAATAGGTGTCATGCTCGGGACTGTATTCACCTTGCATAATTTTTTCCTGCGCTTGTATAGAGATCATGTAGCGAATAAACTTGACAGCTTCTTCCTTCTTGGCGTCGCTCATAGTTGATGGGATAGCCAGCATCATCGGACCGACCTCGGCACACAAACCCACATCGCTCATGGAAATGATCCCGACATCGAAGGGAGCACCGTTTTTCTGAATATCCGTTACGCCCCAAATTCCCTGGATTTCAAATGCAATTTCCTGATTTCTGAAGTGCGTCATGACGTCTATACCCGTATCATTCGTCCATGAAGCCTGTGCGTGCGCGCCGAGTACGTCTTTATAAAATGTCAACGCGGCCCTTGCCTCATCGTTATTGAGTGCGACGGTTTTACCATCATCGCTGACAAGGCTCGACCCAAACCCGTAAATAAACTGGTTTACCATCCAGGAAATATCATTACTGTCGGCGCCAACTAAACCGATGCCCCTAGCGTCTGTCCTTTCTTCAACAAGCTCAATAGCCTTTTTCAGAGCATCGAGGCTATTGATAGAAGCAGCGTCGACGCCGGCTACATCCAACAAGCTCTTATTATAAAGCAGACACATGGAATGACCGAGCCACGGCACACCAAACGTCACGCCGTTCACCGTGCCAAGCTGCCAAACCTGCGGATAAAACAGCGCTTCGGAATCTTTAAATAATTCTGTTATGTCCATCAAATAGCCCGCTTGGCTAAAGTATTTCACATATCTGTAAGGCAGGACAAAAACAGTATCCGGTTTTTCGTTCAAAAGATTCTGTATAGCCGTTTTGTCCTCGTCACCGCTGACCATTGATACCGTATAGGTATCATTATTCTCTTCGTTATAAGAATCAACGATTTTCCCGATCGCCTCTCCGCGCCCTGAATAATCCGGCCACGTAATCCTAAACTCCAGAGAACTATTCGGCAAGCCCGTTGTCGTTGTTTCGGTGGACGGGGCGGTTGATGAACGACACGATACAAGAAACATAAAAGCACAAACGAAACCTGCCGATATGATCCTTTTCATATAACCCGTGTTTTTCACCCCCCAAAAAAATATGAGACCAGTCATCAAAAACGTATATAAATGTTAAATTATACCAAAAAAAGGAATTGCAAATGTGCATAATACTCATATTATACAAATGTGGCTATATAATCAAGAGTTATTTAGGCAAGAATTACAGAAGTGACAGATATAGGTCGAAAAGCCTCGCCACCGCTACATATGCCGCGGGCTGAGCATCATCGTGGTTCTGCGCTGAAGGGGTCTGTCTCGCTTAGGCTTATCCAATCCAGAATGCCGCACCCCGCATCTTAACTCAGCATATTTGCCGCACCAGTAGGGCAAGGGCTCTGCTCTTTCCGCTTTTGTGCCGCGCCGAAGCGGCATAAGGAAACGGCGCTTTGCGCACGGAACCACACGTCCGGCTTCGCCGTCCGCCCCTCCATTGCGACGTTCCGTCGCATGGAGGGGAATTTTTTGTTTCGAGAGCGTGACGACCCCATCACACAGCGCGACTTCTCAGGCTAATTTCTTCACCGAGAAATAACAGATTTATTCTCTAGGTTTAATGGTGGGTTGTGAGTCAAAACGCGATGTTGATAATTGTCGGATAAGGGAATATACTCCAATAGGTGGAATAGAAACGTAACATTGAAGAGATTAATATTGATGTGTTAACTGCTTTTCATTTCTATAATTCGGAGGAAAACATGTCTGAGAAGTCGAACCAAAAGTTAATCATCATAAGTGGTTCACCTTGTGTCGGGAAAACCACGGTTGCAACCAGCTTGTTTGAGTCGTATGAAAATAGTGCCTATTGTGATGGTGACTGGATGTGGTGCGTCAATCCATTTTCATTAAGTGACCCAAGACTTCGAAACGGTGATAAAAACATGTCCTTTGTTTTATCTACTTACTTAAATTCTAATTTCGATTATGTTATTTTTTCTTCTGTTGTAGTGATGTCTAAATCAATTAGGGAGGCTATTTTGAAGGATGTTACCGCAAAGAATTACATGACGATGGGATTCACATTGACTTGCTCCGAAAAAACGCTGATTGAGCGGCATAGAAAACGCGGCGATGATAATGAGGTGTCCTTTAGATGGCTGAAGTTGGAACCATATCCCAACGATTATGTTATCAATACTGATAATAAAACGATAACCCAGATTGTTAGCGAAATTAAAGGTATAGTAAAGAGTGAGATGGGCAACGGTTCTCTGTTTGGCGAAGGTCTATAACCATCAAACCGTCCCCTATTTCAACCTAGGTGGTTCGTTTATGATTAGTAAAAAGTATATGATGGATTGTGTCTATGACCAGCTTGCCATAGACTATAATTGCGCGCCGGATGATTTTCTTAAAGACGGGTTGATTTTCACGGAAGCGCGGGAAAACAAAGAAAGACGGCCCTTCCCTTGGGTTACACCGCGCCTTGAAATGATCACAATGGGGCATAGCGTCGTGATAAACGCAACTGGCGACATTTTGCCACTTGTCAGATAACAACTTGAGGGAAAGACACGTGACGAAGTGTTTTGTATGCCGTTTGTTTGTGGTGCCAACCCATATTTTCTGCCTGGGTACATTGTTACAAGACGCGGTTGGATGAATTTATATAATAAACCTGTTGAGAGGTACCGCTTTGAAGAATTTGATTATAATTAATGGCACAATGGGCGTTGGTAAAAGCGCAGCTTGTAAAGAATTGCAGCAATTACTGACCAGCAATGTGTTTTTGGATGGCGATTGGTGTTGGGATATGCGGCCGTTTGTGGTCATCGATGAAACTAAAGCAATGGTGCTTGACAATATAACGCATCTTCTGAATAATTACATCAAGTGTTCTAAGTATGAAAACATCATCTTTTGTTGGGTGATGGATGAACAAAGCATAATTAATGATGTTTTGTTAAGATTGAATATATCCGATTGTTCGGTCAAAGTTTTTTCTTTAGTTGCCGACGAGACAGCTTTAAGGAAAAGACTGCATAAAGACGTCTCCGATGGGGTTAGAGCAGAGGATGTGATTCAGCGCAGCGTTGACAGGATGACGAAGTATCAAGACCTTAATACTGAAAAAATTGATGTGAGTGATATTTCCGCAAAGCAGGCGGCGCAGCTGATTAAAGCAAAATTGTGAGTAAGCTGGGAAATCAAATACTATTCGGAGACTGCTATGATAAAACCAATTTGTAAAGATATTTTTATATTGCGCCAGAAGTCTGTTCCGGCAACCGAGGCGGATTTGCCAGTGGTGGATGACCTCGTGGATACGCTGCGGGCGAATGCGGGGCGGTGTGTGGGGATGGCGGCGAATATGATCGGTGTAAATAAGCGCATCATTGTATTTAATGTCGGGCCGATGAGCATACCCATGATCAATCCGGTCATCACAAAGCGGGATGGCTCGTATGAGGCCGAGGAAGGCTGTTTATCACTGGACGGTGTGCGAAAAACGACACGCTATCAAGCTATCGAGGTGGCGTTTTTGGACCGGGGCTTTAAGAAGCAGAAGCAGAGCTTTAAAGGGTTCACTGCGCAAATTATTCAGCATGAGGTAGATCACTGCGACGGCATTATCATTTGAGCCGGGGCAAATAACATAAAAGAACTGCGCCCTTGTGTTTTGAGTGGTTTCAGACTGTAGGGAATGGATTTATCCATTCCCTACGCGAGTATGGCGCGGAGGAACGGTCAAGACCGTTCCCTACATGGGGGCGGGGGCTAGCAACCCTCCATTCCTATAGTTCCTATACTTTTTTTGCATGGTGAGATGGCTAAAACGCATTGCAGACGCGGGTGGGACGGTGTTATAATCATGTCAACTGGACAATTATCCGATAAACGAAAGGAAATAATCTTATGGGATCTAAATACAAGCATGTTTTCGAGCCGATCACAATACGGAGCATTGATTTTAAAAATCGCGTGACGCTCGCGCCGCCCTCTCCAAACGTGGCCAATCAGGACGGCACAATGACGCGTGACTTTGTGGACTGGATGCGGCCGCTGGCGCGCGGCGGCGCGGCGACCTTATATGTCGGAAACGCCACTGTCGACAAGCTTGAGTGCCATGATGAGGAAACACAGATTGACCTGGGCACCGATAAGTGCATCCTGCCGCTCTCGTGGTACGCTGAAATGGCGGCGCAGTACAACTGCCACGCTTCTTTTGAGGTCAACCACAACGGCAAGGATACAGCGTTTGAGACCGTGGGCCATGCCCCATACAGCGCCTCGGCGATTATTACATCCTCGGAGATCACACGGGCGAAACGGCTGGGACGCGCGCCGATTGCGGCCATCGAGATGACGCATGAAAAAATTGCTGAGACTGTCGATAAATTTGCCATGGCATGCTCTCGCATGAAGCAGGCGGGCATGGACATCTGTCTCGTTCACGGCGGGCACGGTAATCTGATCAGCCAATTCACGAGCCCCCTCTACAACAAAAGGCAGGACGAATACGGCGGAACGACGGAGAAACGCGCGCGCTTTGCCATCGAGGTGTGCGACGCGATCCGCAAAAAGGTCGGGCCGAATTTCGTTATTGAATACCGCATCTCCGCCGACGAGATTGCGCCTGAGGGCATGCATTTTGACGAGACACTCAAGCTTATCGAGTACCTACAGGACCATGTTGACATTATGCACGTGTCCGCCGGTCTGCACAGTGACTACGACTTCAAATACTACCGCAACTGGTGCCAGAACTACATGATGCCGCGAGCTTTTAACGTCCATTACGCGCGGGATGTCAAAAAGGCCTTCCCGAACCTGCTTGTCAACACCGTCGGCTCCATCACAGACCTCGACATGGCCGAGCAGTTTATCAGCGACGGCTGGACCGATTTTGTGGCGATGTGCCGCCCGCTCATGGCCGACCCCGATATGCCCAGGAAGTACGCGCAGAACCGGCCCGAGGACAGACGCCCCTGCCTGCGCTGCGACGCCTGCACCCGCTTCTTCCCCCCGAGACCCCTGAACTGCGCCGTCAACCCGTTTTCCGGGGTGTTCACCGAAATAAAGGACGGCATCGTGCCGAAAGCGCCAGTAAAGAAAAAAGTCGCCGTTGTCGGCGGCGGACCGGCCGGGCTCTACGCCATGTCGGCGCTTGTGGACCGCGGACACGATGTGACGCTCTATGAGAAGTCAGATCACCTGGGCGGCAACGTCGTTCCTGCTGCTGTTGCGCCCTTTAAAATCGATTTAAAGGATTACCTGAAGTGGCTTCTCCGCCAGACTGAAAAGACCACGGCAAAAATACTACTCAATACAGAAGCGACAAAGGAGATGCTTGATAAGGAAGCCTATGACGCTATTATCGTTGCTGTCGGGTCAAAGCCCCTCGTGCCGTCGAAAATCCCCGGCATCAATAAGCCGCATGTCCATTGGGCACCTGATGTCGAGATGGGTAAGGTCCCGTCCGGCGACAAGCTCGTCATCGTCGGCGGCGGTGCCGTCGGTCTTGAGGCCGCCATCCATTTAAAGGAAAAGGGTAAGGATGTCACTGTTGTTGAGATGCTCGACGCTGAGAAGCAGCACATGGCACTCCGGCAGAGCTCCAAGCATGCAGGCGACGAGATGCTCACTATCATGGCGGACCTGAATATCCCACTGTATCTGAACAACCGGCTCGAAGAGGTTCGGGACGATAAAATCATCTGCAAGGACATGGTCACGGGCGCGCTCGTCGAATACCCGTGCGACACTGTCCTCCTCGCCCTCGGCATGGTGCCGCTCCACGACGTTGTCGCGTCATTACGCCACAGCGCATCAGAGACCGACGTCTTCATTGTCGGCGACGCCCTCGCCGTCGGCAACATTTCAACGGCGACAAACGGCGGCTTCCAGGCGGCGATACACATCTAAGTTTGACTTAAATACGGACAGCAGCCACATCAACATCAAAAAAAGCTTCAGCAGCCCATAAGGCAGCTGAAGCTTTTTGTTAACCGTAAGAGTGTGTGCTGCAGTCGTTTTGTATCAGTTGCTCTTGCTGTACCGGTGTTTTCTAAAGACGAACACGACTATTCCGCCGGAGGCGGCGAGAGTCAACCCCATGATCCCTAAGAGCGTCGAGAGTGAAATACCGCCGGTCTGGGGGAGGCTGTCGGTGTCGCCGGCGACGTCCCCGATATCGTTGTCTCCGGCAACTCCGGTGCCGTTATAGGCGTTTACAACCGAGACATCGACAAGCACCGTGCTGTTGATGGTTCCCGAGAGGGCGGACGGGCCGGTCCAGCCGTTTGCTATCTGGACTTCTGTCAGACTCTCGGTGACGGTGTATATGATACCGGCCGGAATATTCGAGAAGGTCACGGACTCGCCGTCAACCAGCGACAGGGTGTAGACACCGCCCGTGCCGATGAGACCGGCATTATTTGCAATGCCGCCAAAGGACCCGGTGAACTCAACAGTAATCGCAAATTCTTCTGTCGTTGGGGCGCCGATACCGGAGATGTTCTTTGCCACCGTGAGAGAGCCATTCTCGATGACCGGAGGAGAAGGGGGAGGCGTTTGCGGTGTATAGTTGTTGACGATTGCCACGACGTCGGAGGTATGCTCTGAGTCGAGTGCGACCGGTTCAGTGACCTTGCCGGAGGAATAAGCCCAACCGAGGTTCGCCTGAGCGTCGGAGATCGTTTCGTTAACTGTATACTGGGTATTATAGGGGATATTAGAGAAAAAGACTTGGTCATCGCTGCCTGAAAGCATCAACGTATAGACGCCGCTTGGAACATTAGGGCCTGCATTATTTGTGATATCGCTGAGACTTTCTAGACTTTCATTGGTAAATGTCACGGTGATGCTGAACTCTTCGGATGCTGAAGCATTTGTACCGAGCACGTTCTTGTCAATGACCAGCGAAGCTGTCGGCCCGTAGTTGTTGACGATATTCAGAGTATCAGAGGGATTCTCGATGTCGAGCTGAACCGGCTGGGTGACAGTGCCGGTTGTATTCGTCCAGCCAGCAAGAGCTTGTCCACCGGAGATTGCTTCGGTGACCGTATAGGTCGTCCCGTAGGTGATGTAGGAGAATACCACCTGCTGATCGCTGGCGGAGAGCGGGAAGGTATAAACGCCATTTGTACCGTTCAGGTTTTCGACATTGTTTGCGATGCTGCCGGTATTACTGCCGGTGAAGGTCACTGTGATGATGAACTCTTCGGACGTAGAAGCGTTCGTGCCGAATACGGATTTGTCGATGACGAGCATGGCAGTCGGCGTAAAGGTGTTGACGAGCGCCACCGTGTCGTCTATATTGTTGCTGCTCAGAACGACCTGCTGCGTGATCTGGCCGGAGGTGTTCGCCCAGCCGAGTGCAGCCTGCTGGGAGGTAACTGCTTCGGTGACCGTATAGCTGGTCCCGTAGGGGATTTTGGAGAACTCTACAGGCGCGGCGCCGGCGGAGAGATTGAATGTGTAAACGCCGGTTGGATTATTTGCGCCGCCGCTGTATTTGATGCCGTTCAGAGGAACCTCACCGCTGAAGGTGACCGTGATGCTGAACTCTTCGGATGATGAAGGATTGATGCCGTCCACTGATTTATCGATAAAGAGCGCTGCCGTCGGCGTGAAGGTGTTGACGATCGCAATCGTGTCAGACGTGTTTTCAATATCAAGCGTGGTCATAGCGAGGACCTGGCCGGAGGCTGTATCGGACCAGCCGAGGTCAACCTGCAGGGCGGAGACGACTTCGGTGACCGTATACTTTGTCCCGTAAGGGATGTTTGAGAAGGTTACGGGTGAACCGTCGGCGGACAGGGGGAATGTGTAGACACCGCCCGTACCGTTCGCGGTTGTTTCGATGTCGCCGAGATTATCGCCGGTGAAGGTCACCGTGATGCTGAACGCTTCTGATGTGGACGCGCCTTCGTTCACGGTCTTATCGACGATCAGCGACGCAGTCGGCCCGTAGTTATTGATGAGCACCACTGTATCGGTTGGATTCGCGCTGCTAAGCGTAACATTCTGCTCCACGGTGCCGGAGCTGTTCGTCCAGTCAGTCTGAACCACGCCTATGGCTTCGGTAACAGTATACTGTGTTCCGTAGGGGATGTTCGAGAAGGTCACCGGCGTGCCGCTGCCGGACAGCTGGAAGGTATAGATGCCGTCGATGGCAACCGGTAGGCTGGCATTGTTCGTAATGCCTCCAAAATTGCCGATGAACGTTACGGTGATGCTAAATGGTTCAGACGTCGAAGCGTTTTCTCCGGTCACGGTTTTGTCAATGACAAGCGTGGCGGTCGGCTCCGTGTAGTCGTTCGTGATCGTCACCGTATCGGACGTATTATTCGCGTTGAGTTCGACCGCAGCCGTGACCTCGCCGGATGAGTCGGCCTTCGCCCAGCCTGCAGCTGTCTGCGCGCCGGAGACTGTTTCGGTCACCGTATAGAAGGTCCCGTAAGGGATGTTCGAGAAAGTGACGGAGGTATCGCTGCCGGACAGCATGAAGTTATAGACGCCGCTTGGAACATTAGGGCCTGCACTATTTGTAATACCGCCGAGATTTGTGCCGGTAAAAGTCACGTTGATACTGAAAGCTTCATCTGTTGGTGCGTTTGTGCCCAGCACATCCTTGTCAACGACGAGAGAAGCGGTCTGCGAAAAGGTGTTGAGGATTGTTATCAAATCGGACGTATCTGCGCTGCTGAGGACGACTGGGACAATGACAGCGCCGGAAGTGTAGGACCAGCCGGCAGTCGCCTGTGCGCCGGTAATCGATTCGGTGACCGTATAGGAGGTCCCGTAGGGGATGTTTGAAAACTTCACGGGCGTATCGCTGCCGGATAGCATCAGCGTATAGATGCCGTTGCTGGCGATGGGCAGGCTGCTATTGTTTGTGATGCCGCCGATATTACTGCCGGTGAAGGTGACAGTGATGCTGAAATCTTCAGCTGCCGATGCGTTTGTGCCGGTTACATCCTTATCGACAGTGAGCTCAGCGGTATATGGCTTAAACTTGAAAAGGCTGTAGTGACTGATGCCTTTATCCGGCAGTATGGTAAATGTTTTAGCTGATATATCTACCGTAATGTGAACCTCGTATTGACTATCAGTCGTCGTGAGCAACGTATTCATCCAAAAATCCGTTGATCTCGTAACGACGCCATCTAATTTGTCCAGGCTCTTATCCAGTTCCCGAACAGAAGCGAGAATGAACGCATCTTCAGAAAGCGGTATGGAAGAATCGACCCAGACAACAAATGCTGTGCCTTGCTTGAATACGACGAGGTTAGCCGTGCCGTAGGAGTATGTATCGGGCCCGACGTTGGTATCATCTTTAGCGAGATACTCGTAAGTGCCGTTAGCGCTGCTAAACGTATCACCGACGCCTGCCGCAGAGCCGATTATAAGTAAGCTAATGGATAATACAGTAACAATTGCCAGTACGATCAATACTGCATAGTGGTGTATCAGAGATTCTTTTTTCTTCATTTTTACTCCCCTTTTCTCATCCCTCATTATTGACATAATTATACAAGTTGACATAACTACTATTCCTAGTATAAAAGACGCGCAGCTTGTATTCAATGTCAATTTGTATGGTTTATGTCGAAATTTGTATACATAACCGCCAGAGCATTTCTGACGATGAGAATTTGACGATATAGATAATATAAAATAAAGCAAATCGTCAAGGATAGGGCGTGATTTACATATTTAAGGCAGCGGTTGCGCACAGCGAGGAGGTTATCCTTGCAAAAGCCGTCAGTGAAGTGATGGAGCAGATTCATGACGAAATGCAGGGAAAAATTCCGCAGGCGGGTATACTTTTCTGCAGTTTGGATTTTGACCATGCTTACATTATCTCTCAGATACGCGCGGCTTATCCGGCGATTGAGCTTGTTGGCTGCACGACTGACGGCGAAATGTCCTCACAGCTTGGATTTTCGGAAGATTCCATCGTTTTTATGGCGTTTGCGTCGGACACAGCGGAAATCCATGGTGGTGTCGGCAGGTTCCTCAGTGCCGGCGGCATTGAAGCCGGCAGAAAGGCAGCAACAACAGCAGCCGGCAGACGCAATCTGAAAGACAACCGGTTCGCCATAATTTTAGCTGACCCCATGAATGCCGGCGTTTCGGAAGTTTCCGGAGGTATTGGAGAGGTTCTCGGAGAGACGCTGCCGCTCGTTGGCGGCGCATCGGCCGCGCATTCCAAACAGAGAACAACATACCAGTTTTGCAATGATGAGATTCTGACGGATAGCGTCGTTTTGCTTTTATTTTCAGGACCTGTGCTCTTCTCCTTTGGGATAATGGGCGGTCACAGTGCTATCGGCGGGAAAGAGAAAATTACGTCATCCTCAAAAAACGTCCTTCACACAGTTGCCCATCGACCGGCTCTCGAGTACTTCCGGCATTACGCCGGAGACAAAAATGATTTGTTTATGAATTACTGCCTTGCGATCTTTGAAGAGGGAAGAGACAGCTTCTATGTCAGAAGTGCGCCGTTTTCTGATCCGTTAAACGGAACCGTCACGTTAAACGGTGTGGTGGCAGAGGGTGCATACCTGCAGATCGGAACAGCCGATAAAGCTGTTTGTGCATCATCGTGCGAAAAATCACTCAGCATGGCGCTCGACCGTTTTCCGGGTAAACCTGCGGCAGCGCTGCACTTTTCATGCGCAGGCCGCAAGCGGATGCTGGGGACACAGGCTGCCATTGAGTCTCGGATTTCGAAGCAATTCCTCAAAGATATCCCAACCTGCGGTTTTTATGCATACGGAGAATTTTGCCCGCTTGAATCGGACGGGAACTCTTTGTTCCATGGTACAACGTTTGTGACGCTTCTGATTGGTGAAAATGGTGAATGAAATGATGAAATTAATGGATGAACCGACGCTGCTACAGCGAATTGAGGAGCTGGAGAGAGATAAGCGGATATTGAAACAAAAGCTTGTGTGCAGCGAGCGCAACAGAGTACAGCTTGAAGAGACGCTGGACACCCATTCGAACGCTTTGAAAACACGTAATCAGGAGCTGGAGGAGTCCAAGGAGAAGCTGAGGGCGTCCGAAGCCAGATATCGTGAAATGGCAATGCATGATAAGCTTACAGGACTTCCGAACCGCTCCTATTTCAATATGAAGCTTGAAAAAACCCTGTCGCGGGCAGAAAGAACGAAAACAAGCGCCGCTCTTTTATTTATGGATTTGAACCTATTCAAGACGGTCAACGATTGCTGCGGACATAAGGCCGGTGACTCAGTGCTTGTCCAGACAGCCAGACGGATTCTGTTGTGTACGCGCCACGGTGATATAGCAGCGCGTCTTGGCGGCGATGAATTTGCGATACTGCTGCCGGATATAATGACCCCGTTTGATGCGGAAAATGTTGCTATACGCGTCATTGAAGCCATTTCGCAGCCGTTTCATTTTGATAATAATTCCGGAAACATCGGTGTGAGTATCGGTATCAGCATTTACCCCGACGATGCTCTTGATAGTGACAAGCTTCTGCAGCTTGCTGATTTTGCTATGTACAACGTCAAAAAAACGGGCGAAAACAATTACCGTTTCTATCATAATCTGCATGCCGCCGCCAAATAGCATGTCGATAAAAAAGCAAATCACCCCAAAAACAACGATTTTGGGGTGATTTGCTTGGCTCATATGGTGAGCTTGCTCGGCAGTTTTTTAGGCTTAACCGGCACCGGGGAATCCAGAGGGATTGAAAACTGCATGATCTGGCCTGTTGTGCTCAGATCGGGTGTACTGCCTTTTGGAAATGAGGTGTTGGCTTCGTTTATCATGATGATTTTCGTCCCCGGTAAAACGTCGGAAAAATCCACCAGGATATCGGCGCGCTCGGACGGGGCGAGCAGGATCAATTCAAGCGCGGCAGGCTCGGGCAGGAAACCACTGTCCGCACCGATTTTGGTCACCTTCATGCCATTTGACATGCCAAGTTTATAAAACCGCGTGTTGGACGCGTTTAAAAGCCTGAACCGATATTGCCTTCTTTCAACATTAAGATTTGGCCAGACCTTTCCATTGACCATAATGGTATCGTTAACATATTTGGGGTTAAATGAAAGTGACCCGTCGGTATTGAATGACCGGTCCTGTATGATAAGCGGTATCTCATAACGTCCCGTCGGCAGCAGTGATTCTCTCCGCCATGTGAATTCTTTTCCACTGCGCAATAGGTAAATACCGGAAAGGCCCGCATATACATTGAGCCGGCTGACACCCGACGCGTTGTCGTGATACCACAGCGTTGCTGCTTCCTGATTGTTGGGGTAGCTGCTAATTGACGTGCTGTACGCCGGCCCGGTTTTTCCATCAGAGGTAAACCATGCGTCGGGATAACCGTTTAGAACCGAAGAGACCTTACCGCCATGAAGATGTGTGACGATTGGTACGGAACTTTGCGCGCGCTTCAGATCAGATGTAAAAGGATGCGGCCCGCTGAGCTTATTGATCCACTTGACTCTGATCGGAACGTTCCTGACGGCTTCAAAGGTAGCACCGGGTGAATTCCTAGAATAACGAATCTGACATGTTTCCTCATCCATAACGGTTCCGCCGTAGCCAAAAACTGTCGTTTCCGGAAAGCCAGCCGGTAGAATTTGCTGCTTAAATTCACTGATTTCAATAACAAATAATCGGTTTTCGTCCTCTGAACCTGACGGAACAGGGCAATAAACTGGCGGCTTTATCAGTTGATTCACAAATTTCGGGATGCATTTCGGGTCCAGGCGTTTGACCAGTTCGGGAGCGGGTGTGCATGGTTGACCGTATGGGTACTTAGGAACGGCTGTCACCTCAGGCGCTTTTTCTGCTGGGTGCTCCGCTGCCTGAGGCTCCTGTGTGGCCGGCGGAATCTCGGCCTCCTTTATCGGCTCGAGTTCAGCTGCAGCCGGCTGGGCTTCCTGTGGCTGCTGCTGATGAATCTGCTGATCAACTTGTTCTGATGTTATAGGAGTTGCTTCGGGTTCCTTTCTCGTCGAGGCTCCGGCTTGCTGTCCGGGCATGGGCTGATCTCCTGATTCCTTTGGGAAATCATAATCCCGTATCATTGGTGTATCAAAGCGTTGTACCTGCTGATTATTTTCTTCATCAAGAAGAAACATGATAATGACCTCCAAACATGCATGTGGCCAGTGTAAAACGTCCCATGTACACCGGACACTATTACACTATGAAAAATGACGTCCGGAGGTTACATATCGGTTTTGGTTTAGGTTGCCGCAGCACCGCTGCGGTGGTAAACTATTCTTGCTTAAGGAAAGGAGCAGGTCGATGGATGTATTCGAGGCGATCGAAAAAAGAGCGAGTGTGCGGTCTTTTAAAGAAGGGCAGATTACGGATAAAGAACTTGAGGCGATTCTCCATGCAGCAGACCGATGTCCCCGGATTGGGAGCCTTGAGATTATTGTCCTGCAGGATAAGGCGAAAATCAAGATGATTTCGGATGCAGCCAAGAGCGAAATGATTGACAGCGGAGGGTGGAACAGCTCGAGAGCACAGACACCTGGATATAATCCGCTTTACGAAGCGCCGACGGTTATTATGATGTGCGGAAACCCCGGTCAGCCTTTTCTTCAGACAACAATAGGTATTGCTGCCGGCATGATGATTCTGGCGGCGACAGCGCTAGGACTCGGCAGCGTCACGGTTTCGTCAATCCGCCATGGTTTCTCCGGCGTAGACGGTCCCGAGCTGAAAAAGCTGATCGGCCTGACAAAGGAAGTCGTATTATCGCTCGCAGTGGGCTATACCGAAGACGCAAAAGCGCATGAAATGAAAGGCGCCGCAAGAAATAACGTACGGATTATAAAATGAAGAACAAGGATGTCTCAACTTGAGACATCCTTGTTCTATTTATTTCGTAGGAGCGAATTGTGCTATTACGAGCTGCAAAAGCAGAGACCTTACCCACGGGAAAGCGGTTCGTAGGGCGCGGCATCCTTGACGCGCCGCGTTCTTATTGAAATCTTGATAATTGTCGTGGCATGCTTGGCGCGTCTGGGATGCCGCGCCCTACGAAATACGTTTATGTGAGTCGCAGTTACGCGGCACAAGGGACAATCCTCAGTCGCCTGCGGGCGCCAGCTCCTTTCAAAAGGAGCCTTTTAGGACGGTGGAACGCGAATTATTCAAACGGGAAGCGGTGCTTTAAGCCGAGATTGTTCCTTATTGTGATGAGTTCTTGCTGTACGGCCGGTCCGATCGGGACGCCCTTGTCTTTGCGTTCAAGCCATGTGAGATATTCCTTTTCACCGGCTGTGTAAATCCTATCCTCTCCGGGTGCAAGAGCGGAGGCGCGCAGGGCTCTCAATATATCACCGGCTGTTTTTTTGAATTCCTCTGCGCCCATAAATGCTTCCGTATCGATGGCGATGAAGAAATGACCCAGATGATATGGCGTCTTTTCACCGTGGCTGCCGATCCCTGTCAGCATTTTCATGTAGCTTCCGGCTTGCAAAGCGGCCGATAGGATTTCAACAACCGTTGCGTAACCATACCCTTTATATCCCCCAAGCTCCTCGCCGATACCGCCGAGCGGCGCAAGCGCGGCGTCGCCCGTAACGAGATCGTCCAGGATTTTATTGCTGTCCGTCATCGCCTTGCCATCGTGGCCGACGACCATTCCCGCTGGCGTCGGTTTTCCCTCGCGCGCAAAATACTCGATCTTGCCGCGCTGCGTGATAGAGGTCGCGCAGTCGAGAGTGAACGGGAATTCCTCGTCCGTCGGCAAACCGAAGGTCATGGGGTTTGTCCCCAGCATATTTTCAACCCCGAACGTTGGGGCGATTGACGGCCGAGCATTCGTTCCGGTGATGCCAATCATATTTTCCTTTGCCGCCATAGACGTATAGTAGCCAGCGATACCGTAGTGCGTTGAATTTCTTGCGGCTACCATACCCATACCATATTTCTTTGCCTTCTCAATCGCCATACGCATGGATCGATAACCGACGATCATACCCATGCCGTCATGGCCGTCGACAACCGCCGTTGTCGGCGTTTCTTTTATGATTTCAAATTCGGTGACAGGTTGTTGAATACCCGCATTAAGTCGGTCGATATAGATCGGCTTAAACCGATTGCAGCCATGGCTCTCGATGCCCCTTCTGTCGCTTTCCATTAAGACGTCGGCGCATATTTCGGCGTCGAAGCGCGGCACGCCCATCTTGACGAACACTTCCGTCATAAAGTCACCGATGAGCGCCCATGAAATATACTGTCTATTTTCCATAAAAAATAAATTCTCCCAATATGTTTATTGACTTACCCGCATTATAGCGAAATATGTCAGGGAAATCAACAGATAGGGCATGATCACAGATAGGGGATGCTCAGCCGAACAGTAAATGGCGGAAAATTGTTTGCTTATGAAGATGCAATTTGTTATTGTATGCATAATACAAAAAAATTTAGGAGTGTACTTATGGCAGAACAGACAAGTGACACAGAAGTACCGCACCGTGAAGAGTCCAACAGTACAGACCCGGTTGTTGAAATGCGCGGAATCAAAAAAGCCTTCGGTGCGGTGCAAGCCATCGCGCATGCCGACCTGAAGCTGCACAGAGGCGAAATACACGCGCTCGTCGGCGGCAATGGCTCCGGCAAAACAACGTTGGTTAATGTGCTTTCAGGGGCAATCAAAGCCAACACGGGTGAGATTTTCATTGACGGTAGTAAGGTCGACATAAGCAATCCCAAAACAGCGATGGATATGGGCATACAAACCATTTACCAGAATCTGAACCTCTTTGAGAATCTGGATGTGACGATGAATTTGTTCGCGGGCAGGGTGATTCTCAAGCCGCCCCCGCTCTCCTGGCTGGGGTATGTGGATTATAAGCTGATGCGGGCTAGGGCTGTCAAAGAGTTTCAACGCCTGAAGATCAATATGCCTGACGTCGACATGCGTGTCATGTTCCTGTCCGGTGGCCAGCGTCAGAGTATCGCATGCGCCAGAGCAATGATGGGAACAACGCCGCATGTGCTGATCATGGACGAGCCGACGGCCGCCCTTGGTGTCGGCGAATCCAAGGAAGTCTACAGGCTGATGGAGGTCTGCCGCGACGAAGGCGCCGCGATCGTCTTTATAACCCACGATATGGTTGAAGTTATGGAGGTCTCCAACAGAATCACCGTCATGCGTCTCGGTGAAACAATTATGCAGCTCAACACCTGCGATACGAACGCCAAGGAGGTCGTCGGATTGATAACCGGTGCGATAGACCCCAGCGAAGTCGCGGTAAGATGCACAAAATAAGCACGTATACCTATTTTGCGACATCACAAACATAAGTGTCGCCGGGCGTCTTAATTCTATAGAGCCGCAGCATTGTGCATATCGCCTGCTCGGTGGAGTAGCTTGCTGTCGGTGAGAAATTTTTGTTTCCGGTGCTCTTCATGGCACCAAGAAAATAAGCATTATCCACCGATGCTTTTGCCCAGCCTGCAATTGAGGCGGTATCGGCATAGTCGGGAGCGCCAAGCTCCTTCTGCATCTCACACTTGAGATAGGCCGCCACATTGTTGATTAAGACGGCTGCTTCCTGACGTGTGATCAGGTCATTCGGCGCAAATGTCGTTTCGGTTTTACCGAAGATGATACCGAGCTTGTTAAGCGTATAGATCATATCGCTGGTCGTATCCGTAAACATCATCGGTTTTTCCGACATCGGGGTCATAAGTGTTACCTTAGGATCGACCTTTTTGATCAGTTCAAAAGCCAGCGAACAGTAATCGTTTCTTGAGATACTGCTCAGATAGTTTTTCTGCAGGCTCTTTAGAACAAGATTTCTGTCTGTGGCGAGATAAACATCCTTAATTGCCCAGCTCGACGGCGCAATGCCCATTAATTGGCGGATAATAACCGAGAGCTCCGTATTATCCAGGGTCGCGCCCCGTATCGGGTCTTTCAGATCGGCAGCACTTTCAAAGAGCTCGGCACCGGCACCCTTGGCAAAGAAGGGAACAAGCTGGTTTGAATGCCAGATAAGGCCGGTGTATTTCTTGTCTAGTGTATTAATATTGTACGTCAGCGTTGGCATAACACCTTTGCCATTATTGATGACGGTGTTCATAGGACCGGCTGTGCCGGTCAGATAACCGGTTTCATGGTCGCCGGTGACGACAAGCAGCGTTTCGTTCCAGCTGCTGTTCTCTTCAACCCATGCGCAGACATCATCAACTGTATTATAGAATTCTGCCATCTCTTCGATAAGGCGGCCGGTCTGTGCGTAATGGCCGCACCAATCAATTGCGCCGGCTTCAATCATCAGGAAGAAGCCTTTTTCATTATTATCCAGGACATTCAATGCGCCTTTTGCCATTGTCGCCAAGCTGGGGACATCGGTGTTGAACGGCGTTACAAAAGCGTCCGTTTTAACCAGAC
Organism: uncultured Eubacteriales bacterium; assembly: GCA_942492735.1. Taxonomy (GTDB): domain Bacteria; phylum Bacillota; class Clostridia; order Oscillospirales; family Oscillospiraceae; genus Sporobacter. The sequence goes on from OW818648.1 coordinate 1,353,608, forward strand.
GATTTCTGCATGCCTGAGTCGTCTGCAGGGACTTGGCGATGCCTATGACTCTATCTGGGGTAGTGCCGGTCTGGAGTGCTTCAAAGTCGGTTTTTTCCTGAATATATGTCCACGGATCCGCCGTTCCGTCACCGTTTGCATCGGAAAAGGGCAGCGTACCGTCTTTGATTGCAGTCCAGGCCGCAACGGTAAGGTGCTTTTCATTGGGTTTGTCAGCTGGATATAATTCGTTATCATCGTTATATAGAGGATGGCCGCAGCCCATGATGACGTCGGCGGTGCCGCTGTACATTTCCTTAGCGATGGCATCATAAGCATCGCGCTTTGAATTGTGTGCCACAAAGCCCGCGGGTGTGTCATGGTTAAACGGAACGTTGGTCACAACACCCGTTGATTTGCCCATCGCTTCGAAGTCCTCGGACATATGCGTCAAGGGCATACAATCCTGGTTCACACCGATCGCCGCGTCAAATGTTTTGACACCGGTGGACATGGCAGTGGCGGCGGATGCTGAGTCCGTCGCGCCGAACATAAAGCGGAGCGGGTCGGACCACCAGGCAATATCATAAACGCTTCCCATATCGTCAGATATGGCGTTTGACTGACCGTGGGAATAAGTACTCATCGCCAGCTTGACAGGGAACTTCTCCTGTGTGGACGCGCCCGCTTCTCCGAACAGATAATAGTCGGCGGCCAAATACTGGTTGTACCCGCAGCCGTCCGCGATCACCACGATAACGTTTTTGGGTGCTCCCTCCGCTGCGCCGGGCACGATGAGAAGCGCGACTAAAACGAGTACGAGGATAACTGTCGTCAGGATCTTTCTGATTCTTTTCACTCAAAATACCCCTTCTGTATTGACGCCCACACGATGTCCATGGGCGGCCCTTTCCGATTCAGCACTTAAATAATATCACCGATACGGTACCGGAGTAAAGTGGTAAAATGTAAAAAATGTAAAAATATAGCGCATTAAGGCGGATGGCATATCATAGAAAAGCCTATGCATAAGCGCTCAACCAAACACATTAAAAGAACTGCCCGTTCTCAAAAGAGAAGGGCAGTTCCTTATTAATGCTATTTATTCTAACTATCTTGCGACATCCCAAACATAATTGTCGCCGGGCGCCTTAATTTTGTAGAGCCGCAGCATCGTGCATATCGCCTGCTCGGTGGTGAAATTGGCTGCCGGTGAGAAGTTGTTGTTTCCTGTGCTCTTCATGGCACCGAGGATAAATGCATTATCCACAGCTGTTTTTGCCCAACCGGCTATCAGCGTACCGTCGGTATAGGCGGGAGCGGCGATTTCCTTCTGCATCGCGCACTTCAGATAGGTCGCCACATTGTTGATTAAAACGGCTGCCTCCTGACGTGTGATAAGATCAGTTGGTGCAAAGGTTGTGTCGGTTTTACCTGTGATGACGTTGAGCTGATTGAGTGTATAAACCACATCGCTGGTCGAATCGGTAAACATCATCGGTTTTTCAGTTGTCGGGGTCAGAAGTGTTACTTTAGGATCAACCTTCTTAATCAGTTCAAAAGCGAGTGTACAGAAATCGTTTCTTGTGATATTGCTCAGATAGTTTTTCTGGAGGCTCTTCGGAACAAGATTCCTGTCTGTTGCAAGATATACATCTTTTGTTGCCCAACCGGACGGTGCGACGCCGAATAGCTGGCGGATAACAACCGAGATCTCTGTATTATCCAGATAGGCGCCCCGTACCGGGTCTTTCAAATCGGCAACTGCGTTGAAGTTTGTTGCGCCGACGCCCTTGGCGTAGAAGGGAACGAGCTGATTGGAATGCCAGTAATAGCCTGCATATTTCTTATCAAGCGTATTGGTGTTATACAGTAATGTCGGCATAACGCCTTTACCGTTGTTAATGACAGCATTGAAGGCTCCGCCTGTGCCGGTGAGGTAACCGGTTTCATGATCGCCGGTGACGACAAGCAGTGTTTCGTTCCAGCTGCTGTTCTTTTCGACCCATGCGCAGACGGCGTCGACGGTTTTATAAAATTCGTCCATCTCTTCGATGACGCGTCCCGGCTGTCCAAAATGTCCGCACCAGTCAATTGCGCCGGCTTCGATCATAAGGAAGAACCCTTTTTCATTATTGTCCAGAATGTTCAGTGCGCCGTTTGCCATTGTCATTAAGCTGGGGACATCGGTGTTAAACGGTGTGACAAAAGCATCCTTATTATCTGCTAAAGCTCTGCATTCCTGCGTCGTCTGATAGGACTTGGCGATACCAATGACTCGCTCAGGCGTTGCGCCGGTCTGAAGCGCTTCAAAGTCGGCTTTTTCCTGGATATACGTCCATGGATCTTTCGTACCGTTGCCGTTTGCATCGGAGAAGGGCAGGGTACCGTCTTTGATTGCGGTCCAAGTAGCAACGGTGAGGTGTTTTTCATTCGGCTTATCAGCAGCATTCAATTTGTTGTCATCGTTATACAGAGGATGACCGCAGCCCATGATAACCTCGGCAGTGCCGTTGTACATTTCCTTGGCAATGGCATCATATGCATCGCGATTCACATTATGTGCTGTAAAGCCAGCGGGTGTGGCATGGTCAAACGGTACGTTGGTCACAACACCCGTTGATTTACCCAGTGCCTCAAAATCTTCGGACATGTGCGTCAAGGCCTGCCCGTCCTGGTTCATACCGATACCAGCGTCATTTGTTTTGACACCGGTGGACATGGCAGTGGCGGCGGAAGCAGAGTCTGTCGCACCAAACATAAATCTGACCGGATCAGTCCACCAAGCGGGGTCGTAAACACTTTCAATATCGTCTGATATAACGTTTGACTGGCCATGAGAATATGTACTCATCGCCAGTTGGACAGGGAAGCTCGCCTGTGTGGATGCGCCTGCTTTGCCGAACAGATAATAGTCGGCAGCCAAATACTGGTTGAAGCCGGTGCCGTCCGCAATTATCACGATAACATTTTTCGGTACTGTGGCTGCAGCGCCGGGCACGATCAGCCCCGCAACAAGAACGAGGACGAGAAGTGCTGTCGTTAGAATCCTTCCAAATTTTTTCACTTAAAAATACCCCTTTCGAATTTGCTTTATTGATTCAGTTTTACTAATAATATCACCGCGCCATGGAGAGGGTAACGCTCCAATAGCTTTGACTTTATTGCATTTAGCTATGCTCACAGCATAGCTGCACCTTGTTTTTGTGTGATTTATATAGTATACTGGTAATAAAATCCACATTTTCACAAATTGGTCTACATAAGTATATAGACCTGATTAATAGGCGGTGAAGCAATGAAGCTGAACACAGGCATTATCGCGTATTCACTTCCGGTCCCCCCGACGTTCATTTGCGGGAACCCCGACCATAACCTTGTCTTCAGTGACGTCCGGTTCTTTCGCGATGAAAAAGGATTTTTCGATGAGGATATTCTATATTTTACGCAGTGGCAAAATCTAAAAAAAAGCAATCTGACGTTCCCAACGTTTATGTTCTGTGTCGGCGGTGATAAAGAAGCAGCCGAGTTTTTTAAGCGCCATAACATGACCGGCATCATCACGGATGAGCAGGATCCCCTCAATGCTTTCAGCATCATTCAAAGTATTTTTTTGAGATTTAATCAGTTGGAAAACAATCTTATGACACTGCTGAATGCCAAGGTACCGACGCGTGAAATCCTAACCGTCTGTACTGAATTTTTTCAGAATCAGGTCATTCTATACGATTCGGAGCGCAATTTGATCGACTACGGTGCGCACTATCTCCCAGATAGCCAGGATCGCTCCTGGAAAGAAATCCTCGAAACCGGAAAAAGACCGGAGAAGATGTATGCCGAAGTCAAAAAAAACAACAGTCATCTGGATGCAATCAGGACACCGTATTCCGATTTTATGGATCTTGGCCCAGGCTTTCCAAAAATCATGACATATTCTTTTTTTGAAAGCGGCAAACGACTGGCAACGCTCACGATCGTTGAAACGAATAAACCGCTGTCCGTATACCAGCTGAAGCTTTTAGATTACATATCCGGCCTTCTCGCTCCAAGCCTGTTCCATGTTTACGCAGCATCGGCCGGGGTGCTGGAAAGCCTGCGTTCTGTGTTGCTCGCAATTGTGAACAAGGAAAATGTTGATCCGCTTATTGTGACCAGATGCATCACCGCTGCGGGCTGGGATATGGACGATGATTTCCTGCTGATTCTCCTCAGCGTGCCCGAAGCATCCAAGAATTCTGAGACACTCACGCGTTATCGCCATATTTATGAGAGGATCTTTCCCGAATGCGTTGCCCTGAGGTACAAAGACGGTCTTGTTTTGGTCATACATAACGATACCGCAGAGGTCATGACCGAATGCTTACCCAAACTGGATAAACAGCTTGGACTTCATAAGGCTGTATGCGGCTTGAGCTTTCCGTTTAAAGGTATTCTTCAACTTGGTTCGCAGTATATCAATGCCGAGGTTGCGCTGCACAGCGGCGATAAAAATAGAAGAATCAGACCGCTGAGCGATTCGATTACAATTCCGATCGTCAATCAGATCGCCGCCGATATTCCGCTCTACCCGATGTGCCATCGCGAAACCGTCCGAATTTTTGAATATGACATAAAGAACGGAACAGAGCTGCTTCTGACGCTGGAAACATATCTGATGCAGTATAAAAGCCTGAAGGCCGCAGCGGAGGAGCTGTTTATCCACCGCAGTACGATGACCTACAGACTCGGCTGCATCGAAAAAATCGCAAAACTTTCTCTCGACGACCCAAAGGAGCGGTTGCATATCCTGTTATCCTGCATCGTACTGCGAAGTCTGAAGACGCAACAGTGAAATCGCCAATAAAAAAGTTAAAAAGGCGTACCGCACAACGTTATCCGATAACGTGAAGCGGTACGCCCTTTGTCTGCAAAGAATGGCTGTCAACTACCTTGGAACAATATGACTATGAGTAGGGAATGGGTTTACCCATTCCACACCCCACGTGTGGAGAGCGGAGGAACGGTCAAGACCGTTCCCTACGAGATAGGCGATAATTTTGTCCTTATCTAGCCTTGATGTTTGATTAAAACTCTTGTGTTGTAATCTCTTTTTTGTTTTTTCTGCTGAGCCATAGCGCAGGTATTATCGCCACAAGGCACAATATAAAAGATGCGACGAAAAAGTTGTTGAATAAAGACAGGAGTGAATTGTTAATCGTCTCCGGATTTTCGAGCATTTCCTTTATGGACAGGCTCGCGGTCGCCAGATGGAAGCGCTCCATACCCCAGGCGGTTATGGCCGACATACCGATCATCATGCCGATCATGCGTGCCATCACGACCATCGAGGAGGCTAAGCCCTTCTGCTCCTGACGAACCGAATCCATGACTGCGGTCCCAAGGGGGGCGATCACAAGGCCAAAGCCGAAGCCGCAGATACCGAGGTGGATGGTCAGCTGCGGGTCCGCAATCGTCAGTGTCCAGCGGCTCATGAAATAAAACCCGACACTGCTCATAATGAGCCCGACAAGGGTAGGCAGACGATAGCCGAACCGCTTACACAAAAATCCGCCAGCTAACGCGCCAATCGACAGCAATATCGTGAATCGCAGCAGCCTGAGTCCGCCTTCAAGCGGCGTGCTGCCAAGTATCGCTTCACTCATCAGCGGAATATTGACCATAGCGATGATGAGGGCGCTCCCGACGAACAGGTTGGTCAGGTTTGCCGCGGAAAAAACAACGTTTTTGAACGCGGAAAGCTTGACGAGCGGATCCTGAATTATTAAAGAACGCACGATAAACAGGGTGAAAAAGACAGCTGCCGCTGCCAAGAAACCGATGAGCTTCACCCAATAGTTATCTTGACTGAATTGCCGAGAGACGCCCATACAGAAAAAGGTGAGTGCCACGGCGAGAAGAAGACCGCTGAGATAGTCAATCTTGCCTATGGTACGCGCGCCTAGGCGTATATGACGCAGAACGATGGCTAATACGACAAGACTGATGGGGATATTAAGCCAGAATATCCACTGCCATTTCCAGAACTGGGCGAACAGCGCCCCGTAAAAGGGACCAAGCGCTCCGCCGGCTTCCACAGCGGCACCGATAATGCCCAAGGCCACAGCCCTGTTCCTCCCGGTGTACAGTTCCCCTGTAATCGCCATTGCAACCGGTACAAGCGCGCCGCCGCCAATGGCTTGAATAATACGCGCGGCGACAAGCCATTCAATACTGGTGGATATGGCTACCAATATGGAGCCTGCAATGAAGATGAACAGAGAGAAAATATAGACCCGGCTATGACCATAAACATCCGAAACACGGCCGATAAGAGGCATCGCGAAGGTGTAGCCGAGCAGATAGCCAATGACAATCCAGGCCGCCTGATCAAACCTCGTGATGGGAAGACTGATGGAGAGCATAATGCCCGGTAAAGCGCCGTATATGACTGTTTGATCCATCGCCGCGACGAAGACACCAAGGCATATGACGATCATGATAGAAGTAGGAGAAGTAGGACGTGCTATTCGTTCCCTTATTGTTAGTCGCATACAGTATACTCTCTATTTAGGCAGCGAAATATCAATGTCTTTATTGTAATCGGTAAAGGTCAAGGTTCTGACAATACCATCGATCTCACTGTCTGTAATCTTGCCGGTGAGCTTGACCTGCTGCACCAGCAGGCCGTCTTTATCAATCCAGACCTCGGTGCCGATTGCGACGCCTTGGGCGGTCGTACCGGTCAGAGGGGCAAGCGTCTCTGAAAGGATGTCACCCTTCAGATGGTAGCACAGAACGTCTCCGATCTTTTCGTCTTTCAGCATCGTTGCATTGGTAAGACCTTTGATGATTGCTGCGACACCGCTTCCGGGATCAAAAACAGTCAGAACCTTGAACATGTCAGTCACAGTTTCCCAACCGCCGCCCATCGGATTCGTCATCATCGTTTCCTCGCCGACAGCGACAAGTTTTACTTGGACGGCCATGGTCGAAAGAGTTCCATCGATGGTCACCTGAAGCTTGTCGGGGCTGACGATATCACCATCGATTTTTTTCATCTGTATGCCTGATCCGATCGGTGTGCCGCCGCCTTCGCTATGTATCATTAAGAAATGGAAGGATTTTGCTGCCTGCATGTTATCGTACGACGTACTAAGAACTTCCGGCGCTGTCAATACAGCAGCCGTCTGTTTTGCTGCGCATCCTGTCAATGCGACGCAAACGACCAAAATCAATGCGATGAGTAAACTCATAGTTCTCTTCATTATGCGGCCCCCGTTAAGTATATTAAAAATTCCTTGCTCATTATACAATTCGCTAAAGTGAATTACAACCAGAATAATCAATATTTGTCATTGACAAGATATGACTTCAACAAACAGACTGGCAAGTTTAGGGTCAAATTGTGTTCCGGCATTTGCTTTGATTTCGTTTATGGCATCTGCTTCAGGCATTGCTTTTCGATAAGGCCGGTCCTGTGTCATCGCGTCGTATGCATCGACAATTGAGACGATTCGAGAAAGCAAGGGAATGCTTCCGCCGCTGAGACCCTGAGGGTAACCTTTGCCGTCCCACCGCTCATGATGGCAAAGAATATAGTCTGCAATTGGCATCAGCTCAGGCGATGCTTGGGCAATCCTGTATCCGATATCAGGATGCTTTCTTATTTCAGCCCATTCTTCTTCTGCCAGCTTACCGGGTTTGTTGAGAATTTGATCATTGATACTCAGCTTGCCGATGTCGTGCAGCGTTGATAAGAGCTCCAGCTCATTGATCTGAACATCAGAGAGCTCCAGCGCACTCCCGATCCGCTTTGACAGTGTGGCCAATCGCTCCTCATGCTCGGCTGTCAAATGGCTTTTTTCGTTCATTGTTGTTTTGATCGATGAGAGCAGAGAGCTGCGTATGCTTTTGCGCTCAAGAAGCTTTTGTTTATACATGTATTCTTCTGCCTCTATGAGGATACTGTCGATTGTGGCCTTCGGGTTGGTTTTAGTGGCATACCCTAATGAAATGCTTAAATATAACATACCGTTATCCGTCTTGTTCTCGTACTTTTTACAGTCGTCAATAACACGCTTGCATATGGCACGGGCTTCCTCTGTTGTGGTCTGAGGCAGCAAAATGCAGAACTCATCCCCGCCGGTTCTCGCTAATATATCCTCTTTTCGGCAGCATATGCTGAGGATCTTGGCAATCTCAACGAGAAGCCTGTCTCCATCCTTGTGACCGAATGCGTCATTAATTAGCTTCAATCCGTTGATGTCACCCATAATCACAGAGATGGGCAATTGGCGCTCAGTGTCAAGACGACTGCACTCTTCTTCAAAAAAGGCACGGTTGTAGAGACCTGTCAATAAATCGTGATAATTCAGATAGAGAATCTCGTTCTCTCTTTTTTTGCGTTCTGTGATGTCGTAAAAGTTCATCAGTATGCCTTGGATATTAGGATCACGCATTCTGTTAACGGCAGTCAATTGTATAAACCGATATATCCCGTCCTTACATTTTAACCTGAATTCAAAGGTTGACGTCATACCGTCGTTTCTTGTTAAATTAAAATAGTCGTCCTGGAGAACCGCGATATCCTCGGGGTGAACAAATGTCGAAAAATCATGATTAACGATGTCCGACTGGCTCCAGCCAAACAGTTTTTCAAGATTTGGACTGACGTATCTGATCGCGCTGTTTTGATCAACAATGACGATTGAGTCGGAGATGTTGGCAATCATTGCGCGGTGTTTCGTCTCGCTCGCTAAAAGCGCCTGTTCCGAATGTTTCCGCGCGCTGATATCGCGGAAGCTCAGAACATAACCCGAAGCCTTATCGCTGGTAATTATGGGCTTTGCGTGTCTCTCAAAAACACGGCCGTCCTTCAGCGCGATTTCTCTGACAGGCTCTTTTCCGAGTTGTTCCAAGAAATCATGAATACTCGTCAAATTCTTATTTGGGTTTACCATTGTTCCCGTTACAAAGCTAAAAACATCATTAATATCAGTCATATTGTCCGGTAATTTCCACATGTTTTTGAACTGGTCGTTACAGAAAATGATATTTCCGTCCAGATCCAAGGCCTCTATCCCATCGGCTGTGGCTTGGAGCGTTGCTTCAAGCATTATATTGGACTCCGCAAGTGCGCGTTCGGCATTCTTAAGCTCGGTAATATCCTGAATAATACCGATCACCTTAAGAGGGTTCCCGTCGCTGTCACGCTCGGTGACCGCATGCGAGTGGATTATTCTGACGGCGTGATCATCTGCTCTGTTTATGGCAAACTGAACATCATAAGGTGTGTTCTCATCCCAAAGTGCGCGCAGCGCCTTATCCATCCATGACCTGTCTTTTTCACTTACAAGTTCTTGAATGGTCTTAACTGAAAGCATTGGTGTAGACTGTGATAAACCATAAATGACGAGAGCCTGCTCTGATGCCCATACCTGCCCTGCGTTGAGATCGATTTCCCAATTACCGACATTGGCGATGACCTGCGCCGTTTTCAACCGTGCTTCACTAAGCTTCAGTTCGTTTTCAGCTATTTTTCGTTCAGTCACGTCTCTGAATATCATCACGACGCCGGAAGTCTGACCGCTATCGTCTTTAATAGGCGCCGCGCTGTCGGCTATATGACTTTTTGTACCGTCTTTCGAGGTTAGTATGGTATGGTTTTCAAGATGGCAAATCGAATCGGTGGTCAAAACTTCTAATACAGGATCTTTCGCTCTTGCTCCGGTATAGGCGTTTGTAATATCAAACACCTCGGAAAAAGGTTTCCCAATAGCGTCTTGTACCGTCCAACCGGTGAATTCCTCAGCGATTCTATTGAGACTCACGACGTTACTATTTGTATCAGTTGTAATAACACCGTCGCCGATCGACTCCAAGGTGACACGAAGTTTTTCTTTTTCATCATGCAGCAAGGATTGAAATCTCAGCAGCCGGTTTCGAACATACAGCGACATCAATAGTGCCAGAACCGCGGCTAAAACCGTCATCCATATTAAGAGGCGTGTAGACAGCAGTGATGTATTTTCAGTTTGCGCATAGGCATCGTCTGCCTCTGCCTCTTTTTGTCCCACGAGCAGCTGCAATTTATCCGATATCAGCTGAACCTGAGCAGATCCGGCCGTCCGGGTATTTTCAGCAGCCAGATCATATTGCCCGCTGCTTGCAAACTCAATCGTCTTGGCTCTGATCGGTGCCCAGTCATCATATGCTGTTATGACATCAGACAATAACGCGTTGCCGGGATCGGTTTTTATCATTTTTGAAAAATATTCAGTGATAGTCACGTCATAGGAATTAAACGCATTCAGGGCAGTTTGAAATTGTGGATCGTTTCTTGACAGAGCAATATCCTTCATCGCGCGATGGGCTGCGATCAAATCTGCATTTGCCTGCTCTGTTTCTACCCATGCATGGAATGAGTTCTCATATGTTTGCTGGAAAAGTGATTTTGTTTTTCCCAAGCTGGTAATCCCAAGCAACGATATGGCAATCGTTATTATTATAAGAAAAGAAAACCCGCTTATAATAAAGAAATCAAACCGTTTTATTTTATTCATTAGAGGAAGACCTCCCCATTCAGGATCGTTTACAAATATCCATTATAAATATATCGTAACGAAGTCTAAATCACAATGAAATGTAAATATGTGTAACATATGGGGGGATGTGTTGTAGTTATAGTGTTTTCTCACAATTCACGACTAAAAATACTTAAAATATGTCGGAAATAAATATTATTTTTATAATATTTATCAACAAAAAGGATGCAGCATTTAACAATGTTGCATCCTGGTTTTGTCTGAATATAAGTTTATTTTTCTTTATTCTTTTTTATCACTTCAGGCTGAGCTACAACCGATTTCAGCACAGAGGACGGTGTCGATGGCTTTAAATCTGTTTTCTTCTTTTTTTTGACTTCTTTTCTTATGTTTTTATCGCCCATATGATTTCTCCTATACTCATATAGTTTGTTCCTGCAAGCAAATTGATTTTAGCATATGATTGAACAAACATCAATCCTTCGTTTAAAAATTAATTCGGCAGGTTGATTATTGCACAAAGCAGTCACCTTTCAAATGCATAATCATTACCGAATGAATTGTAACATTTGTACCCTATCAGAGCGTAGAATAGATAGATCAGCCATTGGAATGATCTGTACAGAATACCCCTCCAAATAAACGAATGATATGAAAATTTCGGTAATTCGTTAGACTCGGAAGCGGCGTCTTTTATGGGAGAGATATTATGTATCAATATGGATTGAAGCGGCAGAAAGAGGACCGGAGAGATTTAAGACTGCCGCGTTTAAGAGCGTTGGCCGTCCCGAGACTCGTGGACCTGCGCTCAAAATGCCCGCCTATTTTTGATCAGGGAGAGCTCGGTTCCTGCACGGCAAATGCAGGTGTTGCAGCCAGAATGATGATGGGAACAACACCCATGCTTTCAAGGCTGTTCCTTTATTATCAGGAGCGGGCACGGAGCGGCACAGTATCGTCCGACTCTGGCGCCGAAATGCGGGATGTATGCAAAACGCTCACGAAATTTGGCGTATGCGAGGAAAAGTACCACCCATATAACGTTTCAAGGTTTAAAAACAGGCCGTCACCGCAAGCCTATAGAAATGCGCAGAAATACAAAATTAAGTCCTATGCGACCTTTGACAGCGACACCGCTGACGATATTCAGCAAATCAGGCAGTATCTCTTTACAAGGAATCAGCCGGTTTTGCTCGGAATGGATATCTATGAGAGCATTGAGTCAAAAACTGTGGCAAAAACCGGCCGCGTGCCTATGCCGAACACTGAAACAGAGCAGCTGCTCGGCGGCCACGCTATTTTGATCGTCGGTTATTCCGATACCGACAGAGTCCTGATCGCGCGCAACAGCTGGGGCCCCAATTGGGGTGATGACGGCTATTTCTATCTGCCCTATAAATATGTCGAAAAGAAATTAGCCTACGACTCCTGGACAATGTCGATGTAAGAGAAAGAATAGAGATTATACAAAAGAGGCGCCCTGGAATTAATGGTCAATTCCAGGGCGCCTTGCGGATATTGTTATTTTATCATTTCGGCGGAGGCTTTGTCGATCTCCTCCATGACGGTGTCGTACACACCGGGGTAGAGGCTCGCGGGGTCGCCCATGGTGGTGCAGGGGATGAAATATTTCGGACCGTATTCGCGGCAGACTTTGAACACTTCATCGTGAATAACCTCGCGCGACCAGTCCTCCCTGTCAACCTTGCCGTTGTCGATGGCACCCATGATCGTGAGGTCCTTACCATACTTCTTGATGATCTCGCCGATGTTATTTGTGGACATGCAGCCCTGCCAGACGTCCATGCCCATGTCAATCATAAACGGCACCAGGTTTTCGCCATAGGAGTCGGAGTGGTGGACAATGCATTCGACGCCATGCGCTTTGTAATAGCCGTAAATCTTTTTATAGGCGGGCAGGTAAAATTCCTCGAACATCGCCGGGGAAATGAAGGAGGATAACTGGCTGCCCCAGTCGTCGTGGTGGAACAGGCCGTCAGGCTTCAGATATTTGCAGATCTGCTCGGCGTATTGCAGCTCATAATCGGTGATCATGTCAATGATCTCGTGCATCTCGTCGGGGTTTGTGTAAAAGGCGGTGAGGCAGTTGGTGATCTCAAGCAGATAGTGGCTCATCTCGAAGACGCCGGGCGCGACAAACGGCGCGACGAAGTATTCATTCCTGTCAATCTTCTCGACCGCAGCGACGAACGGCGCCCAGGCTTCATCTGAGAAAAGCACACTCGGGGGCGTGACGTAATCCCGCCAATGCTCGATATCTTTAATGACAATATGCTCTGCGTCGTGTACGGGGAACGGGCCGGGTGCGTTGGCAGGAAAGCTGATGGTAACGCCCCATCTGTTTTTCACGGGTGGGCCGCCCTTAACCACATGGGTATCGGATGCCATAACCGGTGTGTACACCAGAGAGAGCGCTTCGTAACCTTTGACAAAGCGGTCCGGGTTTCCTCCCCGCATGGTCTCCACCATATTTTGTCTTTTTGTCAGCATGAGTAATCCTCCTTAAATATTGCATGGTCATTTCCTTCGTGGAAAGCCAATAGTTTACAATTTATAACAACCGCCTAATGAAAGAGATACTTTCACAGGCGGTTTTGCTCGACATTGGTGTTAAGCAAGCGTATATTCAATTACTTTTGCTTTTTCAAGCTGTCTCTTTCTGATCAATACGTAAACAATAAAGTAGATGACAGCACTGACCGCGAGACCTGCCCAGACATCCAGGATGGAGTGCTGCTTCACGAAAACCGTTGAGAGGTCGATCATGATGGCAACGAAAACAGCTGTAATGCATAACCACCGTTTTCTCAGCTTTTTTGAATCAAACACCGCAAACGCAACGGCAGACGCACCGATGACATGCATGCTTGGCAATACGTTCGTATTCGTATCATTAGCGTAGAATGATTGGACTGCGTCCGTAAACATATTGGTATGGTCGAATGAGCTCGGCCGTAGATTCTGACCGTTCGGGAATACAAAAAATACAATAAGGCTGAAGCTGTAACCGATGATGATGGACCATACGTATCGCCTGAAAGCACAGGGGTCTTTAAGGAGCAAATAGATACCGATACCCCATATGGCAGGAAACCATGCGATATAAGCGATGACGAATTCTTCAATAAATGGAATACTATCATCAAGCGGTATGTAGGAAACCCAATAATGAGCTGTTATGTTGCTTTCGGCTAAGCTAAAGGCTACAAAATAAACGGGTAGATAAAGGAGCCATAAAGCATGTTTATATCTATATAATGCTTTCTTCATATTATACCTTTAATTATTTATAGGCTTTCCAATACGATTTTTCGGATAAAAACAGTATAATACGCTTTCAATAAAATGCAACATAAAAATGGTATTTTTTAGATTGTTAAACGTCCCTGGCAGCCGTCGCTTTCTTGACAATGGGTAATACGATGATGGCCACGACTCCGCCGATCAGGGCGGTGAAAAGCTGAGGCAGTGAGAAAGTCGCAGAGAGCACCTCGGCTTTCTTTTCGGGCAGATTCAGAAAAAACGGAATCATCACTTGAACGATACTGAGGTATAAAACCAAGAATTTACATACAGCGCCGACGACAAGCGCGACAAATGAACCGACGAGCTTTTCTTTAAATATACGTTTGCTGACGATATACCATAACAGAATGAGAACAAAGTTGCCTAAAGCAATAAACGGAACAAAAACCCACATAGGGCCGATGCCAATGAGCGTTGCAACGATTGGCGATATGACGGCGACGACAAGCCCCGAGTAAAAGCCGCATGTCATAACTGTGACAATCAAGATCAGGTTAACAAGAGAACCGGTGATCAGCGGTATGCCAAACGGCGCGGTTACCGCCTGAATCACGATGAGAAGTGCCAGAAAAATTGCTGTACGTGTTATCCAAATAATCCGATGCTTGTTTGAGTTCACAATATCGTCTCCTGTTTCCTAAAAAGTGATTGAAACATGCCATGACTGTTAGCTGTCATCTGCTACATTATACTATCAATAGAGCATGGTGAAAACAAGAAAATAACAATTATTCATGCTTTGATGGCCCAGCGCAATTTGGCGGAACGGGCACGACTATTAGCGTGACATTCATCGGAGGATGGTCGAATGGGCTCGGGCGCTATTTCTCGATAGATACCTTCGCGAAAAAAGCGTTGAAAGGATTTTTTAACCAGGCGGTCTTCTCCGGAATGAAACGAAAGGATGGCAACGCGCCCGCCTGCAGCAAGAGCGGCAGGCAGCTTTTCTAAAAATGCATCGAGCACTTCAAATTCGCTGTTGATATCAATGCGCAGCGCCTGAAAGCAGCGCTGACAGGTTTTTTTTATCTCGTCATTCCTGATGTTTTCCGGGATGAATTTCAGGGCATCCTTGATGATCTGCCGGAGCTGCGCTGTTGTTGCGATATCTGTTCCTTTTTTGAGTTCGGCGATAACAGCGCGGGCGATTTCTGCGGCATGCGGTTCGTCCGCGTTTTCTGTCAGCAGGCCCTGCAATTCATCTTGTGAGATGTTTTTTAAGCGGGCGGCTGCGGAAATACCTTTTTGAGGATCCAGCCGTAAGTCAAGCGGCCCCTCGCTCTTAAAGGAGAAGCCTCTTTCGGGATTATCTATCTGCATGGAGGAGACGCCCAAATCAGCGAGTACAAAGCACAGAGGCCCTGATTCCAGCGCAATTTGATCAATTTCTGAAAAGTTCATTTGTTTGATCGTTAATAACTCGGCGCCATAACCCAAGCGCGCTAAACGCTCTTGGGTGCGCGGTAATTCAAAAGAGTCGACATCGATGGCATACAGGTGCCCCTTGGAATTTAGGCATTTAAGCAGCTCCAAGGTGTGGCCGCCATAACCGAGTGTTGCGTCGAGCCCAATTTGTCCGGGCTTAATTTGCAAAAACTCCACGATTTCGCTCACGCAGATTGAACGGTGCATGCCAGCCGGCGTACTGCCGCGCCCGATAACTCTTGCCACATCGTCCGCATATTTATCCGGCTGAAGTTCCTTATATTTTTCCTTAAAGGCTTTTGGGTGCGTGCCGTTATATCGAACACGCCGCTGCGGTTTTTGCTCTTCATTATCCATTGTGCTGCACGTTTCCTTATTGTTAATATGATGGTAATTGTGTTCGCTCAGGTATTTTGCGTAGGGGCGATTCACGAATCGCCTGCCGCATTCGCTGTGGCGCGGTATAAGATACAATCCTCAGGCGCTCTGTTATATTATGCCCAATGGGATGAGCACGATGAGAAGCAGCAGGTCCAGACCGAACAGGCCGCCGATAAAAATCCGCTGCGTTCTCGGCTTCGCGTCGTGGATGAGGTAGCTCGCCAGAAAGAAAGGGATATAGGTTGTGATGAACACGGGTATTGCGCCCCACCAGGGAAATACCCAGATGAAAGCCGGCGTCCATGCAAGAAATATCTCCACGCAGGAAAAAAACGCAGCCGAACCGATGGCGAACATGACGCGGTTGTTGACACCGAGAAGCTTTGCTTTCGGGTCTTTCGGAAGAAGCTTTGAGGTGAAGCCTGCAATGGCGAACATCATAGAGAGCTCCCAGCTCACACCAATGAGCAGGATGAAGGACGTGCTCTCCGGTGAAACCGTCCATAAGGCATAACCCCAGATATAGCAGATGACGGCGTTCATGATCTCGTATAACCAGTGCACGGCATAAAGCGCCAAAGCCGCCGCAATGGGTCTCCAGTCCTTCTTTTCAACCTCAAACGTATAGAGTATGACAACGGCCGCTAGGATAAAGATGAACGTCCAGTTGAAATGTGACGGGTCGCGCACAGCCGAGATCGCGGCGTCGGCCGCATCAGTGTTCGCCCAGTTTCCCCACAGCATTTATTTAGTTCCCCCTTTATAAAATGATCTCAACGGCACCGGCATCGCGGATATGGAGAAATTGGCAGCTGCCGACTCCGGTTAAGAGCTCCATTTTAGTCTTAAAAGACTGCACGGCGTCAACAGGGACGTAAGCCTGTATTGTGCCGCCAAAGCCTCCGCCGTGGATACGGCAGGCACCGGACAGGCCGAGCAGCCGCTGACACCATGCAAGCGCCAGCGCGGCAGATTGATCCTGAATGGACCCCGTTGGATAAATATTCTGCAGAAGCATCCAGCTGGACAATCCGCTCTCACGCACAAGACGCAGATAACGCTCAAAGTCGCGTCGTTCTAGTGCGTCCTGGGCGTGCTTGACCCGCGCGTTTTCGTCAAAGAAATGCATCGCCCGCAGCAGTGCTCTGTCTGATACATGCTTTTTCATATCCGGCAGAACGTTATAAAACTGTTCGGGTTCGATGATGCGGAGCATATCCGCATCAAGGTAGTTGGCAATGTCGGTCATTTCTGCCGGAATGGCAGCGTATTCGTCGCCGAGCTGATCGTGTTTTGCTCCGGTGTCAATAATGCAAAGCGCGTACCCAAAATCGGTAAAGCTGAGCTGCAATTGCTCCACGATCGGGGCGTCTATCTTCTCGAAATCGATCATAATGATGCCGCCGACGGCCGACGCCATCTGATCCATGAGGCCGCACGGCTTGCCGAAATGCGTGTTTTCCGCGTATTGCCCGGCGCGCGCCAAATCCTCCGGGGGGATTTCTCCGTTGAAGTACAGACCATTCATGGTAGATGCAATTAATACTTCAAAGGCGGCTGAGCTCGAGAGACCTGAGCCGACGGGCACCAGACCGGATATATAGGCATCAAAGCCGCCTGCAGCGCTGTACCCCTGCTTCATGAGGTATTCGGCGACACCGCGTACGAGAGAAGCGGGTGTTCCGGCCTCGCCTGCCTGCGGGGAAAGCCGGTTGAGGTCAATTAGTGCCATGCCATATGCATCCGCGAAGACGCGTATGACATTTTCGGTTGTCGGCGCCGCGGCAGCTATCATGTCGAGACCGACTGCCGCAGCGATCACCATGCCGCGCTGATGATCCGTGTGATTGCCGATCAGCTCGGTTCGCCCGGGGGCACTGAAGAGGCGGGGCTGTGCATTTGGTAAAACGCCGAAAACACGGTGGAAACCGTCGATGGCGGGCCGGAGCCTGCTCATGATGTCGTCAGTGCTCATGCCGGGGTAGAGCCGGGCAAGCTCGGTAAGAGGCGGGGTTGTGTTGGTGTCGCTGTTTTCCATCTTTCTCTCCAATGTTGCTTGATATCTGATGTGTTGACGGCTGCCCGCCAATGCCAGCGTTACGCGGCACATGGCGGGCGATTAATAATCGCCCCTATAAAAGCTCGCAGTATTGCCGTAGGGACGCGCATTGCGCGTCTGGCTTGTCGGTGTTATTGTGATTTCGGGCAATGCCAGATGATGGCTTCATAGGGGCGGAGTTGCAGCTCCGGGGCGTCTTGGTAATTAGACAGCATACGAATGGCGTCCGGCAGAGGGGCTTTTCGTTTTTTCATTTCGCTGCTGAGATTGCACTCAATATAGAAGGACTCTTTCGTGTCTGTGCGCCAGTAGGTGAACAGGTCCTTCTCTTTTTTACCCACTATTTTGATGTCGCCGTAGACCAGCGCATTATGCGCTTTCCTGAGGCTTATCAAGTCACGGTAATAGTTGAGCACCGAGTCTTTATCCCCGGACTGCGCCGCCGCGTTGCAAAGCTTGCTGTCACTGCTGACGTTGAGCCACGGCGCCGCGGCTGGTTTGGATATTGATCCGGTGGGAGAGAAACCCGCATAGACATCGTCTGTCCACTGCATCGGCACGCGCGAATGATCACGGGTGCCGGCCATAATCTTTTTGAACGCGTCCGCCCCACTCATTGTTTTCAGAAGCTCTTCATACAGGTTGAGGCTCTCGACATCCCGCAGTTCACTGATGGATGAAAAATCGCAGTTGATCATGCCGAGCTCCTGACCCTGATATATAAACGGCGTCCCCCGAAGCGTGAGCTGCATTGTCGCAAGTAGCTTCGCCAAAACATCTCGGTACTGCGCATCTTGATTGATCTTGGATATCATGCGCGGGTTGTCGTGGTTCTCGTAAAAGAGGGACATCCAGGTGTGTGACCCGTAGTTCTCCATCCAGTTTGTCATGTATTCTTTAAAATAGTTGAGATCGTATCTGTAGTCGTCGAAGCGGTCGTGGCCCGGCGTTTCAAGCTGGTCGAAGGAAAACACCATATCTAGCTCGCCGCGATAATCGGCTGTTAAGAGCTTGCTCATCTCCATGCCGATGCCGGGTGTCTCACCGACAGAGAAGGCGTTAAAGGGCGCAAACGCATCGCATTTCAGCTCTTTTAGATATTCGTGCAGCTTCGGCCCATAAAAGTAGTGCTCAACGCCGGTATGGCCGATCAACGCGCCTACTTGCGCATTGCCATCCGGCAGACCTGAACGCTTTGAAATGTAGTTCACGACGTCCATGCGGAAACCGTCGACGCCCTTTTGCAGCCACCAACGCACCATGTCGCTGACCTCATGACGGACGTATGCATTTTCCCAGTTGAGGTCCATTTGCTTTTTTGAAAACAGGTGCAGCGCGTACTGTTTTCGCGCCTCAATATAGCGCCATGCGCTCCCGCTGAAAAAGGAGGTCCAATTGTTCGGCTTATCGCGGAATATGTAATAATCGCCGTACTTGGAGTCGGGTTCTGCCACGGCCTTTTTGAACCACTCGTGCTCGTCGGAGGTATGGTTGACAACGAGGTCCATGATCAGGCGCATGTCTCTGGCGTGAATGCCCTCGAGCAGCGCGTCAAAATCCGCCATGGTGCCGAATTCCGCCATTATTTTGTGATAATCGCGGATATCATAACCGTTGTCGTCATTCGGCGAATCGTAAACCGGCGAAAGCCAGACGGCATCCACACCGAGCGCCTTCAGATAATCGAGCTTCTCCGTGATGCCCCGCAGATCGCCGATACCGTCCCCGTTTGAATCTTTGAAGCTGCGGGGATAGATCTGATAGAACACGGCTTCCTTCCACCAAGCCGGCGCCCCGGTACCGCCGTCCATGCGCGGCGCGTCTGGCTCTGCGTTGATTAGCTCGAGAAGTGTCATGAGAAACGCCTCGTCGACCTTGCCCTTTGTCAGCCCCGGCAACGTCTTCAGCTTAATGCTTCCGACAAGCGGGTTCATCAATATACTGTCGCTGCGCCCCATCTGAAGCAGTACCTTTTTCAGTACATCCCTTCCGACAGGGTGCGCATACACGTCCCTGATCCGACTGTTTTTTGTCAGCATATTTATATCCTGCTCCGATTTTTACTTTTTCTGGTCCGTGAGATTGAAATCGCCGCGCGCGCCGAGGTCGGAGACGATTTTATCGAACATTTGTTTATCGATTTTGAATTTGAAGCGGTAGACGATGTAGCCTGCGACGATGGAGATGAGTGGGAATATCAGCATGGCCAGCTTCATCGTTAAGAGACCCGCATCGGTCACGGCGTCAGGGGTGGCAGCGGAATTGATGCCCGAGATGACGAGTGTGACGGTCACGATGCCGCTGGCGATTGCGCCGCCGATTTTGTTGATGAAGGGCTGCACCGAAAAAGTGATGCTCTCATTGCGTTTGCCGAGCTTCAGCTGGCCGTACTCAATTGTATCTGACAGGAACATCAGCATCAGGATCTGAATAAAGGCTTCGCCGACGAAGATGAGGACACCCGCGATGCCGATAACCAGCATATCCATCGGGGCGAAGAAAAAGATAATATAGCCGAGCACGAGCAATGCGGTCGATACGGTATACAGCTGCTTTCGGCTGAATTTTTTTGTGAATAAGGGGAAGACGGACAGTGCAGCCAATTGAGATATGCCCAGAACCGCCGCGAATACGGGGTACATATCCTCATTTTTGAAGGCATACTTGAAGTAATATACGCCAAATTCGGTTGTCGTGCAGTAGCCGATCATAAACAGCGCCATCGAAATGGCTGTCCACATGAGCTGATCGTTTTTAAAGAGCACGCGGAACATCTCTTTGATTGACGTCTTTTCCTGCTTATTGACAATCGCGCGGTTCTCGCGGACGCCGAACAGGGGGAAGCAGAGAAAGGCCCAGGTGATCACAACGATAGCCACGGCGACGATGAGCCATGCGTTTTTGTCTCCGCCGAGCGCCTTTGTTATGGGGATAATGCCAACGACGCAGGCAAACATGCCGACGTTTGCGCAGATGCGGGCAAAGGAGCCTATTTTTTCGCGCTCCTGTTGGTTGATCGACAGGGAGGGAAGCATTGACCAATAGGCGATGTCGTTGGCCCCGTAGGTCAGGTCCCAGACCAGATAAATGATGACAAACGCGATGATATATCCGGCGCCCGAAAGCCCGAAGTCGGTAAAGAGCAGCACGGTCAGAATGCCGCCGAGCACACCGCCTATGGCGATCCAGGGCTTGAATTTGCCGAAGCGTGAGCGTGTGTTATCGACAAGATAACCCATGATCGGGTCATTAAAGGCATCAAATATGCGCAGGACAGTGAATATGCCCGCCATCCACCACATCGTGGCATCGGGTAGATTTAAAATTTCCGTCATATACACGAGCAGGTACATGCTGACAATAGAGTAGAGCATGTCTCTGCCCACAGTGCCGAGGCCAAACATGTAGCGGTTTTGCTTTGAACGCTTATTCATCGACGATTTCCCCCTGTTCAATATGTTCCGTTATATATAGATCGGACCCGAAATCTCCGAGCATACGGACTTTTTCGTTATAAC
This sequence comes from uncultured Eubacteriales bacterium, assembly GCA_942492735.1. GTDB lineage: Bacteria > Bacillota > Clostridia > Oscillospirales > Oscillospiraceae > Sporobacter. The sequence continues at coordinate 1,374,820 of OW818648.1, forward strand.
CCGTCCCTGAAAACTGGTTATTGAGCGGTATTCCGGCCCGGAGTGCCGCGTCGGAGCAAACATACTCTTCGACGCAGCTATTCAGGCTGCGCAGACGGTTTGCCGCATGCAGCACGAGGCCATCCGGATTGAGCTTCACGGGAAGAATGTGATTGATAAGTCCGCCGAAACACGCCAGATAAAGGCGCTGAGGCCGGGTGCGGATCTTGAACATTCCCGTACAGAGACCTGTGACGCTGAGCCGGTCTCCGCTCTCGGCGGCGGACGACAAGGTCTGAAAAAAGCCCGTCACGGCTGTTTTTTTATCGTCGCTGACGCTCTGCCAAACCACCTTGTTGGGTTTGTTCGTTTTGACGCGGCTGAACGCGCCGAACTGGAATACCCGCCGGTACTTTTTATAGAATTCTATTTGTTCGGCGACGTCCTTCATTTCCTCGGGTGAGAGATATTTTAAGTCGAGCTCATAGCCCAGACAGCCATAGCAGGCGACGCTGTAGCGCGTGGAAAGCGGCGTGTCTCGGAGCGTCTGCTGATGCGGCGCTTCGGAAACATGCGCGCCCATCGCGGCAGGCGGGTAGAGATAGCTGAGACCGGCCTGTATCTTCAGCCGTTCAACCGGGTCTGTGTTATCGGAGCTCCAGATCTGGGGCGAAAAGCACAGCATCCCGAGGTCGAACCGATTTCCCCCGCTGGAGCAGCTCTCGAGCAGGATATGCGCGCGCTCTGTAAAAATACGTGAGAGGATATCGTAGAGACCCATGATGTACCGGTGATAGAACGCGCCCTGGTTTTCAAGCGCTGGGGAATACCCCTCGGCGATATGGCGGTTCATGTCCCATTTGACGTAGCTGAGCTTCGCCTCGTCGATGACGGCACCGACGTTTTCGACGATATAATCCCGCACCTCGCGCCGCGTCAGGTCGAGCACAAGCTGGTTCCTGCCAAGCACAGGCTTTTTATCCGGATGCCTGACGGCATATTCGGGGTGGGCGCGGTACAGATTGCTGTCCTCGTTCACCATCTCCGGTTCGAACCATAACCCGAACTCGAGCCCGAGCGCACGCAGCCTGTCAGAGAAACCACGAAGCCCGTGGGGCAGCTTTTTGAGATTGACAGAATAGTCGCCGAGACCGGCCTTGTCATTATTCCGCGCGCCGAACCAGCCGTCGTCGAGGACGAACAGCTCGACACCGAGTTCCTTGGCGCTCTTGGCCAGATGCAGGAGCTTACTCTCGTTGAAATCGAAAAAGCAGGCCTCCCAGTTGTTTAAAAGGACCGGTCGCTCGCGGTTTTTCCAGTCACCGCGGACGATGTGATTGTTTATAAAATTGTGCATATTATGGCTCATGCTATTGAAGCCTTGTTCACTGAAGGTCATAATAGCCTCGGGCGTCTCAAAGCGCTCGCCCAGGCTGAGCGGCCATTCAAAGCAATGGGGGTTGATGCCCAGAGATACCCGGATGATATCGAATTCACTCTTTTCCACAGCGCCGTAATGATTCCCGCTGTAAACGAGATTGAAGCCGAAAACCTTGCCGTAATCCTCAGCGGCGTCACGCTCTGCCAGCATGAAGCCGGGGTTGTGACGGTTGCTGCTGCCGCCGGTGGTCGAGGAATTGACGGTTATACCGTATTCCACGGGCCGCTCGTGGAGGTTTGATTCCTTGATCCAGCCCCCGTCGAGCGTCAGCATGCGATAGCGCTCGTCCGGCAGGTCGAGCATCAGGCTCATGATGCGGCGTATTGAGACAGGCGCGTCACCTTCATTCGTCAAAACAGCACGGCGGGTTATGATATCGGTTTTTTCAAATACGGAGAAATAGAGAGATAGCAGAACGTCACACGTGGTGTCCTTCATGACGACAACGAGCGTTTGGTCACTCCCGTAGGACGACGGCAGTGTTTCCATGGGAACAGCGCCGGGTTCGATGCTGTGCGATTCATATACGAAATCACTGACAAACGATCCGTCCGGCATCTTCAGCTCCGTCGGGCTCTGGCGATAGTCGCCGCGGCCGTTGTCCGACCATTCGAGCTGCATGTCTCCCAGACTGTAGCGCTCGTCGGATATATCATATAGGATGCTGCTGCCCATCGAAATCACGCGCTTTTGCGCCAGGACATCCGCATTTTCCCCAGCCGGGAGCCGGGCACCGTAATACAGATGCTCAAGATGCCCGAAGCGCGTTGCCCGGAAGATGTACGTGGTATTTACCGTATCGAGTCTGAAGACGCGATTGTCGAAGGTCACCAAATGCAAGGCCTCCCCGAATCAAAAATGGTATTTCTCATCCTTGACGTACGTTTCATAAATTTCTTCGGTCACGCCGCCTTCGCGGATGACAGCGGCGTAAAAATTACCTGCTTTTTTCACGGTGCGCACCTGTGTTTCGTAGTCCACGTGCACGAGTCCGAACCGCGCGCTCTCGCCCTCGATCCACTCGAAGTTATCGCAAAAGCACCAGTGGTAATAGCGTTCGATGGGCAGCCCGGAGTCGCAGAGGGCTTTGAGGTGTTCGTATATGTAACGGCTGCGGAACGCATCTGTGTTGTCGCAGGTGCCGTTTTCGGTGATATAGATGGGGCGGGGCAGAAGGCTGTACTGGTCCTTGACGCAGCGGACGATGCCCTCGGGGTAGATTTCCCAGCCCAGGTCGTTCTTTGGCGCGCCGCGGTGTGTCCCGTCACGAAAGCCCGAAACGGTCGTCCGCGTGTAGTAGTTCACGGCGATAAAATCGATAAATTCGCCGCGCTTTATTTCCGGTGCTTTTTTAAGCGGCCATTTGAACACACCAAAGCACAATGCCTGGTTAATCGCCTCCTGAAAAAATCGCTCCAGCAGCAAGGTGCAGATGCGATGATACGGATTTTCTATTTGCGCGGGGTCGAAAACCCGCATATGATGCGCAAAGCTCACCCGGGTATCATGAAAACCCATCTCTCCGCGTATTTTATGGATCAGCGCGTACGCCCGAATATGACAGACAGCCATATTCGTCATGACGGTGAACGCCTGCTTCATCGACTTCTCTCCCGGCGGCCAGGTCCCCCAATAAAACGACTCTGTGGCATAGACATTCGGTTCGTTGATTGTGATATACTCCGAAACAAGGTCTCCAAAGGACCGCACCGCATTTTCGACAAAATCGAGAAAGTCCCCGAGGTTCTCCGCTTTTGTAAATCCGCCCTTCGCCTCAAACCACATCGGATTTGTGAAGTGATGTATCGTCAGGAGGATCGATATGCCGTTATCCTTCAGATAGGTCAGCTCCTCGCGGTAATGCGCGACGGCACCCAGGTCCCAGCTGCCGCGCGTGGGGCACAGCCGCGCCCACTCGATGCCGAGGCGGTAAATTTTTATTCCCATGCCCGCCATCAAATCGGCGTCCTCGCGCCAGCGATTGTAATGATCCGTCGCTCGGGCGGGGTCGGAGCCGTCTTTGATCCTGCCGCGGCGGAACCAGTCATTCCAGTTGTGATTTAAGTCGCCACCCTCAATCTGAGTTGCGGCGGAGGCCACCCCCAAGGACATGCCGTCTTTCAGCTGAAAAGCCATTCCTTATCACTCCTTGCTCCTTGATCGAAAATATCGGTTATCGCCTGACGTGAATAACGCCCACTGCGAATAACGCCAAAATAACAAGAAAATAATGTCAGCATTTCAAGTATTATATCACACCATTTTTTGCTTTGCATCTGCAATATGCGGCCGAAATAAGCTCTTGTGGAAACACGGAATATTTTATAAAATGAAAAGATGCAAAGCGCAGAAGCTTTCTAGCTAAAAAGCCTTCCCGTCGAGGGGAAGGTGGCGCTACGCGACTTCGCAGAAGTCGCTTGGCGACGGATGAGGTGGAGCTTGTAACGCGTAATACCATCTTACCTGTTAACGCTGACGGTAAAATATTGCTAAACATGGAGGATTACATGACAGATAACACAAACGCAGACAGCAGCATAGAATTCGCGGAAGCTATTGAGGAATTGAGACAGTGGCTGAATTCCTCCGACAAGATACTGATAGGGGCAGGCGCCGGTTTGTCGGCGGCGGCAGGCCTGAGCTATCTGGATGAGGGCTTGTTCCGGCAGTTTCAGCCAGAAATGGCGGCGATGGGCTATCATTATCCGTATGAGCTTTTCCAGCATGAAGAGGACGGCTGGCCGCAGGCGAGAGAGTGGGCCTACCTGATCCGGCACATCAATTTCGTGCGCCACACCTTCCCTCCGGCCGAGCTGTATAAGCAACTCCTGAACCTCGTTTGTGACAAGGATTATTTCGCTGTCACCTCTAACGCTGACCGGCAGCTGATGCGGGCCGGTTTCTCAATGGATCGGGTCTTTGAAGCCCAGGGCAGCTACGACAGACTCCGGTGTACAGCCAACTGTACACGAGAAACGTGGGAAATAAAGCCGTTCATCGACAAGCTGCTCCCCCTCATTGATCCCAAAACCTTCATGATTTCCGACGAGAGCGCCATTCCCTACTGCCCCAACTGCGGCGCGCCGCTCTACACCGCGTTCCGCGCCTTCGAGGGCTACAAAAAAGAGCAGGAGCGCTATGTGGATTGGCTCGAGAGCACGAACGGCAAAAAGCTCTGTATCATCGAGCTTGGCGTGGGCTTCAACACACCCGGCGTGATTCGCTGGCCTTTTGAAAAACTGACATATATGCACGACAATGCACATTTGTTCCGCATCAACAAGGGCTATAAGGAATGGCCGGGCCACGACGGGTATCCGATTATTTCAGAAGAGCTTCAGGGCAAAGCGACGTCGATGCCCTACGACGCAAACGACGTGATACAAGCCCTCGGCTCTCTGGAATAACAGACTGATCAAGCCGCTGAATCCCCACGCGCACACGCCACGGGAAACGAAAACCTATAGTCAACGCGTGTCATCCTGAGCAATGCTCGGAACGAGCGTTTGGTGAAGGATCTCCAGGTAATCCCTGATTGTTGCGCTGGCATTAGTTTACCTGGAGATTCTTCGCACGCTCAGAATGACAGAACGCCGGTATTTCATGGCAATAACGCGCTGAAAAAAGGAGACGACATGACGCAGGACGAACGAAGAAGTTTTCTGATAGAAAAGCTGTTAGAGGAAAATCCCCGTTACAATGAGACAAAAATACCATCCGACAAGGATGCGCAGTGGCAGCTGCTGCGATCGTTAATGAATGTGCGGCCAGCATTGCCTGTCAGCAAGGAATTCGAGGAAATTCAGGATGAATACCTGACCGCGCTGATTGCCGAGCGCGGCATCGTTGATGCGGCATCGCTTCCTGTGACCATTTCTGATCCGAGGCTCGTCATCTGGAGAGGCGACATCACAACACTGAAAATCGACGCAATTGTCAATGCCGCCAACAGCCAAATGGAAGGCTGCTGGCAGCCCTGCCACGCTTGTATCGACAACTGCATCCATACCTTCAGCGGCGTCCGGCTCAGAGCACGCTGCCATGAAATCATGACAGAGCAAGGTCATTTGGAACCGACAGGACAAGCAAAGCGCACACCCGGCTACAATCTCCCCGCAAAACACGTGCTCCACACCGTCGGCCCGATTATTGACCATCCGCTGACAAGTCACGACTGCCGTTTGCTCGCGTCCTGCTATACGTCATGCCTTACACTGGCCGCTGACAACGCCTGCCGCAGCATCGCCTTCTGCTGCATCTCCACCGGCGTCTTCCATTTCCCCCAGGACAAAGCAGCAGAGATCGCCGTCCAGACGGTCAAAGAGTTCCTGAATCAGGATTCAAGGGTTCAAAAAGTGGTATTCAACGTGTTTGGTACAGAGGATGAGCGTATTTACCGGGGACTGCTCGAGAAATAAGGAAGGATTTATATATAGTTTGCTGAAATCAAGAATAATAGAGGGTATTGTAGGGGCGGATTCTATATCCGCCCATTCCTGTGCCGTGTAACGCCGACGAGGCAGGGCGGATATAGAATCCGCCCCTACAATGGTGCATGAGCGACGAGGGTGGGAATCCCGCCGAGTTACTGAGAAAAAACTGCGGTGCTAATATCTGGTGCGGTGTAACGCGGCACAGGAGACAATCCTCAGTCGCCATGCGACTTCTCCGAAGTCGCTTTTGGCGACAGCTCCTTTCCATGGCGATCAATAATCGCCTTTTGAGCCTTGTTGGAAAAGACGGGGGAACGGGGACGAAGGAACGGCGGCGCGTCTGGGAAGCCGCGCCCTACGGGGACGGCGGTTCATATAAAGGTAAGAGGTGCACTGTTTGGGGTGCACCTCTTACCTTTGCTATTCATGTTTAAAAGTAGGCGTTTTCGGCGTTTTGATAAAACAGGCGATCCTTTTCGATGTCGGAGAATAGGGGGCAGCGGTCGAAGGCGGCGATCATTTGGGGATAGGTGGCATCGGTGAGGGTGCCGGGGATATCTGAGCCCCAGATTGGTTTATCGGGGCCGTGGGCATCGATGAATTCACGCAGAAGTTCCATTGCTGAGGGATAGGGATAACACTCGTCTTTAAAGATCGTGGGGAGGGCGGCGACGTCAAACCAGACGTTTTTGAGGTCGGCGATGGCGGTCATTTCTTTCCAACGGGTGTATTTTTCGGGATTGGCTTTTAAGCCGATAAAGGGGAAGCCAAGATGGCAGAGGACAAAACGCAGGGAGGAAAATTTTTGTGCCATTTTTGCTATCGCCTCTGCCTGATACCCGCTGCTACCGATTGGGCTGGTGTCGATGGTAATCGTCAGGCCAAGCTCCTCGGCTAAGCGCCAGATATTTTCACAGAGGGGCGAATCGAATTTGAAATCGGGATATCTGTTTGGGTGAGAGTAGCCCAGGCCGACAGACATTTCGAATTTGATGATCGTTAAACCGCGGTTAAAGAAGTGACGAATTTCGTCAAGACAGGATTCATCGCACGGCTCAATAATCATGGCGCCTCGAAGACGATCCTTATGGGTCTGGACAAGCGCTGCGACATCATCATTAAAGCTGAGGCAGGGGGATTGCAAAATGACGGCCTTCTCAATTTGGGACTGCTCCATGAGAGAGAGGAGGGCATCGGCAGGGAAAGCGCTCTGGGCCATGTATACAGGCATGAACTGACAGATTCGGCCGTCAGATTCGCGTTTTTTCCCATACTTTTCAACGGTGACCGGGTATCGGGCATCCGTTGATCCGAGCAGGTGGGCCGGGGCGATATGAACATGCGCGTCAATTATTCTGGGCAAGATGTCACACCCTCAATAAAACTCGATTTGGCGCTAAGCCGTCACTTTTATGACAAGCTTCCGGATATCACTCGTGCTTTCGGCAGTGATGCCGGTACGGTGGACATCCTCGGGAAAGCAGACCATAAAGGTACCGGGGGTGAGGATGCTTGTCGATACCGATTGGCCCTCATAAAAAATCGTGTCTTTATCAGGATCATATACGCTCGTCTCTTTGAGGTCAATAGGAGAAGCAATTGAAATAGCCTCTGTTCCCGAGAGACAGTAATGCACATCGATATACCGCCGGTGCGCTTCGAAAACACATTCTTCTGCTGGTTTCGTGACAAAGGCCAGAGGGTTGGCAATCAGATCTTCTCCGTCGAGATACGTTTTTTCTTGAGGGGCGGTCTCGAGGCTCATATGCGAAAGGTACTCCAGCGCGCGCGAAATGGAGACAAGACCTTTATAGTTATGGCGATTTTCAATACGATCGTAGATCATCGATTAGAATCCTTTCTTTTATAACCGTTTTATTCGTTTAAACTGAGATACACAAAGTATACAACGCGCGTTTGATGTTTGCAATCATAAAAATGGTGTATGGGGAACGGCGGGCGGCCACGCAGGGCCGCCCCTACGCAAAAAACCTAATGAACTCTGTAGGGGTGCGCATTGCGCGTCCTTCTTGTAACGCGCGGCGCGGCACGAGTAGGGGGCGATGCCCACATCGCCCCGTCGTTACGACAAACCGGGGCCAACGGGGCGATGTGGGCATCGCCCCCTACGAATATCATAAAAAGATGGCGGGCGATTTCAAATCGTCCGCCAATTTCTTCGACTGTCTCTTTTTTTGAAGATATTATCGCTGCGCGGTTGAATAGCTCTTTTTGAGCTGTGCTTTGTAGGTGGGCAGCGGCTGGGAGATAAAGGACTGTAAATTATAGAAATAATCCAAGGCTGCTCTTTTACAGTTTTCGATATGTGTATAGATGGCGGCCTGTGCTCTTTCAACGTCCTGTTCAATGAGCAATTCTATTATATCCAAATGCTCTTTTCTGGCGTCGTGGATTTTTGTCTCATTCTGCTTGCTTGAGATAATAACCCGTGTGTTTTCGTCAAAAACTTGATGCATCATATCGATGATGAACCTGTTTCCGCAATGCTCAATGATAAAAAGATGCATGGCAGTATCCATACGGAAGCCGCATCTGATATCCGCTTCGTCACCGGAAAAGCTGTCCCTGAAATAGAGAAGCTCTTTTTTAGGTAAATTCTGAGCAGCCAATCTCAGCGCGATCGGTTCGATTTCCAAACGTGTTTGAAATATCTGGACGACGTCGTTGAGCGTGACATCCGTGACATAAATACCCTTTTTGGGGAGTATTCGAATGAACCCCTCGTTTTCAATACGGTTGAGCGCTTCTCTGATTGGGGTCCGGCTATAACCCAGCTCTAAGGCCAGCTGAGCTTCGTTAAGCATAGAACCGGGCTTGTATTCACAATTGACTAATTTGTCTTTTAATATTGTGTACGCCCGATTTTTTAAGTCCTGGTTTTTTGAGTTAATGGCGCATCTCTCCCATCAGCCTTACAAGCGTTGTAAATCGTTGGAACTTAAGTTTTGAAAGTAGTATACAACGTCTGTCTTTGTTATGCAAACAAAAAATATTCAACAAACATTTATCACAATTAAGCGATAAAATTTTAGCATATGTATGAATTGCAAAACATATATGCCTATTGTATACTTCAAGTATGGAACAAATTCTCTGCGCCCATTATTTTCATTGGGCACAGGGTTATGTAAGCAATTACATCTCCAAATCCCGTGCATTGTAAGCAGGAGGACTTCACTTGAAAAAAATCGTATCATTTTTTGGGGATACAACAGACATTTTTATTGACTTAAATAATAAAGCCAGCCAATACGCAGCAAGTCTGGGTTATGAATATAAGTGGGCGCCGCAATTGCCATTTGATCAGAAGAAGGTCGTTGAATTACTCAATGAGTCCGATGTCGGTATTATCGATGTTGAGCCATATGGTGAAGAGATATTTGGGCAGCTGAGCGGACAGACAAAATTGCTCGTCCGATTCGGCGTCGGCTATGACAAGGTAGACCTGGCCGCGGCGTCGCGTCACAAGCTGGCGATCGCGCGTACGACCGGCGCCAATACGCTTGGCGTTGCTGAAATGGCGATGACGCTTATTTTGGCGGCGCGCCGTAAGATTAAAATCAATCAAAAATCTGTAGACAGCGGGATATGGGAAAAGAATGTTGCCAATGAAACAATTGGCAGCACAGTCGGAATCGTTGGCTTCGGCGCAATCGGTCAAGCGGTTGCGGAGCTCTTGAAGGGCTTTCGCTGCCGTATCATCAGCTATGACCCCTTTCCGAACAGAGAACTGATGCAGCAGAAGGGCGTCGAATTGGTCGGTTTGGAAGAATTATTTGAAACGGCTGATATTATCAGCGTGCATGTGCCTTATTCAAAGGAAACGCACCACCTGGTTGATCTCAAAATGCTGTCGCGAATGAAGGACACTGCTGTGATCGTCAACACGTCGAGAGGGAATATTATTGACGAGCAGGCTCTCTTTGAGGTTCTGGCCGCGAAGAAAATCGGCGGCGCCGGACTTGATGTTTTCGCGCAGGAGCCGCTGCCGCTGAGCTCCCCGCTGCTTCAGCTGGATAATATTATTTTGACGCCGCATGTCTCGAGTCAAACGGTGGAGTCGCTCTGGTGCATTTACAAAATGGCGATCGATATTGCTGATGATTTTTGTAACGGCAAGGATTCGCCGCATATTTTGAATCGTGATTACAAAAACTGAGAGGTCGTTCAATTATGGATAATTACAACAATATGTTTTCCCTTGTCGGGAGAAAAGCATTAATAGCAGGCGGCGCAGGCGGCTTGGGACTTAATATTTCAGCGGCGCTCATGCAGAACGGCGCGGATATTGCCATAGCCGACATGGATCCATCCCGGGCGCAGGAGCTCGAAAAAGAAACGTTGGGAGCAGGCCGGCAGTTCCTTGGCATCAAAACAAATATCCTCAATACAGCCAGTATCGATGAGATGGTCAGCCAGGTCACCGCTCAATTCGGCCGGATTGATATTCTGATCAATGCCGCCGGTATGAATATTCTCAAAAAAGCGGAGGATTACGATGAGGAATCCTGGGACAAGGTGATGGATTTGAATGTCAAGGGCACACATCTGGTGACAAAAGCCGTTGGCAAGCAAATGATTGAGCAGCACTATGGCCGTATTATCAGCATCTCCTCCGTTCGCAGCATTCTTGGCATGCCCCAGGACTATCTCGCTTATTGCGCCAGCAAGGGTGCCATCAACATGTATACAAAGCAGCTGGCCTGCGAATGGGCAAAGTACGGCATTACATGCAACGCCGTCGCGCCGACATTCACACGGACGCCGATCAACGCTTTCCAGCTCGACGATCCTGAATTCTACAATAAGCTTGTCAGCCGCATACCGATGGGGCGTATCTGCACCCCGAAGGATATCTGCGCTGCCATGGTTTACCTCGCCAGCGATGCCGCAAGTTTTGTAACAGGACAAATTTTAGGTGTCGATGGCGGCATAACAATCATCCAATAGAACGGGAGAACGGTATCTGATATGGACTTCGGCTGCTGCACGTCAATAGAAAACGTCGATCTGCTCGCGTCTCGCGGTTATAGCAGGATCATCCTGCCTGCCGCGGAGATTGCGATGATGGATATGCAGGCATTTGAACGGATGCGCGTCAAGCTGAGCAGAGGACCGATCAAATGCCAAGCGCTCAACAGCTTCTGCGCGCCGCAGCTCATTCTGTGCGGACCATCCTTTGACGATCAGAAGGTCGCGTCGTACATCCAGGTTTTAGCAGACAGAGCAGCCCGAATTGGCGTGAAGTATATCGGCATCGGCGCGCCGAAGTCCCGCAGTATCCCGTCGGATTTTTCGAAAAAAACGGCGATGGAGCAGTTCGGGCGAAGCCTGAGAATAATCTGTCAGGCGTGCGCGCCGTATGACATAACGGTCCTGCTCGAGGCTGTGTGCAGTCTGGAATGCAATTTCATCACAACGACCGATGAGGCCGCAGCTGTCATCGAAAATCTGAAGCTAGACAATCTTCAGCTTGTGTACGACACCTACCACGCCTTTATGATGGGTGAGGATGACGCGCCGCTGCATCGGGCGATGAAGCATATTAAGCTGGTGCATGTCGCGCAAAATATCGATGGCAAACGCCATTATCTGCGCCGCGAAAATCTCGCGGAATATCAGGTTTACTTTAACGCATTACTTGAAGGCGGCTATGACGGCGAAGTGAGCGTCGAAGCGTTTTATGACTCGATAGAAGAACAGCTTGACGAGACGCTGGATATCATGAAAATACTGTGTTCTCGTTCTGAGCGATAAGCGGAGGTCAATTATATGAAAGCAGTTTATATGCAGGAGCCTGGAAAAATTGGGCTCAGAGAAGTTGATATGCCCCAAAGAAAGCCCGATGAGGCGCTGATCCGTGTTAAAGCGGCCGGAATATGCGGCTCGGATATCGGGGCTTATCGCGGAACGAATAATCTTGTGACATATCCCAGAATCATTGGGCATGAGATCGCCGGTGAAATCGTTGAAATCGGACCAAATAACAGGGGACTGAAGCCCGGAGACCATATTATTATCGACCCCTACCTCTACTGCGGCCATTGCTATCCCTGCGGTCTGAAGCGTACAAACTGCTGCGAGGCGCTGCGTGTGCTCGGTGTCCATGTGGACGGCGGCATGTCCGAGTACATGGTTCATCCGTCAAATATGCTCGTGCCGGTCCCGAACAGCCTCAGCTGGGAACATGTCCCCCTGGCGGAGCCGGTGACGATCGCGCTGCACGCCGTCCATCGTTCGAGGCTGAAATCAGGGGAGCATATTGCCATCAATGGCGCCGGTGCTATCGGTCTTTTGATCGCGCAGTGTGCCCTGGCGTACGGTGCCACGCCGATCCTCGTCGATGTGGTACAGGAGCGGCTGGATTTCGCCAGGCAGCTTGGTATTACAAATACCATCAATTCAACGCGTGAGGATTTGCTCGAAACGATTAAAACAATGACAAACGGACGCATGGCCGAAGTTGTCGCGGAAGCCTCCGGCGCAAATCAGGCGATAAAAAACACACTGTTCATGGCCTCTTATGCCGGCAGAATTGCCTTGACCGGCTGGCCGAAAAACGAGACGTCGCTGCCGACAGACATCATCACCAAAAAAGAGCTTGACATCATTGGTGCCCGAACGAGCGCCGGAGAATTCGAGGAAGCTCTTGACCTGATGATGCTGGGCAGAGTGGACGCCAAGGCTGTTTTAAGCAAGGTCATCACCTTTGAAGAAATACCTGAAATGGTCAAAGAGCTGTCGGAACACCCGGACAGATATTTAAAAGTAAACGCGCTGTTTTAGGAGTAAGTTTGACAGATAAATCTTTCAAACGAGAAAGGAATGATCGTAAGCATGTATAAGATGCCATTTGAAGTGAACCTGCAGGACAAGGTCGCCGTTATTACGGGCGCCGGCGGCGTTTTATGCAGCATGTTTGCCGAGGTCCTTGCAAAATCAGGCGCGAAGGTCGCCCTGCTCAATCGCACCGGCGAAAAAGCGCAAGCGATCGCCGAACGCATCGTCAGGGAGGGCGGCGTCGCCAAAGCGTATGAGGTCAACGTGCTTGATAAGGCAAAGGTCGCCGAGGTTCACGACAAGGTATTGGCCGACTTGGGCAAATGCGATATTTTAATAAACGGCGCGGGCGGAAACAATGCCAAAGCGACCACGACAAAGGAATACTATGAGCCGGGCGATATTGATTCGGAAACAGTGAGTTTTTTTGATCTGGATACGGAGAGCATTGAAGCCGTCTTCGACCTTAATTTTATCGGCACGCTGATGACCACGCAGATATTCGCGCAGGATATGCTCGGCCGTGACAGCTGTACAATTATCAATATTTCGTCGATGAATGCTTACACACCGCTCACGAAAATCCCTGCCTACTCCGCCGCCAAGGCGGGTATCAGCAATTTCACCCAGTGGCTCGCGGTATATTTCAGCAAAGCCGGCATTCGCGTTAACGCAATTGCGCCGGGTTTCTTCGCAACAGCACAAAACGCGTCGCTGCTCTACAATCCCGACGGCTCGCAGACACCGCGTACGCAGAAAATCCTCGCCGCAACGCCGATGGGGCGCTTCGGAGAGCGGGAAGAACTGGTGGGAACGCTTTTGTATCTGATTTGTCCGGAGGCCTCAGGCTTTGTAACAGGCGTGGTTATCCCCGTCGACGGCGGCTTTTCAGCATACAGCGGCGTTTAGCAAAGGAGTAATAAAAGTGCAGATAAAAAAAGACTATACGTACGCCATGGTAATTCCGACAAGCATGGGTATTCGCATAACACCGGCCAACCGCCAGCCGGTACAAATGAGCAATCTCTATACGATGCAGGCGACAAGCGCGGAATCAAATGTCGGGAATATTTCGTCATCGCTGGGTCTTCGGGTCAAGCTCCTGACCACCTTTGTTGAAGACAGCGAAATCGCTCAATTTATCAAAGGCGAATTGCGCAAGAGAAGTCTTGAATTCGAAGGACCCGAGGTGCCGCAGGGCGGACCATGGGGGTATCGCCACCAGTTCAATATTGCCGACAGCGGTTTTGGCATGCGCGGGCCGCGCGTGCTCAACGACCGGGCCGGAGAAGTGGGACGAACGCTTGATATGAAGGATTTTGATCTAGAGCGGCTCTTTAAAAAAGAAGGCGCGGCAGTTCTGCATATGTCCGGCTTGATCGCGGCTATTTCACCCGAGACAAGCCAGTTTTGTCTGGCGCTCGCCAAAGCCGCACAGGAAAGCGGAACGCTGATCTGCTTTGACCTCAACTACCGCGCGTCGTTCTGGGTGGGAAGGCAAGCAGAGCTTCGGGATATTTTTTCGCAAATCGCCGCGCTCTCGGATATCCTCGTTGGCAATGAGGAGGATTTTCAGCTTGCCCTCGGCATTGACGGACCAAAACCGGGCGGTACCGGTCTCGGCAATGAAATCGACGGTTTTAAAGATATGATCAGCCGTGTGAAGGCGGTTTATCCCAACGTCTCTGTTTTTGCCACAACGCTGCGTCAGGTCATCAGCGCCAATACGCACCTCTGGGGCGCTATTATGCTCGCCGGGCAGGACTGGTGTGTGCTGGAGCCCCGCGAGATTCCCGTACTTGACAGAATTGGCGGCGGCGACGGTTTTGTCGGCGGATTGCTGTATGGAGTCCTGAAGGGCTGGGAGCCCGAAAAATGGGCGCAATTTGGCTGGGCCTCAGGCGCGTTGGCGGCGACACTCGATACGGATTATGCGCAGCCTGTCAGTGAGGATCAGATCTGGAGTATTTATAAGGGCAATGCCCGGGTAAAAAGGTGACAGGGAGAGTTTTCATGCCAAAAAGTGATATCGGCCTCATCGGCCTCGCCGTTATGGGCGAAAATCTTGTCCTGAATATTGCCGACAAAGGATTCTCCGTCAGTGTTTTTAACCGGACGACTGAGCGGGTATCGCAGTTCTTGGAAGGACGCGCGAAAGGGCAGCGCATCGTTGGCGCTTATTCGCTGGAAGAACTCGTCTCTGGGCTGGATAAGCCGCGCAAGGTGATGATGATGGTCAAGGCGGGCAGCGCCGTTGACAGTCTCATCGAGGCGCTGATTCCGCTCCTTGAGGCGGGGGACATCCTCATTGACGGCGGCAACTCGCATTTTCCGGATACCATACGCCGCACGGCCTATGTGGAAAGCAAGGGTCTGCTCTATATCGGAACAGGCGTCAGCGGCGGTGAGGAGGGCGCGCTCAAAGGCCCTTCCATGATGCCCGGCGGCTCACCTGCAGCGTGGCCGTATGTGAAGCCGATTTTTCAAGCCATATGCGCAAAGGTCGAGGACGGCTCGCCCTGCTGCGATTGGGTGGGCGAAAACGGCGCCGGTCATTTTGTGAAAATGATTCACAATGGGATTGAATACGGCGACATGCAGATTATCTGTGAGTCCTATCAGCTGCTGCGCGATCTCCTTGGGATGAGCGCCGATGACATGCACGATGTCTTTGAAAAATGGAACGCGACGGAGCTGGACAGTTATCTCATCGAAATAACACGGGATATTCTCGCGTACAAGGATACCGACGGTCAGCCGTTACTTGATAAAATTCTCGATACAGCAGGTCAGAAGGGCACAGGCAAGTGGACTGCCATTGCCGCGCTCGATGAAGGCGTTCCGCTGACACTCATTGGCGAAGCTGTTTTTGCCCGATGCCTTTCGGCAATAAAAGATGAACGCATGGCCGCTTTTCAGGCGTATCATCATGATCAGGCACGGTTTGGCGGCGATAAGGCCGCGCTCGTTGAGGACATCCGCCAGGCGTTATACGCGTCTAAAATTATCTCCTACGCCCAGGGCTACGCGCTCATGCGCGCTGCCGCGAAAACATATGGGTGGAATCTCAATTATGGCGGTATCGCGCTGATGTGGCGCGGCGGCTGCATTATCCGCAGCGTGTTCCTTGGAAAAATCAAGGACGCTTACGAGGCGAATCCGGCTCTGAGTAATCTCCTGCTTGATCCGTACTTTAAAAAGACACTTGAGGGACTTGTGCCATCGTGGCGGCGCGTTGTTTCTGCCGCCGTCACGTACGGGATCCCCGTCCCGGCGCTCTGCTCGGCTCTGAGTTACTTTGACGGCTATACGAGCGCGTCTCTGCCGGCGAATCTCCTGCAGGCCCAGCGTGATTATTTCGGCGCGCACACCTATGAGCGGCTTGACATGCCCCGCGGTCAATTCTTTCACACCAATTGGACGGGCGAGGGCGGAACGACAGCCTCAACCGCCTATAACGTTTGAGGCGTCTTCACATGAAGATCAATAATTTAGCCGCGCTTGAAAAAACAGCTGCCGGTTTAACGGACAAAGAGCTGGCTGATACCGTCCGCGCCTCGCTGCCGGAAGACTTATCAAAACTCAAAAAGGTACTGCTCATACCGCCGGACGCAACACGCGCCCACTCCGGCGCGGGGAAGCTGACCAATATGTATTACCATTTGCTCAGCGCCACAAGCACCGTCGACATACTTCCCGCATTGGGAACGCATGTGGCGATGACACAGAGCGAATGCGCCAGAATGTTCGGCGATATCCCGTTTTCCTGTTTCCTGAAGCACAATTGGCGGACAGATGTTGTTAAAATCGGTCAAGCGCCAAAGGAACTTGTACAGAATATCTCAGAGGGACTCGTCAGCGAGCCGATCGATTTTGAAATAAACAAGCAGCTTCTGGACCCTTCCTATGACCTCATTTTTTCGCTTGGGCAGGTCGTCCCGCACGAGGTTGTCGGTATGGCCAATTATACGAAGAATATTCTGGTCGGCTGCGGCGGCTGCGGGATTATCAACGCCTCGCATATGCTCGGCGCTTTTTACGGGCTTGAACGCCTGATGGGACGGGATCACAGTCCTGTCCGCAAGCTGTTTGATTATGCTGAGGATAGATTCTTAAAGGACCTGCCGCTGATTTATGTGCTGACGGTGACCTCGGTCGTACAAGAGGAACCTGTCATCCATGGGTTATTTATCGGGCGGGAGCGCCGGCTGTTCGAAGAGGCTGTTGTCCTCAGTCAAAAGCACAATCTTGTGCTGACCGACAAGCCGTTTCAAAAGGTTGTTGTTTATCTCGATCCGGACGAATTTAAAAGCACGTGGCTGGGGAATAAAGCCATATATCGGACGCGCATGGCCATCGCCGACGGCGGAGAGCTTGTGATCCTCGCGCCCGGCGTCGAGCGCTTCGGCGAAGACGCGGCTATTGACAAACTCATCCGCAAATACGGATATGCCGGGCGGGAGGATATCATTGACTGCTGTCATCGCCATGAGGATCTCAAAAACAATCTATCGGCTGCCGCCCATCTGATTCATGGCTCCTCGGACGGGCGCTTCAGGATCACCTACTGCCCCGGACATCTGACGAAACAGGAGATAAATGGCGTCGGATTTGAGTATATGACGTATTCGGATGCCGTGAAGATATATAATCCCGAGAATTTAACAGACGGTTTTAACACGCTGCATGAAGGCGAGGAACCTGTCTTTTATGTCAGCAACCCCGCTGTTGGGCTTTGGGCTGAACATGCGAAATTTAATAAGGTTTAACGAAATCAACGAATATTAGGAGGAAATACTCATGGGAGAAATGAAACGCAAGACACTAAAAGAGCTGGTCGCGGAGAAACAAATCTTCGCGCCGTGCATCTGGGATTGCTTTTCCGCGCAGGCCGCCGAAATGAACGGCTTTGAGGCAACGCTGCTGTCGGGGGGTGCTCTTGCGGGTTGTGTCGCGGGTATGCCGGATATTGGCCTGATCACAACAGATGACCTTGTGCGCCAGACAGAATTCATCACACAGTTCTCGCCGCTGCCGTGTATCATTGATGCCGATGACGGATACGGTGAGACGCCGCTGCATGCCTACCGCACCACGAAACGGTTGGCGCATGCGGGCGCGATGGGGCTGACAGTCGATGACACAACAGGCTTCAGAGGTTATAACAGGTGGGGAAAAGAGCTGCGGTCGGGTATGAAGGACGGCACCATGAAGCACCCCGTTATTTCAAAGGATCTGTGGCTGGCGAAGATGAAAGCGTCAATCGAGGCTTGCCAGGGGACAGACTGCCTGCTGATCGCCCGGACAGAATGCAAGCTCCAATACGGATTGGATGAAGCGATTGAGCGGTGCTTAAGAGCCATTGAGCTCGGCGCTGAAATGACGCTGATCATCGGTCTGATGAATATGGAAGAGGCGGAGAAGGTCGCGAAATATGTGCCCGGCTGGAAGATGTGGCCGGACGTTATGTCACGCAACGGCATACCGGATGTGGATATAGAAGCGCTTGAGCCGCTCGGTTTCAATCTGGTGACGATGCATATTTACGAGAAGGCCGCGATGTATGGCATGCTGGATTACGGCAAGCATGTCTTCAAGGATAAAACCACGGTTTACAGTGACACGCATGATATGGGGCTGTCGCCGGAGCAAGCGAAAGCGTTCAACGGCCCGTCACACGATGCGCACTGGTTCGAAAAGGAAGCACGGTTTTTCGACATAAATAGGTCTTAATCGACATAACGATTGAAGATAATGGACCCTCAAAAATTTTGTTTGAAAGGATAAGATGTAATGAAAAAATTAATGGCGCTCGTTCTGGCTTTGCTCATGGTCGTTTCTCTTGCAGCATGCGGAGGCAGCACGACGACACCGAGTGCGTCGCCGTCAGCAGCAGCTCCCAGCGCAACCGAAGCCTCCGCATCACCTGTCAGCACAACCCTGACACCAACCGCCGGAGGCGTATTGGAAGTCGGCGGCAACTCCCTCATTCCCGCTGACCTCACCTGGTTTAAGGTCCGCGGAATTCACGAGGTGGCCTTTGCCGGTCTCTGGGGCTACGAGACACTGATGCGGTATTCCGCAGCCGGCGTGCCGGAGTGTTTCCTGCTTGATTCAATTACTCCTGATGCCGCTGCCCTGACGTGGACAATGAAGATCAAGGACGGCGTCACATTTTCTGACGGCAGCAAGATGACAGCCGAGGTTGTCGCCTGGAATCTGAATAACTACAAGGCGAACGGTATCCTCGCGGGCTCTTATTTCGCGAACTTCACAACCGCCGAAGCAACAGACGCCAATACAGTTGTCTGCCACTTCAGCGCATGGGAAATCCTGTTTGACTATTATCTCTGCCGCACGGTTCTTATTGCATCCAAGGATGCGTACGACAAGGGCGGTGTTGACGGCCTTATCGCGCAGCCGGTTGGAACAGGTCCTTTCGTGCTTGATAGCCTTACATCCGACGTCGACATGAACATGGTTAAAAACCCAGCTTACTGGCAGGGGACCGTCCTGCTTGACGGCGTGCACTTCACCTATTACGCCGACGAGCTCGTCGCGATTGAAGCACTCAAGGCCGGTGAGATTGACGCGTTGGCGTCCGGCACCTATTCGTATGTTAATTCACTGATGGATAATTCAATTGATCTGGTGAAGACGCAGACAGCACTGCCCAGCTATGCTTATACGCTTTGCTATAAATCAAACGACCCCGCCGATCCCTGTTCGGATCTTGCCGTTCGTCAGGCCATCAGCTACGCTATTGACACGCAGGCCCTCGTCGATACACTGACCTACGGTCTTGGCGTCAACTCAACGCAGTGGTGTATGCCCGGCAACGATTATTACAACACGGACGTGACCGGCCAGCCGTATAATCTTGAAACAGCGAAGAAAATGCTGAGCGATGCCGGTTATGCCGACGGCTTCAGCACACAGCTGTGGTTCTTAAATATCCCGCAGATGAGTGATACTGCAGCCGCTGTCGCTGAAATGCTTGGAAAAATCGGCATTACTGTGGAGCTCAACCCGATTGAACCGGCAAACTACGTCAACTATATCGGCGGCTGGGATTCCGGTATGCTCATCCATACGATGGGTATGGAAGGCGGCGCAGCTGCGCAGTACGCCACAACATTTGTACACGATCTTAAATTCGCTCTCGGCATGAGTGTGTTCTCTGTGAGTGACGAATTGAGCGCGCTGAATAACCAGGCAAAAGCCGCGCCGACGACCGCTGAGGCCGTGACGCTGTTTAAAAAGGCCGCGTTAAACGTGTTTGATGAACAAACCCTTGTGAAGGTTCTTTATTGCACAACCTCGTACAGCTTTACGAACCCGAAGGTACATGATGCTGATTACGGCACGGTCCAGAACCTGAGATTCGATCTCTGGCAAACCTGGATTGAGCAATAAAGCAGACGACTCTTATTTAGAATGTTAGTCAAATTGTAACGGGCAAAAGAAGAGGCTCTGCACCGATCTGTTGGTCGGTGCGGAGTCTGTTCATCAGGCTTGGTACATGACACATGGGTTGTATATTCCCATGAGGAGGTGTATTCGTGAGTGCTTATATTATAAAACGTTTATTTATATCTATTTTTGTCATTTTCGCCGTTTCGGTTTTCTCCTTTATGATCCTGCAGATTATGCCCGGCGATCCGGTAAGGCTCGCACTCGGGTATGAAGCATCAGAGGAAGATGTTCAGGCTATGAGAGAAGAACTGAATCTGGATAAGCCGCTCGTCACACAATACTTCATGTGGATAAACGGCGTTCTCCATGGTGATTTCGGTAAATCGGTCATTTATAAGCAGGAAATCAATAAAATGATGGCGGAGCGCGTTCCCAGAACACTCTCGTTGGGCATACCGGCCCTTCTCATCTCTGCGCCGCTGGGGATTCTCGTTGGGGTGATATCCTCTGTCAGACGCGGAAAGGCTATCGATCAGATATTGACATTTCTGACGACAGTAATGATGGGGATGCCGGTGTTCTGGACAGGAATCCTGAGTATATTTGTTTTTTCTGTCCAGTTAAAAATCTTGCCCCTGCAAGGCTATGTCAGTCCGTCTGTCGACTTTGGGCAATATGTATATAAAGCGATATTACCGGTGCTGTGCATGGCGCTTCCGCTGATCGCGGGCATTGCGCGCCAAACCCGTACGAATATGCTCGATTCGATCAATCAGGATTACATCAGGACTGCCCGAGCCAATGGTTTGTCGGAGCGGAACGTTGTTTTTAAGCACGCCTTAAAAAATGCGATGATACCAATCATTACGGTGATCGGTATGCAGGTTCGCATTGTTATCGGCGGGTCGCTGCTTGTTGAGAAGGTTTTTAACGTCGCAGGGCTTGGCTCTATCTTGACGTCCTCCATTAATACACGCGATTACATTGTCGTTATGGTTGGCGTTTTGATCATATCCCTCATTACAGTTGTGGTGAACCTCGTCGTCGATGTTCTGTATGGGGTAATTGATCCGCGCATCAGACTGTCTCGGAGGTGAATTATTATGGATCAAAACAAGTCAGAGCAAACCTGTATCGCAGAGGATGATGCGCTCCGAAAGCTCAAAGCAAAAAAAAGAAGACTGCATAACTTGAAGTATTTCTTTGCTGCTTTATTCGGACGGGGCATCCTCGCGAAAATATCCTTTGTTCTTATTAGTCTCTTTATCGTCATCGCTGTCGTATGTCCTCTGCTGACATCCTACACACCATATGAGCAGGAGCTGAGTAACGCGCTCAAAGGCGCGTCCAGCCAGCATATTATGGGGACGGATAACCTGGGACGGGATCTTTTTACACGCATTATCTACGGTGCCAGATTTTCTTTGAGCATCGGCCTCTTATCGAGCATATGGGCGCTCATCATCGGGGTGTCGCTCGGTCTTGCCGCCGGTTATTTCTCAGGTCTGTTCGGCGGACTCGTGATGCGCCTGATGGATGCGCAGATCTCAATACCGCCGCTGATTCTTGCCATTTGTTTGGCTGCCATTTTTGGCGGCTCTGTTTTCTCGGTCAGTTTAATAATAGGTATATCCGCCGTGCCGACATATGTCCGGGTCATCTACGGTCAGGTCTTATCACTGAGAGAATATGACTACGTTACAGCCGCAAAGCTGATAGGACAGAGCAACTTCAAGATACTCTTCAAGCACCTGCTGCCAAACTGTTTTCCAACAATCATTGTGATGTTTACAATGGGTGTCGGAACCGCAGTCATGATCGAATCAGGTCTTGCTTATTTAGGAATCGGTATCAAGGCCCCCACGCCGTCATGGGGCGTCATGATTTTTGAGGGTTATAAATATATCTTCAGTGATCCGCATCTGGCCTTATGGCCCGGTATCGCGCTGATGCTCCTGATCATTTCGCTTAGTGTTGTCGGCGACGGGCTTCGTGACGCACTCGATCCTAAGCTAAGAGGTAAATTGTAATGGGGAATAAATTGCTTGAGGTCACGAATTTAAGAACGACGTTTTTTACTGTCAACGGCGAAATAAAAGCGGTGGACGGCGTTTCATACTATGTCAACGAGGGAGAGGTTATTGCCATCGTTGGCGAGTCGGGCTGCGGGAAAAGCGTCTCACAGCTGTCGGTCATCCAGCTGGTGCAGTCCCCTCCGGGAAAAATTGTGGATGGCCAGATCCTGTTTAATGGTCAGGATCTCCTGAAATACGGCGCGACATCCAAGGAGATGCGGGAGATACGCGGCGCTGAGATCGGCATGATTTTTCAGGAACCGATGACGTCTCTTGATCCCGTACAAACAATAGGCAGCCAGCTGACGGAGGTTATCCGCCGGCATAAAAAAGTTAACAGAAAAGAAGCATGGAATCTCGGAGTGAAGGCGCTCGAGGCGGTTTCAATTCCTGATGCCAAGGTCCGAATGAAAAATTATCCCTTCGAGTTGAGCGGCGGTATGCGTCAGCGCATTATGATTGCGATCACGTTGGCCTGCGAGTCAAAGCTTATTATTACCGACGAGCCGACAACGGCGCTCGATGTGACAATTCAGGCGCAAATCATGGACCTGCTCATGAAGCTTGTTAAAGAGAACAAAACCTCGCTTGTCATTGTGACGCACAATCTTGGGCTTGTCACAAGGCATGCCGAGAGAATTTACGTGATGTATGCCGGCAGAATTGTTGAGTCCGGCTCGACGGAAGACATTATTACAAAAGCACGGCATCCGTATACCATCGGCCTTTTAAATTCCGTTCCAAAGCTGCAGCGGGACTGCGCTGATGATCTCAGCCCGATTGAGGGCGCGCCCCCGAATTTGGCCAACCTCCCGGATGAATGCTATTTTCTGCCCAGATGCCCTTACGGCCGCGAGACGTGTAAAGGCAAGAAATACCCCGATATACGACAAGTTGACGGGCGTGACCATTTCATTGCCTGTTATTTAGATGTGGAGGGTGGCGACGTATGCAAGATATAAACGAGAGAGCGCCATTGCTCAGGGTCGAGAACCTGAAAATGTACTTTCCATTAAAAAAAGGCCTGTTTTCGAGAACCTATGGTCATGTTAAGGCGGTCAATGACGTCAGTTTTGATGTTTACGAGGGCGAAACCTTCGGTATTGTCGGAGAGAGCGGGTGTGGAAAGACCACCACAGGCAAATGCATCCTGAGAGTCCATGAACCATCTGAAGGAAAGATCATTTACAGAGGAACCGATATTTCCAAAATGAGCAGAGCGAAGTTTAAGGACAACAGGCGGGACTTACAGCTTATTTTTCAGGATCCTTACGAATCGCTGGATCCCCGTCAAGCCGTCAGCTCAATACTTGAGGAAGCGATCGTCTGCGACAGGAAGTTTCACTCAAAAGCCGAAATCAGAAACCGCATCAGCGAGCTCCTAAGTCTCGTTGAGCTGCATCAAGATATCGCGCTGCGCTACCCACACGAATTGTCCGGCGGTCAGCGTCAGCGCTTGGGCATCGCACGGGCCTTGGCGTGTAACCCAAAACTCATCGTTTGCGATGAGCCCGTTTCCGCGCTGGACGTCTCAATTCAAGCGCAAATCATCAATCTGTTCAGGCGCCTACAAAAGGAATTGGGCTTGACGTACATTTTTGTCGCGCACGATCTCGCCGTCGTCCGACATATAGCAAAACGAATAGGCGTCATGTATCTCGGCCGCATGGTTGAAATTATGGATTCCGACGACCTATTCGAAAATTCAGGCCATCCCTACACAAAAGCCCTGCTTTCCGCAGTGCCCACCACGGATTATTACACCGAGCGCCAAAGAGAGCGCATCGTCCTGGAAGGCGAAGTCCCCAGCCCCATCAACGCCCCCTCCGGCTGTCCCTTCCACCCCAGATGCCGTTTCGCCACCGACATATGCGCAAAGACCATGCCGGAGCTAATAGACCGCGGGAATAGACATTTGATCGCATGCCATAACGTGCAGTAGGAGCAATATTCGATTAAGCTACGACAAGGTCCGTGCTGTCATTCCCGCGAAGGCGGAAATCTACGTACCTGGGAGCCTGGATTCCCGCCTTCGCGGGAATGACAAGCAACGCAGGATATGCTGATAACTCAGTGTGTTTACGGATGAACAGTATAAGACCAAGCCGATCCAAGCCGAAAATAAACAGAAATTTAAAACGAAGCGCATTATCTCGGGAATGCGCTTCGTTTTGTTTGTTTGTGGTTGTCAATGCGCGGCGATCGAATGGAGGGGATAACATAGCACAAAAGTAAGAGTCAGACTACGATAATACAGCCTTAAAACGAGCTGGATTTATGGATAATGGGTTGATTGTTGATCTTGGATATTTTGAGCATTATAAACGTAATGGGAAGCTCGGTAAAAATATAAGGTGGTATATTCAGCTAATTATTCAGAGGTTCTTTTAATGATAAACTTCATTTTACTAATGAAGTTGCTATTGGTAGTAAAGCTCGTGATCTTGTATGCAACTTCTCGTTTGCTGTTTAGGTATATGTACGAATATCTCCCGCGGTACGAATCAATATATCCGCTCATTTTGAGGTTCACTTCAACATCGTTAAGATTATATATTTGGTTTAATAAACCTTCGAGATTAATTTTCAGTTCATCAAGGAAATGCGCTCTCATATTGGTGGATTTATAAGTAAAAATAGATAATGTAGCTTCGCTCATCCCTGTTTCCACCTTGATAATGAATTTGGGATATATGTTTTGTAAGGTTTTCGAGTACTCTCGAATATTATCGATTATTTGTATCTCGTTAATAATGGGTTTTCTATAATCTATACTAATAATGTTAATTTCGCCTGATAACGTAATATAACTATAATTTATTAGTTTTTGGCTTAAGTTTTTCATTAAATTTTAGTTCCTTGCCAGACGATCGTTGTTGACAACTTGCTCATCGCTATATAGAAACTTAATTCCGCAGTTATAACAATAATCCCGGTTTGACTTTTGAGCTTTATGGCAAATTGGGCATTCGATGCCCATGCCGGACCTCGATTCAAATACTGCTGTTTTTTCATCTAAACTCTCATGTTGGTCAATCTTTTCAGGGAGAGGTACCAATTGTTGTAACAGGTTACTTCTACAGTATTTGCAGACAATGGCTTCTTCCCGGATCATTTCTTTACAGTAAGGACATTGCTTCTTTACCGTATTTTCAATCATTTCTCCGCAAAAGCGACACTTTATTGCCTCGAGTTTTATCGCTTCACCGCAGTGCGGACATAGTTTTTGGTCATCCCCAAGAGCAGTTCTATTATAAGCATAATTCAATGCCTGCTGGTTTACAGCGACGTTATCCTGTATTCTGCTTACGTCCCTTTCAACACGGCCAATCCTATGCTCATATAAACGCTCGTCACTTGCTACCCGTTCCCTTAACTGTTGGTGGCTCATTTCAACATGCTTTACATCAGCTTCCAGTTTCAGATCCTTCATACAGGCTATAATAATTCCACCTATTAATGGGCTTATAAATGCAGAAAGAAAAAACCAACCTACACCACTTCTTCCTTTGCTTGAAGCAAATATCCCAACCCCAATACAGCAAACAATCCAAAATACGAAGCCCATGATACTCCTCCTAAAAAATAAGTGTCAAGATCTAGCGCTAATTATATACATCCATATTTTTTTGACTTGTCCGTTAGTTAGCCAATTTTTACTTTTTGCTATAATAGTCATATTCTAATGCTAACCCCCTAGCCATGATGTTCAGCTGAACTTATTCATGGCTAGGATTTTCTTAAACATAATGGGTAGCTTGTGTGAATATTAAGCAATAAATAAGACGTGAAGAAAGAAGTATTTTTAGCAGTTCCATCTTAATCGAGTACGTCAAGTTTAGATAAGTATTCCCTAATGCTTATGTTTAGTTCTTTAAACTTGTCATGAATCTCGTATGTCCGCCTATAGTCATCAGTTGAGAAGCTCTCTTTTTCATCTTGCGGAGTTAAGTTAAACACATTCCATCTTTCTGCGAATACTCCTAATTGTACTTTGCTAAGACCCAAAATTTCGTCATATTTTTCGTATAAATCATATGGAATAAAAGGAGCATTGCTGTTTAAAGTATCTTGAGCTAAAACGACCGATTTTGACGCATTATTATAACACTCGTTTTCATATTCTACACGTGCTTCTTTTTTAGCGGGATAGCTAGCATAACCAGCAGGAATTATTGCATGAATGCTTTTTACCATTTCGAAAAAAGCTTTGGATAGTTCTCGATATATATTAAATTCAGTATCAAACTTTGTCTTACTTATATAAGTTTTATTATCTAAGCCTGATTTGTATTTTTCCAGTTCTTTATTGAGCTTTAGTGTGTATTTTTCTTCTAGTCGTTTTGCAATAATGTTTGTTGAAAATTTTACGATTGCAAGTATAACTCCACCGATACCCCCAGTACCTACTATGATACCTAATACAATTTTCCAAATATCATCCCAATTCAAAATCGCTCCTCCAATCTACTAAACCTCCCATTATTGCTAAAATGCGTACTTCATCCAAACTTCCTTATATCCGCTTTATATGAATATCGAGTCCTATAAAACTGAAACTATAGCTTGGAGTATATTCCCTTTTTCGACAATAATCAACATGGGCGGGGGAGCGGCAGGATGGGGTGATTTGTGGAGGATGGTTTTAGGCGGAAGGGGCGGGTTTGATAGGGGTGTTAAAGAGCGGAAGGAACGGGCTTGCTGGGGGTGCGGTGTAACGCGGTACGGGGGACAATCCTCAGTCGCCTGAGGGCGACAGCTCCTTTGCCTCAGGAGCCTTTTGGAAAAGCGTGGTCGGGGGTGGGGGCGGATATGGAAGCTGGCGCTGCGGGACGGGGGCGGAAACTAAGGAGATGATGGCTTAAAAAATTTTGGAATCGGGTTGATTTTATTGGGAATTGAATATATAATGGGGGCAAACAAAGAGAATTAAAGATTGATGGCTTTTAACGCTATCCTGCAAGGACGCAGGTTATTCCTTGCCTGGGTGGCGCTTTTTATTTGAATTGATGATAGCGTGAAAGGGGCGGATTCCCATAGAAGATAATCAGTCCATACGGGAGGAAATATGCCGGGCGGGGCGACTGCTTTATGATCGGGGACTTGTGGTCAGCAACGACGGCAATATCTCGGTGCGGATCGGTGAGGACAGGATTTTAATTACACCCTCCGGCGTGTGTAAGGGCAGAATGGAGCCCGACATGCTGGTGGTTACCGATTTGGAGGGCAACGTCCTCTCGGGCGACCGTTATCCTTCGTCGGAGAGCAAGATGCATTATATGGTATATAAGAGGCGGGCCGATGTGGGCGCTGTTGTGCATGCGCATCCGCCAGTTTCAACGGCTTTTGCCATCTGCCGGAAGCCACTGGTCGAGCCTTATCTGGCCGAGATGATTATCGGACTGGGCTGCGAGGTGCCGGTGACTGAGTTTGCTCTGCTCTCCACCGATGAGGTGCCCCAAAGCGTGGCGCCTTTTGTAGAAGGCGGAAACGCGGTGCTGCTTGCGAACCACGGCGCGCTGACCTGGGGGGCGACGCTCTGGCAGGCTTTTGACTTGCTGGAGACTGTGGAGCAGACGGCGAAGATCTACCTGAACGTCTCTTTACTGGGCGGCGGCGTTCCCCTGAGCGAGGACCTGGTGGAAAGGCTCCTCTCCATGCGCGAAAATTATCAAAAAATGGCAGGCAAGCGGGAATAACACGCGCTTCGAAGGAGGTATCCGGTTATGCTGGCACCGGAACGACGGGCCCGGATTCTGGATCTGGTAACACGCAATAAAAGCGTATTGGTAAAGGAGCTCTGCGCCCTTTTTGAGGTGACGGGCGAGACCATACGCAAGGATCTGGCAGCTTTGGAGCTCGAGGGCAGGCTGACAAAAACCTACGGCGGGGCTTATGTGCCCGACGGGGTGCGAAATGAGATAGACGCCACCATCCGCGAAACCGTGCTCACGGATGTCAAGGACGCCATCGGCCAGACTTGCGCCGATCTGGTACGGGCGGGGGACACGGTGTTCCTAGATGAGAGCACCACCTGTTTGAGCGTGGCGAAATATATATCCCATATGGAAGGTGTCATGGTGGTGACCAATTCCCTGAAGGTCGCCCATGTTTTCGTCGCCAGCCGAAGCAGCGGACTCATACTGGCGGGCGGCAGGCTGAACACGCGCAACCAGGCCTTCGTCGGGGAGGAGGCGCGGGAGCTGCTGGGGCGACACTACGCCGATATATGCTTTGTTTCCTGCCGCGGGCTGGACCGGGAGGCCGGTCTCACCGACGGCGGCGAGGACAGCGGGGTACTGCGGCGGCTGATGCTGCAGCACGCCAGGCGCCGGTATCTGGTGGTGGACCGGACAAAGCTGAATCAGATCAATTTCTACCGCATCGGCGGCTTCGAGCTGATTAACGGCATCATCATCGACCAGCTCGAGGACACCGCATGGCGGCGATTCTTCCGGGAGCAGGGCATCTCGGTAACCGAGACCATGCTGAAAAAGTAAGGAGAGGCGACATGATGAACTGGACGGCGGAGGAACTGATTGAGCGATTGTCGCTCACTATGCACCCCGAAGGCGGCTGGTTTCGTGTTTGCGGTCATGACATGCAAAGCGAGAGCTGCAGCACCATCTATTATCTGCTCCGCCAAAACGAGATTTCCCGGTGGCACCGGCTCACATCGTCGGAGGTATGGACCTGGCACGCCGGCGGCAGCCTGCAAATGACTCTTGGCGGCGGCGGCGCGCTGCCGCTGGCGGATAAGACCCAGACTCTGGGCCCGAGACTGGAGCGGGGCGAGCAGTTTTCCATGCTGGCGCCGAGCGGGCAGTGGCAGACTACCCGACTCATATGCGGGGACTTTGTACTGGTCTCCTGCGTGGTGGCTCCGGCCTATAAGGACGAAGACTGCCTGCTTCCCGAGAGGCCGCTGTGCAATGAGATATATTCTGAAAACAGAGGTACTGATGATGACACCTGACACGTCACTTTTCTCCCTGGCGGGCAAAACGGCGCTCATCACCGGCGTGAGCCGGGGACTGGGCCAGGCCATGGCGATCGCCTTGGCGCAGGCGGGCGCCGACATTGTGGGCGCCGGTCTGCAGGGTATGGGGCAGACCAAGGGGCAAATCGAAGCATTGGGCCGGCGCTGCCATGAGATCAAGATCGACCTGATGGAACGTGACCAAGCACTCTCCCTGGCAAGAGAAGCCGTTGACGCCTTCGGCCGGGTGGATATTCTGGTGAATAACGCGGGGATCATCCGCTTATCTGACGCCGAGGACTTTTCAGCCCAGGACTTTGACGAGGTGATGGAAGTCAACCTCCGTTCGCTCTTCCTCTTATGCCGGGAGATCGGCAAACAGATGATCAGCCTGGGCGGCGGCAAAATCATCAACATCTGCTCTGTCCAGTCCATGAAGGGCGGCTTTCAGGACTCGGCCTACGTGGCCAGCAAGCACGCCGTGGCCGGACTCACCAAGGCGCTGGCCAACGAGTGGGGCAGGCATCACATCCAGGTCAACGGCATCGCCCCCGGTTTTATGATTACCGATAACACCGCCACGCTCCGTACCCTAAAGGACAAGGTAAAAGAGATTGACGCCCAGATTCCCGCCGGACGCTGGGGACGGCCTGAGGATCTGATGGGTCCAGTGGTCTTTCTGGCTTCCTCGGCATCTGATTACGTCAACGGCCACCTGCTCGTTGCCGACGGCGGTTATATGAACAGCTAGAAACAAATCTTCTCCGTCAACGTAGGGCGCGGCATCCCTGACGCGCCATTCCTGTTCCTCGCAGCAGGGACTATCAGCGGGGCGGGACATACGCTGCGGCTGTTCTCTTCTCGGATGGCACTGTCATCTGCGCCCACAAGAGCGGCGCGTCAAGGATGCCGC
Source organism: uncultured Eubacteriales bacterium (assembly GCA_942492735.1). GTDB lineage: Bacteria > Bacillota > Clostridia > Oscillospirales > Oscillospiraceae > Sporobacter. The sequence goes on from OW818648.1 coordinate 1,404,857, forward strand.
GCCCTACATCCGAGGGTTTAAGCGCTTGGCACGTTTTCCGAAGCAATGTCTAACCACAATAGTATATAAAGGAGGTGCGGGCCATGCATGAACAGCAAAAGCATGCGGCACCAATTGAAAATGTCCGCCTTGGCGAGGATGGGCAAAGCGTTATCATACAAGATCAGACCCAGCTTCCCAACCGAACGGTATTCCTTACCCTCCGTACACCGGAGGAAATGTTTGAAGCCATTTATAAGCTGCGGGTCCGGGGGGCGCCGGCGATCGGCATCTGCGCCGCCTACGCTATCTGCAGCCTGGCCCATCAGCAGCCGGAGGAGGACTACACGGCTTTCGCCCGCCGTTTCCATGAGCAGAAGGAATACCTCAACAGTTCCAGGCCAACGGCTGTGAACTTGAGCTGGGCCCTGGAACGGATGGAACGGGTGGTGGAGAAGCATCGTGACAAGCCTGTTCGTGCCATACTGGCGCTGCTCGAGGCAGAAGCCAGGGCCATCCAGACAGAGGACGCGGAGATGTGCCGATTAATATCCGAGCACGGCCTGAGTCTGCTCAAAGAGGGGGACGGCATTCTCACCCACTGCAACGCCGGACCTCTGGCCACCTCCCGGTACGGCACCGCGCTGGGTCCCCTCCTGCTGGGCACAGAGCGCGGGATGCAGTTCCGCGTGTTTGCCGACGAGACGCGGCCGCTGCTCCAGGGCGCGCGGCTGACCGCTTATGAGCTGCAGCGGGCGGGTGTGGACGTGACCCTCATCTGCGACAACATGGCCTCGATTGTGATGAAAAACGGCTGGATCAGCGCGTGTCTCGTCGGCTGCGACAGGGTGGCCGCCAACGGCGACGCGGCCAATAAGATCGGCACCAGCGGCGTCGCGATACTTGCAAGACACTACGGTGTGCCCGTTTATGTGCTGGGCCCCACCTCGACGATAGATATGAAATGCAAAAGCGGCGCGGACATCCACATCGAGCTCCGGGACCCGGAGGAGATCCGCTCCGGTTTTTACACCGAGCCCATGGCGCCCGAGGGTGTGAAATGCTATAACCCCGCCTTTGACGTCACCGACCACACCTTGATTACCGGCATCGTCACAGAAAAGGGAATCTGCCGGCCGCCCTACACGGAGAGTCTGGCTGCATTGTTCCTGAAATGAAACCCGCATTATATTCGCGGTTCATGGAAGCTCCGGCACAGCCGGCGTTTCCTTCAACAAAATAATCAATCATACTTAAGGAGGAAAAAAATGAAATTGTTCAAAAAACTGTCAGCACTCGTCCTTTCCGCTGCCCTGGTGTTCGCGCTGGCCGCGTGCAACAACGCCGCCAACACATCCCCCAGCCCCAGCACCGCTCCAGCCACAGAGAGCGCTGCCCCCAGCGCCGCGCAGCCCTCGGAGAGCACAGCCCCCGCGACCGACGCCGGCCCGGCGCCCCTGCGGATTGCCATTTGTACCAGCCCCAACACTGTGGACGACGGCTCCTTCAACGAGGACAACTATGACGGCGTCATGGCCTTCGTCACCGCCCGCGGCAACATTGACAAGGTGACGCCCGTTCAGGAGACCACGGGTGATCCCGCCGCCGCTGTCCAGACCGTCACCGATGTCGTGGCAGATTACGACGTTCTGGTCTGCACCGGCTTCCAGTTCTCCGGTATCTCTACCGTCGCCCAGGAGAACCCGGACAAGATGTTTATCCTGGTGGACTGCTTCCCATCTGACGCCTCGGGCGCCACGGTTGAGCTGCCTAACGTTTACGCGATGCAGTTTGCCGAGCAGGAGAGCGGCTTCTTCGCCGGTATCGCCGCTGCCATGACCAGCACGAGCGGCAAGGTGGCTGTCGTCAATGGCGTGGCGTATCCCTCAAACGTCAACTATCAGTTCGGCTTTGAGAGCGGCGTCGCCTATGCCAAAGCCAATTTGGGCACAACGGCCGCATGCGTGGAGCTGGCCTCCTATGCCGGTACCGACGTGACCGGTGCCAATGTGGGCGGCAATTACGTGGGCAGCTTTGCTGACCAAGCGACCGGCAAGGTGCTGGGTAATGCCCTGATCCAGGAAGGCTGCGACGTGATTTTCGTTGCGGCAGGAGACTCAGGCAACGGCGTGTTCACGGCGGCCAAGGAGGCCAGCGGCGTTAAGATCATCGGCTGCGACGTCGACCAATACGACGACGGTGTCAATGGCTCCGAGAACATCATCCTGACCAGCGCCCTGAAGAATATGGCCATCAACGTGGAGCGTCAGCTCAATGCCATTGTTGACGGCACCTTCAAGGCCGGCAATGTGGTACTGCAGGCTGATACCGACTCCACCGGCTACGTGTCCGCCGACGGACGTCAGCAGCTGTCCGCAGAAATACTTAAAACACTGGCCGACGCCTACGCGTTGATTAAGAGCGGCGATATCGTACCCGCCGCCAATTTTAACGGCTTTACTTCCGAGGACTTTCCCGGCCTGAAGAAGTAAAAGCAGCGCTGCTCCCCGGGGCTAACGCTCCGGGGAGGCAGTTTAAGCATACATGTCCATTGATTCGTTCCCGGCTGAAAACGCCGGAAAGGAATGAGTGGATTCTCAAAAGCGCACGTATAGCTTAAGCACGAGGAGGGTGATGCGGATGGAATACGAGTACATCGTAGAAATGCGGCATGTCACCAAGCGTTTCCCCGGTATCGTCGCCAATGACGACATTTCAATCGGAATCAAAAAAGGAGAGATCTTTGCCCTGCTGGGTGAGAACGGCGCGGGCAAGTCCACGCTGATGAGCATGCTTTTCGGCATGGTCGCGCCGGACGCGGGCGAGATTTACATCCGCGGCAAACGGGAGCATATCTCCTCGCCAAATCATGCCACGAGGCTCAATATCGGCATGGTCCACCAGCACTTCAAGCTGGTGTCCAATTACACCATCGCCGAGAACATTATTCTGGGCATCGAGACAAGGCGCCGGGTGGGCGGCTTTTTGCCTGTTGTAGACATCAAGGGAGCCAACGAGAAAATCGCCGCATTGTCCAGGCAGTACGGGCTGGAGGTCGACCCGACGGCTAAGATCGAGAATGTCAATGTATCCACCCAGCAGCGGGTGGAAATCCTCAAAATGCTCTACCGCCAGGCGGAAATCCTCATCTTCGACGAGCCCACCGCCGTCCTCACCCCCCAGGAGATCGATTTTCTGCTGGAGATTATCAAGGGATTGCGGGACGGGGGCAAGACGATTATTCTCATCAGCCACAAGCTGGAGGAAATCAAGCAGGTAGCCGACCGCTGCGCCATCCTCAACCGGGGCAGACTGGTGGACGTGCTCGATGTGGCCGCCACCTCCACCCAAACCATGGCCAACCTGATGGTGGGCCGTGAGGTGGACTTCACGGTGGAAAAGGCACCGCCCAAGTTCGGGCCGGAGGTGCTGCAGGTCTCTCATCTGATGGTGAAGAATGCGGACGGCTTTCCGGTGGTGAGGGACGTGTCCTTCTCTGTCCGGGCAGGAGAGATTTTCGCGATTGCGGGCGTATCCGGTAACGGGCAGACCGAAATCGCCGACGCCGTGGCAGGTCTTGCCGACCCTGTATCAGGGACTATTATGCTCAGCGGCAGGGACATCACCCGCGCTTCTGTTCGGGACAGAACGGAGGCCGGTATCTCGTATATTCCGGAGGATCGTCAGTCGGTGGGTCTGGTCCTGGACTTTGATCTGTCCGATAATCTGGCGCTCAAGGTCTATCATAAGATGCCGTTTTGTGTCGGTGCCATTTTGCACCACGAGGCCTTCGACCGCTATGGAGAGAAGCTCATAGGGGACTACGATATCCGCGCCGCGCAGGGCATACGCACCATGGTTCGCTCCATGTCCGGCGGTAATCAACAAAAGGCAATTATCGCCCGGGAGATTGAACTGGAATCCCCGCTGATGATTTTTGTTCAGCCGACACGAGGCCTTGATATCGGGGCCATAGAGAACATCCGCCGGCAGATCCTGGACGAACGGGACAGGGGCAGGGCCGTGCTGCTCATCTCTTTGGAACTCGACGAAATTATGGGCCTTGCCGACACCATCGGCGTCATCTATAACGGCGCGCTGCAGCGTATCGCGCCGGCAGACACCATGACAAAAAGCGAGGTAGGACAGTACATGATGGGGGTGAAGGGCGAATGACACACAAAAAAGCCAATGCCTTTACCCGCGCCTTTCTCTTTCTCATGGGGGACGAGAAGCGGCAGAAGGTGACCATTCCGGTTTTTGCCATCCTACTCAGTCTGCTGGCCGGGGCCATCCTGCTGATGATTCTGGGCAAGAACCCCATTGTGGCTTTTGCCAGCTTCCTGCGGGGCTCCGGACTTCTGCCCAAAGCCTCGTATGCCGCGAGGACGAGCATGCTCACCGACTTTATGAGCCTTTTAAACGCCTGGACCCCGATGATCCTCGCCTCCCTGGCGGTAGCCGTCGGTATGCGCTCCGGTTTGTTCAACATCGGCGTCTCCGGTCAGATGATGATCGCCGGTCTTGCCGCGACCGTGCTGGTGGGTTACAGCGGGTTGCCCGGCGTGGTGGCGAAGCCCTTGGTGGTGCTTGTCGGCATCGTCGTGGGGGGCGCGACGGCCGCCTTTCTGGGCTTTCTTAAAAACAGGTGGAATATCAACGAGGTGGTCTCGGCCATCATGCTCAACTACATACTTCGCTACATCGTCAGCTTTTGCGTCAAGTACTTTCTGGCCGATCCGGTATCCCGGCAGAGCAAGGCCGTCGACGCCGGTGCACGGCTGACCTTCATGGGCACCCCGGTGGGTGGTTTGAAAATGGACATTTCACTGGGCATCCTGCTGGCCCTGGCGGCGGTGGTGGTGATCCAGTTCCTCTTTACCAAAATGAAGCCGGGCTTTGAATTTAAAACCATCGGCGCCAACATCAGGGCCGCGAGGTACGCCGGTATCAATACGGGACGGAGTCTGGTGGTCACCATGGCCATCTCCGGGGCTCTCGCCGGACTGGCCGGTGTGACTTACTACCTCGGGTACTTCGGCTCTATCCAGCCGGACACCCTAATTTCTACCGGCTTCGACGCCATCGCGGTGTCCATACTGGGTAACTCCAGCCCGGTGGGTATCATTTTCTCCTCCTTTTTCATTACAGTGATTGACAAGGGCAGTACGTATATGAGCTCCGCTGTCGGGGTGCGGCAAGAAATCGGCGCCCTCATCACCGGTCTCATCCTGCTCTTTGCGGCTTGCGGTGCCTTCATCAGCTACCTTATGGCCCGCAGCCGCCAGAGAGAGGCCGACCGTATGGCGCTGACCATCAGGACAGAAGACGGGAAGGAGGCGGAGGAATGAACATTATAAATACGATGATCATCGATACGCTGAGCTTTACACTGCCTCTGTTCATCATTGCCATTGGCGGCATCTACAGTGAACGCAGCGGCATCACCATGCTGGCACTCGAAGGCCTTCAGGGCTTCGGCGCCTTTGCGGGGGCACTGACGGCGACGCTGGTCTCCGGCCTGTTTGCGGCCAGCAGCCAGATACCGATGTTCCTGGCCCTGGTCTTCGCCATGCTGGGCGGCGCTGCTTATTCTCTCGTCCATGCCGTCCTGTGCGTGAAATTCAAAGCCAATCAGGTCATCAGCGGCGTGGTCACCAACATTCTTGCCATGGCCCTGACGACCTTCCTCACCAGCCAGCTCAACGCCACAGTCTTTGGCGCGCCCTCCAACAAATTTGTCTTGTCCACCTCCATGCGCCTCACGGTACCCGGTCTGTCCCAGATCCCTGTGCTTGGCGCGGTGTTCACCAAAATCTACCCCTTTGAGCTGATTATCCTGGCTGTGGCCTTGATTGCATGGTACTTCTTATATAAGACGCCCTTCGGTATGCGTCTGAGGGCCTGCGGTGATAATCCGCACGCCGTCGACGCGGCAGGCGTGGAGGTGCGCCGGGTCCGGTTTCGGGCCGTCATGGTCTGTGGGGCATTGTCCGGTCTTGGCGGTATTTGCTTTGCATACTCCATCTCCGCCCAGTTCTCCCCCAGCATCTATATGGGCTACGGCTATCTTTCAATTGCCGCCCTGATCTTTGGCAATTGGCAGATCGTTCCCACGCTGCGGGCCTGCTTGATCTTCGGCTTCGCCCGGTCGGGGGGCTTCGCGCTGACGCAAGTGCTGGGTCTGCCAGCCGCCTTCTCTGATCTGCTCATGACCTTGCCCTACCTTATTACCCTGCTGCTGCTGATCTTCTTTTCCAAGTCCAACCGCGCTCCCAGAGCGCTGGGCGAGATATACGACAAGGGCAAACGGTAGAATGCGCTCGGGACCGGACGCGCAAGATGTGATATCTATAAATTTAGATAATTTTGCAAGGAAGAAAGGAGCGAATTAACATGAAAAAATACTCTCGCATCCTGGGTGTTCTGCTTGTCGCAGTGATGGTAGTGACCATGGTACTCCCGGCTGGAGCAGCCTTGGTCAAAAAGACGATTGAGGTGAACGCCGGTATCTCAGTCTACCTGGACGACAGTAAGCTCGCTGCCACCGATGCCAGCGGCAAAGCGGTGGATGTGTTTGCCAGCAACGGCACGACCTATCTGCCCGTCCGCGCGCTGAGCGAAGCATTTGGCAAGACTGTGCTCTGGGACGGCGACACCGATACCGTCTATGTCAGCGGCTATACCGCCGACGACAAGTCCGCCGAATATCTGCAGACATATTTCGGCATCGAACCTTTCTCGGGCACCGTCTCCCGGACGGCCTTTGACGCTGCCTTGGCAAAAATCGGCGGAACCAAGACCGATGGCACCGGAAATCTCACCGTGGCGGAGGCTGTGAAGGCCGCTGTACGCGCCGCAGGCATGGAGAATCTGGCCTTGACCTATACCGCTGCCGTGGACGCCGAAAAAGCAGCCGAGCGGCTTGCCGCCTACGGCGTGACAGGCGTTTCAGCCGCGTACGCAGCGTATGTGGCCGCCGCTCTGGACACCGACATCGCGCAGTCCACCTTCACCTTTGACGCTGCTTTGGACGCGGGCACCGCCAGCGCTCTGCTGATGGCCGCCGCGGACGTCGCCGGTAAGGGCCGCAGCTACCTGGGTATGGCCAGTGATCCCGGAATCTACGCCGAGATTCAATCTGCATGGAGCTCGTTCACCAATTTTAACAACGCGAAGCTCTCCGATCTGGGCGCCCAGCTGGTTATCCAGGGCGCCAGCACCGGCTATGGTCTGAAATACGACGGTTATAACGCCAACTTCCTGCCGGCGTACACCCTCCAGTACGGCCACAGCGACATCACCCACGCCAACCAGCTCATCGGCTTGCTGAACAGCGAGATGATCGACGCGAAGGTTCAGCTGGAGCCCAAGGTATCGATCTATGAGTACATGGTGGAATGGGGAGATCCAACCAAGGTTGAGGCCACGCCCACCTATGAGCTCAAGGAGATCGCAGGCGGCCGCTGGCTGTGCTACGCCATGGAATACGACCTGCAGCTGGAGTTTGCCACAAAAGCCGACAAGGAAGATTTCCACAGCATCATTGAGGACTACGCCAAGAAGAACGACGACCGTGTGGATGATAGCGGCAACACCACCGTGCCCCTGCTGACCGGCTCCTGGTGGCAGCCGCTTTATTCCTCCACCGTCCTGATGACCAATACAAGCTTCAAGCTGCTTAAGGACAACGTCATCAAAGACGGCGCTTACTCTATCCACCCCTTCAGCGTGCCCGAGAACACTGCCAAGATTGCAGCCGTGGTGGCGAAGGAAGCCCCCGACCTGAAGGTGGAGCCCAGCGACCTGTACGTCAACCCCGCCTTCTATACTTATATTCTTGATAATCAGTAACCTGCCGCGCAAATCAAAAGGAGCCTGTCGTCTTCCAGCCGACAGGCTCCTTTTTAACACGAAAATAACACAAAAGAACCGTCCCCTTGTGTTTTGATCTAAGATTCTAGAACGAAGGCGCACCAATTATCGGCATATTGGAGGAGTAGGGCCAGAGGGGTTTCGTGTTTGGCGACGCTGCGGTTATCCTCTACGTATTGACCGTCGTGATACGCAATTGCCTGCACCTCGTCTTCGGAGAGCAGCAGGTAGGGAAGTGTCAGATAGAGGCTTCGAATCGGCACGCTCAGATAGGTCAGGTCGTTATTAAACCGATACGGCGCCCACGCGGTATAGCCGGACTGCTTCTGTCGAGAAGAGGGTTCGTTCACAAGATACTGCGCATTGCCAGGCATACCAACCTTTCCGAGATCGTGCAGCAGTGAAACGATGACGCAGCTCTCGTCGGATAGAGCCGGTGCCAGCACGGCCTTTAGCTTCAGCATGATCTCGGCCGTATTACAGGAATGCTCTAAAAGTCCGTGTTTTTTTGAAAGATGAAAACGTGTGCTGGCCGGAGCCGTTAACCATTCCGTTTTGTTTTCAATAAAGTCGCATAGTTCTTTAAACTCGGCTTTTCTAACCAGAACCTTTGTTTTTAAGTCGTTATATCGTTTAATCAAGTCAGCAGTCTCTTTAGAATATTTTAGCATAAACGTCACTTCCTGCTTTGTTTTACCTGATGGCAACGCCGGAACGTCCGCTATTAGTATGACCAGCTTTGCTCACGGAATCACGCGATATCCCGGAATACACTAACGACATAAAAAACCGCCGATAAGGCGGTTTTTTATGTGAACCAAGTTGCTTTAGCAGTTATACGTATCGATGCACGCGTCAATTTTTGAAAAGATCAATTTGCGGAGATTATTTTGATACGCATTTTCGTAAACGGATACATCAAAAGGAGAATACATCTCCTGGAGCAGGCTTTTGACGGGGTCTCGTTCGCCGAGTGAAACCGGCTGCTTTTTATAAGGTTTTTTTGCTTTGGTGATTTCGTTTTCGAGATATAGCTTTGATATGACCAGGCCCTCTTCTGTCGGGATAAGAGCCACAAGTGAATCGAAACCACTTAATAATGCTTTCCCGATAAGTATTTTCTGTTCTTCCACTAACGAAAGTCTTATGATTTCGAAAATTTTCTCGCTGCCTGCTTCGGGTGATGCGAAATATGCATTACTGAAATAAACCGGTAAAACTTGTTCTAAAGAAGTTGAATAGAGTATATGGATATGGTTTTCCGTACCGGCCTTTATTTGTTTGAAATCTTCTTTTTTGAGCAGAACCAAACAATTATCCTCATATTCGAACCCTTTGACGATATCTTCCGCGGTTAACTCCTTACCGCAGCCGGCGCACAAGGTTTTTCTGCAGGTTCGGCTCCAATCTTCAAGATGGTATTCATGTAATTGGAGATCGGTATCAATTGTCGCTTTGGTCATTGAAATGGATACGGAATATTGATCAAAAAGGATCACAGTTTTTATATTCGGCATAAATACACCCCCTCATATTGTATTCAATGCCACCTTTTAACTATGACAAGCTCTGGATAAATCAACGAGAATTATGCTCTGGGAGCCCGAGGCAGTGCCATATATTACTTGTGGAAAATGCCTGATTAATCCTTCATACTGAACACAAATATCGTCGTTGGAGTTGAGGGATGAACATCAAAAATCGGTTATATAAAGCGCTGCTGATCTTATCGTTCACATTGGTGATAGTTGCAGCCTCGGGGTATGCCTTGAAAGCGCAGGCAGTTGTTCATACGGGTTCTTATTCTTCGGGACCGCAGTCGTACTATACCTATACGCTCGATACGATCACTGGCGTCCTGAAAATTGAAGGAAAAGGCCCGTTGTCGTACAGACAGGGGGGGTTTTTGTCCGTGGGTCGGGACGACGTTAAATCCATCATCATTGGAGAAGGCATCACGGTTGTTGGCAATTCGAATTTCATGGGGTTTTACAATGTGGTCAGCGTCAGGCTGCCGAGCACCATTATTGAAATTCAGGAACAGGCCTTTCAGGGCTGCGATAAGCTGACCACCGTCAACTTCCCAAATGGGCTCACAACAATCGGACAAATGGCCTTCAACGGCTGCGCGGCACTGAAATCCATAACGCTGCCGAACAGCTTAAAAACCATGGGATATGGCACCTTTCAGTACTGCAGGTCTTTAACGTCTGTCGTCATCCCCGACAGCATGACATCCCTCGGAAATGCCGCGTTCAGCTGCTGCGATAAGCTTAAAAGCGTCGTTGTCGGCAAAGGGATTCAGGTACTTCCCACCGGGGTTTTCGGCGCATGTGTATCGCTCACAAGTGTCACGCTGCCGGAGACGCTAAAATCGATAGATTTTAGCGCGTTTCTAGAATGCGCGGCGCTGACAGCGATAAAGATCCCGGCGAGCGTCACGACCATCCATGAGCGGGCTTTTGATAAATGCTATAATCTCTCTGCATTTACGGTCGCACCCGGCAGCTGCTTTAAAGCAATCGACGGCATCCTCTACGACAGCACCGGCACACAGCTCTTAAGCTGTCCGCAGGGGAAAACAGCTTCGGTGGTACCCGAGGGCGTAACGTCACTGACAGACGGCGCTTTTAACGGGTGTATCAAGCTCACGTCCGTCAAGCTGCCGAAAAGCCTCAAGGCGCTCAGCAACAATTTCAGTGACTGCGATGCACTCGTCACCGTTGATTTTGGCGGCGTCGAAACAATCAACCGTTCCTTCGTTTGGCCAAAAGCGCTTAAAACGCTGACAATCCCGGGGACGGTAAAGATCATAAGCGCCTCTTTTCAGGAATGCCCGGCGCTGAACAATGTGATACTGAAAGAGGGGGTCGAGGCGCTGTATGGGTCCTTTAACAGCATTGCGTTGAATTCGGTATCACTGCCGCAGAGTCTCAAGAGCATTGGATCTTCCTTTACGCAGTGCGGTTTGACATCTGTTTACATACCGGGCACAGTTTCGAGCGTTGATAACAGCTTTAATGGGTGCGGGAGCCTGAGCGAGCTCTTCATCGGCCGCGGCGTTCAGACAATTACACGCTCTTTCAGCGATTGCGATTATCTGACGACACTGACGCTGCCCGCGAGTATAACCGATATCACCGCATCCTTTATCGACTGCTCGGGTCTCAACGATGTCTTTTTTGAAGGCGCTGTACCAAAAATGCTGACGGCGGCCTATCAGCCGACATCGTTCGGACATATCGTGACGCTATTTTATTTAGAAGGGAGTAGCGGCTGGACGTCGCCGACCTTCAACCGGTATAGGAGTGCTGTTTGGGCAGTCCCGCAGGAGACACTCGCGCATTTTTCTACCGAGAAAGAACCATATTATATCGGTATGTTCTCGGATATCAGTGAAAACACCTGGTACGGCGAGAGCGGACAGGGGATCGTCGGCACGGCTGTCCGGCTCGGCATTATGAGCGGCACCGGTGACGGGCACTTTACGCCGAACGGGATGATGACAATCTCTCAGGCAGTTAAAATGGCCAGTGCTGTCCACAGCATATACTACGGCGGCAGCGGCTATTTGAATGTCGGTGATCCGTGGTACCAGGTCTGGATTGACTACGCTCTGGCAAACGGCATTATTAAAGACGGCGATTATGATGACGTCAACGCCGTCGCTACCCGCACCGACTTGGCCTATATCTTTTCAAACGCCGTCCCTGCGGGCGCGCTGCCGGCGATCAACAGCGTGACCGGGCTGCCCGATGTCTCAATGACGGACAAGCACGCCGAGGATGTTTTCCTCCTGTACAACGCCGGGGTCCTTCGGGGCGGCGACGCGGCTGGGTCGTTCTACCCGAGCCGGAGCATTACCAGAGTCGAAGCGGCGGCAATCATCTCCAGAATCGCGCTCCCCGAAAAGCGCGTGACCTGGAGCATAGAGGCAGCTTTATGAAAATAATTAAGTTATCGCTCTTGGTACTGATGTTCAGCGCCGTCCTGCTCCTGCTGCCCACGCTGATGCCAGAGGCTGAGGCTGCCGTATACAAAGGGAGCTACGGCAGCAATTGTACATACACGCTCGATACCGGGACCGGGCGCTTAGAGATCACAGGAAAGGGGCCGCTCCCGCAGGACTCCGCCGGCGTCTGGTGGTCGAACAAGCAGCATATCAAAAGCATTACCATCGGCGAAGGCTTCACCTCCGTCGGCGTCGGGGCTTTTCAATACTATAGCAATCTGGTAAACGTGACGCTGCCCAGCACACTCACCCGGCTCGGCGACGATGCCTTCTACAGCTGCATCAGCCTCAAAACGATCAATCTGCCCATCGGCCTCAAAGAGATCGGAGACAGCTCTTTCAGCGGCTGCGTTTCGCTCGGCAATGTTACTCTGCCGTCATCGCTTATGTATATCGGGGGCAGCGCGTTCTACGCGTGCGCGTCCTTAACCGATATCACGGTTCCCGGCAACGCGACGCTTGGACAAGGCCTGTTTACCAAATGCAGCGGGCTCAAAAGCGTGACGATTGGGGCCGGCATCACCGAGATTCCGATTCAGGCTTTTGCTTATTGTACGTCTTTGACATCGCTCAGTCTGCCAGACACGGTCGCCGTTATTAACTTCTCCGCGCTGCAGGGGTGCAGCGCGCTGACGCGCTTCACGATACCAGCGGGCGTCACGGAGATCGGCTGGCAGGATTTTAACAGCTGCACCGGACTGACGGATTTAGGCGTCGCGCCGGGCAGCCCGTTCACCGTGAAAGACGGGATTCTATATAACGGCGACGGGACAACACTGATTTATTGTCCGCTGGGGAAAACAGCCGTCACAGTGCCCGAAGGGGTGACATCAATTGCCTCCTACGCGTTCGATAACCATATGATGCTGACGAGCGTCACACTGCCGCAGAGCTTGACGCTCGTCCATGGGTTCAACAACTGCCCGGCGCTCACAAAAGTTGAGCTCGGCGGAGCAGTAACCATTACGAATGCCTTCGGGTGCGGGCTCAAAGCTGTGACGATCCCGGACAGCGTCCGCCTGATCGAGTATTCCTTTAATTATGGCGCTCTTGAAAATGTGACCTTCGGCAGCGGCCTTGAGACGATATCAAATTCGTTCAAGGAATGCCGGAACCTGAAAGCCGTTCAATTTCCGCTGAGCCTGAGGCGCATCGAGTTTTCTTTTCGCAGAGCCCCTTTTACGTCACTGACCATCCCCGGGCATATTGAGAAGGTGGACTTCAGCTTCAGCGAGACGCCATTGACAGCGCTCGTCATCGAGGAAGGTGTTCAAACAGTGACACGCTCCTTCTGTAACATCAGCGGTCTGACGGATATCACATTACCCGAAAGCATCAGCGATATCAGCGGTTCGTTTGAGGGGTGTACATCGCTGTATGAGGTGAACTTCAAGGGCGCGGCGCCGAAAATCTACCCCATTTATCCCAGCTCGAACAGCGGCGCTTTTGCCCGGAACGCAACGCTCTATTATATGGACGGAAAAGCCGGCTGGACGGTTGGTACCTGGAACGGATACAAAACAGCTGTTTGGACGATCCCCGGACCTTCAATAGAAAACTTCAAGGAAAGAGCGTACTATTCGGTCAACAACTTCCTTGATGTCAACCCATACGCGTGGTATTCGGGGAATCAGTCGGTTGTCGGCGCGGTTGTCCGGCTGGGGATTATGAGTGGCATCGGCGCCATGAGGTTTGCGCCTGATAATAATATCACGATCGCCGAGCTCATCAAGATGGTCGCTGTGACGCACAGTATTTATGAAAACAATAGTATCCGTTTTGTACCAAGCGCGCTGTGGTATCAGGTATACGTTGATTATGCCATCGATAAGGGTATTATAAACAGGAGTGAATTTACAAACCTTGCGGCGTACGCGACACGCGCGCAGATGGCCTATCTGTTCAGCAAGGCGATCCCCGGCACTGAGCTGGCGGTCATCAACACTGTGAACACGCTGCCCGATATCGCCAAAGCCGATACGTATGGCAATGAAATATTTTTCCTTTATAGCGCAGGCGTCCTGGCCGGTGCTGACGTGTATGGCACTTTTCACCCGAATAGATCAATCACGCGTGCCGAGGCCGCTGCTATTATCACCCGCGTTGCCTTACCCGATACACGGATAAGACTGAACTTTTCGAATTAGGCGGAGCTCGCTCAAACCAAAAAATCAACAGGGTATTGCACACGAAAAGGTGCGATACCCTGTTTTTTGTATCATAAAGATGGCTGGGTTTTAACAATTGTCGTCCTATTGCACAGGCAAAGTCAAAAAGACAAGACGAATGAACCGTCCCCTTGTCTTGCCCTGCCTTTGGTACGAATTTTTGTCGTTATTTTGATACTTCGAACATGTTCTAAAACAGATAAACATATGATAGCATTTTAAGTAGAGCGCTTATATTATTTTATTGAAGGGATGTTTAAAATGAAGAGAAGGCTGCTTTGTTCGGTACTGATTCTGTCTTTATTAATGTCACTTGCGCTATTCGGATGCGCCAAGTCCACAACAACGGAACCGTCTGCGTCCGGCGCGGCTCCGGCTGCTGAAAAGATCAACGTGAAATTCCGCATGTTAACCGACGAAAAAAACACGTCCGTGACAGGTGCTCTGATCGAGAAATTTGCAAAAGAAATCAATGAGAAATCCGGCGGACAGATCACCATCGAGGTGTATTTTGAAGGACAGCTTTACAAGAACGACCAGTATGCCGATGCGTTTTCGACCGGCAGCGTCGACCTCGCTTTCGCGCATTTCGGTAAGGGCTGGCCTAAGATCATTCCCCAGTTAACAATCCTGAGCAGTGCCGTTTTTTCCGATGAAGCGCAGGCTCTGCGCGCGCTGAACGGCGACCTCGGTACTTATCTTGCGTCCCTCCTTGAAGAAAAAGGTAAGATCAAGGTCCTTGGCTGGTCCGGTGCCGGCTGTGTCGACTGCATGCTCAACACCAAGCATGAGGTGACAAAGCCCGAAGACCTGGCTGGTCTCAAGCTGAGAATTCCCAACGCCGGCCAAATGGCACAGGTTGAAGCATTCGGCGGCGCCGGTGTTGTAATGGCCGCGACCGATATGTACATGGGTGTCCAGCAGGGCACTGTTGACGGCGTGTACTCCACCGCTCCCGGCGGCGCGATGACCGTAAAACTAGCCGAAGTGGCCAAATATTTCACCCGTGTTGCCGTCACAGGGACGGCGGTTGAGCACGGCATCATCATGAATATCGACTCCTACAACAGCATTCCCGCTGACCTTCAAATGCTTATGACTGAAACCGCAAAAGCGTATGGTGAGCAGATCCTGAGCGACACGAAAGCCGCAGGCGACGCTTCCTGGGATGTTCTGAGGGAAAAGGGCGCACAGGTTTATGTCGTCCCCGAGGATCAGGTAGCCAGCTGGAGAGCAGTTTGGGCGCCTGTCAGAGACAAGGTGCTGAAGGAAGTTCTGGCAAAGGATGAAATAGACAAAATGATGGCCATGGTTGATAAATCGAAGTAGCTTTTATACATTTTTAGAAAAAGGTGATGCTTGTGGAATCAATCCAGGCGAAAAAGCATGTGTCCCTGTCCTTCTTCGGTCGAATTGGAAAGGCAATTGACCTGGCAACGGCCGGGCTTGGCTTTTTTGGCGGCGCCTTATTATTCATTGCCGGTTTCTTGATCACACTTGAAGTCGTCATGCGGTACATATTCAGCGCCCCAACACGCTGGACGGACGAAATCAGCACGATTTTCGTCTTGACCGCGGCTTTTACGGCCATCAGCTACGGCCTCAGGGAAAAAAGCCACGTCCATATGGAGTTTATCGTCGAAAAGTTACCTGTGCTGACGCAAACCTTTTTAGAGACAGTCAGTTATCTGATCGTGTTCATCTTCACCGCCGGGTATTCCTATATCGCCCTGGATATGACCTTGGAAAGCCTCCGTCTGATCGAGAAATCCGCAATGATCAACATTATCATGTGGCCGGTCAAGGCGATCATCTTTATTTCCTTCGTCGTGCTGTCCCTTCAGGCGCTGCGGATGATGTGCACAAATATCTGCACTCTGGCAAGAAAGCTGTCTGAGACAAAGAAGTCGCGCACGCACGCGATGATTACCTCTGTTATTTTTATCGCAGCGGTGACCGGTGCTGTTCTCTTCGGCCTGAATGTCAATATGATCGGCGGAATCTTCCTTTTACTTGCGGTACTGCTGTGCGGCGGCGTGCCGATCGGCTTCACCCTGGCAATCTGCAGCGCAATCGGCTCCATTGGAATATTGGGGCTCGAACGCGGGTTTAGCTCCATTCCCCATCTCTTCTTCCTTTCCTGGGATTCCTCCTCCATCATGGCCCTGCCGCTCTTCGTATTCCTGGGCTATATCCTGCATAAAACCGGATTGGCCGACGATCTTTTTGTGTTCGCACGCGTCTGGCTCGGCGGCATCCCTGGCGGACTGGCTGTCGCCACGCTCTTCGTATGCATGATATTTGCCGCGGTATCCGGTTCGAGCATGGCCAACGCCGTGACGGTCGGACTCGTCGCGTATCCTGCCCTGACCCGGTACAATTACGACTCAGACATGTCAGCTGGCCTCATTGCCGTCGGCGGAACGCTGGGCGTCCTCATCCCGCCGAGTACGGCTTTTCTGATGATCGGCATCATGACCGACGAATCCATCGGCGAGCTGTTCATGGCCGGTATCATTCCCGGCGTGATCGCAACGGTTCTGCTCTCGATAACAGTCGTCATCATCTGTAAAGTGACCGGGAAATATGAGAAACTGCCGCCGGTTCCTATGAAGGAAAAGATGCATGTGACCAAAAAGGCAATCGGCATCCTAATCCTCCCTGTGATGATGCTCGGCGGTATTTATTCCGGCATCTTCACCGCGAACGAAGCGGCCGCCGTCTCCGTGGTATATACGCTGATCTATGGGTTCGCAAGCAAACGGATCCATCTGCGCAACGTCTTTAACATGATCTCTGACTCCACTCGAACGGTCGCCATGATTGCCGTGCTGGTCGCCGCAGGTACAGCGCTCTCGAATGTGCTGGCGATGCTGCGTGTCCCCCAGATCACGACCGATTTCATCGTGAATTCCGGCTTACCAGGCTGGGCGGTCATCGTCGGAACACTGTTCGTGGTCTTTCTGCTCGATGTCTTCCTCGATGCGGGCTCCATCACGATCCTGGCAATCCCGCTCTTCGCTCCTGTCCTTGTCGCGCTCGGGTTTGACCTGACCTGGTATGCCGTCATCTTCGTGCTCTGGTGCGAAGTCGGACTGATTACGCCGCCCGTCGGCATGAACGCCTTCGTCGTGCAGCAGATTACCGGTGTCAGCCTGATGCGCATATTGAAAGGGTCGCTGCCTTTCCTGCTTGTTTTGGTCGTCGTCATGATTTTGGTAGCGGCTTTCCCGGAACTGGCCACCTGGCTGCCGAGTAAAATGATGCGTCATTAACAGACATTGTAAACCCTGCCACTCGCGCGTCCTCGCAGGGGCGCTCGGGAGCTGAGAGAGGATGAATAAAAATGGTGAAAGACGAAAGACAGATCGTGTGTTGGGCGTCGCCGGGCTGCAAGATGTACTGCGGGCTTATCGCGGAGCGCGAGGATGGGAAGCTCGTGCGGCTGCGGCCTAATCCGGACTATCCGTCACCGAACAAGGGCTGCGCGGACCGGATGCCCTACCATGTCAAATGGCTGTACAGCGATATTCAGATAAAAAAACCGATGAGGCGCGTCGGAGAGCGCGGCGAGGGCCGGTGGGAGGGAATCTCCTGGGAGCAGGCGCTCGATGAGATTGCCTCAAAGCTCGCGGCGCTGAAGGAAAAATACGGGCCCGAAACGCTTGCCATCACGGAGGGCACGTACCGCAGCGATATCTACTGCATGCGCACAAGGTTTTTAAACCTCTTTGGCAACCCGTCCAATATCGGCTGCGCGGGGACGATCTGCCACTGCAACACGGCGGCGCTTTCGATGGCGCTCTTGGGCACAGCGCAGGGTGGGCGGCATGGGATCGACCCGAAGTGTGCCGTCATACACGGTAACGATACGAGCCAGACGGCGCCGCTCGCGTGGAAGCGCATGAAGAAGCTGCACGACGAGGGTAAAGTCAAGATCATCCTCATCGACCCGCGGAAAACCTCGATGGGCGACGACGTAGACATGTGGCTGCGCATCAGGCCCGGCACCGACACGGCGCTGCTGCTCGGGTGGATTAACATCATCATTAAAGAAGAGCTTTACGACAAGGCGTTTGTCGAGAATTGGACGTACGGCTTTCTTGAGCTAAAAGCCCGCGCGGCAGAGTATACGCCGGAAAAGGTCAGCGAGATCACATGGATTCCGAAGGACCTCATCATTGAATCCGCGCGCATGTACGCGACGAATTTCCCCGCGGAGCTGAAGGATGCGTCGTCGACCGACATGCTCGGGCGCAACGCCATCCGCGTCGAGCAGGCGCGCGTCTGCCTGCGGGCGCTGACGGGAAACCTGAAGGTTGGCGGCGCGGAGACGGCGGAGGGGCCGGGGCCTATTATCGGCGGAAACTACGCGGTTCGCGATTCGATGCTGCAGATGACGGACGCATTGCCGGTCGAGCAGCGCAAAAAACAGATCGGCGCGGATCGGTTTAAGCTCATGACGTGGCCGGGTTACGAGCTGATGGCCCCGATCTATGAAGAGACTTACGGGACACCGTTCCCGCAGAGCGCGCACAATTTCCTCTCGGTGCAGCCGCTCATTTGGAAGGCGATCCTTGAGCGGGACCCATATCCGATCACGGCGAACATAACCTGGGGCAGCAACCCGCTCTTAAACGCGAGCGATACGAAGCTTATCTACAAGGCGCTCAAGAGCCCGAACCTCGAGCTTTCCGTCGTGAGCGAGCTCGTCATGACACCGACGGCGATGCTCGCGGACTACGTGCTGCCCGCGGCGAGCAAGCTTGAAAAACCGATGTGCGAGACGCATGAGGATTTCTCGCCGACGATGAAGGTCTCGGAGGCTGCAGTCGCGCCCGTCGGGGAGCGACATGAGGAATACCTGATGTGGAAGGGCCTGGCTGAGCGGCTCGGCTTCGGCATGCATTTTCCGTGGAACAGCGAGGCGGAGCTCGCGGACTACCGGCTGGCGCCTGTTGGACTCACATTCAAGGAGGCAGCGACGAAGACCTATATGGTTAAAAGCGACGCGCGCTGGACGTACGACAAGCTCAATCCGCGTACGGGCAAGCTGACCGGGTTCGCGACGATTTCGGGTAAAGTTGAATTATACTCCAATGTGCTCGAAAAGCTCGGCTATGACCCGCTGCCATATTTCGAAGAGCCGCCGATCAGCCCGTATTCGACGCCAGAGCTCGCCAAGGATTACCCGTATATCCTCATCACGGGAGGAAATTTCCGGCCGATGTTCCATTCCGAAAACCGACAGCCCGGGCTCGGTACGCGGGAGCAGTACCCGTGGCCGATCATGGACATCCATCCGGAGACGGCCGCGAAACACGGGATCGAGGACGGCGACTGGGTCTTTGTCGAAACGCCGAAGGGCGTCATTCGGCAGCGTGCCCGCGTCGCAGACGAGATCGACCCGCGCGTCATCAACGTGCAGAGCCACTGGTGGTATCCGGAGCTGCCGCACCGTGAGCCTTGGCTCGGCGGCCTTTGGGAGTCCAATTGCAACGTACTGACGCCCGCGGACGACCCGGACCTGTTCGACCCGGTTACGGGCGGCTGGCCAATGCGCGCGCTGCTCTGCAAGATATACAAAGCCGAACGCATTGAATAAGACGCGAGAACCGTCAGACTGTGGTTTTGTTACGAATCATCATTGTAGGGCAAGGCAGAGCCCTTGCCCTACAAGTACGATGAAACAGCGGCGAGAAAAACACAAGAGAACCGTCCCCTTGTGTTTTAGCTTGGCTCTATTGACAGTTAGCGTTGCGATTTGATACGATGCACTTAAGTTTTATCTGGATGGGAGTGTGACTGCATGCCTTGGATCATCGTCGGTGTCATCGTATTGGTCATTGTGATCTGGTTTATCGGCAGCTATAACCGCTTTGTGTCACTGCGCAACCGTGTTGAGGAAGCCTTCTCAACAATGGATGTCTACCTCAAAAAGCGCTATGACCTTGTACCCAATCTCGTGGAGACCGTCAAGGGCTACGCGAAGCACGAGGGCTCGACCTTTGAAAATATCGTTAAGGCCCGGAACATGGCCATGGGAGCCCAGTCGCTTGAGGCACGGGCACAGGGCGAAAACATGCTGTCCGGCACGCTGAAATCGCTTTTCGCATTAGCGGAAAACTACCCTGAGCTCAAAGCCAACCAGAATTTTCTCGACCTGCAGGGCCAGCTCTCTGCCATCGAGAACGACATTGTGAATTCCCGCAAGTATTATAACGCCATCGTGCGCGACTTCAACATCGCCTGTGAAGCCTTCCCCAGCGTCATTGTGGCCAATATGATGCGCCTGGAGAAGAAGCAGCTGTTCGAGATCGACGGCGCGGAGCGTCAGAACGTCAAGGTCCAGTTCTAAGCCATCAGCATATGACCGGAAGGATAGCGTTGCACGTAAGCCGAGGGCTTTCTGCTGATGCTATCCTTTTTAGAATAGGAGCCGACTGACAACTGAGGGAAGGAAAATTAAATGAAGAAGCTTTTTGCGATTCTCATCAGCGCGCTCATCGCGGTTCTGACCGCTATTCCTGCCGCTGCAGCCACCAGCTTGGAGGGATATTTGATCTCCGACTATAACGTCAGCGTCAATATTACCGAAACGAACGCGTATGATGTGACCGAGGTTATAACGGTGCAATTCACTGAGCCGCGGCATGGCATCTATCGCGAAATTCCCTATGAGGGCACGTGGCTGCGCCAGAGCGGCAGCACGGATTGGCGCGCCCAAATCACGAATATTGATGTTGAGGGCGCAGACTTTTCTGTCAGCAAGAGTGACGGCAATGTCATCGTCAAGATCGGCGATGCCGACACGACTGTGGAAGGAACGCAGGTCTACCGCATATCCTACCGCCTCCAGTTCTACGATGACGGCATGCCTGATGAAGATGAGGTCTATTATAACCTCATCGGAACGGAGTGGGGCACGTCGATCGACCATGTCTCCTTCTCGGTGACGCTTCCTAAAAGCTTCGATGAGAAATTGCTGGGCTTCTCGACCGGCGCCTACGGCAGTTCGGGCTATAATCCCGAGGCGCTGACCTTCAGCGTCGATGGCAACACGATTACGGGAGAGGTTCATGAGCAGCTTTCCAGCTATCAAGCTGTCACGATGCGCATGCAGCTGATGCAGGGTTACTTCGAGATCCCTTTCCAGGGCGCTGTGGATGTGGCGCTGCTCGTGGGTATCGCCGCGCTCGTGGTGCTGGCTTTTGTGATGTTCCTGCTGTATGGCCGGGATAAAAAAATCGTCAAGACTGTCGAATTCTACGCGCCAGAGAGCATGACGCCTTCTGAGGTCGGCTACATCATCGACGGTGCCGTGGATAACCGCGACGTCGTGTCACTCGTCATATACTGGGCGCACCGCGGATACCTGGCAATCGATGATACCGGCGGCTCGGACTTCCAGTTCCGTAAGCTCCGTGACCTCGGCGACGACGCCAACCCTTTTGAAAAGAACATGTTCCAGAAGCTTTTTAAGGACAGCCCGGTCGCCACGTCTGCAAGCCTCAAGAACACGTTTTATAAGACTATCGCCAGCACCCAGTCGATGATCAGCAAATCCTTCGAGAATGAAAAGCGCCGCGTATTCACAAAGGCCTCCGTGGCACTGCGTCCGCTCATCAGCTTGATGACGGCGCTGCCCATCATGATCACGTTGATTCTGATCAATTACCGTGAGATGCAGGATTTCACTGAGGGGCTTATGATATCGGTCATATTAGGTATTTTGATCATGCTGCCCGTTTCGCTGCTTGTCAGCACGCTTCGCAAATGGCGGGCGAAGGGACGCGTCAGCCGCGTCGTCACGATGATTATCGGTATACTCCTGAGCATTGCCGCCATGACGGTTTTTCTCGTTTTGACCAAAGACACTGTATATCTGGCGGCGCTGCCGTGGTGCGCGGTTCTGGCGACAGTACTCTTGGGCCTCGTCGCGTCGTTCATCGTCAAGCGTACCCCCAAGGGTACGGAGTGGATGGGCAAGATTTGCGGGTTCCGCGACTTTCTGGAGCTTGCCGAGAGAGACAAGCTGGTCACGCTGGTCGAACAGGATCCATCGTATTTCTACAATATCCTGCCCTACGCCTGGGTGCTGAACGTGTCGGACAAATGGGCAAAGAAGTTCGAGACGATCGCGATACAGCCCCCGAATTGGTACTACGGCCACAGCGGTTTGTTCTACCCCGTCCTGTTCATGAACGATCTTAACCGCTCAATGAACGCGGTGCAATCGACGATGGCCTCACGACCGTCGTCCTCTGGCGGCGGGGGCGGCGGCGGCTTCTCCGGCGGCGGGTTCTCCGGCGGCGGCGGCGGTGGCGGCGGTGGCGGAAGCTGGTAAATACAGTAGGGGAGCCTCATGTTGATGGCTCCCCGTTAATTTATACGCATATTCGATTAAGATAACGACATGGTTCGCGCTGTCATTCCCGCGCAGGCGGGAACCCGCGTACCTGGAAATAGCGGTATTAGATACTCCTCTCTTTTGCAGCCATCGCAGGACCATTAGATTGATGAAACAAAGAATAATGTCAACAAGGAATATAAAAAGAGCAATACGGATAGAACAACGAATCCGATGACGATGAATTTCGTGTATTTCCAGCGATCTTTCAGGATGGTTGCAAAAACGACTGCCGCCAGAAGGCATATGAATGTCAGAAATAAGCTCATGAATAGCGTCATCGGCGCAATACTCCTTCGTTACTTAAATATATAATACCGTCATTATATGATAGATAAGTAATCGGACGAAATCACCCGATGGGTGATTTTTTTACTAAAAAAATGAATGTATAATTGTGAGATAAGCATATTGGCACTTAAAACATTTACGAGAAGACGGAGGAAATTACAAATCATGAAAAAACTATGCCTAATATTGACGTTATTGCTGACCCTGACAATAAGCGCGTGCGGTGCCGGCAACGGCAGCCCGACCACAGCAGAGAAAGGCACGGCTGCGCCGGTATCCGCCAGCCCGGTGGATTCCGAGTCACGCAGGAAAAAGCAGCGGAAATTCTGACCGATTATCTTAAGACACTTGAAATTTCAAAGGAGAATGACCCGGACTTGACCATCGCCTATGATCGGACCGATGAAGCCAACGGTCAGAAATATTACGTATTTCATGTATTCGACGATAAGGCCGAAAATACAGCAACCCTCGGTTGGTACGGCGTTCAAATAAATGACGGCAGTTTGTATGACTTTTTACTTATGGAAGTAATTGATTCCGCGGCATAGACGCTTTCAAAAACAGCAATAAAGACGTGAATAGAGACGCAGGGGCGGTTTAAGGTCTTGGTTCAGACAAGACGGATGAACCGTCCCCTTGTCTTTTTTTCCTGAGCGCGAAATAGGTTATATAGTGTGTTAGGCAGGTGAGCGTCCACGATACGGGGTAGGAAATGTAAAGGAAGATCAGCGTGGGGTTCCAAGCAAAGGCGGTGTATACCCATATAATTCGGAAGGCACAGACGCCAAGCAGGGTGACAACTGTGGGTAAAACGCTGAAGCCGTGGCCTCTCATGACGCCGCTCATCATATTCATAAGGCCGTTCATGAAATAGACGGCGCCGTTGATTAAGAGCCTGGTTGCGCCAGCCTCTATAGCGGCCGGATCAGGCGTGTAGATACCGATAAGCTGATACCGGAATATCATTGCAGAGTAACAGAGCACTGCGCTGACCATGATCTCGAGCAACGTGCATTGGAGCACCGCTTTCTTTATTCGGTCATATTGCCCTGCGCCCAAACTCTGGCTGACGGAAGTCAGGGCTGCCTGGGTAATCGCGTCTTGTGCGCTGAAGAAAAAGCCTTCTATACTGGCGCCGGCGGAATTACCCGCCATAACAACAGCACCAAAGGAGTTGACAGCCGATTGAATCGTGACGTTGGATAAGGAAAAGAACGAGCCCTGAATGCCTGCCGGCAGACCGATGCGCATGAGCTGAGTAAACTGCTTTTTTGAGAATCGAAGGTGGTGAATGTCGAGCCTGTATGCGGCGTTGGAGGTTATGAGGCATCTGACGACCAGAGCACAGGAAACACACTGGGACAGCACGGTACCGATTGCAACCCCAACGACATCGAGATGGAAAACGATAACGAAGAGCAGATTCAAAGCCACGTGAAGCACGCCGGCTAACGTCAGAAAATAAAGCGGGCGTTTTGTATCGCCTACAGCGCGCAGCACTGCGCTTGCAAAATTGTAGAGGACAATGATGGGCAGCCCGCAGAAATAGATGCGCAGATAAATTGCGGCCAACGGCAGGACATTGTCGGGCGTACCCATTAGTTTTAGCAGCGGTGTTGCTAATAACACGCCCAAAGCGCCAACCATAACGCCGCCGACGACGGCGATGATTATTGTGGTATGTACAGTCTCGCGGAGGCTTTTCTCATCCTTTGCACCGAAATAACGGGAAGAGAGCACGCTCACACCGGTGCCGATTCCAGCAAGCACACATACAATCAGCATGATAAGCGAACCGTTGGAGCCGACGGCAGCAAGTGAGTTTTCTCCTCCGAAGTGCCCAACGACGATCAGATCGACTGTGTTGAAAGTGAGCTGCAGCATGTTGGTAAGAATGAGCGGGAGGGAAAAACCAAGGAGCTTCGACAGAAGACTGCCAACGCTCATATCGATTTCATGGTTTTTCTTCAATCTAAGATCCCTGCATTTCGTTTAAATTAATAACACGCATCATTTTGCGCGCCTATATGCATGTCAGCCGCTTTGTGATAAGCACAGTCGCGGATGGCGACGCATGTAGTATACAATGTATAAATCCGATATGCAAACAGAAAACGAGAATATCTATTATACACAAAATAAAAGGAAATATTTATGGAAAGAATGAATTGAAATTAATATATACGTCTTGTATACTTCATGCATAGATGATGTATTTATCATATATAAGCATATAAAGGTACCAAACCGACGATAGTTGCCCGGTACCTAAAAAGACGGCGCACAGCAAACTGGAGGCTTTTAAATGAAGAGAATCGTCTCGTTTTTTGGGGATAGATCAGAGGTTTTTGAAGAGCTCAACAAGAAAGCCGGTGAATACGCCGCTCAGCTTGGTTACGAATATTTGTGGGCACCGCAGCTGCCTTACGATCAAAATCATGTCGTAACGCTTTTGAATGAGGCTGACGTCGGAATTATCGATGTCGAGCCATATGATGATACTATTTTTTCGCATCTTACCGGCCGGACTCGGCTCCTTGTACGTTTCGGTGTCGGATATGATAAGGTCGACCTCGCAGCAGCCTCGCGCCTGGGTCTGGCAATAGCGAGAACGACCGGGGCGAACACACTTGGCGTGGCCGAGATGGCGGTGACACTCATTCTCGCAGCGCGCCGGAAGCTGAAGCTCAACCAGAAATGCGTCAATGCCGGGGTTTGGGAAAAAAATGTCGCACATGAAACAATCGGGAGCACCGTCGGAATTGTCGGCTTCGGCGCTATCGGACAGACGGTCGCGGAGCTGCTGAAGGGCTTTCACTGCCGTTTTATCGCCTTCGACCCCTACCCAAATATAGAACGTATGCAGCAGCTGGATGTCGAACTGGTGAGCCTGGAGGAACTGTTCGCGACGGCAGATGCGATCACGCTGCATATACCTTACTCAAAGCAAACGCACCATCTCGTGAATCAAAAATTACTTTCAATGATGAAGAAAACGGCCGTCATCGTCAACACCTCCCGCGGGCATATCATCGATGAAGGCGATTTATATAACGTGCTGGCATCGGGAGATATAGGTGGTGCCGCGCTCGATGTCTTTGCTACAGAGCCTCTGCCGCTCGATTCGTCTCTGCTCGGACTCGACAACATCATTCTGACACCGCATGTTTCAAGCCAAACAGTCGAATCGTTATGGTGCATTTATAAAATGGCGATCGATATCGCCGCTGACTACTTTGCCGGTGAGGATTCTCCGCACATTCTCAATCCCGAATACAAGGCAAGGATAGGTTAATCACCAGAGTAATCCACATGATTCATGGGATCGGCGGACGATGCACTATTGTTTAAAAAGGAGGCAAGGTCTAATAAAATTTATGATTCAAAAGATAGCCGGGCAACCAAAATTTCAACGAAATATGATAATGGAAGGAAATGATTCAATGAAAAAGATAATTGCATTAATATTAGCCCTGATCATGGTTGTTTCACTTGCCGCTTGCGGCAGCAGCACCAATACGACGCCAAGCGCGGCACCAGCGTCCCCAAGCGCCGCAGTATCACCCGCAGCATCAGCATCCGCAGCAACAACAGCGCCAACAACAGGCGGCGACCTGGTAATTGGTAACAGCACTGACTGCAGCTTTATAGCTTCCTGGATGCTCCGCGGCTATAATGACAGAGCAGAGCTTTCTCTCGTTTATGAGCCGCTTGTAAAGCTCGATGAAAACGGAGATTATTACGGCTATCTCGCTGAATCCATCGTTCCTGATGCGGAAAAACTCACATGGACTGTCACAGTGCGTGACGATGTGTATTTTTCAGACGGATCGCAGCTGACAGGCGACGTCCTTTTGTGGAACTTTGAGAACTACTTAGCAAATTCCAATACCGCCAATACACACTTCGGTTTTGTAGAGTCCTTCGAGAAAACAGGCGACTATACAGTCGTCATCCATCTAAAACAGTGGACCTCGCAGATCCCGTTTTCATTCCAGGATAACTGCGGTTATATGTACTCAAAGAAAGCATTTGATGAAAAAGGAATCGATTGGTGTCTCCAGCATCCCGTCGGAACCGGTCCATATGTTGAGGATCAGGTCGTCGCCGGAGAGTACAGATCGTTTGTAAAAAATACGAGCTACTGGAATAAAGAGGCGGTACAGACCTTTGATACTGTTACCTGGAAGATCATTGCTGATGAATCAACAGCGCAGGCAGCGCTTATGGCCGGTGAGATCGACGCTTATTTCAGCCCCTCCTTCACAATGGTCGATTCGATGTTAGCACAGGATGATTTCCAGCTTGCAAAAAACACCACGACATTCATGATACAGTTTATGTTATTCCCGAGCGCGATTGAAGGCCCCTTTGCAGATGTGAAGATCAGGCAGGCAATCGGCTACGCAATTGATTCACAAGCAATAATCGATTCTCTTACTTACGGTTTCGGCATCAATTCTAATCAGTATGCCGGTCCCGGAACACCATACTTTAATGACAGCTTAACAGGCTACGATTTCAATCTGGAAAAAGCAAAGGAGCTCATTGCTTCTTCGGATTATGCCGGCGGATTCAGTACGAAGCTTTATATGAGCAATCAAAATACGCCGTTGTATACCGCTATCGGGACCATTGTTCAGAGCCAGCTTAAGGAAATAGGAATTGACCTTGAGGTCGTCCTGCTCGAACAGTCCGTGTGGCTTGAAACCTTTAAAAAGGCGCAGGACGGATTTATCATCGGCGGACATGGCTTTGGCTCCAACCTTGCCAATCAGATGCGCTCCAACTTCTCGCAGGCCGCAAAGGATGGCGTCGGTATGATGAGCTATTCAATGCTCCATCCGGATGATCTGAATGCAGTGATTAACGCCGCGGTATCGGCAACGGACACAGAGACTATGATTGCCAATATCAAGGAAGCCAATAGAATGATCAGCGATGTTTATGCATTAGCTTATCCGGTATTCCTACAGCCTGCTTATTACATACTGCTCAGCAATAAACTTGCCGATGTCGGCTGCTTTAATAACACAAGCCTGTCCTTTGACTACAGTAAGCTGTCTTTTACGGCTGGCTGATAAAGCAAAGCGCGCGCTAAAAACGTAGTGAGCACCTCCCCTTCCTCCTGTTTATCAGACCGATCAGCAGATAAAACGGGGGAAGGGGTGTCATGCAACTGATTGAATACATCTAAATACGTCAAAAGGAGAAAATGATGAGTTCTTACGGCGTCTATATCTTAAAGCGGATACTGATATCTATTCTCGTCGTTTTTGTCATATCTGTATTTGTATTTCTCATCATGCACCTCATCCCCGGAGACCCTGTCCGGGTTATGCTTGGGGCTGAAACAGACGAGAAGATTGTACAGGCATACCGTGAGAAACTGAACCTGAATAAGCCATTACTGGAGCAATACATCATCTGGGTCTCATCGGCATTGAAAGGTGATTTCGGTACATCACTCAGTCTGAATAACGCCGAAATCGGAGAAATTATCCAGCATCGGTTTCCTATAACAATATCTCTGGGCATACCAACGCTGATCATATCAACAATATTGGGTATTTTTCTCGGGGTAATTTGCGCGACACGAAGAGGCAAGATTGTCGATCAGATTATCACATTTATTATGACTTTTCTGAATGGCATACCGATTTTCTGGGTTGGTATCTTGTTCATATGGATATTTGGATTAAAGCTTGACTGGCTCCCGATCATGGGGTATACAAGCCCTGCCGAAAATTTTGGGGAATTTGTTTTAAAGGCGATCATGCCGGTATCTGTCATGTGTTTGGGCCCAATATCAGCAGTTGCCCGTCAGACGCGCACATATATGCTGGAGGTCATAAATCAAGACTATATTAGGACGGCTCGCGCCAACGGATTGCCTGAGCGAAGCGTTAAATATAAACATGCGCTTAAAAATTCTCTCATTCCGATCGTGACGCTGCTTGCGATTCAGGTTCGTTGGCTCATCGGCGGTTCTATTCTGGTTGAACAAATATTTTCGATAAACGGCATCGGAAGAACAGTGATGGTTGCGATATTTGCAAGGGATTACACGATGATACAAGCGTGTACATTCGTGATTTCGCTTGTCGTGATAGGCTGCAATTTATTGCTGGATATCTCGTACGGTTGGCTTGATCCGAGGATTCGGGTATCGAAAAGAGGCATTTGATATGACAGTAATGAGCAATAAAAAAAGAAATAGGCTTAAAACAGGTCTTTTTGTTAAATCGTTTTTCAGCAGGGGTCTTATTGTAAAGATATCTGCAGTTGTTGCAGTGTTTTTTGTCGTCTGTGCTGTACTTGCGCCCTTGCTTGCGCCCCATGATCCTAATCTCGTAGACCTGACGAAAAAGTTTGCAAAAAGCTCCTCGGAATATCTTCTCGGCGCAGATGCTTACGGGCGGGACGTCGTCAGCCGACTCTTATTCGGCGCCAGAATGTCCTTCATATGCAGTTTTCTATCTTGCTTGGCAGGCGCCGCAACCGGAATATTTCTTG
Organism: uncultured Eubacteriales bacterium; assembly: GCA_942492735.1. Classification (GTDB taxonomy): domain Bacteria; phylum Bacillota; class Clostridia; order Oscillospirales; family Oscillospiraceae; genus Sporobacter. The sequence continues at coordinate 1,434,111 of OW818648.1, forward strand.
GGCTGCTTGCCGGGTATTACGAAGGCGCTGCCGGAGCGGTTATCATGCGCTATGTTGATATTCAGCTTTCCATACCGCCGCTGATATTTACAATAGTGATCAGCCTGTTTGTCGGTACGAATCTCGCAGGCATCATTTTTGCTATAAGCTTCGGCATGATTCCGACCTATATCAGGATGATGTATGGCTTGGTTTTGCAGCTTAAATGCAACGACTATATCACAGCGGCGCGCGTCGTTGGCGTCAAATCCGCCAAAATTCTTTTCAAACATCTATTGCCAAATACATTCCCCTCGATGATTGTCATGTTTGCAATGAATTTGGGCGGCGCTATTATGCTGGAATCGACCCTGAGCTTTCTGGGAATCGGTATTCAAATACCAACAGCATCGTGGGGCAACATGATCGCTGAAGCCTACCAATTCATTTTCACACAGCCGGTTTTTGCTGTCGCTCCGGGTGTATGCCTGACGCTGGTTGTAATCGCCTTCAACATTGTGGGGGATGCTCTTCGTGACTCTCTTGATCCTAAGTTAAGGGGGAAACTGTAACATGGCAGAGTCGATAGTCTATTCCGATAAAGAAAAACTACTTGATGTCAAAAGCCTCCGGACATCTTTCTTTACGCATAATGGGGAGGTGAAAGCTGTCAATAATGTCAGCTTTCACGTTAACAAAGGAGAGATCGTTGCCATCGTCGGTGAGAGCGGCTGCGGTAAATCGGTATTGCAAATGTCGGTGATGCAGCTCATACAATCCCCGCCTGGAAAAATCCTCGGGGGAGAGGTTGTCTTTGACGGTAAGAATATATTGAAACATAAAGCGGATTCTAAAGAAATGCGATCGATACGCGGCGCGCAGATAGCGATGATATTTCAAGAGCCTATGACGGCCTTGAATCCCGTTTTTTCTGTAGGAAACCAGATAAGTGAAGTCATTAGGGTACATATGAAAGTGTCGGCGAAGGAGGCTTGGCAAATTGGTATTAAAGCCCTGACTTCTGTCGGCATTCCAGACCCTGAGGAACGAATGAAATGCTACCCGTTCGAAATGAGCGGCGGTATGCGCCAGCGCGTCGTTATAGCTGTCGCCATCGCGTGCCGATCCAAGCTTATCATTGCAGACGAGCCAACAACGGCGCTTGATGTCACGATACAGGCGCAGGTTATGGAGCTGCTGCTTAGCGTTGTCAAAGAGAACAAGACGTCTATGATCGTTGTCACGCACAATCTGGGATTGGTGTCGCGTTATGCTGATCGGATTTATGTGATGTATGCCGGTCAAATAATGGAATCAGGTACAACAGAGGAAATTCTGACGAAACCACAGCATCCTTACACAATTGGCCTGCTGAAGTCGGTTCCGAATCTGGCTGACGAAAAAGGGAAAAAGCTTGTGCCGATTGTCGGCGCGCCGCCCAGTCTCGTGAATCTCCCGAAATCCTGTCCTTTTTTACCCAGATGTCCATACGCCTTTGACATGTGTAAAAATGAAATCTTTCCGATAAACAACGGGGCTTGCGAAAATAACCACTTTACCGCTTGCTGTCTTGAAACGGGGGTGTTACTTTGAAGGAACAGAGCAGCAACACGCCGCTGATTGAGATCAGAGATCTTAAAATGCATTTTCCGCTGACAAAGGGCTTGTTGGGAAGTCAATATGCGGTCGTCAAAGCGGTTGATGGCATCAGTCTTTCAATTAAGAAGGGGCAGACATTAGGCCTTGTTGGTGAAAGCGGCTGTGGTAAAACAACAGCCGGCAAGTGTATTCTCAGAATATGCAAAGCGACTGAGGGTGAAATATTATATCAGGGCAACGATTTGCTTAAAATGTCCGAAAGAGAATTTTCAAAAGTACGCAGGAAGCTGCAGCTTATTTTCCAGGACCCATACGGCTCGATAGATCCCAGGCAATCGGTCGCTTCTGTTTTAAGAGAGGCGTTAACAGCGGATGATAAGAAACACTCGGTATCAGAGCTTAAATCATCCATCAATGATTTACTTGAAACTGTGGGATTGTCCGCCGAGCTTGGCGACCGGTTCCCTCATGAGATGAGCGGCGGTCAGCGGCAAAGGCTTGGTATAGCAAGAGCCCTGGCGTGCAAGCCCGATTTGATTGTGTGCGATGAACCAGTATCGGCACTGGATGTATCGATACAAGCGCAGATTATTAACCTGTTTGAGGAGCTGAAGGAAAGCCTCGATCTGACATATATTTTCATCGCGCACGATATGGCTGTCGTTCGGCACATCGCCGATGTTGTTGCCGTCATGTATCTTGGCAAAATCGTTGAAATGATGGACGCGGTTAATTTATACCTTAATCCGAAACACCCCTATACAATAGCCCTGCTGTCGGCGATACCGCTCGTGGATTATTATAAAGAGCAAAGCAGGACGAGAATCGTTCTTGACGGTGAAGTACCAAGTCCGATTAACGTTCCTTCCGGATGCCCTTTCCATCCAAGGTGTGCATATTCAAAAGAGGAATGCAGACGCGTTGTGCCGCAGTTAAGAGATGTGGGAAGCGGTCATTTTGTTGCTTGTCATTTCGCCTAGAGCGTCAATATTTGGTAGGCGCACGATGAATGGAGGTAACCATATGAGAAAGATCAGAATTTATGGTCGTAAGGAATTCGGGGGCTGCGTCGAAGCCGAGGCGCTTGTATCCCCGATGCCGCTTCAAGGTTTTACAAATGTGAGTGCGGCGAAGGGCTTTACGACGGAGCGAAACCATCCGCTTTTTAAGGTGCCGTACACGGAAAAAGTACTTGTCTATCCCTCGCCCCGCGGATCAGGCGGATTCATGGCGTATGGGCGCGGCCCGATGAAGCCAGCGGCATTTATTCACACGGTCGCCAGTCCAATCACCGTTTTGTGCGCGCTGACCGCGCATGTACCGTCCATGACAGATTTCGAGAGCGATCCCATGGAAGTCATCGAAACCGGCGATATGGTCCTCGTCAACGCCGACGAGGGATATATTGAGATCACTAAAAAAGATTGATCTGAAATTGCGAGCATCATGCACGATATAAAAGCGACCGTCTCAAAATGAAAATTTGAGACGGTCGCTTTTATATAGAGGAGTCTATCTTTGCGCTTATTTGCTGAATATTTTGCGGGAGTTTATGTAGACTTCGTCGGTGAAGGCTTTTGTCAGCATTGGGCCGCCGTAGAAGCCGAGCTGCGCGGGCCGTCCGGGCTGGCTGAAGCGCTCGGCAAAATCGCGGCCGCGGCGGCGCTGCTCGTCCTCGCTCGTGACGGACGGGTCAAACTGGTCCGGCACAACAGAGATGCAGATTTTGTCGCCGACGTCATGCCAAAGCTTTTGCGTATCGTTCATCGCCTGGGGGTCCCAGCCGTCGAAGCCGCCGTCAATGAAGCACTGAACACGGGTTTCGCCGCGGCCGCAGGAGTGCAGTGTGGCGTGGCGGCCTTTTGAGTGGATGTGGTCGATCAGCGTTTTTATATACGGCACGAAAAGCTCGCGGGCGACCTCCTGCGAGAAAAACGGCGCGCGCTGGGCTGCCCAGTCATCATGAACGTTGAAGCCGTCAAGTGCCGGCCAATACGCGCAAAACTTATCGACGAGCTTGCAGGCAAGGTCCGTCATTTCGGCAAAGAGGGCCTTTACCGCGTCTTTCTGGTCGTCGTCAATGAGTGCCATGGCGGCAGGGGCAAAGTCCATGAAAGAGACAAGACGCTCAAACCAAAAGCCGTTAATGAACGACATTTGCGTGGATATGCGCTTGTCGCACGTCGTTTTTTCGGCTTCTCCCGCCCAGTCCCACGCGTCAATGTCCGGAAGCTTGATTTTGTCTTTCCACTCGTTGGCGTTTTGCATGAGGGGCTCGCCCGGGCGCACAATAGAACCGCCGGCGGACGCCACCCACTCCCACGTGATGCCGAACACATCCGTGACACCCTCAGGCCCGCCCCGCCCAAGGTGTTCGTTGTAAAGAGGTGGGATCATAAAGGCCGCATCGCCGGGCAGCGGCAGCCAGTACGGATGCTTGTCGAAATAGAGTGCGGCGATGTTCTCACGCGGCGTGACAGGGGTGTCGCGCAGCGGAAGCCCGGGTCCGCCAAAGAAGCCCGGCAGCGTGTCGACAACGCGCAGCTCGCCTGAAACATAGGGGATACGTCTATTCATACCAAATGCCTCGCTTTCATTCCGTAAATTTCCATAACATCATTATAATGAACATGAATGGAATTTACAATATTTCCTTAAAAGTTGCCCAGGAATTGACGGTGTATGGACATGTATTTTGGCTAAAACGGAATAAATATAACGCGCTATTGAATATTTATAATTACCGGACTAGAATGGAGAAAAATAGTTAGTCGATTAATTATATGCCGGTTAACGATTCGTCATGAACGTCTTAAGGAGGCGTGCGCTGTGTTACTCAAAGAAAATCTGGCGACCCAGCTTGCCTGGAAAATAGGTATGATCTATCGAATGCACATACAGAATATATCGGGGGTCCTTGAAAGCTATGATATATATCCGGGTCAGTCGCGGATCATGCACAAAATTGCTGAGATGAGCGGCTCCACACAAAAGGAAATCGCCGATAAGCTCAGTATTACCCCTGCCTCACTCGCCGTGTCAATCAAGCGATTGCAGAAGGCAGGTATCGTTGATAAAGCAGCGGATAAGATTGATTTGCGAACGAATAGGATTTTCATCACCGAAAAAGGCAGAGATATTCAGGCAGCCTGCGTGACGGAGCTTGTCAGAGTCGACAATTTTTTGCTCAAAGGCTTCAGCCCCGAGGAGACCAATCAGTTTGAAGCCTACCTGACGCGGGTCTTCGCAAATCTGAAGGATGCAAACGAGCATGCTAAGTAAACACACCGATGTAGCTTGATATTAAACTAATTATAAATCAGAGGAAATATAGTCATGAAAGCAGCGATATTTAGCGAAAAAAATGCCGGAAAAATATGGACAAAGGACTTTGTTAATATTTTTATTTTGAATTTTGTTATGAGTATGGGTCAATTTATGATGAGTACGCTCATACCGAAGTACGCGTATAGCCTCGGCGCTGTGGCGACAATTGTGGGCATGGTAACCGGCGTTTTCGCGGTCACCGCTCTCGCCTTACGACCGATTGCCGGGCCTGCAATGGATTATTTTAAGAAGAACAGGCTGCTGTCATTAGCAATTGGCTTAATAACGCTGTCATTTATCGTCTACAGTATGGCGCAGAGTATTGCCATGCTCATTCTCGCGCGTCTCATACACGGCATAGGGATGAGCATCTCCGCACCGCTGAGCCTGGCACTTGTGAGCAATATCGTGCCAGAGGATAAAATGGCGTCGGGGCTGGGGATTTTTTCTCTGGGATCAGCCATCGCGACAGCGGTCGGGCCGACAATCGGACTGAAGCTGTCGTATATCATTGGTTATAATGCCACGTTCTTTATCAGTGCCATATTAATGCTGCTCGCCTTTGTCCTTTCGTTTCAGCTCAGAGCAGATGACCCAGAAAGAACAGGAGGGTTCAGGATTTCTTTACGTCAAATTATCGCACCGGAAGTGCTATTGCCGACACTGGTAATGTTTTTCATGATTTTCGCATTTTCAGGCATCAACTCATTCATTGCCATATACGGCGAGCTCAGCGGTGTGAAAGACATCGGGCTGTACTTTACGGCGAGCGCGATTGCCATGATCGTCATCAGGCCGATCAGCGGAAGAATCGCCGACAAATACGGCCATGATAAATCCGTCATTCCCGGCCTCGTTATATTTATCGGCGCGCTTGCGCTGATAAGCTTCAGCCGCTCGCTGCCGATGTTTATTTTAGCCGGTGTCGTCACGGCGCTTGGCTTCGGCGCCAGCCAGCCGATCATTCAAACGATGAACATGCAGCTTGTACCAAAAGCGCGGCGGGGCGCAGCCGGAAATACGAATTTTATCGGCGTTGACTTGGCCTTCTTAATCGGGCCGACAATTGCCGGCCTGGTCATCACAAATGTCCACAACAGCACCGGCAATGAAATTCTGGGCTTCACAACGATGTTCAGAGTCATGATAGCGCCGGTCATCATCGCGATGGTTATTTTTTGGTTTAGCAGAAAAAAGCTGCTCGCCAGGATCAAAGCGCAGCAGGAGCAGCGTGAAGTCGAGAATACTGAAAGTGAAATTACAACTTAAGATCTTCGGGTTGTGACAAGCATAAATATCTTCAAATTTAAAGTACCGCACCAACGACGAGCGTTCAGGTGACGGTACTTTTTGAGGTTATAGCAATCTATTTCTCAGTGGTTATGCTCGGCAGCCATTGCATCTGCCTTTGTTATATGGACTGTGCCTCTTGGATGCTGCGGCGGTGCGTATATTGAGTACAGCATCAGCGGCGTGGTGCCCGTGTTGATTAAATTATGCCATGTGTCAGCAGGAATGATGATGGCGTCACCGTCAGAAACGCTTGCCTGCAGATTCATCACGTCGCGCCGATAACCCATTTTTACAAGCCCTTGGCCTTGCTCAACCCGAAGGAATTGGTCAAGATTGGAATGACGCTCTGCCCCGATGTCCTCCCCGACGTTGATGCGCATCAGTGTCACCTGCAGGTGGGTACCTGTCCACAGTGCTGTGCGAAATGTGTTATTCTGCTTCGTCGCCTTTTCAATATTTATGACGAATGGGCGTGGACCATAATCTCTCAGTACGTATTCGGTATTTGTGTCTTCCGGATTGTTCAACATGCTCAGCTCCTTTGCGTAGAGTGCATAACATCATATGACGGATACTCGTCATATGACAAAAAAACGCCTGCAGAGAAGCGTGAAATCCTTCTGCAGGCGGTACTGTTGTTGGCGAAGCAAGACGAATGAACCGTCCCCTTGTCTTACTGAATGGAAGCAAGAGCGATTCGACCTTTATCTGTGAGCAAATGGCATAAAATGGCCCATGCATGGCATCGAAAACTCACTTGCGCTGCATGGTTCTGCGTCAGATCGCAGAATGGCATCCAATAAATGCTCGAAAGCAGCAGGGTATCAATCGTGCGATCAAACTCGCCTTCAAATGTCTCGTCTCGAAGCAAGCCGTCCGCATAGAACGCGCGGAAGGCTTGCTTGAGTTTTTCAACATTACTGAGATATATATCGTGTTGCTGGCTTCGAATTTTCGGTGATAATTGAGAAAGCTGCGCGTGGTGCCAAAAATAAAAAGCGTTTTCTTGCACCACATGCTGCATATCGAGAAAAAAAGCATCCATTTCCTCGAGATTCTTTGGGTATTGAAATGGCGGCGTATACGGATATTCAGCAAGGATCGCCTCAATAATTTCTTCTTTTTTCTCAAAATAATAGGTGAGATTGCCCTTGCTGATACCCAAGGCATTCGCAATATCACGAGTGGATACGATATTAAAGCCCCGCTCATTAAAGAGAGCCTTCGCAGTTTGCAAGATCTCCTGCCTGATATCTCGTCGCATCTAACGGCCTCCAAGTAACAGATTACTTATGCTCAATCAGCGCGAGCTTGACGCCATTTGGATCTTCAATAAAAGCCAGGCTTCCTACCAGTGTCGGTATCGGTCCCAAGGTGACTTTCGCACCTTTGGCGGTGAGTTCATTCAGTGTGGCATCTAAGTCTTTAACATCCAATCCAACAGAATACAGACCAATCTCATATGCCGAATTTTTTATGAGCTCTATCATTGCCTCCCCTTTCCCCTTCATGAGGGTGATCTTGGTTTCAGGCTGGGGATTGTACTGGCTATCAATTTCAAATCCCATAACGTCTGTGTAGAAGCGAATGGACTCATCCATATCCTTTACGATGAGCGTGGCGTACTTTACCTGAATGTCCATGCTGTGCCTCCTTTAAATTACCAACGAACTTCATTGACTGCAAAAGCTATAAGCCCGATCGTCTGTTTGAATTATAGTCCGATCGTACTAAAATGTCAATACTGTTGCCTTGAATACGAGAAACCCTATGGTTCATAGCTGATGACCACAGGGCTTCTTGGCGCGACTATATACTTCTTTAATCGGTGGTCAACGATGCCCCGGTTGTCTGCCTCTATTATAGCGGGTAGAAGCAGCGGACAAAATGCCCCGCACCTATCTCCGTCAGCGGCGGACATTTTTTACGGCATGCGTCGCAAACATAAGCGCATCTGGTGGCAAAACGGCACTCATCCTTGGGATTAATCGGAGAGGTAATCTCACCCCTAAGGATGACGCGCTCCCGTGTGCTGTCGATGTTCGGCAGGGGTATCGCAGAAAGCAGCGCCTGCGTATAGGGGTGCCTCGGGTGTGCGAAAAGCTCTTTTACAGGTGCTTTTTCCACCATTTGGCCCAGATACATGACGAGCACCTCCTGCGTGAAGTGCTTGACCACGCTTAGGTCGTGTGTGATGAAAATATAGGTGTAGCCGAATTCCTGCTGAAGGCGCTTGAGCAGATTCAGGATTTGCGCCTGTATGCTGACGTCAAGGGCCGAGACCGGCTCGTCGCATACGATGAGCTCCGGCTCCAGCGCGAGAGCCCGGGCAATGCCGATGCGTTGCCGTCGCCCGCCGTCCAGCTCGTGGGGATAGGTGTTGACATACCGCTCGGAAAGCCCAACGAGCGCCATCTTCTCAAGCACCTTGCGCTCGACCTCTGCTTTGCTTTTGAACATACGCTGGGTAATCATAGGTTCGGCTATGGTGCTATAAATCGTCTTTCTCGGATTGAGCGAGGAAAATGGATCCTGAAAGATCATCTGTATCTCACGGCGATTATCCTTCAAACGCCGCCCTTTGAGATTCAGGATATTCTCGCCTTTGAACATGACCTCACCGCTCGTCGCGTCCAAAAGCCTCGATATCACCCGTCCCAGCGTGCTTTTACCGCAGCCGGACTCGCCGACGACCCCGATTGACTGCCCTTTTTCGAGCGTAAAGCTCACACCGTCAACGGCGTGGAGGGCGCCGCCGGGCGTGGGGAAGCATTTTTTTACGTCCCTAAGCTCCAGATAGTGCTCACTCATCGCGCTGACCCTCCTTCCTGACATCCTTTGTTTTAAGGCTGCCGGCGTATATGTGGCACCTGACGAAGTGATTTTCTCCGGGAATGCTGGTTTTGTCGGGATTTTGAGTTTTACAGAGCTCCTCGGCATAGGTGCAGCGTGGGGAAAATGGGCAGCCCGCGGGCAGCGCCATCGGATCCGGCATCAGGCCCTCGATCTGATATAAAAACTCCGTGTCCCGCTCCAGGTTGGGGATCGCCGCAAACAGGCCGATCGTGTAAGGATGCCGGGCGTTTTTGAATATATCCTTTAGCGTGCCGCTCTCCATGATCGCTCCGGCATACATAATGGCAACCCTGTCGCATATCTCAGCGACGATGCCGAAGTCATGCGTGATCATGATCATGGATGTGTTAAATTCACGGCGCAGATCTTTCATCATCTCCAGCACCTGGGCTTGTATCGTGACGTCCAGGGCTGTGGTCGGTTCGTCGGCAATCAGAAGGCTCGGATTGCAGGCAAGGGCGATAGCGATCACCACGCGCTGCTTCATTCCGCCCGAAAACTGATGTGGATATTCATTCGCGCGTTCAGGCGGGATGCGTACGACCTTCAGCATCTCGATTGCGCGGCTCTCCGCCTCCTTAGCGCTGACGTTCTGGTGGTTTTGTATGACCTCGGCAATCTGGTCAACGACTGTCATCACAGGGTTTAAGGCAGTCATCGGGTCTTGGAAGATCATGGATATTTCCTTGCCCCGGATTGCAAGGTATTCGTTTTCTTTGATCTCAAGAAGATTCCGGTCTTTATAAATGATCTCCCCGGCGTGTATGCGGCCTGGAGGAGAGTCGATCAGCCCCATGATCGCCAAAGCGGTCGTGGTCTTGCCCGCGCCGGTCTCGCCGACAAGCCCCAGCGTCTCGCCCGCGCTCAGACTCAAATCAAGGCCGTTTACGGCGTGGACAATGCCGTCGTCCGTGTGGAATTTGATCTCTAGATTTTTGATTTCAAGCAGTTTATTTTCCATTGCCCTACCTCTTCATTCTTGGGTCAAGCGCGTCGCGGAGCCCGTCGCCCACAAGCGTCAGTGACATAAGCGTTATCACCAGCGCAATCCCCGGGAAGGTTGTGATGTGCCATGCGTAGCGGATATACTGTCTGCCGCCGGCCAACATGGAACCCCACTCAGGATCCGGAGCCGCTACGCCCAGACCTAGAAAGCTCAGCGTGCTGATGACCAAGACAGCGTAGGCAATGTCGAGGATGATTGTGGTGATGATTGGGCTGATGGCGTTTGGCAGTATGTGGGACATGATGATCTTCAGATCACCCGCGCCCTGAATACGCACAGCCTCAATATACTCGTTGTCAACGACTTGCAGCACCTGCCCCCGGATCATCCTTGCCTGGTTCGGTATAAGCCCTAAGCCCACGACGAATATAAGGCTTGTCGCACTCGGCGTCATAATGGTGGCAAGCGTGATCATCAGCAGGATTGGCGGAATCGACATGACGACGTCGATAAAGCGCATGATCAGCGTGTCGGTAAAGCGGCCGTAATAGGCCGCTGCTGTGCCCAGAATCGTTCCAAAGATGAGCGCAATGGCCAGCGCGCATAAGCTTATAAAGAGCGTGGTGCGGCCGCCCCAGAGTATGCGCGCAAATATATCGCGCCCCATCTCGTCTACACCGAGTATGTGCTCGCTCGACGGACCATTCAATTGCTGCGAAACGTCAACGGCAATAATGTCGCTTTCGTAGTTTAAAAATACCGGGGACAAAAAACACGCCAGTAATATGCACAGGAACATTATCATCCCTATGACCGCCGTGGTGTTTTTTCGGAGCCTTTTCCATACGTCCACCCACAGGGAGCGCTTCTTGTATGCGTCTTTTCTACCTGTCGGCATTTGCACTCACCGCCTTTTGCTTGTTTTTACGCCGGAAATATTTCGATTTTATCCGTGGGTCAATAAACGCGTAGGTCAGATCGGTTAGAAGGTTTACAATCGTAATAACGAAAGCGGAGATGATGACACTTCCCATAATCGCGGGTACATCTTTCTGGCGCAGGGCATTGGTCATCATCTGCCCGATGCCGTTTATGCCGAAAACCTGTTCAAGCACGACGGAGCCGGAAAAACAGGTGGCAATGATCCGCCCGTAGACACTGACCATTGGCAGTAGGGCGTTTTTCAGCGCGTGCCGCCGGATGATGTAATTGTATTTGAGACCCTTAGCGCGCGCCGTGCGGATATAATCCTGATTAATAACCTCCAGCATTGATGAGCGGCCCGTGCGAGCGCACATCGTAATTCCGCCCATAGAAAGGCAGACAATCGGCATTACCCAGTCGCCGGGAGCAGAAAAAAGCCCGCTTGACGGGAGCAATCTGAGATTGACGGTGAACAATAAGATCATCATCAGACCCAGCCAGAACTGCGGCATCGACGTGAAGATAACCGTCACCACGCGCATGAAGTTGTCAAAAAACGAGTTTTGCTTGACGGCCATGGCTATGCCGAGAAACAGCGCGACGACAATCGTGACAGCCATTGACGCAAACGACAGGAAAAGCGTAGTCGGCGCGCGTGTGGCGATCATTGAGTTAACCGATTGCCTTGTCAGGAAAGAGGTGCCAAGGTCACCGGTGACCACTTTCATCATGTATTTGGTATACTGCATTATCAGTGGGTCGTTGAGTCCGTTTTGCTCGCGGAACAGGTCCAGTTGTTCCTCCGTAGCGGTAGAGCCCAACGCGATTTTCGCCGGGTCGCCCGGCGTCAGGGATAAAAGTAAAAACAAAAACAGCGTCACGCCAATCATAATTGGGATGATCAAAACGAGCCGCTTAATAATATATCGTATCATAAAACTCCTCCGGTAATAAAACTCCGGCGTGACGTTTGAAGCCACGCCGGAACAGTTCTCGTATTACCCCGTATAGGTTGCGTTACGGAAGCTCTGGATCAAATCGCCGCGGACAGTAACACCGGTAAGCTTGCTGTCCATGACGCTGATGATAGGCGTCAGGTAGATTCCTACCATCGGGACATCCTGTCCGATGATCTCGTGCGCCTGCATGGCCAGAGCCTTGAGCTCCGCAGGATCGGTCGAGACACGCATCTTGTCGGCGACCGCGTCATAGGCCGGGTTGCTGTAGCGGGTGATATCGCGCGAACCGGCGAAGGTGTAGTCATAACGGTCAAGGTCGGTCAGCGGGATACCGCCGCGGTTGGGCGCCGAGGTCCAGACCGCTTCGAATTCGCCAGGACCCTCTTTCGTCAGGAACACGCTGAACTCTACCTGCTCGAGCGTCATCTCGACGCCGATGCTCTTCAAGTTCGACTGAATCAGCTCAATCGCCGGATCGGGTGACCAAAGCAGTAACGAAAACTTCAGCGGATTCGCTGCGTTGTAGCCCTCTGCTTCAAGCATCGCCTTTGCCTTCTCCAAATCGTATTCAGGCATACTCTCAGGATCGGCGTAGAGATCAAAGTCGCCGAATAGCATACTCTGAATTGAGGGTCTGCCGCCATTGAGCTGCGCGGCGGATTCGCGGTCTATCGCGTGGACGATCGCCCTGCGCAGGTTGACGTTGTCGAAGGGTGCCTTTTCGCAGTTGAAGCCGAAGCCGACATATCTGTTGCTGCTTGCCGTGAGAACACCGAGATCGGATTCCTTTTCCGCGAGCTGTGACTCAAAAGCTGTGACGAGCCCGGCGTACTGCAGCTGCCCGGATTCGACGGCGATATAGCGGGCGGAGTTTTCAGCGATGGCGGTGAAGTTAATCTTGTCAATCTGCGGCTTGGCAAACGGATACCCGTCCCACGTTTCGAGGGTCACGCTCGTGCCGGGCGTAAATTCCGTCACCTTGTACGGGCCGGTGCCGACAGGCTTCAGGTAGATAGCGTCGTCGCCGTTTGCTTCTATATAAGCCTTATTTACTATAGGCGCCGTATAAACAGCTCTCGGGATCGTGGTGGTGTTCGCCTCTTTGGCTTTGATCGTCAGCGTGCTGCCCTCATAGGTTACGCTGTCAATCAGAGCTGCGGTGTCCGCGGATTTGGGGAAATCCTTGAGCCGCGTAAAAGAATACACGACATCGTCCATCGTCAGCTTGTCCCCGTTTTGGAACTTATGGTCCAAATCGATCTCAAAGGTCCACGTTAACGCGTCAACCTCTTTCCACGATTTTGCGACGCCCGGAATCATCTTGTAGTCGAGATCAATCTCAAACAGCTTGTCATAGATGTGATAGCAAACCGACATCGTCGTGTTTGTGTCCTCGGAGACCGGGTCAAGACCGTTCGGCATTCTGCCGAGCGCTGCGGAAATCTCAACCGGGCCGGTGGTTCCGCTCGTGTCATCAGACGGTTTTTTTGTGCTGCACGCGGCAAGACTCAGCGCCATGACGAGCACCAGCAGGATCGCAAGTAGTTTTCTTTTCATTTTTTATGTATCCCTCCATCTTAAATATTGCTTTGGGCTATGCAAAAGCCTATCCTATTAGCATTATAAGGGGGACTTTGTACCAGTTGAAAGTGACTGCAGTCACAACTTAACAAGCAGGCTGGTACAATTTATGGCCGTGTTTTTGTGAACAATGATCAGTTTATATATGCTTTGGGATACTTTCTTTCTACAATATTTTTGATATACTTTAAAATAGGCAACAATGAATCCATACAGCGCATCGGGGGATATGTATGAAAAAAACCATCGCATTGCTCTTCGTGATTATTATGGCGCTTGAGCTTATGACCCTGGCGGGGTGCCGCGCCTCTGGCTCCGGGGTTGATGCCGGCACAGCTCCCGGTGCGGATGCCGCTGCCCCGGTGAGCAAGCAGCCTTCTTCCGACGGTAAAGTTTACGAGCTGATCGTCCAGAACCACGATCCTGCCGACAGCATCTGCGGACAGTATGTTGAAGCATGGGGCAAGGTGGTTGAGGATGCTTCAGGCGGGCGGATCAAGTTTACTTATTATCATGATGGTTCCCTTGTCGGCGCAGATGACTCTGTCAACGCTGTCTTAAACGGCGCAGCAGATATCTGCTGGAGTGCGGCGACGATATATTCCGGCCAATTTCCGATCTCTGAGTTTATCCAGCTCCCACTGTCCGGCATCACCTGCGCGCGTATGGGCGGTGACGTGCTGCAGGACATGATCGGAGAAGTTCCAGCCTTCCAAACGGAATACAGAGACTTCAAGGTCATCATGCTCGGAAGCTGTACGTACGCCCCTGTCAGTACAACGACAAAGAAGCTGACAACAATTGATGATATCCAGGGCCTGCGCGTCCGCGCCCCCGGCTCTACCTGCGCTCTGTGGAACAGCGACATTGGAATGAGCCCCATGACGGTTGCCACGCCTGAGACTTATGGGCTGCTTGAAAAAGGCGTTATCGAGGGCTGCCTGAACGACTGGCACAACATCTCCGCCATGAGGCTTTATGAAAACCTCGATTATATCATGGATTACCCGACACCCGGCTCCCCGATTTTCATGCTGATGAACAAGAACAGCTATGAGTCTATGCCGGCTGATCTCCGGGCTGTTATCGACCGGTATTCAGGAAAATACGCTTCGGTTATGGCCGGCATCTACTGGGACTCCACCCGCGCATGGATTTATGATAATGCCGACGCGTTCGGCGTGGAAATCTATGAGCCCTCTGATGAATTATATGCGTACTTTACGAGCGACGAGGTTAAGGAGAACCTTCACAAACAGTACATCGAATACTTAAACGGCTTCGGTCTTGACGGCCAGACGATTTACGACCAATGCATGGAAATCGTTTCCCGGTATGCTGCTGAGTATGCCGAGCCCTGGGCCGAGAGTGTCAGTATTGAGGATTTTAAAGGTTGAGAAATCGAGTGCACCGACGCTGAACACCCCTGTTCAAAGCCGCCCGATAATTACGGGCGGCTTTGAACAGGGGTGTCGTGAGCCAGGTTGAGCCTGACGCCACAATAGGTGCTTAATTTAAGATTTTTAGTAAACAGACGGCAAGCGTCGCACGGTCGCGGATGTCTGTTTTATCGTAAATTTTGGAAACGTAGTTTTTGATTGTACCTTCCGAAAGGCACAGCTTTAGAGCGATTTCGACGTTTGTATAGCCCCGCGCCAGAAGGCGGCATATGTCCAGCTCGCGCTCGGTCATATCCTGAAGGATTACCCCGCCTGATGATGAATGCGCGTCGGGAAGCCGCACTTTTTCCATATAAGCCGCTAAGGCTGACATCACCTTGTTATCCAGCGTACTCTGACCTTCCAGCACGCTGCGTACAGCCTTGACCAAGGCCTCACGGCCGGCATCCTTCAAAATATAACCGTCTGCGCCGTTTTGTATCGCCGATATGATATTTTTTTCATCGTAGAAGGTTGTCAGTACGAGGATTTTTGTATGGCTGTACCGGGCCCGCAGCTCCCGGATGAGGTCAAGCCCGCCCATACCAAACATTCTGAGATCAACCAGGGCGATATCGGCGCTGTGGTCTTCAAGGAGCCTCAGCGCGGCAGCGCCATCCGTCGCGGTACCGACCACCTTAAAGTCGTCTTCCATGAAAAAGATGAGTTCCAGGCTCTCCAGCAGAAGCGGCTCATCATCAACCAGGATTATCTTTGTTATTTCACTCAAGTTAGTCAGTCTCCTCAATCGGAAGCCAGATTGTCACAGAAAACCCCGGCCCGCTCCGGCAGTTCATATAACCGCCGTTGGCTTTCAGATATGAATCTATTTTTTTAAGTCCATAGCCCTTGTTTTCACCTGATGTGTCGAGCGGCTGTCCGGAGCCGTTGTCCGTTGCCACCATTTCGACATGATCATTGCCGAAATTGATGTTCAGTGTCACACTGCTTGCCTTACCATGCTTGACACTGTTTGTCAGGCACTCCTGCGCAGCGCCGTACAGGAAGCGGGCATGTTCTGCGTTGATACTCATTCTGAGGACATCCGGCGGGATATCGCTCAGATTATTGTGAATGCGCATCTGGGCGTCCAGTTCAAATTGCCTCAGACATATGATCAGGGTTTTCACCAGATCCCCATGGGAAACCGAGGTGTCTCGGCTATCCACAAGCCGGACGCTTTTTCGAATCACCTGAAGACTTTCCCGCATACGCTCTCCGGCGGCCGCAACCTTGGAATCGGCCAATTCCGGGCTGACGCAGCGGATGGCCTCCGCCGCATCAATGGCCATGATCGCCGCGGTGATCGTGTGGCCGACGCTGTTATGTAAATCGCGGTTGATTTTCTCTCGTTCCTCGAACCGGGCGACCTTGTCTGTCATGGAGCTCTGCAGCTCAAGAAGCTCTTTCTCCTGCGTCACGCGGTGGATATTGAGCATGAGTGCTGACGTTCTGTTGCTGAGTATCCAGAATACAACGGCGAAACAGAGATAAATGAAGATTCTGGGCATCGCGGCAAACTGAATAATATTTCGGATGCCTTTAAATGGTTCCAAAATCTGCGCAAACATGATGTAATGGCTGAGGATGTGCGAAAAAAAGATGGTGATTACCGATTCCGCGCAAATGACAATCATGACGCGCTTATTATAGTACAGCGCCGCAGTCACCGTCGGGAAAAGCAGGATCAGCATCAGCTGAAAGGTAAACGCCGCATAGCAAAGTCCAGAGGCAATGACCGAGCAGGTCAGTACGGCATATTTGACCCATGGCTTCTCGATGTGAAGCACGTCAACAATCAGTGTCGGCAGAAGCAGCGGCGCAAGAATCAAGACAAGCATCCGGCTGAGCGTAAAGCCTGGTACGTACATCACATAGTATTTGCACAGGATGCCGATGAGAATCATTATGTAAAGCTCAATGCGCGAGACTCTGGATGCCAGACGATTGACAGCCATCTCATTTTTATTCAGCAGTTCTTTGTAAGCTTCCAATATAACACCACACAGTCTCAAATAATGCTTATTTGATTATTGTATCGTCATTGTCCTCCGTGTTCAAGTCAATTTCAGCAAAAAGAACAGGGGACAGTACGCGTTTTAGGCGAATCGAGACGAATGAACCGTCCCCTTGTCTCGTTAAAGTATTTTGAATTTTTATCGATAAAGTAGATGAACTTGAATTGTTTTAAATGGACCTCGTCGGCGTGTTTTATATGAGGAAGGATATAGCTTTATTCTTACATATAATATATAATACTAAAAAATCTTGATACTTTATATTGACACGAATGTTATGACGGAAATCAGGCGTGTGAGGGGGTGTACCACTGTATGTCTAATGAAGTGATTAAAGCCATTACTGATGCCGAGGAGTCGGCGAGAGAGGATACCCTCAAAGCACAGGCTGCCGCCAAGGCCATGATTGCCAAAGCCGATAAAGAAGGCCAGGCCGCCGTGACGGAGGCCGTTTCGCGTGCCGAGGAGGAAGCAAAGAAACTTATGCGCGCTGCCGATGAAAAGGCCGCTCAAAATGCAGCCGAGCTTCAGGCCAGCACGTCAAATCTTGCCGGCGATATCCGCCGGCGGGCTGAAACCAGGCTTGATCAAGCATCTTCACTTATTGTTGAAAGGATTGTGCAAAGCTGATGGCAATCGTCAAAATGAAAAAAATCAAGCTTTTTTCAGTGCGGTCGCAAAAGGACAGTCTGCTCAACGATCTGATGCAGCTTGGATGTGTAGAGTTTTCGGAGCCTGAAATATTCGCGTTGGCAAAAAAAGAGTCCAGCGAGCTTGACCGTTTTCGGTCGGAGCAGGCGAGCCTGAATCGGGGGCTGGAGCTGCTGAACCAGTATGCCTACGAAAAAAGTAAAATGTTCGAGCAGAGGCCTGAGATCTCAGCCCAGACGTTTTTGGATGAATCCGAATTGGCCGGCAGGCTCGAGCTGTCACGAAGGCTTGAAACCCTGGACAGCCAGATTAAGCGTTTATCGGCGCTGGAGGTACAGCAGAGCAATCTCATCGAGTCGCTCCTGTCGTGGAAAGACCTGACGCTGCCGCTTGAGAGTACGGGAACAAAGTCGGTTTCTGTCGTACTCGGTACGATTCCATCAAGCGTGACACTCGATCCGGTCGACGCTGCGCTTGCAGAAGCGGTTCCGGAAGCCCAGCTTCTGAGGGTTTCGTCAATTAAGGAGCAGCATTGTCTAATGCTCGTCTGTCTGAAGACAAAAATGACAGATGCAGCGGAATGCCTTCGCGTCTATGGTTTTTCCGTCGCATCATTCAAAAATCTCAGCGGTACGGCCTTTGAAAACATCTCGGAAGCCGAGAAGCGTCTGACTGAAATGCGTGATGAAAAACGCGCTTTAAGTGAAGAAATCGCCGCGGAGGCGCCCAGTAAAAACGATTTGAAGCTGTGCATCGACCTTTTGAGCACGAAGATTTCAAAGGCCGAGGCGGCGGAAAGACTTTTGCGCACCGAAAGTACCGATTTACTTGTCGGCTGGTTCCCCGCGCCGGCAGAGAAAAAGCTTAGCAGCGTACTTGCTAAATATGATTGCGCATGGGAAACGTCCGATCCCGAGCCTGAGGAGACGGAAGATGTCCCGATTTTCATAAAGAACAACAGAATCTCGGCGCCGCTGGGTATGGTAACGAATATGTACAGCCCGCCCGCATACAACGGAATCGACGCGAACCCCCTGATCATGCCGTTTTTCTGCTTGTTTTTTGGAATGATGTACGCTGACCTGGGTTATGGGCTTGTGCTGACGTCTCTTTGTCTATTGTTCAGAAAAAAGGCAAAGCCACGCGGCGGGACAAAGCAGCTTATTGAACTGATGATCCTGTGCGGTATATCCACGATGATCTTCGGCGTCGTCACCGGCAGCTTTTTTGGGAATGCGATCGCAAGCATCGCTCAGATTTTCGGTTATCCGACGCCGGTTTTACCCTCCTTCCTCAATCTGCTGACGCATCCGCTGATCGACCCTTCAAAGGACATGATCATGATACTGGTCATTTCTCTCGGCCTCGGATTCATTCAGATCGTCGTCGGTATGGCGATCAACGCCTATATGCTCATACGCGACGGACACCTCTGGGATGCCGTGTTTGACATCGGCTCCTGGTGGCTGCTGTTCGCCGGAATTGCGGTCGGCGCGCTTGGCGGAACCTGGTATGTCTGTTATGCCGGAGTCGCCGCGCTGATCCTGACGCAGGGCAGAGCGAAAAAAGGCATTCTCGGAAAGCTTTTCGGAGGGCTTGGCAGCCTCTATAACATCACATCTTACCTGAGCGACATCCTCTCGTATTCTCGGCTTATGGCGCTGATGCTCGCGGGCTCCGTCATTGCAAGCATCGTCAATATGCTCGGCGCCATGCCCGGATCCATCATTGCCTTCATCCCCATTTTTCTGTTCGGACATGCCTTCAATATGGCAATCAATATAGTCGGCACATACGTGCATACATCGCGGCTTCAGTATCTTGAATATTTCGGCAAGTTCTATAAGGATGGCGGGAGGGAATTCTCTCCACTTCGAATCAATACCAACTATGTAGATATTATTTAAGGAGGAAATTTAGGAATGGCAAGTTTTTTTGATCTTTTCGGCGGAGCCGCATTGGCTTTTTTAGGCGCAGGAATCGCTGCTGTTTTATGCTGCATCGGCAGTGCCAAGGGCACAGGTATCGCCGGTGAAGCCGGCGCAGGTCTTCTTTGCGAGGATCCCAAGCAGTTTTCGAAAATCCTGATCCTTCAGGTTATCCCTGGCACGCAGGGGCTTTACGGCTTTGTTACAGCCTTCATCTGCATGCTGCAGATGGGCGTATTCGCGGGCACAGACCTTACAACAATTACAGTAACACAAGGTTTCGGCTTCTTTGTCGCCTGTATCCCCATGGCTCTTGGCGGCTGGATTTCCGCAATTGCACAGGGCCGCGTCGCTGCCGCAAGCGTCAATATCGTTGCTAAAAAGCCGAATGACTGGGCAAAGGGCATGACGCTGTGCATCATTGTTGAGTTCTATGCCATTCTTTCGCTGCTGGTGTCTATATTAATACTCATGAACATCTGAAATGGACGCGTAATATGAATGGAATCGATAAGATCATCACCCATATTAAGGCCGACGCTGACGCTGAAGGTCAAGCGATAACGGATGAGGCTTTAAAAAAGTGCGATGAGTTAAGGGTACAATACGAAAAGGCAGCAAAGGACGAATCCGCGAAGATTTTGAGCAAGGGCCAACAGGATGCCGAGGTCCGCATTGACCGTCTCGGCCATGCCGCGGTGCTTGAGTCGAAAAAACAGATCCTTACAGCAAAGCAGGAGATGGTCTCTCTCGCGTTCGAACGCGCTGTATCGATGCTCATAGAACTGCCGGCGAACGACTACACTGCCCTGTTGGTACGCCTCGCCGTGTCCGCATCCCGGACCGGCAGCGAAGAGGTCATTCTGTCCGTGGGTGACAGGACGTCCATCGGCGAAACGGTGTGCAGCAAGGCAAACGCAGCCCTCGCGGCGGCTGGTAAGACGCATTCGTTAAAGCTGTCCGAGCTGACAGGCAATATCCGCGGCGGCCTCATCCTGAGCAGCGGTGATATTGAGGTCAACTGCAGTGTTGACACGCTCGTCATGCGCTTAAAAAATGAGATGTCGGCAAAAGTGGCCGGCACACTGTTCGATTAAGTCACCGGGGAGGAGAGAACTTGCCTAAAAAAAAGCTAAAAGATACAGAATTTTTGTTTCTGACGTCTATGCTCCGTGCCCGGGAATCAAAGATGCCGAGCGCCGACAGGAAAAACCGCATGCTCGATGCGTCCGATTTCGACGAGGCGGCGAAGCTCTTGATGGACTGCGGTTATCCCGATATGTCCCAGATGAACGCAGCTCAGCTCAACGCTGTTTTAAGCGGACATAGGGCAGCGATTCTCACGGAGATTTCAAATCATGATCAGGCTAAAAAAATGACAGACATCTTCAGACTCAAATTCGACTACCACAACATCAAGGTCTTGGTCAAGGCCATGGGTGCGAATTCGGACGGCAGTCAGCTGTTGTCCGAGTCCGGCCGCGTCGCCGCCAATGTCCTGACCGAGGCTTTCAATACGGGCGACAGAGGCGCGCTGCCCAAGTCTATGACCCATGCGATCAGCGAATCCCTCGGCATCCTCTCCAGAACAAAAAACCCTCAGCTTGCCGATATCAAAATCGACAAGATTTATTACAGTGAGCTTTTGGGTATTGCCGAAGAGCTGGGCGATGACTTTATATCCGGTTACGTACGTCTTTTAATCGACAGCGCCAACCTCAGAACAGCGGTCAGAACACTCCGTATGAACCGCGACATGGATTTCCTGAAATTGGCAGTCATCGACGGCGGAAATGTGAAAACAGAACGTCTGACGAAGCTCTCTCCGACAGGGGAAGAGCTGACCGATATTTTCTCATCGGGACTTCTCGCTGAAGCAGCCAGCCTAGGAATCGCTGCCGTTGTCGGCGGGCAGATGACCCGATTTGAGCTGGAATGCGACAACGCCATAACAGTTTATATGTCAAAATCAAAGCTTGTCAGCTTTGGAATACCGCCGGTATTCGCGTATTTGGCCGCGCTCGAAACAGAGGTAACAGCAATCCGGATGATATTAACGGGTAAGCTTTCCGGCATCACGCCGGAGGTGATCCGGGAAAGGCTGCGTAACAGCTATGTATAAAATCGCTGTCATCGGCGGCTCGGATACGGTTATGGGCTTTCGTGCACTCGGTCTCGAGACGTTTCCGGTCTCCAACGCGGAGGACGCCAAGCATATTCTTCATCAGCTCACATCAATAGATTCTGAGGCTGAATATGCGATCATCTACCTTGAGGAGACGCTCGCCTGCGCACTTCGTGTTGAAATCGACAAGTTTAAAAACAGTGTGACTCCCGCCGTGATCCTGATACCCGGCAGGGAAGGTTCGACAGGGCAGGGCCTGACAGCGCTGCATGAAGCTGTAAAACGCGCGATCGGCACAGACATCTTATAAAACGCCATTTACACGCAAATTGCACAATTTGCATTGGAAAGAAGGTAATTAAATGAGCGGAAAAATCGTTAAGGTTTCCGGTCCGCTTGTCGTTGCGGAAGGATTAGCCGACGCAAACATGGCGGACGTCGTCCGTGTCGGCAGCCAGCGGCTTATCGGCGAGATATTGACAATGACCGGAGATTCCGCCTCAATCCAGGTTTACGAAGAAACGAGCGGCCTTGGCCCCGGCACAGAGGTCGTCACGACCGGCGTTCCCCTGTCTGTTGAGCTTGGGCCCGGCCTTTTAGACAATATTTACGACGGAATCCAGCGCCCTCTTCGGGAGGTGCGTGAGCTGACAGGCTCAACCATATCGCGCGGCGTCGATATTCCGGCGCTGAACAGGTCGCGCATGTGGGATTTTGTTCCCACGGCAAAGGTCGGCGACACCGTGACGGGGGGAAGCATCATCGGCACAGTGCGTGAAACGGCGACGGTGTCTCCATAAAATCATGGTGCCTCACGGCATTGTCGGTGTGATTGAATCGATTGACGCAGGGTCGTTTAACATCACGCAGATCATATGCAAAATCAGGACAGCCGACGACGCGCTCCGGGAGGTCGCAATGCTGCAGAAGTGGCCTGTACGCGTCAGCCGTCCGTATGTACGCAAATCCATGCCGACCACCCCTCTATGCTCCGGCCAACGTATCATAGACACGATGTTTCCACTCGCAAAGGGCGGCACCGCTGCCGTTCCCGGTCCGTTCGGAAGCGGTAAGACGGTCGTTCAGCATCAGCTGGCCAAATGGTCGGACGTTGATATCGTCGTCTATATCGGCTGCGGCGAGCGTGGAAACGAAATGACCGACGTTTTGATGGAATTCCCGGAATTAAAGGACCCGCGCAGCGGCGAACCACTGATGAAGCGTACGGTTTTGATTGCCAATACATCGGACATGCCTGTTGCGGCGCGTGAAGCGTCAATTTATACGGGCATCACGATTGCTGAATACTTCCGCGATATGGGGTATGACGTTGCCGTTATCGCCGATTCGACCTCCCGCTGGGCTGAGGCTTTGCGCGAGATGTCCGGACGTCTTGAGGAGATGCCCGGCGAAGAAGGCTATCCTGCCTATCTCGCCTCACGTCTGGCGCAGTTCTACGAGCGCGCCGGCTCCGTCGAATGCCTCGGCGGCGACAAAAGACGCGGCAGCCTGACGGCAATCGGCGCCGTCTCTCCTCCGGGCGGCGATACCTCTGAGCCTGTCTCGCAGGCGACGATGCGGATCGTCAAGGTCTTCTGGGGACTGGATGCTTCCCTCGCGTATTCCCGCCACTTCCCGGCCATCAACTGGCTGACGAGCTATTCTCTCTATCTGGATACCTTGAAGCCCTGGTACGACAGCACGTTTGGACGCGATTT
This sequence comes from uncultured Eubacteriales bacterium, assembly GCA_942492735.1. Classification (GTDB taxonomy): domain Bacteria; phylum Bacillota; class Clostridia; order Oscillospirales; family Oscillospiraceae; genus Sporobacter. Next base: position 1,457,454 of record OW818648.1, read on the forward strand.
CATGACGAACCGTGAGCGCGCCATGGCACTTTTGCAGGAGGAATCACAGCTCCAGGAAATCGTCAGGCTCGTCGGCCAGGACTCGCTCTCGGCGCCTGACAGACTGACGCTTGAAACGGCCAAAATGATCCGCGAGGACTTCCTGCAGCAGAATGCATTTGAGGAGCTCGACAGCTATACCCCTTACGATAAGCAGGGCATGCTGCTTGCGCTCATTCTGAAGTACAACACGCTGAGCAGTGACGCGCTTGACAAGGGCGTCACAGACATCCAAAAGCTGTTTTCAATCGAAGCAAGAGAGCAGATCGGCCGCGCCAAGATGGTTAAAGCCGACGAGTATAAAGAGAAATATACACACATCGCCGAGTCGATGGCTTACCAGATTACTGATATCATTGAAGGAGGCGACGAATAATGATCAGAGAATACCGTACGATAAGTGAAATCGTCAGTCCTCTTATGATGATCAAGGACGTCGAAGGCGTGACCTACGACGAGTTGGCTGAGCTTGAGCTGCCAAACGGCGATATCCGCCGCTGCAAGGTCCTTGAGGTCAACGGAGATACGGCCGTCGTGCAGCTTTTCGAAAGTGCCGCCGGTATCAACCTTGCCCAGTCAAAGGTCCGTTTCCTCGGCCACCCGCTGCAGCTGGCCGTGTCGGGCGACATGCTCGGCCGTGTCTTTAACGGAATGGGACAGCCCATCGACGGCGGCCCCGAAATTCTTGCCGAATCGCATAAGGATGTCAACGGCTTGCCGATGAACCCGGCGGCGCGCGATTATCCGAATGAATTTATTCAGACAGGAGTTTCCGCGATTGACGGACTCAACACCCTGGTACGCGGACAGAAGCTCCCGATCTTCTCGGGCTCCGGCCTGCCGCACGCGCAGCTTGCTGCCCAGATTGCGCGTCAGGCGAAGGTCCTCGGCGATCAATCGGCGAATTTCGCCGTCGTGTTCGCCGCAATCGGCATCACCTTTGAGGAGGCCGAATACTTCGTCCAGGAATTCAACCGCACCGGCGCAATCGACCGTACAGTCCTCTTTACGAATCTGGCCGACGACCCGGCTGTCGAGCGTATCGCGACACCGCGTATGGCGTTGACCGCAGCCGAATATCTTGCCTTTGAGATGGACATGCACGTGCTCGTTATCCTCACGGATATTACGAATTATGCCGAGGCACTGCGTGAGGTTTCCGCCGCGCGCAAGGAGGTTCCCGGACGCCGCGGCTATCCCGGCTATCTCTATACCGACCTTGCCACAATGTATGAACGCGCCGGACGCCGCATCGGTCAAGCCGGTTCGATCACGATGATCCCAATCCTCACAATGCCGGAGGACGACAAGACGCATCCGATACCCGACCTGACCGGCTATATCACAGAGGGTCAGATCATCTTGTCCCGCGATCTCTACAGAAAGGGCATCACGCCGCCCATCGATGTTCTGCCCTCCCTGTCGCGTCTGAAGGACAAGGGCATCGGTAAGGGCAAGACAAGAGAAGACCACGCCGACACGATGAACCAGCTCTTTGCCGCTTACTCCTCCGGTAAGGACGCAAAGGAATTAATGACGATTCTCGGCGAAAGCGCGCTGTCGCCGACGGATATCCTATTCGCAAAATTCGCCGACGCGTTTGAAAAACGCTACGTTATGCAGAGTTACGATGAAAACCGGTCCATCGAAGAGACGCTGAATCTGGGCTGGGAGCTTCTGTCGATCCTCCCCAAAGCCGAGCTCAAGCGTATTAAAACGGCACTCATTGCGAAGTATTTGCCTTCTGAACAGGACTAAGAGGTGATTCCAAATGGCAACTAAAACAGTATCGCCGACCCGCATGGAGCTCACGCGCCTTAAAACGCGGCTGAAGACTGCCACGCGCGGCCACAAGCTCTTAAAAGACAAGCGCGATGAGCTGATGCGCCAGTTTCTTGAAATTGTCAGGCGCAACAGAGAGCTGCGTACACGCGTCGACGAGGGACTTAGCGCCGCCAACCGCGCGCTTGCCGTGGCTTCGGCCATCATGTCGCCCGAGATGCTCGAACAGTCTCTGCTGTACCCGAGACAGAGCGTCGAGCTCGATATGACTCTGCGCAATATCATGTCGGTTTATATTCCGGTTTACAAGTATACGACGAAGAACACGAATGCCTCCGAAATCTACCCCTACGGCTTCGCCCAGACCTCCGGAGAGCTCGACGACGCGCTATCGGCCATGGCCAACGTTTTCAGCGATATGCTGGAGCTTGCGCAGGTCGAAAAGACGATGCAGCTTTTGGCCAACGAGATCGAAAAGACCCGCCGACGCGTCAACGCGCTGGAGTATGTCATGATTCCCGAGATGCGGACGAACATCAAGTATATCTCCATGAAGCTCGAGGAAAACGACCGCTCCACAAAGGTCCGCCTCATGAAGGTCAAGGAAATGGTCCTGGCCAACGCGCACAAATATAAGTAAATAATTAAACAGCGGCAAATAAAAACCGATGGCTTTCTAAATGGACAGCTATCGGTTTTAATCTATTGTTTTAGAAGAAATTGACATAAAGCCCGGCTTGATGTATACTATAATATATAATGGTTTGCGGTTGGAGCAGTTCACTGCTTTCAAGACTTGAGCTTTAAGGGTGGAGAGCTTCTGATGAAGTTTACTGCCCTTTTATTTTTTTGGAAAGGGGGTATTTATATGAATTTAGTTGTGTTGGCAGGTATCTTCAGTTTTTTTACAGGAATCGGGACGCTGCAGGCGATCGTTTTAATTCTTGGTCTGGTTTTGCTGATTGCTGAAATGTTTTTGCCCGGATTTGGGATTGCGGGCGGCAGCGGAATCGTACTTATGATCATCGGTATTATTTTGACGGCACGGACACCGCTTGAAGCTTTTATTATGATAGTCATACTGATCGCATTGATCGCTCTGCTGCTTGCGATAGTCCTGCGCTCGGCAAAAAAAGGGAAGCTGTCAAAGAAATTGATTCTCAGATCGGCCTCGAGGCGGGAGGATGGATTCAGCAGTACGGCCGATTCGACGGACCTTGTCGGTAAGGAAGGTGTCGCCATTTCAATTCTTCGGCCTTCAGGAATCGGTGAATTTGAAGGGCAGCGGCTTGATGTGGTTTCGGACGGGGGATACATTGAACCCTGCACCAAAATAAAGATTGTCCAGACAGAGGGAAGACGCATCGTTGTTAAACAAATCGATTAAGTATTCAGTCAATAGTCGAAGTGAAAGGAATGGTTTTTATGGGAGATTTATTTCTATATGTGCTCATCCTTGCAGGCATCATTGTTGTATTGTCCTTGTTTTTTAGCTTTGTTCCGGTAAGGCTCTGGATTTCTGCGGCAGCTGCAGGTGTCAAGGTTGGCATTTTCAATCTCATCGGTATGCGTTTGCGCCGAGTCGCGCCAATTAAGGTTGTAAATCCTCTGATTAAAGCAATAAAAGCCGGACTCGATTTGAATATCAATCAGCTTGAAGCGCACTATCTCGCCGGCGGTAATGTTGACAGGGTTGTCAATGCGTTAATTGCCGCACAGCGCGCTGAAATTCCCCTGCCCTTTGAGCGGGCTGCGGCTATTGATTTGGCAGGGCGTGATGTTTTGGAAGCAGTGCAAATGAGTGTCAATCCAAAGGTTATTGAAACACCTCTGGTGGCGGCAATTGCCAAGGATGGAATTGAACTCAAAGCCAAGGCGAGGGTCACCGTCCGTGCCAATATTGATCGTCTGGTCGGTGGTGCCGGTGAGCAGACCATCATCGCGCGCGTTGGAGAAGGCATCGTTACAACAATCGGTTCAGCAATGACACATAAGGAAGTGCTGGAAAATCCGGATCGTATTTCCAAGACAGTCTTGAGTAAAGGCCTTGACAGCGGCACTGCATTCGAGATTCTATCGATAGATATTGCCGACGTCGATGTTGGGCGTAATATTGGTGCACAGCTGCAGACCGATCAGGCTGAAGCGGATAAACGCATTGCCCAAGCCAAAGCGGAGGAGAGACGGGCGATGGCTGTTGCACGTGAGCAGGAAATGAAAGCGGCCGTTGTGGAAATGCGCGCGAAGGTGGTTGAAGCGGAAGCCGAGATACCCAAAGCAATGTCACAGGCATTACGCGAAGGCAAGCTTGGCGTCATGGACTACTATAATATGCAGAACGTCATTTCTGACACCCAGATGAGAGGTTCAATCGCCAACGCCGGTAAACCCGAGGAGTTGAACCCGCCAACGAAATAACCTGTTTGTCAGCAAAGAAATGAGGAGGCATAAAACGAATGGGCACCGTGAGCAACAATAAAGCGTCAGCCAAGAATAAAGTGGTCAGCAAACCATCTCCGAATAAAGCCGAAACCACGACTAAAACCGTATCGGAAGTGACGGACAAAAACCCTCTGCATTTTGAAATGACGGCCGATCAAATGGTTCGTGGAATTATTCTATCGGAGATCCTCGGCAAGCCGGTATCAAAAAGGCATGGTTTTGGATCGACTGGATTGTATAGAACAAGATAAGATAAGTACTTGTTGACGCAGACTGACGCCGTTTATCGAGTGGTGTCAGTCTCGTTTTTTGGGAGGCGGTTCTTGTTTCGTGTATGAGGCAAGACGAATGAACCGTCCCCTTGTCTTGCTAAAGAAAAAACCGGAGGAAACGAATGTCCAAGGAATTAATAAACGATCTGACCACAGGAAGCGTCACGAAAAAGCTGATGATGTTTGCGCTTCCGTTTATGCTATCAACGCTGCTGCAGACAACCTACAGCATGGTGGACATGGCAATCGTCGGTCAGTATGTTGGAAGTGCCGGCCTAAGCGCCGTCAGCACATCATCACAGCTCATATGGTTAACCACTGCGCTTTGCATGGGCTTCACAAACGGCGGGCAGATCATCATATCCCAGCTTGTCGGCGCGGGCAGGCGCGACGACCTGCAAAAAACAATCGGGACCATAACCTGCTCCATTTTCATCGTCGCATTGTTTGTGACCATCTTCGGGCTCTGTTTCACAAAGCCGATTCTTCGGCTGCTCAGCATACCACCGGAAGCTTTCGACGATGCGGTGAAATTCCTGACCATCGTATTCACCGGCACGATTTTTACCTTCGGATATAATCTGGTTTCGTCCATCCTTCGGGGAATGGGCGATTCAAGGCATCCGCTTATTTTCGTGGCAATAGCCGCCGGAACGAATCTTGTGCTTGCCGTCCTTTTCGTCGCCGTTTTTGGGTGGGGTATCACCGGCGCCGCGACAGCCACTGTGATCGGCCAGGCCACATCTTTTGCGATATCTGTCAGATATCTGTATAAGAATAGAGTCGCCTTCGGCTTCGATTTTAAGTGGCAGAGCTTCAGAGTCGATAAGGTATACCTCAAGAAGCTCCTGAATCTCGCGATACCGTTTGCCTTGCAAAACAGCGCAATAAGTATATCAATGCTATTCGTCAACAAGTATATAAACATGTATGGCCTCACAGCCTCGGCAACCTTCGGTACCGGCACAAGAATAGAGCAGATACCGTGGGTCGTCGTCGCAGGCATTATGATGGCCTGCGCCACGATGGTCGCACAGAACATGGGTGCCGGGAAAATCGACAGGATCAAAAAAACAGTCAGCATCGCCGCTGTTATCTGCGCTGTATCTGCCGTGGTTTTCATGTCGGTGTATTTCTTTTTCCCAAGGGAGATATACGCCATCTTCACCTCTGACAAGAACGTGCTGGACATGGCACCGATGTTCATGCTGGCACTTGTCATATCCCTACCCGCTACGACGATGATGTGTCCCTACCAAGCATTTATTGAGGGCATCGGTCACGCCAAGCTTGTGATGGTCATCGCGCTTCTGGACGGCTTCGTCAGCAGGATCGTTATCAGCCTTCTGCTGGCAAATGTATTTCACATGGGGCTCATGGGCTGGTTTTTGGGTTATGGTCTTGCGGCTTATGTCAATACGACGATCTGCGTCATCTATTATTATAGCGGCATCTGGAAGAAGCGCAGAGCTCTGGTCTCATAATGAATCCTCGCGCCGGTTGAGAGACACTGAAAATATTGACTTTTTACGTATATTTTGCCATACTGACATCAAATAAGTTTGTTTGTAAAGGAGAATACATATGGCAGCGGAAACAGCGACGGCAAAAGCGGTTACGAGCACCATTCTCAACATTGAGCCGATGGATTTGGAGTATGCGGGGCTGAAGAAAGACGCGCTCAAAGGCGAGGTCGCGGTCGTTACAGGGGGCGCAAGCAATATCGGTTTGGGCTATGCGCGCGCTATTGCGTGGGCAGGCGCCAAGGTAGTCATCGCCGACTTAAACGCGGAGGCGGGGCTTGAGACAGAGCGCGTGATTAACGCCGAGAACGGTCCTGACACGGCATTGTTTGTCAAAACGAATATAACCGAGCAGAGCGATGTCAAGAACTTGGCGGAGAAGGCGTTCGAGAAGTTCGGCAAAGTCGATATTCTCGTGAATAACGCCATGAATATGCGTCTTAATGGTCCCGTATTAGGCTCGCCAATCAGTGATCTCGACGCGTCCTACGCGATCTCAGGACGCGGAGTTATGCTTGCCATTAAGGAATTTGTGCCGGGAATGATGGAGCGCAAGCACGGCGTTGTGACGTACAGCGCGACGCAATTTCACTACGCGCCGCCGATGGTGGGCGGAAGTATTTACTGCGCGGGTAAGGCAGCGGCAACGTCCATTGTGATGTCTCTTGCCAATGAAGTGAAGGATACCGGCGTCAACGTGTTCTGCATGACACCGGCGGGCGTGATGCGCATCGACTTTTCCAAATTACCACCCCCGCCGGAAGGCGTGGAGATGCCGAAATTTGATATATCCATGTTCACGATGCCCGGCTTCAACGGCATGATTCCGCCGGAGGCCGGCGGCGCGGCCATGGTCTATTGCATTTTGCACGCGGAAGAATTGCACGGCTCCGGCATTATCATAAACGACGTCTTCGACGCGATGAATTTCCCGTACCCCAATCCGGCGACAGCAGGGAAACTGGAGTCGAGGCGGATGACTGATATAGAACTGACGCTGGCTTTTTGTTCAATGGGGCCAGGCTTCAAAAAATGACGCGTCCCGATAGCGCCAATGACAAAGACCCTGCCGCAAGTTAGCGGCAGGGTCTTTTCGACGGCGTGCTCTGTTGGGCGATATCTTCAATAAACCGCATGAGTATCGGTGCTGCCTCAGCGCGTGAGGCTTTTGTGTGACTGCCGGAATCTGCCCGCCTGATAAGAGAAAAAAACAGGACGGATGAACCGTCCCTTGTCACGCCGCGTAATAGTTTGTTTTTTATTAACGCATATGTTATAAATTAATATAACAATTCAAATTAACCCAACTTTAGTAACATAAGTAAATGTTGTTATTGATCTATAGATAATGAAATATGGAAGTACCTTTGAGGAAGTGATATGCATGGAATATACGATAAATATATTAGCAGAATTTAAAGATCAAAAAATTGAAGACAAATTCCGTGAAGGTGAAATCAGAGAAGGCTTGAAGATCATAAGATATGTGACATTGTTTTCAACCATCATTAATCTTCTGTTTGGGATTCCAGACTATTTATTCAGAAAAGATGTTATTACTGAAGTATTAGTTCTCTCTGGTATAACAAGGATAGGCATTTTTATACTTGGCATAGTACTCTTTATTGCTTTGAAAAAAGTAAAGGATGTTAAAGTAATAAGCAGGTTAATCTTTGCATTTGCGTTTGTTATATATGCAGTTCATATATATGTCGCCTTTTATTTTGCACCATTACCCATAATGTTTGAGACGTTCAACCTTGTCATATTATCTACATGTATATTCGTCATGCCGAATCGATGGATCTTAAATCTATGCTTTTCTTTGGCTTGCTTTGCGGTTTACCTAATAGTAACACCACAACTATGCGCAACAGCGTCGTTAAGTGAAAGAATTATTACGATCGTCTATATTTTTTGGAACACCGCTATTGTCAGTATACTTTTTTATAGCATCAATATTTATAAAAGAAACGCTTTTACGAAGGCATTACAGTTAGAGGAACTTGCAAATACTGACCAACTGACAAAAATAAATAATCGAAAATCATGCGACGACATATTAGAAAGCACTTGCAGGGAGAACATGATTTTCTCGGTTATTATGTTTGATATAGATAACTTCAAACTAATTAATGATACTTATGGACACGTTGTAGGAGACGATGTGATTGTGAATATCATTAATGTTACAAGAAAAATAATACGAAAAGACGATATATTGGCAAGGTGGGGGGGCGAGGAGTTTGTTGTCGTGATGCCGGACGCGACATTACATGAAGCAACAGAGCTCGCTAAGCGTGTCAAAGAGCATCTTGAACTGATAAAACACGATAGGATTAAACAAAGCGTCACTTGCAGTTTCGGCGTTACGGCATTTGTTTATGGAGAAAATGCAAAGTCGGTTATAGGCAGAGCGGACCAGTTACTTTACTTAGCAAAAGAGTATGGAAAGAACAGGGTGGTAGCCGGGTGAAACAAGACGAATGAACCGTCCCCTTGTCCGGTTTTAAGTGTTTGACGATGCGGCTTCAGAGGCCATAACGCTGTCGATGGCGAGCACTACTGATAGGGCGACGATCTCATCACGTTCATCAGCGATGTCCAGTTCATAACAATCGCCCCAGGTCATCCATTCCTTGTGAATCGTCACGATAGGTCGGTTACTCTGAACAATCTCATAATCGTGTGCCCAAAAGCTGCCGGTTATCTCCCATCCAAGACCCTCAATACTGTATTTTGGATGCAGAAAAGTAAACTCTTTGACAATTTCCGCCACCTGCTGTTCATCAATAAACACAAAATAGCGCGGCAGGAAGCTGAATACCTTCTGCTGTATGTAAGCGCTCTGTCTGCCGGCCATATCGTAAACATGCAGTTTTTTTCCAAATGAAAAGAATTCACCCTCAATGTAATACTTATCCTGACCGGTCTCATCTTTTACTGTGAACCGATCTACCCATGAAAACACCTTTTGCTGTATGTATAATTTCATAACATACTCCTTCAGAACAGTCTTGAGAAAGCACCTTGGATTCAGTCCGCGTGTAATATTAGTATAGTATTGATTTGATGTTTATCTGCTTTTGCGCTACAACTTCACGCGGTGATGCGTTAATGCTTTGGCGGCACGGGGGAACTTATAGCTCGTCGACCATTCTGTAGCCGACGCCTGCTTCGGTCACGATGTATACAGGCTGGGCGGGATTGGTTTCGAGCTTTTTGCGGATCGAAGCGAGAAAAACCCTGAGGGACTGCGTGTCCTTGCCGGTATATGAGCCCCAGATTTCTTTCAGAATGTAATGATGCGTTAATACCTTGCCGGCGTTCTTTGAAAGCAGAACCAGGAGGTCGTACTCAATCGGGGTTAGGTGGATTTCCTGGCCTTTTAGATTAACCAATCGTTTGACATAATCTATATGCAGATCACCGACGCGAAAGTCTTTTTGCCCTTCGGCCCCATAACCTTTTATAAGCTCAAGATGCCGGAGCGAGACTCGTATTCTTGCCATGAGCTCCGTTACGCTGAACGGCTTTGACAAATAGTCGTCAGCGCCCAGATCGAGCGCTTCAGTTTTCTCCCTGTCCAGGTCGCGGGCTGAGACAACAATGATGATCACGTTGGACCATTTTCTGACCTCACTGATAATTGTGAGCCCGTCGATATCACCGAGACCCAAATCGAGTATGACGATATCGGGATTGTGTGAGGCGATCATGGCGATGGCGGCATTACCGGTCGCTGTTTCCAGATAATCAAAGCCCTGCGCTTTTAATGAGACGCATATGAAATTGCGGATTGGTTTGTCGTCTTCAACGACAAGAATGAGCGGTTTCGTTCTCATCGCTTTTCACGCTCCAATCGGTATTGACACTTTAAAGACAGCGCCGCCGGATTCCCTGTTTGAGGCGGTGATACTCCCGCCGTGCGCTATGGCAATGGATTTACAGATGGCAAGTCCTAAACCCATGCCTTTGCGGGAGCTTCGGCCTTTTTGAGCAGTGTAAAACCTGTCAAACACAAAAGGCAGATCCTTCTCCGGTATTCCAGGGCCGTTGTCCGACACTTCAAATACGGCGTTTGAATTTTCCATATATACTTTTACACTTATTTCAGAATCATCGTCTGTAAACTTGACGGCATTGTCTAGCAGGTTGACAAGCAACTGTTTCATCAGAACAAAATCAATAGTGACGAGCGCTGTCTCATCAGGGATTTTGGTAATGATTCTCCTGCCTCCAGAATGCTTTTTGATTCTTCCGACGGCTTCGGCGACGACCTCTTCGACAGCCTCTGGATTTTTCCGAACTTCAATTCTGCCGTCTTCGATTTTTGTCAAATCCAGAATATTTTCGACTGAATTGGATAGCCACTGCGCGTCATCGTAAATATCAGATATCAGCGTCGTCTTCGCCGGGTCATCAATCATATTCCAATTTTCCAGGAGGGTGCTTGAGGATCCCACGATGCCAGCCAGCGGCGTTCTGAGGTCGTGCGAAACCGCACGCAATAAGTTGCTTCGGACCTTTTCGATCTGCATATCAAGGTGCGACTGCTGCTGCTTTTTATTTGACATTTCTCTCTCGATCGACAGCGCGGCCTGCGCCGAAACAGCGCTGAGCAAAAGCTTATGTTCGCTGGTGAGCGGGGTAACGCCGTCAATGCCGATGACGCCGAACGGTGCTGTTCGGCCGACGATGGGTACATAATAAATCGCTGACTCAACGACAGCACCATGCGTGACGGCAGCCATAGCGGCATTTTTTTCTTCTTCCGAAAGCAGCTTTTTAACGTCAAAATCGCTGATTGAATAGACAAACGGTTCCGACAACGCGTTATTTTGTTCGCACATGTAGATAATGACGTTGCCGTTACAGATATTTGATATGTTGACAGCGGTTGTGGAAACGATCTGGTCGATGTTGTTGGCCGTCAGCAGATTTCTGCTGATGTTATACAAAATTTCGTTCCGCTTCTCCCGCATTTGAGACAGCTCTGATTCGCGCTTTACCTTTGTCGTGAGTGTAGATGTTATAACCGACACGATGAGCATAACGGGAAAAGTAATGAGGTATTCCTGGCCGTATACCCTGAAGGTGTACCGCGGCTCTGTAAAGAAGAAATTAAAGGCTAACACGCTCAATACAGAAGCGCATATGCCATAAAAATACCCGCTGGTCTGCTTTGATACAAAGAAGACGCCAAGGATGAAAATGATGATGATATTCGACTCGTGAAAATCAAAATGCTCAAACAGCATGGAAAGCAGCGTTGAGAGCGCGATGATCCCGAGCATCACCAGAATATCGCTCAAAAGTCCGCCGTTTTCAACGCTCTTCATACTGGTTCGGTTTCTCGCAATCAGCTTCTGTCCCATTGAATATCATCCCTTAAGCGTAAAATACCCCAGATGCCATGAGTATACTACAAATAATTACATCAAGTGTACTTTTATTTATGCTCTTTTATAAGCCTTTTGAAATAATAGTATATCGCGGTTGCAGAGACGACAACAAGGATAATCGCCACAGCGACCTTAGAGGGATCAATGATTTCCGTTATATGATGACCGACTGAGGCGATATGCATGTTGCTGCAGTGGATATCAATATCCCCGCCATGCTCCGGACAATTTCTCGAAAAAACGCCCGTTATCCTGAGCGTATCCCCAATGTTTTTGTGGTCACCGAAATACTTTATCTCATTGGCCGTTTCAATTGCCATCCAAATTCCAATCGCGTTGCCGCCGTCCAACAAATTCACCCAGGCGTGGTCGCCGCGCTCCAGGATTTCACCGATTGCTTCACCCTGAACGGTGACTGTCAGTCCGTCATTTTCAACTGAATTCTCGACGAGATCGTTAATGGAAATCGAATCAGTTGCCAGGACGGACGTCCCTGTCAGCAGCACGACGGCCAGGATCAGCATGATTATAATCAAGCTTTTATACATTTCTTCTTGATCCCTCCGATAATATATCCGATAAGAGCAAATACCGAGAGAAATTCAAGCCGGCCAAGATACATTGCAATGATATAGTATATTTTCATAACAGCCGGCATCGAAGCAGAGGTGACACCGATTGAAAGTCCGACGTTTCCCGTAACGGAAGCGGATTCAAAAGAAGCATCTAAGAGTGGATATCCGTAAAACACCCCAATGAGAGTGCCCAATGAGAATGTCACGATGTAGCATATCGCAATCAGAGATGCGGACTTCACGATACCGTCTTCGAGCACGACATCCTTGATATGATGGATTTTATATATCCTGACACTTCGCTCTGATGATAGAATTTTTTTGACGTCAGCAATGAGCCCCTTAATGATGATGCCAATGCGAAGCCCCTTGATACCACCTGCCGTTGAACAGGCACTGCCCCCGATGAGCATGGCAATTACAAGAAGCAGGACGCCTTTGTCGCCCCATTCGTTAGCGAACTGGCGCGCGAAAATTGTCCCAAAACCTGTTGTCGTATGGGCCGACAGCACATTATAAACGACGCGCCTGAAAGCGGAGACTGCATCTGTATACGTGCCTGAACCCGAAAGCGCTGCGACGGCCAGAACGGTTATGATGAAGGACGTAATTAGAAAACTCTGCATTTCAATGTTTTTAACGAGCTCTTTTTTCTTCTTCTGCCAGACGGCGTAATGCAGTCCGAAATTGAGAGAGCCCAGTATAAAGAAGACCATTGTAATACTCTCGTAGATGAAGCTGTGATAGTACATCATGTTCTGGGTGTTTGGGGCAAATCCGCCGGTGCTCCAGCTGGATTCAAACACAAACAGCGCATGGTAAAAGGCTGAGAGCGGTTTTAGACCGATGCATACGCCAGTGATCCACAGAGCAGCTGTACCGATCACGAAATAGATAATGCTGATCTTCCATATCTGCCTCGCCGTACCTTTGACGTTCGGCACAAGCTCAATATCCTTGGCCTCACCGACATATACCTTATATGCGCCCCCTGTATTTTTAATGAGGAAGGTGAGTGCCAGAACAACCATGCCCTGACCGCCGACGAAGGTGAGGATATGCCGCCACATATTAAGGGAGACGGATAGGTGATCAAGATCCTGAGTCAATGCGAGGCCGGTCGTCGTAAATCCGCTCATGACATCAAAACAGCCGTCAAGGAGCGAACGGGTATGGCCGCTCAGGAGGTAAGGAACCGAGCACAGAACCATGAGCACGAGCCAAGAAAAGGCTGCGATAACAAAACCGTGCATCCACTTGAGCGCATGCTTATTTACTTTCGTTTCTTTGCCAAAGAGAACAAACAATATACCGGCAAGTGTTGAAACGGAGATACTGATAATAAAATCAAAAACCGCGTTCCATTCCGTCATCACAAGTGCCGTTATGAGCGGAATGATCATGAGCATCGCGGTGCCAATGACAACGTAGCCCGTATAATAGCTGATGATTCGTATACTGGTGCAATTGGTGCGGTGCGTGCTCATAATATCACCACGAGCACGATGGTAACGGCAAAGAAGAAAGCGACATAAGCGGCACCAAATGCAATTTCTACTATTAATCCTTTAAGTTCATGTCTGTTAATGGACACGGGAATACCCCTCCATGCGCAATTGTTTTTTCAATAAATTGATTGCATTATTATTCGTCAGTACCAATATCTTATCGTTGACCAGAATATCGTTGTCACCTCTGGGAAATATCACATTTTCACCGCGGATGATGGAAGCAATGACGCTCTCTTTTGGCAGCTCTAGGGACTTGATCTTTTTATTTGCCCAGATGTGGCGATCACTCGGGATTGTTATTTCGACGAGTATCATTGAACCACGCTCAAAAACCTGCACGATGCGGTAGTCCTCATTCTCGAATTCGCATTCGATAAGACCTGCAATAACCTCGGTGCTGCAAACAGTTTTATTGACACCTAAGGCCTTAAAAATGGATGTATTTTTTGGGTTATTCACTCTGGCAATCGTTCTGGATATATTGAAGCTCAACTTCGCTATTTCGCAGATTACCAGGTTTTCTTCATCGGTACCTGTAACAGCAGCGACAATGGCAGTGTCTTCAATACCGGCATCTCTTAAAACATCAATTTCGGTCCCGTCGCCGCAGATGATTTCAACGTCGAAGTCCTCGGCAAGTTCTCTGCACCTCTTTTCGTCGCGTTCGATGAGTGTGACGGAAAAACCGCCCTCAAGAAGTGTTTTGAGCAGAAAATAGCCAACCTTGCCTCCGCCGATGATGAGTGATTTCATGATGGCCTCTCTCCAATCCGGCTGAGGAGCAGCTCCACGCCCAACTGGGTGGGATTTATCGTCTCAAGCGCAAGCTTTTCATATATGTATTTTTTGTCCTGTGAGCAGACGCGTGCGATTACACGTGGCACATTGAAAAGGCGCTTCGAGACCATTGACACAGTGATGTTGACGTTATCGTCGGGCGTCACGGCAAGAAGGTAGTCTGCCTTTTCAATACCGGCTTTAATCAGATTGTCGGAATCAAATTCAATGCCCTTTATAACCAGACCGTTGAAGCCGCTCCCAAGCGCGGCGAGCCTTGCGCTGTCTCGGTCTATGACGGCGACATCGGCACCGCCGTCGGATAATTCCCTGGCTGCGATACTGCCAATTCTTCCGCAGCCAACGACAATGATATGCATATAATTCTCCTTTTTAAGACATAATGAAAAACTATCTATGACCGAAGTCGGCGCTGATCATCTCATAGCGAAATTGACCTGCGCGATACAGATTGTTCTTAGCCGGCAGATATGTCGGGTCCAGATCGGTTGCCGCACGGTAGTGCTTCAGGGCGCGGAGCCGGTCTCCTCGGTATTCAAGCAATATTCCGAAGAGATTATGCGGCTGTGGCGCAGAAATGTCCAAATTCATTGCAGATTTTATGTATCGCTCGGCTTCCGTGTATTTGCCGCTGTTGATATTTTCTGCCGCCAGATCTATTAACTGTTCAAACTCGCTCATTATTTTCGCCTCCTGTTATAAGATAAGGCAACGAGCATTAAGATGCTGTTAAGGTTCTATTAGTAGTATAAAGATGCTGTTAAGACAAAACAGAACAGCTGCTGCATCCATCAATGCAGCAGCTGTTCTGTTTTGTAAGTATTCTTTAGCCTTTAAGAGGATTAATTGCCGGGGTTTCGACGGTTTCGAGGACCCAGTCCCAGGGGCGGTTGCCTTTCCAGACTTCGGCGTTCATCTCGTTGCTCAAAAGCTCCAGGCTGGAGTTGGGGAAGCGCTTGATCATGCTGTAGAAGAAGTTGGCGGCATCTTTCGCGCTGGCCAGCTCTTCCTCGGTAGCGATTAGGTAGTCCTTTGTGTACTTATAGGCGCTGCCGTCGAAGAGGCAGCCCTCTTTCTGATGGCCGGGAATAACGACCTCGGCGCCGTATTTCTGCATCTTTTCGATATCGGCGATCCACTGCGCGCGCTGCGGGGCGGTGACCTCGCAGGTAAACGGGTGGGCCTGATTGAAGAGGACATCACTGCCGTACATCGTTTTGATGGAGGGAATCCAGACGGCGGAATTCCATCTGTAGTCACCCATGACATGGTCGAAGATCTCGATGCGCTCGCCTTCAAGCTCAAGATAACCGGTCGTCAGGGGGATGATGTTCTCGGCCTGCTTGCGGCAGACGTTGTTTTTGCCCATAATGGGCTCCCACTCGTCCAGCTTCGCCTCATACTGGAGGTTGTAGAGGTTCAGATCCTCCGGCAGCATATAGCACTTGGCGCTGGGGAAGGCCTGCTGGATGACGCCCATGCCCAGGTAGTGGTCGGGGTGGGAATGGGTGGCGAAGATGGCCTTCAGATCAAGCTGCGTATCGATGATTTCGGCGATGACTCTGTGGGCATTCGCCTTCGTCCACTGACAGTCAATCAAGATGCATTCCTTCTGGCCCATAACGATGACCGAAGCGACGTTGAAGCCGAATTCGCTGCTGAAAAAGGTCTTTGTCGCTAGTTTGCCCTCACCATGCTTATGAACAATAATCTCCATTTTGTTGCCTCCCATGTATTCTTTCGGTTTTATCACATGAACGGGCGCTCATGTGCTGATTACTGGCAGTTATTATATCATATAAAAATAAAAATAAAAGCCATTTTCAATCACTTTACTGCGGCAATTCCTTCAAGTTAGACGTTTTTGACAGCTCGGGCGGCAAATGCTATAATAAAAGGAATAAATAGCGTTTTGACCACAAAGGCTGTTACTATCCGTCCTGTGCGCGCAAATCCGGTTTTGCGGCGTATATGTAACGCTCGAACTTAGGATAATTTATCGAATAATAGTGAGCAATATAGTTTGACATAACGATAAAACTAGTGTAATATATAATATAGGCTCATAATGATTGTTACGCTATAATTTGGGTGGAAGGCTCTTTTTGGAGAATCCACCCTTAAATCTTTGCTGAAATGGGGAAAATAGATGAATCTTTGTGGTGAATATGTAACACATAAGGTCTTCGGAAGAGGTCAGATATCCGAACAGGAAAATGATTGTGTGACAGTTTTATTCAGTGAAACACACGGAAAGAAAAGATTTATATATCCATCTGCTCTGGGAACTTTTTTAATACCGGAAAACAAAGTAATTGTGAAGCAAATGAAAGAAAATGATGACCGGATTGCATTGCAAAAGGCCGCGGAGCAAAGAGAAGCTGAAGACCGACAGGCAAAGGAAAAGCTTGCCGCAAAGGAACTGGCCAAGAAGATAAAAAGGGCAGTAAAGAAGGCAACGCCAAAGGTGGAAAAGCCGAGCAAAGCAGTCGAACAGAGTGATGATCGCAAATCGTTTGAATAATAAGCCAATAGAAATATTGACTGAAGATAAGCGGCTGATTTAAATTGGCACATATATAGTATATATAATATATACGGGATAAGCTGGGAAGATTTTTATGAATGTTTCAACATCGGCCATCGTTTCGAATTCGGAAATGATCAAGAATTATAAGACTTGCCGTGAAAAAGCGGAGAGCTTGGGAAAGATATATATTCTCAAAAACAACCAACCGGATGCGGTGCTCTTTTCTATCAACGAATACGAACGGCTGGCCGTATTTATAGAATATCTCGAGAGTCTTGATGAGAAAGACATCGGAAAGTATCTGATGTCCCTGCCGAACAAAGGCAAAAGGACAAGATATTCTTTTAATCAGCTGATTGACGATATTAATGAACAATAATAAAGAGACACTTTAACAGCTATAGTTTGGGTGGAACACTCCGTTTAGAGTGCCCGCCCATCAATCTTGATGGAACAATTTATATTGAGCCACTGTCAAAAAATAAACACATACTATTCAGATAACAAACCTAAGGAGAAAACTGATTTAATGTCATTTAAGGAACTTAACATCAACGAACCTATTCTGAGAGCGCTAAGTAAAGAAGGGTACGAAAGACCGACAAAAATACAGACAGAAGCCATACCGCCGCTGCTTGCGGGCAGGGATCTTTTGGGCTGCGCTCAGACCGGTACGGGAAAGACAGCAGCATTCGCTATTCCGATTATTCAGCTGCTTTCAGGCGAAAGGGAAACAAATAAAGGACGGCGGCTGCTGAAAACGCTGGTGCTTACGCCAACACGCGAGCTGGCAGCACAAATAGGCAGCAGCTTCTCATCATACGGGGCATTTTCCGGACTCCGTCATACGGTTATTTTCGGTGGTGTATCGCAAAACCCGCAGGTGCAGGCACTGCAGTCAGGTGTCGATATTCTGGTGGCCACACCGGGCAGACTTCTTGATCTGATGAACCAAAAGGTCGTCGATCTGAGAAACATCAGCATTTTTGTGCTTGACGAAGCAGATCGCATGTTGGATATGGGATTTTTACGGGATGTTGAGCGCGTCATCGAGGAATTGCCGGAGAAGAGACAGACGATGCTCTTTTCGGCCACAATGCCGCCGGACATCGAAAAACTCACGAAAAGACTACTGAAGAATCCTGTCAAGGTCACCGTGACGCCTGTTTCGTCAACTGTTGACGTTATTGAACAATCCCTCTATTTTGTCAACAAAACAAATAAAACGAAACTTCTGATTCACCTGCTGAAAAATTCCGAGATATACTCGGCACTGGTTTTTACACGGACTAAGCACGGCGCGAACAAGCTGACAGAGGCGCTCCGAGACGCTGGCGAAGAGAGCGACGTCATTCATGCCAACAAATCGCAGCAGGCCCGCTCGCTTGCGTTGGCTCGATTCAAATCGGGCAAATCGCGCATTTTAGTAGCAACAGATATTGTGGCGCGCGGCATCGATATCGCCGAGCTCTCGCACGTCATCAATTTTGATATACCCGAGGCACCCGAGGATTACGTTCACAGAATCGGAAGAACCGGCCGGGCAGGACTCGGAGGGTCGGCGATTTCCTTCTGTGACAATCTTGAACGGAAGTCGATTGAAGGCATTGAAAGACTGACGAATAAAAAGATAGCCGTTGTGTCAGATCATCCATTTCCGGCTGTTGCGTTGGTTGATGTGAATCCGCCGAAAACGTTTGACAGAGCAGCTGCAATGAACAGAAAAGAGTATACAAACAGGAGCTACAGCAGCCGCAAAAATCCGAGTTCCAGATCCAAAAGCTATGGTAATGATAATAGGGATCGGGCAAGATATTAATCATTCAACCAAGCATGCTTGTGAAGACAACATAAAGGAGAATAATGGACTTAAAAAATAACAGGGTAACAATCGAAGAAATTATTGCTTTTCCCAGAGGAAGAGCGTTATTAAACAGAAATTTTCCGGAAATGATGAATCCATTTCTGCTTGTCATTGCTGAAAAAATGATATTGGCTAATATACTTAAGCTCGCCCAGGGACCGAATGCGCAGCATCAGGTAGATAAACTCATATCCGATTTGAAAGCAGTATAGAAAACCACAATTAATAAATATAAGCGGCACTCGGATGAATTTCTGAGTGCCGCTTTGTATAGCTCAATTCTCTTTTTTTCGCAGCGCTTTGTAATCCAGATCCGGGGTTTTGATACTGACCTTTGTCTCTGCGGAAACTGACTTTGTAACAAACGCGTTGCTGCCGATAACAGCACCTCTGCCGATGACTGTTTCACCGCCCAGAATGGATGTCGAGGAATATACGGTGACGTCGTCCTCGAGTGTGGGATGGCGCTTTTTGCCCTGAAGACTCTGCCCGCCTTTTGTGGATAAGGCCCCAAGCGTCACGCCCTGATAGATTTTGACGTGATTGCCGATCTGGGTTGTTTCGCCGACGACGATGCCGGTACCGTGATCGATAAAGAAGTGATGGCCAATCTCCGCGCCCGGGTGGATATCGATGCCGGTAACGCTGTGCGCGTGCTCTGTCATGATTCTTGGTATAAGCGGGACACCCAGCAGGTGCAGCGCATGCGCAATTCTGTAAATGCTGATAGCGAAAATTCCAGGGTATGAAAAAATAATTTCGTGCTTGCTCCGGGCGGCTGGGTCGCCCTCCAGCGTCGCGTCAACATCTGTGAGCAGAATTTCACGCAGTTTTGGGATTTCGTTCAGAAAACGATATGCTATCTGCGCGGATAAAAGCGCGGCGTCATCTCCGCATTCGCCTGTGACGGATGTATCATGTTGAAGTGCGCGGCAAATCTCATTCTGCAGCTTATTACCGAGCTCCATCATCAGATTGCCGACGTAAAAATAGAGATCAGTCAGTTCCGTGTTTTGATTCTCAAAATATCCGGGGAATAAAATCTTTCTGACCATACCGAGGATGTCGATGATCGCGTCTTTATTCGGCAGATAGCTTGGCTGTACCGAATAGCTGCCGACAACAGCTCGGACCAGGCTTTCCAGATTGTCGTGCTCTGTGTCCTGCATGAAATCGTCCTCCATATAACATACCTATATTGTTATAGCTATGAAATACCCGCGGCTTGTCATTCTGAGCCTGCGAAGAATCTCCAGGTAAACGAATGCCAGCGCAACAGGCTGTATCTTATTAAACCGCCTTCAGCAGTATTTTTCAATAGCAACTTTCATAATCCCGCCGCAGACCATACCCTCGTCTTCTGCGACGTCGCCGGTCATATCCACATCCATCAGCTGATAACCGCCGTCTCGAATGACATCATACGCGGTTTGCATGACCGCTCCCTCACTGCACCCGCCGCCGATACTGCCGATTATTTTGCCGTGGGGCCAAACGATCATCTTCGCCCCGGCGTCTCTCGGTGTTGAGCCTTTTGTCTCGAGGATCGTGACGAGCGCGCGCGGCTCATCGGATTCCGAAGCAAGTTCCCGCAGGACGTCTATATCAAGCTCCGGCCAACTGGATGCTGCTATCGCTCTTTTGTACTTAATCAATTCCGAGAGAATGGAGATTGAGATTTCCTCCGGCGTCTCGGCACCGATATCGAGCCCGATGGGGGCGCGGACGGCGTCAAGCTTTGCCTTCGGGAAGCCTTCTCCCGCCAGCTGCTCTCTGGCTGCATGTACGCGTCTTTTGGAGCCGATCATGCCGGTATAGGCAGTTTCATGCTTTAATACCTGACGCATGCAGTCCAGGTCGTGGCGGTGGCCTCGGGTGATGATGACGACAAAAGCAGCGCTATTGATATTTAAAAGAGGGAAGCACCGGTCAAAGCTCTCGCAGATGACCTTCTTGGCGTCTAGGAACCGCTGCTTGTTCGCGAATATCGGGCGATCATCTACAACGGTGACCGAAAACCCGCATTTGGCGCTGAATTCACACAGAGGCTTCGCAATATGTCCGCCGCCCAGAATAATCAAGCGCGATTCGGGAAAATACGGCGCGGCAAAACAGATAGACTGCGTGTCTCGATCAAGCTGAAGCACGCCGGATTGCAGCGATGCCAGCGCCGGTTCAAACATATAGCGACCTTTTTCGACTTGATTCACGATATCGTTTTCTGTGAACAATTGCTTTTCGCTGGGTTCCGGGCTTGATACGTCGCCGGTGAGTCTTGTGACGACAACGGCCTTGCGTCCGGCTTCGAGCTCTTCGATGACTTTTTTGTATATCTGAATTGATTGCATCGGGAATTACTCCTTGTCAGATCCTTTTTATATTGTAGCACACAGTGCCTCGTTCATACGTCTGTTCCGCGCTCTGCCGTAACTACCATATTTATATAGATATAGTATGGTTGCGGGCTGATTATGTCAAGCAAATAATCAGAAAGGGCGACCAATGGCCCGCCCGACGAAGTATGCGGTATTCCGTAGGGAATGGGTTTACCCATTCCACACGCCGGGGTGAAAGAAGCGGAGGAACGGTCAAGACCGTTCCCTACTTTTTTTGCGCAGGCTCACTGTAATGAGTACGATGATCGTTGCAATATACGGCAGGATCTCATAAAACGCCGGCGAATAAAGTCGACGGGGAAATAGTAGCGGATAACGCTCAGTGCGCCGAAAACGAGCGCGGCGACGATAGAGCGTGAAGACTGCCAGAACGAGAAGATGACAAGTGCGACGGAGAGCCAGCCGGATTTCCCGATCCGTTTCTACCGCGCGCTGCGCTTCTACAACCTGATACAGGATTTTTGGAGCGACGACCTGACAGGAATGTCAGACCCGGTATACTACTTCACGGCAGACCCGTTCACCCCGACGAAAGACGAAGCGGCAGACGAGTACATCGTCTGCCGCTCTTAATGTGATGGTGAATTATTTACCGTTCCTCACGGAAATAGGACTCACCGAGGCTCGCCGGGGGCTGGTTCTCCCGCTTGCGGCGCAGGGAGGCGACCACGAGCACGAGGATGGTAACGGCGTAAGGCAGCATCTTAAATAGCTCCATGGACCGCCGGGTGAGGTCCGGAATGTAGAAATAGAGCCAGGAAAGCATACCGAACAGATATGCCCCCCAAATTCCGCGCCTGCTCTTCCAGCTGCAGAAAATGACAAGCGCAACCGCCAGCCAGCCCAGCCGCTCGATGCCGCCGCCGCTGTCCCAGGTACCCTTCGTGTAATCCATCACATAGTAAAGACCGCCGAGACCGGAGATACCGGCGCCGATGCAGGTGGCCAGGTACTTGTATTTGGTAACGCTGATGCCCGCTGCATCGGCAGTGGCGGGATTCTCGCCGACGGCGCGGAGGTTGAGGCCCGTGCTGGTGCGCATGATAAACCAATTGAGCACAATCGCCAGGATCACGGCCAGGTATACCATAAAGCCGTACCCCAGAAGCATACTCAAAATCGGGGGTAGGTTCTGGGCGAACGGCAGGCTGGTTCTGAAAGCTGTGCTTGTTGCCGCGACGGAAACCTGGCCGACGCCGCCCGCCAGCTTGTTTAGGGAGCCGCCGAAGAAATTGGCAATACCGGCGGCGAAGATGGTGATCGTCAGGCCGGTAACGTTTTGGTTGGCTCTGAGGGTAATGGTGAGGACGCTGTAGATGAGTCCCCCGATGACGGACGCCGCGAAGGCGCAGAGCAGGGCGATCAGGATACAGATGAGCCCGTTGGGATCGGGGGTGCTTCGTTCATAGAAAAACACGCCGATGAGCCCTGATATGCCGCCCAAATACATGATACCGGGTACGCCGAGGTTCAGGTTGCCGGACTTTTCGGTCAGGATCTCGCCGACGGCGCCGTACAGTATGACGGTGCCGAACATGATTCCGGCCTGAAGAAGAGCTATAATCTGGGTCATGTCTGAACCTCCTTATGATCCCTGCTGCGGAACCTGACCTGATACTCGATAAAGAACTCACTCCCGAGTATGAAGAACAGGATGATTCCGGTCAGCATCTCGGAAACATGATTATTCAGGTTGTAGCGCGAGGCGATCTCGATGGCGCCCTTGTCCAGGAATACGAGCAGCGCCGCGATCATGATCATGACAAAGGTGTTGAATTTAGCCAACCATGCCACGATGATCGCTGTAAAACCCCGGCCTCCGGCGGTGCTTGTCGAGATCGTATGACTGGCACCGGATACGGCTATAAAACCCGCGATGCCGCACAGCGCGCCGGAGATGAACATGGTGCGCATGATGACCTTGCCCACGTTAATAGCCGAATAACGGGCTGTGTTCTCGCTCTCGCCCACGACGGCGATTTCATAGCCCTGCTTGCTGTAGCGGAGATACACGAACATCCCCACCGTCAGCGCGAGTACGAGTATAACGTTGAGGGCATACGGCTGCCCGAATAACTCCGGGAACCAGCCGATCTTCGTCTTGGAGTTGATCACGCCCACAGTGTTGGAGCCGATGGGGTTTTCCCACAGGGCCACAAAAAAGGCGGTTATCTGTATGGCAATGTAATTCATCATCAGCGTAAAAAGCGTTTCGTTGGTATTCTTTTTTGCCTTGAAAAATGCCGGTATGAGGCCCCATAAACCGCCGGCGATGATGCTCAGGGTAACCATGACGAGCAGAAGGGGAACGGTGGACAGGGTGTTGCCCAGGTAAATCATGCCGGCTGCGGCAGCACAGCCGCCCATAAGGATCTGACCTTCCGCGCCGATGTTCCAAAACCGCATCCGAAAAGCCGGTGCGAGACCGACAGCGACGATCAGAAGCATCATGATATCGCGGACGGTGACCCATATGCGCTTGTTCGTTCCGAATGCGCCTTCAAACATCGCGCCGTATACCTTGAGGGGGTTGAGCCTGACGATGGCATATATGATGACGGCGCAGATCACAAGCGCGGCTATGAGGGCGATGACCCTTATCAGGCTTGACCTCCAGAAGGGAATGGCGACGCCGCGTTTGGAAATACGCACGAATGGTTCGGTGCTTTTTTGCTTCTTATTCATGGCTTTGCCTCCTCTCCAAGATGCGTCATGAGAAGGCCGACCTCCTCTTTGCTGGCCGTCCGGGCATCCACGATGCCGCTGATCTTGCCCGCGCACAGAACCAATATTCTGTCGCATAGCTCCAGCAGCACATCCAAATCCTCCCCTACATACACGACGGCGACTCCCGCCTCCTTCTGCTTGTTGAGAAGGTTGTAGATGGTATGGGACGTGTTGATGTCCAGACCGCGCACGGCGTAGGCGGTCAGCAGGAGGGAGGGATTGGCGGCGATCTCCCTGCCGACCAATACCTTCTGAACGTTGCCGCCGGAAAGCCGGCGCAGCGGGATGCTGAGACTGGGCGTGACCACGTCCAGATCTTTAACGATCTGGCTGGCCAGCGCTTTGGGCGTTTTTCTGTCGGTAAAAATGGATTTGCCTTGTTTATAGCTCCGAAGCATCACATTGTCCGTCAGGTCCATCGAGCCAACAAGACCCATCCCGAAACGGTCCTCCGGGACGAACGCCAGATGCACACCAAGATTATAAATATCCAGCGAGGATTTGCCGGACAGTTCCTCCTCGGGTCCGTCGGGCGGCAGAAAACGAATGGAGCTGCACTTGTCGGCGTGCCGGAGGCCCGCGATGCTCTCAAGCAGCTCGCGCTGGCCGCTGCCCGTTATACCGGCGACCCCCAGTATTTCTCCGCTGTATGCGGTGAAGGAGACGTTGTCAAGCCGTTTGACGCCGTCCGAATCGATCACCGTGAGGTTTTTAACAATCAGGCGCTCCAGCATATTTTTTGGTTCCGACCTGTCGATATTCAGGGAAACTGCCCGGCCAACCATCATATTGGTCAGCTGCTGCGGATTTGTGTCCCTCGTTGCAATTTCGCCAATGAACCGCCCACGGCGCAAAACGGCAACTCGGTCGGATATCTCCATGACCTCGTGAAGCTTATGCGTGATGATGACAAGGGATTTTCCGTCGGTCCGCATATTGCGCATGACGGCGAAGAGCTTTTCCGTTTCCAGGGGCGTCAGTACGGCGGTGGGCTCGTCCAGGATCAGCACGTCGGCGCCCCGGTAAAGCACCTTGATGATTTCCAGCGTCTGCTTTTCCGAGACGGACATGTTGTATATCTTTTTATCGGGGTCCACCTCGAAGCCGTAACGGTCACAGATCTGCTTTACCTGATCGCGGACATGCCTCATGTCGATGAGCTTATGTTCATTCAGTCCCAGCACAATGTTCTCCGCAGCGGTCAGCACATCCACGAGCTTGAAATGCTGGTGAACCATGCCGATGCCCAGAACGTACGCATCTTTAGGGTTGCGTATTATAACAGGCTGATCATTGACGAATATGTGTCCGCTCTCAGGGAGATAAATGCCGGACAGCACATTCATGAGAGTGGTTTTCCCACTGCCGTTTTCACCAAGAAGCGCCAGGATCTCTCCGGGATGGATGCTCAGGCAGACTTTGTCGTTGGCCACTACCTCGCCGAAGGATTTGGTGATATCCACCATTCGGATCGTTTTTCCGGTTTCCAAGACATTATCCTCTCCTTTTGCGAACGTCTTGAGAGATCCGCCCGCGTATAAGTATCATTATAAACAGATGCGCCCGGCCGCGTAAAGGGGGAACCGGCTAAAAGGCCCCGAAAATTTAAAAAAGGAGAGAAGCAGCAGACTGCTTCTCTCCATGGGGACGGGATTTAGTTAAGCTCTGTAATACCGTCGATGCGCAGAGCGAAATACGGCGCGCTGCGGAACACGGAATCCTGGAAGACGCCGTCCACGATGGCTTCGCCGGAATCGCCGGCGAAGTCGCCGTCCGTATCCTGCCACGCGTACGAGGTAACCGCTTTGCCGCCCACCGTAAAGGTCTTGGTGTCGAACACCTGCAGCGAACCGTCTTTCAGAGCGGCGATAACAGCAGCCACCTTGTCGGCGGTGCCGGGAGCGCAGCTTGTGCCCAGCTCGGAGATCATGACGGCATTATCCTTGTAGCCCAGCGAGAAATCGGCGGGCATGGCTTCGCCGGTGATCATCTTGTTGATGATGGGCGTATACAATGCGCCCCAGTTGTTCTGCGCGGAGGTCAGGGCGGCTGTGGGAGCAACAGACAGCATGCTGACATTATAACCCACATCGTATACTTCCTTGCCGCTGTCCTTGGCGGCCTGCACGGCGGAGGGGGCACCGGTGGAATCGGCGTGCTGGCTGATGAGGACACAGCCTTTGCTCATCAGGGCGTTTGCGGCTTCACCCTCGGCCACGGGATCATACCAGGAATTGGTATACTGGACGTCCATATGGGCGTTCGACACGATGCTCTTGACGCCGAGGAAGAACGCTGTATAGCCGGAAACGACCTCTGCATACGGATAAGCGCCGACATAGCCGATGTATGGGTCGGTGACCTTGCCGGCATCCATCAGTTCCTTGAGCTTCATGCCGGCGACGACACCGGACACATAGCGGCTCTGGTACGTTGCGGGGAAGGTATTGACGACGTTGTTGACCGGCTCCAGTGCGGCGGTGTCTCCGGTGGCAGCCAGGAATATCACGTTCGGGTACTCGGCGGCCGCTGCCATCATGTGGGACTGGTGGCCGTAGCTGTCGGAAATGACCATCTGGCAGCCCTGTTCGGCGAGGTCAACAGCTGTATCGTAGCAGGTTTCGTCCTCGGGAATATTGTACTTAAAGATAACCTGCTCGTCCTTAATAGTCAGTGCGGTCATAGCGGCTTTGATGCCTTCAATATGGGACATATCGTAGCCGGAGTTCTCGTCGTGCACAAGAATCACGCCGATTTTCAGGTCGGCAACGGGAATCGGAGTACGTGCTTCACGTGTGGTGCCTGTGGCAGCTGAAGCCGAGGGAGCAACCGACGCCGCTTCGGAAGGAGCAGCAGCCGACGGGGACGCTTCAGCGGAGGGGGAAGCGGATGGTGTGGGAGTGCTTGTTCCGCAGGCTGCCAGAGCGAGTATCATAACGAGACTCAGGACCAGTGCAAGGACTTTTTTCATGTTCATTCCTCCATAAAAATAATGTAAACGGCGTCTATCCGTTGAGCATGTTATAATGGTTTCAGCAAAACTCTATTGAGCCGTCTTTACCCATGGATTTTATACGCGCGAGTGATTCGATACGGATGCCTTGGGCGCGGAGCGTCTCTCCGCCATGCTGGAAAGCTTTTTCAATAGCGATGCCCGCGCCGACAAGCGTCGCGCCGGCGGCAGTGACAAGCTCAGCCAGGCCGGATAAAGCCGCGCCGTTTGCCAGGAAATCGTCGATGATCAGAACGCGGTCCGTCTCGTGCAGGAATTCTTTGGAGACGATGATGTCGTATATCTGACCATGCGTGAATGATTCCACTTTGGAGGTGTATACAGCACCCTCGATATTTTTTGTCTTCGTTTTTTTAGCAAATATCACAGGGCACTTGAATTTCTGTGCCACGATACACGCAATCCCGATTCCGGAGGCTTCAATAGTCAGGATTTTTGTGATATTGCTATCTCCGTAAAGACGCCAAAATTCGTCGGCGATCTCTTCGAAAAGACTGATATCCATCTGGTGGTTCAAGAAGCTGTCTACCTTAAGAATACTTCCGTCCTTTACCCTGCCATCCTTGCGGATACGGTCTTCCAATCGCCTCATGAAAACTCCTCTACAACTTTCGTAAATATTTGACTTGTTTTCAGTATTTTACCCTGAAATCGTCTCCAAAGCAATGCTTTAAAATTTAGAATTTAACATTTTGTTTACATTTGTTTTTGTGATTTTCATTAGACGACCTAAAACGGTAAAAGATAGAATGAAACGAGAGACGTCCGCCTGTGATATGGCAATCGGCGTTGGAAAAACAACAGACTTATTTGGACTATATGGTAAACTTATCTATAGATAGAAGAATATTCGAAAACCATTGATTTTTCCTATCAATTTGTGACGCCGCTTTGCGGCGGAATGGAGATTTATATGGAACAAATAACGCGCAGAGATAATATTTTAAAGGCTTACCATCATCAGGTGCCTGACTATATCCCCTCAGTCAGCGATTGCGATATCTGTTATCCTTCGGTGCTTGAGGAATATCCGACACAGCTTGGTGCTTATAAGGACAGTTGGGGCGTTATATGGCATCTTTATGAGGGACAGGCCGGCCAAATCCAGCACCCAAACGACCCTGTTGTCGTTCAGGAGATCACCGAATGGAAGGATGTCGTTCGCTTTCCCGATTTGGACGCAGTCGACTGGGCAGCCGGAGCATCGAAGGACACAGCCTCCTGGGACAGAGAGAACCGTATCTCCAATATCGTCCTGGTCAACGGTCTTTGGGAACGTTTCTATTCACTCAGCGGCTTCGAAAACGGCCTGTGCAATATCATGGTTGATCCCGAGGCCTCGTTTGAGCTCCTCAGCGCCATTGCTGATCACAAGATTAAATATCTGAAAAAGCTGGCGGAATACTACAAGCCGGATAAAATTCAGTTCCATGATGATTACGGTACCGAGAGATCGCTGATTATGTCTGTCGATGACTGGAGAGAACTCATCAAGCCCAACCTAAAGAAAATTGTCGAGGCCTGCCACGCGCTGGGGATCATATTCGAGCTTTATTCGGGAGGTTACATTGTACCGATTCTCGAGGACCTCATTGAGATCGGCATCGATGCCTGGAGTCCCGTGCAGAACACCAATGAACCGCTTGTTATAATGGAGATGTATCGGGACAAATTAACTCTTGTCGGTGCTTTCAATGACAGGATTACTGACAGCTCTGACGCGGGTACTGAAGAAAAAAGAGATTCCATCATTCATACGATTAACACATTCGGCGAGACCGGCAGCTGGATTCCGGCGGCTGCTGTGGGTGAAAGCGAGACGGCGTTCATAAATGAGGCAATTCATGCTTATAATATGCCAAAGTACGCGGCGCTTGGCCTTACCGGCCCGTTATATGAGACGAGTGGGGGATGATTGTGTGGCAAAGCTGATCGATTTATCGAAGTCCATCCATGAGCTATGCATTGAAAACCCCGAAGTCAAGGACGTCATGCGGGAGCTCGGCTTCGCCGATATTACAAAACCCGGGATGCTCAGCACGGCCGGACGGTTTATGACCCTCCCGAAGGGCGCGGCAATGAAGGGCATCAGCCTCGACAAAATAAAAGAAGCGTTTGAGTCAAAAGGTTTTACGTTACAGGAACAGTGAGGAGGTTTACAATGAGTGAATTCATCAACAACAGGGAATACAGGCAAACGGTGCTCAAGGAGATCATTTTAGAGCTTCATAACGGCAAGACCGTCGAGGATGTCAAGGCTCGTTTCGAGGAGCTCATCAAGGGCGTCACGGCAGGTGAAATAGCAGAGATGGAGCAGGCTCTTATTAAGGAAGGTATGCCGGTTTCGCATATACAGAATCTGTGCGATGTACACGCCTCGGTTTTCAAAGGCTCTATCGAAGAAATTCATCGGGAGCATAAGCCGGACGAAACGCCGGGTCACCCTGTTCACACGTTTAAGCTCGAAAATAGAGAAATTGAAAAGCTCTTGAATGACAAAATCAAGCCGCTGATTGACAGC
This sequence comes from uncultured Eubacteriales bacterium, assembly GCA_942492735.1. Taxonomy (GTDB): domain Bacteria; phylum Bacillota; class Clostridia; order Oscillospirales; family Oscillospiraceae; genus Sporobacter. Next base: position 1,486,852 of record OW818648.1, read on the forward strand.
CTCAAATCAAACAGCGATAAGCTGAATATGGCGGTACTCGACAAAGAACTTGAGTCGCTGTCAGGTATTGACCGGCATTATTCGAGGAAAGAGAATTTGCTGTTTCCCTTTATGGAGAAGCATGATATCACGGCACCGCCCAAGGTGATGTGGGGTGTCGACGATGAGATCAGAACATCATTAAAAGAGGCCCGAAGCCTTTTGAACAGCAGTTCAGGCGATCTCAAACAGATCATAGAAAAGACTGAAGAAGCCGTCAACAAGGCATCTGAGATGATCTTCAAGGAGGAAAACATCCTGTTTCCGATGGTACTGGAGGTACTGACGGAAGATGAATGGCTCCAGATTCGAGATGACAGCGGGGAGATCGGCTACTTTATGATTAAACCCGGCGATCAGTGGAAACCAATGCAGGCGAATACAGGAAGCGTAAAGGATGAGGCGGCTATGATGCCCGCAAACGGCTATATCAGATTTGAGCCGGGCATGCTGACACCCGATGAAATAAAGCATATTTTCAACACGCTGCCGTTTGATATCACATTCGTCGATAAAGAAGGCACCGTAAAGTACTTCACACAGGGAAAAGAGCGGATATTCGCAAGGCCCGCCTCCATCATCGGCCGGCAGGTCGCCAACTGCCACCCGCCCGCCAGCGTCCACGTCGTGGAGAAAATCGCGGAGGAGCTGAAATCCGGCAAAAAAGACAATGAGGACTTTTGGATCAAAATGGGCGACCAATTCGTCTACATCCGATACTTTGCAGTACGAAACGACAAAGGCGAATTCCTTGGTATTATCGAGGTCACGCAAAACATTAAACCGATTCAGGATATCACCGGTGAAAAAAGGCTCGTGTCGGAATGAGTAAATTAGGAGGAAACATCATGGGAAAGCATTTCTTAAAAAATATCGAATTCGAAAAACCGTTGGAGCTCGGTGCGCTTGTCGAATACCAACCGGGGCAGGTCGTCAGCAGGACGCTGGCACAAAACAGCGCGCACAGCCTCACCCTTTTTGCCTTTGACGAAAACGAGGAAATCAGCTCGCACGCCTCGGGCGGCGACGCCGTCGTGACGATTCTGGAGGGGAATTCAAACATCACAATCGGCGACAAACAGTACGCCGTGACGGCAGGCCAAACCATCGTCATGCCCGCAGGCATCCAGCACGCCGTCGCTGCTGACGGGCGCTTCAAAATGCTGCTGACAGTGATATTTAATTAGTAGCGTAAAATTCGCTGGCGGACGATTTATCGTCCGCCAGTTTTTGTTATTCGTGGGAGATGATGCGGGTATCGTACTTTGCGAAAACCGTAGCATTGCCGTAGGGGCGCGCATTGCGCGTCTAACCTTGTTGGCGTTACGCGGCACGGGGGACAATCCTCAGTCACCTGCGGGTGACAGCTCCTTTGCCTAAGGAGCCTGAGAGGGATGGCGGGCGATTTGTTTTCGTCCGCCAGTTTTGTTATTCGTAGGGGGCGATGCCCACATCGCCCCGTTAGCCTTGTATCTGAGGCCCCGCCAGAGGTACGTGAAGACGGGGCGATGTGGGCATCGCCCCCTACGGGAACGTAAGGTTCGTTAAGATAAAAACCTGTTATGCTTCACCGCTTCTGAAGGCTTCAACCATTGTCCAGGTCAGGCTGAGGGTGGAATCTCCGGGTGGAATATCCTTGCGATGAAACCAGACGCCCTCGGAAAGCTCTTTTGTATCAATCGTCACTGCATCGCTGCCGTCAAGCTCAACGAAGAACCCGGATAGGAGTGACCCTGAAAAAGCCCAGGGCTGACTTTTATAATACCGGACGTTCTTGACGCGCAGGCCGACCTCTTCCATGACTTCACGCGCAGCGGCCTCTTCGAGTGTCTCGCCGATTTCGACAAAACCGGCGACGAGTGCGTAACGGTTAAAGCCGGCGGCGTATTTGGTGAGCAGGATTCGATCGCCGTCGATTATCCCGACGATGACAACCGGAGCGATTTTCGGATATTCAATCACACCGCAGCTTGGACAGAGCATCGCCCGCTCATCGTGCTTGTGTGACATAGGAGAAGCACATGCGCCGCAAAAACGGTGTGTGTTGTACCAAAGGGCGAGATGAGATGCCGTAGCGCCCGCAAAAGCCAGCCAGGAAGGCTCAATCTGGCGGAACACATTTAAGTGCTCATACCGCCATTGCGCTTTCTCTTGAATGTCCTGATTTGATAAGAAAAATGCTGTTTCATCGACAGAAAACAAGTATGTAAGATCACAACAGGCTTCAGGATACGTCTCGTAAACGGTATAAAACAGCGGCAGAGACAAGTTGCCGCCGTTCTCTACAAAAAGCACCTTGTCTTTTCTGGAAATGAAAATATAATCCCTTTCGCCAGGCTCTCTCGGAATAAATTCGTTGCGAAAACGATGCGGCTCGATATCCTGAAACAAATTAAACACCCACCAGTTTATAATTATTTGTCTTAATATATAGCATAAATGAGGAATTAACAAGTACGGGCGTGTAAAAAGACGTAAAGCTGGGTTATACAGGATAAAACCACAGAACAGAACGCCGATGCGCATGCTCGTCGGCGTTCTGTTCTGAATAGTCTCGTTTGTGTTCAGCTTATCTGAGTGAAATCAAACATATCGGCAAAACTCTGCAAATCCTCCGCTGTGATGCTGCTTGAGCCAAAGCCGCTGTCACCTGTACCCGCAAGCACATTGACAATGACAAAGGAATTCTCACGATCCGTTATGACTAAGGACTTCGTTTCGCTCAGAGCCAGTGAAACCTTGACGCCGCTTTTGGTTGTATACTGCCACTGCTGATATGTATCCGCATTGCCGATATTCAAGCAGGGTTCAGAAAAAGTGCCCTTTACATAGTTGCCGAACTGGTATTCAATGACGGAACTGTTTGCCAATACCGCCTGACCGTCATAATGAAAAGTGCGGTCGTTGTAGACATAGCCGCTGTACACCGTGTTGACGCCGCCACCGGACGCCTTTCCAAGAAATTTACCGACCTGGGCTAAGCGGATGAGTTCCTCCGCGTTCTCCGCGATGGTGATGGAGGTGTGCAGTGTCAGTCTGTATTTTGCGATGATTTCCTCAAGCTTCTCCGCCATCTCCTGCGAGTAGACCAGGTACATCGGATACTTTTCTGTGTACTCGTTCGGGTTGTTCCCGACGATGTTCAGGATGCTATGGTCGGTATCGTAGTTTTTGCAGAAAATATTCCACGCCTCGCTGGCCTTGTATTCATTGCTGTCGGGATATCCCTGCATCGCGATCAAGTCGACATTTTGGTCGGTTGGTTCAGAATCGCTGCCGTGCAATGCTGTTTCATCACTAACAGGCGCGGCTGCACCCGAAACGTTGGAAGCGTCTGTATCACCCCCGATAACCATATCCCGGAGACCGAACAAATGCGTCGCGAGCGCCGTGATGCCAAGCGCCATGATGAGCGCCGCCGCTGCGGCGATACTAATAAGTCTCTTGATGCTCTTTGGTTTCACCGTGCGACCACCGGAATGCGTTCTATTGCGGGCCGCGATGTCTATCGGGAACTGCGCCGGCATGACGGCGGCGTCTTCCGTACCGCCCTGCAGACGGAATAAGATAGCCGCAATTTCATCCGCTTTTTCAGTCTCCCCGTTCATGACGGCTAAATCCAGCGTATCGATGAGGTGCGAAAGAGTTAGCTCGGTTTTGCTGTTCATATAAAACCTCAACTTTCATGAGTAGGCGCCTTACACTTATATATATCTGAAATTGCGTGATGTAACTTACATTTCTTCAAGCTTCAAGTCTTTAACAATCCGGAATATCTCCCGCCTGAGCCGGACAAGGCGCATCCGCATTGCCGGTTCATTGATATCCTGCTCAAGAGCGATCTCATGAATCGGTTTTAGCGTAACGTAACGCGCTTTGTACAGCGCCTGCTGCGTCATATCAAGACGGCTGATGACGCCTTCTGCATAAACAGTTTCGTCAATCCCTCTGTCCTGGTCGTAAAGCAGCTTATTGCATAAATCCAGATCGCCGTCGGCGGTATTTTCATCGAGATATTCAGATGTGTAACGCTGCTGCCGTTTCAAGTATGTAAGCGCCATATTGCGCGCGGTCCTGTATAAAAAGGCGGTCGGGTTTTCATGGAGCAGAAATCCGTCGCCTTTGCAAAATGCCGCCGTAAACACGTCTTGAATCAAATCTTCGGCAGACTCCCTGTTTCCGGTCAGCGCGAAAATATATTTAAATATTCTGTTGTAATTGTCGCTGCAGAGTTCTTCGAAGCTTTTCATTCTGTATACCTCTACTCTATTTATACTCTATTCGAGGGATTGTAACAAAACAATTTTCAAAATGTCATTAAAAAAGCTGCTGTTGTGAAGGACCAAAGGTCCTTTTATAACAGCGGCTTTTAGTTTGCTTATACTATGTTATCTCAGAAGCCTGTCATTTGTTTTCGACAGCCTTAACTGCAGTTGGTTTTGCCGGCTCATCCGACAGCGTTATGATAGATTTGCCCGACCTGCGGTTGGCAAGGATCGTCACAAACAGGATAAGGAGCAGGAGAATGCCCTCGACAGATTGGGAGATCTGGCTTTGCGACATGCCGATCATTGCCAGCCCGTTGACAATGATTGTGATTGAAAACGACCCAAGCAGGACCTTATACAGCTTCGCTGAGGTGCCGCCGGTCACAAGAACGCCGCCGAGGAAGATGGCCATCGCAACCTTCATTTCGAAGAAAACGCCCATCTGTTGGCTGGTGCCGCCGATGGAGGTGAGCGAAAAGATAGAGCCGAATCCGGCCATCAGGCCGGAAATCGCAAAGGCGGCGACCTTCATGCGCTTTATGGGCACACCGACGAACTTCGCGGCGGTCTCATTTTCGCCGATGGCTCTGCTGTATCTTCCGACTTTCGTGAACTCAAAAACATAGACCATGATGGCGACGATGACGATGAAAAGGGGATACTCGATATAGGGCTTACCCAGAATGAGCAGAGACTCAGGAATATATTGGGTACCGATGACTGTCTGTATAGCGTTGACAATGCCGCGCACGCCGATGAGCATCGCAATGCTCAGCATGAAGGACGGGACCTTAAACCGGCTGACCACAACGCCGTTGAACAGCCCAACGATAAGCCCGACCGCCAGCGCGACCGGAATGATCAGTATGGGGATGCCCGTTGCGATGGAAACCCAGGTGGCGATGACGCCCGACAAAGCGAGGTTGACGCCAACGGAGAGGTCGATACTTCCCTGCGCCACCACAAACAGCGCGCCGCAGCCGACGACGATTGTCATCAGGGACTGATCCAGAAGGAGGCTGAGGTTGAACGACGTGAGCATTCTGCCTTTACTTGCAATCGTAAAGAACGCGAAGATGACAATAAATGCCGCAAACGGAACAATGTCTTGAAGGGGTATATTCTTCTTTTTCATTATATCATGACTCCTATGACGGATTGTTCTGTAAAGTCTTCGTCTCTTCGGATAACGCCTGTAATCCTGCCGTCTTTCATGATGATCAGTCTGTCGGCCATACCGAGGACCTCCGTCAGCTCGTCGGAAATCAGGAGGATCGCAATGCCGTCCTTCTTTGCTTCTTTCATCAGGGCATAAATATACGCCTTTACGCCGACATCAACGCCGCGCGTCGGGCAATCGAGGATCAGGAGCTTCAGGTCCTTGGCCAGCCAGCGCCCGAGATTAACCTTTTGCTTGTTGCCGCCGGAGAGCGCATCCATAGCCTGATGAATGCCCGTGCACTTGACTGAGAGCTTCTGCGTCATCTCGGAGGCCAGCTTCTTCAGCTTCCCGGGAGCGAGATAATTGGCGCTGCCTCGGAGCTCGTTCAGTGAGGGCAAGGCGAGATTGTCAAGGATGCTGGCGTGGATCATGAGAGCTTCGCTATCCCTGTCCTTCGGCACATAGGCCATATTATTCCCGAGAGCCTCGGTTGCATTTTTAATATATAGGTCTTTTGGTTTCAGATAAACAGTACCGTGCGTTATCTTTGAAAGACCATATACGGCCTTACCTACAGTATGGATGCCGGAGTCGCTCAGACCCACGAAACCAAGGATCTCACCCTCGTGGATATCAAAAGACACATCCTCGATTTCATTTGTGACCGACAGATTACTGACACGCAGAACGACCTCGTCTTGATAGTCTGGTTTCATATCGGCGCGGTAATATTCACCGCTGATTTCGCGCCCGACCATCATCTGCTTAATCTCTTCCGGCGTCGTTTGAGATGACAGCACCTCGCCGACAACCGCGCCATCCCGTAAAACGGTGATCGTATCGGTTATTTTAATCATTTCCTCGACATCGTGCGTGATGACTATAATCGAGCGGCCCATCGATTTAAGTTTGCTCATCAGATTGTAGAGCTTTTCTCTGTTGTTCATGGAGAGCGATTGTGTAATCTCGTCGAGCAGCAGGATCTCGGGGTCTACCGACAATGCTCTTGCGAGCTCTATGATTTTCCTTGTCTCGACCATCATGCCGTCCGTCAGCATGCTCATGGGCACCTTTGGCAGATCCCACTTTTCAAATTGCTCCGCGGCCGCTTTGTTGAGTTTCTTTAAGTTGACGATGCCGTTTTTCGTGAACTGGCCGGTTCTGCCCAAAAAGACGTTCACGCCGGCCGGCAGGCTGCCGACAACACCCAGCTCCTGCATGACCATGGAGATTCCGGAGTGGTTGGCATCAATCGGGCTGTGCGGACTGTATTCCTTCCCGCCAAGCAGCATCTCACCGGAATCGCGGGTGTGCATCCCGGCGATTTGGGAAATGAGCGTTGATTTTCCGGAACCGTTTTCTCCGATAAGCCCCTTGATTTCTCCCTTTTTCAGACTGAAATCGATATCTTTGTTGGCGTGCGTCGGGCCGAAATATTTGTTGAGGCCTTTGATTTCGAGAATTGTTTCTGTGGTCATTTTACAACCCCCTTGATGGCTCTCTGCCCGAAGATGCCGAACGCAATGAGGAAGGCACCCAGGAAAACCTCCTGCATTGTACCCGAGGGCACGCCTAAAATTGTCAGCAGATTAAAGACCGCATAAATGATGACCGCGCAAATCGGCACGGCGATGATGATATTGAGCCGTTTTTGCAGGATCTGAGCCAGCAGGACAATCGCGAGAGGCTGAATAACCATATAAATGCTCGTCAGGCCTGTCTTGACAGTCGTCCGGCCGGAAGAGCTCTGCTGTACAAAAGAAGCAATCCCAATGAAAATCCCGCAGATTAAGCCGACCCAGAGGAGCGTTTTCAGGATGTTGATCCCGAGCGCCTTTGCGACCTCCTTATTACCACCGAGCGCCCTGATGTTCAGGCCGACCGATGTCCTGTTGTATATAAAATAAGCGGCGACCAGTCCCACAACCAAAAGCACGATGCTCCACGGCAGTTCCCCCAGCAGCCTATAATCCCGGTTCAGCTCGGCGTCAATGAGCGGTTTTGTCATTTTACCGGACTTCAGGAAAACGGCGATGGCTTCATAAATCATCGCCAGCGCAATACCGGCAATCCATGACGGTATTTTTGTAAAGGCAAATATGTTGAAGTTTATGAATATCAGCAGTGTCCCAACGACCAGACCGCCGAGAATGACGCCCGGATACCCGAACCAGTTGCCGAAGATACCGGCCGCGAAAGAGCCGAGCACCAGAATTCCGCCGACGGACAGATCCGTATAGCCGCAAGCGAACAGGAAACATAGTCCCCATGCGATAAATGTGGGCCAAACCGTATGCGAAATAATGACGCCGATATTGGATGCCTCAAGGAATCTGCCGCCGGCGATAAAATTGAAAATAATCGATATGACTGCGATGCCGGCGATAAGGATCACAAAAAAGACAACCGGACGGTGATTTTTTTCTTGTGCCGTATCTTTTTTTGATTGTAATGTTTGCATGACCGCATTACCTCTTTTTCTGCTGATATAAAACGAAGGATCAAATTAAAGCATTATTCCGAAACAGCTCTGCCGAAGCCACCCGCATTTGCATGCGGGTGGCTGGACAGGCTGTTTCGGCCATTGGTGTGTTGTCGCGATGTTATTTATGCTTTGTTTATGGTGCTGCTTAGCCGACTGTTGGCAGATTGTGGTCTTTGAGGAGTTCGTTCAGTGTGAGTCCGCTTTTGATCAGATCTGCATACGTCTGATAGGTGACGTCCTTATTGAACCGGTAGCAGAGGCTCTTCAGAACGTCCTCAGTGATGGGGTGAGCACCCTCTGTGTAGAAAATTGAGAGATAGGCGTCGACATTGTCTTTGTTGACGATGAACGGAATCGTCTGGAAACGGGGCGGTTTGCCGTTTGCGTCAAGAATCTGATGGCCGTCGAGGTAGTTCAGCAGCAGTGTTGGCGCGATAGCCGCGGCCAGGCCGATGCCGTCATTTGCTTGCTCGATGAGGCCTTCCTTTATGTAGTCCGCCGTCGTCTTATCGACGCAGGACGCGTAGACTTTCATATCACCTGTCAAGCCGAGTTTTTCAATCGCGGCGACCGGCGCGGGCGCATAGTCACCGACGAGAGCATAAACCATATCGGCATCCTTATGGGCGGAGATCATATCCTCGGCCTTTGTGGCGCTCTCTGAAGGATCGGTGCAGCGGGCTTCGGCGATAACCGTTCCGCCCTTGGCTGTAAATTCGTCCGTAAAGCCTTTGACGCGCTGATCCATGTTGTTGTCGCCGATGTTGCCGCCGATGATGAGCGCCGTTTTGCAGCCGTCCTCGATGGCGAGTCCTGCGATTACTTTGCCGTCGTAGATCATATCGGAGTCAATTGCGCCGACATAATAGGGGTTGCTTGCTGCGATCTTGTCGCGGTCAACGTCATTGCCAATGAAGACGTCCATGACGAAGGGGACCTTCGCGTCCTGACATTGCTGGGCCATCTGAGGAAATGTCGTGACGGCGGAGGCCTGCATGACGATACCGGCGACGCCAGACGAGCAGAAGTTCTGGATGTTCGCTAATTCTTTTTCAGAGGTGAAGTCGTCGCTCGCTCTTGTATCCGTCATGCCGATGGTCTTGATGGCATATTCAGCCTCATCGCCGAAAAGGTCCAGAATCGGAACGCCGGAACCCCAGGTGTTGACGCCGAAATTATATGTCTTTGTCAAATCAGCCGAAGGCGCGGAGGCTGCTGGTTTAGCGGCGCAGCCGGATGCGACGAGCGAAATGGCTGTGATGACGGCAATAAGCAGTGCAATCTTTCTTGTAAAACCTTTTAACATTGATAGTTCCCTCCAAGTATTATTATGAGTTTCGTAAGGCATTTCTTTTTCACGTACCACCTCCGATGAAAATAAACACATACGATGATGTGGGTTATTTTACATCAAAAAGTATATATTGACAAGAGTCCGCGTGCCGGTGATTACAATTTTTTATACATGGGATACTACATAAATATTCACATATCTATTGACAAATGCGCCGATATGGTTCTCGGAGACGCATATCATCGGTGGGCGGTTTCTATATCCGCCCTGCTTTGCCTGCGTTACGCGGTACAGGGCGGGCGATTAATAATCGCCCCTACAAAAGACCGCAGTATTGCCGTGGAGGTGGACCCAAATAACGAAAAGGACGGCAGATGACTTAATCATTTACCGTCCTTTTTAATAGTCTCAAGCTATACACGTCTCACGTTACGTCCCGAAATAGGAAAAGTGCATGTAGTCATTTTTTTTACGCCAGTCTGTGCCGCCCCAACCCCAGCCGTGTGCGCGGAAGGCTTTGACGACGTCACCTTCGAGCGGTATTGAATAAGGATTTTCGCCGGGCAGCCAGAGCTTACCGACGCCGATATGGCCGTCGGCGAAAATTTCGTAGTTTTCGTCCCAGTTGATATCGATGGCTGTGCCCTTTCCATGCTCGCCGGTACCGGTGCGGTATCCGCCGATGCAGTGGATCGGGAATTGCTCGGGGCCGTTGTATATCTCGTTGAAAATAGCGATGACGTCGTCTGCGACCCACCTGTGAACCGTCAGGCTCATTGTCTTCGTCACTTTTTCGCCGCTGCTGTTAATATCCCAGACCGCAATCGTAATCTTTTTCATATACGCCGCCGCCTCGGCGGCGCTTGTGAAGTCGAAGAAGTAATCGGTGTCGTTGCCAAGCGTGACGTCGAGACGCGCAAAGGGTGAGATGACCACATTGTTGCTGTCGGCCGCAGCAATCGAGACACTCAGCGGCCCCGGATTTAACGTCTCGTTCCAGCTGGGTTTGACGTCGATTTTGGTCTCGCTCGTGTATATGTACTGGGTTTGTGTTTGCCCCGGAAAGTCGATTTTAACAAGGTACTGCGCGACGCCGCCAATCGCCTGCCATTGCACTGCCACACCGTTTTGGATGCTGATGATATCATCAGCGCTCTGCGGCGACAGCAGAACCGGAGCGGGCAGCCCGCTCATGAGCATCGGCGCGCTATTGAGGAACTCATTTCCGGCGAAGCGTTCAAAGACCCGCTTGGCGAGTATAACGCCCTGCTCAAACGAACATGGCGCTTGTGGGAGGAACTGGCCGTTGACACCCTGTATGATGCCGTTTTGCGCCATATAAGCGGCAGCGGTACGCGCCCAGCTGCTGACAGCATTACCGTCAGAGAAGGACTCAAGCGACGCGGCGGGGTTGTTGACTGAGGCCTCATCCGGTCGGCAATAGACGATGGCTTGGTAAAGCATTTTGGCTATCTGCTCGCGGCTGAACTGCGCGTCACGACCGGGGATAACCGCGCCGTCCGCTGTGAAGCCAGTGCCGCTGATAATTCCGGCGCCATATGCTCTGTAGTAATAACCTGGCGTTGTTTCGTCAGAAAAGCGCACATCGGCGGCGGGGATGGTCTCTCCGAGCAGCTTTTCGCTCATCGTCATGACGATCTGGCAGAAGGCGTCTTTTGTAATATCCCCGGTGTATGATTCGGGATTTGAGAGCCCCGAGGCGTAACCGTAACCGTATCCGGAACCGCTGCTATTTGAGCTTGTATTATTCCAGCCATACGAGCTGCCGTAGGAACCATCAGTGGGCTTTCCCGGGGACGAATCCGAACGCGCGCTTAAAAGGCCCCATTGCCGCGCCAACTCCACCTCGTTTTCCGCCCAGGCCGAGGGAAGCAGCGTCGCTTGAGCCGACATGGGCACGACGGATAGGAAAAGACAAAATGACAGTATAAAGACGGCAATAGATCGAATCTTCACGATTTTCTCCTCATTCGCGCGAATATGGTCGATATTAGACGAATATCATATCATTTATGTTCCTTTCATATATATCGGACGAATTGGCTTCGGTCTTGAATCACTTTTTTCTTTACCTTTTAGTAAAATGTGTTATTATATGGTTCATTATTACATATTGGTATGAGCGATAAGACGAAATAAGGAGGACCCATCAGTGACCCTACAAACGACAACGCTGACGCCGCCCCTAAAAGTACCCCCCACCTCCACGCAGCTCCGGGGTTCAAAGGTTATGACCGTTGAATTCTGGCGTTTCATATTTACGGTCCTCGTGTGCCTGTTCCACCTCGAGATATACTTCGGACGACAAGTGTTCATGCCGGCAGGCTCAAGTGCTGTCGAATTCTTCTTCATACTCGCCGGCTTCACGATGGCAATGTCGGCCACGCGTTATTTCACAGGACGCACAACGCCGGTGTCGACGAAGGAAGCACACGCAAAGGCCGTTGATTTCGTCAAAAACAAGCTTAAAGCGATATACCCCATTCTGATCGTCGCCATGATTCTCTGGATTGCCACCGCACAGGTGATGCCGGGCTCAAACACAAGCAAGCTGGAGATGCTGCAGAACACAGAATGGGAATGGCTGATGCTTGTCGGCACGCCTTTCGGGAATCAGGAAGGCGTTGCGCCGATTATACCGCTGTGGTTTCTGACGGCGCTCCTTATCGTCGGCTATCTCTATACGTTCGCGATTTATAAGAAATTCGACTTTATAAGGTTTGCCGCGCCGGTAATCGGCATACTATTCTATATCTTTTTTGCGATGAACGCGGAGAAAATCCTCGACTTCTTCCTCCCAATGGGGTTCTTCAATGCGGCGATGGTCCGTGGGATTGCGGAAATGAGCTTCGGCATGTCCGTGTACTTTCTTTACGAGTATCTGTCGAAGAAAAAGCTTGGAGTCATCTGGCAGATACTGCTGACGGTCCTGGAACTGTATGCGATCTTCAGATTTTTCCAGCTGACGCTGTGGCAGCCCCTGGGCATAGACAATTTCCGCAGAATTCCTTACATCATGATCATCGTGCTGCTGTCGTTCCTTAATGTCTCATTTTTCTCAAAAGCGCTGAATAAACTCGGCTCCTTATGGCGCCGGGCCGGCAGCATATCTCTGACGATGTATCTGTGCCACCTGCCGATGGTCAATGTCTACTTCTACCTTCTAAATACGCTCAAGATGAAGGTTGGACCGATGGCCTTTAAATCACCGATGGCGAAGGCAATATCGGATTTCCTGCAGGGTACAGGCGGCTACAGTGCCAATTTCAAGCCCAACCCCATGACATGGAAGGACATGGTCATGTTTATCCCGCTGGTGATCATAACGGCGATCCTGGTCACGCTGCTCATCGCTGCCATCAAGAAGTTCATCGCCAAACCCCTGTATGCCCGCTACAAGAGAAAGCTGGCGGAACAAGACCTTCTTGCTGCGAGCGCCGTGGACGCTGCGCATGAAGAGACCTAAAAAATCGTTTTAAAAATAAAGAGCCCTGCGGCACAAAACAATGTACCGCAGGGCTCTCACTTTACTGGGATGCTAGTCAGGTTTAAGCAGGTGCGTTGTCGTAGGCCTGCTGTGCTGCCACGAGGCAGTTGGCGACGCCGTTGATGCCGAACATCAGCGTTGTCAGGACAGCGCCAAGCACTTCCTCACGGGTCGCTCCGGCTTTTTTGGCAAACCCTGTGTGTCCTGCGACGGAACCAACGGAACCGTTCTGAGCCTGAAGAGCGATGTAGATCAGTTGGAAGGTTTTCTCGTCAAGTCCGACCTTCGCCTGGAGTTGACCCGCATAGTCCATAAATGCCTGCAGTGTGCCGGGGGATTCCTTACCCCAGACCTCGAAAAAGTTCGCTTCTGCCATAGTAGTGATTCCTCCTGTTATATAAATTTTTAAATTTAAAATTACTGCCAATCCGGACCGTTAGGGGTAGTCTGCGTGTCGTAAATTGGGTTTTTGACCAGGAAGCTGAACGTCTTCTTAAATTCCTCGTTTTGAGGCTGATCCGGAAAGGCGCGCAGAACTGCTTCTGTTTTGCCGCGCATACCGTCTTTAAACTCGGCGTGTGTGAAGATATAGAGGTCGCTCCTCTTGATGCCGCGAACGACATATTCGCCGGCTTGCTCGGGTGCCATAAACAACTTGAGCAAATCGGGCGGGAATTTTGGCGCATCGCCGGCGACAGCAGGCACCGCCGTTTCGTCGTTTTCGTTCTTGAGGTTATCCGGGCGGACTTGCTTCGAGGAGGCACTGAGGTTTCCAACGACCGGACCGGGGCAAAACACCGACGCGCCGACGTTCGTGCCGGTTAGGTCTGATGCCAGTGTTTCCGTCATGCCGATCACCGCGGCTTTTGTCATGCAATACAGCGCAGCGCCGGGAACAACGGACATGCCGGACTGGGAAGCTGTGCTGACAACGTGTCCGCCTTCTCCGTGCGCCAAGATGCGCGGAAGGATCGTGAGGATGCCGTTGAGGATGCCGGTGATGTTGACGCCAACGATGAAATCACAGTCCTTGAAAGAGTTCTTCCAGAGGGGACCCATGGGCGCCTCAACGCCAGCATTGTTGACGAGCACATGAATTTTTCCAAACACCGCCTCCGCCTCGTCGGCAGCCTTCGCGTATTCCTCGCGGTTTGTGACGTTGAGCGTAATGCCATGTACCGGCCAGCCCTTCTCTTTAAAAAACGGCAGCACCTCATCAATTGCCGTCTGCCGCATATCAGCGATAACGACTTTCATCCCTGCCCTTCCGCAGGCTTTCGCGATGCCGAGTCCGATGCCGCTGGCCGCGCCAGTAATAAATGCGACTTTTCCATTTAAGTTTTCCATATGCGTCCTCCAACTAGTGTCGTTTATTTTTTCTTTAGCTGCTATTTTAAGCTATCTGCCGTCGATATTCAATAGAAAAACCATCCTATGCATAAAAAAGACCCTTTCGGGTCTTTCTTTTTCATGATGTACTGTTTGAGTGTCATTATGTGCTCGAACAGGAAGAAGTATGTCACAGCTTTATTGCCCCAATCGACTATTGCGTTATTTCGCATGCCGGTTTTGCTGTATGACCGGAAACGATATTCTGAACCCAGTAGCCTGACCGGACGAGGAGAAAGCCGATGACGCACTTTAAGGTATCAGGAAGAAAGCATAAGGGATAGACGATAAAAATACTGAGATTCGTAAAATGCGTGAGGATATAGGCGAACGGTATGAAAACGACCCAGGAATATGCGCTGTCGAATAAAAAGGTGACGAGCGTTTTCCCGCCCGATCGGATCGCAAAATAACTGCAGTGCGCAATCGCGTTGAAGGGCATGAAAGCAGCGCTTGTCAGAATGAAGAGCGTCGCGAGTTTTCGGACATCAGCTGTCGTGTTGTAGGCGTTTGGTATAATGGCCGATGCGGCGGCCAACGCGCCGGCGATCACCAGGCAGCAGCAGACGCTGAAAAACATCAGCTTCCAGACGTGGGACTTTGCCCGTGTCCCGTCACCCGCGCCGAGAGCTTGTCCGACCATGACGGCGACGGCCGTGCCCATTGAGATGAACACGACATTGAAGAGGTTTGTGACTGTGCTTGATATATTAAGTCCGGCAACAACATCCAAGCCGCGTGTCGAGAAGATTTGCATCAGCGCCGTCATGCTCAGAGACCAGAGCAATTCATTGACGAGCAGGGGCAGTCCCTTTTTTGAAATCATCCTGACGAGCGCAAGCGGAATCTTGAAGGATCGGTATATACCCTCAAGGAAGGGGAATCTGCCGGTGTGCCGATGCGCGTAAATCACAATGATGGCAAGCTCGGCATAGCGGGAGATGACCGTCGCGGCAGCCGCCCCGACAACCCCGAGCGGTTGAAATCCAAGTTTTCCGAAGATCAGCACGTAATTCAGAACGAGGTTTATAAACACCGCCGCAATGCTTGCGATCATCAGCAGCAGGGATTCGCCGGTCTCTCGAAGAGTGCTGCCATAAGCCTGCGACAGCGCAAACGGCGGCAGCCCCCATAGCATGATCATCAGGTAGTCGTGTCCGTATCCAAGCATTGCCGAGGCATCGAGCGCATTGCCTTCACCGGTCAGGTATAAGGAAATAAGCGAATCGCCGAAAGTCAGAAAGACCGTCACGGTCACAATCAGCAGGAGCGCTGCGGTCCACAGCTTGAAGCGGAACGTATGGCGCAGACCCTCGGTATTGCCCGCACCGTAAAACTGCGCGCCGAATATACCGGGACCGGACAAGCCGCCGAATATGGTAAGGTTGAAGACAAAGATGAGCTGGTTGGCGATGGCCACACCGGACATCTGTGCCGTGCCTGTTTGCCCGACCATGATATTGTCGAGCAGGCTCACGAAATTGGAAATCGTGTTCTGCAGGATGATCGGTACGACAAGCGCGAGCACAGTCCAATAAAACGTGCGGTTACCGATAAATGTGCTGCGCAGCCGGCTAAGCGCGCGAGTTGATCCGTTAGGACTCATTAATTACTACTCTCCTGAATCGGCTTTACTTTAATTTAGCAAATATAACATAAAGAGGATTAGAAGTCCAGAACATGGTCGAAACGCATATCCAACCGGTGTTTCCTATTTAGGCGCAATATATGAAAACCACCCAAAAGGGTGGCTTTCGAAGGGTTAGACAGCGATATATGGTTATTCAGCCATTTTGATGAGCAGTTTTTTTACCTTATCAGCATTTTCTTTCATCGTGTTCATGACCATGTCATATGATACAGGCTCCTCGTTCTCCTTCCAGCAGTCATAGTCGGTGACCATGGCAATTGATTGGTAGGGAAGCTTTAACTCGTTAGCCAGCGACACCTCGGGAACAGTCGACATGTTGATCAGGTCGGCACCCATGATTTGAAACATCCTTGATTCGGCCTTTGTTGAAAACCGCGGCCCTTCGATGGTGATCATGGTTCCTTTGTCGTGGTATCGATAGCCCAGCTCTTTGACGGCGGCGACGAGTTTTTGGCGTATCGCTGCGTCAAAGGGCTCGGGCATCGCTGTATGAACGACCTCGTCTTCAAAAAAAGTGAGTGTCCTGAGCTTTGTCCAGTCGATAAACTGATCGAGAAAGACAATATCTCCCGGCTTGTACGTCTCTCTTAAAGAGCCGCAGGCGGTTGTAGCGAAAATTTCTGTACATCCGACTTCTTTTAGTGCCCAGATGTTGGCGCGATACGGCACTTTTGTCGGCGAAATACTATGCGCCTTGGAATGCCTGGCCAGGATAACCACCTCGGTATTACCGATCGTACCGCAGACGAGTTTGTCTGATGGTTGTCCATACGGTGTGTCCAGTTCGAGATCTTTTGGGTTCTGCAGTATCTTCGGATCGTCCAGACCGCTTCCGCCGATGATCCCGATTTTTTTCGTTATCATATGTCACCTTCGAGCGCGGGCACCTGCGTCTGCGTGTCATAGATCGGATTTGCCATGTGCAGCGCGAAGACTTTCATGAGGTCATTACTGAGCGCCTCTTCAGGGAACGCCCTGGTCACGGCCGCCGCATGGGATAACCAGCCGGCCTTCCATTCCGCGTGCGTCAGGATAAACAGGTCGCCGCGCTTTATTCCGCGAACGACGCGCGCGCCTGCTTCGTCTGGGGATCTCTCCAGCGTGCTGAAGTCGATGTTCGGATCGAAATTGATCGTCTTTGATAGCTTAGACGGATCGAAGGGCGGGAAGGGCGCGCCAAGCTGCTTTTCGCGGAGCGCGTCTGTCGTCTTACCGAGGTTTGTCTGGTACGGCCCGGGGCAGAATACGCTGGCGCCGACGCCCGTGCCCTGAAGGTCGATGGCCAGCGTTTCCATGATGGCCATCACGGCGCGTTTCGTCGAGTTGTACAGCGTCATTCCCGGCACGGGAATGAGCCCGTTCTTTGAAGATGTGCTGACGACATGGCCGCCCTCGCCGTGCTTCAGGATGCGCGGCACAATCGTCTTGATGCCGTTCAGAATGCTCTTGTAGTTGATGTCGATGGCAAAATCCATGTCCTCGTAGCTGGCCTCCCAGATCTTGCCCTCCCGGATCCCGATGCCGGCGTTGTTGACCAACACGTGGAGCTTACCGAACACATCTTCCGCTTCGTCGGCAGCTTTCGCGAACTGTGCCCGGTCGGTGACGTCCAGCAGAATCCCGTGTGCCGGCCAGCCGCCAGATTTGAAGATCCCAAGCGCTTCGTCGATCGCCTGCTGCCTGAAGTCGGCGATCACGACGTTCATACCCTCCTTGGCGCAGCCCTTGGCAATGCCAAGCCCTAAGCCACTGGCGCCGCCCGTAATAAACGCTGTTTTACCCTTCAAGTCGATCATAAATATCTCCTCATTAGTTTAAATTTGACTTAATTATAACACTAAAAATTAGCGGTTGCATTACTATTTGACATGCAAATATCGAATGAAGACATGCATAAAGTAAAGAATCAGAACGCTGCGGACTGTACAATCACTCTATTTATTTCGTGCAAGCCGTCTCTGCCGGCCTTCTTCAAATAAAACGCGTTCTTCATCAGTATCGAGTACAAGTGGCGCAAGCTTTTTCGGTTTGCCCATCTTGTCGAGCGCGACCATCGTGAAGAAAGCCGACTGCGTCCTTCTCGGCGGATCTTCGGATTCCAGATCCTCGACGTCCACTGTGACAATGACCTCCATAGACGTTGTGCCGACAAAGGCGATTGCCGCCGTGCAGGTTACAAACGCGTCAACAAAAATCGGAAAGAGAAACTGCATCTCGTCAACGCGCGCCGTTACGACATTGCTGCGGGAATATCTGCGGGCAGCGGCACCGGCAGCCCTGTCCATCAATTTCATAATTTCCCCGCCATGGACATT
Organism: uncultured Eubacteriales bacterium; assembly: GCA_942492735.1. GTDB lineage: Bacteria > Bacillota > Clostridia > Oscillospirales > Oscillospiraceae > Sporobacter. The sequence continues at coordinate 1,504,963 of OW818648.1, forward strand.
GCCTGCAAAGTTGGCCTGGCTTGGCAGCATCGTCTGGCTCATTGTTATTTTTGTTCGTTTATCCATAACGCATCCCTCTTCTCATCGTGATATGTGTGGGTATTTGTCTTTATTGACTACCATTTTATCATTTTTAAGGTAAAATAAAAGCATAAACTTCAAACGAGGTATATTTATGAACAAAAGAAAACATCTCCTGTTGCTTGCGGTGATACTTGTTTTAGCGCTGTTCGCGGGGTGCGCTGCATTGACTGACGCGTCACCGGACGTATCGGCGTTAACCGCGACCGCGGAACAGCTTGACGCATCACCGCCCGTTTCGGTGCAAACCGCGACGGCGGAGCCGCCTGATGCATCACCGACCGTCTCGGTGCAAACTGCGACGACAAGCGCAAGCGATGACGAACTGCAGAAGCTGTTTGACGAACAGAAAAGCGATGTGGCGGTCAGCGGAAAGGGGACGGTGCTGCGCCTGCTCAGCGACGACACAGACGGTGATAAGCACCAGCGATTCATCATTGAGCTCGAATCGGGGCAGACGCTGATGCTGGTGCATAATATCGATATCGCGCCGAGAGTAGAGCCGCTTGAGGTCGGCGATGCCGTTGCGTTTTACGGCGAGTATGTCTGGAACGACCAGGGTGGGCTCATCCATTGGACGCATCATGACCCGGACGGCAGCCATGCGGACGGGTATATCAAAGCAAATGGGAAAACCTTTCAATAGAGAACCGAATGTTAACAGAAATTAATATTTATTTAATATTTATTTAATATTTATTTAATATATTTGTAAAACTTACGGAACATTTCCTTTCTTTTTCACGTCATAACGGCATAACGGCATAACGCATTTTTACTGCGTTTGGTAACGGAGAAAAACTTCGTGCCGCTATTTTGAAGGAGGAAAGAAAATGAAACGGGTTTTTGGCATTTTGACATCGGGCGCCATTCTCTGCGTCATTCTATCTGGCTGCAGTGCAAAGACAACCAGCACGTTGCCCTCCGCCTCGGCATGGTATCCTGAGGCCTCATCGGCTCCGGCATACAGCATGGCATTCGATGAAGCACAGGCAATCGAAATTGCAGATCCTGGCTTTAACACAGAAGAGTATGACAGCCTAGTAGAAAACAGATTTACCGCCGTTGAGAATTCTCCTGTATCCACATTTTCGGCCGATGTGGATACCGCCTCCTACTGCAATGTACGCAGAATGCTGAACAGCGGAGCGAAGATCACAGATATACCAACCGGCGCTGTCCGAATTGAGGAAATGCTCAACTACTTTTCCTTTGATTACGCGGCACCCGAGGAAGGCGAGCATTTCGGCCTGACAGGCGCCATCAGCGCTTGCCCATGGAACGAGGAAAGCCAGCTTCTGGTTTTCGGCATCACCACCGAAGATATCGACTATGAGGACATCGGCGGCTGCAATTACGTCTTCCTGATTGATATCTCCGGCTCCATGGACAGCAGCGACAAGCTTGGACTGTTGAAAGAGTCAATGCTCGGTCTGCTGGACAATCTGAAAGACGCCGACCGCATATCGATCGTCACCTATGCCGGATCGACCTCTATTTTAGCCGAAGGTGTATACGGAGACGACAGGACCCAGCTGAAGCGTATTATCAATTCACTGAGCTCCGGCGGCTCCACCAACGGCGGCGATGCAATACTCGAAGCCTATGGGCTGGCGGAGGAATACTACATCCCGAACGGCGTCAACCGCATCATCATGTGCTCTGACGGCGACCTGAACGTCGGTATCACAAGCCAAAGCGATTTGTACGATCTCGTGAGCGAGAAGCGGGAGAGCGGCGTTTATCTGTCGGTGCTTGGGTTCGGTACCGGCAACTACAGCGACAGCAATATGGAGACGCTGGCGGATAACGGCAACGGCAACTACTACTATATCGACTGCATAGAGGAAGCGGAAAAGGTGCTGTGCGACGAGCTGATTTCCACCCTCGTCACGGTAGCCGAGGACGTGAAATTCCAGATTGAGTTCAATCCCAAATATGTGCGGGAATACCGGCAGCTCGGCTATGAGAACCAGCAGCTCCAAACAGACGATTTTAAGGACGACACAGTGGATGCCGGAGAGGTCGGCTCCGGCTGCTGCCTGACGGTCATGTATGAGATAATGCCCACAGACACCGGTGCGGCCGATGGGTCGGACCTGAAATATCAGTCCTCGACGCTGACAGAGGCCGCCGAATCCGACGAATGGATGACCGTCAGCATCCGCTATAAGGAGCCAGGCGGAGACAAAAGCGCGCTTCTGGAACAGACAATCGGCAGCGGTGACGTCACGGCCGCGCCTTCGCAGGATTGGCGTTTCGCCGCAGCGGTCTGCGAATTCTCAATGCTCCTGCGGGACAGCAAATACAAGGGCTCAAGCACAGTCGGGAGCGTGCTGGACATTTTGAGTACGCTGAATCTCAATGGCGACCCATACAAAGCAGCGTTTGTCTCTCTTGTTGAGTCGCTTGACTGACTTATACAGCCCGCTTAAGATAGATAATTAGTATGGTGAATATAGCTGAAAATCCGCAGACTGTCTTTTGACAGATCTGCGGATTTTTATATGAGGGCTAGAGCGTCTCACTTATATGTATTGTCAGGAGTTTTTTGATTGAGCAGCTTATCACCTGCGTCGGGTTGACGGTGATGGCGTCCGTGAATGAAATAATAAAGGACAATGCCGATAAGCGCAATAGGCATTCCGGCTGCGAAGATCCCTGAATAACCGATGTGGGGAACCATAAGTCCGCCGATGATGGGACCGATGGTGAGTCCTGTATCGAGAAAGATATAAAAGGTGGAATTTGCCATGCCGAGACGCTCGGGTGCCGCATATTTCACGCCGATTGAAAGCGTGACGGACTGGACAGCGCCTATACCTGCCCCAGAAAGGAAGGCGGCAGCGAGAAGAAGTGACCCGTTATTGGCGATGCCGGTCAGCAGCATACCAACGGAGAAGAGTGCAAGTCCGGCATACATCATTGGGTTTTCGCCGTACCGGTCAAAAACCCGGCCTGTAATGGGCCTGGTGGAGAGGATCCCGGCTGCATAAAAGATAAAAAAGTAAGCGGCGGCGTTCGCAAGGCCTGTACCCTTTGCGGATACAGCCAGGAAGGCAACAATGCAGCCGTAAGTGGTGTAGACCAAACCGCAAATCAGCGCGACAGGCAGCATATTTGTATCGATGATTGCGGCGAGACCCTTCGGCGTCTTTGTGATGGTGCTTGGGTCGGGCAGACAGGCATTTTTTAGTTTGATGAAAAGAATGAGACAGACATCCAGCACGGTGATGAGGGTTATTGTCAGGTAAAGCGGCGTGTAACTCCCTGAACGGGTAAGTGCCGCGGCAAGGAAGGGACCAACCGCGGTACCAAGGGTGGTGCTCAGACTGAAATAACCCATGCCAACGCCGCTTTTCGTCTTTGGGATGATCACAGACGCTATGGTGAAAATAGCGGTGCTGGCAACGCCGATGCAAAGGCCGTGGATGATACGGACGGCAAGGAGTAAACCAAAGCTGTATGTAAAGAAGTAGCAGACAGAGATCAGCGCATTAGCACCAAATCCAATGATCATGGCACGGACACATCCGATGCGGAAGATAGCCCTTCCGACGATCACCCGTGTGATAATGGCGGAGCAAACGGCAATGCTGGTCGACAGCGCGGCAAATGCTGTCGATACGCCAAAGGTACTAAGTGCATAGCCTGATGTGGACACCATGCAGAGGTAGAAAACCGTGGATAGGAGAAACATTGCCGCCCAAGCGACAATATAGTCCTTTGTCACCCATTTTTCTTTCATATGCTGCTCATTTCTGTCTCATCTCATATTGCTATCTACTTTAACAGGCAGTGGTCCTTGTGTAAACAAATTTTGAACAGTATGAGCCGATAAAAAGTACCCGACGGACTTGATAAACCGGGATCAATCGAATAATATAAAACCATAGGTTTTTCTGTCTGATGAAAAAAGTATAAAAAGAAAGAAAAATGAGGATATATGATGAGAAGATATGGTCTCTTATTCGTACTTGCGTTATCGATCTTTCTGCTTTATGCCTGTGCAAGTACAAGTACAAACCATATTGATAAGGAGGCTCCTGCAGTGTTGGCATCGGCTGGTTCACAAAGCCCAAGTCCCGACGTCACTGCGCAGGGACCGTCTTCTCCTGATGCGCAACATCCTGATGATGAAACCGGTGTCAGTTCTCCGGAGCCGGACCAAGCTGAAATAGAAGAAACCCCTGCCGTATCTCCTCAGATACCGTCTGACGAATCTGGCAATTCTGTGCAGGAGAGTATAAATGCAGACGCCGGAAAGGCTGAAGCGGCGGCATCTCCCGAAGTAAGTCCAACCCCGGATAATACTATAGAACAGGAACCTGAAGTCGAAATTTCCAGTGAACAGCCCCCGCTCATGACACAGCTTGTTCAGGGAGCGGGCCTATCTTTTGAGGATATTGCTTTTACGCAGCTCGTGCTTGTCGCCGCAGAAGGTTCAAAGGCGATGATCTATTGCTATGATAAAGGGGAGAGCGGACAATGGGTATTAAACGAGGATATTGGCTATGTAAAGGGGTATGTCGGTAGAAACGGGGTCAGCATTGAAAAGCTCGAAGGGGACGGCTGTACGCCAGGCGGTCTTTTCGCTCTTGGTTATGCCTTTGGCAATAATGCAAAACCGGCAACGGGCATGGCGTATAAAGCGATAACAGAAGAGTCCTATTGGGTGGATGACCCGAATTCAATATACTACAATCAATGGGTCGAAGGAAAAGACGACGCCGACTGGAGCAGCGCTGAGTATTTGTCGGAAAATGTTGTCAGTTACGCTTATGCTGTCAACATTGAATACAATACGGCACCGAATATTGTCGCAGGTAAAGGCTCCGCTATTTTTTTACATATCGGGAATAAGCCGACATCCGGCTGTATCACGGTGACTGAGGACCAGCTGCTTCATATTTTGAAGTGGCTATCGTCGGATAAAAGCCCGGGCATGCTGATCGCCGCTCATGCGGGTACATAAGCGAAAAGCTTTGCGCGCCTTTGGATAATTCTATAGTTCGGGTTCGCTTTGAGAATGAGCTTGGACATAACCTCAGGGTCATCCGGCAGGTGGTATATACAAAGTGATAATATCGGAGCTTGGATTCTCAGCAGCGACTGCGCCCCTTCGAGCATATAGCGCTCGAAGCCCTCAATGTCTGCTTTTATAAAGTCGACCTTAATATTATGACGCATCGTCCAATCGTCAAGGGAAGTAACACAAACGGTCGAAAGCGCTGTGTCGCACCCCTTATGCTGCGCCAATTCTGAAAATCTGGAACCCGATCCGATCATTCCATCGCTGTAAAATTGCAATTCCTCACATTTTGCGCCCACGCCAAGCGGCACAATCTCTATACTGCCGGGCAAATATGCGTTAAGCGAAGCGGTGCGCTCCAAGAGTTTTACATTGGACGCGTCCGGTTCAAAAGCGTAGACCTTCGCGCCCCTGTATGCGGCATACGCGGAAAAGTCACCGGCCCATGCACCGAGATCCAGCACTGTGTCGCCGGGGTGTATCATAATGTCGGCATGATCATCCTCAAAGCAGTAGAGCCCCTCGAAAGTGAATTTTTCGCTCTTGTCAACGAAGGCTTTATCGTAGCGGTCATTGTTGCTCAAGAATGCGTAAAACGTATCCTGTACAACCTCAATACACGCACGCCAGAAATTGAAGGTGTCTTCTATTGCCAGGTGAATACCGTTAAAGTCAAGAAATCCGTCCTGCAGGTAGGGTTTCAGCAAACGTTTTGCGCAGACGACAGTCACCTGCTCATACAAGCCCCGGAAGCTTTTAACCTTCACAATCAGTACAAATACGCCCAATACGGTACGCCAGAAATAGACGAATACATCTCCCGCGCCTTTGCATAGGCGAAAGATTATAATGGTAGACTCAAGTGTTGATGCCCGTCCCTGCGGTTTGGCCATAATCTGTTTTCCTTTTCAAATTTCTTACAACATGCACTGAGAATGGGAATACAGATATTATGTTCCAGTAGAGAGATCGTTTATACAAAAAAGGACTTCAAAGGTCAGCCTGTGACCCTCAGAGCCCTTCGTTTTTTCACATTCTATCATTTGCTGATATTAGTACAATGTAACAATCCCGAGTGACGTCCGTTCGGCGAGCGCCTGACCACTTAGTGAATTCAGAGTCGTGTCTGAACCGACCGCGCGATCTGTACCGGGGTAAGTATTCTTTGCAGCCAATGTATCCAGGGCTTTGCCTAAGGCGATGATAAATTCCTTTTTTTCAGTGTCGTTAAAGCTCGACCACGACGTCAGGTCGGTCAATGTGATATCGACAAAACCGATAATGTAGGTGACACTAACCTTTACTGTAAGATCTCCTAAACCGGTATTCTTGGCATTAAGGTCGCTGATATAGGTGTTAACAGCGTCGATGAATTTATCGGGATCGATTCCTTCCGGAGCGCTGGAGGACGGCGCGGCAGAAGGTGAAGAAGCCGCGGAAACCATGACGGGCGGCAAAGCGCTCGGTGGGGACTGCGATGCGGAGGATATTGAGCTACTGCTGCTGGCACAGCCGATAATGCCTGGTAGGAGAAGGACGACGGCAACGATCGAAATCCATGGTCGCGCGGCAATGTTTTGGCAGAGCTTCATATCTTTATCCCATCTGTGTCGGTATTTTTTTCAATCCCAATTTAACTGATGCAATTCTCCTTCACAGTCCAGTCCGTCGAAATCCAGCTGCCGCAGGGCTTCGAACAGAACTATGGCGACGGCATTAGACAGATTAACAGACCTTGTACCTATAACCATTGGAATTCGTACACAATATTCCTTGTTATTCCTGAGCAAATTTTCCGGTATACCGGCACTCTCCTTGCCGAAGAGGATGAAGTCATTGCCTTCATACGCAATAGCGCTATACGGTTTTTTTGCCTTTGTCGTTGCCATAATGACCTTTGGAAAGTTATTCTTTTCAAGAAAATCCTGATAGCTTTCGTATAGGTGTAGGTCCAGGTCCTTCCAGTAATCAAGGCCCGCTCTTTTTATTTGCTTTTCATCCATACTAAAGCCGAGGGGTTTTATAAGATGCAAAGACGACTGCGTTGCGACGCACGTCCTTCCAATATTCCCGGTGTTATACGGTATCTCAGGTTCTAACAAGACGATATTCATTTCAGTACCCCGTTAAGCGTTATTATAAGTCTTAGAATATCATAACAAATCGGACTTTCAAACACAAATAATGGCTGAAAAATTGTATACAATAAGGAGATTAATCATGACAATCAATAAGGTCTGGGCTGTTTATTTCAGTGCCACGGGAACCACTGAAAAGGTTGCCCAATATATGGCGAGAACAATTGCCCAAACAATCGGCGCAGAATATGGCGTCATTGATTTTACTTTGCCGCACGCGAGAGATGGCGCATTAAGCTTTGATATGAATGAGCTCGTCATATTCGGTACACCGGTGATTGCCGGTCGTGTTCCGAACGTTTTGCTCAAATACTTAGAAAAAATCGGTGGTAATGGCGCATTGGCAGTACCAATTGTGCTGTACGGCAACAGGGAATATGACGATGCGCTGATTGAGCTGAGAGATATCTTGGAAAAAGGCGGATTACATACAATAGCCGCTGCTGCCTTTATCGGCGCGCATTCTTTTTCATATTCACTCGCGAAGGGGAGACCGGATGAAGCCGATATTGAAAAAGCAGGGGCTTTTGCGGGCGAGGTCGTTAAGAGGCTCAGCAGTATCGGAGATAGAGCTGACTTAAAACCTGTATTTGTTAAAGGCACACCGGCGCCATACAGAGGGTATTACCAGCCCCGTGACCGCAAGGGAAATCCTGTCGATATTAGGAAGGTAAAACCTCTGACAAAGCCTCATTGCAATAATTGCTTGATTTGTGCCAATGTTTGCCCGATGGGATCGATCAGTTATGATAATATCAGAGAGTATACCGGCATTTGTATAAAATGCGGCGCATGCATCAAAAAGTGTCCGGTTGGTGCAAAGTATTATGAAGATGAAGCATTCCTTTATCATCAGCATGAATTGGAGGAAGGCTTAATCAGGAGAGCTGAGCCGGAGATATTCTTGTAAAATAACAGCGCTGAACAACAAAGCCATCCCGCTGGGGTGGCTTCTTCTCTGTCAGAATCGACAGCGTTAAACCTTGTGTATCAGCGCGTTGATTAATAACGCCAGTTTGCATTTACATGTTATGTGGTACCAGATTTTGATAATATTTTATAATTACGTCAAAAGATTGTGAAAATTTTATCTATTTCATAACGATGTGAATTAGTATTTCGTTTAAATTAACACTATCTTTCTTGACGGCAGAGAGTTATTATGTCGATAAAGAAAAAGAACACATCATCAATTGTAGCTGGAAGGGGTATGTAGGAATGTTTGATTGGAGCAAAGCAGAAGAGCATTTAGCAGCTTGCGAGAAGGAATATGGTGTTATCGAATGTGCAGGATATTTAGTGCTTAACTATGTCATTTTGCCCCTGCGCGAGCGATTCAGTAAAGGCGAACGGTCGGAAGAATTATTTCGCGAGATCATGGAGACTTAAGTAGTAATTGTAATTATGGGACGGTGCTGTGTTTGATAGATGCTTCAAACAGAGAACCGTCCCTTTTTTGCAAGACGAATGAACCGTCCCCTTGTTATGTTGCGAACAGGACACATTCGGAAGGGTAATAATTACCGCCGTTGTATCTCAAATAAAACGTATAGCCGGGGTCCATTTCATGGATCATACGAGCGCATTTCCAAATATCTTCATTATTGTGATAAACAGATATCGCAAGCTTTGGGTGTGTCGCCTGAATGTGATTTTTACAGCCAACCAGTGCGTTTTGTTCGCCGCCTTCAATATCCATTTTAATGAATGTTACAGGTTCTGTAATGTCATCATCAATCGCAACGACCGGAACTTCCAGTACGCCCACTTTTGAAAGCTTATGCATTGAATCTGAAGGTTCGGCATCTGATATAAACATCGACCCTTTTTTGTCCCCGGCGCCTTTTTCCCGATATTCAATGTTCGGATGTTGCTCAAGATTCTGTTTAAGCTTTTGGAAGATTTGCGGGACAATTTCATAACAATAGATTTTTTTATAACCGTTATAGCTTGCCATATAATCCTTCACCGTATCGCCGGTGTATGCCCCTAAATCGACGAGAACCTCGTTTGCATCACATTTCATAATATCAAGATCAAAATAGTGGCAGAACGTTTTTTCGATAATTCTGTCAAGGCTTACCATGCTGAAAGTAAGCCAATTTTCCACCATGCCAAATAAGGTTTTCTTGGATCGATAATCGTAAAGTATGCCGTAAAGCCATGTGAAATCATTGTGGTGTTCTTTCAGCGCTTTCGAACGATTTTCGATGAGTTCGTATACGTTTTTTTCGGGGTCGATTTTTCCCCAATAATTGTAGGTGTTATAGCACCGCAAAATACCTTGATAGCCCTTATTGTTGAATGACCGGATATTTTCCAGGTTCCTTTTCATGCAGTTTTGTATATTATCTAAGTCGGCATCTGCCACATAGCGCATATACTCAGCGAATTTATGATCAACGACAGCATTAATTACTCCAGTATCTGCATCAGCCATTAAGCATTTACTCCTTCACGAATGTGTTTTCAATGCAGTATAAGCAAACTATTATATGCGGTGTATTGCTTTAAGGAAACTTGCTTGGTATACTGTAAATATATTCAATAAACCAATATATGGAGGAATACAGTGAAAAAGCTTATAAAACGTTTACTCCCCCTCTTTATTGCAGCAATCATGATCTGCGCTCTTCCCGCGACAGCGCTTGCAGCAAGCACCTCAGGGATCAGCGTTCTGGTAGGAGACAATCTCGTCTCCTTCGCAAATGCAAATCCCGAGGCCAAAAACGGGCGCGTTTTCGTGCCGGTTCGCGCGATTTTCGAGGCGCTTGGCGCGCAGGTTTCCTACGATAATGCAACAAATATCGCAGCTGTAGTCAAAGGAGATACCACCGTTAAGATGGCGCCGGGAGAAAAAACCATTGCAGTAACCAAGGGCGGCAGCACACAGAGCATAGAAATGGACGTGGCCTCTTATGTCCTGAACAACAGTTTAATGGTTCCGGTCCGGTTTGCGGCGCAGGCTTTTGGCTGCAAAGTAGGTTGGGACTCCGTTAACCAGACGGCCATTATACTCGATGTTAACGGCTTGCTGAGCAACAGCGACGCCCAGTACACGCTGATGGACAAATATCTGGCTTATTCCAATAAATTCTCCACGAGCTATGCCATTTCCGGAACCTTTAAAATTTCCGTTGAAATCAATAACGACGGCACAATGATCCCCGTGGTCTCCAGCGGTACAATCAATGCAATCTACGACAGTAAAGCTCTCAATTTTGATCTTGATATGGCGCTGGATCTCACAGCGCTGGTTGCCGCGCTTGGGGATGACGGCGCGCAGGATGCTCAAACCGCGCTGATTGTCAGTATGCTGAAGAATATTAACGTTGAGTACATACTCAATATTGAAGAGGGGATGATGTATTTTCGTTGTTCTCTTGTGTCAGCAATGATGGGCGCTACCGCAGACACCTGGTATTCCATCGATTTGAAAAAGCTTCTCGCAGAATCAGGATCCGGTTCCTCCTATACAGAACTGATTGCTGAGAATCAAGCTGCCACAAGCTTTACAGATGCCATAAATACAATTTGCAGCGCGATCGAGCTAGACAATGTACAGACAGGCGTAATGCTGACGGAAGCACTAACCCTTATCAATACGACTTTCAGCGACGCAGCCTTTGATAAGAGCGGCGATACATACACGACATCCATGAGCGTTGATGAGGCTGGAACAACGGCCTTGCTCTCTTTATCTCTGACGGTGAAGGATGATGCGGTCGTCGGTTACAACTTAATCGTAAAAGCCGCCTATGAGGAAATGACGATGGACATGAACTGCTCCATGGATGCAAACAACAAGCTGGATATGACCATAAACATGAACATGCCTGAAACAATGAAGCTTTCCTGCACGCTGGCTTTCCAGTGCGCCATAGCGACGAAAGCTGCCGCTGTCGCGCCGGAAGCCGGCAGCACCATTGTTTCTTTAGACCCGTCGGAAGTCGTCCCAGCCATCTAGCCAGGAGCCGGGTTGAGGTCCTGACGCTGTTGACAAAAAACCGCTGTATCTAATGGACCTTCGGTCCTGTTGATACAGCGGTTTTTTTGAGAAAAAGGGAACGCGGCGTTGTAATTTCAATACGCGTGCTTATTGCAAAGGGAAGGCAATAGCAGTATTGTTAAAGGACTCACGGAATAAAGATGTCGAGGAGCATTATGAGCAAATTAGAATATCAAGGTTTTGAGATCGGCGCCATACGCCCGCCGAGTGAGCATGCCAGTCTGCTTTTACGGGTAACACGAAATTGCCCATGGAACAGGTGTAAGTTCTGTACCTTATATAAGGGAAAGACGTTTAGTATACGAAGTAAAGAAGATGTTATGGCAGACATTGACGCTGTCCGGTTATGTATCGATGCATTTGAAAAGATGCTGCACCAGCCTGAGCGTGAGAACGAGAGGATACATCGCGCGCTGATGTCGCAATTTGGTGAAAACGGCCAATACGCGTATCAATCCGCGGCAGACTGGTATCGTTCCGGTATGGAGTCAGTGTTTTTGCAGGATGCGAACACAATGCTTGTAAAACCGGATGATTTAGTTGAAATACTAGAATATCTGCGGTCATTGTTTCCAAATGTGAAGCGCGTTACATCATATGGACGGTCTCATACCATCGCCCGAATCTCCGAGGATAACTTAAAACGGATGGCCGAGGCCGGACTGAACAGGATTCATATCGGCATGGAAACCGGCTCGGACAGGATACTCAGCCTTATTGATAAGGGCGCTGATAAACAGACGCATATTACCGCCGGATTAAAAGTAAAAGCAGCGGGGATCGAGCTGTCGGAGTATTTTATACCTGGGTTGGGGGGCAAGGAGTATTCGAAGGAGAACGCTCTTGAAACAGCAGACGCGCTGAATCAAATCAATCCGGATTTCATAAGAATACGGACGCTTTCGGTCCCGCGCCGCGCGCTTCTTTACAAAGACTATGAAGACGGCGTTTTCACAAGAACAAATGACACGGATGTCGTGGGGGAACTGTTGTTGTTTGTCAAAGAATTAAACGGGATCAACAGCGTTATTAAGAGCGATCATATATTGAATTTGATCTCGGAGGTTGACGGGAAATTGCCTGAAGACAAAGAAAAAATGCTCTCCGCGCTCAATTGGTACCTGGCTTTGCCGGAAAAGGACAAAATTCTGTTCAGAATAGGAAGACGAACGGGACTTATGAACAGTATAGAAGATTTCAATAACAGCGTTTTGCAGGAAAGAGCGGCGCAGATATGTGCGCAAAACGATATTCATGCCGATAATGTTGATGTTATAATTAGAAAACTCATGAACAAGTTTGTCTGAGGCTGTGGAATCTGGCACATGGTGCTCGTTTTGTATGCGCTTCAAAGCGAAAAACTGAATTAACGTTTACCATAAGAGATAATCAGTTTACCATCGCCCCAAGTTATCAAGTTATGACGCCGGGTAATGGTTGGTTTGGTGTCCCTTACAATATCTCCGGTTCTGAACACCGACAACATAAGACCGATAAGAGTTAAATTGATAATGGTTGCGACATTTCCATATGAGATGAGCGGCAGAGAGATCGGCGCAGAGAATTGAAAGCCCAAATTAGCAATAACATATCCTATAACCTGAACCGTGAATGTCAGCATAACGGATACCGATACAAATAAACCCAGACCGCTTTTTTGCCTGCAGCACAGCGCGAAGCCTTTAATGATAAAGAACAGCAGCACGCTCATTATGATGATAAAGGCAATCCAACCGATATTAAAGATGAGATATGTCAGTAAATAATCAGCATGAACGTTCGGTACGAAACCGGACAATGCATATTCCGCAGGCATATCACCGCGGCCAAAAAGCTTTGAGCTGTTAAGGATGGCTCTGGTCACTGTGCCGATATAGCCTGTACCAGTGGGATCAATTGACGGATTTATTACGGCTTGCAGCCTCGTCATCATATCTCCGTGAGAGAGTAAACGCACAACTCCCGAAAATAAAGCAACGGCTGCTGGTACAGATACGAGCAAATAACCATATATCCTGTTAGTCTTAAACCAATTTTTGGAGATCGCGATACAGAGCATGATGAGGCCGGATAGCGTGTTGAGTACCAAGCCGGATAATGTCGGCACAAAATACGCAATACAAGCCAGCAATATATACGATAACCCGCAGAAAAGGATGCCCCAATAACCGCGGTTTCTTGTCGCACATATAATTGCCGAAAGGCCTAAAGGAAACAGCAGCGGCATAAAACCGGCATAGAAAGCCTGACCATTGATCCTTGGCGAGATAATGAAAACAGCAACTGATAATATTATGACCAAAAAGAATGTCGTTTTTGGATACTTGCCAATCAAAGTAAAGTCTGAAAAATAGGCACCTGCCATAAGTAGAAGACCGATAACCGAGGATACAAGCTGATTTTGTAACAGCCATGGTTTATCACCATCATTGATAATGAATACTCTGATAAAAAGCCCTATAAACAAAATGGCGGTTGTTAAAAGTAACATGCTCCATTGCGGTTTTGGTCTGTGTGTACGGTCCAACTGCGTCCCAATAGTTATTGGGTCGCCCATTTGCGCTATGGCATTGTTGGTCGCGTTCATTTCATCTAAACCATCAGTGATATATGCATCCCGTTGGTCTGAAAGATGGTTTTCGATTTCTTCAGATATAACAGGGTGCGCCTTCTGCCATCTGATCTGGTCGCAAACAGATTTTGAGTAGTCCTGAATTTTTTCAAATGGCTGCAAAGCTTACACCTCCATGCAAAACTTGATTTATCGCTTTTGAATAGGACACCCATTCAGCCTGTTTATCACAAAGCAGTCTGTTTCCTTTGCTGGTAAGCTGATAATACTTCCTAACCCTTGCGTTATCAGCGCTTTCATCATACGAGCTTACCATTCCCTCGTTTTCGAGACCATGCAAAATCGGATAAAGTGTGCCTGCTTTTAGATTAAAGGTATCATTGGATTTTTTCGAAAGCTCTTCGATCATCTGATACCCATACATATCTTTCTCCTCAAGCAGCTTCAGAATCAGCATCGTTGTACTGCCCGTCAGCAGCATTTTGTCCACCGCCATACCGCAACCTCCTTGTTATATAGATGGTCTATACAACGAGGATATATCGATAATCTATATATGTCAATAGCTCGTAAGAAATTCTTCAAAATATTGCAATAAAATATAACGAAAGGACCTGAATGAGAGTTCAAGTCCTTTTTTATCGCAGTATGAGGATGTTTTTGTCGAGACGAATGAACCGTCCCCTTGTCTTTTGAGGCGTTATTTTACCAATAATTCACAGATAAATCCGTTATTATCACAAAAATAATCAAAAAATACACACTTCAATCGCTTTACTTTGTAAATAAATGGGTAGGTTGGTTATCAATCTCTACTTGATAGATCAGAACAACCAAAAATGAACCTGATTAATCTGCAATATCCATATAGTCTGGTGCAGTAGATACTAATATAATATGCATATTACATGTGACGGATCGCAAAATGGTTGTAACCAAACACGTTTATCACGATAAGTTTTGTTTAAGGAGGCGAATTGAAATTTTACCTAGACAAATTTATTGATGGAGGTAGTTAAGTGCCAGCAAACGAAAAGTTAAAAGTAAAACCCGAGGCATCCTCCAGCAAAGACCTACTGGCTGCGGGAGCCGACAAGACCGTTATCAAGGCGCTTGGTCTGAGTGGGGGCATCTTCGGTGCTTCACCCTGCGCCGTCGACGTTACGGATGGGAAAATCGTCCGCATCAGACCGCTCCATTGGGATTCGAAGTACGATTCTGCCACTTTCAACCCGTGGAAGATGGAACGGAATGGCAAGACCTTCGAGCCGCTGATGAAATCGGTGCCGGCGCCCTGGAGCCTGGCTTACAAAAAGAGAACCTATTCACCCAACCGCATCAAGTACCCACTCAAGCGCGTCGACTGGGATCCCAACGGCGACCGCAACACCCAGAACCGCGGCAAGAGCAAGTACGTGCGCATATCCTGGGACGAGGCAACGGACATCCTCGCTGCCGAGATCAGGCGCGTGCACAAAGAGTACGGGCCGCTCTCCATCCTGGTACAGGGTGACGGGCACGGGGAATGCAAAATGATCCACGCGCCTCACGGCTGCAGCACGCTGCTCTTTGACAAGATGGGCGGCTTCACCCAGCAGACAAGGAATCCGGACAGCTGGGAAGGCTGGTACTGGGGCGCCAAGCACGTGTGGGGCAAGGGATTTATCGGCATGATGGCCCCCGCCGACAACGTGGTTAAAGACATCTCCGAGCACAGTGACATGGTTCTGGTCTGGGGCGGCGATCCTGAGACCACCCACTGGGGCTTCCGCGGACAGCTGGCCAGCCGCCTGCTGTATTTTTGGTCGCAGGCTGGCATCAAGCAGATATACATCTGCCCCGACCTCAACTATTCGGCGGCCATTCACGCCAACAAGTGGATACCCATCCTGCCCAACACCGACGCGGCATTGCAGCTGGCCATCATGTACATGTGGATCACCGAGGGTACCTACGACAAAGAGTACATCGCCACCCACACGGTCGGGTTTGACAAGATCGTTTCTTACGTGCTCGGCGAAGTGGACGGCATACCCAAGACGCCCAAGTGGGCCTCCGGTAAGTGCGGCGTCCCTGCCTGGACCATTAAGGCCTTGGCGCGCGACTGGGCAAAAAAGATTGTCACCATAGGGCACTACTTCGCCGGCGGCATGGCGCGCGGTCCCTACGCGCACGAACCCGCCCGGCTGGAAGTCGTCCTTCTAGGCATGCAGGGCTTGGGCAAGCCGGGCGTGCACCAGGCACAGATTGCTTACACGGGTATGCCCAGAAACGTCATGGCCGGCGGCAAGGACCACATGGGGACTTTCGACAGCCTGGTAGGCACGGCGGCCGGTGAACGGATTCTGAAGCCGCACCGTGGTACGCCTACTGCCTGGGGCAAGCAGCAGATCCCGAAGACTCTCATCGAAAAGGCCATCAGGGAAGGGACCGTTGATTTCTACGGTACCGGTGGCCACGAAGAACCGACCGCTGATCAGTACAATAAATATACCTATCCCATCCCAGCGGATAAGGGCGGCACCGAGATCCACATGATGTGGACAGACACGCCCTGCCGTCAGACCTGTTGGAACTGCGGCAACGATGTGGCATTGGAGTCACGTAACACCAAGATCGAGTGCATCGTGGCGCAGCATCCTTGGCTGGAGAACGACTGCCTCTTCGCGGACATCATTCTGCCCGCCAACACCACGCTCGAAGTGGACGATATCTCGCCCTGTCTGCGCGACGGCGATAGCTTCCAGAGTGTCCTCTATATGAAAAAGGCCATCGAGCCGGTCGGTGAATCGAAGAGTGACTTCGAAATCATCGTCGAGGTTGCCAAAAAGCTCGGCATGGAACAAGCGGTTACAGAGGGCTACACAGTCGACGAACTCATCAAAGCGACCTACGAGGGGATGAAGTTTGATCAGATTATCCCCTGGAAGGAGTTCCAGGAGAAGGACTACTTTGTGATCCCGGTCTCCAAGGATTGGGAGGATGGGCCCGCCGGTTTCTACAATTTCTATATAGACCCTGAAAAGCACCCACTCCCCACCCCCACCGGCAAGCTGGAGTTCTACTCCGAAAGCCTGGATCGTGCCTTCCCAAACGACGAGGAACGCCCGGCCTATCCCCAGTGGATCGAGAAGGGTATCACGCACGACGAACGGCGCTCGAGCAAGAGGGCGCTGGCTTACCCGCTCTTGGTCCTCTCCAACCACGGCAGGTGGAGGGTCCACGCACAGGCCGACGACATCCCCTGGAGCAAGGAAGCGATGACCGGCAAGGTCAGGGGCTTCGACGGGTATCTCTATGAGCCGTGCTGGATCAACCCTGCTGACGCTGCCGCCAGAGGAATAGATAACGGGGACATCGTGCGTGTGTACAATGAGCGCGGCAGCGTGCTGTGCGGGGCCCTCGTGTTCGAAAGGGTCATGGCCGGCGCGGTCTCCATCGACCACGGCGCTCGGACTGACTTCATCATCCCAGGGAAGCTCGACCGCGGGGGCGCAATCAATACGATCACCCCGGAAGGGTTGACGTCTAAACATGCCGCCGGCCAGGCGACCACGGCCTTCCTGGTCGAAGTGGAGCGGGTCAGCATGGATCAGATGGACAAGTGGAAAAGAGAGAATCCTGAGCCCTTCGCACGTGAATACGACGCGGCTTCCGGGTTGAAATTCAATGCTTGGGTCATAGGGGGGAACAAATAATGGGTAAGAAGGTATTCGTCATCGATCTGGCCATTTGCAATGGCTGCCACACCTGCCAGTTCGCCTGCAAGGATGAGCACGTGGGCAACGACTGGACGCCGATCGCCAAACCGCAGCCTGAGATCGGACAGTTCTGGGTGAAGATGGACGAGAGGGTGCGCGGTACGGTGCCCAAGGTGAAAGTGTCCTATAGGCCGCACCTGTGCATGCACTGCGACAAGGCTCCCTGCGTGGAGTCCTGTAAGGTCGAGGGCGCAATCTACAAGCGGGAAGATGGTTTGGTTATCGTCGACCCGGTGAAGTGCACCGGCTGCAGGAGCTGCGTCGATGCCTGCCCTTACACTGCGATTTACTTTAACGAGGATATGAACATCGCGCAGAAGTGTACGGGCTGTGCCCACCTCCTCGACAACGGCTGGAGCGAGCCCAGGTGCGCCGATGCCTGTCCGACGCTGGCCCTCCGGTTCATGGATGAGGACGACGCGAAGGAATTGATTAAGTCCGCCGAGGTCTGGATGCCTGAGCTGAAGGACACGGTGCAGCCTCGGGTTTACTACCTCAACGTGCCGAAGAAGTTCATCGCGGGTACCCTCTACGAACCGGTGGAGGAAGAGGTCGTCATCGGCGCTACCTGCACCCTCACCGAAAAAAGTGGCGGTAAGGTATATACCGAATCCACTGATAACTATGGCGATTTCTGGTTCGAAGGACTGAGTGACAGCAAGTTCAAGCTGGAGATCAAAACGAGCGGTAAGGTCAAGGTCTTCGACGAGCTTGATACCGCCGCTGCCGATATCAACCTGGGAGATATACCTCTTACATAGCCGATAGGACGCAGCATAGCAACTGGCCCTGTAATCGTTGTGATTACAGGGCCAGTTGCTGTATCGGCAAGCTTATAGTGACTTAAACAATTGATTATGACTCGCGGCCGGCATCAAAAGCTCTGCCGATTAGACTGCCAATTCCATAGTAGCTCCCGTTGTCAGTCGAAAAAATCAACGGTTTTATTTGTTCGATGAAGGACTGTCCGCTTTCTCCAATGGAATCATCGATTTTGACGTCCAGTACTTCGCCTATAAACTGAGTATGGAGTCCGATTTCAACGATGTTTATGATTTTACACTCCAGATTTATCGGAAATTCCTCTATATAAGGCGCATCGACGAGGCTGCTTTTAACCGGTGTCAGACCGGTATGCGCGAATTTGTCTTCATTTCTTCCTGATGCAAAGCCGAAATAATCCGCTTCCTTAATATATTTCTCGGAAGGTATACTTATTGTAAAAGCTCTTTTTAGCATCAGGCTGCCATGTGTATAAGTCGCCTTGCGTAATGAAATTGCGACACAAGGCGGCGCCGAGCAGCAAACACCGCTCCAGGCAGCCGTCATGGCGTTTGGTGAACCCTTATCATCGTAAGTACATACGACTAATACCGGCGTGGGATAGAGTAAAGTTTTTGCACCCAAACTTTTTTTCATTTATTTCACCTCAACTAATATCAATGAATGACCTCATCATACAACAAAGCATCATATGTTGCCATATAAATCGATGAGACCAGACAGCGACAGCGAAAAGCATCCTGTTTACATTTGAATAAATTTAACAGGTAACGGAAAACCTTTGAAAAGAGTGTGTCGTTTCAATATTCGTACATATTGGCGGCTTGGATGCTATGTTAGCAAAACAGATATATAAGAGAGCGGATTATGATACTACTAATTGTCGCTGGATATATAACAAGTTGCTACAAATGGGGTGCTTGGAGACGTTGGGGTGATTTCTACAGCACTATTCTATATGTTATAATAGGCGACCTAGCTTATCAGTTTGTTTTTAGGAATTACAAGCTCTGGACGTACACCGGTCTATTGGGACACACGTACACGTCGCTTATAATAACTTTTATTGTATTCCCACCGGCTATTATTCTGTATCTTACGCATTTTCCTTCTGGTTTTTTCAAACAGGCGTTATATGTCGTCGCTTGGGCTATTGTAAACACCCTTATTGAGCTAGCCTCATGTATAACGAACGGCTTGCTCTATGAACATAACTGGTGCCTACTCTGGTCTTTTGTGTTATTCGGTATTGCCTTTATTCTTATCCGGCTTCACTACAAGAAACCACTATTGGTATGGCCAATATCACTCGCCTGTGGGGCTGCATGTTCCATCATATTTGGTCTTCCTCCTCTTGAATGAGTCAAAGGGAAGAAGACCGACAGAAACCAACGGTTTCTCCTAGAAGGTTTTGTGATCCGAAGTCAGACGAAGTATAGCAAAGTTTGACGCTGCTTTTATTCGGGTTGCGACGCAGGATGAGCTGGCGCAGGCGCGCTTAATGCGATGTTTGACCATTCGGAGGTGTTGCATTGTCCGTCATTGTTGGTACCAATAGTAATCACTGTTCCATAATCCGTTAATGCTGCGATGTGCGTATAACCAGCTGCAACAGCGACGACATAATTCCAGTCGGCAACATTATAGGGCGTAAATTTCGTTAAATTTGTTTCTGTATTATTTTCGGAATAAGTTCCAAAGACCTCTGATGTGCCGTCTATTTTCAATCCGACGACTGGATATCCAGCAGAAATTGCAGCGATATCCGACCAGCCGGACACTTCTCCTTGCCGAAGTTCATCTTCTCCCACAAACAGAACCCGGCCATCCTTTGACACCCCCGCGGTACAGAACGACCCGGCTGATACGGCGGCAACATCCTCCCATTCCGATACATCACATTCACCGTAAATATTCGAACCAACGGCTAAAACCGATCCATCGGCACTCAGACCCGCGGTATGCGTTTCGCCGGCTGAGATACTTGTAATATTGGCCCATTCCGACACGCTGCATTGTCCGCTTACATTGATGCCTGTGGCGACAACTGAACCGTCTTTTTTAAGGCCGACTGTATGATTCCCTCCTGCAGATATATGAACGATATTCGTCCATTCCGTAACATTGCACTGACCGTGCTCATTATTACCTGCAGCAATGACTGTACCGTCGTTCTTTAGTCCTACCGCGTGTTTTTCGCCCGCTGATACGGCAATTATACCTGCCCATTCGGATACGTTGCATTGCCCGTCAGAGTTGTTACCCGTAGCCAATACTGTGCAATCCGTCTTAAGACCGATTGTGAAGTCACATCCTGCAGCGATAGTTGTACTCTGATGCTTCCCTATAACAAGTTTATTTACTTGTGTATCAGAGGATGTATCAGAAATATTGCTGTCAGAAACATTCGATTCGCTATTGCACCCGGCTATTCCTGAAACAGTGAGAATTATTACCATAAGTGAGCAAAGGTGCTTGATCCTGATCATAATAATCTCCCTCCATCAAGCGTGTTAATACAGAAAAAGCTTATTAAGAATTGCTTAATTATTCGAGGTGAATTATATCAGAAGCATCCGTTTCCGGTTACTTATAGGCCCCGCCGATATATTCCGGCCCGACCAAAATCGAAAAATGGAAAATTGGGCGGTCGACGCGCTTGATGGACAGCGGCATATGTCTCATATTGGCGGGTAAATAGATCATGGAGGTACGCGTAATTTTATGCACTTCGCCCTCAATAGTTACCTCAAGCTCAGCGTTGAGGTTATACGGGTCATCGGGGTTGCTTCCGAAGAAACCAATTAATTCGTCGTAATCATGCGCATGCTCTTCAAAAACGGGATCCTTTTCTGGCACTGCATGATACCAGGCTGTATTCATCTGGAAGGCACCCTCGAGAACGTTGTTATCCAGCCAGAGGATACGGTTTGCAAATTTTTTGTACATTTCACGGAACTCAGGAGTTCCTGCCTGTGGATCCTTTAAATCTTGAATGATATATTTTCCGTAATTGCCCTCAGTATTGTTTAACATAATAATAATCCTTTCATAACTTGATAATTATTGCCAACATAATAATAGACAACTGCAAACAAAGAAACCCTTTTGAATACATATTAAACCGTGACCTAATTTGTTTACTTGAATCTCCTCATACTGTATTATATACCCATTTGTGTTTCATACAACAAGTTATTTGGGGTATTTTGTAAAGTATGTTGTATATATAGAAATCTTTAGCGCTGCAACTCATGAGAAGAGTGCGCTTTTCAGATTGCCCTGACGTATGATTTGATTGATATAATTCCCTTTATAACCTATAATTAGGATAACGCACAAGGCGCGATGATCAGCGCATGTATGATTATTTTGCTGGCGAATATGTAAATAGGGAGGATATATGATGGATAAACTGACATACATACTTATAACGTATTCTTTTCCTTGGCGCTTATCTTGTTCGGAATAGTAAATATGCTTCTCGCCTATGGTAATAAATCAAACAGATACTCCATGATGATTGTCCTGGGTGCAACCTGCGTTTTATGGCTGACAAGATTAATCTTTCAGATTATTTATCCGCAGGGTTCAATAAACCCATTTCTGCAGTACGGCATGCTAGCCGCATTTGTTGGGGTCTTTCTGTGTTACTTTATTTCGCTTTGCATGATTGTTGTTAAATAGTTTTCAGTTTACACGATAGAGTTATAAATACGCTATGTATCGCGGAACAGCGAAGTGGACTTGCCGCTCTGCCAAAAAAGGTCGGGCGTTTAATATAAGGACGGTAAATCGGGTCGGCGCCGGGTAATTATTAACCTAAAACTTCCCGTACTCCAATGTTGCTTCATGCCATGCCCTCATCGCTTCGGGCGAAACAACGTCAAGAGCCGTGGAGTTGCTCATGATAAAGCCGCCGCCGGGCGCACAGATGTCCATGATTCTTTTTGTTTCATCCTCGATTTTTAAGACATTACTCTGCATTAAAAGAGACGTGGGCATACCGCCGCCGATGCAGGCGTAGTTGCCGAGTACTTTCTTGGAGCGGACAAAATCCACATCCTCAAAGCAATAGATAACCTTGCCTTTTTCTACGTCCGTCAGGGTTTCCAGCCTGGTATCATATTTACCCTCGCAAAAGACGATCGGCGTCATATCCGCTGCAATAACCGCGTCTATCAGGCGCTTCACCGTTGGCCAGTAATGCTTATTGTAGTTTTTAACCGACATGAAATTATCCATACCGCAGTGCAGCGGAATAAAGACATACTGGGCGTGCTGCATCTTGGCATTTGCAATGCCGGCAGGAATCGTCACATCTCCCAAACGGGATACGGCCTCGTCGAGGCGCTCCGGATCTGTTGTGATATCCATACAAGCCTGAATCAGACCGCGCAGGTTGTCCGCAAAATCATCGAACGGCGCCAGCATAACCGCGCTGCCGAAGGTGGGATATCCCATTTCGATCACCATGAACGTCAGCTTCATAACGTCCGCTAAATTCTTCATGACCAGCTCGCCTGTTTCCGCCATGCATCTCAAAGCTTGCGCCACCGGAGGGATACCGACGCCCGCAAATCCGAAGATGGCATGCCCGCACAGAGCGTAGGGATTCAGCATCGCGAGCGGCTCCAGTGCCTTATACTTTTTTGGCAGAACCTTTGTCAGAATAAACAGGCTCGGATCCTTGAGATATGTATCATAGTCGTCATCGGTAATATACTCATGATCGACGTACTGATATGGCGTGTTGTCAGGGAGGTTGAAATATTCCCCCGGCCAACGCGCAGCGTTATGCCCGATTCTTTCCATGGCGTCGATTGGGAAAAAGCACAGGTCATAAAAGAGATCTGGGTTGTAATCCCGCAGATACTTGATCAAAGGTTCTTTCAAGGACATGATGTTCGTCATGGCCTCTTTCGTCGTTACACCATAATGATAGGCGTAAAAATTGTTGTGCGACGGCATAAAAGGCACTCTGTCGCCCTCTTGCAAGCCTACGGCTGTCTGTACTCTGATGTTTCTTATAGCGATCGGCGGTAACTGTGGAGCGCCTGTTGATTTATCCATATATCAAAACCTCCAATTTCTCTGGTGATCAAACTATTTTTCAGTATATCGAACAAAAGGATGCAATAGAATGTCCCTTTTGTTTAAATCGTGTTTGACTTAAACAGGGGTGATTTGTATACTGTATACAAGTACACGTGAGGGGATATGTCATGAAACTCAGTATGTGGATAATCGGGAACTGGCTCGACGAGTACCAGCCTGAGAGCCTGATAAAGAAAGGCGCTCAGGTAATTAAAAATGTGCGCTATTTTTCCGAGAGCGCCGATTTCGATCACGATTACGTTTATGTAGGCTACAGCAAGGATTTTTTCAGAAGCGACAGTCATAATGTCATCTGTGTCAGCGCTTCAGATATAGTGCTGTTACAAACGGATGATGTTTATGAGGTTTTCAACAAAATACTCCGGATATTTGAATTCTATAATTCGTGGGAAATGTCCATGATAGAACTGATTGATTCCGGAGCGACACTTCAGGAACTGCTCGATGCGAGTAGGGATGTGTTCCAATACCCTCTCGTGATTACAGATGCAAGCCATCAGCCGCTGGCTATCTATTTTCCCGACGATTATTCCAATGACGAATTCGAAAATTATCGAGGAATTCAGTTGAATATCCCGTTGGAAATATTGACAATAATGAACCAAGAGCTTATGCAAAACATAAAGGAAAGGTCAGCCTATTTGGCCCGAACAAAAGCCTTTAGCCGACCCGGAATCATAAAGAACCTTTATAGAAAAGGCGAGCTTATCGGATGGTTTGTCATTCTTGATATCATTGATGAAAATTATGAAAGACTGCTGCAGCTCTGCGATACCTTTGGCCGTTTGATTGAATTCTGGTTTCGAGCAAATCAGGAAAATAATGTGTTGGCCTCACAGTCGGATCTATTCTTAGATATCCTAACGGGAAAGGAATCCGACCGAAGCAGAATTATATCAAGACTGCAGGCCGTCGGATGGCTGCAAGAAGACGAAAAGGTCGTTATTCAGGTTTGTGTAAGTTCTGAAAACGACCCGGCATTCTTTACACTAAAAAAAGTAATCCCACAGACTTTTTCAGGCTGTTATGTTATTTCATACATGTCTCAACTCGTGCTTATCGCAAATTTACGTCTAATCAGTGAAAAAAGCATGAATGAACTCCTTGTAGATGTTCTAAATCGAAGTCAGACATACTGTGGTATCAGCTATAAGTTTACGAATATGCTGAAGCTCCAAAAATATTTTCGTCAGGCGGAAATCGCTGCGATATACGGCACTAAAAAACCAGGTGCGCTTAATTACTGCGAAGAGTACGCGATGGATTACCTTAAGGATGTCATCCGGGATAATTTGACTACCGATATCAGGCATCCGGCACTTAAAATCCTTAAGCAATATGATTCTAACAACAATACGGAGTACTATAAAACTTTGATGGAGTACTTGTTAAATGAAAGGGATCAACGAAAAACGGCCAAGATGCTTTGTGTTCATAGAAACACGCTAGTCTACCGTGTTAACAGGATAGAAGAGATATTGGGTCTGGACTTAGATAATGCATCTCTAAGAAACCACTTATTAATGTCAAATTTTATCGGAGATCCGGAGAAGACTGCAATAAATCATTGAGCGGCAACCGCGGGGGACGGTTCTTGCGGCTTGTTCCACGTACAGTTATCACCACAAGAACCGTCCCCGCGGTTAGTCTATTGCAATTTATATTAGGCAGAGACAGTAAATCGTTATCATTCTTATTTTTTCTTTCTTATTTCTTATTTGGAAACGACGGTTTGAAAAGAAAAAAGAAAAGAGAAGAAATAAAAAATAAGAACACCAAAAAGAAACGACGCTTTTCTTACGAAAACCGTCGTTTCTTTTTGGTGGAGCTGGGGGGAGTTGAACCCCCGTCCGAAAGCACTTTGACGCAAACTTCTCCGGGCGCAGACGGTTGTTGCGGGCTTAGCCTCAAGCTAAGTCCGGTTTCCTTGCCATGCTGCTAGCCGTCATGCGGCATGGTTCGGTAGCTTCATTGTTCATGGTGCGTGCAAAGCTTAACGCACTCACGGGCTCCACTAAGTCACGCCCTCATCCGGCTCGTGGACCTTCCGGCGAGGACGAGTAGCACTAAGCGGCTACTAAATTAGTATTATTGTTGTTCTTTAATTTATAAAGATGCCGTTTTTAGGAGGGCGACGCCTCCGCCCGCTATTCCCGCCTCCACACCCCCGTCGAAACCGGTACAGCCCCATATAATGGAGCAAATACGCGTTTGTGCTGTCTGGAGACTTGATATACTCATATTATATAGCAAATATGTGAGTAAATTATGAACGATTTTGTTTTTTTTAGCTGTTAAACTTTCTCAGGTTCGGGATAATCAACGCCGAAGGTGTCGACAGTGACTGTTTTCATACGCTGATCTTCTTTGGGTTTATCGTTAGGATCTGTCTTTGTGCCGGCAATGGCGTCCACGACGTCAAGGCCTTCAGTGACGCAGCCGAACGCGGCATACTGACCGTCAAGATGCGGGGAATCCTTGTGCATGAGGAAAAACTGGCTGCCTGCCGAATTGGGGCTCTGTGAGCGCGCCATTGAGAGGACGCCGCGCGAATGCTTGAGGTCGTTTTTAAAGCCATTTGCCTTGAATTCGCCTTTGATGCTGTAGCCGGGATCGCCGAAGCCCTGTCCTAACGGACAGCCGCCCTGCAGCATAAAGCCGGGAATAACGCGGTGGAAGATGAGACCGTCGTAAAAACCTTTTTTAATCAGGGAAATAAAGCTGTTGACGGTATTCGGCGCGATGTCGGGATAGAGCTCCGCTTTGATTGTGCTGCCGTTTTCCATAGTAATTGTTACGATCGGGTTTGCCATTTAATAATCATTCCTTTCAAGTTTGAAGGATTTATCTTTCAAACTTTACATGTTTCTTTCCTTGATGGATCTGTCCATTTCACGCCCCGCGTCACGCTCGGCTTCGGAATCGCGCTTGTCGTGGAGCCTTTTTCCTTTGCATAAGCCTAGTTCGAGCTTGACGATGGAGTCCTTGAAATAAACCGAGAGGGGGATGAGGGTCAGACCCTCCTGCTTCATATTGCCGTAGAGCTTTAATATTTCCCGCTTGTGCATTAAGAGTCTGCGGGCGCGCATTGGGTCACGGTTAAAAATATTGCCCTTTTCATAGGGACTTATGTGCATGCCGCGGACAAATAATTCACCGTCCTTGACGGAGGCGAAGGCGTCTTTTAAATTGATGCCGCCCTGCCGGATTGACTTGACTTCTGTCCCGTAGAGTTCGATGCCGGCCTCAAACTTTTCAAGTATAAAGTAGTCGTGATATGCTTTTCTGTTTTGCGCAATCTGCTTTACACCGAGCGCTCTTGGCGACACGTGAACCCCACCTTCCCAAAACAAGCCTGATTCAAATACGATACTATTATAGCACAATTGTCAAGGTGTTAAAACGCCCAGCCGACCGGCGGGGCGTTCGGCTGGCCAATGGCCATCCCTACGTTTTATTTACGGTTTTGCGTAGGGACGGCCATTGCCCGTCGGTGTTTCCTGGGTTATTTAAACGCAGCCTTCAGCTCGTCGAGCGCGGTGGGGCCGGAAAGCACCTTGCTGTGTTCCGACAGGTGAAGCGAAAAATGGGCGGGCCTGCTCAGCTCTTCTCCGTATTCGGAGAGAACGCCGGGAGGTGATTCGCCGTTCCACGGATATACAATGAGGATGTACGTTTCTTCTATGTATGTAAGGTATGAGATGAGGCCCGGCGGACAGGCTCTGGCGGCCCCAATGAGCGGCTCAATGCCGCCGAAAGTGAAAAATGTTGGCGTGCCCGAATGCTGAAGCGCAAAAAGCAGCAGCGAATCCTTACCGGGGAAAAGCTCGAAATAGACGCTTTCCCAGCTTTGGTCATAAGTGGAGCCGAGCGCCAGACGCAAAATATCCGCCGCCTCATTTGTCGTGATATCATGCGGCGTCGCCGGTAGACTCTTAAGTTCTTCACCTTTTAAGTATATAACGAGTTTGCCGCTGCCGATGAGCTGAATTTCCATGCTGTTACCTCCATGCCTGCGTAAGAAGTGGCTATGGTAATAATAACGCCCTTAGTGCGCTGATGCCAGTCTAAATAAATGGAAACAGTGCGTACGCCAGTAGGTACGCTATGAAACGCTCATATAAAAATACGCGGCAGGCGCACACCGAGGCGGCTGAGCAGCTCATTCGTAATGGTGCCGCAGCTTTCGGCAACATCCTCGCAGCGAATCATTTCCTCCCCGTCCCGCCCAATGACTGTGACAATATTGCCCGGCTCAGCCAACTCAATATTTGTTACATCAATGATCATGAGATCCATACAGATGAGTCCGACAATCGGGGCTTTACGCCCATACAACAAAACATAAGCGTCTCTGCGGATTGAATTCCGGGGGACCCCGTCGGCGTATCCTATGGAGACAGTCGCAATTTTCATTGGTGCATTGGCGACATAAGTTCTGCTGTAGCTGACGGCTTCCCCCTCTTTGATCCATCGCACTTCCGCAATTCTGGCTTTCAGAGAGAGTGCCGGGTGTAAGTCCGGTGATAAGCGCGTCTGATCATTTTTGCACAGAACGCCGTAAAGCGCGATACCGGCGCGCGCATAATCGCACGGCAAGCCCGAATAATTGAGTATACCGTAGCTTTCTTGTATATGAAGTTTACCGACATTGTAACCCTTTGCCTTGAGTGTGTTGACGGTATCGATAAACAGGCTGATTTGATTGAGCGTAAAGTCCGTTGCTTCATCGCTGAGCCTGTCCGCCTCGCTCAGATGCGTAAACATTCCTTTTACAGTCAGGTTATCGAAGTCGAATATACGTTCAATCTCCGACAGCTCATGGCTGTCGACGCCCAGCCGGTGCATGCCGGTGTCGATTTCAATGTGCACATCAATTTTGACACCGGTCTCGTGAAGCATCTTTGCGTAGGCGCCGTCTACAATTGTCTGAGACAGGCGGCAGCGCTTAAGCAGTCTCGCGTCTTCCGGACGCGTGTAACCAAAAACGAGCACGTCTCCCCGAATGCCGCCTTTACGCAGCGCGATACCCTCGGCGAGCGTGGCGACCGCGAAAGCCTCTACGCCGGATTTTTCGAGTTCTGCTGCCACTTTCACAGCACCGTGGCCGTAGCCGTCGGCTTTAACGACAGCCATCAACCGGCACGACGCAGGCAGCAGTTTTTGCAGCACCTCCGCGTTATGCCGCAGTGCGTGGCGGTCAACTTCAATCCAAGCGCGTCCGCTTGCAGACTGCCTTGGGCCTGCAACGAGGGCTTTTAGATAAATGAACGCAATTGCCGCCGCACATGACACGATACAGACAAGAGCGTACAAGACAAGCTGGTTATCCACGAGCAGTTCGGTCATACCTGTGAGCTTCGCGAAGCCACGAATGAGTACGATGCTCCACGGGTGTATGATATAAATCACCATCGCGCCAATACGCAGCTTTTTACCCCGGGATGATGCGGAGAAATTCTGTTGTGATGATTTTATGCCATCCCGCCCCCTGCCGTCGATCGACGCCAGCAGCGAGAACAAAAAATACATACAGGGGAGCAGCATGATGTACATGCTGTCATGGCGCTGGACTCCGGCGCCGCGCAGCAGCAGCGCCTCGGCAATCAGCAGCGCGCCGGAAATGCAAAGGCCGGTGATCAGCATGGCGCGCGTATTCGTAGCCCCGGAGAATTGTGGATGCGATGATGCGTCGAACGGGTATGACGCGCTTTTGTGGACGTTGAGACCGGCGCCCATGATGAGAAATATAGGGGCCAGGAACAGGCCGTTGCGCGTATAGTCGGACATGCTGAAAATGACATCGTAAAACGTTTTCAGGAACGGTATTTGAGCGACGAGGCCATAATAGCTGTCCCCGCCGAGACCAATCACATACAGCGCGGCAGCGGAAACAACTGTAAATTTAAACCCGAATTTTCGCCAAAGCAGAACCGTAACGAGCGCGCCGAGCAGGACAGCCGGCAGATACCAAAAATGATAAAACGTGCCGCCCCACAGGATATCCTTCAGTATGTGCAGGGGCGAATTTTCGAAATAGCCGGTATACAAATTTAACGGCAGATAGAGGAGTATCGCCAAGCCGTAGAGAATAGATGCTTTTTTAAGGAAAGAATTGAAATACGTCCCGACTCCACTCATGTCGCGCGACACCAGGAAGTAGCCTGTGAGCATCAGAAAGAAGGGCACCGCTACCCGCGCGATGATGCGTGTCAATATGAAGTCGGCGGTGGTATCGACAGACTGCATGGGGGAGACGTGTATTGCCACAACAAGAAAGGCCGCCGCCAGACGAAAAGCATCAAGGGCAGCATGTTTAGATTTATCTTTCAATGATATGACCACTACCTTTCTTGGGAATTGTTCTGTGTCCGGCTTTGCCGGACTTCGGGTCGGAAGACCCGAAAGGAACAAAACCCAGTATGAAAGATTTATCTTTCATACTTAGCGCCTCCAGATTGTCACAATGAAGCCGTCAACATTGTTGCCGGATAACTGCACGCATTCTTCAGGCAGAATAAGACCTGCCAAAGCATCTTCGGGCTCTGCGAAAAAGACCTCCGTCTGCTTGAATAAAAGATGGTCTCCCCCATACGGAAAAGACTTGATGCCATTGATATATTCTTCGAGGCAGAGATCCCTTTCCTGCATGATCAGAGAATGGGGATAGCCGGTATAACGAAAGTGCCACGGTTCGTGAGATATGCCTGTCAGGCGCTCTTTGCCTTTGCCGTAACGCTCGATGAATCCGTATCTGGCTGCAAGTTTTCTAAAATCTGCGCAGATTCCCTCGTAAGAAAATGAAGGTCGAATAATGTCAACGACCTCGGCCTTTTCGGCCAGATCGACGGCAAGTCCCGTCTGATGCTCGCTGCAATCCGGCAGCGCAACGTATTTTTTTGTAAAGGCTTCACCGTTATCACGGAGTGAATTGATATAAATAAGCTCCTGTTCTAAGCTGCTGCGGTAGCCGCTGATTGGTATGATTTGACTGCCGCTCTGGAGTGTTTGAAAAAGTTGGGTGAGCAGTGACGCTGCCTTTGACTCGAGAAATATTTCATTGTTTTCATCCAGCGGATACAGCCGGATATTCCCATCTGATTTTATCGGGTGATAATTATTGACAAGCAGCAGCGAGCCCTTATTGATGTCCTCAACGGAAGCGGTTATTGTTCTCATTTGTCAAGCCCTAACAGTATGAGCTTGTCCAGTAGGTCGGGAAAATCGAGGCCGATGCATTTCATCATACCGGGATAACGGCTGTGGGAGGTGAACCCCGGGATGGTATTGACTTCGTTGAAAACGATGTCGCGATCAGGCGTCAAGAACATGTCGACTCTTGCAAGCCCCGAGCAACCCAACACGCGGTAAATGCGTGCTGCCGTCTCTTTAATTCGTATTTCCGTCTCTTCGTCAATTCGGGCGGGCGTATGGATTTTGGAGGTTTTAAGCGTGTATTTTTCGGTATAGTCAAAAAATCCGTCGGCCAGCTCGATTTCGTCCACTCTGCCGAATGTCAGATCGCTGTTGCCCAGGACGGCACAGCCGACTTCAAAGCCGTCGATATTCTCCTCGATGATAACGGCGCTGTCATATGAAAACGCTTTACCTACCGCGGAAGACAGAAGCGTCATGTCATATACCTTTGTAATACCGAAGGATGAGCCCGCCCGCACCGGCTTCACAAAAACAGGCAAGGATAGGTGCTGCGTCAGTGCCAGCAATTCGCCGTCCGATTGCGGGGCTTCAAGGCAAATAGATTCAGGAACTCTAATGCCAAGGCGCGCAGCAAGCTTGTGCGCCTTGTTTTTGTCCATGCACAGAGCAGAGCTGAGCGAACCGCAGCCAACGATGGGGATGCCGGCCAGCTCGCAGAGGCCCTGAATTGTCCCGTCCTCGCCGTTTTTTCCGTGAAGAACAGGAAATACGATATCAATGGCAGTCCGCCTGACGATTGAACTGTAAAGCTCTAACAAGAGATGCTGCGGTCTGTCCGGAGAGATCAGAGCCGAACGGCACTTTTTTTTATCCAGGAACCAGGTGTTGTCTCGAATTTTATCAATGGGTCCGGTATAGCGATACCATTGGCCTTCGTTTGTAATGCCGAGCATCATCACATCGTATTTTTCGCGGTTGATATTAGAAATGACGGCCTCGGCCGATTGCAAGGACACCTCGTATTCCGGCGAACAGCCTCCGAAAATTACGGCAACGGTCTTTTTGTACATTTTTAAGCCCTTTCGATATCCTGATAAATAATAAGCGCTCTTTGTTTACGGTACTAAATGTACCAAAACAAAGAGCGCTTGTTTTCCGTTTTTAGTTCTAATAGAATGATGTTTTTATGATATAAATCTGACGAATTTCTTACAATATTGGCAATGTTACGGTCATTACGACTTTTTCATTATGACTTGAGGCGGAAATCGTTCCCCCGTGCAGCTGGACGAGTTCCTTTGCGATTGCCAGGCCTAAACCGGCACCGCCCGTATTTGTCGCCCGAGAGGTATCAAGGCGGTAAAACCGCTCAAATAAGCGGGCGAGTTTTTCCGTCGGGATGGTGTTGCCGTCGTTGATGAACCATATGCTGACGTCGTTGTTCTTCTGCTCAACAAAAATATTAATCATACTGTTCGGGAAGCTGTAGTTGACGGCATTTCGGATCAGATTGTCAAAAACGCGCGCCATTTTATTGACATCGCACTTGATTTCAAAATCGGGCGGCACATGCAAGGAGCACGTCAGGTTTTTTTCCGAAAATAGCGGGAAAAATTCATAGGTTATCTGCTCGAGCATACGCGATAAATTGACCTTGCTGACCTCGAGCGTCAGCTGACTCAAATTGAACCGTGTGATTTCAAAGAACTCGTTAATCAGGTCTTCCAGTCTCTGCGCTTTTTCAAGGGATACGGACATGTATTTTTTCTGAAGGTCATCGGAAATGTTCTGCTCATCTCTCAGAAGCGTCAGATAACCAATGACCGAGGTGAGCGGAGTCTTGAGGTCGTGCGCGAGATAGACGATCAGGTCATTCTTTCGCTGCTCGGCTTCGCGGGCGAGCCGTGCGTTACGGCCGGCTTCGCTCTTGACGCGGTTCATTTTCTCTTCAATCTCTATGAGCACCGGCGGCAGATGGATAAATTCATCTTCACGGCCGACCAGTATCTCGGCGGCGTTGACGATCGTATCCAGATAAGACAGTGTTTTTCGCCAGTAATACAGAAAGATGGCGAGCGCGCCGACCAGCCAGCAGACAAATAAAAAGGTGACGCTGTTATTACTGATTAATTTAAGCAGCGGATATAACAGATCGTAGGTATGCCATACAAAGCTTGACAGGAAATATCTGACCGCAAAAAATGTAACGATTAAAGCGAGACTGAATATGACAAACGCCAGAAAGAACCGTGCAAAAATCCGACGGGTCAGTTTCTGATGGTATCGGTTATTACTCAATTGTGTACCCGACCCCCCATACAGTTTTAATGAACTTCGGTTTGCGCGCCGGTTCGTTCATCTTCTCGCGGAGCCTTGCGATGTGGGCCATAACCGTATTGTTGTTATCGAGGTATTTCTCTCCCCAGACCGCCTCGAAAAGCGCCTCGGAAGAGACGACCCGCCCCCTGTTATCGCACATGCACCAGAGTATGGAGAACTCGGTCGGCGTCAGGGAAAGCAGCTGCCCGTATAGGGAGCAGCGGCGCGTGTCTTTATTGATGAGAAGGCCGGAAAATTCGTGCTCCGACCGCGTATCCATATGCTCAGGGGAACTGTCGCTGTGATTGTATTTCGTATATCGTCTCAGCTGCGTCTTCACGCGCGCGCACAGCTCAAGCGGATTAAACGGTTTTGTAATATAGTCGTCTGCGCCCATCGTGAGCCCCGTGATCTTGTCCATATCCTCGACTTTCGCGGTGAGCATGATCACTGGAAAATAGTATTTCTCCCGAATTCTCTGGCAGATGGAGAATCCGTCGATGTCGGGCAGCATCACATCCAGAATCGCCAAATCCAGCGGCGTTGAAAAAACACATTCCAGGGCATCTTTGCCCGTGTAGAACTTATAGACATTGAAGTTTTCGTTCTTTAGATAGATTTCGACAAGGTCCGCAATCGCCTGCTCATCATCTACAACCAGTATATTCGCGCTCATGAAGCACCTCATATGAATGTGTTTTGTACTTTTTGCGTGTATTATATCACATTGGTGTGAAAAGTAGAATATATACCGGTATATAAGGCAATTTGGATGATATAAATACAAGGATGCGGGGCGGTTTGATTGACTTGCAGACGCTGCAATGATATAATACCTTGATTTATTGTAAAATGTAGGAGACTATAAAAATGTGGCT
Organism: uncultured Eubacteriales bacterium; assembly: GCA_942492735.1. Taxonomy (GTDB): domain Bacteria; phylum Bacillota; class Clostridia; order Oscillospirales; family Oscillospiraceae; genus Sporobacter. Next base: position 1,538,812 of record OW818648.1, read on the forward strand.
ATCCGACAACTGGGCGGATTACGAACTGATCGACTGCTCCGGCGGTGAAAAGCTGGAACGGTGGGGGAAATATATGCTTGTCAGGCCGGACCCTCAGGCGATTTGGGACACACCAAAAACGCATCCGGGCTGGAAACAAGCGCATGCGCGCTACGCGCGTTCGCAGAGCGGCGGAGGCCAATGGGAAAAGAACAATCTCGCCCAGAGCTGGCAGATCCGATACGGCGCGCTGACGTTTAATATTAAGCTTATGAACTTTAAGCATACGGGACTTTTCCCCGAGCAGGCGGCTAACTGGGATTTTATAGACAAGAAAATCAGGGCTGCAGGCCGACCGTTGAACGTCTTAAATCTGTTTGCCTACACCGGTGGCGCGACGGTCGCCGCGAGCGCAGCCGGGGCGTCTGTCTGCCATGTTGACGCGGCGCGCGGTATGGTATCCTGGGCAAGAGAAAACGCCAAGGCCTCCGGACTTGAAGATAAGCCGGTACGCTGGATCGTCGACGATTGCGCCAAGTTTCTCGATAGGGAAATCCGGCGCGGCAAAAAATACGACGCGCTTATTATGGACCCGCCGTCCTACGGCAGGGGACCGTCGGGAGAGATATGGAAGCTCGAAGACGATCTTTTTTCGTTTGTGAAGCTCTGTGCCGACGTGCTCAGCGACGATGCGCAGTTTGTCGTTATCAATTCTTATACAACGGGGCTTTCCCCATCGACGCTGACTTATATCTCGGAAACGATCTTTTCAAAGCGCTTCGGCGGCAGGTCGGCGAGCAGTGAACTCGGACTCCCCGTCACCGAAAGCGGATTAATACTGCCCTGCGGCGCAGCCTGCCGGTGGGAAAGGTGAACAATGATAACCGAATACACTGAAAACATTATAATAACGGAGAACCTGACGTATGCCTACAGGGCGGCGGAAGACGAGCTGCCGAAAATCGTATTGAACGGGGTCAATCTCGAGATCGAAAAAGGGACGTTCGTCGCGATTTTAGGGCACAACGGGTCGGGGAAAACAACACTCGCCAAGCACTTCAATGCGATTTTGCTGCCGATGGGCGGCCGCGTCCTCGTTGGGGGCATGGACACGAATGACGAGAACCTGATGCTTGATATCAGGAGACGCGTCGGCATGGTTTTTCAGAATCCCGACAACCAGATCGTGGCTAACGTCGTGGAGGAGGATGTCGCCTTCGCACCGGAGAATCTGGGCTATCCGCCCGAGGATATCCGGCGGCGTGTCGATGAAGCACTGAAAACTGTTGATATGTACGAATATCGTGAACACGCGCCGCATCTCCTGTCCGGCGGTCAGAAGCAGCGGATTGCCATTGCGGGCGTCTTTGCGATGGAGCCCGCATGCATTGTGTTCGATGAACCGACAGCGATGCTCGATCCTAAAGGCCGCGAGAGTATCGTGGGCATTATCCGAAAGCTCCGGGACAGCCACAAAGTCACCGTCATATTGATTACGCACCATATGGACGAGACGATCGACGCCGACCGTGTCATTGTCATGTCCGACGGCGGTATTATGATGGACGGCAAACCGAGAGACATATTTAAAAATGTCGAGCTGCTGCGCGGTACGGGTTTGGATGTGCCCGAAACGGTCAGTCTCGCGTATGAACTGAACGCATGCGGCTTTAATCTGAGGCTCGACGCGCTATCCGTAGAGGAATGCGCGCAGGAGATCTATTCAGCGTTAAAATGATTTGAATTTCGCTTTTTGACGGGCGTCATCTTCAAGTCATAAATGCAAGCATTTATGACTTGAAGAGATGCACCACTGACAAAGGATGGTACTGCTTTGGCTCCACTCTTAAAAACCGAAAACCTGACCCATATATACAGCTTGGATACGCCTTTTGAACATGTCGCAATCCGCGATATAGATTTTGAAGTTTCAAAGGGCGAGTATCTGGGCATCATCGGGCAGACAGGTTCTGGTAAATCAACATTTATACAGCATTTGAACGGTCTTTTAAAACCAACGTCCGGCAAAGTGTTTTTTGACGGACGTGATATCCATGAGACGAAAGGGCTGACGCGGGACATCCGATTTAAGGTCGGCCTTGTTTTTCAATATCCCGAATATCAGCTGTTTGATGAAACGGTTTATAAGGATATCGCCTTCGGGCCGAAGAATATGCGGCTTACCGAGAGTGAAATCGATGAGCGTGTACGGGAGGCGGCAGGTTTTGTCGGACTCTCGGAATCGTTTTTGCAAAAATCACCGTTTGAGCTCTCAGGCGGGCAGAAGAGACGCGCGGCTATCGCGGGCGTCATTGCCATGCTGCCCGAGGTACTTATACTCGACGAACCGACAGCCGGGCTTGACCCGAAGGGGCGCGACGATATCATTGCCAACATCAGGCAGTTTCAGCGCTCAACAAATTCAACAGTCATCATGGTGACACACAGCATGGAGGATATAGCGCGCACCGTTGACAGACTTCTTGTATTCAACGATGGCCGAATCCTGACGCGGGGGACACCTGCCGAGGTTTTTTCTAAGAGCGAGGAGCTCCTGCGCATCGGGCTGACGGTGCCGAAGGTGACGATGGTGGCCAATAGGCTGCGCACGCTCGGACTGGCTGTTCCGAAGGATATCTACACCGTTGAGCAAATGAAAAAAGCCCTCCTTGAGCTTAAAGGAGGTCATGAGCATGCTTAAAGACATCACACTCGGCCAGTTTTTTCCGGGAGATTCGGTTGTCCATAAACTCGATCCGCGGACAAAACTCGTTCTGACGCTTGTTTATATCGTGGCGCTTTTCACGGCCGAAAGCTATTATTCGTACGGGCTGATGTTCGTCGTCCTCGTCGCGAGCATCCTGCTGTCAAAGATTAAGATCAAGACGATTCTCAGGAGCATTAAGCCGCTCGTCATTATTATCCTGTTTACGTTTATTTTGAATATGCTGTTTCATGGCGGTACGCATACACTTATAGAATTCTGGATTATTCGAATCACGCTTGAGGGTGTGATTATGGCGGTAACGATGATCGTCCGCCTCATTATGCTGATTCTGGGCACGTTCCTGCTGACATATACGACGTCACCCATCGTACTGACGGATGGGCTGGAGCATATCATGAACCCGCTGAAAAAGATCAAGGTACCCGTGCATGAGCTTGCCATGATGATGAGCATTGCGCTCCGGTTCATTCCGACACTTATCGAGGAGACCGACAAAATCATCAGCGCCCAAAAGGCGCGCGGGGCTGACTTTGATTCGGGGAATCTGATCCGCAGGGCGAAGGCCATGCTGCCGATCCTTGTGCCTCTTTTCATCAGCGCATTCCGCCGGGCTGATGAGCTGGCTGTCGCTATGGAGAGCCGTTGTTACCACGGCGGAGAAGGGCGGACGCGGATGAAACAGCTGAAAATGAAGGGCAGGGACGCCACGGCGCTTATTCTGGGCGCTGCTGTTCTCGCTGCCGTGATCATCATGAACGTGTACGGCCTCTAGATATGAGAAATATTGCCCTAAAACTCATGTATGACGGGACGAATTACCACGGCTGGCAGGAGCAGAAGAATGATATCACTGTCGCTGCGACGGTTCAGAAAGCGCTGTCGAAAATCTGCGGGCATCCAGTCAAGGTGATCGGCTGCGGCAGAACGGACGCCGGCGTGCACGCGCAGCGCTACTGCGCAAACTTTAAAACGGATTCCACAATCCCGGCAGGCAAGCTGCCGCTGGCTTTAAATGCTTTGCTGCCGCCGGATATTGCCGCCACGGCTGCAATTGATGTCGATGCCGAATTTAACGCTATCGGGTCCTGCATCAAAAAGGAATATACTTATAAAATTCACAACACCCGCACGCGCGACCCCTTTTATTCAAACAGGGCATATTTTTATCCCGTTCCGCTTGACCACGAAGTAATGGCAGAGGCGGCGGGGCATTTTGTCGGGACGCATGATTTCAAGGCAGTGCGATCTGTCGGGACTCAAACGAAAACGACAGTGCGGACGGTCTACTGGTATGAGGTTGAAAAAATCGGCCCCATGATCGAGCTGCGTGTCTGCGCCGACGGATTCTTATATAACATGGCGCGCGCGATGGCCGGTACACTGATTTATGTATCGGAAGGAAAAATACCGGCGAACGATATCCCGCAGCTGCTGCTGACTGAGGACAGGCGGCTTGCCGGGCCCACGGTTCCCCCCTGCGGCCTATATCTCACCCGCATTTGGTACGACGGGCCTGTCGGCGATATGATGGGATAATCGCAGTTAGCGCAAAGCACATCTCCATTTGTTATATTTTGTAATACAATAATGTAGCTTTTTTTCAGAATAAATGATAAACTCACATAACAGAATCAGCAGATATTTTTATTTTACGACGAATACCTTCTTAAGGCGGAGCTTTATGGGGACAGTCTACGAGCTAAAAAACAAGAAAAAAAAGAAACACGGGCTGCTTAAAGCTGCGGCGTCAGTCCTGATACTGGCCGTCCTCTCTGTTTTAGCCGCAGTCCTGATCACAAACAACGGGAAGCTGAGTATCGATGGGTTCCTGCGGTTGTTTGACAGTACAGGCAATAAGACGGAAGCGGCGGCGTTTTCTTTTGAAACAGGCAGCGGAAGCGTTTATGCCGATATGGACGGCAGCCTGGCCATTTGCTCAGGCGGCGGGATTCAGGTTTATGATGCAGGCGCCGAGAAAGTATTCAATGAAGCGTTTGTAATGAAGTGCCCGACAATCAGCTCAAATGGAAAAGTCTCGGCTGCATATGACCTTGGTGGGAAAACACTCAAGGTTTTCGACGTGTATGGTGTGACGAAGAGCATGTCGACAGAGGAAAAAATCATCTCCGCGACGCTGAATGAAAAAGGCTGGCTGACATTATGCACACAGAAAAGCGGCGGTTACAAAGGCCGGGTCACAGTTTATAATGAAACGATGAGCGAGCGCTACCACTGGGACTCAGCAGAAGGCCACATTCTTTCTGCATCAGTGTCGCCGGACAATAAGAGCTTGGCCGTACTGACCCTCACGGACGAGGGCAGCAGGATTGTTTTTTTCGCGCTCGACAGTGCAGACGAAAAAGGTGCCTGTACGCTCGCCGGAGAGCTTGTGTTGGAAATCAGATACTTTAGCGACAGCAAAGTTCTGGCGGTAACCAAAGATGCGCTGCGCCTTGTGAGACCGGACGGCAGCACTGAAGTTATAAAAGATTATACCGATAAATATCTGACCGGCTATTCAACAGGCGGCGAAAGCATTACGGCGCTTGTTCTAAATGATTACCTTGTCGGTGATCAGGCAAGCATCGTGACGGCTGATTATGCGGGCAAGCTGCTCGGAACACTGCAGACCAGCCAAAAAGTTATGTCCATATCCTCGAAAGATGATTATGTGGCTGTGCTTTTCAGCGATGGCCTTGTCATATATGACAAGTATCTTAAAGAATGCGCACGCTTTGATGACACCGCAGGGGCGGAGCAGACAATGATGCGCGCCGACGGCAAAGCGTTTTTACTCACATCGCACTCCGCATCCATCTGCAGTATTCCTACTGACTAAAAAAGGCTTTAGACGGCGTCTGAAGTCTTTATGAGAGGAGCGTGAAACCGTTGAGCACTGTGATCGATATAGGCCTGGTTCTGATTGTTGTATTTGCTGCCTGGCGGGGCTTTAGAAACGGTTTCATCAGGGGCGTTTTCGGAATTCTTGCAATCATCATTGCCATCTACGGCGCAAATCTCGTCGCCAAAACGTATTCGGGCGAGTTTACTGGGATGCTGGAACCTTTTGTGAGCGGCATCGTCGATAAATCAATTACCGATGTACATGATTTCAGCAGTGAACCTGAAACGCAGAATCAAGAACAGACATATGATAAAACGAAAAGTGTTTATGAGGTGAGCTACGCAGCACTCATAAATATCGGCATATCAGAGGGTGCCGCGAAACAGATTGCTGAGAAGGTCGGCGGTACGATCGATGACCTCGGACATCAGATGTCATCTAATCTGACCAATGTGCTCTGTGACGCGCTGGCATATATCGCAGTTTTTGCGGTGGCATTTATACTGATTGCTATAATATTTGCTGTTATTGGGAATATATTTAACCTGGCGTTTTCTATTCCCGGAATTGAAAGCGTTGATAAAATAATCGGGCTGTTCCTGGGTATAATCAAAGGATTGCTTATCGTTTTAACCCTGGCAGTCGTTATCCGATACCTCGGGCTCTTAGCCGGAGATACTATTGAGAAAACAATAATTTTGAAGTACATACTTAATGTTAACCCGCTGGCAAATATTCTCGGGATATGATCAGTATAGTACAGTAGGTGATGACGTTGAAAAATGTTCCGAATATTCTGTCTTCAATTCGAATATGTCTCGTTCCGGTATTTGTGATGACCTACTTTTTCGAGTCGGGTAACGTCAAGATATATGCGGCGGCGGTTTACGCAGCTGCATCGTTTACTGATTTTTTAGATGGGTATATCGCCAGGAAATACAGCCTTATTTCAAATTTAGGGAAAATTCTCGACCCGCTCGGCGATAAAATGATGATCGTGGCCGTTTTAGTATGTATCACACTCGATCAGGTCATCCCAGCATGGGCTGTTATTGCGGCAGTTATTAAAGAATTGCTTATGCTTCTGGGCGGCGTTATTATCCGCAAGAGAGAGGGCGGCGAAATACCGTCTTCGAATATTATTGGGAAGACTTCAACTGTTGTGTTTTTTGTTGTATGTGTTACACTGATGTTATTTAGAAATATTCCGGATAAGGTTGCCACACTGATGATTTCTGCTGCCATCATCCTGATGCTGATGGCACTTGTAAGCTATATAAGAGCATTCGTCTATATTATAAAGAAGACCGAAGGGTTTAAGAAAAAAAATTAAGTGCCGGGTAAGTTTTCCGGCAGAACAAGCTGATTGAAGAGGTAATCTAAATGCGACCAACTATTTGCGCAAGATGCAAGAAAAACGCAGCCGTGATATTTATCACAAAAATAGAAAACGGTGAATCGACGAACGAGGGCCTTTGCCTTAAATGCGCTAAGGATCTCAACATCAAGCCGGTTGAAGATATTATTAAAAAAATGGGACTGACTGACGAAGATCTAGACAGCCTCACGGACGAAATGATGGAAGCAATGGGCGGTGTTGAGAGTATAGCTGAGACTGAAAACGCGGAAGATGAGGGGAAAACAGCGACCTTCCCGTTTCTGAACAGACTTTTTGGCGGACCGGATGAACCGTCCTCCGCGGGTGAATTCCAACGACCCGGCCGCGAGCCGAAGGATAAGGATTCGAGCGGGTCAAACAGTAAGAAACGCAAGTATCTTGAGAGCTACTGTTTATCACTGACGCAGCGCGCCCGCGAAGGGAAACTCGACAGGATGATCGGAAGAGCGATCGAGACGGAACGTGTCATTCAGATACTCAACAGAAGGCAGAAAAACAATCCCTGCCTCATCGGAGAGCCCGGCGTCGGTAAAACAGCGATTGCCGAAGGCCTCGCGCAGCGTATTGTCGACGGGTCGGTGCCTTACAAGCTTCGTGAAAAAGAGGTCTACTTGCTGGACCTGACGGCGCTTGTCGCCGGTACGCAGTTCAGAGGGCAGTTTGAAAGCCGGATGAAGGGACTAATCGAAGAAATAAAGCAGCTGCAGAATATTATCCTGGTGATAGACGAAGTGCATAATCTTGTCGGAGCCGGAGATGCCGAAGGCTCGATGAATGCTGCAAACATCCTGAAACCCGCTCTTTCCCGGGGTGAGATTCAGGTCATCGGCGCGACAACATTTACCGAATACAGAAAGCATATTGAAAAGGATTCAGCCTTGGAGCGCCGTTTCCAACCGGTGACAGTCAATGAGCCGTCTATTTCAGAATCGGTTGATATCATTAAAGGTATCAAGCATTATTACGAAAATTTCCACGGTGTCAGCATTTCCGACGAAATGGCACGCCAGGCGGTTATTCTATCCGAAAGGTATATTACCGACCGTTTTTTGCCGGATAAGGCCATTGACCTCATCGATGAAGCGTGCTCCGATATGAACCTAAAAAGCGAAAAAATCGCCCGTATGGACATGATCCGCAAGGAAAAGGCCGATCTGATGAAAGAGCGCGAGCTTCTTCTGTCAACAGCCGTCAGCGGCGATGATTACGCGCGCCTGGCGTCCATCAGAAGCCGTGATATTCAAGTAACCGATGAGCTGCAGCGCCTGGAAAAGGAAGGCGCTCCCGAACTGACTCTTGACAACCTCGCCCGCGTGATTGAGCTGTGGACAAAAATCCCCGCTTCAAGCATTCGCGAGGATGAATATAAACGCTTAAACGAGCTTGACAAACGGCTTAAAATACATCTCGTCGGACAGGATGAGGCGGTTGACACCGTTTGCGCTGCGATCCGGCGCAATCGTGTTGGCATTTCAGCCAAGCATAAGCCTGTTTCCTTTATTTTTATCGGTTCTACCGGCGTCGGTAAAACAGAGCTCGTCAAGCGCCTGGCTGAGGATCTTTTCGATTCTCCCGAGGCCCTCATCCGGCTGGACATGTCGGAATTTATGGAGAAACACACTGTATCACGCATCATCGGCTCGCCGCCCGGATATGTTGGCTATGATGAAGCCGGACAGCTCACGGAAAAGATCCGCCGTAAGCCTTACAGTGTTATTCTTTTTGATGAGATAGAAAAAGCACATCCCGATGTCATGAACATTTTGCTGCAGATTCTTGATGACGGACGCATTACAGACGCGCATGGCCGCACGGTTAATTTTGAAAATACCGTCATCATTATGACGACAAATGCAGGATCCGACAAGAAAGACGGCGCCGTCGGCTTCAACCGTACAATCAACGAACAGGGGAAGGAAAAGGCGACCAAGGCTTTAAATGACTTCCTGAGGCCGGAGTTTATCAACCGGATCGACGAGATTGTCTATTTCAATCATCTGTCTGAGGAAGATTTTAAGAAAATCGCCCGCCTCATGCTCGACGAGCTCCGCGATTCAATGGCCGAAAAAGAACTGGCGCTTCAATACGATGACAGCCTGATCGACTATCTGACAAAAAAATCATTCTCCAATACGTACGGCGCCAGAAATCTGCGCCGCCTTATCCAGAAAGAGGTCGAAGACAGAGTCGCTACCGAAATCATCGCGAATTATGCGCGTCCGACGAAACAAATCGGGTTGACAGCGGTAGACGGCGCGATTCAGATATTAGCGGTGTAAATTCCCTATAGTGTCACAGCACTCAAATCGTGTCATGTGCCCAGGTCGGTTCATTTTGATATGAATCGCAAAGGCAGATGACACGATTTTTTTTCGATTGCCAAGCAGTTTTGTCAACACGGGAAAAGTGACAAAGTGAGCGATGAGATTGACTGGAAGAGAGATTGAGGGATAATTATAGGGTCAAGCACTCGGAAAAAGTGTGGGAGGTGAGCTGGTGGAACAGTATGTTGAATTTAACGGTCTCTGCAAAGCATTTCCCGGTGTACAGGCGCTCAAAGACGTCAGCTTTCGAGTAGACGGCGGGAAGGTCAGCGCATTATTGGGAGAGAATGGCGCGGGAAAGAGCACGCTATTAAAGATACTGAGCGGAGATTTACAGCCGGATGAGGGGAATATCAGCATAAACGGCGCAGTCCAGAGGTTTACATCCCCGTATCAGGCGATAAAGTCGAGTATCAGCGTAATATATCAAGAGCGGCAGCTGGTGCCGACAATGAATGTGATGGAGAATATATTTCTGGAGGATCTTCCGGCGAACAGGGCGGGGATAATCAACAAGGCCGAACTGCGGAAGAAGACGCAGGAGATTATCGATATATTTGGATTGCCGATACAGCCCTCAGACATCGTGGGGCGATTATCGGTAGCGCAGCAGCAGATGGTTGAGATCATGAAGGCATACAGACGCGACTCGAACATCATCGCCTTTGACGAGCCGACGGCCTGCCTGACGGATACGGAGGTCACGATACTGTTCCGGCTCATCGGGCAGCTGAAGGAACGCGGGAAGGTGATTCTGTACGTCTCGCATCGCATGGCGGAGATCTTCCAGATGACGGATGACATCGTGGTGCTCAAAGACGGACGAATGGTGAAGACCTTCAGGACCTCGGAGACAAACGAGAAGGACCTTGTAAAGGCGATGGTCGGGCGTGACATTGGGGATACGTACGCCAACCTGAAGCGCAATGACAAGCTGGGCGGCGTCCTGCTTGAGGTGAACAATTTAGTGACGGATGCCGTACACGACATCTCCTTCCGGCTGAGGAAGGGAGAGGTGCTGGGCTTTGCGGGTCTGGTCGGCGCGGGACGGACGGAGGTCATGCGGGCGATATTCGGCGCGGACCCGATTATATCGGGCGAGATCAAGCTGGACGGGAAGACTGTACGCTTCAAGTCTCCGAAGGACGCGATTGATCACGGTATAGCGCTGTGTCCTGAAGACCGAAAAGACCAGGGACTGGTACTGGGACGGTCCATCAAGGACAATATCAGCATGCCGGTGCTATCAAAGGTGCGCAAGGGCCTGTTCCTGGATGAGAAGCAGGAGAACGCGCTGGCTTTTGACGCGGTAAAGAAATACGCCATCAAGACGCCGACGATAGACAAGATCGTCTATGAGCTCTCAGGCGGAAACCAGCAGAAGGTCATACTGGGGCGTTGGACATCAGATAAGATGATCACGAAGATACTGATATTGGACGAGCCGACGAAGGGTATCGACGTTGGCACGAAAGCGGAAGTATACCAGATGGTATGCGACTTTGCCAAGCAGGGAATCGGCGTCATATTTATATCATCGGAGCTCACCGAGGTGTTAAACGTCAGTGATAACATTATCGTCATGTATAACGGGCGTATAACAGGCAAAGTGACGAGACAAGAGGCCTCAGAAGAGCGTGTGTTAGAGCTCGCTATGCACGACTAGAAGGAGGAAAGTTTGAAAGATTAATCTTTCAAACTTTTGAAAGGAATGGTCATAAAAATGGAAAAGACATCTGGATTCAAGAGGAGCTTAGGCGGAAAAAACTTCACCTTGATCATTGTTACAGCTGTTATCATTGCATTTTTCTATATTATTAAACAAACGTATCTTTCAATCGATAACATTAAAACAATTTTTATAGCCTGCAGCACATCCGGTATTATAGCCGTCGGTATGTCCTGCCTGCTCATCAGCGGACAAATCGACCTGTCGTCCGGTGCTGTGGGCATGTTTGGCGGCCTTATTGTGGCGTTCCTGCTTCAAACCGGAATGCCCTGGGTCGTGGCTGTGCTTATTACATTCGCGAGCGCCGCTTGCATTGGCCTTTTTAACGCGTTTCTTACCAACGGTTTGCATTTTATGTCCTTTATATCGACACTGGGTGTCAGTACGATATTTGTAGGCCTCGGTAATGTTATAACGAATGCGCAGACAATCGCTGTGAGCAACAAAGCGTTCTGGTCACTCGGCTCTTACGTTCTTTTCGGCGTTTTCCCGCTGCCATTTGTCATTATGGTGGCTGTATTTGCAGGTTATGGTTTTATGCTCTCAAGCACGAGGTTCGGCAGAAGGATGTATATGTGCGGCGGCAACTATAATGCAGCCAGGCTTGCGGGCATCAACCCCAAGAAGATTACCACCGTATTATTTGTAAACAACAGCGTACTGGCTGCTCTCACTGGTATTATTTATACCGCCCGTATGCACGGGGCTGCGCCAAGCAACATCATCGGAACGGAAATGACGGGTATCACAGCATCTGTCCTTGGCGGCGTTGGCTTCATGGGCGGATCCGGCGGTATGGTTGGCGCCTTTATAGGGCTCATTCTCCTCAATAGCTTTACGAGCGGTCTTGTCATCGCCGGTCTCGACCCGTACTGGCAGATCGTCTCCCAAGGTGTTTTGCTTATCGCGGCGTTGATGCTCGATTTCTTCCGTGAAAAGGCCAGAATCAGATCGCTCAAAGCTGCTCCTGTTGCCGCTTTGAAGTAATAGATTTTATAACAAATTAAGAAACTGCGCGGTGTTCAAAGCCGCGCAGTTTCTTATGCAACCTTCGGGATATGAGGTGCTGAGCGCTACTCTTGAATCTATCATGATTCATAAAACACGAGTATTTGAAGTAGTCACCAATCACGTCCTGCTCACTGTTCGAACTGGTTGAACCCGTCGTTTTGTCTTCAGATATAATGTCGAGATCCAGACGTAGAAGACCTTTGCGTGTAATGCGCCTTATCGCTGCTACATTGGCAGTGATGTTGGGCTGTATGATGACTGCACAGGCACTTGGGTGTGATGTATTCGGAACTATTGCACGCTGGACGGACGAGATATTCCATTTCAAATTTTTATTATTTATGGTAAAATCAAACGACTGGTATTGAAACAAAATAAGCTCTTTTATGATACATCGAATAAGCATTCACTACGCAATACAGACCTGACAAATTCCAATTTGCTTACTATAAATTCATCTGAATAATACGAGCGGATAAAAGGAGAGCGAGCATGGCGAAATCTTACGAAAGTAAATGGGTACAGGAAATAGTTGACCTTCAGCACGAGGACGGCTCATGGGGTTACTTTCATACGCTGAGTCAGCCGACCAAGAAGCAGCCCATGACCACGGAACAGGCTCTTCGGCGGCTTCGTATTTTAGGCTTAACCGCCTCCGACGAACCTGTGCGCCGCGCTCTTGAATATACCGAAAGATGCCTTAGCGGCGAAACCGAAATACCAGACCGTTCGGAGGTAAAGCCGGACTGGGGGCTTTTCGTTGAAACTATGCTCTCGACATGGATGAAAATCTTTCTGCCGGAGCATGAGCCGGCGCGTGTGGTTGCGATGCGTTGGGCGCGGGTAATGGAAGAAACTTTCGCCGCCGGTTCTTATGATCAGAATACATATGAAAGAGCATACCGCGACGCTCTATGCCCCAAGGGTAAGGATGTTTGGTATTTTAAAAGCTTTGTAAATTTCTATCCGTTGATGCTTCTTCATAATATGCTGACTCCCGAAACAGAAAGCCGGATGCTCGATTTTGTTATCTCATACCCTACAGGGATTTACTACATAACGGGAAACCCGCTGAATGTTCTACCAGAAGATTTTACTTCGCGTGAAGCTACCTATTATTTAGCTGCGATAGATATACTTGCGGACTATAAGCTCGCGGGAAGCAAGCTCGGCTTTGTAGTCGATTGGCTGAAAAGACAGCGGGACGAGAACGGGCAATGGGATATGGGGGTTAAGGTCAAGGACGGTATATACTTCCCACTGTCGGATTCATGGCGAAAAATTGAGGACAGAAAGCGCGACTGCACAGAGAGGATAACGATGTTATTAAACAAACTGGAGGGGTAGTATATGAAACTTGGTTGCGTTACACTAGATTCTCGCAATGCGGATGAACATGCAGATTTTTACCAGAAACTACTTGGCTGGACAATACGATTTGCGAACACAGACGAGGGCTTAAAGTTTGTAGGGATAGTAAACGAAACAACCTGTTTGACGCTGCTTTTCCAAGAAGACCGCGACTACATACCGCCGGTATGGCCAACGGAATCGGGGCGACAGCAGACAATGGCACATCTGGATTTTCATACTGAGGATTTAGAAAAAGACGTTAATTTCGCGATTGCTTGTGGAGCAAAGTTGGCAGAAACACAGTGTTCAGACAAATGGAAAGTATTGATTGACCCCGCGGGGCATCCTTTTTGCATTGAAAAGCTGCCTTGATTTTTATCTAACGAATTTGCAATAGGTATAATTATGATTATTAATATCTCAAACAAATCAGCCACGGTAATTTCGAGAGGAGTGTACTATTTTTGTCCGTACAATTACCCAAAAATCGACCCTTACGAACTTAAAAGTATACTTGATTTCATAGGTTATGAAAAAAAGCACGGACGGCAAACGGAGATTGTTTGCGAGAACGCCGAGATATTAGCTGCTGTCAACGACGCCGTAATTCATCCCGAAACGGTGATTAACGCTCCATTCCCTGCAGAATGGGAAACGGAGTTCGCCTATCATGCGACAGACATTGACGCCGCAAAACAGATTTTGTCGAGTGGTAGACTGCTGTCTGCGGTAAAGGCTTATGGTAAAACCGGAGAGGAACTTTCAAACGAAAGAAGCGCTACTCTATGGAATGACCCACCGGATTTTTTTGAGTATATTATGATGTTTTTATGGGGAGACATCCTTGGCGGCGATTTAGTTGTCATGTCAGAAAAGCGAGACGAGCCTTTCAGCCCCGGAGTGCGTTTCTATTTTCGGTATACGGATATACTGCGGCATCCCGGGCGTGTGTTTGACGGTTACCATGCCGTCAAAGTTAAAGATGAAATCGTGCTGTCCGATTATCTTTGTGCTTGTATTGTGCCGGCGCAGTATAAGGATGATTTAGAGAAATTGATTCTACCAGAGCTTGCGAACAGGGTGCGTTTTTTACCCCAGAATGGGCTTGGAATAAATGAATGGTCAGAAAGAGTTTATGACTTTATTATCGGAATAATCCGTAATGAGTGCCCTTGGAATTGAAAATAGGTGGTATGCGAATCTAAAGCCATAAAGAGGAGTTTCTATATGGACAAAGCGATTACGAGGGCATGATTGGGGTCAAGTTTAGCTTAACAACCGCTACTTTTAGAAATAGCCGCATAAATATCTGGACCCCGTTTGTGACGGAGCCCAGTAAATGGTTTTTATAACTTTGCTTGTCTACTTGACAGGGAGCAGTTCACTGTGTACTCCACGAGATAGGACCCATATGTTTTTAAGTCTCTAAACCCTTACCCGCTCGGACTTCATTTCGGATCATTCTCTTCAATCCGGACACACGATATTCCCCTAGAATTTACGGGTCGATGCCGAGCTCGTTAACAATATCTCGCGGCGCTTTTCCTTCTTGTGCTGAATTCCAAAATAGTTTCTTAAATTCGCCGGAGAAATCCGTTTCCTAGGGTACATTTTACTAAAAAGTTCGTAAAAACAGAAAAACACCTCAAAACGATTGATTTTGAGGTGTTTTTGTTGGTTGCGGAGGCAGGATTTGAACGTACGACAGCGTTTATTGCAATATTGACATAAATTGTAGAGTAAAGTAAAATATAGCAAATAAGCAAAACGCTGACAGGTGAAACGTAAAGGAATTAGCGGAAGAATTAGGAGATGGAGAATGGACACGAAGACTAAAGTCGATAGGCTGCGCACAATCGCATGGGGGTTCCGTATTGCGTGGAACATTGATAAATGGACGATGCTGCTGTGGTTCGTGGTGTGCTCGGCACTCGCGGTGTTACCGGCTATCGCCTTACAATTCAACAAGCAAACACTGAGCATACTCAGCGGTTTTCTCAGCGGAGGAGCGCATACGTACGCGGAAGCTGTAAAACCGATTGTGTCGCTCGGACTGCTTATGATTGCGATTGGACTCTCTGCGCGGGTGAACTCACAGTTCGTGCGGATGATGACGTACGACTCATACTTCGCGGGCATGTATGAATACATAATGGAACACATAAAAAACATTGAGATGACCGACCTCCTAAAAAAAGAGGTCAACGATCTGTGGAAATCGGCATTCCTTGAGGGCAACTCGCTGTGGGCGTTCGTCGAGGGAATATGCTTTATTCTGTCAAAACTTATCGGAATTGCAGCGCTGCTCATAACCGCGCTGACAATGTCAAAGCTGATTTTTGCGATTTCAGCAGCATATGTCGTCGTGATATTCGTCATTAGTTTATCGTTCACTGAGAAAACGCGGCATAATCAAACCGAGAACTTCGAAGATCAACGAATGATAGACTACTATGAAAAACTGTCTGAAAATCACGGAATGGCGAAAGAAACCCGCATTTTCGAGAACACAGATGAGGTAATCGCGCAGTGGCGCAAGCCATATCTGCGTATACAAAAGCGGCAGCTCAAACGGCAGAGGTCGGCTGAAATCCGCGACTTAATCAGCGGCGCGGGATTTTATGCGTTTTTGATCATAACGGTCGGCGTCAGTCTAAGCGGCGTCGCCCACGGCACAATGACACCGGATATCTTTCTCGTACTGTTCACGCTATGTTTAAACCTGTACAACACAATCTCCGGTACGGCGCGGTACATCGTCAGTTTCGACTTCGGGCTAGTATCGCTCGACAAGCAGCGTCGGTTCTTCGCGATGATCAAGCCCGACAACGAGACGGGTACAGAGAATACTCCTGCCGACGAGAATACGGTGTTCGACGTGCAAAATCTGACGTTTTCGTATGAGAACAAGCCCACGATAAAGGATATAAGTTTCAAGATAAACAAAGGCGAAATCGTCGCGCTCGTGGGGCAGAACGGTTCCGGAAAGTCGACGCTCGTCAAGCTGCTGCTGAATATGTATAAGCCAGACAGCGGTTCGGTCAAGGTCATGGGCAGATTGTATGACGCGTACAAACGCGGGTACATAAGAACTAAAATCAGCGTGTTTTTCCAGAACTACTATCTGTTCCACTCACCGCTTCGGGAGAATGTCGGCGTTGGCGCGGTCGAGGATATGGGCGACGAGCAAAAGCTTTTAGAGGCAATCCGCAAAGGCGGCGCGGAAAAAGTTGTTGCCAATCTGCCGCAGGGTTTGGACACACTGCTCGGGAAATTCCAGGACCCGAGCGGCACGGAGCTCTCCGGCGGCGAGAAACAGCGCGTGGCATCGGCTCGGACGCATATGAGCAACCGCGACATTTTGGTCTTCGACGAACCCGCGAGTATGCTCGACCCGATTGCTGAAATGGAGCAGTTCAAAAACATACGCGATATGCTCGACGGCAGAACGGCAATTTTAATAAGTCACCGTATCGGGTTCGCCCGAATGGCAGATAAGATAATTATGCTTGACGACGGCAGAATCGCCGAAATGGGCAGTCACGATGAGCTTATGGCACGCAGCGGCTTGTATGCGCACTTCTTCAGCGAACAGGCACAATGGTACAGCAAGATTGGAGGTGCCGCGAAATGACGAAAACAAAATTGACTTTTGCCCAAAGTGTGAAGATTTTCAGCAAAGCGTTGAAAATCAGCATAAAAGCACGGAGCACGGCGTCAATTATCGTCAGCCTGGTTGGATTTGCTATGGCTTTTTTGCCGATGCTGATTTCACTTGCGGTACGTCGGTTCTCCGATGAAGTACAAATGCTGTTTGGTAAGGGCGACGCGGCAATTGCGTCGGTAATCGGCGTGTTTATAATACTTTCCGCACTGTACGTCATACAACTGTTGTGGAACGCACTCCGCAGTAATTTTGAAACGCTTGACGCTGTAAATATCCAGAAGTTTATGAAAGAGCGGATTTTGCGCTGTACCTGTGACGTCAAGTACAAATACATCGAGAACTACGATGATTTCAGACAGCGCATTAACTTTGTCGGCACGGATGCGGGCAGGCGCGTGGCGAACAGCATGGGAACGACAATCGCGTGGATTCAGAACATCATGACGTTTATCAGCATCATTACGGTGCTGTGGGCGGTTGATGTGTGGATTGTCGTGATACTCGTCGTCGCTTGTATTCCGGCGATTGTGCTTGCGTATTTTTTCAGCGAGGAAGAGTATAACAACAAGGGCTTCTGGATTTTGGAGTTCCTGATGACATGTGCGTACTTCTTTGAGGCGACAATGCCGGATTCGATAAACGAAGTGCGGTTCTTCGGTGCATTTCCGTGGCTGAAAGGCAAATTTAAAGCGATGAACAAGAAGTACATAGCAAAGAAAAACAGGGTCACGCGCAAGCACATTTTGTTCAACGCACTTGCAGATATTTTCCGCAGCTGCGTATATGTGTTCATCCTTCTGATAACGGCTCGGCAGTTATTCGTCAATCCCGCGGTAGGAATCGGCGCATTTATGCTCGTATTCA
Organism: uncultured Eubacteriales bacterium; assembly: GCA_942492735.1. Taxonomy (GTDB): domain Bacteria; phylum Bacillota; class Clostridia; order Oscillospirales; family Oscillospiraceae; genus Sporobacter. The sequence goes on from OW818648.1 coordinate 1,556,711, forward strand.
CTATGGCAAGCCAGCTGCAGGACGTCACTGCAAAAATTTTCATAACGGCGGCGCAGTTCGTCAGCGACGCGGCGTATATGAAAGATTTTTTCTATTTGGACGATTTGGATTACGAAAAGCGCGACAAAGACGCGGCCCCCCGTGACAAATTCGCGATTGCGTTCAATAACGTCAATTTCACCTATCCGAACACGGCGCGCGAAATTTTGCACAATCTCAACGTCTTCATCAAAGAAGGAGAAAAGGTTGCGATTGTCGGCGAGAACGGTTCGGGGAAGAGTACATTTGTGAGTTTGCTCTGCGCGCTTTATGAGCCGGACAGCGGCTCAATCACGATGGGCGGCGAGGATATTCACACGCACCTCTCCGATACACGCAGAACGCTGTCGGCGGTGTTTCAGGACTTTGCAAAGTATGAAACGTCGATCCGCGAGAACATCATTGTTTCGGATTCTCGGCGTCATGCGTCTGATGAGGCGCTGCGTGGACTCGCCGAGCGTACAGGCGCGTGGGAGTTCATTGAACCGCAGCCAGAAGGACTTGACGAGGTGGTCGGCACGTTTAGTTCAAGCGGCAACAACCTCAGTGGCGGGCAATGGCAAAAGATTGCGTTGACACGCTGCGCTTACCGCGAGGACGCGAAAATTATGGTGCTCGACGAACCGACTGCCGCGCTCGACCCGCTCGCCGAGGCTGAGCTCTACCGCAACTTCGCCGAACTGACCGGCAGCCGCACAACGTTACTCATCTCGCACCGTTTGGGGATTACGCAGCTTGTTGACCGTATTCTGGTGTTTGATGATGGCCAAATCGTCGAGGACGGAGACCATAAAACGCTGCTCCAGAGCGGCGGCTTGTACGCAAAGATGTACCGGGCACAAGCGCAATGGTATAACTGACTCAGTGTCTGCTTCTTACCCTAACCCAACAATAAGGGCGTGTCGCAAACGGCGGACGACCAATGGTCGCCCCAACATATAGTTGCTTGATTCCGAATGGAACCACAACATATCGAAGGGAGCGGCCATTGGCCGTTCCGAAAAGGATGATTCGCAATAACCCTTTTTTCTATTGTTTTTATTCGCAGTCCTTACGCCTCAGCTTCTCTTTCGTGCTGTCTGGGCGTTCGATGGTCGTATTATCCAGCGTGTTTGAGAGCGCGTTGCGGAAATCCCGGACGTATTCCTCACGCAGCGCCTTTTGCTGCGCCTTTTCCTCTGCCGTCAAGTCACATGTCCTCGATTTACGCGCCAGCGCATTTATCTGATCGATTTTACATTGATCCATTTTAATACCATCGTTCTAGAAAATAATGTTGCCCGGTGTTCTGGGATACGGAATGGTATCTCTGATGTTGCCGATTCCTGTGAGATACAGGATGAACCGCTCCAGACCGACGCCGAACCCCGCGTGCTTGACGGTGCCGAACCGACGCAGGTCAAGATACCATTTGAGGGGTTCGAGCGGGATATCCATTTCATTCATCCTCTTGACGAGATGATCATACCGCTCTTCTCTTTGAGATCCGCCGATGAGCTCGCCGACGCCGGGTACAAGCATATCACACGCCGCCACTGTCTTCCCGTCGTCATTCATACGCATATAAAAAGCCTTGATGTCCTTTGGATAATCCGTGATGAAAACGGGGCCTTTGGCAACCTGCTCGCAGATATAGCGCTCATGCTCCGTCTTCAGGTCGACACCCCAATCAAACGGATATTTGAATTCGACATTGGCTTCTTTGAGGCATTCAATGGCTTCTGTATAGGTCAGCACCTTGAAATTCGATTCCGCAACGGCCTGAAGACGTGCGACCAGCGTGTGGTCCTTGTCTATAAGATCGTTAAAGAATTTCATCTCCGGTTCGGCTTGTTCAAGAACCGTTTTGATGCAGTACTTCGTGAGTCCCTCCATCACGGCCATATCGTCCTTCAGGTCAGCGAACGCGATTTCCGGCTCAATCATCCAGAATTCGCTGGCGTGCGTCGTTGTGTTGGAATTCTCCGCTCTAAAGGTCGGGCCGAAGGTATACACTCTCCCATAGGCCAGCGCAAACGGCTCGACGTGGAGCTGGCCTGATACTGTCAGACAGGCGTGCTTCCCAAAGAAATCGTTTTCGTAATCAGCATCATCACGTGTCGTTACCGTAAACACTTCTCCGGCGCCCTCGGCGTCGTTTCCGGTGATGAGCGGTGTTGTAATGTATAGAAAACCGTTTGCCCGGAGGTAATCATGAATGGCGGCGCAGAGTATAGACCGGACCCTGAAAAGCGCCGAAAACGTGTTTGTCCTCGTTCTCAGGTGCGGCATCTCCCTTAAAAACTCGAGGGAGTGTCGCTTTTTCTGCATCGGAAAATCCGGATCGCAGCTGCCTAAGAGTGTTATTGACTCGGAGAGTATCTCAAAAGGCTGTTTTGCCTCAGGCGTCGGCTTAAAAGCGCCGCAGACCTCGATGGAGCAGCCGGTTAAATACCTGGTGGCATCTTTCAGCGCCGGCGTGCTGTCCATGTCATAGACGATCTGACAGCCGGAGAAGCAGGAGCCGTCATTGAGTTCAATAAAGCCGATATGGCCATTATCCCTATTTGTCCGTATCCAGCCTCTGAGCCGGACTATTTGCCCCGAGGCATCTGCGTCGGACTGCAGCTTGTAAAGCGCCGAAATCAGCGAATACGATTCGTGTTCGTGTGTATTTTGAAACATTTTGCGTTCTCCTTCAAAACTCATACTGTCAACTATATGCAGTATAAAATAATGCGCCCCAATAATCAACTTAAACATATCAAAGAGTCAATCCGCCAGACAAGAGAATATCATGGAATACAGACCATAGCGCCTCAATATGCAAAGCTGTGGCTGCAAGAAAGGATGATCATATTGACAATTTACACCGTGAGGCGGGGTGACACGCTCTATGCCATTGCAAACAAATACGGCGTGAGCGTTGATACCCTGATTAATGATAATCAAATATCAAACCCTCTGCACCTCGTCGAAGGTCAGGCACTTTTCATACCGGTCACGCGTGTGTCGTACCGCGTCAGGCAGGGCGACAGCTTGTTTACCATTGCGCGCGCCTATAACACAAGCGTTGCCGCACTGCTGTCGGCTAATCCTGCGCTGACAAACCGTTCGAGATTAAACCCGGGTCAGACTATTATCATTCCGTTTCCAAATCCGATGCTAGGAGATGCGGATGTCAATGGATTTTCACTTAATATTCCCGAAGCAACACTAAAAGAAACGCTGCCTTATCTTACATATATCAGCGTGTTCTCATGGCAGGCCGACCAGAGCGGCGGCATTACACCGATTGATGACACTGAGGAAAGAAGCGCGGCGCGAAATGCGCGTGTTGCCTCGCTTCTTACCGTGACGAATCTTCAGCCGGGCGGCGGATTTTCGGGTGACATTGCCCATGCGATACTGACAAACACAGCGGCGCAGAATGCATTCATGACGAATCTGATGGCGGCACTCAAACAAAGAAATTATTACGGTGTCATTTTCGACTTCGAGTATATCTTTCCATTCGACAAAGAGAGCTACAATCAGTTTTTGAGGCGCGCTGTACAGATGCTCCACGCGCAGGGCTATATCGTGATGACCTGCGTTGCGCCGAAAATTTCAGCGACACAGGCTGGGACCTTGTACGAGGCGCACGATTATCCTGTGCATGGGGAGCTTGTAGACTTTGTCATCATTATGACCTATGAATGGGGCTATATATACGGGCCGGCCATGGCAGTGGCTCCGATAGACCAGGTGCGGCGCGTACTGGATTATGCAACAACTGTCATTCCGTCAAGAAAAATTATGATGGGAATGCCAAACTACGGCTACGATTGGACACTGCCGTTTGTCCAGGGCTCGGCCGCAAAAACGATTACGAATACGCAGGCGGTGACAATAGCCGCAAATAACGGGGCGGTTATCGAGTACGATCAGAAATCACAATCGCCGTTTTTTAACTATTACGATAATCAAGGCAAGCAGCATGAGGTCTGGTTTGATGACGCCAGGAGTATTCAGGCCCGCCTGAGACTCATCGACGACTACAACCTGGCAGGTCTCAGTTACTGGACAGTTGACCGTCTGTTCAGAACCCAGTTTCTTGTGCTCAGCGCCATGTATACCATCAACAAGGTTTTATAGCAGTAGGGCAAGGGCGGAGTCCTTGCCCTACCTTTTATTATGGTCGTCTTGTATTTAACACAATACGTCTGTATAATGATGGTAAAACATCAGGAGGCCGTCATGAGAAGATGCAAGATAACCGTCCTTAAAACAATGTATCTCAAGGAACTCGCGGATGCGTATCCGCCGTACGAAAAAGGCCCGTGCGAAATGCTCAGTGAGGGCGATGTCTTTTATACGACGGGCCCGCACGGCGTCGATATGCCGGAAGGCTTCTGCCCACCCGCTTGGCAGTCAATTGCCACGTACGCGAACGTCCTGGCCTGCGGCGGGCGTGTCTACAGTCGTGACGAGGTGCACGTCACGTCGTGTCCGGACGGTGTCCGTCCCGTGATCTTCCGTATGGAAGCGTGTGAAGATTAAGTATTTTACTGCGAAGGGAGCATAATGCCATGGCATGGTTTCAGGTGAACTTTTTCTCCGAATGTCTCTCGCGTTTGGTACCGCTCAATGTCCTTATTCCGGCCGACGTGTTCGCCCCTCCAGGGGCCGTCCAGACGCAAAAATTCAAGACACTGTATCTCCTGCACGGCTATTTGGGGAACTATACGGACTGGCTCTTAAAGGGCAACGTTCAGGAGCTGTCGGAGCAATTTAACCTCGCAATTGTCATGATGTCAGGCGACAACGGGTTTTATGTCGATCAGCCGCGCTCCGGTATCCGCGGAAGCGAATTTATTGGGCGGGAGCTCATTGATTTCACGCGTAAAATTTTCCCGCTCAGCGACAATCGTGAGGACACGCTGATCGGTGGGTTGTCGATGGGCGGCTACGGTACCTTGTACAACGCCCTCAGGTATAGCGACGTCTTCGGCCACGCGATCATGCTCAGCGCGCCCATCGGCGTTGAACGGTTCGCCGACCAATCGAACGAGCCGGCCGAAATGGGACTCAGCCGCGGCTATTTTGAGGCGCTTCACGGCGATCTTACGACGATCATGGAATCCGACCGGAACCTTGAGCTGTCCGCTAAAACGCTCCTCGACTCCGCGCGGCAGATTCCTAACCTGTATGTCGCCTGCGGCAGCAACGACATGCTTGTGCTCGAGAGCCGGAAATTCTGCGCATATCTTGAGTCCGTCGGTTTCCCGCATTTTTACGAGGAAGGCCCGGGCACGCACGAATGGCCGTTCTGGAGCGCGTATCTGCGTCGGGGACTGAATCATATTTTCCCAGAAGGACGTTTTGACATGCCGAACCCGTTCTGGGTCGATCACGAGTCAAAGGGGGTGAAATAAATGGCGTTGATACAGGCTAATTTCACGTCTATGTGCTTAAAGCGCACGGTGCCGTTTAATGCGATTCTGCCGGTAGAGACGATGTCGCCACTCATCCCACCAATATCTTTGCCGCTTAAAACGCTCTATCTGCTCCATGGGTATACAGGCAGCTGCATGGACTGGTTTACGACAGCGGCGCTGGGTGAGCTGGCTGCGGCTAATGGTATTGCGATCATCATGCCGGATGCTGAGAATCACTTTTATGTGGATGACATGAATCGCGGCGATATGCACGGTGAGTATATCGGCCGCGAGCTGATTGAATTCACACGCCAGATGTTTCCGCTGTCACAAAAGCGTGAGGATACCATCATCGGCGGTATTTCCATGGGCGGCTACGGCGCGCTGCGAAATGGTCTCAAGTACAACGATGTTTTCGGGCATATCATTGCAATCAGTCCGGCCATCGTCACGCAGGAACTCGGGATGGCGTCGGATGAGCCGAACCATGTGGGCGCAACACGCGGCTATTTTGAGTCTGTTTTCGGGAATTTGGCGAAAGTCAATGAGAGCGACATGGACTTGAATACGCTTGTGAACAAGCTGCATGCCGAAAATGTAAAATTTCCGGAAATCTATATGGCCTGCGGCAGCAACGACATTCTCGTCCACGCGAGCCGTCATCTAGACGGGCTCATGCGTGCGCTTGGAATAGCGCACACATACGAGGAAGGTCCGGGTACCCATGACGGGCTGTTCTTTAACCCACACCTGCGCCATGGATTGGAATTACTGGACATTGACCGCCCGCCCGTCATGCCCAACCCTTTCTGGATGGATAACTGAGTATATTGAAGCGCATAATAGTTATAAAAACATCTGACCTGCCGGACTGAATGGCAGGTCAGATTATTATTTACCCTTGTAGGAGCCTCGTTCCTATGGTATAATCGCAAAGATAGTCAAAAGGAGATGATGCTTTCTGGAAGTACGGCATCTCATTAGTATAGAAGACGTATCGGTATCATGGTGGGAAGATTTATATAAGCTCTGCTGTGAAATTATCGCCCATCCGAACGACTACAGCCTCTCCTGCAGCGGCAGAGTCATGGCGTCACTCTTCTTTGAACCGAGCACACGTACAAACTTTTCCTTTCAGGCGGCAATGATGCGCCTCGGCGGGGATGTCTTTGGCTTTTCCGAGCCAAGCGCGACATCAACGTCAAAAGGTGAAACGCTTGCAGATACGATCCGAATGATGAGCTCTTATTCAGACGCGATTGTCATGCGGAGTCCTTTTGAAGGGGCGGCAATGGCTGCGGCGCTCTATTCGGATGTCCCAATCATAAATGCCGGTGACGGCGGGCATTTTCACCCAACACAGACCTTAGCTGATCTGACGACGATTTCTCAAAAACGCGGCGGTATCGGCAACCTGAATATCGGCATATGCGGAGATCTCCTCAATGGCCGGACGGTGCACTCACTTGTTTTGGCTCTGTCCAAGTTTAAGAACATCAACTTTTACCTGATCTCACCGCGGGAGCTCTCCATTCCGGACTATATGCTGGCCCATCTGAAGACACAGAATCAGAAATATATCGAGATCACGAGTTTGGAGTCGACGCTGCCCCAGCTGGACGTTCTGTACATGACGCGCATCCAGCGCGAGCGGTTTAAGGACCCACGGGATTACGAACGGCTTAAAAACACTTATGTGATCAACAGGCGTAAACTTCAGGAGGCCAAGAAGGATTGCCTCGTGATGCATCCGCTGCCGCGGCTCGATGAGATATCCCGCGACGTCGATGAAGATCCGCGCGCCGTGTACTTTGAGCAGGCGCGGTACGGCATGTTCATCAGAATGGCGCTTTTGTTAAAGATGACCCATTTCGAGAGAATCGCCCCGACGCCAGTTAAGGATAATACCAGATTACAATGCGAAAATCCCAAATGCATCACATGGTCAGAATCATATCTGCCAGTGCTGTCAAAGGATTCCGACCATGAAAGCTGCGCATACTGCGATAAAAAGATGTTGACAATTTAAAGTGTGGATGCTATTATTTCTAAGCCGTCATTTTATGTACGGCATAAATTCGATAGCGGTACGCGCCGAAAATGACTGAAATTATCATTGTGGGATAACATATATGCGGGTGTAGTTCAATGGTAGAATTCCAGCCTTCCAAGCTGGCCGCGTGGGTTCGATTCCCATCACCCGCTCCATTTGTTATCGCAACTGCATGAAGCGGCGTCATTTTTAAATATGCGCCAATAGCTCAGTCGGATAGAGCAACTGCCTTCTAAGCAGTAGGTCGGGGGTTCGATTCCCTTTTGGCGTACCAGTAGTACAATGTGGGAATGCATGCATTCCCCTATGTGGTGGGTGTAGCTCAGTTGGTTAGAGCGCTGGATTGTGGTTCCAGAGGTCGAGGGTTCGAACCCCTTTATCCACCCCACTCATTCAGTCCTTTTCGATGAGAAGAGGACTGAACCAATCATTAACGACGCAAGTTTACCATCATTTGAAAAGCCAGAGTGCGCGATATTGGGATGTCGCCAAGCGGTAAGGCACCAGACTTTGACTCTGGCATTCGCAGGTTCAAATCCTGCCATCCCAGCCATTATGATCCATTAGCTCAGTTGGCAGAGCACCTGCCTTTTAAGCAGGGTGTCCGCAGTTCGAATCTGCGACAGATCACCATGAAAAGACCCAGAATTCGTCTGTGACGAATTCTGGGTCTTTTCAGCTAAATTCGCCTTCGGCGAGCTAAATTTGCTGCGCAAGTTAAATTGACTGCGTCAGCTAAATTGGCTTCGCCAGCTAAAGAGCGAATTTTATTTAGCTGTGAGCGGAGCGAGCAATTTAGCTATCAACGAAGTTGATAATTTAGCTGACGGCAAAGCCGTCAATTTAGCTTTTCCAATTGATGGAATTGTGCTATACTGATTGCGAAAGTGAGGCGATTTGTTTGGCAGAAAGTGTCATGCTGGATAGGGCGAAAGAATTCGCAGTTGAAATCATCTATTTATGCAAAAGTGTTAAAGAATTAAAGCATGAGTCTGTTCTCACAAATCAATTGCTGCGCAGCGGCACATCCATCGGTGCCAATCTTCATGAGTCCAAATATGCACATGGAACGGCAGATTTTATATCAAAGATGCAGATATCACTGAAAGAATGCTACGAAAGCGAGTATTGGTTAGAGCTGCTTTTTCGTACTGAATACATAAATGAAGAAAACTATAAAAGATTACAGAACGAATGCGGCGCATTACGCCGGATGCTGATCTCATCAATAAATACATCGAAAACAAACAAAACAAAAGAGTAATTAGGTGGTTTCGGATGGTTCTCTGTTTTGGTTTCGCTATCAAACATAGATCCGTCCCTTATCATAAAGGTGCAGTAAATATTTCTGGGAGGGATAAAGATGATAAAAAGCAAGGCTTTCTATAAAAATCTTGAGAAGCTGAATATTGTACAAAAACTGCCATTATCGGATGATGAAAAAAAGGTTTTTCAGGACACTGATGAAAATCAGTTACCAGATGACATTTTTTTAGGTGATGTCTATAATGATGAGTCGAAATATTATAGATATCCAGCAATATCTGAGAATGAAATGAATTTAAGATTGGCTGCACGAAATGCTGTTAATCTCGAAACCATTAAGAAGTGTGCCGTTTATTTTACTACATTATCAATTATCTCAATAGCTCTATATATTGTTGCGTTATTATATAGGGTTATTTCAAATGCCTAAATTTAGGTATAGTGTGTTACTTCTCAGACAAAAGTTATACCAGTTTTAAGGTAAGACAAGGGGCTGTTCTGCTGTCTGATAACACTACTCATAAACTGCTTTTGAATTACATAAGAGTATTGCGGCAAGACGAATGAACCGTCCCCTCGTCTTGTTCTGTAATTAATGTTGAATTTGGTCGTTTATTGCCTTATAATCAATGCGAAGGGGAGTTGTTGTATGCCTGATAAGAGCGATAGGAATGAATTATCCGGAGCGGATATTGTCTTTGTTTTAACAGCGCTGGATGCAATTAGGGAAGACCTTAAGGAGTCGTTGACAAACGAAAAAACGCGTGCGAATGCACAATGGAATATTGATCTTATAAATTCAGCAAAAAAGAAGATAGATAACCGAGAGATACGGTTTTCAGATGATGAATGCAGAGTCATGTATATTGCTGCGCTTGAAATGCGTGATTTGATGAATAAAATACTTGACGATAAATCGAGCGTTGAGTATGACCGTGAAATGGCAAGATCAACGCTTCATTCCGCCAATGCGATGCTGCGTGTGTTGCGAAAAACTTTCATTGAAAACGGTATTGAAGTTGACGACTTACTTTAATCCCCCCAAAAAACACAAGGGGACGGTTTCTGCCGTCTTGAAACAATACTCCTAAACTACTTTTTCGTTACATAGGAGTATTGCTGCAAGACGAGTGAACCGTCCCCTTGTCTTGTTTTAGTGCAGGGGACATTCTTTGACGATTTTGAGGGCTTTTGCTACCTGAACAACGACTTCAAATTGGAAGGTTGAATTCATAAACCCGATTTCAGCCAGTAAGGTACCCTTTGTGGTTGTTACGTATTTGGACGGTAAGGAATTCAAGGCGATTGCACAAGCGTTGAGCTGGCATTTTTTGCAGGTGCACATGTCGATTTCTTTCATCGCGTGCAGCACAGTGGTCCTAACCAGATCTTCTACGATGTTTACTAATATGAATTCATCTTTGTCAGATTGCGTAAGCTTTTCTGTGTTCATTATGCTGTCTCCATGCCTAATATAGTAGCTATAAATGATTATCTTATCGCGAATTCGAAATCGCGCGGAAATCACTGATATTAGTGATTATACCACAACAATGCATAAAGTTTCAATAAAAGAAGGTTCATGGATTAAGTAGAAGCAATCAACTCAACTTTCAACCTTGGTAAAGACGTCCGAATTATTGATGATCAATGTATTCTCATCGTCCCCGTATTGATATTGTACTGTGATATCGTCTGTGCTTTTGTTTTTGTATGCTTCTTTTTGCCCTGCCGAAGCGGGATTGGGATACCAGCTTTCCTTAATATCTGTGAGCAGAAGCTCTCCGCTTTTGTTGTTAATTGTGTATCTACCTTCACAAACAACGCCGCCGTCGAGAACGATGCCGGAGCTGATGATTACATATCTATAGGTGCCGTCGTTTCTGAACAAATACCATTCTCCGTTATATATGCTTCCTGAAGCATATCCTGTCACAGGATCCACCAGAGTGCCCGATGGACCTTCTGTAGACCATAGGCCGACAACAGCTTTGTCAGCTACTAAATCCATATCATTGGAGGGTTGGAGTGTATCCTCGCTGCCGGTATCGTCGGCAGCCACATCGGCATTTGATGTATTGGACGGTTTTCCGTCGTGGTTGTCGGTGGTCAACCGGTCAAATAAGATAACGACTGCTATACAGGTGAAGGACGCGGCTAACACGATAGCCAGTGCGATAACCCAGGCTTTGGCGGCGGAAGCAGGCTGCGGTGGCACGGTTCCGGCCTTGAGATTCATACCGCACTTTGAGCAAAAGGCGCTGCTTTCGGGTAATTCTTTGCCACAATTTGAACAGAACATCAATCTACCTCCCTTAAATCGGACCAGCGCTGATGCAACATAAATCCAATATATCATTGAGACAGAGAGATTTCAATTCAACATGCCAACAAGATGATGCCGTATTGTTTTGTATGTATTTGAAAAATTGTATTATTGCCTTGTCAGTGTTATAATATTTGACATTAATATATCTATCAGAGGAGAAACAGATATGGCTATGGTCGATTGTCCCAGCTGCAAGAAAATTGTGAATAATGCGTCGCAGAAGTGCCCGAATTGCGGGGCTTCTTTAAAATCAGGTTTAGCAAGCAAAGGTTCCCCTGCATATCAAAAAATGCATACGATATTCACGGTCTTAATGTACATCAGTGGTGTTCTGCTGTTTCTGGACCTAACTGGAATCGCAAAGACATACGTCGGTTCGTTTCTGGTCGGTGTCGCATTTGTTATAGAGGGTTACGCACGAATCAAAAGTGAAAAAGAAGAGGGCAATACTGAGAAAAGCAGAGCGAAGATAGTTATCGTCATCGGGGTGTTCTTTTTTATCCTCGGGATTGTGTACCTCTATTTCGACTTGCAATAAAGAGCAATAAAGCGCAAATCCCCCTTGTGATTCAAAAAGAGAAATCACAAGGGGGATTTGCGTTCATGCTCTGGAAAACATATTTAAGAGGCGCAGATAATGGTTTGACTCGCGCAGCACATGGTCGGCAAGAAGCGGGATGATAATCGATTTGATCTGGCAGTACAGAATGCCTTGAACACCGGCCGCATTGAAATCCCGAATCTCGTTCGTTGCGCGCAGACTGTCCGCGGTCACCTTGCTCAGAGGTATTGTCCGATCCATCGCTTGCCTGGCGTCGGCTGTCAGCTGATCGAATTGACTGCCGAACTGATCGGCTGAAATAATCAGGTCGTTTTCGGTCGGATCGAGAAGTCCGCGGATAAACTTTGAATGCTCCGCCATGATACGGTTCCAGAAAGTCTCCTGCTCAAGGGCTTGCTGCTCGAGATTAGTATCCATCCGGCTCTGCAGCTTCTGGAGCGTTGATAGATAGAGCTTTGCTTCTCTGAGAATATGGTCCAGTAGCAAAGGATAGTTCATGGTAAACATTTTGCATGCCAGGACATCCGATAAAATACCGGTTTTAAGCTGGATAAGTCCGCCGACGAGCTTGATGGCGTCCTCGTTGAGCTTTGAAACGCGCTGCTCGAGCATGGGGTTGGTGACAATGCCGCCTCCAGCGAGGCCGGCCTCGGCTTGTGTAATGCTGATTTGGAGCGCGACGCCCGTATAGAATGCTGACGCCTGCTCGGCATGCAACGTATAAGGCGTGAAGACCTCGCCCGAGGCCAACACGTCCTGATTGACAACGCCGTTTGACAGGGAAACAACATCTGTTAAGAGACCATCAAACGCTCTTCTGAAGGCATCCGCTTGATCGGTGAAACTCTTGTCCTTCGGTGTAAATGCGGCTTCGAGGAAAAATGAATGCTCTTTCATGATTCTGGCGAAAAATAAGTGAAGCGCAAGAGACTGCTTTATATAATCGTTGCTTGTCAAAATAATAAACCTTCTTTTTAAGTATTTAGTCTGCTGTTCATTATATGACCGGCACCAGTGAAGCGTTTCGAAACGAAGGGTCCGCGGGAAGACCGCAGACCCTTGTGACACTATTTATTCACATCATATGATGGGAGCGGTGGTTTCCGCCGGCAGGCTAACAGCGGGGCTGACGGCTTCGACGATCAGATTACCTGCACCGTCATCCGTTACGGTGATGCCCAGAATATTCATCATATCCGCAAGCTTGAAGTAGTTGGCGCCGCCGATTGTATAGGTGTTCAGGTCGTATGCGGTTTCGCCGGCTAAAAGGCCGGGTTTCGACGCTGTCACAACGGCGGCATGGCCGGCTTCAAAAGCGCCGAGAATCAAATCAGACGAATAGGGGACACCAAGGAGCAGATCGATCCTGTTTACGGCACTGTTCCATGAGACGTCGAAGGCCATCGACGTGCCGTTTAATAAAACGGCGATATCACGCAGTTTATAATAGGTATCGCCCAGAACCCGATAAGCTGAGAGCTGATACGGAGCTCCGTTGACGGCGATGTTTGACACTGCTGTTACGCCGATGGCTTTGACATCGGTGGTTTTGACAGGAAGCTCAAGCTCTCTGGCATAATACTCGTCATACGTACATTTGGCATTGTGGACAGCGGTCGCCAATGTGACACCGAGATACCGGAGATGCCAGGGTTCGTTTGTAACACCGGTGACGCCCTCTTTCCCAGCCGGATACCGGATGATAAAGCCGTACTTATGCGCGTTATTGGCCATCCATGTATTGATGCTGGCGCTGGAAACAGACGAGTTGATCCGGGAGAAGTCAACAGACAGTCCTGTCTGGTGTTCACTATAGCCCGGTCGGGCGACCCGAAGCTCCCGCGTCGCGGCAGAATTCGGGTTGTTCGGATCGAGAAAGCTCGCATAAACCGCCGCTTGCTTGGCATAGTTTCTGTAAGATGAAACAGCCCAAATAGGATACCCGTATTTTTTTGCGTCCGCGCACAGCTTTTCAAAGGCAAGCCTGGCATTATGTGTGAGCTGTTGCGTGCCGTAGCTGTAAGTACTGTTGATTCTCTCAAGACGCTGTGGGACAAAATCAGCGGGCAGAGGCCTGTACTTGTTGACGAGCACGTTCGTGTTGTATGGGTCCGCGATTGCGACAGGGTTGGTATAGAAAAGCTGGTCAAGTCCGATATTGACATAGGTGATAATTGCATCGAGCGTATAGTCCGGATGGATCAGCCGATAGTTTATATAACGCTCTGTATTTTCACTTTTATAATACGGATAACTTGTTGATTGGGACAGTTCCGAAGCGCATTGCTCCATAACTGCGGGTGCTATGACGTCTGCTGCTTTGGCTTGAAATGCGAATGAAGAAATAAAAATAATGCCGAGAACAAGAGCGATTGCTCGTACTGCTTTCATATCGTGTGTTCACCTTTATCTATCTATTTGGCTAATTAAAGTATAATGCGGTGAGGTACAAATGTCTACAACGCCGATAACAAAAACAGACAACTTATACTATAATTATATTATATACTGTGTCTTACAATATTTTCGGTTCTGCCCGAAAAGAATCTTTCCATTTTTGCTGGAACTTTGATATAATTGCTTCAACAAAATAACATGCGTGCCAAAATCGCTGAGTAGCGCAGCGCAATGTAGCGGCACAAAGGAGGATTATATGAAAGTAGTCGCCATAAATGGAAGCCCGCGTAAAACGTGGAATACGGCGCAAATGCTCGAAAGTGCTTTATCCGGCTGTAAGGACGCGGGCACCGAAACGACGCTATATCATCTCATCGATCTCAAATTTAAAGGCTGCACCAGCTGTTTCGCCTGCAAACGCCTCGGCGGTAAAAGCTATGGTAAATGCGGCATGCGAGATGATCTGACTGAGGTTCTCGATGGCGTCTGGGACGCAGACGCATTGATCATCGGCTCGCCGGTCTATTTTGGAGATGTAACGGCAGACACGAGGGCGTTTCTCGAGCGCTTCTGGTTCTCGATTCTAATGTATAATAAAGAGCATATGATCCGCGCGCCGAAACGTATGCCTGTCAAAATCATTTTGACGACAAACGCGCCGGAATTCGGTTTTCACAAAGCGCTCAACGAAAGCCTTTTCGGTGCAATGAGCCATTTTATCGGGCCGACAGAGCTCATCGAGGCCAATGCGACGCTGCAGTTTGACGACTACAGCAAGTATGACGCCAGCATGATTGATGGTGAAGACAGAATGAAGCGACACAATGAAGTTTTCCCGATTGATCTGAAGAATGCCTACGAAATGGGTCGGCGCGCGGTCGAAGAGGCAAAATCAATCTAGTATATCGCAACAATCAAATTCTGCATATTTTAAGAAATGGATGATAATTAATGATTAATGTTAACAATCTCAGCCTTCAATACGGCGGAACCGTGCTATTTTCGCGTGTTGACCTCCAATTTATTGCCGGCAACTGCTATGGCGTCATCGGTGCAAACGGGTCCGGGAAATCCACCTTTCTAAAAATCCTGGCCGGTGAGCTGGAACCGTCGAGCGGCAGCGTCGAAATCAAAAAGAAGGTCCGCATGTCCGTTCTCAAGCAGGACCAGAACATGTACGACGCACATAGGGTCATCGATACCGTCATCATGGGGAATACACGTCTTTATGAGTGCGGACAGGAAAAGGATGCTTTATACCTGAAGGAAGACTTTTCCGACGCGGACGGCATCAAAGCGGCAGAGCTGGAAGAGGAATTTGCGGAGCTGGGCGGCTGGGAGGCGGAATCGAACGCATCGCAGCTGCTGCAGGGCTTAGGGATTGGTACCTCGCTTCACGAGCTACTCATGAGCGATATGGAACCCCGCCAGAAGGTTAAGGTACTGCTGGCGCAGGCATTATTCGGGAAACCCGATATTATCCTGCTCGATGAGCCGACAAATAATCTGGACGTAAATTCCGTTGTCTGGCTTGAGGATTTCCTGATGGATTATGCAGGGACTGTCATCGTCGTTTCGCATGACCGCTACTTTCTCAACACGGTCTGCACACATATCGTTGATATCGATTTTAATAAAATCAGAATGTATGTAGGCAACTATGACTTCTGGTATGACTCTAGCCAGATGATGCAGAAGCTGATGAAAGATCAAAACAAGAAAAGCGAGGATAAAATTCGAGACCTTGAGGATTTTATTAGGCGTTTCTCTGCAAACAAATCGAAGTCGCGGCAGGCGACGTCACGCCGCAAAATGCTCGATAAGCTGACCTTGGAAGAAATGCCGGCCTCATCACGCCGTTATCCGTGGGTCGGATTTAAAATGGACCGAGAGCCCGGAAAAGACCGTCTGTTTGTGACAGAGGTGTCAAAGACAATAGACGGCGTTAAGATTCTCGATAATATTACCTTCATCATGGGTAAAGACGATAAAATTGCCTTTATCGGGTCTAATGAAATTGCGATAACGACCATGTTTAAAATACTGGCCGGTGAGATGGAGCCGGACGAAGGCACCGTCAAGTGGGGGGTCTCCACGTCACAAACCTACTTCCCGAAGGATAATACAGAGTATTTCAGCGACGAACTGGGCATGATGGACTGGATGCGCCAGTTTTCCGAGGACAAGAGGGAGAGCTATCTCCGCACATTCTTAGGCCGCATGCTCTTCTCCGGCGACGATGTCTATAAGGAGGTCCGGGTATTGTCCGGCGGCGAGAAGGTACGGTGCATGCTGTCTAAGATGATGCTCTCCGGCGCCAGTATTCTTATGTTCGACCAGCCGACAAACCATCTTGACCTCGAGAGTATTGCCGCGCTCAACAACGGCATGGATGACTTCAAGGGCAATATCATCTTTACCACCCACGACCACCAGATGATCCAGACGATTGCCAACCGCATCATCGAGTTTGTCGACGGCGGAAAAATAATCGACAGAACAATGACCTACGACGAGTATATCGACATGAAGCGCGCACAGGAAGCAAACAACTAAAAGCTAATTATCAACCCCCTATACGTTCTTATCGTTTTGGGGGGTTGACAAATCATGAGGCACGTTGTAAAATACACATCACTGACATGGACAGTTAGCTCAGCTGGTAGAGCATCCGCTTGACGTGCGGAGGGTCATAGGTTCGAGTCCTATACCGTCCACCAAAAAGAAACGACGATTTCCGATAGGAAATCGTCGTTTCTTTTTGGTATTCTTATCTATTACTTTTTCTCTTTTCTTTTTTCTTTACAAATCGTCGTTTCCAAAATAAAACAATAAGGCAGAAGAACCGGCACGTGCTTTCTATCCAGTGACGCGAATTCTGCCACAAGTACATGCTTAACACAACATATAGTCGACGTTTATTTGCATACCGCAGATTGTATGAATTATAGTAAGTAATATAATGCATAATATATTTATATAAATTATTATATAAATTATTATATAAATTATATGAAAAATATGTTTACAAATTGTTATAACTAGCGTACTGTATAACTATGAGTAAATTGGGTTTACTAAGGATTCCGATACAAATCCATTATGCTTTTAGTAGTTTCAACCTTTTTAGAAAAAAATATAATTGTACGGTATCGTTCTTGACCAGAAGAAATGCAGGAAATATAGATATAATATGAAGATATTAAGAATGTTAATAAAGTATTATGTTCAGAGCCTGTTACTCTTTCTGGGAGACAGGCTCGTTTGTTTATTTCTGTACATTAACTCATATAAGCATATAACAACTGAAAAAATATAGGCGATTTCGAACCCTGCGGTAATGATCAGGCTATAAAGAAAGGAGAAATATGAAGGCACTATTTCTGGCCGGAGGAATGGGGACAAGGCTAAAACCTTTAACGGATGACCTCCCTAAACCAATGGTCCCTATTATGAACAAACCCCTTCTGGAGCGAAGCATGGAGAATCTCAGAAGGTGCGGTATTAATGATATCGTCATCAGCACCGGTTATATGTCTCAATACATAAAAGATTATTTTGGCGATGGCAGAAAATTTGGGCTTAAAATTGAGTATATCTATGAGGATAAGCCAATGGGAACAGGCGGTGTTATTAAAAATACCGGGCATTTATACGACGGTACTTTTTTAGTGCTTAATGCTGATATTTTATGCAACATGGATTTTCGTAAACTCGTTAGATTTCACAAAACAAAAGCAGCCGCAGTAACAATTGCCGTCACGCGCGACAGCAATCCCAGTGCGTACGGTGTCATTGAATATAATGAAAGCGACTATGCGGTTTCATTTACTGAAAAACCCGAAGCACATCTAATAAAATCCGATTTCATCAATGCAGGGGTGTATGTATTTTAACCTGCAGTATTGAATGAAATATCTGAGGTCAGACCGGAATCGATTGAACGTGAGATCTTTCCCTCGCTTGTGCGTAACGGTTATAAAATCGCAGTATATAAAGGTTGCAAGTACTGGATGAATATTGGTACTCCGGAAAAATATCTTCAGACCCATGAAGACATTATGTGCGGAGACTGCAGGATATCGGGAATCCATTTTCATGGACGTGGTGTTATTAAAGGATGGAATTCCACCATTGACATAACAGCCGAAATAACCAGCCCGGTTTACATTGGAGATAATGTGACAATTGAAGCATTTGCGACAATTGGGCCTAATTCGGTCATTGGTAATGACGTCTGTATTCATGCCGGTGGCAGTGTGATCAACAGCGTTCTCTGGAATCATGTAGATGTAGAGAGCTTCGGCGAAATGTACAGCATTATTGCCGCATCGAGCTTTCGCGTTGAATGCGGTCGTGCTATTACTACAAGTGAAAAAGCAGGAGCAATGACATATGAACATTAAAAACACTTACAAGAAATGGACAGAGACCACAGAAGAAACCGATATAAGAAACCAGCTGACTTATATGACAGAGGCGGAAAAGAAATGGCGTTTAACAAGGAATTGAAATTTGGGGCTGGAGGCTTGCTCGGCAGCATGGGAGCAGGAACGAACCGAATGAATGTCTATACAGTGAACAAGGCGACGCAGGGATTGTGTAATTATTTAAGAAGTCAAGAGAGATTAATATTTATCGCAATCGGGTATGACAGTGGGATAAATTCAGAACAATTGGCAAGATCGGCGGCAGAGGTCATTGCCGGCAGTGGCGCAAAGGCCTATGTTTTTACGGAGCTGATGCCCAACCCGGCGATGTTCTATGCGGTTCTGGAGCTTGGATGTGATGCGGGGATTGTGATAACCGAAAGCCACAATCCTAACGAATATGTTAGATACAAGGTATACGGAAGCGACGGCTGCGTGATTGTGCCCCAAACTGCTGAATCAATACAAAACTTTATTAATCAGGTTGATATATTCAATGATGTAAAAAGAACGTCTTTTTCGAAAGCGCTTAAAGAAGATGCTATCAGCTTTATTTCTCAAAATCTTGTGGAGAAATATCTAGATCAGTTTGAAGCATATTTGGTTCATCCGGATATTCTAAGGGAGTCGGAGATAAAAGAGATCTGTGTTCCGAGCAGCAGCACCAGATATAAACTCGTCAGAGAATTCCTCTCAAGAATCGGAATGCAAAGGGGTCGGCGTAGCCGAAAAACATGGTTTCAAGCATAAAATCCTGGTAGGGAACAAATATTTTTGGGGGTGTTTTCATGGCTGCTGTGAACGTTGCGGATCTAACTGTAAAACAGATGGTATTCCTAACGGCGTATGCAAAAACAGACAACCTATCACGGGCGTGTAGGGTTGCTGAGATAAACAGAACGACAGGTTATAGGTATTTGGAACTGGAAGAGTTTCAATTAGTCTTACAGCAGATGAAGACAAAGATCGTCAATGCAGCTTGGGAAAAATTATCTGGTAATTTGGAAATTGCAGTAGCAAAAGTTATTCAAATACTCAATGACCCACGAACGACGGTTAACGCAAAGCTGAGAGCAACAGAACTCGTTTTGAACTACTCATCCCTTTACCCAGACTATTGGGATGGAGAGATGACATGGTAATTAAGACAGAAGCTATTGTTTCCGATTCGGATATGTTAAAAAATTATAATACTTGCAGACAAAAAGCGGAAAACTACGGCAAGCTGTATATTATGTTAAACGACAAAGTTGATGCGGTGCTGTTCTCTATTGCTGAGTATGATAAGTATTCATGGTTAATCGAGTACGCGGAACAATTTGGTGTAAATGAAGTATTAAGATATATAGAATCTCATAAGCAAAGCGCAGGAACGGATTTATAGAAACAAAATTGGAGCTATTTAGATATGAGTAATAATTACTATAAAAGGGTTATAGAAAACTTAAAAGAAGAGTTAAGTCTTGCCAATAAAGAGGTGTCCTTACAAAACGAGGAGACAGAAAAGCGAGCAGCTGAGAAAGTTATAGCCAATAAAGAACTGTCCGTTCAGAATAAAGAAAAGATAAAAAGTGCTGCCGAATTACAGACTGCCAATAAAGAGATTTCTGCTCAAGCGATGCTTTTGAAAATTCAAGAAGCATATTTTATCGATAAGCAACTCTTAGAAAGAACACTAGAGAGTATAGGAGATGCGGTAATTTCTACAGACTTGAATAAGAATGTTGTTTTTTTAAACAAAGTCGCCCAGTCGGTTACTGGCTGGACGCAAGAGGAAGCTTGCGGTGAAACAGTTTATAATGTGTTTAATATCATAAATGAGCATACGAGAAAAAGAGAAAACGATATTATTGAACAGGTGATGGAAAGCGGCACAACCCATATGTTGGCTAACCATACCATATTAACGACAAAAGATGGCAAAGAGGTGCTTATTGAAGACAGCGCCGCACCAATTCTAAATGAGCGGAGTAAATGCATCGGCGTCGTGATTGTGTTTAGAGATTATAGCGAGAGATGGGAACGTCTTAAGAGGATTGAGTACTTAAGCTTTCATGATGATCTTACTGGGTTATATAACCGCAGGTTTTATGAAGAAGATATAAAGAGAATTGATACGAAAAGGAATCTGCCCCTCAGTTTGATTATGGGTGATGTTAATGGGCTGAAGCTCATTAATGACTCGTTTGGGCATAAGGTTGGGGATGAATTACTTACAAAAGCAGCCGAAGTGATCAAGCAGATATGCCGTTCTGATGATATCGCCGCAAGACTTGGGGGAGATGAGTTCGTAATCGCACTGCCTAAAACAAATGCTATTCAAGCGGCAGAGGTTATTACCCGCATAAAGCAGCGGTTGTCGCTTGAAAGGATTAATGGACTGGAAATTTCGATTTCATTTGGTTATGAAACGAAAACAGATGATAATCAAGATTTTGGAGATATCTTCAAAAACACTGAAAATCATATGTACAGACACAAAATTTACGAAAGCTCCAGTATGCGGAGTGAAACAATAAATTTAGTTAAAAACGCGTTATTCGCAAAAAACCTAAGAGAACATATTCATTCTGAGACTGTAAGTCAGCTGTGTGTCACGCTTTCAGAAAAGATGGGCTTTGATGAGGATGGCATAAATCAAATGAGACTCGCCGGACTTATGCATGATATCGGAAAGATTGGTATCGCGGATAATATTCTAAATAAGCTTGGGAAACTTGATGCATATGAATATGCTGAAATCAAAAAGCATCCTGAGATTGGTTACAGAATATTAAGGTCAGTAAACGAATTTTCCGAAATATCGGATTTTGTCCTTCAACATCAAGAAAAATGGGATGGGACTGGTTATCCGCAAGGTCTAAAAGGTGAAAAAATAAAAATAGAGGCGAGGATGATAGCAGTGGCTGATTCATATGATGCCATGACGACCCAGAGAACATATAGTACTGCTCGAAACCAAAAGGACGCCTTAAATGAATTGACCAGATGCTCCGGCACACAATTCGACCCTGGAATTGTTAAGATCTTTGTAGAGCAAGTAATAAAACAAGAAGAGTGTCGTTGAACCCCCCCCGTGACTACGGCAAAGGAGCAATCATTAAATTGTATCAATCTCACACTCGTTAGAAAGTAAAACACCTGGAATCATTGTGATATGCGTGATTTCGGGTGCTTTATTATTTATGTTGACTTATTATATTTCAGCTATATGGGACGGCAAGATGTTATTATTGAGGAACACGGAGATTTTTAGTGATTGCCAGCGGAAAAGTGATTTGAAAAGGCGCGATGCGAATGATTGCCACGGGTTTGAAGGCTGTTATATCAGGAAATAGATTTTCGTTAATTGTCATATCACTGATCTTTGCCAGCCTCCCGACGCCTTTTCCTGAAAAGGTCGTATGATATTCTTTGCCGTCTGTGTGCTGCACCAAAGGAAAGGGCATGAATGCTGTATGGACGGGAAAAGGAACGATGCCGCTTTTAAAGGTTGCGGCGAAGATGGGGGCTGAAGCGGGAGAATCCGCAGCCTTCACCGTCACACGCTCTACCCCTTTTTCTAGTGGTTTAAAAGAGAATTGCGCAAGTTCTTTTGGAATGCCCCAGTTGGCACGGCCATTTTCAACAGAAGCCTGAGAGGAAACATAGATTTTGCTGATTGTGTGCTTCTTATCGCTGTGATAATTGTATTGACCCGGAATCATGAGCAATTCGCCGTAAGGGCCGCAATTTGAACTCTCATAATTGACCAGCATGACACTGCCAAAGCCGGGTACTGCCCTTCCCTTGAGAAAATCAGGTCCTTGCTGATTTGCCAATTCTGTTCCAAATCGATACAGCAGCATATAGCCATAGCCGCGCAGCGTCCATGGCGCCGGAAAATCATTCATACTTTTTTCTCCATACATCAAATCGACGCGCCTCTTGTTTTTGAACAAGCGGCTGAAGTATCGTGAGGTGGCGTATAAACCAAAACATTTTAGATGGGAATATATGTGCTTTGTTGCGCTCAATACCGCGGATATAATGCTTTGCAACAGTCTGCGCAGTTTGGGCTGGAAAAGGAACAGGTGTATCGCCCTGGAAAAATGCAGTCTTTGTCGCGATCGGATGAATCAGCGTGATTACTTGATGCTTCGGCAATTCAAACCTGGCGGCGTCGCAAAAACCTTGAATGGCATGTTTGGTTCCGGAATAGAGCGCATAGCCCGGCAGCGGTATATAACTTATGGCACTGGCAGTAGCGACAAATTGAAAGGGGTCGTCCCCTTTGACTTTTTTCAGAAGGTGGAAGGCATATATCGGAGAAGTGACATTTATATCAAAGATATTCTCAGTATGCACCCAATCAGCCTTTTCGGCCTGTTCATAATAAGCAAAACCTGCGTTTGCTATAAAAATATCAATCCCGCCCAAAACCTGATCAGCCATCATAAAGAGTGCATCTATTCCCGCTTGGGTTGATACATCCTTTTGAAAGTAAGTAACTGAGGAATATTCCGGCGGATACGCCCTCCGCCCGACGGCCAGGACCTTTGCGCCTTTCTTATGTAGAATGGGCAGTAGTTCAAGCCCTATACCCGACGAAGCGCCTGTCAGAATGATCCGCTTTCCCTCTAAATCCATAATTTCGCCTCCCTTTACAATACAATACTATTTTTGCGGCAATCCCAGTAATTTTTCTAATTGGAACATCATCAGTAAAATCTCATCCGTGCGTTTTTCGCCCAGCTCCTCTGCTGCGCTTTCGATGACGAGGTGATGATAGCTATCTACCGCTGCCATCCGCAATTTTCCCTCATCAGTGATACGGATTGTTTTTACCCTTCTGTCCTGCTCTTTCTCAAGGCGCTCAATGAGCTGCTTTTTTACAAGTCCATCAACAAGTCTTGTTGCCTGAAATGGCTTGATACCGAGAATGTTTGTCATCATGCCCATACTCATATCGCTCTTGATAAGCAAGTGTTTGAGTAAGAGCATTTCCTGCCAGGAGATTGAAAATTCATTCATTTCGTTTCGCTCAAACCGATATATTGTCTGTAAAAATGCAAAAAGCGCATTATTGACTTGAACTCTGTCCATGCTTCACCTCAACTACTTGCAATGTGCAAACAGTTTATCGCATTTAATTGCATATTGCAAATAAATATTTTACAGTGTTATGACAATGAAATGAATTGACACTAAAAATCATACGATGTTTAATGTTAACAATTAAAAGAAATGGAAAGGATGTATTAAATGTCATCCAACAATTTGTATCCGCACGTATTCAGTCCGTTTATCATCCGCGGTGTCCTGTTTAAAAATCACCTCGAGCAGGCCCCTCCGGGATGTTTTTTCTCCGGTGACGACAACGGTTTCGTCACAGACGATTTTGTCAGCTACTTTCGCCAGTATGCCCGTGGCGGCGTTGCGATCTGCAGCGTCGGCAACTGCACGATCGATATAAGCGAAAGTTGCGACGAGCCCAGACAGCTGCAGCTGCAAGACCCCGCATGTGTCCAACCACTGAAATATTTCGCCCAGATGTGCGAGAGTTACGGCGCTCATGGATCGCTGGAGCTCACCCATAACGGCAAGGATACAGCCTTTGAGGCGATCGGACATGCCCCCTACAGCGCCTCCTCCTACATCACGCTCGCCGAGCAGAAGCGCGCAAAGGCGCTGGGCCGCGAACCCGTCGCCACGATTGAAATGTCAAAAGAACACATCCGCGAGACCGTGGAGAAATACGCTGCCGCCGCTCTGCACTGCAAACAGGCCGGCATGAAGATGTGCATGGTCCACGGCGCGCACGGCAACCTCATCGCCCAGTTTGCAAGCAGCCATTTCAATAAGCGCACCGATGAATACGGCGGCTCGCTCGAAAACCGCGCCCGCTTTGCCTGCGAGATTCTCGACGCCGTCCGCGCCAAGGTGGGCGAAAATTTCGTCATCGAATATCGCATCTCCGCCGACGAGTGCCATCCCGACCAGATGCACTTTCCAGAGACGCTGGCGTTTATTAAGCATATCAAAGACAAGGTGGACATCCTTCACGTTTCTTCCGGTATTCACGATATATGGGGTGAAATCTACTGGATGCGCTTCATGCTCCAGAACTACACAATGGACCAGATGTACAACGTCCATTTTGCCGCAGCGGTGAAGAAGGCATACCCCGACCTGATCGTTGCCACCGTCGGATCCATCAAGGATGTGGCGCAGGCCGAGGAGATCATTGCTTCAGGCAAGGCAGATATCGTCGCCATGAACCGCGCGCTCCATGCCGATTATGATCAGCCGCGGAAATACGCCGAAGGGCGCGCGTGGGAGCATATGCCCTGCCTGCGCTGCAGCTGCTTCCGTATGGCGAGCCCCCATACCAGCAAGCTTTGTTCCGTGAACGCCATATGGGGCAGATTTAAGGAATACCCCGAAGGCAAGCTGCCCAGGGCGGCCTGCAAGAAGAAAGTCGCCGTCATCGGCGGCGGCCCCGCCGGCGTCGAAGCCATGAAGTGGCTTTTGCAGCGCGGCCATGACGTCACGCTCTACGAAAAAGGCGACCGGATCGGCGGCCATGTGCATGACGCGGTTGCAGCCCCTTTCAAGCAGGACCTGAGGGACTATCTGGGCTACATGGAAGCATTCAGCCAAAACTGCGGTGCCCGTGTGCTCCTCAACACCGAAGCAACACCCGAGCGTTTAAATGCGGAAAACTATGATGCGATTATCGCCGCGCTTGGGGCAGCGCCCATTTTGCCGAAGCTCCCCGGAGCCGACAAGTCACACGTCCATTGGGCGCCCGACGCGGAAAACGGAAAGGTGACTTGCGGTGAGAATGTGGTCATCATCGGCGGCTCCTCCGTGGGTACTGAAGCCTCCATCAATATCGCCAAGGACGGCAAAAAAGTGACTGTCCTGGAGATGGCAAAGGAGGTCGACCTCATGAGAACCGGTGCGGCGTCCGACTTGCTCCAGCTGTCAGAGGATAACGGCGTTCAGCGTCTCCTTGGATGGAAGCTCCTTGAGATCCTTGATAAAAGCGTCATAGCCGAGAACGTCGCTAGCGCCGAGGACACCGGCGCAGGCGAGAAAAGAGAATTCAAAGCCGATACGGTACTGATGGCAGTTGGACTGAAGCCACGCCGAGAGGAAGCGTTGAAATTCTGGCACTGCTGTCCCGAGACGAGTTTTACCATCATCGGTGACTGCGCCGAATCCGGCGATATCCGCGACGCGGTCTGGACCGCCTTTGAGGCCACTAGATACATCTGACGCGTAAAACAAAAACTGATGGGGTAAAAGATTATGGAGTATATCAATCCCTTGGGGGAGCAAAAAATCTCGAAACTGTTACTGCGGTTCTCGATTCCCGCGACTGTCGGTATGATGGTCAATACCATCTATAACATCGTTGACCGGATATACATCGGAAACAGTCCGGCAATGGGGTCGAATGGCATAGCGGGTATCACTATTGTCTTTCCGATCATGATTATACTGATGTCAATGGGAGTTTTATTCGGTATTGGCGGGGCGACCTTGTTTTCCATTCGATTGGGCGAACAGAAAAATGATGAGGCGGAATTGGTGCTCGGCAACGCCTTTATCATGCTCATAGTGGTGGGCGGCACCTTTATGGTACTGGGGCAGATTTTTTTGAGGCCGATACTCGTGGCTTTCGGCGCGAGCGAGGTTGTATTGCCATATGCCATTGAATATATGCGTGTGATCTTTTTCGGCGCGATATTCCAGGTTGTCGGTATGGGACTTAATAATTTTATCAGAGCGGACGGCAACCCAAATATTGCGATGCTGACGATGATCATCGGCGCCATCACGAATCTCATACTGGATCCCATATTTATTTTCGGGTTAAATATGGGTATGACCGGTGCGGCGCTGGCGACAATTATGGCGCAGGCCTTGTCTGCTACCTGGGTTGTCTTATACTTTGTCGGTAAACGCAGCAGGAACAAGCTCAAGCTACGCTATTTAAAACTGAGACTGTCAATCGTCACCAGGATGGCTTCATATGGTCTTCCCGGGTCTTTGATGCAGCTTGCCAACAGCATTTTAAATATTGTTCTCAATAAAAGTCTTATTGCGTATGGCGGAGATATTGCAATATCGGCAATGGGCATCATCAACAGTATACAAATGCTTCTCATAATGCCTGTGATCGGCATTAATCAAGGCTCTCAGCCGATCATCAGTTTCAATTTCGGTGCACAACAAATTAAACGCATAAAGGAAACTGTTAAGCTGGCGATTATTGCGGCGACCGTCATTGTCTTGGCAGGGTACTTTGCTATCCGGTTGTTCCCTGAGCAGATGGTCTCTTTATTCAACAGAGAACCGGAGCTGTTGGCATTCGGCAAAGAGGCGCTGCTCAGATGGATGTTGTTACTGCCGCTCGTTGGATTCCAGGTTATTGCGGCGAACTTTTTTCAAGCCATAGGACGGTACAGATCTGCAACATTTTTAACGCTAACCAGACAAATAATATTTTTGATTCCGGCTGTGCTTATATTTTCAAGGTTCTGGGGTTTGGACGGTCTGCTATATGCAGCACCCTTCGCCGACTTCTTTTCTACCGGTATAACAGCCGTCTGGCTTTATTTTGGGATGAAAAAGCTGAAAATTGAGGAATTATCATAGCTTGACTTTAAACAGAAGGAGCATCTATATGGAACCAAGATCATACTGTAATCTTTCGCCAAAGCGCGGCTGGTCCTGGGAGATTCCACCCGAACCGATCCCGGAGAACCAGATAGTCGAGACGATCGAAGCCGACGTTGCCATCATTGGTGGTGGCATCAGCGGCCTTTCCGCAGGGGCCCGCTGCACACAGAAAGGCATGAGCGTCATCATTGTCGATCGATTCCGCGAGCTGTTGGGACGCGCCGCCCACGTCGGTGTCCTGGATTCCGCCGTCATGCGCCGACTTGGGATCACCATCGACAAGAAGAAATTCGCCCGTGACTGGATGATGATTACCGGCAGCCGCGCCAGCGAAGAGCTCCTATGGCTTTACATTAACCGCAGCGGGGAAGCATTTGACTGGCTCATGGAACAGGCCGGCGACGCAGTGGACGCCACGATCTATACCGGCTACTATAAAGGCCCTGTTTTCAACGAATACCCCGGCACCCATATCGTGTTCCAAAAGCCTGATAACCACAAATATAAATTCAAGTATGGCGGACAGTTGGTCGTCGAGATCCTTGAGCGTACAGTATTGGAAGGCGGCAACAAGATATTCCGTCCTGTTCGCGCCGAGCAGCTCTGTAAGGATGAAAATGGCAGGGTCGTCTCCTTCGTCGCGAAAAGCGAGGAGGATGGTATGTACCGCCGTTATGTCGGAAAAAAGGGCGTCATCATTGCCACCGGCGACATCGAAGGCGATCCCGAAATGCTGGCGGCGTTCTGCCCCGTGGCTTTGAAGCCTACTCTCGAAAGATATTGGCCGAAAGGCAACAATACCGGAGACGGTCACAAGATGGCTTACTGGGCTGGCGCGGCTTTAGACGATCCCGGCTGGGCGGCGTCCATGCACGGCAGGCGTGACGACGACGCGTCGTATTTCTCCTTTTACTTCCTTTTTGTTAATAGCCGAGGCAAGCGTTTCATGAATGAGGACACCTGGACGCAGGCCAAATCCCTACGTCTCCTCGCACAGCCCGGCGGCGATATCGCCTACACCATCATGGATGCCAAGTGGATGGATGATTTCGGCGAGCGGTTTGAGATCACCGGCGGACAGGCCGTCACACCGCTGAACATCGCCAACTGGGGCGACAAGTGGTCACCCGACTGCGGACTTGATAAGACCATCAACGACTATATCGCCAAAGGCAAGTGCGCCTGGAAGGCCGATACGCTCGAGGAGCTGGCTGAAATGATCGGCGTTCCCTTTGACAACCTGAAAGCCACGGTGGCACGATATAACGCGCTTTATGAAAAGGGCGACGACGTGGACTTCGGTAAGCGCACAGAGCTTCTCACCAGTATCGTCAAACCGCCTTTCTACGCGCTCAAGTGGGGCACAGCGCTCTTAGACGTCTTCGGCGGCGCGCTGACTGACACCAACATGCGCGTCATCGATCCGTATCATGAGCCCATCCCGGGCCTGTACGCCGTCGGTAACGCGGCCGGCGGTTTCTACGGGGTGGACTATCCGCTGCTGCTCAATGGCAACAGCTTCGGCCGCGCCCTGACCTGGGGTCTCCTTGTCACAGAAGGCATAATAGCGGACAACGACGCTTGTCCGCGGGACAACCGGTCAATTGTATAATCTCGTACGCATTTGGCAAAACATGTGATGATAAATATAAATGCCGCTTCCTTAGGAGGCGGCATTCATTCACTAGAGAGTATTAATTCGCTCGAACCGGGTGATAGTCATTGCGTCCGTTGACAGAGGATACACGGTAGGGGATTGCGGCATGCGTTTCGGACACCATCGCGCGTGTATCAAGGTCGAATATAAATGTCTGGCGGAAAATAAGACAGTTTTTGTCCGCGGGATTATGGTTGCCGCCAAACACGAGATTACCAAGTGAATAAGCAATTTGCTTTCCTTTATATGTCTCTGTCTCCTGCACGACATGGGGGTGATGCCCGATTACAAGGTCTGCACCCTGGTCAATGCAATAGTGGGCGATGGCGCGCTGGGTGGAATCGCTGTGATAGGTGCGCTCAATTCCCCAATGGTAATTGAAGACGACAAGGTCTGCGCCCGCCGCCCGCAAGTTCGCAATAGCGTCTCTGATAAACTTTTTTTGGGACTCGCCAAAGCTCCAGCCGACGTTTGACGCAAAGCCGACATTTACGCCCTTTACTGTTACAATCGGCATACGGTTATAGCCCGACACCGCAACGTATGGCGAGAGGTTTTGCAGGGTGTCTTGAAAGCCCTGCTGGAGGTAATCCATTGAATGGTTGTTTGCGATGGACACAACGTCAATGCTGCCTGCCGGCAGGATCTTGGCATACTCCGGCAGCCCCTTGAATACAAAAGTCTTTACAGCAGGTTTTGTGGCATTTGTCAGCGTACCCTCAAAGTTCACCATGGTGAGGTCGTCGTTGAAAAACTCCTCGATCCCTGAGAAGAAATAGCTTGCTCCCATACGGTTATACATCTCATCAAAGGAACCGTAGTAGGAAAAATCTATTCCGCGCCCAAAGGTACAATCCCCGCCAAAGGTCAGGGCAACCTGAACCTGGTCATAGCCGGGGGCATCCCGCCAGTCGGGATAGACGTTTCCAATAAGCTTTGAATCATGCATACGCAAAAGAGTCAAAATCGCTTGCTCTATCGTGAAATTGCCCTCCGGGGAAAAAAACACCTTCTGACCCGCCCATAAGGGCTGTACCGTCGCTGCCTGTCCGTCCTGAGACAAACTTGAGTGATTCAACCGCCCAGCGCGGAACCGCATATGTATCGGCAAAGGTCATTGGCGCCGCATTTGCCTCCGTTACACCTAAAGCCGCCATGCAGTGCTGGAGAACGGCGGCGGCCTCAGCGCGCGTGATCATGTCGTTTGGTCGGAAAAGGCCATCGAAGCCGTTCATGATGTTCAGCTTTGAGGCAAGCTCTGCATAAAGGCTTTTTGTGTCTAGAAAGCTGCTGCTTTCAAGCTCCGGCAGCTCAGCCTGCTCAGGTTGCTCAATGCCTGGGGGCAAAACGTCTTCCGCCTCGGAATTCTCGGGAGGGGGCTCAGAAGCAGCTGTTGTCGTTTCGTCGGGCGTCGGGTCTGCGGCAGCGGGGGCCTGAAAAACAAGTTCAAATGCATCGGCAAGTGTCAGGGCGTTCGAGTTCTTTTCCACAGCAACAAAATCTACCGCCAGCCGAGCAAGCTGCAATCGTGTAATATACACAGAGTAATCTTCTCCCAAATCAAAGCTTTGCGCAACCAGCCCTGCCTCATAAGCCGCTAAAACACCGTCTATCGCCCAAGAGCTTATGCCGTTTTCCGTTATGTAGGGCGTTTGGGCTGCGTGGGCTGAAAAAGGAAAGACAAGCAAATTCGCGCAGATTGCCAAGACAAGACCAAAGGCAGCTTTTTTTTTGATTTTCATCCAGTTTCTCCCTTGACAATTTATATATAAAGAAGCCGTCACAAATTATAATGAATTATTGTAACTATAATACCATGAAAACTTTTTGTAAATGTTTAATTAGAGTAGGCGCGTTTTCATATCTTAAGTTCTATCGTCCCCCATGGTTTATTTATAAGCGATATGAAGTACATTTTTGATGAGATATTCTAGTCCTTTTGCCGGACTTGGCACGTCGATGTTCATAACCTGCAATAAGGATATGACAAATGCGAGAATAAATAAACTTGAGTAAACAAGTAGCTCTTGCGTTTGCTTGGCTTTTAGTATTGATGGGAAATCAACCAAGGCGAGCATTGTAAATCCGAGTACTAAAATGACGATGTATAAAATCATATTTTGCTTTCCTTTGCTGTATGATTCGATGCTTTGCGAAGGATGACAACGATGAGTGTAATCAACGGAAAAATTATTTCTGGAACCATATGCACCCAAACACATGCGCTTCTGACATAATCTAAAAATTCAATCGATGTTTTAAATAAGATAGACGAATATGAAACGATAATGACGCCGATGATGAGAACGACTTTTTTGTA
Organism: uncultured Eubacteriales bacterium; assembly: GCA_942492735.1. Taxonomy (GTDB): domain Bacteria; phylum Bacillota; class Clostridia; order Oscillospirales; family Oscillospiraceae; genus Sporobacter. Next base: position 1,587,836 of record OW818648.1, read on the forward strand.
AGACTTTAAATTAAAGATCTGAGATATACCAAGCGCAACAACATAATATAAAACACTTATTTTGAAAAAATAAAGAATTTCAAGTACAACAGCAAATAAAAAATCTGTTCTGGTTAAAACATCACCGACATTTATCATCGTGAAAGTTTGAAAAGATGGGTAATACGTCATTTGCAAAGTATTGCCGAGAACAACCGTATCTCTCAAAATAATAATCAATACAGAAATTGCACCTAAAAGGATTCCGAAAAAATAGGATTTCTTTACCTTTTGGGGCTCATTTACAAAGGGAATAAACATAAGGAAATCAGTCAATTCGATAAACTGATACACTGAAACCATATGTGACGATTGGATATATTTCATTTTTGGTAATTGAAATACAGGAATCAAGTGCGTTAAATTAATGTTATTATAGTTAAGCAAAATAGAAACAATAATAGTAAAGGTCGCAATGAAAACAAAAAAAGCGCTTGGATTAAAAAGTACTTTTATTCCGCTGCGTACAGCAAAAGCGCAAATCAATATAAACATGATGTTCGTAACGAATACCGGCGTCTGCGGCAACAAGAAACTCGATACAAAGCCTTGTTCCACAAGCAGGTTGAGCGACGCCAAAGTAATATAGAAGAACATGTACGCTAAGGACACTATTTTTCCAATAATTGGTCCAAAGGCCAGGTCGTTAATTTCTATTAGATTTTTTCCGGGGAATTTATTTATCAGCGCAAAAACAACGAATAGCGTCGGTAAAAATACTAAAAAGCCGATAATGATAACAAGCCATGTTTCTTGACCCATTATCGATGTATAAAATGTTGAAATTAAAGCCGTTCCTTGGATGTAGCATGTCATTGCCAACATAAAACACAGCGCTGATATTTTTCCTTTTTCCTGAATGATAGACATGCGATACCCCTTTATATTCCAATATCTACATGATGAGCAGTATCATCAGTCGCTTTTTGGTATAAAGATTATACAATTCTTTTATTGATTTCCAGATCATTTGTTTATATACGTTTATGCCGATATGAAGGAAGCCCCTGATCGTCGTTTGATTATGCGGCGATCGGGGGCGTTCTTTCAATAAAGCGTTTTTATTAATCCGCAAGCGATTTCGCGGATGACTTAGGGATCAGCAGGGGTAATCGCCTCTGTTGTTTTATCTCCCGTGAGTTCGTCGAGCAGGCCAAGTTTTTCGAGAACAGTATAAAGCACTAGGGCAACAGCCTCGCGCGATGCTGGAAGCTGCCAGCCGTAATTTCCCTGTCCGTCACCAAGGAAAATACCGGTATTTTTAAGCGCATCTGTCGCCTCCTTCGCCCAGGCGTCAGCATTGTCGCCGGTTCCTGAAATCGATAATACGCGGAACAGCTGTTCTTTAAATTGTGCATCTGTCATTGCAGCAGCATCCTCCGGTTCATAATCCGGCCTGTAAGCGCCGATCACATTTCTAAGTGACCGCGTGCGCTCCATGAATTCACCGCCGTTGCTATCATTGCCGATGCCGGTATTACCCTCAAGCGTTACAAGTTTTCCGTCAGGACTCACGCTCTGGACAAAACCGGCGTGGTCCGTGTTCAGCTTGCCATTAAGCTCCCAATCGTAGATGACCAGATCACCAAGCCGGTAGCTGGATGTTACCCATTGCCCGTGCTGTATGGCATAAGACCTTAGCTCCCCGCAGCTTGCGGTCTTCCCGCCGCCGTAAAAGAGCTCAGAAGCGCCAAGCATGCGAAAGATATCCCACCATGCTGAAACACACCAAGAGTACGCTATACCGTTGACCTCATACCCATAAAAATCAGTATTAAAGATGACATTGTTTGAGTTGGGCGGGTTTTCTTTTAAGCCGAGATATTCCCTTGCATACGCTCTGATCCGGCTTGCCTTCATGGGCATATACCTCCTTCATGTGCGCAACATTTTGGTTTTCCACTATTATTGTATTGTGCTGCATTGAACGTGTTACATAAAGCGGTTTTTGCTGTTTCGCAATTCGGATCGATGAGCTATAACTGTTGCCAGTAATTCTCACATATGATAATATATGAACGTTGTCTTTACATGAAGTGCACAGCGTACCATTCGTGTAAATAAGGCTATAGAAAGTAAAGAAATGACATGTCATAATTTATATAGAAGAAGAGGTGCCAACAAATGTATTGTACAAAATGTGGATTCAAGAATGCGGATGATAACAGCTTTTGCAATAGATGCGGTGAGCTGTTAGGTAAGAATAAAAAAATTGAAGTCCCGGAGGGCCGAGTCGCCGCTGTGATACCACCCAAAGCAGACCGCAATAACGCAATGAATATAAGTGAAAAAAAGCCATCTCAAACCATAAAGAAAATAATAATAGCTGCAATTGCTGTCGTTCTCGTTGCTGCGATAACAGTTCTGATTATCTTTTTAATCAGCCAAACCAAACCGGACGGAGAGACGGTAATGGCGGACGATTCGTCGACAGCTGAAACTGACAAGGACAACAGCCAGACCTCGGAATTGCCCAATGATTCGTTGGAACAAATGGACGGGTTGGGAAATTCGCAGGGCAATATCGCCAATGGTGGTTTTGTCGCGTTCGACGAGGACAGCGGTGATACATACTACGCGCGCTCGGGCATCAATAAGGGTATATATATTATGGCGGCCAGTGGAGCAAAGACGCTATTGGTCGGCGATGAAGCGATGTACCTGAACTATTTCAACGGTATCATTTATTACGTGAACTTGACCGACAATAATAAGATATATAAATATGAGCTTGACGGCGGCGTCAAGACAAAGCTCTCCGACGATGATGCTGATTATCTGACGTATTATGATGATACGTTATATTACAAAAACAACGCAAGTGATGGTCATGTCTTTTCACTTAAGGCCGACGGAAGCGATCGTACTGAGCTGAATCAGACACCGTCTGATAGTGTGAATGTCGCGGACGACGGAATTTACTACATAGATATTGCGGATGGCTCGACTATTAAGTTTATGGATCTCGACGGGAAAAACGTTCGTCGTATTTCCGCGGATTATCAATTTTCGAAGCTCCTCTATAATAATTCGGACATCTATTTCACTGCGGAATATCAGGGCGCGGAATATTTTGGGATTATATCTCAAGGGAAAACCTTCCTTGGCGATCGATTTATAAAAAATGATTTGCAGTTTAACGTTATATCCGGTCAGCTCTACTTTGTTTATCCTGATGCGCTGTTAAAAGTAAATCTGGTCAAGAAGGATGAAGCGAGCAACCCTGTCTATTGCTACGCGATGAGCGACCAAAGTGTGCTTTATGAATCCGAATTTGATGGCGGTATATGCGGTTTTGATGCAAATACTGCAACACTCTATATTTATGATAAAACCAATGGAAAGGAACTATATTCGTTAAGTCATAACGATTCTAATAGTCCGGTTTCGTATAGTGTGATGGGATCAAGCGGCAATTTGGGTGGAGAGCAGTCAAACCCTAGTCCACCATCTGCGCAAACATATCGCTCAGCGGTCTTTACAGCATCAAGCGCATCGTCATCAACAGCGCCGGCCAATGATTTTACATACTATCCAGCTAATGCTCTGGACGGAAACCTTCTCACCTGCTGGGCTGAAGGGGTGGAAGGAACAGGGGTTGGAGAATGGTTGGAGATTTCAAGTAACAGTCCGCAAACCGTGAGCGGGCTTAAGCTCTTCAATGGTTATCATAAAAATGATGACATTTTCGGAAAGAACGGATGTCCCACGTCAGTAAGGCTAGATTTTTCTGACGGTTCTTATGAAGAGTTCCGTAATCTAAGCTGCGTTTATGGAGCCTATCAGGATTTGTTTTTTTCACAACGCGAAACGACATATATTCGTATAACAATTCTCGATGCAAATGCGGGTTCAAAGTATGAAGATGCATGTATAAGTGAAATCATTGCTTACTAGTTGCTTAAGACCAGACTGTTATACTTAAGAGCCAAACAAATATCGTCGCTCGAGAAAGGCTTAATAGAGAATACATATGTTTTCTAAAAGATTCGCACTATTGATTATTATAATTGGCCTCATTCTTTCCGGATGCTCGGAGGTACCTCAAGAAAAACCGGCCGATACCCCAACAAACCAGATAATCCAACCAGAATCAGGCGAAACAGAAGATATGCAATCTGCGGAGGTCATCATATCAGATATGTCAGACGCATCTGAAAGCACAGGCCTCATACAAGACGAGACCAAGAAAACAGAGGAAGCCTGCCCGACGCCGCAATCAGCCGATGTTGAACAAATAGAAGAAAAGATACGCATCGTGATTGACGCGGGTCATCAGCTGCATGGCAACAGTGATACAGAGCCGATTGGACCAGGAGCAACCGAGAGGAAACCAAAGGTGAGCGCTGGAACACAGGGTGTTTATACAGGCCTAGCGGAATTCGAGCTCAATCTTCAGGTTGCTCTGCAGCTGCAGAGGGAACTGGAAGCCAGAGGGTATCTTGTGATGATGATCCGAACCACAAACAGCGTCAATATCAGCAATAGTGAACGCGCCCAGATGGCCAATCTGGAAAATGCCGATGCATTTATCAGGATACATGCAAACGGCTCCGTGGATTCAATGGACAATGGGGTTATGACAATTTGCCAGACAGAAGACAGCACTTATAACGGCGCGCTCTATAATGAGTGCCATGCGCTCAGCAAAGCAATACTGAACGCAACCATCGAGGCGACCGGGGCGAACAACTGCGGCATTTGGGAGACAGATACGATGAGCGGGATTAATTGGTGTGAGGTGCCTGTGACAATCATTGAGATGGGGTACATGACAAACAAGGAAGAGGACCGGAGATTAGCGACTGCCGACTATCAAGCCCTGATCGTTTCAGGGATTGCCAATGGACTTGATATATATTTCGAGGAGTCTCGATGAAGAAATCTAAAAAACGTATATATATCATATTGGTGATAATGGGTATCGTTGTTTCTTTAGCGCTTGTCCTTGGGTTTCATCCATGGCGCGATGTGTCAGATACCGGGGAGCAAAATGTTTCGGGATTTGAAGCAGAGGCGGCGATAACCGATGAAAATAATGATGTCAGCGGAAGTCAAGAGAATCCGGAGGAAGTTCCTGCTTCTGGTTCTGCTGATATAAGCGATACTGAGCTTCCGGCACAGGATAATCAAAATCAAGAAGCCGCAGAATCAGCTGCCGTATTAACAGACGCGGCCAATGGGTTAGCTGTTCTCGAGGAAAATATAGCATTGTGTATCAGTGATTTATCCAGTCGTTGGGATGTTTATGTGGAGCGGCTTTCTGATGGCTGTCACATCAGCTGCGCGCGCAATCTGCCCGATGATGGCAAAATGATATCTGCCAGTATCATCAAGTTGTTTGTTATGGGTGCGGTATATGAACAGATAAGTATTGGAGAGAGCACAGAGCGCCTCGCTGCCAACGACCTTGAGCTGATGATAACGATCAGCGATAACGATGCAACAAACAGACTCATTTATATGTTAGGTGATGGAGACAGTGGTAAAGGGTTCAAAGCGGTTAATGATTTCGCCGAAAGCATCGGCTGCAGTCATACTGAGCTGAATCGGCTTATGTTAGATTGGCGCAAAGGTCTTGAAAATTACACCAGCAGCGCTGATTGCGCAACGCTATTGAAACTCATTTATAACAGGGAATGCATCAACAGAGATTATTCTGAGAAGATGATGGCGCTGCTGAAAGCCCAAGAAAAAAACGAAGGATTGCTCTGGCATATTCCCGAGGGGGTTGAGGTTGCCAGCAAACCGGGATTTATCTCCGGCGTTAGCGTCGGTGATGTCGGAATTGTCTTTGCCGAGTCCGCAGAGTATATTATTTGCATCATAAGCAATGAGCCTCATACAGATGCAGGAGCGAAACAAATGATATCAAATATATCTGATATCACGTATACGTTCTTTACGTCGTCTTTGGAGCTGCCGACTGCGGCTGCTCAGATATCCGTTGAACCTTCGGCTTTTGTTAGAGTACAAGCTTATATACCATCCATATATGTCGACCTTGTTTATTCAACGGATGAAAATTTCACGAATACAGTTATTTATGATTTTACGGAAGCATACCTGCGTTATGGCACGGTGGAGAAACTGATAAAGGTCCAAAAAGAGCTGAACCAAATTGGGTATAGCTTGAAAATATGGGATGCCTTCAGGCCGGTGAGTTCACAATATGTTATGTGGGAAATGTATCCTGATCCAAACTATGTCGCAAACCCATATAAAGGTTTTTCTTCCCATAGCCGCGGCAACACAGTTGATGTTACATTAGTAACCGAGGACGGTAAGGAAGTAATTATGCCTTCACAATTTGATGATTTTTCATCACTTGCAGACAGAGACTATAGCGATGTAACTGAGGAACAGGCAAATCATGCGATACTATTAGAAAATATTATGATCAAGTACGACTTTTCGGCATACAGCAAGGAATGGTGGCATTACACTGACGCAGACGAATATGAGGTCGACCAAGGAGACGGTTCTCCCGGATGATGAGATGCCCGCGGTTGTGTTATGACAACTGCGGGCATCTAAAGCTATTGCAATAAGTTCCGATAAGTATTATAGGTTTTCTGGAAGTGCTGAGCGTCGCTATATAAGGGATGAGTAAGTTATATGAAAGAATATTTGAAGAAAATCATAACAAGAATTCCTGTGGAGTATAAAACGGAATTCGAAAAAGAAATTTTAAAGGACAATTTCCAGCGATTGAGTTATATATGTATCCTTCTTTTCCTTATCGAGCTTTTATTGTATTTTTTTGGAGAACGGCTGTTGGACACGGGAAGACTGATCCAGATTTTTCTTGTGTTTGATATTATTATGATTCCGACTGTCTGGTATCTGTATAAAAAACTAAGCCGAATGAACGTGATCATTCTAAAATCTGTACAGATTCTTTATTCTTTATCGTTGCTTTTTTTCGGAATATGCTTAACCTATGTTGCGCAGCAAACAACGGACCTGGTTCATATGTATTTTATGATGGTACTCGGTGTTTCCCTTATTCTATACATGATGCCCGTTGAAAATTTGATATTATTGACATCCACGTTGATCTTGTTTCTCGTGTTTCTTCCGAGATATCAGAAGGACATCGATATTGTTTTTGTGATCCAAACGAATTCAATACTCGTCAATTTTTTCGCGTGGCTCATAGGCAGATCGATTTTACAGATTCGTCTTCAGCTGTTTTTGGACAGGAAGATTATTGAGGAGAAAAATAAGGAACTGGAAAAAATGGTGACGCGGGACTCCATGACGAAGCTGTATAACCACGAAACAGCATTCTCTATTTTAAAAGATGAGATTGAAATGTGCTGCGGTAAACGACCGCTTTCCGTTATGATTGCTGATATAGATGATTTTAAGAGCATCAACGATACATACGGCCATTTGGCTGGTGATAAGGTCATAATAACCGTTGCGAATGCAATTACAGCGGTTGTTCGAGCCAGCGACCGTGTTTGCCGTTATGGCGGCGAGGAATTCTTAATCGTCATGCCGGACACAGATCTGAAATCGGCGTTTAACTGTGCTAAAAGAATAAGTGATTCTCTTGGCGCAGCACTTTACGGCATCGATGTTCATCCGACCATCAGCAGCGGTATAAGTCAGTATCACGGCGAAACGATAGATGAACTCATAATGAAGACAGATAACAAATTATATAAAGCAAAGCAGCTTGGAAAGAACAGATTTGAGTAGCGTTTAAAACTGTCGCCTTGGCTTAATAATAAGATATCGGTATGATTTGATAAGAAATTCGTTATGACAAATGGAAGTGGCTCGATTATAATAGACGAACAATCATTATATACAGGAGATTTTTAAATGCTGAAGTCCTTTGATCAGATAAAAGCGCAGCTGGGGCAGCTGGAACAGAAAAAAAGAATCGGTGTTGTGGCCGCGCACGACGAGCATACGCTGGACGCGGTTGTCTTGGCCGCGAAGGATGGCCTGGTAGAACCGGTACTAATCGGCAAGAGAAACGAGATCATTAGCCTGCTAGAGCACCTGGGCAAAGCGGCGAACGATTTTGAGATCATCGACATTGAGGAGCCGGAAGAATGTGCAAAAAGAGCGGTCCTTCTGGTTGGCAGTGGCAGCCTGGACTGCCTGATAAAAGGAAAAATCGAAACCGGCGTGATGATGAAAGCGATTGTGAACAAAGAATATGGCATCCGTGACAGTGAAACCTTGTCTCACATCTCTTTTTATGAATCTCCCTATTATCATAAATTGTTTGCCTCATCGGATGGCGCTCTGCTGACGTATCCGACGTTGGAGCAAAAGAAAGTCGAAATTGAAAACGCCGTCAAAGTATTCCACAAGCTGGGGGTTTTAGAGCCGAAGGTCGCCGTGCTGGCGGCGGTCGATTCCGTTAATCCTAAGATGAAGGAATCCGTTGAAGCAGCTGAGCTCAAAACGATGTGGCAGGACGGAAAAATCCCGGGTTGTATTGTTGAAGGCCCGATTACCTACGACATTGCCCTACAGAAGGAAGCCGCCGAAATCAAGGGCTTTTCCAGTCCTGTGGCAGGCGACGCCGATTTTCTGCTGTTTCCGGAAATTATGTCGGGGAACCTCCTTCTCAAGGCCTTGTCTGTCACAGGCGGTGCTAAATTTGCAGGTGCCGTTATCGGCGCTAAAGTGCCAATTGTCATCACATCCCGCTCCATGCCGATGCGGGACAAGTATCTGTCCATTGTGCTAAACGCCGTTATCGGAAAGCTTTAAGAGAGGTCGAAATATGAAAACATATAGAATTTTAGCGATTAATCCGGGGTCGACGTCCACAAAAGTTGCCCTGTTTGATAATGAAAAAGAAATATTCAATGTCACCTTGGAGCATGCGGCGGGAGAAATCAACCAGTTTAAGGAGCTTTCAGAACAGAAGCCCTACCGGTTGGACAAGATAAAAGCCGTTTTAAAAGAAAAAAACATCGCCATGGAGTCTGTTGACGCGTTTGTCGGCCGCGGCGGCGGTCAGGAGGCTTTGGAGGGCGGTACATACTGTGTGAACGACCTGGCTTATGAGCACGCCCGCATCGGTTATCGCGCCGTCCATCCATGTATATTAGGGTCCCAGACCGCCCGCGACCTGGGAGATCTATATGGTAAGCCTTCCTTTTTCGTCAATCCCCCGTGTGTGGATGAGATGATTGACGAGGCTCGTGTCTCCGGAATGAAGGAGATATTGCGCCGCAACCATGTTCACGCGTTGAATCAAAAGGAAATCGGCAACCGGTATGCCGAGTCCGTCGGCAAAAAATATGAGGAGTTGAACCTTGTCATCGCGCACATCGGCGGCGGCCTGTCTATTACAGCGCACCGCAAGGGCAGAATGATCGACACCAATGACTGCCTTGGGAGCTCCGGCGCTTTTTCGCCCACCCGCAGCGGTGACGTTTCGGCAATCGGGCTGCTGAAAATGTGCTTTTCCGGTAAGTACACAGAGAAGGAAATATACAATAAAATTACGAAAAACGGCGGCCTTGTTGACTATCTCGGCACAAATGATATCCGTGAGGTGCGCAGGAGAATAGCCGATGGCGACAAATACGCCGAAATGATCATGAACGCCATGATACATCAAATAAAGAAAGAGATCGGCGCCATGTGCGCGATTTTAGACGGCGAAGTTGAAGCAATTATCCTGACAGCCGGCGTCAGCCATGACAAGGCGCTCGTTGAAAGCATCCGGAAATCGCTCAGTTTTGTCGCGCCTGTCATTGCCATGCCCGGAGAATTTGAGATGGAAGCTCTTGCAAGAGGCGCATTGAATGTCCTTCTCGGTAAGGAAGAGCCTAAGGTTTATACAGGCATTTCACCTGTGAAGGAAGAATGGTTTGGACAAGCGATCTATTAGCAGGAAATCTAAATCGGCATAATACGTTAAACACCCGAAACTGACTGTTGACAATCAGTTTCGGGTGTTTTTGTGTCTTAGATTTTGCGCTCAGGGGTGCGGATTTATTTTGCTCTGAGCTCGGCGAGGATGTCGATGAGCTCGAGACCCGGGCCCTTGACTTCCGCTTTGACTTCTTCAAACAGCGGGATGGTCAGGTCGGTAAAGGCCTTCTGCTCTTCGGCGGTCAGTGTATAGACGTTGCAGCCGGCATCCTTGACTGCCTGCTGATATTGTGCGACCGATGCGGTGCCGATTTCGACTGATTTCTGCTCGAACACCTTGCCGGCGGCCGTGATGACGGCCTGCTCATCGGCGTTGAGGCTGTCCCAGGTCTTGTCGTTCATCAGCAGGGCGCCGTAGCCTTCGTTGATGGTGGTGATGGTGATGTTCTTTGCGACCTCGAAGAGCTTGAACGGGACGATGATATTAAAGCCGGTGGCCGTACCCTGGACCGTCTTGCGCTCGAAGGCCGTGGTCAGGTCCGGAAGGGCGATGGTGGTCGGCGCGGCGCCCCAGACCTGGATGCTCTTGCTGATCCAGGTGCCGCTTGCGCGGAAGGACAAGCCTTTCATATCAGCGGGGGCTTTGATCTGCTTGTCTGTGCAGACGATGCCAGTGACGCCCTGGTACAGGGAGCCGACGAAGTGGATGCCGAACTCATCGTAGATTTCGCCCATGGTGTCGCGGACCGCGTCGGCAAAACCGAACCACGCGTCGGTGTCACCGACAAAATAGCCGTACACGCAGACGGGGGAGATGTTGGGAATCGTACCGGTGATATAGGAGCCCATGCTATGGATAAAATCGACGGTGCCGTCCATAACGGCGTCGAGGGTCTCGGGATCGGTGACCAGTGTGCCGCCGACCTTCTCGTCGATGACCATCTTGCCGCCGGAGAGTTCCTTGACCGCCTCGGCAAACGCGTGGTACTGCTGGCCGGTCATTGACTGAGCGGGAAGGCCGTGCGCGAGGATCATGGTCTTCTCACCAACGTTGGCCAGATTGATGGCCGGCGCTTCGGAGGTTGCCGGAGCCGCGCTGTCGGATGCGGCCGCGCTCGGTTCCGTGGAGGCGGGGGCGGCGCTGGACGGTGCAACACTGGGGCTGGCGCTTGGTGTGGCGGTGGTGCCGCACGCTGCGATTGCCAGTACCATGATGACTGCCATGAGAATGCTGAGAGCTTTTTTCATTGTACGGTTCATCTCCTTATCATTTCTCTTAATTTTCTTATATCGACGCCAATGGCCTGATACTGAGCCATGCAAGCCCTTGAGCGGCAATTCTACATAAAGGAAGGGATGAAAAGCGCGATCTGCGGGAAGACGGTCAGGATAACCAACCCAATGAGCAGAACGACCACGTAGGGGAGGGAGCCCTTGATGATGGTAGACATCTTCAAGCCGGAGTTGGAGCGCAGGACGAAGAGGTTTAAGCCTACCGGAGGGGTGATCATACCGATTTCCACACATAGGGTGGCCACAACGCCGATCCATATGGGGTCGAAGCCGAGGGACGTCAGCGTCGGGAAAATGAACGGGACTGTCAGGATAACCATGCTGGAAGGGTCCATTAAACAGCCCATGATAAACCACAGGACGTAGATTAGAATCATGATCACGTACTTGTTCAGCCCGCTGGCGACGATACCGCTGGCAATTTGATCCGCGATGCCGAGATAGCTGACGCAATAACTCATGCAGTAACCTAGGATGATGAGGAACACGATCATTGTACCGGTCTTCGCGGTGGATTTAAATGAATCTACCAGGAGCGTCCGGGACATGCGCTTCTGAAAAACAATGATGAGGAATGCGCCGATGACGCCGTAGGCGGCGGCTTCGAGTGGTGTGGCAAAGCCGAGATACATCGAACCGAGCACGACGAGGATCAGCAGAAGCGCCGGGAGGATACGGGTGAAGCTGGCTTCTTTTATGACGGGCGTCGCGGCCGAAGCTTCGGCCGCCTCAATGGCATTCGTCACCTCCGGTGACTGCACCGGTGTCTCTGAATCCTTCAGGGCTGTCGGCTTTTCCAAATAATCCTCAACATTGGGGCAGTTGACGAGGGATTTATCCAAGCGGGTTCGAATGATGATACTGACGATTATCAAGCCGGAGAGCATCAGGCCCGGCAGGATGCCGGCCATCAGGAGCTTGACGATAGAGGTCTCGGTGAGGATGCCGTACAGAAGAAAGGCGAGGCTGGGGGGGATCATGATGCCCAGCGTGCCGCCTGCGGCCACGGTGCCGACAGCGAAGCCCGGGTTATATTTCCGCTTCGTCATCTCGCCGATGGAGATGCGGCCGACGGAGGCCGCTGTGGCGGGGGATGAGCCGCACAACGCGGCAAAGATCGTACAGGCGAGGGTGGTGCTGATGGCGAGGCCGCCTCGGAACTTTCCGATTCCCCTGTTGAGCACCGCGAAAATATCCTCGGCGATGCCGCCCCGGGACAGGAATTCGGCCATGAGGATGAACATGGGGGCGATAATCTGGTTCATGCCCATGCCCTGGTTGATGGCGATTTTGCCGAGTTGGGGTAAAAAGCGCGTACCCATAAATAACAGAATCGTACATACGGCTGTAAAGCCCATGGCGCTTTTAACAGGCGCGCCAAGGAACATGATTATCAGAAGTATGCCGAATATGATGATCAGTTGTAAGGTAATCGACACAAAAGCCGGCTCCTCTCTTTAGTTTAAAGATATTTGTCGCCGCCGGCGAAAAGGTCAAGGATGATAAAAACCAGCGTCGCGAGCATCTGGACGGAGCCGATGACGACAGGTAGGGTAGAAACAACGTGGGGGAGTTTAAACACGTACGGCTCCATCTGGTTAATCGAGATGGAACTCACGGTCTGGAGCCAGCCGCCGTAAAGGATAACGAGCACGACGACGAAGGCGCAGATATAGCCGACGACGGACATAATGCGTCGCGGCAACCTGCCGGGCCGCTTCGTGTGCTTGTCAACAACGTCTCGGAGCAGGTCCACCGACACGTGGCCGTGTTCCTGGAACGCCCAGGCGCTGCCAAGAAAGGCCGCCCAGATGAATATGGACTGGGTCAGATTGAGCGTCCATACTGTCGGATGACCGAACTTGCGAAGGATAGATTCCATGACTGCCAGGAGTGCGAAGACGAAAACGATGATGCCGCACATGATCGCGCCAACCATGTTAATCCTGTCCATAAACTTAGGAAATTTCAAAAAAGTCACCTCCTTGCTGAAGTAGGATGAATGCTATGGAATGTTTACAAAAATAACGATGCGCATAGACGTATTTGTCTCTCAATCATACAAATTCTAACGGCAGGGCAGGAAAAAATCATCAGACAGCCCTCTATATTTTAAGAAATACCATTGTTGATTTAAAGCATGGCGACAAAAAACGTTTGGGATTTTAGAAAATTCGTGCAGAAGCAGTCGTAATTATTGCTTGAAATTCCAATGAAACGCGCAGATTCACTGTGACAAATAACAAAAATCGTAAAAATCAGAGCTGCGGTTCGTTGTATATCGATGAACACGCGTACTGTTGTGAACATGTTGCTAAACGTTGCAGATAAGTTTATGCTATCCCGCTGACTAATAAAAATACGCAATGAAAAATAAGTGCCTTCGGTTTTCAAAACGAAATTGGAATGCCGTTCCGAATTCTGACCTGAGGTACTTGTTGTGCGGCGTTTGTTAGTTGTTTGAGAAGCTATCCATCATCAAATCATCCGCCTTAAAGGCCAGCCGGAGCTTCAGCCGTATCTCGGGGTTGTCGAGTGACACGGCGAGAATGCTCTCGATTTTACTGATATGGTATAAAACTGTGTTGCGGTGCATATGCAGCATGGCGCTGACAACGGTAGCCTTGCGTTCGTTTTCCAGATAAACGCGAAGCAGATTCAGCGTGTCGGTGTTGTGGGCGGCGTCGTATTCCCGCAGCGACTCGATGGCGTCGAACAGAAAGGAGTTTTTGTAGACGACAGGAGCCGACTTGATGCCCGCCGAAAGCAGATGATAGATCCAGTAATCGCGGAATTCACAGTAAAACCGACGCTGCGTATTAACCGCTGGCGCATCACTCATTTTGAGCCGCCCGGCAATGTCGACAGCGATGATGGCTTGTTCATAGGCAATGCCGATATCCCACAGACGGCTGAAAAGGTTGCTGATACCGCAGTGGAACGCCGTAGAAGCCAGCGCCCTGTCAATGACGGCTTTGAACTGGGCTGTTTCCCCGCGCTCAACGTCCAGGATCAGGACGCTGCGGTTCTGCGAAAACACCAGAGCCCGAGGGAACACCTCCGCAAAGGATTGGACAAGGCGGCTGAGCGGTATATTTTCCTCGTCGGCGAAGGAGACGACGATCAGGCGGAAATTGCCCTCGAAGGGGAAGCCCGCATACGCGGCGCGGTTTCTGGCCTCCTCCTGACTGCCGACGTTTTTCATAATGAGGTCCAGCGCCAGGGACTTCACGGTATTGCCGCCGCCGTGCGCGGCGATCTCTCTGTCCACGTATATCTTAATGTATTCCAGAAAAATTTTGAATAATTCAACCATACCATCCGTCGCCGGTCTGCCGCAGCAGATCATAACTGCCTGAAGGGAAACCGAACTGCCCATGTGGAACATTTTTTTTATGACATCGTACTCGGAGGTGGCATGGTCGCGGCTGACGATCAGTTCATGGCTCTTGTATTCCTCCAGGCGGCGGAGTTTCTGGAATAGCTCTATTGTCTCTGGGGGATGATAGCCGTATTTGATGAGCTTGTTGGTGATCTCGTCCGTGGTCTCGATACCCTTTGTATAATACAGCAGCTTGAAGGTGGAGTCCTGGATGTCAATATGGTTCTGAAATATCGGCTCGCTGAGTGTCAGCAGATCCTGCAGCCCCTTGTTGGCTGAGACGGACTGCTCCATCTTTAAGACCCAGGAATTGACGGTCACGAATATGCGCTGCACGCGGTTGAACAGCTCCCGCAGGTCCATATTACGCCGAATGACAGTGATGCCCAGCATAGTGTCCGAAGTTTCTGTGTCGTCTACCATCCGATCCCGGATACACAGAAAATATAGACCTTCCCGCTGGTGCGCGGACAATGCCTCCGATAGGCCGCAAACGAGCAGCTTACTACCGGTCAAATCCGAACCGGATGCGGAATACAGCTCGACGAAGGAAAAGCGAGGGTTCAGCTCCCAAGGCAGATTCATATCGGCTTCGAAGCCCAGCTCGTCCATAATCAGTTTAAGACTGAGATCCATTGTCGCTCCTTTTTCCTCATAAAAATATGTTCTATAGAGAAAATAACATAGCGTTAAGTAAAACTCAACAGATATCCTAAAATGTAATGGGGCCGACTGATTATAATTGTAAAAAGTCACAGCGGACACGCCGGATATCTGTCAAAATGCGCAGATTTTTGTGTTGGCGCACATAAACACGACGTCAGCCTCGCGCACTTTTTTATTGCTGACGGGAAAGAACAATAGCTGCAAACAAAGTTCGGAGATGGCAACATTGTTTTTTTTTAGACCTTTGATATAACTATTATATTGATAAGATGTATTCTACGAACGGGGTATACCGATATAGAACTGTGAAGGAGCGAACTAAATGCATACACCCAAGGAGAATTTCCTGCGCCTTATGAGAAATGACAACCCCCAATGGCTGGGCGATCCATTTACCTGCTTTAATTGTAACCCGGCTACCGGCGCGGCATTTCTGCCCGATGCGGCGGCGGCGGCACACAGGCGTACGCTCATTGGCGGCATCAATGTAAAGGACGCCTGGGGCGTCACTTGGGACTGGCCGGAGGATCAGCCGGGGCCAACGCCAAATCATGCGCCGGATAAAATTGTCATCAAGGACCTCACGCACTGGAAGGATTACTTTGACTTCCCTTCGCTTGACAACCTGGACTGGACACAAACCTGGGCGCAATGCGGCGAAATTGACAGGGAAAACAAACTGGTCATGGTGCAATCACCAAGAGGCCTGTTCGAATTCAGCCATGCGATGATGGGCTTTGAGGATGCGCTCATGAATTATTTGATTGAACCCGACGATATGTATGCGCTGCTGAGCGCGTATGCCGACTGGAAGATCAAAGCGGCGAAGCTGGTCATCGACGAAATGAAGCCCGACATCATCGTCAACTTTGACGACTGGGGCAGCAAGACCCAGCTGTTCCTGCCGCCACGCACCTGGAGAGAGATTCTCAAGCCCCTGACAAAACGATTGTTTGACTACATTAAATCCCGCGACGTTATTGTGATGAACCACTGCGATTGTCACGCGCAGGAGGTCTGCGAGGACATGGTGGAGATTGGCATGGATATCTGGCAAGGTCCAACGCCTGAAAACGACATCCCCGGTGTTATCAAACGCACGGAGGGGAAGCTGTTCATGCTGGGCGGCATCGATATGTCGGCAATCGATCACCCCGAGGCCAAGGAAGAGACAATCCGCGCGCATGTCCGCCATACGATAGACAAATACGCACCCTGCGGTCACTTCCTCCCTTGCTTCACAAGCTGGCTGCCGGTGAACCCCCGTGTTGCAGAGATCGGCAGAGACGAGATGAACAAGTACGGCGCTGTTATGGCAGATAAACTTTTCAGGTAATATATAAATAGTCTATACGATATTGTTATGACGTCAAGGGCTTTTGGGGATGTTCACTTGACGGATAGCTTCTCAAAAGCCTGTCTAAACAAAAGAAAAGCCAGGAGATAATTCTCGCGGATGCCCGCAAGGACTGTCCCCTGGCTTTATGTTCTGTCATCCGCCAGAACACCGTAAGTTTTTCGGCCGTACTGTTTGATATGATATCAAGCAGCGCTTCGTATGCGCTTAAGCTGGTTTTGTAATATCTGTGGTTGACCTTGACCAGTATGGAGTCGTCGTTCTTTTTTTCAAGAGTAATCTCGTACTTCAAACCCGAATGCTTTAGCTCAATGACATCCCTAGCTACGATAATTAGAGTTACAGAAAACCCTTCACTGCGGCGGAAGGGGTTTTTCCATACGAAATTGTTATAACGCCATAAAAAACACGTTTTGCAAAATTTATAGCCTTGTTTTATAATGAAACAGTTGAGCCGGACATAGAGTGAACCATTGCCGGACATAACATTATATGTACTTAACGAGCACGTCTATCAATATAGAAGGAGACAGAATATGTCCAAATTTGTGACACTTGAAGAAGCCGTCAGCCATGTTCAGGACAACATGGAGCTGATCGTGGGAGGCTTCAGCACATATGGCTGCGCGGAGGAGCTCCTCGAAGGCCTGGGCGCGCGCTATGCATCGACCGGGCATCCGAAAAACATCACAGCGATCTGCGGTATCACACCGGGAGATAAAACCGAGAGCACGGAATATCTCAAGGGGCTTAATCTTGGCTTGAACAGGCTTGGAGCCGATGGACTTATCGGTACAGTTAAGGTTGGCCTGCTCAACGATGCCAGAGTGATTTCGAAGGCGGTCGGCTGTAATAAGATCGGCGGCTACCTCATCCCGATGGGCGTCGTGATGAATCTTTTCCGCACAACTGCCGGCGGCAGACCGGGCTTCCTTACAAAGGTTGGTCTTGGTACGTACTGTGACCCCAGGCACGAGGGCTGCGCTGTCAACGAGAAGGCCAGAGAGAAGGGCGCCATTGTCGAGCTGATGGAAATCGGCGGCGAAGAGTATCTGTTCTACAAGGCCTTCACGCCGAACGTCTGCTTTATCCGCGCCACTTATGCCGACGAGGACGGCAACCTCTCAATGGATCACGAGGCGATCATCGGGCCCGAGCTGGAAATCGCCGTCGCGACGCATAATAACGGCGGTATTGTCATCGCCCAGGTCGAGGACGTCGTCCGGCGGGGGACGATTCACGCAAAGAATGTACGCATTCACAGTAAGCTTGTGGACTATGTCGTCAAAGTGAAGAATCCCGATAACCACCGCCAGTGTATGATCACGCCCAAATTCCGACCCGAGCTGACGGGCGATATCAAGACCTTGGCCGCCGCGGTTACACCGCTGAAGATGAGTATCCGCAAGGTGATGATTCGCCGCGCTGCGATGGAGCTCAAGCCCGGTATCGTCATCAATCTTGGTGTTGGCATACCTGCCGGTATCGGCAGTGTGGCGGCAGAGGAGGGACTCGGGCGCGGCATGACGATGTCAGTCGAAGCCGGCCCTATGGGCGGCGTCGTGCAGGAAGGACTGGCCTTCCCGGCTGCAGCCAACCCCGAGGCAATATTCTGCCAAACGGACATGATTGACATGATACATGGCGGCATACTGGATATGACGTTTCTCGGCGCCGCTGAAATTGATGATAAAGGTAATGTCAATGTTTCGAAGTTTGCTGGCCGCAGCAACGGCCCGGGTGGGTTTATCGACATCTCTCAGAACGCGAAAAAAGTCATCTTTATGGGGACCTTTACCGTGGGTGAGACCGATATCGAGATCACTGGAAGCGGCTTGAAAATCAACAGAGACAGCGACAGCATAAAGTTCATTAAGGAACTTCAGCAAATCACGTTCTCCGGCGAATACGCGATGAAAAATGGGCAGGAGATCATGTTCATCACCGAACGCGCAGTGTTCTGCCTGACGGCGGAGGGGCTCATGCTGACAGAGATCGCTCCGGGCATTGACCTCCAGAAGGATGTGTTGGATAAAATGGAGTTTATGCCGATTGTCTGCAAAGATTTGAAGACAATGGATTCCCGCCTCTTCAGAGAGGAAAAAATGGGACTTGACAAGGACTCAAAGTGAGAATAGGTTAATGAAAACAGATATTGCAAAAAAAGCAAATGTTGATATAATGTATATCAATTATGGCTCCAAGGGTGGGGGGTCTGCTTTGCAGGCTTCCCTTCTTGTTTTATGATAGAGATTATAATAACAATAGGTAACGTGAGGTGTGTGTAATGTCCATAGGGGATAGTCTATTTGTCGGTCTGTTCGGCATGTCGGTCGTTTTTATTGTATTGGTTGGCTTGAGTCTTTTACTTCGGGCTCAGTCGGCGCTGATTACCTGGTTTTCTCCGAAGAAACCTGTCAAGCCAGTCGTTTCGGAAGCTGCGGATGATGAGCTTGTCGCCGCTGACGCGTCTTTCGACACGCCGCCGAGCATATTCGAGCCATCCTGGTCGGAAGACGCCGGGAGCGAGACCGTCACATCGCCGGTGTCTGGCACGGTGATAGAAATCATGACGGCAGTTGGAGCGAAGGTGAAGCGCGGTGACCTTCTGCTGTTGTTGGAGGCGATGCGGATGGAAAACGGGGTTGCGGCCACCAGGGACGGCACGGTAACGCAGATCCTGACATCGTGTGGGAAAACCGTCGTCACGGGAACACCACTTATCGTGATACAGTGAAAGGGGGAAAGCTAAGATGAATTTTATTTCGACACTCAATAAGCTTTGGAGCACCTCGGGATTCCAGAGCCTGGACATCCCGCACCTGATCATGATTGCCGTTGCGTGTATACTTATCTATTTGGCCATCCGCAAAAAGTTTGAGCCGCTGCTGCTCCTGCCCATCGCCTTTGGTATGCTGCTGTCAAATCTGCCGCTGACCGGCCTTATGGCAGAGCCGGTGATCAGCAACGGCCATGTGGAGTCGGTGGGCGGACTGCTGTACTACCTCTATCAGGGTGTTAAGCTGGGAATTTACCCCTCTCTCATTTTCCTGGGTATCGGCGCGATGACGGATTTTGGCCCGCTGATCGCCAGACCCTCCAGCCTTCTCTTAGGGGCTGCCGCACAGCTGGGTATCTATTGCGCCTTCACTCTGGCAATAGCCACGGGTTATTTCAACCCGCAGGAGGCAGCTTCCATCGGTATCATCGGCGGCGCGGACGGCCCAACCGCCATATACCTGACGACGAAGCTCGCCCCGCACCTGCTGCCGGCCATCGCCATCGCCGCATATTCCTATATGGCCCTCATTCCGCTGATCCAGCCCCCCATTATGCGGGCACTTACGACTAAAAAAGAGCGTCAAACCGAGATGAGCCAGATGCGGAACGTCTCGAAGCTGGAGAAGATTCTGTTCCCGGTCGTCGTGACGATTATCACGACGCTGCTGCTGCCGTCGGTGGCGCCGCTCATCGGTATGCTGATGCTCGGCAATCTTTTCAGGGAGTCGGGTGTCGTCGACAGGATTTCGAAAACCGCTCAAAACGAGCTGATTAACATTGTAACAATCTTCCTTGGCGTCACCGTCGGGGCGACCGCCAATGCTGACACCTTTCTGCAGCCGCAGACACTGATAATCGTCGCCCTGGGTCTTTTCGCCTTCTGCTTCAGTACTGTCGGCGGATTACTGCTCGGTAAGCTCATGTATCTGGTGACCGGCGGCAAGATCAATCCGCTTATCGGCTCAGCCGGCGTTTCAGCTGTGCCTATGGCGGCCCGGGTATCGCAGATCGAGGGTATTAAAGCCAACCCCCGCAGCTATTTACTCATGCATGCCATGGGGCCCAATGTCGCCGGCGTCATCGGCTCGGCCGTCGCAGCGGGCTTTCTGCTGGCGGTGTTCGGGAAATAATCAACAAGAGCAATCTACCGGAAATCGCGCATTTGCCGTGATTTCCGGTACTTTTTTTTAATTTTTATGGTAATATATATAGAGGACATGTTTTGTTGTTTGATAACATCCCTTATAAATAAATGTAACCGAGGTAAATTATGATAGAGTTAGGTAAAATGCAAAAGCTGGAGGTCACCAGATTTACGCCGAATGGGGCATATATGAATTCGAAAGATGAAAAAAGCAGTGATG
Source organism: uncultured Eubacteriales bacterium (assembly GCA_942492735.1). Lineage (GTDB taxonomy): Bacteria > Bacillota > Clostridia > Oscillospirales > Oscillospiraceae > Sporobacter. Next base: position 1,608,576 of record OW818648.1, read on the forward strand.
ATATTCTGCTGCCGCAGAATCAGGTGCCGCAGGATACTAAAATCGGCGACGAAATAGAAGTATTCGTATATAAAGATTCTGAGGACAGAGCGATCGCCACGGTCAAAATACCAAAAGTAACACTCGGTGCGCTGGCCGTATTGAAAGTGGCTGAAATCACGAAGATCGGAGCCTTTTTAGACTGGGGCCTTGATAAAGACCTGCTTTTACCCTTTAAAGAACAGACGGGAGAACTCAAAAAGGACGGGGAATACTTAGTCACGCTCTATCAAGACAACAGCAGCAGGCTGTGCGCGACGATGAAGGTATATACACTGCTCAGCAGTACGTCTCCCTATAAGGAAAAGGATCATGTCAACGGTATCGTTACGAGTATCAGTACCGAGTGGGGCTGCTTTGTGGCGGTCGACAGCATGTATCACGGTTTGATTTATACGAAAGAGATCTATGGGAATCTTGCCGTCGGCGATAAAATAGAAGCAAGAATTAAGAAGGTGCGGCCGGACGGAAAGCTGGAGCTCTCCATGAGAGAGCCCGCCTACAAGGAGATCGAGGGGGATTCGCGTATCATCTTGGAAAAATTGAAATCAAACGAGGGTACGTTACTTTTAAATGACAGCAGTTCCCCCGAACGCATTAAGGCCGAACTGAATATGAGTAAAGGTGCCTTTAAAAGAGCTGTCGGGCGGCTCTTGAAGGAGGGCGCTATTAAAATCACAGAGGAAGGCATAGAAACCTCGTGGAAATCATAACAACAGTTCTGCACTTGTCAGATGTGGTATACTAACCATGGAGAAAGAGCGTCGGAAGTTATACGAAGAAAAGAGGTATTTTAAATGTCATTTAAAAACCCGGATAAATTAAAGAAGAAAAAAGTAAAACCGGTTGCACCCAAACCCAAAGCGGCTGCGGACAAAACCGCAGAAAAGAAACCGACAAAATAATTAACCGATCAGAGGAGGCTGCCGTTTGGAAGGACAAACAAGAACGAATATTAAAATCGGGGCGCTTGTTGATATCGTGCTGAAAAAGGATCAGGCCACAGGGCTTCTCACGAGAGGACATATTAAACGCATCCTGACAAACAGCCCGAATCATCCGCACGGCATCAAAGTCATGCTCGAAGAGGGCAATCAGGTCGGCAGAGTGCAGAAAATTATCACGGAATGACCGAAGTGCGCTGCCGGATAATCTACACGATTTGGAGAAGGGACAGCCTATGGCAAAAACATTGGTCTTAACAGAAAAACCGTCCGTCGGACGTGACATTGCCAAGGTGCTGGGTTGTCATCAGAAGGGCGACGGCTGTATCTCTGGGGATAGGTATATCGTCACCTGGGCGCTGGGGCATCTGGTTACTTTGGCCGAGCCCGAGGCCTACAATGAAAAATTTAAGTCGTGGAATATGGACGACCTCCCGATGCTGCCGGATAAAATGAAGCTCGTCGTCATGAATGAGACGGCCAAGCAGTTCAAAGCGGTGCAGGCGCTCATGAAAAGGGGCGATATTTCAGACCTCGTTATTGCGACCGACTCGGGTCGCGAGGGGGAGCTTGTCGCGCGCTGGATTATGCAAAAGGCGGGCTGGAATAAACCCGCGAAACGTCTATGGATTTCATCACAAACCGATAAGGCCATCAAAGAGGGCTTCGCCAGCCTTCGACCGGCTGTAGAATATGATAATTTATATAAAAGCGCCCAGGCGCGGGCTGAGGCAGATTGGCTCGTCGGCCTTAACGTCACCCGCGCACTGACCTGCAGATATAACGCACAGCTTTCCGCAGGACGCGTCCAGACGCCGACGCTGGCACTCCTCGTTGAGCGCGAGCAGGAAATTAAAAGCTTTGTACCCAAGGATTTTTGGACAGTACAGATCAACACCGGAGGGTTTTTTGCCACCTGGCGCGACGCGAAAGGCCAGTCAATGATCTTTGATAAAGAAAAGGCGGAGGCAGTCGTCGCTGCAGTCACAGGCGGCGAAGCTGTATTAACAGCGGTTACCCGTGAATTCAAGTACCAAATGCCGCCGGCAGCGTATGACTTAACAGAGCTGCAGCGCGACGCCAATAAGAAATATGCCTACACGGCAAAGCAGACACTCTCAATTATGCAGAGCCTGTATGAAACCCACAAGGCCCTCACATACCCGCGCACAGACTCGCGCTATATTACGGACGATGTGGCAGCGACGCTTGTGGACAGGCTTAAGAGTATTGCCATCGGGAACTACAAGGAGCTGGCGCAGGAGCTCATACGAAAACGCCCGCTCTCAACGAAATACATTGTCAATAACGCGAAGGTGACGGACCATCATGCGATTATCCCTACGGATGAACAGATCAATCTCATGCAGCTCTCACCGGAGGAGCGCAATATTTTCGATCTGGTCGTCCGCCGGTTTATCGCTGTCTTGTCGCCCGCCTTTGAATATGAGGAGACAAAAATAAAGCTCACGGTCAACAAACAGGAATTTTCCGCCAGGGGTAAAATTGTAAAAAATCCGGGATGGAAAGTGGCTTACGGGAATTTATTGGCCTCAGAAGATGACGAAAATGATGACGAACACGAGCAGTCGCTCCCGCCGGTTAGGCAGGGAGACCACATAAAAATCGTTTCTGCAAAATTAACAGCTGGAAAGACAAAGCCGCCCGCCCGATACAATGAGGCGACTCTGCTGACCGCGATGGAGAACCCCGCCCGCCATATGGAAAACAAGGAGCTCCGCGAGGTGCTCGAGGCAACGAGCGGCCTCGGCACGCCGGCCACACGCGCTGAAATTATAGAAAAGCTCTTTTCGAGCTTTTACGCCGAGCGGAGGGGAAAAGAACTTGTCCCGACCTCAAAAGGCGTCCAACTCATCGGGATCGTCCCGCCGGAATTACGCTCAGCTGAACTGACCGCACGGTGGGAGCAGACGCTGTCACTCATCAGCAAGGGTAAGGCACGCGATCAGGTCTTTATAGATGAAATGCGCAAATATGCAGCAAAACTCGTGACTTTTGTCAAAGCCAGTGATTTGAAATTCGTCCATGACAATATGACGCGTGAGAAATGCCCGGACTGCGGCAAATTCCTGCTGGATGTCAAGGGAAAAAAAGGGAAGATGCTTGTCTGCCCGGACAGGGAATGCGGCTATCGTAAAAGCGTTGTGATGGAAACGAATGCGCGCTGTCCCAACTGCCACAAGAAGCTTGAAATGCGGGGCGCGGGCGAAAACAGGATGTTTACCTGTATCTGCGGACATCGAGAGCGGCTTAGCGACTTTGAAAAACGCAAGGGCGAAGCAGGCGCGAATAAGACCGAAATCAGGAATTATTTAAGCAGTCAGCCAGATACCGGGAGCGCGAATTCTGCGCTGGCCGAACAGCTCGCAAAGTGGAAGGCGAGCCAGAATTAAAAAGACGAGGTATGGGCGTTTATGCTGTTGGCTGCGGAAAAAATCAGAAAAAGCTATAGTGAAAAAATACTATTAAACGATGTGTCCCTTTATATAGACAAGGGGGACAAAATCGGTGTTATCGGCGTCAACGGGACGGGGAAGTCGACGTTTTTAAAAATCCTGGCGGGCGTTGAAGAACCGGATTCCGGCTCCGTCACAAAATATACAGGTGTCCGCGTGCAGTATTTATCACAGAATCCAATCTGGGATGAAGCGCTGACTGTTCTGGAGCATGTATTTTCCGGCGCGCCGGAACTACAAGATGAAAATGAATTTGAGGCGAAGAGGATACTAACGAGGCTCGGCATCGTCGATTTTGATAGACAAGTCAGCGGCTTGTCGGGCGGCCAGAGAAAGCGCGTCGCGATTGCAAGCGCCTTGATCACGCCCTGCGACGTGCTGATTTTAGACGAACCGACAAACCATCTTGACACAGAGATGATCCAATGGCTCGAGAGCTATCTAAGCAGATATACGGGCGCGCTCGTCATGGTGACGCATGACCGCTACTTTTTAAATCGCATCGTCAACAAAATCGTTGAGATCGATAACGGCAATTTGTACAGCTATCAGGCAAATTATTCGAAGTATCTTGAGCTTAAGGCGGAGCGAGAGGAGATGGCGCAAGGTACCGAACGCAAACGCCAGAGCCTTTTACGAACAGAGCTCGAATGGATCCAACGCGGCCCGAGAGCTCGCGGTACAAAAAGCAAGGACAGAATCGCCCGTTTTGAGGCGCTCAGCGAAAAATCCGGGCCTTCGGAGCAGTCGAAACTGGAGGTAAGCTCCATATCGAGCCGTCTCGGTAAAAAGACGATTGAGATCAGCGACATCTCCATGCGCTTTGATGGAAAACAGCTTATCGAGCATTTCGACCATAATCTTCTCAGAGATGACAGAATCGGGATACTCGGTAAAAATGGCTGCGGAAAATCTACCTTCCTGAATATCATCAGCGGCAGAATGCAGCCGGACAGCGGCTCTGTTGTTTTCGGCGATACTGTAAAGCTCGGGTATTTTTCGCAGGGCTCAGAGGAAATGGACCTCTGCATGCGGGTAATTGATTACATCAAGGAAATCTCCGGGACGGTTGAGACGCCGGACGGCACCATCACTGCGTCGCAAATGCTTGAAAAATACATGTTTCCGCCTGACCTGCAATGGAACACCATCAGCAGGCTATCCGGCGGCGAGCGGCGCAGGCTATTCCTGCTCGGCATCCTCATGCAGGCGCCGAATGTCCTGCTCCTGGATGAGCCGACGAATGACCTTGACATTCAAACGCTGACAATTCTCGAGGAATACCTCAACGCCTTTAACGGCGCTGTCATTGCCGTATCGCACGACCGGTATTTTTTAGATAAGGTCGCCGATACAATATTTGATTTTCAAGGCGATGGCACAATTAAAAAATACCTCGGCAGCTATTCGGATTATTGTGAGTCAAACACCGCCGAAACGGTCTCTAAAAAAGACACAGAGACGCCCGTTACCGCCAGAAGCAACGCCGCAAAAAAGCTCAAATTTACATTTAAAGAACAGCGCGAGTTCGAAAGCATCGACGCTGATATTGCCGGTCTGGAAAATGAAATTGAAGCGTTATCCCTGCTGATCGAGGCTGCTTCGAGTGATTATATTAAGCTGCAGGAGCTCATGGCGCAAAAGGAAGCTATGGATAAGGCGCTCGAGGAAAAAATGGAACGGTGGGTTTACCTGAATAATCTGGCTGAAATGATTGCCGCAAGCGAGAAATAGTACCATTACACGACGGGAGAATGAGCGCAGGTCAAGTCCGTAATCGTTAGCACAGCATCAGCAATCGTTGAGGTCATCTATCCCGCTTCGTTCGTTATGAGGCGGGATTGTTGTTCTCCTTGTCGTTGCAGCCTTAATCAGGCAAATTGACATTTTTTTGTTATATGATATAATGTATTTATAAACACACTCAATAAGGCGATTAAGGTATCGGCTTGTTTAGGTGTGTTTTCACATATCATGCATATGATTGCTGACTGCGAGATTTGTAAATATAATGCTATCAAAAAAACAGCATACTTGGAGACAATACTAACAACAGAACATCGGAAACAACGAGGAGGTCATTTACTTGACAGGCAGTGATCCTATTATAGGGCAAATTTTCCTGCAGCTATTCTTAATTTTACTTAATGCAATATTTGCATGTGCTGAAATTGCTATTATTTCTATGAATGATAACAAGCTTGCCAAGCTCACGTCAACCGGGAATAAACGGGCAATCAGGCTTTCAAAACTTATAAAGCAGCCTGGCCGTTTTTTAGCGACAATACAGGTTGGAATTACACTGGCGGGTTTTCTAGGCAGTGCATTTGCCGCAGATAATTTCTCCGGTAAATTAACGCAGTGGCTCATTGATATTGGCGTTAAAATACCTCCGTCTACACTCGATACTATATCCGTTATCATTATTACAATAATTTTGTCTTATTTCACACTTGTCTTGGGAGAACTTGTACCAAAAAGAATCGCTATGAGAAAAGCGGAACAGCTTGCGCTTGCAATGTCAGGACTTGTTTTAACTATTTCGAAAATATTCGCCCCTGTGGTTTGGTTCTTGACAATATCGACAAATGGACTGTTACGTATTATCGGGATTGATCCGCATGCTGCAGATGATGAGGTCACAGAGGAAGAAATACGCATGATGGTGGATGCCGGCAGTGAGAGAGGCGCAATTGATCCTGAAGAGAAAACGATGATACAGAATATATTCGAATTTGATGATACATTTGCTTCGGACATTATGACGCACCGGACTGAGGTTTCAGTTTTGTGGCTTGATGAAAATGACGAGCAATGGGAAAAAACGATAAATGAAAGCAGACATTCGGTATATCCTATATGTTCGGAAAGTGCGGATGACATCGTCGGCATTTTATATGCTAAAGAGTATTTCAGGCTGAAGGACAAGACGCGCAAGAGCGTTATGAATAATGCGGTAAGAGCTGCATATTTTGTTTCAGAAACAATTCGAACAGATGTCTTATTCCGTAACATGAAAAAAAACCGCAGTCACTTTGCTGTCATAATAGATGAATACGGCGGAATGAGCGGGATTGTTACGATGAATGATCTTCTCGAGCAATTGGTGGGAGAGCTTGAAGATGATATTTCGATGCCTATTGAACAGCCATTAATAGAGCGTATTGACTCAAAAACTTGGAAAATTCGCGGGGTTGCTCCATTGGATATTGTTTCGGAACAGCTGAGTATTATCCTACCGGAAGACGATTATGTTACCTTCGGAGGGTTAGTGTTTGGAATTTTAGGCACGATACCTGATGATGGCAGTAAGCCCGAACTTGAGGAATTTGGACTGGTGATTAAGGTTACCGACGTCCGTAATCACAGAATGGAAAGTGCTATTGTATGTCTTTCTGAAGATGCTCTGAAAGAAGATCGGGAATTGCACGTTTAGATCAGTGCTCAATGCTCTATTATGATTGAATTAACATATTGCAAAACAGGGTAGCGGGTGTTAGCATGTTAACAGATTCGTCCGAAAGGAAACAGCCCAGGAGGACACCGGCAAGATCGAACACGATTTAAACGATAAGAGCTTTAATGCCATATACGCTAACACGCCAAACGAGGCAGACAGAAGCAATGAGCAAGTCAGGACGGCGCAATGCGCCGTCCTGCTCTGATGATGGGAGTTCGGGATGAAAATAGTTAAGATATTATCGGTTTTGCTGGCGGTTCTTGTCGTTTGCTTTGCCGCACGCTATATTCTATACGAGGTTTTGTTTCCTCTGCAGTATAAGGATATTATCGATGAATACTCAAGCGAATACGATATTGACGCGTACTTAATGATGGCGATGATTAATACAGAGAGCGATTTTGATAAGGAAGCCGTGTCCCCCGTGGGAGCTAAAGGTCTTATGCAGCTAACGGAGTCGACAGCGAAGTGGATAGCAGAAATTGTGGGAGATACCGATTTCGTGGTTGATGATTTGTATGATCCGGAGACAAATATAAAAATGGGATCATGGTATATCAATTACTTAAAAGAAAAATTCGATACGACGGAGCTTGTTCTGGCGGCATATAATGCCGGCCCCGGTAATGTGAATCAGTGGCTTAACGATTCAACAATATCAAAAGACGGGAAGGATTATAGTAATATTCCCTTTGAAGAGACGAGAGATTACGTTAAAAAAATACTCCGAGAAGAAAAGATATATCAATTTTTATATTAAGATATTATCTCGCTCAATCAAAACCCACGCCGGACGGTGTGGGTTTTGATTTTTTTGCCTCTATTCCAGCAGCAAATCTACTGCCGTGATTTCACTGTGCGGTCCTTTGACAATAAAATACGCGGCGGGCCAGGGCCCAAGCAGTAACGCCTGAATATAGGATGTTGTCGCGGGGATCACTTTCTGGACCAAGCCAAACTTTTCGGCGATCATCGCCGTGGCGCTGACGAGCGGCCCAATCGGGCTGACACCCGCGTCCAGCAACCCAAGCGACCGGTAGTGTCCATACATCGCCGTGATGATCTCTGCGGTCTGCTCTTGCCCGTATTTTTCAAGGCAGTGCTTGTATTCAACCCAGATGTTCCGTTCCCCGCGCAGCCAGCCTTCCGTCATGAAATAGGCGGCATATTCTTTTCCGATTTCTACACGTTTCTGAGGGGAGCCGATCAGGAGCGAAATGCAGTCGTCAACACGAGGTATGATGAGTTCGAAGGCCCCTGTTTTCAGTTCTCGGACAGCATTGCCGCAGAAACCAAACAACAAATAGACGTGTGCATACTCTTTAATTGAATCAAGAGCTTCCTGAAGCCTATCATGAAGCTTATTCGGCGTATTATGCAAACCTGAAGCGATCCAGATAACAGGCATGGTGACACCGGCTGTCTCCATAGTGAACAGCAGCTCATCCCTCAGTGTTTCACAGGCGATCATACAGTTATTCATACACTTGATGGTCCGATTTTGCCTGCCCGATACGCCTGGTTGTATTTCCGGCAGAGACGGTCTCTGCCCAAAAGTGCTTCAACAGCATATATGGTCCCTATGAGATCCCTGTTCGTCGGGTCTAGAATACACGAGTCCAATCCGGCGGCCATGGCCAGTGTCAGGAAGTTTTTGTTAACGAGAGACCTGAGCGGCATTCCGAAGGACACGTTGCTCAGAGCCGCCGTTATATTGACGGCAGGGTTTTTCGCTTTAATACCGCGGATTGCATCGCAGAAACTCATAGCCGAATCATTGACGGCCGGCAGCGCTAAAACGAGAGGGTCAATATGTATTCTTTCCGGAGAAACACCATACTCTGCCGCCTTTTCAATGAGCTCGTAAGCAATACGCATCTTCTCGCCAGCGGACGCCGCGATGCCTTCGGTGCCGCAGCAGAGTGCGACCACGAGCCATTCCGGGTTATCATGCAGGATCGGCAGCAGGATGGCGCACTTTTCTCCCTCGCCGGAGATGGAGTTGATAATGCCCGGCTGTTTCAACCTTGGAAAAACTTTTTCCAGCATCCTCGGATCCGGGCTGTCAATACAAATGGGCTTGGTCGCAGCACTTTGCACGATGTCAATCAGCCAGCAGAGCGCGCTGTACTCTTCCTCGGGAGCGGTGCCGGCACAGATATCCAGATAATCGGCGCCGCATTCCTCCTGGATTTTTACAAGATTGACAATGGTTGATGCATCCCTGTTCTTAATAGCCTCTGCGGTCTTGGGTATCGCACCGTTTATTTTTTCACCGATTAGTATCATTTTTATCTCCTGTAAAATGACTGAGCGCCATTAAGCTTTCGCCCACCCGAGACAGATTTTCATTGTCTCCTGCGGATTCAGGGTCCACGCGTCCGCACCGACGATCGTACATGCTTCAGCGGTCACGGGAGCACCGCCGATGATGATCTTGACGCTCTCACGCAGGTTGGCAGCCGCCAAGGCTTCAACAGTTTTTTTCATCGCGCCAATCGCAAGTGTCAAAACTCCCGAAAGCGCAACGATTTTTAGGTTGTTTTCTTTAACGGCATCAACGATTTTTTGTGCGGGCACGTCGACACCAAGGTCGATAACCTCCATACCTCCGGCTTCGAGCAGCGATTTGACGATGTTTTTGCCGATATCGTGCAGATCGCCCTCGACCGTGCAAAACACCATCTTGCCAACGGCAGCCGCGTTTTCCTGGATAAGCGCCGCCTTTAGTATTGCGACAGATTCCTGCATGAGTTCTCCGGCAAATATGAGATCTCCTACAAAATATTCACCTGTTTGGAAGCGGTCACCAACGATGGCCATGCCATCCTGGCAGGCTTCGAGAGCCTTTTGTGCGTCGCCGCCTTCGGCCATCAGCTGTTTCAGGGTGGCCTTGGCGGCGTTTTCATCAAGGTCGCCTATATCTTTTTTGAGCTTATCGAAATCAATCATTGCTATTCCTCCATTCGTTTTTGCGTCTCGTTGTGCGGGGTGACTACAGGGCTGCTCCCATTTGTATGATATTATCCATGATGCCTTGGCGCTGCTCTTCGGGAAGCATTGCAAGAGAATTCGTCATGATGTCCCACCACTCATCAGAATATGGCTTCATGCCGGCATATTTCTTCATGGTGCGCTTCCACTTAAGCATACCTATTATTTCTTTGATCATAGACGTCGCCCTCCTTTATATTGTGTACTGACGGACAAAGTTATTGAGCGCTATCAGGTTTTCGCGTTTGACGTCGCCGGGAAAAGCCGCTATTTTCGTCGTGCTCATGATGTAGCCTTCGCCCATATTGTCGATGAGCTTTTTTGCGGCGTCGATACATTGCTGCGGTGTGCTGTAACCAAGATGCTCGATCGGAAAACCGCCCGCGAGGCACATGTTGGGCAGCTTTTTCCTGACCTCGTAAATATCGTCTTTCTCAATATGCAATATGGCCAGACCCTTGGGGATGTCCTGGAAAAACTCTGCAAATCGTAAAATATCACTCTCACAGAATATGAATATGGTCTTACCCGCTTCAGATAGCATGTCAAATACCTTCTTCAGATACGGCCAGTAGATTTCCTCAAATTGCTTCACGCTGAGGAACGCGTGCGCCAGGAAGGCTGTGTAAAAATCGCAGATATAATCTGAACGGTCTATCTCCAGATTTCTCTTAAATGCGGGCAGCTGAAGCTTTTCCCAGTTCGCGTCTAGGAACAGTTGAAGCGCCGCTTTGTTTCTCCTGATATCCACGGCAAGATCTTTGATCCCTCTGAGTCCGGCGTTGAGTATTTCAAGAGGCGACATAACAATGGATTGCATCGTCGATGTGAGAGGCCGCTTGATTTCATCCCTGTAAATATTGTCCGCGGTTGCGGCGAACTGCCCGAATCTAAAGAACTCGTTGAGGGCTTTTTCAAATATCGGTGTTGTTATATTGGGGTATTTCCGGGCAAAGGCCTTCCGCATAAATTTATTTGGGTCCTTGGCGTATTCAGCGTATTCCTCCGGAAATATCAGGTTGTGATCAATCACGTTCATTGAACCTGTTTTCTTGTCGAGTAAATAGGAACCTCCGCCGAGGGTGTCGGTAAAAGGGAAACAGTACGTTGAACCGCTCCACTGATAAGCGTCGAAATCATACCGTTTGGCAAATTCCACAAGGACCTCCTTCATTTTCTTGAAATCATAGAAGGCATCACCTGCGGTGTATTTAGAATCGATAATCTGCCAGCCGGTTGCGTTTGCGAGATTCGGCACCGTTTTTGTCTTTTTGAAGCGCATAGCGTCCCTGAACTTCGTGAGTTTTTCCTGATGTTCTTGCGGACTCATTGACATCCCTCCCCAGTTTTTTTGCAGTAGGCTATTACTTGACGAGTCAAGCACTTGACATGTAAAGTTTAACCCCGGGAAAAATCAGAATCAAGATAATAATGCACTTGTGAATCCAAATAATTCCTAAACAATTTGTACAATTAGCATAAAAAGTGGCGCCTCGCTGAGCGAGGCGCCGGTTGCTTATCATATGAGTTAATCAATGATGTCAATAATGTCGACGATGCTGAGGATTTCCTTTGCCTGATTATAAATCCGCTGCAGCAGTGCTTCATCCGAAATGAAGGGGGAAAAATAGTTCAGATATAAATACCGGGCGAATTCATCTTCGTCACAAGCAATTAAGCCCTTTGAATACAAATGCAGCAGACCTTTGCCTGCATAAAAAGCACTGACGGTTTTGATCTTAATTTCGGTTTCCGACAGAGATGGATCAGAACAAGCAACAAACGTCGAATAATAGGCGTCTTCCTCATCTACGGCAACATCATCAAAATACGGGTCCGTAAAGATAAACTCATCGAAAAATCGGAAAGCATTGGTATCTTTTCTGTAATAACCGGAAAACCATAATATATAAGCCGCCGATAGCGTCAGGTCATCTAACTTACCGACTTTTAAGAGTACCGCAGCATTAAAAGATTTCGTAAGCCGGAGGGAGTAGTCATGCGAAACAGCGCGGCCCAATGCTGATTTTGTCCCGAAATGATAGGTAATAGCTTGTTTTGTAACATGACAAAGCTTTGCAATATCGTCGAAAGTCGTTTTATTATAACCCTTTAAAGTAAATAAATCACAAGCTGTTTTAAGAATGAGTTCCTTTGAACTATCAATTCTCATATCAAGTTTAGCTCCCCGAATATTTATTAAAGCTATTTGGCATTATCTCAGTGTACCATACGAAACCGTTCGGTTTCAATGTCCAATGAAAATCATTGACACTATTCAAAAAAAAGAGCGTTGATCCTGCTTTAAGTAAAATATGTTTTACAATACCGGTTGAGATGAGTTATCATAGATTTGCAGAAATTCTGGTTTCTGAATTTTGACAAGGCAGATTTTTATATGAAATGGTTCGCACATCTTAAAACAATTGGTTACCACAAAAAGCTCGTTCGCCGCTATTGCTTTCAGGCAGGGCTCTACCGCCAAGGCCTGATGCACGACCTGTCAAAGTATATGCCGGTGGAATTTCTCGTGGGCGCCCGGTATTATCAGGGGTTTCAAAGCCCTAACAATATGGAGCGGAAAGAAAAAGGATACTCCAGCGCATGGCTGCATCATAAAGGCCGCAACAAGCATCATCTGGAGTATTGGATCGACTACGCGCATGGGGAGCCGTCCGGTATGATCGGTATGGAGATGCCGGTCAAGTATGTTGTTGAAATGTTCTGCGATAGGGTCGCCGCCAGTAAAACCTACCGTAGAGAGAAATACAGCGACAGCGACCCTTATGATTACTACATGCGAGCGAGGGACGTCCATATGATGCATCCCAAGACGCGCGCCCTTCTGGAGAAGATGCTCGCCTCGCTCAAAGAAAAAGGGGAGAATGAAACTTTTAAAATGATCCGCAGCGAAGTTTTGAAGCGGTGAGGTACGACGCCGTTGATTCGGTCCGAGTCATCATTGGCGACAAGTTTTTAAATTGAGGTTATCTAAATGAGAAGGACATTTTCAACATTAGGGGAAAAACTAAATAAAGGTGGCTTATCAGATATTCCCAATAAGAGTGGATACTATATTGTTTATTTACCAGAGCGTTTTAAGATTATCTTGAAACCCCAAACAGATGCTGTTGAAAGCTATGTCAGGAAGGGTGAAACCATCAACTTGGTTTACCCGCTGGAAATACTGAATACAAAGCTTGAGACGATACAGCGTATTCAAGATAAAGAGTTTAAGGAAATTCTTTATATCGGCAAAGCAGAAGGAAAAAATGGCTTGCGCCAACGAATCACACAATTTGTTGCATATGGTTATAAAGATGGTAACAATCATAGGGGCGGACGAGCACTATGGCAAATTGAAAACAATAAATCTTTATTACTGGATTATTTCGTTTGCGAGGACGCTGAAGCAAAGGAACGAGAATTACTGCGCGCTTTTCAGCAGAAATATCAAACATATCCTTTTGCAAACTGGCAATTATGAGTTTTATCACGAGTAAACCAAACGCCGATATGAAGGAGCAATACAGTATGACGAAAATTGATTTAGTAAGACTGGAAATGAATAAAGCGTTAAAAGCAAAAGACATGGGCCGCAAGGAGGCTCTTTCGATGCTGCTTTCCGCGTTAAAAGCGAAGTTCATTGATAAGCGAGCTGACCTAACAGAAGATGAGGAAAACGCAATCGTCTATAAAGAGATTAAAGAGGCGCAGGAAACATTGGACTCCTGCCCCAGAGCCGATCTCATTGAGGAATGCAAATTAAGAATCAGTATCTACTCGGAATTTGCGCCGCAAAGAATGGGCGAAGCTGAAGTGCAAGAGGTGATCCAGAGCGTACTGGATCAGCTGGAAATCACAAAGCCAACGGTTCAGGACAAGGGTAAGATCATGAAGAATCTCATGCCGCTTGTCAAGGGAAAAGCGGACGGCGCTTTAATCAATAAGCTCGTCGAAGCGCTGCTCCAATAACACCCGAAAAATTAAAGCGCTGTAACAGCGACTATTGTAAAAGGAGTTTACTATTTATGGGAACGCTACTTCAGAACAAAAACATTGTTATTATGGGGCTGAGGAATAAGTGGAGTATCGCCTGGGGCATTGCGCAGGCGGCGGCGAATGAGAGCGCCAACCTGATTTTTACCTGCCAGACCGAGCGGGAGAAAGACGAGACGGAAAAGCTTACGGCAGAACTCGGCAAATTCCCCGTTTATATTTGTGATATTTCTGCCGACGAGAATATCGGCAGCGTCTTCGATACCATTAAAGAATCATACGGCGTCATTCACGGGGTCGTTCATGCAATCGCGCACGCAAACCCCGAGGATTTGACGAACGATTTCGTTTATACATCAAAAGCAGGTTTCCTGCATGCGCTCGACGTCAGTGCTTATTCGCTTGTTGCCGTCAGCAGGAAAGCCAAAGACCTGATGATAGATGGCGGCAGCATATTGACGCTCACGTATATGGGTGCGGAAAAAGTATTCAGCGGCTACAACGTCATGGGCGTTGCCAAAGCGGCACTTGAAGCAAGCGTCCGGTATCTGGCGTCCGACCTTGGCGCATGTAATATCAGAGTCAACGCGATATCGGCAGGGCCAATCAAGACGATGTCTGCCAGAGGCGTTAAAAACTTCAACAATATTTTGAGCGTTGTCGAAGAAAAAGCGCCGCTTAAACGCTGTGTGACAAAAGAGGACATCGGCAAGGCCAGCTTGTTCTTCTTAAGCGACCTGTCAAGCGGTGTCACCGGCGAGATCACACACGTTGACTGCGGCTTCAATGTGATGGGGATATAATTTAAGAGCTACAACAATTATCTCCCGCATGTCATCTTTGAATAAGGCTGTCTCATGAAAGTCCGGTAGACTTAAAAGAGACAGCCTTTTTGCTGATTATAGGCGCTTACAGTAATATTCGATTAAGATAACGATATGGTCCGCACTGTCATTCCCGTCCGCGTTGTCATTCCCGCGTAGGCGGGAATCCACGTACCGGAGAGACTGGATTCCCGCCTACGCGGGAATGACAAGGGACGTGGGATTTACTGATAGCTCATTGTGTTTATGTAGGAACAGTCTTACAGTACCTTTTCGATAAAAACCGTCACGATCTCAGGGTCGAACTGAACACCGGCGCACCGAATGAGTTCTGCGACAGCTGCCTCCTTTGTTTTTGTCTTTTGGTAGGGCCTCAGGGCTGTCATCGCCTCAAAAGCGTCTGCCACAGCAATAATCCTGGAGTACAAGGGGATGCTTTCGCCGGTAAGACCTTCCGGATAGCCTGTTCCGTCATATCGTTCGTGATGGTACAGGACAATTTCTGAAAGATGCGTATATTCATCAACGGACTTGAGCATCTGGTATCCGATCTCAGAATGTCTTTTTATGAGTTCAAACTCTTCGTGCGTCAGTTTTCCTGTCTTGTTGAGCAAATGAGGCGGTACCATGATTTTCCCGATATCGTGCAAGGCACCGGCCGTCTTAATGTCTTTCACATCTCTTTCACTGAAATTCATCGCTTTGGCGATTGTTTCACAAAACTGGGAAACCCTTTCGGTATGTACTTGTTCCTGTGCGTAATTAATATTGATGTTATGGATGATCATATCAATAGTATGGCTTTTCATGGCGCGTCCGTATTTGATTTTGTCTTTGTACATGAGATTATCCGCGGTTGTCATCACAGCCTTTATATCCTGATTCGGGGATCTCTTGACGGCGAAGCCAACGGCCAGAGAGACAATAATCGGCTCGAGCTTCAGATGTGCCGCTGATTCTTTAATGCGTTCCTTAATCAATTCCGCTTGTATTTCATCCGTATGCGGAAGCAGCATGCAATACTCGTCTCCGCCCATACGCCCGACAATATCATCAGCTCTGCAGACCTTCTTTATCAAATCCGCAACTTTAATTAAGAGCTGATCACCCATCTCGTGCCCAAACGCGTCGTTTGTCAGTTTTAAGCCGTTGACATCAATGACCATCAAGGCAAGCGGAAAATTCTTTCTGGTATCAAGCTTCCTTATGGAATCCTCCATATATCTCCGGTTATAGAGTCCGGTGATGGCATCATAATAGCTCAAGTATTCTATCTGCTTCTGCTTGGAACGTTTTTCGGTGAAATCTCTGATAACAATGACAACACCGACGACATGAACACCACTGTCTTTTATCGGAGCGGCACATACTTCGATCGGTATTTCTTGTCCGGATTTAGATACCATCAGGATGTTATTGGATAATTCAATGATAGTCCCTGTCTTGATAATTTTCTTTAAGTAGCTTTCATTTTGTTTTCCTGTATCTTCGCGGATCACTTTGAAAACGTCATCAAGCGGTTTTCCCAAAGCGTCTTGCGAAGTCCAGCCTGTGAGCTTCTCCGCTATCGGATTCATGACTGTTATAACACCGTTATTGTCTGTAGAGATAATGCCTTCTCCGACTGAAAGGAGCGTTGTTTTAAAGTGCTCTTTTTCGTTGAACAGCAATTGCTGCATTTGTTTGCGTTCGGTGATGTTTTCTGAGTAGATGACAAGTCCGCCGATTTCGCCATCGTTTTCGTACCAGGGTCTGCATTCCCAGCGCATCCACTCCATTGAGCCGTCTTTGAAGACAAATTGATCCTCATTTTGGCAGACAACCTCGCCCTGCAGCACGCGTTTATGTACACTTCGTGTTTTTTGAGGCAGATCCGGAAAGACCTCATAATGGTTTTTACCAATAATTTCTGAAGCATTCACCCTGAAGATGTCAGCGTACGGGCGGCTGAGATACATATAGTTCATGTTTTTGTCATGGACCGCGACCGAATTCCTGCTGTGTTCAATAATGTAGCGCATCAGATCGTGTGATTGTAAAATAGATTGCGCCGCATTTTTTCTGTCTGTGATATCCCTGATGAAACAAATTGTTGTCAGTGGCGTCGGGTTTAATAAAGCTGCCGATATCTCCACATCGGAAATACAGCCATCCTTTTTTATGATCTGCGTTTCAAAAAGGACGGTACTGTTTTGCAGTAATGATTCACGCCGATCCTGTCTGAACTGATTGCTTTCCCGTTGAAATAACAAATCGAGAGTCAGCATGCCTAAATCAGCTTTTGTATAACCGGTCATTTTGTAAAAAGCCTGGTTTGCGTCGACGACTATTTCGGCTTCGGAAACGACAATTAAGCCGTCCTGCATGATGTCCATTATGGTACTGAGATATGGCTCGCTCGCTCGAACTGCATTGTCTGAAGGTTTATCATTGTCCTGCCTGCTGATATCCATATCATATTCAGATTTCACTCTAAGCAACTCCAGTATAAATTTGAAGTCATGATGTCCAGCACAAAAGCAAAAGTAAATATTTCCTTACCGTACAATATCGATAGTAACTAAAAATAGTTCAGAGCCAACATTGGCATTATCATATTAAAGAATCTTTTCGGTAAATACCTTAACGATATCAGGATCAAACTGAACACCGGAACAACGAATCAGCTCCGCGACAGCCTCTTCTTTATTTTTTGTTTTTTGGTAGGGCCTCAAGGCTGTCATCGCTTCAAATGCGTCCGCAACAGCGATAATTCTAGAATACAGCGGAATATTTTTACCGCTCAGGCCCTCTGGATACCCTGTCCCATCCCATCGTTCATGATGATGCAGGACGTATTCCGCGAGCGTCACATACTCATCAACGGACTTCAGCATTTGATAACCAATTTCAGGGTGTCTCTTTATGATGCCGAATTCATCCGGTGTCAGCTTGCCGGGCTTGTTGAGTATCTGCGGCGGGATAATTATTTTTCCGATGTCATGCAGAGCGGCGGCGTTTTTAACATCACGGACGGCCTTCTTGCTTAAATTCATCGCTTTTGCAATGGCCTCGCAGTATTGAGACACTTTTTGAGTGTGGAGCTGCTCCTGCTCATAGTTGGCATTGATGTGGTGAAGAACCATTTCAATTGTTTGGCTTCTCATAAATTTGCCATATTTTATTTTATCTTTATACATCAGATTGTCGGCAGCGGTCATGACTGCCTTAATATCCTGTTCGGAAGATGATTTAGCAGCATGTCCAACCGCCAATGACAGGACAACAGGGTCAAGCTTCAAGTTTGCCGCGGCATTTTGGATCCGCTCTTTAATACCTTCAGCTTGCTTATCGTCCGTGTGAGGGAGCAGGATACAAAACTCATCGCCGCCCATTCGCCCGATAATATCATCAGCCCTGCAAACCTTTTTCAGAATAGCTGCAACCTTCTTCAAAAGCTGATCGCCTGTTTCGTGGCCGAAGGCGTCGTTTGTCAGCTTTAGGCCGTTCACATCAATGACCATTAAGGTGAGGGGAATATTCCTGTTGGTATCGAGTCTTCTTATGGAGTCCTCCATGTATCGGCGGTTATATAGGCCGGTGAGATAGTCGTTATAGCTTAGGTACTCGATTTCTTTCTGTTTTATTTTCTTCTCGGTATAATCTCTGATGACGATGACAACACCTGCGATATTCCCTGCGCTGTCTTTTATAGGCGCGGCGCCGACTTCAACAGGGGTTTCGCTGCCGTTTTTTGAAACAAGCAGCAAGCCATTTGACAGATCGATGATTGAACCTGCCGCTATCACCTTATCCAGATAGCTTTCGTTTAGTATTCTGGTATCTTCGTGTATGACTTTCAGAACATCCTGAAGCAGAGCGCCCAGGGCATCGTCTGTCGTCCAACCGGTCAGTTTCTCGGCAATCGGATTCATGACTGTTATTTTACCAAGGTTGTCGGCTGAAATAACACCGTCTCCCACTGACAGGAGGGTCATTTTAAAATGCTCTTTCTCAGTGTAAAGCGCCTGCTCCATACGCTTGCGTTCTGTGATGATCTCGGCATACAAAACAAATCCGCCGATGGTGCTGTCATTTTCATACCAAGGCCTACATTCCCAGCGCATCCAATTCTCTGAACCATCGTCGTATCTATACGCTTCCTCCTCGCAGGTCAAGACTTCACCGCTCAGAACTCTCCGATGCACGTCGCGCTTGGACATCGGCAGATCGGGAAAAACATCGTCATGGTATTTCCCGATAATATTAACATCCTTGACTCTGAAAACGTCCATATACGGACGGCTCACATACATGAAATTTTGATTTTTATCATATATGGCAATAGCGCTTCTGTTGTGTTCAATGATATAACGCATGAGGTCATGGGAATGCAAAATTGATTGCTCCGCGTTTTTTCTGTCGGTGATATCACGAGTGAAACAGACGGTGACAAGCGGATCCCGGCTCAGGCAAGTCGCCGAAACTTCAACATTATATAAGCTGCCGTCCTTTTTTTTATCAACCGATTCAAACAGCGCTGTCCCTTTTTTTAGGATGAGTTCTCTTGTTTTGCGTAACCCGTGACGATACTCGGTCGGCACGAAATCCTTCAAGTTGAGTGTTTCCAAGTCGCTTTGTATATAACCTGTCATTCTTAAATATGACGCATTCGCGTAAATAATACTGCCGTCGCCATTAATCATAATGATACCATCCTGCGTTGTTTCCAGGATGGTTTTTAAAAGCAGCGCGCTGTCTAAATGATTGAAATCAAGTTTGTTTTCATCATGAAGCTTTATGTGATCGGCTGCGTCGGCGGTGGGGCTGACGTTATTTTCTGAAGCGAGGTTTCCAATCAGTCTAATGAATTCCCTTTGTTCTTCTTTCAAAACGGGCACCCCAAATTTCATCTGATTTCATGTGAATTGATAAATAAGATAGGCTAAACCATACATTATTTCAGGTTACGCCGTAAAAAACCGATTTAATTTATAATCGATCTACTTAGAATATCGATAAAACAGTGATGGACTTTAACAAAATACTAATAATTATGTATAAATTTGTTAGAGATGAAATAGTTATTGCACCAATCTCAATCACATGCAGCGCGGCAATGCTGTAAATACTAAAGTTACTATGCTATAATTAAGCAAAAACCGAAAGGAATACTTTTATGGGATCTCAATATCCACATGTATTCGAGCCGATCAGAATCAGAGGCGTGCAGTTTAAAAATCGTCTGGAGATGGCTCCGCCTTCGCCGAACCTTGCCAGTCGCGACTGGAAAGTCACGAAGGAATTTGTCGACTTTTTCAGGCCATTTGCCAAAGGCGGTGTCGGCATCATTCATGTTGGCAACTCCATCGTTGATATTAACGAGGCCTGCGACGAGGAGCGTCAGCTCGATCTCGGCACCGACGACTGTATCCTGCCGCTGACGCGTTTCGTCGAGATGTGCCAAGGCTACGGCTGCCAGCCATCTTTGGAGATCAACCACAACGGTAAGGATTCTCAATTTGAAAAGACAGGCCATAAAGCATATAGCGCCTCGTCTTTCATCGCCTCCCGTGAGCGGTTCGCAGCGGCTGCTCACAATAGGGAGCCGTACTACACAATCGAGATGACAAAAGAAAAGATCAGGGAGACCATTGATAAGTTTGCAATGGCAGCTTACCGCTGCAAGCGGGCGGGCTTTAAGATGTGCATGGTCCACGGCGGACACGGTAATCTGATCTCTCAATTTTCGAGTCCGCTGTATAATCACCGGACAGATGAATACGGCGGCTCACTGGAGAACAGAACACGCTTTACGATAGAAGTTTTAGATGCAATCCGTGAAAAGGTTGGCCCGAACTTTGTCATCGAATTCCGCGTCTCTGCTGACGAGATTCATCCGGATGGCATGCACTACGACGAGACAGTCCAATACATTGCGCTGTTCAAAGATAAAATCGACATTCTTCACGTCTCGGCTGGCCTCCACGGCGAGTTTGAGTACATGCGCAACTGGTGGCAGAACTGGATGATGGATAGAATGTACAACGTCCATTACGCCGAAAAGCTCAAAAAAGTGTTTCCGGATTTGCTCATTGCCACCGTCGGATCGGTTATGAACATCCAAAATGCCGAGAATATCATCGCCAGCGGCAAGGCGGACTTTGTTGCCATGTGCCGCCCATTCCTTGCAGACCCGGAGATGCCGCGCAAATACGCGCTCGGCCAGGAGGAGGATCACCGTCCCTGCCTTCGCTGCCAGTATTGCGGCGGACGCTTGCTCATCCCCGCCGTCATCAACTGCGCTGTTAACCCCTATCTCGGCGAAGAGGTCGATTTTCCGGATGCCAAGGTTAAAAAGGCTGACGTGAAGAAGAAAGTTGCCGTCGTCGGCGGCGGCCCGGCCGGTATTCAGGCCATGCTGACGCTTGCTGACCGCGGTCACGACATCACACTCTACGAAATGAGTGATAAACTCGGCGGCAATGTCATACCCGCTGCCGTTGCACCGTTTAAACAGGATATGAAGGACTACCTCAAGTATCTCCAGTGCCAGGCGATGAAGGCCCCGGCCCGAATCCTCCTCAATACGGAAGCGACGAAGGAAATATTGGATAAGGAAAAATACGACGCCCTAATCATTGCCGTCGGCGCGCGGCCTATCATCCCGCGTCTGCCGGGTATCGACAAGCCCCATGTCGCTTGGGCAGCGGACGCCGACTTGGGAAACGTTAAGGTCGGCAAAAAAGCCGTCATCATCGGCGCCGGTGCCGTCGGCGTTGAATGCGCCATCCAACTTGGAAGAGCGGGCCATCAGGTCGAAATCGTCGAGATGCTGCCTGATATGATGGGCCTCATGTCCACGGCCAGCGGCGCGATGCGCGAATTGACAGACGCCCTTGGCGAGCTTAAAATTCCAGTGCACCTCGGCACAAAGCTCGAGGAAGTGACGGATAAGGGCATCATCTGCACCAACGTCAAGACGAACGAAAAGATCAGTATCGCTGCCGATACGGTCCTCCTGGCAATCGGTATGACCCCAAAGTTCGATGTCGCAGATAGCCTCAGAAGGAGCGCCCCCGAGACGGAGATCTTCGTCGTCGGTGATGCCATCGAGGTAAAAACGATCGCGCAAGCTGTCAAATCCGGCTTCAAAGCGGCTGCGTATATCTAGGCATTAATAGCCGCGATTTTGTCATTCTGAACAATGCTCGGAACGAGCGTTTGGTGAAGAATCTCCGGGTAATCTCTGATTGTTGCGCTGGCATGAGTTTACCTGGAGATTCTTCACAGGCTCAGAATGACAAAAAAGTTTTTCGCAGCGATGACAGGTGGTGTTAAGTGCGAATGACTATTGACAAATTAAGTAAATACGCTTATACTATATTCACTTAATACTAAAAGGTGGATTATTGATGTCGGTTCTGTCTGTTACGGTGGTACTCAACTAAATAGAGTTGCAAAAGGCGCAGGATTAGGGGGGAGACCCGTTATTTGTGTTGTCCTTTTGAGAAACATACCTGACAGACTGCTATGAATACGCTGATTCGATGCGCGGCAAGGTGTGCTTGCTGCGTTTTTATTTTGCCCTTTTCTGTCATGCATGGTGAAGGCAAAACCCGCAGGAGCAGTCTGCACTTCTCAGGCTACCAATCAAGACGGTTGGTGTCGGGTGCGGTATGCCCCTGCGGGATATTCAGTTTATTTACTAATAAGGGGATTAACATGAACACCTATTCAACACTTGAGTTTGATAAAATATTACAGCAGCTTGCCGACAACGCCATGTCTGAAAACGTCAAATGTCGATGCATAAAATTGCGCCCGTCACTCGATGAGGCTGTGGTGCGGCGCTGGATTGATGAGACCAGTCAGGCGAAACAAATCATCGCGTCGAGCGGCACGCCGCCGCTGCCGTCAATGGAGAATCTACACAAGGTTTTAGGCCTCATTGCCGTTGACGCCATGCTTATACCGGAGCAAATCGCCCATGTCTCGTCGTTTCTCGTGGCCTGCCGAAGGATGAAGCAGTACTTGAAAAAAGCGGAGACGACCGGTTTGGCTATCGCGTTTTACGGCGGTACTCTCGATGAGCTGACGGAGCTTAGAGACGAGATTGACCGGTGTATTATTAACGGTGTTGTGGATGACAGGGCCACGCCGACATTATCCGGCATCCGCCGGCAGATCAGTAATACATCCGATCAGATGAAACAAAAGCTCGACGCACTTTTGAGAAAAAACACAGACTGGTTTTCGGAGAGCTTTGTATCGCTCCGGAACGGGCATTACACGCTTCCTGTCAAACGCGAATATAAAAACAATGTGCCCGGCTCGATGATTGACATGTCCAACACTGGCGGCACATGCTTCATTGAACCCGCCTCTGTCGGCAAGCTCAGCGCCGAGCTCTCGGAACTGGAGATAGAGGAGGACAGTGAGGTTCGACGCATTCTCTATGTCCTCACATCACTCATTGGCGATTATGTAACGCAGATTAAGCTGAATATCGAACTACTTGAGACGCTCGATTTTCTTTTCGCAAAAGGGAAGCTCGCTATCGCCATGCAGGCTTCTCCGGTGAAGATAAACACAGACAGATACATGCGCATTATCGCCGCACGCCACCCGCTGATTGATAAATTGGCTGCAGTTCCGCTCGATTTTGAAATCGGGAAGAAAACAACCGGTGTTGTTATCACAGGGCCGAATACGGGCGGCAAAACAGTTGCCATCAAAACAATCGGGCTCCTCTCGCTGATGGTGCAGAGCGGGCTGCACGTTCCGGCGGACGCGCAGAGCACATTCTGTATGAACAATCGCGTTCTGTGCGATATCGGCGATGGGCAGAGCATCTCGGAAAACCTCTCCACATTTTCATCCCACATGAAAAACATCATCGAAATCCTTGAAACGTCCGATATGGAATCGCTCATCCTCCTCGATGAGCTGGGATCCGGAACCGATCCGGCGGAAGGCATGGGGCTGGCGGTAGCCATTCTGGATGAACTGTGCGCTAAAAACTGCCTCTTCACTGTCACGACCCATTACCCGGAAATTAAAGAATATGCATCAAACAAGCGCGGCCTGATGAACGCCCGCATGGCGTTTGACAAGGAGAGCCTGATGCCGCTCTACCGGCTGGAGCTGGGAGAAGCCGGGGAGAGCTGCGCTCTTTATATTGCCGAACGGCTCGGTATGAAGGCAACGCTCCTTCGCCGCGCCCGCGAGGCGGCCTACGGGAAGCAGAAAGACAGAAACGATATACCGGAAGCAACTCCTCCGTCGACAATAATTGCACCGACAACAATTGCACATGCAACAAGTGCTGCAGCTCTCCCGCAAATCGTGAAGGAAAAGATACAAAAGCCGATAACCACGCTTCGGAGCGAGACCTTTAACATCGGCGACAGCGTAATTGTTTACCCGCAGAAGGAGATCGGTCTTGTCTATCAGCGAGCAAACAACGTCGGAGAAATCGGCGTCCAGATTAAGGGTGTCAAAAAGCTCATCAATCACAAACGCCTCAAGCTCCATGTGGCCGCCAGCGAGTTGTACCCAGACGATTATGATTTTTCGATCGTATTCGATACGGTAAAAAACCGCAAAGCGCGGCATGTCATGAACAAACGCCACGAGGAGGGCAATGTGATTGTCATAAAAGAGGGCGAAGAATAACCCAGGAAGGGCGGCTGATATGCCGCCCTTCTTATACACCGGTTACTGAAGGTATTTTTTGCATTCCTCGATATTGCGCTGTTCGATACAGAGAAGTGAGCCAGCCAGGTCAATGACGTCTTTATCTGCCGTCATTTGATACGCATTGATTTTTTTTGTGATATCGATGACGCCCATCGTGCTGCCCTGAATCAGCATTTCCGAAATATGGCACGGCTTTTTGTTGAGCAGTGTATTCAGGTTGATTGACATATAGGAAGTCGCTTTTGTCAGCGGGTTGATGTCCTTGGCCTCCTTCCGGCGCGCCTTCAGCTTTTGCTCCGTTATGTTGTTGATGCTATTATACTCTTTGTATTGTGACTGCAGCATCGAGTTGAAGCCGGCGTCATGAACGATTCCCATCAGCTGGTGGATCGTATCCTTGCCCATTTCGGAATTCTGGTGGATATAGGTTAAGAGTTCGCTGTTTGAGTCCATCATTTATTGCACCTCCATTTCACATTTATGCGCATTTGTTAGTATGCGCAGAATGATTCCGCACATTCGTACAATAGTCGTTACCGATTTTCATACTGCGATAACCAAAATTTCAGCGTTGCCCGATTTCATTGACTTGGGTGGTTGGCTTGATGTATTATTTTAACAAAGAATGAAAGGGTGATTCAATGTATACCCAACAGTATCCAAACTTGTTTAAGCCGCTGAAGGTCAAAGGCTTGACATTTAAAAACAGGATTATGTCCCCGCCGAATATGCTTTTTCACACCGTGGCTGGGCGGCCGACCCAATACTATATCAGCTATCTGGAGCACAAGGCCAGAGGCGGCGCTGCCATCGTGACACTCGGCGAGGTCGCCGTCTGCGACGGCGGCAACCATACGCCCTGGACACAGTGGACAAGGGATAACCAGCCGCTTTTCGCCGAGATGGCTGCGGCCATCCACGAGCACGGGGCGCTCGCCAGCGTCGAGCTGACGCATGGCGGACAGAACGCACAACCGCAGTTTAATACCGTCCCCATCAAAGGCCCTGTCGAATGCATCGGACGGATGGGCGATAAGGTCCAGGCGATGGATCAGGACGATATGGAGCGCGTCGCCGACGCGTATGCAGACGCCGCGGATTACTTCTACAAGGCCGGGTTTGACACAGTCCTCCTTCACGCGGGACATGGCTGGATTTTCAACCAGTTCCTCTCGCCGATCATCAATAAACGCACCGACGCATACGGCGGAAGCTTTGAGAACAGGATGCGCTTCCCGCTCATGATCCTCAAAAGGGTACGTGACCGCATCGGCGCGAAGAAAGCGCTGCTAATTCGTCTGTCCGGCTCGGAAAGGGAAGAGAAGGGTTATACTGTTGACGACATTATCACGTTCCTGACTATAGCGCAGGATTATGTCGACCTCGCCGAGATCAGCACAGATGGCATGACAAATATGATGGCCTCCACCTACAGGCCGCTTGGCCTTAATGTGGCGTTTGCCGAGGCCATAAAGAAATCGGGCAAGGTCAACATCCCGATTTTCTCCATCGGCTCCATCCTGCATCCCGAGCAGGCAGAAGAAATTATCGCCTCCGGCCGCGCGGACGGCGTTTCGATGTCCCGCGCTCTGATTGCCGACCCGTTTTGGGCGAAGAAAGCAGCAGACGGACGCGCTGATGAAATCACGCCGTGCCTCCGCTGCCTCAATTGCACCGACAGTGATAATATAGACCGCCACTTTGTCTGCAGTGTCAACCCGTACATCGGCCGCGAAGCGCGCATCGGCTTTGCCGACACGATGGTTAAAGCCAAATCCAGAAAAAAGGTCCTGATTGCCGGCGGAGGTCCCGCAGGAATGCAGGCGGCTCTCACAGCAGCCCAACGCGGCCACGAGGTTATCCTCTGCGAGAAGAGCAGTACCTTAGGCGGACTGCTGAGCTTTACGGATACGGACAGTTTAAAGCACGACCTGCGCCGCTTTAAGGACTATCTTGTCCGACGCGTCATGGACGCGGATGTCAAGATTCTGCTCAATACAGAGGTCACCGACGAGCTTGTTGAGAAGCACCACCCCGACAGTATCATCGTCGCGACCGGCAGCACCCCAATTGTGCCGCCCATTAAGGGTATTAAAAACGCGCGCCATGCCGTTGATGTCTACTTCAAGCCCGACAGTATCAAAGGTGTCAGTGTTGTCATCATTGGCGGCGGTCTCGTCGGCGTCGAAGCCGGTCTGCACCTTAAAAACACCGGAAAGAACGTCACCGTCCTTGAAATGCTGGGTGACTACGCAAGCGACGCGAAGTTCTGTTATAAAGCAGGCCTCGTCCGCACGGTGAATGAGCTCGGCTTGAACGTCATCACAAGCGCCACCGTCAAGGAAGTCGTCAATGGCGGCGTCAAATACGAAAAAGACGGCAAGGAATACACCGCCGAAGGCGACACCGTCCTGTACGCCGTCGGTATGAAGTCTTACGAGCAGCCGTATTTCGACCTGTACGACAAAGCGCCGTTCGTCTATGAAATCGGCGACTGCAAAAAAGTCGGCAAGGTCGATGGTGCGATCCATGGCGGTTTCTTCGCCGCAATGGACATCGGTATGCTATAAGCTAAATAAACAGAAAGAGGTCAGCAGATTAAGGGTCTGCTGACTTCTTTTATGTCTATAGCGCAGTTCTCCTCGTTTCCTGACCGCTCCCTCCGTAGGGAACGACCCCTGTGCCGTTCCAACCTGGTACCGCGTAACGCCGAACAAGCTTAGACGGCCAATGGCCGTCCCTACGGCATATTACGCGGTCTTTTGTAGGGGCGATTCATGAATCGCCCGTCCTGTGCCGCGTAACGCCAGCAAGGCAGGGCGATTCATGAATCGCCCCTACAATGGCGAGTTGCTCAACCAAATACGCCGTCAGACCAGCACCAGCTCGTCCATTTTGCGGATTTTACCCATCAGGGGGAAGACGTTATTACAGACGAAATCCTGGTGCTCTTTTGACGCGCAGGTCATGGCGTCCTCGATGTAGACGCCGTGGTAGCCATGGCTGAAAGCTTCCCGGGCTGTCGTATCCACGCCGTAGATAGTGGAGATGCCGCATAGGACGACCGTGTCGATGCCGCGCCTGCGAAGCTGGAGGTCGAGATCGGTGCCGTAAAACGCCCCCATTTGCTTTTTTGTAACAATATAGGCGTTTTTAAAGCGTTGCAGCTCCGGTACGAGCACATCCCAGCCCTCCGGAAATGATGCCTTTCTTGGCGGCGCATCCGTCCGGGGCTGAAAATTATCCTTGCCATCCTCAGCAAATGACACGCGCACAAACACGACAAAAGCGTCCTTCTCCGTAAATTGCTGCGCCAGCTTCACCGCGTTTTCAACGACCGTAACAGCTGTATAAGGCGCATGCGGCACCATGCCGACAATAAAGTTCTGCAGGTCGATCACGACGAGAGCCGTCTTTTTGGCGTCTAATGTTTCGATACGGGTGTTGTCCATTCTTAGTCTCCTTAGGTTAATCAATATAGATGAATTATGACCGATTTACATCCCTTAATCAAGGGAAACATACAGATACACATTCGGATTATGTTTGTGAGGTCGGCGACTGTAAAAGAATCAAAACGATCTGACATTATAGAAAATACAGTTATAAGAAACTCGAACATAAATTTAGCATACTTCGTTAAACATAAGAGTCCATCAATTGTTATTAAGTTGACTATATGATATTATGGATGCAAGTTACAGTATTTATAAAAACAGGGGATATAATCAAATTCCATTTGGAGGGTTAGTATGAGTATTGCGAAAAATCTGCATGAATATTTTGAAAATAACAAAATAGAAATAATCCTTTATCCTGATAAAATGTTGAAAAAGATTAATGATTTCAATCAGTTATTTGAATTTGTAAATAATGAAGTAATGTATTGGGAACCTTGTACTGAAGGCGAAATTCATAATATTAGGGACTATTTTATTGCTATATTAAGTAGTATTGAAAGTTTAAGAAACTCTGATGAAATAAAAGATATAAAAACAATAGATACTATAATAGAGAAACTAAGTATAAACAATTTCCCTTGTATATATTCTACAGCGGGTTTTGGGCAGTTTTTATATAGCAGATATATCCTACACCCAGAGCAAGCAGAAGCAGCACTTAATTATCTAATGAAAAAAGAAATAAACAATCTATACTCCGAGGAATATTTAATAGGATTTATTCATACTGTGAATTGGTTTAATTTACAGAGTTCAGATTATCTTGATAATATTCAAAAGTCTTTAGAAGAATTAAAACAGTTCTATATTCAATCGTTTGACGCTCAACATTCTCAATCCAATAAGGATATAGAAAGGTATAAAACAGTATTTAATGACTTCTTAAAAGAGAGTAAATCATTGATTACAGAATCAGACGAGTTGATTCAGTTAAACAAAAAGGAACTGGTAGTTTTAGAAGATACTTATAAGGAAAAACTCAAATTGGAGGCACCCGCAAAATATTGGGCAGAATTAGAAGATGATTATGAAAAAAGAGGTATTTTATGGAGACGGTGGGCTATTTTTTCTTCTATCGTACTAATGATTTTGTTAACATGTATTCTATATAAACTGCCAGACTACTTTATAGATTCTTCTGGATTTACTTTTGATGTTATTAAAGGTACAATAATACTAACTATTATTGTATCATTAGGAGTATATTTAATAAGACTTTTCGTAAAATTAACAACAAGCTCATACCACCTGGCGAGAGATGCAAAAGAAAGATATCAACTAACATACATATATTTAGCATTATTGAAAGATAGCGAGCTAAATGAGGGCCAAAGAAATATAGTGTTTCAATCGCTCTTTAGCAGAGCAGATACAGGGTTATTAAAAGGTGATTCCAGCCCTACGCTTCCCGATGGTATGTTACAGCAAATTATGAAGCTTATCAAACAATAAGATAACCCCCTTTCGTTTGAAGCATTGACTAAAACGAAAGGGGGAAATTTTGTCTGTCAGATAAATTTATATCCTATTCTCATGCCGTGCAATGATATCATTCTGCAAGTCCTTGCCGAGCTCGACGAAGTAGGCGGAATACCCTGCAATTCGGACGACGAGGTCCCGGTATTCTGTCGGCTCTAGCTGGGCGGCGCGGAGGGTGGCGGTGTCGACGACGTTGTATTGGACCTCCATGCCGCCGCTTTCGAAATAGGCTTTGGTCATGTCACGGAGCTTTTCGACGCCGTCCTCTCGGCTTAATACTGTTGGGTGCATCCTCAAATTTAATGCGATGCCGCCGGTGTAATGGTGATGGTCAAAGCAGCAGGAGGAGATGAAGACGGCGGTGGGGCCGCCGGTATCGCGGCTCTGCGCGGGGGACATGGCGTCAGCGAGTGGTTCGCCGGTGCGGCGGCCGTCGATTGTGGCGAAGGTGGTCCAGCCCTGCGCGATATGGTCGGACGCGCCGTAGAGACCGGCGGAATACTTTTTGGCGCGGACGCTGTAGCACTCGCTGCAGATTTCATAGTAGAGGTCGACGCACCATTTGAGCTCCTGATCGACATAGGGGTCGGCGTTGCCGTAGTGCGGTACCTGATTGAGAAGCTGCTGGCGAAGCGGCTCAAAGCCCTCCCAGTTGGCAATCCAGGCGTCGTAGAGCTGCTTTGTGGTACAGAGCTTTTTGTCAAAGCACATGTATTTAATGGTCGATAAGGCGTCTGCCAGGGTTGCCAGGCCGGTCGCTGTGCCGCCGTAACCGTTATATTTGCAGCCGCCGGAGGTGCAGTCCAGGCCCTTTTCCATGCAGCCCTCCATGGAGACGGAGAGCATGGGCTGCGTCAGGTGATAATAACCGATGTATTCGGCGTAGTTGTTGATCGTGATGAGCAGCTTCTGGATGTAGCGTCCCATTTTGGCCACGGCGTCCCGCACCTCGTCAATAGAGGTCATGTTGTACAGATAGCCTGTTCTGAGTGACGCCTGCTCGCCGTTCCACGGATTGATGCCGTCGTTGATGGCCATGTTGAAGACAGAACCCCACATCACCGTCGCGTGCGGCGGGAAAATACCGTTTGGCGCGGGGAAGTCTCTGCCGCAGCCGACGATTTCCTGGCAGCCGATAATGCCGTAGTCGCGGGCGTCACGGAGCGTGAAGTCGCGCTCGGCCTGAAGCGCCGGAATGATAACCTCGTCGTTCTGATACAGCGGCAGACCGCCGACGAGCTTGGAGGTGGCGATGGCACAAGCCCAGAGCTTGTCGGGGCTGTTTTTATTGAAACGCAGGGAGATGGTCGGGTCGTGCAGCTTGAGCCTGCCGACGGTTTCAAGCACCATATACGTGACGGGGTTCGTGGCATCCTCGCCCGTTTCGGGGTCAACGCCGCCGAGGGTGGTGTGCTGGTAGGTATTGCCGACACCCGTGATGGTAACGATCTTCGCGGGGGCGGCACCGTAAAAGCAATTAGCCTTTAGAAAAAACGCATCCACAATTTCCTGAGCCTGCTCTAGTGTTAAGGTGCCGTCCTCGAGATCCTTTTTCAGATAGGGCCAGGTGTATTGGTCAAAACGTCCGAACGAGGGAGACGGGATGACGGTCTCCAGCGTGATCAGCAGCTGATACATAATCACACCCTGGCAGGCCTCCCAGAAGTTCCTGGCAGGGTTCTCGGACAGATTCAGCAGGCCATCCGCCATGGATATAAGCTCAGCCTTGCGTTTGGGGTCGGTACACTGCGCGGCCTTGGCAGCGGCAGTGTCGGCGTAGCGCCGAACAAAAATCATCGCCGATTCGCAGGAAAGCTGTGCGGATTTGAAGAACATATACTTGTTCACGTCGTCGCCCATCAGGTTGCCGCGGTGCGCGTCGAGCCAAACAGTTGCTTCCTGATGAAGCGCTTTATAACCAACCTTCAGGATTTTTGGATAACCGGCGATCAGGTGGCCGGCGCTCAGGCTCATCAAACCCATACCACTTCTCTCGGCATAACCGCTGACGCCGAGCTTAATAAGCTCTTCATAGCCCTCCGGCTGCCATGCGTCGGCGACAGTACCGACCTTCCTATTCTCCCAATAGGGGAATATCTCTTCAAGAGCGGCGCAGTCTGCCTCGTTGATGCTGAGCTTTATCTCTTCATGGTCCGGGTTGTGATACAGTCCGTCCTCACGCATGGTCCAGTCGCCGCTTCGAACGGCGCCGGTAATCCAGTCGCTCATCGCGCCCCATTCGGGATAGGAAGGACTGGAAAAGAAATAAGGACCTCTGCCGCCGGTGATGATTTCGTCATCGTCAATATGCGTCGTGATTTTTTTGGCGATCTCCTGAAACATCAGCGGCCGCTTGATAATGGGCACAACGTTTTCGTATTTTTTACTGGCCTCGGTGAGAATAACGGCACGTTCGGCGTCACAGCGGACCACGCGGTCACGAATACGCTCACGCATCTTCCAGATACGGTCCGATGCGGGTTTGAATTCATACATTGAGGGCTCCTCCTTGTCAAAATCGGTTAAATCCGGGATGTGGTCGTTCCTTTGCTTTCATATTACGTCGGTGCGGGAGAAAAAACAATATGAATCAGATGACGATCCATTCAAAAATCATATGGGTTTATAACAATTCTGAGGAGATTAGTCTTGCTTTTTCTCGGTATCGGCAGCTTTTGGTTTCTCTTTATTAAAGAGCTTGGTGGCGAAAAGAAGGATACCCAGAGCCAGGATAAAGATCGATATAAATTGCGCGGTCGATAAAATGCCGATGCTGCCCCTGTAATCGCTTCTTAAAAACTCGACCGCAAAACGTCCGACGCTGTACAAGATCAGATACAGCCCGCCGGTTTTTCCGATTTTTCGGTCTTTTTTTGCGTAGAACAGCAGAACGAACGCAAATAAAAAATCTCCGGCGCTCATGATGAGCTGCGTCGGAAGGAGCTTCACGCCGTTTGGCGCAAAGAGCGAGTTACTAAACACAATGCAGAACGCGGAGTCCGTTTCGCGCCCATAGCAGCAGCCTGCCAGAAAACAGCCGATCCTGCCGAAGCCCTGCGCGAGCGCCACCGACGGCGCGAGAAGATCAAAATACATGAGAAAGCTTGTCTTTTTAATGCGGCAGAAGATCATCATCGCTGCAATTCCGCCGACGATTCCGCCGTAAACGACAAAACCGCCGCCCGACAAGATCAGCATGGGATTATTGATGATCGACTTAATTTCTATGATGCAGAAAAGGAGCTTCGCGCCGACAAAACCGAATATCAGAACAAGCAGAAAGATGCTGAATAAATGATCCTGATTGAGCCCTCTTTTTTTCGCGCGGTACTCCGCGAGGAAAATAGCGCAAATGACGCCGAGGCCGATCATAAGGCCATAACCGTGTATGGTGACGCCGCCGATTGTCAGTATGTCGTTGTACATTTATATCACTATTCCTTACCCAGTTTGAAAGATTTATCTTTCAAACTTTTCACCGTTTTAAATAAAGTGCTTTTATTATATAGATGATGAACAAAAATTGCAATGTAACTAGAAGCATAAGGAGGCATTACAATAAATTGAAGCCCCACACAAATTTAATGTATGGGGCTTCAATATTTAAACGTTGGTTCAGCTTACTATTTTGTAGTAAGCCCGAGCCGTCCATGCATATACGGCGCCGTAGATGGCGGCAAAAATAACGATTGTCCCGAGTGTACAGAGGGCAAAGAGCTGCACGTTTGATAAGTTCAACACAGACAGCAGCTTCGTAATCATATTAAAAGCGGCAAGAATATGAATCCCGGCGGCAATGAGCGGCAGGAAGAATACCGTCAGCACCTGGCTCCGTATCGTCCTTTTGACTTCATCCCGGCTGAGTCCGACCTTCTGCATGATTTCGAAGCGTTTTTTATCATCGTAACCCTCTGAAATCTGCTTATAATACATAATAATCACGGTTGCCATGATAAACAGCGCGCCGAGGAATATGCCGAGGAAGAAAAGCCCGCCGTAGACATAGAGAAACTCGCTCTTATTTGCTTCCGCGCTTGTGACGTAAACATAGGGGCTGTTGTTCGACCCATCGTTCGATACAGCGGTACTGAGTTCGTTCATCAGAGTAATCTGGCCCGGTCCGTCTGTCACGGCATCAAAGCCATAATAATAATTGAGCTCCGTCCAGCTGCTGCTCCCGATGCTCCATGCGCCGTAGATGTCCTTAATGGCCTGTTCGTCCGGCACAATAAAATAATAGTTGTCATGGGTGCTTATTGAATAATTTGCTTCGATATTGAGGGACGGGATGACCGATTTAACATTGTACTTGAGTGGGCCGAAGCTGACAGTTTCGTCCCTGTAACCGGCATTCGGCGAATAGACAATGAGCTCGTTGGCGGACAGCTTTTCAGAAGAGCCCTGAAGCGCGTTGTAATCGTCTAGCGGAATGAAGTAAACAACGACATCTTCACTGTTGCCGGTGACATACTCGCTGGACATGGAAAAATAGGCGTCGGACTGCGAGCAGGAGCACGATTTATGCCGGTGTTTCGTGACGTTTTCTGCAACAATTCCGTGGCTTTTAATGATTTCGTCTGCTATTTTCGCCAGTTCATTGCTTTGCTCTTCAGTCATATGAGAGGCTGTTATCTCGATATTTCTCGGGAACCTGTTATGAAGGGCGTCTTCCATACCGAGATAGAGCGAGACGGTCGTTGAAATCATAACGAGAACCATTGTCGACAAAATGCAGATATTGGCAAGGCCGACGGCATTCTGTTTCATACGGTACAGCATACCGGATACGGAAGTGAAATGATTCGCTTTGTAGTAGAAATTTTTATTCTTGCGAAGTATTTTCAAGAGCGCAATGCTGCCTGTCGTGAAAAGGCAATACGTGCCCACGATGACGAGCATCACGGCGAAAAAGAAAAGCTGCAGGGCGCTGAGCGGCTCTTTTATGGTAATTGCAAGATAATAGCCGGCACCAAGCGACAAAAATCCGATAACCGCCAGAAGCCATTTTGTTTTCGGCTCCTTTTCGCCGACGTTTCCCCCGTATAGGAGTTCAATCGGTTTTGACAGATGGATGCGCCCCAGATTAAGCAGCAGTGTGACCAGGAAAATTCCAGAGAACATCACGGTCGTTATGATGACGGCGACTGAGGAGACCTCAAAGCCAAAGGGGATTCTGAAGGCAAGCATTTTTAAGAGCAGCGCCAGCATGAGCTTGCTCAGCAGAATACCGGCAAAGAGCCCGACCGCAATGGAGAAAAGCGCGACATATATGATTTCGATTGTCATGACCCGGGCAATATGCTGTTTGCCCATACCCAGAATATTATATAGACCAATCTCCTTTTTACGCCTTTTCATCAGAAAACTGTTTGTATAGAGCAGAATAATGACAGAGAAAATGCCGATAACAATTGTGCCAAGTATCATAAGGGTCGATATATATTGTGCGCCGGTCATCTGCGAGATACCTTTGTTGACGGCGATGAAGAGGAGAATGTAAAACATTGCAATGGTAAAAATGCACGTCAGAATGTACGGGATATAAATCCGACCATTCCTTTGGATATTAACAGCGGCGAGTTTTGCATAAAAGAACTTACTCATGCCGAGCACCCGCCGCGATCATTGTGAGGGTATCTGAAATCCGGACAAACATCTCTTCTGTTGACAGGGAGCCCCTGTACAACTGATGGAAGACCTCGCCATCGCGTAAAAACAGGACGCGTTTGGCATGGCTCGCTGCTTTTGTCGAATGGGTAACCATCAGGATTGTCTGTCCTTCGTTGTTGATCTCACCGAAAAGGCGCAGGAGTCCATCAGTTGCGCGCGAATCGAGCGCGCCTGTCGGCTCGTCGGCGAGAATAAGCTGCGGATTCGTTATGAGCGCGCGGGCAATTGCCGTACGCTGTTTCTGTCCGCCCGATATCTCGTATGGGAATTTTGCCAATATGTCCGTGATGCTGAGCTTCTTTGCTATGGGAGCA
This sequence comes from uncultured Eubacteriales bacterium, assembly GCA_942492735.1. GTDB lineage: Bacteria > Bacillota > Clostridia > Oscillospirales > Oscillospiraceae > Sporobacter. The sequence goes on from OW818648.1 coordinate 1,643,918, forward strand.
AGTCTCGCTTCCATTTCATCATAACGGCATCCGGCTAAAACGAGCGGCAGAAAAATATTGTCTCTCACCGAAAACGTATCCAACAGGTTAAAATCCTGAAAAACAAAACCGAGGTTGTCGCGGCGGAAGGCTGAAATTACTTTTTCGCTGATTGACAAAATACTTGTGCCGTTTAGGAGAATATCGCCGCTTGTGGGCTTGTCCAGCGACGCCAGGACGTTTAAAAGCGTCGTTTTGCCTGATCCGGATTCGCCCATGATGGCGACATATTCGCCTTTTTCGACGGAAAAGGTCACCTTGGTCAGTGCCTGAACCTGATTTCCGCCAAAGCGGGTGGTGTATATTTTTTTAAGATTGTTAACTTCCAACAGCATTTACAGTAATTCCTCCGTTATTATAATTCCTGGGCTTTGCTGCCAGTATAGCAATAGGCCGGACAGCAAGCCATAGCTTTGGCTTACAATTCGGCCCCGGAATATTACATTATTGTAAGGTTTGGAAAAAATACGTATAAGGGATGAATATTACACCTATTCCCAAAGCGAACGTGTCGTTTCAAGGCCGATTTTAATGCGTGTGCCATACCCGGGAACGGATTGAATCGAAATTGAGTGGCCCAGCATATCGAGTATTCTCTTACACAGATAAAGACCGATACCGGTTGATTTTTTGTCTTCACGTCCATTGTAGCCTGTAAAGCCCTTTTCAAAAACGCGGGGCAAGTCCTCGTCCTTGATGCCGATGCCGGTATCTTCGATAACGAGTGTCATACCCTCTGCGTTAATTGTCACTTTCCCCCGCGGTGTGTATTTCAACGCATTGCTCAACAACTGTTCAATGACGAAGCAGAGCCATTTCTCATCGGTCAGGACAGAGAGACAGCTCTCCCTAAAATCGAGCTCTATTTTCTTTAGAATAAAGAGCTTTGCGTATTTCCTAATTGCCTGTCGGGTGATGTTGTCCAGCTCGTATGTTTTAATGACGAGATCGGTCGTCGTGCTGTCGAGCCGCAGGTATTGCAGCACCATCTCAACATACTGTTCAATTTTAAACAGTTCCATGGACAGCGGAGCACTCTGGCTGTTTTCTTCCGACTGTAGGATGAGACGCATGGCGGCAATTGGTGTTTTGATTTGATGCGCCCAGAGGGTGTCATAATCAATGAGGTCAAGCCGCGCATTTTCCGCTGCTGTCTGCACCCGATTCTTTTCTTTAAAAAGGGCGCGAATCAGTGCCTGATAATCCTTCTCCACGGCGCCGCTCGCCCGAGGCAAATCGTCGATGCTGACGCTGATGTGCGATAGCATTTCCGTGAGCTCGCGGTGCTGACAAACGTAACGCCAATATCCTATACCAAAGAGAAGCGCGCCGACAACAAAACACAAGGCAGCAGCGTACCAGACAGCTTCTGCAGGCAGACTGTAGAGCGAAAAGACAATAACGAAAACGGCGATAAATGAAACAAGCAGAATAATAATTTTGAAATGACGTTTCAAATAGCTGATAAACACACGTATTCCACCCCATTCATAGCCTATCCTACCTGATAAGATTACCCCACCTGGTAAGATTACCCCACCTGGTAAGATTACCCCACTTGGTAACCAAGCCCTTTTTTTGTCGCAATGAAATCGAACAGTCCCGCACCTTCCAGCTTGCGGCGCAGCCGCGTGATACTGACGGTCAAGGCGTTTTCGTCCACAAAGCTGTCGTTTTCCCAGAGCCGCGCCATAATGGCGTCCCGGCCGACGGTTCTGCTCCTGTTTTCCATGAGCAGCTGCATGATCCTGTATTCGTTTTTCGTCAGCTCAACCTTCGTACCGTTACAGGTGAGCGTCGCGTCAGATGTGTTGAGAATCACACCGCGGCATTCCATAAGGTTAGAATGCCCCGCGAAGTCGTAAGTCCTGCGCAGGAGCGCCTGAACCTTGGCGATCAGCACATCGAGGTCAAAGGGCTTGGCAATAAAATCGTCGCCGCCCATATTCATGGCCATGACGATGTTCATATTCTCCGAGGCAGAGGAAATAAAAATGATTGGGACCTTCGATACATCCCGAATTTCGCGGCACCAATGATACCCGTTATAAAACGGCAGAGCGATATCCAGCAAGACAAGCTGCGGGTCAAAAGTGACAAATTCAGACAGAACGTCTCCGAAATCTGTGATGCGGCTAACCGCATACCCCCAGGTTTCCAGATATTTCTCCATCGTCCGCGCAATGACGCTGTCGTCCTCAACAACAAGAATCCTGTGCATATACAACACCCTTTATTGATTTATGGTTTTTCTATTTCTTCTGCTGAAGATGTACCGCGCGGCCAGAGAATATGTTATGGCAGCAATGCAGGTGCCGAGTAAAATGCCGCATAAAACATCTGTGGGATAATGCATACCGACGTAAATTCTTGAAACGGCAATCAGCGCGGCAACGGCGTAAACCCACGCCCAGCGCCTGCCGTTTGAGCGCGTTATGGCATAGGCCGCGGCGAAGCTCGTGCTTGTATGGCCGGATGGAAATGAAAAATCGGTCCGAAGCGGGACGAGAACACGAAGGTCTGTCAATGTTATGTATGGCCGTGGTCTTTGGATAAGGTTTTTTACGAGGCCGTCGTTGATCACCCAGCAGACAGCAAGACATATGAGCAGAAGGATGCCGGCATGCCGGTGTTTTTTTGTGATGATCATGACGATTGAAGATGCAATCCATATAAGGCCCCCGGTTCCGATTGTCGAGAAGCAAATCATAACGACGTTTAGGAAGCCGCATCTTAAATGGTCCTGAACAAACAGCAGGATATCGGCGTCGATATTCTGAATAATATGCAACTGTGTGACCCCTCTATCGAAAATTGATGACGCCGCGCAGCGCGTCCCGCATTTTAAGTGCCTCATCGCGCGCGGCCTTCGCATAATCCCGTCCGCCATTGCCCGTCTTTTTCCACGCGCAGATGATTGCCCGAGAGGAATTAATAACAGCGCCGCGGCCGTGTTCGTCAAAGGCATTGACCACGTCACCGGCGCCGCCGCCCTGTGCGCCGTAGCCGGGGACGAGGAAAAAGGTGTTTTTAAGTCTCTGCCGTAAAAGCCTCAGTTCCTCGGGATATGTCGCGCCGACGACTGCGCCGATGCGCGAAAAACCGTACTGTCCGACGGTAGCCTTTGAGAGTCCATCAATCAGGTCTCCGACGACAGTATAGAGCGTCTTCCCGCCGATATCCTGATCCTGCAGCTCGGCGCTCGATGGGTTGGACGTTTTGACAAGGACGAAAATAGCCCTGTCGCGCCGGATGCTCGTCTCGAGGAACGGCTTGATGCCATCCGAGCCGAGATATCCGTTCACTGTGAGGGCGTCCAAATCAAACGGGAAGAGCTCGGTTTTGCCGATCGTCACGCTGCCAAGATACGCTTCGCTGTAGGCTTCGGCCGTCGAGCCGATATCGCCGCGTTTGGCGTCACCGATCACAAAGAGTCCCTTTTCTTTTGCGTAGCCGGTTGTTTTTATAAATGCTTCAACGCCCGCGGCGCCGAGCAGCTCGTAATAAGCCGACTGCGGCTTAACGGCTGGAACGATATCGTACAGCGCGTCGATGAGTCCGCAGTTGAATTCATAATAAGCATCCGCCGCGGCAGCAAGCGTTTCACCCTTTAAGGCAATGTGCTTGTCCATGATGAATGTCGGCACATAGTCCGGCAGCGGGTCGAGCCCGACGACCGTCGGATTTTTCATGGTGATAATTTTTTCCTGCAGGATATCGAATGACATAGTGATCCTCCTTATGGGGTTTATGATGTGTCTGGGCGAGCGGTGGACCGCGTCGCTTTTCCCGGTGTGTATATTGTAACCACCCCGGCGCTTCGCGCCACCCCTCCACAGCGGAGAATTTTGAGGACGCCGATTTGTAGGGGCGATTCACGAATCGCCCGATTCTTTGCGGCGTAAACGGCACAGGTAAAAATGCTCGGTCCTCAAGCGAATTCTCCGAAGTCGCATGCGGACAGCTCCCTTGAAAAGGGAGCCTGGATGTCGATTACCATGGGTGCGGTTAGGCGAGGCACAAGCCGGGCGATTCGTGAATCGCCCCTACGAGAATAACCGAAAACAGCTTATGAAGAAGCGCTCATGAATTAACTTAATTGCCAAAAATGTTTTTATGGCGCATTTCCGTTGGCATCAGATATCCGTTGCGTCATAGACGATTCTGCCGCCAACTATTGTGTGCTTTACTTTCCCTTTAAGTACCATGCCTTTAAACGGTGTGTTGCGTCCCTTGGAGCGGAATTTCTCCGGATCGACCGTCCAGGTTTCGTTGGGATCGAAGATGACGATATCGGCGTCGCTGCCGACGCTGAGGCTGCCTTTGCTGATGCCGAGAATGCGGGCGGGATTCGTTGACATCAGCTCTATAATCCTCTCGATCGTCAGCTTGCCTGTATGATAAAGCGCTGTCAGAGCAAGACCGAACGACGTTTCCAAGCCGACCATACCGCTTGGCGCGTCAAGGAGCGGGAGTGATTTTTCATCGCGGGAGTGCGGCGCGTGATCTGTCGCGATGGCGTCGATTGTCCCATCAATAAGGCCTTCAAGGATGGCCTCCACATCTTTTTTTGTGCGGAGCGGGGGATTGACACGTGCCATTGCGCCTTGCGTTAAAATTTCTTCTTCCGTCAGAGTGAAATACTGCGGGCATGTCTCGGCTGTAATACGGACACCGTCGGCTTTAGCCTGGCGGATGATGTCGACGGTCCCGGCGGTGCTGACATGGGCGATATGAATTTTTGCGCCGGTCTCACGCGCGAGCATCACATCCCGCATCACCATGAGGTCCTCGGCAATGGCTGGCCGTCCCGGAATCCCAAGCTTTGCTGAAACCGCGCCCTCATTGACGGCATGGTTTTTAACGAGATCGGCGTCCTCTGAGTGGCTACTGATGCGTAAATCAAGCGTTTTTGCGGTTTTCATTGCTTCTCTTAAGAGAGATGCATTCATGACGGGCATGCCGTCATCCGACAGCGCCACAGCACCGGAGGCTCTTAAAGAGGACGCATCAGTCAAGGCTTGTCCTTTTTGGCCGATCGTCACAGCACCGTAGGGCAGTATGTTCACAGCGGCGTTCCTCGCCCGGCTGATGATGTCGGTGACAGCTTCGGCGCTGTCAATAACGGGAGAAGTATTCGGCATGCAGGCGACGGTTGTCACACCGCCTGCGGCTGCTGCTTCAGCGCCGCTCATCAGGTCTTCTTTATATAAAAAGCCCGGGTCGCGGAGATGCACATGCATGTCGACGAGTCCCGGTGCTACCATATAACCCGCGGCATCCAGAACTGTCAAACAGCTTTGGTCACTCGGAAGCTCGCAAAGTGATGCGATTTTACCGTCTTTTATAAACAAATCGAGCGTTTTATCGGTTTTTATACCGCTGTGAATAACGCGTTCGTTATCGATAACATGCCCGTTTTTTATCAGAAGCATCAGCTCAAACCTCGCTTAAAAACAATTGAGAAAACCATCTTCTGTTGCATTATATAGGAATAAAAAATTTTTCGCAAGCACATACTAAAAACGACCTTAACTGGAGGATTATTCGAAAACTCCTTTAAATTATCATTAGATTGGAGCACAATTATGACAAGGACAGGGTTTGCTAAGGGTATGGCGATCGGCGTCATGACAGGCGCGGCAATTGGGATAGCAATGGCGCCGCGAGGGAAAAACACAAAAAGCGCGGCAGGCAAAGCGCTCAAAGCCGCAGGAGAGGTGATTGATAACATTACAGGCATCTGGAGCTGATCTGGCAAAATACACGGGCGGCCGCAGGTCGCCCATACATATAAATAAACGAATGGTTGAAATATCATCTACAGATTGATGATTGATAAAAGCGCGCAAAAGAAATATATTGAAGGTACACCGGTGATATATAAAAGGATGTGATTCAGTACGAACCTAAAAATCGGATCAAATATTCGCTTGCTCAGAACAGCAAAAGGCATGACGCAGGAGAAGCTGGCCGAACACCTTGGCGTATCATGTCAGGCAGTCAGCAAATGGGAGAGCGAAAACGGTTACCCGGATATCGAGTTCATTCCGGCGCTCGCATACTACTTCAATGTCACAACAGACATGCTGCTTGGCGTAGACACCTCGCGGAACAGGGAAATCATGGATGGATATCTTGCGCGGTATTTTGAGCTGTCTCATGATTTGCCCGAGCAACTGGCGCTGATACGTGAGGCAGCTGCTAAGTTTCCCAATCACTTTATGCTGCTTCAGGCCTTAATGTATTCTCTCGTTTTTAGTATCAACATACATAGGAGTCCGGATACAATTGGCGGCATGATGACAAAGTCGACGGCTATTGAAGAAACGACGAACAGAGAGCTTCTGAATGAGGCTGTCATAATTGCCGAGAGAGTGTTAAAGGAATGTACGGACGACAGAATACGTCACAGTGCCATTCAAGTCCTCTGTTATTATTATCCCTTGATTGATAAGAAAGATGATGCTGTTATGCTGGCGAAATCGATGCCCCCTCTATATATCAGCCGGGACGCGCTTCTGGAGGAAATTTGCACCGGAGACGAGAAAATACGGCAGATTCAGAGGAACATAAGCAGTATGACGGATTATCTGTGCGGTGATATCGTGTCGGTTGCCGATCCCGACAGCCAACAGCAGAACAATATTTCCAATGATGAAAAGATACATTTAATAGACATTGCGAATAAAATATTCCGGCTAGTCTTTGAAAATGATGTTCCGAGCAAGTTTAGCGGCAGACTAGCGCGGAATTTCAGACTGATGGCCGCGCTGGCCTTGCTTGATAATCATACAGAGCGTGCCCTTGAATATCTTGAACAAGCTGCTGAATATGCGATTGCTGCCGATACACTGCCTGTGGATGCGCCTTTCATATCGCTTTCCGACAGCCCGATGATCGATGGCACGCGTCCGGATGCTTGCGACGATGATTGCACGGCTATACTGAATCACTTATTTTACCAGAATTATGTGAACAACCGAATCGTCCTGAAGCTTGAAACGATCGAAGCAAACCAGTCTGGATTTCTGCTAAAGAAGCTAGAGCAGAGCAGATATGACACAATACGTCATACGGATCGATTCGAGCAGATTACAAATAATCTTAAACAGCGCGTATGATTTCCAATAAAAAGCTGCTTCATATTGAAGCAGCTTTTTATTGGAAATCTATACTTGTCAGGTCGCTTGAAACTTTTGCCTTGCTTTTTGAATTTTTTGCTGTTCGGCCGGTTCAACCTGATACCAGCCATTTGACTGCATCGTCGAGAAAATGTTCGCCTGAATCGTGTGCACATCGTTCAAGTTGGTGAGCATTGTGGATCGGAGTTGCTCATTGACACATTCGCCGGCGTACAAATTATAACTGTCTGTCATATGCTTTTCACTTAAGAGCGCATCCTGTAGAATTTGCTGGTCCGTCCAGACAGAAGTGGCCTGATTTGTCGTGTTCATGAGTTCCTCCTACTACTGTAAGAAAGTCATCAGCGAATTGAAGTGCTGCTGATGCTTATTGGCGTGATCGGTAAGACATTGTTTGATTTGCTGATTACTGCACATGCCGGACATCGCCTGAAATTTTTTAGCCATCAGCTGCTCCTGACCAATCTGGTCCTCAAGCGCCGACAGCTCTTTTGACGTGAGATTTGCCAAAATATTACCTCCTGATACGGCGGGACGCCGTTTTTTCCGGCCTATAGCGCCGGTTGTTCGGTATTATTATGGCTCGACCTTCACTTCCGTATTCTTTGCTATAGGGTCAAATTTCTATTTTTGATTTTAAAAATGATATACTCCTGATCGTCGATATCCCCGGAGCGGCCAAAGCAGAAAACAGGCATCATCGGGAAAGGTTCCGTCGCTAATACCGGTACAGCCAGTAAGACGTATTCGTCCTGCTCCATGATCAGCGCGTTTGAAAGGCCTTCGCAGGTCTCCTGAATGGAGTGGTCGTCAAAAAGGATACCAGGGTTCGGAATCTTCGTCCAGCTGCTCAAGGCTGAGGGCACCACAACAAGCGCGTCAGATACAGGCCCGGGTTCATGCGCCTGTTCGGCAGGCTCGGAATAAACGATATTGGCATAGGGTTCAGGTTCGAAATCGTAAGCGTAATCGATCGGATCGGGGAAATCGTTATAAACAATAGTTTCGGCTTCGTCGGTCGGCAAAACAACCTCGGGTTCTTTTTCTGGAGCGGATGACGCAGCGTTTCTAAAAGACGTTTCTTCGATTGCTGATTCTGACGATGATTCCTCTGTTTCGGTATAAACAGCACCTGGTCTGATTAAATGAAATGAAACGGGGTCATGATACCCAATGGCTATGAGCGCGTTCTTCGTAAAGCTTTTTCTCAAATGCAGGTTGCCGGTACGCGCAGCCGCGTCCGCATTTGAGTCCGGTCTGTCATCGTATGGCATCGTGATACCGAGAGGGACGTATTTCCCGCTGCAGACCGCCGCAAGACGAACAACATCATGGCTCCTATAGTTGCATGTACAGTCAAAAACGAGCAGCTGCCCATTCTGTATGATATTCACCCTGCCGACAGTGCGCCCGTCAGCCATAACGGGAAAGTCTCCGGTACTATATGACATAACGATACCTCCTGGAAAAGAAATACTCTCCTGCATCAGAATATGCAGGAGAGTACAAGTATATGTTTTATAAGCTGTCAGGTGATTGTATAAGTGCCGCGGATTAGAACCTTGACGGAAGCGGCGGTTGCCTTAATTCCGTTGCCTTGAATTGACACCATGTACATGTGGTTGGCGGCGACAGTCCCACCAGCGGAAAGCGTCTCACCTGACGTTGAGTCGACCAGCGCCGGCGTGCTGCCCGCGGCTGTGGCGGTACCGATCCGCAGCAGAAGCTCCGTGCCGACATTGCAGGAGACCGTCTGGCCTTTGCTCAGCGTCACGAGGGTAAAGCTGGCAGATTCCGCTGAAGTTCCGGTCAGCTTTGAATCGATATCTGCTTTGAAGGTGTTGACCGCAGCATCTAGAGAGGGTTGGAGGGAGGTCTGGGCGGCAATGATATCATTATTCACTTCGCCCATGATTTGCGGTTTCAGCTTCACAGTCAAATAACTGAGTGTGACAAGCGGATCGTTCGTTGTGCCGAACGTAGACGCGGCCAATATACTGACGCCGGATATAAACGCAACAGCAATAACGACGCCGACGGTAATCAGAAGCTTCTTTTTTAAGTTCATTATGTATCCTCCGTAAGAATGCCGATATATTATAAGCAGCATGTCCGAGCATTTAATGAGCCGATATTCATCCGGGCTGCCCCACGCTCGGCTGAACGTGGGGCAAGCCCGTAAAAATCTAGCCAAGTCCAAAGCTCACGGCGATGGCGTTATCAACCTGAGTCATCAGCCGTTCGTCCAGCGAACCCATGCGCTCTTTCAATCTCCGCTTGTCGATTGTACGGATCTGCTCCAGGAGCACCACAGAGTCTTTTGTAAGCCCGTAGCTTTTTGCCTCCAGCTCGATGTGGGTCGGAAGGCGCGCTTTGTTTATCTGAGATGTAATCGCCGCAGCGATTACAGTCGGGCTGTGCTTATTCCCCGTGTCGTTTTGCACGATGAGCACAGGCCTCAGGCCTCCCTGTTCGCTTCCCACGACGGGGCTCAGGTCGGCGTAATAGATGTCTCCTCTTTTGACTCCACTTAACACACAGCTTCACTCTCCGACGAAGTATAGTCGCCGCGGTTACTACCTTTTTAAGGTTTTTAATATGTAACCGGGTTACTATAATTCTTTCACAAAGCAAAACAAAATATACAACCGCTGCCATGGCAAATACAAAAATAACTTGTGCAACAGGATTTATCTCACTGGAATTACCCTGCTTGATTTATCCTGTTAACAGTATATGTCTGCGCGGACGGTTTGTCACTGTGTTCACAAAACTTTGTTTCAAGACTTAGAGACTTGGCGGCTCAGTATTTTTCCGGCGCGTCTGACAAATAGACCCTCGGGACACGCGGTGAAACAGCGCAGAGAAGCTCCCAGGAAATTGTATCTGCTTTGTTTGCCAGGTCCACAACAGAAATAAACTCTTTACCGTCGCGCCCGAAAACCGTGACGACATCGCCTGTTTGGGCGTCAGGTATATCCGTGAGATCGACCATGCACATATCCATGCATATCCGGCCAATTTGATGGGCTCTCTTTCCGCGGATGAGGACATCTATTTTGCCCGACAGGACGCGGTGCAGTCCGTCGGCATAACCGATTGTAATAACGGCAACTTTTCTTTTGGATGGTACCGTATAAATTCTGCCGTAGCTGACAGTGTCGCCCTCGTCTAATTCCTTGATCTGAGCGATGCGCGCTTTGAGTTCCATCGCGGGTCTCAGTTCTATCCCGCCTGTTTCCTCGTCGGGATAAAACCCGTAAAGCATGAGGCCGGGGCGAACCATGTCGATATAAGTCCAATCATAGTTTATCATTGCGCCGCTGTTGGCGCAATGCTTTATTTGGAATTTATAACAGGCGCTTTTTTCAAGTCTGTCAACAAGCGCTTTGAAATCATTGAACTGCTTCTCGGTATAAGCGTCACCGCAGACGTCCGATATGGCAAAATGCGAAAAAATGCCTTCGGGGTAAAGACCGGGGAGCATCAAGGTGCGCAGCATGTCCTTTTCGGGGTCCCTGCCATCATGGCATGTAAAGCCGAGCCTGCCCATGCCGCTGTCAGCTTTTAAATGCACGTTGAGTGTTTTGCCGAGGGAAACGGCCGCGTTCGAGAATTCTTCTGCCATCTCAAGACTATAGACTGTCTGTGTCAAATTTTGTTCCAAAAGTTTGTGTGTAAATTGCGTCGGCGTGTAGCCCATGATGAGAATCGGCAGCGTGATGCCGCTTTCTCTGAGGGTCAGCGCTTCGTCGATACAGGCCACACCTAAATAGTCGCACTTTAATTCCTGCAGCAGACGGGCAACCTGTACGGCGCCATGCCCGTATGCATCGGCCTTTACAATGCCAAGAAAGCGCGTGCCGCTATGCAGCCGCGCTCTCATTGCTATATAATTATGTTCAATGTTTGAAAGGCTGACTTCAGCCCAGGCTCTCATTTGCATATAACTCATAAATTTCGATTCCTTTATACTGCCCATAACTATTTCCACGCGATTTCGTAGGGTCGATGTCCACAATGGCCTGTCGGGGTTAGATGATTTTTGAATCCCCTACTATTCTATTATGACGTTGTCAAACTGACAGCCGATTACCATTTTGCCGTTATCGCTCAGCTCAGATCGGACAGGGAGATGCGTCTTAACGTCAAACCACGTTCTCTGCTTCACCGTCTCGGTAATATCGGTCGTCACGGCGAGTGTATCCGTATCCCCGAGCGTTTCAAAATTACAGCCCGATATGTAGCCGCGCTGCCACTGCGATATCAGGACGGGGAGTGCTTCAGCGGGAGAGAGGCCGTCTTTTGTCACAGCGCCTGTATCAAGCACGGCACCATCATATTTGAGAGTGCCACCTGAGACGGAAACCTCCGCGGTCAGACCGGCGATGGATTCGGGCGCCGTTATTTCAATTTCTCCCTTGTCGGCATTTCCGACATATTTGAATGTAAAATCATAGACACGCTCGCCGTAATCCGCTCTGACCACTGTCCCGATTTCCAACTTCTCCGCCGCTATCAAGCTTGCCCTGATATCCAGTGCCAGCTCCTGTCCTTTGCTTTTGCCACCATGGCAGGAGGAGAGAAGAACGAGCATGCTCAGTGTTATCATTAGTGCAAGTGTTTTCACTTGCCTCAACGGACGATCACCCCATTATGTGTTTGATATGACGGATTTAATTGCCTGCGGCAGCATATCTATTATTTTTGTGGCTGTGACTGAGTATTCGCCGTACAGCGCCGCGCACATATCACCTGCCAGCCCGTGCAGGTATACAGCAGCAAGGACTGCGTCCTTGATGGGGAACTTCTGCCCGACGAGTGATGTGATAATTCCGGCGAGAACATCACCCGTCCCGCCCTTTGCCATAGCCGGCCCGCCTGTCGTGTTGACGTAGACTGTCCCGTCCGGCAGTGCGGTAATCGTCCGGTGGCCTTTTAAAACGAGGATGCAGCCATGTTCAACAGCAAATCGGCGCGCTGCCTCGAGCCTGCTACCGGTCAAAACATCAACACCGAGGCGCTTGAATTCGCCGGCGTGTGGCGTGAGGATGACGGGACACCCGGCCTCGTCCAATATATCTATATTCCCGGAGACGGCATTTATGCCATCGGCATCCAGAACCAGCGGGACTCTCGAATTCTTTATAATGGCGCATATGATTTCATCAATGGATTGGGACTGCCCGAGCCCAGGCCCGACGAGGCAGACATCCGCCTTCTTCAGCCTGTCAAGGATGGCGTAGACCGCCAGACCGCCGAGAGTACCTTCGGCCGTGCAGGGCAGGGGGAAAGGCATTTCTTCCTCACACTTGACGGCGGTGATTTGGTATATTGCTTCCGGTACGCCGAGAGAAACAAGTCCGGCTCCCGCGACGGAAGCCGCCTTTGCGGCAAGCACAGGCGCGCCCGAAAAACCGACGCTTCCGGCAATGATAAAGTCGCGTCCATAGTCACCCTTATGCGTGACTTTAAGGCGGTGCGGCAGCGTAATATCACCGGCTGTTACGGCGAAGCAGTCCGTTTTGGCTTTATCTGTCAGTCCGGCCGGAATGCCGATGTCGACGACGCGAACATCACCGCAGCAAGCACAACCGGGTTCGACAAAAAGGCCGGGCTTCGCATACGAAAAGGTCACTGTGATATCAGCTTTGACGGCATCGCCCAGAATTCTTCCGGTATCAGCCTCGACGCCGCTGGGGATGTCCGCGGCGACAACGCGCGCCGTAGAATTATTAATGAGCCGGACAGCGTCTAAGGCGCTGCCGCGCAGCTCGGTATTCAGTCCAATACCGAAAATGGCATCGATAATGACCTCACACTGCTTTACGGCATCCGCGGCGTCCGCGCTGCTTAAGAAATCCTCCAGAACACCGCCGAGCTCATTGAAACGCCGCTCCATCTCAAGCGTGTCAGGCGTCATTTTTTCCCGTCTGCCAATCAAAAAGGCGCGAACGCCAAAGCCCTGCTTGAGAAGATAAACTGCAGCACCAACGCCGTCGCCGCCGTTATTACCGGCACCGCAAAAAATCGAAATCGTGCCGTTTTCACGTGATAGTTCCATCGCCGCAGCGGCCATCTGCTGTGCCGCGTTTGTCATGAGGTGGGTTGAAGGTATGCCGAGAACGTCAATAGCATGACGATCCATATCGCGCATTTGAGATGAATTCAGGAGTTTCACGATGACGCCTCCCAATTAAAATTCTACTTAAAACTTGACCACATTATATTTCAATTCCCTGTTTTAGTCAATTTTTTGTTGCTATCAACATAATTGTATGATATATATAATAAGTAATATAATATATTATGGCTGTGATCGGGAATATAGTGCGCATGGCATGTTCATGCTTTTGTAACGCCAAAGAGAGGGGATGCCGCCGGCTGAAAGCTCCCCGCGTCATAAACACTTGGTTCGCCCGTGAGCTCCGGCTAATCACCGGCGTTTTGTCACGTTACAGACAACAAAGAGCAGTAAACAGGTCCATTACATGGCCCTGGACTGAATTTGGGTGGTACCGCGGAAGAATGTCTTTCGTCCCTATTGGGATGAAGGGCTTTTTTATTTCTATGTGGTATTTTGCAGATAATGTAGGGGCGATTCACGAATCGCCCACGCGCGGATTGTCAATAAACGGTGGGCGATTCGTGAATCGCCCCTACGAAACAAATTAAGAGAGACATGTGATTGATTTAGTTGAGGAGTTGAAATTCATGAAAGAACAATTGGAAAAATTGAAAAACGAAGCCGTGTCGGCGCTTGAATCCGTCGCGGATTTAAACGCGCTCGAGAGCGTGCGCGTCCGGTTTTTAGGTAAGAAGGGCGATATCACGGCGATACTCAAGCAAATGGGCGGCTTGTCGGCTGAGGAGCGCCCTGTCATCGGGCAGCTCGCGAACCAGATCCGCGCGGATATTGAAGAGGCTATTGAGAAGCGCGTCGCCGGCATCGAGGAAAAGGAACTGACCCGGCGACTCGTCAGCGAATCGCTCGATGTCACAATCCCAGGAACGGCTGTTGCCATCGGCCACCGCCATCCAATGTCTATCGTCCTCGACGAGGCGAAAGACATCTTCATCGGTATGGGATTTTCCATTGCGGAAGGGCCTGAGGTGGAGCTGTCTGTATACGATTTTGACATGCTGAACATCCCCGTCGGACACACAGTCAGAGAGTGGCATGACACTTTTTATATCACCGAGGACGAGACTGTGCACCTCCGTTGCCAGACGTCACCTGTGCAGGTGCGCGTCATGGAGAAGCAGCAGCCGCCCATCCGGATCATCTCGCCCGGCCGTGTCTACAGGAAGGACGATGTCGACGCGACGCACTCGCCGATGTTCCATCAAATTGAGGGTCTTGTTGTTGACCGGGGCATCACAATGGGCAACCTTAAAGGGACGCTCAATATGCTTGTCCGGAAGCTCTATGGGGAGCACACCGCGACACGTTTCCGCCCGCATCACTTCCCGTTTACAGAGCCATCGTGCGAGGTTGATGTGCAGTGCTTTTCCTGCGGCGGCTCGGGCTGCCGTGTTTGTAAGGGGGAGGGCTGGATCGAGCTGCTCGGCGCAGGTATGGTTCACCCGAAGGTTCTATCCGGCTGCGGCATCGATCCGGAGATATATTCCGGATTCGCCTTCGGCATCGGCCTTGACCGTATGACGATGCTCCGATACAGCATCGACGATATGCGCCTGCTTTTCGACAATGACATGCGCTTTTTAAGACAGTTTTAGGGGGTTGTAAATATGAATCTTTCACGTAAATGGCTCGCAGCCTATACAGATATTAAGGCGTCTTCCAAGGAATATGAAGACGCCATGACGCTCTCCGGCTCAAAGGTGGAAATGACGCACGAGCCGTCGGAGGATATAAAAAACGTTCTCGTCGGACGCGTCACCGAGATCAGCCGCCACCCGGATTCCGACCATTTGTGGGTGTGTCAGGTAGACGTCGGGCAGGCGGAACCTGTACAGATTGTCACAGGCGCGCAGAACGTCAAAACAGGTGATCTGCTGCCGGTTGCCCTGCATAAATCGATTCTGCCGGGCGGCAAGAAAATCGAAAAGGGCAAGCTGCGCGGTGTCCTGTCAAACGGCATGCTTTGCTCTCTGGGTGAGCTGAATCTCGACAAGCACGATTTCCCCTATGCCGAGGAAGACGGCATCTTCATTCTTCAAGAGGACTGCAAGCCCGGCGATGATATCAAGTCCGTGATCAACGCCGACGACAGCATCGTTGAGTTCGAAATCACAAACAACCGTCCGGACTGCCTGTCTGTCATCGGTCTCGCCCGTGAGAGCGCCGTCACTTTCAATACGACGCTCACCATTCCTGAGCCAAAGGTGAAAGGCTGCGGCGGCGACATCAAAGAGCATCTCTCAATCGATATCGCCAATGCCGACCTCTGCCCGCGTTACACCGGCAGAATGATTAAGAATATCAAGATTGAGCCGTCTCCGAAGTGGATGCGCCAGCGTTTGCGCGCGGCGGGCGTCCGGCCGATCAACAACATCGTCGATATTACGAACTACGTCATGCTGGAATACGGCCAGCCGATGCACGCCTTTGACTATGCCTGCCTTGACGGCGGTAAAATCATCGTCAGAAACGCAAAACCGGGTGAGATGATCCATACACTCGACGGGACGCCCCGGGCGCTCACAGCCGATATGCTCGTTATCGCGGACTCGAAAAAGCCGATCGGCGTCGCAGGCGTCATGGGCGGAGAGAACAGCGAGATTAGTAAAAATACGAAATATGCTGTCTTTGAGTCGGCGAATTTCAATGGCATCTCTATCCGGAAGACGGCGATTGCTCTCGGTATGCGTACCGACGCGTCCTCCAGATTTGAGAAAGGACTTGACCCCGAAAACACGTATTTGGCCGTCCAGCGCGCCTGCGAGCTCGTTGAGCAGCTCGGCGCCGGCGAGGTGATAAACGGTGTGATCGATATCACCGCAAAGAAATATGTCCCCACCACACTCGCGCTTGAGCCCGACAAAATCAACCGGCTTCTCGGCACCGATATTTCAATCGATTTCATGACCGCCACGCTGAAAAAGCTCGGTTTCACAGTGACCGGCGATGCCATGGTTACAGCGCCTTCCTGGCGCGGCGATATTGAGCACTACTCAGACCTTGCCGAGGAGGTTGCGCGCTTTTACGGCTATAATATTATTGAGTCGACGATGTTCGGCGGTGAAGCCGTCGCTGGTGGGCTGACGGATAAGCAAGCGCTCGAGCGTCATATCGGCAACGTTTTGAGAGGTTTGGGTTTCAGCGAAATCTACACGTACTCCTTCATCAGCCCGTCCGCTTACGATAAGATCTGCCTGTCGGACAATTCGGCTTTAAGAAAGAGCACTGTGATATTAAATCCGCTCGGCGAGGATACAAGCGTCATGCGCACCACCTCGCTGCCATCCATGCTTGAAACACTCGCCCGGAATGTGAACTATCGCAACACCAATGTCCGTCTGTACGAAATGGCCAAGGTATACCGCCCAATTGGCCAGACACTCCCGGATGAGCGCCTCATCCTGACGCTCGGCGCTTACGGCACCATTGATTTTTCCGCCATAAAGGGCTGTGTCGAAGCACTTCTGCGCGACATGCGCGTACCGGATGTGACGTTCTCGGCCGACAGGGAAAACACGTCCTATCATCCGGGCCGCTGCGCTGCCGTTTATTCCGGCAAAACAGCTGTCGGCGTGATTGGGCAGTGTCATCCGTCCGTCGCCAAAAATTACGATATCGGGGAGACGTATACCGCGGAGCTCGACTTTGCCAAGCTGCTCGAGTGCAGGGCCCTAGAAGGCAAATATGTCTCGCTCCCGCGTTTCCCCGCAGTCTCGCGCGATATCGCCGTTGTCTGCGATTCGGCTGTCACGGTCGCCGCGCTGACCGACTGCATCAAACGCGGCGGCGGAGCGCTCCTGCGCGAGGTTGCGCTGTTCGATATCTATACGGGCAGCCAGGTGCCAGAGGGCAAAAAGAGCGTCGCCTTCTCGCTGAAGCTCCGGAGCGACGACATGACGCTCGTTGATGCCGATGCCGACGGAACAACAAAAAAAATACTCGCGCTTCTGGACACCGAGCTTGGAGCCGTTATCAGGTAGCCGGATGGCATAACTGCCCATGTTCTTTTTTAACTGCGTTACCGGATTTTTGGATTGACAACCAAAGTAATTTTGCGGTATAATGACCTTCGCCATGCGAATCCGCTTCGTGTATTCAAACGAATCCGCTCCGCGTATTCATTGTGGCAAAAGGACGCTGGTGTAGCTCAGCCGGTAGAGCAGCGCATTCGTAATGCGCAGGTCGTCAGTTCGAGTCTGACTATCAGCTCCAAGAAAACCCCTGTAGTTGTGGTGACTGCAGGGGTTTTTGGTTATTATACGAAAATGTTATGTCAATGAATTTCCCACCTTTTTCCCACCTAAGCTTGGAAAACAGAATAAATAGCCCCATCTAGGGGTAATAAAACGAGCCTGACGGAAATGAATCTCCGACGGGCTCCTTAACTTTTCGATGCCTTTTATTTCGCCTTCCTTGCCTTTGGAGGATTTAACATATCCTCTAAGGTTTCCGCTGCAACCTCATCAGCCGAGCGGATCGCATAAGCGTATATGTTTGCGGGTCAATGTAAACGCTCTGGAAGTCTTGAAAATCCCTCTCCGACAGAATCTCATTACCGGCGAAATCGTCAAACGCTGATAGGATGTTCCTGAGCCGCAAAATCGCGCCATACAACCGGATAAAGTTCTTTTTCGCTTCCTCGCCGATGATTGGCTGTATTTGTTCGCATTTGCTTCAATTTTAGTCCCATCTACAAACAGATGCTCATACTTGATCTCACCCAGTTCTGACAGCTTCTCAATTGTCTGATAGAAGAGCTCCTCGCCGCATTCCGTCAGCCGTTTGCTCCGGAAACGGGCGATCTCACTGTGATTGGGCGCGTTTTCTCCGTTGAGCAGCCAGATGAAATTGATATCACGCTTGCAGGCCGAGGCGATGGCTCGGCTGGAGAAGATGCCTTCCATTATGGCGTATACCACTATCTTCAGCATCGTGACGGGATTCGTTGCCGGGCGTCGGCCTGTGCGTTTGTATGCTCTCAATAGCGGGGTGTAATCCATCTCCTCCATTATTTCGCCTAAGAGCCGCACACTGTCATCCGCCGGTATGATCTTTTCAGCACGTATCTCGTCTATTTTCAGTTGCACATTTCATTTTTCCGTGCCATAATTAGCACGGTATTAGTTGTTTTTCATCAACTCAATTATACCAAAAAACAGAGCCGTTGTGTCTGCTTTCGCAGTCATTTCGGCTCTGTTTTTGCAGGCTGTTTTGCTACAGCCCCTTTTTGACTGTGGAGGGGGATATAATCAAATCTGCTTAATCGACAACCTTAACAGCGTTGACGTTGACGGATCTGCCAGCAACGGCACGAATACCGGTGATGTTGTCTCTATAGATGATGGCGACCTTCTGCTCGAAGAGCGGAGCAAACCACCATGCTTCATACAGATACTTCTGCAGCTCTAGCGCCGCGGCTTCTTTCGCTTCCTTAGTGATGGCGGTCTTCTGCATATACGCCAGCTCCTCGGCCTTCGCATCGGATACGGTGGCGAAGAAAGTGGAGCCGTTAGCCTTGGACATCGCCATGATCAGAGCGTTTTGATCCAGCGTGATATACTGAACGAAGCCCTGGGTGATGTCATAAGTGTCCGGGCCGGCGTTTCTCAGGTTGTTCAGGTTCGTAGCCGGGTCGGTGGGGGTGATTTCGACAGGAAACCCAACTTCGAGCAGCTGAGCCTGAATTGCTTCAGCAACGGCCAGGTTGACGTTGTTCGTGCTGGTGCCGAGAACGAGCTTAGGGTCGGCCGTCATCCCAGTCGGTACGGGGACAACCGGTCCCGCCCGTGCCATCGAGGCCGCGCTCAACGCTGCCGGTTTAACGCTGGCGGATATAAACTCCTCGGCCGCGACAGGTTACGGGCGCAACGCCGTCGATGAGGAGGACATCGTCTTTTCTGAGCTCAGCTGCCATGCGAAGGGTGCCAAATGGCTTTTTCCCGGCGTCCGGACCGTCCTCGATATCGGCGGCCAGGACGCGAAAGCGCTCTCCGTCCTTCCCAGCGGAAAGCTCGGCAGCTTTGTCATGAATGACAAGTGCGCGGCGGGCACGGGCCGATTTATAGAGGTCATGTCGCGCATCCTCGATACGGATATCGACGAATTGGCAGCGCTTGATTTGAAATCGCATAAGCGCGTGGATATCAGCAAGTGAGCAATATTGAAGGCTGCTCCGTTCTGTTTGATCCCGGTAAAAACCGCGGAACCATGCTCGTCGATTTTGCCCGAAAAAGTAAAGCCGACGGAGTCCTGCTCGTTCTGACGAAATTCTGCGACCCGGAGGAGTACGATTATGTCCCCATCAAGCGCATGCTAGACAGGGCGGGGATCCCCCTCGTCCAGGTTGAGGTCGACCAACAGGCGCTCGAAAACGAACAGGCCAGAACAGCCATAGAAACATTTTGTGAAATCCTGAGATCCTGAACAAAATAGATATGGAGGCACCAAGATAGCATGAAAGTCGTCATTATGGTCAATAAAGCAAACTTCGAACGCTACGCTGCTCCGGGAGCCGTACCGGCAGACTGGGAGCTTATCCATATGGGCAACGGTGTACCGGATGAGGACAGGATCATCGCCACAAATGCCGACGCTATTCTAGCTGATCCAATGTGTCCAGTCTCGGAGAGGGTCATTGCGGGGATGAAGAACTTAAAGCTTATTCAGTCTCACGGTGTCGGTTTTAATTTATTTAACCTGGAAGCTGCAAAAAAAGCAGGTGTGTTCGTTGCCAACTGTGCCGGTGCTAACGCTTCAGCCGTAGCGGAACAGGCAATACTGCTGATATTGGCGCTGCTTCGCAACTTCAAGGAGAACGACCAGATGGTCTTTGCCGCCCGACAGATCGAGGCGAAAACCCGATGTTTTGAAGAAGGCCTATCGGAGCTTGGTGACTGCCATGTGGGAATCGTTGGTATGGGTGCCATTGGCCGCGCCACAGCAAAATGCTTGCAGGAGTTTGGCAGCCGTGTTTCTTATTACGCGCGCCATCCTGCAGAGGATTGTCATTTTCCACTTATGCCTTTGGACGAGCTTTATGCAACCTGCGACATCATCTCACTCCATGTTCCCGTTAGCCCTGAAACGATCAAAATGATTGACGTAACGGCTATCAACAAAATGAAACGGGGCGCGCTGCTCATCAATACGGCCAGAGGAGAAATTTTGGACCAGGAGGCCGTTTGCCGCGCTCTTCTTGACGGCCAGTTGGGAGGCGTGGGTCTTGATACCTTTACACCTGAACCTGTAACTCCTGACAACCCATTTTTATCGCTGCCCAAAGAAGCGCGAAGCAGGATGGCGCTGTCTCCTCACATTGGAGGCATCACAGCGGGCAGTTTTCACCGATATTATGCGATCGTATGGGAGAATATCAAAATGATTAGTGAAGGACGCCGCCCGCGTCATATCGTTAATGGACTTTAACCGTCGATGCATGCTGGTGCTCAAGGTTTAGTCTGCAAATCATACCGCATTGCTGCTGCGTATCATTTTTCCACAAGGTGAGGGATTACAAATCTATGTATAAGTACAAAGATAAAACGATTGAAACCGAAAGACCCATTTTACGCTTGTTTAATATGGCGGATGCCGAACAAGTTGCGGTCATATGCAATAACTTTAATATTTACAAAAGTACTCTTTCGCTGCAATATCCCTACACAACCGACTATGCTCTTTCGTAGATTGAAAAGAATATTGAGAAATTTGAGAGTGAAGAAGCCTATAACTTTGCGATAACAGATAAGCGAAGCGATCAGCTTTATGGTTTTGTTGGCATATCTCATTCTAAAACACATAAAAATGGAGAAATAGGTTACTGGGTTGGAGAAGAGTATTGGGGAAAAGGATTCGCAACGGAAGCTGTATGTGCCCTAACTGAATTCGCTTTTGAGGAAAAGAATTTTCATCGAGTCTTTGCTCGCCGGTTCTCATCTAACACTTCCTCCGGCAAGGTAATGGAAAAAGCGGGAATGATACATGAGGGAACACAAAGAGATCAGGTTTATAAGCTCGGCGCCTATGAAGATGTGGTGTTTTACGGGATAATGAACCAAGACCATCGAAACCGCCAATAGACTTGACATATCCCGATTTGATGGACAGGGAATGGCTTGATATGGCTCTCCGGCCTAGGGAGAGGCTCTATTCGAAATTTGGCTATTGTTCAGAAGACATTATTTAAGTTGAATTTATTTCTGGTCTTTATTTGGTCTTTATTTGGTCTTTATCTGAATCTGAAGCCGTCAAAAAACATTAGAGAATACCGTGATTCACAATCAAAACAAGGCGTACAATCAACGATTATCTCAAATTGTCCAACGTCGTCAGACCCCCTTTTTCGCATTCGTAATGCGCAGGTCGTCAGTTCGAGTCTGACTATCAGCTCCAAGAAAACCCCTGTAGTTGTGGTGACTACAGGGGTTTTTGGTTTTTACTATGAAAAGTTGCTTTAAGCACGTTGCGTCTCATTTTCCGCAATTTACGATAAAAATATACAAATATAGTATCAATTAGGCTATACTTCAATATTGTGGACAACTATATCCGCGATATTAAGTATAGCTTTTTTTAGTTGGCAACGTGAATAACCTTAATAAAGCTCCGATGCGCATCCTGACAAAGAAAATATAAAGGGGAGAAGACTATGTTTAACCGCAAACCAAATAAAATTCTAGAAAAATATCGTAACGGCGAATTATCTTATGGTATGCAGATGTATATGACATCGTGTGAGCTATACGAGCTTGTAGGCTATACAGGGTTTGACTTTATAATGCTTGACATGGAGCATTCGCGTGTCAATGATGAGACGATGGTTCAGCTGCTTCGCACAGCAGACTGTGTTGATGTAACAGTCTTTGTGAGAGTGCCGGCCAACGAACCAAAACGTATTCGTTATGCGCTGGAGGCGGGTGCTCGGGGGATAGTGGTCCCACATATTATGTCTGCGGACGATGTTAAAAAGGCTCAAAGAGCGCTTCGCTTCCCGCCCGAAGGACGTGCGGGTATTTGCCCGGCCGTTCGCTCGGCAAAATACAATCATGACACTTGGGAAGAATATATGAAAGAATCGAATGAAAATACATCACTGATCGTACTGTTTGAAGATGTTGAGGCAATCGAAAACTGCGAATCTATTCTGGCGGAGTTAAAGCCTGGACGTGACGGCTTCGGTATGGGAAACGCCGATATTGTTCATTCACTTTATACAGATGCAAGCCAGCCAATCAACTGGAGGCACCCTTACATTCAGACTGCCTCGGATACGGTTGTTCCCAAGGCAAAAGCGCAAGGGCTCATTCAACTCAGTATGGCGCTTTCACCTGACAAAGCCGGAATTGAATATGCCAAAAACAACGGAGCCGACGCAATTATGTTCCACCCTGACGTCGATTTATATTCACGCTTGCTTACCCGCATTATGAATGAGGCAAAGGGAGAATAATGTAGCAGGGGGGACGGTTCTCCTGCTACATTCTGTTTCTTGCATATAATTTACAGATATATTTAACTTTTCGAGGCGTATACGATGCCGAGGACAGCACGACAAAAAAGTGCTACAGGGATTTATCATATAATTCTGCGTGGCATCTTGAGGGTGTTTCGACAAGGCAGCTTGCCCGAATAACCGGTATTTCTGCCAGTACAATTTGGAGGTTGTGAAGAAGGAGAACCGTCCCCCTGCTTCACCCAAGAAAACCCCTGTAGTTGTGGTGACTACAGGGGTTTTTGGTTTTGTGCAGATTACAAGACAAATGAACCGTCCCCTTGTCTGGGGTTAGTTGCTTTCGAGGAGCTTTATCATTTCATAGGTGATGATGATTTTCATTCTGACGAGGTAGTCGTCGAAATCGATGCCGAGCATTTCTTTGATACGGTTGATGCGATAAACGAGATTGTTTCGCGACATAAAGGTTGCTTCGGCTGTATCGGCGGCGTTTCGCTCGTGAATAAGGTATTTGTAAAGGACATCATAGTTGTTCATATTGTGCTGGGTATCGTAATCGCGCAGCTTCATGAGCCATTTATATGGCTCGCCGGTCATGAGGATGTCTTTATTATCCTGTTCAAGCATCAGCATGTAGGTGTAATAGTCCTCGTATGCAAAAAATGGTCCGTTAAATGCGTTATGAGGTTCGGGCGATACAAGACGACGACCATAATTAAGCGCCAGCGTGGCGTGGTTGAAGGCTTCCCTTATGTACTTCGGATTTGAGATGATGGTGCTGACGCCGCAATAGAAACCCTTCGTTTGAAGAGTGATCAGAAGCGTGTTTTGGCAGGCGTTGAGCTTGTCTTTGATTTTGCCGTCCCGCGCATGGATCAGGATGAGCAAAGACTGGTGGTAGACGACAACCTTTGCGTCTGGAAGGAGCTCTTGTATCTCTGGAGCGATGATGCCGGCCGGCTGCCCGGGGACTTTAAGAGGCAGGAGCTTGAGCATACAATAGTGCGCGTCAAGCGGCAAACCGAGCTGTTCAACTCTGTCGGCGATAACGTCAGTCGGGAGCTCCGGGTTATCAAGGATATTTGTAATCAAGGGGTCGTAAACGCGGCTGCCATGCTGCTTCTGCTGCCAGTCGCGGTCAATGTACAAAGAGAGATTTTCTAAAAGGATGTTGTATAAATCAAGCAGACCTTGCGTCACAGGGTGGTTATTGCAAACCATGACGACGTGCGTAAAATACGTTCCGCCGTATTTGAAAATCTTGCTGACGACGGTGTACTGCGCGGATATCTGTTCGTCACCGATCAGCAGTCCTTCTGTTTTCTCCCATAACTCGAATCGGTTGCGGTCCTTAAAGAACTTGATTGCATCCTCGTTGTGATAGCCGTTTTCAATAAGAGCAAGCGAAATGGGTTCGTCGGTGGTGATGTTTGGTGTATAAGTTATGAGTGTCAGCGAAGAGTCTGAAATTGAAATGAAGTTCCCCAGGATATGCTCGCTGAGAATCAGCAGCTCCTGCATCGGCTTGTTTTTTATGTATGCGTTTTGCATATTCCAGCGCCAGTTGGCAACATTTATATAGATATCCAGAACCGTAGAGAGCAGAAAGGTCAATGTTATATTTTCGTTGACGACAACGATGTTTTTCATGAGCAGCTCGGTTTCGTCTATGCGGTTATAGCGGTCACGAAGCGCAAAGAAAACAACGTCGGCGTAGCTTCTTGTCATCTGTAGAGCGTCAGACAACCGACCGACGTACAATCTGTCGGGGTGAAGCTTGCTGCCGTCCTGCGGCAAAGCGTCGACTCTGTCGAATTCGCGGCCGGCGTCGACCGTGAAGGGCTCGATGTTATAGTCCGACAGAGCGTCGAGAATAATATTTAGCGATATCTTCATGCGCACCTCGTTGAGAATTGGCGTTTTGTAATAAGCGGCTACGAATTAAGCGACTGTAAAATATGTACAAATACTGGAAATTGGCGAAACTGACTACTAAATAGCTGATATATGGTGATTAATACATAATTATCGACATGAGTCTTGTTGTTAGCTGAACGTATTATAACATAATTAAGTAAAAATACGCAATAGCGCTCAAGGATATGCTATATTTGATGATTATTTAAAATAGACATATGAACGCGCGTCGAATATGATTAATTTGTGTAAAATCGATACATTCGACAAACTAAGCCGCTTTATTTCCCGATCGACCTACAAATATAAGGAGGACCAAAATGAAAAAAGCAATCGCAGTACTTATCGCGCTTCTCATGGTTTTTTCGCTCGTTGCATGCACCCAGGGCGCCACAACAGAATCGCCTGCCGCGAGCAGCAGCACCCCCGCGGCCAGCCCGTCCGAGGCCGGCACGACACAGGAGCCCTCGCCCAGCGCAATCGCTGACATATCGGCCGGTGCGAACTCCGTCGGATTTTTCGAGAGCGGCGTCGATCCAGCCTCTAGAGATACATACGACATCGTTTTTTGTTATCCCAGGCAGAATGTGACGATGCAGAACATAGCAGATCGTCTTAAGGATTATGAGACAATGTTCAACATCAAATCGTCATCCTACTGCGCCAACAACGACATGGACGCCTACCTGCAAAATGTCGAGATTTTAATCGATCAAGGTACTGACGGCTTCCTGATGGTCTTCGATCCCGCGACCCGCATGCGCTTCATAGAGGTTTTGGAAGAGGCGAATAAACCCGTTACCGCCATACTGAACTCCGTGCGCGACGATAACGGCAGCGAAATCATCCCTTGCGCTGGTATCGAGGGCGTGCTCGCCAGTGCAACCACAGTACAGTGGCTCTTCGACAACTACAAAACATACTGGGGTGATATCGACACGTCGAAGATCGGCCTCCTCGATTATAACTTCTCGGTGAACGTAGACTTCAATGACCGTTTTGAAGGTGCCAAGGCTCAGTTCGAGAAACTGCTTCCGGGCAACCCCGTCTTCGAAGCGGACGGCGTCGCTGGCAAGTTGGACGAGCAAACCGGATATGATCTGGCCTCGGCGACTTTTGCGGCGCATCCCGAAGTGGAATATTGGTTTGCCGCAGCATGCATCGAGCAGTATGGCGCAGGCGCCGCGCGCGCTGCGGAAACAATGAATATAGACAAGACCGTTCTCGTCACGGATGTCGGCAGCAATCAGCTGGTCAGTCAGTGGGATGCCGGTTATGATGGCTGTTGGGTTTCCTGCATGGCCGTTTCCGATTATCAGTACCTGATCCCGCCCCTTTGCGGTTTGATCGCAATCCTGGACGGCAAAGCGACAATCGACACCCTGTGGTCCACGCTGAGGGCACCTGGTGATACGGTCACGTTCTATGCCATCCCGCCCGTCATGGTCACAAAGGACAGCTATAAGGCGTTCTTCGATAAAGTGCTGCAGGAAGCCGGTATTGCATAAACTAATCAGACATTTATAAGGCGACGCTTAGCATGGCGGCCAGGCACACAATAATGTGCTTGGCTGCCTTTCTAAAAGAGAAACGCGCTATGCAGGATTAGGGGGAGAAAGCTATGGAAAAAAGTAAAATCCGGAAGTTCTTAACTTCCAAAATATTCACGTTAATCATTCTCTTTGCAGTTATCGTCCTATTTTTTACGTTTGCATCTAAGAATTTTTCTTATCTGAAACCTTCCAATATTAGAAATATTCTAAACTCGATGGTGCTTTATATACTGTTTGCCGTAGCAGAAGGCCTGCTTATCATCTCCGGTGAACTCGACTTTTCGCCAGGATATGTCGGCGCTGTTGCCGGCGTTATACTCGCCGGGCTGCTGCTGAACACAGGACTGCCATGGTTTTTTGTTGCTCTGGCCTGCCTGATCTTCGGTGCTGTCTTCGGATTGATCAACGCCGTATTGGTCAATGAGCTTGGCTTCCAGAGCTTCATCGCCACACTCGCAACTGGCTCTTTTATCGCAAAAGGCCTCGCGTTTATCATTGCAGATGGTAAGACAATCGGCATCGATGACCCGACAATTGTGTGGTTCGGCACTGGAAAAATCTTCGGTGAGGTTCCTGTAACGATTACCATTTCACTGCTCGCTATCATAATCTATGGCATAATTCTCGCTAAAACAAAGTTCGGCAGAAGTATCTACCTCTGCGGCGGTAATAGAAATGCTGCCCGTCTTGCTGGTTTGAATCCGAAAAAAATCTCCTATATCCTCTTCGCTAACAGCGGCGCGCTCGGTGCTCTTGCGGGTATCCTCTATGCGGGGCGACTGAAGGTGGGTGACCTCACGGGTACATCTTCCTATGCGCTACCGGCAATCACAGCTGCCATATTAGGTGGTATTTCCTTTGGCGGCGGCTCTGGCGGTATGTTGGGCTGCTTCTTTGGCCTCCTCATCATTAACGGATTCAACAACGGCTTGACCGTTACCGGCGTCTCGCCGTACTGGCAGCAAGTTGCGTCAGGTCTTCTCCTTCTATTAGCCCTGACATTAGATTACATCTCAAACAGAAACGCTAAAAGGGTCAAGAAACCAAGGGTGTTGAGGGGTTAACAGAGACACTGCTAATAGAAAGTCGTCTCGTAAAAATAATGATTTGGTCGTATTGGAGGACCTTGTAGAGAAAGGCAGGAGATAAGTTGGTGGAACAGATTCTCGAATTTACAAATATAAGCAAGGCATTCCCTGGCGTACAAGCGTTAAATGATGTCAGCTTCCGAGTAAGCGGGGGCAAGGTAAGCGCGTTGATGGGAGAGAACGGTGCGGGTAAAAGCACGCTGTTAAAGATATTAAGCGGCGATGTGCGGCCTGACGAGGGACATGTAAGCATCAACGGCGCAGTACAGAATTTCACGTCACCATTTCAGTCGATCAAAGCGAGCATCAGCGTTATTTATCAAGAGCGGCAACTGGTGAACGCGATGAATGTGATGGAGAACGTGTTTTTGGAGGATCTGCCCGAGAACAAGCTCGGTATAATCAATAAAGCCGAACTGCGGCGTAAGACGCAGGAGATCATTGATATTTTTGAATTACCGATCCAGCCGTCAGACATTGTGGGGCATCTATCTGTGGCGTATCAGCAGATGGTCGAGATCATGAAGGCTTATAGGCGGGACTCGGACATCATTGCATTTGACGAACCGACGGCGCCGCTGACAGACAAGGAGATTTCGATACTTTTTAAGCTGATTAGGAAGCTGAGGGAACGCGGGAAGATCATCCTATATGTGTCGCACCGTATGGCGGAGATATTCCAGATTACAGATGACATCGTTGTTCTGAAGGACGGGCGGCTGGTGAAGACATTTACGACCGACCAAACGAGTGAGACGGAACTCGTAAAGGCGATGGTCGGACGCGATATCGGAGATACATATGCGAATTTGAGACGGAACGACAAGCTGGGAGACGTTCTGCTTGAAGTGAATAATCTCGTCACGGACGTCGTACACGACGTAAGCTTCCAGCTCCGGCGCGGCGAAGTGCTGGGTTTTGCCGGGCTTGTCGGCGCGGGACGTACCGAGGTTATGCGCGCGATTTTCGGGGCGGATAAAATCATATCGGGCGAAGTTAAGATGGAAGGCAAACCAGTGCGTTTTAAATCGCCGAAGGATGCCGTCGAGCACGGTATTGCGCTGTGTCCGGAAGACCGGAAGGAGCAGGGACTCGTCCTTGGCCGATCCATCCGCGACAACGTGAGTATGCCGGTACTTGAGAAGGTCAGGAAGGGAATCTTCCTTGACGAGAAGGCAGAGAACGACTTGGCTAAGGAAGCGGTTCAGAAGTACTCAATCAAGACGCCGACGGTGGACAAACTGGTTATAGAACTCTCGGGAGGCAATCAACAAAAGATCATCCTTGGCAGGTGGACATCCAGTAAGATGGTAACAAAGATACTGATTCTGGACGAACCGACAAAGGGCATCGACGTTGGGACAAAGGCTGAAGTATACCAAATGGTATGCGACTTTGCCAAACAAGGGATAGGTGTGATCTTCATATCGTCCGAACTGACCGAGGTACTCAATGTGAGCGATACCATTATTGTTATGCATAACGGCCGCGTCACGGGCAAAGTGACCAGGCAAGAGGCATCGGAAGAGCGCGTTCTCGAGCTCGCCATGAAAGATTAGGAGGAAGTAATGGAAAGAAAAAAAGGAGTTAGGAAAATATTCGCCTCAAAGAACTTTACATTGGTTATTGTATGGGTAATTATTATTATTCTTTTCCAGCTTCTCAATAAGAACTATCTTTCAATTGGAAATATTAAGAATGTATTTAACTCGGCATTTGTAATGGGAACCATCGCTGTCGGTATGTCTTGCCTCTTAATCAGCGGAGAGATCGATCTGTCTGCCGGCGCGGTAGGTATGATGGCTGGTGTTATTATATCTTTTCTGCTGCAGTGGAAAATACCGTGGGTCCCGGCTCTGCTCATCACAATGTGTTTCGGCGCCGTTATTGGTCTTCTCAATGCTTTTTTTGCCAATGTCCTGAACTTTGTCGCTTTCATATCAACATTGGGTGTGAGTATGGTATTGAGTGGGCTGGGTCTTGTTATGACGAATGCCGAGAACATTGCCAACAGCAATAAATCGTTTTGGGTTCTCGGCTCGACAAACATTCTTGGTATTATACCGCTGCCGTTCTTCATCACAATCGTTCTTCTGGCAGCTTACGGTTTCCTCCTGTCCAGCACACGTTTTGGACGCCGGATGTATATGGCAGGCGGCAACCCGCACGCAGCCCGCCTCGCTGGCATCAACCCTAAAAAAATCACCACGATCCTCTTTGTCAACAACAGTGTGATCGCTTGCCTTGCAGGCGCGCTGTTGTCATCCCGCATGCACAATGGATCTCCCACAGCCATCTTAGGCTCTGATCTAGACGCAATTACCGCGTCCGTGCTTGGCGGCGTCTCGTTCGTGGGCGGCAAAGGCGGCATGTTGGGTGTCTTCATCGGTCTTATGCTTTTCAACAGCTTTAAGAACGGCCTCATCGTCGTTGGGCTAGACTCCTACTATCAGATCGTCGCCAGCGGACTTTTATTGATCTCTGCTCTGACGTTTGACTTCTTCCGTGAGAAAGCAAGACTCAAGTCACTCAAAGCCAGCTCGAAGGTTTTACATTGAAGAAAAGACAGGGATAAGCCGTGCGTTATTCTTACAAATAAATTATGATATAGGGGAAATATGCTTAGCCTAAAACAAAACTTTCTTGAAACGATTAAACGCGGCGGAAAACCCGACAGGATCGTGAAGCAATTCGAAGGGACTGTATTCCTCCCCGGCGACCCGGTTGCCCTGTTTATTCGCGGCCAGCGTTACGCCGGTATGATGCCGACGAAGGATCTCTGGGGAACGGAGATCCTATGGCCGGGCGATGAGCCGGCTGCCATGCCCCACGTCACTGAGGCAACCAAAGTCATTAAAGACATTACAAGATGGCGTGATTTCGTTAAGGTTCCCGATCTGATCGCCAACTGCTCACAGGATGAATTGTGGGAGCCCTATTTGAAGCGTGTCGCGGAGATCGACCACGAGAACAACCTCGTGATGGCCTTCGCGCCAACGGGTGTCTTTGAGCGACTGCACTTTTTGATGGGCTTTGAGGATATGTTCATCAATTTCATGACGGAGCCGGAGGCCATGATGGACCTGTGTGAGGCGATCGGCGAGTACCGTTACAAGGGGATGAAGCTGATGGTCGACCATGTCCATCCCGACGTTCTCCACTCCCACGACGACTGGGGCAGCAAGCTGAACCTTTTTATCCAGCCCGAGCTGTGGCGCGATTTCATCAAGCCCCAGTTCGCGAAGGCTTACGGTTACGTCCACGATCACGGCGTCATCATCGAGCACCACTCCGACTCCTTCTGCGAGCAGATCGTCGAGGACATGGTCGACCTGCACATCGATGTCTGGCAGGGCGTGCTGCCCCAGAACGATATTGTTAGGTTACAGAAACAGCTGAACGGACGAATGGCGCTTATGGGCGGCATTGACGCAGCCATTGTGGACAGACCCAACGCCACGGAAGAGGAAATCCGCAAGGAAACACGGCGCGTGCTTGAAACGTATTGCCCTAACGGCAACTTTATCCCCTGCATTACCTACGGCGGCCCCGGAACGATTTATCCACATGCCGATAAATTCATTAACGATGAAATAGATCAGTACAACAAGACTGTATTCGGCTGCGGCGCTTTGTAGGTGACCAGTTACAGATACTATAAAGGAGTATGATTTAGTCATGAACCGAAGAGAAAACATGCTGGCAATACTGAACCACAAACCGCACGATCATGTTGGAAATTTCAAGACAGATATGTGCCAGGTCGGCGGTAGTCTGGAGTACTATGAGAACGGCCCGGTTGGAGGCGGTTTCGACGGCTTCGGGATCAAATGGCTGGCATCGGAGTCTGCGCTTGGGCAAGGAGTGCCGGCAGCCGGTCACATCGTGCTGAATAATATTTGCGACTGGAAGAAGACCGTTAAGTTCCCTGATCTGGATGAATACGACTGGGAAGGCCAGGCCAAGACACAGCTCAAAAACTTCAACCCTGACAATCAGATTGTGGAATACGGCATGTGGAATGGGCCTTTTCTAAGGCTTGCCCATTTGATGGGATTCGAAAACGGCCTCTGCGCGATGTATGAGGAACCGGAAGCCTGCTACGAGCTTTTAAACGCCATTACTGACTATAAAATAAAGGTCGCCGAGCGAGCGGTCAAATACTTCAAACCGGACTCAATCTGTACTTATGATGATGTGGCGACAGAGATTTCAACCTTCATATCGCCGGAAAAATACAGAGAGCTCATCAAGCCCGTGCATAAGAAGTTTAACGATGCGGTGCGCGCGATGGGCGTGATCCCCAGCACTCATATCTGCGGGAAATGTGAAGCGATTATCCCCGACCTTATCGACGAATGTTCGGAGGCTTGGGAAATCTGTCAGCCCGAAAATGATCTTCTCCGTCTTCAGAAAGAGCTTGGTGATAAACTTGCCTTTATTGGCGGATATGACATGAAAGGGCCATTCGCTTATATGGATTTATCTGAGGAGGAGCTTAGAGCCAGTGTCCGAGAGACAATCGACAAATATGCGCCGAGCGGGAATTATGCAATGATGGGAATGATCCTTTACAGTGATCGGAATAAGTTCCTGAAGACAATGGCCATTATGAGTGACGAGACTATCAAATATGGGACGAATTATTATAAATAATTTCAATGACTAAAAGGGTTTTGGGCATGAAGTGTTTATATGGAATATTATGTTGACAAACGCGAAATATAATGTAAAATATATCCAGTATTCAAACACTTGGATATAATAAAATAGAGTGAGGAAATCGGATTATGAACAAAGATAAAACACTGACATGCAGGGACTGCGGCAGCACTTTTGAATTTACGGCAAGCGAACAGGATTTTTATGCTGAGAAGGGCTTTGCTAATGAGCCGACACGATGCCAGAGCTGCCGCTCAGCACGTAAGGCCGGCGGCGCCTCATCCGGCGGCAGGTCGTTCGGGGGCGGTTCAACAAGCAGAGAAATGTTCGATGCAACGTGTGCCTCATGCGGTAAAAGCACACAGGTTCCGTTTAAACCCTCTGCCGGAAGACCGGTATATTGCAGCGACTGTTTCTCCAGACAAAGATAACACAGTCTGACGGTTCTTCTGTGCTGATAAACAAGCCCAAACAGCTGTCTACTTGTTTTCGGTTAAACTGTCTCGTTAACGAAATCCTATACTATAACATATGATAGGTATGGATTTTTCATTAAGGAGGCATAAGGATGGATTTAAGAAACAATGAAATAACAGTCGGCGAAATTATTTCAAATCCGGACGCCAAAGCCCTGCTCAAAAGAGAGTTTCCTGAGGTAGCGAGCCCTATCATGCTGCAGTTGGGCAAAAATATGACCCTTACAGCCGTGCTTGAACTTGCAAAGGGCCGGTATCCGAAGGAAAAGATTGATAGAGTCCTTGCCGAGCTCCAGGCAATCTGAATAAATAAAGCGGTAACGAAGCTTTTAAGTAACCCCTGTGATTTGAAAATCATAGGGGTTATTGCGTTATATTGGAAGGTCAGAGAGATGGTGAAATAAATAGATATTGAAAAATTTTGTAAACCCTATATAATATTATATGAGGATAATTGGGCGATATTACATAATAATGTAAAAATTGATAAAATTTACATATATACGACATAAATCCGGATGGTAGATAAATGATATTTGCAATAATTTTTGCCCTGGTACTGGCAAAAATAAAAGGGTACAAGCTGAAACCGCTGCTGGAGGCTTATTCGATCTATCCGTTCGCATTATTGACGGTTGTTATGCTCTACTTCCAGGCCTGCATATTTTTTCACGACTACGATTGGATCAAGTATGCCGGATACATAAAAAGCATATACCTTTTTTCGCTTGTCATTCCATTTTTGGCTTATAAATTGTACAAGCCTGGATTGCTGGGGGCAGGACTCATCATTGTTGGTACGCTCCTAAATAAATTCGTCATATCTCAGAACGGCGGAAAAATGCCTGTATATGCGTCACTTTCAAAACTGACGGGTTATTATAATGAAAAAGCGATAAAAACGGCAGACGCCATCCATGCTGTCGGCGATGCATCAACGAGATTTAAGTTCCTGACTGATTATGTTGATATCGGTTATAGCATTTTAAGCATCGGTGATATCCTCATCCATTCGTTTGCGTTTGTTATTGTGTTTTTTGTTATAAAGGAAATAGATATTAATAATAAGCAAGAGGTCCATTGGGAATTGAATAAAAAAGAGTAGGGTTGAGTGATGAAGATTTTTGAAATCATTCTTTTTGAATATATCCTTGGATATATTCTGCAGGGGTTTGCATATTGCCTTGGGATATATGCGTTTTGTCTGAAGAAGGTAGAAGCAAAAAAATACATAGCAGTAAGCGTTTTATGTATCGTTATTTCGATTTTAGTGAGGTTATTGCCTGTTAGCTTTGGTATTCACACGATACTTGTACTCGTTTGTTTATTTTTGTTAGCGATTTTTTTCCTGAAGATGCCTGCTTTGGCCTCAATCAGGTCGATCGTCGCGATAACGATTCTTTTGATTATTACAGAATTATTAAGCATTTTCATTATGACCAGTATTATTGGACCGGATAAAGTTGACGTGATGATGAAAGACAGAATCGGCAAATC
This sequence comes from uncultured Eubacteriales bacterium, assembly GCA_942492735.1. Taxonomy (GTDB): domain Bacteria; phylum Bacillota; class Clostridia; order Oscillospirales; family Oscillospiraceae; genus Sporobacter. The sequence continues at coordinate 1,677,891 of OW818648.1, forward strand.
GATTATTGCACTTCCATCATCCATATTGTTCGCACTGTTCATAACTGTCTCGTATTTTGCGCTGTTAAAACTCAAGAGGAAAAAGAGTGTTGAAAATGGAGAAGATGGCACAAACACTTTCTAGTAAAATAGCCAATCAGATGCATTATGATGAAGATAAAGAAGCAGTAATTGCCTACGGACTCACGGCGATCTTTCAAATTTTCGTTATTGCGCTCCTCATTTCTGTTATTGGCATAATATGTGACTTTTGGTATGAATCTCTTATTATTTTTTTCGGAGTCGGCCTTCTTAAAAAATCAACCGGAGGTGCGCATTCTCGGTCCATTTATAGCTGTATTATCATTAGTGTTCTATCTATTTCGTTTTTCGCCATGTTATCGAGATATATATTTCGTTTTTCGATTAATATATACATAAGTTTTGCTCTTCCTTTATTTGTTTTTATATTGTGTTTTATTATCTTCAACAAAAAAGTGCCGGTTGATTCACCCAACAAGCCGATACAAAAACCTGAAAAGATTAAGAGGCTGAGAAGACAAAGCACTATTTTATTAATAATATATACCGCATTAACATATGCCTTCATTATTTTAGCGCCTCATAATGAAAGGTTTCAAAGCTTATCGTTTTGTATTCACTTTATCTTACTTTGGCAAACATATATGCTTACTAAAAATGGCATGAGGTTCATTACTTTGATTGACATTGGATTTAATATAAAGGAGGTTTAGACATGAAAAAAGCGATATTTGCGGTTATATCAATCATTGCTGTTTTCTTTGCAACCGTGGTAGCATCGTCGGCTTGTATCTTTTATATTTACCAACCCAAAGAACCTGGAAGCCTGAGTGACAAATAGAAAACAGAAAAAAGAAAAACCGGGGATCCAAAAGTGTATCGTTTTGGGTCCCCGGTTGTTTGTCGGTCCCATATTCAAGAAATATTCAAATATACCGATAATAAAAGTAGAAGCAGTACGAATAAACGCGTTTTAGTGAAGGAGGTGCCGCATGGACGGAATATTCTCGGGCTTGACATCAATTGTTCCAATTATGCCTGAACAGACGACGATATCCGACAGGAGCGGCATAAAAGGGCCTCCTGTGGAAATTATGCCCCTGCCGTCAAACAGCTTTATGTCCGATGACGCGACAACGGAAATGCTCAATAATCCCTTTACGCTGAGCCTGGATATAAGAGGCCATAACGACGGTAGAGCTAACGTCCCTAAGACCGCCAGCAAAACAGCATATTCCGAGGACGTATTTACGGGTGCGACACTCGCCGAAGCGTATACGCTAAGCCTCAGCAATGAAGAAAATGCACCAGTTGCTGCTGAAATCGCACGCGAAATGTCCCGAATGAAGAATTATGAGATGCTTGGGAAGAGTACAATGCGTCAAATATATCGGCTGAATCCCAAGACAGGGGCGGCGGAGAATATTAAAGTGCCAAATCAAAGTGGCGGCGATATAGATCTCATCAGTGAAAAAGTCAGGAACTTTTTATCACAATCAACAGCGCAGCAAAACGGAGACATCAATATTTTGCCGAAGGGCGTGACACTGACTACACCGGAGCTCATCACCGAGGAAGCTGTAAATCAGCTGCAAGCGTCACAGCCCAAAGAGGCGACAAGCGCAAGTGTCCGTCAGGACATGTCGCTATTATCGAGTCTTGCGACCGGTCAGCTTTCGGCATCTGATATTGAGGCCATATTGACACTCGAGCCGGAGCTCCAGGAAGCTCTGCTGAATATGCTGAGCAACGACGAAACAAGCCCATCCCAGCAGAATACAGTAAAAGCAAATCCGCTCGGCAATGGCAGCGGGGATGAACCGGTTTCAACATATGCGCAAAGCGGCCAGGGCGCGCCGCTCGAAAATAACACGGCGTCTATTGACAAGACGCTGCTTGTTAATTCACAGCAGGGCATCATCCAGCAGACACTCATTAACATGACGAAGCCGCTTAATAGCCAGGACATAAAGCGGATGACAGATGTGCCGGTAACGGCTCAAGATGTCATTTTTACAGAAGACGAACTGGCGCGGTTGACAGCAGATGCTTTGGCCGGCGGTAAGGTGATGAGCGGACGTACGGCGAACACGCTGTTCGGCAGCATGCAAAATCTCCGAAAAGTGACTGAATTGCCATATTCGCTTTATATTTTCGGCAATATCGTCCCAGCCGGCAAGGGGAAAATTGACGAGGAAGGCAAAGTTGCCATATCGGAGGAATCGGAAGCCCAGAAGAAGAATCCGGCTGAATTACTGAGAATCTCCGAGGCCATAAAGATGGCGTCTGTGCTGCACAATATTTATTATGGAGGAAGCGGACGCTTCCCGCAGGTAACGCCGTGGTACGAGCCTTATATCAGGTACGCGATCAAAAACGGGATTATTAAGAATAACGACTTTGGCGATTATAGTGAACTGGCGACACGGGCTGAGATGGCGTATATTTTCTCAGGCTCAGTCCCAAGGGCGGAATTTCAAATTATCAACTTCGTGTCCGATATTCCTGACGTCATTGAAACCATTGGCTATGGTGATCGTATTTATCTTCTTTTCAGAGCGGGTGTCTTGATGAAAACCGATAAAAACGGCAGCTTCCACCCCGAGAGTGTCATCACAAAAACGGAGGCATCATCAATCATCGGCCGCATCGCAACACCTGACGACAGGAAAAGAATTATATAGCAGACATTTGAATACACCATCTATAACGCAAAAGATTCTTCGTCACTGCGCTCCTCAGAATGACAAAACCTGTCATTCTGAGCCGTCAGGCGAAGAATCTTTTTCTTTTTGTATATTTCTTATAATGTTCTACATTTTTTCCGGCGCTGTTACACCGATAATGGCCAGACAGCTTTTTATAACGATGCGGACGGCGTCGGCGAGCTTCAGCCGGGCAGCGAGGATGTTATCCGCTTCTCCTTTTATCCTGCAGGCGTTATAGAATCTGTGGAATCGGGCTGCCAGCTCAACCACATAGCGGTTGATGCGTGACGGGTCATAGTCGCGCGCGGCAAGCTTGATCTCCTCAGGAAGCAGGGAGAGCTGCCGTAAAAGCTCGCGCTCGGCCTCCGATGACAGGACGGATACATCAATATCCTTGACGGACGCAACATCATAGCTTTCAGCTTTCAGCGCCGCAATCAAGCTGCATATCCGCGCGTGCGCGTACTGCACGTAATAGACAGGGTTCTCGCTATCCTGACGAACAGCAAGACCCAAATCGAATTCGAGATGCGTGTCTGGCTTGGCGCTGAATGCAAAGCGGCAGGCGTCGACGGAGATCTCATCCAAAAGGTCATTAAGCGTCAGAGCCTTGCCGGTCCGCTTCGACACCTTGACTGTTTCGCCGTCTCTGACGAGGCGCACCATCTGCATGATGACGAACTCAAGACGGTCGGGGTCAATACCGAGTGCGGGCGACGTCATCGTCGATTTAAAGCGTATCGCGTGTCCGTGATGATCGGCACCCCAAATGTCGATGACACGGTCATAGCCGCGTACGATAAATTTGTTGCGATGATAGGCGATATCCACGGCGTAATAGGTATAAAAACCGTTTGCTCGGAGAAGGACTTCGTCCTTGTCGGCGCCGAGCTCTTTGTTTTTGAGCCATATAGCACCGTCTTTTTCGTAGGTGTAACCATTTTCGGTGAGGAGATTTACTGTCTCGGCGACATAGCCGCTCTCATGCAGCTCGCTCTCCATAAACCACCTGTCAAAATTGATGCGGTATCGCTCCAGATGCTTTTTCATCATGGCGATATTATGCGGGAGGCTGAAAGCGATAAAGGCGCCAGCGCGGTCCTCGGGTGTCAGCGTCACATACTTGTCCCCGTCACGGTCCTTGATGAGTGACGCGAGTTCGCGGATGTCGTCGCCGTGGTAGCCATTTTCGGGGAATGGAGCGTTTTCCTCACCGACAAAGAGCTGCATGTAGCGGGCTTCAATCGATTTGGCGAAGAGCTCTACCTGATTGCCCGCATCGTTGACATAAAATTCTCGCCAGACGTCATAACCAGCTCGTTCGAGAACAGAGGCCAATGTGTCACCGAGGACGCCCCCTCGGGCGTTGCCGATGGTCATCGGGCCCGTGGGATTCGCCGAAACAAATTCGACCATCACGCGCTCGCCTTTTCCGATATCGGATGCGCCGTACGTGTCGCCTTCGGCCTCAATCGTCTGAAGCACTTCGCGGTACCACTTGTCGGATAAGAAGAAGTTGATAAAGCCGGGGCCGGCTATTTCGACTCTGCTGAAATAGCTGTCATCCAGACTTAAATGCCCAGTGATTGCCTCCGCGATTTTGCGCGGCGGCATTTTCATATCACGCGCGCCAACAAGGGCGTGCGTCGCGGCGTAATCGCCGTTGGCTGTATCTCTTGGGATTTCAACAACGCCGCATAAACTGAACCCTGACGGAAGAACTCCCGTCAAGGCCGTTTTCTCATATGCTAGATTAATGAGCTCGTCTATCCGGAGCTTCGCCGCGTCTATCAGATTTGCCATATTAACCTCCTACAGGTCATGTAAAACTTGTTTCACTTTACGTTGATTTTAAATGAATTTCGGCTCATCACAATATTGTCCACATCGATGGCATAATGGATCTCGAGATTGCCGCCGTCTGCATTGAGTTCTTGCGTGATACTCTGTGTATCGACGCCCATTGTGAGTGATCCGTACGTTGTTTCATAGACGAAATGGTGCTTGCGGCCTTCGGTGAAAATCATTTCGCCGTTGAGTCCGCCCGCTCGCGTTAGGACGACACGGTCCGGTTCGACGACAAACGAGGTTTTCATTCCGGCGTAGCCTGTCAGCTCGCTTTCCATATAGCTGAATTCCACAATGCCATCGTTCAGATTATATTCGCCGTCTGTCACAAGCTCGAAACTCTCTTCGTCCGAATGCTGTGCCGACTGAAAGCCTTTTATAGAGATTAAAACTTTTTTCATATATCATTCCCATTCAAATATCGATAAATCTGCAGCAATAAGACGCAGAAATAAATTGTCAATTAAAAAGTGTCTTTCTTATGATATGCTAAAATACTTGCGAAAGCAAGTATTTTATTGCGCGTATGGGCGCTTCGCGCCCGTGCGCTTAATTCAAGCCGCGGCGCGGGACGCGCCGCAAGGCATGGTAACATCGCTGATATTCAGCGATGTTACCATAAATAAAACAAGTCAATAATAATAATATGTGTGGAATTTTCGGAAGTAATTTGCTATACTATACAGACGAAGAATGAAGCTGGGAGGGCCAAAATGAATATTGAACTGACAGACAAGGAATTAAGGCGTCTTCTGGATATGGTATATATCGGGAACTGGATTTTGAATTCAACACGCGGCGCCGACCGCTTTGAAGATTATGATCATGTTGAGAATCTGATTTTTTCTCATTGCGCCAAGGCGGGGATGAATACGCTCTTTGAAAAAAAAGAAGGCCGCTTTGTTCCCTCGGCAGCCTTCGAAAACGGCGGGATTCATGAAGCGGTAGCCGATTACGAAGATACCGTATTTTTTGAGATATTGGCCGAAGAACTGGCGAGACGAGACATGGATTTCGAACCGATCGGCCCTGAAAATTTCAGCGAACTCACGAGCCGAATTGACGAATACATCGAAGAATTTGAACAAAACGGCATGGATAATATATCGTTGAACAGATAGAATAAAAGCGGAAAGACTGCCTTACTCAAAAAGTAAGGTGGTCTTTTTATTATGGATACAAGTTTCGCTCAACTGTTAGAAAAAATCCAATATATGGTAATAATAGCTAATTTGCGAATCAGCCTTTTACGAATATTACAAATTGAAAACGAATATTTACAAATTTGTATCCATGGGGTATAATAATGATGGCGTCTTTACGTTCGGTCGATGCGAAATAAAAAGGAGGAATAAATGAAACACCGCATACTCAGGCTTCTGGCAGTACTGCTGGCGTTCATATTATTAACCGGAACAACAGCAGCTGTCGATATTAATTCCGCAGTTATCAGTTTGCGAATTGAGGGGACAAATCAAAACCTTTATTACAACAGCGCAATGTCAGTCAGTTATTTTGAAAAAATCACCATGCGCGATGTCATCAACACCTATAATAGCAATCCGGAAGTGCCAAAAGCAATTGTTATCAATGAGAAAGAGAATTCCCGCATCACGCAGATCGGCTCACTTAAGGAACAAAGCATCGGTAGTCCTTTTGATGATGGCTGGATGATCAGAGTGAACGGTAAGAATGCCGGCAAAGCGCCGGATATTGCCGAAATCGGGTCGGGTGACGAAATCGTCATATATTACGGGGACGCAGCACTCCTTCAGTATCCCGAGATCGACCTGACACGAATGATCACAGACGGTATTGTAAAGGTGACGAGTGACGATACAACCGTCGACGATATGGGAAATATAGATATAATGAAAAACCCTGTTGCCCAAGCAACTGTCACATGGGACGGCATGCAGTACACAACCGACAACAACGGTGAAATTATCATTGATTCCACAGGGGCCGGTGTCGGGCATGCAATTCAGATCGAGCGTTACTTAGATAACGGGCTGCCGACAGTATTGAGACTTGCGCCGGAGTACATTGTCAAATACGGGTTTCACGATGTTGCCGGTGGCGAATGGTACTTTGATTCAGTTATGTTCGTATCGGGCAGATACCTTTTATATGGTGTCTCGGAAACCGAATTCGCGCCGGCTACAGTGATGAACAGAGCAATGTTTGTCACCGTACTCGGACGGATGGAAGACGCCCTCGTTGACCAGACCGAAGAAACAGGCTTTCCGGATGTCAAGAATGACGGCTGGTCGTCCGGCTATATTTCGTGGTCGGCAAAAAACGGCATCGTCGCAGGTTATCCGGACGGGACCTTCGGACAATACAATAACATCACGCGGGAACAGATTGCCGTCTTGCTTTACCGTTATGCGCAGATCAAGGGATATGATACGGGACTTGCCAATTTGGATTTATCCGCTTATACTGACTTGAGCAAGATATCGGAATATGCCGCAGCCGCGATGCAGTGGGCTTGCGAAAACGGTATCATCACAGGATCCGGAGGAAACCTTGATCCGCTTGGATTGGCATCCCGGGCTGAGGTCGCGTCGATGCTTGAAAGGTTTATTTCGGTATTCAATAGCTGAGACTGAAAGGATATACATATGAGCAGGATCGCTGTGAAAATAAAAAAAGTACACGCCAATGCCGTCATACCGACGTATGGCTCTCCCTTCTCGGCAGGCGCGGACCTATATGCCTGTCTGGATGAAGCAGCGATGATCGCTCCAGGGAAAACTGCCATGATACCGACCGGTCTGACACTTGAGCTTCCGGATGCGTATGCCGGCCTCGTCTATGCGCGCAGCGGACTTGCTTCAAAAAAAGGTCTCGCTCCGGCGAACAAAGTCGGTGTTATTGACAGCGATTACAGAGGCGAATTGATTGTCGCGCTCCATAACCACGGCGACGTGACGCAAACAGTTTCCCCGGGCGAGCGAATTGCGCAGCTTGTCATCACACCCGTACTATCTTGCGATTTTGTTGAGTCGGACGCTCTAAGCGATACGTACCGCGGCAGCGGCGGGTTCGGTTCTACAGGACATTCATAAGCTTCTCAGAGGTGCTGCCAAATTATTTGGCAGCACCTCTTTATTTGGTCCGATATGTTTCGATAATGACAAGTAAGATCAAAAAGACGGAGGGATATGTATGACTTGGAGAGACAGCTTGGAAATAGGCGTACCGACAATCGACAAACAACACAGAGAGCTTTGTGATCAGCTTGATAAACTCACAGATGCGTGTAACCATGGAAAAGGTTCGGATGAAGTCAAGAAAATTCTCGATTTTCTAGCCTCATATACTGTTAAGCACTTTGCCGACGAAGAAGCATATCAGCTGAAAATCAAATACCCGAAATATCAGCAGCACAAATTTAAACACACCGAATTTTTGGGCCAGGTCACCAAGCTTAAAAAGGAAGCAACAGAGAATGGTGTCAATATTACTATGGTTATAAAGATAAACCAGATTATATCAGCCTGGCTCATCGATCATATAAAAGCGACAGACAGCGACTTGAAGAATTACACCTGATGACAACAGAAGATTAGAAAATGGCGCTGAGGCTGTCGACAAAATCGATGGCCTCAGCTATAATTGTCAATAATACAAAATGCCGAGGTACACGCCCGGCTGTCGGAAAGGGGATTGTCAGATGTCACTGCTTGAAGAAATAAAAAACGAGGTACGGAATCTTACCCAAGAACTCTGTGAGGAGGCGCGGCTCAAACAAGGCCAGATCGTCATCATCGGCTGCTCGTCGAGCGAAATTGCCGGGCATCGGGTCGGCAGCCTGTCAAGCCCTGAAATCGGGCAGGCCGTCTTTGAAGAAATATACGCTGTCCTGAAAGAAAAGGGAATCTATCTGGCCGCGCAGTGCTGCGAGCATTTAAACAGGGCTGTCATCATTGAGCGCGCGGCCATTGGCGGTGGCGATGTTGTCAATGTTATTCCCCAGCCGAAGGCTGGCGGGTCCTTTGCGACAGCCGCTTATCATGGCTTGTGCGACCCCGTCGCCGTTGAGGAAATCCGCGCCGACGCCGGTATCGATATCGGCGGCACGCTGATCGGCATGCACCTGAAAAAAGTGGCCGTACCGCTCCGGCTTAAAACGACACATATTGGCAAAGCCGCTGTGAACGCCGCACGCACCCGCCCGAAATTTGTCGGCGGCAGCAGGGCGGGCTATGACGAAAAGCTATTGTAATAAATAAGCAGGGGAACACAGTGGGTGAAAACAATAATCGCCCCTAAATAAGGCTCCTTTGGCAAAGAAGTCGCATGGCGGCTGAGGATTGTCCCTTGTGCCGCGTAACACTGACACGGAAAAGTCGCGTTGTTGTGATTCGTGATTTTGATCTTCATAATAATCTAATATGACATACAGACGTCATATTAATGATGCTAGAATTGTGTTATCACATTTTAGGAGGATTATTATGTTAAAGTTCGAAATGACCGAACAAAATGAGCAACCCGTGCTTTCTGTACGCACGCACACATCAATGGACGATTTAAAGGCAACACTCGGAAAAGCATATCAGGTGATATTCCGGTATCTCGGCGAAATCGGAGATAGCCCTGCGGGCGCCCCATTCGTAGGCTATTACAATATGGATATGCAGAATCTCGATGTTGAGATCGGTGTCCCTGTGGCAAAACCGATTGTTGGGAAAGGCGAAGTAATAATAAGCAGCATCCCGGCAGGCAAGCAGGCCTCCTGTGTCTATCGGGGTGCCTATACCCAGCTCGGCGCGGCTTACGAAGGGCTGACAAAATGGATCGGTGATAACGGATTGATCCCAACAGGTGTGTGTTATGAGTTTTATCTCAATGCACCGGAAGAAGTTCCGGAAAATGAGCTCTTGACCAAAATCGTCTTTTTGTTGAAATAGGAGAAGGGCGGCATTTCCCGTATGGAATGGGTTTACCCATTCCGTCCCCGTGTGTGCGGCGCGGAGGAACGGTCAAGACCGTTCCCTACGAGATGAGCGTTTTTCCGTTGGAAAGGATGAATAGTATGGATGTTTTGGAATGGCTGCTTGAGCCTTGTGATCCATCTGTCAGATATCGGACACTTGCCCAGCTCGTGGACAAGGGCGGAACGGAGGAGGCACTTGAGGCACAGAGACTGATTGCCGATTCAACGCCTGTCAAAAGGCTGCTGAACGCGATGCATCCTGACGGCTATTGGCTGCAGAAAAACCCACGCACCGGTGTGATGATTGGTGATGATGCGCCATATGGCAGCTTCGGCACGACGCATTTTTGTTTGTCTTACTGCGCCGAGCTGGGAATGACACGGGACCATCCGCAAATCGAGAATGCTGCTTCACGGTATCTCGGCTTGCAAAAGGACGACGGCGATTGGTGGCACCATATCTCCTGCATGTATACTTATAATATCAGGGCTTTTGTTCTGCTTGGTTACCGTGATGATGAGCGAGTGCAGAAAACAGTCGACCTGATGCTCAATACAGTACGGCAGGACGGCGGCTACTTATGCGATATGCATGAGAAGCCGAAGCGCAAACCGCCAAAAAGCTGCGTTCGCGGAGCCGTCAAGGCGCTCCTTGCATTCTCTGAGCTGCCGGAGTATTGGCAGCATGAGAGATGCCTGCGGCTGGTTGATTATTTTCTGAACAGAAACGGTATTTTCAGAAATAATGATCATACCCGCTTTGTTAACGATGATATGAAGAGTGATTCATTTCCGATTATATGGCGGGCGAATCTCTGGGAGATTCTGTACGCGCTCAGTAAAATGGGTTACGGCCGGGACAAAAGGCTCAAGGACGCGTGGGACGTGATGGAGAGCCGTAAGGATTCGGCAGGGAGATACGCTCTTGCCTGGACACCGGCGCAGTGCCCCTGGAAGGTCGGAAAAGTGGGAGAGCCAAACAAATGGGTCACGCTGTATTGCCTGCTGGCTGAAAAGTATCGCCAGGGTTGTCTAAGTTGAGAGCATGTTATAATGCGCAATGGCTGAGAATTATTTTCGCCGGCAGATAACGTTATTAACAGATTAAGGCACGATAAACAAAATCAATGTTTGTCGTGCCTTAATATAATCATTAAAATTGCTAACCAGTCCCTCGTCCCGATGTATTATTGTCCATCATCGGCATTCCCTCGCACTGTCATTCCCGCGAAGGCGGGAATCCATTTCTCGCGGAATCTTGTGACCTTTTAGGATTTTCGCCTATGTGGGACTGATGTGTATGTGGGGTACGTGGATTCCCGCCTGCGCGGGAATGACACGTGGGTCTATTTTCGTTACGCAAAAATCAGGAAATAGGCGATGACGATGACGCCAAGCGCGATTCTATACCAGCCGAAGAGTTTGAAATCATGCTTTTTAATATAACCCATCAGGAACTTGATGGCAATCATAGAGATGATAAATGCGACGAATACGCCCGTCAGAAGGACGGCTATATCAAGTCCGGTGAAGGTGTTGTTTTCCATAAACTTATAGAGCTTCAAGCCGCTGACGCCGATCATCATCGGGATCGACAGAAAGAACGTGAACTCCGCGGCGACAGTCCGCGAGGTCCCGACGAGAATGCCGCCTAAAATCGTGGCACCGGAGCGGGAGGTCCCGGGAATGAGCGCGAGCACCTGAAACAATCCAATGTAAACTGCGGTTCTAAGACGCAGCTTGTTCAGGTCCGCAACGGCAGGGGCACGATTTTTGTTCCAGCGTTCGACAACGATGAATAAGACACCGTAGACAATCAGCGCCGCTGAAACCGTCTGCCAGTTATAAAAGAGCGCATCAACGACGTCAACAATTAAGAAGCCGACAATCACAGCCGGGATACACGCGGCAATGATTTTCAGCCACAGGATAAGAGTATCTTTTTTCCATATGGATTCATTAGTTTTCTTTGACTTGCCTTCGCTTTTCCCGGTATGTATCGGCAGGAGCTTTTTCCAATAGAGAAAAATGACAGCCAAAATGGAGCCCAGCTGAATAACGACGAAAAACATCTCCGTAAAAGCGTCGGACATCTTCAGCTTCATGAATTCGTCGACCAGAATCATGTGTCCGGTACTGCTGATGGGGAGCCATTCTGTGATGCCCTGAACAATGCCGAGTATAACGGCTTTTAAAATTTCGATGATGTCCATATGCGTTCTCCATTAACTTTATCTTCCATAAGGGTTATCCTATGATATCACTGTTTAGTCTGTATGTATAGAAAAAAACCTGCAAAGCCTCATTACATTTTTGTCACATTGCGGTGCTATATGACTAAAAAAGGCTGTCCCGTATCGGTATGATCCGATACGGGACAGCCTAATCGTTTTGTAAATTTTACAGTTGCTTGAGGGCGTTAATTTTTACGCCGGGGCCCATCGTCGAAGCCGTGACGCAGCTTCTGATATACTGACCTTTGGCGGCAGACGGTTTTGCCTTGATGACGGCATTGATGAGCGCTGAATAGTTGTCCACAAGCTTCTCGACGCCGAAGGATACCCTGCCGATGGGGCAGTGGATGATATTCGTCTTGTCGAGACGGTATTCAATCTTACCGGCCTTGATCTCGGTGATGGCCTGAGCGAGGTTCGGTGTGACCGTACCGGCTTTCGGCGTCGGCATGAGACCCTTAGGGCCGAGGATTTTACCGAGGCGTCCGACGATGCCCATCATATCGGGCGATGCGACGACGACGTCGTAATCGAAGAAGTTTTCCTTCTGGATCTTGTCAACCATGTCCTGCGCACCGACATAATCGGCGCCGGCATCAAGCGCTTCCTGCTGGCGCTCTTCTTTGCAGAAAACGAGAACCTTGCGGGTTTTACCAGTGCCATGCGGTAAGACGATTGCGCCGCGAACCTGCTGGTCAGCATGGCGGGAGTCAACGCCGAGCTTGATGTGGAGCTCGACCGTCTCGTCAAACTTGGCTTTTGAAGCTTTTATAACGAGGCCGAACGCATCGGGGGCCTCATACTGCTGTGTTCTGTCAACGAGCTTTACGCTCTCTTTATAATTTTTTCCTCTAAACATGATTTAGCCCTCCACTACAACGATGCCCATGCTGCGGGCGGTACCTGCAACCATGCTCATCGCGGCTTCTACACTGCTTGCGTTTAAGTCGGGCATTTTCATCTCGGCGATCTTGCGGACTTCATCCTTGGTGATCTTTCCCACCTTGTCTTTCTGAGGGGTACCGGAGCCTGATTCGATGCCGCATGACTTTTTGAGAAGATCGGCCACGGGAGGTGTCTTCGTGATGAAAGAGAAGCTTCTGTCGGAGTAAACGGTGATAACGACAGGGATTGTCATGCCGAGATCATTTTTTGTGCGCTCATTGAATTCTTTTGTGAATAAACCAATGTTGACGCCGTGCTGTCCGAGTGCCGGACCTACCGGGGGAGCCGGTGTTGCTTTACCGGCAGGAATTTGAAGTTTTACAAGTCCTGTTACTTTTAGTGCCACTGTGTGAGCACCTCCTATATAAAATGTGGTGATATAAAGCCTGACGCTTTGTATCTTGGCGGAGTGAAGCCGATTTGCAAGCAAATTGGCTGCCAAATAGCTGCGCTATTTGAATCAGTCAACTGCTTAACTGTGCTTGCTCCTCCCACTTGCCGACATTACAAGCCGATTTCGGCTAAAGCCGGCAAAAAACGGTTTTACGTTTGTTTGTTAACGTTTGGAATGCGTTGCTACTTAACTGCTTCGACCTGGTCAAAATCGAGATCGACGGGTGTTTCGCGCCCGAACATGGACACGATGACGCGTACTCTGCTCTTATCCGGTTCAATTTCCTCAACGGTGCCGAGAAATCCGACAAGTGGGCCGTCAATGACCTTGACAGTACCGCCGACTTCATAACCAACGATGATCTCATGCTTCTCGATACCGAGTGACAGGATTTCATCCTCTGTTAAAGGAACCGCTTTGTTGGCTGAACCGACAAAACCGGTCACGCCGCGCACATTGCGGACGAGATGCCAGCTCTCATCGGTCATGATCATTTTGATGAGGACATAACCGGGGAAGGTTTTTCTCTCAACCGTCCTGGCCTGGGAGTCGTGGATTTCGGTGACAGTTTCCATGGGGATTTTGACCTCTAGGATCAAATCCTGCATTTTTCTGTTTTCAGCGGCCTTTTCTATGGTAGCCGCAACAGCATTTTCATAGCCGGAGTACGTGTGGACGACATACCATCTTGCTTCTTCGGACATAATGTTTAGGCCCCTCCGAGCTTGATGAGCGTGTTGACAATAATGACGCCTGCCTGGTCAACGCACCACACAACAATGCTCGAAGCAACAACAATGACAAGAACGATGATTGTGTTGTTGAGAATTTGCTTCCGAGTCGGCCAAACGACTTTCTTCAGCTCGCTCTTCATCTCGCGGAACCATTTGGCTATGGGGTTTTTACGCTTTTTCTTTTCTTTTTTAGCTTTTTTGCCTTCGGGCAATTTGACATTCGGCTGGTCCAGCTTGTCTTCTGACATTAAAAACACGTCCTTTCCATTTGATGTAAGGTTACTTTGTTTCGCTGTGGACTGTGTGTTTGCGGCAGAAGCGGCAGAATTTGTTCATTTCCAGCTTTTCCGGGGTGTTCTTTTTGTTCTTCATCGTGTTGTAGTTTCTCTGTTTGCATTCGTTGCATCTCAGAACAACTTTTACGCGCATTTCGGCACCTCCATAATGTTTTGCCTCCCTGCTTTGTATTGACAGTATGTTGGTTTAAGTGCAAAAAACAATGTTTTAAGCACACAAAATAAACCCATCTGCCGACAGGTAAAGTGAGTATATCACAGGAAATGTTGAAAGGTCAACAGATTTATTGAAAAATTACGAGAAATAAAGAACGGCGGACTTCAGATGGCTGTCCCACATCTGGCTCATAACTATTGACAGGCTTTTGGCTTAGTGTTACCATCAAAAGATTATATACTATCGGAAATTAAAGTAGCTGCGTAGGGCGCGGCTTCCCAGACGCGCCGTAACGAACGACGACGGTGGCGCGTCAAGGATGCCGCGCCCTACAATATGCGGATTCATGCTAATTATATGAGGAGGATTTTATGGGTAATCAGCTTGTCATCGTTTTGGATTTCGGCGGGCAGTATAAGGAATTGATCGCGCGCCGGGTCAGAGAATGCAACGTCTGCTCCGTTATCAAGCCCGGCGATATAGCGACGGGCGACATCAGTGCGCTTGATCCCATCGGCATCATCCTCACCGGAGGTCCGGACAGTGTCTACTGTGAGGGCTCTCCCAAGTGCGACCCGAAGCTTTTTGAGCTGGGTATACCGATTCTCGGTATCTGCTACGGCCTGCAGCTGATTGTTTACGCGACAGGCGGTGAAGTGAAACCTTGCTCTGTCAGCGAGTACGGGCGGACGAAGGTGACGGTTGACACATCGTCGCCGATATTTAAAGGACTCGATAAAAACCAGATCGGGCTGATGAGCCACACCGATCAGGTTCACGCATTACCGGAAGGCTTCGTATCCATTGCGTCGACCGGCAACTGCCCGAACGCGGCCATTGCCAGCGCGGAGAAACGATTGTACGGTACGCAATTCCATCCGGAGGTTGAAAACACGCCAAACGGCACGGAGATCATCCGGAATTTTCTGTATGAGGTCTGCGGCGCAAATGGCGATTATGACATCCACGACTATGAAACAAGGATGATTCGCGAAATACGCGAAGAGGTCGGCTCGGAGCATGTCATTCTCGGTTTATCCGGCGGCGTCGACTCCTCCGTCTGCGCGGCGCTTCTGGCCAAAGCCATACCCGGTCAGCTCCACTGCATCTTCGTGGACCACGGACTTATGCGTAAAAACGAGGGCGACGAGGTAGAGAAGGCGTTTTCAAAGCGCGACCTCCATCTGATTCGAGTCAATGCGGAGGACCGGTTCTTAAACCTTTTAAAGGATGTATCGGACCCGGAGCAAAAGCGGAAAATCATCGGTACGGAGTTTGTGCGGGTCTTCGAGGATGAAGCCAAAAAACTCGGGAAAATCCGCTTCTTGGCGCAGGGAACAATCTATCCCGATGTGATTGAATCAGGCGTCAACTCTGCCGTCATCAAAAGCCACCACAACGTCGGCGGTCTGCCAAAGGATATGAGCTTTACAAATCTTGTTGAGCCGCTGCGCGGGCTCTTTAAAGACGAGGTGCGCGCTCTGGGCCGTCAGCTCGGTCTGCCGAAAAGCCTCGTCGAGCGTCAGCCGTTCCCAGGCCCCGGCCTTGCCGTCCGCGTCATCGGCGATATCACAAAGGAAAAACTCGATATGCTCCGTGAGGCCGACGCCATTTTCAGAGCGGAAATGAAACGCTCCCGCCAGAAGGCTGACCAATATTTCGCCGTCCTCACCAACACGCGCTCCGTCGGCGTCATGGGAGACTTCCGCACCCACGGCTACACAGTAGCGCTCCGCGCCGTCAAAACAACCGACTTCATGACCTGCCAGGTCGTCCCAATCTCATACAATTGCCTAGGCCGCGCCGCCTCCCGCATCGTCAACGAAGTTAAAGGCATCAGCCGCGTCGTGTACGATATTACCGGGAAGCCACCGGCCACGATCGAGTGGGAATAAGTAAAGAATCCGGAAAAGCGTTGCAAATGCTGGACTTTACTACAACAATATCACCGTTTGATAGCAGTTTGATAGCAGGTGTGAAACCGGGAGCGCCTTATTTATTACCCGCTTGCCAGTGGTTTGTGGGAAATAGGAATCTCACCTGAACCAATCCTATATGTTTGAGCCAAACGGCTCTGCTGATTTTCTGTACGAAGTCAGCAGAGCCGTTTTTATTTTTTGAGTTTTTTGACCAGCATGTCGCTCAACTCCTGAGAAGGAACCTTTACCCACTTTTGCGTGGTATCGAATTCGGGATATCTGTACCGCCATTGGTCGTACTCATCTTTCGTGATCTCCCCGGCTTCCAGCTTCGCAGCTGTCTGTCGCCAGGAATTAAGCATTGTCAACATAGCCGCATAGGTTGTGCCCCTGTGCTTATCAAGTCGCAGACACACTTCTCCATCGATTTCGCCGATCTTGAGGCCATAGAGATCTTCCAGAGCAAACAAAGTGTGCATCAGACCGATGTCACTGTCAATGTTGGGCAGATCAAGAGCCTGAGGGGAGACTTCCATAATCTCGGCCAGTTTGCTGGTCAAATCGGTCTTTGGTGTTCGGGTACCTGATTCGTATTGAGCCATACGGACATCGGCAGCTTTCTCAGGGAAACCCGCCAAAATACCAAGATATTTTTGTGTCATGCCGCGCAAATTGCGGATGAAATGGATTCTCTCACCAATCGCCATAACAGTCAACTCCATTCAGACTTGTCTTTAAAGGCAGTATAGCATATTTGTTTAGTACAAATCAAGATAAACTAAACATAAAAGTTTAATTATTTACCGTAGAGCCATTGACTTTAACAAATAAGTTTAATATAATCAAAAAACTAAGCAAATAAGTTTAGTTTAAACGGAAGGAGGTGAAATCATAATGGCAGGACAGATGTTTATGCGCGTGGCTGAGGTGGCAAACGAACTGGGGGTTTCGGAGCCCTACGCATACAAGCTCATCCGAGAACTGAATGAAGAGCTAAAGAAAACAGGCTGTATCACTATTTCAGGCCGAATTGACCGGAAGTTCTTCTATGAGAAGTTCTATGGAACCCGATACCAAAATGAGAGGAAGGTAGACTAATGGCAGCATTTAAAAACAAAGAAAATGGCTCTTGGTATGTTCAGTTCCGCTACACTGACTGGAGGGGTGACCGACAGCAAAAACTCAAGCGTGGTTTTGACACCAAACGGGATGCGCAGGCATGGGAACGGGAGTTCCTGATGCAGAAGCAGGCGGATGTCAATATGACCTTCGAGAGTTTCGTGACGCTATATGAAACTGGCATCAAGCCCAAACTGAAACTGAATACCTGGCTGACAAAAGAGAGCATCATCCGGAAGAAGATCCTCCCGTATTTCAAAAAGCGGAAGCTGTCGGAGATTACGGCGAAAGATATCATAGAATGGCAGAATGAAATACGCGGGCTGACAGATTTTAAGGGAAAACCGTATTCTACGACCTATCTGAAAACTGTGCATAACCAGCTTAGCGCCATTTTTAACTACGCCATTAAGTTTTATGGTTTGCAACTCAATCCGGCAGCCAAGGCGGGAAACATGGGCGTGGAGGAACGGCGTGAAATGCTGTTCTGGACGAAAGACGAATATCTAAGATTTATTGATGCCATGATGGACAAGCCGATGTCCTATTACGCCTTTGAGATGCTCTACTGGTGCGGTATCCGCGAGGGAGAGCTGCTGGCGTTGACTCCGGCAGATTTTAATTTTGTGTCTGAATCAGTGACGATCAATAAGTCCTATCAGCGTCTCAAAGGCAAGGATGTTGTCACAACGCCTAAAACGCCAAAGAGCAATCGTATTATTAAGATGCCACAATTCCTATGTGAAGAAATCCAGGATTATCTGAAGCAGCTCTACAGTGCTGAGCCGGACAGTCGGATTTTCCCTATCACCAAGCACTACTTAAAGCATGAAATGGACAGAGGCAGTAAGAAAACAGGGGTCAAGAGAATCAGAATCCATGATATTCGTCACAGCCACATTTCGCTCCTAATTGACATGGGTTTCACGGCATTAGCAATTGCCGATCGCGTTGGGCATGAGAGCATTGATATTACTTACCGTTATGCCCATCTGTTCCCATCACGACAGACGGATATGGCCAATAAACTCAACTTGGAAAAAATACAGAAAGGGTTTTAACAATGTCATTGAAAAATCGAGATGAACTGGGCCGCTGGAGAAACAAAACGGTGGCGTTTCACGTATCACCAGAGGAGGACGAACAAATTGAGATTGCAGTTAAATTGACAGGCTTGACCAAGCAAGACTATATCACCAGGAGACTTCTTTGCAGGGACGTGGTTGTGCAGGGTAATCCCCGTGTTTTCAAAGCTTTGCGTGATCAGCTAGCTGTCGTGCTAACAGAGCTCCGGCGTATTGAGACAGGGAGTCTCGTGAACGAAGAGCTGCTGTCGACGATTAATATGATTGCTGATATTTTGGATGGCCTGAAGGAGGAAACACATGTCGGCTGAAAAAGAAAAACCGGCTGTCCGAGTTCCGTCTGCGCTAACAGACGGGGAACAGCCGCTTTCAAAAAGCTTTGAACAAAGTATAGCAGAAGAAATTTCTGAAAACAATCCCCCAGAAAAGAATCGCGAAGAGCTGCTGCGTATGATGTGGCGAATGAACGACCCTGCCTATCTGCACACCGTTTCCATGAATGAACTCTATGAGAATGTTTACCAGAATAGGCCCGCCATCATCGATGGCCTACTCTGTACGGGAACGTATCTTTTTGTGGGAGCACCAAAGGTCGGCAAATCGTTTTTAATGGCCCAGCTTGCCTACCATGTCAGTACAGGGCAGCCAATCTGGAGTTATCAGATAGGTAAGGGTACCGTCTTGTACCTTGCTTTGGAGGACGACTATCGCCGCCTGCAGGAACGTTTATTTCGGATGTTCGGCGTAGAGGGTACGGACAATCTGCACTTTGCAATCTGCGCCAAGCAACTCAATTCAGGCCTTGAAGATCAACTTCAAAAATTCGTGCGGGAGCATTCGGATACCAGACTGATTATCATAGACACGCTTCAAAAAATCCGGGAAGCAGGCGGCGAAAAGCTCAGCTACGCCGGCGATTATGAGGTGGTCGGAAAGCTCAAACAGTTTGCTGATCGTAACAGCCTTTGTTTGCTCTTGGTACATCACACGAGGAAGCAACAAGCCGACGATAAGTTTGATATGATCTCCGGGACCAATGGCCTCCTTGGAGCAGCGGATGGCGCGTTTCTGCTTCAGAAGGAAAACCGTACTGATAATTCAGCGACGCTGGATATTTCCGGACGCGATCAGCAGGATCAGCGGTTTTATCTGAAACGAGATCCCGATCATCTATCCTGGGAGCTAGAACGCACGGAAACAGAGCTCTGGAAGGCTCCACTCGATCCGATTTTGGATTTTGTTTCTCGGCTGGTGACAGTAGAAAAACCGGAATGGTATGGCAGTCCTACGGAACTGGTAGCTGCTCTTGGCCTGGATATGAAGCCCAACGTACTGACTACACGGTTGAATGTTAACGCCGGGTGCCTCGAACAGGAACATGGCATCCGTTATGAGAGTAACCGAATCCATTCCGGTAGATATGTAAAATTGATACTTATCTCACCTAAGGCGTGACGATCGTGACGGTCGTGACGATGATTTCGGGAGCGGGGGCGGTGTCAAAAACACCGTCACGATCGTCACGGCCGTCACGAGCAGCAGCGAGTCGTGCACGACTCGCTGCTGCAGAGCCGCGGTATGCAATGTGGGGGACCACATGCAAACCACGGCGGAGGCTTCCGCAGAAGCCGCACTTTTTCCCCTGTCAACAGACAGCCCACGGCACTTTGCAGCCGGTACGGATGAAAGTGTCATAGTGGGTTATTACACTTTGAAAAAGTGCGTTCCCCGGCAACGTACAGCTTATATAGAAACTCAAAAATGGAGGTACAACGCCTATGGCAAGAAATGATGGTGTTGACCGCATTAGCGCAAGGAATGTCAACCTGTCAAATGCGAAAATTGGTAACACCCAAAGACATAATGAACGCGAAAAAGAATACTATACAAATCCGGATATTGTGCCGGAACGCGCCGCTTCCAATATCCATTTCAAAACATCTGCTGACGATTATGAAAAGATATTCGCGATGCTGGAGGAGAGCCAGGTAATTTCTACTCGCGGGCTGAAGGACGATGCTAACTTGTACGGCGAGGTGATCTTCGATGTAAACTCAGCATACTTCCACAATCGTGGCGGGTATGACTATGCAAAGCGGTTTTATAGCGATGCGTATAGGGCAGCTATAGAAATCGTCGGCGGTGAGCAGTATATACTCTCCGCGGTCATGCATGCCGATGAGCGAAATCGGGCTATGTCTGAAGCGTTGGGTTGTGATGTCTTTCACTACCATATGCATGTCGTATATATCCCCGTCATAGAGAAACATGTCCTTTGGTCGAAGCGATGCAAAGATCCGTCCTTGGTGGGCACAGTCAAAGAAACCATAACTCAGGTCAGCAGCAGCAAGAAGTGGATATCCAAGCCTGCACTAGATGAAGATGGTGATCCGATTTTACAAAAAAACGGCAAGGCGGTGCTCCGAAAATCCTACAGCGTTCTTCAGGATGATGTTTTCAACTTTATGCGAGCTGCAGGTTATGACGATGTGGAACGAGGTGAGCGTGGTAGTTCTGAGGAGCATCTGACCGTAACGCAGTTCAAGGTTGAACAGGAGCGGCACCGACTTGAAGCGCTTGATACTGCCAAATCCAAGGTGCAGGATGAAATTGTACATCTTCAGGAAGAAAAAACTGACGTCCAGGAGGAAGTGAAGGAAGTAAAAGACCGGCTGAAAAATCTTGCGCCTATGATGAAGAGCATAGAAAAACTGGCGGCTGATTTCTCTGGAGACCCAGAGCAAGTGCTACCCAATGCGTCAACGTTGGAGTCCGGTAAGACCTACCGGGAGAAAAAAGCCAAACCTCTGCTGGAGAAACTCATTAAAGTCCTCCGTTCGGTTTACCATTCATATTTAGAACTCACTGGAAAATTTGAACGCCTGCAGGGGGCCTTCAATAGGGAGGTCAACAAGAACGTTACACTTACGAGCCGTTTGGAGGACTACATTTTTGAAAATAAAAATTTGCAGAATGTAGCGGGCGATTATGAGCGCGTTAGCCGAGCCCTTGGCCCAGAGCGTATCTCGAAAACTTTGGAAGAAGTTAAGCGGCATGAGCAGGCTGAAAAGGAGCATAAGCGTGCTATTAAACAGCGGGATAACAGGGGTGATCGTTGATGCCATTCTAATGCCTGCATGAAATATAAAACAGAAATATTGGTTAATACATATGAAGCATCGTCCGCAGAATGATTAAGAGATCATATTGCGGGCGGCGGTTGCCTATTTTGAATTTGACCAAAATATAATTGTGTTCTGTCTGTGGCAGCACTTAATGTACTGAATAATAATTCAATACATTAAGTGCTGCCACTTTAATAAGATTATCAATGGGATCGACTACATTAGTCAAGTTCCACACAGAAACATTTCCTTTTCCCACAATGAGCGGAGGGGAGTTGAACCCCTGAAGAATAAAAACTTTATGTCGATACCGTATAATTGCTTCCGTAAATTCCATCTAGTCCATATGAAAGCATAGCTATATATCACTTTAAGTAATAATGTGTTTTTGAAATGCGGTGATTTCCATACCGTATTTTTGTATACTTGGCTACTTTTTGGCTACTCCCCTTCTATTGTTAAGTAGGGGAGAAAATTACTTTCAACTTAATAGATAATGAATTTCTTTAACGGATGCAGGTAAAGGGGGATGGTTCTGCGTTCTAAACTGGCACGTTCGGCAAAAATCAGCACACAAAAGTCTCGAGAATTGCAGGACTTTTGCGCCGGAGCTGGAGCGTGGTTTTTGTTACCCGAATTTTGTATTGGTGGTTGCTAGAAGGAGCGCCGCAAGATGGAAGGGTAGGATGTCGCGGTTGTCACCAGTGACTTCAAAAACTTTGCTACGGCTGTGTGCGCGTACGGCGTCAAGGAATTCAGAGTGTTTGGGTTTTATGACACCGAGCACTGGAGGTATGCCATCCAGTGTTTTCAAAACGGCTTGGCGGAACAGCGCTGCATTTGATTCCATAAAGCCCAGCTCGTCCATTAAGATAAGGGCCGCGTCAACGGGCGGTGAAGACAGAATGGATGCGCCGACTGTATCGAAGGTCTCTGGGTAAGGTGTGAAACGCCCGTCACCCCAGCGCGTACCTGCCAGATGGGCACTGTCTCGGTGCGTTTTCTCCCATACACTCTCAATAAACACGTCAAATCTGGCGCCTTCGGTAATCGGCGTTGAACTGACCGTCCGGAAGCCACCGCAGGCAACTGATGGCAGAAGGGCGAGAACCTTTTGTATGACAGTCGATTTGCCCACTCCCACCACACCGGTTAGAAAGACGTTTATCATGTGTGCACATCCTTATAATATTTCTCAGCATGATACTCAAAAAGGCTCTTAAGCATAGACGTGATGTTCCCTGTGGAAACCGTGGCTCCTGTCATCGCATCCGCGTCAACGCATAATAACTGACTGCCGTACCCCTCCCAGGTGTCAAATTCGCTTTTATAAGCACCGACTAATCGCTGGACAAAGTTTTCGTCCATGTATGCCTCCGTGTACTCGGAATTGTAGTAGTTAGGGTTGCTGTCACCGTAAAGCCCCATGTTATCTCCAAAAGAAATAGTGCGAATGGCCGCATCCTCAGCCGCTTTTTTGGTATTGAGTAGTTCTACATAGCAAACGGAGTAATAGCTCACCAGGGTGTCGCGGCAGGTGCAGGAGGAGAAAGCAATCTGATATGCCGTAAAGGTGGAACAGGATTGTTCAAACAGAATGACAGCAGAATACGCCTCTGGTGTACCGCCGGAGGAATAGTGTGTATAGGTTAATTCGGTGAAAGCACTCTCTGGCACGCTCTCGGACGAAGAGCATCCCTGCAGGAGAATAATAGCAAGAATTAGCGGCAGTAATCTAGATTTCAATCTTCTCATATCATTGATGAACCGCGTTGAGTCGGGAGAAATCGATGTAGGCGTAGTCAGCGCGCCATGTCGCGTAGATGATGTCGCCGTCTGCATCCTCGGGATAGACGATAAGCTCCTGTTTGTGCTCACCGGTGTAGCTCCAGTTGCCCCCCACGTTATAAAGCCTCGATGGGTCCCATCCAAGGAAAAACAGGAGAGACTTCAGCATGCCGGAATAGCCGCCACCGCCGCACATGAGGAAGATCGCTTTATCCTTTGGAAACAGCTCTTCAAGAATCATTGTTGATTCCTCAAAATTTGCCTTAGCTGAGATGATAGTACCATCCTGCCCCCACGTCACTAGAAACAGGCAGTCACTGTCATATGCGCCGGTGACAGGCAGCGCGGACAGCGTCGCAATATAAGGGTAGGGTACAATCTTAAAGCCGCTGATGGTTCGGGTCAGATTCGCTTCGCCGCCGATGGCGCCAAAATCCGCCGGGTCAAAGAGCATGCGTACGTCCCGATAGACCACATCGTCCCGGCCCAGCCAGTTGTCTATTGTACTCATATTGATGTTCTTGTCTACACCGAACTGGCTGGCCGCATCAGGTTCCGCCGCCGGCAAGGGCACCGGTGCCGGAACCGTCGGGGATGTTCCACAAGCGGTGAGAAGAGCCATCAGCAAGATGAAGGCGAGAAAGAGCAGGCGTTTTTTCATCAGAGACACTCCTTTATGAATATCGGGATATGGCGGGCGCTTCGCGCCCGCCATATCCCTGTGTGTCAAGAATGTTTATTGTGCGGTGATTTCCACGACCAGCTTACAGTAACTCTTTGAGGCAGTTTCGCTGCAGGGAGCTACCCAGATCGTGCCGCCTTCACCGACTGCTTTATCCTGTTCAATTGCGACCAGGGTATACGCACTGCTTATCAGTTCGGCCATCAGTTCTGTCTCATAACCATCGTTGGCTTTGACCTTGACGGAGGTGAGGGACTCCATGCCGCAGGCTTTCAGCACGTCTGCCAGTGTGTAGCCGGTGTAGGTCGACTCAGACTTTTCGCCGGTCTTACTTTCAACAACAACAGTGATTTTGTAAATTGAAAGACCTTTAAGGGTGTCATTCGTGACCGCTTTGCCGTTAACGAGGAAAGAGTACGGGGCAAACTCAACCTTGTCCGTTTTATCCTGAATCTCAGGCAGCCCGCCGTTATCAGCAGGCGCGTTGCTGGGTGATGGCGCGCTGCTCGTGTCGCTGGCGGGAGCGGCACTGATTTCCGGGGCGCCCTCTTTGGTGTTCACGAGGATAGAGACGCAGCCCTTGAGGTAGTCACCGGTTGTGCCAGAGGTGCAGGGAGCGAACCAAGGTGCGGTACCAAAGGGTTCGCCGTCTTTGGTCATAGCCAGCAGCGTTGTTGAAGCAGCAACTGTCGTATCTTTGACCGTAACAGCATAGCCATCATCAGCGGCGGCCTCAAGCCAGACGTAGGTATCCTTAAGCCCTGCGGCGGCGATAACATCGCTCATTGTGAAACCGACATAAGTGGTGGTGGATTCAGTACCTGCACTGTTGACGCTTGTCGCCTGTACGGAGTACATCGGGGAGGAAGCCATTGCAGATTGGTCGACGGTGATACCGTTAACGGTGACGGAAAAGGCAGGGATTGTGACTCCCTTGACCTCTACGGCCAACGGGCCTGCGGCAG
Organism: uncultured Eubacteriales bacterium; assembly: GCA_942492735.1. Lineage (GTDB taxonomy): Bacteria > Bacillota > Clostridia > Oscillospirales > Oscillospiraceae > Sporobacter. The sequence continues at coordinate 1,702,859 of OW818648.1, forward strand.
CAGAGGGCGTTGCTGCCTTTTGCCCGCAGGCTGCGAGGCTCAAAACGAGTATGAGCGCCAGAATGAGAGAAATAGACTTTTTCATTTAAATTTCCTTTCTAATCGTCAATGGTTCTAAAAATCTTCTTTCGAAGAGTTTTGCTTACAAATTGGGATATACACAGACCTGACGTCCAAACTCCTCAATATATTTGAGCTTCAGGTCAGAATCGTAAACGTTTTTGAGGGTATCTTCTGTAATAATATCCTCCGTTTTACCGCAGCGGAGATGCCCCTGATTGTCAAGAATGCCGGCACGTCCGCCGAGAAGCATTGCGTGGTCCGGGTTGTGGGTGGTGGTGACCACAGCATAACCTTGATCCGCGAAATACTTGATAATTCGCAGCACCCTGATCTGGTTGCCAAAGTCTAAATGCGCGGTCGGCTCGTCAAAAAGAATCATACGGGGTCGCGTGACGATGGCGCGCGCGATGATCGCTTGCTGCCGCTCTCCACCGGAAATATTTGTATAGGGGCGGTCAGCAAGATGCTCAATGCCCATTTCCTTCAGCACTGCCGCGGTGTCGTCGCGATCTTTTTTGCCCGGCCGGGAAAAGAGACCGATACGAGAGGCGCAGCCCATCTGCACGAAGTCAAAAACGGTATGTTCAAAAGCAGGCGTGTGTGTTTGAGGCACATAACCGACAACGGCAGTCACCTCGCGCTCCGTCATTTCACGCAGGTCTTTGCCCGAAAGGATGATTTCTCCGCTCTGCGGTTTTTTAAGTCCCAGAATGCAGCTCAAAAACGTCGACTTTCCGGCGCCGTTGCGCCCGAGAATGGTGACCACGTCGCCCTCGGCAATCTCAATACTGACGTCATCCAGGACCTTCTGATCAACGGAGGGGTAAGTAAATGAGATATTTCTGATATCGAAAATGACACTCAAGACAGCACCTGCCTTTTCCGAAAAAGCAGCCAGCAGTAGAAAGGCGCGCCAATGATGCCTGTCAGTATGCTGACGGGCATTTCCTCTATGCCGATTGTTCGTGTCAGCGTATCCACAATCAGCATAAACAACCCGCCGAGAAGTCCGCAAAGCGGGATGAGACGGCGGTTTGAAGGACCGACGAGTATCCTGCCGAAGTGCGGAATAATGAGTCCAATCCAGCTGATGGTGCCGGCAATGCAGACCGAGCCTGCGGTCAGGAGTGTCGAACAGACGATAGCCAATCCACGGACAAGTTTGACATTAGCGCCGAGCGTGCGGGCTTCATCTTCTCCCAGCGATAGTACATCAATCCACCATGACAGCAAAATGAGAAAAACGGCGGGCACCATAAGGACCGGTAAAATGACCAAAAGCTCTGACAGCTTGACATAGGAGAAGCTGCCCATGGTCCAGTAGGTGATAGAGGCAAGCTGCGTTTCGGGGTCAGCAATATACTTTATAAAGCCGAAAACGGATGCCAATGCGGAGCCTACAATGATGCCGGACAACACAAGTACAATATTTGAACGATTTCTTATAAGCGTCGGAATGCTGACAGTCAGCAGTACGGCCACGATGCCGCCGACAAAAGCAAACAATGAGACAAATGCTGTGGTGAGTGAGAGGAGGATGGCCGCAGCGGCACCAATGCCGGCGCCGCTGGAGACACCAAGAAAGTCTGGAGAGACGAGCGGGTTTTTAAAAATCCCCTGGTAGGCGGCTCCGGACATTGACAGTGCCGCGCCAACCGCGACAGAGGCCAATATACGCGGTACACGAAGGCCCAAAACAACGTTTTGCATCATATTTGGAAGCGCGCTCGGCAGGCCCAATAAACGGTGCCATAGTATATCAATGCTCTCAGACGGCGAAACAGGGTACTTGCCCACGCATACTGCCAGAACAATACCTCCCAGCAGTAGACATAGGACTGTGAGCTCAATCAAGACAGTATTGAGTTTTGTTTTTAGCCGGTTATTCTGTTTCATATTCAGCTTTCCAAGTCATATCCGAGATATTTGGCGTCAAACGTTTCGCCGAACATAAAGGTGTAGTATTCATCGATCTGTACCTGCAGCTCTTCGGCCGTGAAAGCGTCGGGGTACATGCGCCAGAGCATATACATCGTGCCGATGACACAGCTGATCCCGGGCATGTCCCATGCATCGTAAGAGGCAGGAATGCGGTAGATATGTTCGTTCATCACGGCATTTACAGCGCGCCATGCAGCGTCCTCATAAAGTCCGTCCACACTGTAATCAAGTCCGGTAGAGCCGGTACAAAACAAATAATCGGGATTCCACTCAAAAACCGTTTCCACGCCGACATTGGTCCAGTTATGATTTGCCTTGATGTCTTCCGCGACGCAGATACCACCGGCCTTTTCTATCATCCAGGATTGAAGCATATCACCGCCGGCGACACGCCCCAGCTCGCCCCCCATGACGAGAGCGTTCACGCGTTGATCCACGGGTATTTTTTCAACCAGGGCATCAATGTAAGCAAATTTGGTGTCCATCCATCGGCAGACCTCTTCGGCCCTATCGGAGACGCCGAAGTATTCCCCCATCATCGTGAGTGTGTATTCAATGTCGTCAAGGTCCTCGGTCGTGATGCGCAGCACCTCTATGCCGAGAACGGATACCGCCTCCACTGTTTCCGGGTCGTTTGAGCGATGTATCAAGACGTCCGGCGCCAATTTCGCCAAAGCCTCCAGGTCAACCACGCCCCGGCCAACGGTGCCGGCGGCTGAAAGATACTTGTCGCTGTCTGTCCAGAACTTGGATTTAACATTAATTGCCTTCACCCTGTCCGATAGTTCCAGCGCCACAATGAAGGGCACCGACACAGCATATACCGAGGCGATGGTCGTTTCTGTATTGTTGTCGGGGATTAAGAGCGCCGCTCCTGAGCTGTCGGTAACGGTCTTACCGCTACTGACGGCCGTCGTTTGTGTTCCGGTCCCGCAGCCGCATACGGATATGGTCAGAGCAAGAAAAAGTAAGAGAGAGATCGATTTTTTCATGGCGACACCCTTCATTTATCAGCGTCGAAGATGCTGTTATCCACCGTGATGTTCATCTTTCCGGAACCCGGAACGGTAACGACCAGCTTTGATACATATTTCACTGACGCCCCCTGATTTGTCTCAGCTACGACGCGCAGCGGACCATCGCTATTTCCGGCAATACCTGTGTAGCCCTCGTGACTTTCATCATCCACCAGCGGGTACCCGTTCACGGCATAAGCGAGGATCAGCGCTTTGCGGTCGCCGTTTTCATCCTCAACGCCATTGACCAGGCCATCCTTATAGAAAACACTTTGAATGTCATTTTTGTAGGCGTCGGTTGCGTAAAAAGTAACGGAGACGGGATCGTCGATGCCCGGGGCGTTTCCGGCAATCAGCTGTATAAATTTCCAGATGTCGATACCCTCGCACGCACCGAGCTCAAGGACAGAGTATGTATCGCGGACTCTGATATTTGAGAGCGCCTCCAGCTGCGCAACGGTAAAGACCTGAGACCACTCGCTGTCGTCATTTTTAACGGTGAAGGTAAACGCATAATCCAGGAACTCGGCGTACACGTCGCTCATGGCATGTCCCCATGTGTCGATGTCGTTGGCGGAGACTTCAAATGCGACCACGTTTTTGACGCACAGGTCAGCATTGATAGAATCTGCAGACTCCTGCGGCATGACGAGCATCAGTGGTCCGCCGGCATTTTTGTAAAGGGGGTCATAGCCCAGACTGCTTTCGTCCGGCACAAGCGGCCTGCCATCCATCATTGCGCCGCCGGTTATGCCGGACCCGTATGCGAGGATGGCACCAAGAGCCTCTTGACCCTGCGCGGCATAATTGGAAAAGGTTTGTTTTTTGAGCTGCGACAGAGAGAAGGTGACGCTGGTGCCGTCATCAGCGTAGACGGTGACATCGCCGGCATTGTTTTTTAAGCCAATATCACCGAAAAGGTCATACACAGACACGCCGCGATAGCGTATCTGCGCCATTTCACCGTCGCTGCTCAGAATACTGTAATCACGTGTCAAAGCGCGTGTCTGCATACGCTCCAAGTCCGAAACGCTGTATACCTTCTCTGCATAAAGTCCCTCGCCGTAGAAGCGTACGGACTTGTCCGCCGATTCAGAATAAGGGGCAGCGGTATGCGCATAGGCGTCGGGCTGCAACTCGACTGTAATGCTCTTAATATTCAAAACGGATAACGCCGTGCAAACCTCAGCATTGGCGCTGGGCATGATAACAGCCAGCGGCCCGCCGCAGTTGTCCACATTATAAGAGACAGGGTCGGTGTCCAGATAGGGTTTTAAAGTATACGCCGTCACATAGCCTTGACTTTGAACGGAGGGAACCATGGGCGAGCCGTTTTTCGCGAAAGCCAGCAATGACGTTAGGCCATCACGATCCAGCGACGTGTTGCATCCCTTTGCAAACAAATCGGTCATCGCAACAGTGATTTCTTTTGTGCCGTCGGAGAAGGTGACTGTGCCGTTGGTGCCTGGCAAACCAATAACATGCATGAGCAGATATTCAAGCCCCACGCCCTCAAATATTGAAGTGACGGGCTCTCCATTTTCAATAAGCTCATAGGAATCCTTGACCCGGGCCTCTTTGTAAGTGCCGCCGTCAACACCGCTGCCGTAAATGATATCTTCGATATCGCCCACCGTCATAGAGGTGTCGGTCAACGTGTTGCCATCCTCATCGAAGACTTTGATTGAGAGCCGATTATTCTGAAGTTTAATCTGCGCCTTGTCGTCTGTGTATTTGTGGGTGTTGTAATAGACGTCGTTTCCGACAATAACATCGCTCAGATATTGTACCTGATAAGAGCCGTTGGCGTGGTTATACTGCGTTTTTCCAAAGACGACGCGCATCGGACCGCCGTTATTGGCCAGCCCCGACAGGTAGCCGCCGTCGGTTTTTCCGATTGTATATGGATAATTATTGACACCGTAAGCCAGAAGCACAGGGTAACCACTATCGACCAGGTCTGCGTTGGTGGACTTGTAGCCGCCGTCGCCCATATCCGCCGCGTTTTTCTTATAGAAACCAAACGCATCGGGATAGGAGAGCATATCGATCGAGAAGCTTTCGGCGGAGGGTACACCATCGGCTGCCAAGAAGCTGACAAGGGTCGTTCTCGCCGCGGCTGTGCCTATATCCTCGGCGCTGTTCATGCCAAGATAAAGTAGAAGCTTGTAGAGATCAAGCCCCTCATATTCGTTCACATACCAGTAATTGGTGTTGGCGAGGCTGTAAAAATCAGAATACCCGATACCCTCATCCACAGGCTTGCCGTCTTCGCCACATTTCGAAAGCGCTTCCAACTGCTCTACGGTGAAATCAAGCTCATGACCCAGCGCGTCACCCCTGAAAGCAATAATGTAGTCGGTCAATTTGGACGAGCCATAGGTCTCTGCGTCGGCCTGCGTGTGCTTGAAGCCCGGTTCGGAATCTTCCCGGACGTAAATGTATGCGACGTTTGAAAAGGTCTTATAGCTATCATTATCACCGTAATCGTTCAGATCGTAGACCAGCCTTAAGCAGCCATCGTCATTTTTCAGCTTGTCCACATAGCCGAGGGAGTGCTCCGCCTCATTGGCAGCGTCAAATACAAAGGGTGCAGCCAATGTGCCGTCTTTTGTGCCTTTGCCATATGCGAGGAGGATAGGGCGCTCATCGGCGGAGGCATCAAAAGCCTCATCCAGCCTAAATGTGGCGATCGTCTCGCGGTTGCAGTTTTTCAGATCCACAAGATAAGCCGTATCCGTGAGGATAATGCCGTTGTCGCCTTCGACCATTTCCTTTAGGATGTACGTGAGGTCAACACCTTCGTATATGTATTTGCCGGATTTGTCGGAATAGACACCCCGGAAGAGGCCCGCCGTCCTGTTTTCCAGTTCGCGAACAGACAGCGGTATGCTGGCAACGACGCCGGGACCCTCTACTGTCAGTGTCGCGCTTGTAATTGCGTCTACGTTGTATGGTAAACCGGTGTCATCTGTGACACCACCATTATTTATATGCTTGTAGATACTGGTTGCGTAATCCAGATCAGAGAAATCAAGCGCTGCATTTCCAGAACAGGCTGCAATTAGCGTCAAGGCCAGAACGACAAGCACCAGGATAAAGACCTTTCTTTTCATATGACCTCCAATATGTACAAAAGAGACAAAATACACCTTGTTTTTTGGCATAAAAAAATACCATCTCCGAAATCATGAAACAAACCGTCGTTATGTAACGCGGTGGGCACATATGCTCTTGGCAAATGGGCCGATGTATCATCTGATTTCAAAGAGTGGCTCGTCCACCGCTCTCGAGACTCAGCTTGACTGAACGTATTCCATCATATATTTTTCGTCGAAATCATGATGAAACACCCATAGTTCGTTAGTAATATTTAACAGCACGAGGACCTTTTTGTCAAGACTTTCAGAAATCAAAATATCGACGCCATAGTAGAACACCTATCCGGTGAGTTTCAGGATCAATTGGTTCGGCCTGTTCCAGTCCGCTTGTCAACTAGTTGAGGCTATCAATTTTACACAGAAAAATTCAAGTAATTGGTGTTGCCGAACGCGTGACATGGCGGTATAATCGAAATAAGTAGTAAGTGGAAAGGTTTGTGCTAACCCGCAAACCCATGGAATCACGAATCAAGCACGACCAATGATAATGCCGACTGATAGATTTTTGATAGCGGAAAATCAGATTACCGTTAGGATTAGGATAACTGACGTCAAACAAAAGCAAATGAAATCAAATGGCTTAAACAGAAATGTTTAGAAATGTGATTCGTTTGGCGAGTGGGAATGATGGCGAGGGCGTACTACCAGTAAGTGAATGAAAGCACCTGTTGCTGTTTGACTGCACAGGTGCTTTTTATTCAACTAATAGGTTTTTCTTCATAAAGGTTATCCCTCCTTAAGAGAATCAATCGTAAATTTTGTTTTCTCGCGATACAGGGACTCCAAATCATCGGGAAAGGTGCTTGTGGGATTAACATCTCCGTTTAAAATTTTGTCAGCCAAATCTGCCAACGGCCCGCAGAATTCGTGTAGCTTTTTTCCGTAGCCTTCCCCTTCCCCGACAAGGTCGAAGGCGTCACAGACATAGGAGCCGTCTTCATTTTTCTCTAATACAGCACGCCCGTATGTCTTGCTTGTTCCCGCAAATGTGAGGCTTTTGGTTACGGCATCGGCATCGTAGCGCACATAAGCGACAGAACATATAACGTAGAGCTTTCCGTTCTCCTCATATTGGTCATAAATACCCACATATGGGAAGGTCACACCGGCCCCGCTGCTGTAAGGCATATCCTGAGTTAGGGCGCCGTCAAAAAGGGCGGTATCCAGGGGCGTGAGATCAAACATTTCCGCGGTTGCTTTTGGGATCGCGTTGTCATCGGCACTGACAGATGAAGCGGGGGGCGCCGTCGTTTGTGCGGGCTCCGCTTGGTTGACGGCAGGCAGGGTGCTGACCGCCTCCGCTGAAGGCGAAGCATTGGAATTACTTGTGTTAACGCCGCAGCCTGAAAGCAGTAGGACGGCGGACAAACTGAAAGCGATAGCCAGATATATGTTTTTTTTCATATGTGTTTGCAGGAAAGCCATATAAGACATTCTCTTATTCCTCCCTTTGTAAGGTTCAATGCTCAAAAAGTTTAACATATTAACCCGCAAACGCCGCATAATAGCCCGACACTGTTTCTGCTGTTCCGTTCCGGTAAACTATTGCCGTGAAGGTCAGACGATATGTATACCCTGTCGTCACTTAATGCGTTGCATCGAAAATGAGTTTGCTTTCCGTGGCTGCAAGACCACTCCAAGCGGAATTATTTATCCCTCGACTATATAAACGTTAGAAGGTACGATTTAGTAGCACTAATTTCCAAATATTCTGTTATTTTTTCAAACTTTCTCCTATAAGCTTTAATTCGCCACTGTCCACTTTTGAAGTTAATTGAAAAACCATGCCATTAAATTGCCATATCAGGGTGTTCGAGTCTTCATTGGTCTGTGCTTCAAATAAATACGCCTGTTCGCCGGATACCTGTGTTTCTATGTAGTTTGTGTTTTCGCTGTCCACCAGGGATGTACCCGCGTCAAAAGGCCATTGACTGAATATAATCTGCTCGCCTTCGCTATTAGTATACGTTATCATAACCGTATTCCCAAACTTCTCATTTACGTTTTCTTGATATCCGCTTGGTAAATATGCCGGTCGATAATTGATATTGTTCGTGCCTGAGTCTACAAACTTAACTTCTGAATATTCCTCTTTCCATTGAATAAAAGCATTTAGAATTGCATTTCTTGTCGCGCTCACACTGAATAGTGCGACTGAAGCCACTGTCAATGCGATGCATATGCATGCGGCTACCTGACCAAATCTCTTTGTAATCCGCTTAAGTTTAGACTTTCTGATGCTTTTCTCAATTAGCGCATGAATTCGTTTGTCAAGTTCGGGAGACACTTTATATTGTTGATTCAATTCTGCTACGGAAGGAAGTTCTGCTATTTCTTGTTCCAAAGCGTCAGCCAGGGATATTTTAAGCAACGAATCAAACAGAACTTCATTTTTTCTTGCTTCGTTCATGTCAGATTTTCCTTCCTCCCAAAGTATGATTTTCTTCGTTTATCGAGCCTTGATCTTTCAAGATTTGTTCTTTTAAAACTTTTCGGGCTCTGCTCAGACGCATCTTGACATTTTCTTCACTTATGCATAGAATTTTGGATATCTCCTTATTTGAATAATCATACTCCATTTTCATGTATAAGACGTCAGCGTAATTACGGCGCATTTTTGAAATCGCATTTTTTATCAAGGAACAAGCTTCTCGATTTGTAATATCATCAAAAACCGGGTCCTTGCATTCTGAATAGTCGGAATATTCATCAATGTTTATCGTTTTCCCACGATTTTGCTTTCTGATAATATCTAGTGATACATTCCTTGTTATTATAACGACGAAACCTCGTGTTTGGTAACAGTCAATTATATCTATTTTTTCTAGGTTATCGATAATCCGAATAAAAGCTTCAGATACAGCATCCTCTGCGAGGTGCACGTCAATTAGAATCCTTTTGGCGATGTAAAGCATAGTGCTACTGTATAATCTGTAGATATTAGCGGCTTTCTCCCGATCATTGTCATTTTGAATCGCCATGATTATTGCCAGCAATGTCTCACCCTCCCATTATACATGCAAAAATGAATTCGACCCTTACCGGCAATATACCATATTTTAGTTAATTATTCCAATTATTTAACATGCGTATTTTTACAGAGGGTCACACACCCACGCGGTCAGTCAGGCCGCGTGGGTGTGTGTGACAATGTTTACGTACGCGCTGTTTTGTCAAATAAGCGTTTAGTAACTATACGTATACGTATGGCGATACCCTGGGAATGTGACTCCATTACGGAACTCTTGAATCAGTATTTCGTTGCCACTCTGATGCACTATCTCGAACTCGACGCCTTTCTGTTCCGTAGTATCTCGATTATGAGCTACTATATATACAAAATCGTACTTGCCTACAGGCAAATCAAAAACATTGAATGAAACTTCAGAAGTTTCACTGTCAAAAATCGGTTGTGGAAAATTCCCTAGACTCAGCTGTATGCTATCAAAGCTGTATCTCTGGTCAAGCTTGAACGTAACAACACCTGTTTTACTATTAAATTCATGCTTAAACGGTGAATACGAGGGCTTGCCAGTATTAACGAGATATACTGTTAAAATGAGTACCCCCACACAGATGAGCGACAGAACTAAAATGATTCGTTTTTTACCGATTTTCCCATTCATTTTTGGTTTTCTCCTTGCTTCTGAAATAATACACAGAGCAGACAGGAACTCTTCTGAGCCGTCTAAGTTGTTTTAACTTACGCTAAAAGTGACAGGGACTGCAAATTTCGTCGTACTGGTTTTTGTTCCCATCAAACCAATCTGTATAGTGCAGTAGTCACCTGCTTTCTGAACTGCGAATGGAGAAGGTGTCGAGCAAACGTATGAATACTTGCTTGCTGATGATAAGGGAACTGGCTGGCAAACATATGTTGTTCGCCCCCCGGAAGAACCTTTTGCAAATGCAACCAAATTGTTATATAGTGTGTAAACCGTTGAAACTGACCAGCTTGTAACACTTCCGAGTACCTGAACGGTTTTATAGCCTAACTGAATAAGCGGCCCGAGATTTGTTGTTGCAGTAGTTCCGCCAATACCTGAATAACGATATCCGCCAAAGTAATAGCTACTTGTACCGGTATTGGTAATGCCTAGAGCTAAGGTTGGTTTCACAGAAATATTCGACAAATAAGGGCCTTGTATTACATAACCATTAACATCAATTGAAAAAGCACGTTCTACTGAAGAGTTCATGTATATTTCTACTGCGCTATGATAATATGCCTGCGTGCCAAATCTTGCAAAGTCCCAGTGGTAACAATCGATGTTGTTCCAGGTAAAGTAGACACTTTTATATGCTGTTGCGTTGAACATGTTTATGTTACCTGAGTTTAAATAACTCGTTACATAAGCATTTGGCTGAGTGGAAATTCCTGATGCCACTTTTGACATACCTGCAACAGTCATATAAAGTATACTACTCCCAGACTCAAATTTAAAACAGTATGTTCCATTATAATTAACGGCAGTTGTCGAGGAGTGACTTTGCAGATGATTAAGTATTATAAGCATTTTATCATCGCTGAGTGAAAAATTCGAATAGGGGCCATAAATATAACTTGTAGCTGCTAAAGATGTATTATACGTCTTGGCTGTAATCAGCGGATCTTCCGATCGGTCATTAACTACAATCCCCTTAGGATGGTCAACTAGAATATCCTCTTTTGAAATAATAACAGTTGGAGCAGACCGTTTGGCATAATTTTCATCAGCACTGGCATATCGAATTAACCTTGGGTCAGCTGAGATTTCATCCAAACTTGACAAGCTTTCACCAGGTTTAGTGTAAGATTCAGATGACACGGTTTTTTCATCTTCGCTCGCGGCTGCCGCAAAAGCAGGGACAACGAATGAATATGTTAAGCAAAGTACAATAACCCATGTTAACAGGTTCTTTTTCATGTTAAAACTCCTTTACGTTTAAAAACTTACTTAACTAATAGAATCTCTTCGGTCTAACTCGAGGCTTTTACGGCTGATCTGTACAGGCAACAACTCATCCTAACATTTGGGCATACAGATTTTTTCGCGCTACACATTTAAACAAAGACTAAATGATAATCATAGCTACTATACTGCAAACGCCTCATAGTATCCCGATACGGTTTCGCCAATTCCGTTCCGGTAAACAGTAGCCGTGAAGGTCAGACGATATGTATACCCTGCCGTCACGTAATACGTTGAATCGAAAATGAGTTTGCTGCCCGTGGCGGCAAGCCCGCTCCAAGTTTTTACCGTGGTATAAGTCCCGTTTGAATTTTTTCGCGACAAGACCGCCGTGCCGGTAATTTTCGTTGTACCTGTCTTTCCGAGCACACAGGCGCCGCAACTTCCCTTGCTTGCCCTAAAGGATAAGCTGATATTCACCACATCCGTGTTAACCCATTGCGGTGACACCAGCATTTGAGTATTGGCTTCCGCCGCAAGAGACGTTCCCCCTAATGCAAAACATAAAATTATAGCCATTAGCAGGGACAAGGATTTTTTCTTTGATATAATCATAAACATACCTTCTTTCGTCATTTTTGGAGGAATTTTGATCCTCTGCAATATTAACGTCCGAAGGTGTGCTTTAGTAACACTTAAGTTAAAAAATTACCAACTATTTTTACAGAGGGTCACAGTCTGACTGGCAGCACTTTGGCAGCAAGAAAGCGGTGAGCCCGGAAATGAGAAGCGGTAGGTAGATGGAAGTTTTCAAAAATCCAAATTGCAAAAAAGTCAGAGGCAGCCACATTTTGGAGGTTAGCTGTGCTTACTGCAAATATCTCATTGCAAAGTATCAGAAGGTTGGCGAGACTAATTTTGTAAAAATGTATAATGACAGAATCATTGAAGGGACAATTGACTTTTCCCTTTATCATGGTGCTTTAATGTGTCCCAACTGCGGAGAACGCATCGCTACAAGATATATAACGAAAATGGATAAAAAAGAAGCGTATCGATTTGTGCCTTCCGCATTTAATAAAAAGAAGGTACAATGACGAGACGTGATGTGGAGGCAGTGAAGGTGAATATAGAGATACGTAAATTAACACCGGACCTCGCAAAAGATTATGTGTACTTTTTTGATACGACACCACATGCTGACAATATAGATGATCACAAATGTTATTGTGTGTGGTGGTGCAATGATGACTCTGAAGGTAAAGATTTCTCGACGCCAGGCAAAAGAAGGGATTACGCCATCGAATATGTCAAGGGCAACAACATACAAGGCTATCTTGCTTATTGTGATGATGCGGTCGTGGGATGGTGCAATGCCAATACGAAATCGGATTGCCTGAAATGCTACTGCTGGCGTCGGTTTATGGGTTCCATACCGACAGAGGAATCCACCCCGGGGCTGAAGGTGAAATCAATATTTTGCTTTGCGATTGCACCCGAGATGAAAAGAAAGGGTATTGCGCAACGCTTCTTGGAACGTGTCTGTCAAGATGCGGTCCAGGACGGTTTTGATTTTGTGGAGGCATATCCGAATAAAGAATTCATTGATGACGCTGAGGATTTTATGGGTCCTGCCGAATTGTATATAAAAAGCGGTTTTACCGTGTATTACGAAACAGAACAAAAGCTTGTTATGAGGAAGCAGCTAAAAAAATAATCCTATCTACATGGTACAGACTATACTTAAAAATTCCGGACTTAATTTGATTTAAGTATAATAGAAACAAGCGGGTAGTTTTGATGGCTTTCAGGTTGTGAAAGTGGCAATCAAAACTACCCGTTTTTTTATACGAGATCCAGTGGCATGCAGGGATTTTATCTCTTTTCACCCATGAAGATTAAGCCGACTGCCCCGGGACCGGAATGGGCGCCGATACTCGGACTCACATCGTTCATGATAATCGGCTTGTCAGGAAGCTGTTCATGGACGAGCGCCTCTAAATATTTCGCATCATCGTCGGCATCTCCATGCACGATACAGATCGGGTCATCAGTATCCTTATATTTTCCGATACTGCTCATCATCTCATGACACAAGGCAGCTAAGGATTTCTTGCGGCCTCTGGTTGAACTGAGCGCGACAAGCTGGCCTTCTTGGTTGACATATAAAATTGGTTTGATGTTCATCACCGATCCGACGATGGCGGTTGTTTTGGATATTCGACCGCCGCGGTGGAGATGAAACAGGTCATTCACAGTAAAGCGTACGCAGAATTCCTGTTTATTTTCCTCAAGCCACTCGGCAACCTCGTCAATTGACTTGCCTTCTGCCCGCATGCGGGCTGCTTTTGTGATAAAAAGACCTTCACCCAGCGATACATTTAACGTATCCAGCACAATGATTTTAGCGCCCGGATTCTCTTCACAGATTTCCAGCGCTCCTGTAACAACATTACTGCAGCCGCCGCTTAAGCTTGACGAAAAACTGATATGTAATACATCCTGCCCCTGATCAATATAGTTCTGAAACGTCCTGCGAATGACCTCGGGATTACTTGCCATGGTGATCGGCATTAAGCCTGTTCGCATTTTTTCATAAAATTCCTTTGGCGTCAGATTAACGTCGTCGCCGTAGGTAATTTCCTCCAAAACATAATAATGAGGAATAATACCAATTTGATATTCTTCGATGAGATAATCAGGTAAATCGCAGTTTGAATCTGCAGTTATCACAAAATCCTTCATGCATCTTTCCTCCCAAAAATGTTCATAACTGAATATTACTAGAAGATAACCCTTTATGCAATGATTTCCTTTTATTGCATTGAGCGCGCCATAAAAAGACAACAAAAACAATACAGCGGTGAGAAGATCCTCACCGCTGTTAATATTGACTTAAAAAGAGACTGCTGTCGTTTGCGGCTGGGGCGAGGGTGCCTGGACAGCCTTTCTCGGTGCGTCGGCGCTCGTTTAGCGCATCGGCGTACGGCATTATAGGAGCGCGCGGGAAGCTAGCTGTATGTAGAAGTGAAGGACACCGGCGTGTGTGAGCTGAGTGCCCAGCCGATTTCTACAACAATGCCCGCATCGGCAAGACCGGCATCTGTTATATAAGCTTTGCCGACAATGACCGGAAGTTTGTCTGTGCTGATCTGGCGCAGCTTACCTGCAAGCGCGCTCCTGCCCTGAAGTGCGAGGATGTCAGCGAGTTCAGCGGCATCGAAGTATGTGCTGAAACCATTCTCATAAACGACGTACATAAAGGAAGCGGACGGGTAAAACGCCTCGTTGTCGAAGGCAAACGTATGCAGATGATGCAGAATCGTAAATTCACCACCCAGCGGGTTGTCGGAAGGCACCATAAAAACATTTGATAACCCGTTTGCCACTGCGTCCTCTATAATCAGTCGGCGTTCCTCCAGTGCCTTCTTGAGCGGCAGCCGGTCGCCGTTGTCAAAGGTTATAAAAATCCCATCAGCGCGGGTCGTATTGAGATAATACTTATAATCATCGAATTCGTAAATGAGTTCCCGGGGTCCCGTGCCGCCGTGGCTGTCCTCGATTTTTAGACTTGTCAGCGTGTGCAGAATGTTCATGTAGGCCGCGACCGCCTGAGTACCGGCGCGGATATCGACGGTCAGAGCTTCATCAAACGGGTCATAGCCGCGTTTGGAAAGGCGCGCATAGTTCGGTGCTGAGTCCGGCGTGTCGCAGTGAACAATGAGCACACAGCCGCCCTCAATATCGTACCGCATGATCATAAAGCCCGAGCCGACGGCCTTGCCGTCAAACCGGTTAAAGTCCCGCAGCGTCAGGCTTTCGCCATTTCTCGCCAGGTCATAAACGTCATTTAGAGTCATCTGAGGCAGACCTTCGGGTGCGCCGTCCCGCACCTTGAAAGCGCGCTCAAGGTCGGCGAGCGTGGTCTTATCCGTCTTTTGAAGTTTGTATATGCTCCAAAGCCAGTCACCGTTCTGCTGGACGAGCCATATATCGCCGTCCATCTGATACAAGCGGTATTGCTGCCCCCCTTCGCCTATAAAGGCGGCATGCAGCCAGCGCTCCTTGTACAGGGACAAATGGGGATACGGGAATGACTCAAGCATGAAGTCTGCTTTTGATGAGAGTTCGTCCTCTGCCACAGGCGTCTTTTCATACCGTGCCGGAAATTGTGCTATGTCGCCCGTCCCGGTATTGGCGATGATCAGAGAAGCTGCGCCGATGCCATAGACATATGGTAGGCCTCCGAATTGGGATACTGAGCTGAGCGGGTTCATATACAGGCACTCGCTGAACGTATAGCAACCGAAAATATCATCCGCGGTATTCAATACGCCCACATCCCCGGTATTCGAGACGATTTCGTTCTCGGTATCCCGGTCCGCCATAGAAAAGCCGATTCCGGAGACGGCGATAATAGCGCAAACAATGAGCGACACGACAGTTGTCAGTTTGCCCGGGAAGCTTCCTTTTCTGCGTGCGGTACGGAGTATCAGCCATGTCGTCCCGCCTGCGAGCAGGATGACCAGAATATCCGCCGGCGCGAGTGAGATGAACGGCAATCCGTCAAAGAACCAGCACGTGCCGAAACGATAAAGGCCGCCTTCCATCATGGCCGCTTCGCCGAAGAACATGAGTAAAACGGCGGCGATTGAGACAAATACAGGCAATCTGATTCCCAACCGTCTGCCTTTGCCGAGCAGGAAGCTGCCGATATAAACCCCGACGGCCGCGCCTAAAACAACAAAGAATAGGCAGGTAAGCACGGACGCAAGCGGCGTCTGTATGGCTTCGGTCTGACGGAAGAACCCGGTGGTGTTGGCAAAAACACACAGTGCCGTGAGAGCCGCCGTGGATATTCCCTGCAAAATGAGCGGTTTGGTTTTTGCGCGGTCACCTGAGCGCAGCATGCGCCCAATGCCGTAAACAAGACCGCAAATCATTGATATGAGGATTAAAGCAATCAGGTAATAGTGTATTTTGTACGTATTGTTTGCCATGATGTAGAGATAGCGGTCCTGTAACGCGTATTGAACCGATTGATCGACTGTCGGCGGTGAAGCAATGCAGAGGCTTGCCTGCCACGCGTCGACCGTGGCTGATGGGAGGCTTTGTGCCTGATTAATGGAGAACGTGGCTGCGTCGACAAGCGACATTCCGTCGGTGCGGAGCCGGATACGCTCGATTAACAGCTCGGCTGTGATAAAAACGGCGAAAGTGCCTGCGAATCCCACAGGGAGAGCAAAGCGTCCTGCTTTGAATAAAAGCGGCTGAAAAGCGGCGAAAAGTATCACGGCACAGCACATCGCCGTGTAGGGTACTATATATTTGGCATAGTGCTCCGGCGCGATCGCACCATTTACGACGCTGAGAAACGCCATACGCGCGCCGTTTACGAGCGGATAGGCCGACAGAACGAGCAAAGCAGCCAGAGATATGAAGAAAAATCGTTTGTATTCTTTGTTTATCACACGATCACCCCCTGAGCGCAGGATTTGTCATCAACACCAGCGCCACGGCCAGCAGAAACGCGCCTGACGCGACAGCGCCTATAATAGTCAACCGTTTGTAATTGAGCACATTAATAACGCGCACCTTGACACCGGAGCGCCCAAAAGCGCTGGAGATTAAGAACCGATTGGCAGCAGCAAAGCGTAAGAGGGTAGCGGCATAGGCTTTGCGCGCTGCCGTGTTATACCTGCCTTTTCTCAAAACCGCCTCGTCACAGGAAAGCTCCATATCGGTGAGAAAAGCCTTGAGCATCAACCATATTAGAGGATTGAACCAGTGTACACAGGCAATGATGATGGCCAGCGACCGCCAAAGGTTGTCTAACCGCTGACGGTGGATATTCTCGTGCGCCAGCGTCATCCTGCCGCCCGCGCTCGCCGGGTCAAGACCGGGCGGCAGGATGATCCTCGCGCGGAATACGCCCGTCAGTACCGGGGAGAGCAGCATATCTGAGCAGTAAAGGTTATCCTTCAAATGCACGGCCTTCCCGAGCTCTGTCAAAGTCAGAATGTATAAGATACATGCCGCAATCAGCGCCGCGGCCGCTGCAATTGCCCATACAGTAGAACCGACGGAAAAAATCTGCCGGAGTGATTCGGTTTTGTATTCAATGGGCATGTAGCGCTCAGCCGTGCCGAGCATGTTCATGGCCGCCCACTTTATCGTTCCGGATGCCGGAAGCACGCCTTGCGTTATTGTCTCGACAGTAATGAGCCGTTTGACCAGCCTGCCGGTGAAATTGAAGAGGCTCCAATTTGACGACATTGAAAAAGGAAACACAAGACGCAAAAACGCCAGTATCCACAATGGGTAGACGATTCGCTTCGGCAGAGGTTTTATCAGCCGGATAAACAGCAGCGCGACGATGATAAAGCTGGACGCAAGACTCATGTTCAGGATAAAGTAGAAGACGTTGTCCATCGCATACCGTCACTCCTTCCTGCCATGTTCATCAATCAGCTTTTGCAGCTCGCTCACCTCTTTTGCAGACAGCGTCCCGTCGGACATGAAAGAAGAAAATAGCGCTTTGACCGACCCGCCGAAAAATGAGCGAATGACTTCCTTGGCTTCCTCCCGCCCTGCTTCCTCGCGGCCAATCAGGGTATGGCAGACAAAGCCTGGGTTTGAGCGCTGTATCGCGCCCTTGTCAACCAGCTTCTTGATGACAGTGTAGGTCGTGTTTTTATTCCAGCCAATTTTTTCCGCCGCGAGAAGTGACAGAT
Organism: uncultured Eubacteriales bacterium; assembly: GCA_942492735.1. Classification (GTDB taxonomy): domain Bacteria; phylum Bacillota; class Clostridia; order Oscillospirales; family Oscillospiraceae; genus Sporobacter. The sequence continues at coordinate 1,720,666 of OW818648.1, forward strand.
CCTTGGCGCTTGCGCCTTCGCGTTCCCACAGGAGCTCCATGAGCTTCAGCTCACCCTCGAACAGCTTTATTTTCATCATGTCGGCACCTCGGACTATCGTAATAGTTTGCGACTTTCAGACTACCACGATAGTCCGGCGCTGTCAAGAGGTGCTTTGAAAATGTCGGCACGATACGAAAAGGCCTGAAAACAATAATTTTCAGGCCCATGGTTATTCTGTTGTATCTTTACCTCACGTTAATTTTAGTCTGGATTCTTTTATATATATTGTATGCCGCAGGGACAATAAACAAACAAAGAAAGATGATTGATTCCGGCGGAATCTCCAGTATAAAGCGCTTCCGGAATAAAAAGAAATTATATGTGATAAATACTGCGGCTGAACACAAATCAGTAACGATTTTGGTTGAAATTAAAGCGCGGCGGTGGTGAGATTGCCTGAAGATAATCAACAAGCAGACGATCAAGGGGCCGGCAATGTTCGTCATGATGAGCGGATAAAAATAGTACGCGTAACTCTTATAAAGAAGGGAGAAATAGTTTTTAAGCTCAATATCAGCAATAAGCAGAGCTAAGCATAGGACATTGACAATAATATAAACAATATCCGGTTTCTTCTTCATCATGCGCATATTCCTTTATGTTTTGATAATAAGATATACAAATGATTTTGCCAATACAAATTTATCCATAAAATTACACATATATTAATACTTGGATATTATTATACATAATTATATCTAAACCTGCAATAGAAAATCACAAAATAAATATATTGGCAATGACAAAGTGCGGCCATCTATTGACATGCTATTATGTTATTTTTAACCAAATAAACTGACTTGACAAATTGAACTATCTGTATTATTGTATTAATGTAATAATACAAATTTTTAATGATATTTTAACATACTTTCAATTTTCTTTTGCACATAATGCGTTAGTATTCATATAATGACTTTAATGAGAATTATTTGGGGTGTCTACATGGAAAACTTCGCAGAGTATTTAAATAACGGTGTAGAGATCATCGTGAAGCAGGCGCTCAAATCGACGCTCAAAAACCCGAAGGAGAGCGCCTTTATCCTGAAATATATGAGCGCCCAGCAAAAGGCGTCAAAAAGGCGGCTCCAGGCTGAAGAAGAATGCGTCCATATTCCGCCGTTTCTCATCGCCAGCATTTCAGCCCAGTGCAATCTCTTCTGTTCCGGATGCTATGCGCGCGCCAACAACAGCATCAGTGAAACGATTTGCAGTCAGCAGCTCGATGACAGCGAATGGGAGCGCGTTTTCAGCGAAGCAGCGGAGCTGGGAATTGCTTTCATCCTTTTAGCGGGTGGCGAGCCTTTTCTGCGCAAAAATGTCATCAGCGCGGCGGCGGGTTATTCCGATATCGTTTTTCCGGTGTTCACAAACGGAACGATGTTTGATGATGACTACATAAGCCTCTTCGATAAAAACCGTAATTTGGTGCCTATTTTAAGCCTGGAGGGCAATATGGTACAAACAAACGCGCGGCGCGGTGAGGGTGTCTATACAAAGCTCACGGATGCCATGACGAAGCTGAACGACAAAGGCATACTGTTCGGCGCGTCAATCACCGTCACCAAGCAGAATCTCGTCAGCGTAACCGATGCGGCATATATAAAGACACTATATGACTTCGGGTGTAAGGTCGTCATTTTTGTGGAATATGTCGCCGTTTCTGACGCAGCCGCTGAAGCGGCTCCGGATGCGGAGGACCGCGCCATGCTCTTGAAGCGCCAGGATGGTCTGCGGGTGACATTTGACGATATGCTTCTGATTGCTTTTCCGGGGGATGAAGAGGAATTCGGCGGCTGCCTTGCTGCCGGAAGAGGATTTTTTCATATTAACCCTTCGGGTGATGCGGAGCCGTGTCCGTTCTCGCCATTTTCAGATACGAGCCTAAAAACGAGCACACTGAAAGATGCGCTCAAATCGCCATTGTTCCAGAAGCTGAATCTCGGTGGTTTCCTGGCGGGTGAGCATCTCGGCGGCTGCACGCTGTTTAACAGGGAAGCGGAGATTAAAGAACTTGTGTGCAAGAAATGAGAAATTTATGTAAAACCGGCCATTGGCCGGCTGCGCTTTTTACTATTCGTAGACGATTTTGAGTCCGGAGTCCTCAATACAGCTTTTAATCACGTTTTCTGTCGCCGGCGTATTGTAATCGATTTTGATGGTACCGGTTGTCAAATTGACACCCACCTGGTTCACGCCGTCTATTTTGTTGAGCGCGTTTTTGATTTGCGTTTTAGTCTCCTTGTTCTGTATGCCGGAGACACCGCAGAGCATTGTTTCCATATAGCGATCCTCTCAGATATATTAATATAAACTCAGTTCTTCTCATGCTTGCTGTCATGGACGCCTAATTTGTTGCCGTCGATTATGCCAATGTCCTTATTATCCCGAGGCTCTATTTTACGGAGCTCGGGATTCGTCTTTTTTTGGTCTCTTTTCCTGTTCTTATTGTTATTGATGATGCACTCCCCCAATTCATATTGCGGGTTTAGTATTGATGAAATCGATTGTATTATGCGACAGCAGGTCGACGCAAAAGGGCTGCCCAACCTCATTAAAGCGGACAATGTGCAGTTCTTTGTCATGATTCGTTATACATATTCATTAAAAAACACGAATGTTTGTATGATTCTAATAAAAAACAATTGGATTTTTTATTTGATTTTGAAAGTCTTTCCTTGTATAATGAGGCAAGTTGTATTGTGTCACATTGACACACATTAATTATGAACCAAAATGGAGGTTTAAAATGGCAATACCGAAGTTCGATCCTGCAGAACTACAGGAAAAAGGCAGATTTCCTGGGATGTTCGGAAATCCTGATGTTATCATCTACAGTTTCCCGGTTTCGTCGAAAGAGGCATATGCTGCGTTATATAACAAAAAGCCGATCTGGCAGATTACATCAATGGAATCAATGATGTTCTCACCAAAATGCAATCCCGACAACATCGCCCGCGGCTTTGTCTACGACGGCACGCGGACGCCGCCGTCAGGCGGCACGGACATGTTCGGCATTGAGTGGGAGTATGTCCCGCAGGTAGGCGGGTCCATGGTGCGTCCGGGAAAACCATTTATTGAGGACGCCAACGAAATCAAAGATAAGCTTGTATGGCCGGATATCGAGAAGTGGGATTGGGAAGGCTGCGCCAAGGCCAATGTTGAGTATCTTTCCAGCCCGCAGTTTAATGTCTGCTGGTTTTTGAACGGTTGGTATGAGCGGTTGATTTCCTTCATGGATTTTGAAGGTGCCATCGTCGCGCTGATTGACGAGGATCAGCAAGACGCCGTAAAGGACTTCTTTGATAAGCTCTCCGACCTCTATATCAGGATTTTTGACAAGTACATTACATATTTCCCGCAGATAGATGGTTTCTGCATTCACGATGACTGGGGCTCACAGAAAGAGACCTTCTTCTCACCGGCAACGGCAGAGGAGATGATCGTGCCTTACATGAAGCGCGTCACAGATTTCCTGCATTCCAAGGGTAAGTTCTGCGAGCTGCACAGCTGCGGACAGCTCTTAAAGCAGGTTCCGAACATGATCGCTGCAGGCTGGGATTCCTGGTTCCCACAGATGATGAACGACTCGGCAAAAATTTATGAGCTGTACGGTGATAAAATCATCGTCGGCGTTATCCCCGAACCGTTTGATCCGGCGACAACATCTGAAGAAGATCAGAGAACGATGGCAAGAGCATATGCCGATAAGTACTGCAGACCGGACAAGCCGTCCTTTTTCAACATATATGCAGGTGCTGTTTTAACGCCCGCTTACAGGGAAGAGCTCTACAAGCAGTCCCGCATCAACTACAGCAAATAACGAGATCACATTACAGGGGTTGCCTTTCGGCAACCCCTGTATGATATATTACGGCGTGTTTTTCTTACGGCGTTCTTCGAGATCGGCTTTGATCTTTGGCATCAATTTTTCGACCCTAAACAAGAGGAGCATGACGATAATCAGCATGGATCCGATAAATGGCGCGCCGACGAAGGCATACTTGATCGAGTCCATCGCCTGCGGCGATTGAGTCGCTGCGTTTGGCACATATTGGCCCCACGCCAGAAGCGCGGCCACAACAGCACCGCCAAGTCCGGCACCGACCTTGCCTCCGAAGCTGGCACCCGAGTAGACCATGCCTTCCGTACGGACGCCTTTCTTCCATTCGCCGTACTCAACAACGTCCGCCAGCATTGCTGTCATGTTGCCGGAGAGACCGCCGACACCGACTGAGCGGAAGACGGTGGATATCCACAGCATGGCGATAGACGTGGGAGCAATCCAGAGCATGACCGAACCGAGCGCCTGCATAGCAAGCCCAATCGCGGCGGAGTTTGACTTCCCGACCTTTCTCGAAATTGGAATGAATAATAGGATTCCTGCTGTAATTCCGCCCCATAACAGCGACATCAGCTGTCCCGTATCTACCTGGTTGTTCTGCCAGTAGATGCAGTAATAAGGCGTCGCAGCCCAGCAGGCCGGGACAAGGCTTGTCATGAGATAAATGCCCATGGCGTTCCACCAGTATTTATTTTTCAATACCGCGGCGGCACCAACTTTGAACGGCAGCTTCTCGTGTCGGTTTGCGTCCTTGAGCTCTTCCTGCGCCCGCTCCTTCGTGAGCTTGAAGCAAACGATCATCATACCGACGCCGATGACAGCCATAATGGTGAAGTACCAGAAATAACCCATATTTCCGCCGCCCAGCGCGGCCATGGCCGGCCTAGAGAAATAGTTGACGAACACAGCGCCCAGTGTCATGAAAAAGCCGAAAATCTGGCTGAGAGCAAGCCTGCTTTTCGAGTTGGTGGTGACAAGCGAGACGAGCGCATTCATTGGCAGTGCCAAAGCGGTCAGATAGAAAAACGCCACCAAGTTATATGTAATAAAAGCGTAGGCGATTCTTCCGGTCTCGTTGAAAGGCGGTACAACGAACAGCAGCGCCATCGAAACAACAGCCGGGGCAGCCATCCAGAGAATCCAGGGGCGGGCTTTACCCATCTTGCTTTTACATCTGTCGATCAATGTTCCCATCCAAAGATCTGTAAAGGCATCGATGATGCGTGATACAAGCAGGATGAGAGATACACTTGCAGCTGAAATCAGCATGTTATCGGTGAGGAAGAAGGTAAGATACGTCATGAGTACTGCTGAGCCGAGGTTATAACCAAAGCTGCCGAAACCAATACCTATTTTATCTTTTCTCAAGTCTGTACTAAGAGTTTTTACACCAAGATCCGACATAATGTCCCTCCCTGAAAATTATTATCAGACTTTTGCTGATGCTGGCTAAATTTTTGCCTATTTCCTCCCGTGCGTCAAGAACTCATCTATCATCTCCCGTTCAAAGAGTTACCAATTATGATCAGCAATTCCATAATATGGTAAAAATGGACAGATGTCAATATATAAATATTAAGCTGTTTGTGCTAAAAAACATGAAACCGGCAGCACAATTATCGGAAGATATTTGGTTTGATTTTACGATACAAAGCCTGTATAATCAGGCTTATACTGCCATATATAAAAAAATTTATATAAAATACCGATGGAGGTCCTACGTTTATGTCAATACCCAAATTCGATCCAAAAGAACTCAATGTCGTTGCCGAGATACCGGCAAACCCGATCATGCCGAGCATGAAAATCTATAGTTACCCCGTCACGGTTAAGGAAGCCTATAAGTCTGCACTGTCAAAAAAGCCATACTGGCAGATGATCGGCAATATTGACACGAAAATGTTCACCCCGAGACTGCTGCCGGACAACGTGGCACGTGCTTTCGTCTTTGAAGCGACGCCGTTTGACCCTAATCGAGGCGGCGGAAAGGACATGTTCGGTATCGAGTGGGAATATGTGCCGCAGGTCGGCGGTTCGATGGTTCGCCCGGGAAAGCCGTTCGCTGAGGATGCCAATGAGCTTGCGGACAAAGTTGCATGGCCCGATATCGACAAATGGGATTGGGAAGGCAGCTTAAAAGAGAATAAAGATTTCCTCACGGCCGAAACCTTTAACCTGTGCTGGTTCCAGACCGGATTTTATGAGAGACTGATCTCTTTCATGGACTTTGAAAACGCTATTATGGCGATTTTTGATGAAGACCAGAAGGATGCGGTGCACGCCTTCTTCGACAAGCTCTCTGACCTGTATATTCGGATTTTTGATAAATTCATCACGTATTTCCCGGGAATCGACGGCTTCTATATTCATGACGACTGGGGCTCCCAGAAGGAAACATTTTTCTCGCCGGCTGTCGCGGAAGAAATGATTGTCCCTTATATGAGAAAAGTGACGGACTACCTGCATTCCAAGGGTAAGTTCTGCGAGCTGCACAGCTGCGGACAGCTTCTCAAGCAGGTCCCCAATATGATTAAAGCCGGCTGGGATGCCTGGGGCGGACAAGCCATGAACGACACGCACAAGATCTATGAGCTGTACGGTGACAAAATTCTCGTCGGCGTTCTGCCTGAGCCGTTTGACCCCGCAGTGACGTCAGAGGAAGAGCAGAGGATCCTGGCCAGAGAGTATGCCAATAAATTCTGCAATCCGGAAAAGCCCTCCTTTTTCAATTTCAATGGTATGAAATATATGACGTTAGCCTTTAGGGAAGAGCTTTATAAACAATCGCGAATCAACTACAGTAAATAGTTGTTAGACGGAGGCCATTTGTTTATGTCTATACCGAAATTTGATCTAAAAGAACTTGAAGTTGTACGCGAAACGCCGCCTTCTCCCTTTATGCCCAGCATGAAAATCTATTCAACCCCTGTGTCGCCGAAAGAGGCTTATACTGCCGCACTGAGAAGACAACCATATTGGCAGATGAGCGGCATGGAGCAGCGCATCTTTACACCCCAGCTTTTGCCGGATAATGTCGCCAGAGCCTTTGCGTTCGAACAGAATATGCTTGATCCGAATAAGGGCGGCGGCAAAGATATATTTGGCATGGAGTGGGAATATGTGCCGCAGGTCGGCGGCTCGATGATCCGTCCGGGGAAACCGTTTGTTGACGACGCGAATGAGATCGCGGAAAAAATTGTTTGGCCGGATATCGACAGTTGGGACTGGGAAGGCACGGCCAAGAATAACAACGACACGTATCTCGCAACGGATTTGTTCAATAACTGTTGGTTCCAAACGGGCTGGTATGAGCGGCTCATCTCCTTTATGGACTTTGAGGGTGCCATCGTGGCACTCATTGATGAGGATCAGAAGGACGCCGTCCACACCTTTTTTGACAAGCTGACCGACTTGTATATCAAAATCTTTGATAAGTTCATCACATATTTTCCCGGAATTGATGGATTTTATATCCATGACGACTGGGGCTCTCAGAAGGAGACGTTTTTCTCACCGGCGACGGCGGAGGAAATGATTGTCCCTTATATGAGAAGGGTTACCGATTTTATCCACTCAAAAGGAAAATTCTGCGAGCTTCACAGCTGCGGGCAGCTTTTTAAGCAGGTTCCGAATATGATCGCGGCAGGCTGGGACGCATGGGGCGGACAGGCGATGAATGACACGCAAAAAATCTACGAGCTCTATGGCGACAAAATTCTCGTCGGCGTCATTCCTGACATATTCGATCCTGCGACAACAACGGAGGAAGAACAGAGGGCTGCGGCGCGTGACTATGCCAATAAATTCTGTCGTCCGGATAAACCATCGTTTTTCAATCATTACGGCTATAGCGTCATGACACCTGCTTACAGAGAAGAGCTTTATAAGCAGTCTCGGATAAACTACAGCAAGTAGAAAGCACAAAATGAATCCCTTGGATTTCACGAATCCAAGGGATTTTTTCCTTTAACCGAATACTAGACTGATGTAATGAATCTTGCTGAATAAAGGTCGCACATGACCATTGCATGTGTTGCGTTATCTTCTAGTACAAAGTAACTAATGCCGACTTCTCTGAGTATACCTGTTTTGTCTAAGTAAAGATTTTGAAAAACAAATTCCGCCCGGACGCGTCTTCCGATGATAGTTCTCAGATAAGCTGGTGTATAGCCTGCGGACGTAATCGTCGGCGGGCCTTCCATAAACGGGCTGAAATCCTGCGCTTCGGTTCTTGTCAGTGTTCCCTGCATACCGGGAGGCTGCGTTGACGGCCTTGGTACGCCCATCATCCCCAGATCCATGGATGGACTCGTTTGTTGGGGAGCTTTTGCCGCAGGTTCCTGAAACGTTGCGGGAGATAGGCCCATTTGATTCGGCAGGTTCACCATAGGGGCCTGATATGTCGAGGGGGATAATCCCTGCGAGGGGGACAATCCCTGCGAGGGGGAGACGCCCATCGGGCCGGGGCTTGCCGGCATATCCTGATATTGCGCCGGCATAGTATCCATGTAGTGGGGCATCTGTGGCGCCGTTTGGCTGGGCCTGTTCTGTGCGCTGCCGGGATTTAAAACCTTATTGTCTACCCAGCTTAAATTGTTTCTATTCATTACTAAACCACCTTAAAGAATTATGTTTGCGCATAAGCATTTGTGGGATTAAAAAAGCAGTGCTGACGTACTCTTGTAAACCAGTAACCCGAGCCGTTGTAAGGGAATGGGTCGGGGCATGCCGGGTTAAACGGATTCATATACCATAACGAATTGTTGCCGACGCCAGAAAATACTCCGCCTGATAATGCCCAATCGGCGACTCGGTAATGAATATCCAGGGGCGTCATGGACCATATGTTTTGCGTATTCTCTTGTCCGCTAATAATTGTTTTGTAGCATGAGAACTGACAGGACTGCACAAGCACTCTGCGCAGGTCTCCCTGTCCGGTCCTGAGGTATTCTCCGTAGGCGACATGAACACGGTTCATGATAACGGTTGCAACGGCTCTCATACCGTCCTCGCCTTCACCTTCGGCTTCGCATCTGATCATCCTAGCAAATAATTCTCGTGTATCCAAAAACATCACCTCGTTATATTAATCTATTCATCGCTCAAAAGACTTGATACTTGGCAGGTTGTCGAATTATAAGTAATAAACGCTCAGGCCAACAAAAAAACAGCCGCTCATGAAAAAGCGGCTGCGCTGGGCACGTAAATTTTTTTGTGTCAGTCTTTATGGGTTTTGATATGTTATGCGGGATCAATCCTTGCGGGATCAATCCTTGAGAGATCAATCCTCAAGGGATATAACAGAAACCGGACAACCGTCGCGCGCTTCTGTTGCACTGTCTACGAGATTATCTGTGACCTCCGCGTAAGCTTCAGCTATACCATCTGACGCCAAACGGAACACTTCCGGGCAGGTTGTCACACACAGACCGCAGGCGATGCATCCTGATTTATCGACAATCGCTTTCATTTAAAAGCTCCCTTCACATTTGAAAATTAACTCGGTTTTAGTTTACCCTCGCTCACAAAAAACACAGAGACAAATCCGACCTGAAACGGGCGTATTTACATATTTCGTTATGTTTTGGCGACGATGACCTTTTCGACGATGTCAGCAATATCTTCAGCTCTGTCCAGCGCATCCTCAAGTAGCTCATATAAATCTTTTTGCTTAACAAGCTTGATGGCATCCTTTTCACACATGAATAGGTTTCTCATGCTATCCATGAATGTCCTGTCGCCGACTTCTTCAAGTCTGTTGACCTCGATAATGCATTCCTTGATTTTTTTCTGATTCTTTTTGAATTGTTTCAGCTCGGTCATCATCTCACTGAGTTTTTCACAAGAAAGCACAAGGCTGCTGACAAATTTAACGAGGTATTCGTCGGCCTCTGTGATCTGCAGCATAAATATTCTGTTGGCGATAGCATCAATACTGTCGGTCAGATTTTCTATTGCTTTCACGATTTCTACGATATCGGTGCGGTCAATCGGCGTGATAAAAGCAACATCAATTGTCTTGATGCATTGATGAACGTGAAGATCGCCTTCGTGCTCTATATCTTTAATTTGTTTAAGCTCTGCTTCGTCAATAATCCCGTCTATAAAAGCCGTCTGAAGCTTTTTGCCGGCTTTGAGAGCAATGCTCATCCCGGTATCAAACATTTCAAAATAATCGACATTTTTTCTTGTTATACTACTCATACCTGAACAATCCTTTCACAATTCACAGAAACTAGAATATCCATCTGAACAAGCTGGCTGAAACATATCCCAATATGAGACAGGCGGGGAATGTCAGCACCCATGCGAAGATCATATCCTTCGCAACGGACCAGTTGACATTGCCGATGTTCCTCGAGGCGCCCGCACCCATCATAGCCGTGGCTTTTGTATTTGTTGTGCTCAGCGGGATGCCGAACAGCGTCGCTGCAATCATACTGCCGGACGCGACAACCTCAGCGGCAAACCCCTGATATTTCTCCAGTTTGACCATATCGATACCGAGTGACTTAATAATTTTGTAGCCGCCGATGGATGTCCCGACTGCCATTATGAGCGAGCAGATCAGCATAATCCAAATTGGAATTGTCATGGTCCCGTCTGCGTTGAAGGAGTAGACACCACCGATTGTAAGGGCGAGGAATAAGACGCCCATGAACTTTTGGCCGTCCTGCGCGCCGTGGGCAAACGCCATCAATGAGGCGCTCAAGACCTGCCCGACTGAAAAGAAGTTCTCTGTTTTGCGTCTGTTCTTATTTCTGCAGATAAACTCGGTCAGCCGCGTTGCAAGATAACCGGCGCCAAAGCCGACAACCGACGATATGACAAGACCGATGAGCACCTTCTGAAACGAAGCCCAGTTGAATGCGTCGAATCCATTCAGCGATATGCCTGCACCCATCAGACCGGCGATCAGCGCATGGCTTTCGCTTGTCGGTATACCATACTTCCACGCTGAGACAGCCCAAATGACGATTGAAAGCTGGGCGGCGCCAAGGGTTATCAGCGCGTCCTGACCGCCGCCGATATTGACGATACTCGCGGTTGTTGAGGCGACAGCGGTTCCCATAAAAAAAACGCCCAGCAAATTAAACAAAGCGCCGAGAACAACGGCGACCTTTGGCCTGAGCACTCTTGTGGAGACTACTGTCGCAATGGCATTAGGCGCGTCTGTCCAACCGTTGACAAATATGGACGCGCATACTAGAATAATTACAATTACAAGTCCGATTATCGTAAGGCATCACTCCCGGCAATTTCGTAAATTCAAGTGGAAAATCTAAATGAAATCTATGCCAAATCCATTAATATCTTATCATATCAACAGCAATTATCAATTAAAAATATTGTACAAGATTAACTCCTTCAGACCATGCAATCATATGAAATGTTTCATAATCCGTGCCGCCTCTGTGACATCCTCACAGATAGTATTTGATAATAGGGTATAATAAAGTCATAAATCAAGAAAAACAAATATATAACAAAGGAGCGATAATCATGTCGGTAATGACAATAACAAAAGATAACTTCCAAAAAGAGGTCATTAATTCGGATAAGCCGGTTCTTCTCGATTTCTGGGCAGCCTGGTGCGGGCCCTGCAGGATGGTGTCTCCCGTCGTCGATGAGATAGCAAATGAGACGCAGAGCGCAAAGGTCGGCAAAATAAATGTCGATGAGCAGCCGGAGCTGGCGCAGGCCTTTAACGTCATGAGCATCCCAACACTCGCCGTTGTCATAGGCGGCAAAGTCGTTAAGACAGTCGTCGGCGCGCGGCCGAAAGCAGATATATTGAAGATGCTGGAATAGTATTCAAGCATAACATGACTAAAAAAGGCAGCGGCGAGATATGAAGTCTCGCCGCTGTCTTTTATTCTGCCAGTTTTCTGAGCTTCTTTTTATCAATGACCTTGATGCCGCCTCTGGAGAGCTCTACAATGCCCTCTGTTGTAAAATACTTGAGCATCCGGCTCACGACTTCGCGGGCGCTGCCAACGTCCCTTGCGACTTGCTCGTGCGTCAGATGCACCGTATCGTCCGCAGTCTTTGAAACCTCATCCCATAGAAATACGGCAAGTCTTTTATCCATGCTCATGAACAGGATTTGCTGCATCGCCCACATGACATCCGAAAAACGGTCGGTTGCCAGCTTATACGCAAAGCACTCAACGTAAATGTTGTGTTCCACAAGCGTCTGGAAGTAAAGCGAGCTGACAAGCAGCACCTCTGAATCCTCTTCGGCGTCGATTTGAACATCAAAAGTAATGGCAGATAGGACACAGGAGGCGGAGAGTATGCACATATCCCCTTCATTCAACCTGTAGAGTGTGATCTCTTTCCCGCTTTCGGATAGCATATATGTGCGGAGCATCCCTTTTTTGACGATCAGCATGCCCTTGCAGTCGTTTTCACCGTTGTGGATACATGTCCCTTTCTGGTACCGCATCAGCGTTGTATATGAGACGATACCCTCCTGCTGTTCTTTTGTCAGACGATCCCATACGGAAAAATGTGTGGCTAAAACCAGAGCTGTTTCGGTTGCGTCCATGTCTATACCTCCGCCGAAAATGATGTTATCATTTGTATATGATGTTTTCATTGATAGTTTATACGAAATGCCCCACTCTGACAAGATAAATGTAGAACTTGATAAACACGGTCATATTATATGGTATGTGATTAAAAAGGATGGGTTCGCATGCCAACAGCCTTAATAGATTATGACCGCAAAAGTGCCGTCAGATACGCACACCAATGGGCGTACTCCCGAAATCCGTCTTATTACGACTACGAAGCGCTGGGTGGCGACTGCACGAATTTCGCGTCGCAGTGCATTTTTGCAGGCAGCGGCGTGATGAATTTTCAGTCAGTCAGCGGCTGGTATTACAAAAATGCCAATAATAAATCGGCGTCATGGACCGGTGTGGAGTTCTTAAGGAATTTTTTAGTCCGCAGAAACAAAAGTCCAGGGCCTTTTGCACAGGAGGTCACAATTGATAAAATAGAGCCCGGGGACATCATCCAGTTGTCCTTTGAGGGCAGTCATTTTCAGCATTCACCGGTGGTTGTGGAAACGGGTCAGAGGCCGAGGACCGATAATATCCTGATTGCCGCGCATACGATTAACAGTGATAACAGAGCGCTCAATACATATACATACAAAAAAATCAGATTCCTGCATATCGTCTCCGTCAGGAAATAGAGAAAAATAAACAAGCCGGCACTGCGTCAATCGAGGCGGTGCCGGCTATTAATTTCATAATAATATTATGTCGTGACGGCGTTGATGATGGCCTGTGCGACACCGTCAAGCGGCATCTGCTTTTCAACGGCACCGATATCAAAAGCCACCTTTGGCATACCGTAAACAACAGACGAAGCGGCATCCTGACCGATCGTTCTGGCGCCCTTTTGACGCATCGCCAGCAGTCCTTTAGCGCCGTCGCTACCCATCCCAGTGAGAATGACGCCAACGGCATCCTTACCGCAGGCTGTTGCCACAGAATTGAACAGGACATCAACAGAAGGGCAATGCCCGCTGACCTTCTCACCCGCGGTTAATTCTATCCTTAGTTTATCACCGAGCTTCTTAACTATCATATGCTTGTCCCCCGGGGCAATGAGAACTAGACCGTTTTCGACATAATCGCCGGTCTGGGCCTCCTTGACGCTTAGGCGCAATGATTTATTGAGCCTTTCAGCGAATAATGTTGAGAAAACCGGGGGAATATGCTGCACGATGACGATGCCCGGCAGATTGGTTGGCAGTGAGCTGAGAACATTAAACAAAGCTTCCGTACCGCCGGTAGAAGCGCCGAGGGCTATGATCCGCTTCGTGGCAGCCAGACCGGATTGTAGGACGCTTTTGGGGGTCTCGGCTGCTGCTTTAGGTTTCGGAATGTTCGCGTTGGCGGCGACTTTGACTTTGTCGACAAGCTCCGCAATAAACATCGCGGATGTCCGGCCGGAATTCATGTCGGGCTTGGCGACAAAATCGACAGCGCCGGCGTTCATGGCATCGAGTACCGTTTCACTGACGGAGCTAACAACGAGGACGCGAAGCGGATACTGCGGCAGGAGCCTTCTTATGAACTCTATACCATCCATTTTCGGCATCACAACATCGCAGATCATGACATCCGGGTCAGTCTCAACAATTTTGTCTCTGGCGTCAAATGGGTCTATCGCCGTACCGACAACAATAATATCAGGATCAGCGGATATACCTTTGGATACAACACCCCGGAACAGCGCGCTGTCATCGACGATCAACACTCGTATTTTCTTAGCCTGTGACACAATGTGCCCCTCCTCTATTCTTTTCTGTAGACGGCAGGCATGATGAATTTATACTTTGTAAGCTCTCGATTCAGCGATTCGGCATGACCGATAAACAGATAGCCACCTTTTTCAGTCGCATCATAAAACTTGCTGACAAGCTCGTGCTTCGTCTCGTTATTAAAATAAATCATGACATTTCTGCAGAATATAACGTGGAATTTCTTCTTGAATGAAAATGACGGATTCATCAGATTGAACCTTCTGAACAGGACTTCGTCCTTTATAGCGTCACTGACTGCGCTTATTTCCGAATCGATTTTCCTAAAGTAATTCAGCTTCCAGTTGGCTGGCATCGGTGCAATATCTTTGTTGCTGTAAGTGCCTTTTTTTGCGTCTTCCAATGCTTTTAACGAAATATCAGTCGCCAGAATCTTCGCATCCCAGTTTTTCTTGTCGGATCCGAAGTATTCGTCGATGATCATTGCCAGTGTGTATGGCTCTTCACCGCTCGAGCAGCCGGCACTCCAGACACGCAGGTCCTTATTGAGTATTTCGTGTTGCAGATAGGGGAGAACCTTATCGCGGAAAAAATAGAAATGCTCCGGCTCACGCATAAAATATGTGTGGTTTGTCGTGATCTTGTTTATGAATGTTATTCCGGCTTCCCCGGTCTTGTCGTTTACAACATAATCAAAGTATTCCGCAAAGCTCTGGAAGTCATGCTGTGTCAGAAGACCGTGCAGACGTCCTGTCACAAGGGCCATTTTTTCTTCTTTGAGCTGAATGCCGTAATTGGCTTTGACATAATCGGCAATCTGTTTGAATTCTTTATCTGTTATTTTAATCAAAATATCTCTCCGATTGGGGGCTCAAGCGCCGATATCGCCGATTTCATCGGATGTTAAAAGCCGCTGACAATCGACGACTAAAACTATGCCGGTTGCAGTTTTTCCAATGGTTTTGACGAATTTATTGCTTGATGCCGTATTAATCTCGGGCAGCGGCGACATTTCCTCATCCGATATTGACAATACTTCAAAGACGCTGTCGACAATAAGGCCGTAGGAGAAGCCATCAATACCGACGACGATGACACAAGTTCTGTCGTCATAGTCCCGCGGTGCCTTCGAAAAGCGCAGTCTGACGTCAATAAGAGGGATGATCCTTCCCCTAAGATTGATGATCCCTTTGACGTAACTCGGCATCTCCGGCATTTCCGTAATGCTTTGAATACCTATAATTTCCGTTACATACTTAATTTCTATTCCATAAGCCTCGTTGCCGATCAGGAACGCAAGAAAACGGCCTTTTTGGGCATCTTCTATGATATCATTATTATTCATCAGGTCACTCACCAAATTCTCCTCCAAAATTTTTTTGAAATTAATATTTTCCGAAGTTGTTATCTCCGAGAGATATTTTTTGCACGGCAGTGTTTCTGCCTATCTGCTGCGTTTTCTCAGTGCTGCCCCTTGAAAGCTCCTTTTTTGTTCTTTTGAGCTTAAAGACACTGATCGTTTCTTTAAGCTGAGAGGCTTGACTTGAGAGCTCTTCGCTGGCTGCCGCGCTTTCCTGACTCGTTGCGGCATTATTTGAAACGACCTGTGAGACCTGTAGGATGCCGCTGTTAACCTGCTCTATCGCATGCGCCTGCTCGCCCGACGCCTCGGCAATAGATTTAACAAGATCAGCTGCAACAGCAACTTGAGAAACGATTTGGCCGAGAGCCTCGGCGGTATCGTTGGCGATCTTTGTTCCTGCGTCTACTTTCCTTTTTGAGCCTTCGATCAGCGCGGTCGTCTCTTTAGCCGCGTTTGCCGATTTAGCCGCAAGATTCCTGACCTCCTCGGCAACAACCGCGAAGCCCTTGCCATGCTGGCCGGCCCGCGCCGCTTCAACGGCGGCGTTGAGCGCGAGAATATTTGTTTGAAATGCGATGTCATCGATGACTTTTATAATTTTACTGATATTGGTCGAAGACTCATTGATTTCCTCCATGGCTTTGAGCATTTCTTTCATCTGTGCATTACCGTCGGTTGCATTCAACTTAACGTTCATTGTCAGCGCATTAGCCTTTTCGGCATTTTGCGCATTCAAATGCGTCTGAGAGGATATTTGCTCCAGCGCCGCCGTCAGCTCCTGAACAGTGCTGGCCTGCTCTGTTGCACCCTGCGATAGGGCAAGGCTGGAATCTGAAACGAGGTTAGCTCCCGACGATACCTGATCAATAGCCGTCACGATGCTGGTGACGAGGTGGTGGAAATTGCCGACAAGTTCGGAAAGTCCGTTGCCTAATTGATCTTCCGGAGAGCATGTCGGAACCTCGACGGAAAGATCACCCTGAGCCACACGTTTAACGCATTCTTCCAGGTTGTTTACATAAAGCCTTAAACCCTTCATCGTGCGTGAAACCTTACCGATTTCATCTTGATATTCCATCGTAATCGCATCTCTAGCTCGGGCAACATCCTTGATATTGTAGTTGCCGACAGAATATCGCCCAAGAAACAAATCGTTTTTTAACGTTGGATCTATAATCAGAAATGCGTTAATATTTCCCAGGAGCAGCGCGCAAAAAACTGCAAGCAGGGAAACGGCGCCGATAATGATGGAAAAGGTTTGCCGGTGCGGTATGTTGGAAGATACAACAGTTATTATCCCTGCGGCTCCAATAGCAGCGGCAATGATGCCAATGAAGAGAAAGCAGATATTTAACCTTGTCCTAATTTTGAGATTAACGAACCATTTCATTTTTTCTCTCCACCCAATTAAGTCGTAAGCGTCGATTGAATTGATATTATGTATTAGGGAAAATCAGTATTTCCCAAAATCATTATCTCCAAGAGATATTTTTTGCACGGCAGTGTTCCTGCCTATCTGCTGCGTTTTTTCAGTGTTGCCCCTTGAAAGCTCCTTTTTTGTTCTTTTGAGCTTAAAGACACTGATCGTTTCTTTAAGCTGAGAGGCTTGACTTGAGAGCTCTTCGCTGGCTGCCGCGCTTTCCTGACTCGTCGCGGCATTATTTGAAACGACCTGTGAGACCTGTAGGATGCCGCTGTTTACCTGCTCTATCGCATGCGCCTGCTCGCCCGACGCCTCGGCTATAGATTTAACAAGGTCAGCTGCAACAGCAACTTGAGAAACGATTTGGCCGAGAGCTTCGGCGGTATCGTTGGCGATCTTTGTTCCTGCGTCTACTTTCCTTTTTGAGCCTTCGATCAGCGCGGTCGTCTCTTTAGCCGCGTTTGCCGATTTAGCCGCAAGATTCCTGACCTCCTCGGCAACAACCGCGAAGCCCTTGCCGTGCTGGCCGGCCCGCGCCGCTTCAACGGCGGCGTTGAGCGCGAGAATATTTGTTTGAAATGCGATGTCATCGATGACTTTTATTATTTTGCTGATATTGGCGGATGAGTCATTGATTTCGTCCATTGCGCTGAGCATGCCCCGCATGTGTTCGTTGCCGGTCGCTGCATTTGATTTGGCCTGCTGGGCAAGTTCATTTGCTTTTTCGGCATTTTTTGCGTTCAGGTTCGTCTGCGAGGCGATCTCCTCAAGCGAAGCGGTGAGCTGCTGGATTGAGCTGGCCTGCTCGGTTGCCCCCTGTGACAGCGCAAAGCTCGAGTCGGCGATAAGGCTGGAACCCGACGCAACCTGATCAGCAGCTGCATATATGCTGCTGACGACGCGGTGCGTGTTATGAACAAGCTCTAGTATGGTTTGTCCCAGAATGTCCGCATCGCACTTAATATGGATTTGTGTCGTCAGGTCACCCTCGGCGATCTGCTTTGTATCCGCTACTTTTTCGCGGCTAGCAAATACAAGACGAATAAAAGCGGCTGCAATTCGTACTGTCTCATCCTTGCTGTTTTTATCATAATCGACATCGTTGTCGAAATAGGCGAGATTACCTTCGGTAAGCTTATCAAGGCCCATTGTCAGACCGACGATAAAACCGACGACGTTATTCTTGAAGTATCGAATCGTCATATAGGCGGTGAGAGCGCACAGCAGGAACAAAACAATAACAGTTATGAACATTGCTGCATTTCCGATATTAATGACCGGTTTCATACTGTTTAAGGCTAACAGGCATAAAAGAAGAATGAATAATCCAATAGCAATAAAACTCGAGACCAGTTTTCGCGCAATACTCTTTTTTGCATACCATTTTTTCATGTTCAATAGCACCCTTTTCATCATTTTTGACGCATATCTTATAAGTGTTTTATCGAATGTTTTTTGTTACTATTTATTATATATAAGAAAATATGACAAATCCTACAAATCGTAGCGGGTTGAATTCAGCATATTAAAGAAAGGAACCTTGGCGGTTCCTTTCTTGTATGTATCGTTTTAACAGCTTTACAGAAGCATGTCCATAATCAAACCCCGTATCTCATCAACACGGCTCAGATAATCCAGTTTGTCGCTGTTATCATTAATGATGTCTTTTGCAAGAGCGTCAAGTTTGGTATCGATAATGTTGATGGTAGCGAAAACACGCTGGCGGCCGTTCATATCGGTCACATACTCTGAATTCAGGACATAAGCGTTTTTTATGGCTTCCATCAGCAGGTCCTTTAGCTGCCCGCGATAACGTTCAAAAGTTGAGATATCGATTTTGCATAGTATGGAGTCGGCGAGCGCCGTCAATTCATCAAAAAGGTCGTCAAAATGGCGTCTGTAGCCGTCTTTGGCCTGATTGCCCATCTGCTCCCGGAAGACATCACCCGTTGATCCGCCGGAACCACCCGAAACAGACGTCACACCATATCGAGAGATAGGATCCAACCGCTTCACTCTTAAAACATCTGTCATAGCTATACCTCTTTATGGTTTGGCGTCCCTGCCTGTAGGTTAATTAGTGAAGTCAACGCTGTCGCCCGGTTCATCGGAAAAGGCTGTTTTCATGTACGCTGAAAGACTTTTCTTATTTCTTGCCTTAAGCGTTTCTATTTTGTACATCTGCATTCTGCTGCTGATAAGCTTCATGATCTCCAAGTCCTTGACCGACACATCGCCCAGTACCTTGCGAATGGTCTCGCGGATTTCGTCAACGTCCTGGGGGAGAGACTGCCCAAAGTCATATTCTTCCACTTCGTCAAGTATGATATCGGTTTTATATTCGATGCTGATCAGTTTTTCAATCAGTTTTTCACGGTTATTGATGACCTCTGTGATCTTTGCGTCATCATCACTGAGAAATACGTCAAAATTATTCTCAGAGTAATCTTGGAGTAAAACACAGGTGTCGAGAGCTTGACCCATCAGGTCGCGCAGTTCGGCGTGCTTCGGACTAATATCGCTCATCCGACGCTCACCTCTGGGGCGATGCTGTAGGAGGTTTTTGAAATCATCTGCCACGTATCGCGCATCGAGGATAATATCTCAAGCACTTCAGGAAGCAGTGTCAGGTCTTTTTTAGTATTCATCTCACGCATGGTGCGGAGCAGAAAATCATAGATGTCCAGAAGCTGTTTGGAGAGGTCAAGGCTGGTATCAAGGCAATTAACGAGCTCTAAGATAATCTCCTGCGCGTTGATAAAGTGTGTATTGGTAGCGCTGATATCTTTATTGTCATCAAGACTGATTTCGGCCAGCTTTAAATTTTTTATGCATGCATCGAAGAGCATGACAATGAGTTCTGCGGGACTGGCCGTCATAACACTCTGTTTTAAATATTGCTGTCTCAAATTCATTTTCCTGTAATCCATGTTTAAACCTCACCAAAAATTCGATCTATTGGAACAATTGACTGATATAGGAGGACTGTGAATTGAGCTTGGACAGTGCTGTTTCCATTCTGGAGAACTTCGCGTAATAACTGTCGGCAAGCTGCCCGAGCTTATCTTCAAGACTGCTGATTTCCGTATCATAAGTGGTAATTTGTTTTGTTGCGGTCTTCATGGCATTTGTTATGGAGCTCGTATATTTCGAAATACTTGTTTTAAGCTTATAAATCAGGCCTTGCTCGGAACTCGCAGCGGAGCTGCTGCCGTTCGTAAACATACCAATCACAGTGTCCGGAGAGGTTCTGAGCGCCTCGGTCAGCTTACTCTCATCCAATGTAATTTGACCGGGGTTGCTGTCGAAATAACCGGCGGTGGTTATGCCGATTTCTGTCGAATTTTTCCCGGTGCCGCCCAGGGACGAATAAAAAGCATTTTTCAGGCCTGTCATCAGGCCGGAAAGATCCTTATTATGACGAAGCAAACCGCTTTTTGCCTTAGTCTCCCACGCCGTTATCTGCTCTTCCGACATGGAATCTTTTTGCGCATCGGTCAGGGGAGGATAATCGGATGAGTTATCGGATTCCTCGGACAGATCTGCCAGTTTGGAAAAAAGCTCATTGTATGCATTGATAAATTTGGTTACTGCGGTGACGGTAGAACTGGTATCGTGTTCGAGAGAGAATGTGACAGTTTCTTCAGTCGTTCCTTGTGTCACCTTTTTCAGATCATAAATAATAGAATCAATCGTGAACTCGTTACTGTTACGCGTCACTGTTGTCCCGTTGATGACGGCTTCGGAATTGTTGCCGTTTTTAAAGGTTCCTGTGCCGATTTTAAATGCGCTGGCGCTCCCAAACGCGTTGCCTTTGAAATTCGTAATCGAGATTACACTATCTGCCCCACCAGAATCCGATTCGAGCGTGAAGGAATCTGACAGCCTGCTGTATTTCATTGTGACATTTGCTGTCTTGTCTGTATTGATCGTGTTGATCATATTCTGCAGTGTTGTTTCCTTCGCAAAGGTGAACGTCTTGCCGTTGATGGCAAATGCGATCTGATTGTCGCTGCCGAACTGAAGCGGCGTCGCAAGTGACAGGTCTTTTAAAGCTGCTGTATTGTTCGCAGAAATTTCCGTTCCGCGGGCTGACACCTTGGAGGAACTTGTAAGCGTCGTATTTTTTGCGAGCTTGTTGATCTGGAGCGTAATATCACTCAGATCAGCACTGCTCAAGGCGGTGACGGATGCCGCGTTTGAGGTACTGGCAGTAACGGATTTATATGTCGAGTATGATGCAGATTTAAGCATGCTGAACTCGCCTGAAGAGTTGACATACGTATCCAGGAATTCATTGATGTCAGCTTTCACGTTCTTTAGAGCATCATTATACCATTCGCGCTTTATCTGTTTCTGCCTGACGACATCAATTCTTGACTGCTGACCCGACGTCATGCTTTTGACGAGCGCATCCGTATCGAGACTGGAAAACATACCGGTAATACGCGAGCTGGTATTGTAGATCGCGTTTGATGTTGAATTTGCGGAATTTATTGTAGCCATCTTATCAACTCCTGCCGTTGCTGACTAAACAGAATTATTCCGAGCGTTATCATTATCGCTCTATAATGATTATCGATTTAATTCTTGTAAAATTAATATTCATCATGAAATATTTCGAAAATTTCTACATTTGCAGTAGGCTCATCCAAGCAAGCCGGTATATTTCAACGATACAGGATTGCTTATATTTTGATGAGTCCACATCAGTTAGAATGGGTTGAGGTCACTGCATATGCGTAAACATAGTAATAATGCACTAAAAAAATCCTAAAAAATATAAAAATAAACGATACTGTACACTTATTTGAGAAGTTTGTAATTTATTATGAAAAAATGACGAAATAGTATATGTAAGTTATTCTCAAACAGGATTGGAGGCAATCAATGAACAGCAATTCTGATAATATTGATGTTGAGAAAAAGGATGTTTTAAGAGAAATAGCAAATATCGGAGCCGGGCACGCGGCGACGGCGCTGGCAGCGCTTTTGGATCGCCCAATCGTGCAGTCTGTACCGAATGTTGTACTCATACCGCTCAGCGATATGCCCGAGCAGCTCGGCGGAGCCGAAAAATTGGTTGTCGCGGGGCTTCTCGATATGACCGGCGATTTATCGGGTTTTTTTATGGTTGTTTTAGAATTTGACCAGGCGGATAAAATCATCTCCATGATGCTGGGCAAGAAGCTTCGCCCCAGAAAACCGGACAGCATACGCAGATTCTCGGCGATAGAAAAATCCGTCATTTCCGAAACGGTCAATATTTTGGGCGGATCTTATATGACGGCCGTGTCGGAGCTGACGAACCTGTTTGTAGCGCCGTCAACGCCCTATTTATGCATTGACATGGTCGGAGCCGTGCTCAACATTGCCATTGCAGAGGCTGGTAAATCAGGCGACTTCGCGATATTTTTCCAGTCGGAGTTGTTCAACGAAAAAGAACGCATTATTGGCGATCTCTTTTTAATTCCAGACAAATCTTCATGCGATAAAATATTGGAGTCGTTAGGATACGAATAATGAATGATAGAAGATTTGCTGTTGATATCGCCATGATGAAAGTTGCCCGCGCTCCCGATCAGCTGTATTCCCTGGGCTTGGGATCCTGCATCGGCGTTGCAATTTTTGATTCAACAGTTAAAGTTGGCGGCCTTATACATATCCTTCTGCCAACATCTCAGGGCTTCGAGAACGGAAACCATGTGAGGACGAAATTCGCCGATTCGGGCATATGCGATCTTGTTGATGCCGTTATCAAGGCAGGCGCGTCGCGTGCGAGACTCAAAGCGAAAATTGCCGGCGGAGCATCGATGTTTATTACAAATGGGACCTCGAGCGTACATGAGGTCGGCAAAAGAAATATCCAGAGCAGCAGAGATACTCTAAAAATGCTGGGCATAGAGCTGCTCGCGCATGATACCGGCGGCAATAAAGGAAGAACGATTATCTTTGATATTGATACTGGACAGTTGACGATCAAGACCGTTGATAAATCTATTAAAGTCATATAGTGTACACAAAACGAAAAATCACCAAACAATGTCGGAGGTTATTTAGAAATGGCTAAAATAATGATCGTTGATGATGCAGCATTCATGAGGATTACTATAAAAAACATGCTGAAGAAAAGCGTCCATGAGGTAGTCGGTGAAGCCGAGAACGGAAAAATAGCGATAGAACGCTATAAACAGCTCGGGCCGGATATCGTTACGATGGATATCACAATGCCGGAGCTGGATGGGCTGCATGCACTCAAAGAGATTCTGGCAATCAATCCCTCTGCTAATGTGATCATGGTGTCGGCCATGGGCCAGGAAGCAATGGTCCGGGAAGCCATCATGAGCGGGGCAAAGGGCTTTATTGTTAAGCCGTTTAAAGAGGAAGGAATTCTTTCGGCTATAGACAAGCTTGCATAATGCAGTCGCATTTATCTACGGTGTTCTGAATTTAAATAGAACAGGAGAAAAGCTATGAACGTTGACGAATCAATGCTCGATGTTTACATATATGAAACACAGCAGCTCCTTGAAGCCCTTGAAAATACTCTTTTTGCAGGCGAGAACGACAAAAAACTCAGTGCCGACCAGATCAACGAAGTTTTCCGCATCATGCACACCATTAAGGGCGCATCTGCCATGATGGAATTCGAGAATATGACGAAATTGTCTCATTCTCTGGAGGATATGTTTGCGCTGATCAGAGAAAATATTTCGGGTGCTTATGAATGGCAAACGATATTTGATATAGTATTCAGGGCGATATCGTTCTTTAACGGAGAGCTCGGCAAGCTCCTTGCGCAAACGCCTATGGACGGCGACGCATCGGAACTCATCGGCAAGCTAAAGATCATTGTAAGCGGTCTTAAGGGAGAGAAAACAGAGCAAGCACCGGTTGAAGAAATAGGGCCGCTTGTCATCAAAACAGAAACTGCCGCTGCTTCGCAAAAAAGCGAGGACGCCTATTATAAAATCAAACTGTTTTTTGAAGATAACTGCCAGATGGAAAGCATCAGGGCATTTGGTGTAATCCAAAGTGTTAAAAAAATAAGTACGACGTATGCACATATACCCGAAAACCTGAATAGCGACGCGTCAACTGAAGAAATCATTAACAACGGGTTCTGCTTATTTCTTCAGTGCAGTGAGAATCCCGACAAGATAAAGGCAATTCTCAATGAGACGCTCTTCCTGAAATCCTGCAGTATCCTGTCAATCGAAGGCGATGACGAAGAGGTGCCTGCCGCCATCCGGCAGGTTAAAGAACACCACAATCCGGATATAGTGCAAGCAAAGCAGGCCGATCAGCAAGCTGCAGACATTGTCTCTCTTGAATCCGTGGCAAAACAAAACTTTATCAGCGTCAATGTCAACAAGCTCGATAATCTTTTAAATATAGTCGGTGAAATTGTGACGGCGCAGTCCATGGTCATTAATAATGCCAATTTCGGAAGCGCGCAGCATGATAGCTTTGATTCGGCTGCGCAGCAGCTGCACTCCCTCATTAACGAGCTGCAGGACGTCGTGATGTCGATTCGAATGATACCGGTTTCGACGCTGTTTCAAAAAATGCGCCGGCTTGTCCGAGATATGAGTAAAAAGTTTGGAAAGACGATTGAGCTCGATATCATCGGCGAGGAAACGGAGGTCGATAAGAACGTCATTGACTATCTATCCGACCCGCTGCTGCACATCATCAGAAATTCTGTTGATCACGGTGTTGAGGACACTCAGACACGCGTCGCCCGCGGTAAACCACCGGTCGGTAAAATTACGCTCGAGGCCAGAATGACGGGCAGCGATGTTATAGTTACAATTACGGACGACGGCGGCGGCCTCTCGAGAGAGGGCATTCTGAAAAAGGCATACGAAAAAGGACTCATTACAAAAACCGATACGGAAATGACCGACAAGGAAGTTTTCTCGCTGATCTTCCTGCCGGGCTTCTCTACGAAGGATGAGGTCACAGAATTTTCCGGCCGCGGTGTCGGGATGGATGTCGTCAGAAAGAATATCGGCATCATCGGTGGGTCAGTCACTGTAGACAGCATACCCGGCGAAGGCACAACGCACACGATCCGTATACCGCTGACGCTGACGATTGTCGACGGGATGAAGTTCAATGTCGGTAAAATGAATTTTATCGTTCCGACCGTTTCTGTGCGCTCGGCTATCAAGCCCGATGTGAAGGACATTTTTACAGACCCAGAAGGCAATGAAATGATGATGATACTGGGTAATGTCTACTCACTCCTCCGGCTCAGCCAGTTTTTCAATATTGATGACGCCATTACTAATCCGGGCGACGCCATGGTCATGCATATTGCATCCGAGGAGCGGGAGTTCTGCATCCTCTTTGACCATCTCGACGGAGAATATCAGGTTGTCGTCAAAAAGCTCCCCAATTATTTAAAACGATGCTCATCAAATCTTGAAGGCATCGGAGGCTGCGCGATACTGGGTGACGGTTCGATTAATCTGATCATCGACGTCAATAGTCTTTAAGCTCGGACTATTCAAGAAATGGAGGCGCATCATATGGATGAACATACTTTAACAACCGGCATGGAAGATGATATCCAGGAATACCTTGTCTTCACCATCGATTCGATCGATTTTGGCATAGACATAGGACTCGTCCAGGAAATCATGGAGATTCAGCCTGTATCCAAAATACCAAACGCCTTGGATTTTTGCAGTGGTATCATTAATATTCGCGGCACGATCGTCCCTGTGCTCGATATGCGCAGAAAGCTGGGGTTTGAACCGATTGAGTATGATGACAGAGCCTGCATCATCGTTATATTACTGGAGGACGAGCTCGTCGGCGCGATCGTCGACGCCGTTCAGGACGTCGTACATATTTCGGCGAAGGATCTCTCGGACACCCCCACCGTGAACGGAAATTCCGGCGATCAAAGACACTATACAGCAAAAATCGCCTGTATTGACGGAAAGATCAAACAGATATTGAATGTCGACACAGTTTTTGATGTCAACAACATCGAAGAATAAGTAAAACTGAATGCTCCCCCAAATGAAGAAACAAAGCTTCATTTGGGGGAAATTTTTGTGTTGTCATGAAGCGCTTATTATGCTAAGTTCATAAATAAGAACATTGCAGACACACCGCGGAGGGCTCTATGAAAAAAGTGGGTATTATAGGCGGAATCGGCCCCGCATCGACGCTCGACTACTATAACGGGATTATAAGCGGCGTACGGGAACTGACAAAAAACGAGGATTATCCGAAGCTGGTCATCGACAGTGTGAACATGACAGAAATGATAGGGTATATCACCGAAAATGCCTGGGATAAAGTGACTGGACTTCTTGTCGCCGCGACCCATCATCTTGCCGCCGCCGGAGCCGATTTTGCGGTAATGGCATCCAATACACCGCATATCGTATTTGACGCCCTACAAGCGCAATCAAAGCTGCCGCTCATCAGCATTGTCGACGAAACATGCAAATACGCCGCTAACATCGGCTGCAGACATGTTGCCGTCTTGGGAACGCTGTTTACGATGCGGAGCGGATTGTACACAAAGGCCTTTAAAAAATACGGCATCGACGCTTTTGTGCCGGACGAGGAGACTCAGAAAGAAGTCTATAGCCTTTTTTTCCCGAATTTAGAAAACGGCATTGTCATCGAAGAAGATCGTGCCAAGCTTATAGAAATAGCGAGAAGATTTGTCATCTCGACAAAAGCGGATGCGCTCGTTCTCGGGTGTACCGAGCTGCCTCTGGCAATAAAGCCTGGTGATATAGACACCACAATTCTGGATACCGTGCAGATACACATCGGCGCTATAATAAAGGAGATACTTTCGTAGTATACAGAGCCCAGGTCCGGAAGCGTATCATGTCGTTTATACTGTAAATACGGATATGAAAGAGGAAATACATTGAAAACACTTATTTTTGTCGGATCACCTAGGAAAAAAGGAAACACGGCGTCCCTTGTTGAGGCGCTTGTCGGGATGCTCGAAGGCGAGACGAAAATTGTGAGCGCCTATTACTGTAATGTTCGGCCTTGTATCGATTGCAGGTTCTGCTGGAAGAACACGGGCTGCAGCATTAAGGATGAGATGCAGGAGATCTACGCCTATATCCAGGAGTGTGACAATATCGTCATCGCGTCACCGATGTATTTTTCCGAGCTGACAGGGCAGCTGCTGGCAGTGTTGAGCCGGCTGCAGACGTATTGGTGCGGTAAATTTTTCAGACACGAGGAGCCTGTACCCAAGAAGAAAAAAGGCGGTATCATCATTGTCCGCGGCGGCGACGGGGAACTCAAAAAAGCCGAGGATACAGCTAAAACACTGCTCCGTGACATGAATGCCAAGCCGATCGGTCTCGTTTTTGCCGACAATTCAGACACAATAGCAAGCGTCGACGATCAAGCGGTCATGGAAAGCTTGAAGCAGCTGGCAGAAGAGCTGAACAGACAGGAAATATCGGTATAGTCTATAGGTCGGATATAGAAGAAGCTACCCTGCCTTGTCCGTGCTCTGCTTGTCGACGTTACGCGGCACAGGAACTCCTTCAGCCGCCTGCGAGCGGCAGCTCCCTCAAGAGGGAGCCTTAGAAGGTTGGGAGAAAAGTATGTTGTATCAATGCTTGAGCTAACGTAATAGCCATATTCACGAATCGCCCTCCTTTTCGACAATACCAAAATAGGCCGTCTCATGTTCGATGAGGCGGCAATTTTTTTGTGACGGCATGTCTATAACGAAAAATGCAGGCGCTGAATAAGATGATACAGACTTATGTATTGGAGAGTTCAACATGGGTATTTATGATAAAACGCGCTGCGGAGTTCTGTCGGAATACGATAAGGATTTTGTAGAAACAGCAATACAGCTTGACGCAATACGGGAAATTATTGCCGATACGGGTTATGCGTATGACCCCCTGCAGAGAATTTTCTATTCGACGTCGAATCCCTGGCAAAGGGGATTGGGGTATCACAGCCTGTATGATGAGGCGTCGGCACCGCTCGGCATGGTTTTCGACTGTGAACCGGTCCGCTTTAATTACGCAGGCAAAAAGTGGCTGATCGAGCTGTGGAAAGGCCAGTACGGTATTACCACCGGCGCCGAGATTGGGGTTTATACGACAACAGGGCCCGATCTTGAAGTTCCCGGTGTTTTTGACGGTACATTCTATAATTGCGCCGATGATGCGGATCATCTGAGCATGACGTATACGCTTCTCAGGAACAACGAGGTGATGTTCAGCAGGGCTGCCAGACACTGGTGGCTGACAGGCTTCAGGCTCGGTGAGTTCGCTGAGCCATCAGCGCTCACAATGGAGGTGTCAATCACCTTTAAAGACGTGGTGATGCGGGATGCCTTTCTGGCGAAGCTGCACGAAATCGGCTACTCAGAAAAAGATGTAAGGTACGGGAGCAATACAGTTCTCATCCTTTTTGATAAACCGCATTCAAGGCAGCCGGTCACGCACTCAGGAATTATCGGTGATTTGGCGCTGAAGAGGGTTAAAGGCTACGTCGAGATGTACAGAGATGTAGCCGGTGACCTGGACAACATGTTTGACATTATGATGGCGTTAAAAGACAAATCTCCGCTGCTTTTCAACCAGGTTCAGACGATGGGCAGGCAGAAGGAACTGTTCGAAATGCACGATACGATTTTGAAATACTTCATATAAACGTGTTCTGATTAAAGCACTAGATATATGAAAAATCTAAATGAATAAATATGCACAACACAATATGTGGTGACAAGACACAGTGTTGGCAATAGAATTAATCGGCAGAATCAGGCGGATGTATATGTTATTGGCAAAAAACAGAATTGACAGAGCATATGAGACGGCGCTTGAGGTGGAGATGACAAGCTCCTCGCGGATCGTCATCATCAGTGACTGCCACAGGGGCGGCGGGAGTCTGGCAGATGACTTCGCAAAAAATCAAATTACCTGCCTCGCAGCGCTTAAATATTATTACAAAAGCAACTATACTTATATAGAACTGGGCGATGGCGACGAGCTCTGGGAAAATAGAAGCTTTGCCGAGATATCGTCCATGCACCGCGACATTTTTATGCTGCTGGCGCAGTTTTTTAAAGAAAAACGTTTATATATGATTTATGGCAACCATGACCTGGAAAAATTATATAAGCCCGGCCTTCTCGAGTCATTCTTTGATATAAGCAGCAAGATAAACCTGCCGCTATTCCCCGGCATTACCGTATATTCAGGTATCCGGCTAAAAAATGGCATAGCGGATCAAGAGCTGTTCCTTGTCCACGGCCATCAGGCAGACTTCTTCAACGACACCCTTTGGCGTCTTTCGCGTTTTCTCGTCCGGCATATCTGGAAGCCCCTGGAGCTGATCGGCTACAGCAATCCGACGAGCGCCGCCAAGAACAACAAGGTCAAAGAAAAGGTCGAGCGCACACTGATGAAATGGGCGGACGAGAAGCGATTACCCCTGATCGCAGGCCACACGCACCGCCCCGTTTTCCCCGACCCGGGAGAAGGCCGCTACTTTAACGACGGCAGCTGCGTCCACCCCTGGAGCATCACCGCCATCGAAATAGCGCAAGGGAGCATTTCTCTCGTCAAATGGGGCCAGAAAACAAGAGAAGACGGCACCATTTATATCGGCAAAGACATCATCGGCGGCCCAAGAAAGATAGAGGAATATTTCCCGTAGGGGCGATTAACGAATATGGCTATTACGTTAGCTCAGCAAAGAAAATGAATATGCCCTTGCGAAGACGAAGTAACGACTGGCGAACGCAGTTCGCCCCTACGCAAAAACTGCGGTATCGCCGTTTGGGTGACCATTATGTCAAACGGTGTTGGCTGTAACGCTAAAAACCACACTATTGCCGTAGGGGCGAACTGTGTTCGCCAGTTAACCATAACAAGAGTGGGGAAAAGCAGCTTCTCAATCCGTAGGGCGCGGCATCCTTGACGCGCCGCTCCTGTCGGCATATAACTCAATTATTCTATCTACCCAAAAATAAAGAGAAAAGCCCGGTTTCCCGGGCTTTTCACTGCAGATACCATTTCTACAACTCAATATTCTAAGACTTCAAAATCGACGATTTTATCATAAACGAGATAATCCGTCCGGCTTAGAAATGGGCCGAAATTATGAATTTTATCAATAGCGTAAGTTGGAGTGACGGTAGCCCCGTCGCTGTACCAGGTGGTAAAGGAAACCAGCTGTTCGTCAGTCATTTCGTACTCCATGATATCTCCGATTGCCATGGTCACCTTTAACAGCGCAGTGTTGGTCCCCGTCGGCGGGGTCGGTGTCGAGTCTTCCTCGTATGCCATGACCTCAAAGTACGCAATCTTTCTAAAGGCGACATATTCCTTACGGCTGCGCAACGTGCCGAGATTATAGGTTTTATTAAACATATAGGCAGCACTGCTTGATGTATTGCCGTTATACCATGTGATAAATGTATTGATTTGTTCCGCAGGTAAGACATATTCTTTGTGCGTGCCGGTCGTCATGGTGATTCTCAACAGACCGCTCCAGGCCGCCGTCGGCATTGCCGAAGCTTCGTTTGAATAAGCGCTTTCCCCGGCACCATTAACTGCGGTGACGACGTAATAGTATGTCGTCCCGTTTG
This sequence comes from uncultured Eubacteriales bacterium, assembly GCA_942492735.1. Lineage (GTDB taxonomy): Bacteria > Bacillota > Clostridia > Oscillospirales > Oscillospiraceae > Sporobacter. The sequence continues at coordinate 1,751,238 of OW818648.1, forward strand.
TCAGTTCGGTATCCGTATAGCTTGTCCCTATGACGCCCGTTGCAATTTGCGTGTATGTGCCGCCGGAGGTTGTCGCTCTGTAGACGTTATAGCTTGTGGCGTCGGTGACGGAATTCCAGTTGAGGGTGACTTGCGCAACTCCCGCTGTTGCCGTTAATGCTGGGGCAGCTGGTGCGGATGCAACTGTGTAGGCCTCAACAGTGGCTAAAACTGATCCATTATATCCGCCAATAGTGTATATTAAGTTATTAATCGTTACTGTCTGGAACAGCTGCTTCGGACTTGACATGGCGGTTAGTGTTTTCCATGTATCAGTAGATGGATCATATACTTCTGCTGATGATAAGTAAGATGATCCATCGTACCCGCCAATGGCGTAGATTTTTTCGTCAACAACAGCAGTTTGGACAGCAGCTCGTGCTATCGACATGGAAGCTCGTGTAATCCATGTGTTTGTGGATGGGTCATATGCTTCCGCTGATGATAAACAAGATGTGTTACTCCCACCTATGGTGTAAATTATTCCATCATTCAATATTGACGAAAAAGCCGCTCGTGCTGTTGACATTGAAGGCAGTGTTGTCCATGTATTATTCGATGGATTATATACTTCCGCTGATGATAAGAAAGATGTCCCAGAACCTCCACCAATAGCGTAAATTTGTCCATTGACAACTTCTGTCTGGAATTGATACCGAGGTGTTGACATAGAGGCCAGCGTAGTCCATATATTTGTAGTCGGGTCATAAACTTCTGTTGATGAAGTGTAAGATGTACTAGAACTCGACCCACCAATAGCGTAAATCTTTCCGTCAATAACCTCTGTTCGGAAATGCGAGTGAGGTGTTGACATAGAAGCCAGTGCAGTCCATTCATTATTCGATGGATCATATACTTCTACTGATGATAACCTAGATGAACTAGTCGTACCACCTATCGCATATATCTTGCCGTTAATAACTTCTGTTTGGAAATAACCTCGAACTGTTGACATTGACGCCAGCGTTGTCCACGTATTGACAGATGGGTCATAAACTTCTAGAGATGATAAGTTAGCAGTACCACTATACCCTCCAATCGCATAAATTTTGCCGTTAACTAACTGAGTCTGAAAAATACTTCTCGAATTACTCATGGAGGCCATTGTTGCCCAGCTATCACTTGCCGCTGATGTGGTTGTCGCTGGCAACATAATTAATGCTGTTAGTATAGCCAATGCTGTGGATAGAATTTTTGTTTTTAAACTGCGTTTGTGTTTCATGTCCATGTCCCTTTCAATAAACAAAATTTGTAGAGAGGGAAACTCTCATAACTTATATATCGAAACAAACTAGGAAGCAAATAGTAAATTATATAATAAATACCAAATAAGAAACAAATAGTAAATATGCCGAGAACGATTTAACCGACCCACTATATTTATGCGTTTTTGAATATGAATATTATGCAAAACACAATATATAGTTTCGGTTAGACAACAACAAAATAAGACAGGACGCGCGAGGGAAGGGCGGATATGGAATCTGCCCCTACGGGAATGCCAGAGAACGTACATTACGCAGAGTATCACTACGAAAACAATCAAGAGAAAATGGTTCCCGTAGGGGCCCCGACGACCTCGGCGGCCCGTTGTCCTGTAGGGATAGGAACGACGGCGTGCCGGGTCGTCACGCCCTACGGATACGTCGCGATCTAAAATAGAGAAAAGCCCGGTTTCCCGGGCTTTTCTTATGCTGTATGTGTTTAAGAGAGGATTGAGGGAGTATTAGCCGCCGATGAGGGAGAGGACGGCCTGGGGCAGGGAGTTGGCCTGAGCAAGCATCGCGGTTGAGGCCTGGTTGAGGATGTTGGCATTCGTAAATGCTGTCATTTCCTTTGCCATGTCGACGTCGCGGATCTGGCTCTCGGCTGATGTCAGGTTCTCTGTGGACGTATTCAGGTTCGAGATCTTATAATCGAGTCTGTTCTGAATAGCGCCGAGGTATGCGCGCTGTGACGAGACCTGATTGATGGCGGTGTCGACGGCGGAGATGGCAGCTTTGGCAGCCTCTTGTGTGTCGACCTTGGAAGAATTGACGCCCAGAGTCTGGCTGTCAACTTTTTCAATGTTGATCGTCATTTCGTCGCCCTCGTTGGCGCCCACCTGGAAGGTCAGGCCCGCGTTGGCAGTCTCATTAACAGTGAACGAAGAGGCGCCGTTGTTCGTCAGAGTCGTCGTTGTTCCGTCGCCAAAGACCTTGGAGTAGTTGTGGCCGGAGGCTGCAATATTTGCAGTATCTGCTGTGCCTGCCACCGCATCACTTGAAACAGCGAGTGCACCGGCAGCAGTTGAAGTGGCTTCAACATCCATCGTAAATGCTGTATTTCCAGCGCTGTCCGCAAAATTGAGAGTTCCGATGTTAACAGTCTGAGCGGCTCCAGTAGCTGTGCCAGTCATTGCAGCTACCTCCGCGGTATACACAGCACCGTCGGCACCCGTTGCAGTGATTGTGCCGGCTGCTGTATTCACAAAGGTCATTAGCTGGTTAGCGCCGGCGAAGGAATCTGCGGCTTTAAAATTAGTTAACGCTGCGCTTGCGGTATTAGCACCCAATGTCACTAAAGTTGTTGCTGTTATATCGGCGTCTAATGTTGCTTTGTTGGATGTATCCAGGTCACTGGCAGTCAACTTGTTAAAGCTAAAGGTGACGCCGTTGTCAAAGGTGACGGATGTATCGTTGGTGAGCAGCTCGACAGAGCTGCCGCCGGTCATAGATGCGTAGGCGCCGTAAGTGGCCGCCTGAGCCGTCACGCCACCGGAGACGGAAACTGTTGTATCCTGGATAGCGCTGGACAGTGAGGTAACGCCGTTAGTGGTATTGGAGAAGTTCTTGACGCCCATAGCTAAGGTAAAGGCGTCTTTTGAATCCGCGTTGAAGGTCAGCGTCAGCTCGGCGCCGTTGGCGAGGGCGCTGTTAGTTTCCAGGGTGTCCAGCTGAGAAGAGGTCAGTGTTGCGGTGAAGGTCTGGCCGTTGTCCCCAGTGGCGGTTACTTCCAAGCTGCCGTCGGCGTTTGAGGTGGCAGCGAGACCGTAGTTACCGTTTAACAGGGCGGAGTCTGAAGCGCTTGTACCAAGTATTACCTTGCTGGTGTCGCCGATTGCAAGGTTGGCGGTCGCGCCGCCGACAGCTGAAAAGTAAGCAGTTGCGGTGCTGCCCAATTTTGATGAGTAGTCGGTGGGCTTGGCACCAGTGACCGCGGCGGTCTCCTGTTTGACACTGACGTTGAAATTGTAGTCACCTGCGGCGGCGTTGCCAACGGTAACAGCCAGTGAATTGTTGCCCAGTGTCGCGTTGGTTACGCTCTTGCCGAATGCGGCCAGGGAGCCGTCAAGCAGGTTCTTCTTGTTGAAGGTCGTGTTCTTAGCGATGTCGTTTAGCTCTTTCTGGAGTTGGGAGAACTCATCCTGCAGCGCTGTACGGTCAATTTCATTCTCGTTTGTGTCGGAAGCCGACTGAACTGCCAGTTCGCGCATTCTCTGGAGGATTTCAGTGGAGCTGCCGAGTGCGCCTTCAGCGGATTGGACGAGCGAGATGGCGTCCTGTGCGTTGGTGGAGGCTTTCTCGAGGCCGCGGATCTGAGCGCGCATTTTTTCGGAGATGGCGAGGCCCGTTGCGTTGTCTGCTGCGGAGTTGATGGCCGAGCCAGAGGAGAGTTTTGCGACGGAGCTTGCGATTTTGTTGTTGTTCTTGGTGTACTGGGTAAAGGTGTTCATCGCGGTGAGGTTGGTATTAATACGCATGGGGTAATTCCTCCTTGATTTTTCGCCGGCGGCGTCCATGCCGCTCGGTTTTTATAAAGGAAATCCGGCTTGAATTGCCGATTTTTTTCCTCAATATGCTTTATCGGTAAAACTTAAAAAAACTTTAGTCATAATGCAAAAAAAGAATTTGTGAGTTTTTTTGCAAAAATTCTCGTTTATTCTAGGTTTTGATGAGAAATTTGTGAGATAAACATGTTAAAAATCTATTATCGACACATTTTTAAAATACTTTAGCGTGAATTTTAATAGAAATTTCGAGGGTATTGATAGGGAAAGGTCGAAAACAGGCAAAAAAGTCACAAAAATTGTTTATATTTAACCAAATAGATGAGAAGTATTTACGTAAAAATGTGCAGATTAAACAACAAAATTATTTTTGTAAAAATTAGAAAATTGTTGCAATTTGTCGAGAACTATAGTAATCTAATGCATATAAACGAATAAAATAACTTCTCTAAACTCTGTAAACTGTTTTTCTATGGCGGCTGTTACAAGCTGGAAAGAAATGAATAAATATGCACTGAATGCATAAAGATTCATATTTTTCGTCAAAAAAGCAGCTTTTTTAATGCAAATATTTCTTACGAAGAACGAAATCTAGTCTGATTTGAAGGCTGAGGCGAAGAAATTGGCTCCTTTTATTAAATCAATTTTGAAACGGACAACAGAGTTTTTTCGAAATGTAGAAAAAAAGAAGTTAATACTGCTTGTGTCACTGGCAATTGTCGTCGTCGTCGGCGGGATTGTCGGCGCTGTGCTATTAAACCAGGTCAAATATACCGTTTTATACTCCGGGCTCGACGCGAGTGAGGCCGGAACAATAAAAACGGTTCTGGACGAAAAGGGCGTTATCGCCAAGGTTGAGGGAACGGGCACAATTCTCGTACCGGAAGAAAAGGCTGACGAACTTCGTATGACGCTCGCCGCCGAAGGCTATCCGAACACGGGGCTTAATTATGAAATTTTTGCGAGTTCGTCATCGATCGGTGCTACCGATCTGGAGAGACGAACCTATTTGCAATATCAGCTTCAGGAAAACATACGCTCGACAATCAGAGTCATGGACAAAGTGCAAGACAGCATGGTTATCGTCAATCTCGCGTCGAACTCTTCTTTTGTTGTATCCGATAATCAAACGGAAGCCAGTGTTGCCGTTATGCTCAAACTCAAAGGCGGCGAGGAGCTGACAGCTTCGGAGGCAAGGACCATCGGCCAATTTATTAAATCCTGTGTCCCCGAACTCAAGCCTGAAAACATCAGCATTGTCGATTCAAAGATGAAATACTATGATATCCAGAACGAGAGCGGGGAAAACACCGCTGAATACTCTGCTTCACAGCAGCAGCTGACGCAGCAGATGAAAGACACACTGTCAGAACAGGCGCTGCGGGTTATTGAACCGGCGATGGGCGAGGGGAATGTGGCCATATCGGTCAACCTGAGTCTGGACTTTGATAAAGAGACCGTCAGCAGTGTCGAGTTTTCACCTCCTGTGGAGGGTGAGACGGAAGGCTTGATACGCAGCAGCGAGGAGCTATACAACGCCACGGGGTCTCAGGCAGAGGCAAACGGGTCGGCCGGCACCGATACAAACGGCTCGGGCACGCCGGCATACGTGACGGAAGATGGATCGGTGGATACAGACATCAGCACCTCAAAAACATACAATTATGAATTAAATGAGATACAGACCCAGATAGAAAAGGCGCAGCTTTCCGTTCAGGATCTGTCTGTCGCCGTCCTTGTCAACAGTAAAGTCGAGGGTGCGGACACATATGTCAGTACAGTGAAGAATCTCGTTGCAAAGGCGATTGGCGTAAAAGCTGACTATATTTCGGTTGAAATGCTGCCCTTTGTCGATAACACCAGCATTGAGGACGCATTTGCCGAGAGTCAAAAGACAGCACAGCAGGAAAGTACGAACAAGCTTATTACAACTCTTGTGACTATCGTATTGATTTTCGCGGCTGTTATTATTGTAATAAAATTAATCATTGGCAGAACTTCCCGTCGTCCGGAGGAACAGGGCACGGTGGCCGCCGGCAGCTACGTTGTCGGCGTGACGGCCGGAGAAGCGGGCATGCCGCCAGTTGAGATGTATGATTTGTCAGACCTTATTTTAAAGAGGTCCACGGAGGCAGAGAAGATCGAAGAGCTCATGGACAGGTATCCTGAGACGGTCGCTCAAATTCTGCGCACGTGGATTGCGGAGGATAATTAGCTATGACCGGAAAGTCTGAAGCTAAGCTGACGCTGCGTGAAAAAGCGGCAATCCTCCTGATTTCAGTGGGCAGAAACCAGGCGGCACAGATATTCAAGTATCTGTCGGAGGAAGAGATTGCGACACTGACACTTGCCATAACGACAACACAAAGAGTCACAAAAGAGGAGAGTGAAGGTGTTTTAACAGAGTTTCTGGAGACCTGTCTGGCCCAGAAATACATCTCCGAGGGCGGCCTTGATTACGCGCGCGGTGTCTTGAACAAAGCGCTCGGCGACAGTAAAGCCAGTGAAATTCTCGATAAGCTGACCGAGACGCTGCAGGTCCGGCCTTTTGAATTTGTACGCAAAGCCGATACGATGCAGATTGTCCATCTCGTTGCGAACGAAAACCCTCAAACAATCGCGCTCTTGTTGTCATACCTCGAACCGAAAAAAGCATCCAGCGTCCTGGAGGCACTTCCAAACGACCTGCAGGTTGATGTTGTCACCAGAATGGCGAATATGGAGAGTGTGATTCCCGAATATATAAGAGAAGCTGAAATGATTCTCGAGCAGCGCCTGGCAAAAATGGGCATGAGTGACCAGACGACGGTCGGCGGGCTCGATGCTGTCGTTAAAATCATCAACAGTGTCGATAGGGGTACGGAAAAAAATATCCTTGAAAGCCTTGATATCCTTGACCCCGATCTCTCCGAAAACATCAAAAAGAACATGTTTGTATTCGAAGATATCGCCAAGCTGTCCAATCAGGCGATTCAGCGCGTGCTCAAAGACGTTCAGCAGAGCGATATTGCCATATCTCTTAAGGGTGCTAATGAGGAAGTCAGAAATGTTATTATGAGCAACCTCAGTAAACGCTTGCAGGAGATGATCGCCGACGACCTCAGCGTCATGGGCCCAATGCGGATGAAGGATGTTGAAGATGCGCAGCAGCGGATCGTCAACGCCGTCAGAGCGCTTGAGGAGAACGGTGAAATCATTGTGTCGAGGGGGGACGCCAGCGATGTCCTCATTTAGAATCGACAGACAATACGTTGCTTTCGAAACGGCTGAGACACAGCCTGTTTATGCTACCAATAAAAACCAGGAAGCAAAGTCCGCTTTGACCGACGACACCACACCAAGCGCCGCAGATATAAGTAAGATATATAACGAAATTTATGAAAGACTCCAGAATGAGCACGCCGAACAAGCGGAATATATGCTCTCAAAGGCGGCCGATGAGGCACACGAGATCATCGCCAAAGCGAAAAAAGACGCTGAAGAGATGATGCTGCGGGCAAGGTTGGACACCGAAAAAATGCGGGACGAGCTTATATTTGAGATGGAAGCTGCGTCTTCTCTGAGAAAAAGTCAGGCGGAAACCATACTCGTTGAACTCGAAACAACGATGAGAAACGATTATTCTAAACTCGTCGAGGGTATGCGCAGTGATGTCATCGCGCTCGTGATGGAAATTGTGAGAAAAATTATCGGCATCAAGCTCGCGCAGTCTGATGAAATTTTTGTAGGGATGATTCAGGACGCGCTCGAACGGCTCAAGCAGACCGGTTCTATTATAATAAGAGTATGCCCTGAAGATTATGCCAGATACTTTAGCGATGAACGCGGGGAGATAGAATTCGATTCCGGTGATTTTAAAATTTCCGCCGTTGAAGATCCGAACTTTTCGCAAGGGGATCTGATAATTGAGTCGGAAGGCGAAATGATCGACCTGGGCATTCACAGACAGATTGACTTGATTGAGAAAGCATTTTTAAACTGAGAGGTTAACACATGCCGACAGATTTTCAGAGCTTTCATAATATTTTGAAGAACCTAGACACTGTCGAGCACAGCGGCAAGGTCATGAAGGTTGTCGGCTTAACCGTTGAATCAAACGGACCTACTGTCAATATGGGCAACATCTGCAGAATCTATCCCTCTGTCGGCGACGACTATGTCGAGGCGGAGGTTGTCGGGTTCCGCGACCAGCGCGTTCTACTGATGCCGTTTGGAGATATGACCGGCATCGGATTCGGCAGCCGAGTCGTATCGTCGGGGCAGTCTCTCCGCGTGGCTGTATCGGACAAGCTGGTCGGGCGTGTACTCAATGCACTCGGCAAACCGATGGATGATGGCCCGCCGATTGAAGAGGAGATATTTTATCCCGTTGACAACATGCCGCCTAATCCACTTTCGAGAACACGGATTGTCAACGAATTCCCACTTGGGATACGCGCTATTGACGGACTCCTGACGGTTGGACAGGGTCAGCGCCTTGGTATCTTTGCCGGAAGCGGCGTCGGAAAGAGCACGCTCCTCGGCATGATCGCTCGTAATGCCGTCGCTGACGTTAACGTTATTGTCCTGGTCGGCGAGCGCGGCAGAGAAGTGAAGGATTTTATTGAAAAGGATTTGGGAGAGGTCGGTTTACAAAAATCGGTACTGGTTATCGCGACAAGCGACCAGCCGGCGCTTCTCCGGCTTAAAGCGGCACTCGTCGGCACGAGCATTGCCGAGTATTTCAGGGACAAGGGGCAAAAGGTGCTGCTGCTGATGGATTCGGTGACACGGTTTGCGATGGCGCAGCGTGAAATTGGCATGGCAGTCGGCGAACCGCCGATATCACGCGGCTTTCCGCCTTCTGTTTACTCAATCCTTCCAAAGCTTTTAGAACGCTCGGGTACTTCCGATAAGGGGTCGATTACAGGCCTGTATACGGTTTTGGTCGAAGGCGACGACATGAATGAACCGATCTCCGATACGGTTCGCGGTATTTTGGATGGTCACATCGTTCTCTCGAGAGCCCTGGCCACCAGTAACCATTACCCTGCGATTGATGTCCTCGAGAGCATCAGCCGTGTCATGAAGGATATTATTCCGCCCCAGCAATACGACAAAGCAGGTTATATCAAAAATAACATGGCGGTATATCGAAAGGCGAAGGACCTGATTGATATCGGCGCATATAAGAACGGGGCGAGCGCGGATATCGATGAGGCGATCAGACTGAATCCGGCCATCAACGGATTTCTAAGACAGAGTGTTGAGGAAGCGGCGACATACGACGAGATTAAAGACGCATTATATTCGATTGGATAATGAGTCGTGACGGCAGCGATGCCGGATAGCGGCTCTGGAATAGGCTTCAAGAATGAAAAAATTTGTATTCTCTCTGAACGCTTTACATGAACTGAAAAAGACGCAAAAAGACAAGCTCCAAGCGGAGCTCGGTGCAGCGGAAGCCGTGTACAGAACGGCGGTTGTAAAAAAGGAAGGTCTTGAAAGGACGCTCGACAATGGAAAAGTAGAATTCGAAGAAAAAGCGTCAAACGGCATGACTGTCAGCGCGCTTAAAGGATATGACGCCTACTTTGAGGAAATGCAGGATCACATAAAAATAGCTGTAAAAGAAGTAGACAAAGCACTCAGAGAAGTCAACCAGAAAAGAGTTGAGCTCGTTTCGATTTTCAAGGAAATCAAGGTGCTCGAAAAACTCTATGAGAAGCAATACAGCACGTACCAAAAGGATATTGAAAAAAACGAAACGAAGGCTGTTGAGGATATCGTCTCTTACAAGGTCACAGACAGCCAGAGCAGCTAAATAAGCATTCTTAAGATGCTGAGCATCGGGGAGATGAGTAAATGGGTCCAGCAGCGGAAGCACAAAAGGCCACGATGTCCAAATCGAGTAAATTGAGCGGTAAAGAGTTTGAAGAGACGTTCAAGCCGAAAAGCAGAGATATCGCTGCTAAAGACTTAGAGGATAAAGGCAAGAACAAGAATGAGAAGGGCAAAAAGAAGAAGTCGGGGTTCCGCAAGATTCTCATTATTTTAATGATACTGCTCGTGCTCGTCGGCGGAGCGGGCGCGGCCCTCTACTTTTCAGGGAGCTTAACCACCGTATTTGAAGCCATTGGGCTGGCGCCGCCCGGCGTCGGCAGCACAATAGAAGATCAGCAGGCTGCGCTGAATCTGCGGGAAACAGCGCTGAATGAAAAGGAGCAGAGTCTCATTGAGCTGCAGGCAAACCTGGACGCGCAGCAGAAGGCCCTTGACGACGCCGCAAGCGCCGCAAGCGCATCGGCCGCCGCAAACAGGACGTTTGAGGAGATCCGTGCCGACTTCACCGAGGAAAAATTCGCGGAGCTGAAACAGCTGGGCTCAATATACTCTAAAATGGATGCCACCGCCGCGGCGGCGATCATGACAGAAATGTATGACGAGCAGCAAATAGCCGTTATTGTTTACCAAATGCAGCCGGCATCAGCGGCACTCGTACTGGCAAATCTCGACACCGTACTCGCAGCGAGCGTCACGCAGATTATGGCGGGCTGAATAAGCCGCTGACTTTACTTAAAGATCGTGAGGCGAAATAAATGCAGACAGCAATGATTACATATACGGCATCAAATTGTATCGAGCCATCAGCCGAGGCTGTATCCTCGGGCCCGGGACTCAGGATTAATGCCGGGGACCGGACGCAAACGATAGACACGCTGTTTACAGAGATTATGCAGCAGGTTAAAGCGGACGGGGTGTCGCTCGTCGTCAGTGTCAACGAAGCCCAGGCGGCACTTATAACGGACGACACGAAGACAACGGGTGAGGAAGCGTCGGTTGATGTCTGCAGCATACTGGCGCAAATGATGATGATGAATACCGCCGTGGTGACCGATGGCACTAAGAATCCTGATGAAAAAACCGCAAATGGCATATTAAGTGTCATTAGCGGAATTCCCGGAACGGCAGATGACTCGAACCTGAACGGCCTTGATCATGCATCATCGGTCATTCTACAAAATGACGGCAGAGCAGCGGAAGTCCTACGTGCTTTGGCAGATGCGAGGGGCGCCGCCGATGCAGGCGGTCAGCCGACAGGCTACGCGTCCGCCGCGCAGATAGATACGGCGCTTGCCGGGATCACCGAAGCATTAAAAAACGAACTGACGCAAAGCGCGGCAGCCGCTGACGCGCAGCCGGCTCGCGCAGCAGAGAATCCGGCCATTTCCTCTTTTGTAAGCGAGAATCTTTCCGCCGTATCAGATAAAAACGGCGCAAATGCGACTAGCCAACGGGAAGAGATGATGTCTGGCGCGTCTGTGAATCTGACGGATAAACAAGCTGCAGTCCGCTTCGCCGCCGACAGCAGTCGTGCGGGCAGCGATAATGCAGGGGCGAATAGCGATGAAAACAGTTTCAGCGGTCTCATCTCTCGTGATGAGAAAAGCAGCAACGAAGCGGGGACTGCCGAAAGCGGCGCGAATCAGGTGCAGCGCGGAACAGCCGTTCAGGGCGAAACCATGGCTGAAAAAACATCGGCCATCGAACGGGCTCTGAACAAATTTACAGACGATTTGAGAAGTCTCCGGAGCGGAAATCAGGAGATCAAGATCATCCTGGAGCCTGAATCGCTCGGCGTTCTGATTATTTCAGTTATAAAAAACGAAAGCGGAATATCGGCCAAGATCAAGTCGGAAGACAAAGAGATTGTTGCCCTTATCTCAGAGCATTTGCAGAAGCTTGTTTCGTCTATGCAGAGTAAGGGTATCAAGGTAAACGACCTCGACGTCGTCTACAGTCAGACGGAACAAAACACGAGTTTCACCCAGAACAGCTTCTCACAGGAAAGAGATCAAACATCCCGGGGTTATAAACCGCCTTTAGATAAGAGCCCCGATGCCGATGTATTGAATAATGAGATTTGGCAGAGCTATTACAGCGACGAAAAAAGCGGCGACACAACGGTTGATTATCGTGTTTAGTTATTATTTAAATGAAGGAGCAGGGGGAGTAAGCAGATGCCAGTCAATTCAGTGAATTCAAGTAATACGGTAAGCTACGAGCGGGACACGTCAAATGACTCAAAAGAGACAAAGATCAGTACCGAGACATTCCTCAAATTGCTGGTTGCACAGCTGAAATACCAAGATCCGCTTGAACCGCAGAAAGATACGGCGTTCGTTACGCAGATGGCGCAGATGACGTCGCTTCAGGAAATGCAGCAGATGAATGTGACGCTGCAGAACTCTCAGGCGTATGACATGGTCGGAAAAGAAATCTTCGCCGAAGTTTATGACAAAGACACGCATGAAACGAAAGAATACTTTGGTATTGTCGACAGCGTTGTTATCAGGGACGGAATTCCTTATGTGGTTGTCGGCACGCGCGCCATTAATATCTCGGACGTCAAACAGGTTTTTCCGGCGCCGTCCGAAGACAGCACAGCAGACGTGACGACGGACGATACAACAAATGATACGATAACAGTCTAGTACAGCTTGAACATTACTTTTATTATGATAGGAGACTTGCTTTATGATGCGTTCACTTTTTTCAGCCGTTTCAGGTCTGAAGAGCAACCAGACGGCGATGGACATCATCGGTAACAATATTTCGAACGTCAATACCATCGCGTATAAGACGAGCAGAACGGTATTCCAGGATATATTCAGTCAGACGATTTCGTCTGCAACGGCGCCGACTGACGATACAGGCGGCCGAAACGCCAAGCAGGTCGGTCTTGGCTCCACGATCTCAACAATCGGCATGAACATGACCGAAGGCAGCACGCAGTCGACCTCGAACCCCCTGGATTTCGCGATCGCCGGCGAAGGCTTCATCGTTGTGGACAACGGCACCGGAGGCTATACATACACCAGAAACGGCGCGCTGCAGCTCGATAAACAGGGCTTCCTCGTCACCTCCAACGGCGATTATGTTATGGCCGTACCGGCAGGCATTGACGCAACAACAGGCGAGGTCACCGGTATCGGCAATGCCGACCCGTTGATGACGGCGGGTGATCCGACGGCGACACCGCCTATTCTGCCCAGTCCGCTGTTCGGCAAAGTCCAGCTGCTTGGCGATATCACGATAACGACGGTAGATACGACCACGACCCCTCCTACCATTACAGTGACACCCGTGTTGGTCGATGTCGACGGTGATGGCACAGCCGAAACGCCGGAGAAATATTCGGATTATGCCGTTGACGCGTATGGCGTCATCTCGGCGGTCAGTTTGACAGGTGCGAAGGTAACGGTCGGCAGACTCGTTTTAGCGACATTTAACAACTCAACAGGTCTTGAGAAAACCGGCAGCAGCTATTATGAGGAATCGGCCAACAGCGGCGACGCGCTATTCAACTTCGTCGGCAATACGTGCGGCACGCTCAACAGCGGCAGCTTGGAAATGTCAAACGTCGACCTTTCGACGGAGCTGACAAATATGATCATTACACAAAGAGGATTCCAGGCGAATTCCAGAGTTATCACGACGACAGATTCCATGCTTGAAGAGCTCATTAATCTCAAGCGTTAAGCATGAGGATGTATAGTTATGATTAAGCTGACGCGCATCAATAAGATTGAAAAATTCTGGATCAACGAGCACCAGATAGAGTATTTAGAAGAAACGCCCGACACGATCCTGACAATGGTCTCTGGAAGGAAATACGCCGTCGCAGAAACCGCTGAGGACATTTCGAATATGATCACCAGGGTCAAGCGCGCCGCCCTTATTTCAAGAGACGAAGCCGGAGAAATCGTCGAATAGAAAGCTGCCGGTAATGGAGTGACGGATTATGAGTATATCAACTGTAGCGAGCCTGTTTCTTGGCGTTGTAACTGTTGTTGTCAGCATTTTGCTGGGTGGAGGTCTTCAAGCGTTTTGGGATATACCTTCCGTATTTTGTGTCGTCGGCGGCGTGGTCTGCGTCACAGTAGCATCCTTTTCCACGGAACGGCTGAAAAGCCTCTCCAAAGCCATGGGTATTGCTTTTAAAAATCAAAAAATTGATCTGACGCATGATATTGATATGATCGTCGAGATCGCCAACAACGCCAGACGTAACGGGCTTCTAGCCCTCGAAGAAATGCCGCTGGATGATCCGTTTTTGAAAAAAGGAATCATGCTTGTCGTAGACGGCTGCGATCAGGAGCTGATACGAAGTATTCTTGAAACCGAGCTTAGCGTTACGAAAAGCCGCCATGCTGACAATAGGGCCATACTGGAAGCCGCGGCAGCCTATTCGCCGGCGTTCGGCATGATCGGTACGCTGATCGGACTGATCAATATGCTCAAAAACCTGGACGACATGAGCGCATTGGGGCCGAGTATGTCTGTCGCGCTTGTTACGACGTTCTACGGCTCAGTTCTGGCTAATATGGTTTTTAACCCACTGTCAAAACGGCTGAAGGCTTTAGGTTCCGTCGAGTATATGCGCAAAGAGCTCATGCTCGAAGGGGTTATGGCTGTTCAGAACGGAGAAAACCCGCGCTCGATAAGAGAAAAGCTGAACGCATATCTTCCCCATGCCAAAGTGCAGATGCTCGAAGCGAAAGCGAAGAGCCGGGAGGAAGCGTGACAGGCGCTGAGTTGATATTTAAAATGGAGGCTTGACATGAAAAGAAAAGATGAGCCTGAAGACGAGGGCAGCGGCTATAATTGGATGGATACATACGGTGACCTGGTCACGCTTCTTCTTTGCTTTTTTGTGCTTCTATATTCGTTTTCATCGCTCAACCAGGAGAAGTGGGAGGAGCTTGTCGGTGCTTTCACGGGGTCTTACGGCGCATCTGCCATACAGGCGTTTGACATTACCTCAGTCAGGGAAGAACCGATAAAAATCGACTCAATGATTAATTTTGAGTCAAGGGGCACTGAAACACTCGATGGCGAGGGCACCAGCACAGACGATTTGCAGGCACTGCAGGAGCTGCAGGAACAGGTCAACGAGACATTTGACACGCTCTATCAAAAGATCGTCATATATATCGATACGAATGATTTGAGCGGACAGATGAGCGTCTCAAGGTCGGAGAATTTCATCATTCTGCGTTTCAATGAAATTGCTCTTTTTGACTCAGGGAGTGCGGCAATCCGGCAGGAAAGCAAAGAGTCGCTGGGCCATTTCGTTCAGATCATCGCCGACAATATTGACGCGATCAGCATCGTTAATATAGAAGGGCATACCGACAATGTACCAATCAGCACGTCAGAGTTCAAAGATAACTGGGACCTGTCCGTCAAGAGAGCAACAAACACGCTCCGGATTCTGCTTGCGACAGGGCTGATCGAAGAAGCCAGGCTGTCGGCAGTCGGATACGGTGAATTTCATCCGATCGCTCCAAACGACACGGACAACGGACGCGGCCAGAACCGAAGAGTCGATTTCGTTCTCAATAAAATCGATGTTACAAATTTTGTCGGCTAAGAGGTGAACCAAGATGAAGAAAATTCTGATTATTGTCATTGCCGTGATAGCAATCGGCGTCGGCGCGTTTTTCCTGTTTTTCAACAAACAGACGGAAGAAGAGCCAGAGATCATTCTTTACAATTACGCAATCGAAGATGCTTTTATCACAAATGTTAACGGCAGCCAGAAGCTGTTCAAAACAGCGATCATCCTCGTCGTCAACAAAGAGGCAATGGATGAATACCTGGGAGAAAACATTTATACGATCAGAGATACAATACTGATGATTTTGCGCAACCTCACAGAGAAAGAGATTTCGACCATGGATATACAGGACAGGCTGCGGGTTGAAATTGCAGCGGCATTGAATAAGGTGCTTGAAATTGACAATGTTGTATCTGTTTACTTTGGCGATTTCGTAATGCAGTAGCAACACAGGCTCATTTCATTATGTGGGAGATGTATCTTAATATATGGGGGGGTGGTATGCTTGTTGGATGTTTTATCCCAAGCTGAAATAGACAGACTGATGCGGGACTTGGCGACCGGTGAGGCCGAAACAGATGAAGCTGAAACGAAAAGCACCGTAAAAAACTATGATTTTAAAACAGCTAACCGCTTTACGAAAGAGCAGATTAGGGCGATAAGTGTCGTTTTTAAGAATTTCGGCCATCTATTATCGAACTATCTCATGGGAACGCTGCGAGCAAGCTGCGACTCAGAGGTGCTCTCCATTGAAGAGATGTCATTCAATGAGTTTAATAACTCCGTGCCATCACCCGTCATCATTGCCATTATCAACACCAGCCCGTTTACCGGTTCGCTGATATTGGAGATGACAAAGGAGATTTCATATTCGATAATCAGCCGCGTTCTCGGCGGGACGAAAGAAATTGCTGCCGAAGGCAGACAGTTTACGGAGATTGAGCTTGCCATCATGGAACGTGTTCTGTGGCAGAGCTTGAAAAATTTTGATGAAGCATGGATAAAAATCATGGAGGTCAGCTCGGTGCTTGAAAAAGTTGAAACGAGCATGCAGTTTGCGCAGATCGTCGATATCAATGAGCCGGTTTTAATGGTGACACTCAACATCACAATCGGTGCGGAGAGCGGACTGATCGGATTCTGTCTTCCCCATCAAGCGCTCGAACCTTTTATAAAGAACCTGAATACAAAGCATATGTACTCCGGGAGCCCGAATAAGAAAGTTGAAGCTAACCCGGCGAGAATTATCAGTACAATAAAGCACTCTGAGATTATGGTTAGCGCCGTATTTAACGCCACAGAGGCCACGGTCCGGGATATTACGAGTCTTGATGTGGGCGACGTGATTCAACTATCGCACAAGGTCGATGAACCGCTGATTGTCAAATATCAGCAGATACCAAAATATCGCGCATCGCTTGGTAAATACAGAAATAATCTCGCAGTAAAAATCCTTGATGAAATCAGAGGAGACGACGACAATGAGTGATTTAACGCAGGAAGAAATCGATGCGCTCGTCGGCGGGACGAGGACAGCGTTGACAGACGATACCATAGCCGAAGATGAAAATGACATAAAAGCCCTTGAAGCGTTGGACCTAGACATCCAGGAGGATATTTCCGCGTACTTCAGCGGTGACCATATTGATGCGCTCGGAGAAATTGGAAATATCTGCATGGGGACATCGGCCACGACGATGTATGCGCTTCTGGGTAGAAGGGTCAATATAACGACGCCGAAAGTCGGACTGTATAAAGCCGAAAATGCTCTGGCGTCATTTAAGTGGCCGTTTCTCGCCATCAGTGTTGAGTTTACGCAGGGCGTGTTCGGCAAAAACCTTTTAATTATTAAGGATTATGACGCAGCCGTTATTACAGATCTGCTCATGGGCGGAGAAGGGCATGTCGACAAGAAGAATATTATCCTGAACGAAATACACCTGAGCGCAATGAGTGAAGTCATGAATCAGATGATCGGTTCGGCAGCAACAGCTATGGCCAATATGATGAACCAGGAGGTCAACATAGCGCCTCCTGAAGTTCAGCAGTCATCCTCCGACGAAGATGCTTCAACCTTTTTAGATGGCGCGCCGCTTGTCATCAAGATCAGCTTCGATATGGAAATAGAGGGTCTCTTGAAGAGCAAGCTCATGCAGATCATGCCTATTGAAATGGCAAAAATGATGATCGAAAAACTGATGCCTGCGGAAACCAAAGAAGTAGCACCAAAGCCGAGACCAAGCGCGTCAGAACCCAGCGCACCGGTTTCTGCGTCGAAGCCGCAGGCGACTCAGCAACCGCTTGCTGAACCGAAACGTGTTCAGCCCGTCAAGCCCGCGACGTATCAGTCTTTTGACGAGCCCTTTATCGCCACCTCGGGCGATATCAGCCATATCAATTATGACCTCATCAACGACATTCCGCTCCAGGTAACGGTAGAACTAGGCAAAGCAAAAAAGAACCTAAGCGACGTACTCAACCTTGGAATCGGCTCGATTATCGTCCTTGATAAACTTGCCGGCGAGCTTGTAGACGTGATTGTCAACGGTAAAAGGATAGCTAAAGGTGAAGTCGTTGTTATAGACGACAACTACGGCGTGCGAATTACGGAGATTATCAGGTAAAGTAAAAGTCTCCGGTTATAATCTGTACGGCAACTGTCAGTACACAAAGCGGTGCAAACGCTGCAGCGTTAATTTACGAAGTATTGTGAGTGGTGTGAGTGTTTGAATGTGTAGCAAGTCAGCCAATATTCAACATAAAGAAAGAAATATTTGGCTATGAGTTGTTATACAGAGCCGGTAAAGAGAGTATAGCATATGATGGGCTCGACGGCAGCAGCGCGACAAAGGATGTTTTAGTTACAGCCTTTAGTGATATAGGAATTCAGGAGATTACCGGAGGGAAAAAAGCCTTCGTCAATTTCACATCAGAACTTGTTCTGGATGAAGTACCGCATATGTTGTCAAATGATATCCTAATCGTTGAGCTTTTAGAGGATGTGAAACCAACCGAACCTGTTCTGGCAGCCTGTAGGAAATTGAAGAGAAGAGGATACCTCATCGCACTCGATGACTTCACGTACAGCGAGGAAGCCGAGCCGCTCATCGGAATTGCAGACATTATAAAAATCGACTTTATGAAATGCGATATCGAAGAGATTAAAAAGAGCGTCTATAAAATAAATAACAACAGGCGTAAGATCCTGCTTGCAGAAAAAATTGAATCATACGAAGACCTTGATTTCGCAAGATCTCTTGGATTCAATCTATTCCAGGGCTTTTTCTTCTGCAAGCCGACAATCGCCAACGCAAAATGTACGGAAACACTGCAGGTCAGCAAGCTTCAGCTTATTAAATACATAGCCGACCCGGAAGTCAGCTTCTTTGATCTCGCCAATATCATCAAGCGGGACCTCGTTCTCTCGTACAGGCTTTTAAAGATCGTCAATTCTGCTTATTATGGCCTCAAATATACGGTGACAGGTATACTGCACGCGCTCCTCATCTTAGGGCTCAACGAAATAAAGAAATGGATATCTCTCATCGTCTTAAATCAGATCAAAACCACAAAACCAAGTGAACTTATACGTGCAGCCCTCGTCCGCGGCATCTTCATGGAAAAGCTTGCCATCAGCCAGAAGAAGAAGAAAAACAGAGACGAATATTTCCTCGTTGGACTGTTTTCACTCGCCGAAGCGATCATGGATACGCCCATAGATGCTATTTTAAAGGAAACCCATCTCAGCGAAGAGATCATCAAACCGCTCGTTACAGGCGAGGGGGAGAAGGCGGAGCTTCTAAAAATCATTTACCATATCGAACGGGCGGAATGGGATGAAGCGGAAGAAATCGCGCAGAGCTGCGGTTTCGATCAATCGAAAACGAACCAGTTTTATATCGAAGCAATGGTCGACGCGAATAAGCTTTTATCTTAGTGAAATTAAGAATTTCGCATATAAAGGAGCTGTCTGTCATGATGGATAATCTTTTTTCCTCGGTGAATACCCTTCAGAAGGGGCTCAACGCATCGTGGCTCAGAAACGAGGTCATCGGCAATAATATCGCCAATGTCGACACACCGGGCTTTAAAACCTCCCATGTCCGGTTTGAGGACCTGGTGTCCGAGGCAGTAGGTTTGAATGAAGGCGGTCTTCAAATGGCAGTGACAGATGAGAACCATATGCCCAACGCCAACGGCTCGGGTCTCAGCGGCGTAGAGCCCGAAATTGTCGCCGATGATACAACGACGACACGACTTGACGGCAACAACGTCAACATCGACAATGAGATGGTGGAAATGGCAAAAAACTCTATCAATTATTATGCAACCGTCACTAAAATAAACTCGGAATTCAGAAAGCTGAACTCTGCGATTAACGGTTAACTGAAATTATAAGGGGGACAATACTATGGGCTTTTTAAGCGGAATGAATATCAGCGGATCGGGACTGACCGCACAGCGCATGCGTATGGATGTCATCTCTGAAAATATTGCCAACGTGGATACGACGCGCGGGGCTGACGGGAAACCGTATACAAGGAAATATGTTGTACTCGAGGAGCGGAACAATAGCTTTGCCGACGTCCTGATGAATTCTGCAGAGAATAAGACAGAAGGCGGTGTCAGGGTTGCCGAGATCGGAGACGACGCATCACCTTATCAGCTCGTTTATGACCCCAGCCACCCCGACGCGAATGAAGAGGGTTATGTCGAGATGCCGAATGTCGACATAACGCAGGAAATGGTGGACATGATTTCTGCGTATAGGTCTTACGAAGCGAACGTTACAGCGTTCAACGCATATAAAGACATGGCTGTCAAAGCCCTCGAAATCGGCAGATAATACGTTGTATTAAGGAGGTTTAATATATGGTCAGTATCGGATCAAATCTTGTCAGCAACTTAGGTAAGATTGCAAATACTTATACGGCGAAGCCGGCATCGGCAGAGACGAACAGCGAGCTCGATTTCAAGGAAGTCCTGAACGATGCAATCGACCGGTTCGAGCGGATGAGCGATGAAAACGCGCAATCGACACTGGATCTTCTGACCGGCAATACAGACGATTTGTCCAACACCATGATAACGGCACAAAAATTGGAGATCGCCATTAACCTGACTGTTGCGATTCGTAATAAAGCGGTTGAAGCCTATAAAGAAATTATGAACATGCAGGTATAAATGAACGGGGGCTCCGCTTATGTTGGAATTTTGGGATTATGTTGAAGCGATCGTCATTATAGGTGCAGTCATCCTGGCAGCATATTATGTGACAAAACTTGTGGCAAAAACAGGCGGCGGCGGTTTCCGTAAAAATACAGCTATTAAATTAGTTGGGTCACAGTCTCTCGGAAAAGACAAATCCGTTGCTATCGTCGAGATTGGTGAGTTTACCTACATCCTTGGTGTGAGCGCGCAGCGTGTCGAAATGCTGGACATTCGCCCCAAATCGGAGCTTAACCTGAACAAGGATGACGGGGCCGAGACGCCGCCCGGCTTTGGCGTGAGCTTCAGGGAAGAACTAAACAGAAGGCTTAACAAACCAAATAAAAACGACTGAAAAATGCAATGGAAATGTGGTGGCGTTACGAAAACGGTCAATATAGAGCCGAGACTGCCGGGACCTAATACGAACAATGCGTTTATGAAAAAGTTCATAAAGACGGCAAAAATTTGCATGGCGACAAGCTTTGCTTTTATTATATGTGTGACGATTCTTATGGCAGTGTCGAGTAACGCAGCAGCGGCGCCGTTTGACTCGTTAGAATCGCTTTTGGACAACGATTCCCAGTCACTCCAGGTCATCATGATTTTGACGGCTATGACGCTGGTCCCCACAATGCTCATCATGCTGACCGGGTTCACGAGAATTGTCATCGTTCTCTCCATTGTACGCAATGCCATCGGTCTACAGAATATGCCGCCGAATACGGTCATCATTGGTCTTGCGATTTTTATTACATATTTTGTGATGAGTCCTGTCCTGACGCAGATAAACGATGTGGCATACCAGCCTTACATTAAAAACGAGATAGAATTCAGCGAGTTTACAACGAAGGCAATTGAGCCGCTCCGCGGCTTTATGCTGAAGGAGACATATGAATCAGACCTCAATTTCTTCATGGGCATTTCAAATATCGACCAGACTACACCGGTTGAAGATGTCCCGGATCGCGTCGTCATTGCATCCTTTGTGACAAGTGAACTGAAGCACGCCTTTGCCATCGGCTTCTTTATCTACATTCCATTTATCGTCGTCGACATGATCGTTGCGAGCACATTGATGGCAATGGGTATGATGATGCTGCCGCCGGCAATGATCTCCATGCCTTTCAAGATCCTTTTGTTCGTACTCGTAGACGGGTGGCGGCTCACTATCGGAACACTTATTAACAGCTTTTAGAGAGTGAGATAGAGTATGTTATCACAACCGGAAATTCTGACTGTTATCAAAGACGCAGTTTACGTTGTTCTTCTGGGATCGATGCCAATGCTCGGCGCTGCGCTCGTCATCGGTGTGCTCGTGTCTATATTTCAGGCGACGACGCAGATTAATGAACAGACGCTGGCCTTTGTTCCAAAAATTATCGGCATCCTATTCGCATTCCTGGTCTTCGGCGGATGGATTATCAGCAAGGTGACGGACTTTACGACAGAAGTATACGCCGCCATCGACACCATGCTGAAGTAATATGGACATCATGCCGCAGCTTGCTGTTGTTCGGGACCACCTTGAATACGTGTTTCTTTTATTTATCCGCATCAGCGGCATACTCATATCGAGCCCGATTTTCGGCAGGAAAAATATCCCCAATATCGCTAAAATCGGTTTTTGCGCCGTCCTAACCGTTGTTTTCATGTCCAGTCTCCCTGAGCCGGAGATTTATCCCGTTTATGACAACCTTCTTGTATATGTGCTCATCATTGTCAGAGAATTATCGTTCGGCATCGCCATGGGATTCGTACTGACAACGATGTTTAATCTGACGATGACGGCCGGTGCTGTTATGGACTACCAGATCGGCTACAGCATGGCCAGTATATATGATTATCAAAACAATACCCAGACACCGATCACGGGCAGCCTTTTCAACATCATGATGCTCATTCTCTTTTTAATGTACGACGGGCATTTGAAGCTCATTGAAGTCATACATAAAACGATAACGGCAATTCCAATTGGCACAGCCATGGCCCCGCCCGATATATTATGGGTGGCTCTCGAGGTTATGACGAAATCATTTGTCCTCAGCATTATGGTGGCGATGCCCGTGCTGGCAGCCGGTATCATGTTGGAAATTGCGTTGGGAGCCGTCATTAAAACAGTACCGCAAATGAATATGTTTGTTGTCGGTATACCCATAAAAATTGTCCTAGGTCTCATTGTTGTGCTTATGACGTTTTCACTGTTCGCAAACTTCACGAAGGATATTTTCTCGATGATGTTTGACTATATCGGCTTAATGTTCAACCGGATGGCCGGTACAGGCTAAGCAGGAACCCCGTTTGTGTCATCCTGAACGCAGTGAAGGATCTCCAGGTGATCTCGATTGTTGCGTTGGCTATTGTTTACTGGAGATTCTTCGCAGGCTCAGAATGACAAACCAGTATTTTATTGCAAGGACAGGCCACCGGTATTTCATAGTAATGACACAAAATAATCAGTGTTATAAAGAGGTGATCTTGGCAGGTGGCGCAGGGCAGCGGCGAAAAAACAGAAAAAGCGTCATCGAAAAAGCGTAAAGACACAAGAAAAAAAGGTGACGTTCATAAAAGTAACGATTTAAACTCAGCCATCATGCTTTTTATCACGTTCGGGGCGCTCAAGGTCGGGTATGAGGGTTTTATCAACTCAATGAAAAGCTTCTCTTCGACCATGCTCTCCGACAGCGTCATCGTCCAAAATGCAAGCAATGTGACAGGCGCGTCTTTCATTCACTATTATAAAGATATTTTGTTTACAGTACTGCCGATAATACTTCCGTTCCTACTCGTCGCCATGATCGGCGGTGCAGTCGTTCATGTTGTTCAGACAGGCCCGATGTTCATCCCGGATAAGATGAAGCCGGATTTCAAAAAGATTAACCCGATACAGGGCTTTAAGCGCATTTTTTCGATGACCTCAATAGTCGAGCTCGGCAAATCGATTATTAAGATCGTTATCCTTTTCTATATAGCATACAGCTATCTGAGCGAGGGTATTCAGGATTTCATTGGTTTTATCTACATCGATATCAGAACGGCATTCTCACAATTTCTGTCCGCCAGCTTTTCCATGGGGATTATGATAGGCCTTGCGCTTGTTGCGTTTTCAGCGATAGATGTTCTATACCAGTGGTGGAAGTTTGAAAAAGACCTCCGAATGACAAAACAGGAAGTTAAAGAAGAAAACAAGCAGCTCGAAGGTGACCCGCTGGTCAAAGGCCAGATTAAGCAGAGACAACGGAAAATGAGCGCGCAGCGGATGATGCAGCGCCTCAGCGAATCAACAGTTGTCGTCACGAACCCTGACCATTTCGCTGTTGCGCTGAGATATATAGAGAATGTCGACAGAGCGCCGGTCGTCATTGCCAAAGGCCAGGATTTTCTGGCGCAGCGGATCAAGCAAAGGGCGTCAGAACTGGATATTTTGATTGTAGAAAACAAGCCGGTTGCCCGCGCCTTGTACGCAGTCTGCGAGATTGATGATGAGGTACCGCCCGAACTGTATCAGGCGATCGCCGACATCCTAATCTACGTTTATAAAAACATAAAAAAATAAATTCCGCGCCAAGCGCGAGAAAATTGTACAGAAAGGTGATGAACAATGAAGAAATCGGACGTCATGACAAGCGTGCTTATACTCATGATCATCATGATCATCATCCTTCCGATTCCGACTTGGCTTCTTGACGCGCTTCTCATTATGAGCATCATGATGTCGCTGTTCATCATGCTCACAACGCTTTTTATTAAGGACGCACTGGAGTTCTCAGTTTTGCCGACGCTGCTCCTGGTAACGACGCTATTCCGTCTCTCGTTGAATCTGTCGTCGACCAAGCTGATTCTCGGCAATGCCGGAGATGCCGGAGAAGTAATCAAGACCTTTGGAACCTTCGTTATCCGCGGCAATATCGTCGTTGGTTTCGTGGCGTTTCTTATCATCGTTGCCATTCAGTTCATTGTGATCACAAAGGGCGCCGAGCGTGTTTCCGAGGTTGCAGCCCGCTTCACCCTCGACGCTATGCCCGGCAAGCAGATGGCTATCGACGCCGACTTGAATACCGGCGCCATCGACGAGGAAATGGCTAGAAAGCGCCGGTCCGACATCCAGCGGGAAGCCGATTTCTTCGGCGCGATGGACGGCGCCAGTAAGTTCATCAAGGGTGATGCGATCATCTCGATTATTATCGCTATCATCAATATCGTCGGCGGGCTTATTGTCGGTCTGACGATGGAAGGGATGGAAATCGGCGAAGCGGTAAATGTTTTCGTGCTGGCAACCGTCGGTGACGGGCTAGTCAGCCAGATTCCGGCGCTGCTGATTTCGACGGCCACCGGCATCATCGTGACGCGGTCGGCGTCCGAAGGAAGTTTCGGTGTTGATTTAACAAAGCAGCTCCTATCCAATCCAAACGTCATGCTGATCTGCGGCGGCATTCTCGTCGTCATGTGTCTGGTCCCCGGTTTCCCGGTCATGCAGATGCTCTTTATTGCTGCTATCCTCATTGGCTTTGGGCTGTATATGCGCCGGAGCGTGAAGAAAAAGAATGCAGAGCCTGTTGTTACCGAAGATAAAGCAAAAGAAAGCGCCGACGAGAAGCGCAAGCCTGAGAATGTATTGAACCTTTTACAGGTTGAGCAGCTGGAGCTGGAGTTCGGTTACGGTATCGTGCCGATGGTCGATATGAGCCTTGGCGGAGACCTATTAGACCGCATCATCATGATCCGGCGCCAATGTGCCATTGATCTCGGGATTATCCTGCCGTCGATCCGAATGCGGGATAACGTACGGCTTAATACAAACGAATATAAAATTATGATTAAAGGCATCGAAGTGGCCAGAGGAGAGGTCATGCCGGATCATTATCTTGCCATAAATTCCGATGGCGTCGACGAGACAATTACCGGCATTGAGACCATTGAACCGACCTTCGGATTGCCTGCACTATGGATTACAAAAAAACAACGTGAAAAAGCGGAGCTTTTAGGTTATACTACTATTGATCCGCCGTCTGTCATTACGACGCACCTTATGGAAGTGATCAAAGCCCACGCCAGTGAGCTCATCAACAGGCAGCAGGTGCAGATGCTGATGGAGAATTTGGCGCAGCAGCAGCCGGCGCTCGTGGAAGAAATTGTTCCAAAAATGTTTTCATACGGCGATATCCAAAAGATACTTGTCCGCCTGCTGCGCGAAAATGTTCCGATTAAGAATCTGGCAACCATTATAGAGACGCTTGCCGAATACGGGACGATGACTAAAAATCCTGATGATCTGACGGAGTATGTGCGGCAGAATCTATCCCGGGTGATTACAAACAGGTTCCTGATAGGTGATGATGTCGCGGTACTGGCGCTCGATTCAAAAATTGAACAGCTGATCGCCGAAAAGACGAAACGTACGGACTCCGGTATCGTGACGGTACTCGAACCGTCGCAGCTGCAGAGTATATTTAAAAACACAAAAGACATTATCGACAAGATGACGATTCAGGGGAAGAAGTCGGTTGCGCTGACAGCGCCTGCCGTCCGGCCGAGATTCAAAAAACTCATTGAACAGGTTGCGCCGAACCTAACGGTCCTGTCCTACGCGGAGATCGAACAAAGCATGGAAATCCATATAGAAAGCATTATCAAGCTGACATAGCGCTCTCGCCGGAAGAAACAGATATCGATGTATCGAGGTGCAAAGCGGTGGATCTGAACAAAATACTTAAAACCGGAAATGAAATCCGTATCAAAAGCGAGTCGGATACCTTTATATCAACGATCGATGAAATCACCGGCGAAGATACTTTTACAATTCTGGCTCCATATAAGCAGGGACATCAGATTCTTGTGAGACCTAACGAGCTTTTTTCGGTTTCCTGCGTGACCGAGAGAGGATTGTACGTGTTCGAGGTTCGTATAACGGAGGTTGACAATTCATCAAATGTTGTTGTCATCCATGTGCAGACGTCCGGTGAGGTCAGGCGTGTCCAGAGAAGACAGGCGTTTCGCGTTCGGGAGAATATTACCGTTAACGCGCGGAAAAAATCAAATGATATACACCCTGACGGCAAATGGATAAAAACCAATACCATCGATATTGCCGAGCACGGCATGCTGTTACGGTTTGATGAGGTCTGCGAGTATGGGCAAGAGATGGAGATGACGCTCCGCCTTAACATGTTCGGGATCAATGAGATTATACCAAAGGTCAAGGGCAAAGTCGTCCGATGTGTTGCAACGAGGAATAAGGAATACGAGTATCTCCTCGGCATAAGCTTTGAGGACCTGCCCGAGAAGGCGAGAGACGCGCTCATTAAGCTCGTCGTTCTGAGCCAACGGAATGTACTGACATACAAAAACATCAAGAAGCTCAGATAAATTTCCATTGGTCGTCTTCAAATATTAAAATAGAGCCGAAGCACGGCGGCAGATTGGGGCTGGGTATGGGTACAGAGGAATTAACGATTGTTGATGACCTATGGGAGCAGTACTTCAATACCGGTGAAGCGGATATTAAAAATAAAATAATCTCTCATTACCTTTACATTGTCGGAATTGTTGTAAAACGGCTGATGCCGCAATACAAAGACTACAGTGAAAAGGATGAGCTGATGAGTTGCGGTGTCCTCGGCTTGATTGATGCCGTCAACAAATTTGACAGGGCTTTCGGGGTCAAGTTCCAGACCTATGCGACAGTCAGAATCCGCGGCGAGATCATCGATTACATGCGTAAGCAGGACTGGGCCCCCTCGAGCCTCAGAAAGAAAATCAGCGGCATACAGCAAGCATACGAAACACTCGAAGCAGTCTACACAAGGAAACCGACAGAGCGGGAAATTGCGGATTACCTTGGCGTAAAAGAAATCGTTGTTCAAAAGGTCCTGCAGAAAACGCACATGTTCAACCTTGTTTACTTCGAGTCGATGCTCTATGAGAAAGAAACAGACGAATTTCAAGAACCCACCAAAAATGACCCCTACCAAAAGATTGAAAATGAAGTCATGTCAGAAGCTCTGAAAAAACTCGTCGATTCGCTGCCTGATAGAGAGAAAATGGTCATCACACTCCACTATTATGAGGGTTTGACAATGAAGAGCATCGCGAAAATATTACAGATTTCCGAGTCGCGCGTATCGCAGATCCATTCTAGAATTCTCCTTGAAATGAGAATGGTCCTTGAAGATTGACGTCTGCTCCAATCATAGCTCTACGAAAGAGACAAAAAGCACTAATATAACAAAGGGTGAATTGTTATGTTATACAAAAAGATAAAAAATTCTCGAGCGAAGATTACACTATAATAAAAATATAACGATATGTATGATGTAGGAATATTATATGATTGTATTCAATCGATGATAAACCGCCGTCATACCGGGAGGTATTCTTATGGTTCGCGGTCTTTATACTGCGGCGACGGGTATGACTGTCCAGCGGAGCAAAATGGATGTTCTGACGAATAATATAGTAAATGCCGAAACGACGGGGTATAAGGCCGACAGTCTTATGACTTCCACGTTTGACGAGGTGATGCTGACGAGGATAAATGATCCGAACATCAGCATACTTGGTGTTAATGATGTCGGCGGATATGATTTCGGTACGCATGTTGACGAGATTATCACGGACTTTGCGACCGGTCCGCTTGAACAGACGGACAAGAATACAGATATTGCGCTGAGCGGAGACGGTTTTTTTACGATTGAAACAGCCGGCGGGCAGCTACAATATACAAAAAGCGGAAATTTTAACGTCAATACTGAAGGGTATCTCGTGACGCAGGACGGTGGTTATGTACAGGGTCAAAACGGCAGGATTTACGTTGGATCCTCCGAATTTTCCGTTTCCGCAAACGGCCAGGTATCGGGAGACATGGCACAGCCGGATACGCTCAACCTTGTGACGTTCACCGATTTCGGTGTTCTGCGCAAGACAGGAAACAATCTTTATACCATCTACGGCGATGCAGCGCCGGTCCAGTCGTTGGGCACAGCTGTCAAACAAGGAATGCTGGAAGGTTCAAATGTTAATATCTCGGATGAGATGGTTGATATGATTTCCGTTTACCGGAAATATGAGGCCAGTCAGAAGATCGTCAACATGACGGACAAAACGCTTGAAAAGACCGTCACCCTCGGCAGAATCGGAGGTTGATGGAATGCAGTCACTTTATACAGCGGCTTCCGGGCTTAGAGGTCAGCAGAAGAGAATAGACACCGTGGCTTCTAATATTGCCAATAGCAGCACGACGGGTTTCAAGTCAACACGGGTTGATTTTAAAGATGCGCTGTACAACACAATGGATAATCCGGTGCTCGGGGACGGTACAGATAGCAACCTGCTGAGCGGCAGCGGCGTGATACTTAACGCAACGAGTATTGACTTCACGCAGGGCGCCAATATCGATACGGGACTCCCGTTAGATTTTGCCATTGAAGGAGCAGGCTTCTTTCAGGTTCAGGCAGAAAACGGCGAGGTGCTGTATACACGCAGCGGCAGTTTCAGTATAACTGCAATTGATAATGACAACTATCTTGTGACGCCGCAGGGGTATTTTGTACTTGACAGCAGCGGAAACAGGATAATGATGCCGGAAATCGGCAAGGAGATCAGTATTTCAGCCAAAGGCATCATCAGTACTACTGAAGGTGAAGTCGGCACTATAGGTATTGTCAGCTTCAGCAATCCAGGCGGTTTATTGGGTGCCGGCGACACATCCTACAGAGCATCAGATGTTTCCGGACAACCGGAAATAGATGAAAATTCAGCACTGGTACAGGGGAAACTGGAGAATTCCAACGTCAATCTCGCTCAGGAACTCACCCTTCTCATACGGTCTCAGAGGGCGTATTCACTGGCAAGCAGAGCTTTGACGACATCGGATGACATGCAGGGACTTGCTAATAATATGCACTAGATTGGCATCGTAAAAATTTTGGGGGTAAATCATGGCTATAGGCGTATGCGATTATTGCGGCAAACCGTTCAACAATGTCGGAGGAAAGCTCTGCATTCCATGTACGAAAATTGTTGACGAGACATATGTGAAGATACGGCGGTATATATATCAGAACCCAAAGGAAAGTGAATTTTTAACGATTCTTGAAGCAACTGATGTACCGGAAAAAGCACTGAACTATCTCATCAAAAAGGGCCGGATTGAGGTTGTTGGAAGTCCCAGCGGCGGTGCAAAATGCCGAGCCTGCGGCAAGGATACATCCGGCAGCGCCATCTGCGAGCAGTGCATGGCGAAGATCGTCTCTGAGAAGCTCATGAAAAAAGAAACAAAAGAAACAAAAGATACCAACCAGGTACCTGCCAAGCCGAAAATAATTCCGCTCGGTACGAAGTAAGAGTAAAAATTCCCTGTGAAAGAGTGATAAGAATGAACATTAACGCAGTAAATCAAAATGCCGCTATATCCAATTACATGACTAACGTTAATAATAAGCCCGTCAAGAGTCCTATCAAAGCGGACTTTTCAGACAGCCTTGAGTTATCCGAAGGCGCGCAGAAGTTTTCCGCGCTTTTAAAAGCGGCGAAAGACTCTATGGACAATTCCGGCAAAGCAGAGGAAGCGAAGGTTGCCGATATCATGGCCAAAATGAATGACAGCACGTACAATGTCCCGACGGGAGATGTTGTCAGCGGCATCATGAGGGGTATCCCTACCCACATCTAAAACCAAAGGAGAACCATTAGATGGAAGCAGTTCAAATTGCTTCGGAAGACTTGTGCGCAAATATATCAACAGCATTGGGCCTCATCGGTGCACTTACAGAAATTTCTGACAAGAAAGAAGCGTTTCTGACAGCCGGAGACATTGAAGGGCTGCGCGATGCATCTGAAAAAGAAGAGGAGATTATTGCTGCGCTAAACCGGACAGAGAAAGATAGGAAGATTGTCGCCGATGCTCTGTCACAAGCCATCGGCCTTTTTAACAAGGATATCAAACTGAAGGATATCATAGAAAATATCACCGACAGCAAAATGAGGGAGCGCCTCACGGATTTGCGGACTAAGCTGATTGATGCAGCAGACCATTTGTCCGTGATGAACGACAAATTGGGTCAGCTGCTGCAGATGCAGATCGGTTTTACCGACTATATGATTAATCTGATTTATATACCAAAAACCAAAAGCCATTCCTATGACATTCAGGGCAGCAGGCGAGACGAGACAAATGACCTGAGTCTGCTTGACCTTCACATCTGATTTAGACGATTAAGCGACAAGAAACTATGAACATACCGTTTTATCATTTTTCTGCGTGTGATAAAGCGTTAACCGATCTATTGCCGATACGCAGCGGCGGAATGGACAATGTATGTCTTCAACATTCGGCATATTTGAATCCGCGAAATCCGGACTCTCCGTGTCAATGCAGCAGCTCAAT
Organism: uncultured Eubacteriales bacterium; assembly: GCA_942492735.1. Classification (GTDB taxonomy): domain Bacteria; phylum Bacillota; class Clostridia; order Oscillospirales; family Oscillospiraceae; genus Sporobacter. Next base: position 1,782,021 of record OW818648.1, read on the forward strand.
GTCACGGAGCAGAATATCTCGAACGTCAATACCGCGGGCTATACACGCCAAAGAATCCTGACATCGGCTAAAGAGCCGGCGACATCGGTCTATTTGGTCGCGCAGCTGAGCAAAACGCTTGTCGGTCAAGGTGTTGAAGCTACCGGAATACAACAGATCAGGAGCTCTTACCTGGACCAGCAGTTCCGCACTTTGAATACGGGCTACAATTACAGCGCCAGCCGCAGTGATTCCCTCTCATACCTCACAGGACTATATAACGAGCTGCAAGATGACAGCAGCCTCACGTCGGCCGTCGGCAAATTTTTCTCTGCGCTGAATACGTTTTCCTCGGACACGTCAAGCAAGGAATTCAGGACAAATGTCCAGCAGCAGGCACTGAGCATGACGCAAAGCTTCAATAACGTCTATGAGGAAATGCAAAGCCTATGGCACGAGCAGAATGAGAGCATCAACACAGTGACACAGAAAGTCAATTCCATCGCCACGAAAATCGCACAGCTGAATGATTCGATCGCCAGTGCAGTCCAAACGGGCGGTACGGCGAACGACCTAAATGATGAGAGAAATCTTCTTCTGGACGAACTATCCGGCTATGTGAATATTACATACAGCTTGAACACAACCAACGACAGCATGGTCGATGTTAAAATTGGCGGTCTGACGCTGGTTGACGGCAAATCGACGAATGATATAGAGGTCGACAGTTTAAACAAGCATCAAGCGGATATTGACCAAATTCTAAACGATATTGCGACGGCCAACAGTGATCCGACCGCAAATGCAGCAGCTTTAGACGCTGCAGAAGCTGCGCTCGTAGAGCTTGGGGATTTTTCGGTTACGACAAATGTTATCACCGGCACTCGGGAAGTCGCGCTCGGCGGGACAGCTCTTGTTACCGGTACAACAGCGACGCCAATTCAAGACGCTGCAGACAGCAGTCTGACAACATGGATCGCTTACAACCGCAATAACCTGACGGTGCGAGACCACGCGACACTCGATGGCTATGAACTCAGCATAGACAGTGGCACGGTAAAAGGCGGGCAGCTCTATTCCAACATGGAGATGATCACGAGCCAGAGCGCGCTGAGCCCCGGTATCCCCTATTATATGGACCAGATTAATGCATTTGTCAGGGGAATCGCCGAGAACCTCAACACAATCAGCGAAAGCGGATGGACGTATCCGGACGGCTTAACGCCGAGCCAGACTGGTATCAGCTTCTTCAAGGTCCCTGCCGATGGCGCCGGCGCTCCGGATTACGCGCGGATAACGGCCGGAAACTTTACGCTGAGCGATGAAGTGATTCAAAGCGTCTATAATATTGCCGGATCATCACAGGAGATTATTTTAAACAGCGATTCAACAAATTCGGGGAATAACCTCATTGCCCTCGAAATGTTCAGGAATCTGGCCAACAGCAGTTATTACGACAAGCTGAACAGTATCATAGGAAACCTCGCAATTGCTGCCGATACGAGCGGGAGCATCATGAGCACAAAGCAGTCACTTCTCAGAAGCGTTGATACGCAGCGCCAATCAACATCGGCGGTGTCACTCGATGAGGAAACGACGAATCTTATCATATTCCAGCAATCCTACAATGCGTGTGCCAGAATCATTACCACAATCGATGAAATGCTCAACACCATGATTAACAACATGGGTATCGTGGGCAGATAAAATATCCGTCATATTAAAATAATCGAAAAGTTCACAATGAACTAAAGTTCACAATGAACGAAAGTTCGTGTCGGGAGGGAGTATATCTTGAGAATCACCAATTCGATGATGACGAATCAGTTTTTGACTGAATCCAATGAGGCCTTGAACCGTGTCGCGAAGTATCAGTCTCAGGTAGACTCCACAAAACGCCTCAGCGGTATAGCCGATGATCCGCAGGCGACACTGATAGCCATGAAGGCGAGAAACAAGCTATCAAATCTCGATCTTTACCAGAGCAACATTTCAACGGCCAACGGGTATCTGAAGGAAGCAGAATCGGCTGCAAGCAGCCTTAATTCACTCGTGCAATCGGCGTATGATGATATTATGTCGGCGCTGGGTGGAACAAAAACGCCGGAAGATATGAAGATTATGGCTGAAGATCTGAAAAACCTTCAGAATGAAGTCCTATCTATATCAAATTCCAGCTTGGGGACGAGCTACATATTCGGAGGGTTTAATTACACAGGCAATGTTAACGGCGGTTCAAAACAGCCGCCATTTTCGGTAGACAGTGTGACAGGCGACCTGACCTACAACGGTATTAATGTCTCGCAGATTTCGTGGAAAGACGAATACAGCGATATGACCACCAGCATGTCGAGTTTCAGAGACAGCTTCGTCAGTATTTCGGCTGTGTTTGCAACCTCAACGAATGAGGGTTTTGCCAAGGATAAGGCGACGTCTGCCTCGGACGCGTTGAATAATCTGGTAGCGAGCGCCAAAGAGGCAATGAACAATGCCAAGGAATTTGGCATTGATCCCAGTACGCCGAATTTTATAGCATTTGAGGCTTTTTACGATGATCTTTCCGCCGCCGCCAGCGATTTAAATACGCAAATTACCAAGGAATTGGCAGGCAATTACATACTGGACACAGCGGCCACGCAAAAAAAAGCAGACGGTACAATCGATTATGATTATTATGCGAGTCAAGGCCTCAGCGTTTATACGGCCGATGAGTTAGCAAATAAATTCAACATGGCAGATACGCAGACCGCGTTGAATACTGCGGCCGCCTATCTGACCGGGGCAACACCAACGATGGACACAGTCATCTCGAATCTGAGCGGGGATATTACAATTCCGCCCGCTGTAGAGGCCTCCTTAGCAAATGAGGCTATTAATAAAACAACACTTCAGGTCGGCACGTCACAGACAGTTGATTTGACGCTCACGGGCTTGGAACTGTTAGGGACAGGAAAAAATAACCTCTATCATATTCTCGGTAAAGCCATTCAAATGCTCAACGGCACAACCAGCACGGCGGGACTTTCCAAAATGCTGAGCTCACTCCAGAACGCTCAAAGCGACGTTCTGACGCTGGGAACGAAAATTGGCGCCACACAAAACAGGATGTCGCTCATCAGCAGCCGATACGAATCAAGTGAAATGAATTACACGCAGATGAGATCAAACGCGGAGGATGCCGATATGGCGGAATCCATCGTCAACCTGACAACAGCGCAGTCGGTTTATAACGCGGCGCTGGCAGGCGGAGCGGAAATCCTAAAAATATCACTGATTGATTTTCTGAGATAGAAAAAAGGAAGCAGCTGTAAGAAGGCGAGGACCAACCGGCTTGCATAAGGTGCGGCCAATGGGAGGATTTGTATGAAAATGCGAAGACTTCAAGTCGAATCACAACAAATGGCGCGGCTCAGCATAGACGCTCAATTGGCGCGGATATCCATCAATGCGCCGACGAGAAGAATCAAGGCCGTACAGCAGCAGCGTGCCCAAATGACGGTCGATCGTGAATTCCCAAGCCTCGAAGTCGATATGCAAAGCCTCCGTAATAACATCGGTCTGAAGAGTGTCGGAACGCTGGTGCGGGAAAGCGCTGTAAAAGCGGCGCAACATGTCAAACAGGCAATCAAGGATATTGAGAATAATGGAGATTATATAGCCGCGCTCCCCAGAAGCGGCAATCCCTTCGCTCAGATTTCCAGAAGCGCGCTGGTCAGTGTCAAACAGCCGCCGGCACCCAGAGGCATTTCGGACCCGACAGTGTCCGTGAAGAGCAATACCGGTTCTCTCAGTATTGATTGGTCGATGCAGGATATTTCGATCAAGTGGGACGACTATCAAAACCCAATTATTACAATCGAAACAAAGCCCTCGGTGGAATTCGCGCTTGCCCAGGAACCGCACCTTGAATTCAGGGTTGTTGAGCAATCGTTTCCGCCTGAAACCGGGCGGACTATAGACCAGGCAGTATAAGAATCCCCGCATGGCAGATCATTAATGGCCAGTTTAAGAACGTATAGGTATGGTGAACGATGATGAAAATACCCACAGCTCATTTTGGAGAAGTCGAGATAGACGATAAAAAGATCCTAACCTTTGATAAAGGGCTGCCAGGTCTCGAAGCTGACAAGCGTTACGCGCTTTTATCCAATGAAGACAGCCGCCCAGTCAGTTGGCTGCAATCGCTTGATCATCGCGAGATATCTCTGCCGGTTATGGACCCGTTTCTTGTCTGCCCGGACTACTCCTTTGACATCTCACAAAATGATGTGGAAGCACTTGCGGTCGATGAGATAAAAGACGTATATGTGCTGAACATATTGGTAATACCTAAAAACGTAAACGCCATGACAATCAACCTTTCAGCGCCGATTATCATTAATGTCCGCAACAGCAAAGGCTGCCAGATCATACTGGACGACAGAAAGTATCGCGTGCGTGTGCCTGTTTCCGAACTCCTCGAAAAGGCAGGCAAGGATGGTATAGAATTATGTTAGTGCTGACACGAAAACAAAATGAGGGCATACTGATCGGCAATGATATCGTCGTTACTGTCATTAATATTGAAGGGGATAAGATCAGGCTTGGCATCGAAGCGCCGAAGAATATCCGCGTCATACGCGAGGAACTGCTCAAGGAGATCGGACAGGAAAACAAGATGGCAGCGCATTCCGAATATCAGCCGATCCGGAAAAAATTAGACGACACCGAAAATGCGGTGTAAAGCCCAAATTCAATAAATCCATATAAAACAAAAGATTCTTCAAAACGAAGAATCTTTTTATTTCTGTATTTGTTATGAATATCGTTACTGCAGCGCTAATGCCCGCATCGGGCAGAAGCTGACGCATTTGCCGCAGTGGATGCATTTGTCTTGATCAACGATCGGTGCGCTGTAACCTGTCTGCGTCAAGGCACCGACGGGGCAGACACGAATCGATGGGCACGGGTGGTTCTGGGGGCAGCGCATTTTGTTAACAGTCAGCAGCGTATCACTATGTCCAGTATCACTGGATTTTCTGGTATTTCCGAAAAGCATATTGCAACACCTCAAAATTATGATAGATGTATTGTATATCGTTTTCGGAATAATCTCTGTGATATGGTCACAAGTGCGCTTTATCCGGGTTTTACTAATATATTGAATGACTATTCAAACAATGATATTTGGTCTGAATACTCCTTGGTCTCAAATTCATTCAGATAATCAAATATCTGCTGATTATCACAGACGATGCCGTTGCTGCGGCATGTTTCACGGAAGATGCGTGTGAGAGTTTCGTTATGATCGCTCAGGACTTCATAGGCATTCCCGTACTTTTCAATATACTTTTCTTTGAGTCCGGGGAAATGCTCGTTCAGCTTATTATAAAAATACTCTCTGTCTCCTTCACGCAGCGTGACGCCGAATCCGAAGCAGATGATACCGTAAACCTTCGCCTCAATGCAATAATCAAGCAGCCCTCTCAGATTGTCCTCGGTGTCGTTTATCAGCGGCAGAATCGGGCTCAGCCAGACAACAGTGGGTATGTGATGATCTCTCATGATATTCAAAACCTCAGCCCGCCTTTTTGTCGTGCAGACATTTGGTTCAAGTCTTCTGCATAAGTCTTCGTCATATGTCGTCAGCGTCATTTGAACAACGCATTTAGTTTTCTTGTTGATGCTATCGAGCAGGTCAAGATCGCGCAGAATCAAATCGGATTTTGTAATCATTGAGAGGCCGTAACCAAACCGATCGATGAGCTCGAAGCACGTTTTTGTGAGTTTGAGTTCGCGCTCAAGGTGCAGATAAGGGTCGCACATCGAGCCCGTGCCGATCATGCATTTGTTTCTCTTTCTTTTCAACGCGTCCTCCAATAATGAAGGCGCGTTTATTTTGACCTCAATGTCTTCAAAGTCATGCTGCATATTATAACACAGGCTCCGTGAATCGCAGTAGATGCAGCCGTGTGAACATCCACGGTAAAGATTCATGCCGTTCCGTGGAGATAATATCGACTTCGCTTCTTTGTAATGTATGGTAATCACCTACTTTGAAAAGCGTTTTAAATAATTTTATCGGGGGCATGTTATGCCCCCGATTGCTGACTTTATTCGCTTAGATGTCTGCGTAGTCGGTATACTCATTGCTGTGGAAAAGCATAGACTTTTTTTGGTCAATTTTCTTCATAGCATCTGAGAATAGTTCCAGAATCTCATCCTTAAAATATACGATTGCAGTAATTGCTGCTGCCACTGCTAATATCGTCGCAACGGCGATAAATACCAACCTACATAACTTCATATGACATGGCCTCCCGAACTTGTAGTACATGTTTTTCTCATTTTTATTTTACACTATTTTCGTTTGAATAACAACACAAATTTTTTTAACCGAAATTAAGAAAAACGATCAAGATCCGCTGATATAGTAAGAGTATATGTATTTCTTCCATATTCATTATATGTTGCAAAGAAAGTCTGGATATGATATTATCACCAAATAGAACAGCAGTTGAGTCAGATGATGAGAAACCAATTTAAGGGGGCTTTACCATGGCGCTCGGAGAGATGAACTTTTTTATATGGAAAAGTAAGTCGCAGCTGAAAGAAGAGCAGGACAATTATGAACAGTGGGCATTTCCATTTGGTCAACCTCAAAGGGAGAAACTCGTAAAGCTGATGCTGGAAGTTTTCCCGAAAGAAAATGAAGCAACGGTACTCATTCCATTTTTGACATGCAAAGAGCTCTATATGAAGCTATGCAAAACGCCTGATCTTGCCGATTTCGCCATTGGAAAAATGCTTACAGAGGTTAAGAAATATAAAAGAATTATCAGAAAAAATGAAATGCCGACATACGTTGCGCTTGTTGTGGCCGATTCCAGGATCAACGAGAAGATCGAGTATCCGACGGCTGATCAGATAAAAGCCATGGCGGCAGGATTTTTGGTTACGAAAACCTGACATAGAGCCGATTATAAAAGCCCGCCGATTTTCAATCAGGCGGGCTTTATTTAGGTTTATTCAGTTTACTCAGCTGATATAAGGAAATAATAAACCGGTTGTCCGCCGTAAACGATAGAGGCTTCGGCGTTCGGAATAGCGTCTGTCAGCCTTTCGAGTACGGTGTTCGTTGTGTTTTCATCAACGTCCTCGCCCGAAAAAACAGTGATGAACTCCGGTGAAAACTTGGAGAGGCGAGAAGCGACAGCATCCACAAGCATGATGGTATCCTTACCGGTAGCGACAAGCGTGTCTTCGAGAAGCGCGAGGTAATCACCGGCTTTAATCGAATGCCCGTCATACTCCGAGTCGCGAGCGGCATATGTGATCTGCGCTGTATGGACTCGGCGGACCGCCTCCGTCATAAGCTCTGTGTTTTCCTCGACTGTCGCTACGGCGTCAAGGGCAATCATCGCAGATATGCCTTGCGGCATTGATTTTGACGGGATGACAATAACCTTTTTTTCGGTCAGGGGGATACACTGCTGAGCAGCCATAATGATATTTTTATTATTTGGCAGCACAAATACCGCTTCGGCGGCAGTCGCCTCTATCTTTGTTAAAATGTCGTCGGTCGATGGGTTCATTGTTTGACCGCCGATGATTATTTGGTCGACACCCAAATCACGGAAGACATTGCACATGCCGTCGCCGGCACAAACCGCAACAACGCCGAATTTTTTTACTTCCTGATTGGTCATGTCCGGCATACTCGCGGGGGACTCAAGTGTTTCCGCTTTGTGATTCTGAGCAATATCGGCTGACTTCGCATTTTGCTCATTCTGGCGCTCGACAACTTTTCCGGTATGCTGTTCCTTCATATTCTCCACTTTTATTGTAAGCAGCGCCCCATAGGTGAGTGCCTCGGTGATGATGACGCCCGGCTCATTGGAGTGAACATGCACCTTGATGATTTCGTCATCGTCGACGACAACGATACTGTCTCCGCGCATATCAAGAAAGTCACGCAGGTGATTGACATCTTTTTCATTCTTCCTGTTGACGATGAATTCCGTACAGTACGTGAACTTAATATCCTTTGTATCAAAGTCTGAAAAATCGGCCTTTTCCCTGCCATCGTAAGACATACCGTCATCCTCGGCATCCGCGCTTCGGTCTAGTTTCTCGCCTTTGAGGGCTTTCAGCATTCCTTCGAGAATATATAAATACCCCTTTCCACCTGCGTCGACGACGCCGGCCTTCTTCAAAACGGGGTTTTGATTGATCGTATTAGCGAGCGCTTCATACCCGACTTTAATCGCGTTTTCCAAAACGGTTTCGATGTCGCTGACTCTTTCGGATTCCGTTACGGCAGCGCTGGCAGCCAAGCGCGATACGGTCAGAATTGTTCCTTCAGACGGTTTCATAACAGCTTTATATGCTGAATCAACGCCAAAGGTGATGGCACAGGCAAAGTCGTTAGCGTCTGCCGTGTCCATATCCTTTAAATGGCGCGCGATTCCACGGAATAAGAGGGATAGGATCACACCCGAATTGCCTCTGGCACCGCGCAGGAGTGCACTGGCCGTAATTTCTGCCGCTCTTCCTATTGTTCCGGGTGCTGAATCAGCGAGCGCCGTAGCACCGGCGCCCATAGTCAGGCTCATATTTGTACCCGTATCACCGTCGGGAACGGGAAAAACATTCAGTTCGTTGATTTCGCCCTTGTGATTATCGATGGCAATTGCGCCATTCATAATCATCGTTTTAAATAAGGCACCGGTAATCTGATGTGTCAAACAGCTTCCCCCTCGCTCAACCAATAATCATCGAGTCAACGAAGACATCGACGCTCTTTATCACGACGCCGGTAGCCAAAGCCACCTTATAGCGAACTTCTTCAATAATGCTGCTGCAGAGTACAGGAATATTGACACCCTGGTCGACGGCAATGTGAAGCTCTATTGAAATGGTGCCATTATCATTATATGTGATATGGACGCCCTTGCCCATAGACTCTCGTTTTAATAAATGCACGAGACCGTCCGTCACGGATCGCACCGTCATTCCCTTAACTCCGAAACAATTTGTCGCGGCAATACCGGTAAGAACCGTGAATACGTCACTGGCGATGCGAATAAATCCCTGCTCCGTCTGAACCGTTACCATAAATCCATCTCCGTTCTGTGTAAGATGATGCATGTTGTACAACGATCACGTCGTTACGTTTACATCGAAACGTTCGCGAATACAGCTAATATATTATATTACAATGTCGGTCAAACTACAAGCATTAATAAAATGACGAGCTTAGTCTCGGCAAAGAAAGCATATTCCCGCGCTGATAAATCTCTTTCTATTGCAGGGAATTTTCAAAACTGTTTATTCTTATGTTAACATAAATGGGGATGTGGTCGTATTTGTATAGAGCGCCCGTCATTTACCCGAATAAGTTTGTATATATAGCCAATCGGTTTCAATTGACGCTGATTCTTGCTTGTGCTAGAATAGCGTCACCTTGTGAATTTCGGCAGAATGGATTAACATGTATTATGTAAATCAACGGTTCGCAGGGATATTTTTGAACTAACGAGTGTGGCATCATATGTCGATTGAGATGGCAAGAGCTCATTTCCGCAGATTCGGTATTGAAGACAGGGTGTTGGAGTTCGATGATTCCAGCGCAACAGTGGCCCTTGCGTCACGGGCTTTGCACGTGAGCTCGGCCAGAATATCAAAGACGCTGTCCTTTAAAACCGACAGAGGCTGCATGCTGATTATATGCGCGGGCGACGCGCGTATTGACAACCACAAATTTAAGGACCATTTTTATTTCAAGGCCAAGATGCTCTTGCCGGAAGAAGTAAACGAAATGGTCGGACACCCGATTGGCGGTGTATGCCCGTTCGGGATCAAGGAAGGTATTTCCGTCTATCTTGATGAGTCGATGCTGCGCTTCGACACGGTTTATCCTGCAGCCGGAAGCAGCAACAGCGCTATAGAACTGACGATCGACGAGCTGTTCAAATACTCCAGAGCTAAAGGCTGGGTAGACGTTTGCTCGGTCCCCGAAGAAGCAGAAGCTGTGTAGCTCGAATAAACAATGAATCGCCGGGAATTTCACGGCGGTTTTTTATCTGGAAGTGATGCGGCTCTTGCAGTGTAATTTTTGCACATCGTCTTGACAACGAGCCCCCTTTGTGTTAACATGACACACGCGCCACAATAGAATATGGGGGTGTAGCTCAGCTGGGAGAGCGCCTGACTGGCAGTCAGGAGGTCAACGGTTCGATCCCGTCCATCTCCACTTGAAAAAAGACTAATTTGTCTATGACAAATTAGTCTTTTTTCAATGAAATTTGCCCTGCGGGCAAGTGAAATGGTGCTTCGCACCGAGAAATACGCTGCACGTATGAAATGTGCTGAGGCACATAAGGGCGAATTTTATTTCATATCATGCTTGACGGTACATTTCATATACACCCTCAGGTGAATATTTCATATCGGCGAAGCCGATATTTCATTCGCAACATTCCATGTTTTGTTAAGTATGTTGATTAATGTAATTGCCGGCGTTATACTAATATTAGAAAGGCGGTGCGGGAATGGCTGATAATAAGCTTGTGGATATATCGATGGACTTTCAATAAAAATACTGGATTTATGCGATACAATTAAAGGGCATTACTCCCTGGTTAATCAGCTTGAACGTGCTGCAACTTCCATTGGTGCGAACATCCATGAGGCCAATTACGCGCATGGAAAGCCAGATTTCATCGCGAAGCTTCAAATCTCTCTCAAGAATGTTATGAATCAGAATATTGGCTTGAATTATTCAAAAAAGCGGATGTTATTTCTAATGATAAATGCACTCCTCTCAAAGACTCCTGAAGCAAAAGCTATGTTGGAGAAAAGACAACTACCAGACTTTTAATGCTACTATAATTACGAAAAATGGCTAAAAAATAATTTGAGGGGGCTAATATGTCGTTTTATAGACACTACGAGAATTCGATTAATTTTTTGTTGGAAAAAGGAAACACTACAGTTCGATATAGAACATTGTCGGAACTATGTGATACTCATGATAAATTAGAATTAGAACCTATTAGACGGGAAATAGCCGAGTCAGAGAGAGCGAATCAGGTAATCGATTACCTGAAAAACACAAAATCATTTCACGGAGGCCCAATTACATCCGCAGAAAATTCATTAAACATTCTGGTGGACATGGGCATTCAATACGGCTGCGGGTTTGACAAATTTAATAAAGTAATAGAACAGATTGCAAATGAGGTGCAAAATAATCATTATTTTGAAGATGATCATGTATTTCGCATTTTCTTTAAAATTAATATGGTTCCGTTTCTTTACCGTGCCGGTTTTAAATCAAGCTGGGTTAAAGATTTTATTCTGTCCAGAATCAATTTAATACATAGTTTTGTATTACAACGAAATTATGATATATATGATGATATTAAGAAATATAAATCTATACCGTCTGCCTTTAAAGGTCGCCCGATCATTAAGCCGGAACTGTATGCAAATGGAGACATTCAATTCCCCTTAGAATATGATTTCCACGGCTTTGCTGCAATTTGGCCAGATTTGGATAACGAATATAAGCAGAAAGTGAATGAAATTGTAGAATATATTCTAGATGATAAATTTCAATCCGTAGTAAATGGATATGGAATTTTGCTTAATAAAAATCATTCATATCTTGCTATGGGTTGGGATCCTAAGCCTACGAATTTGTCTGAGGAAATCACTTATAACCCTCTGCTTCTGAAGCTTTGCCAACTTGCGCATTTTCCAAGTGCTGTTAATTCGACTTGGTTCAAAAAAGCTATAGAAAAAATTAATCAATATGCTGATCAAGATAATATTTACAAATTCCCAAAAGAATATCTCACTGAAAAAGATTCTATATGGATATTAGGAAACCATATGGGACTTGGCGAAAACAGACAGCAAAAACATGCCTTATTGGTTGAAGGTACTTTTAGAGCACTTAAAATACATAAGCTTATTGATGATAGCAATATGGGCAGATAGAATTTACATCGTTCTATTAAAGGCATGGTAAAAGGAATGAATTACTAAAGTGCTTTATATTAATGTAAATGAGACGTCCCCCCTGTGCTTTCAAAAAATTCCTTTACAAATACAACCAGAGGTTGTACAATGAGCGCATAAAATACAACCAGAGGTTGTATTATTGATGTAAGGTGAAAATAATGCTGTCAAAAAAGCTGAAACAGCTGCGAAAAGAATATATGCTCACACAAGTGGAGCTTGCACACCGGTTTGGCGTGACGCAGCAGGCAATTGCGAAATGGGAAGCGGGGCGCGCGCTGCCGGAGCCGGAGACAATTTCCCGCATTGCTGGATTTTTCGGCGTGACGGCGGATCATCTGCTGGATATGACGGATACGTTTATCGCGGTGGGACCGGTTTCAAACGTACGGATTATCGGTGCCGTCAAGGCCGGGTATGACGCCTTCGCGCTTGAAGAGGATTTGGGCAGTGCGCCAGCCGCGGTGAAGGACGGGACGGCATACCGTTACCTGGTTGTCAAAGGCGATTCAATGGCCCCGTATATTCGAGAGGGTGATCTCGCCCTTGTCCGGCTCCAGCCAGACCTGCAAAACGGCGATCTCGGCGTTGTCATCTACGGTGATAATGAGGCCACGCTGAAAAAATACTACTATTCGGATGGGGCGGTCACGCTTGTCCCGTTTAATGACGCGTACAAAGCCGTCACGCTCCGCGGGCGCGAATTGGAGCGGCTCATGATTTTCGGCAAGGTTGTGGAAACAAAGACGACGTGGTGACAGGAGAAAGTCGATGGACTTAATGGAAAAACTGACGATCCTGACCGACAGCGCCAAGTATGACGCGGCCTGCACCTCGTCCGGCGCGGACCGCCCCGGTAAAACAGTTGCGGCTGGGTGCTGTCACTCGTTTTCCGCCGACGGCAGGTGTATCAGCCTCTTAAAGGTGCTGATGACGAACAGTTGCATATACGACTGCAAGTACTGCGTGAACCGGGCGAGTAACGACTGCCGGCGGACAGCCTTCACGCCGGAGGAACTTGCAGAGCTGACGATTGAATTTTATAGGCGCAACTATATCGAGGGGCTCTTTCTGTCCAGCGGCGTTATCCGCAGCCCGGACTACACGATGGAACAAATGATCGGGGTGCTGCAGCGTCTGCGCTACCGCCACAATTTCTGGGGCTATATCCACGCGAAAACAATTCCCGGCGCGTCACAGGAGCTAGTGCACCGCCTGGGCCTCTTGGCCGACCGGCTCAGCATCAATGTGGAGCTGCCCAGCGAACAGAGTCTTAGCCTGCTGGCCCCGCATAAAAAGCGGGAAGCCATCTTTGCGCCAATGAAGCAGATTCGCCTGGAGGCCGAGCAGAACCGGCAGGAGCTTGTGGTTTACAAAAAGGCGCAGCGGTTTGCGCCCGCCGGGCAGGCCACGCAGATGATCATCGGCGCAAGTCCGGAGACGGATTATCAAATCATAACGCTCGCCGAGGCGATGTATGGCAAATATGCGCTCAGACGCGTCTATTACTCGGCGTATATACCTGCAGTGGAGGATGCACTCCTGCCCGCCCTTGATGTCAAGCCGCCGCTCCTGCGCGAGCACCGCATCTATCAGGCGGACTGGCTGATGCGCCAGTACGGCTTCGGAGCGGAGGAAATTCTGAGTCCCGAGACACCGAATTTTAACCCCTATCTTGACCCTAAATGCAATTGGGCGATCAATCATATGCAGCACTTCCCCGTCGATGTGAACACCGCGGCGCTTGAGGAGCTGCTCCGCATTCCAGGTATCGGACCGAGAAGCGCGCAGCGCATCGTGACCGCGCGCCGAAACGGGCGGCTGGGGCTCGCGGAGCTCAAGAACATCGGCGTGGTCTTGAAACGGGCGCAGTATTTTATCAGAACCTCCGATGGGCTCGAAGGTATGCGACCGGACAGGGAGACGACCATCAGGGCGTTGATTGATCCGAGTGTCTATTCCTTCGGGATGGAACAGCTATCCCTATTTCAGGATACGCCGACTCTCAAGCCGCTGCCGACTGCCCGGGATGTGAAGTCCATGACCGAGGCAGTGGAGGAGACGGTATTATGCCTGGCGTCAAGTCTTTAGCTGTCCCCGCCGATGTTATTTATACCTACGACGGGAGCTTTGACGGCTTTTTATGCTGTATTTTTGATAGCGTTTATACCGGCGAGCTGCCAATTGATATCCTGAACGAGGACGCTGCGCCGCCGACGCTTTACGATGTGCGCACTATAGTGACCGATACGCTGAAGGCAGAGCGGGTGCGCGCCTCAATTCCTCTGAAGATATCCGCCCGCGCCCTGGAGCTTGTGAAGACGGTATTTTGCAGCAGTCTCCCGCAGAAGGAGCTTCGGCTCCTGGAGTTCCTTTTACAGGGGTACCGGGAGGGTGGGAAGCTATGCTTCAAGCTGGGGGATGATGTAATGGCGCCGCTTTTAAACGCGGAAAAGCACCTTTTAAGCGAGGCACATCTCCTTCAGGGGTTTGTCCGCTTTGCCGATGTTGGCGGAGCGCTGGTCGCCGTGATCACACCGAAAAACTATATTCTGCCGTTTATTGCCCAACATTTCGTCCTTCGATATGATACGGAGAAGTTCATGATCTTCGATAAAACAAATAAAGCGGCGCTCGTTTATGAGGATGGTAAGGCCGAGATCCTGCAAATTGATCACGTGGAATTTCCTGAAATTTCAGAAAGAGAGGCGCAGTACCAGGCGCTGTGGAAATTGTTTTATAACACCATCGCGATCGAGGGCAGGGAAAATTCGCGCTGCCGAATGACCCATATGCCCAAGAGATACTGGGAGAATATGCTGGAACTCAGCGATCTGGTCCGTCCGGCGTCGGACGGTCTGGAACCACGGCAACTGCCCGATACGGACAGCGCCTGCCATTGAGAAGGAAATACCGTTTATACGGCTTGGGTACTATAAAATACATCGAGCCCTTTCTGTCACAGGCTTTCAGAAAGGGCTCGTTCTCAATTTTTATGTTAGTTCGTTTTACCTTGCGGCGCAATAAATAGCGCGGATTTCTTCTGCGCCCAGCACCTTGAACGAGCCGATGGCCCTTGTCCCACGATAGGTGCATAAGTCGGTCAGCGCATCAATGTCCGCCGCCGAGTGCGCACCGATGGCCTCCGTCAGGGAGACTGGCATGCCGAGAAAACGAAAATATTGATTCGTCGCCTCTATACCGACCAGAGCCGCTGCTTCGTCATCATGTTCAAAGACGCGCCAGATGCTGCGTCCGTACTGCGCGAAACGTGGGATATTCTGCTTGTAAACCGTTTTGGCCCAGGCGCCCCAGACGGCAGATAGGCTTTCCCCGTGGGGAATATCGTATTTGGCCGACAGGGCGTGACCAAGCTGGTGGACAGAAAAATCCTTTGACTGCCCGAGGCCTGTAAGACCGTTATGGGACAGGCTGCCGGCCCACATCAGCTCCGAACGCGCTTTATAATCCGCTGGGTTGTCCATAACCTCTTTCCCATACGTTATGACGACGCGCAGCAACGCTTCGGCCAGGCTGTCCGTGACGGCGTTATCGGTACCCTGGGCAAAATAGCGGTCCATCGTGTGCATCATGATATCCGTCACGCCGCAGGCAGTCTGCCGCGGCGGCAATGAGACCGTCAGGGCAGGATCCATAATCGTAAATTTCGGACGGTTGAACGGCGTCCCGAGCCCTCGTTTTTCACCCGAAGCCAGATCGGTGAGCACGGCGGAATCGCTGGTTTCGCTACCGGCCGCCGCGATGGTGGGGATGGCACCGACGGGCAGGGAAGAGTTGAGCAGCCTTTTCCCGCTAAAAAAATCCCATACCGGGATATCTGGATTACAGAGGCCGTGTGCGACGGCCTTCGCCGTATCGATCACGCTGCCTCCACCCAAACCGAGGACAAAGTCGATGCCCTCAGCCTTATAGGTATCAACGAGCTGCTGCGCCAACTGAACGCGCGGGTTCGGCTGTATGCCGCCGACCGCACTGTACCGAATAGATGCTTCGGACAGCGCCCGGGTGACCTTCTCCAAAAGGCCATTTTTTATGGCGCTGCCGCCTCCGTAGAGAACCAGGACATGGGTTCCGCCGAATTCTCGGACCTCGCTGCCGGCCAGGCAGATGGTATCGGCGCCGAAAACCACCTTGGTCGGACTCCAATATGAAAAGCTGTTCAAGTTGCAACACTCCTTCTTGGATTGACGCTCCCATTATACATGCAATAACACTTCTGGCATAGGAGAATCTGCCTTGAATTTGAATTCCTCTGTTCTTTTTTATCGTTTCGTGATATAAAGAATGCAACAATATTTGAGCCGGGGGCATGTAATGACGAAGTACGAAAGGCTTGCCGACAAGTTGAGGTCGATGATCATCACCGGCGCCTACAGGGCCGGCGATATGATCCCCTCAGAATTTGAACTGGTTGAAACCGAAAAACTCAGCCGTCAGACTGTGCGGCAGGCTCTTGCGCTCCTTGAACGGGAGGGACGGATTTCGCGGCGGCGCGGTAGCGGATCCGTCGTACTGGACAGTACGGTCAAACGCGAAAAGACGAATAATGTCGCTGTTGTGACAACGTATATCAGTGAGTATATATTTCCCGATATCCTGCGCGGTATCGAGCAAGTGCTGGCGCAAAGCGGGTATACACCCTTCATTTCCGCCACGTATAACAGGGTGGACAACGAGCGCGATATCCTGAATATGCTGCTGACGAAGCCGATCGACGGGATCATCATCGAAGGGACGAAGACGGCGCTCCCGAATCCGAACATCGACCTTTTCCACAGCATTAAAAAAGCAAATATCCCGATGGTTTTCATTAACGGCTATTACCCGGATTTCAAGCCGGCTGTTTACGTCGTCGCCGATGACCGGGTCGGGGGGGCGTCTGCCGTTCAGCTGCTTTTAAGCAAGGGCAGAAAACGCATCGCCGGCATATTCAAAAGCGACGACATTCAGGGGCACCGTCGGTATGCCGGGTACACCGAAGCCCTGCGCGAAGCCAAAATCAGCATCCGGGACGACCATGTGCTCTGGTATACGACAGAGACGAGGGAAAAGCTGATTCAAGCGGCGCTCCCGGAACTGGTCGGGGATTGTGACGCTGTTGTCTGTTATAACGACGAGGTCGCCATTCAGGTGCTGGATATCCTGAAAGAAAATGCAGTCAGTGTGCCTGAAACAGTCGCTGTGGTGTCCTTCGACGGCAGTGTGTTCAGTGCCGTCTCGTCGCCGAAGCTGACAAGCCTCCTGCTGAAAAAGGAAGAAGTGGGGCGCATTGCAGCCGCAAAGCTCGTGAGCCTCATGAAGGGCTTTGATGAAAAGCCATACGTCATCTCCTGGATTGTTGAGGAAAAAGAAAGCACCTGAAGTAGCTCGGTTATCTGCTCGCAATATCTACAAAACAGACTGATATTATTTGGTCAAAGTTTGTGGTTGTAAGTTGCAGGAAATTGAGCTATTTTTATAATATGATATGTACGTACAAGTTAAATACAAAATAGTACAAATTAGTACAAAGTAGGCGACGCGGGCGGAAGGAAGATGAGTATTGCAGGATAAGGAAGGAATAAAGGCCGAAATCGAGATCGGTATGACATGTTTGGGACTGGAGCTCGGCAGCACAAGGATAAAAGCCATCCTCATAGACAGCCTTCATCAGCCTGTTGCTTCAGGAATCCATGACTGGGAGAACGCGCTAGTTGGCGGCTTTTGGACATATCGCCTGGAAGACATCTGGTCAGGTCTCAGCGACTGCTACGCAAAGCTTTCGGATGATGTCAGAAGCCAGTACGGCGTGCCGCTGACAAAGCTGGGGGCCATCGGTTTCTCCGGCATGATGCACGGCTATATGGTCTTCGATCGTGAGGAAAACCTCCTAGTTCCGTTTCGCACCTGGCGCAATACGACGACCGGGAAGGCGAGCGCGGCGCTGACGGCGCTCTTCGGATTCAATATCCCCCAGCGGTGGAGCGTCGCCCATTTGTATCAGGCGATGCTTGAAAATGAGGCGCATGTCCCCCGGATCGCCTATATGACAACGCTGGCCGGATATATCCACTGGCAGCTCACGGGGCAAAAACTTGTCGGTGTGGGCGAGGCCAGCGGCATGTTCCCTGTTGACAGCGCGACAGGTCAGTTTAACACCCGGATGATCAGCCAGTTTAACGAGCTCCAGACGGAGAGCGCTTGCGCCTGGGAACTTGGGGACATCCTGCCCCGGGTGCTGCCGGCGGGTGAAAACGCCGGATGCCTGACGGAGACTGGCGCCAGGCTCCTTGACCCGACCGGAACTCTGGGCGCCGGGATCCCCGTCTGCCCGCCCGAAGGAGACGCGGGGACGGGAATGGTCGCCACGAACAGCGTCGCGCGGAAAACAGGCAATATCAGCGCCGGAACGAGCGTATTTACGATGATCGTCCTGGAAAAGGAGCTGTCACGTGTCTATCCGGAGATTGATCTTGTCACAACGCCGTCAGGGGACTCGGTGGCGATGGTGCACTGCAACACATGCACAAGCGACATTGACGCCTGGGTCGGCTTGTTCGGGGAATTCGCGGAGACGCTGGGCGTCCCCAAGGATAAGGGAATGCTTTACGAGCTGTTGTACCGAAAGGCGCTCGACGGCGATGACGACTGCGGCGGCTTGCTTTCTTATAACGCCTTTTCAGGAGAACCCATCACCGGCTTGGACGACGGGCGGCCGCTTTTTGTACGCCTGCCGGACAGCCGTCTGACACTGCCGAACTTTATGAAAACGCACCTTTTCACGGCGGTCGGCGCTTTGAAAATGGGAATGGACATTCTGTTTGAGGGTGAGGATGTTGAGGTCGCCAATATGACGGGGCACGGTGGCTTCTTTAAAGTTGGTGACGTGGGACAGCGCTTCATGGCGGCTGCGCTGGGCGCCCCGGTGACAGTGCTGAATATGGCCGGTGAGGGCGGCCCGTGGGGGATGGCAATTTTGGCCGCCTATATGAAAAACAGGCAGCCCCGTGAATCGCTGGAGGATTATCTGAAAAGCAGGGTATTTGAGGCCGGCGCTGGCGCGACCGTCTATCCTGAAAAGAAGCTTACCTCAAGCTTTGCGGCCTTCATGCGGCGGTATAAAAAAGGTCTCGCGGTGGAACGCGCGGCTGTGGAAGCGTTGGAGAAACATGAATGAAGGGGGATATCTATGGAACTCAAAGATCATGAGTTTTGGTTTGTTGTCGGCAGCCAGCTATTGTACGGCGACAGTGTCCTAAAAACAGTCGCCGAACGCGCCGCCGAGATGGAAAAAAGCATCTGCGCCTCGGCGCTCGTACCCTGTCGGCTTGTCTACAAGGGCACAATGAAAACGGCTGATCAGATTACGCAGCTGATGAGGAGCGCTAACCGCGAGGACAGCTGCTGCGGCGTCGTGACATGGTGCCATACCTTCTCGCCCAGCAAAATGTGGATCGAAGGCCTGCACCTGCTGCAGAAGCCGTTATGCCATTTTGCCACCCAATATAACCGAAGTATCCCCGATAAAGACATCAATATGGACTTCATGAACCTCAACCAGGCAGCCCACGGCGATCGTGAGCACGGCTTTATCAGCACGCGGATGCGCCTGAATCGTAAGGTTATTGCCGGTTTCTGGCAGGATGCCGCGCCGCTCATGGAGCTGGGGATATGGATGCGCGCCGCGGTGGGCTTTAGGGCCAGCCGCACGCTCAAGGTCATGCGCTTCGGCGATAACATGCGAGAGGTCGCCGTGACGGAAGGGGATAAGGTCGAGGCTCAAATCAAATTCGGCTGGCAGGTCAACACATGGCCTGTCGGGTACCTGGCTGAGGAAATCGGGAAAGTCAAGGAGTCCGAAATTGATGCCGTCATCGCGGAATACTCTAACAAATATCTCATAACAACCAAGAAAACGGGCACCATCCGGTATCAGGCGCGCGAGGAAGTAGCGTTGCGGCGCATCTTCGAAAGTGAAGGTATCGGCGCTTTCACCAATACGTTCCAGGACCTCTATGGGATGTCTCAGCTGCCGGGGCTGGCGACGCAGCACCTCATGTCGTTTGGCTTTGGCTTCGGCGCCGAAGGGGATTGGAAGCTCGCCGCTTTAACGGCTGTCGTCAAAAAAATGACAGAGGGAATGAAGGGTGGTACCTCGTTCATCGAGGACTATACATACAATCTGGAAGAAGGCAACGAATACACCCTTGGTGCGCACATGCTGGAGGTTTGCCCAAGCATCGCCGCCGACAGGCCAACCATTGAGGTCCACCCGCTGGGCATCGGCAGCCGTGAAGATCCCGCCCGCCTTGTATTCGAGGGGAAGGCCGGCAAAGCACTCGTCATGACGCTCATCGATATGGGCGGACGGTTCAGAATGATCCTGCAGGATATCGAATGCTTTAAGCCGCCCCATCAAATGCCGAACCTGCCTGTCGCCCGGGTCACCTGGAGGTCCAAGCCGGACCTTCTCACGGGCGTCAAGCTGTGGATCATGGCCGGCGGCGCGCACCACAGTGTGCTGACGTACGACGCCACAAGCGAGATGATGACCGATTGGGCCGAAATGAACGAGATTGAAGTCATCCACATTAAGGAGGACACGACAGTAGAGAAACTCAAGCAACAGTTATTCCTCAATGACCTGGCTTGGAGGCTGAAATGCTAGAGGAACTGAAAAAGAGCGTCTGTGAGGCGAATCTCTTACTGCCCGAATATGGACTTGTCGTATTGACGTGGGGCAATGTCAGCGCCGTTGACCGGGACAGAGGGCTTGTTGTCATTAAACCAAGCGGTGTCCGTTACAGCGCACTGATGGCGGAGGATATGGTTGTCGTTGAAATTGAAAGCGGCATACAGATTGAAGGCGCGCTTCATCCCTCCTCCGATACCGCCACACATCTTGAACTGTACCGCCGATTTCAGAATATCGGTGGCATCGTCCATACGCACAGCCGGTGGGCCACAGTTTTTGCCCAGTGCGGTCGCGGCATATCGCCGCTTGGCACGACCCACGCCGATTACTTTTACGGAGCGATCCCCTGCACCAGGGAAATGACAGAAGCCGAAATCAGTACCAGTTATGAGCTGGAAACCGGAAAGGTTATTGCCGAGACATTTGCCGGTAAAAACCCCGACGATATCCCCGCGGTGCTCGTTCATGGCCATGGCCCCTTTGCCTGGGGGAAGGACGCCGCAGAGGCCGTCCATAATGCCGTCGTGCTAGAGGAAATCGCCATGATGGCCTGGCATACGCAAATCATGTCTCCGGCATCACAGCTGGACACGTCGCTCCTGGATAAGCACTTTCTTCGCAAGCATGGGAAAAACGCCTATTACGGGCAGAGAATTTGAAAGGAGAATGATCATGTTAAGAAGAGTTACCGTTGAAAATGGTCTTATCGAAGGTCTGCCGGCTGCCGATCCGCGCATAACATCTTTTAAAGGCATTCCGTTTGCTGCACCGCCGGTTGGAGAAAATCGCTGGAGAGCGCCGCAGCCGGCGAAAAACTGGGATGGAGTCTTGCAGGCATACAAATTCGCGCCGATTTCTGTGCAGCACATTCCCGGCGAGGACCGCGAGAACATCTATTCAAGAGAATGGAACGTCGATCCGTCCATCGATATGAGTGAGGATTCGCTCCATCTGAATATCTGGACGCCCGCCAGGAGCGCGGACGAAAAGCTCCCAGTGTTCGTCTGGTATTTTGGCGGCGGCCTGCAGGAGGGCAATACGGCGGAGATGGAATTTGACGGCGAGAGAATCGCCCGCCGCGACATCGTCGTCGTCAGTGTCAACTATCGGCTCAACGTCTTCGGCTTCATGTCACATCCCGAAATTACGGACGAAAACCCCAACGCCCCGACAAACTTCGGCCACCTGGATCAGCAGTTCGGCACGCGATGGGTCAAGCAAAACATTGCCGCCTTCGGTGGCGACCCAGAGAACATCACCATCGGCGGGCAGTCAGCCGGCGGTGGCAGCGTGATGGCGCAGGTCACCTCGCCCCAGAACGACGGACTTTTCCAGAAGGCCATTGTGGACAGCGGCCTGATGATCACGGCGTATCCCGGCGAGCTTTTCGGACCCGACAGGTACCTAGCCCAGGCTGAGCGCGAGGGTGTCGATTTCTTTAAATTCCTGGGCGTTTCCTCCCTAGCGGAAGCTCGCAAACTGGACGCGTTATACATACGGGATAAATCTGTGGAGTACAGAAGCTGGTGGACGACCGTCATTGACGGGAAGTTCTGCGTCGGCAACGCCAATAACCTCTATATGGAGAACAAATGCCAGCTTGTGCCCATGATGTTCGGCCATACGCCGACGGAATTCCCGGATCGGCCAAGAGTAAAAACAGTGGAAGAGCTCAAGGCTTTTGCCGAAGACGCGTACGGCAGCGATGCAGAGGAGTTTTTAAGACTCTGCTCCTCCTCCATCGGCAGCGTGACAGAGATGCTGCATAAGGCCACCGTCAGCCATTTGGAGTATGCCGTCAGGCTGCTGGGAAAGGCAAAGGCCAGGACGGGCGACAAAACGCCCATCTATTACTGGTGCTTTAATCCGGAGATCCCCGGCTGGGATAACCCGGGCGCCTTCCATTCTTCTGACCTCTGGTTTTTTTTCGAGACGCTGGCGAAATGCTGGCGGCCGTTTGTCGGTAAGCATTATGACCTGGCGCGCCTGATGTGCAACTATTGGGCCAACTTTATCCGCTCCGGCGACCCTAATAGCCCGGACGCCGATGGCACCGACATGCCGCGATGGAAGCCGTTCACAGACAAAGATCCCTGCAGAATAATGTTCTGTGACGAGGCGTTCCTCAGCGACAGGGAGCCCGATCAACTGATGAAGTTTTTGGTCGGACAGTATCTCAAGAAGCATCAAAAAGGTTAGCATCAAATTAGCCAAGGGGGCTTGTTTATGAAGGCAACGCTGACCGCGCATAAGGACTATGTGATCGGTGAGATCTCACCGAGGCTCTACGGCTCGTTTATCGAGCATTTGGGCAGGGCCGTTTACGGCGGCATCTACGAACTTGGCCATCCCGCCGCAGACGAAATGGGTTTCCGAGGCGATGTGCTGGAGCTTGTCAAGAAGCTTGACGTGCCCATTGTACGGTACCCCGGCGGGAATTTCGTGTCGTGCTACAGGTGGGAGAACGGGATTGGCGATAAGTCAAAGCGCCCCCGCCGGGCCGAGCTCGCCTGGTCCTGCATTGAGACAAATCAGGTGGGAATAGACGAATTCCAGGCTTGGGCCAAACGCGCGGGGACTGAAGTCATGATGGCAGTCAATCTTGGCACGGGAACAATAGAAGATGCCGGGAATCTTGTCGAATACTGCAACTTCCCCAGCGGCACCTATTACAGCGATTTGCGCCGGGAAAACGGATTTGAATCGCCATTCAATATAAAAACCTGGTGTCTCGGCAACGAGATGGATGGCCCATGGCAGCTCGGACATAAGACAGCTGCGGAGTACGGCCGCATGGCATGTGAGGCAGGGAGAACGATGAAGCTTGTCGACCAGACTATTGAGCTGGTGGCTTGCGGGAGCTCATATTCCGGCATGCCCACCTTCGGAGAATGGGAGGCGGAGGTGCTCAAGGAGTGCTGGGACCAGGTGGATTACATCTCCCTCCATAGCTACTACGGTAACCGCGACAAGGACACGGCCTCATTTCTCGGCTGCTCTCGCGATATGGACAAATTCATCATGAGTGTCACGGCAATCTGCGATTATGTGAAGGCGGTCAAGCGCTCGGATAAGACAATGCACCTTTCCTTCGATGAGTGGAATGTATGGTTCCACAGCAATGAGGAGGACAGAAAGCGTGAAAAATGGCAGATAGCGCCGCCCATGCTGGAGGATGTCTACACCTTCGAGGACGCCCTTGTCGTCGGCTGCCTGCTCATTACGCTTTTAAAGCATGCCGACAGGGTGAAGATCGCCTGCCTGGCTCAGCTCGTCAACGTCATCGCGCCCATCATGACCGAAAACGGCGGGCCGGCCTGGGTCCAGACGATTTTCTGGCCCTTTCTGCATGCCTCCCGATATGGTCGCGGGACTGCGCTTGACTGCATCGTCGACTGCGGTAGATATCAAACAAAAGCATACGGAGACGTGCCTTACGTTGAGGCGATAGCGACGCTGAACGGTAACGTGCTGACGGTATTCGCTGTCAACCGGAACCTAGAAGACGATGTCACGCTCGAGTTGGCGCTGTCCGGTTTTGGTGAGCCTCAGCTGCTTGAACACATACAGATGAACTGCTCGGATTTAAAAGCTGTCAATACGAAATCCAACCCGGAAACGGTGACACCGTCCGCGGGCAGATCGCAAGGCTTGACGGCGACACTTGAAAACCACTCGTGGAATGTTTTAAGATACAAAGTAGATGCGTGAAACTAAGGAACTATCGTCAATGGTAAGAGCTTTTTGAGACATGGTATGTGGCAGAAGCAAGTCGTGGGGATGCACACCCGATACTTCGGGAGCGCAAGCTATCGGATGTGCAACCCCAGAAAAATGGGGCAAGAAAAAATCGAATATGCCGGAAAACCTAATGAATACAAGGTTTTCGAACACATGGGGGTATAGCTCAGCTGGGAGCGCAAGCTATCGGATGTGCAACCCCAGAAAAATGGGGCAAGAAAAAATCGAATATGCCGGAAAACCTAATGAATATAAGGTTTTCGAACACATGGGGGTATAGCTCAGCTGGGAGAGCGCCTGACCGGCAGTCAGGAGTGGAGCGGTTCGATCCCGTCCATCACCACTTAAAAGGAAGCTCGTTTCGACAGAAGCGGGTTTTCTGCTTCTTAATTAATAAAGAG
The DNA here is from genome assembly GCA_942492735.1 of uncultured Eubacteriales bacterium. Lineage (GTDB taxonomy): Bacteria > Bacillota > Clostridia > Oscillospirales > Oscillospiraceae > Sporobacter. The sequence continues at coordinate 1,806,843 of OW818648.1, forward strand.
TAGTTTTAAATATGAACAGAGAAAAAAATTATAGAGAGATCATGAAGGGATTTATCTACGAATTCCCGATCTGCGAGTTTCACTATCTCGGTTTCGATGATTTGATGTTTTTTTCAGCGATTTCGAACCGTCACCGTGGTTTGTGAATTATAAAGGCGAATATTTAAACGTTGACTTCCTCAAATATGAACATTATGATTAACTATAAGTCGAATACAACATGCTCGTAATACATCGAATAGAAACAGTTTGATCGTATTGTTGTGTTTGAGAACAAGGTAATGATATGACTTGAGGTGTTCTAGTGGAAAAGACAGATGCGCGGGAAGACAGGCGGGTGCTGCACACAAAGACAGTGCTGCGGGATAGTTTATTCAAGCTGATGAAGGAAAAGCCTATCAGCAGGATTACACCGACAGAAATCTGCCGTCTGGCTCATATCAATAGGAATACGTTTTACAAGCATTACAGGAGCCCGGAAATGCTGCTTGAAAGCATAGAGGATGAGCTGTATAACCAGCTGGCGGAGGCCACGGAAAAGAACAGTTCTGACGACAAAACCGAACTGTTCGCAGCTGTGCTTCAGGCGATCCGCGATAACGCTGATCTTTACACCTGCTTGTTCTCGGATTATGGAAACAAGGATTTCCTGAAGCGATTCATCGCCCTGCCGCATGACAATGTCGTTGCGGATTGGGCCAGGTCAAATCCTGGTATATCAAAGGATGACTGCGAAATGATGGCAACCTTTATCATCAACGGAAGCACCGGCATCATTTACGAGTGGGTACAGGGCGGTATGAAGAAGGATCCGCGGGAACTGGCGAAGGTACTTGAAAATCTGAACCTGGTGCTGAGCAACGCGTTTAAAATCGACAAAGGCCGCGCAGATAAATGACACCGCAAGAACAGCGGACAGCAGATTGTCGAGCATTTTTTCAGAAAAATGTTCGTTATTTTTATCGGCTGTGTACACCAGCCCTGATTTATGCTATGAAGAGATTAGAAAGCAAAGCGCCGTCACTGTTGAAAGCCTGTATTGACGGGACAACGACCGCTGTCTATCACATGATTTTAGGAGGATAAAAATGTTTACGTTCGTTCCTATGACCGACCGTGTTGCGCGTATTAAGATACAGTATCGGGACACACCCCGCGAGATTTGTACGTCGAGATACAAGATCATAACGCAGTTTTATAGAGATCACCCGGAGATGAATGGCTTGATGAAGCGCGCGCTCTATTTCAAAGAGGTCTGCGAGAATATTGCCATCAGGATAGGTGACAGCGAGGTCATTGTCGGCAACCAGTCCGGCAAGTATGCCGCCTGTGCCATTTATCCCGAAAACGGTATCGACTGGATGGTTGACGAGTGCAAATCCGGCCTTATCAGCACCCGGGAAACGGATAAGTACCTGGTGTCGGAAGAAGACAGAGCCTTTATCATTGAGACAGGTCCGTTTTGGCACAACCAGACAGCCTCCGCTCAGGGCCGCGCTTATGTTGCCGACAGTTGGTCTTCCTTTGCCGGCAACGGTCTGAACGCAATGGGCAAATACGACCGTAACAACGGACCGATTGGGCACTTTTGCACCGGTTACGACCGTGCCATACGCAAGGGTATCGGCACCATCGGCCGCGAGGCGGCAGATAAAGTACGTCAAATGGAGGACGTGGGTGTCTCCGGCAACCAGGCAAAGAAATATTTCTTTTACAAATCAGTTGCCATTGTGTGTCAGGCGATGGTCACCCTCACAAAGCGCCACGCCGCACTTGCGCAGGAAATGTACGAAAAAGAGACGAAGGCCGAACGCAAAGCGGAGCTCGGCAGAATGGTTGAGGCTTTAAACTGGTGTATCGACAAGCCCGCGCGAAACTTCCACGAGGCCTTGCAGGCGCTGCATATGTACCAAACCTGTTTGTGTCTGGACGCCAATATGCACGGCATCAGCATAGGCCGTGTGGACCAGTACCTCGGTGACTTCTACGACCGGGATATCGCAAACGGCACGCTCACGCCGGAATACGGTCAGGAGCTGCTTGATATGTTCTATCTGAAGATTGCGGAGATGAACAAACCTTGGAGTGCCATGGGGTCTCTCGCCGGACCCGGCTATACCAGCGGACAGCTCATGACGCTGGGCGGTGTCAAGGCGGATGGGAGCGACGCCTCCAACTCTGTGACCTACATGATGCTGCAGTCGGCATGCCGTCTTGAACTGCACGATCCACCGCAGGCGCTGCGTGTGCATAACGGGACGCCAAAAAAGCTGTGGACAGCCGCCATTGAAACAACCAAGAAATGCGGCGGTGTTCCGTCGTTCCAAAGCGATGAGGCGATTATTCCTGTACTCGTCGAAAAGCGCGGCATGAGCCTGGAGGATGCCCGCAATTACTGCCTGATCGGCTGCGTTGAGCCAGGCGGCTGCGGCAATGACTGGCCCGGTTTCGGCTCGCCGGGCGTGATAATGATGAACCTGCCCGCCGGTCTATGGCTGGCGATGAATAACGGTATCAACCCAATGCCTTCTTTCGAAATGGGTGCACCCATGCAGTCCTCAGATGCCCCGCCAAAAAACCCACAGACAGGGCTGCCGACAGGATACTTATACGAAATGACCTCGTTCGAGCAGCTTTTGGACGCGTATAAGAAGCAGATTGAATTTTTCAGCAAGTGGTGCATGACAAATAACAATCTACACGAAGCCATCATGTCGCAGACACTTGCCAACCCGGTGGCCTCCTGCACGATGGACGGCTGCATGGAAACCGGCACCGACGTTATGGAGGGCGGTGCGAAATACAACAACACCGGTATCTGCGCAGTCGGTATCGGCAATGCCGCGGACAGCCTGAACATCATCAAATACCTGTGCTTCGACGAGAAGCTCTGCACGACCCGCGAGCTGTACGACGCGCTCATGGCGAACTGGGAGGGCTACGAGAAGCTGCGGAGTCTCGTCAAAAACGAGTGTCCGCATTACGGCAACGGTATTGAGACGAGCGACCAGTGGATAACGTGGATCTCGGATGTGTACGCAGATGCGATCAGTGCTTTAACGAGTGCATACTGCCGCTTCACCCCAGGCGTTTACCCGGTCACAACGAATGTAATGTTCGGCATGATGACCGCCGCCACACCGGACGGCAGAAAGAAGGGTGAACCTCTGGCAGACGGTATTTCTCCTGTTCAGCAAATGGATACGAATGGTCCCACCGGTGTTCTCGTTTCCGTCGCGCGTATGAACCAGAGCAAGTACGCCAGCGGGACGCTCCTGAATATGAAGTTCCATCCGACCGCCCTAAATGGTGCGGACGGTGTTGAGAAGCTGACAAACCTTTTGAAAACCTACCTCTTCGAGATGGGCGGCATGGAAGTCCAGATCAACGTCGTCACAGCAGAAACATTAATAGACGCGCAGCGCCATCCCGATCAATACAAGAACCTGGTCGTTCGTGTTGCAGGCTTCAGTACCTACTTTGTTGAGCTGCACGCCATGTCCCAGAATGACCTGATCAGCCGTACGCAGCTGATGATCTGATTTTTTGGAGCACAAATGCCTGCCGGTTATCCGACGATGAAGTTTATACTTAAGGAAATACAGGCAGAAAAACCGAATGATTCGCTAGAGCGCCTGACTGACAGTCAGGATTGGAGCGATTCGATCCCGTCCATCTCCACTTGAGAAAAGACTAATTTGTAATAGACAAATTAGTCTTTTCTCAATGAAATTTGCCCTTGCGGGCAAGTGAAATGATGCTTCGCATCATGAAATACGCTATGCGAATGAAATGTACTGAGGCACATAAGGCGAATTTTATTTCATATCCTGCTTGGTGGGATATTTCATTTTCACCGCCAGGAGAATGTTTCATATCGGCAAAGCCGATATTTCATCCGCATCATTCCATGTATCGTTAAGTATGTTGAGTAATGTAATTGTTGGCGTTACTTCAAAATCGGCTTATTATTATCACCTGACTAAAATAAGAAATCCTGCAACCACAAATTGCAGGATTTCTCGGTTTATAGAGCTATAAGGAAGCAGGGGGTGGTCGGTTCTTCCGGTTGGCAAAACTCGCGCATCTGTGTTACTATTGCTGTGGGAGTGGTGTATTATGCCAAGAAGACTGAGGTAGAAGTGCGAAAGCGGGATATTTCATATAATATGCCGCGGACAAAATAAACAGATTATATTTGAGGACGAAGAGGATATAGAGAAGTTTCTGCAGGTAATTCAAGATAGTAGAGGCAAAAGCGGATCAAAACTATATGGATATTGCTTGATGGGTAATCATGTGCATTTGTTATTACACGAATTGAATAAAAAAATTATTATGCGCCGGATCGGTGCAAGTTATGTGTATTGGTATAATTGGAAATATAGAAGCTGCGGGCATTTATTCCAGGATCGATATAAAAGCGAACCTGTGAAAACTGATGAATATTTTCTAAGTGTGCTGCGATATATTCATCGAAATCCAGTGAAAGCCGGTTTATCAAAGTATATGTCGGGTTATAGATGGAGCAGTTATAATGATTATCAGAATAATAGAAGAGTAACAGATCTCGACTTCGCTCTGAACATTATTGATGAAAACAGGGAACAAGCGATTGAAAGCTTTTAAAAATATCATGAGGAGCGAAAAGAAGACTATTGTCTTGAAATAAAAGAAAGATTACGCCTAACCGAAGAAGCTAAAGAAATTGGAGCGTTTAACAGGTATATGCAGGTCGATAATTCTGAAAAGTGACCAATAGAACCGTCCCCGTTGTTACGTGCAATGTGCCCATATATTATGTATTTTGAGGTGTATTTTGTGAAGAAGCAAGTTAAAGCAGTCATAATGTGTTTGGTAGTAATTTTCGGAATATTTCCATCGCTATCCGCAGGAGCTAATGCGCAAGGAAACAATTTTGCTACTATTTCTTCAGGCGGGTTTCACTCGTTGTCTGTAAAAAACGATGGTACTCTTTGGAGTTGGGGGAGAAATCTATATGGGCAAGTTGGCGATGGAACAACAATTAACAGAAACGCGCCTATACAAATTATGGAAAATACTGTTGCTGTTTCTGCAGGTTGGAATCACAGCTTAGCTGTGAAAATAGATGGAACTTTATGGGCTTGGGGCCAAAATGGATACGGCCAACTCGGCGACGGGACGATATCGGATCAACTTCTCCCTGTTAAAATTATGAGTGATGTTATACAAGTCTCTGCAGGTGATGGTTACACCATGATTTTGAAAACCGATGGTACGCTTTGGGCTTGTGGAAATAATTATTATGGGCAACTTGGCGATGGGTCAAAAACAAATCGGAATAAACCTATTCAGATTATGAACGAAGTGGCAGCTGTTTCGGCTGGTGGTAATCATACACTAGCGATCAAAACTGACAGTACTCTTTGGTCCTGGGGGCGTAATGACATTGGCGAACTTGGTGATGGTACGACTATAGGTACATCTACGCCTAAGAGAATATTGAGTGGCATAACTGGCGCTTCGGCTGGCGGGATGCATTCACTTGCTATTAAATCAGACGGAACACTCTTGTCTTGGGGATACAATTATTTTGGACAGCTTGGTGATGGAGCAAACATTAACAGATTTGCAGGTGATCCTGAGATTGACAGACATACACCGGTTACCGTGATGACTGGGGTAGCGACTATTACTGCTGGTGACACTCATACTATGATCCTGAAAACAGACGGAACACTCTTGACATGTGGCTGGAATAATAGTGGTGAGCTTGGTGATGGGACATCAATAAGTAGAAGTTTGCCTGTGCAAATTATGTATGGCGTTGCTGCTATCTCTGCAGGTGGGATGCATTCACTGGCATTGAAAACAGACGGGACACTTTATACATGGGGAAATAATGATTTTGGACAGCTAGGCGACAAAACAAATACTCAACGCACCTCGCCTCTTCAGGTAATGAATAGCGTGGCAACGACGACTCCACCCGCTAACCCTTCTGCAAACCCTTCACACGGTAATCCTGGATTTAGTAATTTCGTTAATATAAATACTTATACCGTCGGCAAATTTACTGATGTACCTGAAAATTCCTGGTTTACCAGGAACGTTGCTACTGCATATGAGTTGGGATTGATGAGTGGTACTAGTAATACATACTTTAATGCGACTGGAAATATCTCAATTGCAGAAACAATTGCACTCGCATGCCGTCTCCACAGCAAATATTATGCGGATGGAGAAGAATTCACATTAGGCGATCCCTGGTATCAGGTGTACATTGATTATGCAATTGATAAAGGAATTTTATCTATTACCTATTCGAATTATAACAAAGCGGCAACACGTGCAGAATTTGCTTCAATACTCTCAAAAGCCTTTCCGAATGAGGCGTTGTCAGTTCTTAATGTGATTCCTGATGACTCTATTCCCGACGTTCCAATATCGGCTTCATACGCTCCGAGCGTGTACATTCTTTATAGAGCCGGAGTGATAACAGGAAGCGATAGCTTCGGAACCTTTAATCCAAATGCAACAATTGGAAGGAACGAAGCCGCTGCAATAATAACTCGCATGGCCATTTTGAGTTTGAGGAAAAGCGTTGTATTTTCACCCATAACAGCCACCAGCATAATGCTTTCGACGACTGCTCTTTCAATTGAAGAAGGACAAACTGCAACAATAAGCGCTACAATTACTCCATCGAATGCGGCTGATAAATCAGTAATATGGTCTTCGTCGGATTATGGTGTGGTTACGGTTAGTAACGGTGTCATAAAGGGATTAAGAGTGGGCACTGCTACTATTATTGCAACCGCTTCAAATGGGATCACTGCAATTAGCTTAATTACGGTAACTTCTTCTAGTGTATGTTATTCCGGGTATTATCCGGCACCGGATTTTGGAGCATATTTAAACGTCACTGTTTTTAAAACAGCTTCAAACGACGCCTCAGCAATGTTCGCATATAAAGCGCAAGACATTTCGGTTAGTTCTAATGTTGCTCTAACAGGTTATGTCGAATTACTTGAAAAAAACAACTTTTATTATCTTGGGAGCGGTAAAACATCAGATAACACGACAGTACTCATTTATAAAAACGATTCATATGGGGTGTCGGTTTCGGTAGGTACAGGTATGATATCTGGTTATGCGTGTGTTCAGATTATGGTATCAAGATCGCAAGGCCCTTCGAGTGAGTATTATTCCGGACATTATCCGGCACCGGATTTTGGAGCATATTTAAACGTCACTGTTTTTAAAACAGCTTCAAACGACACCTCAGCAATGTTCGCATATAAAGCGCAAGATATTTCGGTCAGTTCTAATGTTGCTCTAACAGGTTATGTCGAATTACTTGAAAAAAACAACTTTTATTATCTTGGGAGCGGTAAAACGTCAGATAACACGACAGTACTCATTTATAAAAATGATTCATATGGGGTGTCGGTTTCGATAGGTACAGGTATGATATCTGGTTATGCGTGTGTTCAGATTATGGTAAGCCGTGGTTAATGCTATTGTAAACTAAAAAAGTGACCAATAAAACCGTCCCCGTGGTTACGTGAACCAAAAAGGATAAACCACAAAGCTAAATGCTTTGTGGTTTATCCTTTTTACCTTGTCATGTGTGATCATTATACAAAGTTCTTGATCAAACCATACATTTTTGTATTGCTGCCATACTCGTAACAGTATAAAATAAAAATAGGAAAATCATTTTTGTATAGGAGGATAAAGTAATGTTTTGCATTAACTGTGGGCAGAAAATAGATGAGGGCGAACTGATTTGCAAGGGCTGCGGAAGATTAAGTGCCGGTATTCAAGAAGAGCTGTTGGCCATGTCTGAAAAATCCAGCGAAATAAAATGTAAAAATTGCGGAGAAACTCTCACTGCAGAGCATCATTACTGCAAAAAATGTGGTACAGCAGTATCCTGCTGACTGGAACAGGAAAACGTGATCTAAGTTTCTTGAAATCGGCTTCAACAGCTGAGATATTGTACATTCATGGAAAACGCGTTTTGTGGGCCAGCAACAGAAAGCTCGTTTCAATGGAAGCGGGTTTTCTGCTTTTTTAATTTATAAGGAGTAGCTGAAAATATGAGCAGTGAAAGAGATTATAAAGAAATCATTGAGGGATTTATCTATGAATTTCCGATCTGCGAATTTCACTATCTCGGTTTCGATGATTTGATGTTTTCGGATAAGGTGCGTACCATTTGTGAGCAGGGGTGTACCCGATACAATAAATCCTGGGCTTGCCCTCCGGCTATCCGGCCAATCGATGTGTGCATGAAAGAGTGTGCCTCCTACAAGCATGTCTTCCTGTTTACCAGTGTGGCAGAGGTGTCTGATAACCTGAATTTCTCAGCCTGTCTGGAGGCCAAGAGGAGCCACGAAAGGATGACGCTTGAGATTCGCGCGAAGTTTGAAGAACAGTTCGGCAAGGTATTGGCGCTGTCGACAGGCTGTATGATCTGCGATGAATGCGCGTACCCCGACGCGCCCTGCCGTCATCCGGAGGAACGACTGTCGACAATTGAAAGTCATGGCCTTCTGATCATGGAAACAGCGAGCCAATTGGGTGTCTGCCTTGACTGCGGCAACAATATTGTGACCTATATCAGCCTGGTTTTTTTTAACACTTAAGCTGTGTAGACACCAGAGCCGGTTTTGACAAAACACCCGCATTTATGACAATGCAAGTGAGGGAGTGGTATTTTATGCCAAGAAGAGCGCGTAATAAGAGACAAGTACATTAGATAACTCGAAAATGAAGGTCAATCAACCAGACAAACTGAAGAATTAACTGGTGTAAGCTGAATTTTCGTTTAGTTGTAAAAATATATGACAAATCAGCCAATAACATCGTTATATATTTAATTATTGTTGCGCACTTTCAATAATATGTTAGTATGAAAATATAAATGTAGTCGATCGATCAGGTTCAATAAAATAGAGGGGGAAAATTATGCCCGAGTATTTACTGTATATATATGTAGACGGACTAGAAGATCCGATGGAGGCGAAGAGCAGCCAATGGCCGCCAGGTTCAGACATCAACGCGGAAATATCATCAAAGGGTTATTGGGACAACCAAGCGCGCACATATTATCCCTCACATCGAATCAATATGATTCAATGGAAACTGGTCAAGAAATAGGAATGACTGCAAATTAAACCACCTCGTAACAGCAAGTGTTACGAGGTGGTTTCAACTTTACTATTTCGTAATCAATAGAATCTAATAGCAAAGCGCTAGTATTTGAGCAGGAAAAAGCAATCACTTTATTTAAGAATAAGTAATAAATTACATTTTACGAAATTTGCTTTCACAACGAAGAGACTTTAACCTCAGCTTTGTTAGTTTTACATTCCTTGAGATGGTTATGAGGCAAACGTCATAGCCGCGAACCGGGCTGTGCCGGTGCCGATCGTGTAGACGACGGAACTCAGATCAATCGACTTGGCATAGGCGTTTGAATAGGAGACATTGCAAAGCGAGAAGGAGAGGACATTGGATTCGTACCGCCCCAGCACATCAAACAGAATTTCACTGCGCTCCTTGTCGTCAACAGTGTTCATGCAGAGCGGGGCAAGCTTCAGGTATTCTTCATTGTCGTCAAACGCGCCGGGCGCGCTCATTGTTGCCGAGTACCGTACGCCGTTGAGAAGGAGGTCGCCGACGCGCCTGTTCGGAGCGATGCCCGTGCCGATCGTAAAGTCCCACACGGCAGTGGGGTCGTAGAGCATTTGCCAGACGGTGGCAGGATCGTAGTTGTTGATCTCAACTGTGACGCCAATAGTGCTGAGCATGCTCTGAGCAATCTCAGCCATCTTGATCGACTCGGCGGCGCCGTCCGTCATCAGCTTGATTGTCTTGCCCGAGAGACCGGAGCTCTCCGCCAGCTGCTTTGCAACATCAGGATTGTAACCTACTTTGTAGATGTCGGCCATATCGTTGAATCGATCCTCAAAGTCAAAACAGAGGTCCGGGACAGCGGCATTCATGATGATACCCTGACCCAGGAAGACGGCATCGATAATCGCCTGAGGATCGACAGCGGCGCAGACCGCTTTGCGCGCGTCAACGTTCTTATAAAAGGCGGAGCTTTCAGCGAAATTGAAGTTGATACCTTTGTAGTTGCCCGTATAGCGCGCGTCGATGTTGAAGCCGGACAGGGTTTTGGCATATTCAACATCCTCCGTTGCAATCGGCGCGATGTCAACGAGGCCTGTCTCGAGCGCGTTGACGCGCTGGGAGGTTTCGCTCAAAATTTTAAAGTTGAGGTACTTAGCGGCAGGCGCCGTTCCCCAGTAATCGTCGCGTCTTTCCAGATTGACGTTGCTGTTGGGGACGTATTCCTTAAGAACGTACGGACCGGTACCGATCGGATTAAGGTTGCATTTCTCAGCATCATACGATTCCTTGTCATAGACCAGCATCATGGCCAGAACTGTCCAGTTGTGGATAGCGGAGTCCAAAAGGACCAGATCGACGGTGTAGTCGTCCAATGCTGTCGTCTTGGTATCGTCGACTGTCTGGACCCTGGGTCCGCCGGTCGCTCCTGCCGCTTTATGTAACCCGATTGAAAAGAGGATGTCGTCCGCAGTCAATGGATTCCCATTTGAGAAGGTAACCCCCTGTCTTAAGTGAATAATCCACTCGGTTGGACTTTTTTGCTCGACGCTATCCGCCAGAAGCATAATAACGTCGTTGCTCTCAGTAACATCCCAGAGCGGCTCCTGGATGCAGCATACCGCCGCAAAAGTGTCTCCGGTCATGAGGCACGCATTCAGCGTGCCGCTGTCGTTGCGAATCGCGATGTTTATGGCGTCCTTTCCTGCAGCCGCAGGACTTGCCGGGGCCGCCGAATCAGCCGGCGCCTGTGACACGCCGCCTTGACTCGAGGCGCTCGGCGCTGCGTTACTTGCCGCCGGCGGAGAATTCGTGGTTTGCGTGGTTCCGCAGGCCACGACGGGAAGCAGCAGCACCAAGCACAGCAGGATCGCCATCAGTCTACTCTTCTTCATACTTTTTCCTCCTTAAAAATTTTGTTTATTATATTGCTTCTACAACATGCGACAAAGTGATTCGGTGAGGGCTCTTCCAACACCTGAGGTTCGGCACACTCCGGAGATGCATATTGGCACCTGTCCATGAACCGGCAGCCGGGTTTCGGATTGATCGGCGAAGTTATCTCGCCCTGCATGATGATACGTTTTTTCCGGTTATGGATGCTTGGGACCGGGATCGCGGAAAGGAGCGCCTTTGTGTACGGGTGCATGGGGTTTTGAAACAGATCGTCCGACGGCGCTTTTTCTACCATCTGCCCAAGGTACATTACCATAATATCGTCTGATATGTACTTTACGACAGACAGGTCATGCGTCACAAACATATACGCTAAGCCGCGCTCTTCCTGTAAGTCAAGCAGCAGGTTGATGATCTGAGCCTGTATGGATACGTCCAGTGCTGATACGGGCTCGTCGCATACGATGAACTTTGGGTTCAGCGCGAGCGCTCGCGCGACGCCAATACGCTGGCGCCGTCCGCCGTCCAGCTCGTGTGGGTACGAGTTCCCATAACGCGCCGCTAACCCGACGATGTCCATTAATCTCTCGGTTTCTATTCTTATCTGAGTTTTTGTCAGCTTGCCCTGAAGCACAAGCGGTTCCATGATGATTTCACTGATTGACATGCGTGGATTCAGCGACGAATAGGGGTCCTGAAAGATTATTTGCATTTTCTCGCGCATTTCAACGAGTTCTTTTTTTGTCGGGTTTGACCTGTCTTCACCTTCAAATATTACCCGGCCGTCAGTCGGGTCAAGCAGATTGAGGATCACACGCCCAAGGGTGGTTTTGCCGCAGCCTGATTCTCCAACGACGCCAAGCGTTTTGCCCTCGTCAAGCGTAAAGTTGATGCCGTCAACAGCGTGCAGCCACCCTGCGCCTGCCTTGAAATACTTCTTTAAGTCTCTTACCTCAAGCAGCGCAGACATCAGCCGCTCACCCCCCTCAAAATGCATTTGACCGTATGCCCCGGAGAAATCTCAATCATTTTAGGGGGCTGCAAAGAGCACTCTTCGGTGGCGTCGGGGCAGCGCATACAGAATTTGCACCCCGGCGGGAGATTCGTCGGATCTGGCATAAGCCCTTTGATAGGTTTGAGCCGCGGCTCGTTTGAATTCAGTCTTGGAAGCGAATTGAAAAGACCGATCGTATACGGATGCGCCGGACAGTCGAAAATATGTTCCGCCGTACCGTATTCCACGATTTCGCCCGCGTAGACGACAGCGACAGAATCGCAGGTATCCGCCACGATCCCCAGGTCGTGCGTGATCATGACGACAGACGTACCAAGCCTTTCTTTCAGCTCCTGCATCATTTCGAGGACCTGGGCCTGTATTGTCACGTCAAGTGCTGTCGTCGGTTCGTCTGCCAGCAGTAATATCGGATTACAGGCGAGCGCCATCGCAATGACGACGCGCTGCTTCATGCCGCCGGAAAACTGGTGCGGGTACTCTTTGTATCTTTCAGCCGTGATACCAACCATTTCAAGCATATTGCGCGCTCTTTGTTCGGCTTCCGCGTGCGAGACCTTGTTGTGCAGCCCGATAGCTTCGGCTATTTGATCACCGACTTTCTCAATAGGGTTCAGCGCTGTCATCGGATCCTGAAAAATCATTGCTATCTTGTCGCCGCGTATTTTGCGCATCTCTTTTTCTGAAAACGCCATGATATTCTGACCCTGGAAAACGATCTTACCGCTGCAGAATTTCGCCGGCGGCGTCTGTAGGATACGCAGGATCGCGCGCGCGATCGTCGTCTTTCCGGCACCTGTCTCCCCGACCAAGCCGATTGTTTCTCCTTGCTTGACGGTAAGGTCAATACCATTTACAGCGTGGATAACGGCGTCATCCGTACGATACTCAATGACAAGGTCAGTGATCTCAAGTATATTACTACTCACCCTTACACCTCAATTCTTAAGCCGCGGGTCGAGTGCGTCCCGGAGTCCGTCGCCCAGCAGGTTGAAAGCGAGGACAATGATCATAATGCAAACACCGGGATACAGCGCAAGCGTTCCATGATCCCTCATGATATTCCTCGCGTCTGCTACCAACGCACCCCACTCTGGGATAGGGGGCTGCGCGCCGAGTCCAATAAAGCTGAGTGCCGATCCGGCAAGGATATTCATTCCGATATTCATTGTAATAAAAACGATGAGCGGCGCAATGGCGTTCGGGATGATGTATTTCCGAATGATGTGTGGACTGCCGGCGTTAATAGCCTTTGCCGCTTCTACATACTCCATTTCGCGAATCGATAGGATCGAAGCGCGCATCATGCGGGCGGGACCGGGTATCATGCTGATACCGATCGCGAGGGTCGCGTTCGTTAGGCTCGGCCCCATCACCGCCGCGAGGGTGATGCAGAGCAGGAACATTGGTATACTCTGGTAGATATCAAAAAAACGCATGGTCAAGGTGTCAGTCCAACCGCCATAATACCCCGCGATGGCTCCTATTAAAATGCCGATAACAGAAGCAATAGCTGTTGAAATGACCCCAAGCTGGAGCGATTGGCCTGCGCCGTATATGAGCCGGCTCAAAATGTCGCGGCCTAATTGATCGGTTCCCAAGAGGTGTTCGGCGCTGGGCGGGGCGAAGGTCTTCGAGTAATCCTGTTGGGCATACGGATACGGCGCGATGACAGGGGCTAACACAGCGATTAGAACAATTGCAATAATGACAAATAGACAAACAATCGCCACCTTGTTTTTCTTCAGCCGGTGCCAGGTCTCGCTGAATTGCGATTTCTTTTTCAACCTTAAGGTTTCGTTCATTATGCCGCACTCCTTTCAGGTTCTTTCTTATCATGTTTTTTCTTTTTTCTCGCGTACTGCGCGCGTATCCTCGGGTCGATAACAGCGAATGCTACGTCGGTCAGCAGCAGCACGACACAGAACAGTGTTGAAATAAAGAGAACACTGGTCTGAATAACCGGGTAATCCCTGGCCATCAAGGCACTAACCGTATAGTTGCCGATACCCGGTATGCCGAAAATCACCTCAGTGATCAGCGACCCGCCCAGAGCAAAGCCAAACATCCCGCCAATTGTCATAATGACTGGAATAACAGCATTTTTAAGCGCGTGCTTGTACAGCACCTTGTTTTCCGATTGCCCTTTTGCGCGGGCCGTCGTTACGAAGTCCGACCTTATGACTTCCAGCAAATTAGACCTCATTTGCCGTGCGAAAGCAGCGGCATAACCAAGCGCGTTCGTCACGCACGGCAAAATCCACCCTTGCCAACTTTCCACACCGGCCACCGGCAAGAGTTTAAGCTTGACGCAGAGAACTTGGATCAGCATCAGCGCAAACCAGAACGCCGGCATCGAGACACAGAACAGCGAACCAAAAATCGCCGCGTTATCCTTCCATGTGTATTGATGCGTCGCGGCAAAGATGCCAAGCGGTATTCCAATGACGATCGCGAGCACCATACTAATACAGACAAGGAGAAGCGTATATGGGAATCGCGTCAGCATCTCATTAATAACAGGACTTTTGGTCCTGTATGACGTGCCGAAATCACCCTTAAAAATGTCCCCCATGTAATTCCCGTACCTGACGATAAACGGGTCATTCAGCCCCATCTCCTGCCTGAGCTGTTCTACTTCCGCTTCCGAGACTTGGTTGCCTGCCAGCAATCTCGCGGGATCTCCCGGCGTGATGACAATGAATAACTGTACGATGATCGTGATCCCCAGAAGGGTGGGAATCACCAGCAAGAGGCGCCTGATAATATATCTGATCATTTTATTCCTCCATGCTATTTGTTATCTGTTCCCCGACGGCGGCGTCGTGTTCGGCGGCAGCGATCTCATACGGCCATTTGGGAAGCATCCCGGTCTGCCACGCATGCTCATGCCAGTTCACAAAAGTCCCTCCTCATTTTTTATAACAACTTTACCCGATGCATGTCGATTCTAAATAATTATACATAGACTGTAAAATTTTAACATCATGCTGTGAGTATGGAAATATTTGACAAAACATATACTCTAAGCATATCCTCCGGAAACCGAGGGGGTGATTGCTCGAATCTGCACATATTTTGTTGAAATACCTTTTGCAATATGGTAATATGGGAATAATTGTTTAGGAGGATGGTTATATGGCTGATATGAGCATAATCTATGAAATCCGCGACTTGTTAAAAGTAGGTAAGGAATTGCCGACGCGACTGAAGGAAACTCCTGAGTATCAAGAGATGCATGATAAGCATATCCTCCGCAAATTAATAACAACCGACCCGGTATCCTCAGAGCCTACAACCAAAGACTTAATAGACCTCAATCGATTCAATGATGTTTACGGAACTCTGAAATGAAAAGAAGCGTTGGTTCACATGCAGCTTAAGGTGTTTATAGACAGTCTGAGCGCTCCGGAAAACCGGAGCGCTCAGACTGTCTATAATTATGAAAATTGTTTTACCTCAATGATTCAACATGTAGGCACAGCGACGTTTCTTTTCATCAGCCGGCACGCCGTCACGCACAAAACGGCGATCAGCGAGGCGGCATAGGCAAAAAGGAAAATGATGTCCGCCGATACATAGGCCTTCATGAGGCTGGAGGCAAACATCCCGATGAGAGTACCGACAGAGCCTGCTGTGGTTAAAAGAGTCATAAGCCTTGAATCCGGTTTTTCGGACTGTTCGTTGCCGAAAGCCAGTATCATCGAAAACATGGCCGACATGCCAAGCCCGAGGAGAAAGATTATAAATTTGTAATTAGCCTGCGTCATTGCTGTAAAGAGAAGGATAATGCTCAGGAGAATGAGGAATGAGAGCGCAAAAATAATCTTATAGCATTCAAAACGTCTGGCTATGACCCCCGTCACGATACGGCCGACGGCAAAGCCCGACCACAATAAAACAAGGGAAAACGCCGCGTCAACAAGTGGCAAGTGCAGCTTATCGGATAAAAAAACAGGCAGCCAGAGCGAAAATGACGTTTCCGCTATCACATAAAGAAAAATGGACAGGGTGCTCAAGAGGATATGCCGGTTTATCGTCAGCTTCGGCTGAACTTCTGAAGCGTGATCAGCGGCTAATAAGCCCCGGTCGGATCCGAGACTGAGGAGCGCCGAGAAAGCTGTCGCGGCTGTTATCAGGAATATCCAGCTCCAGCCGATTTTGGTTCTCAGCAGGAAGCTGAAAATAAACGGCGACAGGATTGCACCGAAACTGTAGAAAGATGTCATCAGGCTCATTGTGGCCGCACGCTGTTTTCCGCTGTACAGACGGAGAATTAGATGATTGGCGAGCGCGTACAGCGCGCCAAGCGCAAGCGAGCAGATCATATTGCAGACAATAAATACCCACATTTGATCAACCAAAAAAACAACGACGAGCATTGTGACAACGACGCCGGTTGCCAACAGAACAAATCTGTGCAGCCGGACATGGGGCAGTATTTTACCGCTGCAGAAATTTCCCGCGACACGCGCCACGGCCATCATCGTAAACAGGAAGCCGATGACGGTCAGGCTGGTGCCGTAATGTCCGCTCAAAAAGGGTGTCAACGCGCCGGAAAGAACAAGAAAGAACCCCTGTGTGAAAAAAATCAGGTATGCCGCCAATGTTGGCATGAGCACTCTTTTATTTATACGATTCATTGCTTCTGCCTTTTAAGTGTATTTTTGATCATTTTAACATATTATTGGGCGACGCACAGCGGGAAGCCAATACTAAAGCGCTCCGGTTTTCCGGAGCGCATTTAGCTTTGTAAGCGTATGAGACGATATCGGTTCACACAGACTTGGCTAGGAAACCGAGGCGCTGTTCGTGTCTTTCTTTTTACGGAAGGTGAATGTGATCAAGAAGGTAACGACGAGAAGACCACCGGCGATGATATACGCCATGTTATAATTTTTACTGGCATCGAAAACAGCCGCCGCTGTCATAGGGCCGATGACACCGCCGAGTCCCCAACCGGTCATGATCAGGCCGTAATTGACGCCAAAATTTTTCATGCCGAACAGGTCCATGACGGTTGCCGGAAAAACTGAAAAACCGCCGCCGTAGCAAAGTCCCGCCACCGCAATACCAACAGCCAGCAAGGCTACGTTGGAATAAAACGTAAACATCAGCATGTTGACAGCCTGAAGCCCGAAAATAATCCGCATCAGGTTGATCCGTCCGATCTTGTCGGATACGATGCCCCCGAGAATTCTGCCGGCGGCGTTGAATACAGCAAGCAAGATAACGAGGTATATGCCACCCTCCCAATGAATCTGGTTCCTGGCAATTGGCGAGGCATGCGCGATGATCATGAGACCGGCTGACGCGGAAAACATAAACATGATCCAGAGCCTGTAGAATTTGGATGTCTTGAGGACATCCTTGATGCTGGCATCCTTGACCGGCACGCCAGCAGCCTTCTGAACAGAATTATTTTCCACCCTGCCGCTGGAAGGGATATATCCCGCGGGGGGATTAACAAGGAATTGGGACAGCGCCACCATCAGGACCAGCGCGCCGATGCCGATATAAATAAAGGTTTTCGATATGCCGACGGAATGAAGCAGCGAATCGGCAAGCGGGGAGTACACAACAGCGGAAATGCCGATGCCGGCAACAGAAACACCCGTCACCAGTCCTTTTTTCTCCGGGGGAAACCACTTGACAGCCGGAGGAACGGTCGCCACATTCGCCGTCCCGATGCCGGCCCCGCCGATGATGCCGAAGGTGACAATCAGCATGATCGCATTGACGGATATAGATGTTGACATATTGACGAATACCCCTGAAAGGATAATCCCGGCGCCCAGCAGGATGGAGGCAATGGTCGCCGTGATCCTGGGACCCTTCGTGTCCTGGAGCCTTCCGAATATGGCCATGGCGATGACAAAGGTAACGGTTACAAACGTATAGGGCAATGATGCCTGTTTACTGGTCCAGCCCAAGCCGCCTTGCGCTATAGGGCTTTGCAATGACTTGCTGATAATACTCCAAATATAAAGAATTCCGATGATCAGGTTTATGCAAAAGGATACGCCCAAGATCGCCCAAGGCTTCCGCCGCGACATTCCACTCATGATGTTTTTTCCACCTCTATAGCATTTTTAAACGGCCGCAACAAAGCTTGCCTTGCCTGATAAAATATTCTCCCGGCCCTAAAGTATGACGGGTTCATAAGACGCGTTATGCTTTGGCAAACAATTGCTGCGCCTTAAACAGCAGACAGCCGCCGCTGCACGCGCCGCATTCGTGCTCGTAGCAATCTTTGCACTCTTCTGAGGTCGACACGCTGATCGCGGGCCTGTCCACAGTCGTATTATAATGATCTCTAAGCTCCTTGATGTTGCGAAAATCACGGATATCCCGCTTTGTGTATTCGCTCAGGCCGAAGCACCGTATCGCGTGCAGATCGGGCAGGACGTCTATGACCGGCGAGCAGTTGTGCATGTCGCAGACGATCGAGCGCGCCCAGAACGCCTCTGAGTATCTCTTGGATAAAGCAGCGTAAAAGACGTCTTTTGCGGCCATCACGCTGTCACGTTCATCCTTTGTAAGGACGCAGCCGGGCAAAAAGTTACAGTCAAATCCCGTTATAACGCCGCAGCGTATCATATCGCAGACAAACCGCATTGCGACGAGTTTCATCTCTTTAAAATAATCCAGCGGACTCTTTCCATTCAGCTCGCCCTTCTGCGGCACTGATATGGACAGCCGGATGACGTCAAATCCCATCTCACGTACAAGCGGGATCACGTAGGAATAGTCAAAATCCGGCTTGTACATATTGACGCTGAGCCTGAATCTCCCATCGCCGGAATGGTCTTTCTGAAAACGCAGGAGGTTTTGCCGCATCTTCTCAAAAGCTTTCGCGCCCATATCCTCCGGAGAGTTGCAGTTGACGAGCATACGAAACTTTGTGGCCTTAAGTATCTCCGGCGCCAGGCGGTCTAGCTCCACGCCGTTTGTGAAAAGCATGACGTGTTCGGACCGAGGATCGCTCAGCGCGATGCGCATGGCCTCATCTATATGCGAGTATAGGAGCGGCTCACCGCCGATAATTCCCACCTGCCGATCACTCTTGTCGCTCAGGACGAAGTCCAAAGCCACCCGGAAATCCTCAAGAGTCATCTCCTTTAGATCCTTATTTACAAATTCTTCGGCAAAACAATAAGGACATCTGAGGTTGCAGGCCTCGTTGACCATGATATTGGCCATGTAGTGTTTCCCCTTTCAGCTTGAACAATTAATCCAATATAGGATCATTGAGATTTTGTATATAATTCGACATCTTTTTTCCAGACTTCAATCAAGAGGCAGACAATCCATAGAAACCCAAAAAATCCGCACAAGGCGCATTGCCACCCATAACTGATCGTCGTGAATGGGTATATGGAGGAAAAAGCCACCAATAATACAATAATAACGATAAAGAAAACGAGAATCAGAATCTTATTCACATTTTTCATATAATCAACTCCATAAAGATAATTTCCTATGGAAAAGAAAAACGTTTAACATTCTGGAAGAAAAGGTCGTAGGCTTTTGATATGCCTACGACCTTTCTAGCACGGTTAGAGAGGAATATCTCCCAAGTTGATATCGGCAGCTGCCGTATCTAGGTCGTCGAAGCTCTTGGTTTTACCGCCCGCTTTGATCTCCAGCTTGTACTTGCCGTCCGGGAGGTCTTCGAACCAGAAGTCGCCGAAATGGTTGGTGGAAACGGTGCGTGTTTTGCTGTCCGCTCCGGTGAGCGTGCAGTTACCGCCGATGATGACTTCGTCCGCAGCCGGATCGAAGACGGTGCCCGCTATGAACTTCTTGGGCAGGCCCTTATAATAGACGCGAGGCTTCATCTTATCAGCGATTTCCGGCTTATAGAACTCGGCGTTTGCGATGAATTCCTTCGCCTCATCAGAGTCCTCGTCCAGAACACGGATACATATCGTTGGGCAGTTATCAGAACATCTGGTCTCTTTCCAGCCACCGTCGAGCAGATGCGCGCAGCCTGTGCACTTCTGAGCGATGTTCAGATCCTCGTTGAAGTAGATCACATCTTCATACGGGCAGGCTTCCACGCAGTTGCGGCAGCCGGTGCACTTTACAGGGTCGATGATGACCAAACCGTCGTCACGCTTGTAGATAGCGCCATTGGGGCAAGCCGCCGCGCAGGTGGGGTTGTCGCAGTGCATGCACAGGCCCGGCCTGTAGGCGACTTTGACCTTGGGTACGGTGCCGCGAATTTTCTCGTGCATCTTCAGCCAGAACTGGCCGATCTCAGGCATCGGCTTGGCAATAGGCGTCCAGTCGTTGGCCACGTGCTCATCCTTGCAGCCGATATGGCAGCTGTAGCAGCCGTTGCACATCGTCGTATCAACGGTAAATACTTTCTTTCCCATTATTTGCTTCCCCTTTCAACCCAGGCGGTCGCTTTTAATCCTGAAGCTCTATCATATACGCGATTCCAAGCCTCGGGATTCTCTCGTCTCCACTGGTCCATCTCATCTGGGCGGACTAGTTGTACATCGACTAAGAACGACGTGGTCGCCTGGCCTCCGGCATGCTTGGACGTCAATCCTTTCGGCGTGATGAGGTTTATCGCGCCGCCGCGGTCCAGCTTGCCCGGGATGACAATGTCTGTCCGTGCGCCGTGGTCAACGGAGATGGCTCCCGGCATGATGCGTTCCATGACCAGAGCTCCGCACAGCACGATGCCGCGCTCGTTGAACACCTTGACGATGTCGCCGGTCTTTATACCTCTGGCCTCAGCATCTTTAGGATGGATCCAGCACGGCTCGTAGAGGTATCCGTCGTTGCCTCTGATCTTGCCGGTCATTGCTTCCTTTGTCCATGGGATATCGTCGGCCTGCGCGTGAACACGCCATCTCGGATGGTTGGTGATAATGAGCAGCGGGTAAGTCCGGGCCCTGGAGCTGGAGAGCCGCTCGTCGTGGGTGATGCCCTTCTCGATCCACTGCGGGTACGGCGGACGCTCTTCGTCGTTGGGGAAATACTTCAAAAGATTCGTTGAACAGAACTCCAATTTTCCTGTCGGCGTCGGCAGCGGATTGGCGACGGGATCCTTGTAGAACTCGTATAGACCGGCGGGGAGTTTTTTCCAGTTCTTGGAAACCGGGATGACCATGTAATCCTTCTCCTGGAATTCTTCCCAGGAAATGATTTTATCAAAGTTCATTCCCTTGTAGACGCCTTCTACATACTGGTCGACCGTTCTGCCTATGGTGACTTCTTTTTCCATGCCGAGCTTCTTGGCAATCTCGACAACGGCTTCAAAGTCGCTCTTCGAATCGCCGACCGGCGGAATCGCTTGCCGCATGTTGAGCATGGACTGGAAGTGTTCGCCGTCGCGGACGCAGGGCATAACGTCGCTCACTTCGAGGGTGGTATTCGTCGGCAGGACGATGTCCGCGTAGATGCAGTCATTTTCCAGCCACGGGTGCTGGGCCAGGACAAACTCGATCTGCGGGTTGCGGACCGTCATTCCGATATCGAAACCGTCGCCCCAGCAGGTCTGACGGCATGGTGTGTCCGTCCATATCATGTGGATCGGGGTGCCGTCATAATCGATCTTTTCGTAAGTCGACTCAATGTCTCTGCTGTCGTGTTTCATGTTAGGCTTGTTTTTGGTAGAGCCTTGTATCATGCGAAGGTCGCCTTTTTTACACGGGTAGGTGTACTTTATCATCTGATCGACAGGCTCTTCCTCGTGGCCGCCCGTACCCCAGAAGTTAATGGACTTGTCTGTGCCGGCCTTGATAGCGTCTTCGATGAGGGTCTTCGGGATCAATTGCTTGCCCCATGCCTGCGGCGTGCCGCGATGCGGATTGAATATTCTTTCATGGAGCTCAGGATCCTTCTGCTTGATCGTTTCAAAGGTTCCCGAATACTCCTGGAAGCCTTTCGAGGTGTCGGAATTCGCGATGTCGTAGTTCAGCTGGTCCCACGTAATGTTCTTCGGCATACCCATATAAGCGATCTGAGCATGGTGCTGACCAGGCTTGCCCAGGCCCTGCATTCCTAAAAGGATGACCTCAAGGCGCGCTGGCTCTGTGGCGTACGGCCCGCGGATATATCCGCCGCCGAAGTAGTGGCCGACTGTTGTGGCTTTCGTCGCCCAACGCCTTGCCAGGGCTTTGATCGTGTAGGAGGGGATTCCGGTCTTACCGGCAGCCCACTTCGGAGTCTTCGGGACGCCGTCAACCTTACCGAGAACGTAGTCTTCCATCTTGTCCATTCCGACGGCGTGGGTGGCAACGTACTCTTTGTCGTATGTACCTTCGGTGACCCAGGTATAGATGATTGCAAGTTGGAGAGCCGCGTCCGTATTCGGGAGGACCGGGATCCACTTGTTGCCGTGGATGGCCGCCGAATAGTTAAGGTCGGGGCATATGTAAACCTGCTCCATACCGGCCTTCTGCCAGAAGAACATAAGACGGCTTGCGAATTGTCCGCGGAAGCCCCAGGGGGTGGTTTCGAGGTCGCCGCCCTGGACTACGAGCAACTCGGTGTTTTCTGTCATGTCATTCACAAGGTTTTCGGCGGGTGCCATATTGCCGATAAAGCCCTTGCCCCATACATGCTTGGCGCCCCAGTACCAGCCTTCCCAGCTGTCCGGGTTCCGAACCTGCTGGGTGAAGCCGCCCATCTTGTTAAGCAGCAGCGTGCTGCAGCCGTGCGGTGCGTGGATCAGCTTACTTTCGGAGTGACCGTCGCACTGCAGAAGTATCGACAGGGGGCCGTATTCCTTGTGCACGCGCCTGATTTCAGCCGCGATGAGATCTGTCGCCTCGTCCCAGGAAATGCGCTCGAACTTGCTCGACCCGCGGTTCTGGGGGTTGCGTTCGCCGTTTGGATCCCAGTCGACGCGCTTCATTGGGTAGGGCACGCGGTTCGGGGAGTACGCCCTCTTTTTGTAGGCAAGACCCCAGGGGGGTGGTACCGACTTGCTCAGAGGCTTGAATTTTACGCCGTTGCGCTCCATTTCCCATGCGTTGAAGCTGTCGTAATCGTACTTCGAATCATAATGAAGCGGCCGAATGCGGACGACTTTACCGTCCTTGACGTCGACGTGAGCGGGGCATGCGCCGAAGATACCGCCGCTAAGGTTGACAGCCTTCACAACGGTCTTGTCGCATCCTACAGACGGGGGGGCGGTGCCGGGGTTAGCCTTGGTGTTATTGTTTTCTGACACGTTATTTCCTCCATTCGTATGTTTTGTCAGATTGTGCTCACAAGTTATAAATTACAACGGTAGGCTGCATAGCAGATTCGAGTGCGTCCAAATGTCGATGGCACATCTTCTACCGTTAAATTGTTCCCGGATAAGAAAAATACGGAAAGCGTCAACAAGCACTTATAAGAATATTAGCATGACGTAATGGATATGATTAAAAATTGATTTACATTATTCTATTTTTAAATAGTAGCACCATGCATGCAATAAATCAATGCATTATATTGCAAAAAATCATAAAATTTTTCTTTTTTTTATGCGATTCGACCATACACGAACATATTTCGATAAATTGAATAACGTTATACAAAAATTGAATAACTCGAATATAGCATGATTTTCTCTCCCTGTCAACTGACAAACACGCCATTTGTCGATGAACTTGGGCCTACCGGTGTGCTTGACCGTGTTATTCGTAGATGCTATAATCCTCCATATAAATCAGAAAATCGGTTTAACAGTATTTTTCAGGCATTTTATTAGGGGGGACAACATTGGACATTGAGAATTTGAAATATTTTATATCCGTGGCGCAGCATCTGAACTTTTCCGAAGCGGCGAGACAAAACAATGTGCCCCAGCCGAAAATCAGCCGGAGCATACATGAACTGGAAACGCAGCTCAACGCGAAACTTCTATTTCGAACAAACAGAGACGTTTCTCTGACACTTGAGGGCGAGACATTTTTACCATATGCGATTGATCTCGTGGAGATGTCAGATAAGGCTTCCGATATGGTTGACCAGGTCCACAACGGACGGACGGGATATCTCTCCATAGCGACGGTATCCACCACCAGCCGCACTCTGGCATCGTTTTTGACCGTGTTCTCCACACAATACCCCGATATCATGATTGATATAACCCAAAATACCGGCAAAGCACAAGCGATGGCAATGACGGAAAACAGATTCGATTTTCACTTTGCGCATCTCTCAATGCTTCCCAAGGATGGGCGCCTTGATTATATCGTAACGCACCGCGACAAGCTTGTGCTTGTCGTGCCTAAAGGCCACCGATTAACACAGGGCAAGCTGGATTTCAACAAGCTGTTTCAGGAGAAATTCATTATGATTTCTCAGCCAGAAAGCCCCCAGCTATACAATAAAGTCATGGAAGTTTGTGCTGCCCACCAAACAATACCGAAGGTCATTCATCGTTACGATAAAGCCGAGTCGGTTCTGCTCTCGGTTGGTTCTGGGCTCGGCGTTTCCATACTGCCTATGGGTTTGACAAAAGCTTTTTTGCCGGACGCGGTCGATATCATACCGCTGGATCCCGAGGGCCCCGAAATCGATTATGTCTGCGCATGGCCCAGGCATAGCAAAAATCCGTGCTCAAAAATTTTTCTGGATGTGGTAAGAGAGTATTTTCAAACGACGCAGGAATGACTGTCCCCGTGGTTTATATTTGGAGGTATTCATATGGCGCAATACGGTTCGGAGGTTTTTCATAACTACGATAAGCCGAAGCACTTTGAAAAGAGCATCGCCGCGCCAAATGCCGCAGAGGCAAAAACAATCACCGAAGTCCGGCGAGAAATCAACGTCATCCGCGAAACGGACGTCATCGTGGTCGGCGGAGGTCCCGGCGGCATTGCAGCGGCAGTTTCGGCAGCCAGAGGCGGAGCGAAGACAATTCTCCTTGAAAGATACGGTCATCTTGGCGGTATGTCCACCGGCGGTCTTGTCAATATCATCCCGAATTTAGGCGATATCTATGGTGAACAGCACATAGGCGGCTTTTGTCAGGAAGTTATAGACAGACTGGCGGCGCGCGGCGCGGCGTGTTTCCCTGATAAATGCTTCTGGGGCAAAAGCGAGGCGTCGGTTGTCGATACTTACCTTAAGGCGAATATGATGCATTTCTATATCCGAAAAAATAAGGAAGGGAAATACGTCGTATTATACACAGCGGTCATAGACCCTGAGGTCGCCAAAGATGAGATGAACACAATGGTCACGGAAGCCGGCGCGGAGCTGCTCCTACATACCTGGGTAACCGAGCCCATTATGGACGGCAATACAGTAAAAGGTGTTATTGTGGAAAACAAGACTGGTCGGCAGGCGCTCCTTGGCAAAGTCGTAATCGATTGCTCCGGCGACGGGGATCTTCTGCCAAGGGTAGGCGTTGAAACAACAGATTATATGATACCCGGTTCCAGAATCGCGCAATTTGGCTTTGTCTACTGGGTTTGTAATGTCGACCTTGAAAAGTATGATGACTTTATGAATTCCGAACCGGACAAGTATCATGTGCGAACCCAAGAAATTATCAAAATGGGCGGCTCCCCGCACTTCTCCAGAGGCCTCTTAAAGCAGCATGAAGGTGTTGTCTGGATTCATCGCCTTATAGGCTCCTTGTGTCAGACCGATGCTGAAGAGATGACTCATATCGATGTGACGACGCGACACCAATCCGTCAGGAACTGGGAGTTGATGAGAGAATATATGCCGGGGTTTGAAAAGAGCTTCATCATGCTTTCTGCACCACAGCTCGGGACATCCGGCGGGCGCAGAATTGTCGGTGAATATTTTCTCACAGCGAAGGATATGGACACCGACCAGCCGTTTGACGACACGATCGCCATTTTCGCCGATAACGACCGCGGCGAGCTGTCCCTGCAATATCCAAGGACATACATTCCTTACCGGGCGCTTGTACCGAAGGAAACTGAAGGCCTGCTCGTGGCCTGCCGCGCCTTCTCTGCCGATCACGACTTCAGCGAATTTTTCAATCTGATCCCGCATTGCATGTGTTTCGGACAGGCAGCCGGAGCCGCGGCCGCAATCGCCGTAAAAGACGGCGTCAGCGTCAGAAACGTAAACTTCGCCGCACTCCGAAGCCAATTGCTGAAATACGGCGCCATCCTGCCGTGAGCCGTAGAATGTACATAACGCAAAAAGCAGGTCGTTGACCTGCTTTTTCAGTTCTATTCGCCTGCGGCGAGATCTATTGCGTCGCAGTGCTATTCGGCTTGCGCCGAGTGATATTGCCTGCGGGCAGTTAAAGGCGAACAGAATATCACTTCGACCGTAGGGCTCAATATCGTAGCGCGGCAATATCACATTTCTGCCAAGACACCATGTAACCACCAAGATTACACTGTGTTTTTTGCAGTTATTTATGTATTGAATAAATATTCAATACATAAAACCGAGGGGACGATAGCTTCAAAAAATATCATGGGGAGCAAAAAGAAGACCATTGTCTTGAAATAGAAGAAAGCTTGCGCCTAAACGATGAAGAAGCACAAGAAAATAATCAGGAAGAAATGTGAGATAACGAGCAGCATGCAATTAATTGTTTACACACAGGGTGCGAACAAAGAGACCTCTCCGCCGCAACAGCCGCAAGCGGCCGCTAATGAATCGGAGAGGTCTCTTAGTTTTTACTGAAGAAAGGTGTCAGGCAGCACCACTGGGGGATTCTGCGCAGAGCGGGGAGAAGCCGTGTTTCGCCACTCCGTCTAATCGGGATATGCTTACTCAGTATACTATTCGAGCCTATTTCTACATGAGATTACCACGCTGTAAGAGCCTTATTTAGATTTTCATTAAACTTTGCAAAGTCCACATTTTTGTTAATAATATCGTGAAGACCGCTGATAAACTCCGAAGAGGAAACCTTGTGATTGTCGAGATATCTAGAAATCTTGCCATATAATCGTTTTCCATCTTTGTCTTCTCTATAATCTGAACCTAAATCTCTCTTGCTTTTTGCCTCATTGGTTCTATATTCTAAGATGAGGACATCAATGGATTGGATTGTAAAGAACCGATCATTTATACTTTTTTTAATAGGTTGATTAGGATTTACTATAAGAATATTGTATAAATATTTTTCAACACTACTAATTGGCAAAAAGTATTTTTGTAAATTCGAATAATCTTTTGGAATTAATGAAACAACATCCCCGTCAAGGATACTGAATACCTTCTTATTTACTCCTAAAATATTGTTGGATATTATTTCGTATTGCAGCTTTAAAACATTATTCCATCCCCCTACAGGTAGAACGTTAATTAATCGACTGTTTGAAAGCTTGAGATCACTTATTGACTTTTTCACGACAGATTTTGCTAATTCATCTTCAACTAAAAGTAAAAAATCAAAGCCATCATGAGTATAAATATCTCTGATCGCATAACTCGGATAACAAGGATTTACTATAAAAAAGTTATTTTCTGGATCGTTTGAACGTTCAATCTTATACACATTTTGTGGATTAATTTTCCTAATGACTTCTGGTGAATGTGTTGTTAGTATGACAGTCATGTTCTGATATTCTTTAGTCAATGAACTCAACAAATCAATAAGATTAGAAATAGCGATAGGATGTAGAGCTAACTCAATTTCATCGATTAGCATGAGAATAGGCAGCCTTGTTGGTAAAGAACGCCTTATAATAGAGTTGTAAATAAAGTGCAGCAATGATATTAACATACACTCCCCCGAACTCATTCTATATTGGCTAATAAGTTCACCGTTTACTTCTCTAAAATAAGGAGTATTACTTAGGTTCAACCTTGTCGCTATATCCTTATTTCTGATTCTTTTTAATCCAGCATAATAATTTTCTTGATTATGAAGAATAAGACCAAGTTGTTTATGAATATAATCATCTGCATCAGCTAAGTCATGCGGGAATATTTTACCTTCCTCCATCATTTGATCAACGATTTTCGAATCTTTAAACCTAACACCATAAAACAAACTGCCCTCATAAGTACCATTATATCGTATAGTAGTGTTTGGAAAAGTATCAGTAACCCAAAAATTTATGTTATTACTATACCAATGATCTTTTAATCCGTCAGCAAAAAATTCTACAAAAGAATCTTTATTGAAATCTTCTTTTTTTAACAGTCCTAAATTATGGCGAGACAAAAGTTGCGCTAAGCATGACATGATTGTACTTTTACCACAGCCGTTATTACCAACTATTGCAAAAACTCCATTTTCAAGTGGTAGGTCAATTATCCCGTGATCTATTCCTTTAATGCCATGCATTATCATTTTTATCTGAGACATAAATAGGTCCTTTCAAATCTTCTTGCTTCACTCATCATTAAGTTGATTAATTTTTTGGTTTTATTTGATTGTACCATGTAACTTATTACCAATCAACACAAAATGATGCTTAGATAGTGGCAGGTTTGCAACATACCGCTTTCTAAGCGACTTTAGTAAATATTTAGCTATTTATGATTTAAGTATTCAACTAATTAATTTAGTGGTGGTTAAGTTCTAACAGTGTTCTAACACTTTTAAACAAAAGGGTTAAGCCGGGAACAGATGTGACCAGAAATGAACTATTAAAACAAATCTAAAGCACTGGCAGTCAGGCGTGGAGCGGTTCGAGCCGTCCATCTCCATTTACAGAAAGCTCGTTTCAATAGAAGCGGGTTTTCTGTTTTTTAGCATAAAGCAGGGGCGCGCTTCAAACCGTCGGCTTGCTTTTCCTTGCTTTAGGGGAGCGCGTTTGATAGAATTGCAGCAATATAAAACACGCTGTTGAATTGGAGGCTATTAAATGGTTCCGGCTGCAAATACCCCCGCAAAAGCGACAATATGGAACAGAAACTTTATTTGTGCCGTACTCGCCAATTTGTTATTTGTTCTGGCACACTATTCGGTAAACACACTTGTCGCGACCTACACGACCTATCTCGGCACAACGCCGGTGATTATGGGGCTTATAACTGGGCTTTTACTCGGTGTCTCATTGGCCTTGAAACCGATCACGGGTCCGATGATCACAAAAATCGACAAGCGCAAATTACTGATCTTAATCTATGCGCTCGGCGGTTTCGTCAATCTCGGATATGCGCTCTTTCACAACGTACCGATGTTTGTGGGGTTCCGGGTTTTACACGGAATTCAGTACGGCTTTGCAGGCTCATTGGTCATGACGCTGGCTGCGGACAGCTTGCCTGACGAAAAAATGGCGTCGGGAATGGGCATGTTCGGCATCGGCGCAGCCGTTGGTACGGCATTTGGTCCATTTATCGGAACGAGCCTGTTGGCTTTTGGTACGAATACTTTCAATAACAAGGATGTGGGGTTTACACTTGTGTTTCTCTTTGCTGCCATAGCGTTGACTCTGGCGATGATCCCAAGTTTTATCCTCCATCCGGACGCAAAGACAAAGGCGGATGTGGCCAGTATGGGCGCGTGGTATAAAAACATTATTTCGATTCACGCCATCCCTGTCACCATCGTCTTGCTTTTCGTGGTGACAGGAAATGCGGTATACGGCGCCTACGTCATCAACTTTGCAAACGAACAGGGGATCGCTAATATCAGTGTGTTTTTCTTAGTGATGGCGGGGGTCTTATTCGTATCGAGGCCTTTATCAGGCGCGCTGATCGACAGATTCGGTGTGGCTAAAGTTGTGATTCCCGGGCTTATCCTGTTTGCCTTGTCATTTTTCCTGTTCGGATCGAGTAAAACTCTGGGTATGACGCTGGTCAGCGCTGTTATCGCCGCGGTAGGCATCGGCGCGACACAGCCGGCGCTCCAGGCCATGTGCATTCAAACAGAAATGCCGCTTAAAAGGGGCGTTGCCAGCAATACTTTTTATGTCGGCATGGACTCCGGCTTGTTTCTGGGCCCGGTGCTCGGCAGCCTCGTTTACGAACAGAGCAATTTTGCGGATATGTTTAAATGGACTGTTGTCCCCGTTGTCATAGCCCTCATCTGTTTTATCATCATTCTGCCGTCGTACCGTAAAAGGCGTCGCCAGCTGCAGCAGATAGAGCTGCAATAAAATATCCGGGCTGCTCGGCAGCCCGGATATCCGTTCGTGCAACTTGGACACACAATGCAAAGGAGGTTTTCAATATGAACTCGATGCAAATCCTTTGTTTTTTAAAAGCAGCGGAATGCTTGAATTTTACGCAGAGTGCCGCGGAGCTGTTTATATCCCAGCCTGCTTTCAGCCACAACATATCGGCACTTGAAAATGAATGGAGTGTCGAGCTGTTTGATCGCAGCAAGAAGAGCAAGGATACCCGCCTCACACCAGCGGGAGCCCTTATGTATGAGGGTATGAAAGGGATGCAGGAGCAGTTTGAAAACCTCCTGTTCAAAGCCCAGAATATTTATCAGGGGAAAGCCGGGATATTGCGTATTGGGCTCATCAGCAGCGACCGCATCGACGAACGTACACTGACGATCTTCGACAGGTTTCAGGAGATGTTTCCGGGTATCGAATTGTCGCTGCGCAGAGGCAGCCATAGCGAGCTGCTTCACTGGCTGCACGACAATACGCTGGACTTTGCGTTAGCGCTGAGACTCGACGCTTCCGACAAACCCTGGCTCGTGCTTGAGCCGTTGTACAGCATCGAGTCGGTGCTGATCCTGACGGCGAATCATCCGCTGGCTCAAAAGGAAAGCCTGTCGCTCATTGACTTTCGCGATGAAACGTTTGTGAATGTCTCTTCAAAGGAATCGCCGGCACTGAATGCGCTTCTGAGGCAAGAATGCGAAAAGGCGGGCTTTGTACCAAAGGTGTTGGAGGCGCCTGATGTTAATTCACAGATTCTATATCTGGAATCCGGAAAAGGCGTAGCGATCGGCAGTGAAAATAATACAGCAGGGTTCAGCCGCCGCATCGCAATGGTCCGCCTAAATGACCTGAAGCCGCTCGAGATTGTCATCGCCAGAAACCGCGAAAACGATAACCCTTGTATCGCTTTGTTTCTCTCCGTTTATGAGCCCATAGAATAAATGAATTATACAAAAATGCTCCCACAGGTTAATATGATCTTCATGAAGTCCCTGTCTTTGTTCAAAAACTATGATAGGGGCTTCAAGCTTTGAAAGGATGTGATCCGGTGGATTGCAGACAGAGAGTGCCTGTCACTGAACAGGACAAGGAAAAATCATATTATAAATACTATCTTGAAGAATTGGCTCCTGCGCCTCCTGAGAACTATCAAAAAGCGCTGGCAGGTCCGATGGATCCCGCAAAAGCACTGTCGATTCATGACAGGAACAAGCTTTTCGAGCCTGGCTATTTTGATGAAGAAATCGGTTACTGTGCCATGGCTGACGGAACGGTGTGCATTGCCAACCACGTAAAAATGCCCGGAGTCACCGGAGAAATGATCGATTGGTGGTTTGCCTGGCACGGCCTTGACAATTTACGCTACACCATATGGGACAACGAGGACCATTACAGAGCCGAATCCATGCAGAAGGAAAAGGGCAGGGATCCTCTCCTGACGTTTAAGGAGCGGTATTGGGATACGACACATGTGATCTATGAGGATGTCGGCGCCGGACCGCAGGAATTCATGATTAATTTCAAAAACCCGGGCGATATGGGCTTTGATGTCTCGAAAATCGGTACGAGCGCCTGTTCAACGATTGCCTGCGGGAACGGTCATGGGATGGACGGCTCAGCCGGATCGGTCATGGTACACTTTATCAGGGATATCGAGGGCGGTGTCGAGCTGCGCACCCGTTTCTGGATAGGATACACCATGCGGAACGGGAAAGCTGTCAGAACATTACCCGACCACGTACACCTGCCGGACATCGCCGGCAAAGCGCTGTGCTTGCATAATATCAAGGAATTCCATAACCTGGCGGCGCTGCTGCCCAGAATTTACCCCGAAGAGCGGGATAGATTCTAGAAAGGGGATAATATCATGATTGATACAAAGCATCAGATCCGTTATCAGCCGGAAAACTGCATCGGTTGCAAGCTGTGCTATAAAGCATGTTTTGTCGATGTGATACGCTGGGACGAGGAGAAGAAGCAGCCGATTTTCAAATACGTCGAGGACTGCGAGCATTGCTTTTACTGCGAGTCCGTTTGCAAGAAAGGCTGCATTGAAGTGATACCGGACTTCGGCAGCGATAAACTCCTGCAGACGTTTGACCGTTATCTGTGAGGAGGACATGAAGATGGAAAACAAATTCGGCCGTGAAAATCTAAGCGCCGATGTTCTAATCATCGGCGGCGGCATTGCGGGTCTCTCCGCAGCCGTTTCGATTAAGGAGCTTCAGCCGGAGCTGACTGTCCTGATCGCAGAGAAACAGACGGCGGGTTATTCGGGAAAAGCCAATAAAGGCGGCGGCGTTCTTCAGTATTTTGACCTTGAGCACATGAATCCGGAGGAATTTGCCGAATATCATGTCAATGCAATCGGCTGTTTTTTGGGAGATCAGGATTTGATGGTCAAATACGTCTCCATGAACCATAAGATGCTGGATAAGCTGGTCGAGTGGGGCGCACGGCTGCCGAAACGCGAAGACGGGAGATACAACGTCATCCCCACCGGTCCCAAAACAGCGATCATTGGCGTCGACCTGGATATCACGCTGAAGGTTCGCCAGACAGCAGAGAAAATGGGTGTGAAAATCCTGGACAAAGTTGCGGTATCAGACTTGTTGACAACCGGAAATAAGATTGCCGGCGCGACTGGATACAGCATTCTGGACGGAAAATTCTACATCATTAACGCAAAAGCCGTAGTCCTGGCGACCGGCAGCCAGAATTACAGGATAGCCCCCATGTGGGGTTCCGGAAGAGGCGATGGGATCGCGGCCGCCTACCGCGCCGGAGCCGAGATGCGGAATCCTGAATTCGGCAACTTTGCCCAGCTTGTCAGGGTGCGCAGCCATCAGGAAGTCGTCTACGGCGAAAACTTCATGTATAACAGATTAGGTGAGCACATCACCAAGAATTTCCGTTCAGGTCCCGAGCCGGATATCAGCGGCACGGCCATTGCGGAGTGGTACATCCAGATGACCACCGGCAGAGGGCCTGTCACTTTGAAACTGGAGACGCAAGGCGGCGAGGGCGGACTGGCGGCTATGTGGAACCGCCCATACGGTCAGCGTTTCTGGCAGCTGAATCATGAGCGAGCCGCTGCTGTTGACAAGGATATGGAGGTTTGCCCGCTGCTCATCGGCGAGCAGTCGCCGGTCAAGGTCGGGCACGATATGCAGACCACAATACCCGGGCTTTATGCCGTCGGAGATATCAGTTATTGCGGCTCTGCCGCCCCGGGCGCTGTCCCGGCACCTCCCGGACGAAATCGCGGCTCTGGTATACTCAATGCCGTTTTTGCCGGTATCATGTGCGCGCGGAGCGCCGTCGATACAGCGAAATCGACATCTCTTCCTACTCCTGACGAAAAACAGGTGGATACCAGCTTCAAGCGCGCCTACGCGCCGCTCGTTCGGGAAACAGGCTGCAGTGCCAAGGATGTGATCCGTCTCATACAGAAAGCTGTCGGCCCTATGGAGCGCTCGGTTTACATAAGCGCGCATCGAATCCTGACGGCCCTACGTTATGTGGAAGCGGCAAAAGAGCTCGCAAAATCACTCAAAGCCGTTGACTTCCATGAGCTCTTAGCCTGTCACGAAGCGGAGGCAATGATACTGTCCGCCGAAATGCAGTTCCGGGCGGCTGAAATGCGCAAAGAATCGAGAGGCTGGTTCCTGCGTGAGGATTATCCCGAAATGGACAATAAGAACTGGCTTAAATGGATTATTGTTAAAAATCAGGACGATCAAATGGTTTTGAGCACAGAGGATGTTCCGTGTGAAAAGTGGCCAGTAAAACCGCATTAGAACGACGCTATTAGTGAACAAACATCACATAGCCAAAGTCTTGCCGGCTTCATAGGCGCGGATCATTAATTCCTTGTTGTGTTCGGCGCGCTCGGGGTCATTGCTGTTCGTGCACACGATGTTTTCTATCAAATTAAAGCCCAGTGAGGGAAATAACGCGGCCGTGTATTCAAAATACGAATCAAATGCGTTCGCCTCGCCCATACCCTGTGAATATACGGTCAGAATCTTCTTTTCTCCAAACCTCGGCTGACCTTGCGTATCAATCAAAGGGAACAGCCTGTCATACAGATTTTTAACCGGCCCGGTCATCTGCATCATGTATATTGGCGAGCCGATGACAACAGCGTATGCCGTTTTGACCTTTTGAAGTGCTTCGTGAAGCTCGTCCTTGATGATACAGTCATCATGCATCCTGCAATAGAAACAGCCTTGACATGCCATGAATTTCATCTTGAACAAGGTGTATATTTTTACCTGGGCGCCATTATCCTGCGCGCCCCTGGATACTGCGTTCAGCAATGTGGCAGTGTTTCCGTCCATACGCGGGCTTCCGTTGAACATAATAATTTCTTTCATGAAGTATTTAACCTTCCGATCTGGTCATTTTCCTCTGAATATTAGAAATAAGTACAATTCCAGAAGATAGGAAGAGCTTGCGGCTATAAGCCCGGCTCTTCCTTTCGCTTCCGGATATCGAGAGTTCAAGGTGTTACAGCTTGATAAATCCTAAATTCAGAGATTCGCCAGCGATTGAAACCTCGCAGGTCGAATGCTTTCCTGCTGCATCTATATCGAGGGTGTATGAACCCTTGTCCAGTCCGTCAAACTTGAAATCCCCGAAGAAGTTAGTCTGCTGCGTTCCAATTACTCTGCCGCAGCACGTCAGCGTCGCCGTCGCATTCTCGTAACAGTCCCCATTGACAAGTATACCTGCCGTAATGAAATTCTTGGTATACTTATAAAGATTTTTGTAGAGTACATGCGGCTTTGTGCCAAGCTCGGCTTTATATGCACTCGGGCCTTCTGCCGAAATCATCTTCTCCATATCGGTGGGTTCCATGGTGTAAAACTGGATTGCGCCGGTCGGGCAGGTGTGGGCGCAGCGGGGAATACCTGGGGCCCATTCCTTGTCGTCGAGGAGATGCGCGCACATGGTGCATTTCTGAGGAACGCCCCGTTCCGCGTTCCAGTAGATCGCGCCATACGGGCAGGATTTAACGAGAGCGTCGTTTCCTTTGGCTTTTTCCATGTCGATCATGACGATACCATCCTGACGCCGTGTCACCGCGCCGTTACCGGCATCCAAGCAGGGCGCGTTTTCGCAGTGCTGGCAGGGCAGCGGAAGATACGCGACGTCGTTTCTGGGAAATTGACCGCGCTCACGGCGTTCAATATTCATCCAGCGATGTCCGTGACGGGGCTGCTGTGCAGTATAACCGGGCCAATCATTGTTAACATGCTCATCCAAACAGGCCATAAAACAGTTGTTGCAGTCATGACATTTGGCGACATCTATTACCATATACCGTTGTTTCATATATATCTCCTCTCCTTCGCCGTTTTTGATTAATTGGCCGTTTCATAAATACCGCCGTCCCATTTCTCGATCTCGACCAGCATGCCGTTTGGCGCCATACCGCAGGCATACTTGGACAAGAATTGATCCGGAGATAGGATGTTGATACAACCGGCCCGGTCTGCGGATTTACCGGCTTTCCCAAGCGGTTTGTAATCGGCGCAAGACTCGTAGGAGTGTGCGACACCGGCCGGAACGCGCTCGCCAACCTGCGCTGCGAGAATAACGGAGCCGCGGTCGTTATAGGCGCGGACCAGATCGCCCTCCTTGATGCCGCGCGCCGCCGCGTCCTTGGAGTTGATGCGGATGATCCAGTAGTAGTGGCCGCCAATCAGCACGCGGTGGTCCTTGATGTCGTTCATGAAGCTGTCCTTGCCGTCGCCCATGGTGTGAAAGCTGAATTTCGGATGCGGCGCGATAACGCCGATCGGATATCTCTTAAAGAGCGGGCTGTGATGGCTTTCAAATGCCGGTACATAGGTGTGCATGGCCGGACGGCCCTCATCGGTAAAGCCCTGCTCTTCAAAATTTTTGAGACTTGACGCGATGAACTCGACCTTGCCGGTTCTTGTCTGCAAACCCTTCAGTCCGACTGTATTTGCCGGATGCGGACCCCAATCGGGCGTATCTCTCACACGGTCTTCGGCAAACCACCGCAGCGCCACAGTCTTCTTGAGATTCGGGTTGACGGGAACAATGTAATAGCCCTTTTTCTTAAATTCTTCAAACGTCATGGCATTGGGCATGTCGGTCGCGTTATAGTACTGCTCAATCCATGCGAGCTCATCCTTGCCTTCGGTGAAGATGGGGCCGAACCCTAATTTTTCAGCGAACATCGCGAAAATTTGATAATCCGATTTACTTTCGCCAAGCGGCTCAATGCATTTCATCTGGAAAGTTATAACCCGGTGATTATTCTGTGTATACGTATGGGGGATGTACCCGGAACAGCTGGCAAATTCGGAGATATCATAGCGTTCGAAGTTTGTGCAGGCGGGGAGAATGACATCGGCAAACTGAACCTCGCCCTCGTTCCAGATGGACTGATTGACAACGAACTCCAGATTCTCCGAGTAATACATCTCGGCATAACGGTTTGTCGCCGTCATCGTGCCGATGTAGGAACCGCCGTATCGCCATAGCATCCTGACAGGCGCATACCCCGGCGAAGGATATTGGTGCGGATGAAACTGATGCTGAATATCGGTGCCGCTGAAGCCTCTGCCGCACCACTCGGCCTTGCCGTCTATGATGCATTCCGGTATCTTCAGCCGCGGCAAATGCGCGCCCTGCGGTGTCGCTGTCCTGGAAGCTGTGGGGAACGTGGTCTTTCCGTCGAACATCCTCCAGGCAAACCTGTAACCCCCCGCGGAGTTTTCAACGTCACCGGCAATACCGCCCTCCGAGTAACCCGGGAAATAGAAATCCGTATCGACAGGTGTACCCTGTGTCGTTGACCAGATATTCGAACCGGGCTTTCCCATACCCTGCATGGTCGCCAGCGCGATCATGCCGCGGGCATATTCAATGCCGTGCGGCGCGCGGCAGGCGCCGCCCCAGCCACCGAGGCCGCCGGCGGCTAAGTAGGTTTTTCTCTTCGCCCATTCACGCGCGAGCGCGCGGATTTCACACGCCGGAACGCCGGATTCCTGCTCCGCCCATTCACACGTTTTGGGTACCCCATCCGTTTTGCCTAGCACATAATCGGCCCATTCTTCAAATCCATATGTATGGGTGACGACATACTCCTTGTCATACGTGCCTTCAATCAGCCATGTGTAAGCGATTGCAAACGAAAGCGCGTGATCGGTTCCAATCCGCGGCGCCATCCACTTGTCACCGTACATTCCGGCTGTGTGATTATAGAAAGGATCAATGAACACCATCTTGACGCCAAGCTCCTTGAGCCACTGCCGGCGGCTGGTGGATTCAAAAGCGGCGTATATCCCGCCGGTAACTTCCGGGTCGGAAGACCAGAAAACGATCATTTCAGCATGCTTCAAGCCGTCTTCAAGCAGGCCGTACTGCTCAGGGCATCCAAGCCGCCAGCTGAAGCCCCACATGTGCATACCGCCCCAATACCAGCCTTCCCAGCTGTCCGGGTTGTGATCTCCAAATGTACTGCCCATCAGGTTCATATAACGGAAAAAGGTACTGTGTTTATAGCCGACGTTACCCCACATATGATGGGAACTGGTGCCCCCGAAAATCGCGGAAGGACCGTATTCACGTTTGAGTCTGTTTACTTCATGTGTAACAATTTCGGCAGCTTCATCCCAACTGATGCGCTCATAGCCGGATATACCGCGGTTTTGGATATTCCTGTTGCCGTTGGGATCAAAATCCACGCGTTTCATCGGATACAGAATTCTCTTATCCGAATAGATCATCGACTTAAAACCAGCAGTATAGGGCGACATTGTTGTCCTGCGCGGCGGCGAAAATCTGCGGCCTCTGGCCTCAATTTCCCAGGAGGCTGCATCGGATTCGTCAAGATCCATCGGTGTGATTCTGATAATTTTTCCGTCTTTGACGTAGACAAAAACAGGACCTCCGGTTGATGAATTTGTCATGCGGACTGTTTTTCCCATCTTCTTTTCTCCCTTTCATGTCACATTGAAGCTAAGCATGCGGGTTTACCAAAATTATATAGTCTATCAATCAATAAATGAAATACAAATTTATGAGGATTATCTATAAACAAATCTTATAGATAATGCGACGGGAATTGACATGATTATAGATCAAGGTTATGATGCTAAATAAACGACATTTACTAAAGCTTAAAATTGCGGGGTGAGCATTTATAGATACTTTTCAATTGAGACTGTTCGTATCGGTCGCTCATACGTTGAATTTTTCGCGTACCGCGGAACAGTTTTTTATTTCGCAGCCAGCCGTCAGCCATCATATCAAAATGCTCGAGAATCTTTTAGGTGTAAAGCTTTTAAACCGGACAAGCAGAAAAATTTCTTTAACAGATGAGGGTTCCGAATTTCTTCAATATGCAAGTCAGGCCGTCGATATTATATCCAGCGGTGAAAACCGTGTCCAAAATATGGCGCAGGGGCGAATCGGTCACATTCGAATCGCGGCCTTATCGTCGATCTCGCATCAGCTCAGTGCGTGTCTGGTCCGTCTGTATGCGCACTATCCAACGGTTCAGGTGGATGTCGATCTTCTCGAAGGGACCGAGCTGATCAATTCTGTTCAAAAAGAAAGTTATGATTTTTATTTTTCGATCAAAGATATGATTTCAGGTACGGAGGATTATGAGCTTGCGGAAATCAGTAAAGACGATCTAGAGCTTTATGTGAACACGCGTATCATTGATGCGATAGACCTCAACGATTGGTCAACCGTGAAACGTCATCCCTTTGTGTCGATAAGGAAATCGGATGCCTGGCTGACGAGCCGCATCAGATTGATCTGTAAAAATCGCGGCTTTGCGCCCAATATCATCAATTACTACAATCGCGCCGAGGCTGTTATCTTAGCTGTCAATGCGGGAATCGGTGTTGCCATCCTGCCTGGAGCGCTGAAACAACTTTACCAGCATCCGAATGTCATCGCGCTTCCCATTGAGGGTAATGATGCGGCAATCAACTATGTCTTTGCCTGGAGATCAAGTACAAAAACATCAGCCTGCGAGGTCTTCAAAGACATCGTTCTCTCGTTGTTTGCCGAAGATTAAGATACAAATGAAGAATATGGAAAAAGCACCCCATCACGACGAGAGTGATGGGGTGCTTTGTATGCCAAGGGTTCAACGGGTCATATTGCTGATATTTCGCCGTCGCAAATAATAACCTTGCCGGGGTTCAGAATATTCTTATCATCAAACGCGAGCTTTACCGACTGAAACAGGCGATACATTCGTGGCCCGATAAATTCCTCGAGATATTCGAGCCTGCCGTTTCCGATGCCGTGCTCGCCGGAAAGCTGGCCGCCGAGCTGCTTCGATAGCGCGTAGAGCGCCTTCAGGCAGGCTTTTGTATTGGTCTTCCACTGCTCTTCGGATATCGTCTCATCGCACAGTAGCTCTGTGTGGATGTTTCCGTCACCGGAGTGACCGACCGTGATGATACGAATGTTGTATTGACGGCCAATCTGCTTTGCCGCTTTGACAAACTCGGCGATGCGCGCCCGCGGAACGACCACGTCACATTCCTCCTGCGCCGCGCTGTCGGCTTTCATTCCCTCGAGCACGGCAGCACGCACAGACCACACTGAGGTGCTGCGCTCTTCGGAGTCGCAAATCAGCACGTCCTTTGCGCCTGCGCGAAGGCAAACCTCCGCCACGCTGTCTGAAGCCTTTTCGATCTCGTCGCGGCTGTCTGCATCAAGCATGATGATGAGGTATGAACTGCCGCTGCGGTCGGGGAAAGGTTTGTTCAAATGCTTTTCAACAATACCAAGGAGATCCGACTCGATGAACTCTATGGCCGTCGGTATATAATTCATATTCAGAAGCTTTGGGACAGTATCAATACAGGTTTCAAGCGTATCGAATGGAACAACGAGCGACCAGGTGAACGTCGGCGCTGGGATCAGCTTTAATGTCACCTGGGTCAGGATGCAGAGCGTGCCCTCAGAGCCAATAACGAGGTCCTTTATATCGTAACCCGTCGTGTTCTTAACGACGTTTGAAGAAAAGTGCACGATTTCGCCGTCCGGCAGAACAGCCTCTATGGATCGCACATAATCCCGCGTGACGCCGTAACGAACGGCACGCATTCCGCCGGCGTTGGTGATTACCGTCCCTCCTATAGAGGCGGTGCGTTCACCGGGGTCGGGCGGATAAAACAGACCGGCCGCGCTTGATGCCGCGGCCACCTCGGAAAGCAGCGCGCCGGGCTCAGCGGTTATCGTCAGATTTTCAAGATCCACGCCGAAAATGCGGTTCATTTTCATGAGCGAAAGCAGAATACCGCCATATTTGCAGGTTGCTCCACCGGCCAGACCTGTTCCGGCACCACGCGCGGTCACCGGAATATTGTTATGATACGCATAGCGCATGACGGCAGAAACTTCCTCTTTGCTGACCGCCTCAATATAGAGCTCGGGCTGGAATACACCGTACTCAGGCATTTCGTCGTGGAAGTATTCTTCTTTGATACAGTTTTTCCGCACAATCCGGTCCGGAGGGAAAATGCCTTCAAAATACGCTAGGTCGGCATCGTTCAGTGTGTGATAGGGAAACGGCATTTTTCAGGCCTCCTTCCGCGTGCTTATATGCTTTATAAGCGCAGGCACGACTTTATAAAGATCATCCGCAATGCAGTAATGCGCGATTTTGAATATCGGTGCGTCAGGGTCACTGTTTATTGCCACGATACATTCCGCGCCGATCATACAGGCGGTAAATTGTATTGCGCCGGATACACCGCAAGTGATGATGAGCTTGGGTTTCACGGTGCGCCCGGATAGACCGATCTGATGTGCTGTGTCTCCATGCCCGGCTTCGATCATGGGCCGTGAATAGCAAAGCTGACCGCCGAGCTGATCCGCGAGCGTTTTAAGCATGAGGAGGCCTTTCTCGTCCCTGACGCCGCGACCGGCTACAACCAGAATGTCTTCTTCCTCAACGGGCTTTTTGTGATCGCGGTGTTTCTCCGAATGAATCGTGATACGGGAGCGCCGCTGTTTTTCCGTCGCGGTACGGCGCACCAGCTCCCCTGCCGGACCGTCGGCAATGTCCGCACGCGCCATCACCCTGTATCTGACAGTCGCAAACTGCGGACGGGAATCTGTGATAATAATCTGTGCCATCACGTTTCCGCCAAACGCTGGCCGTATCTGCACAAGGTCGGTATTCTCGCGCATCTCCAACTTGGTGCAGTCGGCAGTCAGGCCTGTGTGGAAACGCGTTGACAGCCGTGGGGCGAGCGAGCGCCCAAGCGATGTCGCTCCTATCAATACGACCGAAGGCTTCAGCGCGGCGATGCAGTCAGCCACCGCATTCGTGTAGCAATCCGTCTTGAAGCTTTCAAATTCAGGATGCTCGTAGACGTAGATTTTCTTAAGACCGTAGACGAGCAGCTTCTCGGCATTTGTCATCGTGCCGTTCGGGCCGACGATAACACCAAAGACGTCATAACCAACTTTGGCAGCCAGCCGCATCGCTTCACCGAT
Organism: uncultured Eubacteriales bacterium; assembly: GCA_942492735.1. GTDB lineage: Bacteria > Bacillota > Clostridia > Oscillospirales > Oscillospiraceae > Sporobacter. The sequence goes on from OW818648.1 coordinate 1,848,423, forward strand.
CAACTCATAAGCGATCGGATGTATAATGCCATTTTCCTGTTCGAGGTATACCAGAATCCCGTTCCACAGCTTCTTATCAACAGTACCGGGTTTCTGTTCAAAGCTGATGGCTCCCTTTGCGCAGATTTCAATACAGACACTGCACATACGGCACGCGTCGCTGACCTCTATTCCGCGCTCGCCCATACGCAGTGCCTGAAACGGGCATTTTTCGATGCAGTCGCGGCACAAATCACACCGCGCCGCGTTAAAACGCAATAAATCCACGTTATTACCTCTTTATATGAATTTTCGCGAGACCAGAATATCAAAGAGTTTTTCAGCCTTTTCGGTGCTGCTCCCGTCGATATAAATCTGTTCTGTTTTATTTTCGGGCGGGAACATCCTTTCTACCGTCGTCGGTGACCCGATAAGCCCGTAACGGCTCATATTCTGGTCCGGCAAATCGTCAAATCGAATAAAGCGCACCGGCTTGTCCGCCGTTGAAAGCTTGAGCCGATAGGAGGGCAGCCGCGGTACATATATGTTCTTTTCAACGGTGATGAGGCAGGGGTAATGCATTTCAGCCACCTGAGAGATGCCGGTGAGCTCCTGACTGACAATGATGGCGGTTCCTGTGACATTCTCGATCGTACTGACCCAGGCGATGTGCGGTATGCCGAGATGCTCAGCGATGGCAGGACCGATCTGCGCCGTGTCCCCGTCTGTCGTTTGCTTTCCGCAAATGATCAAATCAGCGCCGCCTAGGACGCTGATCCCCTGCGACAAGGTATAAGAGGTCGCCAGGACATCAGAACCGGCGAATTTCTGGTCAGACAGCACAACCGCGTCGTCGACGCCCATCCTGTAGGCGTCGTGCATCATGTCGGCTGCCTGATGCGGACCCATTGAAAGCGCGGTGACAGTACCGCCGACCGCCGCACGGATACGCAGTGCGGTCTCGAGTGCAAACAGATCATACGGATTTGTCTTTGCGTCAAGTCCGACGCGTTTCAATGTGCCTGTTTCGGCGTCAACCTCGACCTTCGAGACTGCGGGTACCTGTTTTATGCAGACTATGATTTTCATGCCAATAGCGCCTTTCGTCTAAAATCAATTTTTTGCTGATGCGGCAATGAGCGATGCTGCATTTGAGCGGTCAGGAGTTCTCAGCCATTCGGAAGGAGAACAGGAGCCAGTCACGGACGTCCGGATCATCAAGACGGCATTCGGTAATCTTTTCGATACGTTCAAGACGGTAGATCAGGGAATTTCTGTGGATATTCAGCGTCTGTAATGATTTGGTCAGACTGCGCTCGTTCTTGAGAAATACATGCAGCGTTTCGTACATTTGAGTGCCGTGCTTGGTATCATAGCTTTTCAGCCTGCGCAGAGCCGGGTGGATCAGATCAGAACCGCATAGTACTGAGGAGGCTTCCGCTGCGATATATTTCATGACACTCTCGGCATTGAGTTCCGAGATTTTTTGATCCCCGCAGCGTATGGCAATCTGCGCCTGTCTGAGACAGCTGGGACAATGCCGGAGATCCGAAAAAGCATTGCTGACACCGATAGACACCGGAATGTTTCTGAAAAGCAGGTCGAGCGTTTTAAGGTTTTCACTTTTTTGGGCGTCGTCAAACAGCATGACCAGGAAATCTCCGTGCTCACCGCAAACACTATGTGTCAGTTTCTCGTCGACGAGGTGCAGATATTGTGAGACGCGCATGGCATCCCCGCTGACGGCACAGGCGATTGTGTACATGCATCCGGCGGGTAGAATGATATGCTCGATTGTTTGAAGGACGTCTTCTGAAATTTTGACGCCGTCCAGGAGATCGGACAGCGTGTCGCTGACGGAGTACAAAAGTCGTTCGCCATGATGCCGGATGACCCATTTGATGACAGCACCGGAAAGAATGGAGGAATATTGCAGCATGCCGACCGTGATCGGTGTTTCGTTTTCTATAATGATGAGCGTCCCGACGAACACGCTCTTGTCTTCTGACGGGATCCTGAAGTTAATGCCGCGGACGGACATCCCGGGCGGACCGTATATAAAAGGCTTCGTCAGACGGGCAGGGGAGAACCAGTCAATCTGATTGGAATTGTAGATTGCCCTGACCCTGTCGATAGGCATTCGGTTAAATTGTACGATATAGTCCCAGTCGTCATTGACGGTACCGGGCGCATGATTGGTGCGCGCTCGGACCATGTTGGTCTCGTCGATGATGAAAATAGGGTTACGAAAGTGCTCAAAGCTGCGATCGACGAGTGCCTGCAGCGGGGCACCGCTGTCAACCAGGACATTCATGTCTGATGCCCAAATGGATAGACGTTCCGTTGAGTTAAGCAAGCTATTGGCGATATCATCAAGACTGGCATCAGAAACCCTGATCGAATCCGATGCATGTTGCAGCAGGATATCGTTTCCGTCCCGGGCTATTGTGATATATGGTGATGCCTCTGATGCCGGGCCGAACCGAATGCCGTCGAGCATGTCCGTTCCGTCATTGATTTTCGTCGATATCTTGAAACCTGAAAGAGCTTCTTCCGCGATGCGCATTGTCAACAACTCGTTCACCCCACTGCCGTTTCGTATGAAATATACGGAACTGAATTCATTATTTGAAATTGATTTGGATATCGGGTACGTAGTATTTCTGAATATTCATCAATATACTGATTATACAAATACGCCATCGCAGGTGCCGGCGATTTAGGCAAATATGTATAAAGGATGTGCTTGTGATGGATTCGACAACAAAGTTCCAGAATATGCTTGAGTGCAAAAAACCGTCTGACCGTCGGGAAATACCTTGCTATCCGATGATCCTGACCTGGTGCGGCCCCACTGCGGGAATGACACAGGAAGAAATCCTGGGCTCGAACGCCAAATGGCAGCTGGCAATGGACAAGACCTTTGAGAAGATCGGCTACCCGGATGTCTTTATTTCAACCTGCGCCCGTGACGTGGTTTTCGTCATGGGCCTGCCTGTTCGTCTGCCTGGGCGCGATCTTGATAAAAACGCGCAATACCAGTTTATCGAAAAACCGAGCATGACGCATGAGGACTACAGGTTCATCGTTAAAAACGGGTGGAATGCGTTTTATAATCCCTATCTGATGCGCATCCAGCAGCCGCCGGTCAAAGGACAGTTCGGACTGATCATGCGCTTTATTAAGCTGGGCGGCAACGTCGGCAAGAACGTGAAGCATTTTAAGAAAGCTGGAATGGTTCCCATTTACGAAACGGCGATGGCGCCGGCGTTCGATGTGTTATCCATGGTTCGTTCTATGCAGGAGTTCCTTATGGATCTGTATGAGGAGGGCGGCCTCGTGCAGGATGTGCTCCGACGGGCAACACCGGAGATCATTAAGGATTCGATCACCAATGTCAAACGCGCCAAGGGCAGCAGGGCGGGGAACTTCGCTATGCGCACCAGCTGCTCGTTCCTCTCGCCTGCGGTTTTTGAGGAGTTCGCCTGGCCATACCTGAAGCAGACAATCGAGGAGTTTTGCAAGGCCGGCATCACGACTGTCCTCCATGCGGACGGAAACTGGCTGCCGCTCATGAAATACTTCCGCGAGGTGCCGAAGGGCTGCGTCCATTTTGAGCTGGACGGTATGACGAATATCTATGAAGCCCATTCGATTCTTGACGGATGGCAGTCCGTTAGAGGCGATGTCCCGGCGACCATGCTGGCCTACAGAACGCCCGATGAGGTCGGTGCGTATTGCGAAAAGCTCGTCACAACGCTGGGCATGAAGGGCGGTTTTATGCTCGGCAGCGGCTGTGAAGTGCCGCTCAACGCCAAGCTTGAGAACGTCCAGGCGATGATGAACACGCTGAAATAACTTTGTGTTATATAAATGAAAGGGTGTAATTTATGAAAATTCTTGGTATATCATTCGGCAGCAGAAACGGCGCCAACGACGCGCTGTGCAAGGAAGCGCTTATGGGCGCGGAGGAGCTTGGCGCTGAAGTCAAATTCGTCCATATCCTCGACTGGGATATAAAGTATTGTACCGGCTGCGTCGTATGCTCCCGGAGTCTCGTGACGGGCAAAGGGAATCTCTGCTCAATCAAGGATGACCTGGAGGGGCTCATTGAACTGATGCTTGAGGCCGACGGCATTGTCATGACAACACCGATCTTTGAAAAGGGCGCCACCGGATTTTTCCATACGCTCAATGACCGGCTGGGGCCGCGTGCCGATAAGGGTATGAATCTTATCGGTATGAAGATCGCCGAGGAACACGGCGGCAAGCCGGTCGATCCACGGTGGATCAAGGACAAGGTCATATCCTTTATGTCCATCGGCGGTTCCGACTGGTGCACCGGCGCGCAAGTCGACTGCAGCATGCTGGCAATGCCGTGGGGATGGAAAGTGATTGAAAATAAAGTGTTTCAGTGGTCCAAGAGAATTCTTATGGATGATTCGAAGATCGCCGAAGCATATACGCTTGGAAACAACCTTGCTAAAGCGGCCGCCGATATCGGAAACGCCCAGTGGCTGGGACCGGACGGGATATGCCCGCACTGCCATGCAAATAACTTTAATATCGAGCCCGGTTCGAAAAAAGCCATCTGCTGTCTCTGCGGCATCGAAGGGACGCTGGTCGATAAGGGTGATCGGTTAGCTTTTGAGTTCCCGGAAGCGCAGCTGGAGCTTGCACACGATATGCTGCCCGGCAAGTTCAAGCATGGGGACGATATACGGGAGATCGAAGGCAGCTACATCGAGTTTATGAAGAGTGAAAAGTATAAAAATCTTATGGACAAATATAAGGCTTATCTGGAGCCGCTGAAGCCTGCGTCTGTAAAAGACCGGTAACGCGAAATAACGCGTTACATACCCGGGGCGCCGCATTTTTTACGAGATGCGGCGCCCCGCTATTTTGTCTCACCAAATGCTTTCGCAGAAGGCTTCGACTGCCGTCCGCGCCTGTTCGTTATTGGTGGTCTGCAGGTCGATTTCCACCTGCAGGATGCGGATATGCGCCTTGTCCAGCATGCGCTTGAGCGGAACATAGTCGTATTCCTCGGGGTCGCAGAACTTTGTCTGGACGAGGAGTACGCCGTCGGCGCCGCGCTCCCTCACAAGATCAATGAGTATCGCACCGCGCTTTTTACCCGGATCGAAAAGGACAGAGCAGCCTTCAATATTGCCAATGTGCTGCGCGAGGCCGTTGATTGGGTCAGACGTGACAGGGACGTCGGCGCGAAAGCGCAAGGACTCGGTGGTGACCTCGTCGTCAACGACGGCGACCCCGGCGTTGTCGAGAATGTCCATAAGACCGGAATGATCGGCGGTGATACCACTGGTGACAAGCTTCGGACCACGGAAGGTAAACTCGGGCTGCTGCTCAAGCAGGGAAGTCAGCTCCCGGACCTTTGATGCGTGTTCGGTGGCCTCCATAAAAAAGCTGCTTTTAAAGACGGCGCTGCGCTGCGACGGTTTTAGGAGACCGGGGCGCTTCGAGACGGCGTCGATAAAGTGCCGCATGACCGCCCGGCGCTCGTTATAAACAGCAATGGACGCGGCGACGGCCTCGTCGGAAACTGTCTGGCCGGAGAGCTCCTCGAGCTGTTTTTTGATTTTTCTATACTGCGACGCTGTAAATGCAACGCCGGCGTCGATTTTTCTGTTCTGCGCGTGGGCAACAGGGATGACCGGGATGTGCGCGACGCCATGACGCCAGTTGCCGTCCATACCCTTGAGGCCGTCGCACAGTGCAGGGACCATAACGGCAGTCAGACCGTCATATGTGCCTCTGATACCGAGCTCTAGAATCGTCTGCAGCATGGAACAGATAAAGGAAGGCCAATACCGTTTTGCATCCGAGACTGTCAGCTCACCACCGAACAGGCCGAAAGGCACCATGTTGGCGGCATGGACGAGTTCCTCCGGCGCGAAATACGGCATGCAGCCGACGACCTTTTTGCCCTCGGACAGGAATTGCCGGAACTGTTTTTTCGGATTCGCGGCGATGCTCTGCAGCTCTGCCAGCAAATCATCAAGCTTGCCCATGTAGTGCTGCCTCCTTCCTCCGCTTGTTTTGTTCCATGATTTCCACAAGACCTTGAATGCGCGTCAGGTATTGCGCTTCTGAAAACACGCGGGGATCGGACTGGTCGCCGTCAAAAACGACAGTCGGTATTCCCAGCTCTTCGCGCAGCCGCCGCTCCATCTCATACAGGTTGCCGCTCCAGCGTTTGCAGCTGCGGTTCATGTGGAAGACCGCGCCATCAATACTGTTTTTGACAGCCTCTTTTTTTCTGAGATCAATCTCGCCTTCGAAGACATTGCAGTTGGGCACGTGCGCGTATGCGGCCATCAGCTCGTCAACAGTGCCGTATAAATAGCTGAAAGCCGGGCCATACACGCTCGCGGTGACATTAACACCGAAGTTCTTAAGCGTCTTGAACGTGTAGCTGAGATTTGCCCAGCAGGCGATACCTTCAAAGAGGACGCGGTATTCCTCGCTGGCCTTAAACGTCGAGGTACCGTTTTTAACGCTTTCGGCATATTCCTCCGCTAATTGTTCGAAGGCTTCAGCACCCGCAGGCACACCTCTGGCGACACAGGCAACGGCCATATTATTAAAGATATCGAAGCCGCTGTACGGCGAGGGGGTATGTTTCGCGAAATCCACTGCCTTGAGCCATGCGCGCGAGCTCCGCTGCGAATTTGCCATAACCTCTTTAAACTTCTCCTCGCTCCACTTCTTGCCGGTAAGTGTCTCGAGCTTGGCAATACAGTCGTCAAACTGCGCTCTGATATACCGAACGCGATCCTCGTCACATTCGACGGCATCAAGGCGCGGGATATCGATCAGATACATCGGAATATCGAGCTCAAGCGCCAGGTTTTCGTACCATTTGATCATGCAATTGCAGATGTTATTGCAGCACAGGAGAAAATCAGGCTGCGGAATATTGAGCTCCGGACACTCCTTCTGCGCGGCATATGTAAAGCTGATGCGCGAATAGGAACACAGGTCGCTGGAATAACCCATGCTTTCGGCATATTCGCACATGCGCTGTCCGCCGCCTTTGGCACCGATTGCTGCCCCCTGGTTTTCGGGATAGACAACGTGAATTCCAAGCGTCGTTGTAATTTCCTGCGGAAAATTCGAAGCACACCAACCGATTTTTTCACCCCTGTTTTTAGCGTCCCAGGCATCCTGCGTCGCCTTGTCGGCAATTTCCTTCAGCAGAATTTTTGCCGGCTTTCGTTCTGCTGCATTCTCTTGCGTCATATGAATCGCTCCTTTCGGATTATTTGGTAATATCGTCCATAACGAAGTTTTCCATATAATTCTCTCTATAGCTCCATAAAAATCATCGTTATATACATACGAAGACGTTCATAGCCGTCGTTCATATCCAAATCGAAGAGTTCCTTCGCCTTGTTAATCCTGTAGAAAAGGGTGTTTTTGTGTATGTACAGATTCTTCGCCGCAGTGCCCGGGTCATTGATCTGACGGAAATATTGCTTTAGCGTGGCGACAAATTCAGTCTTGTTCTCACGGTCGTACTTGTCCATTGCAATGACACCCGGATGAAAAAGGACGCTTGCGGGCTGTTCCTTCAGGACCACGGACCCGATATGATGTACCTGGAAATCTTTGTAAAAGTACAGCTCGCTGCCCGGGTTCAGCTGTGTCCCCAGATTATAGGCTGCTTCGCATTGGGCAAATTTCCAGCGAACGGCAAAGAGTTCTGAAAACCTGTCACTGACAGCTGCGGTCAGCTTGTTGGTGGAGAGGTATTCTCTCAGCGGTGACCAGCCGGCCGAATTTTCTTCGTCATCTTTACCCATGCTCAGAAGAAAAACGATCTTGCTCTCAAAAATGACCCACCGACTGTTCATATACATCCGGTGGATCTGGTCACAGATTACCTGTGCCTTATGATCAAAAACACCGTAATTGCGGTCGAAGATCGTGAGAACATACATCGTATCTGTGAGCGTCCATCCAAGCTGGCGGATGCGTGTCATTGACGTTGCGTCGCGGAGCCGACCACCGAGGAGGTCGGCCAGCAGCGTTGAATGCATCAGCGCCTGATTGTTTTTATAAAAATCATTCTTCTGCAGCTCGTGAGAGATGAGTTGGCTCAGGAAGTGTGTCAATTCATAATCATAATGCGTGAAATCGTGGTCTTGCTCCATCACGCCCATTTCTGCTGCTTCGATCCCGAAGACGTAGATGAGCGTGTTTAGCCAACCGACTTTTGTCATCGGTTCTATGGAATAGTATGGATACTTGATTCGTCGTGTTTTCTCGTAAATCTGTTCCTGCCGCAGTGACTTGAGGTTGTCATCCATCATATGCCCAAGCTGCCGCTGCTGCTCAAGGTCAGGCCGGGAATCAATGACTGCGCTGGTCATTGCGAGGATCTTATAAGCGCTGTCAACGACGATGATCGGGCTTTTTAACATGCCGTAGGCGATATCAACCAGGTTCTGTAACCCGTTTCCCGAATTCAGAGCTTCCATTAGGAGCTGCTTATCTGACTGCAGCTTGTGCTCGATCGTCATTTGTATGCCCACGTTCCGTAGAAGCGTGACAAAATTGCCGCCGAAGGCGACAATGCTGCAGTCTGTCAGCCTGACGGTGGGGTTTTCGGGGACGCCGGCACAAAAAAATATGGTATCAGACGGCGCTGCTGCCGGTAAATCTTTATACTCGCACATATAAACAACACCGGGATACAAAAAGGAGTCCGGCAGATATATTTCATAGGAAATAATATCCGCAATTTTCTGGCTTCGGGAAAGCCATGTGGTGCCGGGGTCGTTGAGTTCAGCGACGAGAGTTGTAAGCTTCATAAAGCCTCCGACTATGAATTGTACTGCAGCACAATTAGGCCCGCACTGGATCGCGCATCATTTACATGCAGCACATTGTTGTGCATTATCACTGATATTATAATTTATAGAAGTTCCATATGCAACAATATGTTTATAAAATCTGGAGGTAACTATGAATTCGAGAGATGAGATTTTACAAAAACTTGTGGAGCGTGCTGCTCCGCTGTTTGGAATTAAACCAGAGAACATGACGGAAAACATGCGTTTTGAAGAAGATCTTCAAGCCAAGTCGGTCCATTATTCTCAGATCACAACATATCTTGAGGACATTTTTGACATCGAAATTCCGTATATGACATTCCGCAGGAAAGCCACGATCGGCGAAGCGGTTGACTACGTATACAAGCTCTGCAACGAATAAGGAGGATTAATAGTATGGCTGAGCATTTTACAAAAAAAGAAATTTTCAAGGGTGAAGAGATTGAGGCGGTCTACCGCTTCGCGCGCCAACCGGTAGCGGTAGATCCAACCTTGGATTTATCCAAAGCGGATAACCCTATGGCGGCAATGGGGCAGGGCTTCTGCCCGGAATTTAATCAGCGTGTCTATGAGGCGGCAGATGGGATAATTTGTGAGCAGGATGTGGCGGTTAAAATGCGCGACGGCTGCACGATTTACTGTGATATCTACCGGCCTAGTTATGAGACCCGGAAGATACCTGTTATCATCAGCTGGAGCTGGTTTGGCAAGCGTCCCGGCGACGGTATGAGCGAGTGGCAGATTATGGGCGTTCCGCCCGGAACAGTCTCAAAAATGGCCAAGTTTGAGTCGCCGGACCCGGCATATTGGTGCCATCAGGGTTATGCGGTCGCAAACGTCGACGCCCGTGGCGCCGGACACTCCGAGGGCGATGTCCATCAGTTCGGAACGAAGGACGCGGAGGACGGCTACGATTTTATCGAATGGATTGCATTGCAGGATTGGTGCAACAGCAAGGTCGGCATGTCCGGCAACAGTGGCGTCGCCATACATCAGTACTTTATTGCGACCCAGCAGCCGCCGCACCTGGTATGCATCGCCCCTTGGGAATCGACAACGGATATGTATAGGGAATCTCTTTTTGAAGGCGGCATTCCGGCACTGACTTTCAACGAATTCATCGCCGGTTCCGTCACCGGCATGGGGGGCGTCGACGACCAGGGCGCAATGGGCCGGAAATATCCTCTCATGAACGGTTACTGGCGGGATAAAATCCCCGATTTCACCAAGGTGCGCATCCCGGTTTATGCTACGGCTGGATTATCGCATTTTCATTTGCGCGGCACGATAAATGCATTTCGGAAAATCAAATCAAGGAAAAAATGGATCCGAATCCACCGTGACTTTGAGTGGCCGGATACATACGACCCCGATAATCTCGAGGACCTCAAGCGCTTCTACGACCGCTACCTTAAAGAAATCCATAATGGCTGGGAGATGACGCCACGGGTGCGTATGGACGTCATGGACGCCTACGACTGTGATTTTCAGGTCAAGCGTGCAGAGAAAGCCTTTCCGATTGAGCGCACGGAATATACGCGCTACTACCTCGACGCAAAAAACATGACAATGCATGATAAGCCCGTTTTTGAGGTGTCAAAGGTTTCCTACGAGGCCAATACGGAGGAAGCCGTCTTTGACATGACCTTTAAAGAGGATACTGAGCTTTCCGGTTATATGTATTTGCATCTGTTCGTCGAAGCGGATGGGTATGACGACATGGATATGTTCATCAACATTCAGAAAGCCGACAAAGATGGAAAATGGATCCCATGGACGACGCTCGACGAGCCACATCCCGGCGCCTGGGGTAAAATCCGTGTCTCACACCGTGAGCTCGATCCCGACCTTTCAACACCCTACAATCCCGTCATGGCACATAAGCGTGAGCAGAAGCTCTCAAAAGGTGAGATCGTCCCCATCGACGTTGAAATAGTTCCGTCCTGCCGCATCTGGCACAAGGGCGATAAGCTGCGGATTCAAATCGCAGGCCGCTACATCCGCGAGGGTTGGTTTGAGCCGCTGTCATGGGATACCGACAATCATGGACGTCACATTATTCACACAGGCGGCGATTGCGAGAGCTATATCCAGGTGCCGGTTATCCCGCCGAGATATCAAAGCGGCGATTATGTTTACAGATAACCTGCCAGGAGGGCGTGCCGTCGGCGTTGGGATCGACATCATGCACCGGGGCGGTATTCATAAGCCGTACCTCAGCGAGGGCGATCCGTTTCTTCGCGCAACGTATTCAGAACGCGAAAGGGAAGCAGCGTCGAAGCACCGCGACGCCCACACCTTTTACGAGACGCGCTTCTGCTGCAAGGAAGCTGTCTTTAAAACCCTGGGGATTAGCGGCGAGCATGTCTGGTTCAATGAGATCGAGATTTTAAACGACGATAACGGCCGCCCGACCGTCACCCTTTTGGGTGCGCTCGGGAGGTTGGCCGCCGCGAAGGGCATCACCGATATCCTGTTATCCCTGTCGTATGACAAGGACATTGCGGAGGCAATTGCCATTTCATGCTCAGGCGTGCCTGCATCGGCAGAGACGATACAAAATGATTGTGGAGGAAAAGAAAAGTAGTGAATGACACTATCATTGAAAAACTCGAACATCAGGCAAGAAGCTGCCCGCAGAACATCGCCTTTCCCGAAAGCTTGAATGAGATGATCCTCAGGGCAGCCGCCGAGGTCGTCGCCCGCGGGATCGGCTACCCGTGGTTGCTTGGAAACCCGGTGGATATCAAAGCCGCCGCCGCTGCAGCCGGGGTATCCGTCGAAGGGTTTGTATTCTTCAATAACACGGACGACGAGACTGTTGCGCATCTGGCACTGGAGTATTCCGAGAAATTTACCGATCTATCGGAAAAATCGGTTCGGCGCAAAGCGAAGGACACCGTCAACTGCGCCATGCTACTCTTGAAGCTCGGCCGAGTAGACGGCGTTGCTGCCGGACGTGAATGCACGACAGCCGATGTGATTATCGCCGCGCAGAGCATTGTCGGGCTGCAGGAGGGCTTCACCGCTGTCTCCAGTGTCGGTATCCTGAACGTCCCCGGTTTCGAGGGTCCGGAGGGCAACATGCTGGTTATAGCGGACTGCGCCATAAACCCGAGCCCGGATTCCAACGATCTGGCGGATATCGCCATCGCATCCGCGGAGACCACAGCGTCGCTCCTCGGCTGGGAACCGCGCGTTGCGATGCTGGCCTTCTCGACATGCGCAAGCGCGGAGCACGAGAGCATCGATGTGATCCGAAAAGCGATCGACATCGTACACGAGCGACGCCCGGAACTAAAGATCGACGGAGAGTTCCAGCTCGACAGCGCAATTTTACCAAAAACGGCGGAAAAGAAGGTCAACCGCGACAGTGCGGTTGCAGGAAAAGCGAATGTACTCATATTTCCGAACCTGCACGCCGGCAATATCGGTGTCAAGCTGATCCAGATCTTTGGAAAAGCCGATGCTTACGGGCCTGTTCTGCAGGGGTTTGCCAAGCCGGTATGCGATTTCTCGCGTTCCGCACCGCTCTCGGAGATGATGGGAAACATCATTATGCTGATCGTACGCGCACAGAAGTAAATGAAAAACTATGAGACGAAACGTTCAATTTGATAATTGGGAGATGCTGAAATGAAGAAAATCGAAACAGACATCGTCATTATTGCGGCCGGGCTGTCGGGTCTCGCCGCTGCGGCGGCGGCTGCCGAAAACGGCGCACGGGTCGTCGCCTTTGAAAAAGCGAACACGGTCGGCGGCGCGGCCAATATGGGCATGGGCCCGCTGGGAATTGGAACAAGACAGCAGCAGGCCATGATGGTCGACATCGACGTCGAGCGCGCTTTCAAAATGTTCATGGAGTATACGCACTGGCGTGTCGACGCCAACCTTGTCAAGCGTTACTTTGAAAACTCCGCCAACACAATCGAGTGGCTGGAGGATATGGGTGTCGAATTTGCCGGCGCGTACAAATATTTCCCGAAGTCTGAGCAGACATGGCACATCGTTGCCGTCAATGGCGGCATAGGGCGCAACGGCGGCGCGATCATGACAAAAGCACTGATGGATTTTGCCAAGACGAACGGCGCTGAATTCTATCTCGAAACGCCCGTCACAAAGATTCTCAAGAGTGATGACGGAAAAATCTGCGGCGTTATCGCCAAGGGGCCGGACGGTGAGGAGATCGAGGCATCCTGTAAGGCTGTTATCGTCTGTACCGGCGGCGCGGGAGACAACCCGCAGATGATTAAGGAGCGCATCGGGTATACATACCGGGAGGATATGTTCAACTTCGCCATTCCCGGACTGAAGGGCGAGGGCATTAGGATGGCCGAGGAGGCCGGGGCCGTACGTTCGGATATGAATGTCGAGATGATCTATGTCCTGCCCAACAGCGATTTTGGACCCGACTGCGTCCCGGCAGTCTTTATGCAGCCAAATCTGCTTGTCAACCAGTTCGGCGAGCGGTTCATCGACGAGGAGCAGATGCAGAACACCACCTTCACGGGCAACGCCATTGTCATCCAGAAGGGGCGCGTCGGTTATTCCATTCTTGATGCATCCATCCTGCGCGGGTATAAAAAGAACGGCCCCGACGTCACGAACTTCGTGCACCACCCCGAAACCGTTGCGGATTTTGACGACGTTGTCACAGAATACATCAAAAACGGGAATCCGGATGTTTATAAGGCTGATACGATTGTCGAGCTTGCGGGAATGATCGGCATTGATCCCGACGCTCTGCAGGCGACAGTAGACGAGTACAACGAAATGTGCAAGTCAACCGACACAAAGTTTTACAAAAACCGCCGCTTCATGAAGCCGATTACCAAAGCGCCGTTCTATGCCGGAAAGTTCCGCCCGGGCGCATACGGCACCCTTGGCGGCATCAAAATCAACACAAAAGCTGAAGTGCTCGACAGCGACTGGAATCCCGTTCAGGGTTTGTACGCCGCCGGTACGGATACCTGCGCCATCTACGGTGATAGCTATATGTTCCTCCTGCCCGGCAACACAATGGGCTACTGTCTGAACACGGGCCGGTTTGCCGGAGAGAGCGCTGCGGAATACGCTGCCAAGGACTGATTGAATTTTGCAAAAGGATAAGTATTCATGAGTAATGTCACAATGACGCTGGACGGTAAAACAATCGCTGCCGATTCGGAGCGCACGATTCTCGAAGCCGCGCTCGATAACGGCATCTACATACCGCATCTGTGCAGCCACGAGAATCTCCTGCCTGCCGGAGCGTGTCGGATGTGCGTTGTTAAAGTTCAGGGTATCGACGGGGTTGTCACCTCCTGCAGTACGAAGGTTCGCCAGGGGATGATCGTGGATACGCATGACGCGCTGGCTGAAAAAATCCGAAAGCTCTCGTGCGACCTCCTTGTCAAAACGCATCCCTCGGAGTGTACGGGCTGCCCGAAATACGGCAAGTGCCAGCTGCAGACGATCATTCAGGTCGTCGGCGACTCAGGCCGAAAGCTGCGCACAAATAAGATCATGGTACCAGCCAACGATAAAAACCCCATCATCCTACATGAGATGTACCGCTGTATACTCTGCGGCCGCTGCGTACGCGCCTGCGCCGATATGCGCGGCGTCAGTGCCATCAAGCTTGAGAAGGTCAAGGGCCGCATGCAGGTTGTCATCGACGGGGAGGATCTCAACGCGGCAAGCTGCCGGTTCTGTACAGCCTGCGTGGAAGTCTGCCCGACAGGCTCCATCCGTGAGCACGAGGAGATTGCTGCCAAGCAAATCGGAAAAACGCGCGAGCAAGGGCTTGTGCCGTGCCGTGAAGGCTGCCCGGCAAATATCGATGTACCCCGGTATATCCGTTTCATCAAGGACGGGAATTGCTCGGCTGCGGCTGCCGTCGTCCGTGAGAAAGCGCCATTCCCGAATGTACTCGGCTATGTCTGCACGCATCCGTGCGAGCTGGAGTGCAAGCGAAATTACCTCAATGAACCAATCAGCATCCGCAATCTGAAGCGCTATGCAGCATCTAACGACGACGGCATGTGGCGGCAGAAACGTGTCGTCCTGCCATCGACGGGAAAGCGAATAGCGGTGATCGGCGCCGGCCCTGCGGGCCTGACTGCAGCGTATTACCTGGCGGGGAAAGGCCACGAGGTCATCATATATGAGGCCAATGAAAAAGCGGGTGGCATGATGCGTTACGGTATCCCCAAGCACCGGCTCCCGCGCGAAGTCGTCGAAAAGGAAGTCATTCAGATCATCGCCGACGGCGTCAAGCTTGTGACGTCGACACGAATCGATAACATTCCGCAGCTTCTCGAAGAGGGCTTTCAAGCCGTTTTCGTCTCGATCGGCACACATCAGGGCGTTAAGCTCCCGATTCCCGGGGCGGACCTTGAACGCGTGTATGTCAACACCGATTTCCTCAAGGCCTCCGAGCTTGATCAGTCGCCGCCTGTCGGTAAGCGCGTCATGGTTCTTGGCGGCGGCAACGTCGCGATCGACTGTGCATCGATTGCCAAACGAATCGGGGCGGAGGAGGTCCACATTTCTTGTCTTGAGTGCTACGGCAATATGACAGCCTCCGAGGAGGAGCGCAAGTGGGCCGAGGAAGAGGGCGTCGTTCTGCACAACAGCGTCACATTTCCGGAAATCGTCGGAGAAAACGGACGCGTTTCGGGCGTCAAGGTGCTCGGCATCAATGATTTCCGCTTCGACGAAACGGGAAAGACAATACTGGACATCATTCCGGACAGTGAGGAGATTATCCTTGTCGATTCTGTCATCTTTGCCATCGGACAGCGGCCTGCCATCCCCGAGCACTTCGGGCTTGAACTCAGCCGCGGCGGCAGGATCGCCGTCAAAAACGACTGCGAGACATCGGTCAAAGGTATTTTTGCCGCCGGTGACGGTGTGACAGGGACAGCCTCCATTATCAAAGCGATCGCCGGGGCGCGATTTGCTGCGGCACAGTTAGATATCTATCTTGGCGGCGACGGTCGTATAGATGAAAGCCTCGCGCCTGAACAATACCGCAACCCATGTATCGGACGGCAGGAGAGTTTCGGTGGCCTTCCGCGGCGGGATGGCTCTGTGCTTCCACCTGAAGAGCGGTGTCGGAGCTTTGACGTTATGGACCTTGGCATGAGCGATGAGGACGCAGCCTGTGAATCGAACAGATGCCTTCAGTGTGACCTGCGGCTTGATATTGCGCCGCAGCGCTTCTGGACCAGCTTTACTGGAGACCTAGAAAAGATCTCCGGCAGGGGAGGCAACGAGAGATGAACCGATTAATGGAGAGCTTGACGTCCCTGACAGATAAAAACGGCAGACATCTGTCTGCAATCCTCAGCGACATGCGCGATCGGGATAACGCCGTGCTCATTTGTAATCTGGGTGCGGATGATCCAGACGCGCCAATCAGCGTCCACCTGCTTCATCAGCACGGCGAACAGGTCGCGCAGGGTCTCAGACTGCTTATCGAAGCTGGCGCCTGCACTGAAATAATCGTCTATTGCGGGACGCTTGATGCCGGTGTACTTGTCAACGCGCTCAAATTGACCGGCATACCCGTTACAGACAAAGCCGGGCCGTCCTCGCCTGTATTACGCGAACCAACGGCGCTCTATGCCGTATTAGATACCGGTGTCATCCGGGTCGGCTGTGCCGAGGAGGACTACCTCCGCACCTATCTGTCCTATGGCTATCAAGGCCGCCCAACGCTCGTCATTGATGCCGAAACGGCTTATCAAGCGTGCTGCCTATATGAATCACCCGATGCGCCACTGAAAAAACATATAGCTGTCATCGGTACAGATACGGATATAAAGGCTATCGTGATAGGAACAAAGGCAGCAGCTCTTATTGAAGGGATAACCGTCTCAAAACAGATTTTAGTGGGCGGCGTCGGAGGGCGCTACATGAGTGCCGACGATCTAGAAAATACGGAGATTACGTATTCATATGACTTTGACTGCGTGCGTGTACTTCGCGATACCGATTGCATCGTAACGGATACAGCAGAGCTGTATAGGAATATCAAGGAGCTCTCCTGCGCCAAGTGCGTCATGTGCCGCGAAGGCAGCTGGCAGCTTCATGCTGTATTCAATGATATGGCGGAGGGAAAAGCCACACGTGACGATATTGCCCTCATCGAGGATATCTGCCCGCTCATCAGCGCAGGGGCGCTCTGCGATTTCGGCAGAAACATGGTGCAGCCGGCGCTCACAGCCGCAGCGGTCTGCTGCGGCGAGCTGACGGAGCATATTGTCGGTAAGAAATGTCCCGCCGGAAAATGTAAAGGCATGCTGAATTATGTTATAGACCCAGCGCTCTGCACCGGCTGCGGTGCGTGCCTGGACATCTGTCCCGAGGAAGCTATTGAAGGGAAGGACGGGTTTATCCATATGATTGAAGAAAAGCTGTGCATTAAGTGCGGCAAGTGCGTGCCCATTTGTCCCGAGGGGGCGATCAAATACGGTGGAGAAAAAATCAGGGTGCCGAAGAAACTGACCCGTGTCGGACAGTTCCGGTAATAGCACTGAAGAACTTATCTGGTTATCTATTTTTCACTAAATAAATATATAAACGAAAGGCTGTGACAGCATGGTTAATGTTGAAAAAGATTTCGCGCAGGGCATGTTCAGCGTGTATGGAAAGGTCGCACTCGTCACCGGCGCGACAGGCGCGCTTGGCGGCGCAGTCGCCAAGGCATACGGTTATCAGGACGCTAAAGTCGTTATGACGGCACGCAACGCATCGAAGCTCGTAGAACTTGAGGCTGAATTCAAGGCAGAGGGTATTGATTGCGCCGTAATTGCCGCGGACCCCGGTGTTGAGGCTGACATGAAGAAGGTTATTGCGTTCGTGGTTCAGACTTACGGTGAGCTGAATATCCTCGCCGTCTGCCATGGCTACAACGCGCCAAAAGGTATTCTGGAGCAGAGCGTGGAGGACTGGCAGAAGATTATGGACGCAGACCTTAAGAGCGTCTATGTCGTGTGTAAGGCAGCCGCCGAGCAGATGGTCGCCCAGAACAAAGGCGGGAAGCTCGTCGTCACCTCTTCGGCGCGCAGCAAGATGGGCATGAAGGGATATACAGGCTACTGCGCCTCCAAGGGCGGCTGCGACCTGATGATTCAGTCAATGGCCTGCGATTTGGCGCCGTATCATATCAACGTCAACACCATCAACCCGACGGTCTTCCGCTCCGATCTCACCGAATGGATGTTCGACCCCACCTCGGCTGTTTATCAGAATTTCCTCAAGCGACTGCCCATCGGGCGTCTCGGCGAGGTGCAGGATTTCGTCGGTCTCGCCACGTTCCTCGCATCCCCAGCGTCAGATTTCCTGACCGGCGGCAATTATGACGCCACCGGCGGCTACTGGGCCAACTAGCGGTTATGATGAAAAACATCAAAAATATCCTCGTCGTCGGAGCAGGCATGATGGGGAAGAATATCGCCTTCGTTCTGACGGCTAATCCGGATATTGACATCGTTATGACTGATATAGCAGACCAGGATGTTAAAGCCGGTATACGAGATAACTGTCGCCAGCTTATCGAGCACGGCGTCATAACGGAAGCCGAGCTGGAGCGCCGTCTTGAGCAGGTCAGCTTTACGACCGACATGCAAAGCGAACGCGTCAAAGGCGGCGACCTAGTAATCGAGGCAGTTTTCGAGGATATGGCAATCAAACGTGAGATGTTTGCAAAGCTGGAAACAATCTGCTCTCCGGAAGCCATATTCTGCACGAATACCTCAGTGATGAGCCCGACGGAGATCAGCATTGCACTCAAATACAGGTCACGGTTTGTCGGTACCCATTTTTGGAATCCGGCGCATCTCATCCCGCTCGTCGAGGTTGTCAGGTCGGACGCGACCTCCGATGAGACGGCGGAAACCGTCATGGCGCTCTTGAAGTCGGTTGGGAAAAAGCCGATTCTGTGCAAAAAGGACGTCCCCGGCTTTGTCGCCAATCGGATGCAGCACGCCCTGTGGCGGGAGGCTATATCCATAGTCGAACACGGCATCGCCGACGCGGAGACGGTCGATGAGGCGGTTAAATACTCGTTCGGCCTGCGACTTCCGCAGCTCGGGCCGCTGGAAAATGCGGACATGATCGGCACTGATCTGACCTACAGCATCCACGATTACATTCTGCCCTTTCTCGAGTCGTCCGACAAACCATCCCCGCTCCTCACAGAGCTGCGGGCGGGTGGAAATCTCGGCTTCAAGACGGGAAAAGGCTTTCAGAGCTGGACGTCTGGGGAAATGCAGCAGGTCAAAGATGACCTCAATACGTATCTCATTAAAATGCTGTATGACAAATAAGGAACGACTCGCGAACACAGTTCGCCCCTACCCCTTTGGTACACAAACGTGCCGTAGGGGCGATCTGTGATCGCCCGTAAAACATAACGACGTCGCGCCGAGGTCGTCGCGCCCTACGCGGTAAAAAACACAAAATAACAGGAGGAAATTATTATGGGAAAGAAAGTATTTGTTGATCTGGCACATCCGTTCAGCGCGGAGATTCCCCGCTGGCCGTATTTTGACAAGCCGATCATCGACAATAATCACACGATGGCCAAGGGCGGCGTTCTGACGCAGAAGATTACCTGCACGATGCACACCGGCACGCATGCTGATGCGCCCCGTCACGTTATGGAAACCGAGTTCGACGGCAAAAGAGCGCGTTACACCCATGAAATGCCTGTTGACGCGTACACAGGCGACGCCGTTTGCCTCGACATCAAGATTGGTCGTTGGGGTCTGATTCTACCTGAGCATCTTGAGGATGCCTGCAAACGCGCCAACATCAAGCCGGAAGAGCTGGAAGGGATGGTCGTTTGCCTGCGTACCGGCATGCATCTTAAGTTTGACGACTCAAAGGAGTATTATCATTATTCCTGCGGCACCGGCGTCGAAGCCGGCAAATGGTTTGTAAAGCACAAGGTCAAATGCGTCGCTATGGACAGCCAAGCGCTGGACCATCCGCTCCACACCGCGATGGGTAATAACGGCATGACCCGCATGAACCTGCTTGGCTATTCCGGAATACCCATCACAGAGGAGTATATTGAGCAGTTCGGCGAAGAGGCATATGCTGAATTTGATAAGTTCACATACATAAAGGTCCATGGCAAAGATGCATACGATAAAAAATACGGTGATCTGGAAGCAATCGGCTGCTGGGGCACCTGGGAGCCCTGCCATAAGCAAATGTTGGGCCACGGTATCGTCGGTGTTGAGAACCTCGGCGGAGATCTCGAAAAAGTTGTCGGCAAGCGCTTCAGATTCTATTGCTTCCCGATCCGCTGGTACCTGGGTGACGGCTCAATGGTTCGCTGCGCGGCAGAAATCGACGAAGACGACCTGAACAATGTGCCCGATAGGACCTACACCTACGGCGGCAACATCTAGCCGTATTTTAAACCCACGTTTATTAGCGGTATTTTAACATATTGAAGGGAAATTCAATATATGAGCGAACTGAAAAATAAGCGCATCATCACGGTTGCGACGACGGGCGCGTGGCCGACAAAAGAGAACACGCCCAATGTGCCCATCGAACCTCATGAAATTGCCGAAGAGATTTATAACTGCTGGAAGGAAGGTGCCGCTGTCGCGCACATCCACTGCAGAGACAATGACGGAAAGGCGGCAATGGTCTTTGAAAAGTTTGAAGAGACAGTAAAACTGGTTCGAGCGCGTAAAGACTGCAATATTATTCTCAATATCACGACCTCCGGCGGCGTGAATTTGAAAGAGGAAGACAGGCTGAGGCCCTTCTATGACCTAAAGCCCGAGATGTGCTCATACGACTGTGGGACGATGAACTGGCAGCACAACGCCGTTTTTGAGAACAATCCGCAGTTCCTCGAGAGGCTCGGTATGATGACCCAGGAGGCTGGCGTCAAGCCGGAGATAGAGGTCTTTGATCCCGGCATGATCTACAACGCCGGCTATTACATCAAGAAGGGCATTTTGAAAGCGCCCTGCCACTTCCAATTCTGCATGGGCGTTGCCGGAGGCATTGCCGCCTCAACGAAGAACCTGGTGTTCATGAAGGAAACGATGGATGCTGTCGCCCCCGGTTCAACGTGGTCAGCCTTCGGTGTCGGCGCCGGAGCGATGGAGATGCTATATGCTGCCGTCGCAATGGGCGGAAATATACGCGTCGGCATGGAGGACAATGTCCTGTATAAGAAGGGCGTCATTGCCGATAGTAACATGCAGTTTGTGGCGCGCGCCAAGCGCATTATCGAGGAGTTCGGCTGTGAGGTTGCAACGCCTGCGGAAGCGCGGCAGCTTCTGGGGCTTGGACCTGAAGCTTGATATTGGCACAGTAAAGTATACGTTAGCAGCTGCATCGTGGCGGTTGGAGGGGCCATCACGAGCAGATAAATTTATTGAAGGTATTGAGAGGGAGGGAAGCAAACGACCGGAACTGTTACGCACAGCTGCCTTGTCCTTGGAGAGGGACGCAAAAAACTACTACATAAATGAACAGGGGTGTCTATATGCAGCAAAAGAAAACGATGAATTTTGGCTTCAGAGGCTGGATGCTGATCATCTATCAAGCAATCGCGTTCGTGTCCTTCATGGTGTTCACAAACTATCCGATGAACGTCCTCGCGGACATGTACGGCGGCGCACAGAAGCTTTCGATGATTTATACGATCAGCCTTCTGATTGGAATCATTGCGCAGCTCATATTAGCCCGTTTTGTCGGAAAGATTAAGAATGTTAAAAAGGTCAGCATTACTCTCGGTATCATATCCCTTGTGTTGGCACTTGGCGTCATGCTAATTTCGCCCGCGGCACAGGGTTTGTGGCAACTTTGCTATGGACTTGAGACTTTCTTCGTTGTTCTGTACTCCACATTTACAATCGGCGTTCTGGTCGGTCAGTGGTTCCCGCGCAGGAAGGGTACCGTCATGGGTATCGCCACCTTCGCGTTCCCGATTGCAAACGGCCTTCTTGGCCTATTTGCGGGCTCTGTATTTCACGGTCCGGTACCAGATGTGTTCGGCGCATTTCTGCCGTTCCTCATCCTTAGTGCCGTTGGTCTGCTCATCGGCGCATTTTTCGTCACTGACTATCCTGAGCAGTGCGGCGCGTCTCGCGACAATGACAAGAGTATTACTCCTGAAGTCGCTAAGGCGATGATGGAGGCGGAGATTAAGGCAAAGGCAACCTCCGTCTGGACGCCTGGCCACACGTTAAAGAGCCGCGATTTCTGGTTTATCACCATACCAATGGGCTTTTTGTTGTTTTGCGCCGTCGGCCTCATGACACAGTCGATGTCAATACTCGGTAATTTCGGCGCGGAGCTCGAGCCCGTTGGCGGTTTCGGCATTGTCATGCTCGGCGTGGCGGTTGTTGCTTGCTTCGGCAGCTGGCTACTCGGTGTTCTTGACACAAAATTCGGCACTAAATTTGCAATTACGATTTCTGTAGCGGTTATGGTTGTCGGCGGCTTCGTTGGTGCAATCCATAGTCTTGCCTTCCTGCTGATTGGTATGTTCTGCGTTGCGATCTTCATGGGCGCCTCGAGTAACTTCACAGTTTCCAGTGCCGCGCAGTATTGGAGACGCGAGGACTTCCCGAGCGTGTTCGCCTGCGTCAACCCTATTGCGAACGCAATTCAGGCTGTGGGTCCGATGGTCATTGCGATTCTTTTAACCACACAGGGCTATCA
Organism: uncultured Eubacteriales bacterium; assembly: GCA_942492735.1. Lineage (GTDB taxonomy): Bacteria > Bacillota > Clostridia > Oscillospirales > Oscillospiraceae > Sporobacter. The sequence continues at coordinate 1,870,952 of OW818648.1, forward strand.
GGCCGCCTTTATCGCCGTCGGTGTTTTCGGCGTTATTAGCATGGTCTTTATCCTCCTTTTCAACGCCAAGCACGTCAAGCATGTCGACGATAAGTACAGAAAGGCTGCCGGTCTGGCATTGGACGACGCGCTTCTCAGCCGCAAATAATGATTGTAATCAGCTTTGCTTCCCAATAAAACCCTCTGAAAAGTAACACGACCGATTTTCCCTCGGTCGCGTTACTTTTCAAATCTCCTTTCTCCTTCATTCCTTACTGGAGAAAAGACCTGCGGCGGCTGCCGCGGGACTTGTGCCGGGTAACCTGTCAATTTAGAAGGCTTCAATCGAAATATATCAGAGAGTGAATTATTATGACAAACAGAGAGCTGATCGAGAGGTTTTACAGTGAGGTGTTCAACCGAAGGGACCTCAGCAATATCGACAGTTATATGAGAGACGACTACAGGCAGCACAACGCAGGCGTAAGGGACGGAAAAACAGGCTTTGTTGAGTTTTGCGGAAGGTTTCTGAGCCTGGAGCCATATATGGAGATAATGCACATCATTTCCGAAGGGGATATGGTCTGCGTCTTCTTCAAATGCACCATTGGGGTTAACAATACGGTCAATAAAGTCGCCGATATATACCGGATTCAAAACGGCAAGCTTGCCGAGCATTGGGATTGTGTTGAGCATGATGTCGGCGGTTCCGTACCCGTTCATAACAACGGGTTGTTTTGAATAGAAATAGGGTTTTCGAGTTGTTCGCCTGATCTGGAAATGTCTATTTGAAAGGAATTGTATATGGAATTTCCGTCACTGTTTAAGCCGATTCGTGTCGGTTCATATACCTACAAAAACAGGATAGCCGCAGCGCCGATATACTGCGGCACGTTCGCCACAATTCCGTTTTTATCGTCTGTTCTCAATCAATCGGTGCATGATAAGGCACTGGGGGGTTGCGCGCAAGTCACGATTGGGGAAACACCCGTCGACTTTGATTACGCGAACCGCGAGCCATTTGAGCCGATTGACTATAAAAAATACGAGGGTGCGGCGTTCGAATTTTTAAGTAACGCAGCGTCATTTATCAAAGAGCACGGAGCAGTTGCAATGATCGAACTGTCGCACTGCGGCGAATCGAAGCTTGTCCTGCCGGGACTTCGAAATCCGATTGGTCCAATGGGGTATAAGAGGGAAGACGGCGTTGAGGTCCAGGCGATGGACGAGGCGATGATGCAGTCTGTCACCGGGAGCTTTTTGACGTGTGCCAAATTCATGAAAGCGGCCGGTTTTGACGGCGTCGTGATCCACGCTGGTCACGGCTGGCTGCTGCATCAATTTCTATCCGTGCGAACGAATAAAAGGACGGACGGTTTTGGCGGCGCGCTCGAGAGCAGAGCGAAATTCCCAATACAGGTCATTCGGAGCGTCCGCGATGCAATGGGACCGGACTTCCTGATTGAAATCCGCGTCAGCGGCGACGAAAAAATGCCGGGCGGTATGGGAATAGAAGAAACAGCTGAGTTTTGTAAGATGATCGAGCCTCTGGCCGATCTGATCCATGTCTCCGTCGGTGTCTACCGTGACCCCATCCTCAGCGGCGAATTTTCGTCGCTGTTTCAAGAGCACGCGCTCAACGCGGAGATGGCTGCGGTTATTAAGAAAGCCGTGTCAATACCTGTCGCTGTTGTTGGCGGCATTACTTCGCCGGAACTGGCTGAGCAGCTGATTGCGGCGGGAAAATGCGATATCGTTGCGTTGGGCAGGCAGCTGACAGCCGACCCGGAATTCCCCAATAAAGCCGCTGCGGTCAAAGAAGACGATATCGCCAAATGCATCCGCTGCTATAAATGTTTCCCCGGACCGTTGGAAGACAATATGAGCGACTTGAGCAAATTGTTCGGCTGCACTGTCAACCCGGAGGCCTTCTATTTTGATGCAGCTGTACTCTCGTCCAAACCGGGAGGGTCGAGAAACGTTCTCGTTGTCGGCGGTGGTGTCGCCGGTATGGAGGCCGCCATTGTCGCTTTCGACCGCGGCCACAAGGTGACGCTGGTTGAAAAGACTGATAGACTGGGTGGACTACTCGGCTTTGCCGATCATGACGCCTATAAGGGCGAGCTGGGAGAATTCAAGGATCTTCTGATACGGCGGGTGAGAGAACGGGGGATTGCCACCCAGCTGAATACAGTTCTGAGCCCGGCGGACATCGCGTCCTCCAACGCAGACACAGTGATTCTTGCCCTGGGGTCGAGACCGTCGGCTCCGCCGATCAACGGTATTGATAACGCCGTTAGGGCTATTGACGTGTATAATGACATCGGGTCGATTGGTCAAAAAGTCATCATGGTGGGCGGCGGCCTCGTCGGCAGCGAGGTCGGGCTGCATCTGGCCAAAAATGGGCGGGATGTTATTGTTATTGAGATGACGGGTCGCATAGCCGCCGACGCATGTCCAATGTACCGAATTGCCCTGATAGACGAAATGGATAAAAAACTGGTCTACAAAACAGGGCTTAAGTGCCTGGCTATTTCCAAGGACGGCGTGACGGTGTGCAGTTCCGAAGAAAAAACCGAATTTATCCCTGCAGATACGGTTGTTTTTGCGCTCGGCATGCGCGCCAACAGTGAGGAAACTGAAAAGCTGCGGGCTGCCGCCGGTGATCGGCAAGTTTTTGAAATCGGTGATTGTGTCAGTCCGGGTAAGGTTTATGACGCCGTCCGCCAGGGGTTCATCGCGGGCATGTCCATATTATAACGAAATAAATTAATTCTTGAAGGTGAATGAATAAATGAAAGTTTTAGGTATTGTTGCAGGACGCCACGGCGGCAACAGCGAAATTCTGACAAAGGAAGCGTTGCTGGCCTGCCAGCAGGCTGGCGCTGAATGTACACTGATCAATCTTTTTGACTACAATATCCTGCCTTGTACCGGGTGCGAAAGCTGCACAATGGCAATGGGGCAGGGTAAGGATGTGGGCTGCGTGTTGGACAGCAAGGACGATATGAAAAAGATCGTCGCTGTTTTACAGCAGCAGGATGCCATTATAATTGGCTGTCCTGTTTATGACCTCCTGCCGAGCGCGCTGTACTTAAAATTCGGTCAGCGGTTTCTGGCTTATGAGCTTGCCTTTAGATTGAAGATCGGTTCAGTCAAAACCGATCCACATCTTGTGGCCGGTGTCATTGCTGTCGGCGGCTCCTGCCACGACTGGATGAGCATGGCGCTTGAGGCTATCAATGCGACGATGTTTACGCAGTCAATCAAGGTCGTCGATCAGTTCCTGGCGACACGGAACGGCCGGCCCGGGAATGTTCTGCTTCGGCCTGAAGAGATTAAGCGCGCGCGTGATCTCGGAGAGAATATCGTTAAGTCCATCAAAACGCCGTTTGAAAAGCGTGCCTGGCTGGGTGATCCGGATATGGGCATGTGCCCCAATTGTCATTCCAGTCTGATCATGAAGGGGGAGCCGCACTGGAACGGCGTCCAGTACCCGTTTGAATGCCCGGTCTGCGGCGTCGGCGGCGACCTCGTCCGGGATGACAAGGACGTTCTGCGCTTTGTAATCGCCTCGGACGGTATGGCGTATGACCGCAACGTCAATGAGTGCCGGGATAAGCATCTTGATGAGATTATTGCAACAAAGATTGATTTTTTCCAAAGGCAGGAGTCGATCAAGGACAAATTGCAGATATATAAGGATATTTCGTTCCCGGCAATATAGGCGCAACAGCTCTGCTGCATAATCACAATGAGGCTCAGGAGGCTTACCCATGGGAAGTACTTACAAGGTTTTTGCGATCAATCCCGGATCCACCTCGACAAAAATTGCCCTCTTTGAGGGCGATCGCAAAATATTTCAAGAAAATGTCGATCATGATGATGAAACTCTGAAAGGCTTTAAGGAGATTTCTGATCAGCTGCCTTTCCGCATGGCGACAATTAAAAACGCACTCAAAGCCAATAACATCGCGTTAGAGCATATCGATGCCTTCGCCGCCAGGAGCGGCGGGCTCGTATCGCTAGAGGGCGGCATATACCCGGTCAATGACAAGCTCCTGGAGCATGTCAGGGTTGGTTATACTGTCAGACATCCGAACACACTGGGACCGCAGATTGCGCTAGAGCTCCAGAAGGAATACGGCGGGAAAATTTTCTGCGTCAACCCGCCGGATGTCGACGAGCTGGATGATGTTGAGCGTGTCTGCGGTTTCTCTGAGTTTTCACGGCAGAGCAAGGGCCATCCACTCAACCAGAAGGAGAACTGCATCCGATACGCTGCAAATCAGGGGAAAAAGTACGAGGAGATGAACCTGATTTGCTGCCATATCGGCGGCGGCGTCACCGTGGCCGCGCATCGGCACGGCAAGTACTTCTGTGTCAACGATGCCGTCAACGGCGATGGACCGATGGCACCAACCCGCTCGGGCTGGCTGCCGGCTGTCGATCTCGTTAAAATGTGTTTTTCCGGGCAGTACACAGAAAAAGAGCTCTATGACCGCATCACGAAGACAGGCGGCCTGACGGACCACCTCGGCACGGCCGACGTGCGGGAAATCATTAAGCGCATTAGCGACGGCGACAGATATGCCAAGCTCATCTACGACGCTTTCATCTTCCAGATTGCCAAGGCTGTCGGAGGCTGTGCGGCGGCTCTAAAGGGTCTTGTCGATGCGATCATTCTGACAGGTGGCGTTGCGCATGAGCAGTATCTTGTAAAAACACTGACAGAGCACATCTCGTGGATCGCGCCGATCTCCGTACAAGCCGGCGAATTCGAGATGGAAGCCCTTGCCGCCGGCGCTATCCGCGCCCTAAACGGCGAAGAGGCGCTCAAAGAATATACAGGTATTCCTGTCTGGCAGAATTTCGATAGCTATAAAATGTAGCAGGGGGACTGTTCTCCTGCTTCAAAAAACATCCTGCTCACTAATGTGAACGGGATGTTTTTTGCTTAGAGTATGATTGGCTAGACCTTCATCTGTGCAACAAACGACGTTATTCTGAAATAGTTACATGAATAAAACGTCATGGTGCGAATAGGTTCAAGCTGATGGTTATTTAATCACCCAATATACCGATCGATATTTTCTGAAATATGGGCTATATGTACAAAAAACGGCGGGTATTTTAGTGGCGATAACGCCGCAATTGCTTGACATGTTGTCTCATTGAGCGTAAAATCCATTAATAGAGCAAGCGCTTACATATTATTATCATGGATTTTGCACGTAAGAATTTATGAAAAACCGGCGTTTATGACTGGTAAAATGGTAATGTTAGGAGACGGAACATAATGGGAAAATATGAACATGTGCTCTCGCCGTTTAAAATCGGCAATGTTCAACTGAAAAACAGGATTGAGCTTGCCCCGGCTTGCTACATGCTCGCAAGTCATGATGGTTATGTTACCAGAGAAATGGTTTCATATTATCAAAATCTGGCGCGTGGCGGAGCCGGGATTATCACGATTGGTGAGTCCCCAATTGATTTTGAATATGCCAGTGGTCACGAATTTCAACTAAATTTGAATGATCACAAGGTTATCAACGGTTTGAGCGTTTTGGTCGAAAATGTCCACCGATATGGCGCCAAGCTGTCGATCGAAATGACGCACTGCGGCCGTTATGTCTTGAATAACAAACAAACCATTGGGCCCAGTAATATTCCCGCGGAGATGGAAGTGCTCAAGGCCAGAAGAGAGGGCCGGAAGGTCCGTCCGGTTATTGAAATGACTCAGGATATGATCGATACGGTTGTCGAGCATTATGCCACGGCAGCGAATAACTGTCTGAGGGCAGGCTTTGAAATGGTGATGATCCATGCGGCCCACGGACATTTGATTCCTCAATTCTTATCGCCGATGACCAATAAGAGAACGGACAGGTACGGCGGCAGCCTTGAAAACAGGGCCAGGTTCGCCAACGAGGTTTTGAATGCCATTAGAGCGAAGGTCGGCAACAAGCTGGCGATTGAGTGGCGGATCAGTGCCAACGAGCTGGTTCCGGATGGAATGACCGAAGAGGATACAATCGAATTCGTCAGGTTAATAGAAGACAAAATCGATTTGCTGCATGTTTCGGCAGGACTATTGGGTGAGTCAAGAATCATCCCGCATATGATTCAACCTACATATTTTCCTCATTGTTATAATGTACATCGTGCTGAAAAGCTAAAAAAAGCGTTAAAGGTCCCTGTTGCGGCGATCGGATCAATTCATGACATGAATGAAGCCGAAGAGATTGTTGCGACAGGGAAGGCTGACATTGTCGCGATGGCCAGAGCCATTTTAGTAGATCCGGAAATTGTGAATAAAGCCGTCAGCGGTCGGGAGGATGATATTCGACCGTGCCTGCGCTGCCATACGTGCAATAAATTGACCGCCGCATTTTATCCGATCCGATGCGCGGTTAATCCGATACTTGGCAGGGAATTGACATATGTTCCGTTTCCAATAGCCGAGGTGAAGAAAAAAGTTGTCGTCGTCGGCGGAGGCCCAAGCGGTATGCAGGCAGCGTTAACTGCGTCCCAAAGGGGGCACGATGTCGTCCTGCTTGAAAAAAACAATCGGCTCGGCGGTAATCTGCTGCTCGCTGCCGGTCTGAAAATTAAGGGAGATTTGAGAGAATACCTGGCATGGCTCATCCGTCAGACTGAAAAGGCAAATGGTGTAACGATCAAATTGAACACGGAAGCAACGGTCAAAAACGTGAAAGCCGAGAAACCGGATGCCGTCATTGTTGCGGTCGGCGCAGAACCCCTTATACCGAAAATCCCGGGCATTGACAAGAAAAATGTTGTCTGGGTAGGAGAAGTTGATGCGGGTCGGGTCAACGTCGGCCAAAATGTCGTCATTGCCGGAGGCGGGGCAACCGGTGCTGAGGCAGCTCTTCAGCTCGCCAAAGACGGCCATACTGTGACGATGATTGATTTGCTGGATTATGATATACTGACCCCTGAATATCCCAGAGGGCTGCTGTTCCTGCTCGAAGATTATAAGGTCGATATGCACTTCGGTGTTAAGCTTGAGGAAATCACAGATACTGGCGCTGTCATCCTTGATACCAAGTGGCATCGCCGAGAGATTCCGGCAGATACTGTGGTTCTCTCGTTCGGATTTAAGTCCCGCTCAGCAGTTGTTGAGACATTACGGGTTCTAGAATCTGCTGAGACGCAAGTTTATGCGGCAGGAGACTGTTTGAAACCCCAAACAATAAAAGAAGCCATTCACGGCGGATTTAATACGGCGGTTGAGATTTGAGAAGCGACAACCGACACTCAACATGCCTTTAAAGCTGTAAGGATAAGATGATGTTATTAGAGCTGGGTAAACGATTCGAAGCAATTCGATACGATGCATTGCCGAAAAAGACGATCGAAAAAGCGAAGACCGCAATTTTGAACTTTTTTGGCGGCAGTCTTGCCGGAGCTGACGCGCCTTTGACAATGGCGGAAAAAGCTGTGTGGGAAAGCCAAAACTGCAGCGGCGATTGTGTTATATTAGGTTATAGAGGCAGAACGTCCCCTTTGGCTGCAGCATCTGTTAATGCACTCATGGCACAGATATTTCTGATAGAAGATTGTCATGAAAATACGATAAGCCATCCCGGTGTCGTTGTCATACCGATTGCCATGGCTCTTGGGCAAAGCTTAAATGCCAGCGGCAAGCAGATTGTTGAAGCGATTGTCGTCGGTTATGAGAGTATAGGACGGATCGGTTCTGTACTGATAGCGCCGGGCTTTCCGCGTTTTGGTTTGCGCCCGGCGAGTACGATGGCGCCTTTTGGCGGAGCGGCGGCAGCAGCCAAACTTATGGGATTGTCGGCAGAAGGAATAAGCAATGCGCTGTCGATTGCCGGAAATACAGCATCAGGCGTTATGGAATTTGTGAATTCCGGAACTGCTGATATCTGTATTCAAAATTGCTTTGCGGCCAAAAACGCAATGACAGCGGCTTTGCTCGCTGCGAAAGGGATCAAAGCGTCGCCAACGATTCTTGAAGGACAGTTTGGATTAGGCCGCGCCTTAAACCAAAAAGAGCTGGATTGGCGTCAGGCCTTAACCGAAACGCCAGGTCACTATATGATAGATGAATCCTTTATTAAGCGGTTCCCTGGCTGCGGTCATGTCTTAGCGACGGCACAGGCGGCAGCGTCACTTGTGAAACGATATAAGTTTGATCCGGATGCTGTTGAGAAAGTAACCGTCGGGGTTAGTAAAGGCGCCAAAGATTTTCCGGGAGTGGACAATGCGGGGCCTTACTCAGGCACAATATCTGCGATGATGAGTCACCAGTTTATGGTTTCGTCGACTTTGGTTCACGGAGAAATCAGCGTCGATACCGTCAAAATGTATGATCATCCTGAAGTCGCCAAGGTTGCTCAAAAGGTTATTGTTGAGATTGATGCGGATATTGACAAGGCGTTTCCGCATAAAACTGGCGCGAGACTGCGTGTCTACCTGAGAAACGGCGAAACAATCAGCGATTTTCAAGAAGATTTAAACCCGTTGAACACAGATGAAGTCATTGCGCGGTTCAGTACTTATGCCAAAGGTTTTATGGGGGACAGACGGAAAGCTGAAATTATAGATAAAACGTTGAATATCGACGCCTTGCCATCGATCAATAGCTTAATGAATCTTTTGGCGTCTGATTTCTAGGGCAGCGCATGGAAGCGATGTAAGGTAGGTGAGCACAGGAGAAATATGGGATTATTTTGGGGTTGATTCAGCCTCGGATAAGATATGCTGCTACATAACAAACGAGTATATTTAAGTATGCCGTATCAAAGTTTTTGGAGGTAAAAAAATGGACAGACTTAAGGGAAAAATTGCAATAATTACTGGCGCCGGATCCGGTATGGGCAGGGCCACTGCGATCAAATTTACACAAGAAGGCGCGAAAGTCGTCGTCGCCGATATCGCCGGTGATAAAGCTGAAGCTGTAGCCGCCGAAATAAGGGCAGCAGGTGGGCAGGCCGTCGCATGCGTGGCCAACGTCGGCAAAAGCGAAGACTGCCAGAAAATGGTTGACGCCGCAGTTAAAGCCTTCGGCGGACTGAATGTTCTCTACAACAATGCGGCTCTCCCCCAGAAAGAAATTGATTTCCAAAACTGCTCCGACGAGGAGTTTGAGCGCATTATGCACATTAACGTCCAGGGCGCTTTTATGGCTTGCAAAGCGGCGTATCCCGAATTTCTGAAAGCCGGCGGCGGCGTTTTCCTTGGCACCGCGTCACTTGGCGCCATGATGCCCCGCGGCAAGAGCATTGCGTATTCTCCCTCGAAGGCGGCGCTCATATGCATGTACAAGGTTCTGGCCAGCGAGCTGGCCAAGGACAACATCCGTGCGAATATTATCCTGCCTGGTCCGACGGCAAGCCCGATGCTCAAGCAGTTCATGGCCGGTGACCGTGCAAACATGTCGGATGAAGAGGTAGCGAAGGCTGTCAGCGCTTCAATGCCTTTTGGCCAATGTGTTGAGCCGACGGACATCGCTGATGCCGCCGTGTTCCTCGCCTCTGACGAGGCCAGGATGATAACTGGCGAGACCCTCATTGTCGACGGCGGTCGCAGCGTTGCCCGCGGCAGGGACTAAGGGAGGTTTGTGATGAGACGTTTGGATGGCAAGGTTGTAATCGTTACCGGAGCCACGTCCGGTATAGGCGAATCGCAGGCTGTGATTATGGCCCGGGAAGGCGCTAAAATAGTTTGCGTCGGGCAGAACAAGGAAAATATGGATCGGGTGGTCAGCCAGATACGGTCGGAAGGCAATGAAGCTGTTGCGTGCCTCGCGAGCGTTCAGATCGCTGCCGACTGCCAGAGAACTGCCGCGCTTGCACTAGAAGAATTCGGAAAAATCGATTGCCTCTGCAATACTGCCGGTCTTTTTGACGGCTTTGTTAAGTCTCTGGATCAAACCGAAGAAGGCTGGGACAGCATGTTCAATGTTGATGTCAAGGGTGTTTTCCTGATGACAAACGCCGTCCTCCCGAATATGCTGCAGAACAAAGAAGGCTCGATCATCAACTGCGCGTCGATCGCCGGTCTGACCGGCGGACCGGGCGGTGCCGCCTACATTGCAGCCAAGCACGCCGTCGTCGGCTACACAAAACAGCTCTGCGTCGATTACGCCGCCGAAGGAATTCGCGCAAACGCCCTCGCCGTCGGTGTGGTCGGGACGCGTATTGTTAAAAAAATCGTCGAAGATAACCCGGACGAAAAATTCATCATGTTTCAAACCATGCCCTGTAAAAGGATCGGCAAGCCGGAGGACATCGCCTACCTCAGCGTGTTCCTCGCCAGCGACGAGTCGACCTGGATCCACGGGTCGATCATCTCCATCGACGGCGGCCGCTCGGCACTGGGTTGATATTTTAACGCGTTCTTTAACAGCATAATAAGGCTCCCTTCAATGCTTTCGGATGTTTTTCATCTGTCGGCGTTGAAGGGAGCATCATTGTTTTGTGGGTTTATTTGCGCTTAGGTGCTTTCTCGGATGATGAGTTCCGGGGTGACGGAAAGCAGTCTGGTGGTCTCTTTGTTTTCAAAAACCGTTTGGAGAAGTTTAACAGAGAGGCTTCCCATAATATCTGTTTTGTTGTCGACGGTGGTAAGCTGAGGATCACAGCAGATGGAAGACGGGGAGTTGTTGTAACCGATGATGGCAACATCTTTAGGGACGGAATATCCCGCTTTTTTTAGTGCGAATAACCCGCCGGCAGCAGTAATGTCGTCACCAAAAATAATGGCGGAGTAACGGGGACCTGCGGCGATGATTTCCCGCACGGCTGCCGCTCCTCCCTCGAAGCTGCGGTAGGTGTTGAATATCAATTTATCATCAACGGGCAGCCCTAACAGGGTCATGGCCTCTTTAAAAGCGGTTTTCTTTTTTTCGCCGCTGTACGTATCAGCGTCTTTGACGTAAAGAATATCCCGGTGGCCTTTTTCCATAAGATGCTCAACGCAGAGCCGTATCCCGTGTGTTTCATCGATAACGACCGAATACGTATTTTCTGCTGGGATTTGGCAGTGGCTGAGTACGAAGGGGATGTGGGAAAATTCGGAAAGCATTAGTGTTTCCTGAAGTGTGTTCTTAAAGACGGAACCGATACAGATAATACCGCAAACACCGAGGGTGACCAACATGTGCAGATATTCCTTGTTGTTTTCCACACTGCCGCCTGTATTGCACAGAATCGAGCTGTAACCGATCTGAAAGAGCTCCCTTTCCATGGCGCAGGCGGTCTTTGCATAGTTTGGGGCCGTGATGTCGGTGGCCAGAATACCGACCGTTTTTGTGTGCTTCAAAACAAGTCCTCTGGCGATAGCGCTTGGACGGTAGTTGAGCTGGCTGATGGCGTCTTGCACCTTCTGGCGCGTCTCGGGTGCAACCCTGGCTTTGTTATTGAGTACGCGCGATACGGTGGCTGTTGAGACACTGGCGATGCGCGCCACATCATAAATATTTATCTTCATAAGCATAGTCACCACAATTCGAATTATTCACATGACGGGGCGCGTTGAGCATATGCCGTTAATCATACATAATAGTTCATTATAGAAGCTGGTGGATTTTTTGTCAACATTACATTACATAATGTTACTGAAAGAATTACATTAAGGAAAAACGAAATACAGAAGAAAGGATTGACACATCTGCATATGAAATGTCGTGAACTGTAGGAGATTTGCATTATTCAGCGGGAACGCTGATAATTCCTGAAAAAGTTACATTTCGTTACTGAAAAAGTTGCATTTTCGTTGTAAGCAAACGTTGAAGAACATGGGATATTGCCATGGTTACCTATTTATATATCCAATATAGTTGAAAACAATCAGTCCAATGTAGTAAAAAATGTCTAAATTTTGCGTAGATTATTTGTCGGGTGAAATGTAACAACTGATTGACATATTTTCGAGATAAGCGTAATATTATTGCAAGTAAGAGGAAACGCTTACATAAAAATATCATAATGTTGTAAAGATTTATTTCCACAAGATTTTCACGTATACAAATCAGAGAATCGGGGAGAAGGTATATGTTTTGAACAGGACTCTTGAAATCTTTAAGCAACTCAAACAACTCAACGCCTACGATATCAGCCCAAGTATACATACCAACTTGCCTGCATATCCGGCCCACCCCAACTGCATGCTTATTAAAGGCGTCAGAACGCGAGAGGAACACGGATACAACTGTAATGTTCTCGTCATCGGCGAACATATGGGCGCCCACATAGACGCCCCGATGCACACCTGCTCAGACCCGAACGCTAAAACAATTGACGAATTCGACGTAGACTATTTTGTAGCCCCCTATAAGAAATACGCTTTGGACCGCTACAATCCAGCGCCCGGTGAGTTCATTGATGTAGACAAGCTGAAGGAATGCGAAGCGCGCGACGGCTTCACTGTCGACCCGGGTGACATCGTCCTGCTCCAATACGGGTACGATAAGTATTACTTCCTGGAGGAAGCGGGGAAGCTGACGAATTTCTTCGGCTCCAATTCTCCCGGCCTCACGGAGGCGGCAAACATTTACCTGCTTGAAAAGAAGATCAAGGCCATTGGCGCCGACACCAACAATTGTGAGCTCGCTTCCAAGGACGGCAAGACCTTCAACATAGAACGAAGCGGCCATGAGATTTACTACCACCCCAACAACATTCCGATTATGGAAAATTTTGTAAACATGGGCGCGGCTCCGGCGGAAGGCCTTTTTATAGCGCTCCCCTGGAAAATCGAGGGCGGTACCGGATGCCCCGTACGGGTTCTGCTTTATGGTTGATGACAGGTTGACGCGTTTCGGTAAAACAACTCAATTTATGATGTAGACGAATGGCGCACTAAATACTGCGGAGACTAAATCCAGGAAATAGAATTATTTGGAGGAAGACGATACAAGATGAGTAATCAAGAAAAGACAAACATGGACCAGAAGCCAATTGCAGAGCAGCTTGCAGAGATCAGCGTCAATCTCAAGTTTGAGGACATCGATCAGAGAACCATTGAAAACGCGAAAATTTTTATGCTGGATTGCCTGGGGTGCATCCTCTCCGGCAGTCAGATTGAATCCGCTAAATCAGTCAGAGCCGCTGCTATCAACATTGATGGCAACGGAGAATGCTCGATTTTCGGGACGCCCTTGAAGACAAACCCAATGCTGGCGGCCCTCATCAACGGCACCACCGGCCACAGCCAGGATTATGACGACGATCACCGCGAGGGAACACAGCATGCGTCGGTAGCCGTTTTGCCGGCTGTACTCGCGTTAGCTGAGAAATATGGTAAGAGCGGAAAAGAGGCCCTGCTGGCCTATATCATCGGCTCTGACGTGACAATTCGTGCCGGCGAGGCGTTCAACGGCACATCGTATTATGCCGGCTGGCACCTTACGGGTACCTGCGGCGTGTTCGGCGCTACCGCCGCCGCGGCAAAGGTCCTCGGACTAAACGTCGAGCAGACCGTCAATGCGCTCGGCGTCGCCGGCAGCGAGGCAGGCGGCTTGGGTGAGTTCAACTTCTGCGGCGCATGGACGAAGAGATTCCACGCGGGGCAGTCCGCCATGGATGGCGTGCTCGCCGCATACATGGGCAAGGCCGACTATTTTGCGCCGCCCACAGTATTCGAGGGCAAAGAAGGGTTCTTCAATTGCTTCTCCTTCAAGGGCACCGAAAAGAATCCAAACCCCAACGGCGACTACGACGTCACCAAGATGACCAATAACTTCGGCAAGATATGGGAGATGGCTGACAACAGCATTAAGTTGTACCCCTGCTGCCGTTTCACCAACAATTTCTGCGACTGCGCCATTGACATCTATCAACAGGGCTGCGACGTCACAAAAATAAAGTCCATACACGCCGAGTGCAACAAGTTCACGGATACAAAGCTTTGCAGGCCTGAGGACGTCAAGCGCCATCCGTTAAACGTTGTCAACGCGCAGTTTTCGATTTTCTATGAGATTGCCTGCGGACTCGTCAAGGGCCGTGTGCTCCCTGAATCCTTTACTGCGGAATCTATCAAGGACAAAGAGGTCAACCGCGTATGCGACCTGATTACATGGGAAATTAACCCCGAGTTTGAAGCGGTTTACCCCTCTAAATATCCCGCACGCGTGACGGTGACCATGGAAGACGGCACCAAATATGTCGGCGAGGTGGAGTTCCCCAAGGGAGACCCCGAGTTCCCTGCCACTAAAGCGGAGGTCGTCGAAAAATATCGGGCAAACGTCGCCAACACCATCGGCAGCGTCAAGGCTGAGCGCCTCATGGAGCTCATTGATAACTTTGAAAAACTAGAAAACCTTGATGAGCTGATTGCGTGCATGAAGTAATTCGTAAATGATTGTTTTAATAAGATGTCAAACCGGAATTTTCCGGTAAGGAGAAAGTCCGGTATGACTTATATGTGATGCGTATTGGGGAGAAGAAACCATGATGAATCAGGAAAGCGCGCAGGTCTACTGCGTCATTATGCGGTGCGGCACGAGCAAAGGGATATTTTTGAATGAAAATGATTTACCGCAGGACCCTGTTATCCGGGACAAAGTCATTCTGTCCATTTTTGGAAGTCCCGACCCGCGGCAAATTGACGGACTTGGCGGCGCTGAGATGCTGACGAGCAAGCTGGCTCTGATTTCCTCGACCTCCCGCGCTGACGCGGATGTGGAATTCTCGTTCGGCCAAGTCGAGATTAACGAACCTGAGATTTTTTATGATGGTCTTTGCGGCAACATCGCCTCCGGCGTCGGCACATATGCCATTGAGGAGGGACTGGTCAAGGCGGTGGAGCCTATAACCAGTGTTCGGATTTTCAGCAGGAACACCAACCAGGTTTATATCACCGAGGTACCCGTTAAAGACGGTCGCCCCCTGGTTAACGGCGATTATGAGATAGCGGGTGTTCCCGGAACAGGCGCCAAGATCCAGATCGACATGGCCAAAACGGTGGGGTCCAGGACGGGGAGACTATTGCCCACTGGAAATCCTGTGGACAGACTTGACATCGAAGGCTTCGGGCCTCTGGATGTTTCGATGCTGGATGTTGTGAATCCCTGTATCTTTGTGCGGGCCTCCGACGTCGGCATGAAGGGTGACGAGAAGCCCGCCGATGTGGATGGTAATGAAAAATTTATGGATATTATCGATAACATCCGTATCGCTGCGGTCAAAGCCATGGATTTAAAAGGCTGGGAGCTGAAGAACCCGACGCCGTTTGTGGTTTTTGTTTCCGGACCAAAGGACTATACGGATCATCTCACCGGCAAGCAGATTCAGGCTGGGGACGTCGATTTTCTGGCCCGTATGATTATGTTCAGAAAAATGCACCAGACTTATGCCGGCAGCGTTTCCTGCGTGACCGGTATGGCGGGTATCGTCCCCGGGACGGTGGTCAACGAGATGGCAAAGCCTGCCGGCGATCAGAAGGTGATTCGGATCGGACATCCAGCCGGTATTATTGATGTTGAAGCAGAATGCGATATTACACCCGAGGGTGTCACGGCCAGACGCGTCACTTATTCCCGCACGGCGCGCCGCATCATGGAGGGGTATGTTTACGTCCCGAACCATGTTTTTGAATAAGCAGGGAGATAATCACAATGGGAATGACAATGTCCGAAAAGATTCTGGCACAGCATGCCGGGGTGCCATCTGTCAAGGTGGGCGATATTCTGACCTGCCGTGTGGACGTGGCCGCCTGTCACGACATGTTCTTCACCGTCGCCGGTCAGATCGATTTTGAGCGGGTAAACCGATTGGATGACCCAGACAAATGTGTCATCCTTCTCGATCACGCTGTCCCAGCCCCGACGGCAAAGGATGCCCACGGAGCGGTTAAAGCCAGAACCTTTGCAAAGAAGCACGGCATCAAAAACTTTTTTGACGTCGGAGAGCACGCCATCATCCATCAGCTGCTGGTGGAACAGGGGTTTTCGGCACCCGGACGACTTATTGCCGCCGGTGATTCTCATACCTGCGCTGCCGGCGCCATGAATGCCGCGGCCCGCGGCTTCGGGCCGGCGGATATGATGTATGTCTGGTGTAAGGGCGAAACCTGGTATCAGGTGAGTCCGACAATTCTCTACAGACTTACCGGTAAATTGCCCGGTCCTGCAGTGACAGGAAAGGATTTGTTTTTGTACATAGCCGGCGTCTATGGAGACGCAATAAATATGAATGTAGAGTTCGGCGGTGAAGGCGTTGGGAATATGACAATATCCGAGCGCCAAAGCGTCGCCACGATGTGCGCGGAAATCAACGCCGAATTTGCAATATTCCCTTGCGACAGCGTGCTCCGGGACTTCCTGAAGGCGCGCGGCGATCAGGAGATTCATGCCGTCGAAGCAGACGCGGATGCCAGCTATTTTGATGTGCGCGATATCGACCTGTCGACGCTGGTTCCTTATGTGGCCCGGCCGCATTTCATCACGCGCAACTGCTGCCCTGTGACGGAGCTCGCGGGTATGGAGATAGACCAAGTTCTCCTCGGCTCCTGCTCAAACGGACGACTGGATGATATTGCGCTGGCGGCTTCGATGCTCAAGGGCAAGCATGTGGCAAAGGGTGTGCGTTTTATCGTCACCCCCGCCTCCACAAAAATCTATCTTGAAGCGGTCAAATCCGGCTACGTGGAAACGCTTATAGAGGCAGGCGCTGTTGTGACAAACGCCACCTGCGGCGCTTGCTACGGCGGCCATATGGGGCTGCTTGGCCCCGGAGAGCGCTGCCTGTCAACCACAACGAGAAATTTTAAAGGACGAATGGGTGATGCTGACAGCGAAGTGCTGCTCTGCGCCCCGGCGACAGCCGCCGCGTCCGCCTTGACAGGGAAGATCACCGATCCGAGAACGGTGTTGGGGGACTCGATATGAAAATCAGAGGCAGAGTATGGGTATTTGGGGATGAGATCAATACCGATCTCATTTTCCCCCACAGCGCGTTTCGCGTCTCTCCGGAGGAGCAGGCCAAGCTGGTATTCAGCGACAACCGGCCCGGCTGGTCGGCGCTCGTTGAGCCGGGCGATATCCTGATTGCCGGGAGCAATTTCGGCACCGGCTCCAGCCGCCCAGGCGCGGCGCTGCTGCGCAGGCTTGGGCTCTCCGGTATGGCGGCCGACAGCATTAACGGGCTGTTTTACCGCAACTGCGTCGGCTACGGTTTCCCGGCGCTCCAATGTCCCGGCGTGAGCGACATGTTCAAGGAGGGCGATGTCGCGGAAATCGACCTGCTGGAGGGGACCGTCAAAAACGAGCGAACGGGAGAATGCCGGATCGGGAGCAAGCTCTCAAGGTCCATGGCCGGAATTCTGAAGGCCGGCGGTATTGAGGAGCTGCTCATTAACGAAGGATATATGGATTAGTTGGTAAGGAGATAGTGTGAAAATTACATTTTCACACTTAGAAGAAATCGATTTGGCCGCCAATATGGTGGCGGCCATTTTCTTCGAAAAGCATCGATTTTTCCTGTCAATTTGTATCGTCGCTTCGCGGCGGAATGGAGGTTATTATGCTTAGAAACCCTGGAAAAGTGCTGCGTGAGCTCTTGAAGCAGCCCGGTATTCTTATGGCACCCGGTATTTATGACGGGATTTCCGCCAGAGTAACAGAGCAGGCGGGCTTTCCTGTTGGTTATCTCTCCGGCGCCGGTGTCGCAACGAGCGGGATCGGAGAACCGGACATCGGGCTGACCACCATGGACAATGTCACCGGAATAGCGCACGCCCTGACGATTACAGCGAATATACCCTACATATGCGATGCGGACACAGGCTATGGAAACGCCCTCAATATGATTCGGACGGTGCACGAATTTGAAACGGCCGGCGTGGCTGCGATACAGATCGAAGATCAGGTGGCCCCGAAGCGCTGCGGACATTTGTCCGGGAAATCCTGTGTGACTGCCGAAGAGTTTATACAGAAAATCCGTGCGGCCAGCAGGGAAAAGTTTTTTGAAGACACGATGATTGTAGCCCGCACCGACGCGCGGGCGGTTTTTAGTCTGGAAGAGGCTATCGAACGCGGAAAGATGTATATGGACGCAGGTGCAGACGTTCTCTTCATTGAAGCGCCACAGACGCTTGACGAGGTGGAGCTGATCGGGAAGACCTTCGGGCATCAGATTCCGCTGCTGGCCAATCAGGTGATCGGCGGAAAAACCCCCAAGCTGACCGCCGCGGAGTTGGAGCAGCTGGGTTATAAAATCCTCATCTTCCCCGATGTTCTGGCATTTGGCGCAAGCGTTTTGTTCCGCAGAATGCTCGACAAGGTATTGATTGAAGGCTGCAGCTGGAATGTGATCCCGGACGCCTCCGACAGCCGGGAATTGTTCAATACCATGGGCATGGCTGCGTGGAGGGAAACCGAACAGCGCTATAAAGAAGGCTGCAGATAAAACGTATGCAGATTGTGAGGAAGCACACATATGTCAACATATAAGATAACGCCCCTGCATGTGGGTGATATAACACGGCCGAAATCCAACATGATTTACGGTTATAAGGGCACGGAGGTTCAGGATTTTCCTCTGATCGTCTATTATCTGGAGGGCGTGCACAAAATCCTTGTGGACACCGGCGGAAGCGATCCGGAAAGCGCGCAGGGGAAGAAGGCCGCACCCTATAAACGAACACCGGAGCAGAAATTGGACGCGGCGCTTGCCCGAATCGGCGTTGAACCCGAGGACATTGAGTTTGTCATACTCACGCATTTGCATTGGGATCACGCAGAGAATAATCATTTATTTCCAAACGCCGCATTCATGTGCCAGAAGGTCGAGTATGAAAGCGTGCTTGACCCGGACATCACCAAAAAGGGCTATGAAATGGGAAATGTCCTGCGCACCAAATATGACCTGATTGACGGTGACAAGCAAATATTCGACGGTATTTCCGTGGTACTGACGCCCGGCCACACGCCGGGGATGCAGTGTGTCGTGGTGGATACCGACATCGGGAAAGTCATTTTATCAGGGGATCTTATCACTCTTCGAGAGAGCCTTACATGTAATCCGCCCACCTTTAACGCGCTGCTTTATGATGATTCTGCACTGAGCATGATGCAGGAAAGCCTGAACAAGATTCTTCCGATATCCCCGAATATCCTGCCGGGACATGACCCAAGCGTCTTTACTTTCGAAAGGAATGGTAATAATTATGGCGATTGATTTTGGGAAAAGGCTGGGTATGGGTTGTCTGCGGCTCCCAGTGTATGATGAAAGTAAGCAGGCTGAAATCGACATGGAAACCGCACAAAAAACGATAGACCTGTTCATGGAACAAGGCTATAACTACTTCGACACGTCGTACGTTTACCACAGCGGCAATTCCGAAGCAGCCTTGGGAAAGCTCGTGACTGACAGATATCCGCGCGATTCCTTCCTGATTTCCACAAAAATGCCGCTGAAATGGATGAAAAAGCCGGAGGAACAGGAGACGGCATTTCAGGAACAGCTGGAGCGGTGCCATCTCGAGTATTTCGACTTTTACCTGATTCATGCGATTATGAGAGATACGTACGAGCTGAGCAAAAAATGGGGAACTTGGGATTTCCTAAAGCAAAAGCGGGCGGAGGGCAAATTCAGGGAGTTTGGCGTCTCCATGCATGACACGCCGGAATTTCTTGATGAAATATTGACCGAGCATCCGGAAATCGATTTCGTCATTCTACAGATCAACTATGTCGATTGGGAGAACCCCGTCATCCGCGCCAGGGAGTCATACGAGGTTGCCGTGAAGCATGGCACGCCTGTTGTCGTCATGGAAGCCTGCAAGGGCGGCACGCTGGCCTGCGTTCCCGAAGAAGCCGAAGCCCTTATGAAGGCTTATAATCCGGATGCATCCATCGCATCCTGGGCGTTCAGATTCGTTGGAAGTCTCCCGGGCGTCCGAGTGGTATTGGCAGGTATGCCGAAAATGGAATTCCTGCTGGATAACCTCAAAACATTTAATGACTTCACGCCTTTGAATGAGGAAGAATATAAAATTCTTGAGAAGGTTTGCAAAATTATCAATGAGAACACGGCGATTCCCTGCACGACCTGCAGATATTGCGAAGTGAAGTGCCCCAAAAACATTCCGATTCCCGATTATTTCAATCTGTACAACGATATGAAGCGTTTTCAGAAGACCAGCAACCCCAACCGTGTCAATGTCCAGGCCAATTATTATGAAAGTTGGCTCAAGGGCGGTCACGGCGCCGCAGGCAGTTGTGTCGGCTGCAAGCTGTGTGAGAAGGTCTGTCCGCAGGGACTTCCCATTGCGAAGTATCTTGAAGAATACATCAAGCCCGAACTTGAAGATTACCAGCACAGATCATAATGCCGTAAATCTTGCGTAAAAAGCCATATTCCCCGTAGGGGGCGATGCCCACATCGCCCCGTTGGCCTGAAAATACCAATTTCCGACGATGACATAACAAGCGGAATATGTCGCAATGCGCATATCCCGACGGTCCGATGTGGGCATCGGCCCCTACGATATCAAACGTAAACAAGTACGTAGAAAAGAAGTGATACATATGGCATCCGTAAAGGAAGCGCTGGCAGCGCTGAAGTCACTCAAATGCTATGATATCGGGACGCATTTTCACACCAATATGCCCAATTATCCAGGGAACCCGAACCTGTGGATCGTCCCCAACGTGACCACGATCGAGGCCAACGGTTTTTATAGTCAGCTCCTCGTCATTGGGGAGCATGTAGGGTCGCACATCGACGCGCCGAACCACACGGTGGCGGGCGGCAAGGCGATTGACGCCTACCCCGGCGACTACTTTATCGCGCCTTACAAGAAGTACGCCTTTAACGAATTCTTCGATTTGCAGGCTGGCCTGATGATCGGCATAGACATGGTCCGGAAGGTGGAAGATGAACTCAACATCGAGCCCGAGGAGGGCGACGTGATCCTCATCCAGGAGGGCTGGTCGAAATACTATGATCCCGACGCCAAAACCAGGGCGGAGCGGGATTGGTACGCCACGAACTGTCCCGGCTTGACGGATGAAGTAATGGAATATTTCGCCTCAAAGAAGATCAAAGCCATTGGCTTTGATAACGCCAACGGCGAGGGCGGACTTGTGGACGGCGTCGGGCAGTCTTTTTCCGGGCACACCACATTTTTTCATCCGAATGATATTGTAATCATGGAGAATTTCGCCGATATGTCCGCAGCCCCCCCGACCGGCATTTTCATGGCCATACCGCTGCCGATCGGCAACGGCTCCGGCTGCCCGGTGCGGCCGCTGCTATTTGGCTAAAATTAAGAAATAAGGTGGATATTTCAATGGAAGAGTTGAGTTACAGCCAGATAATTGCGCAATTCTATGTGAACGCGGACATTGATGCGATTCCGCTAAGGGTCTTCGAACACACAAAAAATGTGATAGCTGACTGGGCCGGATGCGGGATTGGCGGCGCAAATATCGAGTCCACGAAAATGGTCAAAGACGTATTTTTGTCAGAACCAGGGAGGCACGACTGCACAGTGTTTTGCGGCGGAAAGGCCTCGATCGACCATGCGGCATTTATCAACGGCGCCGCCAGCCACGGGCTGGAGATGGACGACGCCAGCTATGATGCCGGAGGTCACCCAGCTGTTGTCATCCTGCCTGCAGCTATGGCTATGGCGGAGACGGTGAATGCCAAAGGGAAAGATTTTCTCTTGTCGGTCATATGGGGTTACGACATGATGACCCGGGTTGGCCGCGGCGTCGTACCGGACAACTGCTTTGAGCGCGGCTGGCATCCGACTGCAGTCTGCGGAATTTTCGGAGCGACGGTGGCAGCGGCCTGGCTCATGAAGCTGGACGCGGTAAAAATCGCCAACGCGCTGGGAATCGCCGGGGGTTTCGCATCGGGCAACCTGGAATGCTATGCCGATGGCTCGCTGACAAAGCGCCTGAATCCCGCGAACGCGGCAATGGGTGGTATTAACGCGGCGCGCCTGGCAGCAGCTGGATACACAGGACCGAAATGGGTGTTTGAAGGAAAGCATGGATTTTTCAAATCCTACACGGATAATCCAACGCCGGAGCGTATGCTCGAGAAGCTGGACTACAGCGAATACCCAATTGAAATAGCGTCTTTTAAACCATATGCGTGCTGCCGTTATAATCACGCCCCGATCGATTCTATTTTAAAGATCATGGCGGATAATCACATAAAGGCGGACGACATCGATAGAATTGTTATCGATACATGCAGCATGGCCATCCGGGCTGTCGTGGAGCCTGGACAGATCAAGTATAATCCGCCCAACACGGCGGCAGCTCAATTCAGCCTGCCGTACACTGCAGCATGCGCAGCCCTTTTTGGAGAGGTGTCGGTGGCCCAGTTTACGGATGAGAAGCTGATTGATCCCGACATCCGGCGTTTTATTAATAAAGTCGAGATGGTTCACACAGGTGAGATGGACGTGTATCTGCCGGATATCTTTGCAGCGACGGCGACGATCTGTACAAAAGACGGCAGGGAGCTTAAGGAGCTGACAAAATTCAGCAAGGGAGATCCTGAGAACCCGATGTCGAAAAAAGAAATCAAAGAAAAGTTCATGACGCTTTCCGAAATGACCATCAGCAAGAACAAGGCCAGAAAAATCTACGATACGATTATGAATATCGAAAATCTCGCGACGATCAAAGATCTGACAAAGCTGCTTTAAGAACCAACGGTACATATATTACTGACTGAAAGGAACTGATACTATGGCGAGACTGGAAAACAAGGTTGCACTGATCACCGGCGCAGGCTCCGGTATGGGCCGCGCATCCTCCTTGCTCTTTTCGAAGGAGGGTGCAAAAATCGTCGTTGTCGATTTCAACGAGGAGAACGGAAAAAAAGTTGTTGAGGAAGTTAAGGCACAGGGCGGTCAAGCCGCGTTCGTCTTTGCGGATGTCTCCAAGGGGGAGTACTGCAAGGGAGCCGTCGAATTCGCCATTGCCACCTACGGAAAAATCGACGTCGTGTTCTGCTGCGCCGGCGTGGCGCAGAAAGCAGAAATGATTTGGGATCTCGACGAGAGCGAGTTTGACAGAATGTTCAACATAAACACGAAGTCCACTTGGCTCATGGCAAAGTATTCCGCTCTGGAGCTTAAGAAGAATCACGGCTCGCTTATCCTGATCGGATCTACTGCGGCACTGCGGCCCAGGGCAACCCAGGGGTTGTACGGCGCCAGCAAGGCTGCCAACAACATCCTGGCAATCGGTCTGGCAGCAGAGCTCGCACCTGAAGCACGCTGCAATTGCATCAACCCGGGTCCTACAGCCACGCCGATGCTCCCAACATTTGTTCAGACATACAATGATCAGGTGGCGGCTGATATCGCCGGAGGCACGCTGCTCAAGCATCTCGTCGACCCGATGGACATCGCAAACGCCGCGCTGTTTTTTGCCTGCGATGAATCGCAGAGTGTCACGGGCGTGTCTATGCTGGTGGATGCCGGTGCCGATAAATTCCGAGGGAAGAACTGATTCCTGCACAATAGCCTGCGTTGCGGCAGATCACTGGAGAATACATATCGCGATCGACTTAAATGCTTGTCGATGATCATGAAGTTTTCGTGGATTATATGGTACAAAACCATATTAGAAGTAAATGAAAGAAGGTAAACAAATGAAAACCATGAAAAGAATTTTGTTCCTCGTTCTCACAGTAGTTATGGCGGCGTCCTTATTAGCAGGTTGCGGCGGCAAAACGGCTGACAGCGGTTCTTCGGATAATTCTCCTTATAAGCTCGGTGTTCTGACGACAATCAGCGGCCCCAACGGTTTCTTGGGCTTGGATATTGTCGATGCCTTAAATCTCGAGGTTGATAAGCTCAATGGCGAAGGCGGCGTCAATGGCCATCAGATCCAGCTGGTTATTGAAGACGACGGTTTTGATTCGGCCAAAGCGGTTAACGGCTTTAACAAGCTGGCGCAAGAGGATAAAGTATTAGCTGTTTTGGGATTAATGGGCGAACCTCTCGAAGCATCGGTCCGTCCGCTGGCTGAAAAATACGAGATTCCTTTCCTGACCAATGTTCCGTCTGTACCGGGCACAAGAGATATCGGCGCTAAGTGGACATTCTCCGCTTGTCAAAACGAAATTCAAGACGTAGCGCTCTGGGTACAGTGGTGCAAAGATAACAACTTCACAAAAGTGGCATTCTTACAGACCAATGACGCTCTTAATGAAGCACGTCTAGCTGAAGCACAGGTACAGTTGCCGGCTGCCGGTATTGAGCTCAATGTATTACCTGACCAAATCAATTTCACTTCCGTTGACGTTACCCCTGAAGTCACGAAGTTAAAAAATCTCGTTGAAGAGACCGGTTCGCAAGCTGTTTTAATGACAGTTTGGCCGAATTTGATCCCGAGTGTATTAAAAGCAGCAAAAGCGATCGAACTCAATGTTCCGTTCACTCAATACTGCGAAGCAGGCGACAGCTCGCTGCTGGCCATGGGCGGCGAGGAACTCGAAGGCTACATGCAGATGGGCTTTAAACTGCTTGCACACACAGCTTTACCGGACAGCGATCCACAGAAGGCAGAATGCGTCGATTTCCAAACCCGTTTCCAAGCGAAGTACAACCGTATCGCAGGTGTTGAGGATTCATGGGCTCATGACGCCCTTGCCATTATTGTTAATGGTCTCAAAACTTCCGGAGCGGACACTGCAAAACTGCGTGACGCCATCGAAAACAACACCAAGAATTTTATCGGGACTTCCGGAATTTATACCTACTCTGCAACACAGCATGATGGATTAGGCGTGGACAGCATGGGCTGGTACATCATCAAGGATCATAAATTCGTCATGTACAAAGACAATATTATGGTTGATGGCAAGCTGCAGGTAATTGATGTAAAATAAGCGTCCGATTCACGTCGCCTTGGAGGAAAGAGGTAGAAATATGGATATACTGAATTTTTTATTCGCCGGTCTCGTTTCCGGTGCGGTGTATGCCTTGATTGGGCTCGGCTTTGTCACGATCTATCGGTGCTCGGGAGTAGTCAACTTTGCGCAGGGTGACTTGGTCGTATTGGGTGGGATAATCACGATCAATCTGATCGGAATAGTCTCCTACCCGGTTGCGGCTCTCATTGCGATCGTTATTACCGTTGTTGTTGGGATACTCATCAACGAACTGGTAATAGCCCGTTTGCGCAAAATGACGATGGCGACAATCATCATGTCAACGCTCGGCGCCAGTATGTTTCTCCAAGGTGCTTCTCTTGTCGCAATGGGGGGATGGCAAAAAGCCCTCCCTCCATTCACAGGGATCGACCCTGTGAAAATTTTCAATGCGACCATTTCGCGTCAAGGTTTATGGGTGATTTTAATCGTCTTGGTTATCTTGGCTGCGTTGTTTTTTGTAAACAATATGACCTTGTTTGGAAAGAAAATGACAGCGACGGCAACTCAGCCGTTAGCGGCAGGTTTCGTGGGAATTTCCAGAGGATCAATGATCCGCTGGTCATTTATAATCAGTGCGGCCGTTGGGGCCTTTGCCGGTATCGGGCTTGCGACCATCGTGCCGATTAATTATGCTTCGGGTTCGGCATTTATGCTCAAAGGATTCGTCGGCGCAGTCTTGGGCGGTTGGGGTAAGACGACCGGTGCTGTTGTCGGAGGATTGATGCTCGGAATCATTGAGGCCTTTAGCGCCGCTATATTGCCGTCGGGGTATAAAGACGCGGTTGCGTTTATTATTCTTTTGATCGTCCTTTACTTTAAGCCGTCGGGCATTCTCGGATCATCGTTGGTGGAGACGGAATAATGAAAAAAAATACGTACTTATTAAAACCCGGCAATATCATTAAGCTGCTGGCCATTCTCGTCTTGATTCTCATACCTGTGATTACCAGCCGTTTTTACGTACTGAGCATTTTGGTATCGTCAGGTATCTTTGCAATGCTGGCGATTGGTTTGAGTCTTCTGCTTGGCCAGGCTGGCCAGATATCCCTGGCGGTTGGAGCGTTCTATGGTGTGGGTGCCTATACGGTTGCGATACTGACAACCATGACCGATGTTCCTTCGTTATTGGCACTCATTGCCGGAGCAATTATTGCAGGAATTATCGCTTTTATTGTTGGTAAACCGATCCTGCGTCTCAAAAGCTATTTCTTGGCTCTGGCAACATTGGGCTTGGGAACGATCTTTATTGTGATGTGCCAACAAACGAATGCCATCGGCGGGAATTTGGGTATCAACCAGATTCCAAACTTCGAATTTGCCGGTTTTACGTTTGATATGTATAAATCTCAATATTATCTTGTTTGGTTTTTTGCAATCTTAGTATTGGTATTTGTCACACGGGCTTTAAAATCAAGGGTAGGCCGGGCTTTGAAAGCTTTGGCCGTCAATGAGGTTGCGGCCACAAGCCTGGGTATTAACGTCGCTGATTGGAAGCTGCGCACGTTTGTTGTTAGTTCATTTATCTCCGGACTGGCCGGAGGATTCTTTTCTTATGTTTATACGGCTGTCACCCCCCAATCGTTTGATAGTTCTGTGACGATGATGGTCATGATCATGGTTATCGCCGGTGGGATTGACAGCATCATCGGAAGCGTTGTTGGCGCAGTACTCATTACGATTCTCAGTAACCTTCTGTCTGTATACCAACAGTACAGTTCCGTAATTTATGCGCTTATTCTGATTCTCCTCCTGCTGTTTGTACCCGGTGGTTTGGCATCATTAGTTGTGCCGGGTGCTTATAAGGGTGTGAGGGATAGATTGAGCCGTTTTGGCAAGAAAAGTCGATCAGCAGAGGAACAATCGATACAAGAAAGAGCATCGGTGATTGATGAACAGACTGCTCGGGCCGGCGAAGCCCTCGTAGAGGATTGGCGGAGCCATTCCGCAGAAAGAATTCAAGCTTCGAAAAATGGAAAAGAGCTTCTAAAGATTGACGATATATGCGTTTTCTTCGGCGGCGTCAAGGCTGTCAACGACGTGTCAATGACAGTAAAAGAAGGGCTGATTACAGCCTTGATCGGACCCAATGGCGCGGGGAAGACGACTTTGTTTAATGTCATCAGCGGTTTAAAAAAACCGACCAAAGGACGCATCTGGTTTAATGGCAAAGAAATTACGAAAATGAGAGATGTGGCGATTGCCAGAATGGGTGTTGCCAGGACATTCCAGAACCTCAGAATTTTCAGTAACATGACTGTTTTGGAAAATGTTATGACCGGCAGACACCGCCATGAAAAGGCTGGATTTATCACTGCAGCCATTGGATTACAAGGCAAAGAGGAGAAGGAATCCCGCCGGCGCGCCATGGAAACGTTAACCCTTGTAGGGTTGGAGCGGTTTGCTGAGTGGCAGGTTACCGCACTCCCGTACGGGCAGCAGCGTTTGGTGGAAATTGCGAGAGCTTTGGCTACTGATCCGGAATTATTACTGCTTGATGAGCCTGCCGCCGGTATGAACGGAGCAGAACGCATCGTATTGGTTCAAAAGATTATTGAAATTGCAAAATCCGGTATCAACGTATTGATCGTTGAACACGATATTGATTTAGTCATGGGACTGTCCGACAATGTTTTCGTTCTTGATTTCGGGAAACTGATTGCCGTGGGGGCTCCCACTGAGGTCCAACAGAATCAGGCAGTTATTGAAGCTTATATCGGGGTTAAGGATAAATCAAGCTGGGCGCAAATCGGCGTAGAAGACACCAGAAATCTGTGTGGCGAAGACTGCAAGCCGATTCTTACTATTGAAAATGTATCCACATACTACGGGTCGATCGGCGCAGTCCGGGATGTTTCCATGAACGTATACCCTGGCGAAATCCTGACGATTTTAGGGTCGAACGGCGCTGGTAAGACAACCCTCCTGCGGACGATATCAGGAGCACTGAAGCCGCGATCTGGAAAGATAACTTTCTTGGATAAGGATATTACCGGTAAGCCAATGCAAGAGATCTCTTATCTTGGCATCGGCCATGTCCCCGAGGGCCGGCTCATATTCCCGACGCTATCTGTTCTTGATAATCTGAGACTCGGTGCCTGCAGGCGCCGGAATAAAGCGGAGATCAGCAAGGATATGGCGTTTGTTTTCGAACTCTTCCCGGTGCTCAATGAACGCCGTAAACAAATCGCCGGCACATTGTCGGGCGGCCAGCAGCAAATGCTGGCGATTGGCCGTGCGTTAATGGGAAAACCGAAACTCATGGTCTTAGATGAACCTTCGATGGGCTTAGCACCCCAGATAGTCGATCAGATCTTCGAAACCCTTGTTAAACTGAATCGGGAACATGGCATGACACTCGTCGTTGTTGAACAAAATGCGGAAACCGTCCTTTCGTTTGCGCATAAAGCCGTTATTCTCCAAACCGGGCAAGTGGCTTTATCCGGACCGGCGAAGGAACTGGCACAGGATGAAAGGGTACGCGCTTTGTACCTTGGGCAGGATAAGGAGCAAAAATTGGCGCAACAGCTGTAACTCTGCCAATCAATTCAAAACTCAAAGACCGGAGTAATGCTCCGATGCAGAAAGGGAAATGCAGCAAAACTGCATTTGAAAGATATGGAGACGTTAAAATACCCGCATCTGTTTGAGCCTCTATCGGTGGCAGGCAACCTTTTCAGTAACAGGATCATCGCCTCCGCCACAGGCTATCTTGATACCGTCGGCAACCGAGAAGGCGGTTATTATCATACGCCCCAGGCTTCCGCCTATTATGAGCGCATGGCAATTGGCGGGGCTGGCACGATCACCGTGGGCAGCTGCTATATAGATAAGAAATTCGGCGATTTTGGAAACTACCACGTTTTTCTGGACGACCCGCTGTCGATTCACTCGTTTTATGACATTGCCAACGCTATCACCCGACACGGCGCGATCGCTTCAGCGGAGATCCTCCACTGCGGTTTATACGCCAACCGGGCGACCGGCGAACCGTCCTACGGTCCTGTTGCCATGGAAGACAACGGACGGACGGTCTATGAAATGGACGAGGCTTTTATAATTGCGCTTATTGAAAGGTTTGCGAATGCGGCCGCCTTTGCCAAAAAATGCGGCTTTAGTATGGTTACCATCCACGGAGGCCACGGATGGCTCATCTCACAGTTCGTCAATCCGAAGCTTAACACCCGAAAAGATCGCTGGGGCGGCGCGTCGATCGAAAACCGCTCGCGGTTAGCGGTCGAAATCTGTAAAGCAATTCGGAAAAAGGTAGGTCCTAACTTCCCGATAGAAATACGCATCAGCGGCTCGGAGTGCTATCCGGAGGGGTACGGCATCGACGAGGGTATTGCATTCGCCAGGCAGCTGGACGGTTATGCCGATATGATCCATGTCTCAGCCGGCAGCCATGAGCGAGACGATGTGTTTACGATCACCCACCCCAGCATGTTTCTCGAGGAAGGCTGCAATTCTGTTTATGCGCACGAGATCAAAAAAAACGTCTCACAATCCAAAATCGTCACCGTCGGGGGGTTCAGCGATCCCGCGCTCATGGAGGAAATCATCGCCTCCGGAAAAGCAGACTTCATCGCCATGGCGCGTGCGCTCCTGGCAGATCCCGATTTGCCCATGAAGCTCCGTACCGGACGTGAGAACGATATCAAAAAATGCATGCGCTGTCTGTCCTGCTTCTCGACTGTCCAGACATATGGAAAGTTCTACTGTGCCATCAATCCCAAAACAGGCCGTGAATACGAAGAAAAGTCCGCAATTCCCGCCGCAGTGAAAAAGAGGGTCCTGATCGTGGGCGGTGGTATCGGCGGCATGCAGGCGGCGCTGACCTGCGCCGAGCGCGGGCACGAGGTTATCCTGTGCGAAAAGGAAGCCCGTCTCGGTGGCGCGCTCCGCTGTGAGGAAAAGGTCCCGTTCAAGAAAAATCTGGACCTCTATTTGAACGCGCAGGAACGAGCGGTTCATGAGAACCCGGCAATCACGCTGCATCTCAACACCGCTGTCACACCGGCACTGGCCCGGGCTTTCGATGCCGATGTGATCATCGCCGCGCTTGGAGCGCGTCCGATAATACCGCCGGTTAAGGGGGTCGAACGCGCCGGTGGTGAGAATGTCATGTCAGCTGAGGACGCCTATGTGAACCCTGAGAAGACAGGCAGTTCCGTCGTTATTCTTGGCGGCGGCCTGGTAGGCGTTGAGCTGGGTATTTTTCTTGCGCAGCAGGGTAAGAAAATCACGATCATAGAAATGCTGGATGCTCTGAATAACGGCGGAAATCACCTGCACGCCAAGGGACTGGCTGTCCAGATCGAGAAATACGGAATAAATATCAGCCTCAAGACAAAGGCCCTGGAGGTTACTGACAATGGCGTCATCTGCTTAATAGACGACGGCATGACGTTGCTTGAAGCTGAGACCGTTATTTACGCGGTCGGGCAGAGTCCAAAGCAGGAGGAAACAATTGCTCTTCACGGCTGCGCTCCCGAGTTTCACATCCTGGGCGATTGCGTCGCGCCGAAGAACATCACGAACGCGACAAGTGCTGCCTATGAGATCTCGCGTGCTATCGGCAGATACTTCTGACATCATAAATACCATAATGATCATAACACAGGGAAATAGAAGAAACCTGCTTTAGGAGGAAGATTATGCCAATGAACAAATATCCTCATGTATATGAGCCGATCCAGGTTGGCAATATGACGCTGAAAAACCGCATTCAATATTCGCCTATCGTATCAAACCACGCGGGCTACCGGTCGGGCAGTGTGACAAACGAGCTCCTCGAATTCGTCAGCGCTCAGGCCAAAACGGGCGCCGGGCTCATAACCATCGGCTCTACACCGGTAAACTTCAGGGAGGGCCGCGACTTCTATGCCTGTCTTTCGGCCACCTCCGATGACGATCTGGGCGGGCTCACCATGCTCTCCAACGAAGTACACAGATATGGCGGCAAGCTATCAGCGGAGCTCATCCACGCCGGTCAGTGGGGCGGCTTAACGCTGCCTGAGGGGCAGCAGGCATGGGTTCCCTCCGTCGTGTCGCCGCATCACGATCCGAAGCGTTACCGAGAGATTACCCGCGCCGAGATGCTGACGGTTATCGACGATTTCATTGCGGCCATCAAACGCTGCATGATCGCCAAATTTGACATGGCCATGATCCACTACGCCCATGGCAATCTGATGTCTGCCTTCCTCTCCACCGCCTGGAATCAGCGTACAGACAAATACGGCGGCTCGGAGCAGAACCGCTGGCGGTTCCCTATGGAGCTTCTCGAGGCAGCCCGCGACACAACGAAGGGTGCCATTCCTTTTGAAATGCGCATCGTCGGCAACGAGCACATCCCGGGCGGCACGCCGATGGACGAACGGATCCGCTTCCTGAAGGAAGCCCAGAAGTACATTGACATGATCGTCGTCTCGGCAGGAACATTGTTTTACGGCGAGGCGTTCAGCTATAATATGCCCAACTATTATATTCCGGCGGGCGTCAACGTCGAGTATGCCGCCGCGTTCAAGGAAGCCTGCCCGAAACTTGTGGTCTCCGTTGTGGGTGGCATTTCCACGCTGGAGCAGGCTGAGGAGATCATTAAATCCGGCAAGGCCGACATCGTCGCCATGGCGAAAGCGCTCATGGCAGACGGCGAATTCGTCGTCAAGGGTCAGCGCGGCCAGGAAAAGGAAATCCGGCCTTGCCTGCGGTGCCTGTACTGCCTTAAAAGAAATAATGCCGATTGCCATCTCGCAGGCTGTGCCGTCAACCCGACAATGGGCTGGGAATACCGCACACAAAAGCCGACATTGACGACGAAGAAAAAGAAGGTCATGATCGTCGGCGGCGGCCCCGCCGGCATGGCGTCCGCCCAATACCTCACGGAGCGCGGTCACGAAGTCGTCCTGTACGAGAAGGATGACAAGCTCGGCGGGCGACTGCAGGAGGCCTCCGCGCTGTCCTTCAAGGACGGCTTCCGCAAGTTCTTTGAGTACACTGTCCGAAAGACAAACGAGTGCGGCGCCAGGATTGTGCTCGGCATGGAGGCCTGCGCCGAAACAATCCGTGCTGAAGCGCCTGACGCCCTCGTCATCGCCGCCGGAGCCAAGCTTATTGTCCCGCCCATCAAGGGTATCGGCGGGCAAAAGGTGAAGAGCGTCGTCGAGGTCGACAGGGGACACGCCGAAACGGGGAAGAAGGTTATCGTCTGCGGCGCGGGACTGTCTGGGTCCGAATGTGCACTGAGCATCGCCATGGAGGGGAAGGATGTCACCCTTGTGGACATGATCCCCGAGGAAAATTTCTACGCAGACCTCATTTTCTTCAACAGGCCAAGTCTCACAAGGCTCCTCGCTGAGAACAATGTCAAGCTGATGGGATGCTGCACTGTTCAGGAATTCTGCGAGGACGGCGTCATCGTGAAGAACGCGCAAGGCGCGTGCGTCAAGCTCGCGTGCGATACAGCAGTCATCGCCTTTGGCGTGAAGCCCAACAAAGCAGCAATATCTGAGCTGGCTGGCGTGGTCGGTGAGACCTACATCATTGGAGACGCGGACAAGGTGGGCGTCATTGGTGATGCCATCGGTCAGGCGTACTGGTACTGTAAGGATATCTAAGGAATTTATGTTGTTTAAAATCAGCAACTTTAGGAGGAACGAAAAATGTTGATTGTCAGCGGTACGTACAAAATTAAACCCGGCAAGAGAGACGAGTTCATGAAGGTTATTTACGACACGGGGATCTACGCCGAAATAAAGAAGGAAAACGGTAATATGAGCTATGACTATTATTATCCGTACATGAACGACAATGACATTTACTTCGTCGAGCGCTGGAGCGACAGGGACGCGTGGGAAGCCCACAAGATTGCCCCACACATCGTGAAGCTGCAGGACATCAAAAATGAATTTATGACGGGTTTTGAACCGGGAATCCTGGGCGAATTGAAGGAATAAGACAGGGGAAATACAGCATGGAAAAGATTTTTGAGGGAAGAGTCGCTTTGGTTACCGGAGCCGCGACCGGGATAGGAATGGCGATTGCTCATTTATTTGCCCAAAAGGGTGCGAAGGTTGTCGTAGCCACACGCAAAAACGTTCAGGACGGCGAGGCTGTGGCTGCTGCAATTAAGGCCGCCGGCGGCGAGGCGGCTTTTATTCGCTGCGACGTCTCCAAGGAAGAAGAGGTCGAGGAAATGGTTAAGAAAACCGTGGAGATCTATGGACGCCTGGACTTTGCCGCAAATAACGCCGGTGTCGGTCCGGACGGAAAGCGTCTGCCTATTGTGCCGATTTCCGAATACACGGAAGAGCTTTGGGATGCCATAATGGATACCAACGTCAAAGGCGCGATGTTCTGTATGAAGCATGAGATCAGGCAGATGCTAAAGCAAAATTATGGCGCTATTGTCAACACATCCTCTGTTTCGAACCTCGTCGCGAATCCGGGATTCGCTGCCTATGGCGCCAGTAAAGCCGGCTTGTGTAAGCTCACCCAGATTGCGGCGGCTGAATGCGCGACCTCCGGTATCCGCGTTAATTGCATCATGCCCGGCCCAACCATGGACACGCTCTTGTTCGACAACCTGACCGCAACAGAGCCGAACGCCGGAGCGATGTTTTCAAAGGTTGTGCCTATGAAACGTATGGGCAAGCCCGTTGAAATGGCGGAGACGGCCGTGTGGCTCTGTTCGGACGCGGCGTCTTTCATTACGGGCCTTTCCGTCCCTGTTGACGGCGGTATGACCATGCACGTCATTGACTGACGCAATACTGAGTCAATGGATTGCCTCGTAAATTTTATCCAAAGGAGATAAGCATATCATGGGTAACAAGTTTTATATTCTGGATAACGGATATTTGGAACTGGACAAAAATCAGATGGTCGCCAACTCCAACATTGGGACGTTGGACAATAAAAATCCGCCGGCGCAGTGGATACAGATACCTGTCTATTGCGTTTTAATCAACAACCCCGATAAAGGGTGGATATTGTTTGACACTGGCTGCCATCCCGACGGTATGAACGGCCGCTGGTCTCCTATGTCCCACAAAGTTGCGCCGTACTATCACACCGAAGACCAGCTGCTTGTCAATCAGCTGGCCAGTGTGGGCCTCACGCCTTCAGATATAGAGACCGTTGTTTTATCCCATATGCACTGCGACCATGCCGGCGGGCTATATCTTTTTAAGGATTCGGCCGATGTCTATGTCAACAAGGAAGATTTTATGAAAGCCCTGCTGCTGGTTTACTCCTCCCAGGACCCCAACGCCACCGGCGGCACCTGTAAAGCCGATGTCATCGAGCCGGTACAAAAATATCATTTCCTCGACAACAAGGATATAGAGTTTGCTCCCGGCGTCGAGCTTCTCTTCACGCCCGGCCATACAGCAGGACTGATGGCACTCATGATCCATCTTGAAAAGGAAACATATATTTTCCCCGTCGACTCGCTTAATATGGCGCTGAATTACGGTCCTCCGGTGCGGCTGTCCGGCGTGACAGTGGACAGCAAATCCTGTTTTGAATCAATAGAAAAGATCCGCGAACTGGAGAACAAGTATAAGGCTAAGGTTATATTCGCACACGATATAGAGCAGTTCAGGACACTGCGGCTCGCTCCCGAATACTACGAATAAATTATCAACCGTGTGGATAACATTTTATTAATGAACAAAACAGAGAGTAAGCGCTTGCGCCGCTCTCTGTTTATTTTCTGCTTCATTTTAGTTTGACGTGTACCCATTCGCGAACAATCAGCCGTAAATAGTTGCTTGTCGTGCTTATTCTAAGAGTTAAGAGTTTTTACACGATATTACATGTTATTACATCAAATTACTGAAACAATTGCATGTTAGAAAAAATAGAATCCTAAAAATCGTGGATTTAGACAACGGTTATTCATATAATTGCCCAATACTCAAGCAACTAATCTTCGATGGATGGTATAAGATAAACAAAAAAACTGCTGTTAATTTGTAAGTGGAAAGATAACAACTGATTGACATATTTTTTAAAAAAGTGTAAAATTGTATAAAGTTAAGCGGAAACGCTTACATATAATTATCATGAATCTCAAAAAATGAAAAGGGGAATAGAAAAGATGAGGAAACTACTTAGCATTACACTGTCATTACTTCTTGTATTAGCACTTTTCACTGGTTGTGCCAGCAATGCGCCCGCCGCAGATCCATCTACAGCCGCTCCGTCTTCGGCAGCGCCAACTTCAACTGCCCCGTCAACTGCCCCGTCAACTGCCCCGTCGGCTGCGCCTTCGGAAGCCCCTGCAAAAGAGGAATTGGATTTTTCTGATGCGACTAAGGTAAACCTCACATTCGCCATGTATCTCGGAGATGTAGACAATACCACCAAGGATTGTGTCAAATACCTCGAAATGATCAAAGAAGCCACTGAAGGCACTGTTGACTTCACCCTCTATGCCGGCGGCACGCTTTGCCCCGCGCCTGAGGAACTTGATGCAGTAAAAAACGGTCTTGCTGATATCACCTTCTTCCCTGTTGCGTATGGCTCCGGTAACCTTCCTGAAAGCTACTTGATGGAGTACCCCGGCATAAATTTTGCTAACGGCAAAGCCGCATCCTATACCGTCAATGATTGGTTCTCGCAGACTCAACCCAAAGAGCTTTCCGATTTCAAGCTTCTCTACGCTCTTGGTCAAGGCAACGGCTGCATCATGACCACATTCCCCGTTGAGAAGTACGAAGATCTTGCCGGACATCAGATCCGCGCAGGCGCCTCCCAGGCTCCGATTATCACAGCTTATGGAGCGACCCCGACCGTTATGGTCTTCTCTGAAGTTTATGAAGGTCTGAGAACCGGCGTTGTTCAAGGCTTCTATGGTCTTGCGCATGCCGGCAACAGTGTGAAGCTTTACGAAGTAACAAAGTATGCTGTTAAAGATCCTTACTATTTCGGCACCTATGTCATGGTCATGAACCAGGGTGTTTGGGACTCTCTGACCGAAGACCAACAGACGGCCATCACAGAGACCACCGCTGTTGCGTTTGATGAGTTCCTTGCTGCCGGCAGAGACGCTGATGCTCAGATTGCTTACGACAATTTCAAAGCGAACGGGCTTACGGTTGTTGAGTTCGACCAGGCTAACCTTGACAAAATGATCGGCGCTTCCGGCTATCTGCAGACGGACTACGCGAAGGACCTTGATACCAAGGGCTTTAACGGCACGACAAACCTTGAGCTCTTCAAGAAACTGGCGGAAACGTACAACACAAAATATGCAAAATAATTCAAAGCTAGCTCAATAAGAGGCGACCAATAATAAGCTCACCGGAGCGCCATGGCGTTCCGGTGAGCATTAGCGATGAACATGAATTGCATATTACAACACAATATTCGCCTTTCCATCATTGTTGTAAGTCACAACTCAAATTTGAGGCAAGAGAGGTTGCGGCCAAGAATATGAAAAAATTTGTCTCCACGTTTTCCATGATGACATCATGGCTTGCGAAATTATCGGGAATTATCTTGTTCCTGATGTGCATTCTCGTTTGCGTTCATGTTGTAATGCGCGGATTCTTCAACTCCGGCATACTCGGAACGTATGAATTAGTGCAGTACGGTATGCTTGTTATTGTATCGCTGACGCTTGCAGAAAACGAGCTGACCGGCGGCAACATCATAGTCAACGTCTTGCTTGACAGAATGAAGCCGCGTATTTCCAGTATCATCAGCATTTTTATGTATTTCGTAACGATCTGTTTTATGACATACGTTCTCTATAATCAGGTTGGCATGATAGCAAAGAAGCTAGCGGACGGCTCTGTAACCGGTACTCTGGGTATACCCATTTGGATACTTGTCTTATTGATCTGCGTCGGACTTTTCTTCTTTATCATCGCCTTTATTATTAGAGTCTACAATATGATTACAAGTCATAAAAATATCGAAAACAAAAAGCTCACGATTGATGAAATAGCCGCAAATACCGAAATAAAATCAGAATTCTAAGAAAGGGGGGTGAAAAAGTATGGACCCTATTATGATCGGCATCATCGCGCTTATCGGATTCATTGTCTTCATGTTCTTCGGCCTCCCCGTACCAATTTCAATGCTGCTCTGGGCAGTTGTGGGAATGCTCTTTATGAAATCACCCGCTGCTGCATTTCAAGCGGTTTCTTCTGATATATTTACGAGCTTCGCATCCTATACCCTTACGGTTGCGCCTATATTTGGCCTCATGGGTTTTTTGGCCAGTTATTCGGGCATAGGTGAAAGTCTGTTTAATGCCGCGGATAAATTCATAGGCCATAAACGAGGCGGCATCGCTTCCTCTGTTCAGGTCGCCAGCGCTCTTTTCGGCGCTATATGCGGTTCTATCCCTGCGACAATGGGCACAATGGTCACCGTTGCTCTACCTGAAATGGAAAAGCGCAAGTATAAAGACAGCTTTTCAACAGCAGCTATCGCCGCCGGTTCTTCACTGGCTGTTTTAATTCCGCCCAGTGCGACGATGATCATCTACGGTGTCACTGCGGAAGAATCTATAGGCCGGCTGTTTATTGCCGGTATTGTTCCGGGTATTCTACTGATGGTTCTCCAGATAATCGCAATTTGGATCGTCGTCAAACGACATCCCGAATATGCGCCCATGTCTGAAAAAGCCACCTGGTCCCAGCGCTGGACTGCTGTCCGAAAAGGCGGACTGATAGAAGTTATCATCATCTTCCTCCTCTCGATAGGCGGTATGTTTGCCGGTTGGTTCACGCCGACCGAGGCTGCTTCTGTCGGCGCTATGGGGATGTTACTTATAGGCCTTGTTGAGAAGAAGGTCAATTGGAAAAAACTCATGACGTGTCTTGTTGCTTCTGTAAAACTTGCCGCCATGGTTTTCTTCATTATCGCTTGCGGTACACTGTTCGGCCGTATGTTTACGCTGTCCACGATACCGTCGGTGATGGCGAACTTCGTCGTGACGCTTGATGTGGCGCCATGGGTGCTCCTGGGTATCGTCATTGCAATTTATTTCATACTCGGAATGTTTATAGATGGAATTGCCATAATACTGATCACAGTTCCCATCTTTGCGCCCATACTCGCAAGC
This sequence comes from uncultured Eubacteriales bacterium, assembly GCA_942492735.1. Taxonomy (GTDB): domain Bacteria; phylum Bacillota; class Clostridia; order Oscillospirales; family Oscillospiraceae; genus Sporobacter. The sequence goes on from OW818648.1 coordinate 1,908,914, forward strand.
CTCGGCTACGATGGCATATGGTTCGGCGTCCTTATCGTCCTGGTCCTTTGTCTCGGCGGTCTTACGCCTCCTGTCGGCCTGAACTGCTTCTATATGAAGGGATTTGCCAAACATGTGCCTCTGTATACGATATTCTCCGGCGTATGGCCGTTCGTCATCGCCATCGTTATAGCGATGATCATCATCATGGTTTTCCCGGCTCTTGCCACATGGCTGCCGACGGTCCTCTATGGCGCCTGAGGTTGACCAAAAGGCGATTACCGCAAGGCTAAAAATTTCACCCCTATTATTTTGCCTTTGAATAAACCGCCGTTTTCGCAAATGAGCGACACCCCGAATTTTGAGCCGTATATCCGGCTCGAAATTCGGGGTGTTGTTTATCTGTGTCCATTGGCTTAAGCTCTGAGTTTTAGTCGTATCAAATAGGTCTGTTTAAATAAATTGCTTATATGATCCAAGCTTTTTTCTATTGGTGTTTTTCGGGCGGAGGCAGTACAATAAAGCCAATCTATTGGTGGTTATGGTAAAAGATCGTCATAATTTGTGCTGTTTATTTGTGGAAAGTTGCGTGAAAAACGATTGTTGTTGCGACTGCATCTTGATCTGTGACGCCGAACAGTATACTCGACGGAACGGAAAATCGGTACTGTTGAGCCCAGCAAACTTGCTGAGCTCATCATTTTGACAGCAACCCGTTCGAAGACATGGCGGCGTCACAAATTGTCCGGAATTGTTACGAAAGGAGGACGAATATAGAAAATTGTGGATGGAGAGATATAAAACTAAAATATTAATTCAGAAAAATTAATGGAGGGTAATAAGAATGAAAAAAGTTGTTGCAACCCTATTATCTGTGCTCGTGGCTGTCACGCTCTTTGCGTGCGCAAAGACAGAGACGCCGAATGCCGCGCCGAGCACGACGCCAAGTTCGTCGCCAAGTTCGTCGCCGGCTGTCAGCCCAAGTACAGTACCCAGTGACGCGCCTTCTGCTGATACGAGTAAAATCGGCTGGTATAACCCGGAGCGCGACTACGCCGGCAGAGACCCATACAAGGTTGTATACATATCGTATCAGGGCGGCACATTCGGGGAACTGCTTGAGGCCAATTTTAAGGGTTGGGCTTCAGTATTAAACATTGATTACACAAGAATGGACGCACCAACCATGGACACCTTCTATTCAACAATGGAGGTATACGCAAACGAGGGTTATGATGGCTATATTTTAGATGGCGATCCAGTTTTAGCTGACAAAACAATTGAATACGCCAAAGAACTTGATATTAAAGCATGGCTCCCTGCAATGTCGACGCTGCGCAGTGCCGACGGCAAGATGATGTGGCCGGGCGTTACAATGGATAGTGCTTGGGCTGGCCGCGAACAGATTAGTTGGGCTTGGGATAACTATTCCAAATACCTCGGCGAGGGTGTTGATACAGCCAATCTTGGCGTCATATTTGTAGACTACTCAGTAATTCCTAATTTGCACCTTACCGAGGAAGGCACAAAAGGGTGGCTATCAGAGAAAGCAACTGGTTCTGGATTTAATATGGATAATTATTTCGTAGCGGACGCCGCGGGGCTTGCCTTTAATGCTGAAACCGCATACACCCTTGTGTCAACCATTATAAGCTCAAACTCCAACATCTCTCACTGGATTATCTGCACCTGCATGGAACCCTACGGCGTTGGCGCGTCGCGCGCATGTGAGGATATGGACAAAATAGGTAAGGCCATAGTCGTCAGCCAAGATGGAACGACACTATTTGACTCTTGGGACAATGATTACGAAGGTTGCTGGGTCGCGGCACTCACAAGTCCGCTGCAGTACTTTACCGAGCCCACGATGTGCGGTATTCTCGCGCTTATTGAAGGTGAAGCAACGCCGGAGACTCTATGGCCTGAAAGTGTCGCCCCGGGTGACACGTATGCCAATAATGTTATTTATTCAACGATGCTGACGAAAGAGAATTACAAGGAATTTTTAGCGGACTTAGTGGAGAAGGCTCCGTTTTAAACTAATTCTCAAGAATCAGCGCAAACCGGGTGAATCTCTAACTCAAGATTCACCCGGCTATTTACTGATATTCCACATACTCTAAATTGGAGGAATTCTCGGAAATGACAAGGGTAATCAAAAGAATCGTCAAATCCAAAATTTTTGTACTGATCGTTTTACTGACCTTAATGACAGTATTTTTTGCTGTCGTTTCAAAGGGGTCATACATAGGACTAAAAAACATCAGGAATATTTTCAGCACGATGGTGATCACAACGCTGCTCACTGTCGGTGCGGTTCCTCTGATGATATCAGGGCAGATTGACTTATCAACCGGCAATATTGCCAACATGAGCGGTGTGTTATTGGCAAGTTTATTAACGACACTTGGACTTCCATGGCCTCTCGCGCTTATTGTAACGCTTGCTGTCGCTGGGGTAATTGGTTTATTAAATGCTGTACTTGTCAATAGATTTGGATTTCAAGCTTTTATCACGACCTTGGCCGTGGCGTCTATCGTGAAAGGTACCACATACATGATAGGCAACTCGTCTGCAATCCCGATAAAGGATAGCGTTATTCTGTATCTTGGCAGTGGGAAGATCGCTGATATCATCCCTGTGACGATCATTATTGCATTGGCGGCGCTCCTTATTTACGGGTTCATATTGGCAAAAACAGTGTTCGGGAAAAACGTTTATCTTATTGGCAGCAACCCGAACGCCGCCTGGCTCGCCGGCCTTAATCCCCAAAAAATATCGTACGTTCTGTTTGTCAATAACGCCGTTTTAGGAGGATTGGCCGGATGCCTGCTTGCCGCGCGCTTTAAAGCAGGGACTATGGACGGTGTCGGAAACGGGCAATTCGCAGGGATTACCGGAGCAATATTAGGCGGCGTGTCATTTGGAGGTGGGGCGGGCGGTATGGGCGGCGCATTCATCGGGCTTTTGCTTTTAAGTGGATTCAGCAACGGTCTGACAGTTATACGGCTGAGTCCTTACTGGCAGGTCTTTGCATCGGGAGCACTGCTTATTATTGCATTAGCTCTAGACTTTTTAAATCAGAGGCGGACAGGAAAGATTAATTAGCCGCAACACATGAAATATTTAAAAGGAGGGACACGTATGGCACAATCTCTGACGTTTTGCGGTGTGAGTAAATCCTTCCCGGGTGTTCAGGCCCTTAAAGACGTGAGCTTCTGCGTTAAAGGCGGACAGGTTATGGCGCTATTGGGTGAGAATGGAGCCGGTAAAAGTACGCTGCTTAAGATATTGAGCGGGGACCTGCAACCGGACAAGGGACATATTAGCATTGATGGCGAGATGCAAAAGCTCACATCGCCTTATCATGCGATAAAAGCTGGAATAAGCGTTATTTATCAGGAGCGGCAGCTGGTTTCGTCCATGAGCGTCATGGAGAATATATTCGCCGGTGATTTGCCTGCCAAGAAAACAGGAATTCTTGATATTGCTGCAATGAAGCGCGAGACTCAGATGATTTTGGACAAATTCGGATTGCGCATCAGCCCGAATGAGCTTGTAGGGAGACTTCCGATTGCATATCAACAAATGATTGAGATTATGAAAGCATATCGCCGGAATTCTAAAATAATTGCGTTTGACGAACCGACGGCACCGCTGACCGAATCGGAAATTACCATACTGTTCAAGCTCATTGAACAGCTGAAAACAGAAGGAAAAATTGTTATCTACATTTCCCATCGCCTGCCGGAGATATTTAGTATCTCAGATGAGATTACAGTACTAAAAGATGGTTGCCTTATCACCACACTGAATACAGCGGATTCAACAGAAGGTGCGCTGATAAAAGCAATGGTAGGACGCGATATTGGAGATACATATGCAAAGCTCCGCAGGAATGACAAATTCGGCGATGTTCTTTTAGAGGTAAATGGACTCAAGACGGCGTATGTTCGAGACATTAGCTTTTGCCTTCGCAAAGGCGAAATCATAGGACTGGCCGGGTTGGTTGGGGCCGGACGAACCGAGGTCGCCCGCGCTCTGTTCGGCGCTGATTCGATTATTTCAGGCGAAATTAAAATAGAAGGCAAGAAGGTGGAATTTAAGTCGCCGAAGGATGCAATTGCCGCCGGTATGGCATTGTGCCCTGAAGACCGGAAAGATCAGGGCCTCGCGTTATTGCGTTCTATAACAGACAATATATGTATGCCGGTATTCAAAAAGCTCCGCCGCGGGCTGCTACTTGACTCGAGAGCAGCGGAAGATCTTGTTAAGGACTCAATAAAACGATATTCGATCAAGACGCCATCTTCTGATAAAATTGTGAGTCAATTATCAGGAGGCAACCAGCAAAAGGTCATCTTGGGCAGATGGACATCTGCAAAAATGGCTACTAAGATATTGATACTTGATGAACCGACAAAGGGCATAGATGTTGGCACGAAGTCTGAGATATATCAGGTAATCTGTGATTTTGCCAAGGCTGGAATCGGCATTATCCTAATATCCTCCGAGTTGACGGAGGTCATCAATATCGCTGACTCAATCATTGTCATGCACAACGGCCATATCACCGGGCGCGTGGAGCGAAAAGAGGCAACTGAGGCCGGCGTACTTGCGCTCGCCATGCTTGATTAGGAGGAGCGTCATGAGAATTAAGTCTACGCTGGAGCAATTTGTGAAATCCAAGGGCTTTAGCCTCGCTGTCATAACAATCGTTCTGATTGTTATCTTTCAAATTATGAACTCGAACTATCTCAGTGGGGATAATCTGCGGAGCATTATGAATGCATGCAGCCTATCAGGGACGATTACCGTGGGAATGGCCTGCCTGCTGATGAGCGGCACGATCGACCTTTCATCCGGTGCCATAGGTTGCCTTTCAGGCGTACTTGTGGCTGTGATGATTAAGACCGGTATGGCATGGCCGCTGGCTGTTTTACTGACGATTTTATTCGGAATATCCGCCGGTTGGTTTAATGCCTTTCTGGCAAATATACTTAATTTTATGCCGTTCATCGCGACCATCGGCATGGCGTCGGTGTGGCAGGGTGTTGCGCTTGTCATTACAGGCTCGCAGAATATTACAATTAATAACCACGTGTTCTGGGAACTCGGCACAGCGACACTCTGGGTTTTTCCGCTACCGTTTTTAATCATGATCGTACTCATGGCGGTATATGGATTTATGATCGCTCGAACAAGATTCGGCAGGCGCATCATGCTATGTGGCGGGAATAAAAATGCTGCGCGGCTTGCCGGCATTAATCCAAAAAGAATGACGACCGTCATGTTCATAAATAACGGCGCGATCGCGGCCTTAGCCGGAACTGTTCTGGCAGCCAGAATGCACAACGGGTCACCAACGTCCGTCCTCGGGTCTGAAATGGACGGCATTACTGCGGCCATCATTGGAGGCGTATCGTTCATGGGCGGCGGCTCAAGTGGTATGGGCGCGGTGTTCTTAGGTCTCGCGATGCTGAATATTTTCAAGAATGGATTGACCGTTATACGCCTGCCTGCATATTGGCAAATCATTTCACAGGGCGTTTTGTTGATTCTCGCGCTTTTGCTGGATTACCTGCGTGAACAGCGAAGAGTGCGTGCTCTAAAGGCGACACCCGTGGGCGAAATAAAGGCATAGACAATCACCTCGATTATGATAAAAAGCCCCGTAATCGCAAAATTACGGGACTTTTATTACATTATTCACGCAGGGGTGCTCGTTTACCGCCGGATATATTGCAGATTAGTTTTCATAAAGTGTTTTGGTGCCATCCCGATTTTTCCATGGTGAATCATGCGTGCAATCAAGGTCGATGACTAGGAACCCGAAAGGTCTGTCAACCCAGCGCGTAATCTGCGGAAGATGCGAAAAGCCCTTAGGCTGTACGTAAGCCGTTGGTTGGGTGCAAACATACCGTTCATCCTCTTCGCCGAGCGCCGTTTCACAGCATGCCCCCAAATTAAGCGGATCATCTGCGTCAAGCCCTATGTAGACAAGAACCTCCTCAGCCGGATGACTGTGCGACTCCCCGGCACGGTGCCATATACCTGGGTCTGTATAATGTCCCCAAAGTGTGTTGAGTTCAAAGCCCTGCATTGCCGAACCGAACAGCCAGATGATATTTTCGGCGTTACCGGGACCTTTATCACCTTTGTTCCTGGGGTGCGAGACGCCGCGCGCGTCCAGGTTGCTTTTTTGGACAGCGAGGCCCTCTTCCGGGTTTGCGTACTGATCTTGGATGCGCAGACCTGTGACCGGATCGACAATCCATTTAAAAACGCGGGCATACTCCTTATATTTATCGCTGCCGAGCACAGGGGCCTTCAGTGCGCTCGTCGGTATGACAGCCGCGCTATACACGGGATCAAGCGTGATAACATAATGCAAAAACGAATGCCTGACATTGCTGACCTTCACTGGCCCATGCGGTGTACCTCTGGGGATACATACCACCTGCGTTTCGTTAAACGTATAACTTTCTCGTTCATCTCCGATTTCGACAGTGACATCAGCGCCTAAGTCCAGCATGTCTTTGACGTTGGTGGATGCGAACACGAGCACCTCATCATAAGGATGGACAATCATGCCCTCCGTCGGGTGGAACTGGCAGGGCTCCTTGATAAATGCGAGGCATAGACTGCCGTTAAAACCCTCAAAATCTGTTGCGCCCTCCATCCAGAAAAGCGGAAAGGGATATAGCCCCTTCGGTCCCTCCCGCCAGATGAGCGGCTTTTCAAGTCGCTGGTGAATTCTTGATTTTTGTGCCATGTATAAACCTCCTAAATAATATCAGTATCGAAAAATTGTGAAGCTGCCACATGTACGCTAGTCGCTGAGGCTCCTCTAAGGTTTTTCCCTCAGTATCCTACCTTCTTTCATAACGAGACAGATGTTTTTTGTACAGGTTATATCTGTCAACGGGTTACCATCAATGATAATAAGGTCGGCAAGCATTCCGGGCGCGATGATTCCAAAGGCATCACAGCCGACAATTTCAGCGCCGTGGCGGGTTGCGGCGATAATAGCGTCCATTGGCGGGATGCCCGCTCTGACGAAAAGCTCAATTTCTTTATGTACGGATTCGCCAACAGGGATAGCCGGTGTGCCGGCGTCTGTGCCCACGGTGAGCTTAACGCCTTGGTTATACAGATCATGCACTGCGCGCGCCTGGCTATTTTGGATTGATGAGTTGAATCCATAATAATAAGCAGCAGCAAGCGTCGGTACAAGATAAGCATTGTTTTTTATAAACGCGTGAGCCAGTTCTTTCGGCAGGGGATCATTTTCATGACCGCTGCAGATGAGATGCTCGACGGAATCGGCTCCCGCGCTTAAAGCCTCCAGCGCAAATAGGGGTTCCTGACAATGCACCATCGTTTTGTGTCCGAGTCGGTGCGCTTGCTCAATAACGGCTGATAAAATTCGTAAATCCAGCTTCGGTGCTTTAAGCTTGGGATCCATATAGTTATCGTCAGCCAGAAAACACTTTATATGGTCGACGCTCATCTGGAGCTGCCTTTTGACTTCTTCTCTGGCCTGCTGCTCTGTATCCGGCGACACGACAGCCTGGGTAAGCACGTCCTTTGAGGACTGCCAAACCGTATAGGCGGGATGCCCTCCGACAGGCTGAAAAGCCTTGCCGCATATGCTTATTCGGGGACCTTCGAGTTCGCCGGTCTCAATCATATTCCGAAACTGTATCATATCGCTTTCGAAATCACCGCCGCTGCGGACGTTTGTTATGCCGAAATCCAACAGCCGATTCCTGTTGTCGGCATACCAACCGGTCGCCGGTCCGCCAAGGAGAGGAGCGTCTTCGAAGCTGAAAGGCCCGCCCAGATGGATGTGCGCGTCGGTGAGGCCGGGCATCAGCGTCCGACCTTGCAGGTCGACAACCTGCGCATATGAGAATTGTGCCGGACCTTGACCGACTTCTTTTATATACCGACCATCGACAACCACGTAAGCGTTTTTAATCGGCGCGCTGCTTAATCCGTCGATAAGCAGCATATTTGAAAACACGATCATAAGCTACCAGCCTTTGTTGTAATTCGGAGTTATAACGCGCGAGCATAGCAATATAAACTTATACTAAAAAAGACTAAATGAGAAATAGAAAAAACGTTGCATCATATAAAAATAACGAATAAACGCCGTTTAAAATGCCCCGTCCTGCATTTTGCAAAGACGGGGCGATCTTTATTCGTGGACCTGTTTGCTCTTTGCCGCTGTCGGCTGTTTGGGATAGAGGTCAAGTACAACCTCACGGAATTTCAGAGCCGCATTATTCTTGATCACGCGCGGCCAGCCCGCGACGCAGTTGACAACACAGTCGTCACCGGGAATCGGGAGGCAGGTTAAATTCTCGGTGGAGTACAAGCTGACGAGGGATATCGGCACAACTCCAATACCCACGCCGGCGTCAACCGACCAGAGAACCGCCTCCGATCTGTTATATTGGTTGATTATTTTCGGGTAGTAATTTCTCTGCTGGCATACATTTTGGATTTCCTCCTTCAGCAGCGGCGCGCTCTCATAACTGATGCTGATAAATGGATAGTCATCAAGCTGAGAAAAATCATTCATATCTGTTATAGGCGGATAGGACTTTGGCATAACGAGGCAAAGCATATCCTGCTGCGTGATGGTGTATTCCAAATTGACGTTGTCAGCAATCATATATTCGGCGATAAAGCAAAAGTCGAAGGTTCCTTTTGAAATCTCGTTCGTCTGCTCATACCCCAAGGCAATCGTCGTATCCACTAGAATATTCGGGTAACGCTTTGAAAACTCGGCGAGGCACTTTTTATATGGCACAATGTTTGTATTCGCCACAATGACAGAGACCTTACCGGATTTGCCCTGCTTATGCCGTTGGACAAGCTGTGTCGCTTCATGCATATCCTGAAGTATATGAAGAGCCTGCGGCAGAAACAGTTCGCCTTCGGTTGTCAAAAAAAGCTGTCTCCCGACGCGGACAAAAAGCAGGACGCCAAGCTCCTCTTCGAGCAGGCTGATCTGGTGACTGACTGCCGGCTGAGAAATATAGTGCGTCCTTGCGACCTCTGAGAAATTCAGCGACTGCGCAGCCGATATGAAATATTCAAGCTTGTTGTTGTCCACTTTCTGCCACCTCCGCAATAATCTGTGCTATTTTTTTTTGTCCAAGAAACATCCAAACCACTCCGCCGGTTTCATCTCTTTCGGCGCTTCCCGGCAAAATACGACAAACGACGAGTGCTTACCACAGGCATAACAGCCCGTACATTTCGCCAGCGTCACATCTCCGCCTTTCCATCTGTTCACAAGCGCTGGTTCACGTATCAACGGCTTGCACATGGAAAAACCCGTAATTTCGCTCTCGTTTAGGCTCCGATCCATGATAGCTGGCGAGCGCCAGCCAAAAACAGAGTAAATCGGGATTGAAACTTGCTCGGCGATTTTGACGGCAGCGCGGTAATACGGCGGCTCGTCTGACCTTTGCGGCTCGGGGATATATTTTTCAAGACATTCTTCCTTGGGGAATAATCCGGCACTGATTTCAGCGTAATCAAGTCCTCTGTCGCCAAGCGTATTAATCAGCCAAATAGCGTCCTCTAATGATATCGAGGGATCGGTGAAATCGGAACAGTGTGTTTTTATACCAATGACAAAATCATCGCCGGTTTCAGCCCGGACAGCGTCATACACCTCAATAATAAACCGCGCCCTGTTATCCCGGCTTCCGCCGTATTCATCAGCCCGTCTGTTTGAAAACGGACTGAAGAAGGCGCTGAGGAGATATCCGTGCGCATTGTGAAGCTGAACACCGTGGGCACCGGCAGCTTTTGCCTTTTTTGCGGCTATTGCAAAATCTTTAACGATACCGGCAATCTCTTTCTTGTTGATTTCTCTGGTCTCTACACCCGGGGCTGTATCAATCGGCGAAGGCGCCAGCAAGGGATTGGGCAGCCCTCGTGACTTAAAACCGCTGTGCGCAAGCTGGACAATGAATACAGCGCCGTTTTGGCGCATTGTATCGCAGATGGGCTTCAGCTTTTCCGCATAATCCTCATGATAAGCAACAGCAATGCCCGGCACGAATAAACCGCTCTTGGATACTTCGGTCATTCCGCTGATAATCAGACCGGTACCACCCTCGGCTAGCGCCGTATAGACATCATTGACCTTTTGATTAAGAGCGCCGTTAATGCAAAGTCCCTCTTCTGTCGCGCTGCGGCAGAGTCTGTTCTTAACGATAACTTTTCCGTTTAAGTCGACGGGATCAAATATGCTTCTCATACGGTAAAACCCCTTATATTCGTGGCGTCACAAACACGCCTTGAAAATAAGTATACCGCATGTGTTCCTTATGTCAATGTGATCTCAGCGTGATCGCAGCATTGCTTATTGAAGTTGTTTATATGTGACAAAGTAATTACTATTTCTCTTTTGATTTTCCATTCGATACAATGCTCATAGAGAAATCTTGGAGGTAAGGCTATGTTTATTCAGAAACCAATGACGGAACGTGTCAAAAGAGTACGCGAGCGGTATCGTTCCACCACCCCGCAGCTTTGTACCGCCCGTTTAAAGATAGTGACTGAATTTTATCAGGAGAATACCCAGCTGACAGGCATTTTAAAAAGAGCGAAAAACTTTAAGAATCTGTGCGAGAAGCTGCCGATTCATATAAATCCGGATGAAATCATTGTCGGCAGCCAGGCGACAACATACAGGGGCTCCTCGCTGAATCCGGAATTCGGCGGAATCGCATGGTTTCGGCGCGACTGGGAAAACGGCACACTATTGAACAGAGCGACGGATAACTACCTCGTTGATCAGGAGGATATTGATTATGTGCTCAGCGTTGTGGATTTCTGGGAGAAGGAAAACAACAGTGCCAAGCTCAGCGAATATATCCCGGATGGCTATCAGAAATGTGTCGGCAACGGCGTCACGGCCTTTGGCGGCAAAACCATCTGTATCATGCCAATCGGCCATTTTTGTTCAAATTACAATAAAGTCATCCACAAAGGCTTTGGCGCAATTAGAGATGAAGCGCTACAAAAAATAGCATTTCTGGAGGGTCGTCTCTACGGTCGGAACGCTGAAAAATATGCTTTTTATCGCGCTGCCGTCATCGTCGTTGAGGGAATGATGACGCTGTCTAAAAGGTATGCTGATGCCTGCGTGAAACTCGCCGGTTATGAAAAAAATCCGCTTAGAAAAATAGAACTCCACAAAATGGCTGAATGCCTAAATAGAATTATTGAAAATCCCTGCCAGAGCTACCATGACGCTGTTCAATGCCTTTATCTGTATCACATTGGTATGTGTCTTGACGGGCAGCAGCACGGTATCAGCTTTGGGCGTGTGGACCAGTATCTTGGCGATTTTTATAAAGCCGACATTGCCTCTGGCGTCCTAACACCGGAAGAGGGGCAAGAAATACTGGATCTTTTTTACTTAAAGACTGCAGAGATGAATAAAATGGGACCTTCAACCTCAGGTCGCGGCGTATCCGGTTACACGAGCGGCATGCTCATGACGCTCGGCGGTGTCGACAAACATGGCAACGATGCAACGAATGACGTGACTTATATGATGCTGCAAGCGGCTGCGCGGCTCGTCCTGCACGATCCCCCGCAGGCCTTGCGTATCCACAAGGGAACGCCCGATGAACTATGGGAAGCGGCGATTGAAACAACAATAATCTCCGGCGGCGTGCCGACCTTCGAATATGACGACATGATTATTCCGGGCCTTGTTGGCCGCGGCTTGTCTCTTGAGAGTGCTCAAAATTACTGTCTCGTCGGCTGCGTTGAGCCGGCTGGGTGCGGTGATCACTGGTCCATGTGCGGTGCCTCAGGGTGGGAAGGCTATTGGAATATGGCCAACTGTTTTCTCCAGGCAATCAACAATGGTCATAACCCGTTCCCAAATGCGGATGGCTCGCCACTTCGGCAGACGGGTCTGGCAACCGGCTATCTCTATGAGATGGAATCTTTTGACCAGGTTCTTGAAGCCGTCCGCAGGCAGATGAAATATTTCGTCGATTGGCAGGTCAGCATGACAAACATCCAGGAGTTCATTACCGAGCGAGAACTGCCGCTGCCGTTAGTGTCTGCTGCAATGGACGGCTGCATGGATTCCGGGAAGGATGTCATGTCCGGCGGCGCGAAATACAATTCAACAGGGTTCCCGGGCATCGCTATCGGAAACCTGGTTGATTGTCTGGCTGTGACGAAATATTTGGTTTATGACAATAAAATCTGTACTGCGCGCGAACTCTATGATGCCCTCATGAGTAACTGGGAGGGGAAAGAAGAACTCCGTCAGTATATACGGAACGAGATACCGCGCTACGGCAACGCCAATGACTACAATGACAGATTCCTGACATGGGTCGGCGACACATTTGCCGGATTTGTCAACTCGGCTGCCGGGCCGCGCGGGCCTTTCAGCGCAGGCCTTTTTCCGGTTGCGTTCAATGTTCTGTATGGCCTCACCACCGCTGCGACTCCTGATGGTCGGAAACTTGGTGAACCGTTGTCGGACGGTATTTCGCCGATGCAGGAGATGGATAAAAACGGTCCTACAGCTGTTCTGAAATCGATCGCCCGACTTGATCAGAGCAAATATCCCGACGGCACACTGCTCAACATGAAATTCCATCCGACCGCGCTCAGCACCCCAGAGAGTAAGCTGAAATTGAAGGCGCTCATGCAAACCTATTTTGATATGGGCGGGATGGAACTTCAAATAAATGTTGTAAGCAGCGATATTTTGCGCGATGCGCAGAAAGATCCGGATAAGCACAAAAACCTGGTTGTTCGCGTGGCGGGTTTCTCAGCATACTTTGTGGAGCTTCATCAGGGAAGTCAGGAGGACCTAATCAAAAGGACGGAACAAAGCCTTTGATTTTATGGAATCAGATGAGATATAGAAAACTTGGGAGGCTCGATTGGGAGGTCTCTGCCATAAGCATGGGTGTGCTACAGATTTCAGCCGCTGCCAACGATCCAGACGAAATCGATACGGAGGCAAGGATAGCCGCAATTCGCTGTGCTATTGACAATGGGGTTAATTACATCAATCTTGGATTTCCGTTTTATTTCAAGAAGCCTGCCGAAAGATGCGCATATATCCGCAAAGCACTTTCCAACGGTTACAGAGAGAAAGTCAAGTTAGCTGTCAATATACCTGCCTTGCTAGTCCATTCACCGCAGGATATGGAGCGATATCTGGATAAACAGTTAAAGTGGTTCAGTCTTGACAATGTTGATTTTTGCCAGATAGAAGGGGTCAACCGTGGGACGTGGTCAAAACTGGAAGGTATTGACGCGAGAACATGGCTTGATAATATGCGTGTTTCCCGAAAAGTCGATCATTTTGGATTTACTTTCCATGATGACAGCCGCTTTCTGAAGCAGGTTTGCGACTATGACGATACTTGGGCGACTGTTCAGTTTGATTACAGCATCATGGATGTCAAACACCATGCCGGCGCAAGCGGCCTGAAAATTGCGGCGGATAAAGGTCTTAGCATCATAGCTGCTGATGGGTTAAAGGGTGGAAGGCTTGATGTCAACATTCCTGAACCTGTGCAGAAGATCTGGGACAAAGCTGGGACTAAGAGAACCCCTGCTCAATGGTCTATCCGTTGGCTTCTAAATCACGGCTCGCTGTCGACCATTCAAGTTGAGTTTCAAACGCCCGAACAGGCCAAGGAGTATATTAAATACGCCGATACATGCGAGCACGATATGCTTGATATATTTGAGAAGATGCAGGCGAATTGTGTCAGAGATGCGTATCACTCCACGCGTTTAATACCTTGTACGGGCTGCCGCTGTTGTATGCCGTGCCCCCATAATATCGACGTACCACGGATTGTTGAGCTTTATAATGACGCACTCATGTACGGCGATCGGAGAATCCCACAATTTCTGTATCATCTCGAGGGTCATCGGAATACCCGGTGCAAAAGATGCGCGTCGTGCCAAAATAACTGCCCAAGGCATTATCCTCTGATAGAGATTCTGGATAAAGCGGCGCAGCTTTTTGACGAGAGATGAATAACGAAATACGTAACTTAAAAATTAAGGCGAAAGGAGAACGCATGTAGTTAATAATACGTGCGTGACATTATGTATTCTTGTAAGTATCCGAATTTGTTTTCATCTATAGTCATCGGCAACAAACTCTTCCGCAGCAGACTTTTTGCATCGCCCACAGGTGTTCAGTACTCGATTTCGAAAAACCTCCCGCTTGCGCCTGGAATCGCTTATTACGAACGCAAAGCGATCGGCGGGGCGGCATCTGTCTGTATAGGCGACGTCATGGTGGATTCAGAGATAGGCGTTTCTAACGGTGAGCACATTCATCTGGATGACCCGAGCAACAAACCGTATTTAACAAAACTTTCTGACGCCATAACACGGCATGGCGCAGTTGCTTCAATGGAATTATCCCATGGAGGAAATGCTGCGCGTAACTCCTTTGCGCAGGGACATAAGATATACGGCCCGGTCGAAAGTGACACGGTAGGCAACACGGGTGAAAGGCTCCACGCTTATGAAATGACACCAGAGATCATGGCTCGCACGATTCAAAAACATGCCGACGCGGCAGCTTTTGCCAAGCGCTGCGGTTTTGGAATGGTCACGCTCCACGGTGGGCATGGCTGGCTGCTGCATCAGTTTATGTCGCCCACCATGAACACACGAAGCGATCAATACGGCGGAAACTTTGAGAATAGAATGCGCTTTCCGCTTGAAATCGTTGAGGCAATACGAAAAGCAGTCGGACCCGGATTTCCAATCGAAATTCGAATCAGCGGTTCGGAGTGCTATCAAGGCGGCTACGATATTAACTATGGGATAGAAATAGCAAAAGCGCTTGACGGCAAAGTCGACCTCATTCATGTGTCGGCTGGAAGTCATGAGGACCCGCGTGTCTTCACGGTAACCCATCCGAGCATGTTCCTCGAGGATGGTGTTAATGTGCGATATGCCGCCGAAATAAAAAAACATGTCAAAATATCAAAAGTTGCCACCGTCGGTGCGCTGTCCGACCCAACACTGCTCGAAGAAATTATTGCCTCCGGCCGGGCAGACGTCGTCGAGCTGGCAAGGGGTCTTATTTGCGATCCCGATCTCCCCGTCAAGGCCCGTATGGGAAAGGATGACGAAATAGCAAAATGCATACGCTGCTTTTCCTGCTTTTCGAATCTCATGACAAATGGACATATCATCTGCGCGCTGAATCCTGAGATCAGCAATGAAGCCGAAGTGAAATTTGAGCGACCGGCAGCGAAGAAAAAAACTGTACTTATTGCCGGAGGCGGCATCAGCGGTATGCAGGCGGCGCTGACAGCCCACAAACGCGGGCATAGTGTCATCCTGTGCGAGAAGTCTGACCGTTTAGGCGGTGTGCTCCGCTGCGAGCAAGCTGTGCCGTTTAAGAAGCATCTGCATGAATACCTGGAGCATCAGGTCTCGATGATATCCCGCACCGATATCGAGGTTTGTTTGAATACAGAAGTGACGCCGGAATTTGCGCGGAACAAAGAGCCTGACGTTATCATTGCAGCGCTTGGCGCGCACCCCTTCGTTCCAAATATCAAGGGAATTGATGGGCCAAATGTGATCGGCGCAGAAGCGCTTTATATGCACCCTGAAAAAGCGGGGAAGAAAATAACGATTCTCGGCGGCGGACTTGTCGGCAGTGAGCTGGCCATTTATATGGGTGATAAAGGGCACGATGTCACGATATTAGAGATGTTTTCGAAATTGAACGACGGCGGAAATCTCCTGCAGGGACAAGCAATAAGCCTTGAACTTAACAGACTGGGCGTCAAATTGGCACTCGGGACGAAGGCGTTGGAGATAAATGAAAAAGGTGTCATCGGCGAGGGAGCCGAAGGTCAGACACTCTTTGAAGCAGATACCGTCGTCTGTGCTGTCGGCATGAAGCCGCTTGGCGCGGAGGCTGAAAGCCTGCGCTTTTGTGCGCCTGAATTTTATCAGATCGGTGACTGCGTTACGCCGAAAAATATCACGGAAGCGACACGCAGTGCCTACTTCACCGTGATCGACCTGGGCCGCTATTAAATAAGGTAAGGAGCTTACTATGGAATTCAACTACCTGTTCACACCACATAAGATTGGAAATTGTGAGATTCCAAACCGTCTTGCCATTACAGCAATGGTCACAAATTTTTGCTCGAATGACGGAATGGCAACAGAACGTTATATTCGATATCATGAGGAGAGAGCAAAAGGCGGCTGGGGTCTCATTATTACGGAGAACTATGCAGTCAATGAGCATGCCATGGCATTCCAGAGCATCGGCGGTATGTGGAAGGATGCGCATATCGCAAGCCATCGAATGCTAACTGACCGTATCCATCAGTACGACAGCAAGATATTCTGCCAGATCTATCATGCAGGCCGTCAGACATTTTCAATGGTCAATGGGGGCGTACAGCCTGTTGCGCCGTCGCCAATTGCCTGCCCTGTGAATCGGGAAATGCCCAGAGAGCTCACAGTTGAGGAGATACATGCTCTCGTTAAGGATTTTGGCGACGCCGCCTATAGGGCAAAACAGGCTGGCTTTGACGGTATCGAGCTGCATGGCGGTAACGGTTATCTGATGGCCGGATTTATGTCATTTCATGAAAACAGGCGAACCGACGACTATGGCGGATGTTTTATCAATAGAATGAGGTTTACCCGCGAGATATATGAAGCGGTGCGCGCTAAGATCGGACCCGATTTCCCGCTGATAATAAGAATTGCGGCAGACGAACATGAGGTGGGCAGCCGGGACCTGACGGAATCCCGTATGGTTGCAAAATATCTGGAAGAGCTTGGCTTTGACGCGATCAATTGCTCCAATGGTGTATACGGGTCCTATAACCCGAGTCAGATATCGACGATGTATATGCCGCACGGCTGGACAATCCAAAATGCCGCGGCGCTGAAAAAAGTTGTTAAAATTCCCGTACTTGGCGTCAACAGGATCACCGATCCGCTGATGGCGGAACATTTCGTGGCAATGGGTTACTGCGATTTTGTCGGAATGTCCCGCGCGTCACTGGCGGATGCTTGGCTGCCCCAAAAAGCCAAAGTGGGAAGATTTGATGCCATACGCACCTGTATCGGCTGCCTGCAGGGGTGCGTCGGTTCTTTAATTTCCGGTCAGCCTTTTCGTTGTCTCGTCAATCCCGAGATGGGCCGTGAATATGAATATGAATATAACTTCGCTGAAAAGACGAATGCCAAAAATGTCCTTGTTATCGGCGGCGGAGTCGCCGGTATGGAAGCTGCTGTTGCGGCAGCGCGCCGCGGTCACAAGGTGACACTCTGGGAAATGAGCAACAGGCTTGGCGGGCAATTCATAGCCGCATCGTTTTCACCGGGAAAAGGGGAGTTTTCAACTTATGTCGGCTGCCTGACCCGTGAAGTAAAGCAGTGGAGCGTCAAAATTGAACTCGATACGGTGGCGACCGCGGAAAAAGTTAAAGCCACGAATCCGGACAAGGTTATTCTGGCGACGGGCGCCGTGCCGAATTACCCGAACATACCCGGAATAGACAGAGCGAACGTTGTTTTCGCAGAAGAAGTGCTGTTGGGGAAAAAGTCGGTTGACGGCAGGATCGTCGTCGCTGGCGGTGGTGAAACCGGCGTGGAAACAGCACTGTATTTGGCGTTTTCCGAACGCGGAGATATCAGCATCGTCACCAGTCTGGCGAGGGTGGCCAAGGAACTCTTTGGAGTAAAACGTGTGGAAACGATGAAAATGGCAGCCGAGAGAGGCATCGATTTTATTACAAACACGAACCTCACAGAAATCTTAGAAAACGGCGTCCGTCTCGAACAGGGCGGCGAGACAAAGCTGCTGCCCTGTGATTATGTCGTGATTGCTAAAGGCTACCACCCCAATAACGTCCTCGAGAAGGAATTGGCTTACCTGGGTGACAAGCTTCAAGTTGTCGGTGATGCCGAAAAAGCTACGAATGCATTAGAAGCGTCTACCTCTGGTTTCGCTGCCGGTTATAATTAGAACGATTCCCTTGGCTATTCAAAAAACAACAACCTGAACGTCAGCTTCGCGCTGTAACATTCAGGTTGTTGTTTTTTGACGCGTCGTTCAAGAGCGATTTTATGCTGTGATTTTTATCTGTGCCGAGTAAAAACAGAACAAATCATTGATTACAAAATAATTATTTTTCGGTGGAAAATTGTTCTATAAATTCCCATTGATAAACGAGATGTTTTTTGAGAAAACAATCCGCCGTTTTGAGAAAAAACACCTTAATTGAGAATTGTCTCACTTAATGTGTAGATGTTGCCAGAAGGTGCCTTTCCATTGACTTTTAACCAAAAAAATGGCATGATTTTAGTATAAATTACGAATATAGTGAAGGCAAACCCGTTGAAAAACGGGGGCGCAAAGCTTAGGAGCCTCAATATCGAAAGTGAAGACAATTGCTTTTGATTTGGCAGTCCGGCCGCATGGAATACGTCATAAACGTATTTGTGCGGCTTTTTTATTTAACAAGCACCAAGTGCGCATTGGCAGGTTAACGACGGCAGAATAGAAGCATCCCGGAAGAAATATCGCAAACACCTGTAGTTTTCGAGTGAACAGCAGGAATCGAAGTCGAAGTAATGAAACGGCAAAACCCGGGAAACCTGGTGACGCAAAGCAAGGCGCCTTAAGCGAAAGCAAGGTAGGCCGGCTGCCAAGTATTTCACTTTCAACAAATTGAAGGAGAGTGAAATTCCATGGTAAAAACATATAAGAAACTAATTAGCATCGTTATGAGTCTTGTTTTATTATTATCCCTCGGTTTTTCAGCATTAGCAGCCGATGTGACCCCTGTGAAGGTTCATATCACAAGCGGCGATAAGGACCAGATAGACTATATTGTCGTGATCGCCCAGTATGACGGCTTCGCCACACCTGTCTTTACATCCAATCATTTGACACCTGTAGCATCCAATAATCTGAATCAATGGGACGGCGTTTTCGATGGCAAAATCAGCGATAATTCTAGGAATGTCGTTGGATCTGTTACGATATACTGGAAAACAGGAGGTACTTCAGTACTACCATTTCATGAGAGTGCTGTCGGTGGAGGCGGTAACGCGACACTGAACATTACTATTGCATCAGCAATTGCTCCAACCTATTCATATAAAGTACAGTATGCCTACTTCACCTCAACTGACAATGCACCGTATGTCTCTGATGGTACCGGCACTCCTGTAACAAAACCTGTTGTGGCAACCGCACCCCTTGCGTCATCGGTTTTTACCGACGCTGATCTGACATCCATTTATAACACCTTTACATACGCCAAAGGCACCGCAATAACCGACGTCAGTTCAACCGGTACATTCATCGACGGAACGCTGGTCTTCACAGTTAATTACTACCGCAGCTTTACAACGCCTACCTTCACATACCAAGTACAATATGCCTACTTCACTTCAACTGACAACGCACCGTATGTCTCTGATGGCACCGGTACTCCGGAAACACTGCCGGCTGTGGCAACCGCACCCCTTGCGTCATCGGTTTTTACCGACGCTGATCTGACATCCATTTATAACACCTTTGAATACGCCAAAGGTACAGCAACAACCGACGTCAGTTCAACCGGCACGTTCACAGATGGAACGCTGGTCTTTACAGTAAATTACTACCGCAGCTTTACAACGCCTCTCCCTGGAACTTATGCATATAAAGTACAGTATGCCTACTTCAGCTCAACTGACAACGCACCGTATGTCTCTGATGGCACCGGCGCTCCTGTAACACAGCCAGCTGTGGCAACCGCGCCCCTTGCGTCATCAATTCTTACCGACGCTGATCTGACATCCGATTATAGCACCTATACATACGCAAAAGGTACAGAAACATCCGACGTCAGCTCAACCGGTACACTCATCGACGGAACGCTGGTCTTCACAGTTAATTACTACCGCAGCTTTACAACGCCGCAAACTTCAACCTACGGTTCACTTAAAGTTATCAAGCAGGTATCACCAGGCACATCCACGACTGAAAAGTTTAGGATCGATGTGGCGTTCAATCTTGAAGGTTCGGTATCTGCTATCATTGAAAATCAAAGTTCATCCGACGTTATTCATAATAATGATGGATCCTATACGATTTATCTTGCGCACGACGAATATGTCATCTTCAAAGGTCTGATTGACGGGACAATTTACACCGTAAATGAGACGATCACCGAAGAACAGTCTGACGACGGTTGGTATAGCACCACTGGCGAGATCACCGATGACATCGGTTACAATGACGGACTATATACACACCCGGTTGTAACCATCTATAACAGCATCGAATCGGATGAACCCACGAATACGCCTGCTCCTACACCGACGCCCACACCAGTTATCAATAATGGCACGCTGTCAGTCGCAAAGAACGTTACCGGTGACGGTGCTTCCACAACAGAGAAATTTGATATTACCGTGACGTTCGCACCCGGTGCGCCCGATTTCTGGAATGTTAATGGTATCTCAGCTCCTGCCGGAGCGACCGGCGGCGGCAACGGCACATACAAGCTGTCGCTGTCTGCAGCTGATGGTCCTGTTACCTTCACAAACATTCCGGTCGGCACAATATACACTGTGACTGAGACTATTAAGAACAACCAAGAAAATGACGGCTGGGCTGCCGGTACATCCAGCGGCACTTCCGGAACCATCAGCGCCGCCGGAGCGAGTGCAACAGTCATGAATGTTTTCACGCAGCCCGGTGAGGTCGCAGGCGCGAGTGATAAACCAGATGTGGGTGTAGCTGGTGACAGTGACAGTCTGCCGCAGACTGGCGGTATCTCCTTTGCGACGCTCCTGGGCTTCCTCGGACTTGCGCTCATCGCTGCTGGCGGCACAACAATCCTGATCTTCCGAAAAAGGAATGACGGCAAGGCCGACTAACATGACCCATGCAAAATGACGAAAAGAAATACCGGTGAATAACCTGTATTTCAGCTCTCCGACAAGAGTTGGGATAGAGCAGAAATGTTCTCCTTCGTAAAAAAACAGCCTGAATGCAAATACGAAAATGTTTGCATTCAGGTTGTTTTATCTAAAAATATTTAGTTTTAAAGTTTGTCGCTATTCTCTTATACAAGTGATACAGTGATTGTGGCAATATTGATTTCTAAACAAAAGAAATCGCCGGAGTAACAGTCAAAGTCACAGGGTGAATATATATGACACGGCGCTTCATATTTTTCGCATAACTTACCATAAATCCAACCCTGTCAGAGCCCGTGTCATTATAATCACAAACTGCGAGCAAAACACCACAAGCTTCTACCAAATAGCGGGAACACTCGACTAAGCAGTTTATGTTATAGTCTGTGCTTAGCAGTATACTTTGGGTACAATTTTCGTGTAGAGAAAAATAACGGGTGCGATACTCTTTCGGCCATTTTGAGGCCTGTTCTTCATAAGGAATGACACAAGCCAATTCAATGTCAGAATGAAGAGACATAAGCCCTGCGATAACTTCCGCTGACCACATGCTGACCCCTAATGAACAATCTGTTAGAAATGAACGGATACCGTTTTCATAGAGAATACTTATTTGCTGTAATAGCTTCATTTTTAAATTAATGCACCGGTAATCTTCTTCATCAAAACCAAAACTAAAGTCATTTTGATCTTGTCCAACAATAACGCAGCTGGTCTTTTGCAAATTAATCACCCCAAATGAATAATCTCTGTAGTCATTGTGTGCATATGGTGCATTATATCATGGTCAAATTATGCATACAATACATTTATTAGAAGATTTCCGTCAGGTGGTGCAAATGGATATTAATTATTACGATATCGGTAAAAGAATACGGGACGTGCGGCTATCCAAGATGATGACACAGGAAAAGTTGGCTGAGATTGCTGATTTATCAATTGCGCATGTCAGCCATATTGAAACTGGAAATACGAAGCTTAGCCTTCCCGCCTTGGTGAATATTGCCAATGCATTAGCAGTCTCTTTAGATGTGTTAATGTGTGATAATTTAACGAACTCAAAAGAGGTTTATGCACATGAAATATCACAGCTCATCATGGATTGTGATGAGAAGGAGATTCGTATCATTGCAGAAATTGTCAAGACGACAAAAGCGGCTCTTCGAAAAAACATATAAATGAAATCGCAGGGTATAAAACGCTGCGGCTGTGAATTGTATTCTTTGAATAACAAAAATTTACTGTTGATTATCTCTTTTTCTCTTGGTAAAATTGTCATGCAATGTTTATTCGGAGGAAACTCGTATGGAATACAATGAGATCTTAGATACACTCGTCACAGAACTGTCGGAACGAGCGCTCAAAGAGTGCCGAAACGACTGTGTTGAGGTTGACCAAAAAATAAAGGACCTTGTTATTTTGAGTGAGCTGGTACAAAATCATCTGCGAGTATTTGATGATCAGGCAAAACATGACTTTGAAAACTACATAAACCTGATGAACGTGATCGCTGAAATGCAGCATCGATATTTATATATTCAAGGAGCAAAGGACTGCTCCAGATTACTTAAATCCTTAGATATTATTTAGATTATATTAAAGAGCAGCTCCAAACGGTTCGCAAACCCGATGGAGCTGCTTTTTAAGCTTTTCTTGTTCCTAAATAGTCATTCAGGTTGCTTCTGCGATTTTCGATCCAAACTCAAAAGCGCGGCGTTTCGCGTCTTCATCAGGATTCCATTGATTTTTAAGTCCCGGGTCTATTATTTTAAAACCGGCATCTTCCAGCATGGTATTCATGACGTTAACGGATTCACCGCTCCAGCCATAGCAGCCGAACGCTGCGGCCTTCTTGTTTTGGAATTTGAGTTCCTTCATTAGATGTATAAACCCTGCCATTGAATGCAGAATGCTTTTCGAGATTGTAGGAGATCCGATGACGACGGTTTTAGACTTAAAGACTTCTGTTATCACGTCGTTTTCATCACTTTTGGTAATATTAAAAACCTTAACAGTAACGTCGTTGTCCGCAGACCGTATGCCCTCCGCAATGTTCTCAGCAAGTGTTTTTGTGCTGTTCCACATCGTATCATAAATAATCGTTATTTGGTTTTCCTGATAATCATTTGCCCATTCGGCATATTTCCCGACAATCTGCATGGGGTTATCGCGCCAAATCAAGCCATGACTTGGCGCAATTATGTCTATTTGAAGGTTAAAAGAGACGATCTCATCAAGTTTCTTACGTAATATCTGACTAAAGGGCGTCAATATATTGGCGTAGTATTTTAAGGCTTCGTTCATCAAATCACATTGGTCGACCAAATCACTAAATAAACTGTTGGAAGCATAATGCTGGCCAAAAGCATCGTTGCTGAACAAAATATTGTCTTGTGTAAGGTAGGTGGCCATGCTATCCGGCCAATGCAGCATCGGCATTTCTACGAATATCAATTCCTTGCTGTTGCCGATGTCTAATTTATCGCCGGTTTTGACAACATGAAAATTCCAGTCCTGATGATATTGTCCCTTTAATGATTTAACTGCGTTGGCTGTACAGTAAATAGGCGTGTTTGGAATACGCTTCATTAGCGCGGGCAGCGCCCCGCTGTGATCTACCTCTCCATGATTTGCAATAATAAAATCAATCTTGTTTAAATCGACTTCTTTTTCTAAGTTATTAACGAATTCCTCGGCAAACGGAGCCCATACAGAATCAATTAAAACGGTTTTTTCTTCTTGTATGAGATACGAATTATATGTCGAACCGTTGTGTGTGGAATACTCGTTGCCGTGAAACTTCTGTAATTCCCAGTCGACCTTACCCACCCAGTAGACGTTGCTCTTTAAAGCTTTTTTCATCGATTTCACACCCTTCAATTTTGTGGCAGTATGACGCCTGTCAAATTTATCATACTGTTAGCTTATAAGTCTATTATAGTACATGTTGTCCCAATAATCAGTACATTAATAATTTTTCTATTTTGTGCTTAAAAAGCAGGCATTGCCGCAAATCGGCAGTGCCTGCTTTTTCATGAGTTGTGCCGGGTTATATATCGAGTACTGTTCTGCTGATGAGGTCGTTTTGACCGGTAACGTGCAGCTCGACGAAGTAGGCCGAAAAGCCCGCGACGCGAACGACGAGATTCTTGTAGTCTTCCGGCTTCTTCTGCGCTTCTATGAGTGTTTGCGCCGATATAACGTTGATCTGCAGCTCCATGCCGCCGAGCTCGAAATACGTCTGGATCAGCTGACTCAGCTTGGTCACGCCGTCCTTGCCGTTCAGGGCGGAGGGGCTGAATTTCATGTTGAGCAGCGTCCCGTTGGCAAACGCGGTCTGATCGATGGCGGCGACGGAGGTGACGACGGCGGTGGGGCCGTTTTTGTCCATCTGCTGGACAGGTGAAATGCCATCGGCCAGAGGTGTGCCGGCGGTGCGTCCGTCCGGCGTGGCGCCGGTAAACAGACCGAACATAACGTTCGCCGTGACGGGGAACATTGCCGCAGTGTAGTGGCACCTGGGGCCGGAGCAGGACGTGACGACCTCGGCAAATTTCTCGGACGCCCAAGCGGCCCACTTGTCAACCTCGGGATCACCGTTGCCGTAATGCGGGCAGGAATTTTTGATATATTGCTGCAGGTCCTCATAACCCTTCCAGTTGCCCAAGAGCGCGTCGTACAGCTCGCGGGTGGTGCATTTTTTTGTATCAAAGCACAGGTGCTTGACCATAAACAAGGAATCCGCCACGTTGCCGATGCCGATGCCGGGAACGCCGCTGCCGTTGTATTTGGCGCCGCCGTACATGACGTCCATACCCTTTTCCATACAGCCGCCCATGGTTGCGGAAACGACGGGAAGTGGCAACAGCTCGCGCGTCACATATTCGGCGTTGTTATTAACCAGGACGTGCCATTTGACGAAGTATTCAACCTGTTGCTGATAAGCTTCTGCCACCTGCTCGAAGGTTTCCATTTCGTAAAGATGACCGGTGGCCGGGCCGACCTGGGGTGCTTCGGTGCCCGGAGGGCTGAACAGGGCCATGGGCAGGCGGCCGTTGTTGATGCCCAGCAGGAAAGCGTTGGGCAGATTGATATAGGACATGCTGCCGGTGCCGCCGCAGGCTGGCCAGTCATTGCCGTTGCCGCCGGGCTCAACACAGCCGATGGGTGAATAGTTGCGCGCGTCCTCCAGCGTCAGGCCGCGCTTCATAAGGGCGGGAATAATCACGTCGTCGTTTTCAAACGTCGGAAGGCCACCGCAGATTTTTGTCGTTTCAATAGCGGCTTCCCAGAGCTCGGGCGGCGTGTTCTTGTGGATGCGGAGGGACTGTGGGGGATCGTGCAGAACAAGGCGGGACACACTCTGCAGCATCATGTAGGTGAACTTGTTGGATGCGTCATTGCCGTCCTTGTCGACGCCGCCCATGGCCATCATCTGACCCGATGTATAGCCTGGCGCGGACTGGGTGGCGCCGTTCGACCAAGGCTTGTTCATTTCGGCGACCTTCAAGTAGAACATGTCCAGGAGCTCCTGGGCGTAATCCTCGGTGATTGTGCCGTTCTTGAGGTCCCTTTCGAGGAAATCACCGAGATACTGGTCCACGCGGCCGAAGGTGATGCCGTGCATGTTGGCCTCAAGACATAGACAGGTCTGATACATGTACACGCACTGAAGAGCCTCGTGATAGGTGCGGCAGGGGTTCTCCATGCACCAGTCGAGCACCTCTCCCATTTTCTCCAGCTCAGCCTTGCGCGCGGGATTCTTTTCAATAGATGCTTTTTCCCTGGCAAGTGTGGCGTAGCGCTTGGTCAGCGTGATCATGCCCTCGCTGACGATGGCAACAGCGCGGTAGAAGTTATACTGCTCGTTCGTATTTCCCGGCATTGTTGCTGCGACGATCTCCGCCATTTTCTGTTCGGCCTCTGCCTTGAGGGCTTTAAAACCGACGCGGATGGCTTTGTCGTAGCCCGTGACAAAATGGCCTACCGGCGTATCGCTGATGCACATGCGGCCGATCATGGTGACGCCGTTAAAATCGTGCGGGGCATATTCTTCGGGATAATAGGCCTGGGTTTTGGCATGGGTGCTTTCGCCCTTCAGCCAATAATCGACCGTTTTATTGATATATTCTCTGTCTTCATCGGAGATGTCGTAGGGGTCAATCTCGCGCGTGGCGATGGTGCCGCTGCCGATCTCGTCCTTGATGTAGGTGACGCAATTTTCTGGATACAGTGCACCCGCTCTGTATTTGGCGGACTGCGCGCCGACGATAACCTCGTCGTCACCGATGCGGACGGGGATCTTCTCGAAGATTTCCCGCATCGCCTTGGCCCGGCGCAGGATGCCGTTCAGCGCCGGATTGTTCATATAGTACTCGGTCAGAATCCTGTAACGCGCGATGCAGACCTCAGGTTTCCCATCCCGGTATGTCTCGCGCTGCCTGGCGACTCGGTCGGTAATTGGCTTTAGTGTCCAGCTCATTGTTCCTCCACTCGATCCACAGCGGAAACGGAAAACCCATAAAGCAAATGATTGGGTTCCCATGACACGCTGCGGTGACCGCTTTATAGCGAGCGGTACGCATTATTTACGTAGCTTGATACCTAAATAATAACTCAATTCTAAAACCAAATCAATCATTAAATCGAAGCATATGAAGCGCGAGAACCGTCCCTGTGCTTCTCTAAGCCATAATTTGTACAATATAACCTTGACATGGCGCATATCCATATAGTAAACTGTATATAACTACAAGGGAGTAGTTGGAATTGCATAGTCAGATAAACCGGTGACTTTTAACATCATCCCTTGTGGGTATGTTTGAGTCTTTTTTATTTCCCTTCATGGATACCATTACATACAGGCATATGCAGGCTGTCGTGGTCAAGCGCTGAAATGTCCCGTTTGAATATCATTGTATGAAAGGATGTATCCTATAGATGAAAAATAACCGTCATTACAATAGGTATTCTGTTAAATGCACCGGCAATATAACAGATAAAAGTCATCGCGATTACAGGTTTATTATGAACGATATTTCGGCCGGCGGTATGAATATTACGACTGATAAAGAAGTGAAAGACGAGAGCGTGCTGACAATACATTTCGATTTCTCGGGGATTCACTTGCTTCGTACGAAGCATCTCAAAGGTGTGGTCGTCCGAAAGAAAACAGATAACGCCATTTACAATTACGGCATTCGTTTTTATGACCTAACAAATATGGAAATCGTTGAGATAGACGAATACCTTCGATTCAGACATTATTCTTCATTGGTACATATGGTAGATAATTCACTAGATGACGCATATACAAGGTCTTCCGAGCTGTTGTGACCGCTTTATCGTCAAATTCAATAAACTTTCACTATATGACAAATATTTATTTTTAAAAACTGTGTTACTTATATAGACAAACGAGTTTCATTCATGTATACTAATCATTGTGCTGATCGATTAGCTCAGTATATATTATTTTTAAAGAGGTTACCATTTAATGACTCAAGACAAAACACTGACCTGTAAAGATTGTGGTGCGGAATTTATCTTCACATCGAGTGAACAAGATTTCTATGCTGAAAAAGGCTTTACAAACGAACCCCAAAGATGTAAGACCTGCCGCAACGCCAGAAAAAATGGCGGCGCTGTTCAGAGAGAAATGTTCACTGCTACTTGCGCTTCTTGCGGCAATGCAGCAAAAGTTCCTTTCCAGCCGAGAGATGATCGTCCTGTTTATTGCAGCGATTGCTTCTCCAGACAGAGATAATTTCTGCTTTAATAAATAGCACAATAATACACCCGAAAGGGTGTATTATTTTTTGTGGCTATCGTATTAAGTCAGCGCTCCCGCGTCACTCGCATGTCATTCCCGCTTCTCTTACATGTCATTCCCGCGAAGGCGGGAATCCACGTTTCCAGTATCTTTGTTATATCACATCTGAATATATAGAAAGATCAAAAAATGAATCATCATTTTGAGTTTCCTGCAAATAATAGTCGCGAATGCATCGGAATACGATATGGTAAAGCACCGACCGTATGAAAATATCCCTTTGTTTACGAGATATATTGGTATTATGTATTACATACGTTTGAGAAGCTAAATTCAATAAATTTGTGCCACGCAATAACGCAGTGGTGATCTTGCATAAAAAAACAATAATAATACGCAAAAATTTATTAAACAGGCGTATTGCTTTAATATCATTCGTCGGTTATACTCAAGCACATACCAAACAGTAAATGAGAGACAAAGAAGGTCTCTTATACCATTATAGAATAAAAAAACAGCAACGGGGCGAAAGCTTCGTTGCTGTTCGTTTTTTGGAGGCAAGACAATATGACTGGCGAAGAAATCAGAAGCACACATAAAAAATACAACCTACAGTCCTGGAGTAAGCAGCGGAACCTGAACCCGATTCCTGTTGAAAAAGCCGAAGGCATCTACTTTTGGGATCATGATGGCAATCGCTATACGGATATGTCTTCTCAGCTTGTGAACATGAACCTTGGTTTTGGGAACAAAGCCATCGGAGACGCTATTAAAGAGCAGGTTGACAAGTACTGCTTCATTGGCCCGTCTTACGGAGCGGAATCAAGAGCGCGGTTGGCAAAAATGATCATCGAGCTGATGCCGGACAACATGGGCAAGGTGTTTTTTACAAACGCGGGCGCCGAGGCTAATGAGAACGCGGTGAAAATTGCGCGTATGTTCACCGGGAGAAATAAGATATTCAGCCGCTATAGGAGCTATCACGGTTCCTCCTTCGGTGCCGGCAACCTCACCGGAGAGCCGAGACGGTTTCAGCTGGAGCCGGGTATACCGGGCTTTGTAAAATTCTTTGACCCATATATTTATAGGGAAACGATTAACTTTGAATCCGAGGAAGCGGCAACTCACTATTATCTCGCGAAGCTTGAAGAGCAGATTCAATACGAGGGTACGGATTCTGTGGCAGCTATTTTTCTGGAGACTGTCACCGGCTCCAACGGCGTCATTATTCCGCCAATAGGCTACCTGCCCGGCGTGCGGGCGCTGTGCGACAAATACGGTATCCTGATGATTGTCGACGAGGTCATGACGGGCTGGTGCAGGACAGGTAAGCTGTTCGGTTTTATGAATTTCGACGTTAAGCCGGACATCGTGACTTTTGCAAAGGGCGTTACCTGCGGATATGTCCCACTCGGCGGCGTTGCTGTTTCCCAAACGATTGCGGACTATTTTGATGACAACACTTTGTCCTGCGGCCTTACTTACAGCGGCCATCCTCTGGGCTGCGCAGCTGGGGTCGCGTGCGTCAGCTATTACTTAGAGGCGGATATCCTCGGCAACGTTAATAAGGTTGGAAAAGTACTCGGTGAGAAGCTGGAGGCTATGAAAGAAGCGCGCAAGTGCGTCGGCGATGTGCGTTACATCGGTCTGTTCGCAGCAGTCGAGCTGATGAAGAATCAGAAAAAGAAGGAACCACTTGTTCCGTATGGCAAGGACCCGGACGGCATAATGGGCAAAATCCTTGGACTCCTCACCGCGCGCAAGTTCATGACATATACACACGAAAATGTCATCATTGTGGCCCCGCCGCTCATCATTACACAGGAGCAGCTTGTCGAGGAACTCATAAAGCTGAATGAGGTTCTCACCATTGTAGATGAAAAATTCATCTGAGGAGGTCATGAACATGGCATATCAATTTCTACTGCCGGGTCGCACGGTCGTCGGCGAGAATGCGTTGCAGTCGAGTGAAGCTTTCATCCGCGGCTTCGGAAAAAAAGCATTTATTGTCACCGGCAAGATTGTGACGAAAACGGGTCTGCTTAAAAGCTTAACCGATTGCCTCGATTCATGGGGAGTCGCCTGGGCGGTTTATAACGACATCATCGGTGAACCGACCGACAGGATGATTGAAGCCGGAGTCAAAGCGTATAAAGAAACAAAATGCGACTTCATCATCGCGATCGGTGGTGGGAGTCCCCTGGACAGCGCAAAAGCCATCGGCGCGATGACGGTGCTTGAAGGCAAAATATCAGATTACATGGGCGTTGAAATCAGCGGGGAATTCCCGCCGCTCGTCTTAATCCCGACGACAGCCGGCACCGGCTCTGAGGCAACAAAATTCACCATCATCACCGATACGGATAAAGACGTGAAGATGCTTCTCAAAGGTGACGCGCTGCTGCCGGATCTCGCCATCATCGACTCGGCGCTCACAATCACAGCGCCGCCGGACATCACAGCGGCGACCGGAATGGACGCGCTGACCCACGCAATCGAAGCCTATACCTCCAGACGAGCCAATACCTTAACGGATATGTACGCGTTGGACGCAATCAAACGCATATTTACCTACCTCCCGGCTGCTTACAGAGACGGAGGCAACAAGAAGGCAAGGGAAGAGATGTCGATTGCGGCTTATGAGGCGGGAATTTGCATCAACAACGCATCTGTAACACTTGTGCACGGCATGTCAAGGCCGATTGGGGCGTTGTTTCATGTGCCGCATGGCATATCAAATGCAATGCTCATTAAGGAGTGCCTGAATTATGTGCTCGACGGATGCGATGAGAAATTCGCCAGAGTAGCCAGAGAAATCGGCGCCGCGGACAGCTATACACCTGATGCGGCAGCTGCATTGTCTTTTATAAGCGCACTCGGCAGGCTCTGCGAAAAACTGAATATCCCCACACTCCGGGAGTACGGCATCGATAAAGATAAATTCATAGCGCTAAGCGATAAGATGGCCGTCGACGCTATGGCAAGCGGCAGTCCCTCCAATACAATCAAAGCAGTCACCAAGAATGATCTGCAGATCATTTATCAAAAGCTCTGGTGACTCAATATTAAACCTGTGATTACAAAGGCGTAAGGCAGCAGCTTTGCGCCTTTACGTTTTTAATTAAGGGGATTATTATGGCTGCTGCAAGAAGTATGGAAAGCGAATTTTTAACAAGAGACTTTTCCGCTGCCGAAAAAGCCAAAACTGAAATAAAAATCGAAAATCTCGGTATTCAGTTTCTGGATAAGAATGGCGGCGAGCCGGTCACCGCGCTGCAGAATGTGAATCTGGAGATCAAGCAGGGTGAATTCGTCTGTCTGGTCGGTCCCTCCGGCTGCGGCAAGACGACCCTCCTGCGCACGATTGCCGACCTCCAGCAGTCGACGACCGGAAAAATCACCGTCAGAGACCAGTCTCCGAGAGATATCCGGCTTCAGAAAAAATACGGCATCGTTTTCCAAAGCCCGGTGCTGTACGACTGGAGAACGGTACGGCGGAATGTGTGCATGCCGATGGAGCTTATGGGTTTGCCCAAGAAATACAGAACATCAACCGTTACAGAAATGCTGGAGCTCGTCGGGCTTTATGATTTCGGCAAGAAGTATCCGCATGAGCTCTCCGGCGGCATGCAGCAGCGGGTCGGCATCGCCAGAGCGCTCGCGATAAAGCCCGAAATTTTACTCATGGATGAGCCGTTTTCCGCGCTCGATGAATTCACGAAGGAAAAGCTCAACGAGGACCTACTGACGATCTGGAGCAAGACAAATAAGACAATCTTATTCGTCACGCATAATATTTCAGAAGCCGTATTTTTGTCAGACAGAGTCGTCGTGCTCTCACCCCACCCGGGGCGTGTATCGGCTGTTGTGGATATTGACATCCCAAGGCCCAGAACACTGGCCGTTAAGAATACGTCTGAATTCAATCATCTCGTCACGAAGGTTAGGAACAGCTTTGAGGGGGTATAGAGCATGAGACAATTGAAAAAAGCTCTAAACTCAAAGCAGCTGGTGACGCTTGTCTGGGTTTGCGGTCTCGTCATTCTATGGGAGATCGGCGCGACAATCATCGCCCAAACTAAACGGTCGCCGGAAAATATCCTGCCGCATTTATACCAAATCGTCGATTCCGCATTCAGCAAAAAGCTTATTAACGGCAGTCAGACAGCCTTTGGGCTCGTATTGTCAAATGCCGGGATAACGCTGTTCCGAGCCGGTATTGGATTTTTAATTGGCTCTGCTATCGGATTTATTCTGGCACTCATTATGAGTCTGTTCAGGCCGGCAGAGAAGGTTGTATTCCCTTATCTTATGATCATCCAAATGATCCCCATACTCGGTATGGCACCGATTATTCTGGCTGTTACTAAGGACATCAACAAAAGCCGGATTATTATAGCGGCAATCCTGACCTTTTATCCGGTTGCAACAAATACGCTGGCTGGGTTTAAGTCGGTAGAGCGGGAAAAGCACGAGCTCATGTATTCTCTGGCGGCAAGCAAGTTCGAAATCTACCGGAAGCTGATGATCCCAGCCTGTATCCCCTATTTCTTCACAGGTCTTAAAATATCCGCGCCGATGGCGATTACGGCATCTATTCTAGTTGACACGCTGCAGGGCGGAAGCGGGCTCGGCACGATGCTGTCTCAGTCATTGAAGCATGCGATGACGATATATGTTTTCTGGCAGATTGTCTTCTTAAGCGCTTTCGTCGGTATTCTGAGCTATTACCTGATGACTGTCATAGAAAAGCTCGCGCTCAGCCGACGGGGAAAGAAATTGAAGGTGAGCAAATGAAAAGGCTCAGAGCGAAGCTCAATAAGGAAACGATCACAGCATTTCTGTACCCTGTCCTGTTCGGTGTGCTGATCGCCATACTCTGGCAGACGCAGATTCTGCATAAGATCCTTGGCGCGGACACGTTTACCTTGCCGCTTCCCGGCAGAATTTTTGCCATCATCGGTGATAACGTACCGGACGTCTCAAAAAATGTCCTGGCAACCGTAATTGCGGCACTCGGCGGCCTTGTTCTGGGCTCTGTGCTTGGTTACCTGCTTGGTATTATCGCAGCGGTATTTACCAAATGGGGAAAAGGCGGACTGACGATTGTATCAGCTTTTAACGCGATTCCGATTATCGCCATCGCCCCAATCCTGAACAATCTGACGAAAGATTTCAGCAAGGACCCCAACATCCGGAGCATGCTCGCCAAAACACTTGTCGTCATGCTCACGTGCACCGTTGCTATGAGTATCAACGCCTATCGGGGACTGACAGAGCTCAGACCGTTCTCGGAGGATCTCATGAAGTCGTACGCCGCCGACAGAAGAACCGTTTTCCTCAAGCTTCGTCTGCCGAACAGCATTCCTTATATCTTTACGGCACTGCGTGTCAGCGTACCGGCCAGCGTCATCAGCGCGCTCGTCAGTGAATACTTCGCCGAGTACATCATCGGCGTCGGGCGTCAGATTCGGGAAAACATCGTATTGGCACAATATGCGACAGCCTGGGCCTATATCTTAGTCGCCTGCGCCATCGGAATCATTTTATATATCGCGTTACGCATTACAGAAGGTATTTTGCTCAAAGGCCGACGTTAAAGCCGGGCTTCAGCTGAATATAGAATTAGGTCATCATTTATAGGAGGAAAGAATAATGAAAAAAGTCACAAAATTATTAGCGTTACTATTGGTCTGCGCGATGACCGTTCTCACGTTTGCCGGCTGCGACACCGCGACGACGACCACATCGCCCTCACCCGCTCTGGACACCTCGGCATCACCGTCAGCCGCGCCTTCGTCAGACGCATCACCCTCGGCAGAAGCAAGCACCGGTCCTTACTATGACAAAGCCGCGTCAGCGGAAGCTATTGTCAAGGACGCCGCCGAAAATGGCAAGGTCGGTAACTGGGGACTCGGCAATGAGTACGAAATTCAGGCGCTTTTGTCAAAATACGGCCTGCCCACCACATATCTCAGCCAGGCATTTGATATGAACGGCTTTGACGACGACACCGTCGCACTCGCGTCCGCAATGACGTATAACGAGCTCGGCCTCGTAAAAAACAGCTACGAGGGCGGTTACGATTACGGCGATACAGTCAAATACATCGACATGAACGACGAGGGCGTCGCGATGCTCGAAGATAACATCTTCTGCACAAGCGACTTTGCAGCAGCGAATCCCAATACCGTCAAAGCATTTCTTTATGCCTCGCTCAAGGGCTGGGCGGATGCCGTCGCCAATCCCGAAGAGGCAGCACAGATTGTATTCAAATACGGCTCATCCGTCTCCAGCGAGCATCAAGCCTATATGGCAGGAGAAGTTAAAAAACTTGTTGAAACCGACACAAAGGGCAGCGCGGTCACAAGCCTCGGCAGCATGGACGACGCAGCAATGCAGCAGTCTCTTGATCTTGCAAAGCAGTACATCAAGCTGGCAGACACCGTCTCGGCAGACGCGCTTGGGAAACTCACACTTGATGATATCAGAGACACCTCGTATTGGGCAGCAGCGTCAGCTAGCACAGACGGCGTGTTCGGCCCCATCGAAAAATCTGACATCTCCATCCAACTCAAATGGCTGCCGCAGGCTCAGTTCATGGGCTACTACGTCGCTCTTGAAAAAGGCTATTATAAAGACGCCGGCCTGAACGTCACAATCACTCCGGGCGGCGGCGATATCAGCGAGACTACAGCAGTCAACTCCGGCCAGGTCGACTTCGGCGTGACATGGGTCTCCAACCTGATCGCGGCGAACGCCGGCGGCATGAGCCTCATTGAGGTTTCCCAGATATTCCAGAGATCAGGCCTTGTGCTGGTCTACAAAGTGAACGGCTAATTAAGCTCAGACGCCCACTCGCTCACAACGCTATAGGGGCGATTCACGAATCGCCCACCGTTTATCCATCCCGGGTAAATGGTCGATTCGTGAATCGCCCCTACGAAAATACTGGAGTCAAAACGTCGTATTTATTGTTTTAACCTGCAATTTGTAATCAGATGTATTAAGGTGGTTGAATATGGACTTACTGATAAAAAACGGAACGATCGTGACCGCTTATGAAAGCTATGTCGCCGATATCGCCGTAGAAAACGGAAAGATCGTCTGCATCGGGAAAGACCTCTCCATTGATTCGAAGAAAACGGTCGACGCAACAGGAATGCTTGTATTGCCCGGCGCGATTGACGCGCATACACATCTGGCAATGCCATTCGGCGGAACCGTGTCAGCCGACAGTTATTTAGCCGGTACGAGAGCGGCGGCCTGCGGCGGTGTGACGACTGTATTTGACTATCCGATGCAAAGAAAAGGCAAGGGGATTCTTGAGACAATCGAGTTGAGAAGAGCCCTATGTGACCCCGAGGCCTGCGTGGATTATGCCTTCCACTGCATCATCACGGACTTGAACGACGGTAAATTACTTGACGAATTTCAAGCTGCCGTCGACTACGGCATCACAAGCTTCAAATGCTTTCTTGTCTATAAAAAAGAGGGCATGATGGTCGACGACGCGACGCTGATTAAAGTCCTACTGAAAGCAAAGGAGGTCGGCGCCATTACAAACATCCACGCCGAGAATCCCGATGTCATCGATATGAACATCGCGCAGTTCAAAAAAGAAGGAAAAACCTCCCCTTGGTATCATTACATGTCAAGGCCGGAGTTTGTAGAAGCCGAGGCCGATAAAAGAGCGGTTCACTGGGCGAAATCGGTTGAAGCTCCTCTATACATTGTTCATATGGCAGATAAGGAAGGCCTGGAGGCCGCCGTGGCGGCGAAGCGCGAAGGTCATGACATTTACATAGAAACATGCCCGCAGTACCTGGAATTCACCTGTGATGTTTATAAACGTGAAGACGGCAGGGCTTTTGTGTGCTCTCCGCCGATGAAAGGCGCAGCTAGCCGCGACGCGCTCTGGGATGCGATTAAAAATGGCGACATCGACACGGTCGCAACCGACCACTGCCCATTTATGAGCTACGAGAAGGATTGGGGAAAAGACGACTTTACAAAGATCCCGAACGGTTGTGCAGGCGTAGAGAATCTGTATCCGTACATGCTGTCGGCGGCGAATGAAGGCAAGATCACATTTAACCGTGCCGTTGAACTATGCGCGACGAATCCGGCGAAAATTTTCGGGTGCACGCAAAAAGGGTCACTGACGGTGGGTAAGGATGCAGATATTGTGATTTACGACCCGGCAAAGGTCTTCACAATTTCAGTGTCTAATATGCATTCGGATTACGACCATACGATATGGGAAGGGAAGACGGTTCGCGGCTACCCTGTTCAGACTTATGTTCGCGGGTTGCTCGTATATGATAACGGCACATTCGTCGGCCAGCCGGGGTATGGACAATTCATCAAACGCGAACCAAAGTCAGTGTGAAATAAATCCCGTTAAAAGGGCGGTTATCAACGTAGGGTGCGGCTTCCCAGACGCGCCATATTCAGGCTACCTAATATAGTTAAGAAAGCAAAAAACGAGGCGCGTCAAGGATGCCGCGCCCTACGAATGTATTCTCGAATGGAGCAGAATAGGAGGGTTATATGAACAATCTGGCTTACAAGGACGTATCGCTCCCGGAGGAGGTCGGCGGCTGTCTGTTATGCGTGAATGCCCCATGCACCAAAGCCTGCCCGTACGGTATTGAAGCGGATACCGTCATCCGCTCGCTTCGATTTGAAAACTTCGCAGGCGCGGCGAACTCTTTGCCCGACAGTCTCCCATGCGTATCGTGTCAAACAAAGGACTGTATGAATGCCTGTCTGAAAGGGAAAATCAACAGACCCGTACCGATCAGCGACATCATGCAAATGGCATCGTCCATCGGGAAGGTCGTGCCGAAGGACGCTGATTTATCCATCGATTTCTGCGGTATCCGCTGTGAAAACCCGTTTTTTCTCTCGTCCTCAGTCGTGGGAAGCAATTATGAAATGGTCGCCAAAGCATTTGACATGGGATGGGCGGGCGTCGCCTTTAAAACAGTCGCAACATTTGCCGCAGATGAGGTTTCACCGAGATTTGACGCTTTGCGCAAGGAATCCGTGCCGTTTGTCGGTTTTAAAAATATTGAGCAGATATCGGAGCATACGCTCCACGAGAATCTGAGCTATCTCAGGCGGCTTAAAAAAGATTATCCAACAAAAATCATTATAGCGTCCATCATGGGGCAGAGCGAGGAAGAATGGACGCAGCTCGCCGAAATGATGACAGCCGCCGGTGCCGACATTCTTGAATGCAACTTCTCCTGTCCGCATATGGCAGCGGATGGCCTGGGCTCCGACGTCGGACAGAATCCCGAGCTCGTCGCGGCTTACACAAGAGCCACCCGAGAAGGGACGCATCTTCCAATCCTCGCCAAGATGACGCCGAATATCGGAAATATGGAGCCGCCTGCCATTGCGTCAATAGACGCAGGCGCGACAGGAATTGCTGCGATCAACACCATTAAGAGCGTTATGAACGTCAATCTCGATACGTTTGCTTCCGGCCCAGATGTTCTTGGGAAAACGAGCATCGGCGGATATTCCGGCAAAGCGGTCAAGCCGATTGCGCTTCGATTTATCCAGTCCATGAAAAGCTGTGACAAGCTGAAAAATATCCCGGTCAGCGGCATGGGCGGCATTGAGACATGGCGTGACGCGGCGGAGTTTATGGCTTTGGGCTGTGAAAATGTCCAGGTCACAACATCGGTGATGCAGTATGGATACCGTATTATAGAGGATATGATTGATGGCATGCGGCTGTATCTGAGCGCGCACGGTTATAAAAGCGTTTCAGCGCTTGTGGGGAATGCGCTTGATCATATTATCCCGGCTGAAGAACTCGATAGAAGCACTATTTGCTTTCCGAGATTTGACGCGGGCAAATGCCTGGGCTGCGGGCGGTGCACCCTGTCGTGTTATGACGGCGGCCATCAGGCGCTGAAGCAGAATGAAAAGAACGGGTATCCGATTCTTGATGCAAAGAAATGCGTCGGCTGCCATTTGTGCGTTACTGTATGCCCGGTATCAGCGGTTTCGAGCGGCGTTAGAGTGCCGAAAAATAAAATAATGTCTCATGTAGGTTGAAGTTTAGGAGGTAAACATGGTATCGTGCAGTTTAGAGCGATTGGAAGATAAAATCAAAACCTTCAGCAGGTTCGGCGACACAGGCAAAGGCGGCATCACACGGTTTTCCCTGTCGCACGAAGCGCTTGAAGCCAGAGCGGAATTCCAAAAAAGAATGATAGCTATCGGCGCGTCGGTTGTCACGGATGACATGGCCAACATGTATGCGACGATTCCCGGGACAGAGGACCTTCCCGCAATTTTAACCGGCTCGCATCTGGACTCGGTGAAGCAAGGCGGAAATTATGACGGTGTGCTTGGCGTACTGACGGCAATGGAAGCTGCCGAGACAATCGTGAAGGAAAAAATCCCACACAAGCATCCGATCACAGTCATTGTCTGGACAAACGAGGAGGGTGCCCGTTATGAACCGGCCATGATGTCCTCCGGTGTCATCACCGGTAAGTTCGATAAAGCATTAATGCTCAAGTCGTATGCAAAGGATGTGCCGGGCTTTACCTTCGGTGAAGCGTTGGAAAAAAGCGGCTATAAGGGGAGCGACACCAACAGACTGAATCCTGATAAATATCTGGCGCTTGTTGAACTCCATATCGAGCAAGGTCCCGTGCTCGATAATGAAAAAACCGATATCGGCATCGTTGAGGGTGTCTGCGGCATGATCAATTATGAGTTCACTTTTTCAGGCCAGGCCGGACACGCAGGGACTACGCCCATGAATTACAGAAAAGATGCGCTTTACGCAGCCGTCAAAACGATCCAATATCTCCATGACGAGCTCGACAAATTAGACAGTAAGCTTGTATACACAACGGGAAAAATATCCGCGCATCCGAATATCCACACGATCATTCCCGATGAGGTGAAATTTACGCTCGATGTCAGGCATCAAGACCCGGCTGTTATTCAACGCGTGATTGATATCATCAGAAAAATTCCCGCGGAAGTAGAAAAATGTGCAGCTGGATATAAAGAAGCCTGGTCTCGTAAAACGGTCCAGTTCACGTCTGGGCTCGTTAATCTGGTTCAAAAAAGCGCGGAAGAATACGGCTATACATATAAAAAAATGTACAGCGGCCCCGGCCATGACGCGCAGTACGTCATTGATATCATTTCAACCACAATGATTTTTGTCCCGAGCATCGGCGGACACAGCCATTGTGAGCTTGAGTATACGCCTCTTGAGGCGTGCTTAAAAGGCGCCAATGTACTCATGAGAACGTTACTGTATATCGATGGGCAGATGTGACGCATAGATCAAAAAATTAGGGATGAGGATGTATTGAATTGTCATTCAACGGTGCCTTACAGGGTGTATTGACAATACTGGTTATAATGATCTGCGGCTATTTTCTAAGCCGCAGATCAATTATAAGTGAAAGCGCTGAACAAGTCTTGACGGCGCTTTTGGCGCGTTTTGCGGTTCCAGTATTGATGTTCAGAAACGGCTATTTATATATGACACCGGTTTTTTTGAAGGAAATGGGCCTCTGGCTCCTGCTGCCAACCGGAATCATCCTGCTCACAATGGGCGCGTCTATCCTCATGTGCAAGGTTCTGCATATGCAACGGGAGAGCCGGGGACTCATTGCAATGATGAGCAGCCTCAGCAATGTCTTGTATTTGGGAATACCGGTTATAACGGCAATTTTCGGCGAGAGCGGGATACCGTATATCATGGCGTATAACATATCAAATACCGTCATCTGCTGGACGCTGGGCGAAATGGGCATTGCAGCCGACGCCGGCAGAAAGGTTAAATTTCTCCCGGGCTTCCTCAAAAGCCTGATCGCCCCGGCTATGGTCGGAATGTATCTGGGCATTGCCTTTGCCGCGACCGGTCTCTCAATGCCGGCTTTCATCGGCGCCTCCGCCGGATACATTACCGGTATCGTATCACCGTTGGCACTACTTATAGCCGGTGCTGTTCTGGCGAGAATGGGAACGAGCGCATTGAAGCTCACGAAGGAAGGAATACTCACCCTCATAACCAGTGTCGTTTTTCTGCCGCTGCTTACGCTCGTCGTCTGTATCCTTTGTCGCGCCCCGTCATTAATGACAGAGGTATTTGTCATATTATCTGCCATGCCGATTATGAGCCAGGCCATGATTGCGTCTCGACAGTATAACGCCAATTACAAACTCGCAGCACAGATGATGGCATCCACCTCAATAGTGTCCATGATTGCAATTCCGCTGTTTGTGCTGCTTTTGCAGTCACTTAATTTGCATTAATTGTTTGATCATAAAATGAAAACAAACGCAGTACCGACATTAACCTCGCTTTTTACTTCAATTCTGATACCATGCCTGTCGGCAATTTGTTTTGCAATCGCAAGACCGAGACCTGAGCCCGTTTTATTATCCGCCGACTTTACTTTATAGAAGCGATCAAAAATATAAGGAAGATCCTCGCTGGGGATTCCGCTGCCCTGGTCGGCTATGCTGATAGCGTTGTCCTTCAAACGAACACAGACCGAGCTTCCCGAAGGAGAAAACTTAATCGCATTATCCAGAACGATCATGAGCATCTGCCGCAGGCGGTCGTAATCTCCAATAAAAACAACACGCTGCGCATCCGAATCAAATTGTAGTGTGATCTTTTGGGCGGTTGCGATTTGACCTGCGCTGCGGACTACATCAGTTAAAACATCGTAAAAATTAAGTTGAGTCATCTCCATTTTAAAATCTGAATTTTGAAGTCTCGACAGATCCAATAAATCGTTGACAAGCCGCTGCAGTGTCAGACTTTCGGATAACATCTGACGGTGATAGGTCTTCACTTGGTCCGGTGCTGTTATCACATCGTCACACAGGGCTTCGAGTGATGCGCGCAGTACAGTCACAGGGGTTCGAAGCTCGTGTGAGATATTCGCCACAAAGTCGCGTCTGAGTTTGTCGAGCTTCTCGGTCTGTTGGCGGGCATCTTGGAGCTTTGCGCTTAATGTATCAATCGATTTTGCTAGCTCTCCGATCTCATCGTTCTGTGAAATATTCGTTTTAGCCTGATAGTCTCCACCGGCGAGCAGCGCAGTCGATATCTTCATTATTTTGAGCGGCTTTGTGAATTTGAGCGCCAGGAAAACTGACAGTAAGACCGAGATAAGTAATGCCGCTATCATGCTGTACACCAGAATCCAAATACCTTGCCCAATGGAATCGTCAATGCCTTCAACAGGGGAGTGCATCAATACGGCACCGATGATTTCTCCATTGACATTGATTGGTGTTCCCACAGTCAGAGTCGGTGCGTTGAGGAGACTGCTAAACCCTTCACTGAAAGTGGTAGCGCCCTGAAATACCGTGCTCACGACCTTTTCAGCATCTGCGGGCAAATCGGCGTAGCTGTATTCCTGACCTTCGATAGCGCCGCTTGTTATGAGATCAAGGTTTTCATCAACCAGCCACACTGATGTTCCGGCTATATCATCAATCAATCTCAGGTACACACCATAACCGCCCATACCGCTGCCGGACCCTTTGCCGTATCCTGATCCATTAACAGAGCCATTGCTCATATAGTCCGATAGCGCTGAGGCTATAATTTCAGCCCGAGCCGCCATATCATCCCTGTTTTCATCGATCGTATGACCTCTGAATAAAGTGATGAACAAAGTCCCGATGATGACAGTGAACAGAAACAAAGCGGCTGAGAAATATAACGTCAGCTTTAAGGCGATTTTATTTTTCATCTTTTAGGCCCTCAAATTTGTATCCGACACCCCAGATCGTCTTGATGTCCCAGTCCGGATGCGCATGGGCATCAAGCTTTGACCGCAGACGCTTGATGTGGGAGTCGACAGTACGTGTATCCCCAAAATAATCATATCCCCATAAGCTGTTGAGCAGATTATCACGGGAGAACACCTTGTTCATATTACCGGCAAGTGTCCAAAGGATTTCAACCTCTTTTTTCGTTGAAAAAATTTTTATACCGTCAACCGTGACTTCATATTCATCGAGATTGATTGTTAAGTTCGAATAGGAAAAAACTTGTTGTTTTGTGTGACCCTCTCGTGTCATACGCCGTAAAACGGCGCGAATTCTGGCCATGACTTCTGAGGGAGAGAAAGGTTTTATGATGTAGTCGTCCGCGCCGATATCGAGCCCCATGATTTTTTCGAAATCCTCGCCTCTGGCCGTAATCATAATGACAGGCGTGTCAGATTGTTTCCGAATCTCGCGGCATACCTCGAAACCATCCATCTTCGGCATCATCACGTCAAGTAAGACGACATCCGGCTTCTTGGCATTAAAAAGCTTAAGAGCTTCCTCGCCGTCGTAGGCTTGAAGAGGGGTATAGCCTTCTTTTCGTACGTATTCCTCCAAAATAGAAGAGATCTGCATATTGTCATCGGCGATAAGAACAGTTGTCATATTAACCCCCCATCTATTGATAATTTGATTATAGCACAGCTCGAATTTTTATAAGTGGAAAAAGTGTGTTTTTTTCTAACAACACGGATTTAGAAAAGTAAAAACACACTTTTGCCATTATTTCTGTGTATTGTATGGCCAGATCAACAGAGAGGACGTATTCAATGAAAACAAAAAAGAAAACAACCAACTTAATAAGAACGATCAGCCAGATATTCTTCTTTATACTCGTTTTAATCATTGCACTCGGGAAATGGTTATCTGAACTCGGCATTGTCATTTCGCTGATACCCGATGCTTCCTTGCACGCGGTCTGCCCGTTCGGCGGCGTTGTTACCATTTACGAATTCGTGACGAGCGGGACGTTTATACAAAAAATACATAGTTCATCATTTGTTCTAATGGGGCTGGGCTTTGTTGTCGCTCTGCTTTTCGGCGCATTATTCTGTGGATACATCTGTCCTTTTGGGACATTTCAGGAGTGGATCGGCAAGCTGGGCAGAAAAATGTTTCCAAAGAGATTTAACAAATTTGTTCCGGAAAAGCTCGACAAAATCCTCAGATATCTGAGATATGCCGTTCTCATAATCGTGGTGTATCAAACAGCGACGACAGCGCTGCTGGTGTTCCAGAACATTGACCCGTATTACGCGCTGTTCAACTTTTTCACAAACGAAGTCGCTATTTCGGCTTATATCGTGCTCGGCGCTGTCATCATTGCCTCTTTCTTTATTGAAAGGCCATGGTGTAAATATCTGTGTCCTTACGGGGCGCTGCTCGGTGTTTTCAACACATTTCGCATATTCAAGCTCAGACGCAACAGCAGCACATGTATCTCCTGTGAAAAATGCGATACAGCCTGTCCGATGAATATCGAGGTATCCAGGAAAGAGACAATCAGAAGTCACCAGTGTATCAGCTGCCACAGGTGCACAAGCGAATCCGCCTGCCCGGTTGAAAATACAGTAACAATTTCAGTCGCGAAGGAGGCCGGTAAAAAATGAAAATCAAACCGCAGCTTGCAATCGTTATCACACTTATTATTTGTGTTGCCGGAATTGCGGTAACGTCAGCACTCGGACTGTATAACACCAAGACAACCAAAACGCCTTCAAAGCTTGACCAGGCCGGATACACCGATCAAAATGATCCCAGTGATATCCGCGGCTCTTATACGTTTTCGGATATCAGCAGCCTGTATAGCGTGCCTCTTGAAGATCTTTCTGCTGCATTTGGCCAGAGCTTCAAAACTGCGGCCGCTTTGAAATGTAAGGATCTCGAGACGCTCTACGCCGGTTCGCCTGAAGAGATCGGTACAGCTTCTATGAGAATGTTTGTGGCCTTTTATCTCGGTCTTCCCTATGATCTCGCAGGAGAAACATATCTGCCGGACTCAGCCGCAAGTATTCTTAGGGAAAAAGGCGCTATGACTCCAGATCAAGGCAGCTATCTTAACACGCACACG
This sequence comes from uncultured Eubacteriales bacterium, assembly GCA_942492735.1. Classification (GTDB taxonomy): domain Bacteria; phylum Bacillota; class Clostridia; order Oscillospirales; family Oscillospiraceae; genus Sporobacter. Next base: position 1,952,590 of record OW818648.1, read on the forward strand.
GCTATCGTTTCATAGATACGTTACGGACATGCAAAGAGAAAATAAAAAACACAGTTTTGACAAATATACATGCGAGAATATAAGCGTGGTAAAGAATTACCAACAACAAATAAGGAGTGAACCAAATTGAAGAAAACTAAAAAACTGAAGAAGCTTGTTATAGTAGGGCTTGTTATCGTGGCGATGAGCGCATTAACCGTGACGGCTATGGCCGCAAGCGACTATGGCTCAGCAGCCGTAACATCAGGGAAAACTTATACGCTTGAGCAGATGCTCACCTATGCCATTCAGGATGAAAACCTCGCCAATGCAGAGTATGCAAAAACCATCGAAGCTTATGGAGCTGTTCGGCCATTTACAAACATTGTCAAGGCTGAGCAATTCCATGTCGAGGCTCTGGAGCGGTTATTTACCGACAACGGCATAGCGATACCGCCAAGCTCCGCGTCCGGTTACGTGTCAGTTCCGGCAAGCCTGACGGATGCGCAGAAGGCTGGGGTGCAGGCAGAGAAGAACAATATTGCGATGTATGAGACGTTTTTGGCGCAAGCATTACCGGATGATATCAAAGTAGTTTTTACAGCACTGAAAAGCGCCTCCGAGCACCATCTTGCAGCGTTTGAAAGAAGCCTATCAGGCACGACCGGAGGCCAAAGCGGATATGGCAAGGGCATGAACGGCCAAAAAGGAACTGGAAATAATGCATCCGGCTTATGCACAGGCACGGGAACAGGGAATATGGGAGCCGGTCGAGGAACCTGTACGCTCCTGGGTTAGTTAAAAACCCTTCTAGTCATGTAATTATTAAAACAGAGACGGCAGAAGCTTCCTTTCTGCCGTCTCTGTTACTGATTTTAGCTATGCAGCATCAGTAGCGTTGCATGTGCCAAATCATTTATGGGATATAGTTGGCGATGAATATATCAATTTCTGACTGCACCTCCCAAGGCAATGTGAATGCGAATGCTTCAAGAAGTGCGTTGAGTGCGTCTTGACCGGCAGGTGCTAGTGTGACATACGCTGCCAGATCGAGCATTAATACGGCGGCATTGTTCGCCAGTACGGTGGACATTTCCGTTGCAGCAGCGGTGTTGATTTCGGCTAGTGCTGCAGTTATTGCCGGTCCGTCTGTAACTGCCGTGTCAAAGGCGGCCTTGACGTCTGCTGCTGTTCCGTAGCCCGTGGATGTCATATAGGTATGCACAAAGCTCTTATCTGCCAGCAGGTTGTATGCGGTCAAATCAATTCCAAAAACAGCGGCATACTTTGTCAGCACACTACCAACTGTCGCGGGAGTGGCGGTGTTGATCAATTGAACAGCTAACGCCTCATCAAATACGGTCTTGATTTGCGCTGTTGTTGTAAATGATTGGGGATGGTTAAGCACAGCATTCTGCACGATGAGCTTCTCAGCTGCACCCAAAGTAAGGTAATCGGTCAGATCCAGACCGATGACAACACCGTACTGGGTGATGAGGCCGGCGATATAGGTCGATGTTGCGAGATTGAAGTTATTCAGAACATTTGCCAAGTTTGTTACAGTTGCCATGCATGTTGCTTTGTAGCTGCCATCCGCTGTCGTAACAGTTATTGTAACGACATTCATCGCGACACCGGTGACAACGCCATTGTTAACGGTTGCGTATGTCGGTGCTGATGTTGACCAAATGACATTTTTGTTTGTCGCGTTGGCTGGCAGAACAGTTGCGACCAGAGTGTCAGACCCACCCACATACATTGAAGTGTTGGCTTTATTCAGTATAACTCCGGTAACCGGCACGATCACAGTAACAGTACATGTATCCGACAAGGTGGCATCTGAATTCGCAGCGGTGATGACTGTTGTTCCCCCGTTGACTGCTGTCACGACGCCAGAGCTGTCAACCATTGCCACTGTATTGTCAGATGATGACCAGGTGACGCTTTGATCTATTGTTCTATTTGGTAATACCGTTGCGATCAATGTTTCCGTTGTCCCGATTATCAGGCTGGTTGTCGGTTTGTTTAACCGCACAGCCGGTGTGTCAAGCAGCGGGCCTTCGAATGCTTTTTCTTCAGCGACTGCCGCGTCGAAGGCAGCTTTAACTGCTGCTGCGTCAGCAAATATCGGGCTAACCAATGCGTTATGCACCGGCTCTTTATAAATGAGTATGCTGTAATCTGTCAGATCCAGACCCAGTTTAACGGCGTTGGCCGTCAGTACAGCGCCCATTCCGGCAGCGGTTGCTTCGTTGACTTTGGCTACCGCTACAGCTGAGTCAAATGCTGCTTTAAAATCGGCTGCTGAAGCAAACGCGGGCGCATTGACGAGTGCTGTCTGAGCCGGGACCTTGTTGGTTAGTGTATTGTAATCGGTCAGGTCCAATCCCAAAGCAGCGGCATACGTTGTGATATATGATGCCATGGAACTCGCGCTTGTCGTCGCATTAATATAATAGAGACCCTGATTCACCTTTGCCGCATTGACTGCCGCATCAAAAGCTGTTCTGACGTCCGCTGCAGTCAGAAATATCGGTGTCAGGAGTGCGGTTTGGACTTCTGTTTTATATGTTGCAATCAGTGAATTATAGTTGGTCGTCGTTAAGCCAAGTACGGTTGCGTAGTTTGTGATTGCTGTACCCATTGCGGTTGCGACTGTTATTTCATCGAATAACGGTACAGATATAGCTGTTTCGAAAGCTGTTTTCACTGCAGCTTTATCTGCAAATGCCCTGCCGACCATTGCCGTGTGAACGGCATCTTTGCCTGCGGTTGATAAAAGGTTGTAGTCGGTGATGCTCCATGCTGTCAACCCGAGAACGGTGGTATTTGCTGTGATGACTGTTCCCATAGAGGCTGCATCTGCACTATTCACGGAATCTACTGCCTTTTGGCTGGCAACTGCAGATTCGAAGGTGGTTTTCATAATCGTCAATGAATAGAACGTTGTGACCGCCATCGTATTGTTAACTGGCGCTCTGTTTGTCAATGCGATGTAATCCGTCAGATTCAACCCCAATACAGCGGCATTGCCAATGATTGCTGCTTCTATATCAGCGAGTGCGGCATTATTGATGTTGGCCATTGCTGTTGCTTCGAGCGCCTTTTGTACTATGGATACGCTGCCAATGGTCGCTTCAACCTGTGTCATTGTTGTAAATGTCGGAAGAAGCAGGTTTTCATATACCGGTACTTTATTGAGAAGGGCGTTGAAATCTGCAATAGTATACATAAGGGGTGCCGTTGTGAAAGCGGCTGTGATCACTGTTCCGATTTCCGCGGCAGTCGTCGCGCTGTTTAGCAATGCGACAGCGCCGGCTTCGTTTGCTTTCCTGGCTGTGACAGCGGCACTAAAGGTATTCTGTACATCTGTTTTCGTCGCCATCGTCGCCGCAACGATATCGCTCTGGACATGCTCCCTGCCGCGGCCTGTCAGCGCGTTGTATTCGGTCAGATCCAAGCCCATGATGTCCTTTAAGTAGGGGAGATTCAGACCGAGATAATATGTGCTGGAGTTGTTGATTGCAATGATGAGGATCGTGGTTTTGTCAGCGATTGGCTTTGCGGCAAAAACACCGTTTTGAGTCGCGGTCTTGATCGACGTGAATTCGTTCCCCGATTGCAGTCCAAGGAAGGTAGCGTTGGTGCTCAACACGTTGCCGACAATCGTAGCAGTGGTTGAATTGTTGAGGATCGCGATAATAATTGCTGTTTTTATTTGCTCGCCTGATGTGAAATTCCGGTTCAACAGTTCATTGTGCAGCGGTGTTTTGTCTGCAATAGCGTTGTATTCGGTCAAGGTCAATGAGAGCTGCGCTGCATAGGTTGTAATGGCTGTTCCGACCGCAGCTGCATCAGCAGCACTGTTGAATGATGTGACAACCGACGTTTCTGAAGCTTTTTGAGCAGCAACTGCCGCATAGAAGGTTGTTTGAATCTGGGTGAGTGTTGTGAAGGTTGCGTTGACCATTGCGGTTTGTACCGGGAGCTTGATTGCCAGGGCGTTATACTCTGTAAAATCGATGCCTAATACCGAGACGTATTTGGCCATATATGTATCATAACTGGGCGCGTATGTCTGCAGGCTCAGCTCGGCTATTGCCATTGCAATGAATTTCGCCGTAATTCTGGCCTGGAAAGATGCTTTCGCAACCGGGTCGTTGATGAGCAATACTTTCGCATCTGCAGTGGTCTTGGGGGTGATAGCAGCATTTACATTGGCCATGTTTGCCAAAGGCGCGGCCTCAAAAGCGGCTACAGCTGTTTCGGCAGCTGCCAGTGCAGCAGTTTCAAATCCCAGCAGATTCGATTTAGCGGTTGCTATCTGCGCCGTTCTGGCTGTAACCCGTGCTGTCAGCGCTGCATTCAGAACGACATCTGTTACCAGGGCGACGGCAGTATCCGCAGGTGCTTTTAGTGCTTCAGCAGATGTAATTTGATCTATGGTGGAAATCATTGCTGACTCATAAGCCGATACGGCAGCTTCTGCATTCTCAGTAATAGATGAGGTGAACGTCAACGTTACATCCGGACCGGCTGGGTTGACACCCATGGCGGCGATTCTGACAAGCAGCGTATGGTTGCCGGCGAAGTTCAATGCTCCAAACGTTGCGGCGTTGTAGACCACATACGGCGCATTGTCGAGGCTGTATTCCATTTCGATTGTCATACCGCTGACGGTATTTAAGTCGTCGTCATTCGTAACGGCGGGAGCCGGTGGTGTTACCGGATTTGTCGTGAAGGTTAAGGTGGTAGCGGCCCCTGCCGGTACGGTGCCAGCAGCCGCGACTCTTACGAGGAGTATATGGCCGCCTATGAAGTCAATTGCTGCAAAGGCTACGGAATCATAGAGCACATATGGCGCGCTATCCAAGCTGTACTCGTAGCTTGCCATCATGCCGTTGACAGTGTTTGCTGTATCGTCGTTTGTCACACCGGGTGCTGCAGGAATGACGATCGGGACAAGTACTGCTACGCCGCCGATAACTGTCAGCTCTTTCGTATACGCAGGTTTTAGAGTCTGATACAGCGGATCGCCCTGAATTTCTAAAAGGGTTGGTTTATTGTCTGTTATTGCTTTCTGATAATCAAGAACTGTTCCGATCGTTGTCTCGATAAAAACCGGAGCGCCGTTGAGTATGGCAGTCCCAAGATTCGATTTTAGGCTGTTGTAAAAAACCAGATTGCCGAGCATCGCATTGTTAATTGCTTGGATATAATCGACGATGACCATTTCTGAGCTTGTATCCTGGTAGTAGACGTACCGGATCTCTTGGGTGTCTCCCGGGGCAGCTAAAGCAGCGGTAGGCAGTATAAAGCAAAGCACCAGAATCAGGCATACTATCTTAGTAATTTTTTTCTTTAACATCGTTACAACCTCCTATATGATCTATTAGTCAAGCTATATCTGGACAACTGTGATAGTGCGCTGGTCTGTTTGCCCGGAAGCATTCGTGACAATAATGACAATCGGTGCGTTGGCTGCCAGGCCGCCAATACTGCTGCGCATCCATACTCCCATCGAGGCATTATACGTTAAAGTGAGACCGTTCGCCGTTACGGAGACTGGGGTTACGCCTGGCAGTATACTAACAGAAACATAAGTTAATCCGGCGAAATCCCTAATTGCTGATGCTGTATTAATCATAGAGACTGTTCTCTCCACAACGATTTTTCCCTCGAGATCTACCGGTGTTGTTCCGGCCGGAACCTCAGTTCTCCATTGAATACCACCGGGCTGAAGGATTGCCTGAACGCCATTGACAGTAACCTTAATAACTTGGCCGACATACTCCGGCTTAATTGTGATATTCGCCAGTGTCTGCCCGAACGCAGTGGTGATAATGGTGACAGTATCAATTTCAATCGGCAATTGGAGTGCCGCTTTTGCTGTTGCTATCTCTGCCGCTCTTATTATGATTCTGGATTCAAAAGCGGCCTTTACCGTTGTATTTGTGACTGCGGCGACTGCTGTATCCGATGGGGCTTTTAATCCTTCAGCGGCGGCGATCAGAGCAAGTGTGGTGATCGGCGCTGCTTCATAAGCAGAGACGGCTGTTTCGGCTGCAGCCTGTGCCGTCAGTTCGGTTTTTGCTGTAGCAACCTGCGTCATTCTGGCAGTAATCCGAACCGTGAACGCAGCTTTCGCGGTTGTATCAGTGACAGCGGCGACGGCCATGTCGGCGGGCGTTTTCAGACCTTCAGCTATTGTGATTTGGGCAAGTGTGGTGATTGGCGCAGCTTCATAAGCAGATATGGCTGCCTCAGCGGCGGCTTGCGCATTAAGTTCTATTAAGATTGCTTTTGCTGCGGTGATCGCTGTCGTTCTGGCAGTGATCCGAGCTGTGAAGGCTGTCTTCGCTGTCATATCTGTGACATCGGCGACTGCTGTTTCGGCAGGATTCTTCAATCCTTCGGCTGTCGCAATCTCAGCCAGTGTGCTGATCGGGCCTGCTTCGTAAGCGGCGACTGCTGTTTGGGCAGCTGCCTGAGCGGCAGCCTCTGTCATTAAGACTGTCTTCGCTGCGGCGATCTGTGTCGTTCTGGCAGTGATCCGAGCTGTAAACGCTGTCTTTGATGTCATATCCGTAACGGCGGTGACTGCTGTTTCAGCGGGGTTCTTCAAACCTTCGGCTGTCGCAATCTCAGCCAGTGTGCTGATCGGGCCTGCTTCGTAAGCGGCGATTGCTGTTTGGGCAGCTGCCTGAGCGGCAGCTTCTGTCATTAAGCTCGCTTTTGCTGCGGCGATCTGTGCCGTCCTGGCAGTGATTCGAGCTGTGAAGGCTGTCTTCGCTGTCATATCTGTGACATCGGCGACTGCGGTTTCAGCGGGGTTCTTCAAACCTTCAGCTGTTGCGATCTCGGCCAGAGTGGTGATCGGGCCAGCCTCGTAAGCGGCGACTGCTGTTTGGGCTGCGGCCTGTGCTGCAGCTTCTGTCATTAGGCTCGCTTTGGCTGCGGCGATGGCTGATGTTCTGGTAGTGATTTTAGTATTGAGGGTTGCCTTCACAGTAATATCTGTAACGGCGTCGACTGCAGTTTGTGCTGGGGTCTTTAAACCTTCAGCTGTTGCGATCTCGGCCAGAGTGGTGATCGGGCCAGCCTCGTAAGCGGCGACTGCAGTTTGGGCTGCGGCCTGTGCTGCAGCTTCTGTCGTTAGGCTCGCTTTGGCTGCGGCGATGGCTGATGTTCTGGTAGTGATTTTAGTATTGAGGGTTGCCTTCACAGTAATATCTGTAACGGCGTCGACTGCAGTTTGTGCTGGGGTCTTTAAACCTTCAGCTGTTGCGATCTCGGCCAGCGTGGTGATCGGGCCAGCCTCGTAAGCGGCGACTGCTGTTTGGGCTGCGGCCTGTGCTGCAGCTTCTGTCATTAGGCTCGCTTTGGCTGCGGCGATGGCTGATGTTCTAGTAGTGATTTTAGTATTGAGGGTTGCCTTCACAGTAATATCTGTAACGGCGTCGACTGCAGTTTGTGCTGGGGTCTTTAAACCTTCAGCTGTTGCGATCTCGGCCAGCGTGGTGATCGGGCCAGCCTCGTAAGCGGCGACTGCTGTTTGGGCTGCGGCCTGTGCTGCAGCTTCTGTCATTAGGCTCGCCTTGGCTGCGGCAATGGCTGACGTTCTGGTAGTGATTTTAGTATTGAGGGTTGCCTTCACAGTAATATCTGTAACGGCGTCGACTGCAGTTTGTGCTGGGGTCTTTAAACCTTCAGCTGTTGCTATCTCGGCCAGCGTGCTGATCGGGCCAGCCTCGTAAGCGGCGACTGCTGTTTGGGCTGCGGCCTGTGCTGCAGCTTCTGTCATTAGGCTCGCCTTGGCTGCGGCAATGGCTGACGTTCTGATAGTGATTTTAGTATTGAGGGTTGCCTTCACAGTAATATCTGTAACGGCGTCGACTGCAGTTTGTGCTGGGGTCTTTAAACCTTCAGCTGTTGCGATCTCGGCCAGCGTGCTGATCGGGCCAGCCTCGTAAGCGGCGACTGCTGTTTGGGCTGCGGCCTGTGCTGCAGCTTCTGTCATTAGGCTCGCTTTGGCTGCGGCGATGGCTGATGTTCTAGTAGTGATTTTAGTATTGAGGGTTGCCTTCACAGTAATATCTGTAACGGCGTCGACTGCAGTTTGTGCTGGGGTCTTTAAACCTTCAGCTGTTGCGATCTCGGCAAGAGTGGTGATCGGGCCAGCCTCGTAAGCGGCGACTGCTGTTTGGGCTGCGGCCTGTGCTGCAGCTTCTGTCATTAGGCTCGCTTTGGCTGCGGCGATCGCAGTTGTTCTTGTAGTGATCCGAGCTGTAAACGCTGCCTTTGCTGTCATATCCATAACGGCGGCGACTGCTGTTTCAGCAGGAGCCTTTAAGCCTTCAGCTGTTGCGATCTCGGCCAGCGTGGTGATCGGGCCAGCCTCGTAAGCGGCGACTGCTGTTTGGGCTGCGGCCTGTGCTGCAGCTTCTGTCATTAGGCTCGCCTTGGCTGCGGCAATGGCTGACGTTCTGGTAGTGATTTTAGTATTGAGGGTTGCCTTCACAGTAATATCTGTAACGGCGTCGACTGCAGTTTGTGCTGGGGTCTTTAAACCTTCAGCTGTTGCGATCTCGGCCAGCGTGCTGATCGGGCCTGCCTCGTAGGCGGCGACAGCTGTTTCGGCTGCGGCCTGTGCTGCAGCTTCTGTCATTAGGCTCGCTTTGGCTGCGGCGATGGCTGATGTTCTGGTAGTGATTTTAGTATTGAGGGTTGCCTTCACAGTAATATCTGTAACGGCGTCGACTGCAGTTTGTGCTGGGGTCTTTAAACCTTCAGCTGTTGCGATCTCGGCAAGAGTGGTGATCGGGCCAGCCTCGTAAGCGGCGACTGCTGTTTGGGCTGCGGCCTGTGCTGCAGCTTCTGTCATTAGGCTCGCTTTGGCTGCGGCGATCGCAGTTGTTCTTGTAGTGATCCGAGCTGTAAACGCTGCCTTTGCTGTCATATCCATAACGGCGGCGACTGCTGTTTCAGCAGGAGCCTTTAAGCCTTCAGCTGTTGCGATCTCGGCCGGTGTGGTGATCGGGCCTGCTTCGTATGCGGCAACTGCTGTTTGGGCGGCTACGGATGGATCTGTTACAACAACACCACCGTCACCGCCGCCACCGGGTATATCGGTGGCACCGGCTACTCCCGTTTGAAGAGCAATTGAGGTTCCATCTGATATGAACGCTATCCCGCCTATCATAACAATCATGTCTATGGGAGCTGTTGTGTTCACCGGCTCGGTATCAAACCGCGTCCCCACTGCATTGGATGTCAGAATGGCATTTGTTATTGTACCGGCGCCGGTGATTTCGCCGGGCACGTTAAGAGTAAGATTTGTTATTGATGAGCCGGCAGGTAATATAATGTGTTCTTCTACATTGACAATGACATTCCCGAACACTCCCTCGAGAATGATGTCGTCGCAGTCGCTATCAACGATTACTGTGGGGATTTCCACGCCGTCGGATGTAAAGACTCTTATGGAACCGCCGACCTTTTCGATGATGATCGAACCTGTAATAGACGATCCGCCGATAATCTTAATGGAGTTCGGCCCGCCGCCCTGAACGATGATATTACCGGTTACTTTGACGTTATCTAAAGTTAAAGTGCCCTCGCCGACGCCGGGAGCGACGAAAAGAGTCCCGTTGATCGTCATGTTTTTCAGTATGACGTTTGAGGTGTTGACAAGGACAGTGCCGGTTACATTCTGGGTATATGTTCCGGGAGCCGAGTAAAATGCTTTAATCAAGTTGTCAAGAATCTTGACGATCTCCGCTCGTGAGATCGGATCCTTCGGATGCATTTTGCCGTCTGATCTGCCGGTCATTATTTTGTTCGCCTCAAATGCGCTGATGGCAGATACGGCATAGGATGCGATATCGGCGGCATCAGAAGCCTTTATGACATAGCCACTGACCGGGCTGAAATCAAAGGCACGAGCAATCATAACGGCAGCATCCTGACGTGTGATATTATCGCCCGGCATTACTTTTCCGTCTCCGGAGCCCAAGATAACACCGGCGGCGTTCGCCTTAAGAACAGCGTCTGTATAGTAAACCGAGCCCAGATCAGAAAACACGGTGCTGGACGACACTTGATAGTCCATCAAACTGTCAAGAATGACTGCAAGATCTCCACGGGTTATGTAGTCATTGGGCTTGAATTTGCCATCATAGCCTTTTAGAATTCCGTAGTCGCTCCATTTTGTAATCTCCGCTTCCGCCCAATGATTGCTGGTATCAGTATACGTCGAACCGGCCGCTGCGGCAGATGGTAACGTCACGGTTAAAAGCAGAACAACGGATAAAATGATTGACAGAGCCTTCTTCATTATCATGACCTCTTTCTCTTTTGGTTACATAAAAATAAAATTGGGTACATATCTTTCAACATGTACCCAATTATCACGGATGGCAAAATTTGTCGCAATGCGATAATGTATGCCATTCCCAAGAAAAATGTATGTTTTTGTCTAACCGGTCATCAGACTCTTGAATTCGTTGATCGTCATACCGGTTGATTTCTTGAATAGTTTTTTAAAATACTCATCGTCCTTATAACCGAGCTTTTCTGAGAGCTCAAAGTTTTTAGTTCCGGTTGAAATCAGCATCTTCGCACGTTCGATTTTAACGTCGGTGAGGTATTTTACGAGATTCATTCCCGTTTTTTCTTTAAAGATCTGGCTTAAGTATGTTCGAGTGATGAACAGCTTGTTTGAAATTTCGTTGATTGTGATATCGGTATCAATATTCTCCAATACTGTTTTGCAAGCCATTCTGACCATGCTGCTGTTATCAATTCCGAGTTCAAATTTTCTGATGATCGACAGGACCTCATTGATTTTGCTTATGTAGGCTTCTTTCATGACAGCAATATCGGCAAGTTTTGAAAAGTCGCTCAGCTTCAACTCCTGCAAATTAGAAAACTTGCTGATCCAAGGATATTCAGTATGAACGGATTCAACGAGCTTTTTTATGGACTTGTTTAGGACGTGCGCTGTTTTAGTGACATCGAAATTGATTTCCGAATTGGTGATATCAACCAGATATCCGGCAGCCTCCAGTGCTTCTTGGCTTCCTTCGCTGAGATGATGTATGATGCTGTCAAGTTCTTCACCAGGGAAGAATTCTTCTGGGCTGCTCGTGAGGATTTTGTCCAGGTAGATAATCTTTGACATTTCAAGACGGCGTTCACCGATATATTTCGCAGCCCGCAGCATAATTCGTAAAAGCTCTTCCGGATCGACGGGTTTAAGCAAATATTCAAAAGCGCCGTTTGACAACCCTTGTCTGGCATATTCAAAGTCGCTGAATTGACTCATTAAAATGACACAGGATGCGAGCTTTTCTTCTGTGACTCTTTTGAGCAATTCCAGTCCGTTGATGAGAGGCATTCTGATATCGGTCAGCAACAGGTCAACGGGATGCTGCTGCAGCTTGCTGAGCGCCTCTCGCCCATTTGACGCATCATCGGCGAGAATAAATCCTGAGATCTCGCCCCATACCTTCATTGACCTGATTTCGTTACGGTATAATTCATAATCATCGACAATCATCGCAGTATACATTCAGTTTTCCTCATCGGTTTCAACGGGCAGGGAGAAATAGACGGTTGTCCCGGTATTTACTTTTCCGTTGATCCATGTTCTGCCGCCGTGTTTTTCGATAATATTCCTAACAGCGGCCAAACCAATACCATGCCCCTCAAATTCATCACCGCTATTGAGGCGTTCGAAAGGCGTGAAAAGCTTTCCGGCGTACTCCATATCGATGCCAATGCCATTATCTTTTATACTGAATACATATTCATTATATTCTCTTCTGCATCCGATGACGATTTTCGGTCTCTCCCGTTTAGCTGAAAACTTCAGCGCATTGGAAATGAGATTTGTTATGACATGTTTCATCAAGGTTTTATCGGCTAAGACCTTCGGAATTCCAGTCTGAAAATCGAGGACGGCTGCAGGTGTTTTATGTGCTTCAAATACAGAGATGATCATATCGCTCATATCTATGGTTTCTTTATTTAAGGACGTACGGGTGATTCGTTCATAATCGATGAGTTCGGCAAGCATCGAATTCATACCGGAACACAGGTCGACGATTTTTGCCGAATTCAAAACAACATCGATATTGTCTTGAATCTGTCTTGAATATTTGACGATCTCCTGTAAAGGCATTTTCAGATCGTGGGTCACGGTCAGAGAGAAATTCTGAAGCGTATCCAATGTTTCCTGCAGCGTGTCAGTACGCTCGCTGACCCGGGCTTCAAGAGATGAATTGAGTTTTATGATCTCTTGTTCCGCTTTTATACGTTCGGTAATATCTCTTCCAAACATCGTGATCTCAACGAGCTCCGAATCTATATAGACAGGATGAAATGAATAGGAAAGAACCTTCTCCCCACGCATTGAGCGAATGTCAATGGAAAACTCGCCCTCGTTTTTTGCCCGCTCGAAAAATTCGATAAATGATGAAGAAAGTTCATTTGGAAAAGCTTCGGGAAAATTGACGCCCGCTTTAAATTCCCATCCGTAATTCGTCATAACAAATTCGGTGATTGATTGATTGCAAAGGATGATATTGTAATCAGTATCCACGGACCAGATGAAATCATCTGTACTGTTGATTATATTCTTCATTTCTTCTGCATTTTTCTTGATCGCATTTTCAGCGTTAATCCTGTCTGTTACATCCCGGTTTGTCTCAAGAACGGTGTTTAGCCCAAGTTCGTTGATGATGACTTGCTGTCGTGATTCTATGCAAAGCAGCCGGCCGTCTTTTGCCGTATGGTCGATGAGGCCGCTCCATGAACCGTGCTCCAACAAATGAGACTTGAGCTCCTCGTTCCCTATCGGGAATCGGGAACTCAATAGACTATGCGGTGAACAGCCGACAGCGTCATCATCTTTGAACCCGTATATTTTTTCGGCACCCTGATTCCAGTAGATGATCGGCCCATCCATGTAATAAGCAAATATCGCCTCGTTAGACAAATCCAGTAGCATAGCCTGCCTATTAAGCACTTTGTTTTGCTGCTGAAGCTGAACGATATGCTCCTCTATAGCGTTTTGTTTTTTTATAAGTTCCGATATGTCGTGATGACAGACGACAATGGCTAAGATGCGTTCCTGGGCATTGATTATCGGCGTGGCATTCACTTCGATAATCCTGCTCCAATGATCGCTTTCTATAATGACTCTTTCATTTGAGATTGATTCGCCTCTGAAAGCGCGCCGTGTCGGATAATCGTCAACCGGCAGCGGCTGGCGGTCAAGATCAAGGCACCTAAACTCCTCGAAAACATTCTTTACTGAAATCTGGTCCGAAAAATAGTCTGGATACATCTCCCGGGCGCGCGCGTTAATTGATGTGATGTTGCCCTCACTGTCATAGACAAAGAGCGCGTCATGCATGTTTTCGATAACGGCATAGAGCAGGTTGTTTTGATATCGGATGTCAGCTTCTAATTTATTGCGCTCTGTTATATCGCGGCAAATTTCGAGGACAATTTTTCTGCCGTCATCATCATGGTATAGCTGATGTGCGGCTTCTATAGAAAGTAGTCTGCTGTCCTTTGTTGTGTGTATGAGTTCGCCGCTCCACTTACCATTTCGCTCTAGTAGATACCTTGTTTCCTCCAGGCTGATGAAGCGCTCTGTTTTAAGCAGCGCATCACTTAATTGGCCGATGGCTTCCTCGGGCGTATATCCATACATGATCTCGGCGCCTTCGTTCCAATAAAAGATGGCACCGTCCAAATCCCATGCAAAAATCGCTTCGTGTGAAAGATCCAGCAGCTTTGCTTGTCTGGTTAAGACCTTATACTGCTGCTGCAGCAAATCTATATATTCTTGGATTGTCAAATTATCAGCGATTGTCTTGGTTGACAGAATTTGATTCTGTTCGTAAAGCTTCTTTTCTGTTTGCTTCATTTCCCTGAAAATCAAATCGTACGGCTCACGAATTCCGGTCTGTATGATCGATCGATATACAAAGTAGAAGGAAAGAATCTTGAAATAATGTCCCACCAAATTCATAAACCCATAATTGTTGATATATGTAGTGAAGCATGCCTCTGAGGCGATCGTACATAAAAGAGAGAAGAGTAAGAACCTGTAAACCTTACTTTCAAATGCATCTTTATTTTTACGGAGAACAAAGATTGCGGCAAGAAGAGTAGCGATGATGATGTATTCGCTGATGACCTTAAACGGTGTTTGACCCGCGCCTTCAACAAAGGCTACCGGAAAATTATGCCACACAAATATTGAAAGAACGATGGCCACGGTAAACACAGAATAAATAGTCAATAAAAGGTTCGTATTCAGCTGCTTTTTTGACTTCAAAAGTATAAATGAAATCAGCAATACGATACTTTCGAAATATCGGGCTGCAACCCACAGTTGGTTTGCGTGATAGTCATAATCCGTAAAAATCGCCATACCCTTGTATGATATGGTGTGAAATAAATCAAGACAACCAATAAATAAATACGCGAGGCCAACCATTAATAAATAATTGTTTTTTAGAACACGTACCGAATTCCATGTTATTAAGAAAACAGTGATGGCAATGCAAATGCTGAAAACTTCGGCAAGCGAATGAAACAAAAGATAATTATAAAGACTGCTTAAATAAAGCAGAATAAATACGGCTATAACAATGAGAATTTTAACACTATTTTTTATATAACTCATAAAAACCTCTATCTTGATATTGTGACAGCCTTATGTCTTCCAACACAGAAACATTTTACAATATTGATTTACAAAAGTATACAAATTTCGTGTTAATGCATACATTATGACATTGTTGTTTCGTCACTAAAAACTATAATAGAACATAGATGAATGATTTATATACGACAATCATAGAAAAACATATGGGGTGGGTGGATTGTAAGTGTATACACAAACAGCAATCGAAAATAGATACGACCAGGACAGACAGTTTGGTGATGTTCATACCGATCTGCCGCTCAGAATACTCATCATTGATGACAACAAAGATTTTGCATGTTCGCTCAGCTCACTTTTTAAGCATCTTGGATATAAGTCGTGTACCGCGTATGATAAGAAAAGCGGTATGCAAAGGGTTCTGGAAATCAGACCGGATTTGATATTCTGCGATATCGGACTCCCGGGACGGGGCTGCTATGAAATTGCTGATGAAATTCGATCAGAACAGTCGACGAGACATGTCATACTGGCTGCAGTAACATGCTATTCTCATGAAAAGGTAAAGCTGCTCGTTAAGGAGTTAGGGTTTGATTTTTATATCTCAAAACCGATTCAAACATCCATATTGGACGATTTGCTGCAAAAGGTACAAATAAGGAAAACAAATCTCAATCGAAAAACATGCCTGACTGCCGTATAGTAAATGCGGGCAGCTGTATTATTTAAGTGGTTCTAGACAGGAAGGACACTGTGTTAATGTATAATATTTTGATTGGCGGGGCGGCGGGGCAAGGAATTGATACAACTGTCGCAATATTGGAAAAACTGTTTAAAAGATCCGGTTTTTTCATTTTTACAATCAGAGATTTTATGTCCCGCATTCGCGGCGGTCATAATTTTGCGATCATAGCATTTGGACCCGAACCAATCCTATCACATCAGCGTCCTCTTGACGGTATTATTGCGCTCAATGAGGAGACCGTTGAATTACATAAAGACGCGCTGAAATCAGACGGTTTCATAATCTGTGATAACGCGGCAATGAGCGGGAATGCCAGTGTCTTGAAAATTGATTTCGGCGCGATAACTCAAACGCTTGCTAATCCGCGTGCCGTCGGTAGCATTGCAATCGGCGCGGTTTTAAAGATTTTCGGATTGGATATGACTGCCGCGCCTGATGTGTTGGCATCTTCGATGAAGACGCAGCTGGTTCAGGATAACCTAAAAGCAATTACAGCAGGATATGCTGCCACTGAAAAACGTTATGAACACCACATTCACAACGTGAACGAGACCATTTTGATCAGTGGCAGCAATGCTGTGGCTTTGGGAGCACTGGCGGCGGGATTGCGGTTTTATTCTGCTTATCCCATGTCGCCATCGACTTCTATTATGGAATATCTCGCATCACACAGTGAGGAGATGAATATTGTTGTTGAGCAAGCTGAGGATGAGATTGCCGCCATAAACATGGCGATCGGCGCGTCGTTCACTGGAGCGCGGGCTATGACAGGAACCTCGGGTGGTGGCTTTTCGCTGATGGTAGAGGCGCTGGGCTTGGCGGGAATAGCGGAAATCCCACTCGTCATTGTCAATGCGCAGCGACCCGGGCCGGCGACAGGATTTCCGACGCGTACCGAACAGGGTGACCTTAAATTCGTTATTTCAGCAGCACAGGGCGAATTCCCGAGAATGGTTATCGCCCTTCGAAACCATCATGATGCGTTTTATCAGACAGTACGAGCGTTCAATCTGGCCGAAAAGTATCAGATGCCTGTCATCATTTTGAGTGATCAATATCTGGGCGATACGACAACAACGGTTGAACCGTTTAATATAGATTTCCCAGCAGAATCACCACCGGCTGAAGAAAATGCGGGAGATTATCGCCGCTATATGTTTACAGCGAATGGGATATCTCCCCGTCTTCTGCCCGGCAAGACGAGCCACCTTGTCACGGCCGACAGTGATGAACACGATGAATACGGCAGAATCACAGAATCGGCAGAGATTCGAGTCAAGATGGTTGATAAGCGAATGAAAAAGCTGCAGGCGCTGGAGCTTGAGCTGATAGAACCCGATTTCCTGGGTCCTGATAGATTTGACACGCTGCTCATCGGATGGGGGTCGACATTTGGTCCGATTGCTGATGCAGTCAATCAGCTCAATAAAGACACTCCCGGTAAGTATGCGGCACTGATATTTGGAGATGTCTTTCCCTTACCAAAAAAGAGGCTCCTCGAAAAAGCAGCATCTGCCCGCAGCATCATCAATATCGAACAAAACGCCACAGGCCAGCTGGCGGGGCTAATTAGGGAGCAAACCGGGGTCGTCTGTACGTCGAGCGTTTTAAAATATGACGGCAGACAAATATCGGGCGATGAAATTGTCATAGCACTAAGGGGGGTGGCAGAATGAACACGTTTCAGACCTACGAAACGGCGTGGTGCCCCGGCTGCGGTAATTACAGCATTTTGGAATGCCTGAAAACCGCTCTTGAAG
Organism: uncultured Eubacteriales bacterium; assembly: GCA_942492735.1. Taxonomy (GTDB): domain Bacteria; phylum Bacillota; class Clostridia; order Oscillospirales; family Oscillospiraceae; genus Sporobacter. Next base: position 1,969,757 of record OW818648.1, read on the forward strand.
CGCTCGGCAAAAAGCCGAAAGACGTACTGATTGCAGCGGGAATCGGTCAAGCCGCGAAGCTGCCCCAGTATATCAGTACAAATAGTTTCTGCGGCTTGCACGGCAGGGGGCTGCCGGCCGCGGTTGCCGCGAAAATAGCCAATGAAGATCTGACGGTCATCGTTTCTACCGGTGATGGCGATTCTTACGGTGAGGGTGGTAATCATTTTATTCACAATATCCGGCGCAATGTGGACATCGCGCATTTCGTCCATGACAATCAGGTTTACGGCTTGACGAAAGGGCAGTCCTCACCGACATCCGACCTCGGATTTGTGACAGATGTCCAGACAACCGGCAACATCAACCCACCATTGAATCCGTTACTTTTGGCCATTGCTTCGGGTGGTGGTTTTGTAGCCAGAGCGTTTAGCGGTGACAAAGAGCACCTGATCGACATGATGAAGAAAGCGATCAGCTATAAAGGCTATGCGCTTGTCGATATACTGCAGCCGTGCGTAAGCTTCAACAAAGTCAACACGCATGCCTATTATTCACAGCGTGTTTATAGGCTGGATGACACATATAACCCGGCGGATAAATCGGCGGCTTTTCAAAAAGCGATGGAATACGGTGACCGGATTCCGATTGGCATTGTTTATCTGGAACAGAAAGAGACATTCCGTGATAAGAATACGGTGCTGAAAAAGGGTGTCCCGCTTATCGACCAAACAACTGAACAGGACGTTCTGAATCGACTCATCAGGCGTTTCGAATAACAATATTGGCGGTAAATTACAGCAAGTGCTGAAAATTCAATTATATAATTTAAAGGAGTAAAAACTATGTTATGGAAATGTTCCGTATGCGGTTATACGCACACTGGAGATGAAGCGCCGGACAAGTGTCCGAAATGTGGTGCGCCGAAGGAGAGCTTTTCGTTGCTTTCCGAAGCCGATGCTAGAAAAATAACTGATTCGGATCGGACAAATGATATACATATGGAAATTGTCAAGCTGGCGATGAAGATGGTGGATTTGGCCAAGGAGGGCATCGATATCAACCTTGATCCGCCTTGCGTTGAAGTGTTCACCAAAGCCCAGAAGGAAGCATGGATCATCAAGCAAAGAAGCAAAGCTGAAATTGCCGGACATATGACCAGAGGCAAGTGGTAGAATAACAAAAAGTCCTGCAGCCGCGCAAAGCTGCAGGACTTTTTTAAAGCAAGGGGCGGATTCTTACGCTTTTATTTCTTATATTTTCGCTCAATCAGGTCAATCGAACGCCGTGTTGGTTCATATCCATACTCATAGCATTCCTTATAAATCCTCGGCAGCTTTTTTAAACGGAAGTTTATATCATCGACGTCAAGGACTGCCAAATCAAGCTCGTCGAGGCCGAGCCATTTCCGTTTTTCCTTATATTGACGCCCTTTTCCTTTTTTGTACGCTTTCGCCAGTTCCTCTAAGCCGCCGACTCCGCCGCAGTCCTCGATAATGCCGAAGCCTTCCCCTTCAAGCAAATTTGGCAACTCGTTCGCGTTTATTACGACCTTTTCGCAGCTTTCCAGCGTGAGGTTCACCTGCCAGCTGTCGCCGTAATCATATTCGAAGGCAAGCTTCCATGGAACCTTGTCAGCAATATCCTTTAAGCGGTATTTACTCGCATCACGCCAATTCTCATTGACATTTCCGAAATCATCGTCAGGTGGCAATTCAAAACGCCACGGCTTCAACATATCGGCAAAATCGCTTTTGCCAAGGAACTCTTCCAACTCCTCATCGGAATAGCGTGTCCGCATATCTTCGAGGACTACCGCGCCGAAATCATACGTGAAGCAGAAAAGATGACAGGCCTGCATCTCATACATGGTCATCAGGATATAACCCAGCTCCGCTATTGTTTTACTGCCGTTAACCTCAAACCGCCTCCAGATTTTCGGCGTGTACCCATCAAGCTCGGCATAAAACCTGTATATCGGATGTACTGCCATTTACGCATCCCCCTGTTTGTCATGGATTTGATATGGTATATCTTTTTCTTCGAGCTTGTCCGCTATATCCTCTAAGAATACAATTGGTTTCCCGTACATACGTTATTACCTCCTGCTCGGCTCCCGTTCAATTACCATTTCCATTAATTAGTATACTGCAACTGCAACAAAAAAACAAACAAAATTACAACCTGTTACTGAGGCTTGTATTGCTAACCAATAACATAAAGTCCTGCAGTCGCAAAGGCCGCAGGACTTTATTTATTATTATATAATTATATTGAATACAAATTCAAAATAATATTCGCGCATGTATATAATTATCCCTGCAAGAATTCAATACCCTTACCGCCCATTGGGTAGCTCCAGCTTTTCACAACCTTGCCCTTGGACAACACACGACATGTACCGCATTCGAGGCAGCCCTCGTGGTTAAAGGTGATTTTCCCGTTTTCGTAGTGATAGAGACCGGCAGGACAGGCCATCACAAGCTGAGCGATTTTGGCCTCGTTATCATAATCGTTGTCTATCGTGATATGCGGATTGTGTTGGTCTATAAAGAAGCGGTCGATCCCAAGCTTGTCGTCTATGCTCATTTTTGCCACAAATGATCATTCCTTTACCTTTATATTAGCTGCTATAGTATACCGTATAGCTACAGCTACAGTGCGGCTGCTGCTTTAATGCCTAGCTTTCCGACTTCGGCTATGCCGCCGATTTGCTTGATAGCCGGCATGACGGATTTAAGAATTTTTACCGGTTCCTTGCCGTCGACAACAAAGAGCCCGCGCATGATGTCGTCCGTCACTCGAGGCAGTTCGATGAAAAGCTGAGGCGAACTCAAAAGGGCGGGCATGTTCTGATAGTGTTTCAGGTCACGCATGATAAAGCTCTTCTCAAGCAGCGTCAAGTAACCAGCCAGTCCGCTCGCGGAGAAGTCGTCTTTCTCTTTTGCCTGAAGAATCGCCTCCGCCGCCAAGCGTCCGGACTCAATGGCAAGATCCATCCCCCGGATCGTAAAGCCGAGATTCATAACGAAACCGGCGGCATCTCCCGCAATCAGCACCCCGTTCCAAACAAGCTCCGGTATCATCTTATAACCGGCCTCAGGCACCAGATGCGCCGCGTATTCTAAAAGCTTACCGCCCTGAATGAGCGGCGCAATGACGGGATTGGCCTTAAACCGCTCTACCATTTCGGGAACTGAAACATTCTTGCCGCTGCCAATATCACTTAAGGTAACAACTGTTCCTATGGATATGCTCTTCTTGTTCGTATAGAGAAAGCCGCCGCCTACGGCGCCGCCGGTGGGATCTCCGGCGACCATCCATGCCACGCCTTCACCCGATAGGACACCAAACCGGTCTGAAATGGTCTTTTCGTCGAGTCCAATGACCTCCTTGACACCGATGGCTACCTGATGCGACGAAAGCTCCTTTTTCATACCGATCTGCTGCGCCAGAATTGAATTGACGCCGTCGGCCAGCAGCACAACGTCCGAAAACAGCTCGTCGCCGGCAGCGACAACACCGCAGACTTTGCCGTCTTTTTGCAGAAGCTTATCCACACGGATACCGGTGATATACATAGAACCCTGGACTTCTGCCTGCTCTGCCAGCCACTTGTCAAACTTAGCCCGCAGCACTGAATAAGAAGCGCAGGAGGGCTCCTTCAGCTTATCTGAACCGAATTCTATCGTCATAGCTCCTGTTTCGGTCATCATGGAGATGCGCTCTTTGACAATCTTTCGTTCCACAGGCGCTGTTTCCAAAAAATTCGGAATCAGTTTTTCCATGCTGTGGCTATAAAGCCGGCCGCCGGTCATGTTTTTGGCACCGCAGTAATTGCCCCGTTCGATGACGAGTACCTCGAGCCCTGCTCTGGCAAGTACGTAGCCCGCAGATGATCCCGCAAGGCCTCCGCCGACGATTATGACGTCGAATTTTTCATCGCTCATTACTGCTCACTTCTTTCCCTTTTCAGCTAAGGCGTTATGTCATGATTATAATCGCTGAATAATCATAAAGGAAATCAATTATTTTTCTCGCGGCTATAAATAAAGCTTATATCTTAATTCTCTGCTTCAGCTTGATAGAACAATAACACAATATCTTTAAGAATGTTGCAAGCAGTCGTCATTTTACCTGTTTTCCAGGCAAAGACGGAGATCAGATCGGTGTCGTTGCCTGTAATAGGAAGGGTTACAACATTGGGCCGCTGATAGAGATGCTCTAATTCGCCCGGCAATATCGCGATGCCGATCCCGGCATTGACCGATAAAACGACAGACTCGGCGCGGTTATAGAAGTTGATAATATGTGGTTTAACGCCGCGGTTTTTGCAGATGAGCCGAACCTGGTTTGACAGCCTCGCGTCTGACTGTGGCACAGAGACAAACGGATGGCGCGCAACTGTTGTCCAATCAGAGAGATCAATCGTGTCGAGAATATCTTTATTAACGAAAAGCGCGAGTTTGTCTTTGTGTATGACTATATAATCGTAACCTTTATCGTCTGTTACCATATGCTCCACAGAAAAATAGAAGTCGTAACCACCGTTCTGAAGAGCGCTGATCATCTCGCTGCCCTCAAGCAAGTCGACATCAACCTGAATAGCTGGATGCTCTTTATAGAGCTTAATCAGGCAATCACTCAGCTGAGAGGACGTTGAGGACAGCGCGGCGATGCGGATATGCCCCCATCGTCCCTCGGCCATGTTTTGAATTCGATTTTCGGCGACCGAGGAGATCTCGAGGATTTGCTTGACATACAGCAAAAACTCATCGCCCTCCTGCGTGAGAGACACCTCATGGCTGGAACGTTTGACGAGCTTGACACCCATGGCGCGCTCAAGCATCTTGATATGGTGACTCACGGCCGGCTGTGTGATATAGAACTGCTCTGCCGTGCGGGAAAAATTCTTTGTTCTGGCAATAGAAGCAAAAAGCTCAAGCTGCATTGTATCCATAGTAATCCCTCCGTGTGATTATTATAACGAATAGAACAAATAATTACAATAAATTAATCTTATGGCCACGACAAAAATAATTGATTTCCGTTATGATAAAACCCGGTCTATAATGATCATGTCTTTGAAATGATGACTCCGAAGATTCCTAGGACATGAAGGATGTGGCAATGATGGGTAAAAGTATGGCTGACAAAGCAGTCGAACTTTTTGATAAGACCTTTTTAAGCGGAACCTTGTTTGCGCTTGACAAACTCCTCAATACGCTGGCGAAGGCTGCTCCCGCTTTCAAAAAAGAACTCGAAGCATACGAGGTAACGGTCCAGATGAAGCTTCGTGACAACAGCCAGGGGCGGTTGCTGTTTTTCCGGAACGGCAGCGTTAGCGGAAAAAGCGGCGTGTTCACGACGGCAGAAGTCGAGATGATCTTTGAAGACGAGAATATTGCGCGCAAGGTCATGATGGGACAGATGTTCGGTGATACGGTTGAATTTGTTGCGGCTGCGAAAAACGGCGCACTGGTTTTGAGTGGCCCGGACGAAAAGGCGATGTGGTTTTCTTCACTCCTGCTGAAGGTTTTCGCGTTTGACGTTCTTTATCTTGAGAATTACGGTACGACGATGGAAAACGGTGAAAAGCGCTATGTTACGGGCACAAATGGCGGCCCGCTATTTGTCTATATAAGAGATGGGAAAATCGTCCGCGTCACACCGATCGATTTTGATGCGACCGACGCTGACCCGTGGACGATTACGGCTCACGGGAAGAAGTTCACGCCGCCTAAAAGAGCAACAGTGTCACCTTATGCCATGGGGTGGAAGTCGCTTGTCTACTCCCCCGACCGTGTGCTGTATCCGATGAAGCGCGTTGATTTTGATGTGAGAGGCGACCGGCATCCGGAAAACCGCGGCAGCTCCGGCTATGAGCGCATCTCATGGGATGAGGCGCTTGATATTGTATCAGAGGAGATTATCAGGGTTCGGCAGGACCACGGTCCCGGTGCTGTTTTCCACTGCCGGGGCTCCCACCACAACTGGGGTACCATCGGCTATTTTACCAGCGCGTCCAACCGATTTTTTAACTGCATCGGCGCCACCGGTATGTCGGCAAATCCAGACAGCTGGGAAGGCTTTGCATGGGGCGCTGTCCATCATTACGGCAATACGGTGCGCCGCGGCGGTACCGAACCTTACTCAACAGTCGAAGACTGCATGAAAAACGCGGAGATGATTGTCTATTGGTCCTCCGATCCGGAGTCGACATCGGGTGTGTACGGCGCCCAGGAGGGGACGGTCCGCCGCGAGTGGGTCAAGCAGCTGGGAATTCCGGTCGTCCACATTGATCCGTATCTCAACAGCACCGCGTCCTTTATGGGCGGGCGCTGGATCGCGCCAAGGCCGGGGACGGATACGGCAATGGCGCTGGCAATTGCTTATGTATGGCTACAAAACGGCACCTACGACAAAGATTACGTCGCCAAGCGCACACTGGGACTTGATAAGTGGGCGGAATACATAACGGGAGAAACGGACGGTATCCCGAAAACACCGGAGTGGCAGGAGCCGATGACTGGCGTAGAGGCCAGAGTGGTCCGCGCTTTAGCGGAGGAATGGGGAAAGCGGAAGACGTACCTGGCCAGCGGTGGGCTGCACTCCTTTGGCAGTGCCTGCCGCACGGCGTACGGTACAGAATGGGCACGCGCAATGGTCTGCCTCGTCGCAATGCAGGGCATGGGAAAAGAAGGCGTCAACTTCGGCGGGCTTCAGTACGGCACGCCGTTGGATACACATTTCTGGTTCCCAGGGTATGCCGAAGGCGGCTTTTCGGGGGACTATATGACGTCAGGTGCGGGCATCCAGATGTACAACCGCATGCCGCAGTCACCGTCCGTTAATTCGGAATACCAAAGAATCCCGAGGCTTCGGATCCCGGAGGCGATATTAGAGGGCCATGCTGAAGCCCAGGATATTGACAATTACGCCGTCCATGGGCAGTTCAAAAAAGTCAAATATCCGGCACCGGGTCATTCCACAGTGAAAATGTATTATAAATACGGCGGCTCATACTTTGGGACACAACCTGAATCGAACCGTTACGCGAAAATGTATCAGAGTGAAAATATTGAGATCGTTGTCAATCAATCAGTCTGGATGGAAGGCGAGGCGCGGTTTGCGGACATTATCCTGCCCGCCTGCACCACCTTTGAGCGCTGGGACATCGGGGAATCCGCCAACTGCGGCGGGTATATTGACAAATCCTTTCTGCAGAATAACCACCGGGTCATCTTCATGCAGCACAAATGCATCGAGCCCCTCGGGCAATCAAAATCCGATTTTGACATCTTCCAGGCGCTCGCCAACAGGCTTGGACTCTGGCAGGTCTTCAGCGAGGGCAACACCGAATACGACTGGGTAAAACGATGCTTCGACTGTACCGACCTGGCCAAAAAAGTCTCATGGCACGACTTTTTAAAAAAGGGCTATTATGTTGTTCCGCCGCTGCCGGAAAACCGGCGTGACCCGCTGGCGCTCAATTGGTTTGCGCGCGGCGCGAAGAAGGATACACCGGAGCTTTCGCCGCTGCCGTCGGAGTATTACGGCCGATACAACGAAGGCCTTCAGACGCCGTCCGGAAAATTTGAGTTTGAAGCGCAGACGCTCAAGCGATTTGATCCGAATGATACAGAGCGCCTCCCTATCTGCACTTATATTCACTCATGGGAAGGCGTGGGCTCTGAGCTGTATGACAAATACAAGCTGCAGCTCATATCTCCGCACTCTAAATTCAGCTTTCACACGATGGGTGATGGAAAAGATTCCTTTATCAACGATATCGAGCAGCACCGGATGCTGATCGAGGGCTATTATTATTGGATTTTCCGAATGAACCCGATGGATGCCGTTTCGCGCGGCTTGATGCACGGTGAGATTGTCGAGGTCTATAATGACCGCGGCAGCGTCCTGTGCGGCTTGGATGTCACGGAACGAATTCCGGTCGGGATGGTGCATTCCTATGAAGCCTGCGCGGATTACCGCCCAATCGGCGCGCCCGGCGCATCACCGGAAAAGAACGGGTGTATCAATACGCTGACATCGAAACGTTTCATCACAAAAAACGCGCATGGGCTGTCTGTCAACTCATGCCTCGTCGAGGTCAGGAAGTGGGAAGGAGGGAGCGGCGCATGCAAAAAGTGCAATTAATCGTTGATTTAGGTAAATGCGTCGGCTGCTTTAACTGCATGATCGCCTGCAAAGACGAGCATGTGGGCAACAGCTGGCTGCCCTATACCGACGAGCAGCAGAAGCATGAGGAAAAGTGGATCAATCCAACACGGTACGAGCGGGGCAGGGCGCCTTACACCGAGGTCTGCTATGTGACAAAGATGTGCCAACACTGTAAGGAAGCGCCCTGTGAAAAGGCCTGCCCCGACGCCGTATATCGCCGCGAGGATGGCATTGTGCTGCTGGACGCAAAAAAAGCAAAAGGCAACAAGGCTCTTGTTGACGCCTGTCCTTACGGAATGATCTCTTGGAATGAGGAACGCGATTCCGCGCAGAAATGCACCATGTGCGCGCATCTTCTGGACGCGGGCTGGAAGGAGCCGAGATGTGTTCAGGCATGCCCGCTGCGCGCGATCAGTATTGTCCGCAGTTCAGATGATGAATTTGAAGAAATAATAGAAGAGCAAAAACTGAAGGCGTTGTATGAGGGCTGTCATAAGCCGCGCGTGCTTTACAGGAATCTATACAAATACACAACCTGCTTTATTTCCGGCGCGCTGGCCTACAAACAGGATGGCATCGAGAAGGCAGCTGCCGACGCGACAGTGCGCCTCAAGCTGAACGGTGAGCTCCTCAAAGAAGTCCAGACGGATTTCTTCGGTGAATTTAAAATTGATCGCATTCCAAAAAACAGCGGGACGTTCGAAATAGAAGCGCTGACGCCGGGATATCGGCCTGTTCGATGCGAGGTGACAGTTGGTGATGAAAGCCCGTGCCTGAACGTGTTGTTTTTTGAAGCATCGTCAATAATTTGAGGGAGAGATCATTTTGACAGCCGCGGAATTGAGAGACAGTGTTGATAAAATACTTGCGGAGGGATATCACCTTTGGAATGAGAGCAGCATGCCGTATCCGTTGGGATCGGAGCGTTATATCGCCGCCGACGCGCTTGCATTCGTTTACGACGGCCCTTATGCCGAGAAACTTGCCGCGGCGTGCCAATGCTTCTATTATTTTCGCAAGCTCCATGGGCGGGTAACGGCGCATCCGACGTGCGCGACACTGCTGGGCGACTATTTTTTCAGTCAATTTTCAAAAAATATAATGCCACTGGACAGCGTTCCCCTGACAGACGCGTTTTCGGCCTATCTCAAGAAGGACATTCAGTCGCCGGGGACAATCGCAGCGTATATCGCATTTATAAGTGGATTGCCGGCGGTGCTCACATGCTGATGATAACGCAGACGAAACGAAAAGCTTTGAAAAACCCGGAGACAAAAGCGCTGCTGCTAGATATTCAAGCGGAGCTTGAGCGGATGGCGCAGACAATACGCACTTTAGATGGACTTGATGTGCCCATGCGCTGGGACTTGAGGCGCATCATGACATCCGGAGGTAAAAGGCTGAGGCCGACCCTGGCATATTTGTGCTATAGAATAGGCGGGAGTCGAATACGCCCGCTCCAACCGCTGATGTGCATGCTGGAGCTGATGCACACAGCCTCGCTCATCCACGACGATGTGGTGGACAGCGCCGAGCTGCGGCGGGGTTGCTCAACAATCAACGCGACCAGCGGCGTTGGTATGGCTGTTCAATCCGGAGATTTTCTTTTGGCTGAAGCGATGACCTATCTGCATTTCTACAGAGGTACCGGCATCAACGAGGCGCTTGTTCAAGCGTCTGGCGAGATGTGTCTGGGGGAACTCGATCAGCTGAAGGTGCGGTATAAGCCGGAAGAACAATCACGCGCGCTTTACTTTTTACAAATATATAGGAAGACCGCCAGCCTGATTGGCGCCAGCTGCTATGCCGGAGCGATCGCCGGCGGACTCAGTGAATCGAAAGCAAGAATGCTCAAGGGTTACGGAGAAAAGCTTGGCATCGCGTTTCAGCTTATCGACGATCTGCTCGATTTCTCAAAAAAACCTGGGTTCGGTAAGATGCCCGGTCAGGATTTGCGTAACGGTATATTCACGCTGCCGGTACTATATTTACTCGAGGAAGGTGTCCCTGACGCTGTAAAAGGCTTGTTCATGAAGAAGGAGAAGGATGAAGGCGACATCAGCCGGCTGATCGATTTTCTCAGAGAGTCGAAGGCGCTTGACTATACAAAGCAGATCATACGCCAGAAAACCGCTGAAGCAGCCGACGCCTTGCGTGACTTCCCAGACAGCACAGAAAAAGAGGCTCTGAGGGAGCTGGCGTTCCAACTCTCTGACAGGCAAATCTGATCGTTTGGGCTAAAAAAATAAAATGAATATAAATTCAAAATAACAGGAGGGCAATGAAGAATGAAAAGCTATAGTTTGGAACTGGTTCAGAGGAAAACAGGTTCCGGCGCGGTCGGTAAACTGGCAACGGTGGCACTGCTGGGTGCCGGTGCCTATTTTGGTTATAGAAACTTTATCAAGGATAAAAAAGGCAAAGGAACCGCCGATGTCCAAAGGGAAAGCTCTTATGATGCCGATGCGCATGAAGGCGAAGATTTTACTGCACGGATCCTACGAGCGGCAAAGCGTATCATAAAATAATGTGTCCAGATACAATGCGCAGGTAGCGCTTGGCATTCTAGTCGTGTTGTCAAAGCCAATCGCTTCAAAGAAAGCATGTTTTCGCCAACAAGGACTGGGCAAACACGAGGTTTGCCCCTACAAAGATGTATAAACGGAGCAAGAGTAAAGCCTTTGCCCTCTTCCTGTGCACCAAATATATCAATCTCGCGCAGGTCTTCGAACCCGTAGGGGCAGACCTCGTGTCTGCCCTAGCTCTGCTGGCTTAAATAAACACACTAGATAATTCATGAAAACGCCAAGACAACGAATGTCCTGGCGTTTTGTTTTGTTTAGATAATTTCAAAGATTCATACTATTTATGAACAGACTTTTTCATAAATAGCTAAAGTTAATTTGTCATTAATAACTTCTCGGTCCCCAGTATCGTGATAACCAGCCTTCTCGTAACACATTTTATTAGCTATCTGGTCGATTGGAAAATCGAGAGTATAACGTTTGGCATCCGTGAATATTCTTTCGCATTGACTGATGGCGGCAACAGCTATGCCTTGACATTGATAGTCTGGGTGAATATATACTCTCGCAAGATAATATTCTCCCTCGGAACGCTTATAGTAAGCTATTCCTCCACAAAGCATATTATTTGAGTAAATTTTAAAATATGAAACTCCTTGTATGTCCAGCCATTTCATGTACTCGGGTATACCTTTTAAATATGGACTTCTCTCATCTTGATAAATGTCATATAACCGTTTAAATGACGCTTCTTGGATATTAATGAGTTCATGTGCATCCTTTTCGGTGGCAGGGACCAGCATAACGTCCATATTGTTTTCCCCTTTCCTGGACATGCTTAGATAAAGATGTTGATTGCGCCGATCAGCATTCCTAGAAATGCGCCCAAGAGGACGATGTAGCGGAGCTCGCTTTTGACAACGTCAAGAACGAGGGCTTCGACTTCTCCGGCAGACATCTGCTTGACTTTTTCGGTGATCATGCCGCCAACATCGATGCTTTCGACGATTGGGCGCACAAACCGGACCATGAATTGCTGATGCAGTTGGCGGGCAGCTTCAAGCAGTGCAGCATGATCTGTAAATATCGCGGCAGTTATTTCGGCGACAGGCGTGTTACTGAGTTCTTTGAGTTCATCATCGATAATCGGGAGAATGATTGCACGCCCTTCAGTCAGGATAAACTTCTCCAGTTTGTCTGAGAGCGGCTGCGCAACTAGCGAAAGAAGCTCCTCTTGAACGACCTTCCCAAAACGCGAATTCGAGGCGCGGTTATCTATTATTTTTGCAGCCTCACATTCAAGTATCCCGGGTAAATCGGCACGCAGCATGGCTGCCTGGATACGGATACAGAGTTCATCCCTTAAACGGGAGAATAACGCTTCGTCTGCAGTGTTGCTGCCAAGCGCGATGTCGGCTAACCGGAGGTTTGTGTCGGTAAGGAGAGCAACGATGCATCCGGCAAAGGCATCCGTCATGGCGTCGGACTTGAAGATGATTTCCAGATCATCCGCATTGAAAAACTTGTCAACAATCGCCTTCCCGAGAATCTCGGCGAGGGCGTCTTTCCTTTTTGGGACGATGCCGGGTGTAAAGGGTACGCGGAAGCGGCCAATGTAAACCGGTTTGAGCGGCCGAAACAGCATCTTTATGGCGATATAATTGGTGATGTAGCCAACAAACCCCCCGACGCCCAATGCGGCTGCGATATTAAGAAATTGCACGGCTCGGGCCCCTTTCGTCGATGTTATTTATTCAAACGACCTGTTAAGAATATATACCTCCTGCGCGCTTGACACAACCTATTTCATGGGAAAGGCCGTCCCAGGTAAGGGACGGCCTTTCTTCAAAAGGAGGAAGGGAGGGAAAAAGGAGGAGTTAGCTTTTCTTTGCAAGCCACTCGGAACCGTATTTATTGCATTCGTCTATGACGACATCCGTCACCCAGGCGTTGATGCATGTGATGCTGGCGATACACGGCAGGAAAGCACCGCCTGGAGCGTATGTATCGATCGCTCTGCGGACCTCGCCGCGAACGACGTCTTCGGTCACACCGGCATGGTCAATGAGCGTTTGATTAAGACCGCCGAGCAGCAAGAGCTTACCCTGTGTATTCTTCTGAATAAGCGGAATATCATTTGTGGGGATGACACCCTGCCACATATCTATGCCCATGTCCACCATGTCACATTCAAGGCCTTGGCAGTAGCAATCGGCATGGTGCTGCACGAGGACGCCGCGGCTTTTGATATAAGCATATAGACGTGTGTAGTGCGGTTTCAACAGCTTTCGGAAAACGTCGGGGGACATAAAGAGACTTGACTTTGAACCCCAATCATCGTGAGAGTGAATAATGTCCGGCTTGATTTGGTCAATAACGAGGCCAAGCGCTTTGATTTTCCAGTCTGTCAGCGCGCCGAACAGGTCATACATGAGCTCGGGTTCTTCATACATACCGCACAGCACTTCTTCAAAGGGCATCAGTGCATGCGCGCGTTCAAACGGTCCGTAAAAGCTCGGCACCATAACAAGCGTCGTTTCCCTGTCAACAACCGACAGCATACCCATTGCGGCTGACCAGTCGAGGGAGTCGAAATCAGGGAACTTCACATAGTCGCGCCAATGCTCCAGGTCCTTAATGACCTTGTTTTCCTGCGTCACCATCGGTATGGCACCGGGATCAGTGGGAAGATGACGCCAGGTGGCCCCCCAAAGATCAATATAGGATTCGCCCATGAACGCGGCATCCATCATCGTGACCGGATCCCAGATGACCGGAAAGCCATAATTGGCATAAGCGTTAAACGCATAGCCCATCCATTGTGGCGGCTTTTCATTTTTGAGCGCCGACAGAAACTGTTCTTTTTGGTTCATGTTAATCTACACCTTTATACTAGGGTTATGATAATCCATCGTAGAAGTTACTTGAAATAATGAATTTATGCAGGAATTTCGAGGGTGTAAAAATGTGAAGCGTTAATGACATCTTATTTTTACACCCATGAAATTCTAAGTAATAGACTTAACCGAAGATTAATCCAAGCGGATAGATGAGTGCACAGATGACACAGGATGCAATCATGACAACAAAGCCCCAGCGGAAGGTGTGCTTGCCGCCTCCGAATGGGTCTGCATAGCAGATACCAACCGGGACAAATGCGGGTGGGATGCAATAGGCAAGGTTACTGCCGAGGCTGATTGCAACGGCTGTGACAAAAGGATTGAGGCCCATCTGGAGCGAAAGCGGGACGCCGACAGTAATTAAAACAATGCCGACGGGGACGTTATTGGCGAAGTTTGTCAGGATGACAGATATAATAGCCATGAACCAAACCAGCATGAAAGGACTCATTCCCTGGACCACCGGGCCGAGAGCAGCCATACACCAGGCGGGAATGCCTGTGGTTGCTTCGCCCATGGCGGACGCAATCAGCATGATTCCGGCCAGGAAGAAAATGAGTGTCCAGCTGACTTTGCTTGAAGCGTTCGGAATGTCCAGAAGAGGACGGCCTTCGACGCGGACTACAGCCATAATGACGATGACGACAAGCAGTGGTGTGAGCAGGGTAATGAGGTTAAACCAGCCTGTTATCGCTGCTGTAGGAGCCAGAATGGAGAGGAAACCCGGAAGAATCCAGGAAACGACGAGAAGGAGGGAGAGCACAATTGTCACTTTTTCGCGTTTTGTCATTGGGCCTGGGCGAGCAGCTTCAATTTTTGCGAAATCTAGGTTTTGCAGCTTCTTCGTATCGGGCTTGATAACGAAGCGCAGGAAAGCAAGCACTCCAGCCCAGATAATGATGCCGACGGGAAGGGCGATGAGCATATAGCTGACCCAGTTAACAGACGTCTGAGCAATTGCACCATAGATACCCATAAACAGGATCGGCAGCGTATGGCAGATCGGCGTGATGGCAAATGCGATGACAACAGTGAATGTAATACCGATGGTGATAACTTTGGTCCACTTGTCTTCCTTTTCCATACCAACCACGGCAAAAATTTCCTTAGCTAGCGCTAGCATAAAGACCTGCGCAATGGCGACATCCATGAATATGCCGATAACGAGGGCAGAGAGCAGGAACATGAATGTAAAGCCCCACGGACTCCTCTTAGCGGTATTTCGCGTTAAGAACCAAAAGGCCACGCGGCGGATGATGCCGGTCTCGTTTAGCACCTCGCAGAAGATGAGGAGCGCAATAACAATAACGGTACACCAGTTACCGATCGATTGCATGCCTGCTTCATAGACGCCGGCGAGCGCAAAGGAGCCAGGATATATGTCTTTGGCAATAAAGCCGAATAAAACAATCGCGGCAAAGGTTGGCCAAACGATGTCAACAAAGGTCCAGAGGAAGATCATACCGATGAATTGACCGAGAATGACCATACCAAGCTGTGTCATAGGTGCAGGAGCGGGAAGATAACCAAAGAAAATCATGATTGCCAGACCAATAATGCTTTTAATGTAGTATGCCGTGTTGCGGGTCTTTTTCGGAACGAGTGTTTGTGATCCCATAACTTTTCCTCCATCTTATTTTTAATTACCTGAGTAATTATGCGTTCATTCCTGCGACAAATCCCTCCCTGACTGCGGCGACGGCTTTTCTGGGTTTAGCGGCGTCCCCGATGACAACTAAATTACACAGACCCTTCAGTTCCTCTTCAAGTGGGTTGTGAGCACGCGTGCCGATAGCGACGACGACCGTATCACAGGGGAATAAGGTGACTGTATCGCCCTTCTGAATAAGCGCGCCCTCTGCCGTGACGCCTGCTAGCTTTGTTCCGGTCTTGATATCCACAAAGAATTTGTTCAGAACATCCTTAAGGTCGTCCCGAATACCTGATTCCATCTCCAAGCCGATATCCGACAGCATTTCAATGATTGTGACCTTTGCTTTGCACTGGACACAAAGATGGGCAGCCGTCTCTGAGCCGATCATACCGCCGCCGGCTACGAGTACGTTCATACCGGTGTCCGAACGACCTCGCAGAACATCTTCAGCCAGAACGACATTTGGAAGATTGATGCCTGGTACGTCCAGGATAATTGGTTTTGCGCCGGTCGCTAAAATAACCTTGTCCGGCTTTTCTGAAACCACAATTGCTTTGGTGAGCGGGGTATTCATATGTATGTTTACACCCAATTTTTTAATTTGGCGTAATTGCCAAGCGGGAAGAGTCGCGAACTCACCCTTAAACGGCGGATATGAAGCGGACACAAACTGGCCGCCCAGTTCACCCGACGCCTCATAAAGATGCACATCATGCCCCTTGATGGCTGCAGCTCTGGCGGCTTCCATACCGGCAACGCCGCCACCGGCGATAAACACCTTCTTGGATACGGGGGCTTTGGAGAAATCTGTTTCAAACTCCCAGCCCAGCTCCGGATTGACAAGACAGTGGACGGGAACGCGCATATAAGTGGAGGCCGTACAGCCCTGCAAGCAGCCGATGCACTGGCGAAGATCATCAATATTTCCGTTCTTGACTTTTTCAGGCCAATGGGGGTCGACGAGAGAGGTGCGGGCCATACCGACGAAGTCTGCCTTGCCTGAGACGATAATATCCTCAGCCATATTCGGATCCTGGATGCGGCCTACTGTAATTACGGGTATTTTTACAAGAGTCTTTGCGACCTCAGCGTACTTTACAAAATTACCGTGGCTCTGGAAGAAGGATGAAACGGAACCGACGGAGGACCGCGTGCCGTACATACTGAAAGTCAAGTTTATTGCATCTGCGCTCAGTGCTTCGATATCCCTTATAATCTGACGGGCTTCAAACAGCGTGCGGCCGCCTTCGCACATTTCCTCAACGGAGAGACGTACCTGCATCGGGAAATCAGGCCCAACGACGCGGCGCACCTCAGTCATTACTTCGCGCAGGAAACGGGTTCTGTTTTCGTATGTTCCGCCGTATTCGTCGATTCTCTTGTTCGAAGCGTAGGACAGAAACTGGTGGATCAGATAACCATGGGCAGCATGTATCTCAACACCGTCAAAACCGGCTTTGACAACATTAGCCGCCGTTCTGCCAAAATCCTTAACAATCTCCTGGATTTCTTCGATCGTCAGCTCACGCGGGATTTCCTTATTCCACGGACATGGGATAGGAGAGCAGGACACAGGCTGCATCCCTCTGTTGACCTCGTGATTTGCTTGTCTGCCCGCATGATATATCTGGCAAAAAATCTTCGTATCGTATTGATGTATGGTGTCGGTCAGCTTACGATGGCTGGGCACCTGAGATTCGTCAAACAGACCGCCTATATACGGGTACCCTCCGGCGTTTTTGTTAACAACATAATCCTCTGTAATAATGAGGCCCCATCCGCCTTTTGCTTTTTCTTCATGGTATTTAATATAGCGTTCGGTGGCAAGGGTGTCCGGATTCATGTTGACCACCATGGCCGGCACCACAAGACGATTAGGGATTTCACATGTTCCGATTTTAAATGGCGTGAATATTTTTTCGATTTTCATAGCTTTCTCCTTTTATTAGCTTCGTATATCTTTAATCTGTGATGGCGTATGCCCTAACAGGGCTCCCATCGCCGTCTCCGAATTTCAGCGGAACAGCGCTGAAATAGAAACGTTTCCCGATCAAAGGTTTTAAATTGATGAGCGACTCGATAATACTCATGTCGCGGTTGAGCACAGCACAGTGGGCGGCGCCATTACGGTCGATGGACGGCAGGTCAAATCCAATCCCGTGGGCACCACACTTCTCAAGATGTTCGCCGATGCTTGGATCGAAATCAGGGAAGTTGAAATATTCCTGCGTACCGACCTTGTCCTCCCAACCCGTGTGGAGAATAATGATGTCACCGGGCTTGATCAGATCGCGGTTTTTTATCAGGACTTTACTGATATCCAAAAGCTTATCCGTCACAACGTTTGGCACATCAAGACAGACAGCCTGCCCGCAGTAATGGCCCAGATCAATTTCCGCTGTCGTCTTGCCGTCTTTTACGAAATGCAGCGGTGCGTCTACATGTGTACCCAAATGGGTCACCATGGAAAAAAGGCTGACTTGTGCCTTGTAAACCGTATGATCGACCAGGTGCTTCCAAGTCATGCGCGGGTCTCCGCTGTCCGGGAACGGCAGAGTATTTTCGTCAAGAGTAATTGTCAGGTCGTGAATCATCTTGAATCCTCCCCATATTAAGTCTTCTGACAGGATAAACCCTTATGCAACCCGAATGTCAATCATAAAAAAAAGCAGCTTCGTTTTGTCGAAGCTGCACAAATATTCCGATAATCTTATTCAATTGGGACCCATATCTCGAAGTACCTTGTGAATATACCATCCTCATGGAGGCGGACAAGCAGATGACCAACCGGCGCGTCCGTGATTTTATAGCCCATACCAAGAATTTTGTTGATCACCTTTGTCTTGAGCGAATCAGTAAAGGTGTTTCGGCCGCCGGCTGAGAAGACCGTATAGACGCTTTTGACAGGCGGGATATACATAACAGGCGGAGAGATATCGATGCCATTGCTGATTGATTCATCGGGAGAAAGTGAGAAGCCCCACCAGTATTCATTAAAACCCTCTTTATCCGAGACCGAATCGTTGGGAATATAGAAGGTGTGTTCAACATATGGCAGCAAGGACAGCCATTTATGCATCACCTTCAAGGCGTCATCGTTAAATATGAAATTATATTCCTCACGCATCCGCTGAAATATCATCGGCGGCCTCTCAACAATGTCGAGGACATCGAGCTTTTTCTTGATTTTTTCAACGCGCTGCCGGAATTTTACCAAACTGTTTAGTTTCAATTTGTATTCATAAATCGTATGCAGAAGCTCTGTTTCACGCTTTGAGCAACGATCAACAAACGCCGCATGATCATCCTCGTTGATCATCTTGACAACATCATTCAACGAAAAGTCATAGCTGCGGTACCATTTGCTGTCAAGAAGATAGTTTAGATCCCAGGCATCGTAATAACGGTATCTGGACTCCTCGTCTTTTTGCGGTGTGACGATACCGCGGCTTTCATAATACCGCAGCGTATCATCAGGCAGGTCTAACAGTTTGGCAACCATACCGATTTTATATTTTCCCATTATGTCACCTCGGCTTTGATTATATCATGCGTTGTATTGAAATACATATAATTTTTGATTGTGAGCGTCAATATTTCGGTAGATATAACTCTTGACTGGCTCTAGAGTTTTTTTACATTAATAGGATGGAGAGCTTAGACAATATGCTTATAATGCAATAGCAAATATATCAACCTTGTTATACGAACCGTGTCTTTTTCTCGTAAAAGGTCTCGTACTCATAAAAATACAATCTTCGGGTTACTCGAGGGTTTTGTCTGTTCTTTTACGAAAAACGCTTACAACTTTTTAGTTGTAAGTAAAAATTCTTGATGTTTCACAATGGAAAAACGGCGTGCTAGCATTGGAGTGACATCAAAAAGGAGGTTTATCGATGAGCATAGAATATGACCGCATCGTAAAAACGACGTCATGGTCTCCCGGACCCGGTTGTCACGGAGGCTGTGGTGTCAAGCTCTACGTCAAAGATGATAAGGTTGTGAAGGTCGAGGGCGATGAATGCCATCCCTGGAATCAGGGACGCGGCTGCTCCAGGCTGTTGGCTATGACGCAGTTCATGTATCACAAGGATCGCATTCTTTATCCTCTAAAACGCGTTGGTCCGCGTGGCGACGGCCGCTTTGAACGTATATCCTGGGAAGAAGCTTATGATACCATTGAGAAAAAGTTTGGTGAAATTAAGAGGGATTATGGCGCAAACGCCGTAATCTTCATTCAGGGCACCGGGCGGGATATCGGGGGGCCTATGTCCATTGTCGCATATAACTACGGTAGCGCCAATTGGTCACAGCTCGGACTGGGCGGACAGGCCTGTTATGGGCCGCGTCTTGGGGCGATGTCCGCTGTTCAGGGCGACAATGCCATCGCCGACTGCTCGCAGTTCCTTGAAAAGCGTTATGACGACCCGCGCTATACGGTGCCGAAGTATATCATCGTTTGGGCGCAGGACCCGACAAAGGGCTGCCCGGACGGCTTCTACGGGAACTGGATTATTGACTGTATGAAGCGCGGGAGCAAGATTATTGTTGTCGATCCGCGGCAGAATTTCATGACATCCCGTGCCGAATATCATATACAGCTCCGACCCGGCACCGACGGCGCCGTGGCGCTTGGTATGCTTAACCTGATCATCTCAAATGGCTGGTATGACAAGGATTTCGTTGAAAACTGGTGTTCGGGCTTCGAGGAACTGGCTGAACGGGCAAAAGAATGGACGCCCGAGAAAGTCGAAGCCGTCACCTGGGTGCCCAAAGAGGTACTCTATGAGGCCACAAAGGCCTACGCTATGAATTCACCCGGTTCCGCCATACAATGGGGGCTGCCCATCGATCAGGACCCCGACGGTGTCCATGTTGCTCAGGCTATCAACGACATCTGGGCAATCACCGGCAATATTGATGTCCCCGGCGGACAAGTCATCGCTCGAAACGGTTATCATGTCTCGGCGTATCCCTTTGACAATTATCAGCTAGCCGACATGTTTGGCGACGATTTTGTTGAGCAGGTCGTCCAGAAGCGTATCGGCAGCGATGAATACGGCTGGCTTCGCAAGTGGCGCTGTTACATACAGCCCGATGTGGCCGTTCAGCAGATGCTAACCCAAAGGCCGTACCCCATCCGGGCTACATGGATACAGACCTCAAACCCCGTTGCCAACGCCGCCGATCAGAAGCTGCATTACGAAGCGCTGAAGGCCATGGACTTCAATGTCGTTGTCGATTTGTTCCATAACCCGACAACGATGGCCGTTGCGGATATAATTCTTCCCGCGGCCACATTTGCCGAGAGAACCGGTTTCCGTTCCTGGTTTGAACCGGTGCAGGTCATCCAGCCGGCAGTGCAGGTGGGCGAATGCAAAAACGACTGGGACATTGCCTGCGATATGGCCGCCCGTTTTAACCCGGACTTCAAAAAACGTTTCCCCAACGGCTTTGTGGACTATATGAACTGGCGTCTCGAGCCTGCGGGCGAAACCTATCAGAGCTTGGTCGACAAGGGCGGCTGGAAATGGGCAGAGGATGATGGTGACCTTGAGTCCAAGACACCGTGGCTGCCTTATTATCGATACAAGACCGGCGCGCTGCGCCTTGATGGTAAGCCAGGCTTCCGGACGCCATCGGGCAAGGTCGAGCTTTATTCGACGCAGAATGAAGATTGGGGAGCCACCGGCGCGACGATCGTCGACCCCCTGCCGCATTATCAGGAGCCGGCGGAGAGCGCGCTCGCGACACCTGAGGTATTTAAGAAATATCCGCTCGTTATGATTACCGGACGCCGCAGTCCCGTGTATTTCCATTCCGAGCACCGCAACATTCCGTGGCTGCGCGAATGTGAGCCCTGGCCGGATGTTGAGATCCACCCGTCCGTCGCCCGAGACCTGAAGGTTGAGGAGGGCGAATGGATCTGGGTGGAAAATGAGCGGGGCAAGATACGGCGCAAGGTTAAAATCAACGCCGGTATCCATCCGAAGACAATATCCTGCCTGCACGGCTGGTGGCTGCCGGAGACAGACGGGCGTTCCCCGAACCTGTTCGGCACGTGGGACGTGGGCGTCAATACCCTGATTCCGGTCGGACTTCAGGCCAGAACCGGCTACGGCGGCAACGGGTATAAGACAACGCTCGTTCGTCTTCTTAAGATGGGCGGCAGTGAAACGGGAACCCCATGTAATCCGCCTGTGGATGTCTGGGGAAAGTGAGGAAGGAGTGACTGTCAATGTCTAAAAAAGGAATTTTGGCCGATATGCACTACTGCACCGGCTGTCATGCCTGCGAGGTCGCCTGTAAACAGGAAAATCAATATCCTGTCGGCATCGGCGGCATTAAGATAACGGAAATGATCATGGAAGATCCCGATTCATCAAACGTGAATTTTGATTACGTCCCGTATTTTTCGAAAAACTGCAACCTCTGCGCAGCCCGCATCGCCTCCGGCGACGACACGGTGCCCGCCTGCGTACGGCACTGCGGTACAGCGAGCCTCCATTACGGGAATCTTGAGGAGTTAGCGAAGCTCATGCCCGGTATGCCGCGCTGCATACTCTATTCACCGAAATAGAAAGGAAGCGCTTTATATGTCTCAATATACATACTCATTCCTGAGAAGCGAATATGACCGAATTCCAATCATTTTAAAACGCGAGCTAAACGCGGCGCTTGAAGCCTCTAAAGCTGACGAGGACACAAAGCATCTTATTGCCTCTGTCTGCACAGCCGTCGAAAAAGCCGTTGCCGATCTCAGCAAGTACGCTCAGGACCAGCTGAAGATCGTGTAGGACCAACCAACACTCATTTGCCGTCTATCCCCAATGTCTGGTTTTCATAAACTCCTCGGACAGTTTGCCGTACTCGATTTTAAGTTGCTTGGCATACTGTTCAATAGTGACAGCCGCACCGGCACGCCACACGCAGTAAAGTCCTTCAAGGACGTCTGTGTCGAAGCGTGCCAGTGTGCTGTGTTGAGCAGTCTGCGCCATTGAGCTGCTTAGAAAAATACCGCGGCCGAGCTCGGCCTCTGTATAAATGGAGTCCCTGTTCGGGAGAACGATAATATCCTTGGGCGTGAAATGATACGGCGCAAGCTCTGTCTGGGCGCGCCGAGATGTCGCGGTGTGGTTTTCACCTTCGAGCGCGTCAATCAAAAGGGACTTGGACTCGAAAATGTGGTAATCATCGGCGTATTCGGCGCAGAGCCTGTCGCCTCCGCTAATAACAACCTGCATCGGTGTCTTGATGAGCAAAAGCTTGCGAAGATCGTTATGCGCGGGAATAAAGCGCTCATGAATCAGGATCATGTCCAGATTGGCACTTTCAAGCAGTGAAATCAGTGCAACAGGCGAGTGACGTTCCCCAAGCAGGTGAAGCTCGGGCGTGTGCTCGCGCAGTGCGGCCATCGCCGTTCCGAGCGCCGGTCCGAATTCCAGCCAGTTTTGGTATCCTATTCGTATGTTTTTTGTTTGCAAATTGAACCCGAGCGTCATTTCTGAGACGAGGGACGAATAGCGAGCGCCTGCTTCTTTGAAAAACTGGTAGAAACGGACACCCGCTTCAGACAGTTCAACGCAATTGCGCGTTCTTTCAAAAAGGCAAACCCCGATATCCTGTTCAAGATTGGAGATGTGACGGCTGACAGACTGCTGCGAAATGAAGAGTTTTCTGCCGACCTCTGTGAAGTTCAGCGTCTCGGCGAGACTGAGAAAGCATTTGATTTTGAGCTCATTGATCATGTATATGACCATTCCTTTCTCGGGGAATTGTGCTGTGTCCGGCAATGCCGGACTTTGGGTCGGAAGACCCGAAAGGCACAAAACCTAGTTTGAAAGATTTATCTTTCAAACTTTAACTCTTTCTCAGTAATCTGTGCCGATAAATCAAAGACGATTACTTTTCCGGCTTTATGCTGAATATAGGATTAAATCTGATGTTTGTCAATAAAAAAACCTTGCAGCTCATCGGTGGCAGAGCGGGAAAGAATACAGCTGCTCATATAATATTGCTATTGCTTATCTTCTCATTGAGGGATATACTAAAAATTGTAATCATTACAATTTAGCTTATTTCATAGAATTTAAGACGGGCTGTGAATTATAATGAAACAGACAGTTGATTTCATGCTGAATGAATTGAAAAATCAGAGCATACGGCTTTCACAGCGAAGACTGAAAATTTTAGAATACATGTGCCATAACCAGAATCATCCAACAGTTGATCAGATTTATATCGACATATTAAAAGAAGTACCGAATTTATCTAAAACGACAATTTACAATACACTTCATATTCTGGTCGAGGCAGGCCTCATCAGAGTCATTAGTATCGACGATAATGAAACCCGCTACGACATTATGACTGAAAACCATGGACACTTTAAGTGCGATAAATGTGGTGTTATTCACAATTTTAGAATTGATCCAAAATTGCTAGGAGCCGAAGAGCTCAGCGGTTTTAAGGTTGTCGACAGGAATGTGTATTTCAAAGGTGTTTGTCCAAAATGCCTTAAGAAAATAAATAACAAGAATTGAAAGGAGGCAAATATATGCATGAAGAAGGAAAGTGCCCGGTAACGGGCATGACTAGAAAAGCAATATCAGGTGCCGGCACGACGAACAGGGACTGGTGGCCAAACCAGCTGAACCTCCGGATTCTTCACCAGAACGCTTATTTAAGCAATCCCATGGGCGCGGCGTTCAACTATTCTGAGGAATTTAAGAAGCTTGACCTGGAGGCCTTGAAAAAGGACCTTTATGCGCTGATGAATGACTCGCAGGATTGGTGGCCAGCCGATTACGGGCATTATGGTCCGCTGTTCATCAGGATGGCGTGGCACAGCGCGGGTACATACCGTACAGGCGACGGCCGCGGCGGCGCAGGGTCAGGGTCGCAGCGTCTGGCGCCCCTCAACAGCTGGCCGGACAATGTAAATCTGGACAAGGCACGCCGTTTGCTTTGGCCGATCAAACAGAAATATGGCAAAATGATTTCCTGGGCCGACCTTATGATTTTCGCCGGTAATTGCGCAATTGAGTCCATGGGATTAAAGACCTTCGGTTTCGGCGGCGGGCGCAGGGATGTATGGGAGCCGGAAGAGGACATTTATTGGGGCGCTGAGAGTGAGTGGCTTGGCGACAAGCGCTACACCGGCGAACGGGAGCTCGACAATCCGCTTGCCGCCGTACAGATGGGCTTGATTTATGTAAACCCGGAAGGGCCGAACGGCAACCCGGACCCCGTCGCCTCCGGCCGTGACGTTCGCGACACCTTCGCGCGTATGGCCATGAATGATGATGAGACCGTCGCGCTCGTTGCCGGCGGGCACACCTTCGGCAAAAGTCACGGCGCAGGTCCTGCAACCCACGTCGGTCCGGAGCCTGAAGCTGCAGGCCTCGAAGAACAAGGCCTCGGCTGGAAGAGCAGCTTTGGCAGCGGCAAAGGCGGCGATACAATCGGCAGCGGCATTGAAGGCGCGTGGAAGCCAAACCCAACGACCTGGGACATGGGCTATCTGAACACGCTGTTTAAATACGAGTGGGAGCTGGTCAAGAGTCCGGCCGGCGCGAATCAGTGGCTGGCCAAGGACGTAGCAGACGAAGACATGGTGGTTGATGCGCACGACCCGTCGAAGAAGCTCCGCCCGATGATGACCACAGCGGACCTCTCCCTTCGCTACGACCCGGTCTACGCGCCAATTGCACGGCGTTATCAGCAAAACCCTGTCGAATTCGCGGATGCCTTCGCCCGTGCGTGGTTCAAGCTGACCCACCGCGACATGGGGCCGCGCGCACGCTATCTCGGCGCGGAGGTTCCCAAAGAGGACCTGATCTGGCAAGATCCGCTGCCCGCCGTCAACCATGACCTGATCGATGAAAAGGATGCAGCGGAACTCAAGGGTATGATTATGGCATCCGGGTTGTCTGTCTCCCAACTGGTCTCTACATCATGGGCATCGGCGTCCACATTCCGCGGCTCCGATAATCGCGGCGGGGCGAATGGCGCGCGCATCCGTCTTGCGCCACAGAAGGATTGGGAAGCCAACCAGCCGGCACAGCTGAATACGGTGCTCCGTGTCTTGGAGAAGATCCAAGCATCGTACAACAGCGCGCAGTCAGGCAAGAAGAGCGTTTCACTTGCGGACCTCATCGTTCTGGGCGGATGCGCGGGTATCGAGAAAGCGGCATTGAATGCCGGGTATACTATATCCGTTCCATTTACACCGGGACGCACCGACGCATCGCAGGAGCAGACGGACGTGCAGTCGTTTGCGGTGCTCGAGCCGCTCGCTGACGGTTTCCGCAACTACATCAAAACAAAATCTTCCGCGTCGGCGGAGGAGCGGCTTGTGGACCGCGCCCAGCTGCTCACGCTGACAGCACCTGAAATGACAGTTCTTGTCGGCGGTCTGCGCGTCCTGAATGCCAATGTCGGGCAGTCGCAGCACGGTGTCTTCACCAAGAAGCCTGAGACACTTACGAATGACTTCTTTGTGAATCTCCTCGACATGCGTACAATGTGGAAGCCGACTGCTGACGACAAAGATGTGTTTGAAGGCCGTGACCGCGCAACAGGCGAGCTCAAGTGGACGGGCACGCGCGTTGATCTCATCTTCGGTTCAAACTCCCAGCTGCGGGCCATCGCGGAAGTTTATGCCTGCGACGACGCCGCGAGCAAGTTCGTTAATGACTTTGTGTCCGCTTGGAATAAGGTCATGAACGCAGATCGTTTCGACCTCGCTTAATTGTCTTCCGAACGAAAGCAGGCAAATACTAAATTGAATCAGGAGGTTTATTATGGATTCGAAAGCACTATATAAAATATCATACGGACTATACGTCGTCGGGACGAAGATTGACGGGAAATATGCCGGCTGCATCGTCGATGCGTTTATTCAGTCGACAAGCGCGCCGGTACCCACAGTCATTCTCTGCAGCATTCAGGCGAATCAGACCAATACCGCAATCAAACAGACGGGCGAGTTTACAGTTTCTGTTTTAGGAACGGATGTCGATCCCTTTGTCATTGGCAATTTTGGCTTCCAGTCGGGTAGAGATGCCGATAAGTGGAATAACGTCCCGCACAAAATCTCAGACGGTCTGCCTGTGCTTGAAAAGGCTGTTTCGTATCTGCGCTGCAAGGTGACCGATATGAAGGAATTATCAACACATACGGCTTTCTTTTGTGAAGTAACAGACGCATGGCTGGGTGAAGGCGAGAGTCTGATTTACGGAGATTATCAGAAGGATATGAAAGCCAAGACAATGGAAGCATTCAAAGCCTTTAAAGAATCCGGCGCAGTTCCTGTTAAAAAGGATAAATGGGTCTGTCAGATCTGCGGCTATGTGTACGACGGGGAGATTCCGTTCGAACAGCTGCCTGCCGACTGGAAATGCCCCGTTTGCCAACACCCCAAAAGCGATTTCGTCAAAGAGTAACATTGTTGCAACTCAAACCAGCATGGTTAATAGTTGAGTCATCATATTGAACAGAAATTCAAATTATTAATTTTGTCTTTTAAGACGGCGAGGGTGGGGCGTTTGTAGCGTTTCACCCTCGCCGTCCGGCTAAAGTCAATTCTTCTGGAGAATTCCAATTTCCGTTAATTCCTGTTATAATGAATCATGATAAGCTAGCTCGGAATGGATAGCGCGTTAGGAGTTGCGGCGGATGGATAAAATACAGCTGAAAAAACTGATCGATGTTGCCGCGGGCAGGTCTCCGGCGGATATCGTCATAAAAAACTGTAAGATCATTGATGTTTACAGTGCGGCGATTATAAATGGTGATATCGCTATGTGTGATGGGCTCATTGCGGGCATCGGACAATATGAGGGACGTCAAACGATCGACGCGAAGGGCCAGTATGCCGCGCCCGGCTTAATTGACAGTCACATTCATGTAGAGTCGTCTTATTTAAGTCCCGAGGAGCTGGGACGGCTTATTGTTCCGCACGGGACAACGACAATTATTGCCGATCCTCATGAAATTACCAACGTTTTAGGGCTCGATGGCCTCAGCTATATGATCGGAGCGTCAGAGGGGCCAGCCCTGGATATAAAATGGATGCTGCCGTCGTGTGTACCGGCCACACCATTTGATCATTCCGGCGCTGTGATCGGTGATGAAGCGATGAAAGAGCCCATAGGCCGCGACAATATACTCGGACTGGGCGAGTTCATGGATTATCCCGGCGTCATCGGCGCCAATAGCGGTGTTTTAAACAAGCTGCTGCTCGCGGCTAAGCACAAAAAGCCGATAGATGGGCACGCTCCGGGGGTAAAAGGATTTGCGCTCAATGCTTATGCCGCAGCCGGTATACATACCGACCACGAATGCCAGACGGCAGAGGAGCTGCAGAACAGGATTCGATGCGGCATGTATGTACTGCTGCGGGAGGGCTCGGCGTGCCATAACCTTAAGGAGCTGCTTCGCGGGGTAACGCCGCAAAATAGCAGACGCTGCCTTCTGTGTTCAGACGATTGCCAGCCCAAGACGATTTTAAGCATCGGTCATCTTGATAATCATCTACGCATCTGCGTGCGTGAGGGGCTCGACCCTATGATTGCGGTTCAAATGGCAACACTGAATGCCGCCGAGTGTTACGGGCTTCATGACAGGGGGGCTATTGCGCCGGGCAGGAGAGCAGATATTGTTTTGCTGGATAATCTCAAGGATTTTAATGTCCAGAAGGTATTTATCGCAGGCCGGGAAGCAGCGACAGAAGGCCGTTACGAATTACCGGTCCAGCGCCATGACATATCAGCAACAAAAGGCAGCTTCCATGTGAAAGATTTCTCGAAAGACAAGCTCCGGCTTGAGATTAACTCAAACAGAGCGCATGTTATCGAAATAATCCCCGGCGGTGTCGTCACACGTAAGGAAACAGCTGACATCAAACGGGATAAAAACAATGAATTTATCTATGAACCTCAAAACGATATCGTAAAAATAGCTGTCGTTGAGCGCCATCAGAATACCGGCAATGTGGCCGTTGCCCTACTAAAAGGCTATGGTATCAAGGCAGGGGCTGTTGCGCTGTCGGTCGCGCATGATTCCCATAATATTATTGTCGTTGGCGTCAATGATGAGGATATGGCTTTCGCCGTACAGAAACTTATCGGTCAAGGCGGCGGCTTGATTCTTGTGAAGGATCAACAGATCCTCACTGGTATGTCCATGCCGATTGCCGGTCTGATGAGTGATCAGAGCGGCGAATGGGTCGATGAAAAGCTGGCGCGCATCCATCAGATTGCACATGATACCCTGGGCGTTAATCGGGATGTGGAGCCTATTATGACGCTTTGTTTTATGTCACTCGCAGTTATTCCGGAGATTAAACTCACGGATATGGGCTTGTTTGATGTAACAAAGTTTGATTTTATAACAATAGAAGCGTAATATGACGTTGAAATCATGGGAGGTGAAGCCGTTGCATAAGGATAAAATTTTTGCTTTAAAAGGTCATATTATATATACAGAATCAAATACACACTTTGTTACCGTACCACAGGGCTACATTGTGTTTCAAAACGATATGATCATTGATGTTTTTGAAAAACTCCCGGAATGCTTCGAAAAAATAGATGTTGTAGATTACGGGGATAAAATTATTATACCGGGCCTTGTCGATCTGCATCTCCATGCGCCGCAGTTTACATACCGCGGGCTTGGAATGGATTTAGAACTGCTGCCCTGGCTCGAAACATATGCTTTTAGAGAAGAAGCAAAATATTCTGATCAGGATTATGCAAAAGCTGCGTATACAGCGTTTAGCTTGGCGCTAAAAAAAAGCGCGACGACACATGCGTCGGTTTTTGCGACATTGCATGTACCCGCAACGCGCATTCTGATGGAGTTCCTGGAAGAAACGGGTCTTAATACCTTCGTTGGAAAAGTCAATATGGATCGCAACAGCCCAGATTATTTGACACAGACGACGCAGGAATCAATAGCAGAAACAGAATCATGGATTCGCGTTGTTCAGAATAAGTATAAAAAAACGAAGCCCATTTTGACGCCAAGATTTGCACCGTCCTGTACAGACGCACTCATGGCGGCGCTGGGAAAAATGGCTCTGGAATATAATCTGCCGGTACAATCACATTTGTCTGAAAACAGAGCCGAGCTCGAGTGGGTTCGAAAATTACATCCGGATTGCCGCTATTACAGTCATGTCTATGATAAGTATGGCTTGTTTGGAAAGAGCGTACCGACAATCATGGCGCATTGTGTATATCCTGAGGAAGACGAGCTGAATTTGATTCATGAGACCGGCGTCTATATTGCCCACTGCCCCGGGTCGAATATGAACATCGCAAGCGGTATCGCCCCTATCCGAGAAATGCTCGACCGGGGGATCCGTGTTGGTTTGGGGAGCGATGTCGCCGGTGGTTTCACTATATCGATATTCAGGGCCATATCAGACGCCATTCAGGTCTCAAAGCTTTATAAGGCTGTCATTGACAAAACCCGGAAACCGCTTACCTTACCGGAAGCCTTTTATATGGCGACAAAAGGCGGCGGCAGCTTCTGGGGCAAGGTCGGGAGCTTTGAACCTGGGTATTCGTTGAGCGCGGTTGTGATCAATGATGAAAAAATCAACGCATCAGGTGATCTGACCGTCCAGCAGCGCCTCGAACGAATCGTCTATCTCTCAACCGACGAACACATCGAAGCAAAGTATGTCGATGGCAAACGGATTTTGTAAGGTTTACTATTCTGAAGCAACGACGGGCTGGCATAATAGCACGAATATGTGAAAAAATTATCAGTTTTATACTCTATAAATTTCTTGTAGTTTAAAGCAATCTAACTTAATATGGTAATCAGATATGTCTTGCGAACCATTATACATTCCCTTCTTTCGGTTAATTGTAAAATGGAGGCCAGCGGATATGAATATGCGGGAGATTCAAGTATTAAGCGAAATCGCAAATTATTACAGCTTTTCTCATGCAGCATATAACCTTTCTTATACGCCCTCTGCAATTTCCAAGTACGTTTTCAGTGTTGAGGAGGAATTGGGACTCAAGATATTTGTACGAGGTAATAAATCCAATAAACTGGCCTTAACGCCTGAGGGCCAGATCCTGATTCGGGATTTTCAGCGCATCAACACCGTTTATCAGCACATGATGGAACTAACCCAACAGCTCAAAGGCACATTTGACAATGTCCTGCGTGTCGGCTCGCAGGCGCGGCTTGGAAACGTTGTGGAGCGGGAAATCCTTGCTTCCTTTCTGATTGAAAACCCAACAGCGGATATGGAACAAATGAAAATGAGTTCCAAGGACTTGCAGAAGCTTTTTCAGGAAGGGAAACTGGACGCGATGTTTATCTCCGTTCCGGAAAATTCAAAAATCGACGACTATTATGCAGATATGGATGAGTATCTCGAAATTGAAATCACATTGCTGACGACAGAACGTGAACTTTATCTGGCGATATCTGACAAGTACCTGCCCGGGATAGAGCGTGAAGCTAAATTTTCCGAGTTTAAAGATTTCAGCTTTGCTTTTGCCTTTCCGATGTCTGCCGATGATAAAGATTCAAAGGCTATTGAGACTTTTCGGTTACTGGCCAGGAAGAATAATTTTAGTTTGAAAACCACGTATTTCGGCGCTCATGATACGTCAATATTAAAGCTTGCCACAAGGATGCCAATCGCCGTTACCACAACCAATGTACCGTCCCAGTTTGAGGGTGTAAAATTTATACGGGTTATCGACTGGGATTCATATACCAATGTATACTTTGTATGCCTCAGGAACAATAGCAAAAAAATGCTGCACAGGCTTAAGAAGAGCATCGCGAGTTATCTTAAGCAGCAGGAATAGTACCCTGACCAGCCAACGGTTGGTAGTGAAACAGATTGTCCATTTGGGCACAGCGAATTTATTTGCGGTATAGCAAAAAAATTCGCTGTGCCCGTTTTTGTATATATTTTAAATTCCGCAATGGAAATCGATTTCCACATGAGATAAGAATGAGCTAAACTGGATATTTATGTTTTAGTTTTTTAGTATAAAATAATTGCGATGAGGTCATAGACCAAATTAATCTTTAATGGGAGGGGAAACCATACATGAGAAACAGGATGATAAAGAAAATACTGTTCCTGGCATTAGCGGCAGTCATGGTTCTTTCACTATCCGCCTGCAGAGCAGCATCATCGACAAAATCCGATGCTGCCGGCAAATCCTATGTACTTAAATTCTCAGCCAACGATGCCAAAGATGGTACATATGACAAGCTGGTAATCCAACCTCTTCAGCAAAAGCTGGAGGAGAAATCCGGTGGCAGACTATCTCTTGAAATATACTACAGCAGTTCGCTGGCCAAACAGGGCCAATGTCTTGACGGAATTAAAAATGGAATCGTTGACATGGGCGTTGACGTTCTGACGATGTATGCGGGACAGTATCCCTATACCGAGCTACTAGGCACGCCTGGTATACCACTTGGTGATCCCGAAACATTTACCCATCTTGTTCAGGATTACGCCAAAGCTTTTCCTGAAGAAGGGCTTGAGGATTTTGTCATGATCAGCAGGTTCTGCAGCGGTACTTTCGGTCTCCTGTCGGTTGATAAACCTTGGACCAACGCTTCCGACCTCGAAGGAAAGACCATGCGCGCAACTCCAAACTTTATTCCGTGGTGGCAGGCTATGGGAGCCAGCGCAACAATGATTCCAATGAGCGACATGTATGAATCTTTCAAGCTTTCGGTCATCAAGGGCGCTCACACAACCATCGGCGCAATCAGTGCCTTTAAATTCTATGAGGTCACCAATAGTTTCACGTCACTCACCATGTGCGGCGGTGATCAGGTTATTGCCATGAGCAAACCGCTTTATGACTCGCTCCCCGCAGACCTGAAAAAAGTCATCGACGATACCAGCAAAGAGATGACCGATGTCTGCATTAATTATGTCAAGACCGCCGAACAAGAGACCATTGATAAAGTAGCGGCAGCCAATCCGGAATTCCAATTTGTTCAAGCCGAGGACGTTAAAGGCTTCAGTGATGCCGCTATGCCTTTGCTTGAAGCTAAGGCCCAAGAACTTGACGGCAAGGGGCTAAAAGGATCCGATGCCCTTAAATGGCTGCAGGAACACGCTGTAAAATAATCGTCCCAACTCCTTTCCTTATGGATAGCACTATTGGTAAAACGGCCCCATTTTAGGGCCGTTTTACCAAACAAAACGAATAGGAGGCATCTATGTTAGAAAAGGCTATTGATAAAATCACTTATGTCTTTACCATCATCAGTTGCGTTGTATTCTCAATCGTCGTCCTGATCGTTTGCGCCAATATTATCGGCCGTGCGGCGTTTAACTTTCCGATCAATGGAACATTCGAGATGGTACAATACGGCATGTTATTCTGCGCAGGAATGGTTATGTGCCGAACGGGTTTTGAGGAACGTCATATCGTCGTTTCCGTATTCGTCGACAAGTACCCGAAAAGAGTCAAGGCGTTTACAATAGCCGTCGGCAAGCTCATCAGCGCCGCAGTGTTCGGTGTACTGGCTTATCTCTACATATGTCGAATCCCAGAAGCCATATCCAGCGGCAAAGTGACGGACTCATTCAGATTTCCTTTTGAGTATGTTTATGCGATGATGGTCTTTTGCTTCGTTGCAGGCGCTCTGATATTTCTCTATCAATTTTTTGTCTACACGCATACGTTTATCACCGGGAAAGGCGGCCCTGAAGACCGAAATACAATTGATACCGGTGAAGGTCAGATAGATCTTGACCGTGACTAATACCACTGGTTCTTCATTCGGATTCTATAGAGCTTTCTTAATTTGAAAGGAGCATAGATTTATGTCTTCTATAACGATAGGAATTCTTGTTTTAGTCTTGTTTCTTTTCCTGATCTTCGAAGGCGTACCTGTTACGGTCTGCATGATGGGCTGCGGCGTCATCGGCAGTATGTTTTTGCTCAGGACCCCTCTTTCTGCTTTTTCTCTTCTTGGTGACAGTGTGTTTGGAACTTTTACGAGTTATACCCTCACCGTCGCTCCGATGTTTATTCTTATGGGAGAACTGGCAACGGAATCGAGAATCGGCGGGGATCTCTTCGATTGCTTTCAGAAGCTGACCGGTCACCGCAAGGGCGGCCTTGCCAGCGCCTGTCAGGTAGTCTGCGCCATTTTCGGAGCGATCTGCGGCTCCACCGCCGCCACCGGCGCGATGATGTCCCGGATTGCTTACCCCCAGATGAAGCGCTACCAGTATAACGATGCACTTTCCACAGGCGCTATCGCTTCCGGAGCCTGTCTCGCCAGCCTGATCCCGCCGAGCCTCAATCTCATTACTTACGGTATCGTGGCGGAGGAATCCATCGGCAAGCTTCTTATCGGCGGCATCACAACCGGTATAGTGCTGATGGTTCTTTTTATTTTTACAGTAAAAATTTGGTGTTTGGTTAGTCCTGGCATAGCCCCGAACGCCGATGTTAAAGCGACGATCAAGGAAAAAATTCACGCCATCCGAAAAGGCGGGCTCGTGGAAATCATCCTTGTATTCGGACTGGCAATGGGCGGCATGTTCGCCGGCTGGTTTACACCTACCGAGGCAGGTGCGGTTGGATTTGCCGGCATGTTGATTGTCGCTATCGTTTTTAAGCGTTTCACATTTGGTGTAATCAAGAAATCGCTGAAGAATACCTTGGTCATGACCGGTATGATCTATGCTATGATGGCGGGTGCCGGCTGTTTCGGCTCTTTCTTCACCCTTTCGAGAATCCCCGAGCAGCTTCAGTTTCTGGTCTTAAACCTTCATATCGCACCGGTAACGGTTATTATGCTTCTCACACTCATTTATCTGATACTTGGTTGTTTCATTGACGGTATCGCACTTATTCTCATCACCACTCCAGTATTCCTCCCGGTTGCAACAGGTGTCGGTTTCGATCCGTTATGGTTCGGCTTATATATGACCGTTATCGTCGGTCTGGGCGGAGTCACCCCTCCCGTTGGGGTCTCCTGCTACGTCGTATCCGGCGTCAGCGAGGTTAAGCTGATGACTGTATTCAGGGGCTCTATACCGTTTATTGGTGCCTATATTGTCATGGCTTTTCTGATGGCAATAATACCCGGCATCGCCACATGGCTGCCGAACTTACTGATGTAACAACCGCATCATTGTCGTAACTGTATCTAGTTTTACTGACAATCACGCATAATGGAGGAAATTGATGAGCCAGTTTAAATACCCGAACCTGTTTGAGCCGTTGAAGCTTCGAGGCACCTTGTTCCGTAACAGAATTTTCGCGGCGCCGACAGGTTATCGGAATATGACCTATGACAGTGTCTGGCCGCTTGAAGCGGCTGATTACTACGGCAGAAAAGCAAAGGGCGGAGCAGCTTCCGTTGCCACTGGCGAATTGGTCGTTGACACGGAATTCGGTCGGGGAAGCCTCAACCATATTTGTATCGACAATCCACAGTCGCTGCAGCCACTCGGCAAGGTGGCAAATGCGATTGCCCGCTATGGAGCAGTGCCGACGGCTGAACTGCAGCATGCAGGAATGTATGCCAACCGGGATCTTTCCTTTTTTGGCGCTAAATCCCGGGGAATTGCTTACGGCCCGGTGGAGCTCGACCTCGATGGCAGGATTATTCAGCAGATGCCGGAGGAGGTCATCGAAAGCACCATTAAAAAATTCGCTGCAGCAGCGATTGCCGCAAAAAACTGCGGCTTTGGTATGATCTTGATCCATGCAGGGCATGGGTGGCTCTTGCAGCAGTTCCTATCCCCGAAGCTGAATACAAGAAAGGATAAGTGGGGTGGACCCGCAATCGAAAACCGCGCCAGGATCACCATCGCCATTTGTGATGCGGTTCGCAAAGCTGTAGGACCGAATATTCCGATTGAAATCCGGATCAGCAGCAGCGAAGGCTATGACGGTGGATATGATATAGAGGAAGGCATTGCCTTCGCCAAACAGCTTGAGGGGCATGTGGATATCATAAATGCCTCTGTAGGAAGCCATGAAGTCAAGGAAGCATTTTACACCATGACGCCGAGTATGTTTCGCGGCGACGGTTGTAATATTAGGTTTGCCGCTGAAATCAAGAAGCATATTAAAACACCGATAGCTACAATTGGGGCCTTGGGTGAGCCTGAGATGCTGGAGGAAATCATCGCCTCCGGCAAAGCGGATGTCGTTGAGATGGCAAGAAGCCTGATCGCCGATCCCGATCTGCCGAGCAAAATCCGCTCGGGTGACGAGGATAAAATCAAGTGGTGCATGCGCTGCCTTCACTGCTTCACTTCGCAGATGAAATTCGGAGTCAAATACTGCGCAGTTAACCCCGAGAGCGGTCGGGAACACGAATCTAAATATGAGCAACGACAGGTTAAATCGCTGAGAAAAGTTCTGATCGCCGGTGGCGGAATTGGCGGCATGCAGGCTGCTCTGACCTGTGCCGAGCGAGGCCATGAGGTAATTCTCTGCGAGAAAAGCAGTGCACTCGGCGGCGCTATCCGCTGCGAAAAGGATGTGCCTTTTAAGAAAAAACTCGAGATGTATTTGGAATCACAGGCCAAGGCGATCGAAAAGACCAATATCGACCTGCGCCTGAATACTGAAGTCACACCGGAACTTGCTGAATCCCTAAAGCCGGATGTCATTATCGCCGCAATGGGGGCAGAGCCTGTAAAGCCGAATATACCGGGGATCGACGGAACAAATGTCCTCAGCGCCGAAGACGCTTACAGGCATCCGGAGAAAGCCGGTTCCAAGTCCATTATTTTAGGCGCAGGCCTTGTCGGCCTGGAACTGGCCATCTACTTAAACCTGTTGGGCAAGGAATCCTTCGTTGTCGAAATGATGGAGGACATAAATGACGGCGGCAATCTCCTGCACGGCGAAGCCCTGAAAGTTGAACTAAACAAGAAACATATTGACGTCTTCTTTAAAACCAAAGCCAAAGAGATTACGCACCATGGCGTTCTCTGTGAGACGGAGGCTGGAGAAAAATTCTTTTCAGCAGACACTGTTATCTACGCCGTTGGGCAGAAACCGCTTCAGAATGAAGCGCTGGCACTCAGGTTCTGCGCGCCGGAATTCTATATGATCGGCGACTGTGTTACGCCGAAGAGCATAACAAACGCCACCGGATTGGCCTATGATTTAGCCGTTAGCATAGGACGTTATTAAAGTTTTCAACGGAGTAAAACCTGTTTTCAAACAGGTTTTACCTAGCGCGCTGGGGTATTTGATTCGAACAAGATAGGAGCGGATAATATGATCAAGACATCTCCTATTTCCTCAATGGAGGGCGCTTTTTCCGTGAAAGAACAAAACATCGTCATCTCCGGTGGCAACCGCGGCATTGGGTATGGGATCGCTGCAGCTTTTGCACAGGGTGGTGCAAACGTGGCGATCCTTTGCCGTAATATCGAAAGCGGCAGGGCCGCGGCTGAAAAGCTGTCAGGATTCGGTGTCAGAGCATACGCGTACCAAGCGGACATTTCAGACCTGGCAAGTGTTAAAGCCGCTTCCGAAAAAGTATTCGACGTATTTGAGAAGATTGATGTGCTGGTCAACAATGCGGGTGTCGGCGGTTCGTCCAGATTCCTCGAGGACAAGAATCTCAGCCAGTGGCGGCTAGTATCGGAAATCGATTTTTATGGCCCTGCCAATATGATCTATACATTTACTCCCAAGCTTATTGAAGGGGCAACGGGAGGATGCATTATCAATATTTCTTCCATCGGCGGCCAGTCTGTTGCCGGTACCAAGACGCACCCGAATATCACTTACCATGCCTGCAAAGCGGCGCTTGACAACCTGACGCGCTCGCTGGCTATTGAATTCGGCGATTACGGTATCCGTGTTAACGCGATAGCCCCCGGTCCAACCCATTCGGACCTCGACTTGGATCTGCCTCCCGATGCTTTTGAGAAAATCGAAAACCGCATGCCGATGCACCGTTTCGGTGAGCCTCTTGAGATTGGCGCGCTATGTGTATTCCTGGCTTCCCCGGCCGGCTGTCAGATTACCGGTACAATCATCCCTCACGACGGCGGGCTTCTTTGTCTTGGGTGATTAAGATCAAACTCTGATAATGGGCTGACACTGCTTGGAAAGGAACGATTCCATGAAAGTACCGTTTAATCATTATGAGCATGTATTCTCGCCCATCAAGGTCGGACATACCACCTTGAAAAACCGCATCGAGTTTTCGCCGCTGGTCAGTGATCTGACAAACTGCAATGGCGAGGCAACCCAGGCTTATATCGATTTTGTCGAGGCACAGGCAAGGTCCGGCGTGGCGCTGATAACACTTGGAGCGACGCCTGTTGATACAGCCACGGCGCCGGACTACCCGTCCGAACTCGATGTCACGAGCGACCTGAAACTGAACCATTTGTTTCTGCTGGCAGAAGCCGCGCACCGCGGCGGTGCGAAACTATCGGTAGAACTTGTACACGCAGGGCGCGGAGCCAATCCCAAGGTCATCACCGGCCCTCACGTTTTAGCGCCCTCCAATATTCCCGTTCCGGAACAGAGCCAATACCTCAAGGAGATGGACCAGCACGATATTGAGTATGTTGTCAAATGTTTTGCCGACTGTGCTCTCCGCCTGAAGAAGGTTGGGTTCGATGCCGTGATGATCCACGGCGCGCATGGGAAACTGCTGGCACAGTTCATGTCGCCGTTAGCCAACCACAGGACGGACATCTACGGCGGATCCTTTGCCAACCGCATCCGTTTCCCACTGATGGTTATCAAGGCCGTACGGGAGGCTGTAGGCAGAGATTTTGTTATTGAATACCGCATTAGCGGCGATGAGATCATAGAGGGCGGCGTAAAAACGGATGAGGTCATCGCATTTTTGAAGATTGCTCAGGAATATGTGGACCTGGTCAACGTATCCTCGGGGATAAATATTGATAAGAAGACGCAGTTTTGGACCATGCCCCCGTATTACCGGCCTAAGGGCAACAACATACCGTATGCCCGTGCCATCAAACAGTGCCCGGATATCCACGTTCCGATCAGCGTTGTCGGAGGCATTGTCTCTGCCGATATGGCCGAACACATCATCGCCGAGGGGTGTGCCGATATGTGTGCCATGGCACGGTCCCTGCTCGCCGATCCGGAATTGCTGACTAAATCCTGGCACGGGTGCCCGGAGGAAGTACGTCCATGTCTGCGCTGCTACAGCTGTGCCGGCGGATATGGCTCCCATGTCTCCTGCTCTGTAAACCCGTCTCTCGGCCGCAACTGGCAGTACGTAAAAGTAAGCAAGGCTGATGAGAAAAAGAAGGTCGTTGTTATCGGTGGCGGTGTGGCCGGCTGCCAGGCAGTGCAAACACTTGTCAAGCGCGGCCATGAGGTTGTTTTGTTTGAGAAAAACGACAAGCTGGGTGGTCTGCTCCACGATATCAGTCAATTGTCGTTTAAAGACGATATGCTTCGTTATACCGAATGGCTCGTCCGAATCACTATGAAATGCGGTGCGGATATCCGCTTGAACAGCGAAGCAACGCCCTTATCGGTGATGGCGGAGAACCCTGATGCCATTGTTGTCGCAACTGGTGCGGTTTCTGCCCGGCCTCCGATACCGGGACTGGATAATGAAAACGTTTTCAGCGTGCTGGATGTTGATTCCGGAAGGGTAAAGCTCTCCGGCAGAATCGTTGTCTGCGGCGGCGGCCTCTCAGGCTGTGAATCGGCTCTCCAGCTTGGTATGGACGGCTGCGAGGTAACCATTGTCGATCAGATCGATGAAAACGATTTCGCCTCCGGCATACATCCCTTAACCCGCCAAATGCTTGTTTATCTTCTCGATCAATACAAGATAAAGAAACTTGGCAACCATATCGTCCGTTCCATCGGTGAGGAAGGTGTCACCGTCGAAGACAAGCGCTGGAATACGAAAACTCTGGCCGCCGACTATGTTGTCGAAGCTTTCGGTATGCAGAGCAATAGCGCAGCTGCCGACCCCTTCCGTTACCTAATACCTGATGTATACGTCATCGGAGACGCTTATGAAGTAAAGAACATAAAGAACGCAAATCTTAAAGCATATGACACCTGTTGTAATATCTAGTTGCAATATCTTGAGAGGAGAGATATCTATTGGGAAAATACGACCATCTCGTCGCGGACAGGCCGATGCCAAACTCACACCAGACGAACGAAAACGGCGAGACGATAAGAAGAAACGTTATCCAGCTCAATGACAATGTCATTCCAGGAGCGCCCTACTTAATGATCACCTGGTACAGGATGCCTATAGGGCCTATTCCCGAAGAGCATGTGCATGATTTCGACGAGTACGTCGGCTTCGTGGGGACCGATCCCGACAACACGGCGGAGCTTGGAGGCACAGTAAGATTCCAAATCGGCGGAAAGTGGCTTGAACTGAAAAAAAGCGCTATCATTTTCGTCCCCGCGGGCGTGGCGCACTGCCCGTACTATGTTGAGAATGTGAAGAAGCCCATCTTCCATTTTTCCGGCGCTCCCTGCGGTAAATACGATATGTTGGACCCCTCCAAAGCCACGCTTTTGCCGGAAGACTGCGATAAGCTTGTCTCATATATGGTTCGGCCTGTCATGCCCGGCAAGGAGACCCCAGAAACGATCATGAGAAAGATCGTATGGATAGACGACTGCCATATCAAGGGCGCCCCGTATTTTGAGATCATGTTCTTTATTAATCCAAGGGAGCCCCTGCCTCCCACGCATGTCCATGACTTTGACGAGCTGCTCGGTTTTGTCAGCGCCGACCCGGACGATCCGGAGAATCTTGGCGGCACCGTCAGGTTAATGATAGAGGACGAATGGCTTGAGCTCAAAAAGAGCTCCGTTATTCATGTCCCCGCCGGTCTCAGACACAGTCCGTTCATCATCGAGAAGATGTCAAGACCGATTATCCACTTCTCCGGCGGACCGAATGTAGCATATACGAATTCCTCTTTGGTAAAAAATTAATACGCAACTCTTCCGTCCCTCGTTGACGGCATAAATTCAGGAGACCAAAGGAGGATAATAGAGATGATCCGTAAATTCCCGCATTTGAGCAGCCCGATTCAGATCGGAAACATCACCTTTCGCAACCGCATGACCGCGGCGCCTATGGGTGGCACCGACATAACGCCGGAGGGCTGTATTGGACGGAGAAGCACCGCTTTTTATGAGCATCGGGCAAAAGGCGGCGCCGCAGCCGTTACAGTCAGCGAGCTGATCGTCCACCCTGAAACCGACGCTTCTCCGATGTTTCACATTGGCATTGAACCGTCAAGCTCGATGAGCGGCTTTGCCTATACAGCCGACGCCATCAGGCGGCATGGCGCGATTCCCAGCGTTGAGCTCTCCCATGGAGGCCGTTTTGCTGCCCTGGGACAAATTTCAGTCAAATACGGACCCAGCGCAGGATTAGAAGCAGACGGGTCAGCCGTGCGAGAGTTGACGCCGGAGCAGATTCGGGAGATCGTTTCGTCATACGGCCGGGCGGCGGGGCTTGCCAAGCGCGCCGGCTTCGAGATGGTGATGATCCACGGAGGGCACAGCTGGCTGATCAATCAGTTCTTTTCTCCCTGCTACAATCACCGTTCGGACGCGTACGGCGGAAAACTGGAAAATCGGTGCCGTTTTGCCATCGAGGTGCTCGAGAGCGTGCGCGATGCCGTCGGTCCCGGGTTCCCCATTGAGTTTCGCATGAGCGGCGTGGAGTCGTTAGACGGCGGATACGGTCTTGACACCGCGGTGGAAATTGCAGAAATCATCGAGCCCCATATCGACCTGCTTCATGTTTCCGCCGGGTCTCATTTCAACGGCTTTGACGTGACGCATCCGTCCATGTTTGCACCGCACGGCGTTAACGTTTATCTGGCCTCGGAAATCAAGAAGCATGTTGCGGTCCCCGTTGCAACGGTCGGCGCTCTCGGCGACCCCGCCCGGATGGAGGAGATAATCGCTTCCGGCCAGGCAGACGTGATTTCGATGGCACGCGCGCTTCTGGCGGACCCTTATCTGCCTTGGAAAGTTATTGGAAACCACGAGGAGGAAATCATCCATTGTATGCGCTGTTATACCTGCATGGCCGAACGTGGAAAGTCGAAGACGCGCCGATGTGCGCTTAATCCGTTGGTCGGGCGCGAGATAGAGGGGTTTGAAGTACAGCCGGCACCCAAGTTGCGGAAGGTTCTCGTAGCCGGGGGCGGCCCGGGCGGTATGGAGGCGGCTCTGATCGCCGCACAACGCGGTCATAAAACCATACTCTGCGAGAAAACAGAACGTCTGGGTGGCATCCCGAACTGCGAGGAAGGCGTCCCCTTTAAGGAGGCCATGTTCGGATTCACGAAGACAATGGAGCGCCTGCTGCGTAAGGAAGGCGTTGAAATCCGCCTGAAC
The DNA here is from genome assembly GCA_942492735.1 of uncultured Eubacteriales bacterium. Taxonomy (GTDB): domain Bacteria; phylum Bacillota; class Clostridia; order Oscillospirales; family Oscillospiraceae; genus Sporobacter. The sequence continues at coordinate 2,011,392 of OW818648.1, forward strand.
ACACCAGTCACTGCCGCTTATGCAGATAAAGAAAACGTTGACGTTCTTATCTGCGCCGTGGGCTCCGAACCTTTGATCCCCCCGCTGCCGGGCATAGACGGCAAGAATGTGATTCTGGTCAATGATCTGCCCGCTCGCAGGAAAGATATCGGACAGAGAGTCATTATCCTCGGCGGGGGCCTTGCCGGCTGCGAGACGGCGGTGCACCTGGCAAACGAGGGAAAGTTCGTCATAATCGTTGAGATGCGGGACACACTCGCGCCGGACGCCAATCATTTTCAGGGCGGCATCCTGCTGGAACGGCTTAAGGGACGTGTTGAGACAAAGCTTGGTTATAAAGGCATTCGGATAAGCGATGCCGGACTGTACTGTATGAGTCGGGAGGGTAAAGAGGAGTTAATTCGTACAGATACCGTTTTATTGGCGACTGGTCAACGCTCCAGGCGAAAGGAAGCGGACATTCTGCGTGATGCAGCTCCGCGGGTGTATCAGGTCGGAGACTGCGTCGCCCCAAAGGACATGACGACCGCTATTTACCAGGGATACCACGCGGCCATGGATGTATAGCAGCCGACAAAATGAGGAGGACACTTCGAATCCATCCTTCTCCGCCAAAAAAAGTCTTGGAAACGTAACTGTTCCAAGACTTTTTTAATGGCTCTATGTCAATAGTTGGGGTAGGCTTTTGCTTATACCTGATGTTCAGTCTTCCGGAAGCAACGCATCTAAAAGGATTCGAATGGCAGGATTAATATTCGCTTTTAACCATACCGCCACCATGTTGACGTAGATGGGCGGATCAAAGGAGAAAGATTTCGACCCCTCCAGATTTAGGTGTTTCATAATTGATTTTGGCATAATTGAAATATGGCTTGCCGAGTGCATCAGCATTTGCATGGCATGCCGGTTGGATGTATATTCTATAGAAAAAGAAATGCCGTGATTCCTGAAGAAATCTAAATAGAGGCTATCCCAGCGCTGATCGTTAGGCATAACAAGTTTTGCTTTTTTCAGCAGCTCCTCAATTGTCTTTATCTCAAGCATGGCTGAAACAATTGCTATTTCTTCCTGCAGGACTAAATAGGAATTAAAAACGGAAGGCAGGCTTTCATCTGGTCTCATTAATAAAATACATAGATCCAGCTCGCTATTTTTCAGAGCGGACAGGCCTGAGTTATAATTTACCGGTGTAATGTCTATGTTTATACCCGGATAATGATTTTTGATATCGGAAAAACTGCTGTAAAAATTGAAGCGGGAATAATCATCCTCCAGTTTATCCATCCCGATTTTTAGGCTCCCGTTTTCCGGGATGTCATTGCTGCAGTTCTGGACAAGAGCCACTATCTGATCTGTTTTTTCAATAATGTCTTTGACTAATGGAAGCAGCCTAGCCCCCGCAGTCGTGAGATAAACCTTTTTTTTATTTCGTTCAAACAGTCTGATACCTAGTTCCTCTTCTAGTGTTGATATGCGAAGGCTAAGAGTCGGCTGAGATATATAGAGGTCGCGCGCGGCTACGCTGAAGTTCAACTGTTCAGATACGGCTAAGAAATACTTAAAATCCTTAATGTCCATACAAATCACCATTACAAATCAACATTGAGTAACGCGGCCGATCCGGCATTTTTGCCTCAGCAAATAATAACCAGTACCACGACAGTAAACGATCGCATACTGCAGCAGCTTGTCTTGAAATGATTAACCTTGTGTTCATATAGTATATCAGTACCGAATTATTTGCAAGTAGCTTCGGAGGGCGTCAGTCATTCTAAGACTTACCCTGAAAAACCGGTTTCCTATCCATCATGTCATTCATAGCGAACGCTTATATGCCTTATCGAAAAAGACTATTTCACAAACTCGCCAAAATTGATTATACTTTACAGTAAAAGTTGTCTACTTTTTTGTATGTATTTTCTAAGGTGGGCAACCATAGCAATCCGGCGTTCCATAATCTGAACAATACGTGGAGGATGATGAAAATGGTCAAAAAAGTCGTAGCCCTGCTATTCTCAGTTCTAATGCTTTTATCTCTTGCCGCATGCGGAAGCACTTCCGGCAGCACTTCCAACAACAGTTCCGCACCGTCGTCGGCTCCAGCCTCCGCTCCAGCCTCCGCTCCAGCCTCCGGCTCCAGCAACGCAGCTCCAGAAACGGTGAGCAAGTCCGTTTTAAACATTGGCAACTATCAAAACGAAGTATTTATTGGATCCCTTGACCCCACCGGCGCAGTTGTACCCGGTGTATGCTTTGGCGCGGATAAACTGCTTTATGACAGCATGCTGATTTATGACGGTAAAGAATATACATCCCGCATTTTCTCCGATTGGAGTTGGAAAGACGATACCACGTTCGTTGCGACGATCAAGGACGGTGTCAAATTCAGCAACGGCGACCCCATGACAGCGGCAGATATTATTTATACATATAATATGATCCAGACAAATAGCTGGATGAATGTATGGTATAACTTTATCGACATAGCAAACAGCTCTGCCGACGGTAATAAACTGACCCTCAAAACGAAATTCGCTTATGCGCTTGCAGATTTTTACTTCTCCTTCAACGGCATTATTAACGACACGGCTTTCGAGGCGGCACTTAGTAAAGCCGGAGGCGTAACAGCTTCTATTGACGCTTTTTCGCTGGACTTCTTGAACGGTATGGGCTCCGGAGCATACGCCCTCAAAGAAATGGTTCTTGACAGCCATGCCATATACACGCTCAACAAGGACTGGTGGGGCTATAAGGAATACGGTGCCAATATGTTCGAGGAGCTGAACTGCGCTGTCTACAAAGACCAGACGACAATGGCGGTGGATATGGAGACCGGTAAACTCGATTTGGCGCTTGACTGCAGCATGCAGGACGGTACCCGCGCGAATAACGGAGAAATGAGCGATAGCGTGGCGCTGGGTCTGGTCCCGCAGAATGCCTGCTGGGATGTCGTGTTTAACCCGTCGAGCGAGCGCACAAAGGATATTAACGTCCGGAAGGCCATCGCCAGCTGCATTGATCCGGCAACACTTGAAAATGCGACATATGGCGACTTGTTTGGCAAAGTCAGTACAAGTATTATCCCGCAAGGCTGCGATGGAGGCTATGTAGCGCCTGAGGTAATCGCCCAATACTACTCATACGACCCTTCCAAGGCCGCTGAGTATCTGAAAGCCGCCGGTTATGAGCCCGGTGAACTGACGATTCAATTAATGGTGGAAACATCGTCTCTGTCTTCAAATCTGGCTGAAATGATCCAGGCGGAATTGGCGGAGGGCGGTATTAACTGCGAAATCACAGTTGCGGACATGCAGAGCTTCGGCAATTACCTGGATGGCACCAATAAAATTGATATGGTAATCCAGCATAGTCAGGACAATGGAACTGCCTCGGGCTACTCAGCCGTCGCAATGCTTTCCAACCCCCGATTCCCTGAATTCAATCTCGGCAACTACGGAGAATACGCGGCACTTCTTGATGCCTGCATGAAAGAGACTGATTCTGCCAAACGTGACACGCTTCTTAAGCAGTTTGTGGAGTATGGGGCTAAGGAGTGTCTGTATGTCAGTCTGTTCGACTATTCTTCAGCTTACTTGTACAATCCGAAAGTTATCGACATAAGCAAAACGTATATCCCCAGTATTCAAACTCTGAATATGACACAGGTCAGCCACTATTAAACATTTCAGGGATAAATAACGCAAAATGAAGGCCAATGTGCCCAGAGAAGGCATCTCCCGACTTTTCTGGGCACATATCCTATACTTGGACACCACTTTCGAAGGAACAGGAGTGAACTCGTTTGCTCAAATATACAATCAGACGAATTCTTCTGATGATTCCGGTTTTGGTCGGCGTCATCGTTATCATTTATACGATCAGTCACTTCATGCCCGGCGATCCTGCCAAAATCATTCTGGGCGACAATTATACCCAGGAGGAATACGACAAGACTGCGGAGCGACTGGGATTAGACAAACCCTTTATTGTGCAGCTGGCGAATTATTTCAAGGACCTTATAACAAAGGGTGAGATGGGGACGTCTTACTATACCGGGCGCAGCGTTATGGAGGAGGTGAGCGAACGTGCCCCGATCAGCATTAGTATCGGGTTATTGTCCTGCTTCTTTGTCATTGTCGTATCTTTGCCGATTGGCATCATATCCGCAGTCAAGCAAAATTCAATTTTTGACTATACGACATCCACGTTGTCCATTATCCTGGCAGCTTTGCCCGGCTTTTGGCTTGGGCTCGAATTGATATTACTTTTCAGCTTAAAACTCAGATTGCTTCCGGCTTCCGGTCTGGATACCTGGCAGAGCTATATCTTGCCTGTTCTCTGCAATTCGACGGTATCGATCGCGATGGTTGTCCGTATGACCCGCTCCAGCATGCTTGAGGTCATTCGGGCGGATTACATCCGCACTGCCCGCGCCAAGGGCTTGAAGGAACGGGCTGTTATCATTAGGCATGCACTGAAAAATGCGATGATTCCGATCGTGACGATCATCGGCGCTCAATTCAGTATGGTTATCGGCGGTTCGGTTATTATCGAAAACATTTTCTCCATCCCCGGGATGGGCGCGCGTTTAGTGACTGCGATAAATAACAGGGACTATACAATGGTCGTCGGAATTTCTATAGTCATCAGCGCTTTTACGATGATTATGGTCCTGTTCACCGATCTCTGCTATGCACTGGTTAACCCGCGCATTAAGGCTGAATTCGAATCGATGTATAAGAAAAAAGAGCAGAAAAAAACCGCTAAAACCAAGGAGGCGGCATAATGAAAAAATTAGACGTGATAAGTGCCGCTTCGGGCTCCGATGATAAAGAAACCGTTAAAAAGCACAGCCAGTTTTGGTATATATCCCACCGCTTTATGAAACACAAGGTTGCCTTCGCGGCCCTCATCATTCTTATAGTTGTGGTTGTGTTATGTTTGGGCGCATCGATCTTCGCGCCTTATGATTTTGCGAAACAGCATTTGGCCGACCGCCTGCAAATGCCCTCGTGGCAGCATATAATGGGGACTGATAACTTCGGCCGTGATATTTACACCCGAATCCTGTACGGCGGACGGAATTCACTGCTCATTTCCCTTTTCTCCTGTATTTTTACCGCGGTTGTCGGCGGCCTTATTGGCGCCATTTCCGGCTTCTACGGCGGTAAAATCGATAACATCATCATGCGCTTTACCGATATCTTCATGGCAATTCCAGGCATCTTGCTGATTGTGGTTATTTCCGCCGCTTTGGGTACCGGCCCATGGCAAACCTGTGTTGCCATTTCTATCGGCGGCATTCCCGGATGTACGCGTTTACTGCGGGCTACTGTGCTGCCGCTACGTAAGCTAGAATACATCGAAGCAGCCGGGGCATACGGCAGTACCGACAAGCGAATTATCCTGACACATATCGTTCCGAACTGTCTGGCACCAATTATCGTTGATACCACGCTTCGCCTGGGGATGAATATCTTGATGATATCCGGACTTAGTTTTATCGGCCTTGGCGTGCAGGCTCCTCACGCCGAGTGGGGCGCCATGCTGAATTCAGGCCGGGAGTATATCCGCGATTTCTGGCCGCTCATTACTTTCCCAGGTATTGCCATTGTGGTCGCAATGCTGGGCTTCAATCTCTTCGGTGACGGTTTGCGGGATGCGCTCGATCCGAAGCTTAAGCAGTGAGGTATATATGAGCAATTTACTTGAAGTTAGAGACCTGGAAGTTCGCTTCAATACGCAGGACGGCTGCGTCCATGCCGTCAATAAGCTAAGCTTCGATATCAAAAATGGAGAGGTTCTTGGACTTGTCGGGGAGACCGGCGCCGGGAAAACGACAACAGCCCTATCTATTTTGCGTCTGATCTCAATCCCTCCGGGACAATATGTCGGGGGCTCCATCATCTTTAACGGCATCAGTATACTTGACGCATCGGAAAATGAAATGCGGACAATTCGCGGCAATCAAATTTCAATGATTTTTCAAGACCCCATGACGGCGTTGAATCCCGTTTTTCGGGTGCAGGACCAAATAGCAGAAGTTATCAAACTCCATGAGAGCTGTTCAAGTGCGGAGGCTGCGTCAAAAGCAAACGAAATGCTGGAACTGGTGGGCATCCCCGCAGTTCGCGGGACGGAATATCCGCATCAGTTCTCCGGAGGGATGAAGCAGCGTGTCGTTATAGCAATGGCCTTAGCCTGCTCACCGAACCTGCTGCTCGCAGACGAGCCGACAACTGCGCTTGATGTGACAATTCAGGCTCAGGTACTGGAATTGATTCGAGACCTGCGAGATAAATTCGGCGCGTCCATGTTACTCATTACGCACGATCTTGGCGTTGTGGCTGAGACGTGTGACAAGGTAGCTATCATGTACGCGGGAGAAATCGTCGAATATGGAACGCTGGAGCGAATCTTTCATAATGTTAAGCATCCGTACGCTATTGGCCTTTTCGGGTCTCTGCCGAGCTTGGATAAGAGAGTAAGGCGCCTGAACCCCATTATCGGATTGATGCCGGATCCCACAGACCTGCCGAAAGGATGTATGTTCAATCCCCGGTGCCCATATGCCACGGATGAGTGCAGGGCTCGGCATCCGGAACTCGTTGAAATTGAACCGGGTCACTCGGTAAGGTGCATAAAAGTGGAAGGCGGGGTGAATTTATGAGCGTTCTTCTCGAAGTTAAACACCTGAAAAAATACTTCAATGCACCCGGCGGACAGCTTCATGCGGTTGACGACGTCAGTTTCAGCTTGGAAAAGGGGAAAATCCTTGGCGTTGTCGGAGAGTCCGGCTGTGGGAAATCGACGCTTGGACGTACAATCCTTGGCATTTTGGATGCAACAGACGGCCAGGTTTTATACGACAATGAAGATATTACGCATTTGAAAGGGTCAAAACGGGCTGAACTTCGAAAAAAAATGCAGATCATATTCCAGGACCCGTATTCCTCCCTGGATCCGCGTATGTCGGTGTGGAGCCTGATCGCCGATCCGATGAAAGCCAATCGGACGTATCGCGGAAAGAAACAGCTCAATAAGAGGGTCTTGGAGCTGATGGACACAGTGGGTTTAGCGCGCCGGTTGACATACAGCTACCCGCACGAGCTGGACGGCGGGCGCAGGCAGCGTATCGGTATTGCGCGCGCCCTAGCTCTGGATCCGCAGTTTATAGTCTGCGACGAACCGGTCTCAGCTCTGGATGTGTCTATCCAAGCACAGATACTCAACCTGCTTCAGGACCTGCAGGAGGAGAAGAATCTCACTTATATATTTGTGACGCATGACCTCTCAGTCGTTAAACACCTATCAAATGAAATCCTGGTCATGTACCTAGGCTGCATGGTAGAGAAATCCCCCTCCGACGATTTGTTTGACCACCCCCTGCACCCGTATACGAAAGGACTGCTTTCAGCCGTTCCGGTTCCAAGCATCGATGTTGAGCGGAAACGCATGATTATAAAGGGCGAACTCTCTTCTCCCATTAATCCGGAACCTGTTTGCCGGTTCAGTAGCCGCTGTCCTTACGCAAAGGAACTCTGCTACCAGAAGGAACCGCAGTACGAGGAAATTATGCCGCAGCATTTCGTTGCCTGCCATTTTGTCTGTGAGATCAATGGCTTGAAACAGGGTGAAACGCTTTATGTCTAAAATCTTGTATTCCTCCTTAATATGTTTGGCGCTGATGGTGTCTTCCACGTTGCGCGTCGCTGCATATGACGCAACAGATATCATTTGCCAAGTGAACGTAGAAAACGTCGCCGACCTGAACATGAGAAATTATAAAAGTGCCGAGGTTCTCCTGGGTGATGTCATTGCAGATGCTCTCAGGAGCGCAGCGGATACGGATATCGCTGTCGTCAATTCGGGAGAATTTATTCCGAAGCTGCGACTCGGTGACCTGACCTGGGGAAATATTCAGGAGATGTTTCCCGATGACCGGGAAATCGCTGTTGCTGAAGTGACGGGCAATGAATTGCGGAAGATATTGGAAACAGGCGTATCACACATCGTTATGACAAAACATGAAACCATCGACCGCGATGTGTCGGCTTATGACGGTTTTCCGCAGATTTCAGGTTTCTCATTCAAATATGATGTTTCCGCTGCGCCGATGCACCGGGTATATGAGATTACTCTCAACAGCGGCGAAAGCGTCAGCTTTGATAACGAGAAACAAACATATCTGCTGGCCGCCACCGTTAACATGCTGTCCGGCGGTTGGGGATATCCGGCTGTCAAATATACGGAGGCCGGTATGACCATTCAAGAAACGATGGGGAATTACCTGCACGCTCTGGGTCAAATCACTAAAGTGGAGCAACGCGAAGACTTACGCGGGGCAATTAATGAAAAACCGATCGTGAATGCTTTCACTGCGATAGCCTTTGCGGTGATCGTTATCATATGTTTTGGTGTCGTGGGCGTGTTAAGGAAACGATACAAATTGGACGCCGGGCCGGATAGAAGTCAAGATCAAAATAACAGAAATTATGATCCGGTTGATTAGCGAGAACAAAACAATGGAGGGGATCAAGTGCCATATAAAATTAATAAGTACTGCGTATGTTGTCATTACTGCCGGATGGAATGCCCTGCAGAAGCCATCAATTACGTGAGTGCTAAATACGAAATCGATCCGGAGAAATGCACAGAGTGCGGCTTATGCGAGGGTTTATGTCCTATAAGCGCAATAAGCAATTCGTCGCTGCCTCCAACGAAGCCTCAGGAGCATGGTCTCATTGAGCTGAAGAGTGATTTGGTCGTCCTGGGAGCCGGGGGCTCAGGCCTCATTGCTGCGGTAAAATATGCACAGCTCACAGGCAAAAAGGTTACAGTTCTCGAAAAAGCAAAAAAGCCGGGCGGGAACACGAATCTCGCCCATGGCTTTATGGTCTTTAATTCTAAATGGAATCTGGCAGCCGGAGAACCCGACAACCGAGATGATTTTGTCAGAGAGGCCATGAAAAGAGTCCTGTATAAGCTTGACAACAGAATTATTGAAAAGGCTGTTTATGCAACTGGTCCATTTTTTGACTGGCTTTGCAATCTCGGCGGGATCGAGGAGGGTTTCCAATTAGGAAAAGGCACAATTGGGTTCAGCGTGATAGGATACCCCTATAGAAAGTTTGCCAATCTGAAATGCAGGGACCAAGCCATCGGACCCGGCTGGGCGGGGACTTACGTTGTGAGAAAGATGCTTGAATACTGTGAAAAGCTTGGGATTCAAGTACTAGCGGAGCATAAGGCGATAAAACTCTGCCTCGACGAGAGGGGTGCGATTTCCGGAGTACTTGCCGAGGATCCAGGCGGACAGACCAAGATCAACTGCAGCGCCTGCGTCGTTTCAACCGGAGGATTCGGCAGAAGCGATGAAAAACTTCATAAGTATTTCCCCGAATTCTTTGAGGGTAAAACGCCAATACACCGATTTTCGGTTCCCACAAATACCGGAGACGGGATGGATCTCGGCGAACAGATCGGGGCGGAAATCGCTGAAAAAAATCTGTGCGTCAATATGTTCGGGCCAGCCCACCATCCCTTCGGGTACTGTGGTTACCGCATTATGCAGCAACCCGAAGTCGTGTACATCAACCTGTACGGGAAACGGTGGATCGATGAAACCGCTGCCCTCATGGACAGCAGGTATAGAATTGTGGATCAGCCAAAAGAGATTACATATGCCATCGTTGACTCGAATATTCTGGAAATTGTCACTGAGAGACTGATCGCAAATCCACCGGATGGAACGGATGACTGGATTCTCCGCGATTACCGGCAGGAGATGGAGGAAGAACTGAAACTCGACCTGCCGTTGAAGAAAGGCGATACGCTGGAGGAGCTTGCAGCTCAGATGGGGGTCAATCCTGCTGAATTTGTTAAAGAAATTAAAAAATACAACAGTTTTTGCGCGGAAGGCCGGGACGACGATTTTCTGAAAAATCCGAAGTCACTTGTACCGGTTGAGAAAGGTCCGTTCTATGCTTTCTATGGACAGAGATTTTCCGAGGGCGCGTTTGGCGGGCTAAAAATAAACGAAAAAACGCAGGTGCTGAATAAAGAGGGAAATGTGATACCGGGCTTATATGCGACGGGGGACGCCGCCAGCGCGAACCTGCTAAAGGATGCGCTTGGCGTCATATCCGAGTTAACATGGTGCGTCAGCAGCGGTTATATAGCGGGATGCAGCGTGGCTGAATTTATAAATTAATAACCAATAAATCCACCCGCCGGACTGACAAGTTATCTTGCTGGCGGCGGGTGATTCGCTAATTATAAGGAGGCAGACCGTGGGTCACGACGCAATCCAGACTAAATAAAAAAGGGGACTAAAGCATGTTTCAAATTACAAAAAACTGCGTTGGCTGCCATAACTGTGCAATGGAATGCCCCGTAGGCGCTATCAGTTATGTGGGTCTAAAGTATGAGATCGATACGGATAAATGTGTCGAATGCGGGCGGTGCGTTCAGGTTTGCCACACCTGTTCCGCCGTCGAGACGCCAGAGCCTGAACCGGTGAGTCATGAGCGCGTTGTCAGGGAGTGTGACGTTCTGGTTTGCGGCGCCGGCTCCGGCATTGTCGCGGCTGTAAGGGCCGCGCAGCAGGGCAAGCGTGTAATTCTTCTTGAAAAGGCAAAAAAAATCGGCGGAAACACGGACTTTGCCCATGGATTTTTCACGATATATACGAAATGGCATGAAGCGGCCGGTATGCCGAATATGCGGGAAGAAGCGATAAATACCTTCTGGGAACGTTCCGAAAAACGAATGGATAAGGACATGCTTCGCTCCGCCGTATACGGGATTGATCATTTCTTTGACTGGATTTCCCAGTATCAGGGGGTGGATAAGGCCTTCAATCTTGTGCCGATGGGTGACCTGTTTGCAGCGGGACCGAGGTTTTCACCAGGAATGATTGAATTCCCGCATCGTATGTATGATAACCTTCTTTGCCGCGATCAGGCTATTGGACCGGGCTGGTCCGGTACCTTTGTAAAATACCTGATGCTAAGGCTAATTAGGGAACAGAAGCTATGGGTGGAAATACTGACTGAGCACAGGGCGGAGCATTTGCTGACCGACGATTCGGGCACCGTCACAGGCGTCCTCGCCAGGGACCCGGGGGGTGAGGTGCAGATTAACGCAAAGGCCGTTATCCTTGCCACGGGCGGCATGGGAAAGAGCGATGAGAAGCTCCAGAGATATTTTAACTTCTTCGACTGCGAAACGCCGATTCACCGCTTTTCTGTACCGACGGATACCGGCGACGCAATCGACATGCTGCAGGAACTGGGTGTCGAACCGGACCCGAACCGGCTGTTTTGTTCCCTCTTTGGGCCGGCGCATCACCCCTTCAGTTATTGCGTGTTTCGCTTCATGGAGCATCCTTACGCAGTAGTGGTCAACTTAAACGGCAAGCGCTGGTATAACGAGCAGGAAGGACTTATGGGCGGCAGATTCAGCATCGGGTCACAGCCAAAGGAAATAGCGTGGGCGATTTATGACCAAAGCACAATCGACCGTATTGCTGGGTTTTACTTAACAAATCCCATGTTCAAACAGGAAAAATGGATTTACGAATACTATCAGCAGGACCTTGAGGAGGAGATAGCATTACAGAACGGTCCCGTCAAACGGGCGGACTCACTGATAGAACTGGCTGGGCAGATAGGTGTTGAACCTGCCGTATTTACAGATTCGATTAGGCGCTACAATGATTTCTGCTTCAAAGGAAAGGACGAAGATTTCGGTAAATCTGCTGACAACCTCCAAACTGTTGGCGAGAAAGGCCCGTACTACGCAATCTACGGACAGCGATTCTCGGAAGGCGCATTCGGAGGCCTTCGCGTCAACCCTCGCTGCGAAGTAACGCGTGAGGACGGGGGTGTGATTCCTGGTCTTTACGGCGTCGGGGATGCGACAAGCGCCATGCATTTCAGGGGCCATTTGGCTGTTATCAGCGAGCTCACATGGGCGATGACGTCAGCCTATTTGTCCGGCGAAAATGCGGTGGAGTATATTAACGGCAAGGAGGGCAATTGAACATGAGCGAGGGATACAGCGATGTAACTAAAATCAGAAATGCAAAAACAAAAATACCGATGCCTTCGCAACCTGTTGAAGATCGCGTAAAGAACTATGAGGAACTGTCGAGCGGTTATACACCGGAGCAGGCCATAGAGGAGGCGTCCCGCTGCCTGAAGTGCCCTGCCCGCTACTGTTCTGAAACATGTCCGATACATAACCGTATCCCCGAGTTCATCGCCAAGGTTAAGGACGAGGACTTCTCCGGGGCTTATGATGAACTTACGGCTGTCAACCCGATGCCGGAAGTATGCGGGCGTATTTGCGCGCAGGAGAAGCAATGCGAGCGCAACTGTACGCGTGGCCTGAAGGGTCAGGCTGTCGCCATCGGCCGCCTTGAACGTTTCGTTGCCGACTGTCATCGCAATACCGAAAGCGGCAGTAAGGAAAAGCCGCCGGAGTCAGGCAGACGGATTGCAATCATCGGTTCGGGGCCATCAGGCCTTGCTGCCGCCGAGAATCTGGCCGAAGCAGGTCACCTTGTGACTGTATTTGAACGAAACGACCGCATCGGTGGACTGATGATTTATGGTATTCCGAATATGAAGCTCACAAAGGAGAAACTTCAAAACAAGGTACAGCAGCTCACAGCGCTCGGAGTCGCATTTGAACTCGGAACAGAGATCGGCAAGGACTGCGCCGCATCCGAATTACTGCCCAAGTTCGACGCGGTTCTGCTCTGCTGCGGCGCATCAAAGCCCAGGGACATCATTGTGCCGGGACGGGACGCAAAAGGCGTTTACTTCGCTGTCGATTTCTTAAGGGAAAACACGAAAGCCCTGCTGGATTCGGACTTTAAGGGAGAGAGTACAATTTCCGCCAAAGACAAGGACGTGGTTGTTGTAGGTGGTGGCGACACTGGCTGCGACTGCGTTGCGACGGCAATCCGTCAGGGCTGCCGATCGGTCATTCAGCTGGAGATGATGCCGAAAGAGACGGACGAGCGCGTTAGAAATATTCCATGGACGGAATTTCCCGTCGCCGTCAAAGTTGATTACGGTCAGGAAGAGGCGATTTACCTCCACGGGCGGGACCCACGCCGTTTTCTGACGACAGTGAAGGAGCTTATCGTCGATATTGACGGTCGGTTGGCATGCGTCAAAACCGTGAAGCTTGAGACGATATTCGAAAACCTTAAAATGAAGCTGGTCGAGCAGACCGGCGGCGAGGAAATGCACGATTGTCAGATGCTGATTATCGCGGTCGGATTCACAGGAGCTCAGAAATATGTGGCGGAAGCTTTGGGTGTCGAGCTTAACGCGTCTGGGAACGTAAAAACGCCGGAAGACTCCCACAGAACCAATCTGGAAAAAATTTTTGCGGCGGGCGATATGCGTTACGGGCAGTCTGTGGCGGTCAAAGCAATAGCCGACGGCTTAAGCGCCGCTCGAGAGATTAGCGCTTACCTGGAGGGGACCACCAACTGAGATACCCGAAGCGCCATCCTTCTGTACAAAAAGTCCACTCACAATTGAGTGGACTTTTTTAGTGCCTTATCTGTCTGCTTTTTTCGTGATTTCTATATAACCCTCGTCGGCGTTGACGAGCACGAGGTCGCCTGTTTCGATGTACTTAAGAGGGTCGTCCTCAAAGTCTGTCATCATTGGCACATGCGCTTGAAGGGCGCAGCCAACGGTGAGCGGGCTGCTCTTCGTATGGACAAACGCAGCGGGCTTTTGGCCAAAACCGTAGGCAAGGAAACCGCCTGAACCGCGCGGTGAATAAAACACCAAGACCTTGTCTGTATAGGGTACTTTAAATAGGGGATGATTTCGTTCGGTTGTATAGCCGTTCGCGGGGCTCACGTTTGTAAAGCCCTGCAGATACTTCGGCGCAACAAGAGCCTCAGCTTCGACCTTGCCCGGATATTCACAGCGGCCTTTAATCCTGATTTTCTCTGCCATTCCGTTACCTCCACTCTCCGCGCCATTTGCCTGTCAGCGCTGCATTGATGCAATCATCCTGTGAACCGTAGCAGACCTGCAAACGATAGTCGTCATCAGGGTAGCAGCCGGTTATGTAATACGCCTGCTTTGCGGTATCTACTGCGATGTTCCTTACACCTTCGGGAACAGCCCCCATTGCTGCCAAGCATGCGCCGGACATGAGGTGCGCGCCGGCATTTTTAAATGTATCAAGGTAACCGAGGCCTTTGGCACTTTCATAAAGCCACGGCGCTGTCATGATCCACAGCGGAACCTTGCACTTCTTACCGTCAAGCTTTACGGATAAACGCATCAGGTCGACAATGTTTAAGTGCGGGCAGCCGAGATAAACCATATCAACATCATCGGATGTGTGGAAATTGAGGATATCGTAGGTTTTACGTAAAACCTCATTGTCAATCATGACACGACGCTTAAAGGGCTTACCGCCTGTCGCGAACTCAATTGTCGGCGCTTCCGGCGTTATCCCCGGAAGGTGGTACATACGAACAGCGCCGCCCGAGCTGACAGCTGAATTGAACTTCTGATATTGCGTCGTTGTCGGACGCGCAGTTCCTGTAACAACCGGCACGTCAACATCGCAAGCTTCGCCTGTTGCAAATCCGTAAACGTCCCATTCGATATCTGTGCTGATCAGTCTGTCTGTCTCAACAAGCACGGTACCCAAGCGGTTTTCGGTTATGTGCATATCGTAATATGGGGCCTTGCCAAGCAGACAGGTGGCGAGCGTGCCATCGAAATTCGTGCGTGCGCCGAGGGTCGCGTTACAATATGGCATCTGGCTGCTCTCAAACCACGAGCAATGCTGGCCGACACTGGGGAGGTAGGACATGGTGAGGTAATTTGCGCAGGAATGGGTCGTAATCATCCCCATCTTGCGCAGAACCTTGAACTCGTCCTCGTGCATGGCCTTTTTGTGAAAGGCCGGGTCGTCCTGTCTGGCGTCCGGGTTTTTGTAGGAGCTGATATTGCAGTGCTCCCAGCCGTGGATGGGCGGCTGCTCTCCAAACGGCGCTTTGTTGGCAAAGGTCGGAATCTTGAATGTACCGCCCTGATCGGCAAATTCCGATAGCTCGTCAAGCGTGATGACGATATGCTGGCTGAGCGCAAGACCGGGAGAATGCATATCTCCGGTTCCGTCGAGGTCGACAAGACGGTCTGCGCCTGCTATCTGGCACATCTCTACCAGATATTCCATACACTTGCGTTTGACGATACCCTCGTCGCCGTTAAGCATTCGCTTTTCGGCATCAGTTAAATTTGGCATTAGCTGCATTAGCGGATTCTCCTCTCGATCGTTATGACTTTTATGATTCGTTGCAGATGACCACGTTCTTCAGCGCGCCGCGCTCGGAATCGTCAAGCGCCTGCTGAATGTCGTCAAGATAAAAGCGGTTTGTCAGAAATGCGTCAAGATCGATCAGTCCGCGACGATACATATCCATATACTTTGGAATATCGCGGCGCAGTGTCACCGCGCCCATGACGGAGCCTGTAATCCGCTTTCCTGCGAGAACCTCCATAAAGTTAAATTCACCCATGACCTCATTGCGCGGATGCTCGTGGCCGACGACGACCATCTGGCCGTAGCCTGCGGTCAGGTCAAAGGTTGTACGCTTGATGCCCGGTCCTGCGACGGCGACGAGGGAATGGTCAACGCCGAAGCCTCCCGTGATTTTCTTAACTGCCTCAACTGGGTCAACTTCCTTGGGGTTAACGGTGTGCGTCGCACCGAACTTAACCGCCGCTCTAAGCTTTTCCGGCTTTGTGTCAATGGCGATAATCGGAATCGCGCCGGAAAGGCGCGCGCCCATAATTGCCGAGAGGCCGACGCCGCCGCAGCCTGTGACGGCGAAGCTTTCGCCGGGCTTAATCTTGCAGCGGTTGAGAACCGCGCCGAAACCGGACATGAAACCGCACGCGAGTGCGGAGCCGATTTCAAACGGAATATCGTCGTCCAGCTTGACGAGCATATTCTCATACGCATTTGTATAGGTGGCGAAGCCGGATGCGCCGGAGCAGGTCTGGATGACACGCTCACCGTTCAGGCGGGTGTACGGGCTTGGCACACGGAAGGACATCGGCTCAATGTTCTTGCAGAACCAATGACGGTCGTGCAGGCACTGGTCGCAGTAGCCGCAGCCCTGACGAACCTCGGAGCACAACACACGGTCTCCGGGCTTCACATATGTAACCTTCTCGCCAATGGCGTCGACAATTCCGGCAATCTCATGGCCGGCGGCACCCGGCCCCTCGTACTCGCCATGCTCGCCCGTCAGCGCGTGGATATCGCTGTGGCAGATGGTACAGGTCATAACCTTGATGCGCACGTCATATGGCCCGGGGTCGGCAAGCTCAACTTCCTCAATAACGACTTGCCTTCCCATGCGTGGAGCAAGTGCAAGCTTTACTCTCATAACAAAAACTCCTTTTTAGTTGTTTGTCTTAATTTCTCAATTCGCAGCTATTTTAAGTAATAGTCTCTTCCGTAGTTGTAAGCTTCTTGCGCGATCCAGCCATTAACCTTCGGCGTCGTCACATCACCGAACCTGCCAAGCGCAGCGCCGGAAAACGCGAAGCCACCGCCGGGGGCGAATCGGTCAATCGTGTCCCTGACCGTTTGCCGGATCGTTTCCTCGTCGACCTCGGGCCACGTGATCGGCGGCGCCCATTTGTATGCGCCGCATATCGCGAAGTCACGGCCGTACTTCTTTTTTACAGTATCCAGATCGTTCATCTGCTGGGCCGGGTCCCAGATCTTTACGCCGAATTCCATCATATCGTCGATGAATTCCTCGCACTTGCCGCAGTTATGGAACTGCACAGGTATGCCTCTGTCGACCGCCGGCTGTGTCAGGCGCTTGTAAACAGGCTTGAGTATAGTGCGGTATGTCGCCGGCGAGATAAACGGGCTGCACTCCGACGCTGTGTCGTCGAGCAGATACAGTATATCGGGGTCGTAATAATCAACGGTCGCCTGGACGATGGGCATATACACATCCACCATGAAGTTCAGCAGCTCTTCAAAGCATTCCGGCTCCTCATAGATGGCCATAAGCCCGTTGGTGAAGCCCATGAACGCAATGACCTGCTGGAACGGCATGAGCCCGATCGTTGCCATCGCCGCAGACCGCGACCGATCCAATCCCGCTTTCTCACAGTCCTGCTTTGCAAGCTTCTCCCAGTCAATTTTTTCCGGCATCGTCGGTTTCTTGATGACCTCGTGCCACTTGGTGATGTCCTCGAGTATGAAATTGTTCGGTTCGGGGATGCAGGCAAAGTTCGTCTCCTCGTTGGCGATATAGTTGACGCCCCAGATATCCTTCCGTCCCTGCGGCGCGGGCGTGATATGGGTTTCGTCAAAGAGGGAAGGCCCAATGATTTTACACGCCGTCTCGTTATTGTAGCCAGGAAAACCCATTGTATAAATCGGTATGTACTCAGGCATTTCCCCTCGGGTCAGTCTCAGGTAATTGTCCTTCGGGCTCAATGTCGATTTTGCCATGTGCTTTTCTCCTTTGCAGATAGTTTTCGTGTATCAGCATAATGTATAAAGTCGGTTGAGGGTATTATACAACTGTTTGTTCAGTTTTGTATAATTCTATTGCCGGTTCAGATATAGCTTTTGGGTTATGGCACGTTCGGAATTTATTATTGACCGCCGCGCCGGTAAGTCTCTAGAATAAGGATAGAAGAATTTAGGATCTGACATGAATGAAAGGGGTGAGAGTTGTGAAAAAATTTGTCACGGAGCCCGGTCGGCAGCTCGAGGTCTCACGCACAGCCGGTGTTATTGTAGCCGGCGGCGGCATTGCCGGAATTGCGGCGGCAATTGCCGCAGCGCGCGGCGGTGCCGATGTCGTTCTGCTCGAGCGTGAATACTGCCTTGGGGGAATGGCGACACTGGGCCTTGTCACTATTTATCTCCCGCTCGATGACGGGATGGGGAATCAGGTGATATTTGGAATAGGGGAGGAGCTGTTGCGTCTGTCAATTGAGCACGGCGCGGAAGCAAACTATCCGAAGGCGTGGCTTGAGGGAGGGGACCTTGAGGAGCGGATGAAATCGCGGTTTATCACGCAGTTTAACCCACACCTGTTCGCGCTGCGCGTCGAAAAGCTGCTGCTGGACCTTGGTGTGACGATTCTGTACGGTACACTGGCATCATCTGTCATTAAGGACGGACCCCGAATTTCCGGCGTTGTTGTGGAGAATAAATCCGGGCGCAGCGTCATTGCTTGCGATTCCGTTGTGGACTGCACCGGCGACGCCGATATCGCGCATCTTGCCGGTGCGCCGACCGCGCTGCATGAGAGCGGCAACGGCCTTGCCAGCTGGTACTATTACTATACCGGCGGTAAGGTGAAGCTGAAAATGTTTGGGCTTGCCGACATGCCGTCATCAGAGACGATTCCGAAAGATGAAAAGCATGACGACCCGTACAATAACGTCAAGGTCGCATCGCTCACATCGACACGCTTTTCCGGCGTGGACGGGGAGGAGCTCTCCTCGGCTGTTATCGAGGCGCACGGAAAAATGTATGAGGATATCCTTAAGTTTAAAGCGGATGAGCCGGATTATGTTCCCGTAACAATTTCAACCATTCCGCTTGTTCGTATGTCGCGGCGTATTGTCGGCGCGTATACGCAGGATGACACGGAAAACCGAGTGTTCTTCGAGGACAGCATCGGTCTGACGGGTGATTGGCGAAAGGCTGGGCCGTGCTATGAAATTCCTTACCGCACGCTTTATACCACCCAGGTGCCGAACCTCATTGCGGCTGGGCGGTGCATTTCCGTCACCGACCCAATGTGGGACATTACCCGTGTGATCCCGCCGTGCGCGGTCACAGGTGAGGCCGCAGGAACGGCAGCCGCCATGACGGGTGATTTTCCAGCGCTCGATACCGCCGCGCTGCAGAAGAAGCTTGAGGCGAACAACGTCTTGCTGCATATCTAAAAACCTATACGACAAGGCGGCTGTGTGGCGTGGAATTTATCCAGCCACACAGCCGCTTTGTCCGTCGGGGTATTTATCCGGGGTTACACTGTCGATCCGCCGTCGATGATGATGTTCTGCCCTGAAACGAACAGATTCTCCTGTGAGAGGAACATAGCAAGGCGCGCGACGTCAATCGGCTCAGCCACTCGCCCCAGAGGGCACATCCTCGCGACCGCGGCGAATTCCTCCGGCGGGGAGTTTGTCTTCATCGGTGTGTTAACCATGCCCGGGGCAATGGAGTTTGAAGTGATGTTGAATTTCCCGTACTTTTTCGCAAATGCTTTTGTCTGGCAGATCGCCGCTGCCTTGCTGGCGGTGTACGCAGGAGAAGAATATGTCGCAGTCACACCTGTCACGGAGGTGACGTTGACAATGCGACCAAACTGCGCCGGCTTCATATACTGTACGGCGGCCTGCATCATGAGGTAGTGACCGAGATCGTGGATCTGGAAGAATTTCAGGTACTCGTCCGGCTCCATATCGAAGAAGGCCTCAAAGGGCATTTCACCGACCTGGTACGGCGATTCAATTCCGGCGTTGTTGATAAGGACATCGAGCCTACCGAAGGTTCTATTCACCGTCTCCACAGCCTTTTCAACCGCGCTTTTATCGGACACATCGACAGACATGGCGATTGCGCCGGGCGTGTGTTGGGCGCATTCAGCTGCGATCTCCTCAAGCGGCCCTGTCCGTCTTCCAAATAATGCTACTTTTGCGCCGGCCTTTGCCAGTTCCACGGCGCAGGCCGCGCCTATTCCGGTCCCCGCTCCGGTGATAATTGCACCTCTTCCATCAAGGCCGTATTCCAAATAATGTGCCATATA
The DNA here is from genome assembly GCA_942492735.1 of uncultured Eubacteriales bacterium. Taxonomy (GTDB): domain Bacteria; phylum Bacillota; class Clostridia; order Oscillospirales; family Oscillospiraceae; genus Sporobacter. The sequence goes on from OW818648.1 coordinate 2,031,250, forward strand.
TGCACTCCTTTCGCCACTTAATCTCGTTCATGTTATCACCTCAAAAAACAATTGTACAATAGGAATTAATTTGTTATTATTGCTTTGACGGAATGGCGACAGGAGGAATGAAATTGTATAACATTACCTTTCAACAGATTGAAGCATTTCTTACGGTGAGCCGCTATCTGAACATGTCAAGGGCAGCGGAACGCCTGTATATTTCCCAACCGACGCTCTCAAAGGAACTGCAGCGGTTTGAAAGCGGGATCGGATTTACCGTGTTTACACGTAACAATCAGGGGGTAACGCTGACGCCGCAGGGTGAGTATCTGCTCGGTGCGATGGAATCCCTTTACACCAATATGGAGAAGGCGATAATAACCGCCAAAGGGCTAACCCCGGCGGAGAGCAAGATGCTGAGAATTGTCGCGCCAAGCTCGTACGACGCGGTGGAGGACTATAGTCTGCTCAAGCAGTACGTCTGCGATTACAGGGCAAAATATCCGGATGTCGTTCTTATCAAACAGCTGTGCGATTTTCGCGAGCTTCAGCGCCAGTTCGAGTTTGGGGAGACTGACATCGCCTTTACACATAACTTTGCGATAACAAAGGCCGAGAATGTGCATTATAAGTATATATCAAAGTATTCCTTGCATCTTGCAATGTCTATGGATCACCCGCTGGCATTGTACGACACACTGCAGCCGGACCTGATGTCGGAGCTCACGTTTTATGCCGTTGCACAATTGGATGAGGCGGTGTCAAAGGCCAGGATCATGACGCATTGCGAGAAATTCGGCGTCACGCCGCGGCGGATTGAGCTGCTGGACAATTTTCCGACACTTTTAAACGTATTGCGCGAAACGCGCGGCGTGAGCATATGCGCCCGCTTCACTTTTTTCGGACTGAAGAACGACATTAAGTACTATCCTTTGGATCTCGGCGATGAAACCGCTTATATTATCGTCGCATGGCACACGAATCGGCTGTCAAAGCAAGCACAGGATTTTATTAACATGCTTCCAGATAAAATAGTATGATTTAGGGTTCGATTCAGTGCAGAATAACCGACAAATCCATCGTTGCGCCGCTTTGCGGGCAAACGGATTTGTCGGTTTTTTTAGGCGGACTTGGCGCGGGATGGTTATTCTTGCAGGGAATATCTGACTTATGCATGATAGCGTTAGGGCTATAACGATAGTAAAAACACTATACTCGAGAGGGTTGACAGAGCCACGCCTTCAAGTTATGCTAACTGTACATAATGCGTACAAATTGACCGAGGATATATGTATATTCTGACCGCGCGGCAAGCTTGTTCACAGCTTTCTCAAGAGTATATGTCCTGAGTGTGCTGAAAGGAAGGATCTAAAATATGAGTCATGATAAAAAAAGGAATAATTTTCTCCTGAACAACAAGGTCGCGCCGCTCTTGCTGATCATAGCGGTTTTAGTCGTGTTCTTCTTCGTTATGAATCCCGGATATCTTGGGAGAAGTAATATACTTATTCTTCTGAAAAGCACAAGTTTGACAGGCATATTGGGCGTCGGCGTCGGTATACTGTTAATTTCAGGGCAAATTGACCTCTCGACCAGTGCGACTGCGGGCTTATCCGGTGTGCTGGTGGCGCTTATGCTGTATAACGGATTCCCCTGGCCGGTGGCCATTTTGTGCACACTGCTTTTTGGACTTGTTTCCGGGTTACTTGTGGCGATTTTAGTCAATGCGCTGAATATGATGGCGTTTATTGCCACGATCGGCATCTCATCGGTGTGGGCAGGCTTTGCTTATGTCATTACCCGGGCAAATCCGATAAAATTTAAAAATGACGCGTTTTTAAAACTCGGCAATACATCCATCCTGGGCGGTTATGTCCCGCTTGCGTTTGTGATTATGCTTGTTTTGATGCTGGCTTATGGACTTGTGCTCAAACAGACAAAATTCGGCCGGAGCGTTTATATGTGCGGCGGCAACAAGAATGCCGCGCGGTTGGCCGGTAAAAACCCTAAAAAAATCTATGCGCTGCTCTTTATCAACAGCGGAATCATTTCCTCGCTCGGGGGCATTCTGCTTACTGCAAATATGCGCAAGGGCGATCCCACCCCGCTTACACAGGGGATAGACGCCGTCACTGCAGCGATTCTCGGCGGGATATCCTTTGCGGGCGGTTCCGGTGGAATGGGTGGCCTTTTCGTCGGACTGATGCTACTGAACCTATTTAAGAACGGGCTCTCCATGCTTGGCCTCAAGTCCTACTGGCAGATTTTTGCGCAGGGTATGCTCTTGATTCTGGCGTTGATGTTTGACTACTACCGTGAAAGGAAGAGACTCAAAATGCTTATCGCCGGCGCCGCCGAGGTGGCGGCATCGAAAAAGTAAGCTTACAGAACCTCGAGTTCAACGTTGGCGATGACTTTGCCGTGCATAAAGAAAGGTTGGTGTTCTGAATTTGGCCCAATATATTGAGTTTAGGCATCTAAAGAAAGAATTTCCCGGTGTATTGGCGTTAGACGATGTGGATTTCCGTGTTGAAGCCGGACGTGTTTGCGCCTTGCTGGGTGAAAATGGCGCGGGTAAAAGTACGCTGCTGAAGATCCTCAATGGGGACCTGCAGCCGGATGAGGGAGACATTGCGATTGACGGAATGCCACAGAAGCTTTCGTCTCCACGCGCAGCATTACAGGCAAGCATTAGCGTCATCTATCAAGAACGGCAGATGGTTCCGGAGCTGTCGGTGATGGAAAATATTTTCCTAGATGACCTGCCGTCAAAGGGCATACGTCTGGATATAAAAACGCTCAGAAAGAACGCGCAGGCAATTCTGGACGAGTTTGAGCTCGCTGTAAACCCCAACGAGATGGTTGGAAGGCTTTCAGTGGCGCACCAGCAGATGGTCGAGATCATGAGGGCCTACCGGCGAAATTCGGATATTATCGCATTTGACGAGCCGACAGCTCCGCTGACCGATACCGAAATCAAGGTGCTCTTCAGACTGATCCGGAAGCTTCGAGATGCCGGAAAGGTCATCATTTACGTATCGCACCGTATGGCGGAAATCTTTGAGGTGTCGGATGAAATCATCGTACTCAAAGACGGCAAGCTGGTTACAAAGCTGCAAACCTCTGAAACGAGTGAGGCGGAATTGATTACCGCAATGGTCGGGCGCGATATTGGTGATACCTATGCAAACCTCAGCAGGAATGAACAGTTTGGTGACGTTGTGCTGGAGGTCAGAAACCTGACAACAGACTACATACACGACATTAGCTTCAAGCTGCACAAGGGGGAAATCGTCGGTTTCGCGGGTTTGGTCGGCGCTGGACGAACTGAGGTCGCAAGGGCGATATTTGGTGCAGACCCGATTAAGTCGGGTGAAATCCTGCTTAACGGACAGAAGATGAACTTCAAGTCACCGAGGGATGCGATTGCAGCGGGGATTGCCTTGTGTCCGGAGGACCGTAAAGAACAGGGGTTGGTCCTTACTCGGTCCATCAGCAATAATATTACGATACCCGTGCTGCCTAAAATGAAAACAGGACTCTTTCTGGATAAGAAGAAGGAAAAGGCACTGGCAGATCAAGCCGTGGAGAAATACTCCATTAGGACGCCGACCATCGACAAGATTGTATATGAGCTTTCGGGCGGCAACCAGCAGAAGGTAATTCTCGGCCGCTGGAGCACGGGCATGAAGGACACAAAGATCTTGATTCTTGACGAGCCCACGAAGGGTATTGATGTTGGAACCAAGGCTGAAATCTATCAGACCGTCTGCGATTTTGCAAAGGAAGGCAAGGCAGTCATTTTCATCTCTTCGGAGCTGGCTGAGGTTATTAATGTATCAGATACGATCATTACAATGTATAGCGGGCGTATTACTGGTTCAATACCGCGGCAGGAGGCTACGGAAGAAAACGTCCTGAAGCGTGCGATGCTCGAATGAGTTGGAGGGAAATATGGAAATTTCTGCTGTCATAAAAAAATTCGTTAAAACAAAAATGTTTACCTTGCTCATGGTCCTGGCCTTGCTCGTTGTGGTTGTGACGATTGCGTCGGGAGGGAGTTTCGCGCGGATAGCAAACGTGAGCCAGATTCTGGATCAGATGTTTGTAACCGCCATGCTGACGATTGGCGCGGCCATTCTGCTGATATCCGGTCAGCTTGACCTGTCGACCGGGGCGGTCGGTACAATGGCAGGTATGATGTGCGCATTTCTTTTGAAAAATGCGCAGTGGCCATTAGTGCCAACACTGGCAGTCACCTTGATCTTCTCTGCGGTGATCGGTGTCCTGAACGCGGTGCTGATCAACGAATTCCGGTTTCCGGGCTTTATTGCGACACTCGCTACAGCGTCGGTCGCTGAAGCCATCTCGTATATGTTCACTGGCGGCATCACAATTAGTATGACGAACCAGGTCATTAAAACGGTCGGATCCGGAAAAATCGGCGTGCTGCCGATTTCAGTGATCGTGCTGATTGCGGCGTTTTTCATCTATGGACTGATTCTCTCAAAGTCGAAATTTGGCAGGTATGTGTATCTGCTCGGCGGGAACCAGACCGCGTCCCGCCTGGCGGGCGTCAATACGAAAAAGATATCCTATATATTGTTTGTGAACAGCTCGGTACTCGGCGCCCTTGCAGGTATTATACTATCCGGCCGCGTCAGCTCAGCGGTATCGACCGGCATTATGGCGCAGCAGTTCGCGGGGATCACAGCAGCAATCCTGGGCGGCGTTGCTTTTGGCGGAGGTGCCGGCGGTATGGGCGGCGCATTTATGGGACTCCTCATTTTGACCGCATTTTCCAATGGTATGGTTGTCCTTCGTTTTGATCCGTATTGGCGGCAGGTTGTTTCCGGCTTGATTCTGCTGCTTGCGCTGACGCTTGATTATATCAGCAGCAGGCGGTCGGTGAAAGCGCCACGCCGGTGAGATCACTTTGGTGAGATCACTTTGGTGACTTATCTGTAAAAACCACGGCAATTCGATACACTTTTATTCAGCGTACAAGATGCTGCGAAGGCGGGGCGGATGGAAACTGTTAATACTTGAGTTCTACCCCACAGCATTTTGCAATTTATTCAAGTCAACATAATAACTATGAAGGAAAGAGGGTTTTAAGAATGAAGAAAATATTTGCAATTCTACTCGCAGTCATCATGGTGTGTTCGCTCGTTGCGTGCGGCACCACAACACCCCAGCAAAGCGAGACCCCGTCCACGTCACAAGCTCCCGCGTCAACGGCACCCGCAGCATCGTCAGAGCCGATTGCAAGTGAAGAACCGGGACGAGATACAACCGGTGAAATTGGGTACTTTGATCCTGAATATGATTATGCTAAGAATGACAGATTCAAGTTCGTCTATATGATGATCAGAAGCAGCGCGCTCTATGAAGATTTTGCTAACTCGTTTAAAGCCTGGGGCGAACGCATGAATGTAGACGTCGAGATGATGGATACAAACGGCGATAATGACCTCTTTATTACATCACTTGAGACGCTTGCTGCAGAAGACTATGACGGGTTCCTGCTTGATCCCGACATGACCACTTATCCTGCGGTTATTGAAAAGGCGAATGAGCTTGGCATCAAGTGGATGCCGGTCATGGGTCTTCCCTATGGCGAAGACGGACTCCTGAAGCACCCGTTCGTCGGCTTTGATTATCGCCAAGCCGGCCAGAAGATGGGTGAATGGCTCATCAACTACCAGAAGAAGACATGGCCGGATGCAAAGCCTGAAGAAATTGGCGTCATCGGCGTAGACTTTTCAGTCGTTTATGAAATCAGCGTCCGTATTGACGGCGCATTGGATGTCATAGAGAAAACCTATCCAGATATTAAGGAGCGGTACTTCCACGCAGACTGTATGGTCGGCAACCTGGATTCATCCACGGCATACTCTGTGGTCGGTTCAATTCTGCCGACGCAGCCCTCTATCAAATACTGGCTGATTGTCGGTACGGTCGACGACTTCGCTGACGGCGCTGTCACCGCGGCAATGGATGCCGGTATGGAAGACAATGTTATCGCGATAAGCATGGGCAGCCCGGGCCTTGTTGTCCAGTGGGAAGCCGGCGAGCAGACTTCATGGAAAGCGGCACTCTCCTCCATCGGCGTCATTTATGCCGAGCCGATCTTCTGCGGACTGTATGCGCAGGTGACAGGTCAGGCCACGGCTGAAGAGCTGTGGAATCCTGAGTGGGTTGACAAATCCAAGGGTGAAACCTATGCAAATCTCTTGCTCCCGACAATTATCCTGGAGTACGAAAATTATAAAAATTATTTTGAGTGGGTTGACCTATACTCCGGTATGGATCGTTCAGATTACCCGGTCGAGGCCACGATTGACATGTTCAACGCCCGTGTGAATCCACCCGCATCCTACGCCGGATAATCCTTGGATTATTTGGTAAGATAAACTAAAACGGGGCTGATGCATTGGCCCAATGAAAATTTGCTCCCTTCAAAGTGACAGATGAAATCTGAAGCTTTGAAGGGAGCTTTTTCGGAAGGTTGAACAGGCGCGGAATTTCGTGGTATTGACTAAAAATCTTGACAATTACCAGCGTGCCGTCTATAATATAGTTACTAAAAAGTAAATAAAAGTACTCTTGTATAAGTCCATTGATTGGTTTGGACGTTTCGACCAGGCGACCGTAAATTGCCCTAGGCTATAAGAGATGCAGTTAAACAGATACTGATTGGTTGTATGCCTATTTAAGCATATTACTGTTAGTATTTGTTAAAATGTGTCTTTTATAACCTAGGGTTTTTAGTTTTTTAAATAGCTTTTGACCGCGTACCACTCTAGTATGACAGGGAGGCGAACAAATTGGATTGCCTTATAAAAAACGGCACCATCATGACGGCGCATGACACATTTAAAGCCGACTTAATGATTATCGACGGCAAAATTGCAACTATCGGGAACAACCTCGAAACTGACAAATGCTTTACCATCGATGCAGCGGATAAGTATGTGCTGCCCGGTGCTGTCGATGCCCATGTACACCTTCAGACGCCTGTTGGCAGCGCGGTTTCCGCGGATGACTATGAATCCGGGACACGCGCCGCGGCTTGCGGCGGGGTCACAACTGTTTTTGATTTTGCCGTGCAAGCCAAGGGCCAAGGTCTCTTGGAGGATGCGAAAGCAAAAATCAATGAATTTAAACCTCTGGCATGCGTTGATTTTTCGCTGCATACGGCAGTGACAGATATTGGGAAAATTACAAAAGAAGCGCTCACCCTATCCGCGGACTTTGGAATAACCAGCTTTAAGATGTATATGGTCTATAAGGACTTGATGGTCAGTGACGGTGTCTTGTTTGAAATGCTGGAGCTGTCAAGGCAAACGGGAACGCTGATGGCGGTGCATGCCGAAAATCCGTCAATTATCGATCGAAGGATCAGCAATTTACTGCACGCTCATAAAACGACCGCCTGGCACCATTATGAAAGCCGACCGGAGTTTGTTGAAGCCGAAGCTGTAAAACGCGCCATATATCTCGCAAAAGCAGCGAATGCGCCCCTTTTTATCGTCCACCTGGCCTGCAAAGAAGGCCTTGAGGCGGTCAGATTGGCAAGGCTTGAGGGGCAGCAAATCTATGCTGAAACCTGTCCGCATTATCTCGCGTTTACGCGTGACGTTTACCATCGTGATGACGGCAGAAATTTTGTCTGTTCTCCGGCGATTAAAGGAGAAGAGAGCCGGGATGCGCTGTGGGAGGGAATCGTCCGCGGCGACATCTCAACCGTCGCTACCGATCACTGCCCGTTTAAGTCTTACGAAAAAGACTGGGGCAAGGATGATTTTACGAAAATACCAAACGGCTGCATGGGGACGGAAACGATGTATCCGTATATGCTTGGGGAGGCAAACAAGGGACGCATCACCTTCCAAAGAGCGGTGGAGCTGTGCGCTGCAAATCCGGCGAAGATTTTCGGGATATCGCCGCAAAAAGGAACGATCGCTGTCGGCAGCGATGCGGATATTGTGATCTATGATCCAAATATAAACGTTGTTGTTAAGAAAGAAAAAATGCACTCAAAAACAGACCATACGATTTGGGAAGGTCATGTGATGAAGGGATATCCCGTTATGACACTCGTCAGGGGCAGGACGGTTTATGATAATGGTGAATTTACAGGCACGCCGGGCTGGGGCGAGTTCGTCCGCTGCCACACAACATAGACACATTTCAGTAGGGGGCGATGCCCACATCGCCCCGTCAGTCCTGAAATTCAAATATGCTAACACGACGGGCCGATGTGGGCATCGCCCCCTACGAAATAGAAAGAGAATAAAAACAAGGAGCTAAAGAATGAAAAGTATGAAATGCATGATGGAAAAACTGGAAACGCTCAACTTCGAGAAGATGTACAATAATGACTTTTTACTGACCTGGGAAAAGACGGACGATGAGATACAGGCCGTCTTTACAGCCGCTGATATTCTCAGAAAAATGCGGGAGGAAAACATTTCAACGCGTGTTTTTGACAGCGGGCTCGCCATATCCAATTTCAGAGACAATTCGACCAGGACACGTTTTTCTTTTGCGAGCGCATGCAATTTACTGGGCTTAGAGGTGCAGGACCTGGACGAGGGCAAATCGCAAATCGCTCATGGCGAAACTGTTCGGGAAACAGCCAATATGATTTCATTTATGGCGGATGTCATCGGCATTCGGGATGATATGTATATCGGCAAGGGAAACAAATACATGCGGGATGTCTCCTCCTATGTGCAGGAGGGCTACAGCGATGGTGTGCTGGAGCAGAGGCCCACGCTTGTCAATCTCCAGTGCGATATTGACCATCCGACACAGACGATGGCCGACATGAATCATTTGATTCATACGTTCGGCGGCGTAGAAAACCTGAAGGGCAAAAAGATTGCGATGACTTGGGCGTATTCTCCCAGTTATGGCAAGCCGCTCTCCGTGCCGCAGGGGATTATCGGACTGATGACACGAATGGGCATGGACGTCGTTCTGGCGCATCCTGAGGGTTATGATTTGATGCCGGAAGTGGAAGAAATAGCGAAGCAAAACGCGAGAATGAGCGGCGGAAAATATCATAAAACAAACAGTATGAAAGAAGCCTTTGATGGCGCGGATATCGTTTATCCGAAGAGCTGGGCCTCGTTCGCAGCGATGGAGAAGAGAACCGTCATGTATGGCAATGGGGATATGGACGGCATAAAGGCGCTGGAGAAACAACTGCTGCAGGAGAACGCGCAGCATAAGGACTGGGAATGCACCGAGGAAATGATGAAGCTGACAAAAGAGGGCAAGGCGCTTTATATGCATTGCCTGCCCGCTGATATTACCGGTGTCAGCTGCAGTGCCGGTGAAGTTGCGGCCAGTGTGTTTGACAAATATCGCGTGCCGCTGTATAAGCAGGCCAGCTTTAAGCCCTATGTCATCGCCGCAATGATTTTCTTGAGTAAAATAAAACAGCCGCAGAAAACACTGGAAGTTCTAATGAATCAAGGTACCTTAAGACATTTTGGGAAATAAGACCGAAAATATATAGTAACAGGAGATAAAATCATGACATCAGGAAAAATTCCCTACGGACCGACATATGAGGAAATGTTAAATCCACAGACAGTTGATGATGCGGTTCGCAGCAAAGCCATGAAGGCGATGAGAGAAAACGAGCTTGACCCAATAAACCTATTTAATATTACATGGAAGGATTCGGACAATCAGGTCAGAAAGATTATACTGCCAAAGGAGCTTACCGGGGTGGACGCCAACATCGTGGTAATGTTAGGCACCGGCTTTCCTTCAGGCTCGCATAAGGTTGGACCTGCGTATGCCACGTTGGTCGAAGGCTGCGTCGATGGGGAGATTATCCCGGGTGAGCATACGATACTGGGGCCGTCTACCGGCAACTTCGGCATCGGCGTCTCCTATATCTGTAACCTCATGGGCTACAAGGCTATCGTTATCATGCCGGATAATATGAGTAAGGAAAGATATGAGCGTATCCGGAAATACGGTGCGGCGCTGGATCTGACACCCGGAACCGAATCGGACGTTATACTGACATTGCAAAGGACATACGAGCTGAAAAAGGACCCGAAGAACAAGCCGCTGGCGCAATTTGAACTGATGCCCAACTACCGCTTTCATCGGCACGTGACCGGCAATTCCGCCGTCGAAGCCGTCCGCGGCATCGGGAACGGGCGCATCGCGGCGTTTACTTCAGCGCCCGGCTCCGCCGGGACGATTGCGGCGGGCGATGCCATCAAGAAAGCTTTTCCGGAATGCAAGATCGCAGCGCTGGAACCGTATGAATGCTCCACGCTTGCAAACGGCGGCCGCGGCCAGCATCGCATTGAAGGCATCGGCGATAAGATGTGCACCCTGATACATAACGTCCTGACGACGGATTTTGTGGCACTCATAAAGGACGACGACTGCGTCAAGGCCCTGAAGGTTATTCACGACAAGCCGGAGGTATTGGTGAAGTTCGGCGTGGATAAGGAGACAGCAATCGGCATGCGTGAGCTGTTCGGCGTATCGGGTATTTGCAACATCCTTGGCGCCATCAAGATGGCCAAATACCTAAAGCTTGGTCCGGAGGATAACGTGGTCACCATCGCAACAGATGGGTTTGACCGGTATACTTCCGTCTTGGAAGACTTGGATAATAGGTATCTCGAAACGAGCGATTTTGTTATGGAACGGTGGATTCGTGATATATTCCACGGCATGGATGAGAGCAATATGTTTGATTTCAGACGGTCGGATAAAAAAGAGCAGTTATTTCAGCAGAAGGAAAAAGACTGGCTGCCGTTCGGGTACTCCAAGGACTATCTGGATAGCATGAGGAGTCCGGATTTCTGGGAAAACGAATACAGCAAGGTACAGGACTACGACAAGAAGATTACTGCCCTACGCGGTTGATAGTAACGGTATAACCTGTCGCTGTACATCATTCCCGCTCGAAGTATGTCATACCCGCTCGATGTATGTCATTCCCGCGCAGGCGGGAATCCACGCTTCTTGGCCTGCGGTTCTGGATTCCCGCCTGCGCGGGAATGACACGGAACTGCGGGAACGACAAGGCGCTAAACACCGCATTTCTTTAAGAGGAAAACATATCGACGAATGGAGGCGCTATGGGATCACATATAAAGATCGTTATTGCGCTCGGCGGCAACGCTCTGCAGGATGAAAACATGCTGCCGACAGCGCAGGCCCAGCTCGACGTTATCAAACAGACATCGGAAATTTTGGCGGAAATAAAATGTGTTTTCGGCTATGAAATGGCTCTCGTCCATGGCAACGGACCGCAGGTGGGAAACATCATGCTCGCGTCCGAATATGCCGCATCAATTACGCCCGTCATGCCGCTCGACGTCTGCACAGCGATGAGCCAGGGCTATATCGGCTATCAGCTGCAGCAGGGCTTGCGCCATGCGCTGGTCAGCCGGAATATTCGCCTGCCTGTTGTAACACTTGTGACGCAGGTGGCAGTTGATGCGAAGGACCCGGCGTTTAAAAATCCCACCAAGCCGATCGGACCGTTTTATACGGAAGATAAAGCAAGAGACATCATGGAGCAAAAAGGGTATATCTTAAAAGAGGATGCCGGGAGGGGCTGGCGAAGAGTCGTCGCATCGCCCCTGCCAAAGCGTATTATTGAAATACATTCAATCAGAGAGCTATGGGATTCAACCATCATTATTGCCGCAGGCGGCGGCGGCATACCGGTCATTGAAAAAAAAGATGGGACGCTTGAGGGTGTCCTGGCCGTGATTGATAAAGACCTTGCCGCGGAGAAGCTCGCTGAAGAAGTGGAAGCAGACATTTTGATGATTCTGACAACGGTGGAAAAGGTATGCATCAATTTCAAAAAGCCGGGGCAGCAGGAACTGTCTTTTATGAGCGTTGAGGACTGCGAGCGCTACATCGCCGAAGGCCAGTTCGCGCCGGGCAGCATGCTGCCGAAGATTCAGGCCGCTATTGCCTTTGCTAAAAGCAGTCCTGCAAACAAAACGATCATTACCTCACTTGATAAAGCCGTTGAAGCACTCAATGGAAATACAGGAACTGTGATAATGCAGGAATAAGGAGATAACCGTTGAAGAAGATCATTCATCTGAAATGCGTCAAATGCGGACGGGAATACGACGCAGCTGAGATACAGTACACATGTTTTGACTGCGGAATAGACGGGATTCTGGACGTTGTTTTGGACTATCCCGAGATTAAAAAGCAGATGACACATGCGTATCTTAAAAAAAACAACCTCTATTCCCTGTGGCGGTACCTTCCGGCAATACCGCTTGAGAGCGAAAAAGGCATACAACCGCTGCAGGTGGGCTGGACGCCGCTGTATCAAACAGATAAGTTTCAGAAAGAAACAGGTCTCGGCAGCATACTGATCAAGGATGATGCGAGAAACCCCACAGGGTCCTTTAAAGACAGGGCCAGCGCCGTGGGCGTTGCAAAAGCCATAGAGCTTGACCGGGATGTCATCTGCGCGGCGTCGACGGGGAACGCGGCATCTTCGCTTTCCGGCTTTGCCGCAAGCGCGGGGATTCCGACATACATATTCGTGCCGAAGACAGCGCCGGAGGCAAAGGTCACACAACTGCTCATCTACGGCTCCAAAGTATTCCTGGTTGACGGTACGTACGACGAGGCTGTGGAGCTCTGCTTCAAAGCGGCAGACCAATTCGGCTGGTATAACAGGAGCTGCGCCATTAACCCCTACCTGATTGAGGGTAAGAAGACGGTCTCCTATGAGCTTTGCGAGCAGATGAATTGGAATGTGCCCGATATTGTCGTCGTCGCCGTCGGTGACGGCTGCTCAATCGGCGGTGTCTGGAAGGGCTTCTTGGAATGCTACAAGCTCGGCCTGATTGACAAGCTCCCAAAAATTGTGGGCATCCAGGCAGCAAAATCCAACCCTGTCACGCGGGCGTTTAATAAGAAGACCTATGAATTCGACTATATGAAACCCGAGACCATCGCGGACAGCATTTCGGTGGGCATTCCGCGAAACGGCATCAAGGCCTTGAACGCCATCAATGAATCCGGCGGCCTGATGATCGATGTGACGGATGACGAAATACTGCAAGCGATGAAGCTGTTGGCTCAAAGAACAGGCGTATTCGGCGAGCCGGCCGGTGTCACAGGCTTTGCGGGAATTTTAAAAATGCATGAGCTTAATATGTTCAAGGGAAACGAGCGCGTTGCCTGCATTGTCACCGGAAGCGGGCTGAAGGATATCAAAAGCGCAGCACTCGCCGCAGGCAAAGCTTTTACGATCGAACCACGCCTGGAAGAGGTAAAAAGAATCTTAAACTCTGATTAATTCGGATTTTTGTCACTGCTGTAAATTACCGCCAAACTGTCATTGCTATAAAACACCGACAGTTTGTCATTCTGAGCCTGCGAAGAATCTCCAGGCAAACTAATGCCAACGCAGAGTGTGCGTTATGCATCATCTATTTAGAGAAATCAAATATAGGAGGACTTATGAATTTTAAAGATATATTAGCGGCCGCAGAAGGCTATAAGGATCAGATATCTCGTTTCTTAAGAGATATGATTGCCATACCCAGCGAAAGCGCCGATGAGATGAAGGTTATTCAAAGAATTAAAGAAGAAATGGAAGCCGTGGGGTTTGACAAGGTTGAAATCGACCCAATGGGCAATATTCTGGGTTATATTGGCCATGGAAAGCATCTGATCGCCATGGATGCGCATATAGACACCGTCGGCGTCGGCAATATAAAGCTGTGGAACCATGACCCGTATACAGGGTTTGAAGATAGCGATATCATCCTTGGCCGAGGTGCCAGCGATCAGGAGGGCGGTATGGCTGCCATGGTCTACGCTGGCAAAATCATTAAGGATTTAAAGCTGGAAGACGATTATACTCTGCTGATCGTGGGCTCGGTACAGGAGGAGGACTGCGACGGTCTGTGCTGGCAGTATATTATTAACGAATTAAAGATCCGTCCGGAATTTGTGGTGATCACCGAACCGACGTCCTGCAACATCTACAGGGGGCAGCGGGGCAGGATGGAGATTAAGATTACAACGCAGGGTGTCAGCTGTCATGGCTCAGCGCCTGAACGGGGCGACAACGCCATCTATAAAATGGCGAATATCCTGCTGGAGCTGCGCGCTCTGAACGAAAATCTTGTAGATCATGCGTTTTTGGGCAAAGGAACGCTCACAGTATCCGAGGTATTCTTCACGTCCCCCTCAAGATGCGCGGTAGCGGACAGCTGCTGGATCTCGGTCGACAGACGCCTGACAGCCGGAGAGGACAAGGAATTGGCGCTCAGCCAGATCAGAAACCTGCCGTCTGTAAAAGCAGCAGGGGCAGAAGTGACGATGTATGGATACGAAAGGCCTTCGTATAAGGGCTTGTCCTACCCCACGGATTGTTATTTCCCGACCTGGTTCATTGAGGAAGAGCATCCTGTCTGCGAAACGCTGCTCGAAGCTTATAAAGGCCTTTTTGATACAGATGCGCTGCTGGATAAATGGACATTTTCAACAAACGGCGTCTCTATTATGGGTATGCACGGCATCCCGTGTATCGGATTCGGTCCGGGGCACGAGGATCAGGCGCATGCGCCCAACGAATGCACCTGGAAGAATGAGCTTGTCAAGGCGGCAGCCATGTATGCGGCCATTCCGCTTTTATATGCCAAGCAATACGCGGATAAAATGCCTGAAACGACAGCGAACCTGGCATAAAATCTTAAAAATGAGACTCGAAAGCGCGGCAGCGTGTATATAAGGGGGTTTTCAGGGTGCTTTTAGTTGGAAACGGGGTAGTCATAACCCGGGACAGAAATAACACGATCATTCCGGACGGATGTGTCGCGATAGACGGCAGCATCATCACGGATGTCGGGACAACCGGTGACTTAAGAAGAAAGTACATAGACGCACAGTTTATTGATAGCGAAAAGAAGCTGATCATGCCTGGGCTGATTAACACGCACATGCATTTTTACAGCACGTTTGCGCGCGGCATGTTTTTAAAAGACGCCCCTCCGTCGAATTTTATGGAGATACTCGAACGTTTGTGGTGGCGTCTGGACAAGGTTTTGACACTGGAAGACGTCTACTTCAGTGCGCTTGTGCCGATCATCGACTGCATTAAGAATGGCACAACGACAGTGTTTGACCACCATGCCAGCCCCTATGCGCTATCTGGAAGTTTGTTCAAAATCGCTGAGGCCGCAAAAAAGGCCGGACTGCGCTCGTGCTTGTGCTATGAGGTGTCCGAACGTGACGGCGAGCAATTAACGAACTTGGGTATCAAAGAAAATACGGATTTCATCCGGTATAGCCTCGATAAGAAGGACCCCATGCTCAAGGCAATGTTCGGGCTGCATGCGTCCATCACCCTGAGTGATCAGACACTGGAGAAATGCGCACGTGAAAATATCGCGCAAGAAAATGACGGCACCGGAGCGGGCTTCCATATTCATGTGGCGGAGGGGATACAGGACCTGCAGGATGCTCAGCAAAAGTACAAGAGCGGCGTTGTTGAGCGGCTGCAGCGATGCGGAATTCTGGGCAGCAAAACTATCGCCGCGCACTGCATTCACATATCGGATGCGGAAATCGATGTGCTGAAGGAGACGGGGACGAACGTCGTGCATAACCCGGAATCCAATATGGGCAACGCTGTTGGTGTATCGCCCGTTCTTCAAATGTTTGAAAAAGGTGTAATGCTGGGGATGGGGACAGACGGTTATACGAGCGATATGTTTGAGTCCCTCAAAGCCACGAACTGCCTGCACAAGCACGCCAGTAAGAATCCAAGCGCCGCATGGGGAGAGCCGCCCGCAATGCTGTTCGAAAACAACAGGGCTATTGCCGCGAAGTACTTCGATAAACCACTGGGTGTTTTAGCTGCCGGCGCTTCTGCCGATCTCATTATCGCGGACTATAACCCGCCGACACGGATGTCATCGGATAATGTGAACAGCCATATGCTCTACGGACTGAGCGGCAGGGCTGTTGACACCACAATTATCAATGGGCAGATCGTCATGCAAAACAGAAAGCTCACCTTTTTGGACGAGCAGGAAATCTGCGCAAAAAGCAGGGAGCTTGCAGACAAGGTCTGGGAACGCTTTTAGAGTGATTATTGGACAGTTTGTTTTATCAGTACTATGAAATCCCAGCGTTCTGTCATTTTGAGCCTGCGAAGAATCTCCAGGAAAACTAATACCAGCGCAACGATAAGAGATTACCAGGAGATCCTTCGCCAAACGCTCGTTCCGAGCATTGTTCAGGATGACACGCCGTCGGAATTTCATACCAATGACACCGATAGGATATCTTCATCGCTTACTTAAATGGAGGCTTTATGAACGACAGGATGACCCCGATCCCGTTTGATAAATTAATTGAATGGGTATTCAATGAATTAAAAAATGAGAATTCGATATTTGGCGTACCCGCCGAGAAGTTTTACAATAAGAAGAATGATGATAAACTGTCCATGTCAGACAGGATTATTGAAAATCCGATCGGCCCTGCGGCGGGTCCGCATACGCAGCTGGCGCAGAATATCATTACTGCGTATCTTAGCGGTGCGCGCTATTTTGAATTAAAAACAGTCCAGATACTCGACGGTGAGGATCTGCCTGTATCTAAACCCTGCATTCTGGCCAAAGACGAAGGTTATAATGTTGAATGGTCGACGGAGCTGACGGTACCGGACGCTTATAACGAATATGTCAAAGCCTATTTCATGCTGAGCATCCTGTCGAAGGAGCTCCGGCTGGGACGACCTGATGGTTTTGCTTATAATATGAGCGTGGGGTATGACCTGCAGGGTATTCAATCACCGAAAATCGACGCGTTTATAGAAAATTTGAAAGATGCTTCCAAAACGCCGGTCTGGAAAGAATGCAAAGACTATTTGCTGAAGCATCTCGATATGTTCGTAAGCATCGATGCACCATTCGTGGGCGAGATATCGCCGAAGGTCTGCTCGTCGATCACGCTTTCCACACTGCACGGCTGCCCGAGACAGGAAATCGAGAAAATTGCCGGGTACCTGATGGGCGTTAAGAAGCTGAACGTCTTTATCAAATGCAACCCGACGCTGCTTGGTTATGATTTCGCGCGAAAGACGCTTGACGAATTGGGCTACGCATATCTTTCATTCGACGACCACCATTTTAAACAAGATCTGCAATATGAAGATGCGGTTCCCATGATGAAGAGGCTGCAAAGCACGGCAAAAGAACTAAAGCTGGACTTTGGTGTCAAGCTGACCAACACCTTTCCCGTCGAGATCAAGCAGCAGGAGCTGCCGGGGGACGAAATGTATATGTCAGGGAGGGCGCTTTATCCGCTGACCATCAATCTGGCGGCCCGGCTGGCTGAATCATTTGACGGCAACTTGAAAATATCCTATTCTGGGGGCGCGGACTTTTTGAGCATCGGCGAAATTCTGCAGACTGGGATAAGACCTGTGACATTCGCCACGACGCTCTTAAAGCCGGGCGGATATACAAGAATCAAACAGCTTGCGGAGCTTGCAGATGAAGTTGACACGGCCGCGGCGATCGATGCTGTCAGTGTTCAGAAGCTCAGAACGCTGGCGGACAGTGCGCTGACGGCTGCGGTATATCAGAAAGATTTTAAAGAAACGGAAAACCGGAAAACACATAAATCCGTGCCTCTCCTGGACTGCTTCATCGCGCCCTGTAAGGAAGGCTGTCCCATCGGCCAAGACGCGCCGGAGTATATACGTTTATATGACGAGGGAAGATACAAGGAAGCGTTTGACCTCATCACCTCGAAAAATCCGTTCCCTTTTACAACGGGGACGATCTGCGCCCATCCGTGCATGACTAAATGCACGCGAATGGATTATGACAAGCCTGTTGATATCCGCGCGGCCAAGCTCGCGGCTGCAATAAAGGGCTATTCAGTCCCTGCAGGCAGCACGGCAGCCAACCTCGCTGAAAAGACGCCGGCACAAAACGGCTGCAAAATCGCAGTGATCGGCGCGGGTCCTGCCGGGTTGTCCGCGGCATACTTCCTCGCTCAAGACGGCTTGGATGTCACTGTTTTTGATAAGCGGGAGAGCATCGGCGGTGTACTCACGCATATTATTCCCGATTTCAGACTGCCCAAGGACGCGCTTTCGCGCGATCTGGAGTTGATTAGAAACGCTGGGGTTTCCTTCAGTCTGGGAGTGAGCGGAGATATCTCGATCGAGGAGTTGAAGAAAGACGGTTATCGCTACATATTCGTTGCCACAGGCGCGTGGAAGCCGGGTCGTGCAGGCTTTGAGACCGACGGCAAAAATGTGGTCGATGTTCTGGAATTTCTCGAGAAGTTAAGTCGCGGCAGCGCTGACTTAAAAATCGGAAAAAATGTTGCGGTGATCGGTGCGGGCAACTCGGCTATGGACGCGGCCAGGGCGGCAAAACGTCTCCCTGATGTCGAGAACGTGACAATTATCTACAGAAGGACAAAAAACCTCATGCCTGCCGATAGGGAAGAATTATGCCTTGCGCTTGAGGACGGCGTTGTTTTCAAGGAGCTGTTATCGCCGGTTTCGTTTGAAGACGGCGTTTTGAGGTGTCAGAAAATGGCGCTCGGAATGCCCGACAATTCCGGTAGAAGAAGCCCGGTGCCGATAGAAGGACAATATGAGGAGATTATTGCGGATTCCGTCATTACTGCGCTCGGGCAAAAGATCGACGAGAGCCTGCTGCTGAAAAACGAGATAATGCTGGACAAAAACGGCAGGATCAAAACGAATCCGCTGACGAATGAAACCAGCTTAGACAATGTCTTTGTGGGCGGTGATTTATTGAGAGGGCCAGCCACGATTGTCGAAGCGATTGCAGATGGCATGACATTTGCTCAGGCTGTCCTAAGAAGAGAAAACGCCACGTTGAAGACCTATGATATGAGCGGGATGTTCAACCAAACGCGGCAGTATCAAGAGATCGCCGCTAAAAAAGGCGTTCTTCAGCGCTCGTGCATCGGCGAAACGGGGAAATGCCTGGAATGCAGCGCTGTATGCAACCTTTGCGTTGAGGTTTGTCCGAATAGGGCGAATGTGGCGATTAAGGTTAAGGGCATGAAGAATATCAACCAGGTACTCCATATTGACGGCCTGTGCAACGCCTGCGGCAACTGCGAAGCCTTCTGTCCGTACGAGAGCGCTCCTTATAAGGATAAGCTGACGCTCTATTGGACCGAAGCAGATTTTGACGCCGGAGAGAATCAGGGCTTTTGGGTGTCTGACGTTGATTCCGGAAGTTTTAAAGCCAGAATCGGGGATAAAGTGATTGACGGCAGAATTGGTGCGGACGGGAACTGCGAGGAAATTCCGGCGGATCTAGTCGACATTATCCGAACGGTACTCCGGGAGTATCAGTATATTATGTAAAATATCCGAGCGGGAAGTCTGCTTATTCGCCGTAGGGCGCGGCATCCGTGACGCGCCGTTCTTGTTGGCGTGGCAGATAGTGACGTCCGGGGGAAGAGTACGATGGCAGGCGCATGTTCCACCCGCAGATAGCACAGCAACTGCGGCGCGGAACAGGAATGGCGCGTCAAGGATGCCGCGCCCTACAGAGGATGGGCTGACACGAATTGTTTTAGTCAGTACTGGCTTTAGGCAGATGAATGAGGTGATTTTTGATGTATACGCTCCATATCAACGGCAAAGACGTTGTCTCGCAGGAAGACAAACCCCTGTTATCTTTTCTGCGGGATGATCTGAGCCTTACCTCGGCGAAGGATGGGTGCAGTGAAGGGGTATGCGGTACCTGCACTGTTCTTGTGGATGGGAAAGCCATAAAGGCCTGCGTGCAGAAGGTCTCGCGTTTTGAGGGCAAAAAGATCCTGACAGTGGAAGGCCTGTCCAACCGGGAAAAGGAAGTTTATGAGCATTGCTTCGGAGAAGCGGGTGCTGTTCAGTGCGGCTTTTGCATACCCGGAATGGTGATTTGCGCCAAAGGGCTGCTGGACACCAATTTGAATCCAACGCGAGACGATGTGAAAAAAGCGATAAAGGGTAATCTTTGCCGCTGCACAGGCTATAAAAAAATAGAGGAAGCCATTTTACTGTCCGCCAAGTATTATAGGGACGATCTACCGATACCGGAGATGCCAGTTATGCTGAACCTCAATACGAGATTTAACCGCTCCGATGCTGCCGAGAAGGTGAACGGAACCGGAATATATGTCGATGATATGGTTTTGCCCGGCATGCTTTACGCCAAAGCGGTCCGATCCAAATATCCAAGAGCGGTTGTCAATAAAATAGATATCAGCAAGGCCAAAGCGCATCCGGCTTGTGCTGCTGTGCTCCTGGCGAAGGATGTGCCGTTTAACAAAACGGGGCATATCAAGCCAGACTGGGATGTGATGATTGCCGAGGGGGAGACAACGCGGTTCCTCGGCGATGCGTTGGCACTGGTTGCATCATACAACAAGGATCAACTCGATGACGTATGTGGTCTGATCGACGTGGATTATACTGTTCTTGAGCCGGTGACTAACCCCACAGACGCATTAAGGGCTGACGCGCCGCTTATCCATAAGGACGGCAATATCATGAGCCGCGCCATGCTGCAGCGGGGAAATGCCGATGAGGCAATAAAGAATTCTAAATATGTTGTGACACAAAAATATAAAACGCCGTTTCAGGAGCATGCGTTTATGGAGCCGGAGTGCGCCATTGCCCTGCCCGAAGGAGAGGACGGACTGCTTGTCTATACCAGCGCGCAGTCGATCTACGACGAGCAGCACGAAATCTCCATGATGCTTCAAATCCCCGCTGAAAAGGTGCACTGCCAGACAAGGCTTGTCGGCGGCGGCTTCGGCGGCAAAGAGGATATGAGCGTGCAGCACCACGCCGCCCTTATGGCATGGCATACAAAGAAACCGGTAAAGGTCCGATTCACAAGGCAGGAGAGCATTGATTATCATGTGAAGCGCCATCCGATGGAGATGGAGTTTACGATGGCTTGTGATGAAAACGGTTATCTGACAGGTATGAAGGGCTTCATTCTCGCCGATACGGGCGCGTATGCCTCGCTCGGCGGGCCGGTGCTTCACCGGGCTTGCACCCATGCCGCCGGTCCTTATAATTTTCAAAACATTGATATCCTCGGCATGTCGGTCTATACCAACAACATGGTGGCAGGGGCGTTCAGGGGGTTCGGTGTTACCCAGAGCTGCTTTGCGACGGAGAGTAACATGGACCTGTTGGCTGAAATGGTCGGCATCTCACCCTGGGAAATGCGCTATCGCAACGCGATCCGACCCGGACAGGTTCTGCCGAATGGTCAAGTGGCAGATGACAGTGCCGCACTGGCCGAATGCCTTGAAGCTGTAAGGGAAGTTTATGAATTGAATCCTTATTCAGGCATCGCTTTGGGGTTTAAAAACAGCGGCACCGGCATGGGGAAGAAGGATATCGGGCGCTGTCTGCTCGGAGTGGAGGAGGGTAAAGTCCATGTGCGCACGTCGGCATCGTGCATGGGGCAGGGCATTGCAACGATGTGCCTGACTGTCCTATGCCATACAACAGGCATAGACCCCTCCTGCGTGATACACGAAAACGCGGATACCAGGCGCACACCGGATTCGGGCACCAGTACAGCCTCCAGGCAGACCGTCATGACCGGCGAAGCCGTCAGGCGGGCGGCTGAAAAGCTCAAAGGGGAGCTCGATCAAGGGCGACGTCTTGAAGACATGGAAGGCCGGGAGTTCTACGGAGAGTTTTCAGCGATAACAGACCCGCTGGGCGCTGTTTGTGAAAACCCGATCAGTCACATCAGCTATAGCTATGGGGTGCAGGTCGTCGTACTCGATGATAAAGGCAAGGTGAATCGCGTCGTCGCGGCCTACGATGTGGGAACACCGGTGAATATACAGGCTGTCGAAGGACAAATAGAAGGCGGCATCGTCATGGGACTGGGCTATGCGCTCACAGAAGAATTCAAGGTTGAAGGGTGCTATCCGAAAACAAAGCTCGGCACCTTGGGTCTGATACGGGCAACGGAGGCACCGGAGATTGATGTCATCCTCGTACAGGGGAAGGGAAAAATTCCGCAGACATACGGCGCCAAGGGCTGCGGAGAGCTCTGCCTGATCCCGACAGCCCCGGCTTGCTCACTTGCGTACTACCGGCTTGACGGAAAATTCAGGACTCAACTGCCCTTAAGGGATACATTCTATAAAAAGGATAGTAAGTAATACGTGTGGACACAGCCTTTATGTAAACGATGAATGCTCCAGGTTATGTCATCCTGAACAATGCTCGGAACGAGCGTTTGGTGAAGGATCTCCCGGTAATCTCTGATTGTTGCGTCGGTATTAGTTTACCTGGAGATTCTTCGCAGGCTCAGAATGACAGACGCTGGTATTTCATAGCGATAACACGAATGGAAATAATCAGCGCTAATCTACGGGACCGTTTAAGACTTAATTAAGGAGATGTCATATGGAGAAGATAAGCACTTCCGTCAAGAAAAAAGACCATGATTCCAAGGTGAGCGGCAAAGCGCTTTATGTTGATGACCTTAAAATAGACGATATGCTGTTCGGGAAGCTGCTGCACTCCAGTAAAGCAAAGGCCCGGATCAAGGATATCGTTCTGCCTGAAATGCCTGATGGATATCTGATCGTTGATAAAAGAGACGTTCCCGGCGTGAATCAGGTTCATATCGTGCTCGAGGATACGCCCGTTTTTGCCGACGAGACGGTGGAATATATCGGCGATCCCATATTGATGGTCGTCGGACCGGAACTCAAAGAAGTTGAAAGACTGTTAGCCGGTATTACAGTCGTCTATGAGGAATTGACACCGATTCTGGATATGCGCACATCCGACGTCATATTTTTCAAATACGACTATGCTAAAGGCGATATTGATAAAGCGTTCCGTGAAGCGGATCAAGTCTTTGAGGAGACTTTCCAGACGGGTTATCAGGAACAGGCGTATTTGGAAACGCAGGGGATGATTGCCTATCCCGAGCATAGCGGTATTGCCGTTCGGGGTTCAATTCAATGCCCGTATTATGTACATACAGCCGTCTCAAAAGCAATGGGCTTAGATAAAAAGGCCGTCAGGGTCATTCAGGATGTCACAGGCGGCGGCTTTGGGGGTAAAGAAGACTTTCCTTCCATACTTGCCTGTCAGGTTGCGGCGGCGGCGAGAAAAGCAAACAAACCGGTCAAGGTGATATTTGAACGGCGCGAAGATATGGAAGTTACGTCAAAACGCCACCCGTCCATTTCGACGTATAAGGTTGCTATCAAGAATGGTAAAGTTACCGGGATGGACATTGATGTGACATTTAACAGCGGCGCTTTTACAACACTGACAGCAGTTGTGCTGCAGCGCGGCTTGATTTGTTCCAGCGGTGTTTACGACACGGAAAACCTCCGCGTGCAAGGCAAGGCCGTCAAAACGAATACTGTGCCCTGCGGCGCTTTCCGGGGCTTTGGCGCGCCGCAGACTTTCTTCGCAGTTGAAATGATGATGGATCACATCGCTAAAAAGCTGGGTATCGATTCGCTCGATTTCAAAGTGAAGCATTTGGTCAAGCAGGGGGATGCGACATCGACAAGCGGCAAATACCATTTTCACGTCCCAGTTCTTGAAATGATCGACAGAATCGACAAGGTGTCCGGTTTCCGAGAGAAAAGGCGGCAGTATAGAAACCAGACGACCCGATACCGTAAAGGTATCGGAATGTCGCTCTTCTTTCACGGCGCTGGATTTACCGGCAGCGGTGAACGGGATTTAATCAAAGCTGTCGTGCGAATACAAAAGAATCCGGACGATACGGTAAAGATTCTTGTCGCGAATAGCGATATCGGACAGGGGCTTAAAACAACCTTCAGCAAAATCGTCGCCGATACGTTGGCTATTCCATTTGATGATGTGACCTGCGATAACCCAGATACAGACGTCGTCCCGGATTCGGGACCGACAGTTGCCAGCCGCTCCCTCATGGTTGTCGGGGAGCTTCTGCATCGCGCAGCAGCGAAGCTGAAAGAGGACTGGATACCGGGAAAAGAACAGACAGTCGAGGAGCATTTTACGGAGCCGGAGTTTATCCTTCCGTTTCATATTGAGGATTTCAAGGGAGATGCATACCCGACGTACTCATGGGGTGTGAATGCGGTTGAGGTGGAGACGGATATGTTAACCGCTGAATCAAAAATTCTCGGCGCCTGGGGTGTTTTTGACGTCGGCGTCCCCATCGATATCAATATCGTCCAGGGGCAAATGCAGGGGGGCATGCTCCAGGGTCTCGGCTATGCCTCTATGGAACAGACGGACTGCAGCGAGCGAGGTGCTATTCGCAATAAGAGCTTCAGCGACTACATTATACCGACATCAGCTGACGTCCCGAATCTTTATACTGAGATCATGAACAATCCCTATCCCGATGGTCCATATGGAGCAAAGGGCGCTGGCGAGCTGCCGTTGATCGGCGCAGCACCGGCTTATATCGAAGCGATTGAAGATGCGCTTGGGCACGATATCAACACCATTCCGCTGTCGCAGGAGGATACAATGAAGCTCATTTTGGGGGTGAATCAGGTATGATCAGCTTTATGCTCAACAGCAGGACAGTGACATCAAACGCAGGGACCAATGAACGGCTCCTGGATGTTCTCAGAAATGAATTCCAGCTCACCGGGGTGAAGTGCGGTTGTAAGGAAGGAGAATGCGGCGCCTGTTCGGTGATTCTGGACGGTAAGCTCACGAACTCCTGCCTTGTCGCAATGGGAAGAATTGAAGGCTGTGACGTTATAACGATAGAAGGGTATAGTGAAACCGAACGGTTCAAAGTGCTGGATCAGGCTTATTCGGATGTCGGCGCTGTCCAATGCGGCTTCTGTACGCCCGGCATGGTCCTCGCGTCGGAGTGCCTGCTGGCAAAGAACCCACACCCCACAGAAACGGAAATCCGTGACGGACTTTCCGGCAATCTATGCAGATGCACCGGTTACAACGCGATCATAGAGGCAATACAAATTGCCGCGAAGGAGGGCGAAGGATTATGGTGAGAAATTTTCATCCGGAGCTGCTTGCTGATGCACTCGCTATTCGCGCCGCAGCGACTGTTGTGCCCTACGCCGGAGGCACCGATCTCATGTTAAACCCCGGCGAAGACGCCGTATTCTTATTTCTGGATAGAATTTCCGAAATGAAGAATATCACGGAATCATCTGGCTTTCTCAAAATCGGCGCAGCCTGCACCTTTACGGACATCTTGGAGAGCAGTCTGACGCCAACCTTTCTGAAGGAAGTCGTTCGGGGCATCGGCGCGCCCGCAATCCGAAACCTCGGAACCGTCGGGGGAAATATCTGCAACGGCTCGGCAAAGGCTGACAGCGCACTTGCCTTTTTTGTGACCGATTCCAAGCTGCGTCTATCCAGTATCCGGGGAGAGCGTATCCTTCCGATCTCCGAGTTTTATCTGGGAGGGAAAAAGACGGCACTTTTACCGGATGAGCTGCTCGTCGAAATTATCGTCGATAAAACGGGCGCGGATCGTTATTATTACAAGAAGGTCGGTGCCAGAAACGCTTTAGCAATATCCAGAGTCTCCTTTGCCGCCGTTTTTGATATGACCGACGGGAAGATAACCACGTTCAGGACAGCGTTTGGAGCAATCAGCGATGTCATTATCCAGAGTCCTGATATTGATTCTATGATGGTCGGAAAAACGCTGGAGGAAGCGCGGTCTGTTAAGGAAGATTATTTGAAAGCATACGATCGTATCATCAATCCAATTAAAGGCAGAGTTTCGGCGGAATACAGGAAGGCCGTCTGTAAAAATTTACTTCGCGATTTCCTGGAGAGCAAAGGAATATAGTGCTGCCAGGAATGTGACGCGTCTTATGGTGTTACCTCAGCATCAGTGTTAAAAGGGTGAAGCGTTTATGCGCTTCACCCTTTTTATCAAGCTAGAAGACATAAGTGATATATTGAATAAAAATTCAAAATACACATAGCGCCCTAATCGCCGGTATAATAGGTAATACTGTTGAGGATAAATCGGCCAATTTTTTTATCTTAGATTTATTTTTGACGCTTTACGACAGCGAATAAATGGTAAAACATACTATAAGGTTTATTGGTGTTTCTAGAGAACAACGACTGCATAACGAGTCAATGAAGGATGTTGATCATGTATATTAAGCTACTTATGAGTTTGGCAGCAGTCGTTATCATTATCATCGGCGTATTAATACTTAAAAGCTATTTTAGTAAATCACCCGTTAAAAACGCTGGAATTAGCGCAAATATTAAAGCTGTAAAGATTACAGAAGATGAGATTAATGATGCTAGCAAGAGCATTTTGACAGGCCATTCCTGCATAAAGCTAGACCAAATTCCGATTCAATGGATTGAGAAGGCCCAAGCAGACCTTCATATTCTGTATGGGCATACCTCTCATGGAAGTCAGATTACCACTGGCTTACTGGAATTATCAAAATTTATGGGGAGTCCATACATCTATGATAAAGAATTGTCGGCCGAATCTCTTGATCTGAGGGACAGCCCTTTTGAAATTACATTAGATCTAGGACAACCTGACAATAAAACTTGGGCAGCTGAAACAAGAAAATATCTGGAAAACAATAAGGAAATAAATGTTGTGATGTGGTCATGGTGCGGTCAGTTATCGAAAGCCAGTAAAAAATATGTCAACACATACTTGCGTTTAATGCAGGAGCTCGAAGCAAAATATCCGGAAGTCACGTTTGTCTATATGACAGGTCATTTGAATGGTTCGGGAGAAAACGGGACGCTCGCGATGAACAATAATACAATAAGGGAATTTTGTATCATTAATAACAAAGTTCTATATGATTTTGCAGATATCGAAAGCTACAATCCGGATGGCTTGTATTTCGGAGATAAATATGCAAACGATGCGTGTGAGTACGACAGCGATGGTGATAAAAAATCAGATAGAAACTGGGCAATTGAGTGGCAAAACACGCACATAAAGGGAGTGGACTGGTATGAGAGCCCGGCAGCGCACAGTCAGCCGGTTAACGCCAATATGAAAGCCTGTGCAGCATGGTGGCTTATGGCGAGATTAGCTGGCTGGGATGGTATCACATCATCTGATCGTGTTGCTGTTAATGCAGAAAATGATAATGACTGAAGATGGGAATTAAAGGAGAACGAAAATGAAAAAATTAAAGAAAGTCGCCGATTGCTTTATTGTTTTTCTATTTACATTGAGCTGCTTACACACACCTGTTTTTGCTGCAATTATTGCTGCACCAACAGCCTCTTCCGTCTTTGTCAATAACGAATTAGTCGCTTTCAATGCGTACACCATAGGAGAAAACAATTATTTCAAGCTTCGTGATATCGCTATGGTTTTGAGAGGAACACCAAAACAGATTGAAGTCGAATATCTTGCTGTCGATAATTCTATCGCACTGTATAGCGGTCAGTCGTATACACCTGCCGGTGATGAAATGGCGCCACCAAGCGGAAGCGCGAATGTCAATGCCTCTAAAACAACCTCCAAAGTGTATTTAGATGGCGCGGCAATCGATCTGACTGCTTATACGATCAACGGCTATAACTATTTCAAACTACGCGACATCGGTGCGGCAATTGATTTTGGCGTGATTTGGGATGGACCTTCAAATATGATAAGAATCGATACGTCATTAAGATATGAGGAGGTAAATCCAACGGCGGAACCCTCTGACACAAGCATTGTTTC
The DNA here is from genome assembly GCA_942492735.1 of uncultured Eubacteriales bacterium. Taxonomy (GTDB): domain Bacteria; phylum Bacillota; class Clostridia; order Oscillospirales; family Oscillospiraceae; genus Sporobacter. The sequence continues at coordinate 2,058,987 of OW818648.1, forward strand.
AGACCATTCCTGCACAAATCTGAGCCAGATCCCAACAAAGTGGATTAATAAAGCAATTACAGACCTTCATATACTGTACGGGCATACCTCACATGGAAGTCAGATTACCAAAGGCTTACTGGGGTTGACAGAATTCAAAGGAAGCCCGTATATCTATAAAAACGGCGCGCCGGCCGGCTCACTTGATTTGAGGGATAATCCATTTAAGAGCACTATAGATCTTGGACAGCCTGATAATAAATCTTGGGCCTCGGAAACGAGGAATTATCTCCAAAATAACAAAGATGTAAATGTTGTGATGTGGTCTTGGTGCGGTCAGCTATCTTATGCTGATGAAAAATATGTCAACACGTATTTAGACTTGATGCAGGAGCTGGAGGCAGAGTTTCCCGAAATCACATTTGTTTATATGACAGGCCATTTGGACGGTTCGGGCGAAAACGGGACCCTGGCGAGAAACAATAAACAAATAAGGGATTTTTGTATCAGTAATAATAAAGCCCTTTATGATTTTGCCGATATCGAGAGTTTCAATCCGGATGGCGCGTATTTTGGAGATAAATATTCAAACGATGCATGCGATTACGACAGTAACGGTGATAAACAAGCAGATAAGAACTGGGCATTAGAATGGCAGAACACTCATATTGAGGGCGTGGATTGGTATGCGTGTTCATCAGCGCACAGTCATCCTGTTAACGCTAATATGAAAGCGTATGCAGCATGGTGGCTCATGGCGAGATTAGCTGGGTGGAACGGAAATGTATCAACAGGCACTTAAGGATAAGCGTTATGAAACGGCTGCCGTGCTTTCGCGCGGTGGCTGTTTATTATTGTAAATCTAGGTGAATCGTCATGATTAGTTGGTTTTGGCTTATTCCCGCTTTTATTGGCGGAGGAACATTTGGTTTTTTAGTAGCTGTTTTGTGCGTGGCAGCTGGTAAAAGAATGCCCAAAAAATAGCAGCTGTCAAGAAGGACAAACTATATTATTTACGGAGAAAAGTAATGATTATTGATTTTCATGCGCATATTTTGCCCGGGCTTGATCATGGTTGTAACAATGTTATGACAGCCATGCGCCAGCTTCAAATGGCAAATACAGCAGGTGTCGATATAGTTGTTGCAACGTCACATTTCTATCCGCATGTTGAGACTGTTGAAAATTTTCTTTTACGACGTCGAGAATCATGGGTGATGCTGCAGGACAAGTTAACGCACGATATGATGCATATAAATGTGCCGCGAATAATATTAGGTGCTGAAATACTTATATGTGAAGGTATGGAGAAAATGGAGGGATTATTGGACCTTGCCTATGAAGGTAATACAACAATACTTATTGAGATGCCAACGATCGTATCAAAGGGTGTTTATAACACGGTTGAGAGAATAAATGCACGCTGCGGCGGTCGGGTGGTTATCGCTCATATTGAACGGTGTGATAACAATTGCATTGAAAATCTCTTCAATCTTGGGGTTTTTGGTCAGATAAACATCGAGAGTTTCTGTAAGTTTAAGCAAAAAAACAAGCTTATTAGGTGGTCTGAGAATGGAGCGATTGCAGCCCTCGGAAGTGATATACATGGTACCGATAATGCCTATAAGAAACTTCAAAAAGTTAAATATATACTTGATGAAACATTCATGCAAATAATGCAGTCTTCAGAAAAACTTCTTTTCTTAAGTTCGAAAAATGAGTATTCAATAAACAAATTTTTATGATTTATTTTTTTTAGGTTTGAAATACTATGTGAACATATTTAGTGGTTATTTTACAGGCTTCTTAAATAAAGCTTGGTATCTGGTCGTAAGGTTATGCAAAACCGTGATTATTGTGCAAAAAGACATAAAAATGTCGATAAATAAGCGAATGTTTTGGACAAAGTAAACAAAAAAATTGAATTTTGATATTGACATGAAGGACGTTTCTATTTATAGTGTAGTGGAAATGGAAAAAAATGTAAATACGAGGTTCGATTATGAGTTATAGTGCTAGTAAAACAGATTATATGTTCATTGAATCACCAGAGATTGAAACGATTGAAACACCGAGTATTTGTGTAAAAATTCCGCAAAAAAAATGGTATGAATTTGTTAAACACTTATTTGACATCACACTATCTGCTCTAGCATTAATAATCTTAGCGCCTGTTTTTTTATTTACTGCAATAGCAATTAGGATAGATTCTAAAGGACCAATTTTTTATACGCAATACAGGGTTGGTAAAAATGGGAAAGAATTTAAAATGTTTAAATTTAGAAGTATGTGTTCAGACGCGGATCAGAAGCTCAAAGAAATATATCACCTAAATGAAAAGAATGGACCGATATTTAAGATATCAAATGACCCGAGGGTGACTAAAATAGGTCGAATTATTAGAAAACTCAGCATTGACGAGTTACCACAGTTTATAAATATAATACGTGGAGAGATGACCATCGTTGGACCGAGACCTCCGTTAATAAATGAGGTAAAGCAATACACGCAATACCAAACGCAGCGGCTCAGCGTTATTCCGGGATTGACGTGTTATTGGCAAATTAGCGGAAGAAGTGACTTGAGTTTTCAAGAATGGGTTGAACTTGATTTGAAGTACATTAATGAAAGAGGATTGTTGACTGATTTAAAAATAATACTAAAGACAATACCTGTTGTACTATTTGGAATCGGTGCATACTAGAAAAATAAATGCGTTAGCCGTTATGCTAACGCATTTTTCATATCAGCCTGTATGAGGCAAATGGGACTATGGTTTTACAGAGCATTGATAATCGTATTTTTTGTTGTGATATTTTCGTCCATAATTCTTGTAGAGCGGCTGCGTTTTTGGGTTGATGTCATTCAAGATAAAGCCCACGATATTGGCCCCAACATGTTCCAGAATGCTGACAGCCTGCTTTACTACCAGAATATCGCTTTTTCCGTCTCTAATAATAAGGATATAGCCAGTTACCTTTTTGGCCAGGACTGAGGCGTCCGTGATCAGGCACACCGGGGGCGTATCGATAAATATATAATCGAAATGTTCCCGCGCGACTTCGAGCAGCCTGTCCAGCCTGTTATTGGCTAAAAGCACCGCCGGATTCGGTGGAATTTTGCCGGCGTTTAAATACTTAAGGTCCGGGTAATCAGTTGGCTCGAAGTGTACGTTTGATTCGAAACCGACCAAAATTTCGCTCACGCCATTATCAAGTGAACAATCGAAAAAATTGTGTATTGCCGGGTTCCTCATATCGGCATCGATGAGTAGCGTTTTTTTGCCCATTTGCGCAAAGGATACAGCCAGATTGATACAATTGATTGTTTTCCCGTCGTTCGGCAAGGGGCTGGTTATAACGTACACCGGGCATTTCTGCCCCATGTTCGTGAACATGATATTCGTCCGTATCGAGTTGTATGCTTCTTTTACGGCAAACGGAGAGTCGGTTTTCAATATTTTCTTGGCATCGGTCTTTTTAAAGGCAGTGAGCTGCTGCTTTTTTTGTTGTTTCATCATACAATCCTTCTTTAATCGTTGTGATGTATATCAATGCTCGACGAGCGTGGGTATGCTTCCAAGAACGGGTATCGTAAATACTTGTGTCAGATATTCTTCCCCGCGAATTCTTGTGTCAAGAATCTTGATTGTAATACTGATCCCAAACGACAGTACAAGTCCGATCAAAGCGCCAATTATTGTCGTCAATATTGTATCCGGCGAGGACGGCGCTTCCGGCAATTTTGCATAATCAATCACTTCCACTCCGCCGGCCTGCACAACGCGAATGATCTCCTTTGGCGCGATATCAATGATCGTATTGACAATCTGCTGCGCTATGTAGGGGTCGCCATGATTGATACTGATGTTGAAGGCCTCGGTGTTGTCGATAGCGCCGGCAGTTAATATCATTCTGATATTTTCCGGCGTCATAGTCAGGTTTAAGTTGTTGATAACCTGATCCAAAACGGTGTCACTTTTTATAACAACGATATATGTATTAACCAACTCCTGCGAAGCCATCAGGTCCGACGAGGTGATCTGATTCTCCGATCTGTTCATATTGCTGTAAACATATAAGGAAGCGGTGGCGGTATAGATCGGTTTGATGACGTACTTTGATAACATGAAGCCAAGGCTGCCGCACAAAATAACGGATAAAAATATAATCACGAAACGCTTTTTAAAAATCAAAAACAATTGCCATAAGCTGAGCTCTTCACGGTTCACATTAATTACCTCTATTTCCATAATATGGGTAAAGTATAACACGTTACTGGAGAAAATCAATACCATGCTTTGAATAAAAATAGAATTCAACTCTGACATTATTCTACATTTTTCTTGAACTCAACTAAATATAATAAACGAGTAAATGCTCCGACAGAAAAGTACGAAGGAGTGATTCATCATGATAAACGAGAAAGCAATAAATAAGACAGGACTTCATATTGCTATGATCGGTCATAAGAGGATTCCTTCCAGAGAAGGGGGAATAGAAATTGTTGTGGAAGAGCTTGCAACGAGAATGGTTGAGCTCGGCAATTATGTGACAGCGTATAATAGGCGAGGTCATCACATAAGCGGCAAAAAATATGATGATGAGAGTTCCTGCAATAAATTAACAATGTATAAAGGTGTGAAAATCGTCAAGGTCGTCACAATCAATATTAAAGGCTTAGCAGCTGTTACATCATCATTTTTCGGTACGGTAAGGGCATTATTTAAGCACTATGACGTCATTCATTATCATGCCGAGGGCCCGTGCATGATGATTATCCTGCCGCACTCTTTTGGGATACATACAGTGGCCACGATACACGGCCTCGATTGGAAAAGGGGTAAGTGGGGGGGGATTGCTTCGAGAATAATAAAATTGGGCGAAAAGATTGCCGCCAAATATGCAGATGAAATTATTGTCTTAAGTAAGAATTTGCAGAAATATTTCTTGGATGAATATGGACGTCAAACGACGTATATCACAAATGGCATTAATAAGCCTGTCATAAGGTTTGCTGGCATAATAAAAAGCTCGTGGGGCCTTGAAAAGGACGGTTACATTTTGTCTCTGGGGCGAATAGTACCGGAAAAGGGTCTCCATTATCTTATAGATGCCTTTATGAATCTTCAAACGAATAAAAAACTTGTGATTGCAGGCGGCTCGTCTGATTCAAGTAGATATATTAATGAACTGAAACAGAAGGCGTCAGCGGACTCGAGAATAGTATTCACAGGTTTTGTTCAAGGACAAGAACTTGAGGAGCTTTACAGCAACGCTTACGTTTATGTATTACCGAGTGATCTGGAGGGTATGCCGATTAGTTTATTGGAGGCAATGAGTTACGGGAACTGCTGTGTTACCAGTGACATACCTGAATGCACTGAGGTTGTGGAAAACCGGGCTGTCATATTCAAACGAAGCGACACCGCAGATTTGCAGGAGAAACTGACGATGCTTCTAAGGAATCCAAATATTGTACAGACGTACAAGAGAAATGCGACGGAATTTGTTTGCAGGAAATACAACTGGGAAGCTATCGTCGGGCAAACGATGCTGCTCTACAAAAATTAGGAGCTATGAACATGTCGAAACGAAAATTATGGGGAACAGTCATTGTCACGTACCGATGCAACGCACGGTGCAATATGTGCAACGTTTACCAGTATCCCACTGGTATTAAAGATGAGATCACTCTTGATGAGATTAAAAAACTCCCTGAGATGGCGTTCACCAATATCACGGGCGGCGAGCCGTTCGTCCGCAAGGATATCCCTGAAATCGTGGAGGAGCTCTATAAAAAATCCGACCGCATCGTGATCTCCACAAACGGCTTTTTTACAGACCGAATTATTGATGTATGTAAACGCTTCCCCACGGTTGGCATACGCATCAGTATCGAGGGGATGCAGGAGACCAATGACAGGATCCGCCAGATTCCAGATGGGTTTGAACGCGGCTACAGCACGCTTAAGGCGCTCGTGGAGATGGGGCACCCGGATGTGGGTTTCGGCATGACGGTGCAGGACTTAAACTGCGAGGATCTCGTGCCGCTTTACAAACTCTCCGACCAGATGAATATGGAGTTTGCAACAGCTACTCTGCATAACTCCTTTTACTTTCACAAATACGATAATAAAATTGACGACAGACGTCATGTGGCAGAAAATTTCGAAACGCTCATTAACGAGTTACTTAAGAGTAAAAGCCCAAAAAAATGGTTTCGGGCGTATTTCAACCACGGTCTTGTCAATTACATATATGGTCAGCCACGGTTGCTGCCTTGCGATATGAGCAAAGACGCATTTTTTATTGACCCGTTTTGTGATGTGATGCCCTGCAATGGAACGCATGAAAAAATGGTGATGGGAAATCTACGTCAGCAAAGCTGGGACGAGCTGTGGACCTCTGAACAAGCCGAGAGCGTGAGAGCGCAGATATGCCGCTGCGACCGCAATTGCTGGATGATCGGCAGTGCCAGCCCAGCCATTCACAAGTACATTTGGATACCGGCCTGGTGGATTGTAAAGCACAAGGTTTTAAGAGGCGGAAAATACAGCCTCAATGAAAACGGATTATCGGAGCTGGCTTGAATGAGGATTCTGATGGTTAATAAGTTTCTCCATCCGAATGGCGGTTCAGAAACCTATATGTTTAAGCTCGGCGGTTATCTCCAGAGCCAAGGTCATGAGGTCGAATATTTTGGAATGGATCACGAGGACCGTATCGTCGGCAACAGCGCCGGGTGCTATGTCGGAGAGATGAATTATCATACGAACTCCTTGAAAAATCTGCTGTCACCCTTTAAGACAATCTATTCCTGGGAAGCAAGAAGAAAAATCAACGTCGTATTGAACCAGTTTCAGCCGGATATCGTGCATTTGAATAACATCAATTTCCAGCTGACACCGTCGATTTTTTATGAAATTAAGAAACACGGAATACCGATGGTGCAGACTATACACGATCCTCAAATCGGGTGTCCGTGTCATCGCATGTTCATTGACCATACACAGCAGGTTTGCGCTAGGTGCCTGGACGGTAAATATCGCCATTGCATAGAAAACCGCTGCGTGTCCGGTTCGCTCTTCAAAAGCATAATTGCGGCGATCGAATCCCGCTATTATCACAACCGGAATACATATGCGCTTGTTGATAAATTCATTTGCCCCAGCGCCTTCATGGCTGGTATTCTGCGGCAAAGCAATGTTGGCGATGCGCGGCTCGCGATCCTCCGCAATTTCCCGACGTTGGATACATATCTCGCGGAAACCTCTCAAGAACGGAATTATGTGCTGTATTTTGGACGCTATTCAGTGGAAAAAGGAATAAGGACGCTGGTGAAGGCATGTCAAAAACTTCAGGATATCCCGTTTGTCTTCGCCGGGGTTGGACCATTGAGTAATGAACTGAGCAGTATATCTAATATTACGAACATCGGGTTTCAAACAGGCAATTCGTTAAGAAGCGTCATTGCCGGTGCTGCCTTTTCTGTTTACCCCTCTATTTGGTATGAAAACTGCCCCTTATCCGTTTTGGAATCACAGATGCTTGGTACCCCTGTTGTTGGGGCAAATATCGGCGGTATACCGGAGCTTATTATCCCCGGAGTAACGGGGGAGCTTTTTGAAAGCGGCAATTCAGATGATCTGACCGAAAAAATATCAGCTTTATATAAAGACGGGAATCGATTAAGAAGTATGCAGGAGAGATGTACGACAGAAAATGCTTTTGGAATAGGACAATATTATTCTCGTCTGATGGATATATATGAAGGCGTGCAAGCTGCGCGCGAATATCAAAGAAATTAATGAAATATTATGGCGTAATTGCCAGGCGGTAGTAGATATATGAGAGGATTTATTTCGAGGGTTATCAGCAAAATAAAAGGCGAACGGTATGTAATTGATCCGGCAATTTCTGTTGGCCAGCTTATGAGCGTCTTATGGGAGCGTGGCTGGATGTTGTTCCGTGGGTTCTTTTATCGAATCGGTTTCGGTAGCGTTAAAGGTAAGATTTTTATTGGCAAGCATGTAAAGATTTCAGCTAAAAAGAAGCTCCGTTGCGGATGCGGCCTAACAATAGGCGACGACTGCTACATCAATGCGTTGTGCCGGGATGGTGTAACTATCGGCGACAATTTTTCTCTCGGAAGAAATAGCATAATCGAGTGCACAGGTGTGCTTCGGGAGCTGGGAGAGAGCTTGTTTATAGGTGATCACGTCGGCATAGCTGCCAATGCTTTCATCGCTGTCCGCGGCCCCGTTAAGATCGGCTCAAACACAATTTTTGGCCCGGGTGTCGCCATTTATGCAGAAAATCATATTTTTAAGGATATGAATACACCCATCCGTTTGCAAGGCGCAATACGAAAGGGCGTGACAATTGGTGAAGACTGTTGGATCGGTTCAAATGCAATAATTTTGGATGGGGTCATTATAGGTAGAGGCGCTGTTGTGGCAGCCAGTGCGGTGATAACAAAGGATGTTTTACCATATTCAATTGTTGGTGGTGTTCCGGCGAAGGTTATTGAGATGAAACGAGGTCAGGCGTGTGAAAATTAATGAAGTGGTAACATCATTGGTTAAACTCTATAAATACCCTGTTATTCGGAAGATCGCAAGGGCTTGTGTTTTGATGTGCGGCGCAGATATTACCTCGGATGTTAAAATTGGGAAAAATGTAAAATTTCCCCATAACTCAATCGGAACAGTTATTGGTCATGGCGCAATGATCGAAGATAATGTTGTGATCTTTCATGGTGTGACATTAGGATATGCGAATTCAAGCGCTTGTCCGATTCCGGATTCGTTTAGGGGTTGTTTCCTTATCAAAAAAGGTGCGATAATCTGCGCCGGCGCTAAGATCTTGAGCAAGGGTGACCGTTTGGTTGTGGGTGAGAATACGGTTGTTACCGCAAATTCCGTTCTCACAACAAGCACTGGAGATAATGAAATTTGGGCGGGTATCCCAGCCAGAAAAGTCGGGGAAAGGAAATACTGATGAAAATTAGTGTTATCGTTCCTGTTTATAAGGTTGAACCATTTCTAGACCGGTGTTTGAACTCAATAGTCAATCAAACGTATAGTAATTTGGAAATTATCTTGGTTGATGATGGATCGCCCGACAATTGCCCGCAAATGTGCGAGGATTGGGCTAAAAAAGATCATCGGATCAAGATTATACATAAACAAAATGAGGGGTTAGGCCTAGCGCGAAACAGCGGATTGGCAGCATCGACAGGGGAGTACGTATCCTTTGTAGATTCTGATGATTATTTAGATACGCATACTTATGAAGTCGTGTTATCAAAAATAAACGATGAGTATCCTGACGCGTGTTATTTCTCGCATTATAGATTAAGGAGTGACGGATCGCTGCTGGTCATTAAAAACGCCTATCCTGAGAAAGCTGAAATATCTGAGATTAAAACGCAGCTCTTACCTTTAAGCTTTGGACAATCTTTAAGAAAACCTTTTGACACATATACAATTGGCTCATCATGCATGGGCGTATATAGAAGGGAATTTTTAACTTCTCACAATATTTCTTTCAAATCCGAAAGACAATATTTATGCGAAGATTTTATTTATTCGATTGAAGTATGTCTAAGTGCACGGAAGGTCACATTTATTAATAGGCCTTTTTATTATTATTGCGAAAACCAGAATTCATTAACACTGAGCTACAGAAAAGACAGGCTTGAGCGAGCTGAAATTCTATATAAGTATATGGTATCAATCATTAAGACATACAATCTAGATGATGAAACTACAATTAGAGCTAAAGATTGCTATCTCATAAATATGATTGTTTGCCTTAAGCAGGAATTGACAAATAAAAAAAGCAGCTTTCATTCTAAAATACAAAATATCAGGAATATATGTCAGTCGGAGATCACAGCACAAATAACAATGCTTTATCCGATATGGCAATTGCCATTAAAAAAAATGTTGCTTGTACTCGCTTTGAAATTCAAAATGAGTTATTTGCTTTTTTTTATAACAAATATGAGACTAATGAAAAATTGAAAAAAATGAAGGTGAACTTGTGCTTGTTGAAGAAATTAGTATTTCGAAAGATCGTCTGCCTCGGAGACTTATCATCTTTCAAGTGGTTTTTATTCTTTGTTTTCTGTTCCTGATAGATATTTTACACTTTCCATCATCGATCAGCTATCTAACCGACATTATTTGGATCATGTTATTCATCTTGATAATTATTAACCGACAAAAGATAGCTTTCCTGAAATTTTATCGAAATTGGATATTGCTTTTTTTCGCTTACACAATGATGATGCTGATTATCAATCAGCAATCTTTACTGCTTTATTTATGGGGACTGCGCAACAATTTCAGATTTTATGTCTTTTTTTTAGCCTGCGTCCTTTTCTTGAAGAGTAAAGATATTAATAGCATCTTAAAAATAATGATTTTTTTTTATTACATCAATTTCTTTCTGTGCCTATATCAATACTATGCTTTAGATAAACATGGCGATGCATTGGGTGGCATATTCGGGGTCCAGCAAGGATGCAACTCCTATTTGAATCTTTTCCTTGTCATTATATGTACTTACCAAACCTTAAATTATATCTGCAAAAAAGTTAGTTTCATAAAATGTGCTTCTGTAATTGCTATTGCTTGTTATTTGGCGGCGTTATCGGAACTCAAGATATTTTTTGTTGAGATAATTGCCATTGTCATTTTAACTGTATTGTTTACAAGGTTCTCTTGGAGGAAGCTCGTATTAATCGCATCAAGTGTTCTTATACTGATATTGGCTATAAATGTGCTGTTTGTAATTTTCCCTCAATGGAGAAATTACTTTACGTTTGATTCTATTTATAGATACGCCACCGATTCAAGAGGTTATACAGGAGCGGGAGATCTCAACAGATTGACGGCAATAACTCAGATAAACAGACTCTTCTTTAATAATAGTCTATCGCAGCAAATTTTTGGGTTTGGCTTGGGAAGCTGCGAATATTCTTCTAAATTTGAGTTTCTGACCAGTCATTTTTACAATGTCTATAACCACCTGCATTACATATGGCTGTCAAATGCATGGACATATCTGGAGACAGGATATGTCGGGCTGCTATTTTTTAATGGGTTTTTCATATTGAGTTTTTTGATCAGCTTCAGAGTAAAGTCTCGTTTTGATGGGGGAAATGTGATGATTAATTTGGCAAGGATAGTTGCTGTATGTTGTATCATTATGGCAATCTATAACGTATCTCTAAGAGTTGAATGCGGATATCTGGCCTATTTTATTTTATCAATACCATTAATTTTATATAAAGATAAAAATGAAACCAACGGGCTTGGGGCAACAGATGTTGTAGAAAACGAAAGTGTCTTTTTGAGAAAGCAGCTGCCTAAATACTCAAGGGGGTAAAATTGTGATTCCTAAAATTATCCATTATATTTGGCTCGGCGATAAACCCAAGCCGACGCTTACCAACATATGCATTCTTTCATGGCGTGAAAAGCTCCCGGATTATCAGATTATTGAGTGGAATGAGAGTAACCTGGATCTCGATAAGATTACCATGGAAAATCGGTTCTTTGCCGAATGCCGAAAAAGGCGTATGTGGGCTTTTATGGCAGATTATCTTCGATTGAAAATCCTTTATGAGAACGGCGGCATTTATTTAGATACAGATATGTTCGTTTTGAAAAAACTAGATCCATTTTTAGACAATGACGCATTTGTCGGAAAAGATGACCCCCAGACGATCAGCTGCGGCATAATGGGATTCAGTAAAGGAAGTCACATACTGATATCCATGATAGAGTTTTATGATGAGCAGATCTGGCATATCGACATGTATGTTAATACCAATATATTTACATACGTTTTCAAGAAAAGTGAAACTTTGCAGAATATTCAAATTTATGAGCAAGAGTATTTTTACCCTTTACCGTATGGCGAAGTCTTCGATATGAACTGCCTTACCGAAAATTCATTTACAATACATTGGTGGGCCTTATCATGGAGAAATGATGTCAAACCTTATGTGTTTCTCACGACAAAGCATATTCAAAATCCAATTATGAAGTTTTTTACGTCAATCAAGAAAATGTTGGGGTTTTATAGAAGAAAATGGAGGATAGCTGTATGAATAGTGCATATGGAAGTAATGCTGTTCCCATGATGTTTCAGCTTCATCTTACTGTTAATTTTTTATTAGGTTTTGTGTACTATTTATTGCCGGATATATTTTCCTATAAAAGGCTTGTTAAACAGCACTATAAACAAATAATGGTACTTGCCCATCCCGATGATGAGACCTTGTTTTTCAGTCACGTTTTGCTGTCAGAAAAAAGAGATGTGGTGGTTTTTTGCCTGACAAATGGGTATGATTTCACCCGGCGAAAAGAGTTCTATAAGGCAATGAGGTATTACGACGTGCAGGGCTATATGCTGAAGATTCCGGATCGAACGGTCTTCTCCTTTCTGTTCAATAATAAGAATGTCAAGAAAATTATCAGAAATATCAAAAGAGATTTTCCGTCGTGCGATACGGTTTACACCCACAATCAGGAGGGTGAGTATGGACATCGGCATCACGTAATCGTCAGTCGGAGTGTGGCCGATGAATTCAGCGATAAGGTTATTGTTGTGCCTATATCTTGTTCGGCTATAGGAGACGATGCTTTTTTACTGTCGGGTAATGTAATGGCCCATAAACAATTTGTATTCAATAATTGCTATGCCTCTCAGGCCAAAGATGTTAAACAAAATCTTCCCGAATGGTTTTTTCATGAACAAACAGTTTGCTTCATTACAAAAATGGTTAAATAGTGAATGAGAAGAGGTTCGGAATATAATGAAATGCGGCATTGTGACGATCACGAGTCCTGATTTGAATTATGGAAATGTGCTGCAAAATCTTGCCTTGCAGCAGGTTATAAAAAGATTCGGATATGAGTCGGAGACCATTCAATATAACGAGGAATTTTCGACGACGGATAGGCCTCAGATAATGAAAACACTCAGGCAATGGCAGAGCGTCGGCGCATGGAGATATGAAATAGGCAGAATCATCAGGAAATACGTATACAAACATAAACATCCGGATCTGGAAAAAAAGCGTTATGAACGCTTTCGGACCTTTTCGCACAAGCATATCAATAAGAGTGAAGAGGATTACAGCATGTCGAGCGATCTGACCAGCCTTAATTTAAAATACGACGTTTTTATCGCCGGCAGCGACCAGATATGGAATCCTTATTATGAAGGAACAGATCCCTTTTATTTTCTCGATTTTACTTACAAATCTAAAAGAATTGCTTATGCATCCAGCTTCGGTGTCTCGAATATTCCGCCTGAACAGCATGAATACTATCGTTATCATTTGAATAGCATTGATGCAATTTCAGTAAGAGAAGAACGCGGACGAGAAATCATTGAAAACCTTACGGGCAGAAGTGTGCAGGTAGTACCGGATCCGACAATGCTGCTCACTAAAGAAGAATGGCTTTCATTTGCAAATAAAACGGAGTGCCGACCAGAAAAGGGATATATTCTGGCCTATTTTCTTGGGAAAATCATATACCCTATTCATAAAAGTATTGCAAAATATGCCCAAGGACTCAATATACCGGTATTGACGTTAAACAATCCCTGCGATACCGAGCTCTACGCGGCCGGTCCTGCAGAATTTCTTGACTTGGTTGCTCATGCCGATATTATTCTCACGGATTCATTTCATGGCTGCGTATTTTCACTCATATTCAATAGACCGTTTGTTGTATTTGATCGGGTTGGCTTGGAAAAACAGCAGACAATGAATTCAAGAATCGATACGCTGGCAAGAGATTTTAATATTCTACATTCAAGAGAAATCAAGAAATTTGAAGATGTCTTTGCAATGGATTTCATTATGGTTAACACAATCATTCAAAAAAAAAGGGGAGAAGCATTCAATTACTTAACAAAATCATTTGGACGGTATCAGGCAGTATGAAAACGAGTAATTTCCGATATCAGTCTGGCGCCTTGCTGTCGTACGTTTCAACAATACTTAATGTCGTTGTTGGCCTTGCTTTCACACCTTTTTTGGTCAGCAAGCTCGGACAATCCGATTATGGCCTCTATCAGATGATCGGATCTCTTGTCGGATACATGGTGATATTCGATCTCGGACTGGGCACGACGATTACGCGTTACGTTGCAAAATATAGGGCGGAACAAGACATAGAATCCATGCGGAATTTTCTCGCGATCTGTTTAAGGGTCTATATATTGATCGGTATCTTTGTCTTGGCTGTATGCTTGGGGCTTTATTTCAACCTGGACAGGATTTTTCATAACGCACTGGGCTCAGATCAAATTGAATCCGCGAAGGAAATGTTCATAATCCTCTCGCTTAATATTTCGGCGTCCTTTTTATTCCAGTCGTTCTCCGCTATTATGAAAGGATACGAGAAATTCCCTGCGGACAGGCTGCTCATAATTATAAGAACAGTTATGCGCTATATAATCATGACGATCCTGCTCCTAATGGGATACCATGCGGTGTCAATTGTGATAACCGACACCGTTCTCAATATTGCTTTTAGCGTGGCTCGTTTTTTATATTGTAAACGAATTCTGGGCATAAAGTTTCTTTTAATCTATTTCGATCGAAAGCTGTTAAAAGAAATTATTGGTTATTCGGGTTTGCTCTTTGCGCTTACCATTCTGAGTATTCTCGATGAACAAACAGATAAAGTCATCGTGGGGTTAACGTCCGGGACGAACCAGGTCACTATTTGCGCAATCGGTATGACCATTTATAATTTATTCCAGCAATTTGGGTTTTCAATTATCAGTATGGTATTGCCTAAATTAACACAAGTACATGCGATAAAAAACGAGCAAGATAAAAATTACATGCGTATTTTTACGAAATCGGGCAGAGCACAGCTCACTGTGCTGACAGCCATCATCGTCGGTTTTACAGTGTTTGGGCAACAATTTGTAGAGTTATGGGTTGGCAGAGAATACCGAATGTCCTTTTGGATTGCGCTCGCAATGATGTGGGCTTATTTTATCCCTTTTACGGGAGGAGCCTTTGGGGAAGCGCTGACAGCTCAAAATAAGCTGAAGGGCATTACGACTATTTACGCAATAAAGGCGGTTGTCAATGTGTTGATTTCCATCCCTCTGGCTTCCCGCTTCGGCGCGGTCGGTTCTGCGCTGGGTACAGCCATTACGGGTATACTCGGCAGTAATGTTGCCGCATATATTCTTTATTCCAAAGTTTTGAAGGTAAATATGTGGGTATACTTTAAGTCGATTTTTACCGGCTTTTGGTTGACCATTATGCTCTCATTATCTGCTGGATTGCTGATTGGCGTCATTGGAGGGAGCGGTTGGGGCAGCCTGATCGGAAAGGTTATTGTTTTTTTGATGGTGTATGCATCTTGTACCTGGTTTATTTCGCTTAACCGCAATGAAAAAGACATTATTATATCTTTTGCGAAACTGCTGTATGTCAGAAAAAGGAGTGACGTTGGTTTGATGACGAAGCTGCATGACGTCTTGAATCATGTGCGGTGGTTATTAAGGTTGCTTATCAGAACCCGCGTATTACTGTCACTGCGCATCAATATATTCCGAAAAAGAACCTTTCGCGCGCGCGGCTGCTATTTGATCCCGTTTAAACAATCTGTATGTGAAATTCACAAACGCGCTCAGGTATGCTTAAATGGCCGTTTATTACTGAATATCAATAAAATCAAAGGATCGAGAGCGGAGATGCTGCTGAAATTAGAGGATAAAGCAATACTTACAGTAAATGGATATGCAACATTTGTTTATGGCTGCGACGTCTGCGTCTTTGAAAATGCCCATTTAACGATAGGAAATAATTGCTTCGTGAATGCTGGAACGGATATTCGATGCGTCAACAGTGTGACAATTGGGGACGGCGTTTTAATCGGCCGAAAGGTTTCAATCATGGATTCCGACTCCCATACGGTCGTTACTGAGAACGGGAGAAATATGTTATCGGCCCCTGTGACTATAGGGAATCATGTTTGGATCGGCGCAAATGCCAAAATTTTAAAAGGCGTCGCTATCGGAGATGGTGCTCTTGTTGCCGCAGGCGCCGTTGTCACAAAGGATGTACCGCCGAACACGATTGTAGCAGGCATACCCGCAATAGTGATAAAAGAAAAGATAAAATGGATTGAGTAGGGGTGTGAAGGAAAGAGTTGTCGAATTATCTGCTATCAAAAACCGTCTGTCTAAAGAGAAAGCCTCTTTAGCAGACGGTAGTTATATACATTGTGCTATGAAGTTTCTACTGTTTTAAAACCCGTAATTACCTGATATGATGACGGCGCTTGGTGAGCTGTTACTATATGCAATACTGGGACTTGTGTTTGTACTGCTTTTACTCAAAACATTGTCGATAATTTCGATTCCGGTAGTAGCGGACTGTATACGGATGACACACGGGACAGATACGGAATCCAGCTTGAAATAATTATCCAGCATCTTTATATTATTGCTCTGCGCTAGGATCGTCTGCACACCTGGCTGTATATTGGCAAAAACATTGTTTTTAATGATACATGGACATTTTGCGGTTATATTAAATGATTGAATGCTGTCGAAGTAATTATCTTTGACTACCATATTTGTGCCCTTTGTTATCAAGAGGCCTTCAAATCGCATTCCTTTAATCAGGTTCGATTGGATGATGACATTATCCGGATCGATATCGACTCCTGTTACGGCATCCGGGTCAATTACAATACCCGTCGTCGCTTTTGTTGTATCAGTTCTCTCAAGATAATTATTCGAAATAAAGACATTCTTGACATTACGCAATTGAATGCAGTTTGCATTTTTGTTCAGAAATCTGCAATTCGTAATCATAATATGGTCATGATACCCGAATCTCGCAAAGTCGGCAGGCGTAATGGCGGTATAAATACCAAATGAGATACCCTCCGAAGTTCCTTTTGTAAAGGTACAATTGTCAATGGTAATATATGAATTGGCAATATTCATGCCAAGTATGCCGACATCAATATCGTCAAAGATACAATCGACGATATTACCATAATGACAATCTATCAGGTTGTCGACACCGTAATAGGAGTTGCAGATCTTCAGATCGCTAAATAGAAAATTCGTCAGACCAGAGGCCCAAATACTTCCGCAGCCTTGTTGCGGCGACCCCGCGACATTTGGTTTATTACCATCGAAGGTCAGACCAAGAATCTTCATGATATCGGTTGATGATATATCGAGTATTCTGGTCCATGTTGATGAGCCGGCTTTTTTCTTTAAAGTCGCGCCGTACCCCCAAAAAATCACATTTTTTGCATTTGATACAGACAGTTGATTGACAATATAGGTTCCAGAGGGGAAGTACACCTGATTCCCGGCATTTATCGCATCTTGAATTGCGTTTGTATCGTCTGTTGTCCCATCACCTTTTGCACCGAATGTTTTTACATTCTGCCAATCGTTATTACTATCGTTTCCACCTCCGCCACCGTTTCCTGCATTTTGTAATCCTTTTTCGAGTTTACCTATTGCCGAGTTGATCGTATCTGTTACCACAATCGCGGAAGTACTGCTTGGCACAGAATATCCTGTCATTTGAAGAAGGGCGGTTGTTTTTGTCGCCAGGCCGCTGGAAAGGGCTGCTGGAGTCGTGTAATCTGTATTTGGTATAGCCGCTGAGATATTGCCTGACCCGTCCCCTTTTAAGATCCCGTTGACAAAAATTGAGGAATTCGAAACCTGGTAATTTAGAATATTATAGTTTGTTCCGTCATATTGGATAAGCGCTTTAAAATTAGCCGGTAAATTTCCTGCAGCTGAGTTCCCTGAATTCAGAGCTTTCGCACCTGTATTGTTCACATTTAGAGTTGGATTTGTGGCAGAATTACCATTGACAAAATTTATGACGAAAAGAGAGCCTGCAGCCAGCAAAAAGCCTGAAACCGTCGCAGTTTTTGCCGTTGAGTTTCTTGCTGTTGAGCAAGTTGCATAGTCGTTAATAAGAGAAGCCATAAAATACATCCTTTCAGTAAAATAGCGGGTCGTCCATCAATGATTTCCTACTCTTTTATCATATGAATAATTTGAATATAAAGTGCCGACCGCCTGATTGGGAAGGCAAGGCCAAAAGTATAGTATCACCTAAACAGATATTGCGACATTTTTTACACCCTAAAAAAAAGCTCTGCATATGTCGGTGGCGTTTTACAGCTCGGGTCGGCGGGGTTTAACAGCAGCGGCGCGGAACATTGACAGTCGCGACGCTCGGATTTGACACCCATTGTGTATTGGATCTTTCGGAACAGGAGGGCAGCTCCAGCAAAGTTGTGGGTTGCGGAGTTGCCCTCCCGATCTCAAGTATCAGGCTTCTGCTATTCCCTTGCGCTTACGCATGGAGTCCTCACCGCCGATGACTATGGTGTAAGAATCGTGGACAATGCGGTCACAGATAGCGTCAGCGAGAGTCGGCTCGCCGATTTTCGAGTGCCATCCGCCGACATCAAACTGAGAACAGAAGATCGTCGAGGCTTTTTTGTATCGCCCCTCTGCAATTTCCAACAGATCGCGGGTTTCGCTCTCTTTCAACGGGTACAGCAGCCATTCATCCAATATCAACAGATTGACCTGCTTGTACGCTTTGATAACTTTGCTGTAGTGGCCCTCGGCTCTGGCGATAGCCAATTCACCGAGCAAGTCCGGTAGCCGTGCATAACGAACGCTGAAAAAATTACGGCTGGCAGTCATTCCGAAAGCGTTGGATAGATAGGTCTTGCCGCTGCCTGTCGCACCAAGAATAATAATATTGTGATGCTCGTTTACATAGCCGCATGTTCCGAGCCGGGCAATTAGCGATTTGTCCAGATGACGGTCAGAATGGTATTCGATATCTTCAATGCAGGCGTTCGGAAATGCGTAACCTGCCAATTTGACGAGCCGTGTCAAACGATGATTCTTCCGAGATATCCATTCGGCATCCACCAACAATCCGAATCGCTCCTCAAAGGAGAGACCATAGACTGTATTATCCATTAGCTGATTACGAAACACTCCAGCCATAGTACTGAGTTTCATCTCATGGAGTTTCATTAGGGTGTTATTGTCGAGCATCACTTCCGCCCCCTTCCGTAGTAGTCGGCACCTCGGGTGAAGCCGAACTCGGACTTTTCTGAAGGTGCGGAGGGCAGGGCCTTATCCTGCCCGGATTTTAGGATTGTCTGTATTGCCTTGTAACTGGGACGCGGCGTGTAAAACAGCGCTTTGGCACAGGCAGCCTCCAAGCGTTCCGGTGCGAATTGTTCAGCAAGCTTCAGCAGAGCCATACAGGCGCGATAACCCTGCTGCTCCACTTTGTAACTTGTCAGAATTGTTTCCACAACGACGGCTGTGCTTTCACCTATTTTTACCGCCCAGGTTCTGAACCGTTCGCCGTTCCATTGGGTGTATTGTTGATGGTTGGATGGCATATGGGGTTCTTGAGTACTGTACTGACCTTTGCGGCCATTCAGCCTGACGTGGGAGCAAATACGGCTGCCGTCAAAGAACACTTCCACTACGTTACGAGTCAAGCGTACATCCACTTTGTGCTTGATGTACTCGTGTGGGACAGAGTAATACTGCTCGTCCACCGCGATATGATAATTGAACGTGACCGTAGCGATTTTCCACACAGCAAGCTCATACGAGCTTGCTGGAAGCGGCAACAGTGATATCCGCTCCTCTGTATACAATGTAGCTCGACTGCCTTCTTTTTTCTGAAATGGTTTGTGATTAAATATGTGAAGCCTTTCTCGGATAACCTCGTTCAGCTCACGTAGGGAGAAAAAGCGCTGGTTGCGGATAGCAGCCAGAATCCAAGTTGATATGATACCGACAGCACCCTCAACGGTGGATTTGTCTTTAGGCGTACGTACACGGGCCGGAATAATCGCCGTACCATAATGCTCAGCCAGTTCTTGATAACTTCGGTTGAGGACAACCTCAGCCTTTGTATTTTTGACAACGCCGGTCTTAAGGTTGTCAGGTACAAGAATACGCGTTGCGCCACCAATAAAGTTGTAGGCGTTGACGTGGGCGGTTATCCATGACTCCTGATCTTGAGAAAGAAATGCCTCGACATATGCGTAGCCACTGTAGGGCAGTGCCGCCACGAATACATAAACATCAATCAACTCACCAGTATCGGTATTGACAATACCTGCTGTTTGCCCAGCCCAATCAACCTCCAGCAATTCGCCGGGCTTGCGATTGATATGCATCGTAGCCTTAGTCTTCACAGAAAAATCGCGGTAGTATTTCTTAAACTGGGTCAGTTGATATGGTATATCACCGCTATCACGGCACTTATCGCAATACTCAAACCACAGCAGCTGCATCGTAACGCCGGGCTTTGCCATTTCTCGATGTACATACTCATAGTCGGGTATTTTGTACGCCGGTTTTTCGATGTTTTGTGGGAAAAGCCTCTCTGCCAAATCACGGTCACTCAGTCCTTCTGCTGTGTGCCAATCAAGCCCGTGAGCCGCCGCGCGCTGTAAAACCGTGATTACTGTTGGTCTGGAGGTACCTGAACTCATTGCTATATTGCTGTTGTTGAATCCGAGACTTCGTAGCCGTAGGATTTCTCTGTAGTTGGTCACCTGATGACCTCCTTAGATTTATTTGCACCTCTTAGTGGTACATAAATCCAATTGTACTACAGTTTTGAGCGTGTAAAGCACCGCCGTTGTGACTGTCAATATTCCGCGCCGCAAGTGTAAAATCCCGCCGACGCAACTGTCAATTTCGGCACGTCGTATTCAAAAGCTCCAAAACTGCTGTATCATGCAGTTTCGGAACTGACAAATAATCGTATTTATTTCGCGCATAAATGCTTAAAGTCCATAATTATCTAATATGATGCAGGCGCTTGGTGAGCTATTACTATATGCGATATAGAGACTGTTATTTGAGATGCTTTTACTCAGATTATTACCGATAATCTCGATACCCGCAGTAGCCGACGATATACGGATGACACAAGGAACAGGTACGGAATCCAGCTTGAAATAGTTGTCCAGTATCTTTATATCATTGCTAAGCGCAGAGATCGTCTGCACACCTGGCTGTATATTGACAAAGACATTGTTCTTAATGATACAGGCACATTTGGAGGTTATATTAAAAGATTGAACACTGTCGAAGTAATTGTCTTTGACAACCATATTTGTGCCCTTTGTTATTAAAATGCCCTCAAATCGCATTCCTTTAATCAGATTTGATTGAATGATGACATTATCCGGCACGATATCAACTCCCGTTACAGCATCCGGGTCTATTACAATACCGGTCGTTGCTTTTGTTGTATCGCTTCTCTCTAAAGAATTATTTAGTATCAAAACATTTTTAACATTACGTAATTGAATACAATTTGCATTTTTGTTCAGAAATCTGCAATTCGTAATATTAATGTTATTATGATAACCTATCTTCTTAAAGTCACCAGCAGTAATTGCTGTATAAATACCAAAGGAGATTCCCTCTGAAGTGCCGTTTGTAAATGAACAATTATTTATGTCAATATACGAATTTGCTAAGTTCATGCCGAGTACGCCAACATCGATATCATCAAAGCTGGTATTGACGATATCTCCATAATGACAATCGCTAAGAATAACAGGGCCATATAATGAATTACAGATTCTCATATCTCGAAACAAAAAATTTGTTAAACCCTTAGCATAGATACTCCCACAGCCTCCTTTTGGTGATCCAGAAACATTTTGTTTATTGCCGTCAAGTGTTAGGCCAAGAATTGTCATATTTTTAGTGGATGTTATATCTAGAATTCTCGTCCATATTACTGATCCTGCCTTTTTCTTTATGGTGGCACCATAACCCCATATGACATAACCATTGACGTTTGATATAGTTATCTGGTCAACGATATAAGTTCCTACTGGAAAAAATATATGCATTCCGGCATTAATAGCATCTTGAATTGCTTTCGTATCATCCGTCGTCCCATCACCTTTAGCACCAAATGCTTTGACATTCTGCCAGTATAATACTGTATTATCACTGTTGTTCAAATTATCTGGCAATTTTGTTAAAGGAATGTTTGCTATCTTGGTTGTTTCATTTGATAACCCTATATTGTTACCCGAGGCTGAGGAATAAGCTGTTGAATCAAATGAATTCAACTGTGTTTTAGCGGGTGAATTTGCAGTCATGATTCCCCCAATAATAGCAGCCTCAAGAATAAAAATAGTAACTGCGGTAGCTGCCGCAGTTTTTTTTACTGTTTTGCGGGTAGAGGTATTTTTCCAAATTGCCATAATTATCCTTTCGAAGATATTGACAAAAGCCCACTGCAAGATGATCGCACCCGCGCCTATCCAGCTTGTGCCCTCTCTGGCCATGCGCGAGTCAATCTCCGCAAAAAGCAATTTATCCTTACATATATTTTCAATTCCGGTATTTAGAAGCGATGCTTAGGGGCAACTCTAATAAATACAAGCTTACCACTTTTACGCTGTAATATGGTGTCAGAATAAAGCTGTGAGGAAAATAAGTCGTTTCTACAGCGAGTACTTGCGCCGAAATCGAATGTCAATTTAAGGGGTGAAACAGAGATTTCGTAAATCATGATATTGAGAATAAACACAGATGTTTTTATCAGTGCGTGATTGGAACCGGCGCAGCTGCCAAATGATACGCCGCGGCGGTTATCTATTATCTCTTATGTAGACGCTTACAGACAAATCATTCGCATTTAAGAACGTTTGCAATGTTTATATTGAAAGGGTTTTGTTTTAGACGTGTACAAAAATATTCAGTATGGAAATGTGCAAATGAATCAAATGCATTCGAGCTTGGATGCACTCTACTCCTCATCCAGTCATACTTAAAAATCATTAAGTAATAAACATTATTAAGTTAAATGAAAATAAGCACTGACTTCTCATTGACAAATTATAAACTTTGTTGTAGCATTAATTTACCTATTAAGGAAAATAATGGAAGTAACTTAATCGGTAAAAAATGTTAAGGTGGATAATTGTAATGAAGAAAAAAATATTGAGCTTGGCACTCGTTTTTACCATGGTTTTATTTCTAATGCCCATCTCTTCGCTTGCAGCTGGTATTAACACCGATATCAACGGTCACTGGGCACAAGCTGCAATCGTAAAGTGGCGTGATTGGGGTATCGTCCAAGGATCAGATGGAAGATTCCGACCTGATGATCCTATAACGCGCGGAGAATTGGCCGTTGTTATCGACAATATAATGAAATATCAAAAAGAAGCAACGAATAGTTTCTCTGATCTAGGACAAGCATTCTATACGGATGCAGTACTTAAGGCAAATGCGGCTGGAATTATTTTAGGCGCCGGTAATTTGATACGTCCAACAGATAAGATAACGAAGGAAGAAGCAGCGGTCATGCTGGCCCGTGCTTTAGGCGTTGACGAGTGTGTCACGCCAACTGTAAACTTCGCAGATAATGCCCTGACATCATCTTGGGCAGTTGCATATGTAAATGGGATGGCCACAAAAGGATTTATTCAAGGATATGAAAATAACTTTAACCCCAAGGCGATGATAAGTAGGGCTGAAATTGTAACAATTTTAAACAATGCAATAGCAACAATCTGCTCCGTTGCAAAAGAATATACCGGCTCCGTCGACGGGACGGTTATTGTCAACACATCCGGTGCCACTCTTAATAATATGACGATTAGCGGTGACCTTATCATTTCTGAAGGGGTCGGAAATGGCGACCTGACACTTAATAATGTGATCGTCACCGGCAATACGATTATTCGTGGCGGCGGGCTTAATTCCATACATATCACCGGTGACAGTCATATATCGAATATAATTATGCAAAAGTTGGATGATGGTTCAATTATGGCTGTCACAGCAGACGGGGCAGTTGTCGACGCGGTCGTCGTCGATGATGGTACAGACGATATTATTCTGAGCGGTTCGTTTGTGAATGTTACCATTGCTGCTGATGTCAATGTCAACGCAGTCGGGGCGAATATACAAAACCTGAATATGACAGCAGCACACTCATCCGCCACTATTGACTCGAAATCGACTGTCAAAACTCTTTCCTTCTCAGAAGCTGCAGCAGGGTCCACTATTGAGAATAACGGTACAATAGCAAACGCAAATGTTAATGCCAACGGCATAATTATTAACGGTAATGTACCAGCTTCAGTTAAAGTCGGCAGCAATGTCACCCAAGGTCCGACCGACAGCAGCGGGAAGCCCGTTACAGGTCAAAGCACCGGCGGCGGAGGGGGTGGCGTGATCAGCGGCGGCGGTGGTGTTGCCTTGACGGTCACGGGCATTGATGTGACACATGCGCCGAATAAAATCTCGTACGTTGTTGGCGATACATTTGATCCAGCCGGAATGATTGTCACTGCGACATATAATGATAATTCAACGGTCGCTGTCACAGGATACACCTGGGATCCCTCCGGAGCCCTTACGGAAAGCGACACGGAGATTACAATAACTTTCTCGGGAAAGACAACAACCCAGGCAATCACTGTTTCGGCGAAAACGGTCACGGGCATTGATGTGACACATGCGCCGAATAAAACCTCGTACGTTGCTGGCGAGACATTTACTTCAGCCGGAATGATTGTCACTGCGACATATAATGATAATTCAACGGTCGCTGTCACAGGATACACCTGGGATCCCTCCGGAGCCCTTACGGAAAGCGACACGGAGATTACAATAACTTTCTCGGGAAAGACAACAACCCAGGCAATCACTGTTTCGGCGAAGACGGTCACGGGCATTTCTGTGACACATGCACCGAATAAAACCTCGTACGTTGTTGGCGATACATTTAATCCAGCCGGAATGGTTATCACTGCGACGTATAATGACAATTCAACAGCCGCTGTCACCGGATACACCTGCGATCCCTCCGGAGCCCTTACGGAAAGCGACACGGAGATTATAGTAACTTTCTCGGGAAAGACAACAACCCAGGCAATCACTGTTTCGGCGAAAACGGTCACGGGCATTGATGTGACACATGCGCCGAATAAAACCTCGTACGTTGCTGGCGAGACATTTACTTCAGCCGGAATGGTTATCACTGCGACGTATAACGATAATACAACAGCCGCTGTCACCGGATACACCTGCGATCCGTCCGGAGCGCTTACGGAAAGCGATACGGAGATTATAATAACCTACGCGGGAAAGACAGCAACCCAAGCAATCACTGTTTCGGCGAAAACGGTCACCGGCATTGCTGTGACACATGCACCGAATAAAATCTCGTACGTTGTTGGCGATACATTTAGTCCGACCGGGATGGTTATCACTGCGACGTATAATGACAATTCTACGGCCACTGTCACCGGATACACCTGCGATCCCTCCGGAGCGCTTACGGAAAGCGACACGGAGATTACAATAACTTTCTCGGGAAAGACAGCAACCCAAGCAATCACTGTATATGCACGTACCCCGTTTGAGGATGGATATCCTTATGCAGAAGACATCGAATCAAACAGCTTTGATGTTCTCGTAAAAGCCGATAAAGCTGTAACATTTTACTACGTTGCATATCCCAATGACCTGGGACACCCGGACCCGGATGCTGATGATGTTATGGCGGGTACTGATGGCGCCGGACATAAAGGTCTCGCTCTCCGAAGCGGCTTCACCGACTTAGTCAACTTCAGCGACCTTGCGACGTCCATGTCTGTGATGAATGTGTATGGAAACAGGACATACAATGTGTTTATCGTCGCAGTTGATGAAAACAGTAACAAATCTGCTGTTGTAACTTTACCTGTTGCAACGTTGGACGACACGACGGCGCCGGTAGTTAAGTCGGGATACCCGATAGAAGCCCTCACCGGTTCAAACACCACGGATGTTCTGATGCAGAGCGATGAAGTGAGCAATGTTGTACAGTATCATTGGGTCGCATATGTGCGTGACACGAACCGTGAAGACCCGAGTCCTGATGACGTCATGCGTGGGACCGATGGAGACGACTCCAACGCCGGGGTCTTTATGAACCACCCGACCGGTTGGTCAAGCGCTCTTCTGGACACAACCTTGCATATTGCAAATTTGTCTGCATCAACCACCTATGACGTATTTATCGTCGCCATAGATTCAGAGTGGAATGAATCTGACGTCGCTAAAATTACCGTCACAACTAGAGCCGTTGGTGATTCAGCAGGACACCAATTAATCGTCAGCCAGTTCCAATCACTCCACTGGCTTTACATCGGCGCTAGAGATACGTACCAATATGACTGTTATTTGGATGGCACGCTCGTTACTCTAACACTACGGTTGCCTCTGAAACAAGTGATCAGTGAAGGTGCATGGGGTTTTTATAACGTCTCGCTCGACAGCACCGGGGAAATAATAACGGGTATCAACGTATCGTCTGCGGTGTGCAGCGGCACAGGCTATACCACCGACATTGGGGGTATCACGGCTAATACGGCAGGAACCTCGAGCTCGTACACCTATGCTGCTGGCTGCTTGGTCTACTATGTCGAGAACGATACGTACTCGGTCACTGTGCTCCCGTTCTCCAGCATCCAGGCGATCGATACGAACGACCTCATCAGCGTATGGAGCAGCGGTTCGGCTCCGACTGATGCAATGGCAATCGTGATCACAAAGGTCGAATAGATAAACGAGCAATTAACAAACAAAAAAGTTTGAAAACCCGTTCGTAAATCTATGAACAAAGAACCACCGATTTACGAACGGGTCCTGTTGCTTCTTATACTTTTTTGGATTAAATCGACATAAAAGGCGTTATTTTGTGTTGCCCTTAAATTATACTTGAGTACATGTACTGATATCAAACTAGGACTCGCGCTGGGTACTGAAAGGCTTAAGATAAGAAGGAGATTTTATGATCGGAAATAATGCATTGGAGAAAGATGTTTCATTGAAGGAAAATATTGAATTAGAGGAGATCATACATAATATCCGCAAGTTTATATTCGAAAATTATCTATTCGGATACAAAGAGAACGAATTAACAAATGATATGTCCTTTCTGGGTTACGGCGTTATTGATTCGCTCGGAGTCGTGGAGCTTCTCACCTACATAGAGAAGGAATTCAACATCACCGTGTCTAATGACGAAATTCTGCCGGACAACCTGGACTCGGTCGACTGCGTTAGCCGGTTTATTTTGCGAAAAGCAATGATGAAAAGGGGATGACGCTTTGAAGATCTGCAGAAACTGCACGCTGAACGATAAGATTTTCAGCGTTCATATCGATGATGACGGCCTATGTAATTACTGCCTGCGCACCGGACAAGCTGCCGGACTATCTCAGGCTGAAATAGACGATGCCGAAAATAAGCTTAAAGTGGCTTTTGATGCCGCCAGGGATAAACCCTACCAGGTGCTGCTGGCCTATAGCGGCGGAAAGGACAGCACCTTCACACTCATGACGCTCGTAGAGAAATACGGTGCGTCGGTCCTGGCTATGACGTTTGACAACGGTTTTCTGACAGAGCAGTGTTTAAATAACATCCATGAAGTGACAGCGCGGCTCGGCGTCGACAACCTGATCGTCAGTCCTGATTTTTCGAAGCTGTCCGCCATTTTTAATCTGGCGTCTCAGCAACAGATATTCCCCAGGAAAGCACTGGAAAGGGCGAGTTCTGTCTGTACAGCCTGCATCGGACTTATCAAATCAGCGGCGTACCGCGAGGCGATAAACAGGCAGATCCCTTATATCTGCTTCGGCTGGACACCAGGGCAGGCACCAGTCAAAAGCCCCATAATGAAGCTGGATTACCGGATGATTCTGGCCAATGAGCGGCAGATCATGGAGCCAATTGTGAAAAATCTCGGAGATGGTTATCGGAGGTATTTTAATGAACATGAATGGCTTGAACAGCGTTGCGCTGATATCCCTGCGCTCCTGTATCCTCTCGTCTTCAGCCGGTATAATGAAGAGGCGGTACTCTCGTCAATCGGGCGCCTCGGCTGGAAAAAGCCTCTCGATACGGACACGAACAGTACAAATTGCCAACTCAATTCATATGCCAACGCAATCCATCTTCATGATTACGGCTTCAACCCATATACTTTTGAAATCGCCGGTCTTGTGCGAGAGGGTTTATTAGACCGGGATGAAGGTCTTGAAAAGCTCTCTTGCTGCGGTGACAACGAGGTCATAGCCGATGTGAAAACAAAACTCGCGAAATATGCAGCGCATGAGATACAGGGGGCATGCGTATGAATAATATCTTTTTATTTTTAAAGGACAGCGCGCGGCTATATCCCGACAAAATTTTTGTCGTTGATAAAGACAAGGCCTTGACGTATCTGGAGCTTTGCCAAAAAACGGTTTTTTTGGCGGGCACCCTTGAAATACTGGGAGTGAAAAGAGGCGATAGGGTCCTTATTTATCTGGACAATTCAGCAGAGTATATAGCTGCGTACTTCGCGGTACTGTATCTCGGTGCCATCGTCGTGCCAATCAACAAAAATTTGACAATGGAAGTCGTCCGGTTTATTGCCGCTGACGCTGACCCGGTCCTCGTTATGACGAACTCCGTCTTTAAAAAAAGGCTCTCCGACATTGGCCCGAAGCTGCCGGAGCGTTTGATCTTCATCCTGGACAACCTCGTAACTGTCGGACGGGCTGGTGAGAAGGAACCAGTTGGCCAAGCCGCCGATGACGGCAGCGCGCCAGCGCTCATCTTGTATACCTCCGGAACGACGCGAATGCCGAAGGGGGTCGTGCTTTCTCATGATAACCTTCGGACCAATACAGATTCCATTATCTCCTATCTCGGGCTTCTTGAAAAAGATTCCCTTCTCGCCGTCGTCAACTTCTGTTATTCCTACGGGAATTCCCTGCTTTTAACGCATACGAGGGCCAGCAGCACAATTTTTATCGAAAACAGGACATCTTATCCCATCAAAATCATCGAACAGCTCTGCGAGAGCAAAGCAACCGGCTTTTCGACCGTTGGCTCGTTTCTCAACATCCTTCTTAAACAGGGATTTTTGAGAGCGGAGCATCTCAGATATCTGAACTATATGACGTTTGCCGGCGAGAGTACCTGCTTCGAGGATATCATGAAGCTACTGAATCTGGCACCCCATATCAAGGTCTACGTCATGTACGGGCAGACGGAGGCGTCTGCACGCCTGAGTTTCCTGGAGCCTGCCTTGATCGTTAATAAAAGGGGATCCGTTGGAAAAGCCATTCCCGGCGTCACGCTCCGTGTCGTCACGGAGAGCGGTCAGGACGTCAAACCCGGCGAGGTCGGGGAGGTCATCGCCTCAGGGGGTAACATTATGCAGGGTTACTGGCGTAATGATTCCGCGACACGAGAAGTCCTGCGAGACGGCTGGCTCTACACCGGAGACCTCGCCGTTATGGACGAGGACGGGTTTATTTACATCAAAGGGCGTAAGGACGACATCATCAAGTTTATGGGCCACAGGATCAGCCCTGCCGAGATCGAAGCGGCCATCAACAGTTGTCAGAACGTCCTCGAATCGGCTGCTGTTGCGGAAACCGTTGACGGGTATGCGCAGATCAAGGCGTTCATCGTCCCGCAGGACGTGCTCATTGACGTGACGCAGCTTGCCGCACAAGTTAAAAAGCTGCTGCCGCCGTTTAAAAACCCGCAATATTACGAGGTTATCGACGCGCTCCCAAGGACGGCAAGCGGGAAAATCCGCCGGAGCGATCTGAGGAAAAGACTATAGTTAAAGAGGTGATGAGTATATGTGCGGTATTGCCGGACTCCTCAAAACGCAAAAAAAGGACTACGACGAGATCTTGCGTGAGATGGTCGGCAGCATCCGCTACCGTGGGCCTGATGATATGGGCTTTTACATAGACGGCGATATCTGCTTTGGACACGCCCGCCTCAGTATTATCGACCCGGAGGGCGGCGTCCAGCCTGCGTTCAGCGAAGACGGAGAAATCGTCGTCATCTTCAACGGAGAGATCTTCAATTATCGGACTTTGCGGGAGGATCTGCTCCGGCGTGGCCACTGCCTGTCCAACAACTCCGATACGGCTGTCCTGCCCCATTTGTACGAGGAGTATGGCTTGAAAATGTTCGACACGCTGAACGGCCAATTCGCGATCGCCATCTGGGATAAACGAAAAAAAAGACTTATACTCGGCAGGGACAGGTTCGGCGAGAAGCCTCTTTTTTATTTTCATCGCGGACAGGACTTTAGCTTTGCCTCCGAGGCGAAGGCGCTCTTCAAAAGCGGCCTTGTGCAGCCGGCGCTGTCCCCAGCGGCGCTCCGGCATGTTTTCACCTTCTGGACGCCTGTTGGAAGCGAGTCGGTATTCGAAGACATTCTCCAGGTCATGCCGGGGCATTACCTCGTCTTTGAAAATGGATGTGTCGAGACTGAAGCCTACTGGCGTATGTCTTTTAGTTCGGACGCTGATATTTGCACCATGAGTGAGGAAGATTACGTCGCCGAGCTAGAGCGCCGCCTGATTCAGTCTGTGAAGGACAGGATGGTCGCCGATGTGCCGGTGTCATTCTATGTGAGCGGCGGCCTTGATTCCAGCCTCGTCACCTGCATTGCGGGAAAAGTTTGCGGCGCAGGGCTGAACACATTTTCACTGACTTTTGACGATGAGAATTTCGATGAATACCCATATCAGAGGTATCTCACTGAATTACTCGGGACAAATCACCGCAGCGTATCGTTTTCGAGGGACCGGATTCCAGCACTGCTGAGGGAGGTAGTCTATCACACCGAGGCGCCGCTTTTGAGATCGGGGGCGTTCCCAATGTATGTTCTTGCAGGTCTCGTGAGAAGGGAGGGGATAAAGGTCGTCCTATCCGGAGAAGGCTCCGACGAGCTCTTCGGGGGGTATGATATTTTCAGGGAAGTAAAAATCAGGGAATTCTGCATGAGAGCACCTGCATCGGAAATCCGGCCTGCACTGTACAAGAGAGTAAACAACTTCGTCAGAGGCCTCAATGACCAGCCCTCTGGCTGCTTGTCCTATTATTACAAGAGTCCGAATGCAGAGAGCCTGTTCAACTCCCATCTCACCCGCTGGAAGCTGGGCGAATACAGCCGGCAGTTTTTTTCGCCGGAATTTGTAAGTGAGATAAAGGGAGACGATGCACTCGCCGGGAATTGGACGGATCTACCGACCGGCTTCGGGACATGGTCACCCATTCGTCGGGCGCAATATCTTGAAATTTCGACGCTGTTCTCCAATTACCTGCTCTCGTCTCAGGGGGACCGCGTTTCAATGGGACAGAGCGTCGAGTGCCGGTACCCGTTCCTCGACTATGACGTTGCGGATTTTACCGCCACGCTTCCAGATACATTGAAAATCCGGGGACTTAATGAAAAATACATCGTTAAGAAACTTGCGCGAAAATATGTGCCAGACCAAATCACCAGGAGAAAAAAATTTCCATACAGGGCGCCGATTGACATAGCCAGTATGATGCGCTCTGAAGAGGTCCGCTTTGCCATGAACGACGAATGCCTGAAAAAAGCCGGCGTTTTCAGCCCCATTGCTGTGGAAAGATTTTTATCGTTCACCCTCAGAAAAGAAGCGCCAAACGAAAGAGATTGCATGCTTTTTATGGGCATATTGACAACACAAATTCTATCGGAACTGTTTATTGGTTAACGAAAAGGGTAATGTACCAGACATGGAGGCGCAAAATTGGAACCGTTGGTGAGTGTTATTATTCCGGTTTACAATGCAGAAGAATACTTGGATAAATGCATCAAGAGCGTTATCAGCCAAACGTATAAAAATTTGGAGATAATCTTAATTAATGACGGCTCTACTGATGGGAGCCTGGAATTATGCAATTTTTACGCTTTAAGTGAGAGCAATGTTAAAGTATTGAGTCAGCAAAACGCCGGTGCAAGCAGCGCAAGAAATCTGGGGCTTGCTCATTCAACGGGCGACTACATTGTATTTGTTGATTCAGATGATTGGATTATGCCTGCCTATGTAGAGAGTCTATATTTTAACCTGGTTAACTACTCTGCTGATATGGTCATTATTGATTATTTCATTGAAGAGAATACAAAATTGTTATACAGCAAAAAAAAAGGATCAATAAATATCTATACAAATAAAGAGACTTTAAATCATATTTTTGATACTGATAAATTTCTGGGGTATATATGGAATAAGATTTTCCAAGCTCGTATCATAAAAAACAGTAACATGATGTTTAATACAGAATTAAAGGTATGGGAAGACTTATTGTTTTGCTGCCAGTATATAAGTAGAATTGAGAAAATTGTCTACATTCAGAAACCACTATACGTTTATAAACTGCGAAATGACAGCCTAACTAAGAGTACATGTTATGAAGTTCAAAAATCACTGCTTAAATCAGTTGAGAAAATTATGGAGCTTTCAAAGAATTCATCTTCAGAATTCAGTAAGCAAACAAGCAAGGCTTACGCGAATGCCTGTATTGATCGGATATTAATGGAGTTCAGAAACAGAGAATATACTGCAAATTCAATACAAGAGAAATTAAGTTCAGCTAGACCATATCTTGGATATTTATCTGTGAAAAATAGGATGAAGTATTTATGTATTAAGACAATGCCGAAAACATTATTCATCCTTATTACATATAGACCTTTGGGTAGGACACTAAAATGAAAGTTGGAATATTAACATTTCATGGTGCCAATAATTATGGCGCAGTATTGCAAGTATATGGTTTGAAGAAAATTTGTGAGAGCATAGGTTATTCTGTTCATGTAATAGACTATGCGCCTCGGTATATTTCTAAGCAATATAACTATTTTTCCGTTTCAAAGGACTTAAAATTGAATTTTATAAAACTACGGAATGTATTTGGCAACATTCAAAAGAAAAGGAAATTTGATAGTTTTCGTCAAGATAATTTTGACATCGAACCTTTTCATAAAGGGAGTTATGATGCTATTTTATACGGCAGCGACCAAATATGGAATCCGGATATTACGATAGGATTCGATCCGGTTTTTTTTGGCGTTCATAAAATAGAAGCCTTGAAACGAATTTCATATGCAGCAAGCTTTGGTAAACAAGCTTTGACTTTTGACGAAATGGAGCAGCTTAAGACGCTGCTGAAACATCTGGACATCATTTCCGTTCGTGAAGAGTCGGCCATGAATATGTTGATGGAAATTACCGAGAAACCTATTTCCGTAACATTGGACCCGGCCTTGTTATTACCTTGGGAAACATGGTTAAAAACTGTACACTTCAAAAATGGATTACCTGCTGAATATATCCTGGTTTATGAAGTATACAAACTCCCGGAGACATTAAAGACGGCGAACGAGCTCGCGCAAAAAACTGGTTTGCCGATAGTTGAACTTGCATATTACAAAACACGTTTTAGGGTACCACATATACAACTGAATAATATTGGACCAGCAGAGTTTTTAGGCTTGATAAATCACGCCAAGTATATTGTGACAAGCTCCTTTCACGGTACAGCATTTTCAATTATCTTTAGAAAAAACTTCTACACAACATTGAATCATATTTATGGAGCCAGGATATCTGATTTATTAGGATGCTTGAGCTTACACGAACGAATTGTTATCGCATGCCCGGATCATATTGAAAATATTAACTATAATGAAGTTGAAAAAAAGCTGAACAAATTAAGAGAGTATTCTATTGAATATATTAAGAATGCTGTCGAGGGAAATGCAATGGAACACGCAGCAAGAAACGAATAATCAAAATGAACAATTCCGGTTGCTGAAATTAAAGACTTCAGGAGATGCTCGATTGAAAAATATTATGTTTATTTTAAACGCGTGCAAGTATAACCGGGGTTCCGAGGCAATTATCCGCGGATTTGCATCCATTGTTAAAGAAGCTATTCCGGATTCGCGCATCATTTTGTCCTCTGCTGAAAGGGATTTTGACTCGACACAGAACATCCCGCATATTGACGGGTATGTTATGCGATATTCATTTAATCATTATTCTCTGAAGCATGTCGTCATGTATATCTGCAAAAAACTGGTGAAAAACCTTCGCTGGGCTGCGCTTATGAAGTATAGCCGTTTAATTCGCGAATGCCGAACAGCCGACATCATCGTTTTTGTCGGGGCCGATAACTTTGACAAGAGCTACGGCATGTTTCATGAGATACACGAAATGAACAAAACATTGCGCTCGACATCCTCGGCAAAGATGGTGATGTACGACTGTTCGCTTGAGCCGTCGGAGATTGACGATAATATTAGGCAGGACTTTGAGCTTTTTGATGTGATAACGGCACGCGAAAATATAACATTTGAGGCGTTCAAAAAATCAGATTTTCAAAAACCGCTGTTTTATTACCCAGACCCGGCTTTTGCAATGGCGGTTGAAAAAACGCCTTTGCCCGATGGATTTTTGGAGGGCAAAACCATCGGCG
The DNA here is from genome assembly GCA_942492735.1 of uncultured Eubacteriales bacterium. Classification (GTDB taxonomy): domain Bacteria; phylum Bacillota; class Clostridia; order Oscillospirales; family Oscillospiraceae; genus Sporobacter. The sequence goes on from OW818648.1 coordinate 2,093,399, forward strand.
TCAACGCGAGTGCGCTGGTAACCAGGGCGAAATACGGAAGTGATGAGAGCACGGTTTTGCGTTCTTATGTGAAAATGATCGAATCTATATTGGCTGCAACCGATAATAGTGTGATGCTCCTGCCCCATGTGATGCATGGGACGGATTTACCGGTACTTGAAAAGATACATGAATTTTTCAGCACAAACAATAGAGTGTTTTTGATGGGCAATGAGAGCCTGAATGCGTCGCAGCTGAAATACCTCATATCCAAATGTCGGCTTTTCGTTGGCGCGAGAACGCATTCGACAATTGCCGCCTACAGCTCGTGCGTCCCCACTCTGGTTTTAGGCTATTCGGTCAAATCAAGCGGTATTGCAGGCGACATTTTCGGCACGGATGAGGGCTATGTCATTCCACTGAAGATGCTAAAATCCGACAATATGCTGGCTGATGCGTTTTTTGAGATATATAACCGGCAAGATGAAATCAAGGCCCATCTGGAAAGCATAATGCCCTGTTACATCAACAAAGCGTGTCAAATCGGCAGCATGATAAATGAAATAGAAAATATTTGCTGCTAGGTAACAATATTATGAGAACGTCTAACGTAATAAAAAACGTCACTGTCGAAATTGCCGGACAAGTCTTTACGCTGCTGTTGAGTTTTGTGTCGCGAACACTCTTTTTAATGATTCTTGGCGCGAAGTATCTGGGCGTTTCCAGCCTATTCACAAACATTCTGACGCTTCTATCCTTTGCGGAGCTTGGCGTCGGCACCGCCATCATCTACAGCCTTTACAAACCCCTTGCCCAAAAGAATGATTTAGAGATTTTAGCTCATATGAATCTCTACAAAAAAATATATAGAGTAGTCGGCTGCGTCGTCTTAGCAGCCGGCATTGCTTTGCTTCCCTGTCTGGATTTCTTTTTACCCGACAGGAAGGGGATCGAGCATCTCGAGTATATTTACCTGCTTTTTGTCATAAACACAGCCACCTCCTACTTTTTCACGTTTAACCTTGCATTGATTACCGCCGACCAAAAGGCATATAAGCTTGTAAAAATCAATTTTTTATTTAAGTTACTAAATGCCCTCCTGCCGATCGTCGCGCTTATCATTGCCAGGGATTATTTTGCGTATTTGATTGTTCAAATCATTTGCGTGATTACCCAAAACGCGGTCGTCTACTTAAAGGTGCGCCGGGAATACCCGCTTTTGCGAAGTCCGCAAAAACCGAAGCTTGACTCCAGGGTAAAAAAGGAATTGGCTAAAAATGTGTCCGCTTTATTTCTATATAAATTTGCGATGGTAATCGTCGCAGGAACCGATAATATATTAATTTCACGGTTTTTTAGTATTATTGAAGTGGGAATGTACGCCAATTACTTCATGATTGCAAACAACGTCACCTTCCTGATTTCGCAGGGGATGCGGTCGATTACCGCAAGTATCGGAAATTTGGCGGCAACCGAGAGCGACGACAAAAAATATGAAATATTCAATGTCACGCAGTTTTTAGGTTTTTGGATTTACGGTTTTACAACGATATTATTCTTTATTCTGTTTAATCCGTTTATTACGCTTTGGCTTGGTCCTGACTATCTTTTCAACCTTTGGGTTGTCCTTCCGATATGCCTGATGTTTTATACTTTGGGTATGCAGAGCGCATCCACCATTTTCAGGGATGCGCAGGGAATATTCTGGCAAGGCAGGTTCAGGCCTCTTGCGCAGGCGATTGTAAATCTGGCAGCATCCATTGGGCTGACAATACTGACTGGCTCAATTGCGGCGATATTCTGGGGTACGGTGATCAGCCGCGTTACCACTCTGACATGGTATGACCCTTACATTGTTCACAAGCTCGGATTTCACAAATCTGCAAAACAATATTATATCAGGTACATCGTTTTTACCGCAGTTATGTTTGCAACCGGCGCAGTTTGCTTCTGCCTCGGCAGCTTAATGCAGCTCAACGCATGGATTGATTTTTTCTGGAAGTGCTTTATATGCCTTGTCGTTCCAAACGTCATTTTCTATGCCTTGTTTAGGAACATGGCTGAATTTAAGTATTTGTCAGTAATTGTGAAAACGATAATCGTAAAAGTAAAAAAGCGCATAAAGCAAAAATACGGGAGCTGAGAGGAATAAAAAGATGATTGATTTATTTGAAAATAAAAACGAATGTTGTGGCTGCACAAGCTGTATGAATATTTGTCCTCAAAATGCTATTTCCATGCTTGCAGACAGTGAAGGGTTTAAATATCCTCATATAAATAATGAAATTTGCATGAACTGCGGACTATGTAAAAAGGTGTGTTCATTTCAAGGTGGATATGAAAAATCACAGGATATAACTGATCTTCATGTTTATGCTGTAAAACATAAAGATGAAGATGTTAGAAAGAGCAGTACATCGGGAGGCGCTTTTACAGCAATCTCCGATTATGTACTTGACAAGAATGGCGTTATTTACGGCGTCGCTTTTGATGATGAATTTGATGTCGAGTACCAAAGGGCGACAACAAGAGAACATAGGGATAGATTTAGAGGTTCGAAATATGTTCAATGCGACCTCAACAGTATTTTTAAACAGGTAAAAACTGATTTAAGTAAAGGGGTCAATACTTTATTCACCGGTACACCATGCCAATGCGCCGGGCTTAAGAGTTATCTGAATATGACGGAGACAAGTACCCAACACCTTGTTTTATGCGATATTGTTTGCCATGGCACACCCAGCCCGATCTTGTGGAGGGAACATATAGAATCGTGTAAAGCAAGAAATAAGTCAAAAATAAAAAGATATAATTGCAGATCGAAAGTAGAAGGCTGGCACGAACAAAACGATATGGTTGTTTATGAAAATGGCAAAGTAGATTATAAAACAGCCTCATCACAAGAACACAGAAAAATATACTTTTTACATACAGCTTTGAGGCCAGCTTGTCATGAATGCAAATATACAAACCTACAGAGATGCTCTGATATTACAATAGCAGATTTCTGGGGTATAGAAGAATCTTTTCCCGAATTCGATGATAACAAGGGCGTCTCGTTAATGCTGCTTAATACGTTATGTGGAAATAGGGTCTTCAATGAGATTAAACATATACTAGATTACAAGCGAAGTAATCCAACAGACTGTCTGCAACCGCAGCTGCAATATCCCACCCGGCAATCTCCAAAAAGAAATGAGTTTTGGAATGATTATTATTCAAAGGGATATAGATACATTGTAAGGAAGTATACTGATTGCGGATATAAACAAAGAGTTAAAGCGGCGATCAGAGGTTTTCTGAAGAAAACAAGGCTTTTAAAAATAGCAATAAAAATAAGTCGTGCAAAAACAAGATTATCCGAATCATCTGTGGTTTAGGTTCTTCAAACAACGCCAAGCGGTAAATAGTGAATAATATGGATTGTGTAGGTGGATTATAATATGATTCAAACTTTTGACGACATCGATGACATGATATTCCGCGATGAGGATTATCATGTTAGTGATAGATAGCATATTGGTTAGCCCGCGGTGGCTGAATCCAATCTGCACAGATTTTGAGCGATTTGAAATTTTACTTAAATTATTCCCATTTGTATGTTATTCTGTAGTCGATAATTTCTATTTACTATGGGATGTGTTAAAAATGGAATTCTCCAGACGAATGGAACACTTTAAACCCGGAATTTTTTCGGTACTGGCTCAGATGAGAAACGATCGGAAAAGTGAGGGAAAGAAAGTCATCGATTTAAGCGTTGGTACGCCGAATATACCACCGGCCCAGCATATTGTCGATGCGTTGCTTGAAAGCGCCCAGGATCGAAGCAATTACATATACGCCATCAGTGATTCAGCGGAATTGCAGAATGCGGTATCATCTTGGTACCTGAAACGATACGGGGTTGCGATTGACCCCCAGACGGAAATGACGTCTCTTCTTGGATCGCAGGAAGGTCTTGCGCATATTGCGCTTTCTATTATAGATCCGGGTGATTTAGTGCTTGTCCAGGACCCCGGCTATCCGGTTTTTACCGACGGTCCAATCCTGGCAGGAGCGGTGCTCTATAAGATGCCGCAGAAGGCGGAAAACGGTTACCTCATTGCGTTGAAGGACATACCCGAGGACGTCGCCCAAAAAGCGAAATTCATGGTGGTTTCGTATCCCAACAATCCAGTCACAAGCGTCGCGCCCCCATCCTTTTACCGCGAGCTTGTGGCGTTTGCCAAAAAATATGACATCATTGTTCTGCATGATAACGCCTACAGCGAATTGGTGTTTGACGGAAAAACCTGCGGCAGCTTTCTGGAATTTCAGGGCGCAAAGGACATCGGCGTCGAATTTAACTCCCTCTCAAAAACCTACGGGCTGGCCGGCGCGCGCATAGGCTTTGCCGTGGGTAACAGCAAAATCATATCAATGCTGAAAGCGCTCAAGTCAAACCTGGACTACGGTATGTTCCTGCCCATTCAAAAAGCCGCCATTGCGGCGCTCAGCGGCCCGCAGGACTGCGTCACTCAAACGCGCTGCTCTTATGAAAACCGGCGCAACGTGCTCGTCAACGGTCTGAACGCCATCGGTTGGCCGATCTCGATGCCGCCCGCCACGATGTTTGTCTGGGCTAAAATCCCTGAGACCTTTACAAACAGCGAAGCGTTCACCAAAACCCTTCTCGAAAAATCAGGTGTTCTCGTCACCCCCGGCTCCGCATTCGGCCAACAAGGCGAAGGCTACGTCCGCCTCGCCCTAGTCCAAGATGAAGCCACCCTAACCGAAGCCGTCCGCCTGATCGATGAATGCGGCATCCTGAAATAAGACAAGGGGACGGTTCACGCGTCTTGACAGAATACCCTCATACTGCTAGGATAGCGGTATGGGGGTATTAATATGCCAAGAGAAGCACGTAAAAAGAGCGAGAGTGGGATTTATCATGTTATGCTGCGGGGAATCAACAGGCAGACAATTTTTAAGGATGATGAGGATTGCGAAAAGTATCTTCATTGTCTAAAGGATTGCAAGGCGAAAAGCGGTTTTATCCTGTACGCATATTGTCTCATGGGAAACCATATTCATCTTCTGATACGAGAGGTGAAGGAACCGCTGAATCAAATATTCAAGCGCATCGGTGCAAGGTATGTATTTTGGTATAACTGGAAGTACAAGCGCAGCGGACACCTATTTCAGGATCGGTATAAAAGCGAACCGATAATGGACGATAAGCAGTTTATAGCGGTATTAAGGTATATATATCAGAATCCCATAAAAGCGAAAATGTGCAATAAGCTTGAAGATTATCGATGGAGCAGTTACCGTTTTCTAGGCGAGGTCGATTCCTTGATAGATAACAGTAAGATAACGGAATTTACATCAATAGATCAGCTTCGCACAATAGTCAAAAAAACAACAGAGGATCAATTTGTCGATCTTGAACCGGACCGACGCATAACTGACAGGGAAGCAGAAGAATTGACAAAAGCAATCTGCGGGATTGAGTATGCAAATGGTTTTGACAATATGAAGCCGGAAAAGCAAGCGGAAGACATCATAAAACTTCACAATGCAGGCTGCTCTATTCGTCAGCTTGTTCGAATAACTGGTGTTACAAAGTCAAAGGTAGAAAGAATACTCAGATAGACAAGACGGATGAACCGTCCCCTTGTCTTGAAATGGAGGCGGATGTAATGGACATCAAGAAACAAATTAAGAAAACCGCGCTGCGGCATGGGATGGATCTCTGCGGCATTGCGGGTGTTGATCGGTTCGGCGAATCGCCGGAGGGCAGGCATCCGTGTGATATTCTGCCTGGGTGCAAGTCGGTGATTGTGGTGGGCGTGAGGCTGCTCGATGGCGCGGTACAGGTGAATTTCCGCGCGTTTGAGGACGGACGGCGCGACTTGAAGGGTATTTACGGTACATACGGATATGCCATGCTGCCGAATTACGAGCTCACCTACGCGTGCTACGCCTTAGCCCAGTTCATTGAGCGTCAGACCGGCGCCTGCGCTACGCCCTGCTCGACAGGGCCAATGACAAACGGCGCGCAGCTCAGCCTGCGCCATGCCGCCGTTGCAGCAGGTTTGGGTGAGTTTAGCTGGTCTGGTCTTGTCATGACACCGGAGTTTGGGTTACGCAACAGGTTTGGTGTGATATTGACCACGCTGGAGCTGGAGCCCGACCCGATGTACTTCGGAAAGCAGCTCTGCAATCCCGAAAAGTGCGGAATCTGCGCAAAGGTCTGCCCGACCGGCGCGCTCAGCAAATACGGGGAAGGAGAGCCGTCCAAGGTCAATCCCGGCGGAAAGCATTATGAGTACTGCCGTATCGACCGGAATAAATGCCAGCTGGCGACACTGGCAATGACGAAGGAACTCGGCGGCAAAGCGGATTACGTGACCTCCTCCGAGCCATCGGACAAGGAGATTTGGGATGCTCAAATGGCCATGCCTATCGATGAAGGCGGCCTGCAGCATCACACCTCTCACCATTGCGGTAAATGTTTGACCTATTGTCCCGCGGGTAACTGGGCTCAGAAATTTAAAAAGACCGGTATCAGCAAGGGTGCCGCCAGCCTTTAAGGAAAGTAACCTGACGTCAATACTGCTGACGCTGTTAAAAACGCCCTAATTTCTGTTTTGCACAACATTTTGTGAAAAAAACTGAATTATTTCAATATTTAGTATAGACAAAATGACATAATAAGGGTATATTTTATTTTGAAGGTATATTCAAATTATCGAAATTGCAATTGGGTGATTATTATGCAGGAAAACAAACTGTACGAAGCCGTAGCCAACCTCGTCCTGCAATCGATCTCTGTCTGGGAGGACATGCATCAGTATGCATTGACCTACTCATCGGAGTACTATGCCTTCTGGGGGCAGCTTGATGATAAGCTGAAGTCTGCCGTCAGCAGATACAACAAACGAAACCGTGAAGAGCGTTTGGCACCCTTTACGATGAGTCATGCCGGTTACTACAAAGTCATTCTGACACAGGACAGCTTTGGCAGAATGAGGGACCAATACTGGAAAAAGCAGCTCAGAGTGATTATTGACGACAGCAAATTTCGTCAAGTTATGACGGCCCTCACGCTTCACCTCAAGAATGAATACGAGAATAAATACAGGCATCTTGAGCACCGAGCTGCCGCTATCGACGTAAGCCGGCATGCAGAAGCGCGTGTCAGCGTATAAAGGCTTGCAAGCTGCGAGCCTGATGAAGTCCGCTCCTCGGGCTTGAATTCAATTACAATATAGACGAACACGTACTATTGGAAAATACCGATAGTACGTGTTTTTAATTCGGGATCACCATGAATTGTTCGGTTCGATTTCAGAGAAAACGATTATTTGCTTTTACCTGTATTCTTATTTCTGAATAATATAAAGGTTGTTCCACCGATTGCAATGAGTGCCAGGCCGAAAATGCCGAGCAGTGTTGCAGAAGAGATCCCGTCGGTCTGGGGCAGTGTATCGGTGGCGCCCAGAACAGCGGGGCTGCTTTCTTGAACATCACTGGTGCCGAGGACGGCGGGCGCGGAGAATACGTTCGCTATGACAGCACTTGCTCCTGCTATGCTGATGCTTCCAGTTGCGCCTGTTGATGTTCCGGCTGTCCAGCCTGCTGTCGTCTGAGCGGCGGTAATGGCCTCGGTCACGGTGTAGGTCGTGCCGACCGGTATATTAGTGAAGGTTACTGCGCCGTCATTTGCTGATAGAGACAGCGTATATGTACCGCTTCCGCCAGTTGCCGCGGCAGGTGCTGAGATTCCGAGAACATTCCAAAAAGCGGGAGCGCCGGGAGCGAAGGTGACGGTCAAAGCAAACTTCTCAGCTGCGGATGCGCCCAGTCCGGAAACGCTCTTGGCCACTGTCAGTGAACCTGTGTCGATGACGATCGGCGGTGGTGTCGTTTCTGATTCGTAGTAATCGGTTTCGTTAGATCCGCCTTCAGGGTATTCTCCGTCTCCATAGTACGCTGCGGACACCGTCATACGACTGATCGCCATTGTCAGAACTAATACGAATGCTAAAATAAATGTTAACTTTGTCTTCATTTTATTACTCCTTCTCTTTTAGCTATATTTTTCGTTAAGTATATTTGTATATACTTCCTTTTTTGAGCGGCTGCCGCGCAGAAATATTGATGATGTTCGATTCGTTGGGAAATAAAAAACCGCATATAAATACGTTTTGACGTACTTAATGCGGCCGGACTGCCATTCTTATTGATTGCTGCATGATGAATCAATAAGATCGAGGCTCCAGAGCTTTGCGCCCCCTTTTTTCAAAGGGTTTGCCTAATTGTGTATTATATAGTAAAATAATGACATAAAATTGATAAAAAGTCAATGGAAAAGACTCTTATCCCAAATTAGGAAAATATTTTGAGACAATTCTCGAATAATATGTCTATTCTCATATGGCAGGTGCGTTTTCTCAGAAAATTTCTATTTTATGACTGGTAAAATATAGAAAAATTTACCAACAAAAAAATTCTATAATTTCACAGTCGTTATGATAACGGGATATTAGGAATTCCAATAAGTATATGAAGGCTTGCTTGATGTGATCATGCAGAAAGTCCGCACCTGGGGGTTAAAATCAATTACAATATAGACAAACACGGACCATTGGATAATACCAATAGTCCGTGTTTTTTTGATCTGATATGCATTTTTCTATACTTTACTCGATGTATAAGGTCTTGCGCATGTTGACGAGCTCTTCGGCAATCACATTGCTTACCCACCAGTCACCGGGAAAGCTGAAGGGTATGAAGTTACCGTTTTTTGCGTACCCGGCAATCGTTTGCCTGATTTCGCTGCGGAATTCATCCTCTTTCAGTAAGCCCACGCGGTCGGCCAGCTCGTATTTCTGCATATCGAAGCCGATGAGAAAGGTTAATCTATCCTGAGTAAGCTGTTTCATTTTCGGGATATCGTTTATTACCATGCAGTTCAGACAGTCCACACCGATTTCAGCGAGATCCGGAATAATCGGCTCGATCCAGCCGCACGAATGCAGATCGAACAATATACCATGCTTGTGGCAGGCGTCTACAGTTCTTTTAATCAGGGGTTTAAATATCTGACGCCATAATGATGGCGCAAACATCATATTTTTCTGCGTGCCGTAGTCATCATGATAATTGATGATATCCGGCTTGTAATACTCTGCGACCTTGTCAATCAGCCGGCATTTAAAATCTGTAATAGCCGAGGCCAGCGCTTCAAGCTCTTCTGGTTCCGTTAGGAGCGCTTCAAAAGCCTCCGTCATTCCCATGAGTGAATGGATACGTTCAAACGGGCCTTCCTTAATCAGTACTTCATACAACTTGTTTGCCCGATCGACCTCGTCGACCTTGTCGATCCTTTTGGCCAGCTCCCAATCCCAATTGTCCAAGTCGGGGAACGTGACCTGCTCGCGCCACTTTGTGATGTCGGTCAGCACCCTCGGCGCCGTCGGGTCGGGAATGGCCGCGGGGATCTCGGCCCGCCACTGCACGCCGAACCAATCGGAGCCGCCCTGCTCATACGGGGGAACCTCTGTGTAACCGGCGGGGAGAATCATTTGCAGTCCCTTCAAAAAGTCGGGGAGATGGTCGGGGATCTGATGCCTGTAGCACCGCAGGAGGTTTTCTTTTTCTGTCATGTTGCCCACCTAGTGTGTTTTGTAGTAATCTCTCACGTAGCTGAAGTAAAAGTCCTTGATGATATCCGTTTTTGCTTTTCCGATGGGGTCCTCCGGCGGCGCCATGATCATCGCGCTGAAGACGAAGCTGCCACCTGGGGCAAAGGTATCCACGTAGGTGTAAAGTGCATCGCGGAGGACATCATCATTGACAGCCGTGCTGCCGAGAAGGCCGGTATTGTCCCAGCAGCCGTTAAGCACCAGCTTCCCTGTGTATTTTTTCTTGATGGCGACAAGGTCATTTGAAATCTGTGCCGGATTCCAGCTGTTTATGCCGATATCGAGCCAGTCGTCAATAAAGTCCTCAGACCGCCCGCAGTCATGCCGATCCAAGAATGCGCCGTTTTCGATCGCGATATCCGCGTGCTTTTTATGAAATGGCTTAACAAGTCTCCTGTACATATCCACCGAGAAGAACGGCGCGCGCATCGCAGCGTCGTCATCCATGATGCCATAGACCTCGGGCTTGACATATCGCATCTGCTGGCGTTCCACCTCGCAGTAATGCTCGGAGACATAGTCAAAAAGCGCGTAGACCTCGTCCGGTTCCTCATACATCGCCATCAGCGCATCGGTGAACCCCATGAAGCTGACTAAGGTCAGAAAATAGTCTCCGCCGTGGGTTGTAACGGCCTTGTTGACGCGGTCCATTTTATCCGTCTGTTTTTTGTAATACCCTTCCCAGTCCCGGTGTGACGTGTCGGGGTTTTTGATAACATCGCGCCATTTTGTAATATCATGCAGCAAGATTTTTCCTGGGGTGGGCATCGCGCCGTTGTTTATTTCCTTACTGCCGATGTATTCCACGCCGTAAACGGTTGTAACAGGGCCGTTCGGCGCCATTACCGGGGCGATCATCTCTTCTGTAATCATATCGATGCATGGATCTAAAAACATCGAGGGAATGTAGTCCGGAATTTCACCTCGGAGCAGCTTTAGATAGTTTTCCTTGGGTGTCAGAATCATATCTCTTTTCCTCCTGGTCTTTCCATATTTTTGAATCCATCATAACATCAATAGCGTAACAAGTTAATACGCCGATAGGATTAAATTCATATGCGATGATTGTACTTGCAGTATAGTAATGTGATCGATCCGCGATGATATCTTTGGGCTAAATGCTGTGGTCGTGCCTGCTGATGAGGTCGTTTTGGCAATCGAGGCTGAGCTCGACGAAGTAGGCGCTATAGCCGGCGATCCGGACGATCAGGTCCTTGTATTCCTCCGGGTCTTTCTGCGCCTCCCTTAATATTTGAGCGGAGACGACGTTGTATTGGACCTCCATACCGCCGTTTTCAAAATAGACGAGCGTCATATCGCGCAGCTTCGTAATACCGTCACTACCATTGAGTGCGGATGGATGCATTTTCAGATTCACGGCCAGTCCATCCATGTATTTCGAATGGTCGAAGCAGACGGAGGATACGAACACAGCGGTCGGTCCGTTTAAGTCGCGCCCCTGCGCGGGGGAGCTGGCATCGGCGATCGGTTCGCCGGTGTGCCTGCCGTCCGGTGTCGCCCAGGTGGTATAGCCCTGCGTGACGTGGTCGGAGGCGCCGTAAAGGCCGGCTTTGTAATTTGTACAGCGCATGCTCCAGCATTCCTTGCAGGCATTGTAATATGTATCGCAGATCCACTTCATTTCCATATCAGCGTAAGGGTCTCCGTTACCGTAGTGGGGGACGGTATTCAGGATCAGTTGTCGGAGCGGTTCATAACCCTCCCAATTGGCCATGACGGCATCGTACAATGCGCGTGTTGTTATGAGCTTCTTGTCGAAGCACATATACTTGATGGTGGTCAAACAGTCGGCAATGGTAGCGAGACCAGTGGCGGTACCGCCGTAGGAGTTATACTTGCAGCCGCCCCATGTTGCGTCCATGCCTTTTTCCATGCAACCTTCCATACTTAAGGATACCAGGTTCTCCGTGCCGTAGAACTGGTGCAGGTACTCCGTATAGTTGTCGACGCTGACCTGCAGCTTGATGAAATAAAAGACGAGTTTTCGCATCGCTTCGCGGACCTCTTCAATGGATTTCATCTCGTACAGGAAGCCGGTATGGATGGAGCACGGCTCGTTGTTAAAGGGGTTTTTGCCGTCGTTGATAGCCATGTCGAATACGACCCCGTAGTTGAGACTGGAGTATGGTGCCGTGTTGCCGTTTGCGCACGGGTATTCGGTGCCGGGACCCATGATCTCCTGGCAGCCCATGATGGCATAATCACGGGCGTCCTCCAGCGAGAAACCGTTTTCACGGACAAGCCCTCTGATGATGACATTATCGTTCTGGAAGAGCGGCAAACCGCCGACGATCTTTGTTGTCTCAATGGCAAGCTCCCAGATGTCCTTTGGCGTATTCTCGTCGATACGCAGCGAAATGGTCGGATCGTGCAGCTTGAGGCGCGCTATCGATTCAAGCACCATGTAGCTGAGCGGGTTGGTGGCGTCGCTGCCGTCTCTGTCGACACCGCCGATGGTGGTGTGATGATACGTATTAGCACCGATCATATGGACGAGATACTGGGTCGCGCCGCCGTAAAAACTATTGATTTTAAGAAAGAACGCGTCGACAATCTCCTGCGCTTCATCCATCGTAAGTGTGCCGGCGTCAATATCGTGTCTGAACTGCTTATGCGTAAACTGGTCGAACCGGCCGACAGAAAAGGCCATACAGCCGTCTTGATACATCAAAAGATCATACAGGAGGGTCGCTTGCACAGCTTCCCAAAAGGTACGGGCGGGATTCTCAGAGATCCAGTAGAGGCTGTCGGCCATTTTTTTGAGTTCGGCTTTTCTCTTCGGGTCCATTTCATTCGCCGCTTTTTCCCGGCACACGTCACCGTAGCGGCGGACAAATAGGATTGCCGCGTCGCAGGCGATGACAGCGGAGGAGTAGAACAAGCATTTCTTCACATCGTCGCCCATGACGTTGCCGAAATGGCCGTCCAGCCAATCCTGCGCCTGCTTGCGGATGGCGCCGTAACCGACGTTAATGATTTTGCTGAAGCCGGCGATGAGATGGCCTGGCCGGCAGCCGATCAGATGCTTCATGAATACGGAATGTTTTGTCGCGCCGACGCGGCTCAGCTCGTCGATCCCCGCAGGGGCCCAACCGTCGCCGATGCAGTCGAAGGTCTTGTATTTCCAGAAATCCTGAATGCTTTCAATGGCTTCTACATCGTCAATTGCGGCAGAGAGCCGGAGATCATCCGTTTCGGGGTTATGGTAGAGGCCGTCGTCCCTCAGCGTCCATTCGCCGGACCGGACGGCGTCGACAGCCCAACCGGTGCCTTCGTTGTTCTCTGGATAACAGACATTGCTGCTGAAATACCGGCCGCGGTTACCAACGAGCACATCGTCGTCCTCGACACGCAGCGTGACCTTGGAAGCCACGGCTTTTAAAATTGTCGGCCTTCTGATGGTGGGGACAAGGTTGATGCAATTTTTAAACGCCTCGGTGACGATCATTGCGCGTTCGGAATCGAGCTGTATAACGCGGTTGCGGATCAGATCACGCATGCGCGCGATCCGCTCTGTGACAGGTCTAAATTGATACATATTTTCACACCCTTCAAACTAAAAAAGAATAAGTTCTCATATTTTTATGGCATCATATGTTTTATGCTTAGAACATCTGGTTGATGTTTTTATAGTCCTCGAAAAGTGTCTCCGGCGCCATCTTTATGATCTTCTCCATTGTCCAGCCCTCCGGGTCGGACATGACTGCGCCAACCGCGGGATTGTTGTATCGGGCGATAAAACCGCCCATGGTAATAAATACGGAGCCGGTCACGTTGGCCGCCTCGTCCGAGGCCAGATAAGCTATGAAAGGCGCAAACATATCGGGCAGTGGCGTGTCGTCGTATCTGACGATTGGTATACCGGATTTCGTTGAAGTCTCATCCTTATCAACAACCTTGTCAAACAGCTCCATATCAATGGAAGCCCTCGTTTTCGCTGCCGGAGCGAAGGCATTCGATGTGATGCCGTCCTCTGCGAGCTCACATGCTAAGGCCCAGGTGAGCCCCAGAACACCGGCATTGGCTGCGGCATATTCGGCCTGACGGATCGGACCGCCCATGAATGCACCGGATGTGCAGTTTATGATGCGCCCCCAGCCTTTTTTCTTCATGTAAGGAACAGCATGGCGGATCATATGGAAATAACCTGTGGGTTTAACGGCGTTGACCTTATCCCAGAGCGCTTTTGACATCTTGTCGATCGGGCAGAAACCGAAAGCGCCCGCGACGTTCACCAAAATATCGACGGATCCATATGTATTGAATGTAGATTCAATTATAGTTTTTGCAGCGTCGAAGTCGGTGATGTCGCCGAAGCAGGCGGTCGCCTCGCCGCCGGCAGCTCTGATGGCTGCCGCTGTCGTCTCAGCGTCGCCGGCGTAGGCTTCGCTTTCCCTTTGGACCCATTCCCGCATTTCCGGAGTCAGGCGCGCGAGCTTTGCTTCATCCAACTGATTTGGCGCGTTCGCACCCTTCTGCGGGCCCCTGTTGTTTGTGACGACCTTCGCGCCTTCGCTTGCGAGCGCCAACGCAATGGCGCGTCCGATACCCTGACCGGAGCCTGTAACGACGGCGACCTTACCGCTCAAATAGCTACCCATTTGGGTGTACCTCCAAATTAAGACTCATCTGCAGCTGGCCTATATCTGTATATCTGTCCTTTTGATGAGGTCATTCTGCAGACCGCTGTGCAGCTCTACGAAATAGGCGGAGAAGCCGGCGACACGGACGACAAGGTCCTTGTAATCACCAGGCTTTACCTGCGCGTCGCGTAAAATTTCCGAGCTGATGACATTAAACTGAACCTGCATGCCGCCCATTTCAAAGAAGGCCTCGACAAATTGACGCAGCTTTTCTATACCGTCATCACCCTGGACACAGCTTGGGTGGAACTTCATGGTGAACTGCATCCCGTTGTCATACTGCCAGGGGTGCAGCGCGGCAATAGACCTGGCGACGCCCGTCGGGCCATTTCTGTCGCAGGCCTGCGACGGGGAAGCGCCGTCAGATGTCGGCTCTCCGGCCTTTCGGCCATTCGGCGTGGCACCGGTTGCCATCCCAAACAAGATGTGGAAGCCCGCCGTATAGGCACCCGCCCTGTAGCCGCCGCGCGGGCCGCTAAACGTTTTAACCTTCGCGGTATACAGGTCGGATACGAAGCTCGCCAGCTCGTCAGCATAGGGGTCACCGTTGCCAAAGTGGGGAACCTCGTTGATGGCGCGTTGACGCAGGTCTTCGCAGCCCTCCCAGTTCGCTTTGATCGCGTCAAGCAGCGCGCGGCCTGTGCAGAGCTTTTTGTCGAATACCAAATATTTGATCGCCGCAAGGCTGTCGATGCATGTTCCGAGCGCGACAATCACGTTGCCTGTCGAATTATACTTCGCGCCGCCTGTCATCAAATCGCGGCCGTTTTCCATGCAGCCGTCCATCGTGGCGGAGGCCATCGGCAGAGGCACCTTCGGATTTCCAACGTACTCCGTCAGATTGTTGAATGTCAGAAACCAGTCCATAAAGTAATTCAGCTGCTTTTTAAAGGCCTCTTTGACATCGTCAAAGGACGTCATGTCGGACAGGAATCCCGAGTGCACGCCGCCCTGCTGATCCGACACAATGTTTTTGCCGTCGTTTATCGCCTGAAGGACGAGGTTGGCGCTGTTCATGAACGATTTTGAAAACGGACCCGAGACATTGGCGAACTCGCAGCCTGAACCGCTGAGCTCAACGCACCCGATAACACAGAAATTGCGCGCATCCTCCTTCGTCAATCCATTTTTATGCAGCATATCGATAACGAGGTCCGCATTGTCAAGCGTCGGATTTCCGCCGACCAGCCGTGACGTCTCAATACCGGCTTCCCAGAGCGCTTTTGGCGAATCCTTGTGCAGGCAGAGCGACATCGTCGGGTCGTGGAGCTTCAGCCGGGCAATGGCTTGAAGCGTCATGTAGGTCACTTTGTTTGTGGCGTCGGACCCGTCCTTTTTGCGTCCGCTGATTGTCAGGCGCATGTTGCCCGTGTAAGCACCGGCAATGACGGCGGCCGTGCCCGGCATGCCCGACATGACACCGGCGACCTTCAGGCAGAAGCAGTCGACAAGCTCCTGCGCTTCTTCTTTTGTGATACTGCCACTCTTCAAATCGGCATCGAGGTATTCGCCGAGGTGCTGATCAAACCGGCCGATTGTCTGGCCGCCGAAGGTGCCCTCAAGGCATAGAATCAGATGGTAGAGGAACACCGCCTGTATGGCGTCGCGGAAATTTCGCGCTGGCTTTTCCATAATCCAGCCCAGCGTATCAGACATGATGAGGAGCTCCTGCCGGCGTTTGCCGTCAGGCAGCGCGTCGGCCTGCTGTTTAGCCTCGGCCGCGAGCCGCTTTGAGAAAATGATCGCTGCGTCGCAGCAAATTTCCACAGCCTTGTAGAAATAATATTTTTCCGCATCGTTTCCACAGATGTTGCCGCGCAGCGCGTCAAGTCTTTCCTGCGCATCTTTCCTGATGGCGCCGAGACCCTTCGTCAGCAGCTTTTCGTAATTGGCGTTGAAATGCCCGTGATGCGCAGCGAACATCAGCGGAGCATAGGGTATGACGTTGGCCGTTGCGATGGCATCGAGCTCCTCCGGCATGGTGAACTGCAGATACGACGAGTGATTCTTGTCCTCCCAGTAATCGGTGAAGGATAGCAGGTGCTCACGGTCTTCTTGTGATAAATTGAATCGTCCTTCAGCTAATGTACGGTTGTCGAAAGTGCCGTTCTCGAGTTCGCCCGGCAGCCAGCCCATACCGGAGTATTCGACAGCAAAGACGGCGCCTCTGTAATATTTGCCGCTGTTACCGGTAATCAGCTCCTCATCCTCAATCCGCACGGACATCTTACTGAGGATTTCATGCAGCGCCTTTGCGCGCCGTATGATAGGGACCTCGTGCAGGCTCGCTTTATAATATTCCGTCACGATTCTCGTGCGTTCGGCGTCTCCTGTGGGCAGACTGTCTCTGTATCTTTCGCGCATTCTCCGAATTCTCGGCGCTATTGGGTCCAATGTAAACATCATGCAGAACTCCTTTCGTCCAGGATAAGTCATCCGGCTTACGCCCGAAGGAACCGGATATTTCCATTATATTCATTGTAATACTTTTTACAAAAAAAGTAATGTATTCAAAAGATGAACA
Source organism: uncultured Eubacteriales bacterium (assembly GCA_942492735.1). GTDB lineage: Bacteria > Bacillota > Clostridia > Oscillospirales > Oscillospiraceae > Sporobacter. Next base: position 2,110,258 of record OW818648.1, read on the forward strand.
TCTGACTGCCGCGCTATACTCCCAGTGCTAAACACAGGGTGCAGACCTGTAATAAAGGCCTGAACCCTGTGTTGTTTTAATCGTTTTAATCCTCGAAAACAAGAGCCATTTGACTCATGACATCGGAGATGCCGATATGCTGCGGGCAATGTTCTTCACACAGACGGCAGGCAAGGCACGTCGAGGGTGTCCGGCCGCCCGTCGTCGCATCCATAAACGGCATACCACTGCTGACCTTTTGTTTGAAAATAATATAATCATTATATATGTGCATTAAGAACGGAATGTTGAGCTTCTGTGGGCAGTTTTCGACGCAGTATTTGCAGCCTGTACAGGGAACACGGGGAACGCTGTTTAAGAGCTTGACCGCTTCATGGATAACGACCAGCTCAGGCTCGGTCAGCGGCTTGAGATTCTTGATTGTCTTGATATTATCCTCGAGCTGATCCATGGTGTTCATGCCGCTGAGCATGGTGATCAGACCATCAAGTGAAGCGGCAAAGCGGACGGCCCAGGAGGCTTCGGATACGTTGGGATTCGCTGTTTTCAGTATCGCTTCTACCTGAGAGCCGGAGCCGGCGAGAAGTCCGCCCTTGACAGGCTCCATGATCATAAAGGGCTTGTTGTGCCGCCGTGCCGTCTCATACAGCCGGCGAGACTGCACCTTCGGATCGTCCCAGTCAAGATAGTTGATTTGGAGTTGGACAAATTCAGCGTCCGGGTGCCTGATTAGGATCGTATCAAGATTTTCAGGCGTATCATGATAGGAAAAGCCGTAATGCTTGATTTTCCCGTCAGCCTTGAGCTTCCTGAGAAATTCCCAACCCCCAAAGCCTTCGAGCTTTTCGCAAAGCCCCAGGCTGAGCCCGTGCAGCAGGTAAAAATCGAGGGTGTCGACGCCAAGACGATTGAGGGATGTGTTAAAAGTAGCCTGCATGTCTTGGGGTTTGTTAATCAGAAATAGAGGCATCTTTGTTGCGATCTTGTAGCTTTCACGGGGGTGGCGCAGCACGAGCGCCTCACGCAGTGCTTCCTCCGAGCCCGGGTATATATATGCCGTATCAAAATAGGTGAAACCGGCTTTGAGGTAAGCGTCGACCATTTCCTTCATCGGCTCACAGTCAAGACCGCCGCCTTCTTTTTCAGGCAGCCGCATAAAGCCAAAGCCGAGCTTGCCTATTGATTCGCCGAGATACTTTTCAGTCATGTTATTGTTCTCCTCATGTAAGATACTGTTCAGATATCTTGTATCTACAGAAATAGCGAGCCGCGCTCCTTGTCGTAGAACTCCCTGCTGTAAGCATAAAACTCGCAGGCGGCGTCCCACATGAGATCCGGCGGCATCTCGGTAAAGCTGCAGAAGAAGCCGCCGTTTTTACAGTAGAGATCAACCGTCTTGCGCACCCGCGCCCGCAGTTCATCCTTTGTGAGGGGCGCGCCAGGCTCAATGTCTTCAATGTTTGTGTTAAACCCAATCATATCGCCGTACAGCCGTTTCATCTCAGGGATATTCACAGCACGGCGCTGAATCTGCAGGAAATCAATATTGAGCGCTGTCATATATGGCAGGAAACGCGTGATATTTCCGCAGCAGTGATGCTGGAAAGCGACGCCCTTGCTGCGGATATGATCAATGATTCGCTTTGTCGGCTCAAAGACGATATCCTCCAGCATACGTGCGCTGAAGAAGGTGTCCTTTTCCGTGCCCCAGTCGTCGTGATACGATATCATATGAATAGGGAGGACGTCTAATAACAGGTCGAACATTTCAATCGTATGGTCGGCGAATTTGGAGAGGAACGCCTTTACTGCATCGGGCTCCTCTGCAAACGCCAGCATGCCCTCCGTGTAACCGCCCAAGAGCGCGATGAGCCCCTCTGTCACACCCTGACCGAAATTCATATTCAGTACCTTGCCGGGGATATATGTATCTCGCAGGAACGCTTCCGCCTTTTCCTGCCAGTTATATTCATCAAAAACCGGAAACTGCACCTCCGGCTCCCATTTTGTGATATCGCTGAGCCGATGTGTGCCGGGTGTCACCATTGCTCCGCCGACCTTCTCGACATACGTCCATGACACGCCGAACCAGTCGATGATCGTCTGCTTGTCGCCAAGCACGAAAGGTCTTCGGGGCTTTTCGGTTTTTTTGTCTGCCAGTTTTTCGGAAAAGAGCATCCGGTGGCTGCACATCTGGAAATCGGACAGCGCGCTCGGAACCCAGACCGGTGTTTGGCGCGCCGCTGCGCGCTTGAAGTTTTCTACCGGTGTGATCGGGTAATCAAATACCGGCACCTCGGCTATTTTGTCGCTCATGGGCAGCATGCAGTTTTCCGTGGTCACGCCCAGCGCCCTAAATGGTATTCGTGGATACTTCATCATAACCTCCCACTTGGCAAAGGATCTCCAGGTAATTTTGATTTTTGCACTGGCATTAATGAACCTGGAGATTCTTCTCAGGAATAGAATGACAGACCGTCGTTATTTCGTAGAAATGACAGATATAGATCGTATAGCCGATTGTTTTGAGACAATCCCTTTTTTACCTGTTTCCGGAGGGTGGGGTGGTGTTCGGCGGCGGCGGATTTTTCATGCCGACGCGGAACTCCTCACCTGTGGCTTTCCGTTTCCAAATGGTCGACAGGCGCTGCTTGGCGGGTGTAACGAGCGTCAGCGCGCCGTGCGGGCATTCCTCGACGCAGCCGCCGCAGAACCAGCACTCCTCAGCGAACACGACGATCGGCTCCCGGCCTTCCATCGGGTTCGGGATCATCACGTCGCACGGACAGACGTTGACGCAGCTGTTGCAGCCGACGCACTTGTCGGCATCAAAGGATAGAACCCGGCAGGGGCCGGACTGGCTTGGCATTGTATATGCATTCATGGTTTAGCCTCCTTTACAAACGCTGAGCAGCGTCGAGCAGCGCATCGCTGTCGAGCGCAGCATACCGCTGATAGTTTTCTTCCAGATCCGACGCGTACGGTTCCTGAAGATAGTAGTCAACAGGCACTTTACGCGCATTGATCTTGCCGTCCATCTGGCTGACCGCAAGCAGTGCGTGCCACTCCTCCGTGTCCTCCGGATAGTCGTTACGGAAAAAGTTCAGGATCTTGCAGCTCGCCTTTCGTTCCTTTGCGGCTTCCATGTGAGCAATGCCGAGCTCGCCGAGCGATAGGCTCTCGATAACCCGCGCCAACTCGTGCGGGTTGGAGGCGTACATGCGCTGTCCCTCTATGTCCAGCAGGTCTTTCATCCTACGGATGCCCATATCAAGCGTGACCTCCGTCTTGTATTCACCGCAGTAGTCCTGCATCAGCCGCGCAATCGCGTAGTTCAGCTCTTTCCAGCCGATATCACCGCTGTGTTTGACCGGCGCGAGGCACCGCTCTTTCTCCCGCGCGATCTGTTCGCTGTCCGGCTCAACGGCCTCGTGCTCTCGCGCGAACACCGCAGCCTGCCTGCCGGTATAGCGCCCCGACGTGTGCGATTCACCGTGGCAGCCCTGACTCGGAAGTGGCCCGCAGCCTGCCGCGAAAAGTCCGGGCAGCGAGGTCATAAGGCGCCAGTCCGTATGGAAGCCGCCGCCGCCGCCGCGCCATTTTGGCGGAGTCTGGCCAGGTCCGCACCAGGAGGTGTCCAGTGGGAAACCGCTGTAATCCGCCACGGGATACTGGAGAATATCTTTGTCGGGATCAAAGCCCCAAGCTGTGAGGTTCTGGTAAATCGGTACGCGGCATTTGCCTTCGTGCGCGAGCATCATGCCGAAAATCAACCGGCGGGATTTCGCGCTGAGGAGTGTCCAATCGGAGTAGAAGGGCATTTGGAACGCGCCGCTCTTTACTTTCTTCCACAGATCGGGGTCGGTCCCCGTGATCTTGTACTTTTTCATTTGCCCATGATCCAGAGCGATGCCGTGCCCAATGACAAAGGAACCCTTTTCCGACGGCTCAAAGATTTCATGCTCTTCGTTGAGCAGCTTCCCAAAAGCGTTGGCGTAATGAACCTCGCTGCCGTTCATGTCGACAACGGGTGTGCCCTGATATGTATTGTTGTTGTTGCCAGTGCTATATGGCGCATAGCCCATGCCGGACAGAAGGTTAGGCCCGCTCTGCTCCATCATGATAAGCTCTGCGCCGGCGCGCCAGCCGATGGTGTTACCCATCGCCGTCTGATTCAAGTTGCCCATTGACTGGCTCTCCGTGAGCTCGGGAGCAAAGCTCCAGAGGCGCGACGTCCGGCCAGAGCTGATGATGACGGCCTTCGCCTTGAATATGTAAAACGCGCCTGTGCGGTCACTCACGCCCGTTGCGCCGATGACGCGCGCGCCCTGCTTGCCGCCTTCGGTTAAAAGCGACGTCACGCAGACACGGTCATAGACCTTCGCGCCGAGGCGGCGCATCGCCGCATCCACACATGGTTTGATGTTGTAACCGTAAATGCGCAGGCAGTGCTTGTTCTCCAGGTCATAAGCGAACATGAGCTTTGTTTCCTCGTCGCGGAACATGCTGCCCTTGAACTCGTCTTCCTCGTCGCGAATCTGGACGCCCATTTTCTCGACCTCCAGAAGTGTATCGTACCCCTCTTTGCCGATGATGTAGCGGGCAAGGCCGTTGGTGTAGCCGTCCGTCGTCTCCATCGCCGCCTCGGAGTACATTTTCGGTGTCACTTTTGAGCATGGGTTTGTAACAGCGCCGTGCCAGTGATCCACTCCGGCTCCGCCATCACCGCTCCTCTTTGTGAAACCGCGATCCGCGACCACAACGGAAGCCCCGCGCTGCAAAGCCGCGGTCGCAGCCCTGCAGCCAGCCACGCCGCCGCCTATCACGAGGACGTCGGATGTCACGATGTTTTCTTTTCCATATTTTAATTTATAAGGCCAGTCCGGGACTTTTCCCGTTTCGGCCACATATTCATGCCAATTCATAACGTTTCCTCCAATTTGAAATATACATTAATGTGTTTTGTAATAGTCACGCACATAGCCGTAGAAAAAGTCCTTCACCAGCGCATTCTTTCTGATTATCCGCGCATCCTCCTTGTCGCCGGTGGCCATTGCCATAAAGGTAAATCCGCCGCCGGGAGCAAATGTATCGACATAGGTTTGCAGTGCCTCCAGCAGTTCCTCGTCCGGCGTCGACGGCATACTGATGCAGCCCTGATTGTCCCAGGCTCCGGCAATGGCAAGCTTACCCTGATACTTCTTTTTAATAGCGACAAGATCGTTCATCACCTGCGCGGGATTCCAGCAGCGAACGCCCATTTCAACATAGTCGCCCATGAAGCTCTCACACCTGCCGCAATCGTGCCGCTCAAGAAAAACACCCGCGTCTTTGGCGAGGTCGGCATGCTTCCTGTGAAAGGGCTTGATCAGCGTCTTATAAAGCTCGTGCGAAAAGAAGGGCGCGGCCGCCGCAGCGCAGTCATCCGCGAGCATGTAGATGTCCGGCTTTGCGTAATAAAGCTGTGCTTTCATGAGTTCGATGTAGTATTCTGAGATGTAGTCCAGCAGAGCATAAACCTCCTCCGGCTCCTCGACCATCGCCATAAGCCCCTCGGTGAAGCCCATAAAGCTGATAAGCGTCTGGAAGTAGTCGCCGCCGCCAAAGCCGATGACCTTGGTTTGGCGATTCTTATCCTCCATTGCTTTTTTAAAGCGCCGCTCCCAGTCGATGCCCTGAAGGCTCGGATTCTTAATGACATCGCGCCATTTGGTAATGTCGTGCAAAATGAAGTTGTTAGGCTCGGGAATTGCACCGTAGTTGTTCTCGGCGCTGCCGACGAACTTGACGCCCCATGGGGAATAAACAGGGCCATTCGGCGCGCAGATCGGGGTGCTGAATTCCAGCGCCGGACCGCCGATCATTTCAACTGCAGGTTCGAAATAGGAGGGGACATATTCCGGAATCTCTCCACGAAGCATCATGAGATAGTTTTCTTTATTCGTGATCAATAACACATTCTCCTTATACGAAGAGGGTCTCTCCGGCGGAGAGACCCTCTTTCCGTCACGTACTCCGATACGCCGCTGCAAGCGAACAGTGGGGCAGCTCAGTATAACCAGCTAGATATGTTATGGATTTTTGACGCTATAGCTCGCGGGAACTGTACCGCGTGACGGGAACATATTAATGTCCGTCACCACGTCGTACTTAAAGCGGCCTTCAGCCCCTGGGCCATAGGCATAAAGATCCGTCCACTCGAGATATGTCTTGTAGGTATCCTTCTCAAGGAAGTACAAAGGCAGCTTCACAACCGCGTAGCTGTGCTCCTCGGTGACATTACCGGCGGCATCTTTTACATCACCATTGTCGTTAATGTCGATCCACTCCGGCCAGAGTGTATCAGGCGTAGCCTGACCGGCCATATATGACCACAGCTGGCAGATAATCGGTTCTGTGTAGATAGACTGCGAGCAAAAGTAGGCCGCCCGCCAAGAATCGTCAATCCCGCTGTCCCAACGGGCGGGGAGGGAGACGCCGCCGTGGGCGATTGTTTGAACCTTATCCGTTATATGCAGCGCATCGGCAGCGTTGGCGGCGCCGACGGAGTAATCGTCAACAGCCGTCGCAATGAGCCACACTTCGATGTCGCCAGGATTTGAGAGAATCTGCGTGGCGAGGTTCTGCGCTGTTGTCTGATCCATGTTGCCTGTGGCGACGTCGGCAATAAAGAAGTTTTTAGGATTCACATCCACCGCAGGATCATAAGCGCCGAACTCCGGATGCAGCTCCGCCCAACGCTGTTCCGCGCCAAGCTCGCGCTGATGAATCTCAGGAGAGAGAGAGAAGTCCAGCACAATGTAGCCGACCTTTTCCCACGGGACGTCCTTCCAAGTCGCGTCTTTCCATTCGACAAGCTTATTGGCAATGTCAATGCCAACCTGTGTGTTGTCAAAGCCGACATTCGGATGGTAGAGAACGTTGGTGCCGGCGTAATCACGGGCTTGACCCAAGCCGGATACCCACTGGACATCAGTGTCCTTCAGGATCTCCACGATGCGCGGGTAGATTGTGACGTCCGGATCGAGGATCAGACCGTCATATCCCTGATCAACAAAGGTCTGCAGGCCGCTGAGATATTCGTCCGCGCTGTTCGCGGACGGCGTCCACATGCCGGTGAAATTGATGTTCATTCTGTCCGCCCAGTTTTTATAAGCATTTGCAAATTCGTCCCAAAGAGGACTCGCCGCTGCGACGAGATATCCAACTTTGAACTTTTCGAACTTGCTGTAGTCGAAAGCCGCGTCGAAGTATCCGGCTTCTTTCGGGAATTGACCGCTCGCGTCACCGGAAGCATTTGATGCCGAAGCATTTGATGCCGAAGCATTTGATGCCGAGGGACTGGTGGTGCTGCCTTGCGACGCGCAAGAGCACAGCGATAAAGCAAAGACAAGAGCTAACAGGATTGCCAACGTCTTTTTCATTCAGAAATTCCTCCTTATTTTTTTGTCTCTGTGAATAAGTAGCATTTATTTCACCCGATTTCCGCGGCTTAACGCGGCGACCGCGCAAATACGAACAAGAGCAGGGGAGAGACACGCTGCGATGATGAATCAGCTTAACCGGCTGTTAGGATTTTATAGCTTTCGGGAACAGGAATGCGTGCCGAGAACAGATTCAAATCTGTCACCTTATCGTATTTGTAGTGCCCTTCGCTCTCGGTGCCGTAGGCGTAAGTATCCGTCCATTCGAGATAGGACTTGTAGTTGTCCTTATCAATCCACTGTGTGGGCAGCATCAGGCTCGCGAAGTTGTGCACCTCGGTAACCTTGCCACTCGCGTCTTTGACATCGCCTTTGTCGTTGACATTGGCCCAATCCGGCCAGAGCGTGTCGGGTGTGGCCTGACCACTCATGAAGGCCCACAACGCGCAGATAATCGGTTCGGCATAGACGGACTGCGCAGTGAAGAGCGCGTACCGCCACGCGGTTGACTGTTCATTGTCTATTTGCACAACGAGGTTGGAGCCACCGGAACAGACTGTGCAGGTTTTATCCGTCAAATGAAGATTTTCAGCAGCGTTTGCGGCGCCCATGGAATAATCGTCAACTGCCGTGGCGATGAGCCAAACTTCGATGTCACCAGGATTTGACAGAATCTGCGTGACAAGGTTTTGCGCCGTGGTTTGGTCCATGTTGCCTGTGGCAGTATCGACGATCCAGTAGTTTTTGGGATTCACATCCACAGCCGGATCATATTTGCCGAATTCCGGGTGGAGCTCTGCCCAGCGTATCTCCGCACCGAGCGCGCGCTCGTGAACCTGAGGAGAAAGCGAGAAATCTACGGAGATGACGCCGACCTTCTCCCACGGGACGTCCTTCCAGTTTGCCTCTTTCCATTCGACGAGCTTATTCAAAAAGGTGATGCCGAAATCGGTATTGTTAAAGCCAACGTTCGGACCGTAGAGTCGGTTGTCGCCAGAATAGTTGCGGGCTTGACCCATGCAGCCCATCCATTTGATATCGGGGTTCTCATTCATCATTTCCACAATGCGCGGGTAAAGTGCAGAGTCGGGGTCCATGAGCAAGCCGTCATAGCCCTGATCAATAAAGGTCTGGATGCCGCTGAGATACTCGTCGGCGTTGTTCGCAGACGGTGCCTGCATGCCGGTATAATTGATGTTCATCCTCTCCGACCAGTCCTTAAACGCCTTGTCAAACTCGTCGTAGAGGAAGTTTGCCGCTGTGACGTAATAACCGACCTTGTACTTGTCAAACTTAGAGTAATCAAAGGTTGGATCGAAGTAGCCGGCTTCTTTTGGGAATTGACTGCCTGCTGTGGTCGATGCATCGGATGCAGGCGCATTGGTTTGGGCGGGACTGACAGTGGTGCTTTTCTGACCGCATGCAAACAGCGATACGACAAAGATAAGCGCGAGTAGAATTGCTAATGTCTTTTTCATGCAGAATTTCCTCCTTAAATATATGTTGTTTGCAGTTAGAATGCGAATGAACCAGAGCGATAAGCTTTACTTAGACATACCGGGCATGACCATTCTGGATGCGCCGGAGCCCGTGAGTCGCTTTCTCGACGTGATAGCATCAATCGTGAGCGCAATGACGAGCAGCGAGCCGTTCACCAGCGTGACGAACCAGAGCGGTAGGTGCATGGACTGCAGTGCGTAGGACAAGACCTGAATCAGGACAACACCGAAGAACGCTCCGCCCAAGCTTCCTGAGCCTCCCATAAAGGAAACACCGCCGAGAATGGCCGCTGTTAACGCCGTCATCTCCGGCATCGCCGCTGTCAGACCGGTAGGACTGAACATTTTCTGCTGTGACGCCCAGATGAGCCCGCCGACTGCGGCCAGGACGCCGTTGTTGATAAACAGCATACTCTTGACTTTGGACGGATTGAGGCCCGCAAGGCGCGCCGCGAACGGATTTCCGCCCACCATGAGAACGCTCCTGCCGAACCGGGTTCGCTTGAGAACGACGCTGTAAATGATGACGACGGCGACCATAAAGACAAAGAGCCACGGAATCGGTGTATTTCCGACACAAGCGGAACTCATATCCGAGAAGCTTTGGCTTCGGATGGGAATCGAGTTCCCCCGGGTATACCACTTCGCCAAACCGCTCCACACAGATGACATGCCGATCGTTGCGATAAAGGGCATGAGGTGAAGCTTCTCTGAAAAAAGTGCGTTCACAACGCCCGCGATGGCCCCAAAGATCAGTGTGGCAAGCGCCGCGATCAGCCACGGCATATTCGGGAACCACTGCATCATCTGCGCAAATACCAGCATACCGAATGTCGCGTGTGCCGACGTTGAAAAGTCGATGCCGCCGCACATGAGCAGCATTGAGACACCGACGGCGATAATTCCGAGATAACACAGGATGGACATGATTTGCTGCGCGTTTCCCATGGTGTACGCACCGGGTTCAACGATATATGTGATCCCGAATACGATCACGATGAGCACAATGAGAAGAAATACCCTTCCCTCGACAAACTTTTTTAACAATGATTTTTTTAGCATTGTATGTCCCCCCTCTAGTCAAGCATGGCAAGCGCCAAGACTTTTTCTTCCGTGGCCGCTTCGCGTTTTACCGTGCCCGTGATATGCCCATTGTGCATGACAATGATCGTATCGGCGACGTTGATGACCTCCGTCAGCTCCGACGATATGAAAATCACACCGATACCCTGTTTGGCAAAGTCACATACCATCTGATATATTTCGGCTTTTGTTCCGACGTCAATGCCTTTCGTGGGTTCATCCAGAATCAGTAGCTTCGTGATCATCTTGTCGGAGGTCCAGCGCCCGAGAATGACCTTCTGCTGGTTGCCGCCTGAAAGCTCCAAAACTCTTTTGTCAACCGTCGGTGTCTTGATGTTGTATTTTTTGATGGCGTTAAAGGTCAGATCGTCCTGCGCTTTTGAGTCTAAAAACAGCCATTTCTTCAGCTTCGAGAGCACAGGCATACAGACATTGTCAAGAACTGAGGACCACAGAACGAGGCCCTGTTCTTTTCTGTCTTCCGGACAAAGCGCGATGCCCGCGTTGATTGCATCCCTCGGCGACACGAACTTAACAGGCTGGCCCTCAATCTTAATTTCACCTGATATGATGTTGTCCGCGCCGAAAATCGCACGCGCGACTTCCGTGCGTCCAGCGCCTACAAGACCCGCGAAGCCGATCACCTCACCCTTGCGCAGAGTGAAGCTGACATCATGGACGGCATAGGTCTTCAGGTTGTTGACTTCCAGCAGCACATCTCCGAATTTGTCGTTCCGCTTCAAATTTGCATATGTATCACCGATGTCACGGCCGACCATCGCAGTGATCAGTAATTTCTCGTCGGTATTCGCAGTATTTAACGTCTTGACAAGCCGTCCGTCTTTTAGAACCACGATCTCATCTGTGACCTGGAATATTTCTTTCATCCGGTGGGACACGTAGATGACAATCTTACCGGCGTCCTTGAGTTGCCCGATGAGCTTGAATAGAATATCAATCTCCGTATCCGTCAGCGGCGCCGTCGGTTCATCGAATGCGACAACCATAGAATCGCGTCTGTATGCTTTCATGATCTCTACCATCTGCTGATGGGCAATGGAGAGCGTCATCACGGGGACGTCGGGGGAAATCGGCAGCCCGAATTTGTCGATGATTGCCTTTGTATCGGCTTTCAGCTTACCGAAATCCACAAATCCGCCTTTTACAGGCAGCGCGCCGAGAAAAACGTTTTCCATCACGGTCATCGACGGAATGAGCTGCCGTTCCTGATAGATGACGCTGATACCCGCTTTTATCGCCATGTTCGGAGATGTCAGCGCCAGTGTTTCGCCGTTTAGGACAATCGTCCCTTCGTCGGATTTTAAATCGCCGCTCATAATCTTTAAAAGCGTACTCTTGCCAGCACCGTTCTCGCCGAGCAGCGCCAGCACCTTACCGCCTTCTGCGCGGAAGCTGATATCCTCGAGGGCCTTAACGCCCGGGAAGGATTTCGAAATGCCGTTGAACTCTAAGTATTGGTCAGCGCAACTCGTCGCGCTGGTAATCACGCTGTTTTCTAATTTTTGTTCCATACGACCGCTCTCGCTTTCTTTTCATGTTGATTCGATGGATCTGGTTTAAGCGCCAACACGCTTGCGCTGCCTTCTCTGGTTCATATAGTCGAGTGTGAGCGCTGCAAGCAGCAGCGCGCCCGACAAAACCGCTGTCAGATATGTGCTGGAGCCGCCGATCATCATGCCCTTGTTGAACGTCTTGATCACAAGGAGGCCGACAAATGCGCCACCCATACCTCCAGAACCGCCGGCAAACGAGATGCCACCCAATATTGCGGCCGTCATGCCCGTGAACTGATCACTTTGGAGCGCCATCAGACTGCCCTGCTTAGAACGGGCTGTGTAGATCAGGCCGGAGAGCCCACCCAGTATGGAGCAGTTGACAAATAAGAAATAGGTTATCTTTTTTGCATTGATACCGGAGAGTCGGGACGCTTGCGGGTTCCCGCCAATCATATAGATGCTCTTACCGAGCTGTGTCTTGGAGAGCAGTAAGCCATAGATAATAAATGCAATCACGACAAGTAGGACGGTCGCCGGAATCTTGCCGAAGGAAAAGGTACCGATGACGGTGATTGCCGGGTCGTCAAAATTGACGACGCTCTGGAGTACCCCTGATGAGTCCGTGCTTAAAAGCATCATGAAGGCCCTAATGATGGCAGTCATCGCCATTGTCGCGATAAAGGGAGCCATATTGAGCTTGTTGACCAGAAACGCGTTGATCAGTCCGATAATTCCGCATGCCACCAAGGCGATGATCATTGCGACGAACCAGGGTAAGTGCCACCAGTTGATGCCGATTGCCACAATCACGCCCGCCATCGCGCCGACCGCAGCTTGTGAGAGGTCAATCGCGCCGGACACGATCAAGCAGCCGGCACCGATTGCCAGAAAAGCCGGTACGGCGAGATCCTGCAGAATACTGATGAATGTTGTGCGGGTGAAAAATGTCGCGTCGTTGAGCATCGCCATAAATGTGAAAATTATGACGAGCACCATGAGCAGGATGATGAGAGTAAACGCCTGGGATCGCAACGCTCTTTTCAGGAATGACGTTCTGGTTACTTTTTCCATACAAAACCTCCATCTTGCTGTTTTTTTCTTGTAGATATGTATATATACAGATTCTTAGAACACAAAATTATACGTCGCTGTTTCGAAGCGTTTCGGCTGCGGCGCGCGCCCAGGTCAGTGCCCGCCCGTGGCTGTTTCCGCTTAAAAGCAGCGGATAATCGACACCGTAGAATCCGCCGGACGTGTTGCCGACGGCGAGCAGCCCCGGAACGGGCGTGTGCTCTTTGTTCAAAACACGCATCTTCGTATCAATCAGTAATCCGCCGAAGACGTTGAGTAGGGCAGGGCCCCACTTAAGCGCGTAATACGGGGGTTTATCGATGCTCGTCAGCAGATTTGCCCGTTTGCCGTAATCCACATCCTCGCCGAGCTCTTTGAGCTCGTTATAACGCCGAACGGTTTGGATGAGGGTTTCCACTGGTACATCGATTTTCGCGGCGAGCTCTTCTATCGTGTCGCATTTTGCGCACAGGCCGTTTGCGATATAGTGCTCGATGGCTTTTTGTGTATCGTTGTTCTCGGTCCAAGGACGACCGTAGACTGCGCCAAGGGAGTCCACAAACTGTCCGCCGCCGTACTGCGCCAGCTTCGCGCACTCGTCGTACCACTTTGAATCAAAAATCGTAAAAGCCCAGTCCCCTTGGGGCTGCATTAGGCAACGGATGGCTTTCGCCTGGATCCAGGTGTCCTCGTTCATAAAGCGTTTGCCCTGCCGGTTCACATGCAGAAAAAAGAAGCAATAGAACGCATACGCGATAAGGTGCAGCGATAGTGCCCACGGCGCGTTCTCAAAAGCGCCGCCGGCCCAATATCCCATTTTATGGCCGTCACCCGTGTTGAGGCCGGGCGGGTAGTAGCCGTTTTTCGCGGGTATAAGCCCGAGCGGGGAATAAGCCGCAAGCATCTCGGGGTCAGCGCCGATGTCGCCCGTGGCGAGCACGACGCCGCTAGATGCCTTATACCGACTGTACTTACCATCCTCGCTCTTGGAGAGTGCGGCCGTCACACGCCCGTCCGTCTTTTCGAGCTGTTCGACGCGCGTTTTACGGATGATTGTGCAGCCGCCTGAGATGGCGACGTCCTCCATGATCTCGCATATCAGGGCCGCGCCGGTGTAACGGTACTTGCTGCCCTCGTTTTTGTCTAGGAAGTGTGTCCCCGCGTATTCCGTGAAATCCGGACCCCTGTAGTTGCCGCCGAAGAGAACGGGGGAGACCTCGCTTCCACCGCATTCGAGCAGCCACTCAAAGGCCTCCTCGCTGTGGTTGATATACAGCCATAGCAGGTCCTCGTTGACACGGCTGCCGCAGATGCGCATCCAATCACGCGCAAACTGCTTTTTGTCGATAATGACGCCGTTTTCACGCTGGATTTTTGAGCCGATCGACGCGATATGCGCGCCGTGAGCGACAATGCCGTGGAATTTTTCGAGCACGATGCATTTGAGACCAAGCTGTGTACAACGCGCAGCTGTCGCCAGGCCTGATATACCGCCGCCGACAATGACGACGTCCGTCTCGACTGTCTCGGCGATTTCCTCCTCGGGAATCGGCGCAGGCGGCTTGTCCCAAGCGTGTTTGATCTGCACCTCAGGAAATTTCAGATTTTCGTCGTCATTGAATAAGTAATCCATTGATTCAGCTCCTTATGTCTAAAGCGTTTTACTGTGGAGTAAAGATCTTTTGTGGATGGCTGAACGTTTTATTCGATTGGCTTCTCATCTGCTCTAGAAGCATAACCGAAAATCAAATTTTGATAAGGGGATAATAGGAATTATAGAAAAGTTATGGAAATACCTATGAAGAAAATTTTATCATGACCGTTCCGGAATATATTCGTGCTGCGAACATAAAGTTTAGGCATTATTACTATATTGACAAGATGATATGGCGTACTGTATTAATGTAATTGCATATATTTTTGTGTTCCGAGTATCTGCGAAAAGTGCCGACTGCACGGTAAGCAAGCACGATGTTTGGGGTGAGCAGGGTTGAAACTGAACTTAAGACTGATCATGGATTCACTGTACCCGTCGTATGAATATTGCTCGGGCAATCCGGACGGTGCGATGCATATTGTCGATGTTTATCCATTCGTCTCCGGCCGCTGCTGCGACTCTCTGGATATTCTTTACCTCGCCACCTGGGAGCAAATTCGAGGCGCGGGAGAATACCCGGAAAATATGATCTGTATCGGCGGCGGGGTTGACGCACGTGCTTTTTTCGAGGAGCACGGGATAACCGGGCTGATATGCGCCGAGGGCAGCGACCCATTTGCCGTCCTGCGCGAAGTACAGGAGATTTTTACAAAATACTACAAGCTCGAGCGTGTGCTTTTGGATACGCTTCTTGCAAACGCCCCGATCCGCGCCGTGCTGAATGCGTGCGCGCAGTTCTTGGAATGTCACATGATCCTTTATGGTACAGACTTCAGCCTGCTGGATTACAGCGACAAGTTCCCGCCTGGCGACGATGACGTCCTCTGGAAAGAGACGCTGTCCGCTCGGCGTAGTACGATGCCAATGATTCCAAGGGAAAAGGTCAAAATGCTGCCGAGTAACTCGAAGGATTTTCCGCGCTCGACCTATCTGGACCTCGGCGGCGGTGTGAATCGCCATCTCAACATTGCCTTCGACTATGGAGATTCGCGGATTGCGACGCTGATTTTCTGGGAGGTAGTAAAGCCGATCGATCAAAATCATCAGTGGTTGGCGGATTACATTGCCGATCTCATCCACCCGGTCATCATGGAACGATATAACACCAATTTCGGTATGCGGAATTATTTCCGCTCAAGTGTGGTGTCAGCGCTCCGATACGCCAACACGGACTCAACATTTTTGCTGGCGAACCTCACGCGGTTTGGATGGAACGCTCATGATGACTATCAGATTCTGCTTGTGGCGCTGCCGCACGAAAACAGCAAGATCAGCCATTATCTCTACAACTACGAAAACTTATTCGCGGACGCGTACTCCGACATGATCGCATTGCGTCACGCTGACTATATCTTAATACTGCTGCACAACACCGCTTGTTCCATTTTAGACCAGTGCCTTCCCGCTCTTGTAAAACAGCTCACGATGGATGATGGACTGTGTGGTGTCGGTCAAAAGTTCTGCGATTTTACCCAGCTGAAGCTGCAATACGACCTTGCAGTATTGCCGCTGCGAACGTCACTAAACACGAGCCGTGTTCGATATTTTCGCGAAATTATGGATACGCACCTCATTAACGAGCTGAGTTCCTGTACCGCGCTGCATGCGCTCTGCCACCATGCCGCCGTACGCGTCCATGAATACGACCTCGCAAACGAGACGGATTTCCTGTTGACGCTTGAGACATATTTGATGAACAATAAAAGCCTTATGGCCGCGTCCGACAAGCTGTTTATCCACCGCAGCACATTATCCTACAGACTCAAATGCATTGAGAAGATTGTAGCGATGCAGCTCGACGACGCGCATGAGCGGCTTCACATCCTCCTGTCATGCATCGCTCTGCGCATATTAAGCAGCAAGGCGCCGCCGCCTGTTATTACATAAAGCCCTCGATGTTTGAGTTGACCAGATGGTCAAGACTCTCGGCTTAATAATATGCTACCCCCAGAGTAACAGTGAAAATCAAACTGTTTACTCTGGGGGTAAAATTACGCTGTTATTCAATTTCGGCGCTGGCCACTATATTATCCTTACCGATGTGGGCTGTAAAGCCCCTCGCTTTAGCCATGGGGATGTAAGGCCTCGTATAGTTGCATAATTCTTCTAAAAGTGCTATAATGCAAGGTGTAAACCGTTGCGAGGAGGTGATAATTTGCAGATAACAGTAAAGCTAAAACTGTTGCCAACAGCTATTCAAGAGGCCCACATAGAACTCACTTTGGCTGAATACATACGAAATGTAAATTTGCGGGTTTCCGATATGGTTTCCGCAGAACAGTTTATCCGAATGTCTTCCAAGGATCTCCGCGCCGACCTGCCCGCAGCGCTTCGCAACCAGGTTATAGCTGATAGTAAAAGCGTCTATAAGAAATATCGTAAAACTGGAATCCAAAGCATTTTGAAGAAACCAGCCGCTTTGTGGAACAACCAGAATTATTCCGTAGAGTTCACCCACATCGGCTTCCCCGTCATGGTGGACGGAAAGAGTCATAAAATATACGTTAAGTGTACTATCCCAGAAGATGCACAGCTGAAAATTGCTAACAGTAAACACGGTACCCTTCGTATAACCAAGAAGAACGGAAAGTACTTCGCTCAAATAGCAATAAGCGTCAATGAACAAAGCCCCACGGGTAATGGTATCGTCGGCGTAGACGTCGGACTGAAGGTTCCTGCTGTCGCCGTTTCTAATAACGGCTCCATTCTGTTCGCAGGAAACGGCAGGCGCAACAAATATATACGAAGGCACAATAAGTCCAGGCGACGCAAGTTAGGAAAAGCCAAAAAACTAAACGCAATCAAGAGGCTCGAAAACAAAGAACAGCGCTTCATGAAGGATGCCGACCATAAGGTCAGCCGTATGATTGTGAACTTCGCAATAGAAAATCACTCTTCCCTGATACGCATGGAACAGTTAACCAACATTCGGCAGACGGCAAAAACAAGCCGTAAAAATGAAAAGAATCTTCATTCATGGTCGTTCTATCGTTTAGCACAATTTATTGAGTACAAAGCAAAGATGGCTGGTATCGGCGTTGAATATGTTAACCCAGCCTATACAAGTCAGGAATGCCCAAAATGCGGAACGCTCAATAAATCAAAGGGTAGAAGCTATGTCTGCGGCTGTGGTTATCGCAACCACAGAGATATTGTCGGTGCGATAAATATTTTATCGGCACCTGTGGCAGATGGTAACAGTCTGTCAGCGTAGGGAGCTATATGTGCTCTGCCCTCGAGCGGTAATGGCGTACCGTAAGCCTGGGGTCGTATTCGAGCGGCAGAAATGCACGTTTGTCTAATCACCTAGGAATCCCCTTGCTTTAGCTATGGGGAGCGTCAACCATGCCTGTGCACCAGCACTGGCTGTCATACCAAAAACAAAAATCAAGGAACTCTGTTTTGAGCGGTTCATTATGCATGATGTTGATGAGTACCTCATGCGGGATTGATCGTGATAATGCACCCGGTCCGGCGAGCTTTATATGACCGGTGTTATACTTTTGCATGATGGAGACAAGCTCGTCCGGCATGAACGCGTAAGACACCGGCCATGGCGTGCCGCCCTGTTCATATGCCTTCGCCGTCTCTTCCGGCAGCTCCATCAAGCCGGTTGGATAAAATGCCTTTATTGCCGTCATGTCGGGACTGTAGCTGGCAAGCAGAGCGGCGGTGTGATCGAGTGTCCAGCGGGCATATGGGTCCGTCGTATCGCTGTTTAGTATATATTTCTGTTTTTGCGCGGGATCAAACAGATATGTCCATGCGAGCCTGCTGTAAACACTCATGATCACCCGTTTTGACGCAATCCTTATGAGGTTTCCGATCACTTTTTCGTGTTGGGGATAGGTATATGATATCGGCGCGTCAAAAGATAGCACAAGATCAAACTGTCCGTCTGCATACTGATCGAGATTTTCAAGTGAACCATGAACAAAGGTCATGTTGTCGTATACGCCTTCTCGTCTGGCGATTTCCTTGGCCTTGTCGATCATCACCTCGGAGATATCAAAATGCGTCACATGCAGGCCTCGCTTGGCCAGCAAAATGGAAAACCGACCGTAGCCCGCGCCGCCGTCAAACACCGTTTTAACGTCGTGAAGCTTCGATAGAATTTCCTTTTCAATATGTGACTTCTGAATGATGTCGTCGATATATGTTGTCTCCCGCGCCGTTTCCTCGTCCGCCTTCTGCGGCAGGTTCCAGAACCGGTTAGATATTTCGGTTGATGTGGTCATGCTTGTACCCTCCTGTATAATTTCCTCGTAAAACAAAAATCCTCCCCGGCATTGATGCCAAGGAGGATTATGACGTCAAGCAAAACGATTCGCGCAGTCATAAAGGCTGCGTGAGATCGCGATGATTGATTTTAAATCCATTCTTGACAACAACACCAAGACTCATAGAGTCTATGAGTTTACTTGATTATTGATGGTATCAAAACGGATTATAAAATCATCAGTACGCCTCTTTTCGAAAGAATATAGGACATCGTAGCATGTTATTCAAAAACCGTCAACGAAAACATGTCAGTTATTCCCTTTTTGGTAAACCCGGGACTCTGACTGCTTTTTTAGGCGATTCTTTTATTTCATATAGCTGTATTTCACTCGGAATATCTCTCCTGTATCCTTTCGTTTCCATGTTATGCGCTGATTTAAGGGGTGGTTCAGCCTGTTTGCCTTTTCCGGGCAGTCGGACACGCAGGCACCGCAGTACCAACACTCGTCGGGGTAGGTTACAATCGGGGGCTTACCTTTTTCGGGGTTTGGGAGCATAACGTCGCAGCGGCAGACATCAACGCACGTGTTGCAGCCGATGCATTTTGATTCGTCAAACGTGATGCACTCGTTCGGCGCTGCGGGATTCGGCAGAAAATAAGCGTTATACATTATTATTCTCCTTACAGCTGTGCGCTTTGTAGCTCGCGGCGCAGTCACACTCTTCGCGCCAATAGAAATACGGAATTTTGTCAATAACAGCATGGCTGTCTTGTTGAGATACGGCGATGTAGTACCCGTCATCATGCTCTTCGGGATAATCCAGCCTGGTGAAGCCGAGCCGAGGGCTGCTGGCCTCGCGTGCCAGAGATTGGTGCAGAATGATCTCACCAATGGTCAGCCTGGTGTCGCAGTCGAGGATTTTTCCGAGGTCATGCGGATTCGCCGCAACGGTGTTGGCAAGCTCGTTTTCTCGAATGGAGTTGAACCACCACAGGCCCATTTCCATAACTTCCTTGGTCTTGTAATCGCCGCAGTAGTCCTGCATGATGCGGCAGAGTCCCAGCTGAACTTCCTTCCAGCCGTAGCCCGCTTCACGCTGCGCAAACGCGTAAACGCGCTCTTTTTCCGCGGCGATCTGAGATTCCGACACTGAGAGATTCTTCTGGGTCCTGGCGTAAACAGCCGCGTTGCGGCCTGCGAACCGGCCCGTCGCGGCAGCGGAAGACGCCCCGCTGAGCCCGGCGATCTGGTTGCCCGCGGCGAACAGGCCGTCCAGTGTGCTTTTAAGAGACCAGTCAACAATCAGGCCGCCGTAGCCCATAAACGACGTATCGCGGATGTTTGGGCCGCCGATGCCCGGCGTCTTGACATCCCACCACGGCTGGTCGGTGCCCGCGTATTCCGGTGTGAGCACGTTAGCCTGGAGCATATCCATTTCCGGATCAAAGCCCGCATCCTTGAGCATCTCGAGCACAGGCACCTTCGTTTTACCCTCGTTGCCGAGCATCAGGCCGAAAATCGCGCGCCGCTCATAATCGGACAGATTTGTCATATCCGCGTAAAATGGCAGCTTGTATTCACCGGAGCGGATTCTGTCGGCGAGGTCGTAAATCAGTGTTGGGCTCCGCATTTCATAGGGGACCATTTTGCCGCCAGCCGACATATAGGTCTGTCCGGGTGTCGGCTTCATGCGGTCCGCAGGATCTGTCAGAAGCTTGCCGTCGCGGTCCTCCCAGGGGATTTCCTTGCCGGTCGCGTCCACAATCGAGCAGGGCCGCCAGGTGTTGTCCATGTTGCCGGTACCGTAAGCGGGATATCTTCTCCCGCCCGAGGTGGAGTGGCTGCGTTCCATCAGCATCAGCATCGCCCCGGCACGCCAGGCCATCACATCGCCGTCTCCGGCGCTGTTCGGGTCGTCGTGGTGCGCGTTGGAGCCGACAAGGTCCGTGGCAAACTCCCACAGGCGGAGCGGCTTGCCGGTGGATAAAATTGTCGCCTTCGCGTTAAACACATAGAATTCTCCTGTCCTTGTGTTGACGCCTGTCGCGCCGATGACCTTTGCGCCTTGTTGTCCGCCCTCGGTTAAGAGGGAGGTCGTCATGACCCTGTCGTACATCTTAATGCTGAGTCGATTCATTTCTCTGTATAGTGCGGGCTTTAAGTCGGCACCTTTGAGGCGTATGGTGTGCTTATTGTTGTAATCATACGCGAACATGAGCTTTGTCTCTTCGTCGCGGAACGGTGCCCCGGCGAATTCGTCCTCGCTGTCGCGAATGTCGATCCCGTATTTCTCCAGCTCCAGGAGCGACTCGTAGCTTTCTTGCATGGTGATGTACATGGCAAACTCCATCATATAGGGGTCTGCTTTGGATCGCCCCATCATACCGTTTGCCATCATGTCGTCGGGGGAGTACTTGGAACACGGCGCGGTGTGTACCATGCTCCAATGGTCAATGCCGACGCCCGCACAGCCGCTGCGGACAATCGCACCCTTATCCGTCACAATCACACGTGCGCCTTTATTTGCGGCGTTGATCGCGGCAAAAGCGCCCGCCAGACCGCCGCCGATTATCAGGACATCGCATTCCTCGCGCGACTCCTTTTCATACGCCACGGGATACGGCCACTGCAGCGGCATTTTTTCGGCCAGATATTTTCGGTATTCCATATGATTCCTCCTCGCTTATATTTCACGCATTAATCAAGGTAATAGTAGCATCGTGAACAGGCGCAGGATATATTTCTCCAGCACGGTATTCAGTGCCTTTGACTGTATCAGCAGTACAAACACAACCGGCAGGGCGGTTTCGCTAACAAAAACCGCCCTTGACGGGCGGCAGCTCACGGCGATATGGAATTTGTTACATTGTTGAATAAAAGGGCTTTTTGTATTATTATTGACATTATTGAAATGCAGGTGAATTATGATTCTTAAAATTCTGATACCGTATCTCGTCCTAATCAATCTGATCGGGCTCTTGAGTATGCGCCTTGATAAACGCCGCGCGATTGCTCATAAACAAAGGATCCCGGAGAAGCGGTTATTTGCATATGCGCTCCTCGGCGGCAGCATTGGATGCATACTGGGGATGCTGATCTTTCGCCACAAGACAAAGCATCTTCCGTTTACAATAGGTATGCCGGTAATTCTTCTCGTACAGGCAGCGGTTGTTGTGTTCGGATATAGCTGCTTCGTTAGGATTTGAGAACCGATGCTGCCGCCGATCAGCAGCGGTGATAGGCTCCGGTCTTATTTATTGAAAGAAATGCGATTTAACTAAATATTACCATAAATATGTCGATATATTTAAATAGCAGTAAAAAAGAATGAAAATTCAATATCTTGGGGTATGCGCAATTGCTGTGATAGTCATATTTCTAAATAATACCCATAATTGAATTAATTTTGATAATTTTTGATAATTGTCATAATTTTGTATTGTAGTTGAACGTATACTCTGCTACAATTTACCTTGGAATTCTGTCAAATATGTTTGAAAATTACATTTTTCGGGTTTGGGACAAATGATGGTTATTTAGATTATAGATAATTTGGATATAGCATAACCAAGACAATTATAATGCACGAAGTCTGCATTAAGGCAAAGTATAAAAATAAATGCTCTGAAGAAGAGGGTTGTCATGTCAAAGATTAAAAAAGACTTGAGTAAAATCACGCAACGGTTAGTCATGTGCTTAGCTGATTTGTTTGCTATTGCTGCTGTTGCTATTTTAGCCTTGTTCTTGAGGTTCGATATGATTTTTTCGGCGATTCCTCCGCAATATTTAGTGATGCTTGAGCGTGAAATCGTTTTCATTGTAGCCATCAATCTTGTCATGCTATATGCTTTCCGTCTCTATAATAGCGTCTGGCAGTTTGCAGGGATAGGAGAACTTGTGCGTATTCTCGCTGCGACAGTTCTTGCTCAATGCTTGATTGTTCTCGTCAGTTTTACATTCTCCGCGCTACTGCCGCCAGCCTACTATATTTTTAACTGGCTATTGACCATGCTCGTCATTGGTGGACTTCGCATGGGATACAGAATCATTTCAAAAGTCACACTCGGAATGTTGAAGAATTTTGGAAAACAGGAACGCGTCATGCTCATTGGTGCCGGAAAAATGGGTGATCTGATGATTGAAGAACTCGTGAATGAAGAATATAAATATGGAAAACCCATTATACTGGTAGATGATGACCCGGAGAAGAGAGGAAAACGTATAAGGGGTATCAAAATTGCCGGGAGTTGCCAAGAAATACCGAAACTCGTCAAGAGTTACTACATTGATAAAATCATATTTTGTGTACCATCAGCCTCGGTGGAAGCCAGAAAAAGAATTTTAAATATTGCGATTGGTACGGGCTGCCGCGTTAAAGTTGCCCAGTCCATTCACGGGTCTTTGAAAAGTGATACGCAGAATAATGATATCCGCGACGTTGACGTGGCTGACCTGTTAGCACGGCCGATCGTTGCACTCGACAGTAACACGTGCAGTTACATAAACAATCAGGTCGTTCTGGTCACAGGCGGAGGAGGATCAATCGGTTCGGAGCTATGCCGGCAGGTCGCAAAATGCAACCCAAAGCAAATTATAATATTTGATGTCTATGAAAATAACGCATACGAGCTGTTATGTGAACTATACAATATATATGCCGAAACACTTGATATCCAGGTCCGCATCGGTTCCGTACGCGATATTAAGAGGCTTGAGCAGATTTTTAGTGAGTTCCGGCCTTCTATCGTATTTCATGCAGCTGCACATAAGCATGTTCCGCTACTTGAGGACAGCCCCTGTGAAGCAGTGAAAAATAATGTGTTTGGGACGCTCAATACAGCTAAAACTTCAAGTAAATTTGGTGTTACCAGATTTATACTCCTCTCAACAGACAAGGCCGTGAACCCCACGAGCATTATGGGATCCACAAAAAGGATCACCGAGATGATTATTCAGGCGGTTAACTGGCATAATAAGACGATTTTTGCATCCGTTCGCTTCGGAAATGTGCTCGGGTCAAACGGCAGTGTTATTCCGTTGTTCAAAAAACAGATCGAGAAGGGCGGTCCTGTAACGGTCACCCATCCCGATATTACGAGATACTTTATGACGATTCCGGAAGCGGCGCAGCTTGTTGTTCAGGCGGGCGGTCTGGCTATGGGCGGAGAAGTATTCGTTCTTGATATGGGGGAGCCTGTTAGGATCATCGATCTGGCCTATAATTTGATCAAGCTCTCCGGGTTTGAGCCTGATGTTGATATTAAGATTGAAATCACAGGTTTGCGGCCTGGTGAAAAGCTTTTTGAAGAGCTCTCCTATAAAGAAGAGGAGGACAATCGCAAAACAACGCTCAATAGTAAAATTTTCATTTCGCCGCCGATCGTTTTCGATACGAAAGTTTTCCGGATCCAACTGGACAATCTGAAGAAACACTCGGATGAAGGCAACGTCGATGCGCTTCGCAAAGAACTCTATGAAACGATATTCAATTGTGTCAACCATAAACAAATTGATAATGAACAACTGGCTTAAAAGTCTGTCGTCAAAAGATGAACAGAACTTGCACAACAGTAATAAGTAATATATGCTACGAGTAATTTATTATGCTTATAACAACCATTTCTACACCATATAAAAAAGGCACGACGCCGTTGAACAGCGTCGTGCCTATTATTATTACTATAATAGTTATTATCCGATACCGCGTAATATCGTTAGATTAATTATTGCAATAAATAATCAGAACTGCTTCAAACAAAGCAATCGTTTATTTGCTTATTTTAAGCTAGCCTTTGGGATATGATTGCATCTTTCACCGACTCTTGCGCAGTCTCTCATCTCGTTTTGTGCTTTAGGTATGCAGCTGCATGTAGTTTCCTTATTGGCACAGGTTAAACATCTTTCAGGGTATATGAGTGAACCAACTTGACGCCTTATGTCAGACGCTGCTTCTCTAAATCCCTGCTCAAAAGGAAATGTAAACGGATAGCTAGCCAAATCACAAGGATACATTCTGCCATCCCATGCAATATAAACTCCCTGCTTACCGCTATCACATTGCAAGCATCTTTCATCGGGGGAGGTCGTATCATGTAATTTCTTTATTGGCGTGTTGCTGTAGGTTTCCCTGCCGATCAATCTTTCGTATTCATCATAAGAAGATTTAAATAGTTGTTTCATTTCGTTACTTAATTCTTTATGCTGCGCTTCTGTGAGTCGCAGCTTACGTGCGTCAGAACACGCTCCCCGAACAGGTGCGTAGGTTGCAGAATCAAATGATACGAGCATATTCCGTTTGGCGACAAGTTCATATACTCCCTTATAATCCTTATAGTTGTCACGGCATGCAGTAAATTTGACTTCAAGTGCAAGATTAGGGATTGTGAGCAGCCTGTCCAGTCCGTCAATCGCTCTTTGAAAGGTTCCTTCGCTGCTGCCGAATTTTCTGTAAGTTTCTTCGGACGACCCGTAAATCGTCAATCCAATCATTGCAGGAGGACGCCTTTTCAGTAATTCTAGCATTTTGTCATCTACCGTTGTTCCGTTTGTAAACAACGTTATATATAAGCCCAGTTTAGATACTTCTTCATATATCTCCGGAAAATCCGGACGCATCATAGGCTCTCCGCCTGTTAATAGCAGGAATATTCCACTCTGGTCTCTGAATTGCTTGGCCATATCAATCCATTCCCGTGCTGTACGAAGTCTTCCTGATAATGCAATGGCACTTTTCTGATCGATACGGATATTACACATTGGACATTTAAGCGTACAAAAAGCGGTTAATTCAAAAGTAGCCATTGAAAAATATCCTTTTTCCACGGCATCTACATCAAACCGCCTGATAAAGTCCTTCCACTTCTTGTTTATCATAATGTTATTTGCTATGGTTTGTGCAAGCTCCTGATCCATTATCACGCCTCAAGCACATGAGAGTTAATAAGAGTTTTAATAAACGAATCTAACTCTACAGCGGCTTTTCTTTCGTCAATATCATACGCATCAAGCATTGCTGTAATTATTTCTTCTCTTGACTTCTCTTGTTCCAGTAATCTCCAGATAAAGGCCCCGCTTTCGTTTACTTTTATCATTCCATTAAACTCCAGCAGCCTTTCGCCCATAGGCACAACAATCCATTCTCCCACAATATTTCTTAACA
Organism: uncultured Eubacteriales bacterium; assembly: GCA_942492735.1. GTDB lineage: Bacteria > Bacillota > Clostridia > Oscillospirales > Oscillospiraceae > Sporobacter. The sequence goes on from OW818648.1 coordinate 2,135,891, forward strand.
TCAAATCTTCTTTTATCTTCATTTATTTCTTCTCCTTTTTCAGCATTGAAGTCACTCTGCAAAATCTACTGTACCATCGTAATAAAAAGGTTCTGATTGGAAACAGTTTTGTCCATATTCTGAAGTAACATTGATACCATACTGAATCTATGGAAACATACTTACCTTTACGGACGTATCCTGTCGCCTTCAAATAGATGTTTTCCCTTTTAAGTAAAGGCTCCAAGCAGAGATTACCATCCCCGTTAGGAAAATATCCCTCATCTGAAACTGAATAGATTCTGTGAAGCACATATATGCCCGCGTGCGACTTATAGAAAATAACATCATTCTTCTTTAATTCCGTATCTTGAGTTACGGCAATCAGATCGATAAAGTCACGTCCGTCTTTAAGAAAAGGGCGCATGCTATTTCCCAAACCGATTATTCTGACAATGTTGCCCTGACGCGCTCTGTCAATCAAATCGAAAATATGTTCTTCGTCTGTCGTAATGATCATATTATAATCCATATAAATCTAGTATTTTTATGACAGTATTTCTTTCTCTAACAAACCAACAGCCTCTTCATTTCGTGTGCAAGTCAGTTCAAATACTCGTATATGACCAATGATTTTTTTAAGATTGTCAATCGCTAAATCTAGAGAATTTTCATCAAAATTAGAACGCAGCACATTTGCAAGCACTGCAAGGAAAGCTGCATTGCCTTCTAATTCCTTAATTACGTTTTTCTCCCCTTGTTTTACAATAACAACTGCATTTAACGCAACACTTCTGTTTATTGATTCTCCCGATGAACCGCACCAAGGTGTACCATACACCTTTGGGATTCCGTCAACCATCTTTAACAAAGGACAATCACCATTTATAATTAGTGCATCACGATGCTTTTGCCACAAATGCGCCTGAGTTGATTTGCCGGCACCGCTAATGCCTGTAAATATGATGCCCTTCCTGTGATATTCTACAGCAGCGCCATGTAATACAATTCCACCTTTGTATAATACTCTTCCTTCAAAAGCATGCATCACCCACTGTAAATCATAATGCTCATATTCCCTTATATGTGGTGTAAATTCGACAGAAGAATAATCTTTGGACATTGAAATAGAGTATCCGGGCACCTCAATAGCAAACGGATCATATAACGTCATAAACATTTTATCATCTTTTTGATAATATGACTGGTTATATATTTTTTTACAATTTGCAGGACCTGCATATGTGATTAATGGTCGCACCCATACGCTCATATCGGGTTTTAAATGCAGCGCTTCATGGCGATATGCATCCAACAACCTTGGCATAATAATACAATCATGATACAGATAGTATTTGATTTTACTATCGTCATTCTCCCATGTTACACAAATATTGATACCGGCGACCTGAAAGTAATCCATAGCGTTCCCTCGTGATATATAATTAAAAAGAATAATAAATAGAAATGCCTTTTCTCGTTGAGAGTAAAAGGCATTTCTATTAGTTGTGACTTAGTGACCACGACCGTGACCGCCGCCGTGGTTGTTGCCGCCGCCGTGGTTGTTGCCGCCGCCGTGGTTGTTGCCACCGCCGTGGTTGTTGCCGCCGCCGTAGCCTCCGCCGTAGCCTCCGCCGGGATTCAGATCTCCGGGACACTGAGGATTCGGCACGACCGATCTCGCGTTGTTATCATTTCCTGATCCACATAAACGAGCGGCAACAACAAATTCGCATGTCTCTATCGTTGGACTTTCAAATTTCTTCTTCATAGTCAATTCACCTCAATTTACAAAATCAAAAAGTATCGTTGAATCTAAATTAGTACATACAAACTTTTGTAAGCTTAATATTATCACAAATATTTACAAATATCAAGTGAATATTCACAAAAAACTTAATATTTTTCGTAGGATATCGACTAAAAACAACAAAATGAAACACTTGTGAGAATATTATCATATTTTGTGAGAATGTTGGACTTTTTTGATAAACTTTGAGAATCGCTTATCAAGAAAAAGCCGGAGAAAGAACCCGTAATCCTTATTGTTGACTCTATATCTAGAATGATGTAAAATTATAACCAAATGGTGCATAATTTAAAATTTTCAAAATATAGGGGTCAGAACAAATAGAAAAGATGGGGAAGTAATGTAATGGCATCAACGACCAGGATATACCTTTCATCACCACATATGAGTGATGAAGGTTATGAAATGCAATATATGAAGGATGCATATGATAAGAATTGGATTGCGCCTCTCGGTGAGAATGTTAATGAGTTTGAAAAAGATCTCGCAACATTAGTAGGGGTGAAATCAGCAGCTGCTTTATCTGCGGGTACTGCGGCTATACATATGGCCTTAAAAGCAGCCGGAGTAGGAAAAGGCGACATTGTTTTTTGCCCCTCTTTGACTTTTTCTGCCTCAGCTAATCCGATCATATATCAAGACGCCATTCCTGTGTTTATTGATAGTGATTTAGAAACTTGGAATATGAGTCTATCGGCACTAGAACAAGCCTTTGAAAAATATACGCCAAAGGCTGTTATTGTTGTTCACTTGTATGGTCTGACAGCAGATGTTGATAGAATCATTCAGTTATGCAAACAACACAACGCCATAGTAATTGAGGACGCGGCAGAGAGCTTGGGGACAAAATATAACGGCAAATATACCGGCACGATGGGTGATTATGGCATTTTCTCATTTAACGGCAATAAAATTATTACAACCTCAGGCGGAGGTATGCTCGTATCGAACAATGAAGAACGTATTTCAAAGGTCCGGTTTTGGTCAACACAAAGCAGAGATCCGGCGAGGCATTACCAGCACAGCGAGTTGGGATATAACTACCGGATGAGTAATATTGTTGCCGGTATCGGCAGAGGGCAGCTTAAGGTACTGAATAAAAGGATCGAAAAGAAGAAATACATATTCGATTATTATAAAAGAGAATTAAGCAGTCTCGACGGTATTATGTTTATGCCTGTCAATAAGTTTCATGAACCGAATTACTGGCTGAGCTGTATTTTGTTGAACGGTACAATTGGACCGGCTGCAGTTATTGAAGCTCTTGAAGCCGAGAACATTGAAAGCAGGCCAATCTGGAAACCAATGCATATGCAGCCGTATTTCTCGGGTTATGATTTTATCGGTGAGGGAGTCGGCGAACATATTTTCGAAAATGGTCTGTGCCTGCCAAGTGATACGAAGATGACGGATGAGGATTTATTAAAAATTTGCACAATAATAAAAGGTTTGTGGTAATCGATGTCACCAGTTGAGTTAAACAGTATTAAAAAAAACAGAGGCGTTTACTGCAAATATTTTAAACGCCCGATCGATATTATTTTGTCATTATTAGCCATGATTGTTTTATCACCGGTCATGCTGGTTACTGCTCTGCTTGTCAGAAAGAAGCTTGGCAGTCCGGTTGTTTTTAAGCAGGAACGACCAGGCTTGAATGAGAAGGTATTTACTTTATTTAAGTTTAGGACAATGACAGATGAAAAAGATGCAAAAGGAAAGCTGTTATCCGATGCTGTGCGGTTGACTGGATTCGGGAAATTACTCCGATCGACGAGTTTAGATGAACTACCCGAACTGATGAATATCCTAAAAGGCGATATGAGTATCATTGGACCTCGGCCACTGCATGTGCGGTATTTAGCGAGATATAACCAGAATCAGAAAAGAAGACATGAGGTAAGACCTGGCTTATCAGGATATGCACAGATATATGGCCGCAATTCAATTTCGTGGGCAGAGAGATTTGAACTGGATATCGAATACGTCGATCACATTACATTTGTTGGTGATGTGAAAATAATACTGATCACCATATTGAAGATTTTTAAACGTGAGGGCATCACTGACGGCAGCGATGGCACCATGACTGAATTTTTAGGTGAGTCAAAAGAGGAGGTTGTTAATTCCAGATGAAGGAACTGATTATAGTTGGTGCCGGTGGAATGGGGAGAGAAATTCTCCAATGGGTCAAAGATATTAATAAAAAAGAAAAAACATGGGAAATTAAAGGATTCATAGATGATAACCCGGAAGCATTAACGAAGTATCCTTGTGATCTAGCAGTAATCGGTACAATAAATGACTGGGAACCCGGAGATAATGAAGTATTTGCATGTGCTATAGGCCAACCAAAAATGAAACAGAAAATAGTTGAAATGCTGAAGATCCGGGGCGCGAAATTTACCAGCATTATACATCCGTTAGCATATGTCGGCGATGAGAATGTCATAGGAGAAGGTTTGATTGCGTATCCCAGAGCCTGTGTCACGACCAACGTCACTATCGGTAATTTCGTTGCATTATTGTCGTCTTCGATAGGGCATGACGCTGTCGTTGGGGACTACTCCACAATAAGTGCCTATACAGACATAACGGGCGGCTGCTGTCTGGGAGAGCGTGTATTTATCGGAACGCATGTATCAATTATACCGGAGAGAAAAATTGGTGATGACGCTTTTTTATGTGCTGGATCAGTCATTATGTCCGATGTCAAACCGGGTGCGAAGATGATGGGTAATCCAGCCAAAAGTATAGGATTTTAAAGAATAATGAAGATAAAGACGACAAATTCGATCGTAGAGAAAGTCTTTGAATACGCAGAAGACCTAGGGCATAAAACAGCAATTATCGCCGATGACGCAGTTCTTACATATTCTGAGCTTCGGCAAAAAATCATAGCATTTTCAAAATATCTGCAAGGCAAAGGGGTGCAAAAGGGAGACTGTGTTTTAATCCAGACATCCCACACGGCCTCCTTTATTATATCTTATTTAGCAGTTCATATTGCTGGGGCAATATTCGTGCCGATAGACAAAGCTGCGTCAAATGACTATATGAATCATATTCTATGTATGACTGACGCCAAATTTCTTATTGCGTTTAAAAATGATAAAGCATTCGATATAAACTGTGAAGTAATTCGGTATGATGGTTCCGTCACTCATGAATCGGAGCCCTTTTGCGCAGCGGTTGAATTACCGGAAAAGGATCAATCTGCCGATTTGGTCTTTACGACAGGGACAACGGGAGAGTCCAAGGGCGTTGAGCTGCAGCATGGCGCTGTTATAGCAGGTATAGAAAACTTTACTGTCGGGTATTGGCCCGAAAACGACATGAGGTATCTGGTTTATGGACCGCTGAATCACACGTTCACCCTTAGAAGGATGTACGCTTTGCTTTATACTGGCAATACCATTGTGCTTCTTGAAGGTTTGCTGAATATTAAGAAGTTTTTTGACCTTATTGAAATGTACACTATTAATGCGACCCACATGAATCCTTCTGCTGTACGGATGATATTAAGCCTTACGAAGGATAAATTATCAGATTATGCGCAACAATTTTGGCTTATTGAGACCGGTACCGCGCCATACCCTGAAACAGATAAAGAAAAACTACATTCATTGCTGCCAAAAACGACATTATCATTTGGTTATGGTTGTTCGGAATCGGATGCTGTCGCAAGATACAACTACAGCGAATATATGGGAAGGTCCGGGTGCGTAGGGAGGCCGACCATCAATTCCCAAATATCTATAGTTAATGAAAACAGAGAAGTGATTCAATCCTCACGTGATAATTATGGCCTTATTTCCTGCAAGGGTCCCATGATCATGAAGGGTTATTGGAGAGAACCGGTGCTGACGGCACAGGTTATGCAAGACGGGGTTATATATACGAATGATATCGGATATTTTGATGAAGACGGTTTTCTGTATGTGCTGGGCAGAGCCAACGACGTTATAAATGTTGGCGGCATCAAGGTGGCGGCCAAAGAGATCGAAGATCAAGCGCTGATGATTCCGGGTATTGTTGAGTGCGCTTGTATTGCCGTTGATGATGTCATGTCATCCCAAGTGCCGAAATTATTCGTTGTTATGGACAGCGAATACACGTTTTCTCCGATATCCATCACCGAGCATTTATCGAAATCGTTGGAAACATATAAACTGCCGAAGCACATCGTGAAAATAGAAGAACTGCCAAAGACCTATAATGGCAAAATCCAAAAGAATTTGTTGAAGTGAGGCATTATATATGGAGAACCTTATTGCAGTGCTGGAAAGAGCATTACCAAATGTTGACTTTAAAAATAATAAAACCTTAGTGTCAGACGGGACATTAAACTCTTTGGCAATCGTCACTTTAATTGTTGAAATATCAGAAGCATATAATGTGGAGTTCCCGTTTGAGGAAATGACAGCGGAAAACTTTGAGTCTTTTGAACAAATCAAGATTATTGTCGATAGAATTATCGCCGGGTGCTGAAGGTGTGCATATATGAAACTGCTTGAAAATAAAACAGCCTTTATTACCGGTACGAATCGCGGTATTGGAAGCGCACTAGTTGAAGTTTTTTCGGAAAACGGTGCGAATATATATGCCCACGCCAGAAAACCATCGGTAGAGTTTATAGAATTCTGCCAAAAAGTATCTGATGACAATGGCGTTTGGGTAAAGCCGGTATATTTTGACCTTTCTTCAGAGGCTGAAATAACGAAAGGAATAAAAGAAGTCACTGCTGAAAAAATACCAATAGACATCCTTGTCAATAATGCGGGGATTACAAAAAACGGACTTATGGCGATGACACCGCTCAAAGAATACCGGCAGATTTTCGATGTCAATTTGTTTGCGCCCATACTCATAACGCAGCTTTTGTCTAAAAATATGATAAGGCGAAAATCAGGCAGTATCATAAATATATCGTCGATCGCCGGGTTTAAAGAAAATAAGAACAGAGGCTTGTCATCTTATGCAGCGAGTAAAGCGGCGGTCATAAACTTCACACTAGCAATTGCTGAAGAGCTTGGACCATATAATATAAGAGTCAATGCAATCGCGCCTGGCTTCACAATTACTGATATGACTAGCAATAAAGTTGAAAGCATTAAGCGGGATTTGATATCTTCGACGTATCTCGGCAGAATGGGTATGCCTCGCGAAGTGGCGGATACAGTGGCCTATCTAGCTTCTGATAAGGCGTCTTTTGTCACGGGACAAATCATCCGTGTTGACGGCGGGCGTGATCTTGACTCCATGTATGGTTGAATAATTATAGCAGAACTGTTTTAAGGATGATAAAATGAATATCTTATTTATAACGTTAATCGATATGAAGTCAATTGAAGAAAGAGGAATTTACCAGGACTTAATGCGTGAAATAATAAAAAATGGTGATAATTTATACATTGTCTCACCGACCGAAAGACGCTATAAGGAAAACACTCGACTCATTGATGAGGGAAAATGTAAGATATTAAAAGTAAAGATAGGTAATATACAGAAGACTAATATGGTTGAAAAAGGAATTTCGACGATTTTGATTAATTCTCAAATCAAGTCTGCAATTCCTAAATTCTTTATTGCTGTGAAATTTCACTTGGTACTATATTCTACACCTCCTATCACTTATGCTAATATTATCAGCTATATTAAAAAAAGAGATGGAGCAAAAACCTATCTTATACTCAAAGATATTTTTCCGCAAAACGCGGTTGATATCGGCCTGATAAAGCAAGATTCAATAATATACCAGTATTTCCGTAATAAAGAAATAAAACTATATAAGCTCTCCGATGGAATAGGCTGTATGTCACAAGCTAATAAAGATTATATTCTTAAACATAATCCGTGGATTAATGCTTCAAATGTTGAAATATTCCCAAACAGTATTGATATACAAGAAATATATACAACCGATGAAGAAAAACTGGTTTTTCGCCGGAAGTATGGTATACCAATTGAAAAAACAATTTTTGTGTACGGCGGAAACCTTGGCAAACCTCAAGGTATTGATTTTTTAATAGCATGCTTAAAAACTCAAAAGAACAGTGACAAAGCATTTTTTATGATTGTTGGTTCAGGAACAGAGTATGGAAAACTTAAGAAATATATCTCGGACGAAAATCCATCTCATGTTAAACTTATGGAGAATATGCCGAAAAATGATTACGATAAGATGATAGCGAGTTGTGACATCGGTATGATATTCCTTGATCATAGGTTTACGATCCCGAATTTTCCTTCAAGATTGCTGTCTTATATGCAGGCAGGACTCCCTGTACTGGCCTGCACCGATCCAAATACTGACATAGGAAAAGTAATTGTAGATGGTGGCTTTGGTTGGTGGTGTGAGAGCAATAATGTGGAGGAATTTAGTTGTTGGGTTGAGGAAATTATGGCTTCTGACTTGAAGGAATTTCGTGTGAGCTCACGGAAATATCTACTGAATCACTATAATGTTAGAGACACATGCCATACCATATTGAACATAGGAGTTGAAATCGAAAATAAGTCTAACTAATGCTGTCTGTTAACAGAAGAGATAGACATCCGCATTGAAGTAAAAGCCGGTTTATTTCCGGATTATTGACATGCTTTATAAATACGAGTATCATTGAATCGGAAATCGAATCAGAAATTGTATAGGGTGTTATATATGGAAATCGATATAAGCCGTTTGTTGAAAACCTTAATGAAACGTTCGTGGATTGTTATAATAGTCGCATTGTTATTTGGTATTGGAGCTCGTGAATACACGGACAGGTACGTTACCCCTGTATATACAGCTTCGGTATCAATGTTCATACAGAATACGATTAATAATGATGGTAATATTTCGTCGGGAGATTTAAACTCATCCCAGGCTCTGGCTGGTACATTATCAGTTTTACTAGAAAGCAATCGTGTGATGGAAAAAGTTGTACAAAATCTTGATGATACTGAGATGTCGCCGAGCAGGCTGGCCTCAATGGTCTCAACTTCAGTCGTCGATGCAACAGGCATATTAAACATATATGTTCAAAGTACTGATCCATATCTAGCGCAGAAAGCCGCAAATACGATAGGTTATGTCGCTCCTCAAGAATTAATGAAATTCTTGAAAGCTGGAAGCATTGAGCTCCTTGATCAGGCGGCTTTGCCTTTTTATCCGTCTTATCCGGATGTTCGGCAAAATACGATATTAGCAGCGGTAACCGGCTTCGTCGTCGCATCCATTTTAGTAATGCTTATAGAATTGTTTGACACCAGGATAAAATCTGAAAATGACATAAAGCAAATAACAGATATATATGTTATTGGAGTAATCCCGATTATAAGGCAAAAAAAACCAGCGGAGGATAACGCCATTGTTAAGAAGAAAAAGTATAGGCGACAAATTAGGGATTGACTTTACTTCCTTATTAGTAAATGAGGCTTACAGAACGGCAAGAACGAATTTGTTGTTCCTTCTCTCAACGAAATCATATAAAAAAATAATTGTAACAAGTGCAGTGCCCTCTGAGGGCAAATCGACAATTTGTGTGAATCTTGCTATTTCGTTTGCAAAAGCCAATAAAAAGGTATTACTAATAGATGGCGATATGAGAAACCCGGGGATACACAAAGCGTTTAAGTTATCATTGAAATGTGGCCTTAGTGATGTGCTGATCGGTTTTACGGATCTGACAAGCAGTATCAAACAGTCGACTATTGAAAATCTCAGTATTATTACGGCCGGTACGATACCTCCAAATCCGGCAGATCTCTTAATTTTACCAAGCTTTCAAGTCATGATGGAAGCAATAACAGAAAAATTCGACTTCATTTTTTTAGATACACCACCTGTTAATTTGTATACGGATGCGCTATCGGTTGCGAACAACATGGATGGAACAATACTGATTGCCAAATACAATTGGACCAAAAGAGAAAACCTAAAACAAACGATTGCTAAGTTTGATAAAATAGACGCGAAAATATTTGGTATCATATTAAACAGTTTTGATGATAAGAAGTACTTTAAGCAGATCAGTTACGGTAAATATGGGAATTATATCAGTGCTACCAGATAAAACTGTTCGTTTAGTATCAAAGCAAAGGTTGATTATATGATTATCGACATTCATTCCCATATACTCCCCAATGCCGACCATGGCAGCGACAGCCTGGAATGTTCAGTTGATCAGTGCAAGAAGGCGGCCAATGCAGGGATAGAGATTATTGTTGCAACGCCGCATTTTTATCTGGATTCAGATACCATTGACAATTTTCTGAGCAGACGTGACGAAGCTTACAGACGCCTTACAGATATAGTAAAAAAGCCAACAATCTTAAAGGCGGCCGAAGTCACACTATATCCCGGAATCGAGCATTTGAGCCAGTTACATGAATTGTGTTTTGAAGGTACGAACTATATTTTATTAGAAATGCCTGATGATGTTGGCGATGAGTGGGCGTATAATAGCATCTTTAGTATAAAGGCAAGCAGGGGCTTGCGCCCGATCATAGCCCATATTGACAGATATCGTAAAGAAAGATCAAATCGTTTGCTTGAATTAGACGTTATTATACAAGCGAATGCGTCTGCTTTTATGTCATACAGGAAATGTCATTACTTAAAGAAACTATTTAGAAACGATAAGGCCCATGTTATAGGCAGTGATGCGCATGGAAATGCCGATGAGTACTTAGCCTTTGTAAAAGCAAGAAAAAAATTAGGTCCAATGTACGAACGGGCAATGAGCAATGCAGCGTGTATTATTCATAATGAATTTATTAGCTAACAGGAAATGCTCCGGTGTTTCCTGTTTATTTCGTAATGCGGTACATACCGTGGATTTGTGGTAAATTGTAATATCATCATTGAATTACTGCATATTGGCAGAAAAGCTAAATTAATGTAATAAAATATCGATAAATAAGTTGGTTGCATCAGTGAGATTTTACTAATTCCTGGAGGATGAAGGGATAAAGATGTTTACAGAAAAAACGTTGCTTATAACGGGCGGCACAGGTTCTTTTGGAAACGCGGTATTGAAACGCTTTATGAAAACAGATATCGGGGAGATCCGCATTTTTTCCAGAGATGAAAAAAAGCAGGACGATATGAGAAAGCTTTATGGTAATGATAAAATAAAGTTTCACATTGGAGATGTCAGAGAATTATCAAGTGTTAAAAATGCGATGTATGGCGTTGACTACATATTTCATGCGGCTGCACTGAAGCAGGTACCGTCCTGTGAGTTTTTTCCGCTGGAAGCAGTTAAGACGAACGTATTGGGTACGGATAATGTGTTAACCGCGGCAATTGAGGCCGGCGTTAAGAAAGTGATATGCTTGTCTACGGATAAGGCAGCCTATCCTGTTAACGCTATGGGAACCTCAAAAGCAATGATGGAGAAAGTCTTCGTTGCCAAGTCCAGAACAGTACGGTCTGATGACACGCTTATATGCGGTACACGATACGGGAATGTGTTGGCTTCACGCGGGTCGGTTGTTCCACTGTTCATTGATCAGATGAAGAATGGCAAACCGTTGACGGTAACGAACCCACATATGACCAGATTTATTATGAGCCTTGATGAAGCTGTTAATTTAGTGCTTTTCGCTTTTGAAAATGCCAAGGCCGGAGACATCCTGGTTCAGAAAGCACCCGCCTGCACAATAGGGGACTTGGCACAGGCCGTGGCGGAATTATTTGATTACAAATCGGGGCTAAAAACGATCGGTATCAGGCACGGTGAAAAAATGTATGAAACGCTGCTCACAAGGGAAGAGGCCGCAAGAGCTGTTGATATGGGTGGTTTTTTTAGAATACCGGCTGACTCAAGGGACCTGAATTATGAGAAGTATTTCAGCATAGGGGACAAGGATGCTGGCCAGTGTGACGAATATAACTCCGACAATACAAAGAGGCTGGATATAGAGGCCGTCAAAGAAAAGCTGCTGAGCCTCGAGTATGTACGGAATGAACGAAGTGTAAGGTGAAAAATGAAAATACTCGTTACCGGAGCAAAAGGGTTTATCGGTAAAAACCTGATCTCCGAGCTTAAAAACAAAGGCTTAAGCGATATAATTGAATACGGCAGGGAAAACGAAGCAGGACAACTTACTGAGCTCACCAAGGATTGCGGATTTGTTTTTCATCTCGCCGGCGTGAATCGCCCGCAGACAGAGATGGAATTTGAACAGGGAAATATTGAATTTACTCTCAGCTTGCTTGAGGCTTTAAGGAATAACAAGAATGCCTGTCCGGTTTTATTTTCTTCTTCAATACAAGCTGAGCTTGACAATCCCTACGGAAAAAGCAAAAAGGCGGCTGAGGAGCTTTTGCTCCAATATAACAGGGATATGGGTGCGCCTGTCTATATATATCGTCTTCAGAATGTTTTCGGGAAATGGTGCAGACCCAATTATAACAGCGTTGTAGCGACTTTTTGCAATAACATCGCCGGCGGTCTTCCGATTCAGGTCAATAACACCGAAGCGGTGCTGAACCTGGTTTACATTGATGATGTCGTTAATGAGTTCATAAATGTCATAACCCGCACCGCCGAAAGCGGAGGCTGCTATTTCAGAATATCAAGGATCTATCAGGTGAAGCTTGGAGTATTAGCCAATTTAATCGTTTCTTTCCGTAAGACGCGGGAGGATCTCTCGCTCCCGGATATGTCAGATGATTTTGTAAAGAGGTTATACAGCACGTTTCTGAGTTATCTGCCGGAGGACAAATTCAGTTATCCTCTTAAGATGAACATCGACAGCAGAGGCTCTTTCACCGAGATTATTCGTACACAGGATAGGGGACAAGTCTCCGTCAATATTACGAAGCCGGGGATAACCAAAGGCAATCACTGGCATCATACAAAAAATGAGAAATTTTTAGTTGTCAGTGGAATTGGTGTGATCAGGTTTCGCCAGGTTGGCTTCGATCAGGTTATTGAATACAGCGTTAGCGGAGATAGGATGGAGGTTGTCGATATACCTCCGGGTTATACACACAATATCGAAAATATAGGCGATTGTGATCTGATGACGATAATGTGGGCAAATGAGCCTTATGACCCGGCCAATCCCGATACGTTTTATCTAAGCGTCTAGTGTTCGATAAGCGTGATATATTATGAAATGGAGGTAAGTATGGAAAAAATGAAGGTTATGACGATACTTGGAACAAGACCTGAGATTATAAGGCTGTCGTCAGTTCTCAAATGCTGTGACAAGTATTTTAATCATATTTTAGTTCATACAGGCCAAAATTGGGACTATAAGCTTAATCAGGTTTTTTTTGATGATCTTGCGCTCCGCGCACCTGACTATTATCTAGACAGCGCAGGCAAACACCTTGGCGAGACGATGGGGAACATTATTGCGAAATCCTATGAAGTTCTAAAGAAAGAAATGCCTGATGCCGTATTAATTCTTGGTGATACAAACTCCGCGTTATCGGCAATTTCAGCAAAAAGGCTTAAAATCCCGATTTTTCATATGGAAGCCGGAAATCGCTGCTGGGACTGGAATGTGAGCGAAATGATCAACAGGAAAATCGTTGACCATATTTCGGATATCAACATGCCGTATACAGAGCATTCCCGCAGATATTTGCTTTCGGAAGGCCTTGACGGTAAAACAATATTCGTAACAGGCTCACCAATGACCGAGGTGCTGCGGGAACATATCGATAAAATATATGAAAGCGATATTTTAGAGAAGCTGGGGTTGGAGAAGGGAAGGTATTTCCTGCTGTCCTCTCACAGAGAAGAGAATATCGATATTGAAGATAACTTTATCTCTCTGATGACATCAATCAATAAAATTGCTGAAACATTTGGTCTGCCGATTATATATTCAATGCATCCACGAAGCAGGAATATTATCCATGAGCGTGGATTTCAGTTTCATGCCTTAGTACAGAGCCTGGAACCCTTCGGCTTTATTGACTATGTCAAACTGCAGATGAACAGTTATTGTGTGCTGTCAGACAGCGGAACGCTATCTGAAGAATCGGCAATATTGGGTTTCCCGGGAGTGCTCATCAGAACATCGACAGAACGTCCGGAGGTGCTCGACAATGGGACAATTGTCATTGGCGGAATTAAGGAAAATGATGTACTGCAGGCTGTAGATCTCGCTGTGTCTATGTATGAAAACCATGAGACCGTTGCAATGCCAGATGATTATATTGATACAAATGTATCAGCCAAGGTCGTGAAGCTGATACAGAGCTATTCGAAAATCGTCAAACAAACTGTATGGAATATATAGATATACAGGATTTAAAGAAATATCGCTTTTGAGGGGATTATGAGAAAGATACTTTTAATCGTGAAAATTATTATTCTAGTACCGATAAGACTGTTTACGAAAATTTCGCCATTGGCGCTGATCAGAAACAGCAGTGTTTCAAAAAAAAGTGCTGTATTAACCGGAACACGATTATATGGCAGCACAGTTGATGATTATTCAATTGTCGCGCGCCGCTGCTTCATTCAAAATACGAAAATCGGCAAATTCTGCAGCATCTCGGAAAATTGCATCATCGGAACTCATTCGCATCCGATATCATGGGTATCGACATCGCCGGTATTCCATAAAGGGAAAAATACACTCAGGGAGAATTTTCAATCGTACGTTTATGACACTATAAAAACGACAGTCATTGAAAATGATGTGTGGATCGGCGTGAACGCATGCATTGTTGGCGGCGTTCGGATATCAACAGGGGCAATTATCGGCGCCGGAGCGATTGTTACGAAGGATGTCGGCAATTATGAAATTTGGGGAGGCAATCCAGCCAGATTAATAAGAAAGCGTTTTGATGATGATACGATCAAATCACTCTTGGAGAGCAAATGGTGGGATTTGAGCAAAGACGAACTAAAAAAGCAATCAGCTGATTTCGATAAACCATCCGAATTCTTGGGGAGATATGGAAAACGATGACGAAGATTCTACATTTATGTCTAGGGTGCTTTTATATAGATAATTATTCTTATCAGGAAAATATGTTGCCGAAATTCCACAAGGATCTTGGATATGATGTTGAGATTATTGCCTCGCTTGAAACATTTGATAAAAACGGTAAAGGCTGCATTTTAGAAAAAGGAAGCAGTTATTTAAACGAATATGGCATACCGGTAACGAGGTTGGATTTTAAGGATGCTTTCTTAGCGGCGAAGCTAAAACGGTATGTCGGCGTTCAAGAGGCAATAGCAAAATCAAGGCCGGACATCATATTCATTCACGGTTGTCAGTTCATGGAGATCGGCGAGATTGTGAGATACTGCAGGGAACATCCTAATGTTAAGGTGTATGTAGACAATCATGCGGATTTTTCCAACAGTGCGACAAATTTTATATCAAAAAACATACTGCATAAAGTTATATGGCGAAGATGTGCGCACTTAATTAAGCCCTATACGACGAAATTTTACGGAGTACTACCGGCTCGTGTCGATTTCTTGGCCAATATCTATAAGCTCCCGAGAGATAAGATTGAGCTTCTCGTCATGGGTGCGGACGATGATAAGGTTATCGAATCAAAGGACCCAAAAATCAGAAATGAAATCAGAGAAAAATATGGCGTTGATCCAGATGATTTTTTGGTAATCACAGGCGGGAAAATCGACGCAGCTAAGAAGCAGATATTGCTTCTGATGCAGGCTGTCGATAGGATGCCTGACCAGAAAGTTAAGCTCATTGTTTTCGGCTCTGTGACAAATGAGTTGAAGGATGAGGTATCGTCGCTCTGCAGAGGCAGCAAGGTTCAGTATATCGGATGGCTGAATGCGGAAGATACGTATCGCTACTTTGCGGCTTCGGATTTAGCTGTGTTTCCGGGTCGGCACTCGGTATTTTGGGAGCAGGTTACCGGGCAGGGTATCCCAATGCTGGTCAAGCATTGGGAAGGGACAACACATATTGATTTGGGTGGCAATGTCGCATTTCTTTATAACGACTCGGTTGAGGAGATTAGGACGAAAGTATTGGAGATATTTTGCGATAAAGAACTGTATTTGAAAATGAAATCGGTTGCTGTGAAAGATGGTATAAAGACATTTTCATATAAAGAAATCGCAAAAAGAAGTATTGTATGAAGAATTCATCAAAAGTCAAACATATCTGCATAGTGACGGAGTTCTGGCCGACAGCCGACGATCCGATGTATACATTTGTCAGGCAGCTCGTATGCGCCATTGCCGATTTGGGTGTCACATGCAGCGTGATTGCGCCCCAGAGCATATCGCGTACGTTTCTCAGAGGAAAAGCAAACAGACCTTTTTATTGGTCCGACACCAGCAAAGCGGGCAGCCGAATTGATATCTATCAGCCTAGGTATGTGTCTTTTTCGAATTTCAAAGTATTACGCAGCATGACTAATATTTTATTTAGAAAAGTGGCGCTACGAGCTTTTTCAAGACTAAAAGAAAAGCCTGATGCTATCTATGCTCATTTCTGGCATTCCGGGATTACCGCAGCCATGATAGGGCAACGGTATGATCTGCCGGTTTTTATTGCGACGGGAGAAAGTAAAATAACAGTGCGAGACCGTTTCAGCAAAAAAACAGTCGATAATTGCGCTGAAGCTGTGTCCGGCGTCATATGCGTTTCAACAAAAAATCTGGAGGAGAGTGTGAACCTAAAACTCACGACTCCTCATAAGGCGATTGTTCTGCCTAATTCAATTGATAGTGCCGTGTTTTATCCGGAAGATAAAATGATGCTCAGAGCTCAGCTCGGATTTGACGGGTATGACTTCATCGTAGCGTTCACCGGTGCTTTTTCAGACAGGAAGGGCATATTGAGGCTATCTGAGGCTTTAAAAGAACGCAATGATGTCAAATCTATATTCATAGGATCCGGTGAACAAAGGCCGGATAACGACGGCATTTTATTCTGCGGGAAATTACCTCATGAAGAGGTCGTCCATTATCTCAACGCCGCTGATGTATTTGTTTTGCCGACAAAAGCAGAAGGCTGCTGCAATGCGATAATCGAAGCGATGGCGTGTGGTTTACCGATCATATCTTCAGATTTGTCCTTTAATGACGATATCCTTGACGGAACATGCTCCGTCAGGATTGACCCAAACAAGATCGATGAGATAGCTGCAGCTATAAAATTGCTTCATGACAATAAGAATCTCAGGTTGAAGCTTGCCGACGGTGCCCTGAAGAAATCAAAAGACCTTCATATTTGCGCCAGAGCGGAGAAGATTATCGACTTCATAAATTCAAAGATATGAGCAACGTCAATTTGGACCATAGTTCTGGAGGTATCGATGTTACCTAAGATTGAAAAAGAGCACAAAAACGGTATTCGCCCGGGAACGATTATTAAGTGTCTTGCAATTACAGCGTTGATTCTTATCGGCGTCAACAACAAGGCTGTCATGATAGCCGCGGTCCTGGTTGCCAGTATATTCGTTATTTTATCGGAGCCTCAGGAAATCGTTGAAATCTTAATGTATACAGTATCTTTTTCCGTTGTATTTAAGTTGAATCCGGGCAATATGACTTTATTCAATGTACTGATCTTTATTTCGATCATTAAGTTACTGGTTATAATAAAGAAGCTTTATCTCAGTAAGAATTTACTTGTTTTATTGCCGATTTTTGCTGTGTATATCATTTTTTCGGGCGGCCTAAGTTCATTAGTAACGTTAGTCCAGATGATCATGTACTTTTTCCTATTGCTGTTATTGCTGCAGCAAAAGGAAGAATTTGATATTAAGTCAATACTTTTTTTCTTTTCTCTAGGCATCATAGTTACCTCGATTGTAGGCATATATAGCAAATACATTCCTGGGCTTGATTCATATATGGAAATAATTAGCTTTAGAGTGGGGGATGAACATATCCTTCGTTTCGGCGGGCTCAGAACGAATCCTAATTTTTATACGATGCCGATTATAATGGCAGTATCATGCCTTATCGCTTTAATACAGACCGGAAAAGCCAGTGTGAAAGAATATATATTGTTCATTGTATTGACAATATTTGGTATCAGTTCGATAAGCATGTCATTTTTGGTTTCATACCTAGTAATGCTGCTTTTGAGCTTCATTTACTTAGCTACAAAAAACATTAAGAGCTTAATCATTGGTATAGCAGTGATTCTTTTATCATGTATTGTAGTCTATGTATTTTCAGATACCGAGTATATCCAATCTTATATATTGAGGTTATCAGAAAAGGATTTGAGTTCCGCATCAGATTTAACGACAGGTCGCACGGATATATGGCAAGTCTTTATGCAGTATATCATACTAAATCCAAAAGTACTCTTATATGGCGCAGGTTTTGGAAGCATGATAGCTCCTCATAATACGTTTATTGAAGCGCTTTATTACTTTGGTATTTTTGGCATAATCCAATATTTATTGATTCTAAAACAGATATTTCCAAAAAGTAATAACAAAAAGAATATTGTGAACTTTATTCCTTTGTTCATATTATTGGTCAGATACATGGGAATCGGATATCTTCTGGATGATAATATCTATATGTTTTATATTTTGATTTATTTGATGGTTCGAACAGATTTCAACATAAAAAGCGATGAAGGAGTGGATGAAATTGAAAATAATCAGCAATGCATTAAGCTTACTAAAAATCACATGCTTGAAAATCAGATATGGTAAGCGCATTGCATTTAAATATCCGAATCATATTTCCGTTGACACAGATATTGACATAAAACATGGGTTAGTATCAATAGGCAAGCGATTTTCTAATAGGGCGAATACCCATATAACGTGTAAAAATGGAAATCTGGTCATCGGCGACAACGTATTTTTGAATTTTAACTGTGTCATAGCCTGCAGAGATAATATTTGTATTGGTCATAATTGCATGATAGGACCTGGCGTTTACATATATGACCATGATCACTGTTACATGTACGATAGAGTTTCACCCTCAAAATTTAAAACGTCGAAAACTGTGATTGAGGAACACTGCTGGATCGGCGCCGGAGTTATTATCCTTAAAGGTGCGTACATTGGTAAGAATTCTATCATTGGCGCCGGCGCCATAGTTAAAGGGAATGTACCGGCACATTCATTAGTTATGAGCGATCATAAGAATACAATTTCATTGCTTAAAGGAGAAGACTGCTCGCTATGAATCATTTAATCTTCTTTCAGTTTGGACATTATCATAAATAAGGAATAGTTGAGAATTAAGGAAATAAAGTATGCGAAGCAAAATGGCATTTATTAATATTGCAACTTCTTTATTATTACAATTGGTGACAGTGGTGTGTGCCTTCATAATCCCCAGATTGATCATTGTTACATTTGGTTCTGATGTCAATGGCTTGTTATCTTCAATTGTCAATATACTTAGCTATATTAGCCTTCTTGAAGCTGGCGTGGGAAGCGTTGTTCGTACCGCTCTGTATCAACCGCTAGCGACAAATGATACAAACACAATTAATGGGATTTTAAGAGCGTCACAGAAATTCTTCAGAGTTATTGCATTCATATACATTGGTTATTTGGCAGCTGTTGCAGTTATTTACCCGCTCATATTAACGAGTGACTTTGACTTCAGCTTTGTTTTTTTCCTTGTGCTAATTGTCGGTGCGAGCATATTTGTTAATTATTTTTTCTCGCTTCAATATAAAATACTACTATTGGCTGATCAAAAACTATATATTACAAGCGCAATAGAGATATTTACTATAATTATCAATACAATTCTGATTGTTATATTAACGAAGTTAGGCGCGGGAATTCATGTTGTTAGATTATTCAGTGCGAGCATTTTTATATTTAGGGCTGTTATTTTAAATTGGTATATTAAGAGGAAATACACTCTGAATCTGCGCTGTCAGCCGAATAATGCTTTGATATCTCAGAAATGGGACAGTTTTACCCAATATATTGCTTACTTCTTTAGAGTAAATTCGGATGTCCTGTTGCTCACCATATTTACTAACATATTGGAGATTTCCGTTTATTCTGTATATAAGCTGGTAGTTTCGGGTATGGAATCAATTATCTATACATTTAGTAGAGGAATAGAAGCATCTTTTGGGGATATGATCGCGAAGAACGAGACGGAAAACTTGAAGCGGGTATTCAACTTATATGAATTCACACTTTTTACAATTGCAACCGTATTGTTTACATGTGTCGGGCTGCTGATAATTCCATTTATTACTCTTTATACCAAAGGAGTTGCTGACGTAAATTATATCAGGCCGACGTTTGCATTTATCCTTATAGCCGCTTCAGTCATTATGTGTATCAGACAACCATACTTAACTATTATATCAGCCGCCGGTCATTTTAGACAAACAAAGGGAATAGCAATTATTGAAGCAGCAGTCAACATTATCTTATCTATTGTTTTTGTTAATTTGTACGGTTTAAACGGCGTTGCTATTGCAACGGTCATAGCGGTTTTGATCAGAACGGTTTATCATGTGGTTTATCTATCCAAGCACATTATTTTCAGAAGCGTTTGGAAATTCTGCAGTAGATGTATAGTGAGTATACTTGCAGTAGCTGTAACAGTCATAATACTTAGGCTTTTGCCTCATATCAACGTCGATAATTACTATGAATGGTTTTTATATGCCTTAGAAGTTTTTTGGATTTCGGTATCAGTTGTGTTAATGGCTGATTTAATATTCTATTTTAGGGATTTGAAAAATTGCGTCAAGATAATGAAGAAAGTTATAAAAAGAAAATGATTTATTTGTTACAGACGGATAATGCATGAGTAATTCAGGAGCGCATGATGAACAAAAACTATATTTTATTTCTTAATCTGTTAACAACCTCAGTAAGAAACTGCGGTATTGACGATATTGATTTGAAAGAATTAGATAGCGTCAATTGGGAGGGCCTGTTTGTCCTAGCAGTAAGACATCAGGTGCACTCCCTGATTTATCCTGTTGTTAACAAGATTCAAGCGAAAGAACACATTATCCCTGAAGAACTGTTCTTCAGATGGAAGAATTGCGTGCTGTTTAATGCGACGGAAGAAATGATTAGGATTGAAGGATTCAAAAATACACTCGCGGAGCTTAACCGTCAGAAGATACCTGTTGTTATTTTTAAGGGAATTGAAATCAAAGATATCTATCCATATCCAGAGCTGCGCACGATGGGAGACATCGATATTCTTGTGCTGAAAAACCATTTCAATGAAGCTGACCGTATCCTAAAAAAAATCGGTTACATTGAGGAGAATCGGGACGATCATGTTATTGAATATACACATTCAATGTTAAAAGCGCTAGAACTCCATAATACAATAATAGACGCTGAGAAAGATGAGCAGCTCAGTTTTATCGACGATATCGTTTGGTCTAATTTAAAGGCAAGCGTCTGTATGGAAGAAAACGTTTATGTCATTAAACCCACAATTAATCTGTTATATCTGACTGTACATATGTTTAAGCACTTTGCCCGGAACGGCATTGGTTTAAGACAGTATTGCGATATAGTGTTGTATGGGATTCATTATAAGGACGAAATTGAGTGGGATTATTTCTGGGAACTCGTCAGCAAGGCAGGTATCATAGATTTTACACTTTATTTATTTGCGGGCAGCAATCATTATTTTAATATGAATATACAGCATTATAATAAAGATTTTGACATTGAAGACATGATTGTCGACGAGTATCTGGATTTGTTTATGACGGAATTAATTGAAGGCGGGGTATTTGGAGGTGATGATACAGTCAAAAAATCGGAAAAGTATCTTCTATTTAACAGCTCGGAAAAGAGTTTTAATTCAGGTAGTATGAAGTTCCTGATTTCGCTTAGAATACTGTGCAATCAAATTTTTCCGAAACCGAAATGGCTGAGCGCAAGATATAATTATGCCAAATTACATCATTGGCTGCTGCCGGCGGCATGGATTCACAGATTATTTCATGTGATCACGAAAAGGAGAAAATATGCGGGTACCTATAAAAAAAGTTTGTCTGTATTAACACGTTCGAAGGACAGGTTGGACTATATGCGTGCAATCGGATTACTAAAATGACAATAAGGTTAGGTTTGATAACTATAGTCACATATTTTAGTAGACGAATTGAATTTATAGTGTAATAGCAATGATAAATCCATAATATTTTTATATAAAGGATTGACATATGAAAAAAAGAGAGGTACTATCAAATTAATTAGATAATTACATAACGAAAAGGCAAACCCGTTGAAAAGCGGGGACGCAAAGCCAAGGGTCTAAGATTATTGTACATCAACATGTATAACAATGATGACAGCCGGTTACCGAAAATGAAAGGTGTTATTTGAACCCTTCTTAAGGTAACCTTGAGAGGGGTTTTTTCGGCTTTTGATCGATGAACAACAGTGAATAGAATAACTCGTAAATCGAATGAACAATAACTAATAATAAACAAATCGAAAAAGGCAAACCCGTTGAAAAGCGGGGACGCAAAGCCAAGGGTCTAAGGGCCTGAGACAATTGCTATGGCAATTGCCAAGGACTATGACAGCCGGTTGCCGAAAGTGTTTAGCATTATCTCCATAATGCTTGAACATTTTCAGGTGTTGTGGAGGTAAATATGAAAAGCAGGGTTTTAAGAGCATTCGTTGTTTTGGTTGTCATTATTTCTGTATCCGTTATGACTTTTGCCTACGCTGGCGCTGTTGACGCATCAGGCATCGTCGATACATCCGACGTCGTCAATGTCAAGGATTACGGCGCGGCCGGTGACGGCGTATCGGATGATTCTGCCGCTGTAAAAAACGCGATTGCAGCAGCACAATCACGGACACTATATTTTCCCACGGGGCAGTATAACCTGAATAACACTGTTATTATTGTCAATACCGATCTCAAAATAGCCGGGGAACCGGACGGGTCGTCGAAGCTCATTAATCCCGGCGCACTAAGTTGCAGCGGCAATGTGAGTTTGAAGGATATTACTGTTTCGGACGATAAGGATATATTTATCTATATGCAGCCGGCCGGAATGGTCAATCTGAATATCGATCATGTTACTTATACCGGTAATGCAGGCAGTACAAGATTTGTGTATTGTAAATCAGAGACATCGGGCGTTGGTATAGAAAAAGTCGAGATTGTTAATTGTACTATCTCAAACACCAGGTATGGGATTATGCTGGTATGTCCGATCAATTCGGGCTTAATCAGCGGCAATATATTCGACACAATCGGTGATCCGGCAATTTTCCAAAGTGTTGCGGCGATCAAATTGGGTTATTTGCAGTCTCATTCCGATTCTGCCACGAACATAACGATCTCGAACAATCGAATCACGAATGTAGCGGCCGGCTACTCGACGACAAACGATGGCCGCGAATGTCAGGGGATACTATTGCTCAGCGACGGCGGCTGCGTCATCGAAAACAATTACCTGGAGAACATTGTCGGGGGGCGGGACACAGAAGGGATATACTGCAAGGCAGTCGATATCAAGATCCTGAACAACACCCTGATCAATGCGGGTGATGGGGACGGCTCGATCGTCAATAAGATGACATCTAGCGAAAATGACATCATTATTTCCGGAAATACGATTGTCAACACTATAGAATCTTCAAGAACGATGTGCGGTATTTATGTGTCAAGTGAGAGACACACCATTACATATAACAATATTACGCTTATACGCGGAATTGCGATATACAATGCAAATGAAACGCTTGATGCTGTTATAACAGATAATACCATTAATGCGTTTGGACGGACAGCGATATATATGACCACGATTACAGGAAATACGCTTATCTCAAATAATAAGATATCACTGATCCAGAAATCGAATGAAAAGCTTGATTCCGCGATTAATATGTCAGGTACAAAATCAAGTGCTAAAGTAGAAGTGTCTAATAACGAAATATACATTGAGAACACGCGCTTATTCAATACTTACGGCACTGAAAAGGGAGCTGCTTTTGCGATACTTAATAACAAAATTTCATCAAATAAAACGCTCTCAGATAAAACTATCGGACTCTCAGGTATTAAAGGTGACAATGTGTTTACTGTAGTAAAGTAGTGTTTAAGTAACAATATTACTAAAATCAGGTCTTCCTATTCAGCTGGATTAATGACAGCGGAATAGGAAGATTTTTATTTAATTGTATACAGGACAACTATCGCCTATGGCTTTTTGGTTCGGCGCTTGGCCGGGTGACTATTTTAGCCAATTGACCAGATATTATTTCATTGCTCGTGGACGAATAATGTCCTCAGAGCATACTATGGTATAAAATGTAAATATGCTGGAGGGTAATGTATGTATAACATGAATATAAGCTTATTTGATATGGTTAATGTAAAAGATTATGGTGCGACAGGTGATGGGAAAACTGATGACTCCAAAGCAGTTATTACCGCGCTTTCCGAAGCGCAGATTCGTAATCTGACACTATATTTTCCCACAGGGCAGTATAATCTGAATAACACTGTTATTACTGTCAATACCGATCTCAAAATAGCCGGGGAACCGGACGGGTCGTCGAAGCTCATTAATCCCGGAGCATTAAGTTGCAGCGGCAATGTGAGTTTGAAGGACATTTCTGTTTCGGACGATAAGGATATATTTATCTATATGCAGCCGGCTGGAATGGTCAATCTGAATATCGATCATGTTATGTATACGGGGAATGCAGGCAGCACAAGATTTGTGTATTGTAAATCAGAGTCACCGGGAGTTGGGATAGAAAAAGCGGAGATCGTAAATTGTACTATCTCAAACACCAGATATGGGCTCATGCTGGTATGTCCGATCAATTCGGGCTTAATCAGCGGCAATACATTCGACACAATCGGTGATCCGGCGATTTTCCAAGGTGTTGCGGCGATCAAATTGGGTTATTTGCAGTCTCATTCCGATTCTGCAAGAAACATAACGATCTCGAACAATCGAATCACGAATGTAGCGGCCGGCTACTCGACGACAAACGATGGCCGTGAATGTCAGGGGATACTATTGCTCAGCGACGGCGGCTGCGTCATCGAAAACAATTACCTGGAGAACATTGTCGGAGGTCAGGACACGGAAGGGATATACTGCAAGGCAGTCGATATCAAGATCCTGAACAACACCCTAATCAATGCGGGTGATGGGGACGGCTCAATCGTCAATAAGAGGACATCCAGCGTAAATGACGTCATTATTTCCGGAAATACGATTGTCAACACTATAGAATCTTCAAGAATGATGAGCGGTATTTTTGTTTCAAGTGAGAAATGCACAATAACCAACAACAAAATCACATTGAAGAGCGGGATCGCGATATACAATTCCGGTACTCTCGATACCATTATAACAAACAATACAATTGACGCAAATGGAAGGACAGCGATATATACAAGCGGAATCTCAGGGAATGCTCTTATTTCGAATAATAAGATATCACTGATCCAGAAATCGAATGAAAAGCTAGATTCCGCGATTAATCTGGCAGGTACAAAATCAAGCGGTAAAGTAGTAGTGTCGAATAACGAAATATACATTGAGAACACGCGCTTGTTCAACGCTTATAACACTGAAAAAGGAGCCGTTTTCGCTGTACTTTTTAACAAAATCTCATCAAATCAAACGCTTACAGATAAGACTGTCGGACTCTCAGGCTTAAAGGCAACAATAATGTGGTTACTGTAATAAAGTGAGGATTAAGCGATATTGAAATAATGGCTTCCTGTTCAGTTGAATAGGAAGCTTTTATTTATCCATTCACAGATAAAACGATATTGAAATTCTAGTTGACGGATTATTGCAGAGTATATATAATTGTAAAAATAATGTAGATATGGTGATAAAATGATTGAAGCTCATCTCATAGGTACTATATGAATAGAAATATTATAGATTATATTAAGCAAATCTCCAATCAAAATAGGGTTGCTCGATGGCTTATCATGAGTGCCATTGGGCTGCTGATTTTGATTGTTGTTTTAGTTGCATTAAATGAAATTGGCACATCTGATGTCGTTGACGTTAAAGATTATGGTGCGATAGGCGACGGAATAATTGATGATTCCAAAGCGGTTATTACCGCGCTTTTTGAAGCGCAGACCCGTAATATGACACTATACTTTCCCCCGGGGCAGTATAACCTGAATAACACTAGTATTACTGTCAATACCGATCTCAAAATAGCTGGAGAACCGGACGGGTCGTCGAAGCTCATTAATCCCGGAGCACTAAGTTGCAGCGGCAATGTGAGTTTAAAGGACATTACTGTTTCGGACGATAAGGATATATTTATTTATATGCAGCCGGCCGGAATGGTCAATCTGAATATCGATCATGTTATGTATACGGGTAATGCAGGCAGTACAAGATTTGTGTATTGTAAATCAGAGACATCGGGCGTTGGTATAGAAAAAGTCGAGATTGTAAATTGTACTATCTCAAACACCAGGTATGGGATTATGCTGGCATGTCCGATCAATTCGGGCTTAATCAGCGGCAATATATTCGACACAATCGGTGATCCGGCGATTTTCCAAGGTGTTGCGGCGATCAAATTGGGTTATTTGCAGTCTCATTCCGATTCTGCCAGAAACATAACGATTTCGAACAATCGAATCACGAATGTAGCGGCCGGCTACTCGACGACAAACGATGGACGCGAGTGTCAGGGGATACTTCTGCTCAGCGACGGCGGCTGCGTCATCGAAAACAATTACCTGGAGAACATTGTCGGAGGGCGGGACACGGAAGGGATATACTGCAAGGCAGTCGATATCAAGATCCTGAACAACACCCTGATCAATGCGGGTGAAGGAGACGGCTCGATCGTCAATAAGAGGACATCCAGCGAAAATGACGTCATTATATCGGGGAATACGATTGTCAACACTATAGAATCTTCAAGAACGATGTGCGGTATTTATGTGGCAAGTGAGAAATACACGATTACATATAACAATATTACGCTTATACGTGGAATTGCGATATATAATGCAAATGAAACGCTTGATGCTGTTATAACAGATAATACCATTAATGCTTTTGGACGGACAGCGATATATGCAAGCGGGATCTCAGGGAATGCTCTTATTTCAGATAATAAGATATCACTGATTCAGGAATCAAATGAGCAGCTTGATTCCGCGATTAATATGTCAGGTACAAAATCAACCGGAATAGTAGAAGTGTCGAATAATGAAATATACATTGAGAACACGTGCTTGTTCAATGTTTACAACGCAGAAAAGGGCGCTTCTTTTACTGTACTTAATAACAAATTTTCATCAAATGCTGAGTTTGCAGATAAAACCATCGGACTGTCAGGCATTGAAGGCAACAATAATGTGTTTACTGTAATAAAGTAATGATTAAATGACAATAAACTAAATAAATATGAATAAAATCTTCCTTTTCGGTGCGAAAAAATAACAGCTGAAAGGGAAGTTTTCATTTACCTTATTTCAAATACAATGCAATGCACAAAAAACTAGTTGACGAATTATAACAAAACATATAGTATTGTTAATATTTGGTGTTCGTGATAAAATACTGACTACTTATAAGGTAATATATGTATAAAAAAATAACCGATTTTATTAAAGACTTTTCTAACCAAAAGAGATTTGCAAAATGGATGTTTGAATACTCAAAACAGTATATATGGAATATCGTTGGTCTAGTGATTATCAGTGTTGTTATATCATTGATTGGCATAGGATCTTCCGTAGCGTCAAAATATGTTATTGATCTCGCGACTGAATCAAAAGGCCTCGTTTTAGGTATTATTATTATGGTATCGCTAACGGTTATTAATATCCTTCTCGGCATTTTCTCTTCTGTTTTATATACCATTGTCAACGAAAAATACTCATTTTCAATCAGGATAAAGCTGTACACCAGTATACTTAAAACAAAATGGCCTAAACTGTCCGCATATCACAGCGGAGACCTGATAACCAGAATGACCAGCGACATTGGAGCTGTTACAAGCGGGGTTACTTCCATTGTGCCCTCTATTATAACGCTGATTATACAGCTGATAACCGCTTTTATCGTTTTGTATCAATATAATTCACGTCTTGCTCTTTTTGCCTTAATCAGCGGCCCAATTGCAGTAGTTGCCAGCATATATTTAGGAGCAAAGTTGAAAACGCTGCAGGTTAAGGTGCAGGAATCCGAGTCGGCGTACAGTTCTTTTTTACACGAGAGCATGAACAATATTATTATCATTAAGTCGTTTTCAAACGAAGAGGAAAGTATTAAAAAATTCGCTGAGCTTCGAAAACAACGGTTTTACTGGGTGTTTAAAAAAATCAGGTTGTCTGTAATCACCGGTACAATTCTGAGTATAGCATTTTCAGGCGGTTATTTGGTGGCTTTTGCTGTTGGAGCTGCAGGTATATCAAATGGTCTTATTACTTTTGGCACGATGACCTTGTTTTTGTCAATGGTTTCACAAATACAGTCGCCAGTTATCGGACTGAGCAGAACCATACCAAGCTTTATTTCCATTCTGGCGTCGGCAGGAAGGGTTATAGAGATCAGCGAACTTGAACCGGAGGAGAAGAGCGAAGCAAGCTTTAATCCTGAAAAAGTAAATATAGAACTGGAAAATGTCAGCTTTAGATATGGTGATGAATATATTCTGCAGGATGTCAATCTCGACATAAAAGCGGGGGATACAGTTGCAATAACAGGAAGTACCGGCGCCGGTAAGACAACGCTGATCAAGCTCTTAATGAATTTTATTGTTCCATCTGAAGGCGATGTTCGATATTCGGATAATAACGGTATCTCGGAGAAAGCGAATGCAGACAGCAGGAAATACATTGGTTATATCCCGCAGGGGAATTATCTTTTTAGCGGCAGTATTGCCGATAACCTAAAAATCGGAAAGCCGGATGCGACGGTTGAAGAGATGAATGCGGCATTGAAATGTGCCTGCGCTGATGATTTTGTATTTGCTCTATCGAATGGAATTCAAACAAAGATTGGCGAAAGAGGTGAAGGCCTCTCCGAAGGCCAAGGTCAGAGAATTGCATTGGCGAGAGCCTTTGTCAAAAAATCGCCGTTATTAATATTAGACGAATCCACCTCGGCGCTGGATGAAAAAACAGAGTTTAAAATTTTAGAATCTATAAATAAAATGGATTATAACCCGACATGCCTGATCATTACCCATAGGAAAGCAGCGATATCCATATGCAACAGACATATACACATTGAAGAAAATACAATTAAAGAACTCGATTGCGATAAATAAAAAACTTAAGGAACGTGAATTTAACTGATGAAAATTAAGAGTGGATTTGTTTTAAGAGAAATAGCAGGAGAATGGATGGCTATCGCAGTAGGCACAAGAACTGCTGATTTTAGTAATATGATCGTACTGAGTGAAACAGCCGCATATGTCTGGAAGCTTTTGAAGGAGGAAAAAACCGTCGAAAACTTGGCTGAGGCATTAGCAACAGAATTTGATGTTGATTATGAAACCGCTAAAAGAGATGCCGAAGGTTTCGGTAAAGTCTTAGCTGAGAAGGGGTTACTGGATAATGAATGATCTTATGATGTCGAGCACGTGGGCCGAATACGCCGACAAATTAAAACTGAAAAGCAGAGAGGTCATGAGCCCGTTTTATGCGAATCTTGAAATAACGCCCAGGTGTAATTTCAACTGCAAAATGTGTTACGTTCATCTGACTGATGCGGAGGCAAAAAGGATAGGAAAAGAGCATTCTGCTGAAGAGTGGATTAGTATGGCCAAACAGCTGGTCGAGGCCGGTGCGCTTAAGCTTTTACTTACAGGCGGAGAGGTTTTTGTAAGAAAAGATTTCAGAGAGATTTATGAAGCGATAAGCGAAATGGGCGTGCTTATCCATATTTTTACGAATGGATTCTTTGTTGATGAAAAAGTATTGACATGGCTGGCAAAGAGGCCGCCGTTTAGTCTGCGTATCACTCTTTATGGAGCATCAAATGAAACGTATGAAAAAGTAACAGGAATAAAAAATGCCTTCGATCAAGTTATAAAAAATATCGATCTTATAATTAATTCAGGCATTAAGTTGACACTTGCAGCAACGATAATTAGTGACAATAGAGCTGATGTGGAGGATATGGTGCAGCTTGCAACCCAAAGAAATCTTCAAATAATAGTGACGGAAAGTATTGTTAAGCCGGTACGCGGGGCTCATTCTGAAGCAGAATTTGTACGTAGAAACCCTGGTGAAGTACTCAGTGAGATGTATGAGGATGAAAAACTAACATTTGAGTTTGGAATACTCCCCGGTCCTTTTGATAGATGCAACAGTAGAAACTGCGCATCCTGGATAACATGGGATGGGAAAATGACAATATGCTCTTTCATATCGGACCTATACACATTGCCATTTGAAACAGGATTTGAAACGGCGTGGATTGACTTGCAGGAGCAGATTAAGAGAGTGAAAAAACCCGAGAAATGCGATGGTTGTAAGTATGCCCATTTCTGCATCGCATGCCCCGGTATTATGGCTTCAGAAACCGGTCACGTTGATCAGACAAATGATTATCTTTGCAATATTGCCAAAACAACCTATGAAAAACATGCATTATGACGCCGAAATGATCGTTTTAGAAAAATATAACAACAATCACTTGACAAAAAATAGAAAATGATATACTTTTATAATACGCCATAAAATTACAATAGGAGGTCATTATGAAAAAGTATTCAGCACTCGAGCTAAAAGTATTCGACATAAAGATGGAAGAAAAAATCGCAGGCGCAGAGTGTCGGTCAACTCTCATCTACAACAATGCTACAGATGGTTGCGTACCAATCTCAGCTTTAGGCGACCCCCCCTGCATGGAGAGCATAGGCCCAAAAAATTCAATGAGCTGATACATTATCATGGCAAATTTTTATAAAATATGCGGAATTGGTATGCGTGTATCTTTGGATCACGCATACCAATTCTGTAATACCAATTATGAACCATTCATTTCGCCAGATATAGCTTTACCTGATGTCACGGTTTCTTTTAAAATTAAAGAAAACATGCTTCATATTCCAGAAAAGCATGTAACGTTTTGCACGACTTGCTTTTATTATGACGCCGTTACTAAAAAAACTTTTCAGTGGGATAATACGCAACTCGTAAACAATGACAAAAATAGCCGTTTTTGGTTATCGGCCAACGAGGACTGGTCAGAGGTAGAGATTAATGCCGGGACCTATAAGACGCCGCCATTTCTGGAAAGAAACTTTTTACTAAACCTTTTCAGTGCCAGATTAGCGAATTTTAATGGTTTTATTATGCATGGGTCGTTAGTGGAGCATAGCGGGCGCTCAATCATATTTACAGCATCTTCGGGTGTAGGAAAATCAACGCATTCTGAACTTTGGGCCAAGCATTTTGGCGATAAGATTATAAACGGTGATAAAGCGATATTAAGATACATTGATGATGCAATTTATTCATATGGTTCTCCTTGGTGCGGTTCATCGACATATATCGCGAATAAAAAATCCCCTCTGGCGGCTATTGTCGTATTGGAACAAGCACCTGAGAACTCCATAAAAAAACTCAATGTCCTTGAATCACTGCAATATTGCACGACACATTGTTTTTTTCCGGTTTGGCAGGATAATTTAACGGATCTTTGTTTAGATACACTTAATGAAGTATTAATGAGAACGCCAATTTATATGTTGAAATGCACACCTGATAAAGAAGCGGCAGAATTAGTTCGTGATACAATTTTTAAATAAGGCGCTGTTATTTTTTACAATGAGGTATTATTCTGGAATATAGTCTGAAGATGTTCCGTCTGTAGGGAAGAAGCAGCATCCATATTCGGCTCAACAAGACGTATACTAAGTTACGATGTCCAAATGTGAGACCCTTTCTATATATTGTTTTTACACAAGCAAAAACTTGGTCGTTTCTGACAGTCTCTATCGAGGTTTGCGCGTCTCCATTCATTAAAAACTTATTATCAGGCAAAATCTTAATTACTCTGTGCAATATATACGCTCCGCTGCTTCGTTGAATAAAAACAATCTCCCCTTTTTTTATGCCGATATTTGAAACAGCGGTTAATAAAACGCTGTCTCTATTATCACCCAGAAATGGGACCATGCTTGTTCCGGTAACCATTAACTTGAAATCTTTGCCTGAGGAGAGAACATTTTTGATATGCGGGACAAGCTTGTTGCCCGGGACTGATATTGCATCCATAAAATCACATCCTGAATGGTAATAATCCTTTTCGTCTTAGATAATACGTTATTTCACAAGATAAATATGTTAATATATAGGCGAAGCATTGTTGTGCTTAATCAATAACCTTGATTTTATCAGATTGTATAAAATATTCAATATAAAAAAGATATGGAATAGTGAGTTGACTAATAATGAACATCACAATTACCGGGACAGGTTATGTGGGGCTCGTCGCAGGTGTGTGCTTTGCTGAAGTAGGTCATCATGTGGTCTGCTGCGATATTGATAAAAATCGAATCAAGCAGCTGAGTCAGGGGATTTCACCGATTTATGAAGCGGATCTGGATGAACTGTTAAAGGAAAACCTTTTGGCCGGCAGAATAAGCTTTACAACAAGCTGTGAGAAAGCATATATGGGCGCAGATGCTATCTTTATCGGCGTCGGGACGCCTGAGCAAGCTGACGGCTCCGCCAACTTATCCTACATAGCCACGGTTGCACGGCAGATAGCAGAGACCATTGAGAATGATTGTCTTGTCGTCGTGAAGTCGACGGTTCCTATTGGGACCAACGATAAAGTTGAGCAGTTTATCTATGATTTCCTCCCCGATAAACATAATGGCTGCAATGGCGGCAGAAAGCTCAAGGTTGAAGTTGCTTCAAATCCGGAATTCTTGGCCCAGGGATCAGCAGTGCATGATACGCTTCATGCGTCGAGGATCATCATTGGTGTCAACAGCAAATGGGCTGAAGATGTGCTGATGAAAATATATGAGCCATTCAAGCTTCCGATTGTTTCTGTCTCCAAAAGATCGGCGGAGATGATCAAATATGCCTCCAATGATTTCCTGGCGCTGAAAATATCTTATATGAACGATATTGCGAATTTATGCGAGCTTGTCGGCGCTGACATACAGGATGTGGCGAAAGGCATGTCTTTCGATGAGAGAATTGGAAATAAGTTTTTAAACGCCGGAATTGGTTATGGCGGATCCTGTTTTCCGAAGGATACAAAAGCTCTGGAGCATCTGGCAGAGCAGCATGGGTACAAGCTTAGAACGGTAAAAGCAGCGATTGATGTCAACAATGACCAAAAAACCATGCTTTATAAAAAGGCCTGTAAACGGCTCATTACCTTCAGCGGTTTGAAGGTAGCTGTTCTTGGGCTGACCTTTAAGCCCGGCACGGATGACCTGCGGGAGGCTGCTTCACTGGTTAACATACCGCTGCTTTTAGAACAAGGTGCAGAAATCTGTGCATATGATCCTGTAGGTGCCGAGAATTTTAAGAAAATTTACCCTGAAGGCGGCTGCGGACACGGCAGTATCAGATATGTTGCAAGCACAGATGAAGCCTTGGAGAAGGCAAATGTGTGCTTTATATTTACTGAATGGAATACAGTCAAAGAAATTCAGCCTGGGAAGTTCACTGAACTCATGAGAACACCGCTTGTTTATGACGGCAGAAACATTTACAGTGTCAGAGATATGAAAGATGCCGGTGTGGAGTATTATTCGATCGGCAGATTATAAAAACAAGGAGCGGACCGGTGATGAGCGAGATGAATAATGTAGCTAAAACCTGTCTTGTAACCGGCGGTGCTGGGTTTATTGGCTCTCATACCTGTGAAGCACTGCTCAGAAGCGGTTACAGTATCTGCTGCGTTGATAATTTCAATGATTATTATGATCCAAAGTATAAACGGGAAAATATCCGTGAAATTGAGAAGACGGCTGAGACTGCATGTGGGTATTTTACAGTTTTTGAAGGCGATATCAGGGATTTCGCTTTCCTGGACCATGCTTTTGAAAAATCCAAACCTGATATTGTGATTCATCTGGCCGCATGCGCCGGTGTCCGGCCTTCGATACTAGACCCGAAATTTTATGTCGATGTTAATATTAACGGCACAACGAATATCCTTGAGTGCC
Organism: uncultured Eubacteriales bacterium; assembly: GCA_942492735.1. Classification (GTDB taxonomy): domain Bacteria; phylum Bacillota; class Clostridia; order Oscillospirales; family Oscillospiraceae; genus Sporobacter. The sequence goes on from OW818648.1 coordinate 2,169,742, forward strand.
TGAATAAATACAAAACAAAAAAACTAATATTTGCCTCATCTTCATCTGTGTATGGTAATAATGAAAAAGTGCCCTTCTCTGAAACGGATTCGGTAGACAACCCGATCTCGCCGTACGCCGCGACAAAAAAAGCAGGTGAGCTTATTTGCTACACCTACCATCATCTCAATAATATCAATACTGCCTGCCTTAGGTTTTTTACGGTATACGGACCACGGCAGCGCCCCGACCTGGCTATATATAAATTTACAAAGCATATCATCGAAGGTCAAACAGTGCCATTCTATGGGGACGGTTCGACGAAACGTGATTACACATATATTGATGATATTATAGATGGAATCATGAAAGCTTGTAATTGGGTTGAATCGCCCGAAATAAGATATGGAATTTTTAATCTCGGTGAATCCAATACAATTTCGTTGTCGAATATGATTGAAACAATCGAGCGTGAATTAGGACTTAAAGCAAAGCGAAATTACCAACCACTTCAGCCGGGTGATGTTAACATAACTTATGCAGATATCTCGCATTCTCGGAATGTCCTAGGGTATAGTCCAATGTTTAAATTTAATGATGGGATTAAGAATTTTATTGATTGGTATAAAAAGAATAGAATATTGATGCTTTAACGGGTCAAAGTTATAAATACAAGTTCCGGCCTGTTATATAATCGCGGGATGGAGTGTGAACCGGCAAACCCGCGGCTTGAAATTAATGTTGTTTCGCCCTGCTTATATACACCGCCGGCATACTTGGGGAAAAAGTGCGAAGACTTATCAGGTGACAGCAATCCCCCAATAAGGGGAATCCTTATTAAACCGCCATGCAAATGCCCTGATATTACGAGCCTGAAACCATATTGCGTTAAGTAGTCGAATTGACTGCTTCGGTGATACAGGAGAATTCCATATGTATCTGACTTCAGTTGAGGTACAGCATCGTTAAAATACTCCTTCGCCTGAGAATTACTCACAATGCCGCAATCATCTAAGCCGTATAGATAAATACTATCTGTACCCTTTTGGATACTTACCCCATTGTTCATCAGCAGATTCACACCGTAGCGTTTATAAAGAGCTCTCATGTTATTGTTAATCTTATATGAATATTCTTCATGATTACCGAATACCGCATAAACAGGAGCGATATGAGCTAAACCCTTTACAAGTACAGATACGCTATCATAGTCTTTTTTATCCGCATCTATGATATCCCCGGTCAATACAATCATATCCGGATTTCCATCTTTGACCGCGTTGATTAATTCACTTTGATCCTTGCCGAGCCATTTGCAGTGTAAATCCGATATTTGCGCAATATTATAACCATCGAAAGCCAAAGGCAAGTTCCTATCTTCTACTTGATGATTGGTAGTTTGCATCGTGTTATCAAGCCCCAATAAGATGAATATCACAACTGCAATGAAAATGAGAAGCAATAGAATGTTCAACTTTTTCATAAGCCTCCAACGATAGATCCAGTCAGGTATCTTTTTTTTATTAGTAGAATATTGATGCTTTGATAACGAAATTGTCAATCTAGAATATATTCTTGAAGTAGTTCTGAATTTTTTTCCAGATCAGGTAATAGAACATCCATTCCACGAATTATCGCCGGAGAGAATGCGCCGTCTGCCGGTATTCTATATTTATATATATCTGTTATTCCGTTTTGCAAAACCGTGAAGCAATAACTCAGTATTTTTGTGTGCGTCATATCGGTCGTCAGATATGGCAGTATGACGTCAATCATTTTAACCCGTTCCATTGTATCCAACTCTAAAACTTTACCAATAATCGATTCTATAACATTCCGCTGCCGCTCTGTGCGTTCATAATCGGAGTTTCCAACATAACGAATTCTGGAATAGTTCAAAGCCTGTTCTCCGTCTAAATGATTCATTCCGGTGTCGACATTATAATTGAACTTTTTTTTCATATATGCAGCATCATATTCGGAGACATTAATGTCTATTCCGCCTAATATATCAACAACTCTCGTAAACCCGTCGAAATCTACTTCGAAGTTACCGTCGATCCCAACGCCGAAATTTTCAAGAATCGTTAAATCTAGAAGATTAATACCGCCGAACTGATATGCGGCATTTATCCGGTTATCACTGTATCCGGGAATTTGAACATACATATCGCGCATGAGGGAAATTAGCTTAACCGTTTTTAACTCAATATTATAGTTGAGGATAATCATTAAATCAGAACGCTGCCGCTGCTGATTCGGGCGGCGGTCCTGTCCGATGAGCAGGATATTTATGAAATCTTGATTAATAATTGGCTTAATGCCGTCAGGCCATACTACATTATTTGGATCAATCACCGGTGCATTAAGGTCCACAGCCTCTTGATCCTCGGTATCGAAGATTTCGTTTTCGGGTGCAATCGTCGGCTCAGGCTCATAATTTTTCATTTTTGATAATTCAACAAAAACAATTACCGTGCTTGTCAGGGAACTTATCACGAGAATAAAGAGAAAAGAAAACATTACTATTTTCCATATTTTAAGCCGTTTCGGTTTTGTTTCCTGTTTGATTTTCATATAACTATATCCTTTGATTAACCTTATAAATGATTTGTCTCTTACATTGAATTACATACTAAATCAATTTCCAGGAAACCGCAAGAAAAAAAAGATTTCCACTCATTATGCGGGATTCTGCGAATTAAGTCGTTTCTCAAGAATAATATTGCAAAATGAAGAATTCTGCATAATTTACAAAAACATCCGCAGACTTGTCTATATTCATATGAAATCAATTAATGGCTATACATATGAAGTCAAACTATTAGCGAATTGTCTGCCGAGATAGCCAATATTAGCATCGGCTCGGACATATCTGTAATTAACGTAAAGTCTGAGACATACGGGGCGGTTGGCGATGGTGTTACTAACGACCAGGCCGCATTTTTGGCAGCGATGGCAGCCGCCGTTTCTACAGACAAGCCGCTGTTTGTACCAGAGGGCATATATGACCTGAATGGCATTAGTTACACCGCCTCAGGTAAGCTGAAAATCATAGGGCAGGGAAAAGATAGGTCTATCCTAAAACATATAACCGCAATAACGTGTAACTCGGATTTGCACGTTGAAGATGTAAGCTTTGAAGATGCATCTAGCGCTTATGTTTTTGTGCTTGCGCCAACGACATTTGCAAATTTATATCTTAAAAACGTCAAAGCAACAAACGCAGATCACGCCTTTGCGGACGCTACAATAGCCAATTCTTTTATCTTTTGTTATCCAGCAACGGCGGCTACAGGCGTTGAATCGGTGCAGGTACGAGACTGTGATATTTCTTATTTTTCAGCCTATGCCTTTAGACTGCGTTGCACAATTCATAGCGGTGTTTTTGAAAACAATAATATTACTGACATTGGTTGTGATTTTGCCGCCACCGGTAATTTCGGTATACGGTGCGGAGAACAAACCAGAGTGGCATACGCAAATAATCTTACAATCCAAAACAACCATATTGAAAATATCTACTCTGCTTATGGTGCCAGTAGTGATGCGTCCGAAGCACACGCAATACTTCTTTGGGGTTCGGATAACAACATCCTTAACAACACGATAAAAAATATATATGGTGGGGGTCGGTTAGCGGCAAATCTTAATGGAGGCTATGACCACGAGGCAATTTATGCCAAATCAACCAACACTTTAATTCAAGGTAATCATATCATTGAGGGTTGCGGTGCTTTGTCCGCTGGCGCTATAACGGTAAAAACTAACACTGGGGTGGTTATATGCAATAACTTTGTGACGGGGGCATATGGCACCGGCATATACACCGAAAGTCCAGATACAACAATTGAAGACAACTTTATTTCTCTTGCCGGTGGCAAAACTGGAATCTCCCATAATGCGGTGAGTGGCATTATACACGGAAACACTATCTCAATTACAGGAGTTAACGGGACAAATGGGATAATTAGAGACTTGGGTACTGGGACAACTTGCATTATTAGTGAAAATAGTATTTTCTGTGAAACGGGTAAGGGGATATACGCACTGACGGACGTTTCGATAGTAGGAAACAAGATTAACGTGCAAAAAGGTATCGGTATATATTGCGTGGGCGTTCCCAACGTATCAATTAAAAATAACACCATAATTATTGATGGTACTACCGTATATGCAAGCTCGTTTTGTATATCTGTGCAAGGCGCTGGACAGCAGTATGGCGAGATACTTAACAACAAGCTCTTTATGAACAAAACGCGCGCAAACGCTTCGGACGGTACAGCGATTACCCTCTACGCCTCAAATAGAATGTATATTAAAAATAACTACATGTATTCTAAGGGGAAGTATGTTGTAGAAATAAATGAGCCAACTGCCGGCGGCATTTGTGAAGCGCACGGAAATCACATAGTTGCAACAAACGCATATTGCTTTAGGTTTAACAGCCCTGCTACCACATCGTTGCTTAATGTAGTTGGTAATACTTTGGAATACTCAACAGACGGTGCATCTTCGTCGGCGCTTATGCTTAGTACGCCAGACGCAACAAATGCCAACACAGTCTTAGTAAAAGGCAACGTGTTCAAGGTGGATTCGGTGATTTCTACTGCGCTTGTTTCTATTTCTGGCGGAACTTATAGCGTGGATGACAATGAGTTTTATATGAACTCAGCAATCGTTGGTACTGTGCCAAGGGTTATAACGGTAAACAATACCGTAGCAAACACAAATATCAACTCCGTGTCAAACAACAAAGTAAAAGGGGCGTTAAAAGCCGTTACGTTTTTAGGATTTGCCACTGGCGCTACAGATGTTGGGACTGTTCGGGTAAACCACAACACCACTTTACTCACAAGTGGAGCATTGATTAATTCTGCGGACAATGCCGTTATAGCTGCAACTGATTTAATAGTTGAGGACAATTACGTTAAGACCACATCAGCAACAGGAAAAACAATTATAGCCGCCGTGACGCCTACAGTAAACTATACCGCAAGCGGAAACATTGAAAGATAAGCAAAAGGAAGAGCTTGGCGGCTAATGTACACCAAGCTCTTCAGAGGCATTTTCACATCTACTTTTTGTCAGGAACCTCGGTCTGTGCTTCTTGGTATATGCAATGACAGGTTTTTCAATTAAGAAAGTTATCGCAGATGCTAAACCAATGCTGATACCAATAGGGATAATTAAGAAAAACTCGCTTACCAATCCAATTTTCTCCATGTAATTGATGATGATATATCCTATGTTCTGATGAAACAAAAACATGCTGAATGAAATAGTTCCAATATAGCGCAAAGGCTTTATATCTAAAAACAGTAGTTTGCCGGTTATCATTCCACCAAATATGAGAATATCTAAAGTAATGACAATGAAATTTGTCAAGCCCATGAATATCGCAGAATAGGCTACGCATAAAAGAATAATGATGTAATATATTGGCTTTTTCTCATTCCGAATTTTAAAAAACATCATACCGACAATAAAGAGGTAATTATAATCAGCCATAGAATACTTGACCAAAGTGTTCACAATCCTATTATCGGGGAGAATTTGAATCAACGATGTAACGAGCAACCAAAGCAATGCAGCGTATTCGATTTTTTTATTTAGCTTTAACGCAAATATGGTGCATATTAAAAAATAAAATATTATGTTCACAGTTAAAGTCCAATAAACACCATCGACATGTTGTACCGAAATAGGAAGTACATCTTGGAACATAGTTAGGTTTATTATCGCATCGCTCGCGCTTACTGTCCGACCACTAAGTCCATACAAGGTTGTTAGCGTGAAGGTTAAAATGACGGCGGCTATATATGATGGATACAACCTCGTTATTCTTTTGTAAATGAATAGTCTTATGGTTTCTGTGTTGCTCAAAGTCATTAATATTGTAAAGCCACTGATGATGAAAAATAGTTGAATGCCTAATCCATGAGCATTGAAGCTAAATAAATAAGGATTTTTTACATGACCAAATAGTTCACCGTATCTTACTGAGTAATGATACAACATAACGGTTATTACGGCGATACCCCTGATAGAATCCATGCCTGGAATTCGGTTAGAATTTACCAATGCGCATCTCTCCTTTTCTTATCTATTAATAGCACATTATGTAAAAAAAGGCAATACAACCTTACGCAGACAATTTAACAATTTCCTCACTAAAATGCAAAGGAGAAGCCCGCCTCACTGAATTCGATCACCCAGCTTATCATTGGTTAATTGCAAAGTGAAAATCCCTGCGGGTTCAGCGATATGTCGGCCAAGGAAGAGCATAGTTTTCCATAAGGTACTTGGCTGCTAGCATACGCAGTTATTATTTGATAATCAAATTGGACGAATCAAGAAAATATATAAATAGACTTGATTCTCTAAAAAATCTTTCTTTAATATCATATCAGAAGACAAATACAGGTGTTTTCGAGACGATGCAGGAGTTAGTTTTGGTAGTGCAATCATCTGCAACAGCATAATGTAACCCTGTCAAATTTAAGAGGAGAAAGAACTATGCATATTGCAAACAATAGAGAAAGAAACTGTCAAAGTCGGAGATACTCATTCGTGTTTCACAAGAAGGCTGTTATGAAGGATACAATATCATAAAGCGGGAACGTAATAAAGACGGCTGCTATACCGATATCAGTACGCCGGACGGTAGTTTTGAGAGGGTGCAATGCATAGACAACCTAAACATAGCATCGATCTACAATGACAGGTATAATCGCGTACATCTTTATCGTAGGAACGGCGATACGATTATGTTGTACAATAACAGTAAGGTAGATGAAATCTGTGTCGTCGCAGTAATGGTTGGTGACGATCTATCCAATCCGCCTTTTGGGTTTCAGTCCGGCTTCATCGTAGCAGAAGAAATGTTACAAATGCCAGCTGTCACATCAGGATGGGGACTTGTGCCAATAACTGATGTGAACCTTAGGCAGCTGAATAAACTTGGTGTCCTAACTGATGAAATGGTGTATGTAATCCAGAAAAATAGGAGAAACGTCGGATTCTATTTCTGATAGAAGTGCGGAGGGAGGAAATGCGTCAAGGATGACATATTCGCAGTTGGAATCGTTTGGGTTTCAACTCCTATATGTCACGATGTCTTGTTAAATGGTAGACACATTGGGAAAATAAATATGCAATATCAACTATTTGGCTCAGGTTATTCACAACCTGAGCCTCGCTTTTCCTTTAGCTCGAATATCTGTAGAATACCAAAAACAGTCTTGTTTAATCAAAACAGGTAGGTTATTCGTAAGCGTCAAATAGGACGTCACCTACCATAACGGAGGCGGAGAAGGTACAATAACTCCAAAAAGACTTGAAAAACCACAAGTGGTTATTCAAGACGAATTGGAGGAGTTGAATGAACACCAGGGATATGGCAGCCGAATACCGACAGACGCACTGGGCGCAGGTGATGCGGGAGCGTTCAGAAAGAGGTCTTTCAGTCCGAGCATATTGCGAGGAAGCCGGAATACATGAGAACACATTTTTTTACTGGCAGCGCAAGCTGCGTGAAGCGGCGTGCTCCGGGATGCAGGAGGCGGAAGCCGAAGTAAAATCGATGGTACCAAAGGGCTGGGCATCGCTTTGCGTCAGCGAAGGACCAGCGCAGACACAGGGACTAACTGTCGAAGTCGGTGGGTGTCGTATAACGGTCTGTGCGGACACGGATCCGGAACTACTCGTAAGAGTTTGCCGGGCGCTGAAAGCATTATGATCAACTTCAATGGGAAGCCCTGCTATCTTGCCTGCGGTGCGACCGACATGAGAAAATCCATAAACGGGTTTGCAGCAATCGTGGAAGGCAGCTTCAAGCTTGACCCTTTCAGCGGGTCGCTGTTTGTATTCTGCAACAGGAGCCGGGACAGGCTGAAGATACTGGAATGGGATGGCGACGGGTTTTGGCTGTACTTCAAACGGCTGGAGAAGGGTCGCTTCAAGTGGCCGGGCGAGGGAGAAACGGCGACGATGGACCTTTCCGGCGAAGAACTATCGATCCTGCTGGGCGGGGCAAAAGTGGAGCTGAAACTGCGCCGGAACGAGGTCACCGAGAGGCGTGCGGTGTAAGAAAAAAGCGGAGCACGAGCGTGAAGAAAACGTTGATTTTACTTGTAATTTCGGGGTATTTTTGGTATAATTAGGGCATGGAAAAGAATGAATTAACCGCTGTTGACACAGCTGAAAAACAGACTGAAATTGCTATGCTGAAAGCCCGCGTTTCAGAGCTTGAACACCTCGTAAAATACTACGAGGAGCAATTCCGCATCTCGAAACACCGTCAATACGGCGCTTCCAGCGAAAAAAGCGAATATGACTTTGCTCAGTTTTCTGTTTTCAACGAAGCTGAGCTTTTTGCTGATGCAAACGTGCCGGAACCGGAACTCGTTGAGGTTGAGAAACACTATCACAAGCGGACGAGGCTCACAACGGATAAGCTGCCTGAGAATCTGCCCGTTGAAGTTGTAGAGCACGATTTGCCGGAGGCCGAGCAGGTCTGTCCGGAATGCGGAGGTCAACTTCATGTTATGGGACGTGATACCAGACGTGAGCTTGTCATCATTCCGGCGCAGGTAAAAATACGCGAACATGTACGCAAGATTTACGCCTGCCGCGAATGCGAAAAGGACGAATGCGGCGTTCCGATTGTGAAATCCCCGACAAACGAACCAGTCATCAGAGGTGGTTTCGCTTCGCCAGAGGCAATAGCGCATATCATGACGCAGAAATTCGTGATGGGTTCGCCGATGTATCGTCAGGAGCAGGAATTAAACCATAATGGAATAATGCTCTCGCGGCAGACGATGTCAAACTGGCTGATACGGGCTGCGGAGGACTGGCTGGAACCCATTTATGACATGCTCCATGAGATACTCTGCAATCACCATGTACTTCACGCGGATGAAACGACGCTTCAGGTGCTGCGTGAACCGGGTAAAACCGCGCAGAGCAAGAGCTACATGTGGCTGTACAGGACAAGCGGTGATACACTGCATCCAATTGTTTTGTATGATTACCAGCCGGATCGCCGATCGAAGCGTCCGGCGGAGTTCCTGAAGGACTTTAATGGCTATTTACATACCGATGGATACGAAGGATATCACTCTCTGCGAAGTGAAATATCCATTGTAGGCTGCTAGGCGCACGTCCGACGAAAGTTTGACGAGGCTCTTAAAGCTCTGCCGGAGCGTGACCGGGAGAGCAGCAATGCCCTGCGCGGTATGCGATACTGTGATCAATTGTTCGATCTTGAACGTGTGTTCGTCGACCTCACGCCGGATGAACGTTATCTTAAGCGTCTGGAGCAGCCGAAACCTGTTCTCGATGAGTTTTACGCGTGGGCTGAATCGCTTAAAGCCGCGCCTAAAACCGGGGTCGGCATTGCTGCTCATTATGCGCTGTCACAGCGAAAATATCTTGAACGCTATCTGCTCGACGGACGGCTCGAAATCAGCAATAACAGAGCAGAACGTAGTATCAAGCCATTTGTCATAGACCGTAAAAACTTCCTGTTTGCCAATACTCCGCGCGGCGCGAAGGCCAGCACCGTCATGTTCAGCTTGATCGAAACCGCAAAGGAAAACGGACTTAATCCGTTTGAATATCTTTCAAATGTGCTGAAAAGAGCGCTTCAGCTGAATTTGGAAAAGTGGAATGACAGGATTGAAGCACTTTTGCCTTGGAATTATGGAGGGACCAATGATGAATAAAACGCCCGGCTCTTATGTTATATCTGTTTCTTTGAAGCCGCGCTGCTACAGGCATATACGCATCTCATGCGATACAACACTTGCTCAGCTGAGCGCGGCAATATTGGGCGCCTATAAATTTGAAAACGACCATGCTCATGTTTTTTTCATGGATAACAACGCCTGGAGTGACGCCGACAGCTATTACATGGAGTTTGTGGGCGATTGTGACGATGACCGCTTCACCTGCAATGTGCGTTTACGGCAATTGTCACTTAATCTCGGAATGAAATTCTTGTATATTTTTGATTTCGGAGATGAATGGAGATTTCAGTGTGAGGTCGTACAAATCATAGAGGAAATTTCGATTGCGCCCGTTGTTGTACATAAAATGGGTGCTTCGCCCAAACAATATTGAATAATCGCGCGTATCGGTTGCGCTCGGTAGTTTCCCTTCTCGATTACAAAAGCATCAGCATCAATTTGGGTGCCGATGCTTTTTACGCTTACGGTTATTCAAAGGCTACAGGTGTGTTTGTGATCTGGAAAGTTACAAGGTTATCCGGTTTTTCTCCTGTATCTATTTGCGCCCTAAATCAAACTGAAAAGAACATAGAGGGTAGTATGCTGATACTTAAATAAAGTATAAAGATTTTTGCAAAAAGACTTGAAATCTAAAAGAATGATTATTTACCATCAATAGTATATTTAGCAGCAGTTGGAATTAGCGACAATAATAGCGCTATTTGTTGCGGCTTAATAAAAATACTAAATGAGGAGCTGAAAACTATAGTGATACAAATAAACGGCCTGAAAGATCACGTAACCAAGATTCTCGAAAGAAATATTGAGATCTCCCTTGAAAATTATGACGTAGTGTTTCGTCAATGCATCAATAATTTTTTTATTCGACTCGAGCCCGAGATTAAAGCTGTAATCAGTGAAGTGTTATCGGATATGACATCAATGCTTAAACACACAATGTCGGAAATAAGAGGATGCCTAACAGGCGAAGAAGCATTAATGCTTTGTGTAATTCTAAATAAGTCCCCGTATACACCAGATATCCCTCCCCGTAAATTTTTGTTAGGATGTGTTGCAGATTACATGAAGATTAATGGATCGTTTAACTGTCCTGATGATCCGAGTTTGTCGGTTTACGATAAGGTAAAAACACTAACAGAGCATCAGAGTTATGCGTTAATCATTGCTACGTATAACGGCTTCGAATCTGGCGAAGAGCAGGAAATTATCGCATTTTGATTTAGTAAAGTTTCAGTTAGAGATTCGAAAGGCCCGGGTTCGTGGATAACCTGAGCCTTTCGTCGCCGCTCATATCCAAACAGTTTTTTGCACGTTACGTCATTAAAACTGCATTTCACGACAGAAACATTCATTATTTATGAAATTTTAATATACTTACTATTTAAATCCAGTTACCCCTATCAGCATAGGGAGCTATAAGCTCTGCCCTATGAGCGGTGATGGCGCACCGTAAACTTGGGGTCATATTCGGGTAGCTGAAAGGCACTCCCGCCTAATCACCCAAGAATCTCCTTGCTTTAGCTATGGGGAGCCTTCAATTTTGAACAACATAAATAACCGCGAGCTTTTCTGCTCGAATTTGCATCCAATTAGCTTTGTCAACGTTTATATGACACATCTTGATACATATCCCTATAAATTGAATGCTTGAGAAATAGGAAAAATTATGGTAGTGTTACGGTCAACAATATAGAACTAGGGAGAAAAACGAGATGGACATCTTTGCTTTGAACAAAATTGGCGACATTATCTGGAAAAGCGGCGCAGATGAAGACCTAATAAATGAGCTGATGCAATATAGTATGGCGGTACAATCACCGCGTATAAAAGTAGTCAGTTATGAATCCGGGGATGAGAGTGTTCAGCCAGAACCGAAAAGACTTGACAACGAGAAGTTGACAGATGACGAAAAATACTACGCAATCATAAAAATGATCTGGGAAACAGAAATTCCCGGTGAGGAAAAGCTGAATCTTGTGATGACGCTCTCGGAGCTATGCATTCCGTTTGAAGGCGTTGATGTATTCAGTCTTACCAGAGATGAAAAAAAGCAACTGATTGAAAAATACACGAAGACTTAATAGATTCGATGAAAATAAATCCCCCGAACTTGATCGACTGGATCGAGTTCGGGGATTTTTCCGTTTCATGCGTGTAATATACTATGAATATTGCCCCGTTTATTAACAAACAGTACATAAGCAATTGCAGTATTCCGCCTTGGAACATAGTTAGACTGAGCGGTTCTTACGGTTGAAAGCATTTACTGAAGCGGCCTGATGACCAAATAGAACGAATTAATAAAGATGAAAATAAATACTTGATTTTTTAAAGTATCTTTTTTTAGAATAATCCTGTCAGATAAATCCAGGACTTATACAGACGATGCAGGCGACTTTTTAGTGCTGCAATCACGTGCAACGATACTTAAAATAAACAATGATGAAGGAGCTTAAAATGCATATAGCAAATCAAAAGAATAAAATCCTGTCAAAAACAGAGATATTGATAGGTGTCTCAGAAGGAAGGGCGTATGACGGGTATGACATTGTAGAGCATGGCCTTGATGAAGGCCAGAGTTATACTGATATCAAAGCGCCAGATGGTGAGATTGAGAGAATCCGATGTGTCGGAAATATTCTCAGAGAAATTGCCACCACCGATAGTTATAACTCAATCCATAACCATCGCAGAGACGGTGACAAAATCAGGCTGTATTACGATGCGCAATCGCATGAAGTCTTTATTGTCGCCGTCATGCATGGGGATGATCTGTCAGGTTCACCTTTTGTGTTTCAGAACGGCTTTACCGTTACAGAGAGGATGATAAATCATCCTAAGGCATCGGCAGTCAGGGGCCTTTTGGCAATCACAGCCAGGAACCTATTTCGACTGGAGCAGCTTGGTATCCTGACAAAAGAAATGGTGAATATCATCAAACGGACCAGGAAAAACGTCGGTTTCCATTTTTAATGGTACTCGCACAAACGAAGATACCCGCAGCAGATATAATTAACATAGTTTAACTTTTCGGCTTGTTAACAATGGATTTTCTGGAAGACTTATAGATCGTTGCTCATCTGATAAAAGCAGTAAAATATTACAGTTCTTAAAAAACTGTAGTCTGAAAACAAAAAACTGAATACAAACTTGTTAACGAGTAAAATGCTGCGGGTACTAACCGTCAACAACGTTTGTATTCAGGAAGTTGCGAAAGAGGCTCGGGTAATCTATTACCTGGGCCTTTTGTCGTCGCTTCTCCCGGATGGCCTGAGGCGCATTTTGTTGGGTCTATTTGCTGAAGCATCCTGACGATAAATGACGACTGCTTGGCAGAAAGTCCTTAAGTATACATGGTATCTAAAGCACTGCTTCCGGGCCCCTATGATTATGGAAATCCTTAGGGAACAAAAACGGTAACAATTTAACAGGATTTTTTAAGTCAAATATCTGGACGTCGGAATAAGAGGTGTCTATACTCACATAATTGAAAAATTAGGAATGAAAATAGTTTTTTTCCGGGCGCGATGAAAATAATTGTTATGATTTGCTTGAATCTATGTACAAGAAGTGTTGCATATATTTTTCGAAGATATATTCTGCGCGCTACACGACAAATAATAAAAGTCAATAATGAAACAAGAAGGTCAGCGCGAATGAGCGTGTCGTAAAACGTTTTAACCAAAACGTGAAACGGCACGCCTGCTTTTTCGCAACAAAAACAATGTACAGAACCAAAAAACAAAAAAAGCAGCTATTCCAAATAATTCAAGGGATAGCGACGCAAGGGAAGTCACTTCCCACTGTGAAAAACTATTCAGTTTTAGTTGCGCTGACTTTGGTATGTGCAAATACGTTTCACAGCGCTTGTGTTGAATCTTGTTATGTAGCTTGTTTATGTTCTAGGACATACAGAATAACAAGAACTATGTGTACACTTTTATGCCACCCCTCATCAGAAGTCTTCGAAAGCCCATGCAAGATGAAATGATAGCCGAGCTCCTAAATCCTATTGTGCTGGGATGGATGAATTATTTCGGACAGTTCAACCGGTCGGCAATGAAAAGCGCCTTGGATTGTATACAGCGCAGGGTGATACGTTGAACTATGTTTAAGTTCAAGAAGTTTTGGGATCACAGGTGGCGGGCTGAAGAGTGGCTTATCCAGATAAGGAAAAGAGAGCACAACATGTTTGCACATTGGGCCCTCTGTGGAACAGCTATATGACGAATGATAAGAGCCGTATGAATTGAGAGATTCAAGTTCGGTTTCATGAAAGCCTGTGAGTGAAACTCCCTCGGGTTACTCGAATAGAAGGTCGGACACTCAATTAATGGGTAGCCTCATACCGTGGGATTGCAGCAAAGCCATATGATGAACAGCGGTTATACACTTCTATGCCACACGTAGCCAGACTACACCGGTTGTGAGCATCCTGGCGATAGGGTACCGGATTTTTAACCGTTTTCTACTCGGAGTTTTCCGTCATACTTAATTCGGCTTTAAGAAAATCATATGAATAAATTCCACAAATAAGGAAATAATTAATGTAACTTAATATTTTTATGGTGTTTTTTTGTTTAGCGTTTTGTCTATGATGAAGGAGTTTTATGAGGCTCTTTTGTTATGGACAAAATGCTTTTTAATTTGGAAATTAATCTATAAAGGAGTCGTTAGCATGATTCGTCCGCATCCAAATACCCCTCAAGAAGGTTTAAATTATTTGAGAGCTTATATTGAAGAGAATCATTCCGTACCAACAATATCTAAGTTGCGAGCTAATGCAAAATATCCTCATGACACATATTATCAAAGGATATTTGGAGGGCTTATATCGGCTCTGAAGCAAATTGGCGTTTACAAAGCTGGATATATTGGTAAGACGATGAAAGAACTTGAATCAGATAAAAAAGCGCAGATTGCAAAAGGTATACAAATTATGTGCCTACAAAGCGGTCAAATCCCAACCTATAATGAGTACATGGCTGAAGCAAAGAAGAATAACTGGCCTATTGGCGTAAGAGGTTATTTTCCTAAATGGAACGATGCGGTCAGATCCGCTGGATTCGATCCTACAAAACTTGAGTTTAGTCGTGAAGAGTTAATTGAGATTATGCAGAAGAAAGCCATCGAAATTGGCAGGACACCCACAATTGCATATTGGTATAGATATGTGCGATTTCCAATGGTATATGACTATATAGAAAAATTTGGCTCTTGGAATAGGGCATTAGAGACGGCGGGACTACCGGTAAACCAACGAGACGATTGGACTGAAGAAGAATGTAAAGAAGCAATTAAAGCTTTTGGGGCTGAAAGAGAGCGCTTACCATGTTATGAGGAGTTTGACGGAAATAATTATAGTCCTTGCGCATCTATTATTGCGAAGAAATTCGGTTCAGGCAGATGGAAAAATGCAATAGAATACCTTGCCAATGAGAAGTATATTGAATTTGGCACTCGTTCACATCCATATTTATCTAATCATGACCATTTAAGACCCTCAGTTAAAGAAGGACTCGTGGATGATATTGTAGGTAACCTAAATCTGAAACACTTTCATGATTCACTATATAGAAATTTTGTTCCTACGGCTAGCCGTATGAGTTTCGATTTTGTCATAGAAGGTAGATTTTTTATTGAGGTTGCCGGAATGATCAATGAAAGACAATATTTTGACCAAGCAGTTATGAATGATGATGAAAGAAAATATCGAGATATATTGAAAAAAAAGATTGAATTATCTGAGAAATACAATATTAATCTCATTGTATTATTTAAGAATTACTCTAAAAGCAAAATTATAAAATGCCTTCAACCACTATATGATTACGCTAAATCACCAATAAAAGAAAGCAATGGGGAAATCATTTTCAACGCAAATCGCATTAACTATAAAAAAGAAGACAAATACCCCGATGAGCTTCTACTGGAAAATATATATTCTATATATAATAAAATCGGACACATGCCATCGTTAGCTGAAATGTTGCAGCCGGGCTTACCGTACCCGAGCATATATACAAAAAAGAAACCGTGGAATGCCTGGGTTGTAGAAGTAATGCGCAAATACAATATAGAAATGTCTGACAATGATATAAGAAATCGAAAACTCAAAAAATACCTTTAGGAAATATTAATCCTAAATTTCGAAAAATGCGTGTGTGAAATTTCAGATTATTTTCAAAGCCTCTTTTTTGCATAATATCGCTCAATATCATAAAGCTTAATGGGTTGTTTCTAACGTACCCCAAGCGGTCAGTGAACTAACAGGGCAGACGATTAGTCATTCCGGCGCGTGGAACGTGGTACAGATATTGGGTTAAAGACTCAATAAAAAGGAGTGTTAGGCAGCGGAGATGGCCAAAGCCCAACAGGGAGAAGATACAATTAAAACGAAGCTTCTCTTTAGGAACTGGACGGCTTATATCAAAATTTACAGTGTAAAGACCGAAAAATGGTGGGCAACAGTGCAGAAATGAAAGTCGCCATGGCGTACACCGGGGTGAAAAAGACCGGCAGGAGAGATACAGAATTACCGACGCGGTAGCCTGCGCCAATTTTGAAGGTATAGACAGCTTTTTACGTAGAAAAGAGGTCTTTATTGCCGAAACATACATCGTTGATGAGATAGAAATGCGCGTATTAAACGGTGACGGTGCAAACTGGATCAGACGTAGGGTTACAGATGAGACGGTTCATTACCAGCCTGATACTTTTCGCCGGAACAAAGCGATTATTCAATATGTTTCTGACCGAGAGTCAAGAAAAACAACCTTCAAGCTTCTGTATTCAAAACAGATAGACTTTTTTCGGGGTTATTGAGGCGTATTTCAACGGCGATCCGAGAGAACAGGAAAACTACTTGCAATTACTGAAATGCTTTCAAAGCAACAATAGCGGATTCATCTCGTACTAGCTTCGGGGGCTCGATTTACCGCCACCGTCCGATGGCGTCGAATATCGCGGCAGCAGTGCGATGGTATGCAACATATATACCGTCATCATCACAGAATGAAACACGGGTGAGCAAATTGGAGTATCCGGGGAGGAATTAATCTGAGACTATTGACGTCGAAATCTACCGGAAAATTATTCGGGGTTTTATCCTGACTTGTTTCTCTTGCTCTGCCGCCCAAATATGCCGTATAGATTCTGGCGGTTTTATTTTCGTCAAAAATATCAGAGCGTATTGGTAAAGGATATAATTGCTTTCAAAGTCAACCATTCCAACGACGCTAAAAAGGATGAAAGACTGATATGCCCTGGAACCGCTTTACTGAGGCCGGTTCACTCGGTAGAGTTATTCATTGCCGCTAGTTTGCCGAACAGCGAGGACGCAAAGGGGGGATGCGCGCGCCGTGTCACGCTCCGGCGTGAATAACCTTGCCGTGGGCGCTCAACACTATTGCAGCAGCAACCAAATTTTCTTTGCCTTTTGCCTTCAATGTTCCGGTTTCGTAATCTCACTGGTCTTGGCATAGTAACTATAAATTGATGAACGCTGTACCTCTGCTCACCCAAGGATTGTGCGTCGTGCTGTATAATCGTTAAATTTGCACCCAACAAAGCTATATCGTTTCAAAAACGAATTACAGCGCAATCGCATCGCCGCTGTGAGCACATTCCTACGGGAGCAGCCCACTGCCATAACCGAGTACAACGAACAGCCTAGTTAGGCGCCTGATTGAAAAAGTCACCGTCTGCGCGGACAAATTCACCGTGGAATTCAGGTCTGGCATGTCGGTGGATGTTAATTAATAAAAAACAAAGCTTTTTATCACTGTTGTCTCAGAAATATCTAACATTTGAGCTATTTCGGAGTTTAAATATTCTTGTACGTACTTCAAGATTAAATTTCATTATATGTGAACGGCAGCTTTATAATCGCTTTTGTCAGAATATCAGATTCACCCGAACGTAGACGGTATCAGAGAAATAACGCTCACAGAATCTGCGAAACGGTCATTCACTATATTTCCTTTGAAACTCGCTGAGTTCACTAAAGTTGTAATAAACGCTTTCTTGTGGTAAAATAATCCTAAGAAAATAATGGAAATGTTGAAGAAGGACGCTTTTAGGGAGGTAAACCAAGTGCGGTATAAATTATGCGTGGTGGCGACGACGCTCTGCTTCATGGTATGTGTGCTGAGTCTTATCGGTTGTGAACAGAAGAATTCTGAGCAATCTCAGAGCCCAGATATTACCGAGTCGGCTGGAATCGAACATATAGCGGCTCCGACAGCAAGCGCGCCTCTAGCTGAGCCGTCAGACGACGCCAGCGCGAAGGTATCCGGTGATGAGGAGCACGAGCTTTCTTTTAGGAACGTTGGCGTACTTAAGCTCGACACAAATACCAAATACAGCTTCGACCTTGACGGCAACGGCGTAACCGACACGCTAGAATTGCGAAACAACGAGCCGCAATGGTCGTGCGATGTACTGTTCAACGCGAAAAAAATAAACAACAGCGATGATTGGACGTCGATTAGTCAGGCGCATCTGATTTACCGCGCGGACGATTCGGTCGCTCTGATATATCAGCAGGACGGTGACGGCGGTAACTGTACGACAAGCATATACACCTTCACAGAAGGAAAAGCGATTAAAACCGAATATCGTAGAAACGCATACAGCCTTAAGGCGCATGACTCGCTGTTGCTCACCGCCCCGGTGTTCTATTTTCTTGGCAATCAGGCTGTTTCGATCGAAGCCGCCATAAACAAAGATTTCACGCTGACGCTGGGTAACGACGGATGGTTCGCGGTAATCACAGAGCCCTACTCAGGTAAGCTGGAGAACAAGTATCGCGCAAAAGTCGATATACCAATGCAGCGTTTCGAGGACGGGAAGTACACCGATGCGACGCTGCCCGCCGGAACGCGCGTATATCCACAACTTATCAACGAAGCACAAACGCGCATGATCATGAAAACCGACGACGGCACGCTCTGGATGTACACACGTGACAGCGCCGGACTCCACTTTGAAGAGGGCGAGTTGTTCGAGGGCTGCACTTACGCAGGGCCCTGATACCAGTCGGTACGACAGCTACAGGTAATCCCTATATGTTGGTTTGCCGCGCTCTTATGTTATTCAAAACCCGGACACTCGCCGTGAGATTTTAGAGTATCGTAAGTATGGCAAGGGAATATCTTTGGGGTATAATAATGACCTCAACAAGGATAAATTGATCGTTATAATTTTGTATTTATGGTAGTTCAGGCAAGGCTAATACTATGAAACTCAACGTGGCCAAAACAGGCCATCATATATTACAGCTTTTAGTGACTTAACTAAATTGGTTGAGGTGGAAGGAAGGGAAAAACTGCTTATCATCCTGCTTATGATGCCTGTCCTCATTATCTCAGCACAGGCCAATTCCGGGCCTATGTTCGACGTTAGCTCTAGGTTCGACGTTATCTCTAGGCCTGTTGACTATTCCGTAATTAGGCTTTCTACTTCGTAAAGCCGTGGTGCCGTTATTCCATACTTTCTTGCATCTGTAATAACTTCTTGTACGGCATAGCCAACTTTAAAGTGGTTATGCGCCACAAGCGCATAGGGTATGCTTTTCGGAGAAAAAACAACGTGTCTCATAAGAAATCCAACAACTCTCGGCGGTAGGCCGCCCAACACTTTTGTCATAACATCAAGTTTTGAGCCCTTTGCTTTCAAAACAGGGATCATTTCTTTCAAGTCCCAACCTAATCCATCGAGCGCTTCGCGTGAAGAAATTGCTTTTGCAAAACTGCCGCTTTTTAATACTTCGACTTCCATTGCAGCGTTGAACGCGAAGTGATTCAAGAGCCAACTTTTTACATCCTTTTGAACCATTATCTTGAAGCCTGCCTGAGCAAAAATCTTACGAACCTCTAAATCCCTTTTGGTAGGTTCGGATTCTAATGTTCCAAACTGAACCGTTTTGTAAAGCCCGCCGTAAAGAGTGTTTCCTTCAAATCCGCCGCCGGCACCGGGGAATCCATAAACAATTTGACTGAGCGGAATCGGCTGAACAGCTGATTGAGGGTCTTGCCAGAAGTTATTGAAAAAAAGAACCGTCGCATTTCCAACTCGCGGCGCAAGGTATTTTACCGCACTTGATACCTGCTCGGGGTTGACACTCATAAAAATGAGGTTATAGTCGTGATTTTCCTTTATTTCTTCATGTGTTACAATAGGCCATTTTTCTTTGACTAACCGGTCCTTTTTGCTTCGCCGAGTATCCCATAATTCTAAGTTTACATGTGAGCCATATTGTGCCTTCCTACCTTCTCGAACATAAAACTCAACGGTGTGGCCCGCATTTTCAAACGCCCAAGCGTACTGCGTTCCTATAACACCGCGACCAAGAAATAGTATTTTCATAAAGTATCCTCCCGAATGATCACGTGTTGACTTTTCAACACGTGTTTGATATTTTTAGCATACTGATATGTGAAGAGGATTTCAATAGTTACAATTGTTCCGACTGTTGAGAACTCAACACAGTGCGCTAATTTGTTGAATATCTGGAGGCAAACTTTGTGGATAGAAGAATACAAAAAACAAGGCAGTTGATTATGAATACTTTCATCGATCTTTTGGCTGAAAGAGGATTTGAGAAAATAACCATCAATGACATTGCCGAACGCGCAAACATAAACCGAGGGACTGTTTATCTACATTATGCGGATAAATTCGACTTGCTTGACAAGTGCATTGAAACGCATGTTGAGTTGCTGCTGCATCACTGTGCCAACAGTGCTGACACCAATCTAAAAGCAAGCGCATTTCAAAGCGTATTTGAATATTTGGAGAAAAATTTTACTATATACAAGTTGCTTCTTAGCAATGAGAGCTTTGGATTTTTCCGCAGCCGCTTATATGCCATTATTGCGCAAACAGTTACCGAGGTTATCGGTATAAAGTCAGAAAACCACTCGTTTTCAAATGGTGTAACCACTCATTTTTTAGCTTCTGGATTTATTGGCGTATTGGAATGGTGGATCAATAATTCTATGCCCTGCAATGTTCATGAAATTACCGAGCAGCTTATGTTTTTGCTGGAACCATATACCAAGCACCTTGTATCAAGCTAAATTGTGAGCCGGTAGTCAGTTTGGCCGTTTTAGACTTTAGATAGCTACGAGGCCCGGTAGAGCATCAGCGCGATTTGCTCTTTCGTCAAGGCATCCTGCCAGCCGTAGACGCCACCGCTGCCGACGACGACGCCGTACTGGATGGCAGACGTCGACAACTCGACACCCTATTGGCAAATCGTTAAATTTGCACCTGTTTTTCGAGGGTATCTTTCAACGATCACCTTAGATTCAACGATTACAAACTCCCCAGACGACCGTCGGCAGGTATATGTTCAAGTCCCTACTTATACGAAAACAGGTACATGCCTTAACTACAAAATGATACAGAGCAAATCGCCCATAGTCCAGAATCAGCAGTATTACTGGACTTTCGGGCAAAGCAAAAACCACCTATCGACAAAATTTCTTTTATCAATAGATGGTGTTTGATTTGCCAACGTTTACTTGACACTAAACCGTACCTTTCGATGATTGACATTAATTCTCACCTATGATATGCTGATTGCAGTGAATTACGGAGGTCGGAACCGCAGCCGAAACGCTCTCAAGGGTTTATCAAGAGATGCAGGGGCGGCCAACCTGCCCGTGATTTGCTTCGTGTCTTGTTTGACCTCCGGGGATGACGGGGTTTGAATTTAGAATATCATTCGATTTTTCATGTTTTTTACCCGTGAGTGACGGCTATAATATCACCCGCTTGGAAGGCTCCTCGACATGAGGAGCCTTCCAAAATATCTGACGAACAAAAGAACGTATCGAGGGAGCGTGGCTTTCAGATAGGTTCTTGTTTTTATGCCTCTTTCAGTCCGCCAACACCCAGTCAAGCAGATTGATGCTCCGAATGCCATCAAACTTAACGCCGACCCTAATCCCATCGAGAGTCAACAAAGTAATATTTGTCGAGTGTCGTAAGGTGCGGATTGTTGCCCTAGATGTCGTTACGATTTGCTTTGAAAAACAAAAACTGTCGGTTAAACGTCAAAAAAATTAACGACACCGGGCTGCTTGTGCTACTTTCGATTGTTTTAACGATGCTTTCGAGCACAGCTATATCCGTTATACCCCAAGGTTTTGCAGCGTCTTTAATGAGTATCGTGTTATGAATTCGTCAAGATACCTATAACTCGGTTTTTCGGGTTTTGTTTTCAGTTGTCAGACGATGCTGCTTTATCTCATTTTTATAGTCAGTATTAAATACTAATTTCTCAAGGGTATCGTCAGTGGGCCAAAAAATGATTATTTTACTGCGTCGCTGGAGGATGTTGTAATTTCAAGACAAAATTATATAACTAGACAATATGAATAAAATTAGTCATAATAAACAAAAATTTAAAATAAAATGTTGTAAATATAGATAAAATGGGTTAAAATAGAAGTCGAGGATTATACCTCCTTTAAACCTGAAATCATGAATATCGAAGGTCTCTCAAATCAAAGCAAGCAAATAAGTGAGGGTGGTTTTGTGGAATCGAAAGAAGAAAGAGTTAACCTTAGCCTCGAAATTCTAAAGAAGTGCAGTACTTACAAGTATATTGCTGATACAAAAACAAAAATATACCATAAGGATTCGTGCGAATGTATAAGAATCTCAAATGATCTTCGTGGCGTTGGAAATAAGCCCGAAAAGGTTGGTTTTTTACCGTGTGCTAAATGCTTGCCCAATAAAGTGCTGGGGAAGACGATAAATGCGCAGACTCGTAAAAAGGACAAAAATAAGTCCAAGGCAGATATTATGAAAACAGAAATTGTTAAAGTGGGTGAGGCTTATGGTATGCATGTATTAGTTTTGGGCACGACGCATGTATATGTGACTACAGTTGTGGGGGAGTGGTATTTCTGCTATAATGACCGCCCGATTAAGCTTCATCATAAAAATTCAGAAATACGATATGCCCAGAATGGTGATCAAATAAATCACTACCATATCCAAGATATCAGTTTTCCGTCACCGACACACGCATTGGCATACATTCGCAACCATGAACAAGCGTCCATTAAAAGGCTCATGGCTGAAAAACAGCAAGTCTAGTGAATTATCACCGTCTGTTAGATCAAAAATTAAAACCGTAAGAACTACGGAAATATAAGTCTGTGGAGATAGCAGGTTACGGGATCTGTGAAACAGGAATCACGCGACTTTAGTGTTGTCCGGCTCAAATGGAAACCCAAGGTAATAACACTTATACCAGACTATCAATGGAAGGAGAGAGAGCATTCAATGATAACCAGGGCTCCAACGCAAGAAGAAATCGAGGCTTTTATTAGGGTATGCCAAAGCAATGGCATACCCCTAAATGAAACGCCGGACTATAACAATTATGCACCGATTATTGTTAACTTGGAAGGTCGCAGATTTAGTATTGCGGCCGATATGCAGATAACTGCTTTGGATAGTATACGATAACAACGGGCAGTCTTGTAGTTATTGAAAAGGTTATTGAAAATGCCAATAAAAAATTGAGCACGACCTCATGTTTCAACCAATCGATTGTACTTTAAGAATCGTGGCATTTACCGTCATTCTTGGCGTGACGGACACAAATGTCAATTTTGTGACCAAATTATAAGATATATAAGCTGAAAATTAATGTGCTGATGTGGAAAAATCACAGTTGGATTGTGGCGTGTAGATCAATGACGTCTTTCAACACTTTGATTTTTCTATTCCCGTAGTTTTCTGTATGCCCTTTCATATCAGCGAGCTGAAATTTAAACAAATAATCCAAGTTCGCATTCCCGATCAAAGTCGCTGCTTCATGTATACTCTCAGCCGTTGGTTTGGTTTTAAAATCATGATACATAATCAGTATGCAGATTCGCTCAGTTGTTTCCTTATCATATCCAAGCCTTGACAGTACTACTTTAGCAATTTCAGTGCTTTTTATATGATGACCTCTGAAATGGTCATACCCATCTTCTCCCGTGGCTTTCGTATATGGCTTTCCCGAGTCGTGGAGCAAAGCGACAAGCTTTAACATTATTTCGAAATCAACGTCTTCTATGACTTTTATAGTATGCTCGAATACATCATATACATGCGCCGGATGGTTTTGAGCACATCCTACCATTGGTTTCAATTCTGGGATTATTTTAATAATTGTATCCTTATCCGTCGAAGAAAAGACGACTGTATTCATGAGTAACTGATCAAGCAATTCTTTGCTGGAAAACCTATCTTCAAGCATAATGACCTCCGAGAACTATATTGTAATGCAATCATAGTGTATTTGATAATAACATATAGCATACGTCAATGGTTGCGATCTAAGGATTAAACCCGACAGGATTGTAATATATTGTTGTTAAAAAAAGCACAATCAACGATAATAGACACATACTGATTGAATCAGTATGGAGCAATTCAATGAGGTCGGAACAGACAGCCGACAAGCCCGGGGGCTTAAATGAGATGCAGGATATTCCATCTTGCTTTGATTTACTTGATGAATATTTCTGTGACGGGGTTTGTGTCCCGCCGGAATCTCTTAAGAAATGGAGAGGTATTTTTGTTTTTGGAATAGATTTTCCGAATCAGTTGTTGATATATTATACAAGTTAATTAAACTATCTGAAAGAGGGGCGGGTGATATTTTAATGAACAGCCTCATTACTTGCGTTTTGGCTGAGAGAAACTGTCAGAATATAGCTCGCAGTAATCCAAAAAGCATACAAGGTTGATTCGCTAATCCGGAATCAGGATCATATGGGCATGTGTATATTAGCTGCACACAGTGGTGAAAACGAAAAGGCGATAGCGGATAAAAAACCGGTACAGGCGGTATAAGTATCAAAACATTTAAGTCTGAAGGTGCATGCAGGCTCGTTTTGCGGTTAGTAAGTTCGAAGCATTATGACAGAGCTAATTTGAGGGTGGCAAAAAAGAATTGCGGGGGTACGAAATCTATTTTTTCTTTGTAACTTCATTTGGAGCACTGCTGGTCCAAAGCCTTCAAATGCTTGTCATGCTTCTGGTTCGGCCTAAAAGGTCTGACTTGCGATGTGCTCGGGGCACGAAAAGATAGAACTATATTGGTTCTATCTTTCTATGTCTTTTGTTGCTGATCAGTAGCATTAATAAAGACTTGATTTCTTGAGGAAACAATTATTAAGCTATAGATGTCTTAAATATGGTAAGTAATTTATGAATGGGAGAAAATAAAACGAAAAAGGGAAAACCAAACAAGAAAGGAAGTATATAACCACCGCATTATTAGACGAAATGGGTTTTGACATTGCAATTTCATTAGTTACAAGACGACTAGGATTTGACTGATCTCAACAGGAATAAATGTGAGTGCTTTTTTTATCATACGTTTTCTAAGAAAAACTTATCGATCGTTTTGTATGTATTGCAAAGCCTATAAAGCCAGATATGTAGGTATACGGTCGCCGCGTTGCTGCTATTGCAAGCCCTCTCATTAGGGGTATGCGGATTTCTACTAACCATTTAGTTACCCGGTGTTTAAATGCTCTCAGAATCTTATAATTTTGTATTATCCGGTTAATACCGGAAATATCTCTTTTGGAGCAGCCAGATAGAAACACCGATTAAAAAGCTCGAGAAGTGCCGTCAAATCAAGCAAAAGCAGGCATCCATAGTTTTGGAAAAAGCAAGAAACTAACTGCCTGTAAATGGGCGAGCTATGCCAATTTTTGATGCTGCTGGTGGTTTTTCCTGGTTGAAGAAGGGGAGAATGTGGTTAAATGCATTCATATTCAGCTTTGTCTGAAGGTGGAATAAGTCTGAATGATCTGATTTTTCATATAGATAAATGTAAAAGAATTTCCCCGAATGCACGAAGCGGGAGGCATTTTGAGAATACCTCCCGCTTTGATGTTTGTATCTATTTTATTTTCTTTGAATTTTTCTACAAGAATTTCTCGATTGGATTTTCAGTTATTTCATGTTCTATGATTTCTTGCAGAACCTGCTTAAGGGTCTGGCTGCTACCAGCGGCTCGAAGTTTGAGATATCTTTTGTGTGAATCAGATAGAAATACTGAATACTTCTCAGACTTTGTGCTGAAGGTAAACGTATCTATTTTTTTCTCTTTTTGTTCACTCAGATTTTTTTATGTGATTTTGATGGCAAGACGGGAGCACAGGTTATGCAATAGCTGCTGAAGCCGCTATGATAGCGCTTTATATGTTCCTGCTTTATGTCCTGCCATTCACTTGAAGAGAATTTCGCCACTTGGAACCACTTGCTGCAGGACGAACACTGTTTATATAGGCTATTATCATCGCCGTCATAACGATAGCGTTTCTTTGCGCCAGACACATATGCGGGAACATCTGCATTTTGCCCGTTTTGCAAAGTAATGAATTGTCTGGCTTTGGAAAAAGTTTGGAATTCTGACATATTGTCAACCTCCTCTTTGTAGTTGTTTGGGTGAATTCGGAGAAATCAATTGGTCTGACAAAGAGATTACTCTGCTTTATCAGGCTTTTTCCGTC
This sequence comes from uncultured Eubacteriales bacterium, assembly GCA_942492735.1. Taxonomy (GTDB): domain Bacteria; phylum Bacillota; class Clostridia; order Oscillospirales; family Oscillospiraceae; genus Sporobacter. Next base: position 2,196,017 of record OW818648.1, read on the forward strand.
CTCGGGTTTCACACAGATATATATAGGTCACGCCACCTCGATGGTGCCCCATCTCTTCTGAGACGTTACGTCGTGCGGTTTCTGGCGTACAGCCTTTGCCTTTGTAATAATCCATCCGCCGTTGGCAAAAATAGTGTCTCAAACCGTGCATAGTGATGCACGTTACTTTTAGTTTGACACCGCATTCTCTCGCAGCCATCTCTAATTCCATATTTTCATCCAGAGTGTTCCTGGAATTGTCTTCAAATTTCTCTCTGTGATTTTCGATCCAATTCTGTATTTTTTTCTTCTCACGTTCTGTTGAACCCTTAACATTGTCATATAACAGTCTGTCGCACCCTGATCTTTTTTTGGATTTTGCATAAGCCAGTAGCTCTACTGCCAGAGTTCGTTGTTCGACTGTCTTAAGATGGACGTAACGCTGTTGACCGCCCTTTCCGACAATCTGCAGCTCCATATGTTCATGTGCCTTCTTTATGTGATCAACCTGACACTTGCATGTTTCTTCCAATCTCATGCCGAAGATGGCAGCCATTTTGAAGGACAGAGCGATGTCCTCATGTCCCATGCTGAGAGCCAGAGAAATTGCGCTTTCAATTTCAGTGATATACCACGCCCGATCTAAATGGCCGATTTGTCTGGAATCTATAAAGGGAGAAAGCATCTCATTAGAAGGCAGAACATTTTCATTATCAGACTTTTCAGAAAAAAAGCGAATTCCAGACAAGTCTGTTTTTTGAGAGGATGCCGAATAACCCTGTTCCTGCATATACTTCGCATATGCAACAATATGCTTGGGCTTGACTCTCGTCCACTTCTGGAGCCGATATCTTTCGGCCAGAAATTCACAGAATCTTTCAACCGCCTGAAAATATCTGTATCGTGTCTTTATACTTTTTTCATTACAGTTTTTCATGAGTTTGCTAACTTGATACATCAGATTTCGTTTGAGATTTTCAGTTGTTTTATCTATTATTTTTTTCATTTTTATTTTTCACCTCCTTTCTGTCGTGTGATTGTAATAGGCATAGCTCACCTTCTTGCAGCAGTAATATTTCTACAATTTTCCGCATCTTTCAACACGTATATTGACTGCTGCACCTGCTTCTGTGACTTGTTTTGGTCTGGTTGTTTCTGTCTTTCCTGAGATAACGGGGAGGATAGAAGAACCGGAATTTTATCAAGGGTTTAGTAATGTTCCGCATACCCCCACATGCGAGGGTTCGCCATAATGCTGAAGCGGTAGCCGCTGGCCAGCCATTGAGCTGGTTTGCACGATACAAAAGCGGCAAGTACTTTTTTTCAGAAAAGCACTGAAAAAAATGCTCGTTTTTCCCCCTTGTTAAGCACAAGTCAAGTCAGCCGTATCTTCTTGTATTGTTTATCCTCCGTCTCATAATTCTTCTTTCATTCAGTTTATAATGTTTTTCCTTTCAAATATTTACTTATCAATTAAGATATTTTCATTTTGATTTATCATTTACGGCATTTGCAAGTATTTTTTTGAAAATTTTTTGAATTGATTTGTGGCCGTGAAATCAATAATCCCACTATACTGAATTTGATGTCAGCATAATGGGAGGTGGTTGTACGTTTTTTATATTTCAATGTAGCATTTTTTTATATGTAATTTGAGCAATCTGGAATAGCCGGGCACAGTCTGTGTGTAAAGATCGACGTCTGTACATATCTGAAGTATATGCCATTTGATATTTGAAGAAGACATCCATATCATGTATAACAGAAAAAAAGAAGCAGTTGTGGAATTGTGTTCCGGGGACGGTGCCGCCACCAAAGCCGCTGAAAACTATGGCGTTAGCAGAGGCAGTGTGGAGGATTATTATTATAATTGAAATCGTCGCCATATTCAGCTAGGCTTGCGCAGGATTGGGCACGCGACGTAAAAATATCGCCATTGCCGCTCATAATCAGCAGCGATCCTTTTTTCTTGATTATGAGGCGGTGCTGTGTTTTTTAGCGGTCAGGATATATTGCCCAAGGTTTGACTAAAATTGCGCTAACAGATACTCTGCTGTTCAGTGATTTCATTCGTGCGGCAGCCTCACGAACTGGGCAGATGCTTGTCCATCCATGACATTGCACAGAATGTTGGCGTATCCGATGATACGGCAAAGCGATGGCTGCAGGTATTGGAAAAATCCGATGTTATCTTCTATCTGCGTCCCTACTCCAACAATCTGCTCAAGCGTACGATGAAGACGCCGAAACTGTACTTTTTTGATACCGGGCTGGTGGCATATTTGACCCGCTACTCCGCACCGGAGATTTTAGCAAACGGTGCCATTAACGGTGCAATATTGGAGAATTACGTGGTTTTGGAGCTGCTGAAGACTTATCACAACAGCGCTAAGGAGTGCCTACTGTGGTACTACCGCGACAAGGAGAGCAATGAGATCGATATGGTCATCGAGAGTAATGGATTCCTCTATCCGATGGAGATCAAACGCTCAGTGAATCCCGGCAGCGAGCTCATCGGTGCATTTAATCATTTGCGTCTGTTCCCCGCGGCAAGGGCGCAATCCTATGTATGCGCCTAGAACTCTCTGCCATCAATTCCGACAATTACATTGTTCCAATTTGGATGATATAGAATCACCCCTACAGAATCCTATGCATTACCAGTCTCTGCTCATCAATCTGAGGTTCTTCAGCAGGTATCGCTTGCAGACCGTGCTGAGCCTTGACAGTCAAGCCATAAGTTTATTGTTACAAATCCACAGAGCTTGCGTTAATTATATCGCAGGTAGCTACTCCCTCTATATAACATTTTGAAGGAGAAATAATGCAAACCACCCCTTTCGAGATGGTTTTCATTATACGTGAAGCGATTATGGATAATTATACCAAAGAAGAATTAACAGAGGCGCTTCGAGCTGTCTCTTCAGTCATCCATAAATGTGAAGTAGCGCAAGAAAAATTTCCGGGGGGAACGTCCCACCACACACTCCTTAAGAATAGGCTAAAAGCAATGTATATTTCAAAAGCACTGATTGAGGAAGCGCTTAGTAGTGTAGATTTAATTTCGATTTAGAATGGAGTCTGTAATGCCGACAAAAGCAAGAATTAAGAATAAAGGTATAGCTCAACCTCATGCTTCACTCGATGCAATCTATCAGGGGAAAACAAAGATTCAACTGGAGCAGTGGTTGTTGAATCTTGCGGAGCACATTCTTGCGCTAGTTGGATACGACTATGGTGCTGACCCAGTTGTTCAAGAGGGATTTGCTGCAAATAGACAATGGCAAGCTGGCACAGCTCGGATGTTTGACGTTCGCCAAGCAGTATTTAAAGTGCATCAACTGGCAAAAGCATCTAATGACACTGTTGTACAAGCTGCTTTGCGCGTCGCAGGTCAGGCTGTTGGAACCGAGCATATGCGGGAACACGCTATGGTTGCATCTGACTATGCAATTGAGACAATCAATCTGAAATATCCGAACGATATGAATGTGGTAAAAGCAGAACGCGAATGGCAAATAGCTGCCCTAAAGTGAGAGACATATTCCAATTTGAAAGAAGCTTGATGTTATGAGTAAATATAATGCTTTATGGGAATACGTTCAAAAGAATGGAAGTCCATCAATGAAACTATCTTTTGCCGAAATACAGAAGGTTGCTGGAATTGAAATAGACCATTCCTTTTTGAATTATAAAAAAGAGTTAACACAATATGGTTATCAAGTCGGGAAGATTTCACTTAAAGACAAGACGGTGATTTTCAATAAGTGCTGAGGATTGACGCACGTTCATGTTACTCATAACACAGTAAATCCCTGAGAATGTTAGCGATAATGACTTAAAACAGCCTATAAATACGGATAAAACAGTTGACAATTAACTAAAAATTTGCAAAACTTAACATCGCAGCTATATTGTGAAAAAAGAATATATAATATTATAATATAAGGTATGCTGAAAATTAAACCGGAGCTTGCAGAAATGAATACGCCGCGCGGATTAAACACTGGATACGGTGAGATTAGGAAATAGGGGATGCAGGCCGGTGAGATATTAAGAAGATCAGGACATCAATTGGTAGCTCCACTGAGAGCTTATCTCCAATATTCGGCATGTGCTAATGGTGATGGCAAGTTGAATATTTGCCACAAAAACATTATAAAAGGATTGATGTTACATAGTTAATAAAAAACGTAAGATTATTATCGCATTCATTATATTGATCCTCTGCTTCATATGGGGGAATTCATTACTTCCGGCGTCAATTTCCAACGCCATTAGCGACTGGGCTAAAGATGTTCTTAATTTCATTTTAGGCGGAGACTCCCGCGAAACGGTTCTTGTTCACAACGCTATTCTGCGAAAAGTAGCCCATGCCACAGAGTTTGCAGTACTTGGCGTTGTATTAGCAATACTTATGGGCAAGGCGCTCAGGCGAAACTTACTATTTTTGATCCTCTGCGGTGCTGCCGCAGCGCTAATTGATGAAACCCTGCAGCTTTTTTCCACAGGTCGAGCTAGTCAGCTACTGGATGTCTGGATCGATTTGTGCGGTTACGTACTGGGGTTGATTTTCTCTTGGATCGTCATGCGCATCGCATCTCGTTCGGGAAATAAAAGGCGATAACGGACATAGTTGAATGTTTGAGAGTCCTCTATCGGTCTAAATCCTCCTGTCACGACGGGTTCTAGAGTAGCAGCGTTACCGGCCTCCAGCGTACGCCAAATTAAGTATAAATATCCCACAAATGACTACCAGACGTACATAAAAATCCCTACACAAATATACTAATTTAATTATTTACAAAGCATGAATAATTTTGTAAGTTGATTGTAGTTAGAAATGCGTCCGTTTATTCATTATATATTATAGAAACTTCTTGACTTTGGGATAATTCCAAGGTTTAGAATCAAAATAGCGATATTATAAAAATGCATATAATATCGTTGTAAAATCTTATGATTATTTGTATAATCATCTTAATGGCATTATTTTAATACAAGGAGGAACAAGCATGAGTACTTTCGGATACTCAATGCCCAGCTATTTTCAGAACATGGCAACCATCGGCACACCCGTGGAAACGGTGAACGCCGAGAATGAGGCTGCGCTGAAAAAAATCGAAGAAACTATCCAGAAAGAGATTTCAGACATCCTTGCCTCAGGCCGCGCCGATGAATCACTCAACAAGGCCGGTCAGATGACTGCGATGCAGCGTTTGAATCTCCTGGTGGACAAAGGATCCTGGGTTCCTTTGAACAGCCTTTACAATGCCGGCGACAATGAGGATGGAAGCGCAGGCGTTATCACAGGCATCGGCAAAATTCATGATAAGTGGGCTGTGATCATCGCATCTGACAACAAGAAGCTCGCCGGCGCATGGGTCGCGGGACAAGCTCTGAAGCTGACTCGTGCAACAGATATGTCCAAGCAGCTGAACATTCCGCTCGTTTATGTCCTCAACTGCAGCGGCGTCAAGCTTGACGAGCAGGAAAAGGTCTACGCCGGCCGCGTCACGGGCGGTACGCCGTTCTTCCGTCATGCCGACCTGATGCAGGCTGGTATCCCCGTCATTGTCGGTATCTACGGCACCAACCCCGCCGGCGGCGGATATCACGCCATCAGCCCAACCATTCTGCTTGCCCATGAAAAGGCGAATATGGCTGTTGGCGGCGCCGGTATCGTTGGCGGCATGAACCCCAAGGGCTATGTCGACAAGGAAGCCGCCCAGGCTCTTATTGACGCAACGAAGAACGCCAAGGAAGAGGATCCCCCAGGAGCGGTGTCCTGCCATTTCGGCGAGACAGGTTTCTTCCGCGAAGTTTACGCAGAAGAAGAGGGCGTTTTGGAAGCCATCAAGAAGTATATGGACGCCATCCCCGCATACAACGAAAACTTCTTCCGTGTGGATGATCCTAAAGAGCCAGCGTTTCCGGGTTCTGATCTGTATACACACGTGCCGTTTAACCAGCGCCGCGCGTATGATGTACGCCGGGTTATCGCCTGCCTGTTTGACAGCAGCGAGTTTATGGAGTTCAAGGCCGGTTACGGTCCTGAGATCGTCGCAGGACTTGCTAAGGTCAATGGCCTCCTGTGCGGTGTTATCGCAAACTATCAGGGCATGATTCCCAATTATCCCGAGTATCGTGAAAACAGCGTGGGTGCCGGCGGCAAGCTGTATCGTCAGGGCCTTATTAAAATGAGTGAGTTTGTGACACTCTGCGCCAGAGACCGCATACCACTCGTCTGGCTGCAGGATACCACCGGTATCGATGTGGGTGACATTGCCGAAAGGGCAGAGCTTTTAGGCTTGGGGCAGTCACTGATTTACAGTATACAGAACGCGAAGATCCCGCAGATGGAGATCACGCTCCGCAAGGGCACCGCTGCCGCGCATTATGTTATCGGCGGCCCGCAGGGCAACGATACCAACGTGTTCAGCCTTGGCACCGCTGCGACCGAGATCTACGTTATGCACGGCGAAACAGCCGCTGCGGCCATGTACGCCCGCCGTCTGGTTAAAGATCAGGATGCCGGAAAGGATATCCAGCCCGTCATTGATAAAATGAATGATCTGATCAAGAGCTACAATGACAAGTCTCGCCCGGACTACTGCGCGAAGGTCGGCTTTGTGGATGAAATTGTCAAGATGGATGAGCTTCGCAAGTACATCTGCGCTTTCATCGGTGCTGCGTACCAGAATCCGAAGGGCATCTGCGCGTTCCACCAGATGCTGACACCGCGCGTTATCCGCGACTGGGATAACATGAACAAATAAAAAGCGAATATAGTGAGGTGATATAATGTTAAGCGGTATTCCGGTTTTAAATAATAAACCGCTGCTCATAACCGATACGATTTTGAGAGATGCACACCAGTCTCAGGCCGCTACCCGTATGAGAACGGAAGATATGCTGCCTGCCTGCGAAATCCTCGACAGCATCGGCTATTGGTCTCTTGAATGCTGGGGCGGCGCGACGTTCGACTCCTGCATGCGTTTTCTGGACGAGGACCCGTGGGAGCGGCTGCGGTCGCTCAAAAAAGCGCTGCCGAAAACAAAGCTGCAGATGCTGCTGCGCGGACAGAATATTCTGGGCTACCGGAACTATTCGGACGATGTTCTGGACCTCTTCTGCAAAAAGTCGATTGAAAACGGCATCGACGTCGTTCGTATCTTTGATGCGCTCAACGATACGAGAAATGTGCAGCAGGCCATGAAAAGCGTCAAAGAGTACGGCGGGCTGTGCGAGCCAGCAATGTCCTATACCATCAGCCCGGTCCACAGCGAGCAGTATTTCGTCGACCTGGCGTTAAAGCTTGAGGATATGGGCGCGGATGTCATCTGCATCAAGGATATGGCAAACCTGCTCTTACCGATGGCTGCGTACAGCCTGATTGAAAAGCTGAAGAAGCGCATCAAGGTGCCGATCCATCTGCACACACACAATACAACAGGCACGGGCGATATGGTCTATCTCATGGCCACCTTGGCCGGCGTGGATATCGTCGATACAGCGCTGTCGCCCCTCGGAAACGGTACGGCGCAACCCGCCACCGAGCCGCTTGTCGCCACGCTGAAAGGTCATGAAAGGGATACCGGACTTGACCTGACGAAGCTCAGCGAGGCAGCCAAGCACTTCAGAGGCGTAGCCGACAGAATGTTCGCGGAGGGAATTATCGACCCCAAGGTATTGCAGGTCGATACGAATACACTGATATATCAGGTCCCCGGCGGCATGCTCTCCAACCTGATTTCGCAGCTGAAGGAAGCAAAAGCAGAAGATAAGTACTACACCGTTCTGGAGGAAATACCGAAGGTCCGCAAGGAATTCGGCTATCCGCCGCTCGTTACCCCGACAAGCCAGATCGTCGGAACGCAGGCTGTCATGAATGTGCTCGGCGGAGAACGGTACAAGATGATCTCAAAGGAAACCAAGGCACTCATGCGCGGGGAATACGGGCAGCTGCCCGGCCCGGTCGATGCAGCGATACAGAAAAAGGTCATCGGTGACGATGAGGTTGTCACGTGCAGGCCCGCCGATCTTCTCAAACCCGAGCTGAGTAAGCTCCGGGAAGAAATCGCCGATCTCGCGCGCTCTGATGAGGATGTTTTAAGCTACGCGCTCTTCCCGCAGGTCGCCAGAAGCTTTTTTGAGAAACGCCTCGAAAAAGAAAACGGCATCAGCGAGGAACTCATCGCCGTCATCACAGCGGTCATCCAGGATTACGGGAAGCAGGAGTCACATCCGCTCATCCGTAATTTCGGAAGCACATATCAAGTTACCGCCGATATTCCGGCGTCAAATCCAATGATACGCAACTGCAAATCCTGAATTATCAACGAAACGGAGAGATAGACAGAATATGAAAAATTATAAAGTAACGATAAACGGTAAAACGTATGATGTCGGCGTAGAAGAGGCCGGCGGCAGCGCTGAGATAAAAACCATTCAAGCTGCGCCAGTAGCAGCCCCGGCTCCCAAGCCTGCTGCTGCAGCACCAGCTGCTCCCGTGGCAGCTCCCAAGGCTCCCGTCGCTGCCCCCAAGGCTGCCGGCTCCAGTGATGTAACGGCGCCAATGGCCGGAAAAGTCCTCTCGATCTCTGTGTCCGAAGGCCAGCAGGTCAAGGCCGGACAGGTCCTCCTGATATTTGAAGCCATGAAGATGGAAAACGAGATCGTGTCGCCCGTCGCCGGTACTGTTAAAAAAGTTCATGTCGCCAAGGATGCGGTTCTCGAAACAGGCATGCTCGTTATTTCTCTCGGCTAACGCGCCATGCTTTCAGGAAAATCAGAAACAGCAAACTAAATACAAAGAGCCGTGAGGAAATACAATTCTCACGGCTTCAAGGCAAGACAGGGTGTTCAAAAAGCGCGCGATAACAGCCAGAGTAAAGACCTTTTATACTATTAAGGAGGAATTATTACATGGATTTTGGTTTTACAGAAGATCAAAAAATGATAGCAGAGCTCGCAAAGGATTTTGCACTCAAAGAAATCGCACCGTATGTTGAAGAGGATGAAGAAAACCATCACTATCGCCGGGAAATCCTGACGAAACTGGGTGAACTCGGTCTCCTAGGCTTCAATATTCCCGAAGAATACGGCGGAAATGGTCTGGGCTGGATGGAAGCCGTTGCCGCCCTTTATGAAATCGCAAAGGTCCATACCTCGTGGAGACTGAGCATCAGCGGCAACGTCTGGGGTCCTGCGCTGACGATCCTTGAGTACGGCACGGAAGAACAAAAGCAGAAATACATTCCCGGCCTGTGCAGCGGCGAATTGGCCGGCAGCTTTGCCATCACAGAAGCCAACTCCGGCTCCGACGTCGCCAGCATGAAAATGACGGCGAAGGATAAGGGCGATCATTGGCTCTTAAACGGCAGCAAAATGTGGATCTCTGGCGGACACACCTGCGACGTCGGACTTATCTTCGCAATAACCGAGCCCGGCGCAGGCGCAAAAGGCTTGTCCTGCTTTATCGTTGATTACAATCAAACGACAGAAGGTGTTACCAGAATACCGATCCACAAGAAGGTCGGTATGTGGCCGGCCCCAACGTCCGAGCTTGTCTTTGAGGATGCGAAAATCCCGAAGGAAAATCTCCTGGGGCCACTCAACAAAGGCTTCCAAATTTGCATGTGGATGCTCAACAATACGCGCATGGGCTGTGCCACCGGCGCAGCAGCGCTGTCAGCCGCAGCGCTTGAGGGTGCTGTCCAGTATGCCAATGAGCGCACGCAGTTTGGTCAGCCGATCGGCAAATTCCAGATGATCCAGCAGCAGATTGCCGAGATGAAGCTCGAAGATGAAGCGGCCAAATTCCTCCTGTATAGAGCCGCCTGGCTGAAGGAAAACAAACTGCCGAGTCAGCAGGCAACCTCCATGGCGAAGCTGTTCGGATGCAATGCCGCGGTTCACGGCGCCAACATGGCTATGAAGATTTATGGCTCATACGGTTATTCTGACGAATATCCCTGCGGCAGATGGCTTCGCGATGCCAAGCAGTTTGAGACGCTCGAAGGCACCTCAAACATCCACATGGGCATCGTCGCTGGTATCGAGCTCGGCTATCAGCCGAACAGGTAAATTTAAAAGGCCGGGCGGCAGAACGCTGCATGCCCGGCCTTTTAACAAAGAAAGAACGGAGAGAATGCAGACTGATGAATATATCATACGAGGTCAAAGAGAGCATTGCCATTATAACCATCAACAGGCCCGAAGCTCTGAACGCACTCAACCTCAGTGTTCTCGAAGAGCTAGAACAAACAATTCAGAAGGCAGATGCTGACAGCAGCGTCTATGTTGTGATCATTACAGGCGCCGGCAAAGCGTTTGTCGCAGGTGCTGATATCTCGCAGATGAAGGATCTCAGCGCTTACGAGGCAAAAGCCTTCGGCGAATTCGGAAACAGAGTATTTGCCAAAATTGAAGGACTCTCCAAACCCGTCATTGCCGCCATAAACGGTTATGCGCTCGGCGGCGGGTGCGAGCTGGCGATGTCCTGTGATATCAGAATCGCCGGAACAAAAGCAAAATTCGGTCAACCGGAAACAGGTCTGGGAATAACACCTGGTTTCGGCGGAACACAGAGACTGCCAAGAATCGTCGGCGCCTCCAAGGCCAAAGAGTTGATTTTTACAGCGAGCACGATAGGCGCTGATGAGGCCTTAAGTATCGGGCTGGTCAGCAAGGTCGTGCCGGATGAAGAACTCATGGCGACAGCAATGGAGCTGGCGAACAAAATCGCAAAAAACGCGCAAATTGCCGTCAGGCAGAGCAAAGATGCAATTAATAAGGGAATGCAGTGTGACATGGCGACGGGACTGGCATTTGAGGCGCAAGCCTTTGCGTTATGCTTTTCCACGGAAGATCAAAAGGACGCAATGACCGCATTTATAAATAAAAGCAAGGTAACGGAATTTAAAAACAAATAGTGACAGCACCAGGCCGGTTCTGCTCAGACAGGGCCGGCTTGGAAAGTTAAAATGAGTTTGTATGGGAGGTCTATATGAAAAAGATCAGCATCATTGGCGCAGGCACGATGGGCACCGATATCGCCCAGGTTTTCGCTCAAAAAGGCTACGAGGTGGTCATCCGTGATATTACGGAGGAGATCATCAACAAGTCCTCGGCAAAAATGGAAAAGTCTCTCGCCCGCCTTGTTGAAAAGGGTAAGCTGGCAGCGGAAGACAAGCAAAAGCTGCAGGCGCAGATCACATTTACAACTGAGCTTTCGATGTCGGCGGATGCGGATGTCGTCATTGAGGCCATCATTGAAGACGTCAAGATAAAAACAGACTTATACAAGACTCTTGACACTATCTGCAAACCGGAAACGATTTTCGTGTCGAACACGTCTTCCTTGTCAATTGCCGAGCTCTCGGGCGGTGTCAGCAGGAAAGACAGATTCATCGGCATGCACTTTTTTAATCCTGTGCCGGTGATGAAGCTGATAGAGGTTATACGGAGCCTTTTCACTTCCGATGAAACATTTAAAGCGATATATGAGCTGTCGATTGCTATCGGTAAGGAACCGGTTGAGGTGAAGGACGGCCCCGGCTTTATTGTAAACAAGATCCTGATCCCGATGATCAATGAAGCGATCTGTGTCCTGCATGACGGCGTTGCCTCAGCTATCGACATTGATAAGGCGATGCAAATGGGAGCGAATCACCCGATGGGCCCCCTAGCGCTTTCTGATCTTGTCGGAAATGATGTTGTGCTGCACATCATGAACAGACTGCATGAAGAGACGGGAGACCCCAAGTATCGTCCATGCCTCCTGCTGAAAAACATGGTCAGAGGCGGTCTGCTGGGCAGAAAAACAGGTAAAGGTTTCTTCGAATACCAGTGATCAACCGTACGAATGCAGTGAGCAGCCGAATGGCTGCTCAGGAACGCCATGACTTATGCCGGTGATATAGAAAAAGCAAGGAGAGAACACTGTGGACAAAATAACGACCGCCGAAGAAGCTGTTAAAAAAGTGAAGGACGGCGATACCCTTCTCGTCGGTGGTTTTTTAATGGCGGGGAGCCCTGAAACACTGATCAAGGCCCTCCTGGAGACGAGTACTGCGAAGGATCTGACTGTTGTATCCAACGACACCGGAACAACGGAATCAAACATGATCAAGGTGATGAAGCAGGGTCGCGTTATGAAGGTACAGGCTTCGTATATCGGCTCAAATCCGATGACAGGGCAGATGCTTATTGACGATGAAAACAGTGTGACGCTTTACCCGCAGGGAACATTGGCCGAGAAAATCCGCTGCGGCGGAGCGGGAATCGCCGCCTTTTATACACCGGTGGGCGTCGGGACGATCATCGAAAACGGCAAAGAGAAACGCACGTTCGACGATCGGGATTATCTGCTGGAGCTGGCTTTGCGCGGTAATGTTGCATTTGTGAAGGCGACTGTCGCCGACAAATGCGGCAACTGTTATCTACGGGGATCAACGAAGAATTTCGGTGCGATCATGGCGCGGGCGGCGGATTTTGTCATTGCAGAAGCCAAAAAAATTGTTGAGATCGGCGAACTGGACCCTGAGCTGGTCACAATTCCTGGGATCTTTATTGACGCACTCGTACAATCGGAGGAAGTGTGAAAACAAGGTTTTCACACGGCAAAAAGCGACGCTGCTGCTTGCTTCGCAAGCCGTCAATTTTTACAACAAGGTAGGATAATTTTCATGGACACGAAAGATTTTATCGCAAAGCGCGTCGCGAAGGAACTAAAGGACGGCGATGTCGTCAATCTCGGTATCGGGCTGCCGACACTAGTTGCAAACTTCGTGCCCGATGGCGTGCATATCACGCTGCAGGCCGAGCACGGTATTCTCGGGGCCGGGCCCGCGGCAAAGCCCGGAGAGGAAGACCCTGATATTTGCAACGCTGGCGGCTTTCCGATCACAGTGCTGCCAGGCGCGAGCTTTTTTGACAGCGCGACATCATTCGCGGTAATCCGCGGCGGACACGTGGACATCACAATTCTTGGCGCGCTGCAGGTCGATGAAAAAGGCAATATTGCGAACTGGATGGTGCCCGGTAAGCGTGTCCCTGGTATGGGCGGTGCTATGGATCTCGTTGTCGGCGCAAAAGAGGTTATTGTTGCGATGGAGCATGCCATTAAGGGTGAACCCAAAATCATGAAGACGTGCACTTATCCGCTGACAGCTGTCAGTGTCGTTAAAAAAATAATCACGGAAATGGGTGTCATGGATATCACCAAAGATGGTATCGTGCTCACCGAGATTGCCCCCGGCCTCACAGTAGAGGATGTGCAAGCAATGACAGATGCGACACTCATTATTTCCAAGGATCTCAAAACGATGCAATAGCATCTCTTCGAGATGCAGTAAAATCTTGTATTGAGTTTATTTTTATGGACATGGGATAAACCCCGGGATATCAAGCCGTTTAACGGTTCGATATTTCGGGTTTTTTATATAAACGATGAACTGGAGAATTAGGTGCGTCCTGCGAAGCCCCTTTTATAAAACTCCGGCATTTGAATATTTCTTTTTATGAAGATAAGAATAGCAGTGAAATAAAAAGGAGGACGATATATGCCAGCTGTAACCTACAAAGAACCTGCGGCTAACACGCCAAATAGCTTTCCCGCCCAAAAACAAGCGAGTCAACCAGGTAAACAACAGGAGATGAACCCAACGCCTGTCACGGATAACCCGAACTATGTCGGTTCAAACAAGCTCAAAGATCGTGTTGCGATTATTACGGGCGGTGACAGCGGTATCGGACAGGCGATTGCTATAGCCTTCTCAAAGGAAGGTGCCGATGTGGCAATTGTCTATAATAAAAATAATGCTGACGCAGAAGTTACAAAAAAAGCCGTTGAGTCATACGGAAGACGCTTTTTTGGATACGTGTTGGACTTGACAAATGATCAATCGGCCATCGAATCAGTCAGCAGAGCGATAAAAGATCTTGGCAAAATCGATGTTTTAGTCAACAACATCGCCGTTCAGTATCCACAAAACAGCATTGAGGATATTACGGCGCAGCAGCTGCAGGAGACTTTTTCGACGAATATATACAGCTATTTTTATATGATAAAAGCTTGCCTACCGTATCTACAAGAAGGCTCAAGCATCGTCAATACGACTTCAATCACGGCATATAAAGGTAATGATACGCTCATTGATTATTCAGCCACGAAGGGCGCAATCGTCTCAATGACGCGGTCATTGTCGTTATCACTCATATCACGAGGCATTAGAGTAAACGCCGTTGCGCCAGGACCTGTCTGGACGCCGCTCATCCCGTCGAGTTTCTCACCTCAAATCGTCGAGCAATTTGGAAAGGACACACCGATTGGGCGCGCCGCTCAGCCGTTTGAACTCGCTCCGACCTATGTCTATCTGGCTTGTGATGATTCCGCCTATGTCTCCGGCCAAGTCCTGCATGTTAATGGCGGGATGATAACAGATTCATAAAAAACAATGAACCATAAGGCAGAAAAACCTTGTGGTTCATTGTTATGTCCTTGCATAATTTAGATTGTCATCAACAGAATGATATAAATCGGAGGCTGTTTTAATGAAAATCTTCTTTGGGATTGCTTTTGTATGCTACGCAGTTGCAGAGATTTATATTACGCTAAAGCTCAAAAGGAGAAAACAGAAAGTTGGCGTTAAGGTTACAGCCGTCAGCTTCAGCCTATTTTTTATTTTGACCTTCATTATCTATTTACTAAACGTAAATATTTCGTATTTTATTATGCTTTTAGCAGCTTTATCACTATTTCTAGACGCTTATGTCGGCTATTATCTTAATTATTATTTGAAGTCTCGAGTCGTAGACCGCTACCTGCATGCTTACGGTACTTTTGCAATGGCGCTTCTGTTTTATAATTTAATCATCCTGCTAACCGATAAAGGCGGCTCGAAATTATTCCAGACCCTTTTTGTTTTGTTTTTAGGTATCGCATTAGGTACCGTACATGAGATTGTGGAGTTTGTAACGGATTCACAGCTTAAATCAACGATGCAAAAAGGATTAAGAGACACCAATTTTGACACTATATTTAATGGCCTTGGTTCATCTGCGGCAGCAGCGGCAGTATTCTTTTTTATGACGGAATAAGTTTTCAGTTGCGTGTCATGCGCTAAATATTCTCTAAAAACTCGTTGATAAAATGCAGAGCGACGCCCAAGGTAATGGCGCGGTTGGGGTAACGGCAGAGCTTTATATAGTCCGCATTTGATTCAAATGTGTTGAGCATAGCGGCACGTTTTCGGAGTTCGGGGAGATACGGCTCAAGGCATTGCGTGAGGAATCCTCCGAGGACAACATCGCAGTCCAGCGCCATACGGATATTGTTAATACCGATGGCAAGGTGCTGTAAAACATCCTGCCATAATGCATGATAAGTACTGTTATGCTGCTCGAGTCCCTCAAAAAAATCTTCCAGTGTAATGCCGAGATCGTCACTGATGCGTGTGGCAGAGCAATATGCTTCAAGGCAGCCGCGTTTGCCGCATTTACAGGGCAAGCCGTTTGGTTCAACGGTCATATGCCCAAACTCTCCGCTGCGCCTGTTCTCACCTTCGTATGGTGCGCCGTTTAACAGCACGGCGCCGCCGACGCCATTTTCCAGAGAGAGATATGCCATGCAGCTTTGTGCCGTTTGTGTAAACCATTCGGCATAACCGCCGCTTGTCGCGTCGTTTGAAACATAACTCGGGTATTTCAGATGCTGCGTGATCTTGTGCAGGCTGATGTCTTTGAAGCGCAACGTCGGCGCCAGTGCGATTTCCTCACTCTCGGCATCGAATACGGCGGGTACAGCAATACCGACGCCCAGGAGCTTGCTTCGGTTTAAGCCGTATTCGTCTAAAAAAACTTCAAGCTCATCGGATAGTAATTTGCCGACATCGTCAATTTCGTCGATTGCAAGCCGCCGTGTTTTTTTATAAGCAACCTCTTTCATGCGCAGGTTAACCGCCTGAAAGCGCAGCCTGTCCTCTGTAATGGATACGCCGACTGCAAAACGCGCGTTTTCCGCAATCGTCAGACGCATCGCTCGACGTCCGCCTGTGGATTTATGTGTGCCGTCGCGCCGTACAAGACCGGCCTCACTGAGCTCGGTGAGGTTTTGATGAACCGTGGGCAGGCTGAGTGACAAATCCGAAGCGATTTCTTGCTTGGAGCGCGGCAAATCGGAGAAGAACATATATTTATAGATACTGTTGCGCGTTTGCCGGCGCCGCTCTGTAATGGTTTCTGCCAATTCAGCCATTTGTTTTACCCCATACTTTTGTAAAAGTTCTTTGCGAATATTCCTATATAGTATCCGCATCGCCTTGAAATGTCAATTAGTATGATTAAAAATACGAAAAATAATGAATTATTATCCGCACAAGTCTGCCCATTGTAGATTGTGTATCCGTTACCGATAAAAAAAGTCCGTTAAAAAGTAAAAAACAGCCACAAGATCTTTGTTGAAACCTCCAAAATAGTGATTTCGCCAAAATTCAGTTGACTTCTATGGTACAGGATTGTATTATTGTGACAGACACTTTTGTAAATTAATTTTACAAAAGAATTTTATGTAAGAAGTGCGTAAAAGGTTCGCACGTTAGATTTTCACGACAAAAATTTGAGGAGGTCATAAAATGAAAAAGGTTCTTGCACTTGTACTTGCACTGACACTTGCGCTCGCTCTTGTCGCCTGCGGCGGAGGAACAACCACGACATCCCCGGATGCATCCTCGGCAGCCCCGTCAGCATCGTCTGCAGCCCCTGCGGCATCCCCGTCGGAAGCAGCCCCCGCAGCCGCTGTCAAAATCGGTATTGCAATGCCGACAAAGTCCCTTGAGCGTTGGAATCGCGACGGTGCCTTCCTGAAGGCACAGTTTGAAGCGCAGGGCTTCGAAGTCAAGCTTACATACTCAGACGACAAAGCAAGCCAGCAGGTCAGCGACATTGAAAACATGATCGCCGACAAAGTCAGCCTTCTGGTTATTGCCGCTATCGATGGCGAAGCGATGTCCACCGTGCTACAAACCGCAGTTGATGCAAAAATCCCGGTTATCGCATATGACCGCCTGATCATGAATACCGACGCCGTTGCCTACTATGTATCATTCGACAACTACACGGTCGGCACATTGCAGGGCCAGTATGTTATTGATACCTTAAAACTGGACCTTAAAGACACCTCCAAGAGCTACAACATTGAGTTTACCGCCGGCGACCCCGCCGACAACAACGCCGGGTTCTTCTTCAACGGCGCAATGGATACCTTGAAGCCGTACATCGATGCCGGCATTCTGAAGGTTCCCTCCGGCCAGCTGAAATTCGAAGAAGTTGCCACAGCAGGCTGGAAAACCGCTAATGCGCTGGACCGTATGCAGAACATTCTCGCTTCCTTCTATTCTGGCGGCACGCAGCTTGACATCGCGTTGTGCTCCAACGACTCAACAGCACTGGGCGTGACACAGGCCATCGGGTCTGACTACGCCGGAAAAAACACCGTCCTCATCACCGGTCAGGACGGAGACGAAGCAAACCTCGCCAATATGGTCGACGGCAAACAGTCCATGACAGTTTACAAAGCTGTTGCCAATGAAGCTGTCGTCACCGTGAATCTTGGTGCCGCAATTCTGAAGGGCGAGACACCCGATGGCGGCTTGATCACCTCTTCAGGCTGGAAATTTGATTGCACATATGATACAAAGACATATGACAATAACAACGGAATCGTTCCCTCCTATTTGTTGGTTCCGCTTATTGTTACAAAAGACAATCTGCAAAAAGAGCTGGTTGATACCGGTTACTACACGATGGGCACCGATGGCTATCCGAAAGCAGTCGGCTAAACATCAACCAATGTGATACCGTGCATTGCGTGCAATGCCGTGCGTTGCATATAGCCCAAACAAAAGCAGCGTAAGCACTTGATGGGCGGGGCTTCAGCCCCGCCTATTTTCTCATTTACGAAGTAAAAATAGCGCGATATAATAATAGCACATATAAAGTGCTGTACGCCCTGTATAGCAAAATAGGAGGGCACTAATTTGGCAGACGATATTCTGGTGATTAAGAACATCACAAAGCATTATCCCGGCGTCCGAGCGCTGGACAACGTCAGTCTGAATGTCAAGTGCGGCGAGATCCACGCGCTCGTGGGAGAAAACGGCGCAGGCAAATCCACGCTGATGAATGTGGTGAGCGGCACCATAGCCCAGGGAACTTATGAGGGTAGCTTTATTTATGACGGAGCGGAGTGCCGCTTCAAAAGTGTTCGTGACAGTGAGAAGCAAGGTATTGTTATTATTCATCAGGAGCTTGCGCTCATTCCTGAGCTTTCCATCGGCGAAAATATGTTTCTGGGTAATGAACGTCAAGGCAAATTTGGTATCGACTGGGATGAAACTTTTTCTCAGGCCTCGGCGCATATGAAGCAGGTAGGCCTGAAGGACCGTCCCACCACGCTGATCAAGGACATCGGTACCGGTAAGCAGCAGTTGGTGGAAATTGCAAAAGCACTTTCAAAAAACGTCAAACTCCTTATCCTTGATGAACCGACATCGTCTTTAAACGAAGAAGAGGCCAGGATGCTCCTGGATATGCTGATCGACTTCAAGCAGCAGGGAATGACATCCATTATCAGCTCTCATAAGCTTTCAGAGGTCGCGTACGTCGCAGACAGAATAACAATTATGCGGGATGGCGCGGCAATTGAAACCATCGATAACTTTGATCATAATATTGACGAAGACCGTATCATCCGCGGGATGGTCGGCCGTGAGCTGACAGACCGTTATCCGAAACGCAAACACAATATCGGTCAGGAGATTGGTCTGGAAGTGAAGAACTGGTGCGTCAATCATCCGGTTTATACCGATAAGCGTGTTGTAAATCACGTATCTTTTAAGGTGCATAAGGGTGAGATCGTTGGCTTCTCCGGTCTTCAAGGCGCAGGCCGAACGGAACTGGCTATGTCTATATTCGGTAAGAGCTACGGCACCGCCATTTCGGGGACACTCATGGTAAACGGAAATGAGATCAAGCTGAAGGATGAGAGAGAGGCCATTGAGGCCGGCGTCGCCTATTTGACTGAGGACCGAAAAGGAAACGGTCTTGTTCTCACGGACACGGTTGCGCGAAATAGTACGATGGCGCGTTTGGAAAAGGTTTGCACCCATGGCATTATCGATGTCAACAAGGAGAACCGGGTCGCTGAAGATTACAAAAACAAGCTGCGAATTAAGACGCCAACCGTTCAGCAGCATGTGGGCAACCTTTCCGGCGGCAATCAGCAGAAGGTCTTGCTATCGAAGTGGATGTTTGCAGACAGCGATGTGCTGCTGATGGATGAACCCACACGCGGCATCGATGTCGGCGCGAAATATGAAATATACAGCATCATGAACGATTTGGTCGCGCAAGGAAAATCTGTTGTCATGATTTCTTCCGAGCTGCCCGAGCTTTTGGGCATGTGCGACCGTATCTATGTGATGAATGAGGGCGAGATGGTCGCTGAGATGAATGGTGCCGACGCGACGCAGGAAAAGATCATGGGCGCGATTTTAAGGTCCGGTAAAAAGGCTTCTAAAGACGAGAGCAAGGGAGCATAACAAGATGAAAATAGAATTGTCCTCAACGAAGAAAACGGCAGCCTCATCTCCGATAAAAACATCTTCGCTGAAAGTATCTTCATTTTTGAAAAAAAACACGATGACAATCGCCCTCGTGGTGGTCTTCATCCTATTTGCGATACTTACCAACGGCAGGCTCATGTATCCGCAGAATATATCAAACCTGCTGCTGCAAAACGCCTATGTGCTGGTGATGGCCTGCGGTATGCTGCTGTGTATCCTGACAGGTGGTAACGTCGATCTTTCTGTCGGCGCGACACTAGGTCTGGTGGCTGCGATAGCCGCGCAGTTGATGGATAAGATGCATATGAACCCAATTCTCACCATTGTCGTCTGCTTGATCGTGGCTGTCATCGTTGGTATCTGGCAAGGCTTCTGGATCGGCAATATGCATATACCGCCTTTTATCGCTACACTGGCGGGAATGTTCCTGTTCCGGGGCTTGGGCCGTGTCCTCTTGGATTCGAAGACGGTCAATATAGCAGACAAGACCTACCTCGCTATCTTTTCCTCTTACATAACCGTTCCGGGCGTTGACGGAGAGAAGCACTGGTCTGCGCTCATCATTGGCATCATTGTGTCGATCGCTCTTCTTATCTTTACCGCTTACTCTCGTGCGAAAAAAGTGAAAAAGGGCTATGAGATGAAATCGGCATTTGCCGCCTTCGGACAGATCATTCTAGTTGATGCGCTGATTATCGCCTATTCCTGGATGCTGGCGCAGTATAAGGGTATCCCGGTCATGGTTTTGTGGATCCTGCTGGTTGTTATACTTTATGCTTTTATCACCTCAAAAACTGCATTCGGACGCCGTTTTTACGCAGTTGGCGGCAACGAGAAAGCGACGAAACTGTCCGGTATCAACACCAAAAAGGTCTATTTTGCAGCGTATTGCTCCATGAGCATCCTGGCCGGTTTTTCTGGGCTCCTCGTTGCGGCCCGACTCGGTTCCGTCAGCGGCGATACCGGCTACTCCTACGAGATGGATGCCATCGGCGCCTGCTTCATCGGTGGCGCGTCCGCCTACGGCGGCTCGGGTACGGTGCCCGGCGTCATCATCGGCGCGATACTGCTTGGTGTTATCAATCAGGGTATGTCCATTTTCGGTTTGGACAACAACTGGCAGTACGTTGTCAAGGGCGCGGTTTTAATGATCGCAGTTGTCTTTGACGTCGTATCCAATAAGAAAACCGGTAAAGCCTGATTTGGAGGAATACATTTGTTGTATATTGGGATCGATTTAGGGACATCTGCCGTCAAACTTCTTCTAATGGACGGTACAGGCAGGATACAAAAGATCGTTTCGCGCGCGTATCCGATCGCATACCCGCACCCAGGCTGGTCGGAGAAAAATCCGGACGACTGGCTGCGTGAGACGATTGCAGGAATACGCGAGCTGACAGATGGCTGCGATAAAACGCAGGTAGCTGGTATCGGTGCCGGCGGGCAGATGCACGGCCTCGTTGTCCTGGACAAAGACGACCGTGTTTTACGGCCGGCGATCCTGTGGAATGACGGGCGGACAGGGGAGGAAACGGAATACCTCAATACAGTGATAGGCAAGCAAATGCTTTCGAGCTGCACAGCTAATATTGCGTATGCCGGATTCACAGCCCCTAAACTCCTGTGGATGAAAAAGCATGAGCCGGCGCTTTTTGTCCGGATCAGCAAGATCATGCTGCCCAAGGATTACATTAATTACAAACTATCGGGCGTCCATTGCACGGATTATTCTGATGCGTCCGGCATGCTGCTTCTAGATGTGGAGCATAAATGCTGGAGCAAAGAAATGCTGGATATCTGCAGCGTCAGGGAATCGTGGATGCCGCGGCTGTTTGAGAGCTATGACGTTGTCGGAACGCTAACACCGGAAATGGCAGAGGAATTGGGTTTGCCGCGCAGTGTGAAAATCGCTGCAGGTGCAGGCGACAACGCTGCAGCTGCCGTCGGTACCGCTACGGTGGGCGCTGGAAGGTGCAACATATCGCTCGGCACATCCGGCACTGTCTTTATTGCAAGCGAGCAGTTTGGCGTGGATAAAAATAACGCGCTGCATGCCTTTGCGCACGCAGACGGGCATTATCATCTGATGGGCTGCATGCTGTCTGCGGCCTCCTGCAATAAGTGGTGGATGGACGATATCCTCCAAAATACACAGTATGATGCTGAGCAAACACTGATTACCCGAGATAAGCTCGGCTGCGGTCATGTGTACTTTCTGCCGTATCTGATGGGGGAGCGTTCCCCGCACAATGATCCGGCGGCCCGCGGCACTTTTATCGGTTTGAGAATGGATACCACGCGCGCCGATATGACACAGGCCATTTTGGAAGGCGTCGCATTCGGTATACGTGATTCACTCGAGGTGGCCCGGACATTAGGCCTTGACATCCGGCGCAGTAAGATCTGCGGCGGCGGGGCAAAGAGCGCTCTGTGGAAAGAGATCTTTGCCAATGTGCTGAATCTGGAGCTGGATATCATTGAAAGTGAAGAGGGGCCGGGGTACGGCGGCGCGATACTTGCGGCGGTTGCCTGCGGGGAATACGTTTCCGTGCGGGATGCCGCCGAGAAGCTGGTTAATGTCACAGCCACGATCCAGCCGAATAGCGAAATTGCCGCGCGTTATGAAGCGCGATATCAAGTTTTCCGGCAAATCTATCCGCTGTTGAAGCCCGTGTTCCAGATCATAGAGTAATAAATAAATCGAGGTTTATGCTGTGCAAAAAACGTCCATGAAAAAAGAATACGACATGGCAATGAAAAATAAAGCCATAACGCAATTGCTCCTGCGCGTTGCTATCGCAGGCTATATCGTCTATCTGGCATGGAAATTACTATCCAACATGCTCACAGGCTCGGGGTCGTTTCCCCAATGGGCTGTTTGGCTGGTTTGTGTCGTATTTGTGGCAGTGGCGGTGTGGTTCTGTGCGTATTCCTTGAAAGGCTTTAAAAAAGCGCTGAGGGCTGCAGAGATAAGCGCTGAGGCGCAACCAAACAGCAATGATGCCGAAGTGAACTCAATTGCGCCAAAAGACATTGAAATATCCGATTCGGAGGATTTGTAAATGACAATTTATCAGGTCTCGGACCCTGAATTCGCGCCGTACGGAAGGGTCATTGAGGGCTACGACGTCCAGCCGTTCCTTTCGGCGCTCTTTATTGCTACCCCGCTTCCTTCCGGAACAGACTATGTGCCGGAGGAGCCGGCTATCCAGTCTCTTCCCGCCGCTGAAGCAATCGGAAAAGCTTTATATGGTGGTTTGCCTATACAATTTGGCTGGTGCAACGGGCACAACACAAAACTGAATTGTCTGGAATATCACCGTAACAGTGAAATGCTCCTCGGCACAGAGGATTTTATCCTGCTGCTGGCGAAGTCAGAGGAAATCGAAAACGGTAAGCTCGACACATCCAAGGTAAAAGCCTTCCGCGCTAAGGCGGAGGTTCTTTTGGAGCTTTATGCCACAACACTGCACTACGCACCTTGCCATACTGATCCGGCAAAGGGCTTCCGCGTGCTTGTTGTTCTGCCGAAAGGAACAAATACTGCAAAGACTGAAATCGCCTCCGTTACACAAGAAGACAATATGCTTTGGGCCTGTAATAAATGGCTCTTAGCCCATGCTGAATCCGACGAGGCAAAGCAAGGCGCTTGGATTGGATTGACCGGTCAGAACATTGACGTTAAAGAGGATATTGCAGCGTTTTAAATACCCTGCGATTGCAATAGAACACTATAAAGATAAGGAGAAAATATTATGATGGCAAATATTCCGGAAGTAAAATTAGGCATCGTCGCTGTTTCCCGCGACTGCTTCCCCATACAGCTCTCCGAGAGACGCCGCGCCGCTATTGTTGCATCCTGCGGTTTCAATAAGCTGAATATATATGAAGCGAGAACCACCGTTGAGAATGAAAGGGATATGCTTTCTGCTGTGAATGAAGTCAAAGAGGCGGATTGCAATGCTCTTGTTGTTTTCCTTGGCAACTTTGGTCCGGAGACGCCTGAAACACTCATCGCCAAGTATTTTGACGGCCCCTGTATGTTTGTCGCGGCAGCTGAAGGCGACGGCGATCTTATCGACGGACGCGGGGACGCGTACTGCGGCATGCTCAACTGCTCGTATAATTTGGGTATGCGCCATTTGAAGGGCTATATTCCCGAATATCCCGTCGGTACAGCGTCCGACATTGCCGGCATGATCGCCGGATTCATCCCCATAGCACGTGCGATTATCGGCATAAAGAATTTAAAAATCATCACATTTGGACCGCGTCCGCAGGATTTCTTCGCCTGCAACGCACCCATTAAGGGCCTTTATGAGATGGGCGTCGAGGTTGAGGAAAATTCCGAGCTGGATTTGTTCGTTAGCTTTAAAGAACATGCAGGAGATAAACGCATCCCTGATGTTTGCGCCGACATGGCAAAGGAAATGGGCGAGGGGAAGTACTACGCCGATCTGAATGTACGTCTGGCGCAGTTTGAGCTGACACTCTTGGATTGGGCTGAGGCGCACAGGGGAAGTAGACAGTATGTCGCTTTTGCGGATAAATGCTGGCCGGCATTCCCGTCGCAGTTTGGCTTTGTGCCATGTTATGTCAACAGCCGCCTTGCATCTCGGGGTATTCCCGTCGCATGTGAGGTGGATATATACGGTGCGCTTTCAGAGTACATTGGCATGTGCATCACCGGCGATACCGTGACGCTCTTAGATATCAATAACAGCGTACCGAAGTCACAGTATGACGAAGACATCGTCGGTAGAACCTTTGCCGATAAATACAAATATCAGCTGACAGATACGTTTATGGGCTTCCATTGCGGCAACACACCTTCGTGTAAAATGTGTTCCGACCGCGCCGTAAAATACCAGCTCATTCAGCACCGGTGTCTTGAACCGGAAGGCAGTGAACCTGACATTACCCGCGGTACCCTGGAGGGTGATATCGCCGCAAGTCCGATTACCTTCTATCGCTTGCAGTGTGACAGCGAGGGGATGATGCGCGCCTATATTGCCGAGGGTGAAGTGCTCCCGGTAAAAACCCGCAGCTTCGGCGGCATCGGTGTGTTTGCCGTCCCGGAGATGGGCCGTTTTTACCGCCATGTGCTCATTCAGAAACGATATCCGCACCATGGCGCCGTCGCATTTAAGCATTGCGGCAAGGCACTCTATGAGGTGTTTAAATATCTCGGCATCAGTGATATCAGTTATAATCAGCCAAAGTCGCTGCCGTATCCCACCGAAAACCCTTTTGGTTGATTGACGATGGACAACATTTATTACATCCGGGAGATCAAGCGGATCTACGCAGACTATCTGGCTGAGACGGTCCGCATGCAGGCAACTCGTAAAGCGTCCGAAGGGCTCCTGGGTTTCAGCGGCGCACCCGGAAACTCTCCAACACATGACCTTTTCTCGAATCGCCTTGAAGAAACTCTTCAGACTCTGGCAGCACATTTGCCTTCATCGCAGGAAGCATCTGAGGTATTGCGTTTTATTTACGACGCGCCTTTAGGCAATAAAGACAATAAGCTGGCATACTGGATGCTGCAGGCCGTCCACGCGCTGACCGACAAATTGATCGATTTCCTGTCACAGGAAGATGCCGCCGCTCTCGTTGCAGGGTATAAAGAGGCTTATCCAAAATCCTTGCGTCTGCCGGCTCAGAAAAAAATCATCGAGCTGCTGCAGCTGCAGGCGGGTGACAGTGCTTCAGATAATGCGCATAAAAGAAGAGGTTTGTTTAATGTTTTCAAAGGTCGGAACAAATAAATTGAATGGGTGTTCAAATTATATCGCCGATAGATGAAGAACAAGGGAAAGGAGCGACGTCAAAATGACCCACACTGTTTTCGGACGTACAAAAGATGGTAGAACCGTTACCGCCTATTGTCTGAGAAACAGACGTGGTGCAACTGCTGTTATACTGGATTACGGTTGTACGGTACAGTCTCTGTGTGTCCCTAATGCGCAAGGGGGAATGACGGACGTTGTGTTGGGGTATGAAACCGTCACCGAATACGAGGAAAACGGCGGTTATCTCGGAGCGGCCATCGGCCGCATGGCGAACCGCATCGGCAAAAGTGAATTTATACTCAATGGAACAACGTACCGCCTGGCCAGTAATGATGGAGCCAATCACCTCCACGGCGGTATCATAGGTTTTGATAAGGTTATCTGGAATGCCGATAGAAAAGGCAATGCGCTTGTATTAACCCGTGTGTCGCCCGATGGCGAAGAAAGCTATCCCGGAAATCTGGCCGTTACGATCACCTATGTACTGACCGAAAACAATGCGCTTCAAATCACTTATGACGCCATCTCCGATGCTGACACAATCGTTAATCTTACAAACCACAGCTATTTTAATCTGAATGGAAAGGGATCTGTACTTGGGCATTACCTGCAGGTCTTCGCGGCGCAGCTTACCGAAAACGATAAATACTGCCTGCCAACCGGAAAGCTGCTATGTACGGCAGAAACGCCTTTTGATTTCAGTAAACCCAAACAGCTTGGCCAGGATATTGAAGCGCCTGACGTTCAGCTTGTTAACGGCGACGGATATGATCACAATTTTGTGCTGCCGGACAACGATGCTGTGGGGGATAAAACGCGCTTGAGGAAAGCTGCAGTACTTTTTGGTCCCGATACCAAAATCAGTATGACAACGTTTACCACGCTGCCGGGAATTCAGGTTTACAGCGGGAATTCGCTGACGCCCCGAAAAGGGAAAAATGGCAGTCAGATTAACCGGCGTGATGCGATATGCCTCGAAACACAGGTTTATCCAGATGCAATGGCGAACGCGCATTTTCCGAGTCCGATTTTAAGGGCAAATGAGCCCTATCAGACACAAACCATATATCATTTTGAAATCCATTAAGCTTGAATATGAAGGAAGCCCGCTTCAGAATATAATCTGAAACGGGTTTCTGATATTTGTGCAGTCATATTTCTGATTTTTAGATTAAAATGATCATTGCTTTTATTCGTAAATATTTATACAATGCTAATATGACATGATGTGAAAGAGGTATAGCTCATTGGATACATTGCAGCTGAAACTTTTTATTTCGGTATCCCAAACGTTGAACTTCACGAAGACCTCAAACGAGTTCTTTATGACACAGCCAACCGTCAGCAATTATATCAAGTCTCTGGAAAACAGTATCGGTGTGAGGCTGTTAAACCGTGACAGCCACAGTGTCTCGCTCACCCCGGAGGGGCGGGAGTTCGTCGGCTATGCCAGTCAGATGCTGACGATCCAAATGGAGGCAGAGAGCCGGCTGCGCAACATCTCTGAGGGGCGAACCGGTTATATACGTATTGCCATGCTGTCTAGCGCGGCTGAACTATTCTCGGAGTGTCTGATAGAGTTCAACAGAGACCAGCCGGGCGTTCAGGTGGATGTCGACATTAAAGAGGGTACAGAAATGATGAAGGCTATCAGTCAGTGTAACTATGACATCTATTTTGCCAATCGGTACATGATACCCGAAAATGACAGTATCGAATATATCATCACCGGTACGAACCATCTGCACCTGTTTATGCATCGGGATATCGCGGACAAAATAGATATGAATGACTGGTCGTCACTCAATGCGTACCATTTCGTGTCCGTACCGGAGACGGATTTTGCCCTGTCCGGACAAATCAAGAATATATGCGCCAACCGCGGTATTGTTCCGGATATCATCAACTACTATAACCGCGCGGATACGCTCCTTCTTGCTGTCAACTCCAACATAGGAGTTACGATACTCCCGCCGGCCTTAAAGTATTCCTACAATTATCCGAATATGGTCTCTATGCCGATTGAAGGCGAAGACGCTGTCATCAACTATGTCGTCGCCTGGCATAAGAACCGCGGGAATCCGGACGCGAAAAAATTCCTGCAGCTTCGGGCACTTTTGAGGCCTCGGTAGATTTGGATACGATTTCGTTATTGCCCTATAATAAACACTTTGTGACAAATGCACTTCCTTAATTTATAATAAAATTGACTGATTGTCTAAATAATAAGAAGTGACTGCAATAATATGTAATTTTTAATTGTGAAAGAGGTATAGAAAATGGCTAGTAAAAGAAAAATTGTTCTTACTGTTGCTCAGACAGGCAATTTCCAAGGGAAGGACGCCAACCCGAATTTACCCGAGCAGCCGAATGAAATTATCCAATCCGCTTATGAATGCTACAATGCGGGTGCCTCTATCGTCCATATCCACGCCCGCGACAAGGCTGGTAAATCGTGTAACGATCCAAAAATCTTCGCCGAGATTAACACTGGTATTCGCGCTAAGTGCTCCATTATCACACAGAACTCCACAGCGCCTGCCACAAAACCCAACAGCGAAGCTGACGACGGTGTTGCGCTCCTTTATGACGATTCAATCTTGGACGCGCTGCCAGAAATGTGCTCCCTCGACGCTTCCCTCATTACCACAATCTGGGGCGATCTGTCCTTCATCTACAGATGGGAACGTCCCTGGCTCATTAAGCAGGCCAAGAGGATGATGGAACTGGGTATCAAGCCGGAGATCGAGGTCTTCAATCCCTCCAGCATCGAGGAAGTCTTCGGTATCCTCGCCCCCCAAGGCATTCTTCCGGAGCCCATTTCACTCACCTTGGTTATGGGTATGAACAAGGTCAGCCAAGGCGCTATTTCCTACACTCAAGCCAATCATGACCATATGATCAACATGCTGCCCAAAGACCGTTATGTGAACTGGTCAACCATGGCTATCGCCGCTAATCAGCTCCCGGGTGTCACCTATGGCGTGCTCAAGGGCGGAAATGCCCGTGTCGGCATGGAAGACAACATCTACTACTCGCACGGCCGTCTTGCAAAGAGCAACGCGGAGCTTGTTGAGCGCATGGTTCGCATCATCCGCGAACTCGATATGGAAGTCGCGACACCTGAAGAGGCCAGAGAGATACTCAAGCTGAAACCCCTGAAGTAAAGTGAAAATTTCATTTTCACTCACGCAAAATTGACTCAGCCTCGATAAAGGCTACTCGGCTGTTTGCAATAGCGAATTGCAAACCGTCAATTTTGATTCAGGAATGGAGAATTATATGAAGCTTGACAGTGTAAAGCATATCGGTATCATCGGTCTCGGCATGATTGGCGACAGCATGGCGGTACTCACCACAGGCCACGGCTACCGCACCACGTGCGTTGCCCGCCGCGCGGAGATGATACCCGAATACAAGAAAACATACGACATGTATTTCCACCAGATGATCGACCAGGGTCTCATGACCGAAGCACAGCTCGAGATCTGCAGAAAATATGTGACGTACACTCTTGACTATAACGAACTGGCGACATGTGACGTCATTTTTGAATGCGTCAACGAGAATATCGATCTGAAGCATGAGATATACGGACGCCTTGAACAGATATGCACCAACCTGAAGGTCATCTGCTCGGTCAGCTCCTCCTTTGTGCCCGATGTGCTTGCCGAGAAGGCCACAAAATACAAAGACCGCATCATCATCACACACCCCTTCAACCCGGCGCATATGGTGCCCTTCTTTGAGCTTTGCGGCGGCGCAGCCACCGGTGAAGGCGTTCTCCAGTTTGCTAAAGAGGTGCTCGAAGCCCTTGACCGCAAGCCGGTTATCCTCAAAAAGCCCGCGCCCGGCTTTATAGGCAATCGTTTACAGTTTGCGCTTTGGCGGGAGGCACTCAATTTAGTCGAGAGCGGCATCTGCGATCCAAGAGACGTCGACACCTGCCTCAACTACAGCTTCTGCCCACGTTACACGTCGATCGGCATGTATGAGCACTTCGATAACGGTGACCTGCGGCTGAACATTACAACCTGCAATACGGTGTTCCCGACACTCAGCAATATAGCGGAGGCACCCCCCGCCATCACAGACAGAATAGCCAGAGGCGATACCGGTGCCAGAGCCGAATCCCACAAGGGTTTCTATGACTGGAACGGCGTCGACATGGCGGCTTATCGTGAGCGTGTCACCGCCCCTTACTGGCGGTTTATCAACTGGGAGCTGCCAAAAGAGTAAAAACGAACATGCCATCAGTATGTCATTCCCGCGAAAGCGAGAATCCACGTACCTTCAGGCGGCAAGATATAGATTCCCGCCTGCGCGGGAATGGCAATATCGTTGCTATAACCCATAACGCCTTGTGAACGGCGGATAGGAGATTAAAATGGTATACGATAACATTAATGGCGGCGATTTTGCGAAGCACTTCGTGCAGGAGCTGCAAGCGCCTAAAGACATGGGCACACCGGAGTTCCGGGCAATGTACAATACATTTGCTAAACGTGTTCTCTGGATGGACTCGAATGTCTGCGAAGGCGCATTCCAGATGAACACCGCCTGGTATTTTGCTATCCCCCCGAGAGACCCGATTTTTACGGAGCACTCTCACGATTATGACGAGCTGATTGGCTGGTTCGGAAGCAATCCGGATGACCAGGAGGACCTCGGCGGCGTGATCGAATTTTCCGTCGGCGGGGAAGCCCACAGGCTCACAAAAACAACCATGATCTGGCTTCCCGGCGGCACATCGCATAACCCGGTGCGCATTCTGGAGGTCAAAAAGCCCATCTTCCATTTCTCCATCGTGACGAATCCAACGTACGACGGAAAGCAAATCTACAAATAGCCAGAAGCTCCGCAATCCGCTGCAGTCTTATCTTAAGACTTGCAGCGGATTTTTTACGTGGAACTATAGTGTGGGGTAGTGTTTACATGGAAAGCAGTTTGTGGTATAATTTGCCGACAGCAATAAATTTCTACTAATGGGTAGGAGTGGTAGAAAAGCATCGAAAATGAGACTTTCGATGCTTTTTCATGGGCTGATATACGATGCAGCCTCAGATGATCTATACTGGAGCTGGGCTTGAGTGATATCTTTATCGTCTTTTACAAATAATCAACGAGAGCTGGTTGTGCTGAACGTATGAAACAATATTTATATGATATATTGCCAAAACTGAGCGATGTGATGACGAACGAAGAACGTTTGACACTGTTCAATCAAACGTTCCATAAAGTCCTTGAAGACAACGCGCAGAATGTGAATTGTCCAATTATTGATGAGGACGGCATCATTCACATTGAAAACCTGAAAAGAATTACCGACAAGCTCGGGATGGGGTCGCTTGACTTTTACAGAAAAGAAAGGGTCGAGACGGCTCAAAGAATCACGGGGCGGTGTATCAAGATTCCGTCAAAAGATATGCTGCTGCTCATCTGTGTTTGCCTTGAGCTGGACACGGATGCGGCGCACACGCTCTTAAGAGCCGCCGGATACGGAGATTACCTAAAAAACCTGAAGGAATTCATTATTTTCTGCGGTTTGAATAATATAAAAAGCATTGATGACGTGAGCAGCAGGCTTTTTCAATACGGCTTCAGGGAA
Source organism: uncultured Eubacteriales bacterium (assembly GCA_942492735.1). Lineage (GTDB taxonomy): Bacteria > Bacillota > Clostridia > Oscillospirales > Oscillospiraceae > Sporobacter. Next base: position 2,227,027 of record OW818648.1, read on the forward strand.
CAAAGCGCGCTCATGACAGTGTCGTATCACAGCGAAAAGGACATCATTAAAAAATTCGGCGCGTACTTTTCGCAATTATGCAGTAAAAAAGACTATGATAAGAAGAAGATACTTGAGCGCGCCGGGCTTGTATCGGCACAGCTTGATCCCGAGAAAAATAAGTACTATTATAACGCCTTCTATGGTCAGAAGAGCGTGAAGATAATCCTCAATCACACGCAGGTTCTGAAGCTTTTTGCAGCACTGGATTTAACCATCAGCGAGAAAATGGAGTATCTGGGCTTTCTGCTGGATCTCGATATCATCCATGAGGACAGCATCAAGATATTATTGGATTCGGTAAATGCTGACGCATATGCAGATAGCGGCGATGGTTCGGCGACAAATCCGCTGAGCGTTGACCATAATTCGGTTTTTACGCAATACATCTCAAATCGTATAGACCATCTCTACTGGGATCAGCTCGACGGCTTTATAGAGCAGACTTTCAGCAGCATCCGGAGTTTTGCTGTTTTTTATAACCAGCTGATCCTCTATGAAGGTTTCAGAAATGTCGCAGATTTCTGCAATGAATATGAGCTCTCGACGAAATCGCACTACAACTACGTCTTGGGCATCACACTGCCGGAACTGACGACGCTGACGGCGTGCTCATTTCTGTTCAGGAAAATGTCGATTCAGATTTACAACACGCTTCTAAAAAAAGCAGGTAAATATATTTTCGATAATAACGAAGACTCCATAGTCTATATTATTGCCAAAGAGATATTAGTTCGGAAAACCAGCGGCGCCGCTGCTTTCGGAGACCTATATGATTTGGTGGAATACCTCGTTGCCGCGTCAGATAATACCCAAGAGTATCTTTATGAAGACCTGGGTGCGCTTTATTTAGAACTCGTAAAAATCCTCTCCAGGAATCTCCTCGGTTATGTTAAGAATGTCGGTTTTGATCTAAAGCCTAAAGACCAGGCGGTTTTAAAAGCACTGGCAGAAAATCTTGTGAAGTCACGCGTCATGAACTATTCCAAATACATCGGCCATTTGTTCGAAGAGGATAAGAGCGCACACGTGAATGGTTTTATTGAGCTGCTGAAGGGAAAATTCGGTTTTTCGGATGACAGTGCACTTATTGTCAGCCTACAATTAAAAAGTCGGGCGGGAGAAAGCAGCAATGGATAATAGAGTCCCTTTGAAGCACGGCGACACGCTTTTTCTGAGTAATGATACATATACAATCCACCGACTTTTAGCCAGAGGAGGCACTTCTCTGATATACGAGGGGGAGCGGCTTTATTGTGATCAGGAGGATAATCCAAAACGGTGTTTCAATAAAAAAGTGCTGTTGAAGGAACTGGCACCGCTCGGTACGCAGTTTTCCAGAAGCGGTTCAGGTGAGATCGTCTTCGAGGATGCAGATGTGTCTGCATTAAAGCTGCTTTTTGACAATGAAATCGATAGCCTGGCCATTGTCCAAGCTAAAAATACTCAGAGTAACCGTATACCTGATATGGATTCCTACGGCGACTATAATAACACCGTCTACATAGCACTCAATCATATAAAAGGCGAACTGCTCAGTGAATATATCGGCAAGAGAAGAATGACAGATCATGAAATACGGAATATTTTTACGCAGATTCTGCGCGTTGTCGGCTTTCTGCACGGCATAGACAAAGATTATTGCCATTTAGACCTTAAGCCGAATAACTTTATAGTCGATGTCCTCGATTCCGTCTATCTTTTTGATTTCGGATCTTCAATAATCGAAGATGAGACATGGATCAATAACTGTACCGAAGATTATTCCGCGCCAGAAGTCGTGTATAACATGCTCGATAAGGTCGGCCAAAGGTCTGATATTTATTCGCTCGGGGCAATCCTGTTCGAAATGGTCACCGGCGATCGTGCGTCCATGGACCGCTTTCTGCTGTGCGGAGATAGATATTGTGCGGAACGCTTCTGCACCAGATATGATTATAATGTGCTTTTAAGCCGAATGCTGACCGAGGATGTTAACCGCCGCTTTGAATCGGTCGAGGAAACTGCTCGTATTTTCAGCCGCATGTATGAGGCATAGAATGATATATTGAATATAAATTCAAAATAATTTAAATGATTTAACTTCAGTGTCGTTCTGAGGCGCAGCGCAACGAAGAATCTCCAGATAACCCAGAGTCGGTGCTACGACATTAGGTTATCTGGAGATTCTTCGCAGGCTCAGAATGACAAAACGCCGGTATCTCATAGCAATGACAGTCGTCCGAAAGCTTATTAAGAATCTGAGCCCGCGTTACTGTACGAATTTATATCCGAAACCCCAGACGGTGACGATACATGAGTCATACGGCTTGATATTTTCACGCAGCGTTTTAATATGCGTATCAACTGTCCGATCGGAGCCGGAAAACTCATATCCCCAGACCTCGTTCAGGAGGCTTTCACGGGAGTAGGCCTTGTTTGGATTTTGCGAAAGGAAGAACAACAGATCATATTCTTTCGGCGTCAGCTTGATAGCGGTATCGTCAACACAGACAGTATGTGAAATCGTGTCGATGAGGAGGCCGTTCATTGTTATTTTTGCCGGAGACGCGCATTTGATGCCGCGCGCTCGATATAGATGCACCTTTATGCGCGCCAAGAGTTCCGGGACTGAAAAGGGCTTACAGAGGTAGTCGTCAGCCCCAAGCTCGAACGCGAGCAGCTTGTCGCGTTCGCCTGTGTTGACGCTGGTGATGATAATGGGCACATCGGAGACCTTACGAATTTGACGGCATACGTTCCATCCGTCGAGCGTTGGGAGGTCTGTGTCCAGGATTATCATTTGATAATCCTGACGTCTGAACAATTTGATCGCCATGATGCCGTCTGTTGCCGCATCAAAAGAATAGCACGCGTTCTCTGCAAGCTTTTTAACTTGGTTTCTGGTGCAATCATCTTTATCAACAATGAGCAGGCGAATATCATTCATCATGTCACCTCCCAAAATTATAGTCAGACAGAAGATTATACACCAATATTTTATAATGGATTTTATTGGAATACAATAGATTTTTGATTGTCAGATGAATAACAAATGGCTATGCAGGTCATGCATAGCCATTTACAGCGTTGTCTACCGGTCTCTTTTCAGATAATCTGCAATGACATTCTTCAGGATGTCGACAGTTTCGCTCGTATCGGCCAATTCGCCTTTCAGTTTTGTGTTTTCAGCCTCAAGCGACAGCACTCGGACAGACTGGATTCCGTCATATGTGTTTTGCCGATCAGCAGACTTAAGAGCTGGTTGTGCGGCAGTTTGCCGGACTGTTTGTTTTTTTGCAGGCTCTTGTGCAATATCGAATCTTTGGTCGGTCAATTCGTTGAAAATACCGCGTTTGACATACGTCGTATGAAGATACTTATGGCTCGTATGGCTGTTGGGGTATTCGAGAAAGTCTTTGTACAGGGACGCTACATACGGATTTTCGTGGGACTTGCGCAGGTCCTTGATCTCGTCCTCGAGATAGAGCGCTTCAAGCCGTTTTTTTCGCACATCGGGGTCCGCTGACCGCGGCTGACCGCCGCCCATGATACACCCACCGGGGCAGCCCATTACCTCGATGAAGTGATACGGCGACTGGCCGTCAGCGATTTGCTCCATGAGCTGCTTTGCGCCTGTCAAGCCGCTCGTCACAGCCACCTTAACAGTGACGCCGTCAAGGTGTAAAAAGTCAGCCTTAGGATTCTCGATAGTTATGGCGGCTTCCTTCACGCGATCGAGCCCGACGATTGGCGCAACATGAAGACCATCAAAAGGCAGCTCGCGTCCGGTGACAAGCTCATAGACCGTACGCAGCGCAGCCTCCATGACGCCGCCTGTCAACCCGAAAATATCGGCGGCACCGGTCGACATGCCGAGGGGGTTATCGAATTCCTCATCTTTTAGCGACTTAAAGTCGATGCCCATCTCCTTGATCATGGCGGCGAGCTCCCGCGTCGTCAGAACTGCATCCACATTGGGATAGCCGTCGTTCTGCATTTCCGGACGCGCGATTTCTAATTTCTTGGCAGTGCACGGCATAACGGATACGACGCAGATGTTTTTCGGCTCGACATTGATCTTACCGGCATAATAGGATTTGGCAAGTGCCCCGAGCATCGTGTGCGGTGATTTGCATGTCGATAGATGGTCGAGCGCTTCGGGATACGTATGCTCCATATATTTTACCCAGCCGGGGCTGCAGCTTGTTATCATTGGGAGTACAGCGCCTTTTCCTAAGAGGGCATTTGATACACGGGTTAAAAATTCTGTTCCTTCTTCGAGAATTGTTAAATCCGCGGTGAAGTTTGTGTCAAAAACATCATCAAAGCCGAGTGCGTGGAGGGCGGCGGCGAGCTTGCCCGTAACACGCGTGCCGGTTTCCAGGCCGAATTCCTCTCCAATAGAGACCCGAACGGCTGGCGCGGTCTGAACGATAACACGCTTGGTTTGATCGTTGATGGCATTCCAGACCTTTTTGATCGCATCCGTTTCCTTCAACGCCCCGACAGGGCATACGACTGTACACTGGCCGCAAAAGCTGCAGTTGACGTTACCAATCGGAAGGCCCATTGCGGGGCTGATGACCGTATTAAACCCGCGCTTCTGGGCGTTGATAATCCCGACGCCCTGTATATCGTTGCAAGCGGTCACGCACCTCCGGCATAAGACACATTTTGAGATATCCCGCGTGATAGCCACGGACATATCAACGGTACAGTCGGAGCGTTTGCCATCGAAGCGCGTTTCCTCAACGCCGAGTGTTTTGCCAAGCTGCTGCAGCTCGCAGCTCTGGTTTCTCTTGCAGCTTAGGCAGTCCTTGGAGTGGTCGGAGAGCAAAAGCTCATACAGAACTTTTCGTGCGCGCCGGACCCTGGCGGAATTTGTGTAAATCACCATACCCTCACTGACCCTCGTCATGCAGGACGGCATCAATGTCTTCGCGCCCGCCACCTCGACAACACAAATTCTGCACGACCCAAACTGGTGGATGCCCTCGAGATAGCAGAGGTTCGGAATAGCGATGCCGTTTCGCTTTGCCGCTTCGATGATGGTCATATCATCGTCGGCATATACAGCTTTCCCGTTGATTGTGATATTCTTCATCTTAACCTCCATTCCGCCGCAAATCGGCGGCACAAATAGTCAGGAAAAATCGATGTGTTTTCAAGTGGATACAATCCGCTTCGAAAATGGCCGCCGTCATTTTTGGCGAGCCGTTGAAAACGGCTTTGTCGATATTCTTCCGCGCGTGAAAATTATTTTTCACGCCTCTACCTCCTGTCGCAATGCAGGCAGCGCATGGCCTCGGCCATCGCGTTGAGCTTGTGATAGCCAAGGTCGACTTCATCGAAGGAGTCCCGGCGTTTTTCAGGGCTCAGGGACTCTGCTTCAAAGCGTGGGTGTTCGACCACTTCGTCCTCGTTGTAATTGCTGGGGATATCGATCGGTGCGCCTTTGTTGAGGATGCCGCTGCCACCCAAGTATTTGTCGATAGCGACGGCGGCGTGTTTGCCATCGGCGATAGCCTGGATGACCGTATCCGGCCCGCGCGCGACGTCACCTCCGGCAAAGACGCCAGGCATAGTCGTCATCATGGTATCGTTGTCTATAATGAAAGTGCCCCACTGGGTGACGCCTATTTCACTCTTAGGGATAAACGGCAGGTCCGAATACTGGCTGATCGCCGGAATGATCGTGTCAACATCAATGAAGAAGTTGGATCCCTCTACGCGAACTGCCTTCCGCCGCCCGTCGTCGCCAAAATCGCCGAGACTGTTTCTCATGAGCTCAATTCTGGCGACCCGGCCATTTTTGCCGCCGATGAACCGGACAGGCGATACGAGTTCAATGATCTCGACGCCTTCGTCGATAGCATCCTTGACCTCCTCCTCGTACGCAGGCATCGAATCCCGTGTTCGCCTGTATAGGACAATAACTTTTCCAGCACCCATCCTGAGGGCCGTCCTGGCTGAGTCAATGGCTGTATTGCCTCCGCCGATGATTGCCACTGTGCTGCCGAGCCTGACGTCTTTATGGAGATTAACACTCTTGAGAAAATCGATTCCGTGGATAACGCCTTGAAGGTTTTCGCCCGGGATATTGACTTTTTCAGGGAACTGCGCGCCAGTGGCGACATAAACGGCGTCGTATTTGGACCGAAGCGACTTGAACGTCACATCCTTAACGACGTCGATATTTAGTTGAATATTGACGCCGGCCTGGACAATCAGGTCGATCTCGTGCTGTAAGATCTTTTTAGGCAGCCTGTATTCGGGAATGCCGAATGCCAGTACACCGCCGGCGACAGATTCTGATTCATAGACATCGACATCGTAGCCGATCCGCACAAGGTAGTAACCGCATGTCAGCCCTGAGGTGCCCGCGCCAATGACGGCAATCCGCTTGCCGTTTTTCGGAAAGACGATATCGCTCGTAAAGGGCTGTTCGTTTTTGTAGGCGTAATCAGCGACATATCTTTTTAGCTCACGTATGGCAACTGCTTCATCGAGAGAACCGCGGCGGCACTTGCTTTCGCAGGGGTGCGTGCAGATGCGCCCACAGACGGCGGGGAACGGGTTTTCCTGACGGATGAGGTTGTATGCATCGGTGAACCGTCCGGCGGCGATAAGCCTCAAATAACCGGGGACATTGATATTTGCTGGACACGTGTTCTCGCATGGGGATATGAATAGCTCCGAGCAGACGCCTGCCCTGCAGTATCCGTTTTTGATATGCTCCTCGTATTCGTCGCGGAAGTATTTGATCGTGCTTAAGACGGGATTCGGTGCCGTCTGGCCGAGACCGCACATCGCTGTGTCCTTGATCGTCTCGCCAAGCTCCTCCAACAGCTCAATGTCGCCATCAATGCCGTTGCCCATTGTGATCCGCTCAAGTATCTCAAGCATACGCGTCGTTCCAGTGCGGCAGGCGTTGCATTTTCCGCAAGATTCGTCTTTGATGAAGTCCATAAAAAACCGAGCTGTGTCGACCATGCAAGTGTCCTCGTTCATTGCGATGAGGCCGCCGGAGCCCATGATGGCACCAAGCTTTTGAATGGATTCATAGTCAGTCGGTGTGTTCAGATTATCCTTCGTTACACATCCGCCGGACGGCCCGCCAATCTGTGCGGCTTTAAATTTTTTGCCCGCCCGCATCCCGCCGCCGATATTAAAGAGGATATCGCCAAGCGGTTTTCCAACAGGTACCTCAATGATGCCTGTGTTGACGATATCACCGGCGAGTGCGAAAACTTTTGTGCCCTTACTTTTTTCCGTCCCGAAACCGGCGTACCAGTCACCGCCGCGGTGTAGGATTTCCGGAATGCTCGCAAATGTTTCAACATTATTAATGATTGTTGGCTCATGGAAGAGACCTGCCTGGAAAGGGAATGGCGGTTTCTGCCTCGGCTCGCCGCGCTGCCCCTCGACGGATGCCATTAGCGCCGTTTCCTCGCCGCAGACGAACGCGCCAGCACCAATGCGCAGCTCAAGGTCAAAGCAGAAATCGCTGCCGAACAGGTCGCTGCCTAGGAGGCCGCAGCTTCTCGCATCCGCAATGGCCTTGGAAAGCCGCTCCACTGCAATTGGGTATTCCGCTCGCACATACACATAACCCATGTCAGCACCAATGGCGTACCCGCCGAGCATCATGCCCTCGATAACGGTGTGCGGGTCGCCCTCAAGGATGCTCCTGTCCATAAAAGCGCCGGGGTCACCTTCGTCGGCGTTGCAAATGATAAACTTGCGCGCGCCGATGGCGTCGTAACCGGACTGCCACTTGACACCCGTCGGGAAACCGGCACCGCCTCTGCCGCGAATGCCGGATTTTTTAACTTCGTCGATAACGTCCTGCGGGCTTTTTTTCTTCAGAGCCTCTGCAATAGCAAGGTAACCACCGCGGCCTATATACGCGTCAATGCTGTCATATTCGATGGTGCCGCAGTTGCGCAGGGCAATCTTGACCTGTTCTTTGAAAAAATCGATATCGTCGATCACCGGCACGTGTTTTTTAAGCGAAAAATCGTAAAATGTGTATTTTTCAAGCACTTTACCGTGCAGCAGATAGCTGCGAATAATCTCCTTTGACGTCTCCGGTGTCAGATTTGTAAAAAAGACGCGTTCGGGCATAATGAGCATAACAGGCCCCACCGCGCACGTGCCCATGCAGCCGGTCTCCCGTACAACAGCGTCGCTCTGCTTGCCGATATTCTGGATTTCTTTTTTGATCGCTTCGCTGACTTCGGCGCAGTGGGAGGAGACGCAGCCCGCCCCGCTGCAGATAAGTACCTGATACTTATATTTCGCGGTTTCTTCGTTGTATGTACGCTGTATGTTTTGGAGATCGTTTATGCTGCTGATAATGTTTTTCATCATTATCACCCTCTCAATACTGCGACAGGATGGTGTCGAGCTTGTTTGGGTTGACTTGCTTATAGACAACGTTGTCGATCATCATTGCAGGTGCAAGCCCGCACGAGCCGATGCAACGCGCTACCTCGAAAGTAAACTTTCCATCCTCAGTCGTGCCGCCGATTTCAACATTCAACTTTTTCTGAAGTGCTTCGACGACCTTTTTGCCGCCCCTGACGTAACAGGCTGTGCCCAGACAGACTCTTATGGTGTGTTCGCCCCGCGGTATCGTAGAGAAGAAGGAGTAAAAGGTGACGACACCAGTGACCTCGGACAAGGGTCTTTCAAGCGTGTTAGCAATGAATTCTTGAAGGTCCGGGGGCAAATAGCCGTAGATCTCCTGCGCCGCATGCAGGATCTGGATAAGACTTCCTTCCTTATTCTTGTACAGGTCAATGACATTTGCTATTTCGGAAAACTGCTGCTTATCGTCAGTACATTTGCATTGGCTTGCTTGTGCGTTCATTTCTCAGACCTCCCTCATTATCTCCTAATTGATAGCACCACGATGTGGTTTGAAATAAGCATATCAGGTAAATGTGATGAAATGATTAAAGAGTGCGTTCCGCAGAATTATTTTATTGACCTGCACAGACCCGACGTCTGAAGATGACGGTGTCCCATAACATTTTGAACATAAATGCAGATTCTGTTTAAACGCGCCGTAAAGCAGGTCAATAATTAATCTTGTTATTTTCGTGTATATAGCATATTATTAGGTAAAATAAACGCATCAGATTGAAGAAAAGGAGCGAACAGAGCATGGCTGAACAAAATACTTTTGTAATGCTGAAACCGGACTGCATGAGGAGAGGCCTTGTTGGTGAAATTATCACCAGAATCGAGCGGAAAGGCTACAGAATTATCGACGCAAAAATGATGAATCTTTCTCCCACTTTTTTGTACGAGCATTATGCACATCTGACCGATCAGCCGTTCTTTCCGAAAATACTGCAGCATATGTTATCGGGCCCTGTCTTCGGCATGATCGTCAGGGGCGAAAACGCCGTTGCCGGTATGCGCATATTGGCCGGCGCGACGATATTCGAGGATGCGCTGCCTGGTTCGATTCGCGGCGACTACGCGCTGAGCACCGTTAACAACCTGATCCATTGCTCACATACCATTGAAATAGGTGATGCCGAAATCAAGAGGTTTTTCGGCACGATAATTATTAAATGATGTTTCCGCAATTATAGGGCTGTCTCAATGAGGTCACAAAGACCTTGGTGAGATAGCCCTATCTTGTTTTAACAACGAATCGCCCCCTACATATTCCAGGTTAGTCAGTGCTTGTAAAATATAAATAAAGATTGCTATATTCATAAAATATGGTAAAATTAGAATGCTTTTTCATGTGTGTGAAGCTGTTATTTGGTCAGGCATCGTCTGATACTAATGAACATAAAGATCGTGCTTTTAATATGCAAATAAGGGTTATATTTGACGGATGATATAACAGGGGAGTTCTTGAATGAGCAGAAAAGTGAAGCTTCAACTGATAATTGGTGGTATTATTACAGCGATAGTTGTCGTTTTCTCAGTTATTGCTCTTAACGAACTGAAAATGAGCATCGATTTACCACCGCATATCAATTGGTTATTTGTCATATTTGCAGTCCTGATTTATATCTACTCCAACGTTATCCGCGGATATGCATTTTCAAGAGGCATCGACCCTGAGATGGATGATATGACAGCGCTTGAGGTTGTCGGACTTGGGCACGCGCTCAATATGGTGCTGCCGGTGCATGCGGGCGAAGGGTTAAGGCTTGCTTTTTTTCCGAGCAGCTATAGTATGACCAAGCGGACGAAGCTGTGTGCCATCACGATTATATCCGATACCGTCGTTGTCATTATTATTGCCGCCCTGACGATTCCGTTCGCGGGTGTCACGGATAAAACGATGCTGCGTTGGATGTGGATTTTGCTGTATTGCTGCCTCGGGCTGCTTGCGCTGATGGCTGTGCTTATCGTCTTTGTGCCGAAGATCAAAAACGTCGTTAAAGAATTTTTAAGTGTGGCGATGCTGAAGATGACAGCATGGGTCGCCCTCTCCTGGATTATCCTCGTCGCGGCGTTCTGGCTTGGACTTATGGCATGCGGTTTTAAGGCGATGGAATCCGTCAGAATGGCTTTTGCCGTATTCGTCACAACGAGTATTATCAATCTCATTCCCGCCTCGCCCGGGGGTATCGGCCTGTTTGAAACCGGAACGATTATCGGCCTTGGCGGCTTCGGCATTGACGGTCAATTTGCGCTGAAGGTGAGTATCCTGCTGCATCTCATTCAGTATATGGCGCTCCTGCCGCTCGGCGTGTTCCTTTACATTAAAGTGATGCATGGAAAATATGGCAGCGCGATCAGAGGTCTCTGGAAAAAAGACGAGAAAGTATAATACCCGAATAAAATACCAAAGGGCTGCAATGCAGCCTTTTTTGCGTTAAATGGGCAAAGCTTATTGCGTTTTCTTGACGTCTTTGCCGCTTGACGCTAGCTGAAGATAAAAGCTGGCATAACTCACACCTGCATATGGGGCCAGCCAAATAGACAAAAGAGGAATCGTGGCGTAGATTTTTGTTATGAGGTCGAGTACCCGCCAGCCCAAAAAAGACAGATCCAGCATGAACAGGTCAGCACTGTGACCGTCCATCAGACGTTTTGATTCCCGAATACAATCCAGGGTACTTTTGCTGGGGCTGTCGAGCATGATATAAAGTGCCTGCCTGTATCTATAGTAAGCCATAATGCCCGGTACAATGAAGAGGAAAGACCACAGAAATATCCAGGTAAACTTCAAGAGCTCAAGCCAGATAATTTTCAAAAACATGGTGAAGCTCTCAAAAATCGTTTTGATATAGGTTTCCTCGTGTCTGACAAGCTTGAGGCAATAGCCCATATAACCGACATCGATGACAATTCTGCTCATCAGAATTGTCATCATCAATATGCCGGATATCGGCGTGACAGACGGTATCCAGGCCTCTAATTCCTCGTACGTCGGGTATGGATTCACCGGCAGAATGAGCTGGATGTGATTAAGAAGCCGGTCATAGCCTGAAAGGGTATATATCAGCGCTGATAATAGGCTGACGGTAACAATATAAATGGCGGCGACAAGAAAGACATTCGGTTTAATGCCCATCATATTTTGTTTTGCTTCGATTTTCAGTGAGCGCCTGTCAGTCATGAACCGTACCTCGATATGAAATAGACGTTCTTACTATTATTGGTTCACTATGTATAAATATTGCAGACAGATTCATGCCTAATGGCAAAAATTTAGGAAATCACTCTGACATTATCATTTACGACTTGACTTCGTAAACTATCAATAGTATTATTGTTTATACAATCCGTTTGAGCGACACTATATATAGTGGTCATAGTACTGAAGGGGTGAACGGCATGCCAATAATAAGCATTAAAAAGAGAGACGGTAGAACCGCGCCATTCGATGTCATAAAAATAGGGGAAGCCATTAAAAAAGCTTTTGACGCCACATACAGGCCGGACAATGACGATATGGCAACGGCGCTCGCCGACAAGGTGTTATCCATTCTTGAGGTTGAGGGCGTCGAGGTGCCTGACGTTGAACATATACAGGATGTTGTTGAAAAAGTCCTCATGGACAATGGCTACATTACAACGGCAAAGGCATATATTCTGTACAGAGATCAGCGCAATCGCCGCCGTCAGATGAACACGCGGCTCATGCAGACGTATGAAGAGATCACATACGCCGATGCGCGCGACAGCGATGTCAAGCGGGAGAATGCCAATATTGACGGCGATACGGCGATGGGCGTCATGCTTAAATACGGCTCGGAAGGCGCCAAGCAGTTTTATCATATGTTCGTACTAAACCCGGACCATTCAAAGGCGCATACGGACGGTGATATTCATATCCATGACCTTGATTTTCTGACGCTGACAACGACCTGCACACAGATCGATATCATCAAGCTCTTTAAGGATGGGTTTTCTACGGGCCACGGAACGCTGCGTGAGCCGAACGATATTGCCTCCTATTCGGCGCTCGCGTGCATTGCCATCCAGTCCAACCAGAACGACCAGCACGGCGGGCAGAGCATCTCCAATTTTGATTACGGTATGGCTGAGGGCGTGCGTAAAACCTTCGTACGGATATACAGGCAGAATCTCGCCAGAGCGCTGATGCTCTGCATGGAGATGGGCGACCCGGAAGACGAAATCAAGGCGATGATCGCCGGAATATTTGAGAAAACGGGAATTAAGCCAACGCTTGAAGACCACGACAAGTACCTTGCAGCCGAGCTGCCGATCCTGACGGAGAAGTACGGTGACGAGGCGCGCATGAAAAACGCCCAAAAGATGGCGATGCACTTTGCCGTTAAAGAGACCGACAGGGCGACATATCAGGCGATGGAGGCGTTTATCCATAATCTCAACACGATGCATTCACGCGCAGGCGCGCAGACGCCGTTTTCCTCTATCAACTACGGTATGGACACATCGCCCGAGGGGCGCATGGTTATGAAGAACTTGTTGCTCGCGACCGAAGCGGGTCTCGGCAACGGCGAGACGCCGATATTCCCGATCCAGATCTTCAGGGTGAAGGACGGCGTCAATATGAATCCCGGCGAACCGAGCTACGACCTGTTCCAGCTGGCTTGCCGCTGCTCGGCAAAGCGCCTGTTCCCGAATTTCGCTTTCCAGGATGCGCCTTATAATCTGAAATATTATAAGGAAGGCCAGCCTGAGACGGAGATTGCCTATATGGGCTGCCGTACCCGTGTCATCGCAAACGTTAACGACCCTACCAGGGAAATCTGCGCGGGGCGCGGGAACCTGTCGTTTACCTCCGTTAACCTGCCGCGCATTGCGATCAAAGCAAAAGGAGATGTCGCGCGATTCTTTGAAGACCTCGACCACAAGCTCGACCTCGTTGTGGACCAGCTTCTGGAGCGTTTTGAGATACAGTGCCGCAAACACGTCTACAACTATCCATTCTTAATGGGTCAGGGCGTCTGGATGGACAGTGATGATCTCTGCTGGAACGACGAGGTGCGTGAGGTATTAAAGCACGGCACGATGTCTATCGGCTTTATCGGCCTGGCGGAAACGCTGATGATGCTTATCGGCGAACATCACGGACAAAGTGACCGTGCACAGAATCTGGGCTTAGAGATTGTCAGCCACCTGCGCACCAGATGCGATGCGGAAACAAAAAAGCGAAAGTTGAACTTTACACTCATTGCGACACCCGCTGAGGGACTTTCCGGCCGTTTTGTTAAAATTGACAAGAAAAAATTTGGTGAGATTCCGGGTGTTACAGACAGAGATTACTATACAAACAGCTTTCATATCCCTGTGTATTACCCGATCAATGCGTTTGACAAGATACGGCTTGAAGCGCCGTACCACGCGCTGACAAATGCCGGACATATCAGCTATATTGAAATGGACGGAGACCCGCTTGAAAATCTGGAGGCATTCGAGAAGATTATCCGCTACATGGCGAAAACTGGTATCGGTTACGGTTCCATCAACCATCCGGTCGACCGCGATCCCGTCTGCGGTTACACAGGCATCATCAAGGATGAATGTCCGCACTGCGGCCGCACGGATACAGGAGATGCCGGCTTCGAACGCATCCGGCGGATTACAGGATATCTCGTCGGTACTCTGGATAGATTCAATAACGGCAAGCGCGCCGAAGAGGCCGACAGGATCAACCATAACTTAAGCGGCATCAGCCCAAACACATGCTGCAGCTCATGACGTTCGATTACATGATCTAGCTGCAAATAACAGGGCGGGGGTAACCCCGCCCTGTATGGTCCGCGCTGTCATTCCCGCGCAGGCGGGAATCCACGTACCTGGGAGAATGGATTCCCACCTGCGCGGGAATGACAAGTAACGCAGGATATGCTGATATCTCATTGCTTTTATGGAAGAACAGAATAGAAATATGTGTAGGGCAAGGGCTCTGCTCTTGCCGGGCGTGTCAGTGCGTCCAAGGGAGATATTATGCGTATTGCGGGTTTAGTACAGGACTCAATTGTCGACGGCCCCGGGCTTCGGTTTACCGTATTCACGCAGGGCTGCCCGCATCACTGCGAGGGCTGCCACAATCCCGAAACACACGACCCAAACGGCGGCAGTGAAGCTTCTGTCGAGGACATCATTAAAAAGATGCTGTCGAACCCTTTAACCGATGGGTTAACGCTGTCAGGCGGCGAACCCTTTGCTCAAGCAGGGGATTGCGCACAAATCGCGGAAGCAGCGAAACAATCCGGCTTAAACGTCTGGACGTATACCGGATACACGTTCGAGACGCTTACAAAATTGACTGACCCGAATGTTAAGCGGCTTTTAAACGTCACCGACGTTCTGGTGGATAGTCCGTTCATATTATCGCAGCGCAGCCTGAGCATCAAATGGCGCGGCAGCACGAACCAGCGGCTCCTCGACGTCAAAATGAGTTTGGTTGCCGATAAGGCGATAGAGATAAAATGAATACTAATTCAATATAATAACAAACAGAGAATCGGCTCTATGTCAATAGTTGGGGTAGGGCAAAGAAAATCGCCGTGAGCAATGAGCTTGCGGCGATTTTTGGCATAATGTCCGACCTGTATACGAGATATCTGAGCGGCAAAACCCAGAGCGCTAAGGCGTGATGACGATGCCGGTTTTGTGACCTTTTATGGAGGGTGTGACTGTTGATGCGCTGTCTTTCACAAGCACTTCTCGGTCACTGGTATCGGGCTTTTGCGGGTTGTCCAATGATAGCGATGAATTTCCAAAATGCTTGTAGATAACGGCTCTCATTTTTTCTTTTCCTCACTTTCTTCTTTAACAGTGTAATCGAACACCTCGTCAAGCTTCACGCCGAAAGTGTAGGCGATACGTACTGCCAGCTCCAGTGACGGCGAATATTTACCGCTTTCAATAGCCATGATCGTTTGCCGGGTAACGCCGGTCTTTTTTGCCAGGTCTTGCTGCGTCATTTCATTGGCAAAAAATCGCAGCTTTCGGATGTTATTTGATATTTCGAATTTTTGCATGCTAAATCCCTCTTCTGTAGTAATACAGCTGCGCAATAGCTTCCGACAGGGAACCGATGCCGCAGGCTATAAAGAGTGTATGGAGCATGTAGGGAGGCGGCAGCTTCACAGCCAGCATCACAATGCCCGCCAGAAAACCGATACCGAATATGATGTAGCCGATTCGCATCGTTTTAAGCCCGATCAGTTTATCCATTTCATCTTCATTCTCAAATTCGGAACAGTCAAGTTCTTCCGGTGTTGTACTGTCGGTATTATTCGGAACGTACTGCTTATTACTCTTTGCTATCTCCAGAGATATTTGGCGCTTGATCTCACCGCCTGCGGCGATGGCGATATGAAAGACTATCTGTGTCACAATGGCAATACCGACACCGATACCGATAAAAACCAGTATAGAGATAGCCCAAAAGGATAGCTCCTGGACTTCCGCACCGCCCGACCGATACTTCAAAAAAACGTAAATACAATAAGCAACTAAAACAGGTATACCTGTGACCATTGATGCGATTGTTTTCTTCTCTTGATATGACATTGAGACCGCCTCTTTCTAATTGATGTCTTAAGTGTACACAAAAATTAACCAAATGTCAATAATTTTTAACATAAAGATAAAAATAATATTCATGAAGGTAAAAATAACGTACAAGATCGCCGGGAACGACAGCTTCCGGCGATCTTGTATGGGTCAGTTATGTGTGTAAGGCTCCTTATCGTTTATCTACCAGGCGTTTTTCAACGCTGTCTCAACGGCCTTCAGATAGCCGTTGCTGCTGGCCGTTGCGCCGGAAACAGCATCGACTTCCGGCGTCTGGTGGTCAAGAATGCTTTGGGTCAGCGCTTGGAAAAGGCTATCGCGGCCGTCTTGAATCTTGATCGGCTCAACATATGTAATCTGATGATCTTTTACCGTAACAGCGACGGTGTTGCTCCAGCGATAGCATTCATAACTGCCGGTGTATACACCGTCTTGTATTTGGCTCATATCGACGCTCTCAATATCAAGCTGAAGCGTCTTTTGCATTCCAAACAGTGAGTAGACGACCATTATGACAATAAGGACCATAAAAATGATACCGGTCCATTTTAAAGTCTTTTTCATGCTTGATCTCCGGCGTCGCCTCGCATATCAAAACGACGGAGCTTCACCACCGCTTCGCGGATCTGTTCTTCACGCGCTTTGTTCGTCCAATTCACAATTGCTGTGTTTGTGACATCGCCGCCAAGCCGGGTGACATGGCGAACCATTTGCTTGATAGCCCGATTGCCGCCCATCCAGGCTTTTGGGAAATACTGTGTGACAAATAAGGCGACTTTCTTACCACGCAGGGAGGGAAGCTGCGCCAGATAAGCTTTCATAACGGGCGAAAGCGAAAACGCTTCAACGGGTGCGCCAAGGACGATATAGTCGTACGCTTTGATGTCCGGGACCGACGCTAGATGCACATTTTCCTTGAGATTCGGGTCTTCGTTAACGGCTTTGACCCTTTCAAGGGTTGCCGTACGCCCTTGAGCTAGGAGTGTGTTCAGCAGTTTCTCGCCAACGGATAACGTATTGTTCGTGCGCGAATGAATGATGATTCCTGTTTTCATATAAAAGTCCTTTCTCCCAATAAATAGTCGGTAATCTGGTCGAGTTCAATAAAAAGAGTTTCTGCCGTCATGCCGTAACCGGCAAAGTACAGCGCAAGTAACCCTTGCAGGGTATAGATAATTGTTTTTGAGATGAGTGGAATATCCTCTGCTCGGATCGTTCCGCTCCGCACAAAACCTTGAAAGGTCGTTTGCCAGACCGCGCTGAAGTCAGGCAAATCGACAGCCGACGCCGTTGTGGGATGAAGTCGGTATGAATAAAAAAACCGGAAAACATGCGGCCGATCAAGATAGTACGCCGCATAGACGCGGTTCATTTTCTTGATGTCATCCAAATTAAGAATTTTTTCTGGCATGTCGCCCTGCATCGTGATGAAGATGTCTCGGATCATCGCCGCTTTAACGTCCTGCAGCAGCGCGTCGAGGTCCCTGTAATGCTTGTAGATGGTGCTGAAGGCATATCCGGCACGATCGGCCACCTTTCGCACGGACACACTTTCAACGCCTTCGGCCAGTATGATTTCTTTGGCCGCTTGAATGAAGTACGCGCTGACCCGCTGCTGCTTCAGGTTCTTTTTGCCGTTTGTATCGATTGTGTTCATCAGCCGTCTCCACCTTCAAAATAACAGTATTATTAATATCGTAACAATGTTCACTTTAGCAAAAATTAGCAGGTCTGTCAACCCCCTGCGCATTGAAAAATAATGTTTCGTATAAAAAAACCCTATTGGCTGCTTTTCCTGTTTCTTAAAAGGAGAAGAGACGTGGCCTCACGCGTTGTTTAAAACAGGCTCCCGAAGCCGCTGCTCGTGAGCCTGTTGTTAAGTGTTTACGGTCTGCATACAACCTCAAATCGTTCACATACGACCGGCATATTTTCGCTGAAGGACAGGCCATGCGCATTCAGGTCTTGTGTGAAAAATTTTTGATGCCCTATTCTCCACATTTCAAGGGACTGATCATCCTCGCCTTCAAGAAAAGCATGCTCCGGCGTCACATCAGAGAATTTTTTGATCGACACAGCTGTGGTCCTGATTATGCAGGCGGCTTCACCATTTGACCATAAAACAACGCTTAAGCTGCCTTCTGTCGGTACTGGTGACTGCTCGATTTCATAGACCTGATATGCGGAAGCCGTTGCCGTTTTGGTGCCTTCCAAAACGAGCTGCGCCAGCTTATCACCGAATTTACCGCCCTCGCAGAAGGCCCATGCTTCGTAGGATATGGCTTCTGTATGAAGGCTTTTGTATTTGTTCCAAAGCTCTTCTGTTGTCATACTGCCCCTCCTTTTTTGTTTGAAAACATTGCATATTCCATCGGCGTATACCGGATACCGTCTTTCGTTTGTTCCGCAGCCGTCGGGACAAATCCCAGCTTTGCGTAAATGCCGACGGCATAGGGCGATGAATTAACAGTCATCTTATCCTGCGGACAGCATTTTTGAATGTACTCAAAGAGTTGTCTGCCGACACCGCTGCGTTGATATTCCATACGGACAAAAAACATGGCAACGTGACAGCCATCATGACGGGTCGCCAAAATTCCTGCGAGCAGTCCGTGTAAAAACGCGCCGTAAAAGGTGAGACTGTCGACAAAATCCTTATCATCAAGGTACTCCCTGAATTTAATGATGCCTTCCGGTAAGTAATCGGGCGCTTCAAATTCAACAAACGTATCCCAAACGAGACGAAGTGCCTCCGGAATTTCTGTTGGTTCGAGGCTTCTTGTTATAATGCTGTCTTTATATCGGTCGATAAACGGCTTTGCGACGACGAGGATATCCTCCTTGCCGATGTACTTTTGGCCTTCAAAGTCAAGCCGGACGATATAAGGCATGAAATCGATGATGCGTTTGAATTCCTCAAAACCGCAGCTTGGATCGAAATAGTTGAGGATTGTACCGAGGGCGGTCCCGTGCGTACCGATGACGATGTTCTCTAGCGGGTTGTCGTTCAGTAAAAGCTCAAGCACCGCTTCCGCGTTGCGCTGTTGGACCATATCCAGTGATTCGCCGCCGTCTTCATGATATGCAAAGTCATTCCAGCGTTTTTTGATGATCTCCCACGAATTCGGCAGATTGCCGCGCTCGCGCTCCCTGAGCCGTTCGTCAGTCGCTATACCCAGAGCGTGATCCTCAGCGCTTGACCGAATTGTATCGACACTTCTTTTATAAGGGCTTGATATAAACCGGTTGATCGGAATCCCGTGAAGCGCGCTCGTTACCATACTGCAATCGGCTGAACCGGCAGACGATAATGGACGCGTTCTGTCATCCTCGCGGCTAAAATCCGGCTCCGCGTGCCGAACGAAATACAAATGTTTCATCAGGCTGATCCTTTCTGAAATTCTTATATGCTTACCCCAATAAAAGCGTCTCAATATCCGAAACGTTCTCGGCAATAAAATCTGCACCGGCCTCTTCAAGCTCGAGCCTGCTGCCGTAGCCGAACAACACACCGATCGAGGCGATACCGGATTTTTTGGCACCGAGGATATCATGCTCACGGTCACCGATCATGATAGCTGACGATAAATCTGTAACGCCGCTCATGTTAAGAACGTACTGGATGACCTCAGCTTTGTTGACGCGTGTGCCGTCTAGCTCGCTGCCGCCTATAAAGGTGAAGTATTTCGCCAAATCAAAGTGTTCCAGTACTCGTTCTGCAAAGACCTCCGGCTTTGAGGTTGCGACGACAAGTGTTTTTTTCTTGTTTTCCAAAGCAGCCAGCAGTGCGTCAATCCCAGCATAAACCGCGTTCTCGAAGATGCCGGTCACGCTGTAGTGTTCGCGATAGTATGCAACAGCCTTCTTGGCCTCTGCCTCGGAGAATCCGTAAAACCGTTCAAAAGACTCCCACAGCGGCGGACCGATGAACTTGAAGAGATCGCTTCTGTTATCCACAGTAATGCCGTATTTGCCGAGTGCGTACATTACTGAATTGGTGATGCCTATACCGGGGTCAGTTAAAGTCCCGTCGAGATCGAAGAGGATGGTATTATAATACATAGTGGTTTCCTTATGTTGAAGTAGTATTCAGTATATGTTCCATTCTGTTTCGTGCCATTGATATTATTTAAGTTGAAGCGGCCTGTGCGTCTCGTGACAGTTGTTTGACAAAATGCAGCAGGGAATCAGAAAGTAGCACTTTTGTCTCTTTCGGGTAATAGAAGTGGCCGGAATCCTTGGCAATCATGATGCTGACATTTTCCATTTCACCAAAATACCGCAGTGACTTGATACTGACGGTTTCGTCGTACGCAGATTGCACGACGACAAGAGGAAGTGACAAATGACTGATGAGCCTGCGTGTGTGTCTGCTTTTGAAGAAGAGCTCTGCAAAGCGCGGCAGAGCCGTCAGATAGCTCAAGATATCGGGCGCCCGGACGCTGTTGCTGTTTTCTGCGGCAGCGCTGATTTCGATTTTGACATCTTTTTGAATGAGAGAGTGTTCGGTTCTCTATTTAATGATGGTGTTATCTGATTCTTCATCATAAATATAAATATCATTTTTCATTACTTTAGATTGATATAACGCTTTATCGGTATTGCGTAATAACTGCGTTGTTGTCATATAACTGGTAAACCGTGCGATTCCAAAGCTCGCGCTCAGCGGCAAACCCAAAGAAAACGCCGCAGCGTATTGTCCAAAGTCTTTTTGTATATCACGGCATGTATTTAAAACGGCGTCCATTACTTGGTTCTTAAAGAGTATGCAGAATTCGTCTCCGCCAAAACGAAAAAAACCCGCATCAGCGCATTTCACTTTCAGAATACTGCCGAAATCCTTTAAGCATTTGTCACCAATATCGTGCCCTAACGTATCGTTGAGCATTTTAAAATTGTCAAGATCTATCATAACAAAGATATATGTATTGCCCTCGGCATCCTCTTCCATACTTTCAAACGCTTTCCGCAATGCTGT
This sequence comes from uncultured Eubacteriales bacterium, assembly GCA_942492735.1. GTDB lineage: Bacteria > Bacillota > Clostridia > Oscillospirales > Oscillospiraceae > Sporobacter. Next base: position 2,248,025 of record OW818648.1, read on the forward strand.
TCTGTTACTGATAGCAGTCAGCTCATCTGTCTGTAATTTTTGCTGCAGCTCAAATCGTTCTATTTCTTTTTGTAGGCCAGCGTCATTTTTTGCTCTTTCAAAACGGATGACTATTAAACACACGATAAAAAAGGCACATAGTATACTGATGGAGATAATAAAGTCAGATACTCCGTATTCACTGCTGAAAGTATTTGTTTTATAAGGATCCCATTTCATAAACAGCTCTGAAATAATCTTGGCAGCCATTGAAAATGCGGCTGTAACCGTTGTCAGGACATAGTTACCATATACAACAGTCATCAAAGCGGGAAGCGTAAAAATAAGGAATAAAGAAGAATAAATACTATGAACTGAGTAAAACACAAAACAAATTGCTACCGTAAGAAGTGAAACAGTAAAGATTTTCGTATTCTGCTGAAAAACTGACGAGCGCATGGCCCAAAATCCGATGGCAATAAAAACGGAGTTCACCATAAGAGGACACAGGATATACTTCATAATGTATTTTTGTAATGCCAGCTCAATATTCCCTGTATTGTAGAGTGCAATGCCTAATATACATTCGATTAGAAATGCGAATAGCACAAGTCCGGCAGAAGTGTTGAAATGCAGTTTAAGCCACCGGGTATTGATCTTGTTATATTCATTTTCTATTTCAATGGCATATGTATTTTCTTTCATTATTTTCCTCAATTACAAAAGAATTGAATGCTGAATACGCATTAAAATATAACATTGATGGGTCATAAAGTCCAGCAAAAGAGCATCATCATCGATGATGCTCTTTAAATAATGTACATGAATTTATTGGGTTCTTCAAACAACGTTATTCTTCGACGAATTGTACCAGTTCCTTGTTGAAGCGTTCACGTTGATCATAGAAAAGGAAGTGGCCGCACTCTTCAAGCGGTACAAGCTTGGCATCTTTGATGCTGTCCCTTTGGGCGATTGCAAGAGGGAAGGGACAAACCTTATCATTGACGCCGTGAAGAATCAAAGTCGGAACACTGATCGTTTTAAGATCGTAAAACAATGCTTCTTCGTAAAGCCAGGTGTTGGCGATTGCCGCGGTAGCCCAACCCGAGGCCTGCAGACCCAGCCCGAAGATCCAGTCGGACAAAGCCTCAGTGACCTGATGATAGAATATCATGTTGCCAAAGCCTCTGAGCATATTGGGCCGGTCGGTATATGTACCGTTGATAATATCGATGACAACCTGTCTTGGCTGTCCATACGGAAAGTACGGGCGCTGTATAAGACTGGGTGCCGCCGCGGCGAAAAGCGCAAGCTTCGAAACCCCATACCCATTATGCCTTGCCATGTAGCGGACAACAATTGCGCCTCCCGTTGAATGCCCGCATAGTGTAAAATTATTCAGCTGCATCACATTAACAACAATGCGGAGATCGTCTGCCAGCCTGTTGTAATCGTATCCACCCCATGGCTTGTCTGAAAGCCCGAAACCCCTGTAATCTATGCCGATGCATCGATATCCCATTTTCGGCAGCTGCTCAAACTGGTATTCAAACAGATTGTGGTCTCCGGGCCAGCCGTGGACAAACAGAATTATCTTGTTTCCGGTAGGGTTCAGGTCTTCCACGAATATTTTCACATTTGGTTCAACATTGATATAAAATCCCACATAAACACCTCCAATGATAGTAATAAGCTATTCATAGGAGAGTGGTTATATGATGATTTCACTTGGCATCTCACGATATGTGTATATTTAGTCAATAAGGATGGAGTCCGTATCTTGTCAGACCGGCAGATTCCTTGAGGCCGAACATCAGGTTCATATTCTGGACGGCGGCGTGCGCGCCGCCCTTGCCGATACTGTCCAGCGCGCTGAAAACGACAATCCGACCCCGCTGAACGTCGATGTCCAGGCCGATATGGCAGTAATTCGTCCCGGAGACGGCGGATGTCCACGGGTAAGGCTGGTATTGCCAGGAAGCGTCCGTTTCGTACGGCAGGTCGATGATTTTTATGAACTTCTCATCCTTGTAAAACGCCTTATATAGATCCAGCAGATCCGCGCGGGTGAGCTTTTTTGCGGGGAAGCAGTGACAGATATCGAGGATGCCCCGGGTTATTGGAACATATGTTGTGGTAAAATGAGCTGAGACGGCGCCGATCGCCAGATTTCCCAATTCCTGCTCGATTTCATATGTATGGCGGTGATTGACCACGTTATACGGCACAAGATTGTTGCCGATTTCGGGGTGATGGATCGCCCGGTCCGTCTCCGCACCGGCACCGGCCGTGCCGGAAAGCCCATCCACGATGATTTTCGTACAGTCAATCAAATCGTTTTTCACAAGTGGCGCAAGCCCGAGAATCGCGGCGGAGGAGAAGCAGCCGGGATTTGCAATAACCCTTGCCCTTTTTATATCTTCACGATGAAGCTCGGGTATGCCATATACAGCTTCCTCCGCCAACGTCCAGTTTTCATGCGCCTTGTTATAGACTTGCTCCCAGACAGCTCTGTCCTTCAACCGGAAATCCGCGCCGAGGTCGATGATTTTTGTTCCATTTTCAATCAATGATCCGGCAAGCGTCATGATCTGCCCGGAAGGCAGCGCAGAAAAAATCACATCGCACGGCGTAATATCCTCCGGCTTAATAAAGCGAAGACCGGCACCGACAAAATTCTTGTGATAGTATTCAACGGATTTATCGCCCCGGCTTGTCAGCCATGCGATTTCCGCGTCGGGATGCTCCAGCAATACGCGTACCGCCTCGCCGCCCATATAACCCGAAGCCCCTAAAATCCCGACTTTGATCATGATGTTCACTCCTTACACGCTGGTTTTATAGAAATCCTGTCATAAAGTTTTGCAGCTTCACGATACGAAAAGGCTAAAAATTCTTCCGGCTTTTTATATCTCGAATGCGCCGTCATGATTTCCATCAGGAGAGGGAATTTTATCTGAGCCTGACACAGCAGGGCGTAGATTAAGAGAATAACATGGTCCGCGCTGTCATTCCCGCGAAGGCGGGAATCCACGTACCTGGGAGACTGGATTCCCGCCTACGCGGGAATGACAAGTAACGCAGGATACAAGAAACGCAGGATATGCTGATAACTTGTTGCGTTTATGGAAGAACAGTATCACACCGACATTGAGAACGCCGCCGGTCGGTTAATACAAAAAATTGTAAATTAATGATATAACAGAATGCGGGTGAAGTAAAGCCGAAAAAAGAGCATACCGCAGTACTTGACGAATACACAGTATCGCTATAGAGTGAAGTTATAATAATAAATCACACGGGAGGCGTAACTTGTGAAGCATAAATATCTGATCAACCTGCTGGACCCGGCGGATTATTTAAGTGTCAGTCAGATGTTCAACCCGGAAACAGGCGCTTTGGAGGAGGATCAGCGCATCATCAGCCTACCTGAGGGCCCGCATATGATGTTCGACATCGTGGACACCATCATGTACGGTACGGCGCGGTACCACGAGCATTCCGTCGGTTGGGAGACGTTTTTCATCACGTCGGGCTGCTGCGACCTGACAATCCGCGGCAAGACCTGCCGCCTTGTGCCGGGCGACATCATCCACGTCCAGCCTTGGATGGGACATCAAATGTCCTTTCCCGAGCCCACCGTCTATAGGGGGATTTTCCACGACATCAACATGTCCGGAACACTCAAAGGCTTGGCGTACATACGCGAGGTCAATCCAAAGCAGCTTGAGGGTCTTGCGGCTTTGCAGCGGTATTTGATGCGGGCTGACAATATTATCAGGGAGACACCGGTCAGCGTCGTCGTCCCGGCGTCAGAGGTCCCGGAAGCGCGCACGCCTGATAACCCGCTGCGTGTCTTTGCGTTCGAGGGCATCACCCTGAAGCAGTATACAGGCCGCTGGGAGAATAACGGCCTCACCGAGCTGTGGAAGGCCGAAATGGAGGATGGCTTCACGGCCCGATTCTTCGAGGATGATCCGAATACGGATATGTTCTACATCACCGAGGGCAATGTTAAGTTCAGTGTCGCAGGTGAAGAGTTCGTCGCTACACATGACTGCCTTGTCAAGATCCCCGGTTACGCACCACGTTCTTTCACCGCGCAGGGAAAAGCTGTCATGTATGATCTGGCAGGGATAACGCACTGGCTCGACTTCCTGGAGGATTATACTTCGATACGGATAAATGACCCGGAGCGTCATATGAACAAAGACGCCATGGCCGCGCTGAAAGCCAAGTATAATTGCCAGGTGGAATCCGCCGGTATTTCACGGTAAATAATCGAAGAGGCCGGGTGCCATAATGCGCGCCCGGTCTCTTGCTGTATTGTTCGATATGGGTTCATTCAGGGATTTCAAACGATGTCGGGTCGCTGTCCTTCGGGTGCAGTGCCCATAATTCGCTGTCGTCTTCAAAACCGGCAATGTCCGCCAGCTTCATTTTCATGTATTTTGCCACAGCAGTTAAGGCGGTGCTGCCGTCCGGCAGGATAATCTTTCCCTCTCCGGTGAAAAGACGGCTTCTATTTTCGGTAATCCTCCCAGTGATCAATAGCGGCACATCGTACGGAAGGGGCTTTTTGTACCTTGTTGAGATTTCTACCGTCACACCCCATGTCTCAGGTTCGGTTATATTAATTGCTCGGCCGATTGTTTCATCGATGAGCGCCGCACCGACGCCGCCATGAACTCTGCCCGGATAGCTTTGATGGTATTCACGCGCGATAGCCGTCGCTGTGATTGTTCCATCCTCCAGCTCGTAAAACTCGGTGTGCAGCCCTGCATTGTTGTCAATACCGCAGACAAAGCACAACCTGGAATTGTTTTGTTTTCTGATAACCTTCTTAATCATATGTTCCCCCGACAAACAGCGTTAGGACCGAGCAGCGTTAGGACCGACACGGGGGTCGGTCCCTACAATATTATGAGGCGATATGACCCATTCAGTAATATAGCACTAACGGTTCGTACTGTCCACAAATTTCCAAAGCAACGGGCGTCATCTTTTGACGACGCCCGTTGTTAATTGTTTACTTTATAAGGTTTATCGCGTCGGCAATGATCTGGGCCAGAGCGGTCGCGCCGGCTTTGTTCGGATGAACACCGTCACTGTAAAAATAACTGCTTTTATTAATACTGGCGCTGTACCAATCCGCTATGATTGTGTTGGTGTAATCCAAGCATACCTTTGACAGTGTGGCGTTATTACCTGCGCACCATGATCTGGGTAACTGGACGTTGACAAATACGATTTTTCTTTCGCTGCCGATCAGCTCTATAACCTTGCGCATATCAGATTCTCTGATGGTGCCGTTCGCGCCAAGCTCTATGACAACAACAGGACCCAGCTTGCCTGCCTGAAGTAATTGCGGAACAATACTTTTGGCATCGGAGAACTGTCTGGATACTTTCGAATCGGAATAGAGGTTTGGGAAATGCATTTTTAAGTACGGTGTTAAGCCGACACCGATGGAGTCGCCGATGAGTGTCACGTTCAAATCGCCCGGTGTGCTTGTAGATGGAACAGGTGTGTAGACTATTGAGGTGTTGATTTCAATAGTGTCGTTCTCCGGGACATACGTGACGCCAAAATTGACGGCTGCGGCAATGTCACGGAGCTTTATGTAGTTAGACTCACCAATAAGATAAGCCGTCAGGGTGAGCTTTGTACCATTGAGATAAACGACACATGGCGTTGTTGTTGCCGCAACATTTTCTGTTAATCCGGACACAAGCATCTCGCCTCCGGACGCGGTGTACGCCGTATTGGAGATTAAGTCTACCTGTTTTGTCAGATCGTCATAAGTCACCTCAAACTGTTTATCGGTGCCGATGAGTGCGTACGCGATGTCACGCAGCTTGAAATAGTTGTTGCCGTTGATGCAGTAGGCTTCAAACTCTGTCTGGGTGCTGTTGATGAGCACCGCTGACTGCGTCGGTGCCGCATTCGTGGCCGCGGCTGATGCGGGCAGAACGAGAATTGATACCAGCAGGATTATAGCGATAAGTAGGTATATAAGCTGTTTAACGGTTTTCATTGGTTTGTCCTCCAATTGTGCTGTGTTTGGTATGGAACCCATCGTATGGCACAGCATTTTTGGCATTTGAATTCCTTGAATCATATGCTTGACTGCTATTATAACAGACTGTTCTCATCGAAATATCACGAATTATGCAGACGGTGCGGGACGGTAAGCGCTCATCCGGTATTTATGGCGCAGCTGTCTGCACGTTTACAGTTGTGCTTTAATGACCGTTATGAATCGGCTGATACGGACTATACGGCTGTATTGCGACAACCGCATCGGCAATGGTCTTCGCGAGAACGGTACATCCGGTATTGTTCGGATGAAAACCGTCTTTATAAAAGTATTGGTCGTTTTCAGCGCTGGCGCTGTACCAGTCTGCGATGATCGTATTGGCGAATTCTGCAACGACCTTCGTAAACGTTTTGTTGTCACCCTCACACCACGATCTCGGTACCCGGCAATTGACAAAGACGAGCTTTCTATCTTTTCCGATGAGCTCAATGAGCGCGCGCACATCGGTTTCCTTCACTGTGCCATTCGTTCCGAGTCCGATAACAACGGTCGAGCTCAGCTTTTCTTCCTGCAGTAATTTCTCAATGATACTCTTTGCCTGATAAAACTGTCTTGAGGCTTTCGCATCGATATACATATTGGGAAAGTACTTCTTCAGATACGGCGCGACGCCGGCCCCAACCGAATCTCCGATGAAGGTGACGCTGAGATCGCACGGAAACGTGATTTCTAACGGAACAGGTGTATAGACTGTTGCGGTGTCGATTTCTATGATGCTACTCTCCTGTATATACCTGACGTCAAAGTTGATCGCGGCGGCAATATCGCGAAGCTTTATAAAGTTGGATTCACAGATGATATATGCTGTCAGGCTGAGCTTTACCCCGTCGAGATAAATATTAGATGACGTCGCCGTCGCGGCGACGCTCTCGGCGAATTCGGATACCTTCATCTCCGTTCCGGCCGCGGTGTAGGCCGCGTTGGAGATTAAGTCGACCTGATTATTCAAATCGCTATACGACACCTCAAACTGCTTGGCTGTACCGCTGAGCGCATAAGCGATGTCACGCAGTTTGAAATAGTTGCTGCCGTTTATGGTGTAGGCTTCGAATTCCTGCTTCACTCCGTTGATGAATACCGGAGATGCTGTCGGTGTCGCCTGAACAGCCGCGGCCTCAGCCGACTGAACAACAACGGAAAACAGCAAGGCGATGACGGTAAACATACATAGGATATTTTTTATTCGTTTCACTATTAACCTCAAAATTTACCTCATTTATCTGGCTTTCAGCGTATCGGCATATACGGCTTGTAAGGCTGTACTTTATATATCGCATCAGCAATAATCTTCGCCAGGATGGGAGAACCGGTGCTGTTCGGATGAAAACCGTCTTTCCAAAAGTAATCGCTTCTGTCAAGACTGACATCATACCAGTTGGCGACTGTTGTATTGTCGTATTCGGCGGCAATTTTCGTCAGCGTACTGTTGACCGCATCACACCAGGATCTCGGCACCTGTGTGTTGACAAAGACGATCTTTCTGTCACTGCCGATCAGTTCAATCAGCGCGCGCATATGCGCTTCGGATACCGTTCCGTTGGATCCGAGCTCAATAACAACGGTTGACCACAGTTTGTTTTGCGCTATCAATTCACTGATAATATTTTTCGCTTGATAGAACTGTCTGCCAACTTTAGCGTACATGTACATATTGGGATAATACTCCTGCAAGCTCGGGGCGATGTCGATCGCTATCGAGTCGCCGATGACTGTGATGCAGAGGTCGCTCGGCGTTATGACTGCTGGTGCGCTATCAGGTGAAGCATCGGAGGCCTCTGGCGATGGGCTTGCTGTGGGCGGCTCCGGACTATCTGTTGGGTTCGCCGGACTGCTCGATGGAGAAGCCGAGGATAACGATGTATCCGTCGACGGACTCGTTGTCGGCGATGGGCTTATTGACGGCGGCGGACTTGTTGTCGGCGCCATGCTTATTAACGGCGGCGCTGAAGAGGCTTCCGCATTATTTTGAGGCGTAATAATCATCTGCGAGGGTAAAGCGCTAAGTTCGTCCAAGCCTGAATTCGGCACAGCCTGTGCATTGAGAAAACCGGCGCCTGATACCAGTACCAGCGTGATTACCAGCAGAGCGGCCGTTTTTTCCCACCAACGCGTATGCAGGCAGCTCGAACAAAAATCACGGAAAGAGCTCTTTTTGAAGGATTTGATGATCTGACTCTTGCGAATCGGCATTTCTATAAGGTAATAAGAGACCGTTGCCAGCAGAATAGTCGCGGCAACCTGACAGATGCTCAGTATCACATTCAGTTTATTTGATGGCATCATTGTATTCGAAATGATAATCACGGGAAACTGCCATAAATAAACGCCGTAGGATATTTTGCCGATAAATCGCAGCGGCCTTAAGCCAAAGAATTTTCCGATGACCGTGGTGGGACTTACAACTGCTGCGATGAGCACGCAAGAAGCGATGGAGAAAACGAACATGCCGCCGCGGTAAAGAAAATCGTCATACTGCGTCATATAGTAACACATAAATATGATGCCGAAAAGCGCAATGAAACCAGCGATACTCGATATGAGTCGCGTATTCCTTTTTTGCATCGCTTCCGTAATCTTTTTGCTCGGAAAGGCGAACGCCAGACATGCGCCGAGCAGCAGGGAGAAAACACGGGTATCCGTGCCATAATAGATGCGGCTTGGGTCGAATCCCGGCTGATAGAGCACCGCCATGAGTGCACCCGATATAACAGCGGCGACGGCAATAACCGTGATCTTAATCCAGTTCTTTTTTATGAACCGCTGTAACAAGAGCATCAAAAAAGGCCAAACGAGATAAAACTGCACCTCAACGGCAAGCGACCAGAAGTGATTTAGAAGAGAAGGTGTCGCAAAAGAGGTGAAGTACGGAATGTCGTTGAATATGTACCACCAATTACTGGCGAAAAACATAGCCGGCAGAAACTCGGATTTCAAGTTCGCAAAGAGGTCGGGGCGAAAAACCGTGACATAAGCAACAAGGCATATCAGCAGAAAAAACACACTTGGCAGGAGTCTTTTCCCACGCCGGATAAAGAAACTTTTCAGATTGATTTTGTTGTCTTTTGCCCACTCAGTCTGCAGTATATCGGTGATCAGATATCCTGAAAGCACAAAAAACAGCGTCACGCCTAGAAAACCGCCGGGGACAAACGGCAAGCCCAAATGATACGCAATAACCGCAAATACAGCTAAAGCCCGGAGGCCGTCAAGCCCGGGCATGTAAGAATTTTTTTGAATCGTTATATCTGTCATCAAATATTTTCCTTATTAAACAAACCGCCGTCTGTATCATATTTCGTCACTATTCTACTAGACTTTCACCAAAGAGGAAAGTATTAATTTAAGAAATAATGAAAAAATTTGAAAGCCAAATAATGCATTGCTGTAACGCCATAGAAAAAAGGCCTGACGCTGCATTAAGCATCGAGCCTCTTTTGAATAATTGACTGTCGTTTCCATTATATGATGTCGTCTGAATCTTTGTGCATGGGTCAGTATTGATGACGTGTCTCAATGCCCCAAATTTGTAATTGGAGAATATTGTTTATTGCACGGATGCGACCAGCTGTCTTTGCGCCGTTCACCAGAGGCGGATATTGAGCAATATAGAGCAAATTTGACATATTATATTGCATATTGACTTCAGTTCGATTATACTAGTAACAAATTGTAACAACTTGGTGATTTATATGAAACTGATATCCTCAAAAAGGAAAAATGTAATATTCGCATGGCTGCTGACGTTCGCCCTTGTTATTGGCATGGGCTTTACGCCATTTGCGACGTATGCCGAAGCCGTCAGTAAATCAGAAATAAATGCGCTGAAGAAGCAGCAGGAACAACTCGCGGCGGAAAAGGCCGAAATTCAGAAACAGGCGGATGTAGTCAACGGCCAAGTAGCTTCTCAGACAGAAAAACTAACCATACTGACTGTAAAACTCGATGTTACGAATCAGGAGATCGAAAATCTATCCCAACAGATCGGTATATACACGAATTCCATAGCAGAAATGGAAAATGAACTTAACAACTACGAGCTGCAGCATCAGCAATTATTGGAAAAGTATAAGCAGCGCATACGAATAATGGAAGAAAATGGCACGATTTCATACCTCGCCATCTTGTTTGACGCAACCAGCTTTACAGATATGCTGAGCCGACTCAATTACGTTAAAGAAGTCATGGATTATGATAACGGCCTTATCAACGATGTCCAGGCTGCCAAAGAACAGGTAACAAATGCAAAAGCGGACATGGAAGGCGAGATGGCTGACCAGCAGATCGTCTTCGCGTCCTATCTGGACAAGCAGGCTGACCTTGACGTCCAGCAAAAGGAAGTACAGACGATCCTTTCAAGCCTGACGGCAAGTTCGGCGGATTACGATCAGCAGCTTGCATCCGTCAAATCAATCCAGTCCAAATTAAGCCAACAAATAAGTACTTTGCAGGAAAAACTGGCAGAACAAGAACGCATACTGGCGGAGCAAGCTGCTGCAAAGAAGCTCGCATTGGAGAAAAACAAATGGTATGGCGATGCGGTCGGAACAGGCACAGGACAGGACATCGTGGATCTAGCCAAGAAATTTCTCGGCATTCCATATGTTTATGGTGGGACCTCTCCATCCGGCTTTGACTGCTCAGGGCTTGTGTACTATTGTTACAAGAAGTTTGGCTATTCCATCAACCGCACCGCGTCAGCTCAGGCGTTAAATGGAACAGCGGTGTCGCCGTCAGAACTCAAGGTGGGGGATATCATCATATTCTCAGAGAAAAGCGGTAACTACATAGGTCACTGCGGTCTTTACATAGGGAACGGACAGTTCATCCATGCGCCCCATACCGGTGATGTCATCAAAATATCGAGCCTTTCGCAAGCTTATTACAAGAATCACTTCTGGGGAGCCAGACGGATTATTAAGTAAACAAAAGTACAAAGAGGCTCAACACCATAAAACAGTGCTGAGCCTCTCTTTATTATCGAATCTGGTAGTGTAAGCAGTGCTCAGGAGGTTGCTCTAAAACAAGTAATTTTCCTTCAGATTGAACTGACTGATAAGGTTTTCCAACATCTGAGACTGGCTGGAGAGTTCTTCGCTGGCTGCAGCACTTTCTTCAGCTGTTGCAGAGTTGGTTTGTACGACGGTTGCAATCTGTTCGACACCGATGTTGACTTGCTTAATGGAATTTGCCTGTTCTTCGCTGGTATCTGCAATATACTGAATAATGTCTGACAACTTCTCGGTGTTCTGAACCACGACATCCAGAGATTTTGCGGTTTCGGATACAATGACAGTACCCTGTTCCACCGCTTTTATGGATTTATCAATAAGGGTAGCTGTCGTTTTTGCACTTTCCGCAGATTTTCCAGCCAAGTTTCTCACCTCGTCGGCTACAACCGCAAAACCTTTACCTGACGAACCTGCTCTTGCTGCTTCAACCGCAGCATTCAGAGCAAGTATATTTGTCTGGAAAGCAATATCATCAATGACTTTTATGATTTTACCAATCTCCCTGGACGTATCACTGATTTCGTTCATGGAGGTAATCATCTGTTGCATTTTTGCTTTGCCATGTTCGGTGGCATTGCTGGACTCTATGGAAATTTGTTTAGCGCTCGCCGCACTTTCTGCTGTTTTAATAACCTGGGAAGAAACCTCGTTAATAGTTGCAGAGAGCTCCTCAACGGAACTTGCTTGTTCGGTTGCTCCCTGGGCAAGTGCTTGTGCCCCAGATGCAACTTGATCTGAACCTGTTGCTACCTGATCTGCGGCAACGCTGATTTGTGAAAGTGTTTGGTTTAACATGTCAGAAGTATTCGTTAAGGCTACTTTAATTTTGGCAAAATCTCCTTCGTAGGAGTTTTTGAAAATTAAGTCCAGATTACCTCTCCCTAATTCATCCAATAATTCCGACACCTCGTCGATGTAGTTGATGTACGCCTTGAGTCTGTTGGTGAGAAGACCCATGGAGCGCGCCAGCTGACCAACCTCGTCCTTGCTGTTAATGTCAATTTTTGCGTCTAGATTCCCTTTGGCAAGATCTGAAGTCACACGATTAAGCTTTCCGATTGGCACAACGATACTAAACACAATGTATAACCCGAGTGCAACAGCAATTACGAGCGATATCACGATGATTATCGTCAGCTCGACAACAGACTTTTGAATGCTGCTTTCTACAAGAGATTTTTGCTGTGCAATGTAGGAGTCAATAAAGTCGGTATAGTTGCCTGTGCCGACAACCCAGTCAAAAGGCTTAAAAAAGAGAGAATATCCTCTTTTTGGCAGGGGCTCGGTTTCACCTGCTTTTGGAAAAGCGTAATCAGTATATCCTCCCCGCTTAACGCCTGTTCCTTAATAGCTTCAATAAAGGCGAACCCGTTGGCATCCTTTGCGTTGGCGCGATTGGTCCCCTCGGTTTCTTTTCCCAATAAAACGACGCATGTTCCGTCGGTTTTATCTGCCCAAAAATAACCGCTTTCACCATATTGCATATTTCGAAGTAGCGTAGCAGCAACGATTTCGGCTGCCGCCTTGGTATAAGCACCGGCTAAGCTTTGATCATAAACATTTTGCAAGACGGATATCGCAGATTCTGTTTGCTCCTTAATGTTTTTATCAAAATCATCACGAATTTGCTTGTCCAGCGTACTGAGAGACAACGTGTTTTGGGTATTCATCTTTTGAATAGATATTATTGCGACGAATGAAATGGAAATAACGACAATGAGCATTAGAATAGCCATTTTTGTTTTAATCTTCAATGATTTCATTAAGTATTCGACCCCACATATATGTTTTTAGCTGTTTGTTTCAACAGGCATATCAAAAAAATCTACCTTTTCATGATTACGAGTATAATCCAATAAAATCAACATATTCTCACACTTTATGTGACGCGCCGATTCGAGACAAATGGCAGCAAAAACCCCTGTAAGCACAAAGCTCGCAGGGGTTTGTTAATGGTTTGATTATCTCTTATACTAATATTCGATTTAGATAGCGATGTGGTACGCGCCGTTATTCCCGCCTGCGCGGGAATACCTAAGCGTTTGCACACCATGGTAAACGATCTTCAGGTAATCTCTGATTGTTGCGCCGATAATAGATTACCTTGAGATTTTTCGCAGGCTCAGAATGACAAACGCTAGTACTTAATTGCAACGACAGACGCCGGAATTTCAGAGCAATGACAAGGCAAGCCGGCCTTGCCGGTGCTTGTCGTCCGTAATTCTAAATCAGTCCTGATTTTTGCAGTAGATGCTGAACCATCACAGCGACCTCGGCGCGCGTCACATAGTCCTTCGGGGATAGCGTCGTTGCGCTTGTTCCGGTTGTGATACCCGCCTCGAGGCAGGCTGCAGCGCTTTGTCTCGCGTAGCTCGAAACGTCCGCCCCATCGGTGTACTTTAAAAGAAGCGCGCTTACTTCGCTGTCTGTCAGGCTTATGCGAAGCCCGGCTAGCTTCATCGCATTGGCGATAATCGTCATCGCCTGTTCACGGGTAATCAGGTCATTCGGGCCGTAGCTTGTGCTGTCATAGCCGGATATGAGCGCATAGGCTGCCGCGGTGTCGACATCGCCGTTAAACCAGTCGGTCAGCGTTACATCGTCGAAGCTGCTTTCCGCTGTGCCCTTGGCAAGACCCAATGCTCTGACGATAATTGCCGCGAACTCTGCTCTCGTAATGCTTCTGTCTGGCTCGAAGATGCCGTCACCGATTCCCGCGACGACCATTCTCGAGCCCATGTCGTTGATTGCCGTCTTTGCCCAGTTGTCTGTCACATCCGTAAACGTCACAGGGTTCCAGATGACGGAGTAGGTGCTGTTTGTCAGGCTGTTTATCTTTGCGTAATACTTGCCGTCGATCACAACGATCTGCGTCGGCACATGGCGGAAGGTTCCGTCTGCGTTGAGTACGATGCCGGTTGTGATCTTGGAGGGGTCTACGCCGTCGGGTATGGCGATCGTGCGCTCCACATAACCGTTAAATTTGGATATTGAAATCGTCTTGTCACCGCTTGTGCAGGTGATTTCAAACTCAACGGGCTTTACAACAATTTGATAGCCGCCCTGGTTCGCCGTATCCTCTATAATCTTAACCGTATCCGCCGGCGGCTCGGCTATCTTGACGCTCACGTTGATGTCCTTGAGCTCGACCTGAGAGCCAAGCAGCGCCGAAACAGCGTCGATGTTGATCTGTGATGCCGGAAGTGTGTAGGTAACGGTTTCGGTTTTGATTTCGAGGGTTGCCTCTTTAGTTTCCATATTCTTGATTGTCTGCCCGTTCAGCTCGCCGACAACAACATCGGAACCCATGATGCCAGGGAGGGTGACCGTCGGCTTCTCGCCGCTGCTCTCAAGTAACTTATCCAGCTTCGTATCGTCAACGGTTATGGTCGTCGTTGTCTGTCCGCCGCTCGTCGTGGTGCTGGCTGTTCCCGCGTCCTGCCGCACGCCGTTGACTTCAACGACCGCGCTGCCAGAAGGCGTGCTGTCGTAGACGACCTGCGGCGTTACTGTAACCGTAACCGTCTTTGCCGCCGTCATAGTGCCGTCGTATGCCGTTATCTCCAATACATAGCTGTTATTCGTGTTGGTGTCGGTCGGGGTTCCGTATGATGGCGCTGTTCCAAAGGTTACGACGCCGGCAACGATGCTGAACTTTGCCGCGTCATCGCCGCCCGAAATGCTCCATGTAATCGCGCTTCCTTCCGGGTCCGAAGCCGCCGGGGTGAAGGCTGCCGTGCTGCCCTCAATAACGCTTATTGCGACACTTGTGGAAATCGCGGGTGCTTCGTTGACATTTGTGACGGTGATAGCCAAATCTTTTGAAGCAGTAAGATTTCCTCCGTCTTTTGCCACAACCAGAATGTTGTATACATTGTCTGCCCCGATGTCCTTTTTGTCCTCATAATTCGGAACGGCGTTGAAGGTTACTTTTCCGTCGCTGTCGATACTAAAGAGCGTTTTGTCCGCTCCGTCAAGGCTCCACGTAACCGTATCGCCCGCGTCAGGGTCTGTCCGTGTCGCGGTGTAGACCGTCCCTGTACCGTTCTCAGCAAAGCTAGCCGGATCTCCCGATGTGATGCTCGGCGCTTCGTTGACCGCAGTGATTGTTATTGTTGCGGTTATGGCTGCGGAATTGACTGTTCCATCATAGGCCTTCCATGTGAAGCCGTCATTTCCGCTGTAATCGGCGGTGGCTATATAGGTAAATGTTCCGTTGGCATTAAATGAAAGTGATCCGTGGCTCGGACCAGTCCACAAGACATAGCTGAGCGTATTCCCCTCAGCGTCAGACGCATATGACGTCAGACTGTCGTTCAGCACGGTGTCCTCATTCGTTGTAAAGGTATGAGCCGTCACCGTGGGCGTGTCGTTGACGCCATTGATGGTGATGGTCAGGGTATTCCCCGTCGTGCCGGCGGAATCGGTCGCCTCAATCGTGAAGATATCGGGTACGGCTGCCGTCTGTTCATTCAGTATCGCATTGCTGGTGGGAACATAGACGTAGGAACCGTTGCTTTTCACATACAGCGTACCGTAAATGCTGGCCTTGGAGACATTATAGGTAACACTGTCAATGACAGTATCGCCCAATGTTCCGCCGTTGATTCCGTATCCTGTAATAGAGCCGGAATTCGCCGTTGCATCTATAGTTCCCATTACGCTGGGGAAAGTATCGTTAGCTGCCGTATCATTATAACTATGGCTGGCCGGATTAACCGTTGGGCCGCTGACTACTTTAACCGTAATCAGCAGCGCGTTACTGTTTCCGGCTGTATCATCTACGTATACAAGCACAGCATAGCTGCCTGCGCTCAGCCCACCGGCGTTATTAATCAGCAAATTGGCTCCGGAAATTGTGAACTTGCTCATGTCGGCGCCGCCGATTAGTTGCCATCTGAGCGAATCGGTAAAGCCGGAGATTGTCGTTGCATCTGTTGCCGTCAGCGCACCCACAGTTGCACCATTTGTCGCCGCCGTCGTGCTTATGGTCAGAGTTGAGGGTGTTGTAACAGAAGGCGCTGTCGTATCGATAACAACAAGCTTAGTGCCTGCTGCCGACACATTTACAGCCGTATCAGTCAAAGTGGCTGAAATTGTATAGCGGCCTGCCGCGTATGTATGGGCCGGAGCTGTGAAGGTGCCGGCTGCAATGGTGCCGGTAGCGTGAGCGGTGCCATCACCGAAGTCCAGATCGACGCTTGCGCCCGTTTCGCCGCTGACGGTGATTGTTTGAGAGGGCGTCTTTGTAACGCCGTCATTATTGAGGTTTCCAATATCCGAACTCATAGTAAGCGTCGGCGCAATGGGGTCGGTACTGTCCTGAGTAATTGTAACGCTTGCAGGTGCGCTATCATTGCCAACAGCATCCGATGCTATAACAACAAGCGTATTTAAAGCATTCTGATTCAGATTCACACTTATGGAATAGCTGCCCCCGGTAGCAGTTCCGGTTGCTGTTACATTGCCGCCGGTAATAGTAATCGTCGCTCCAACGTCTGCCGTGCCGTTGATTATAATATTGTCTGCGTTGATAGTTTGATTTCCTGTTGTAATAATCGTTAGCGTCGGATTTATGTTGTCCACCGTCGCGTTGGTCGTATCTGCTGCTGTTCTTGTATTACCCGCATTGTCCCTTGCTGTCACAGCAACATTTATGTTCGTAGCGTCAACGGTTCCAGCTGTTATCGTATAGGTCGCGGTCCATGTTCCGCCAGAATTTGTCGCAGCAACGGCGGCTCCTCCGCCGAATGCGCTGAAATCGACGTTTACACCCGATATCGTGTCAGCGTTGTTGTCGCCGCCTGCGGTGTTGTTCCACGTTGCCGTCACGGTGTCGCCTATTTTATACGCACCGCCCGTTCCGCTTGCTCCGCTGATAGAAATGCGCGCGTCTGTCACCGTGGGTGCAACGTTGTCCACTGTCGCATTCGTCGTATCGGCTCTTGTTGTGCTGTTGTCCGCATTGTCTTTGGCAGTTGCCGATACATTTTTATTCGTGCCGTCGATAGCTCCCGCGACTATTGTATATGTAGCAGTCCATGTCCCAGCTGAATTTGTCGCAGCAACGGCGGCTCCTCCGCCGAATGCGCTAAAGTCAACGGTTACCACCGAAATCGTATCACTGTTATTATCGCCGCCCGCGGTATTGTTCCACGTTGCCGTAACGGTGTCGCCGATTTTATACGCTCCGCCCGTTCCGCTTGCTCCGCTGATTGAAATGTTACCGTCCGTCACCGTGGGCGCTACGCTGTCCACTGCCGCGTTCGTCGTATCGGCTGTTGTTGTGCTGTTGCCCGCATTGTCAGTTGCGGTTACCGAGACATTTCTATTCGTGGTGTCGAGGGCTCCCGCGACTATCGTATATGTAGCAGTCCATGTCCCGGCTGAATTTGTCGCAACTACTGTGGCTCCTCCGCCGAACTGACTGAAATCAACGGTTACGCCTGATATCGTATCGCTGTTATTATCGCCGCCTGCGGTATTGTTCCACGTCGCCGTAACGGTGTCGCCGATTTTATGCGCTCCGCCCGTTCCGGTTCCGCCGCTGATGGAAATGCGCGCGGCTGTCACCGTCGGAGCGACGTTGTCCAACGTCGCATTCGTTGTATCGGCTGTTGTGGCAGCATTGCCCGCGTTGTCAGTTGCGGTTACCGAGACATTTCTATTCGTGGTGTCGAGGACTCCCGCGACTATCGTATATGTAGCGGTCCATGTCCCTGCTGAATTTGACGCAGCTACGGCGGCTCCTCCGCCGAACTGACTGAAGTTAACGGTTACGCCGGAAATCGTATCGCTATTATTATCGCCGCCTGCGGTGTTGTTCCACGTTGCCGTCACCGTATCGCCGATTTTATACGCTCCGCCAGTGCCGCTTGCTCCGCTGATAGAAATGCGCGCGTCTGTCACCGTCGGCGCAACGTTGTCCACTGTCGCATTCGTCGTGTCGGCTTTTGTAGTGCTGGTCCCCGCATTGTCCGTGGCAGTTACCGATACATTTTTATTCGTGCCGTCGATATCCCCCGCAACTATCGGATATGTAGCAGTCCATGTCTCGGAATTATTTGTTGCAACTACAGAAGCACCGCCCCCGAATTGACTGAAATCTACAGTCACGCCTGTAATTGTAGCGCTATTATTGTCTCCAGCTGCGGTGTTGTTCCACGTTGCCGTCACCGTGTCGCCTATTTTAAACGCTCCGCCAGTGCCGCTTGCTCCGGCGATGGAAATACGCGCGTCTGTGACCGTCGGCGCGGCATTGCTGACTGTAATTCCGTTGCCGGTCAAGTCGGCAATAATGAGCGAGGCAGTGGTATTCGTATCCCAATCTTCCGCCGCGGCGAGATTATATGTAGTTCCGCCCGTTGAGCTTGTGCCGTTTTTATTCATTATCTGATTGACGGCGGCCTTGTCGAACGCGTTGAGCGTCACCGAAAAGTTGGTTGCACTGGTGGCAAACACATTACCAGAGGTAAGCGTGCACGTACTTCCACCCTCTCCGGTCAGCGTCAGTTTGTTGACAGCAATAGTGTCGCCAGTTGTCATGCCGCTGCCTGTTACTGCTAAAACGCCAGTGTTTGCATCATATGTTGCGCTCGTGATAAAGGGGGCGGCTTTTACGTCATCGATCTCAAGATCTTGAAAAACGACATACGAATCAGAAGTAAAGGTGACACTGGTAACATCGTTAAACGACGTCAGACCGGACTTCGTGATTAAGGTTTCATTCGCCGCGGTATATGGGATGCTGGTAACCATTCCGTTATAGTATACGGATATCGTATAGCTGGGTTCTGCTGCATAATGATTTCCAGCAAACTTAAATCCGGTCAGATCAAAGGTATGCCCCGCTGCAACAGACACGGTAAAATCGACCCCGTTGTTTGCGTTGCGTGTTGAGCTAGCGTATATACCGGTTAAGGTAGTATTCGCATCGATGCTAAACCAGTTAGGAGTATATGCTGTTGAACCGTTAGCAAATGTAAATGTCTTGCCTTCGATGGGTCGTACAAAGCTGCCGCTTGCGGCATTAATGTCTTCGGGCGAATCATCTATAAATGTCACTGTCGTGACAATCGCCCTTGCCGGCAGCGTCAGCGCGGGCAAAAGGCAAATCACCAGCGCCAGAGCCATAAAAGTCGAGATTAGCTTTCGTGCAATTTTGGTTTTCATTTTTTTGCTCCTTATTCTTGTTTTCGGGGCTGCTGTCATCTTATTTTGCGGTAATTTCCGCCTTGATTTCTTCCATAAGCATTGCGTACTCGCGGCATTTGACGAGTCCCCAGCGGTGGGCAAAAACGGCTGATTGTAGCCGTCTGTCGTCCCCGGACAAGCCAGTCTTTCCAGTGAAATTATCGTAGTTTTCGCTGTAGTTGCCAATAAGGCGATTTTCAAACGCCTTTATGTTGCGAAGCTGCGTGTCAATCAGACGCAGCTGCTCTTTCTTGGGCAGCGCGCCCGAGAAAAACAGCTGCATCAGAAACATGTCCCGTGAAATAAAGTCGTTCACGGAGTTTTTCGCGCCTGCAGTCAAGTAGGCCTCCCGCCCCTTGTCTGTGATAGCGTAAACCTTCCGGTCGACCGTTTCGCCTTTTTTAAGCTCCTTGAGCTCAACAAGCTCTTCCTTAACGAGTTTTTTCAGCGTTCTGTAAATCTGCGTCTGGTCCGCGGGCCAGAAGTATGAGGCCGACATGTCAAACAGCTTTTTGATATCGTAACCGGACAGAGGCTTCATGGACAAAAAGCCCATAATTCCATGCTCAAGCGACAATCTTCACCCTCCTCGCCCAATATAGGACTTGTATTATTTTATATAATATGCGGAATGATGTCAAATGTTAGTTACATAACCAACTGAAAATACGGATTTGCCATAAATGACTGAAACGCAAAATAAGAAAGGAGCACTTGACAAACAACGCCCAATATAGTAGCATTTCCGCTAAAGAGGAAAAAATTCGCTATAGTATTGTGGAGGCGCGAATGATTACTGCAAGTGAAACTATAAGCAGAAATATAAAAAGAGTTCGGCAGGAAAGAAATCTTACATTGGATGATTTGGCAAGATTAGCTGGTGTCAGCAAAAGTATGATCAGTGACATTGAACGCTGCACAAAAAGCCCCACGATATCCGTGCTTGAAAAAATTTGTGATGGGATTAATGTTCCGCTCGCTCAACTCACACATACCCAAACACCTCAATTAGCTTTAGTTACCAATGATACCGTTAAACATTACTCTGCATGGGATGGATTTGAGTTATTTGTTTTATTTGAATTTGACCCAAACAAAAAGTTTGAAATATTTCGTCATGTCATTTCAGCCCATTCTGAACGCGTATCCGATTGCCATGACGCAGGTATCAGAGAATATATTATTTGTACAAAGGGAATTTTCAGCATACAAGTTGGAGACGAAACGTTTTGTTTGCAAGAAGGTGAAGCAATACAGTTTCTTGCAAATTATAAGCATAGATATTTGAATACAACAAATGAAGATGTAAATATCGTTATGCTGCTATATCATGAATAGAAAGACGAAATTGACGATGAATAACTATTTGAAAAGAACAGTTAGGTTGATATTTGGATTGTTCTTGTATGCACTCGGCATTTTTCTTAGCATACAGGCGAACATAGGCTTAGCCCCTTGGGAAGCATTCAGTATGGGTGGGTCTTATTTGACAAAATTATCATATGGCAATATCGTTGTTATTACCGGCTTTATCATCATCGTTATTGACTATGTGTTGAAAGAAAAAATTGGTTTCGGTACAATTCTCAATGCGATACTGATAGGAGTGTTTGTGGATCTGATCCGATTTATCAATATTGTTCCCACGATGTCCAATTATTGGCTTGGTTTACTCATGCTCTTGCTCGGACAAGTTGTTATCTGTATTGCAAGTTATTTTTACATTGGCGCAGCCCTCGGGTGTGGCCCGCGTGATGCACTTATGGTTGCGCTGGGAAAGCGAATGCCAAAAGTACCCATAGGAGCAATACGAGGCTTAATAGAAGGTACCGTTCTTTTTGTTGGATGGATTTTAGGAGCAAAGGTTGGCATAGGGACAATAATATCAGTATTTGGCATAGGACTTATTTGGCAAATCACTTTCAAATTAATACGCTTTGATGTAAAAAATATTAAGCATGAGAGTGTAGCTGATACAGTTAAAATATTTCATCGACGCATAAATGCTCGTTTTGAATAAATAAATTAAAAGAGGCTCAACGCTTTTGTATCGCGTTGAGCCTCTTTTAATATTGTTGCAATAATAGCTTGCAGATTATCTCTTGGAGAACTGGGGCGCTCTGCGGGCGGCTTTGAGGCCGTATTTCTTGCGCTCTTTCATTCTCGGGTCACGGGTGAGGAAACCGGCGGCTTTGAGTGCGGGGCGGAAGGTTTCGTCGACCTGAAGAAGGGCGCGGGCGATGCCGTGGCGGATCGCGCCGGCTTGACCGGTTACGCCGCCGCCGACGACTTTGGCTTCAATATCGTATTTACCGGCTGTGCCTGTCGTGTTGAAAGGCTGACGGACAAGGAGCTTCAATGTGGCGAGACCAAAGTAATCGTCCATATCGCGTCCGTTGATTGTAACGGTGCCTGTTCCGGCGGGAAAGAGATGGACTCTGGCAACGGAGGACTTTCTCCTGCCCGTACCATAGACATAGGGCTTTTTGCTTGTATACATTATTATTTTCCTCCCTTATTCCTGAGTCCAGGCTGTAGGCTTCTGCGCTTCATGCTTGTGGATGGCGCCTTTGAAGATGCGAAGGCGATTCTGAGCAAGACGATCTAAGTTGTTCTTGGCCATCATACCTTTAACAGCAAGCTGCATGGCGAGCTCAGGACGCTCGGCCATGATTTTCTTATACTGTACTTCTTTGAGTCCGCCAACCCAGCCGCTGTGGCGGCGATAGTACTTCTGCGTGAGCTTGTTGCCGGTCAAGACTGCCTGCTCAGCATTGATGATGATGACGAAATCACCGCAGTCAACGTTCGGCGTGTAGATTGGCTTATGCTTGCCGCGGAGCAAAACAGCTGCCTGTGCTGCCGTACGGCCGAGTGGTCTGCCGGCTGCGTCAAGGATGTACCATTTGCGTATCATGGTCTCCTTTTTAGCAAGAGTAGTAGACATAATATATCCCCCATATGAAATTATTGATACAAATAAGTTTTGACAAAGATATTGCAAACACGTAAAATACGTGCAAACAGTGCCTTATTTTTATAACATAACGAATTATCAAAGTCAATAGCAGTTTATGTTTATTTTAATTTATCATTTGATGATCTTCTGATATCTCTATTTTACGCCGATTATCTCGAATTTGCTCAAAACCTATTTTACTTTTTATTATGACCTGAAAGACAGAAAAGTACTGCAATGAGGAGTATAGCGTGACAAATGCTTTTCACGCGCGGGAGAAATCAATTTGCCCGCCAAAAAAGCGGCGGCTATTTTCGAAGCGGATTGTATCCACTTGAAAACGCATCGGTTTTTACTATTTATTTGTGCTGCCGCTTTGCGGCGGAATGGAGATTTATATGAATAAATTCACGGGGCTTGTACGGCGCTGCGTCGAGGATTACAAAATGATTGAAGACGGCGAAACGATTGCCGTTGGCGTTTCCGGCGGTAAGGATTCGGTGTCGCTGCTTTGCGCATTAGCGAATCTCCGGCAGTATTATCCGAAAAAGTTCGAGCTTCAGGCCATAACCATATCAATGGGTTATGAGGAGATGGATTTTACGCCTGTACAGGAGTTGTGTGAGAGGCTGAATGTGCCGCTGACACTCCACGAGACGGGACTTGGTAAGCTCATCTTTGAAGATCGAAAGGAAAAAAATCCATGCGCGCTGTGCGCGAAAATGCGGCGCGGCGTGCTCAACGACCTTGCTCTCGGTATGGGGATCAAAAAGCTCGCCCTGGCGCATCATTATGACGATGCTGTTGAGACGTTTTTTTTGTCTCTTTTCTATGAGGGACGTATCAGCTGCTTCCAGCCGGTGACGTATATGAGCAGGGCAGGTGTGACGCAGATCCGACCGCTGCTGTATGTCGGCGAGGCGACTGTACGAAGCCTTGTTGCCCGGCATCATCTGCCGATTGTCGAAAATGTCTGTCCGATGAACGGTAAATCCAAGCGCGAGGAAGTCAAGACGCTTATAAAAACCCTCAGCGCGCAATACCCCGATCTGAAAAGCAAAATATTCGGCGCGATGCAGCGTCTGCCGCTCGAAGGCTGGGAACCCGAGGAATACGCCAGGCGGCCGCTGCCGTAAAAAATGAATGCACTTGTTGCTAAGTGTCATTCTGAGGAGCAAAGCGACGAAGAATCTCCAGGTGATCGTATATCGGCGAAACGGCCGAGGATCACCTGGAGATTCTTCACTTCGTTCAGAATGACAAATCAGTTTTGCAACCGGTTTTCACACAAATTATTACGGCGCTGTTAACTGCACTGTGTTGGAGACGAATTTGCCGTTTCCGAATACGTAGGTGATGGCGAAGTAATACGTTTTTCCGGATTCCAGACCTGCCTCTGCCGGAACGGTCGACCACCCCGATGAACCGAAATCGGACAGTACGCAGATGTATCCGTCGTCGGGGTAAATCGGATTGGGGTTTGTCTCGGAAGCGACGACCTTGTAATAATGAAAGTCTTCATACGACATTCCGTTATAAATGACGGTGCTGCCCGGTAGAGCTGACCAGTTAAACGACAGCATGCCGCCGTTGGATAGAACCGACAGCGCCGGAGATGAGAAGACTGGAGCCGTCGGGGCAGTGCAGCCCGGAATTGTGGCGGTCACTGTATTTGTGACGTATTTGCCATTACCAAAGACATATGTGACAGCGAAATAATACGTTTTCCCAGCTTCCAAGGTCGGAGACTTATTATAATTTCCCGCAGATGGATCGACGGACCAGCTGGACGAGCCAAGGTCGGAAGCGTAATACAGGTAACCATTATCGGGATAGACGGGTGTTGAGTCCGTGAGCGAGGCGACGATCTTATAGTAGTTAAAGTCTGTATACGTCTTGCCGTTATATGTCACGGTTCGGTCGGGTATGGATGTCCAGCTGAAATTCAGGGTATTGCCTGACGTTGAAACATTCAGCTGGGGAGCAGCCGCGGCCGGCGCCGTGCTCGGTGATGCCTCATTGTATAAAGGAACCGTCGTACTCACGGTATTTGTTGTGAATTTCCCGTTCTCAAACACGTATGTGATGGCGAAATAGTACTTAACGCCGGGCTCCAGCGTCGGCGACTGGTTGTAATCGGTTCCGGACGGATCTACTGTCCAGCTTGACGTGCTGTATTTGGAAACGGCCTGCAGATAGCCGTTATCTGGATAGATGGGGGTCGGGTCTGTTTCTGACGCAACGACCTTGTAGTATGAGAAATTCTTATACGTTTTGCCGTTGAATGTAACGGAAGTACCGCTTAAAGGCGTCCATATAAACTTAATCTTACCGTTTAAGACTGTCGCCGTTAAACCGGGGGAGAAACTACCGGATGGTGAAGGCGATGGCGAGGGTGACGGTGAGGGCGATGGAGATGGTGACGGTGACGGTGATGGTGACGGTGACACGTGGACCTCGGGCGTGGTGTTCGAAGGGGTGGCGCTGGGCGGAACCGTTTCAGAGGGGGACGGTGTTGTATCTGACGGTTTTACCGACGGCGTTGCGTTTGTTGATGGAGTTGCTTCAGCTTGCGCCGCTTCCTGCAGGAGAGGCTTCGTTTGCTCATCGAGGCTGAGTTTGCTGAAAATCTCACTGATGGTGCTGTCCTTAATCTCCTGCAAGCTCATGGCGAAACCATAATCCTCAGCAAATTTGTGCAGGAGCAGCCTTCCGATAGAAATGTTGCTTGCTTTCGCTTCATCAATAAAGCGTGAATCATCGATATAGACCGTGACGATTTCTGCCGCCTCGTTTTTTTCTGCAGACTTCAGGATTTCCCGAAGCTGTTCTTCAGCTGTTTGGTCGGTTTCGGTATTATTCGGAGCAGCCGAAATGAATAGAATGGAGCTCGCCCCTAAGAAACCGTTCGCTTTAGCAAATTCGACAATCTTATTAATGCCGTCGTTGATTGGCTTCGTTTTCAGGTCGAGCTGGTCAAAAATCATCTGCCCTGCGGCGTTTGCGAAAACAATATCAATGATCTTGTTTTCCTTGTTGATGCTCAGTTCGATACTGGGGTTGATATCAATTGAGATGACTGCCGCGCACGTTGCGTCGAACGACCCTTTCTTGTCAAGACCGAATATCCCAAAAATGACACCTGCGGCGACGAGGATAATAAGGAGTGCCGCTGCAAGGGCGCGAAAATCGCTCAGACGGAGCCGACGCATAGGCGCTGAAATGTCCTTATTTGAAAATGTGACCTGCTGGCCGAGCATATATTCGTTTTTTGTTTTAATAAGGACCATATCGCAGGTTTTGGTGAAAACGTACGTTTTGCTTTTTGAAATATCCATGATCGTACCGGTATGAATCATTGCGCATTCGCCCCCTTTATGTACGATTCGATATACCCTTTTAAGATTTCCATGTCGCTTTTGAGAATCAGATAAAGTGCGATGATGTACTTTCTGTTCTTTTCGACTGTTTTTCGGCTCAGGCTGAAGCTCGATAGGATCCCTGTTATTGGGAGTCGGCCGTCTTCACTGAGTCTCGCGGAGAGCTTTTTATCCTCAAAAAGCTTTTTGGCAATGGCTGCGCACATCGCCCGGGTATCGGTGTGCTTCGGCGCGGATAGAACAAGCTCGTCAAAAGAGATGCTGTATCCTTGAAGAGAATTCTTGAACGATAATATTTCGTCCTGAATTTCAAATCGTTCTGTGAGGAGGAGCGGGGGATGAAAACCGGCTGGCTCATAATCCTCCTCGCGATCATCTAAGAGGGAGGAGAACGGGTATTCCACGCCGAATCGCTTGTTTCTCCTGAAGTAGTCTATGACCCGTCTGTTGATGACAAGTCCGGCAAACCCAAGAAAATTCGGGTTCTTGCTGCTGTCAAAGACGTCAATCGCCTCATTGAAGGCTTCAAGCGCAACGCTGAATTCGTCGGTTGAATCTGCTTTTCGTCCCGTCATCCGCGATACAATCGACCGTATGTATTCCCAGTATGTCTTAATCAGATATTCTCTGATCTCGGTTTCACCGTCTCTCAGGCGATCAATCAGCTCTTCCGGCTCGAGTGAAAGACATTCGCTCTTAGTAGTCTGCAACATTCTCACCGCCTATAAAATATAAAACGTTTTATTTCAGGCCATATTATATTATTCGCACGATTCGACATTTTTTGTAGGGTATCCAGTAAAATAAATTGTAATTTAGTAAATAAACGGAAACTGGATCATATTTCCGAATGAGACCGTCCATCAAAGAGCAAGGAATATTATGAATGTTAAGCGGAATGTTATTAAGGAAAACGATGTTTATAGGAGAATAGCGTGAAAAATGCTTTTCCCGCCCGGAAGAAACCGATTTGGCCGCCAAAAACGGTGGCGGTCATTTTCAAAGCGGATTGTATCCGCTTGAAAACACATCGATTTTTCCTAATTATTTGTGCCGCCGCTTAGCGGCGGAATGGGGGTTATTATGGCAGTCCAACACAGATCCGTTATTTCATTCGGCCTTGTGGCGATTCCTATTGCGATGTATACGGCGACACAGGACAATGATATTCATTTAAATCAGCTTCACAAGGATGACAATGAGCGTATCCGTTACAAAAAGACGTGTGCCCACTGCGGCGAGGAGCTGACGTCGGGCGATATCGTCAAGGGTTACGAATACGACAAAGGCCGGTATGTGGTGATTACCGACGACGAGATTGAAAAAATAAAGACCGAAAAAGAGAAGGCGATTCAAATTCTTCATTTCTCGAAACTCGATGAAATTTCGCCGGTTTATTATGACAAGACATATATGGCGATTCCAGAGCCCGGCGGCGAAAGAGCTTTCGAGCTTTTGAGAGCAGCCCTGATGTCCGAGCAGAAGGTGGCCATCGGCAAAACCGTCATTGGAACGAAAGATACTCTCATGGCGATCATTCCAAGAGACGACGGGATTTTGATTACAACACTATTTTTTAGGGATGAAGTCAAAGACCTGCCAAAATCATATACAAAAACTGAGTCTCAAAAGGCCGAGCTTGAAATGGCGCGGATGCTGATAGGCACGATGGATACACCGTTCAATCCGGAGGAATATCGCGACGAATACCAGTCAAAGCTGCGCGATTTGATTGAAACGAAGATAGCGGGCAGGGAAGTTCTCACAGCTCATACGGAGAGCGCAGGGAACGTCATCAATCTGATGGATGCCTTAAAGGCCAGTGTCAAACAGGCAGCGAAGCAGCCTGACGATTCAAATAAACAGCCTGAAAAGCAAAAGGTCATGGCATGACGGATATTTTTGGAAAAAAAGAAATTAAGCCGATGCTCATCGGCGCGACGGGAGCACCGTTTGACAGCAGCGACTATATCTTCGAGCTGAAGCTTGACGGAGAGCGGTGTGTTGCTTACCTCGACCCCGAATCCGGCACCGATCTCAGAAATAAGCGCAATATGAAAATGCTGCCCAAGGTCCCGGAGCTGTCCGATATCCACAGACAGGTCTCGGTGCGCTGCATATTGGACGGAGAACTGATTATTACCGTCGACGGCAAGCCCGATTTTTTTGAGATTCAAAGACGTTCGCTCACGACAAACAACTTCAGAATCAAGCTTCATGGCAGCCGATATCCAGCCACCTTTGTCGCGTATGACATTCTTTTTGTTGATAAAACGGAGGTCACGTCGCTGCCTCTCATAACGCGAAAAAAACAGCTTGAAGCCATTGTCACGGAAAATGGCAGACTTGCCGTTTCACGATACATTGAAGGACAAGGCGCCGCGTTGTACAAGCTGACTGAAGAGCAGGGTCTTGAGGGGATCGTCGCTAAACACCGCAACAGCCTATATACATTCGACAAACGGACAAAGGATTGGATAAAGATAAAAAACCTGCTGGACGACGATTTTGTCATCGCAGGCTTTATTCGGAAGGAGAAGGGTGTAACGAGCGCCGTACTGGGACAGTATGACGGTGCAACGCTGCTTTATAAGGGACATGTAACGCTCGGTGTTTCATCAGATGACTTCAAACTGATGGAAAAAGCAGCTAAGCGCGGGACAACGCCGTTTGAGGAGATGCCTCCGGGCAATGAGGGAGCAACCTGGATAGAACCCAAACTTGTCTGCACCGTTAAATATATGATGAAAACAGCAACAGGCTCCATGCGTCAGCCCGTCTTTAAGGGCATCCGGTATGACAAGGAACCGTGGGAGTGTACGGCTTCATAAATTGAACCCTTAAAGTAATTTGTTTGAATACAGCGTGCTATCATTCAGAATGTGGATGGCTCGCATTGCATAAGGATAAAGTACGCGTATTGGGTCATCTGCGAAGCTTAATAAAGAAGGGTGAATACTCATGGATTATGTAACAATTATTATTGGCATCTTGGCTGGTTTGCTTGTCCTATACGTTTTCGTTGCAAAAATTTTGGGACTGCGTGTCATCAACCCCAACGAGGTCGCCGTCGTCGAAAAGTGGTGGAGCTTCAGAGGCTCGCTCAAGGATTCCATCATTGCTCTAAATGGAGAAGCGGGATACGTACCCGATCTTCTGCGCGGTGGTATTCACTTCAGAACTGTACTGATGTACAGGATACATCGATATCCGCTGATCACCATTCCTCAGGGACAGATTGCCTATATTTTTGCACGGGATGGCATACCGCTTTCTCCGGCGCAGACACTTGGTAAAGTCGTTCCGCAGGCAAACAATTTTCAGGATGTCAGAGGATTTCTAAACGCCGGTGGACAAAAAGGCCCACAGCGCGCCATACTCAGAGAAGGTACCTATGCAATTAACCTGTCTCAGTTCATCGTCATCACGTCAAATGAAATCAAAACGATTTTTAGCGGAACAAAAGCCGAAATGGCGGAGATTTCGGTGATGCATCAGACGCTCGTCGAAAGAGATGCCTTCAAACCGATCGTCATTATGGGCAAAAGTCAGAGCGCCAGTGACTATATGGGCATTGTGACCGTTCACGACGGTTATCCGCTCCCACAAGGCGAGATCATAGCCCCGGATGTCGGAGAAGAACACGCAAATTTCCAGGACCCTGAGAAGTTTTTGGCACTCGGCGGATTTAAAGGAAAACAAATAAGAGCCCTGATCGATGGTACTTACTATATCAACAGACTCTTTGCAACAGTCGAATTTAAAGAAAAGACCGTTGTACCGATCGGCTTTGTCGGCGTCGTCGTCTCCTTCTTTGGTAAAGAGGGCGTGGATACGACCGGTGATGATTATAAGCACGGCGAGCTTGTCGCTGAAGGCTGCAAAGGTGTCCTTGAGAGACCGCTCATGCCCGGCAAATACGCATTCAACACGGACGCTGGCAAAATTGTTCAGGTTCCGACGACGAATATCATTTTAAAGTGGAACAAGAGCGAGGTCGGAGAACACAAGTATGATCAAAATCTCGCAGAGGTCGACATCATCACCAAGGACGCATTTGAACCGGCGCTGCCGTTATCCGTCGTCATGCACATTGACTACAAGCAGGCTCCGTGGGTTATCCAAAGGTTCGGTGATATCAACATGTTGGTCAATCAATCGCTTGACCCGCTGGTCGGGGCTTACTTTAAGGATGTTGCGCAGACAAAAACGCTCATTGAGCTCATTCAGGAGCGCAGCGCTATTCGCGAACGTGCCCTCATGGAGATGAAAGAAAAGTTTGGCAAATACAATCTTGAACTCGAGGAAGTCTTGATCGGAACACCAAGGTCATCAAACCCAAATGATAAGCAGATTGAGAATATACTGATGCAGCTCCGTGACCGTCAGATTGCCGAAGAGAAAAAAACAACGTATCACAAGCAGCAGGAAGCTGCCGAAAGCGAAAAATCACTGCGTGAAGCGGAGGCTGTCGCCGCCCAGCAGAGCAAACTTACAGAGTCGAAGATACAAATCGAGGTCGAGCGCAACAGCGGCGCAGCGCTGGCGAGTAAGGCGGAAATGGAAGCGAGCCAGATTACCGCGCTGGCAAAGGCAAACGCCGAAAAAGTAAGGCTGGAAGGCAACGCGGAAGCATCTAAAGAGCAGGCCGTCGGTATTGCCAAAGCCAATGCGATTGAGGCGCAGGTCAAGGCCTACGGTGGGGCTGAATATCG
The DNA here is from genome assembly GCA_942492735.1 of uncultured Eubacteriales bacterium. Lineage (GTDB taxonomy): Bacteria > Bacillota > Clostridia > Oscillospirales > Oscillospiraceae > Sporobacter. Next base: position 2,278,360 of record OW818648.1, read on the forward strand.
TGTCACGCAGGAAGTGATTGATAAACTGACGGATGCGATTAAAAATACGAAGGTTGATCTTGTGCCGAGGACCGTCGTCAATATGGGCTCTAGCACAGACAACAATTCGAGCAGTGGCAGCGTCGTTCTGGAAACGCTCTTAAAGCTGATCACGCTCGGCAAGCTCGGCGTTACCTTGCCGGAAACTGCAGCAATCGATGCATCTGAGGTAAAATAGTCATGTAGCATCCGAATGAAAAAATGAGCCGACCGGGAAACCGGCTGGCTTATTTTTTCGTTTGAGTTACGGTAAGCACATGGGATTTGTACAAATGCAATAGGAAAATATTTGTAATTTTTGTAAAATGTACATATACAATATGATATTACAGTTTTATAATAAGATTGTTAAAACATTAATCAAGTAACCAAAATGGACAGATCCATCTTGCGCTGATTATTAAACAACTCGCGGGAAGGGAGAGAAATTGATGGGTTATGAAGCATATAAACTTACTGCGAAGTTACAAAATATTCTGATGGATGATATAACCGAGGCACTTAATGCATACGGGGCGGTGCTTGTTGAAAAATTCGGCGATACTGTCACAATGGAAATGGTAAGCGTGAACGGTGTCATTGATCTCGTGCTGAGCATCGTCAATCATATCAACGAGAGGTTTTCCCCGTCTGATAAAATTAAACTGAGCATACGTTTTGCCAAATCGAATAATGTCAGAATTGCGGATGACGTGCTGCGGCTTTTAAGAAAGCTGACCGCACAGTTTGATGTCCTGTACATTATGGATAACGAAACAAAAAAATTTATTGATTTAAACGATACTGCCGCGCTGATAAAGTCGGTAACATACGCCAAGTACGACTTCGAGTACTATTTTCCAAAACATCAGCAGTTTGTTAAATGCAGTGTCGTCTTCTAGTTGATCGTCATTTTTAGTAAGAAGAGCCGAAAATGCCGCGCAGTGCGGACATTTTCGGCTCTATGTTTATAAGAATGTTTTAGCGGAATGCCGGTTATGCAAGTTCTTCCGCGGCAGGTTCCTCGTGTGTCTGTATGATGGATTTATTGCGCCATTTGCCTTTTCTGAAGTAGAAGATCGTGATGATCGCGGCGCAAAGCATGGCGACATCGAGGGCGATAAAGGTTGAATTTGGGTGCCCGTTTGGGTTTATCTGACTGATCGTCAAATGGGCGATCAAAAAGGAGAGCGGGACGCGCAGCAGCACATTGACGCCGATGGATATCCACATAGGGCCCATACTGTCGCCAGCACCGCGCATCACGCCGCTGAAGGTATTGCCAACGATCATGGCGAGATAGGCGGGGACGAGGATATAGATGAAGTTCATGCCCATATCGATGACCGCTTCCGTTTGCGTGAACAAGCCGAGCAGATGGCGCCCAAAGATCAGCATACACCCAACCATACTGACGGTGAAGATAAGGCACATCCAGAATACCGACCAAGTGCCTTTCCTGACGCGGTCCAACTTGCCTGCGCCGATGTTCTGGCCTGTATATGTTGAGGCTGACATCGAAAATGTCTGGCTTGGCAGAACAGCGAAGCCGTCAAGCCGGAACATTGCTGTGATGGCGGCGGTGACGAGAAAGCCCATGCTGTTAATGAGGGACTGTACAACGATGGTGGAGAAGAACATAATGCCCATTGACAGCCCAGTTGGCACACCCAAGCGCACGATGTGCCCGACAATTAGTTTTTTCAGCTTGAGCATCTTGAATTTGATGTGGACGATTTTCCGCATCTTCATGATTTTAATAAGGCAGGCGACGGCAGATATTGTTTGAGCGATGACCGTTGCCCAGGCCGCCCCGGTCATGCCCCAGCGGAGACCGGCCACGAACCAGATTTCAAGCACCGCATTAAGGATGACGGTGAAGAGCAGCACAATGAGCGGGAAAAATGAATCGCCAAGCCCTCTCAAAACGCCTGATAGGACATTGTAAAACCCATTGGCCGCCGTTCCGATGAACAGGATCTGGAGATAAACCTTCGCCATTTCAAATGTTTCCGGCGGTGTGTTGACGGCTCTGAGCATAGCGCCCGTAAGCGGCGTGGCAAAACCTGTAATCAATATAGACATCAGGGCAATGAGCGTGATTGAATTGCCGACAGAATCACCGAGGTTATTAAAATCCTTTGCACCGAAATACTGTGCGACCATGATGGTGACGCCGGTGCCGATCGCCATAAAGAACACAAGAAAAAGATTTTGGATCGGTGCGCTGACGCCGATGGCCGCCAGTGCGGCGTCGCCCATATACTTGCCCACAATAATAGAATCGACCGTGAAATACAGCATTTGTGCGATATTGCCGATGAGAAGAGGCACAGAGAATTTAAGCAGGCACTTGACGGGGTTGCCCACTGTCATGTCCTGCGCGCCAAAGAGCGCTATGAATTTTTTAAGCATTATTACCTTTCACCTCAGACATTGCAAGCGCATACTGCGGTGCACACACGTGCAATGCAGCGTTTACGTAGCATGTTACTTTTTTGAAATCAGTTTAACATACGCAGTCTGACATTTCAAGTAAATGGAGTTTAGGCATATGTCAAAATTATTGATGCATGCGGTCCCTTTTTTGGCATATGTGTTTTTACGGGTAAAAAAATGGGTTGATCAGACAACCAGCAAAGGACAAAGAAGGTTGAATACCTTGGTTGAATATGGTATTGTTATATCATAATATTTCGTTTGGAACGAAGCAGTATGAACAAAAGCTCATGACTTATCATTTGCGTGGGATAAGTTAACTTTATCGTCAAAAGCCGGCGCGCAGCGGCAGAAAGAGGAAATTTATGAATTGTGAAACGCGTTTTTTTATTTGTAAGCATTGCGGCAATCTGATCGGCATCATTCACGCATCCGGTGTACCCATCATTTGCTGCGGTGAAGAGATGCAGGAGCTTAAGGCAAATACCACTGATGCCAGCCATGAAAAGCACGTCCCGGTTGTCGCTGTAGACGGCGATAAGGTGACAGTCAAAATTGGCTCGATACCGCACCCGATGCTTGAGGAGCACTATATTATGTGGGTTTACCTTCAGACAGCCAAGGGTGGCCAGCGTAAGTGCTTAAAACCCGGCGAAGCGCCTGAGGCAGTATTCACACTCGTTGACGATAAGCCGGTTGCAGCCTTTGAATACTGCAATCTCCATGGCCTCTGGAAAACAGAGCTTTAGTCAAAAATAAAAGTCTTTTATAAGTTTGGCGGGCGTAAATTCGCCCGCTAACTTTTTGTAATTCATGGTTAGCTTCGTTTACGGTAACGACGGTGCGATGTGGGCATCGCCCCCTACGGGCACCACCTTGTAGGGTGCGATGCCCACATCGCACCGTTTGCCTTGCGGTGAGTGAACGCGCCAAGACGAAAGAACAGGGATTCAATAGAGAATCCCTGTCTTTCCAAGCCTGTGTTTAGTTTATGCGGAAATAATGTTTGTCTTTAAACTTCTTGCCTACAATTCGAGAATTACTGCCCGAATAAAGTTAGGCCATTTGACGCTATCCAACTTAATCATCTCCCAGTTTTTAACGACTAAAACCTGCTTGACGATATTCTATTATGACACCGACTCATTAAGTTTCCTTAAGGAATACTGACGTGTCCAAGTATAGTATGAGATAAAAACTCGAAATTATTCTGTGGAATAATATTCCAAAATATATATAATTAGTTTGAAAACCTCGGTATATTATGCTAAAGTAATGAGGAACAAATTACCGGAATAGATAGAGCATATGCTTAATATAAGTTATTGATTACATAACGAAAGGATAGATGAAGTATGGCATTTTTTGAGGATATTGGCAAGAAGGTGTCCCAAACGGGTCAGGACGCCATTAAAAAAACAAAAATTATGGCGGAGACATCAAAAATCAACACTCAGATTTCTTCGGAAAAGAGAGTCATCACTGAAACCTACTGCAAGCTCGGCGAGAAATATTTTGAGCTGTTTTGTGACAAGCCTGATGATAACCTCGCTGTTTTCGTCGCGGCCATCCAAGAGGCGAAACAGCGGATTGAAGAGCACGAGGATCAGATTAAGAAGCTCAGGGGAATTGAGTGCTGCCCGAATTGCGGCGCTGAGCTCAAAGATGAGGCCTTATTCTGCACCGCCTGCGGGACAAAAATTGCCGAACCGCCGTCTGAAGAAAAAGAAGCGTCTCAGGTTGTCGCCAAAATCTGCACGAATTGCGGCGCGAAGCTGGATGACGGTGTGCGCTTCTGCTCGAACTGTGGTACAAAGGCGGAATAGATTATTACAAAGAGGTCACTATGCAAATTTATAAAAAAATAAAAAAAGCAGCAGAAGTCAAGCGAGAGAAGAGCTGTGTCAAACTAATATCGAGGGTGATTTCGGGGATACTTATCATTGCGATTACAGGCGTCATTATTATGGTCGGTATGAACAGAATCGTCATCAGTGAAAATAGCGACAGATTCGTAACAGTATCTGAAGCGATCAGCCTTGAAGATGTCGATTGTATCCTTGTTCTCGGCGCAGGCGTTTACTCAAATAAATATCCAAGTGCCATGCTTGAGGACAGACTTCTTGAGGGCATCAATCTATATCAGCTCGGTGTCTCGGACAGAATCCTCATGAGTGGGGACAACAGCAAGGTCCATTATAATGAAGTCAAGGTCATGAAAGATTTTGCTATTAAATCAGGTATACTGTCTGAGCACGTGTTTCAGGACCACGCCGGATTCTCGACCTATGAAAGCATGTACCGCGCGCGTGATGTTTTCGCAGCAAAGAAAATCGTCATCGTCACGCAGGATTACCATATGTACAGAGCACTTTATATAGCCAAAGCCCTCGGGCTTGACGCGTATGGTGTTGTTTCTAACCCGAGAATGTATGCCGGACAGGCAATACGCGATTTCAGGGAGATTCTGGCGCGGGCTAAAGATGTCTTCTATTGCACGATTAAGCCTTTACCGACATTTTTAGGCGATGTTATACCGGTCAATGGAAACGGAAATCTAACAGATTAACAAATTGACATTCCTTAACACTGATTGGGGCATCACTGCTCCAATCAGTATTCTTATTATGCATAAAATGACACATTTAATATCAAATGTAAATTATATAAAAAATTAACTAAAATGACAGAGAATTATCACGATATAAAGTATAAGTGTTGTCTCCTATATTGTTTTCTTGAAATATCGAAAAGTGAGGCCCCATTGTGCCGAAGACGAAATCCGTATTCTTGGTCTTTCTATCACTCGTGGTCGTTCTGGCAGGCGTTTATGCTTATTCATTAATGTCCCGGTCATTACGAATCGGAGAAGTCCTGTCGCCAGTGATAGACGCATTATCAGGCTGTGCTTTACTTTTTGCCTATTTACGGTCCAACCGTAAACAAAAGGAAAATTTGGCGCTGCTGTTTTTTGCGTTCGGCTGTTTTTTTTGGATGTTATCCGACATTGCGTGGGGTGTTTACTTAAATTTGGGGAAAGCACCTGCACACAATATTCCGGTCTTATTGGGATATATGAGTGCTAATATCGTCATTGGATTCGGTACTGTATTCATTGGTATCGGAAGTTACAGTAAATGGGAACGCATCAAAAGTGTCGTCGAGGCTCTGGCTATCGGTATTATGAGCGTCCTTTTTATTTGGATTGTTTTATTTCACAGAGGGGAACAGGCCATAGAGCTTTTAACAAGCTATGGTGTACTGTCCGCCGCCGGTATTTTTTTTGATATGTTCATCATCGCAGAATTTTTGATATTGTTCATCTCGGGACTTAAGAGGAATTTACCAGTATATGTAAACCTCGTCAGAACAGGTATACTCTTATTTTACGCCGCTGTTTTATTCTATTTGTACTGCACGTACCAAAACATTTATTATTCAGGCTCAATTACTGACGTGCTTTTAGTCGTTTCACTGGTACTCATTGCATTCGGCGCATTGTGGAAGACACTGGCGAATGGGTCGTTCCAAAATCAATCTGCATCTGATGATGTTGGCAGAAGCCTGTGGCTATACTTACTGGCGTTTCCCGTGCTGACTGTCGTTTTAGAAGGTTTTTATTTCATCGACCTTTTCATGTTCGCCGGAATAATCGCACTCTATCATGCCGCTGTTAAATTTATTCATCTCGCCAAAGAGAATGGAAGACTGCTTGAAAACGAAACTTTGATAAATGGTACATTGGAGAAACGAATTTATGAGCAGCTGCAGGAGCTCACTGTGCTCGCAAATCAGGATACTGTGACGAATCTCTACAACAGACGCTATTTTTCTGTAATTCTTGATGAGACGATAAGGACGCTGAAGGATGGTAAGACGCTTGCTGTTGTGCAGTTCGATGTCGACAGGTTCAAAACAATTAATGACAGTTACGGTCATGATGTTGGCGATCGGGTCATTATCGAGCTATCAAACAGGTTGATCTCGTGGAATAAGTATGACGCCGTTCTGGCAAGGCTCGGCGGAGACGAATTTGTCATCCTAATGCACGGTAAACTTACCCGCAATAAATTGACTGAAATCTGTAAGCAGATTATCGATGTATGCGGTGCACCGATTTATGTTGATCATCAGGTCCTGTATTTGACGATCAGCATTGGCGTTTCTATATGCCCAAAGGATGCGTGCGACAGTGTTTCCGTCATGAAGAATGCTGATATCGCAATGTACAAGGCTAAGGCCGAAGGATATAATAAATTCGTATTCTTCAGCCCGTCATTCAAAGAGAACATCAGCCGGAAAAACGAAATCGAGGCACTCCTCCGAAATGCCGACCTCCAGACAGAATTTGAGCTTGTTTACCAACCGCAGTTTACATTGCCGGATAAAAAGCTCATCGGCGCCGAAGCACTCATACGCTGGAAAAGCGCGGAACATGGTTATATACCACCGAGCGTCTTTGTGCCGATAGCCGAGGAGATCAACTATATCAATAGAATCGGCAAATGGGTCTTGTTCAAAGCTGTGGAACAGATCATTAAATGGAATACAGAATATGCACTGCATCTCAAAATGGGTATAAATATATCCCCAAAACAACTGACGGAAGATGATTTTTTCATGACGCTGAAAACGCTGATTACGACGAATCAATTCAACGCGTCATGGATTGATGCGGAGATTACCGAAAACCTGATGATTGAGGAAAAAGCGACAGTCAAGCCGATTTTCGATCTCTTTAAAGAACTCGAAATCTCTGTTTCAATTGACGACTTCGGGTCGGGATACTCATCGCTTGGTTACCTGAACAAATATCATTTTGACAGGATTAAAATTGATAAATCACTCATCGATAATCTGAAAATTCCAGGCGGGAGCGGTGTGGAGGTTGTGAAGGCTATCATTACGATGTCAAACGCTGTCGGTAAGGTCACGATAGCCGAAGGTGTTGAGACGACGGAACAGCTGCAGATTCTCAGCGAGCTTGGCTGCAGGCAGGTACAGGGCTATCTGCTTGGCAAACCGGTCTCGGCCGAGGAATTTGAAAGGAAGTTTATTGAAAAAGACGTAAGCGCTGTTATTTAGCAGCAGCGAAGCACTTGATCGAAAAAGTCAGCATCACGACCGGGTGGACACAATTGTCCATCCGGTTTTCTTGTGTTTGAAAACAAAGTTCTGCTGCAGAAAAAAATGGTATGCTATCAAAAAGATAATATTTATTATGAAAGAAGCAACAATAAAAACGAGGTAAGCTCATATGTATTTTTTACTGCTTTTATTGTCTCTGCTTGCAGTCGTTATTATTGCAGCGTTTTTTGAACCAGTCGTGATTTCGTTTTTCTTTGATACGAATGAAATGGACATGTACGCGGTGGCCAGATGGATTCCATTCATCAGAATTGTGGCTCGGATCATTGAATTCCGCCTTCATATCACCGTGTTTGTTTTGCGAAAGAAAATGGTCGCAGGGTTTATGAAACCAAGTAAAAAAAGCCGGTCAAAAAAGAAGCTTTTTGATACGCTGGCGCTGTCTAACACCAGTGCGACAATCTCTTACGGTTTTAACGAGCCGTACTTAACTGGAATATTTTGCACAGCGGCCGAATTCGCCGCAACCCTCATCAGATCAGCTGATATTGCTTTGGAGCCGGTATTTTACACTGAAAACGATTTTTTGAAAATAAGCGCAAAAACAGAGTTAAACACCGGAAAAACTCTTATCAATATGCTCAGAACTAAATTTATAAGCACCAGAAGGAGAAAGAATTATGGACCAGCTGAACTTAACTGAAAATGTGGATACTCTATTCAAAAGCCTCGAGGATTTCACGCAGAAGGAAGGTGTTATCGGGAAGCCGGTCACGCAGGGAGATAAAACCTTTTTACCTGTTGTATCAATCACATTGGGGTACGGCAGTGGAAATGCGAATATGAAAGGGCAGCAGGGAAATACCCCCGGCATGAGCGCCGGAATGCCGTCAGCGTCCGGTACGGGCGCTTTGGGACTCGGGGCAAAGCTCTGTACAGATGCCGTTATCGTCATTAATGGTCAGGATGTCTCAGTCTTGCCAATGAATGCTGCCGGAGGCGCCACGAGCCTTATGGATAAAATACCGCAGATTATATTGGGTATGAAACAAGGCCAGGGACAGACCCTTAATCAGGGACAGACCTCTAATCAGGGACAAGCCCAAAACCAGGTGTCGGCTATGAGCAAGTAACAATATAAGCGCGTAACACAAATGGGCGGTTATCCGCCCATTTGCTGGTCTGTTCGCGATGCATTATGGCTGCTTTTCTTGCTGCATCAAAGTTAAAAAACTCCTTGGTACAGGGCTTTCGAAGGTCATTAATTTGTTTGTAAAAGGATGGCAGAACGCGAACTTGTCGGCATGGAGGCAGAGGCGACCCAACGGATTTGTTTTCGCGCCGTATTTTTTATCTCCGGCGACAGGATGGCCGAGCTCCTTCATGTGGACTCTGATTTGATTTTTTCGGCCTGTATCAAGCGCCACATTCACAAGTGCATAGTCATTTGAAACATCCGAAACCTCATAATTTGTCACGGCTTCCTGACCATCACCGGCAACGCTGCTCGAGTACGATACAAGCGTTTTTGTCTCCTTGATCCAGGATTGTATCCGGCCGCTTTTTTTCTCCGGGATGCCTTCAACAACCGCCGTATAGCTGCGCGTTGTCACAAGTTTACTCCAGTCATCCTGCAGGGCCAGCTTCAGCTTCTCGTTCTTTGCCGCAATCAAGACGCCGGAAGTGTCACGGTCCAGACGATGAACGACGAAAATGCGATTTTTCGCCCCGCTGATACGGACGTAGTCTGTCATGAGGTGATAAGCGGTTCTCTCGGTTTCTTTCTCTGTTGCTATTGTCAGCAGACCTGCCGGCTTATCGATAACGATGAGTTCGTCGTCTTCATAAATGATTTTCAGCTGTTTAAACTGTTTCTGCAGCATATGCTCCTGCGACGAGATTCGAACCGTCTGACCCATTTTGAGCGGGTGGTCGTGGCGCGTCACTGTTTTCCCGTCGACTGATACGGTTTTATTCGTTAAGAGCGACTTGACGTTGTTTCTGGACTTATCCTTCAACTGTTTCAGCAGGAATTCCAGAAGACCCATTTGTTCCTCTACAGTAAAAACTCTATCGGGTTGAGGTTTTGCGCGTTCTGTGTTCAGATATATCACAGCCTTCCTGAGATCTCAGCCCTGCTTTTGTGACAGTGACTGGCGCGTTTGTGGATCATGGTTATCCCTTCAGCAGCTTTTTGTGCTCCTTGTAATCCGGCATATACGATTCAATGAACGCATAAAACGCTTTGCTGTGGTTTTTGTGACGGATATGCGCAAGCTCATGCACGACGACATAATCGATGGCCGCTTCGGGGTACCGCATGAGATGCCATGAAAAGCAGAGGCGGTTTTTTGAACTGCAGCTCCCAAACCTCTTTTCGGCACTTGTAATCGTGATGCCGGTCGGCGTGAGACCCATTATTCTGCTGTAATAGTCAACGCGGACCGGAATGACGGCTTTTGCGAATTTTCTCAGCGCTTCCTGGTCTTCATTATTGAGTGCAGGCCGCGCGTCGATGCGTTTTTTCTGCTTTTCAAGATGAGATTCTATCCAGTGCGTGTGTTTTTGAACCATCTGCTCAATGCTTTGCTTTGAGGTGCGGACCGGGGCACGAACAAGGATTCTTAAATCTTTCGTGATTTCAAGCCCTAAGGTTCTGCGCTTTGAGTAAATAACGGTATAGTTATACATCATAGTTCATTCAGTATCTTTCGCTGAATTGTCATCAATAAAGGTGAAGCGCTTCACTGATTCTCCGTTAAAAATGACTGTCTCATTCCACATCGACGCGGGGCGAACCCAAAGACCGCCGTTGCCGTAAAGCGCGCGGTATACCACCATCGGCTCCATGGTTTCCGAGTGGAGAGCGATATCAAGTACCTCATAGTCGTTGCCTTTATAGTGGTGCCAGCGACCTTTTTTTATTTCTTCCATGTTTATATCCCCTGAACGTTAGTACTGCTTGGAGTACTTTATCTTAGAATCAGTTTAGCACAGGATGAAGCATGAAGTAAAGGCAAAACGCATTAGCGTTAAATTCACCGCAACAAGAATATCTTTCCAATATTGACCATTGCAGGAAGAGATGATATATTATCGAGGAGTAACAGCCGGGAGCTTTAATGATGGAAAAAACAAATGTGATGCGCCTATTGGAGCAGAAAAAAATAAGCTATACACCGTATACCTACGAGGCGTCAATTCTGGATGGTGTTTCGGTGGCGCGGCAGATCGGAAAACGAGCCGAATGTGTGTTTAAAACACTTGTCACCGTCGCGAATTCAGGAGAAAACTTTGTTTTTGTCATACCGGTTGCAGAGAGTCTGGATCTAAAAAAAGCCGCAAAAGCAGTATCGGTAAAATCAATAGCCATGATAAAACAAAAGGAGCTATTGCCGCTGACCGGCTATATCCACGGTGGCTGCTGCCCTGTCGGCATGAAAAAGCCGTTCCGGACGGTCATCGACGAAACGGCGCTCATGCTGGAGACGATTGTTGTCAGTGCGGGAAAGGTCGGATATCAGGCTGAGCTTGACCCCAACCTGCTCTCGGAACTGGTAGGAGCGGCATTTGAGCCGCTGACGGAAGGCGTTTAGACTTTGCCGAACAGGATTTGCTCTACCTTCCAATGCAGCTCCCAGACATTGCAGGTTTGATTTGCCAATATGATACTCGTTGTGTCGATACCGGGATAATACGCCAGCATCGCCGCGACACCGGCACATTGACCTTCTTTATACATCCGAACAAGCGTGCCGCTGGTATCGTAGAAAAAGTGGCAGCCAAATCCATTGATGATTTTGCCCCATTCTGAATTAGTTTCTATACCGGTTTGCGGTCTGAACATTTCTTCTGATAGTTCCTTCGTGAGCAGCATTCCGTTCTTTAATGCGTGTATGAAGATATCGAGATCGCCGACGCTTGTATAGGCCCCGCCGTCAGCCGTCCCGACAGGAGGGTACGAGTAAATATTCTTGCGCCATATCGGCGCGTCGTCGTGATCTGTGCCGCTTAAAAAGTAACCTTCAGCCATTTTTGCGACGCTGTCGTCCTTGGCGCTGAAGGCGGAATTATTCATACCGCATTTCTTAAATATTTCATTTTCAACAAATGTCTGATATCTTTGATTTGTCAATTTCTCAATGGCTAGTCCGAGTAGAACAAACGCACAGTTATTATATCTGACGCCTGCTCCCGCTTTGAAGAGCGGTTCCTTATAAGCAAACTGCGGAAGGAAGTCGGTACAGCTCCTGATTGAATAATTGGGCTTGTCAATAAACAAAGCCTCATAAGATTCGCCCGCTTCCTCATCGGCGTCGTCCGCAATTCCCGATGTATGTGTGAGAAGCTGTGAAATCGTGACATCGGTAGGGATTTGAGTTCCCTTGAGATCAACTATTTCCGTAATCTTATCGCTGCGCTTCAATAAACCCCGGTCAATAAGCTGCAATATGGCGACTGCTGTAAACAGTTTTGTAACGGAGGCTGAATCAAACATCATATCAACAGTGTTCGGTATCAGGAAGCCCCGGTGCGCATATCCGTAAGCCCTGCTGAAGAGAATCGCGTCACCTTTTGCAACGCGTCCCGCGCCGGAAAAATAGTGTTCCTTGGCATATTCCTCAAACAGGGATGCAATTTGTTTTTCCACTTTATCTCTCTCTCCCTATAGCGTAGCGTTGCATTGTGTTACAATCCTGATGAGATTTTACCATATGAAGCCATGAAATCAATACCAAAAGGAAGCATGATGATGCCGGACGATATTCAACAGCTGAGAAACCGAGTGTCAGAGCTCGCACGCCGTTCGTTTTCAAAGCAGAGCTATACTTACTCGGAATTTCTCACGACGGCTGATCAGGACGTACTGCTCGGCATGAAATTTGAAGTGCATTCCTCATCGTTTACCCTTTTCGGCGGGTATGAGGATGCAGAACGAAAAGTAGCGCAATTCGGCAATGAAGCGCTTTGCGGTTATGACGAAAAGATACCGGTCGATTGCATCGCCATCCTGCCGCTCTCACAGAAATTTGCGGATATTCTGACGCATCGGGATTTTCTCGGTGCGCTGATGGCACTCGGCGTCCGCCGAAATGTTCTGGGCGATATTATTCTGCATGAGAATTGCGGCTACTTGTTCTGCCTGGATTCGATTTCTGATTTCATCGTCCGGGAATTTACGCAGGTCAAGCATACATCAGTGGGGTGCGAAATCATAGAAACACTACCTGATATTGCTGTTAAAAAACCTGATTTGACAAGCGTCAACGTCGCCTCAGAGCGGCTTGATGCGGTCATTGCCGCGGTTTATAAAATGCCGCGCGGCGAAAGCCAGGCGCTTTTCGACCGTGGTAAAGTGTATATCAACAGTCGGTTGACGGAGGATACAAGCCATAAATTGAATGATGGTTCAATTATATCAGTCCGCGGTTATGGACGGTTTATTTACGAAGGCATCGTCAAAGAAACCAAAAAAGGTCGTCTTTTTGTCAATGTGCGGATGTATTAAGTGGAGATCAATATGGATTTACCAAAACGTAAACATCCCAGGCTGAAAGAATATGATTACGGCCAGAAAGGGATTTATTTCATAACAATCTGCACCAACGTAAAGCAGTGCACACTATCCAAAATCGTAGGGCGCGGCTTCCTAGACGCGCCGCAGACCAGGCTTTCAGATTACGGATTATGTGTTGATGGTGCTATAGAATATTTAGACGAGCATTCCGAATTACTTGAAGTAGATAAATATGTGATTATGCCAAATCATGTTCATCTATTGATCACGATAATAAGCGATCAGAACGGCGGCGCGTCTGGGAAGCCGCGCCCTACGGATGCCGTGTTGCCGAAGTATGTATCGTCATTGAAAAGATATACAAATAGGGTCTGTGGAACCGATCTATGGCAGACTGGATATTATGACCACATTATTAGAGATGATAACGACTATATGATGAAGTGGCAATACATAGATAGTAATCCTGCCAAATGGATTGAGGATGAATATTACTCTGAATAGCTTGTGAGGTGGAATTATGTCTGAAATGCTGGCGGAATTAATCGCGCCTTGTGGGATGAACTGCAGGCTGTGCCTGGCTTACCAGAGGCAGACGAAGCCGTGCAAGGGCTGCAGGCCGGGATCGAACCGGTTATCATGCAGGAGCTGCAGAATTAAAAACTGTGCCGGAATGAAGGAAAGCGCACTGGGCTTTTGCTATAACTGCAAGGATTTTCCATGCAAAAGGCTTGCGCAGCTGGATAACCGTTATCGGACAAAATATCATATGAGTGAAATTGAAAACCTGGAGTACATAAAAGAGCATGGTATGGAAGAATTCCTGCAATATGAGGAAAGGCGCTGGACATGTAAGAAATGCGGCAGCATTATCTGTATCCACAGAGAAGTTTGCCCAAAATGTCGGGAGCCGTATTCCAGCCAATAACTGCTGTACAAGATTGCTTTAATTACTTAAAAGATAAGATCATTGATAGTTGACAAGCAGGATGTGGACATGACATGAATATTGAGACGCTGATATCGCAGAGAAATAATGTGCAGGGCTTTGCTGCCAGTCTGACGAAGGAATATATAGAATTCCTTGTGCCGCTGCTTGCGGAAAAAAATGATGAAATACGATATCTGGCATTTCTCGTGTTATGTGAGCGGAGCGGAACGTATTCTGATGTCTACCCGTATTGGGATTTGTTCGTATCAAAGCTGAGCAACGAAAACTCTTATCAGAGAACCATAGGCGTAACGCTTATAGGTGCTAATATCAAATGGGATGAAAAAAGGAAATTCGCCCGTATATTCCAGACTTTTATGAGCCTCTGCAACGATGAAAAATTCGTTACCTCAAGACTGACCATTCAGACAATCCCGGTCTGGGCGAAGCACGTTCCTGAGCTGCTCGACAAAACGGTGAATGAGCTTGTCCATATCAGCGTCAGAGGCCTGAAGGAGAGTCAGCGGAAGCTGATCCTGATGGATATCATCAACGCGCTCATCGTGATCCGTGAAATTAAGCCGTCCGATCAAATCACTCGCTATCTTATAGAGGCAATGACCGGCGGCCTTCTCGATAGAAAAAGCGTGAAACAACTGGAACCGCAGAGGACGTAGTACATATGCTGGCATGAGGTGAATTTCTTGACGAACGACCAATACCGGGTAATTGAAGATTATATGCTCGCCTGTATGAAGGACAGCGCGCATGATAAGGAGCATATTTACAGAGTGCTTTACGTCGCGCTGGACATTGCGCAATATGAGGGATACATCGATGAGGACGTGCTTATTGCAGCCTGCCTTCTGCACGATATCGGAAGGGAAGAGCAGAACGAGAACCCGGCCGTTTGCCACGCATTAGCCGGCGGCGAAAAAGCGTATACGTTTTTGACCTCCAACGGATGGAAAGAGGATCGGGCACAGCACGTGAAGGCCTGCATCGCATCGCACCGGTACAGAACAGACCTGCAGCCTCAGAGTATTGAAGCAAAAATCGTGTTCGACGCCGACAAGATCGACGCCACGGGCACCCTCGGCATCGCCAGAACAATCCTTTTTCGCGGCGACGGTGTGGAACCGCTGTATTCTTTTTTACCGGATGGTTCTGTTTCCGACGGCAGCCATACGCTGGAACCCTCTTTTTTTCAGGAGTATAAATTCAAGCTTGAGAAGCTCTACGATAAGTTCTATACAAAACGCGGTGTTGAAATAGCTAAAGAACGGCAGCATTCAGCCATCGCTTTCTATGACAGCATGCTGGAGGAAGTCCAATCATCATATCAGCCGGGGAATGGTTTACTTATCAACATTTTGGCAAAAGGGGATAATTATTAATTTTCCTGCGTAAACCACAAAAACGCCTCAACGGAATAAACCGTTGAGGCATTTTTTTATCGTAAGGATTTATGTGATTGGGAATCTCAAGGATTTTCAGTCACATGATGTAAGTAATTAACCTAATGCTGCGATGATTTCCGGTATGACCTTATAGAGGTCGCCAACGATGCCGTAATCAGCGACTTCAAAGATGGGGGCATTTTCATTCTTGTTGATGGCAACGATATAGCCGGACTTCTGCATACCGGCAAGGTGCTGAATAGCGCCGGAGATACCGCAGGCGATATACAGGTCGGGCTTAACAGTTGTACCGGTCTGTCCGACCTGATGGGCGTGGTCAATCCAGCCAGCGTCAACAGCGGCACGTGAAGAGCCGACAACGCCGCCAAGGCGGTCAGCCAGCTGCTTGATGAGCTTGAAGCCTTCGGGATTGCCGAGGCCGGCACCGCCGGATACAATGATCTTAGCGTCGACAAGGGAGACCTTCTCGGTGAGACCCTTGACAAGCTCCAGAACCTGCATGCGGATATCGTTTTCTTTGAAAGCGACGGTCAGGTTGATGAGTTCGCCCTTCTGACCTTTAACTTTCTTCGGCTTCTCCATGACGCCGGGACGAACAGTCGACATCTGCGGACGGTGATTCGGGCAGAGAATCGTGGCCATGAGGTTGCCGCCGAAGGCCGGACGTGTCTGCATGAGCTTTTTATCAGTCGGGTCGATGTCGAGTTTTGTGCAGTCGGCGGTGAGGCCTGTACCGCACTGAACGGCGAGGCAGGGACCAAGGTCGCGGCCGATATGCGTCGCGCCGAGGATGACGATTTCGGGTTTATACTTCAGAATCGCCTGATATATGACCTTTGTATAGGCGTCCGTGTTGTAGGTTACGAGCTCAGGCGCGCTGGCATAGTAGACCTTATCGGCGCCGTTTTCAAACAGTTCTTCAACAAGTCCGTCAACCTTATCGCCCAGGAGAATCGCGCAAAGCTTACAACCAATTTCGCCCGCCAGCTTTTTGCCTTCGCCGAGGAGCTCAATGGAAACACCCATGAGCTTGCCTTCACGCTGCTCAGCAAAGACCCAAACGTCGTGATAAAGTGTGATGTCAACACCTTTTTTTGCTTCATCGAGCTTTTCGATGGCGGCAAACGGGCAGACCTCGATGCAAGCGCCGCAGCTTGTGCAAGCCGCACCGATGACAGCCAGTCGTTCGTTCATTGTGATCGCGTCAAAGGGGCAAGCCTTGATGCATTTTTGGCAGCCCTTACATTTGTCATCTATTATTCTAACAGCCATTTATGTCACATCCCTTCGTTATTACAGCACATGTTTTTCGGTCAGCTTCTTGACTAAAGCGGAAGCCATCTCAGGAACAGTGCCGACAAGCATTTCGCCCTTACCCTTTGGTGCAGGCGTGAAGCTTCTCCACACCTGAGTCGGGCTGGCCTTCAGACCGGCGTCCTCGGGAGAGAGATTGACATCGATTTCAGTCCAGGTGGCGATTGTTTTTTTGTAAGCCGCTTCAATCTGCGCGATGGACATATAACGGGGCTCGTTAAGTTCCTTAACAGCTGTGAGAAGGCACGGCTTCTTGACTTCGATGACTTCGTAGCCGTCTTCAAGATTGCGCTCCACGACAACGGTTTTCTCTTTGATCTCGCGTATTTTCTGGACATACGTGACAGAGGGGATGCCAAGACGCTGCGCTGTCTGAGGGCCAACCTGGGCGGTGTCGCCGTCGATAGCCTGACGGCCGGCGAAAATGATGTCATAGCTGCCGATTTTTCTGATACCGGCGGCGATTGTCGTGGATGTCGCGCAGGTGTCAGCGCCGCCAAATGCGCGACTGGAGAGCAAAACTGCATCGTCAGCGCCCATTGCCAGACATTCTCTAAGCATGTAAGTCGCCTGTGGGGGACCCATGGAGATAACGGTTACGGTTGTGTCGGGATATCTGTCCTTCAATTCGAGCGCCGCCTCGAGTGCGTTGGCATCATCGGGGTTTAGTATGGAGGGGACGCCATCACGGATCAGCGTGCCCTTGATGGGGTCGATTTTAACCTCATTTGTATCAGGAACCTGTTTTACACAGACAATTATTTTCATATACGAACTCCTTTACTTTACTTCAGCAGGTTGCCGGCGATGACCATCTGCTGAACCTGGGAAGTACCCTCGAAGATGGTGAAAACGCGGCAGTCGCGGTAAATGCGCTCAACCTTGTACTCGTGGATATAACCGTAACCGCCGTGGATCTGTACGGCTTGGGCAGCGATTTCATTGCAGACTTCGGTCGCGTAATACTTTGCCATAGAAGCGGCCTGACCAACCTCTGGGCTACCGGTGTCCTTCAGCTGAGCGGCTCTGTAAACCAGTTCTTTTGCGGCTTGCAGCTTCGTCGCCATATCGGCAAGCATGAAGCTGATGGCCTGGAAATCGGCGATGCGGCGGCCGAATTGCTTTCTTTCTTTGGCATAACGGACGGATTCCTCGAGCGCGCCTTGGGCGACGCCAATGGACATGGCGGCAACGCCTATACGGCCGATATCGAGTGTTTTCATGGCATTTGTAAAGCCCTTGCCCTCTTCACCGAGCATGTCGTCTTTATGAACACGGACATCTTCCATGATGATGTCGGATGTCGGACAGCCCTTAAGGCCCATTTTATGCTCGTTCTTGCCACAAGAGACGCCAGGTAGCTTCATGTCCATGATGAACGCGGAAATGCCCTTGGAGCCTTTCTGGGTGCGGTCGGTCTTTGCGTAAATAATGCTCCAATCGGCGACAGGAGCCGTTGTGATAAACGTTTTGCGTCCGTTTAATATCCAGTAGTCGCCATCCTTTACAGCGGTGGTCGTTGTTCCGCCGGCGTCTGAACCGGCATTCGGTTCGGTTAGACCAAACGCCATGATTTTCTCGCCTCTGGCGACCGGTGTGAGATATTTTTGAAGCTGCTCCGGCGTGCCGGCCAGCATCAGCGGTCCGCCGCCGAGGGAGTTCGGGGCAGATGCCCAGATCGTCGTCACGGCGCTGACGCGTGCGAGTTCTTCCATTGTGATAGCATATGACAGATAATCGGAACCCTGTCCGCCGTATTGGACCGGCGTCTTAATGCCGTAAAACCCTGCTTTTGCCATCTTGTCAAGCAGTTCCGTCGGGTATTCGCTTGTGTCTTCGATTTGATCCAATACATCCTTTGTCAGTTCTTTTTCGGCAAAGTCGCGGGCCAGTTTCCGAACAAGTTCATGCTTTTCAGAAAAAATCATTATTCTTCCTCCTATGCTCATACTAAAATTGTTATTTATATCCCAACTATAACTCGGAAAATAAAGCTAAAATATACAACTGTCATATGCATTTATCGCCATTATGACTGCTATTATAAATGTTAGATAAAAATATTGTATTATTTTGTTTAATACTTTTTCTTGAATATATTCATGTTTCATGCTAAATTAATGCCATTGGGATACATAATTATAGGTATAATGTACTCTTGCGGTGAAAGGATGGTTGCGTTGAGTTCCACACTGTTTGACTATGAATGGCAATTTCTCCTGCAGATGGTCTCGCGAATCAATTATTGTGAGACATATATCGAGACATGTGACACAATTCTTCAGCAGATGAGGACGCTTATTCCGTTTCAGACAGGCATCATCTTCCAGGCTGGAAGGGAAAACGGCCGCGTCATCCTCGATAATCCGGTATCGACCGAGACACTTGATGACAGTTCCGACCACACCTTTTTTACGGAAGGCAACTATCCGCATTGGAACGAATTTATCATGGCCCCGTACAGCATCGTTTTCAGGCAGTCAGATATTATAGCGCCGTCTAAAATGGAGAAGACAAGGGTTTACCGTGAGATATGGCAGCAAAGGAACATCTACTGGGGTCTTTTTGTTTCGCTTGTTTACAAGGACTGTCCTCTCGCTGTCGTGGGCTTGATGCGCGAAAAGAGCGATGAAGATTTTTCGGCCAGGGATATCTACATCATGAATACACTCAAGGATCCGCTGGAGCGCAAGTTTTATAGTTTGCTCGAGGGAAAGATGCGTCGGAGCGGCAATTTCTCACATCCGGAACGAATCGCAAAAACAGCATCACGATACGGACTGACGAAACGCGAGACGGAGATTGTCGCGCTTGTCTGCAGCAGCAAGAGCAGCGAAGATATGTGCCAGCAGCTCTATATCACCCATGCGACATTATCAAAACACCTGTCGAACATCTACTCAAAAACGAAGGTACGCAACAGAACGCAGCTTTTCGGGCTTTTCAACGATGCCTGATGCTTGACCTGCGTGACTTGTAAATACAAGTCAACGTTTATCCCACTGAGCAATTATTTTATATGCTGACGACTCTTTTTGCAATGTGTAATATTAGAAAATTCAACTATCTTTTTATACTTTGATTTGATTTATCGGACAAAGGAAACATTTACATAAGTAAAATACGCGATTATGCAAAATACAAACAGTTTTAAAATTCATTATAATGAATTGCTACTATTTGAAGAGGAGCGAAAATTAAGTATGAAAGAACTAAAGGGCAGTAAAACGGCCGAAAACCTTATGACGGCGTTTTCAGGCGAATCACAGGCGAGAAACAAGTATTCCTATTATGCGTCCAAGGCGAAAAAAGACGGGTACGAGCAGATCGCCGCCATTTTTGAAGAAACAGCAGCCAACGAAAAAGAGCATGCAAAGTTGTGGTTCAAACTTCTGCATAACGGCGATGTGCCGGACACCCTGACAAACCTGAATGATGCGGCAGCCGGTGAAAATTACGAATGGACCGACATGTATGCCTCATTTGCCAAGGTCGCGCATGAAGAAGGGTTTGACGACATCGCCAAGCAGTTTGAAGGCGTTGCTAACGTCGAAAAGGTCCATGAAGAGCGATATAGAAAGCTGATCGCCAATGTCACAGGCGGACTTGTATTCTCGAAGGATCATGACGTCATCTGGCAGTGCGCGAACTGCGGCCACATTGAGATCGGGAAAAAAGCACCTGCCGAATGCCCCGTATGTGCGCACCCGCAGGCCTATTTCCAGCTTCGCGCGGAAAACTATTAAGTATTAAATAATACCTTTCCAGAACGGCCAATGGCCGCTCCCTACGATATGTTGTGGTCCGTACAGAAACGCACAATATATGTAGGGGCGGCCATTGGCCGTCCGTCGTTTTGTAACTTTTAGCAGATTTTCCGCGTATCGGTTGTTAACGCGTGCATGGGCGTGTTGATGATCCGATTGGCCCCGCTGTATATATAGCCCGTATCATTTCTTGTATAGCCCAGGAGTGTGACATTGTACTCGTTGGCAAGCTTTACAGCCGAGGTTGTCGGTGCTGATTTGGAAACGATAACGGGCGCACCCAGCCGAATGGCCTTTGACATAATTTCAGATGAAACCCTTCCGCTGATAAAAATGATACCATTAACAGCGATATCCAGTTTTCCTTCTTTCAGCAAAACGCCCGTCACTTTGTCAAAACAGTTGTGTCGACCAATGTCTTCGCTGAAAACGGAATACTCGGGCGTATACAGTAATAGGCTATGCACGCCGCCGATTTTTCTAAACACTTCCGACTGCGTCGTGAAGCTCCTCATCTTATCCATGATTTCTTCAACCGCAAACGTGTTTTCAACATCAACTTTTTTATACTGACTATGCTTGAGCGGATTGATGTAGGTATAGCATTTTCCGCAGCCGGAGGTTATGCTCCTGAGGCTTTCCTGCCGCTTAATAGAAATACCGTCCTTTAAATGGATGATAACAGCCATTGCCCGTTCGTTATAATAGATGTCTTTTACGTCGTCATAACTGTTGATGACGCCTTCGTTATATAAAAAACCCAACGCCAGCTCCTCGTGCTGCTGATTCAGGCATAATAAGGAGACAAGCTCTGAATCGTTGACATAGACCTTCAGAGATGTTTCTGATATAACCGACATAGTCGTATTTTCCAGTCGATAACTTTCGTTTTCATGACTGATCTTTATAACTTCAAATTCTTCAAAAATAGCGTCTTTCATAATCACCAGGTCCAATTTGCGAAGCGATATCGCAATATATGAATTTATTCTTTCCGGGATTCTTTTTCCCGTGCCTGCTTTTAACGACAGGCGTAAATATGTCTCTTGAAGCAGTGTAGAGGCGCGTTGACGACTCAATTATTTCATTGATGTTATCTCTGCGCCTCTATTTAACTTACAATGAGGTGTCTTGCGGGATCAGGTTACAGCTTGGCAATATTTACAGCACAAGCCTTATATTCAGGTGTCATCGTGACACGGTCATAAGCCGGATTGGTCAGCCAGTTGGCGTTTCCTTCGCGGTAATGGAACGTCATCCACACGAGACCCGGCTGTATGCGCTTGGAGACATGCGCTGTTACTTCTACCGAGCCGCGCCGCGACCAGACTCTGATCTTCTCTCCGTGCTTTATACCAAGGCGCTTTGCATCGACATCGGAGATGTCGGCGTACTCTTCGGGCAGAAGCTCGTTGAGTCCCTTTGAGCGTCCAGTCTGCGTCCGTGTGTGATAGTGGTACAGACGGCGGCCGGTGCTTAAGACGAACGGATATTCCGCGTCAGCTACTTCCGCAGGTGGCGTCCACTCAAGCGGCATCAGGAAACCCTTGCCTCTTGTAAAGTTGCCATCCTTATGCAGTATTTGTGTACCGGGATGATCCTCGCTCGGGCAGGGCCATTGAATTCCTTCTCCGGCATCGAGCCTGTAGTATTTGACACCGGCAAAGGAGGGACAGAGCACAGCTAACTCATTATCCCAGATTTCCTGAGCACTGTTGGATTCCCATTCATGGCCAAAGCGCTTTGCGATCTCCTTGAAAATCCACCAGTCAGGCTTCGCCTCTCCGGGCGCGTTCTTAATCTTCCTGACGCGGCTGATTCTTCTTTCAGCATTCGTATATGTTCCCTCGTCCTCGCACCAGGAGGCTGCCGGAAGTACAACATCTGCAAAGCGTGTTGTTTCCGTCTGGAAAATATCGGTGCAGACAAGAAATTCTGCAGCTTCCATGCATTTTTCCACATGAGCGATGTCAGGCTCCGCCTGAACAAGGTTCTCTCCGAACATGAAGAAACCTCTTATTTTTTTGTCGAGCAGGCCTTCGATCATCTCGGCGATCATCAGGCCGTTGGTAGCCGGGACGCTTTTTACACCCCATGCTTTTGAGAATTTGGCGTTGACGGCTGGATCGGCAAAATTCTGATATCCGGGGAGAACGTTGGGTAGCGCGCCCATATCGCAGGCACCCTGAACATTGTTCTGGCCGCGGAGCGGGTTAACGCCGGCGTTTTCCTTACCGATATTGCCGAGCAGCATCTGGATGTTGGCGACCGCCATAACGTTGTCTGTGCCGCAGGTGTGCTCGGTGATGCCAAGCGTGTAGAGCAGCATAGCGGGCTTGATGGTGCCGAGCATGCGTGCAATCTCGATGATCGTCTCTTTCGGCACGTTGCTGATTTCCTCGCCTCTTTCGGGCGGGTATTTCAACACGGTGGCTTTGAGTTCTTCGAAATTCTCGCAGTGATCGCGTACAAACTCTTTATCGTAGAGGTCTTCGGTGATCAGGACATTCATGATGGCGTTGAGGAACGCGACGTCTGAACCGACCTTGATTTGAGCGAAGACATCCGCGTAATCGGCAAGCCTGTGCCGTCTCGGGTCAACCACGATCATCTTCGCGCCGTTTCTGACACCGTTTTTGACAAACGTGGCAGCGACAGGATGTGCTTCCGTCATATTGGTGCCGATGCAGAACAGCAGCTTTGTGTTGGCAAACTCTTGAATGGAGTTTGTCATGCCGCCCGTACCGAAGGACTTAATTAGGCCGGCAACAGTCGGCGCGTGACAGACGCGCGCGCAGTGGTCGATGTTGGGTGACTGGAAGACAGCGCGTACCAGCTTCTGCATTTGATAGGAATTTTCATTTGTGCTCCTGGCGCAGCTGACACCCGCGATAGCCTCTGGGCCATGCTTAGCGATAATGTCTTTGAATTTGGAAGCAACCAGATCAAGCGCTTCATCCCAGGATGCTTCACGGAAGCCGTCTTTTTCCTTGATCAGCGGCGTTTTAATTCTTTCATCCGAGTAAATAAAGTCGTAGCCGAAGCGGCCCTTGACGCACAGACGTCCGTCATTCGGGAGCGCTTTCTCAACACCGGTGACTTTGACGATATCCTCGCCCTTCATATGTAGGTTTAGCTGGCAGCCGACACCGCAGTATGGGCAGGTCGTCCGGACTTTCTTCGTCTCCCAGGTTCTTGCTTTACCGACTGATTTTTTCTCGATCAATGCACCGACAGGGCATCTCTGGACGCACTCGCCGCACTGCACGCAGGAGGATTCTCCCATGGGCTTGTCATTATCACATGTGATGACGGTTTCGCTGCCTCTTTGACCGAGGCCCAAAACACCATTATCGACGATTTGGTTACAGGCGACCACACAGCGCTTGCACAGAATGCATTTCCGGTTGTCTCGGATGATCATCTGGCTGCTGGCGTCAATGACCGGCTTATTGACACTGTCAATAATGAATTTTGGTGTTTCAATACCAAGCTCATATGCCGCGCTCTGCAGCTGACAGTCGCCGTTTGCTTCACAGGACAGACAGTTGTGCTCTCCATTGGAAAGCATGAGATTGACGATGGTGCGACGCGCGCTTAAAACCTTCGCGTTATTCGTACTGACAACCATGTCGTTTGCAGCTTTTAACGCGCAGGATGGCTGAAGATTCCGCATTCCTTCCACTTCGACGACGCATATTCTGCAGGAGAAGTTCTCGTGGACACCCTCCATATAGCAAAGGGTCGGAATATGTATGCCATTCGCTTCGGCGATCTGCAGAACGGTTTGCCCCGCTTCACCTTGAACTTTTTTATTGTCTATAGTTAAGTTGATCATTACTAAACCCCCAACGTACACTTTAATAGTGAATCTGTTTGCTTACTGGGATATCGCTTTAAATGGACATTTTTTGAAGCATACGCCGCATTTGATACATTTTACTTCATCAATGACATACGGCACATCCTTGCTGCCGCTGATCGCCGCAACTGGACAATTTTTAGCGCAAATGCCGCATTTTTTACAGGCTTCCGGATCGATCGTGTAACATGTCAGCGCTTTGCATTTTCCAGTAGGACATCTCTTGTCGATGATGTGCATCTCATACTCGTGCCTGAAATACCGAAGTGTACTCAGTATCGGGTTCGGCGCAGTTTGACCGAGGCCGCACAGCGCTGAAGCCGTAACATCGCGGGCGAGCGTTTCCAGCTCGTCGATATCTTCCATTGTGCCTTTACCGGTTGTTATGTTTTCCAGAATGGCAAGCATTCTCTTTGTACCAAGGCGGCAGGGTGTGCATTTACCGCAGGATTCGTCCTGCACAAAATCCATGAAGAATTTTGCGACATCCACCATACACTTGTTTTCATCCATAATGATGAGACCGCCAGAACCCATAATCGCGCCCAGCTTTGTCAGCGTGTCGTAGTCAACCGGTGTGTCAAGGTTCTCCTTGGTGATGCATCCGCCGGAAGGACCGCCGATCTGAGCTGCCTTGAACTCTTTACCGTCGCGCAGACCGCCGCCGATTTTATAAACAATATCACTCAGCTTCGTGCCGATCGGCACTTCGACGAGGCCTGTGTTGTTGATATCGCCGGCGAGGGCGAAAACCTTCGTCCCCTTGCTCTTCTCTGTTCCGAAGCTGGCGTACCATTCGCTGCCATTGAGGATAATTGGCGCGATATTAGCTAACGTTTCGACGTTGTTTATTATGGTAGGCTTCTGGAATAAACCTTTTTGGAAGGGGAAGGGAGGCTTTTGCTTCGGCTCGCCTCTGTTACCCTCGATGGAAGCCATCAACGCCGTCTCTTCACCGCAGACAAAAGCGCCGGCACCGATTCGGACTTCGATATCAAAGTCGAAGCTGCTGGAGAGAATGCTCTTGCCCAGCAAACCAGCATCACGCGCCTGGTCGAGCGCCACATTGAATCGTTCAATCGCAAGAGGATATTCAGCTCTTATGTAAGCAAAGCCCTTTTGCGCGCCAATGGCGTAGGCACCGATCATAAGGCCTTCGATAATGGCATGGGGGTCGCCTTCAATCAGGCTTCTGTCCATAAATGCGCCTGGGTCGCCCTCGTCGGCGTTGCAGACGATGTATTTTACAGCGCTGTCGGCCTGGTAACCGGCTTTCCATTTGACACCTGTGGGGAAACCGGCGCCGCCTCTGCCTCTCAAACCGGAATTGGTGACTTCTTCAATCACGCTCTCCCGGGACATCTCTTTTAAAGCTTTGGCAGCGGCCTTGTAGCCATCGTTCGCGATGTATTCTTTAATGGAGGCGTAGTCAATGCTCCCGCAGTTGCGCAGCGCGATTTTGATCTGATGCTTAAAGTACTCAATGTCCTTCAGATGGGAAACGCGCTTTCTCTGAACGACATCATAGTACGTGTTGTCTTCCTTAATTTTACCGCCTACCAGATGGCTTTCCACAATAGCAGGGATATCCGCCGGGGTGAGCTTTGTATAGAAGACCTCTTCGGGCATAACGGCCATGACGGGGCCCAGATTACATGTGCCGATGCAGCCGGTTTCAGAAACCAGGACCTTGTCCTCTAAACCGTTTTCCTTTATGGACGTCAAGAGGGCATCCTTCACGGCGTGACAATTGGCTGAAATGCAGCCGCCGCCGGAGCAGACAAGGACTCTGAATTTGTAATTTCCCAATTCGTTTTTAAACTGCTTTTTTATTTGTTCAA
Source organism: uncultured Eubacteriales bacterium (assembly GCA_942492735.1). GTDB lineage: Bacteria > Bacillota > Clostridia > Oscillospirales > Oscillospiraceae > Sporobacter. The sequence goes on from OW818648.1 coordinate 2,304,559, forward strand.
GATCATCGGCTGTTTTGATCAGTAATGTCTCACTCATGCTCTCATACCTCTTTGTTATTCAGGATCTGGTTGATTTTGCTGGCATCGACCTGCTGATAAACAACATCATCAATCGTCATAACAGGAGCCAGTCCGCAGGCACCGATACACCGCGTGATTTCCAGTGTATATTTACCGTCTTCGGTTGTTTCCCCGACGCCGATATGCAGTTCCCGTGTCAGTGCGTCAACGATATCCTTGGCGCCCAGGACAAAGCAAGCCGTCCCCATGCAGACTTTGATTGTATGCTCGCCTTTGGGTTCGGTGCTGAAGTGCGCGTAGAATGTCACAACGCCATGTACTTTGGAAACCGGTATGTTCATGCATTCGGCGATATATTCCTGCAGCTCCGGAGAAATGCAGCCGAATATCCCCTGCGCCATATGAAGTATCTGAATCAGACTTCCTTCAGTGTTTTTGTAGCTCTCAATGACCTGATTCAGCCTTCCGTATCTTTGCTCATCTGTTTCCTTACCGCACATACATGAGCATTTTTGCCCGTCTAACTTTGCGTTCATATACTCATCACCTTTAAAAAACTAATTATGTCGTTCTATTTCTAATTTTCGCTAAACATATGCTGTCAATCATACCTTGATATTATATAAAAAGATATGGTTTATTTTAATGTCTTTTTGTAAAAATCACTTAATAAAATCTTGTAAAATGAGGGAAATTCTACAAAAATGTAATAATATGACACAAAAATCTTATTGTAAATGCAGCGTTTTGATAGATATTTTTCCTGGAGTTGGTGGTGAATCGGCAGGGCTTCAGATTGACAATAAAGCAATAAGTGGTATAATTACCATTAATTAAAGTGATTGTCAGCACCTTGTAATATGTGATAAATTAATTATGTTTTTCCGTTTGAGTGTCTGAAAATGCATTTTCTATACTATGGGCTATTATTAAGGGGCTAAGGAGGAAATACATGTATTCACCGAAAGAGGTCGCGCAAAATTATATTGCCATAGGTGCAGCGAAGACCAAAATGTCGATCAGTAAAATGCTTGTACTCGGTATATTAGCGGGTATGTTTATAGGGCTGGCCGGCATTGCGTCGACATTTGCCTCTGCCACTCTGACCGGCTCTGTTGCCAGATTGTTAGGAGCCAGTGTGTTCACAGGCGGACTGGCTATGGTGATTGTCGCAGGTAGCGAGCTTTTCACAGGAAATTGTCTGATCATCATTCCCGTTCTTGAAAAACAGGCGACAGTCGGCGGTATGCTGAAAAACTGGGTTGTCGTTTATATCGGAAACTTTATTGGCTCCCTAATCATAGCGGCGCTGATTGTTTACGGCGGCAGCTTATCGAATTTTGGAAACGCTGTCGGAGCCGCAGCAATCAATGTCGCTGTCGGCAGGGTCTCGCTGCCTTTCGAAGATGCGCTATACCGAGGCATACTTTGTAACTTCCTCGTATGTATTGCCGTTTGGATGGCTTTTGGCGCCAAGGATGTTATCGGAAAGATAGCAGGCGTCTTCTTCCCGATCATGTTCTTTGTCCTCTGCAATTTAAACCACAGCGTCGCGGATATGGGCCTCATCATGACAGGCCTCTTCGGCGCGAACAATACAACATATATTGCGGCCTTCGCCGAGAAGTTTCCAGCTGCAGATATCAGCGTGCTGACCTGGGGCAGCATGTTCGCGAAGAATCTGCTTCCTGTAACGTTGGGCAATATCATCGGTGGTATGGTCATCGTCGGCATCGGCTACTGGTTCATTTTTCTCCGAGCGGACAAGAAGAAGGTAATCTTAACGGACAAGAAATAAGTCCTCGTAGCTATCAGACTGCAAGACGATTGAGTTCTAAAAAACATCATACTGCCGAACAGGCAGATATGATGTTTTTTGGCGTTATTTTGCAATGCTTCAGCCTTGAGAGGCTCTCAAAAGAGAATGTTTGCAATGACTTGCCCCAACGCATAAAAAGCAATACCAAACAGTACCGTGCCGACAATGTATACTGCAGCATTGAGGTATTTTTTATCATGAAAAATACTAAAGCCTTCATACATGAAGGTTGAAAATGTTGTGTATGCGCCCAAGAAACCGTCCGCAACTAAAATTGAAAGGTTACTTCCCAGATTGATACTACTGACAAAACCCAGCAGAAGAGCACCCGATATGTTGATGATCACGGTGCCTAAGGGGAATATGCGTTTTGTCTTTTCGGCTATTTTTTTGCCTAAGATATAGCGCGCGAGGCTGCCGCAGGCGCCGCCTAAACCGACAAATAGATATGCAGTCAATTCTTCATCGCTCCTGATTCATACTGATAAGATATTTTTGCTTTATTTTTCGGATCAGCTTAATAACAAAAGCCTTGGCTAAAAAAGCGCCAGCCCAGGATATCAGGAAACCCAGTAACAATGATAACAAAATATATATAACAGAATTTAGGTAAAAGCCATGCGTCAGCAGATTTATTGTTTCCTTGCAGAAGGTCGAAAATGTCGTAAAGGCACTCAGAAAACCGGCAGTCATACCTAATCTCAAATCAGCATTAATTCTCGTTGTCTCATACGCCAAGGTAATGATCAGCGAAAAGAATAAGCAGCCTGTCACATTAATAATCAGCGTATTAATCGGGAAAGCCTCCCAAAATACAGATAAATCAATGTTTTTTATTGCGTATCTGGATAAAGCGCCGAAGAAACCGAAAATACAGATAAATAAATATTTTTTCATTTATACCTCTTGAACGCGACAAAAATAACGAAAAAACTCCTACAAACCGTAATAACACAACTTGGTTTATTATTCAACAACAATAAATACGAATGACACACTGAAAAGGCAAAATATTGACATAATAAAACAATATATTGTGTAATTACACATTACAATGCTGCAATAATACAATATATAGCATGATGCGAATTTTGTATGTATTGACAATCATCGATGTGACATAAAAAATGTCATATTAGACTGTTCCGCCGACATTTTGATACGATAATTATATAAGAGTCTAGGGAGAGCTGGTGAATTATTTGAACCTGCCGAAAAGAAAAATGCGGCTGGGCGACATACTGAAGGCACAGGGGATTGTCTCTGACAAGCAGCTTGAAGCGACGATAGCGATTCAACAGAAAACCAAGCAGCGGCTCGGGGATATTCTCATTGAAACAGGGATAACGACTGAAACGCAGATCACCAATGCGCTCCATTCGCAGCTCGGCATCGATATGATCGAGCTCAGGGGCATTAAAATTCCGCCGGAGGTTATCGGGCTTGTCAGCGGCTCAATACTGCGCAAGCACAAGGTACTGCCCGTCGGATTTGATGAAAAAGATTCAAATGCATTGATTTTGGCTATGGCGGACCCCCTCGACATGGTAGCCCAGGATGATATCGCCATTATAACAAACCGCCGAATTGAACCGCGTGTTGCGACAGTCGGTGCCATCAATTCGGTCCTTGACCGGTATTTCGGCAATGAAGAAGCGATGACCGCCGCCGAACAGTATACAAAAGAACGGGAACAGCAGCTGCAGCTCATGGAAGAGGCAGCGCTGCAGGCCGAGCTAGAGCTCAATTCCGCGCCGATTGTCCAGCTTGTCAAGACGATGATTGAGCAGGCCGTCCGCCAGAGAGCAAGTGACATCCACATTGAAGCACTCGAGAAAAAGGTGCGCATCCGGTACCGTATAGACGGGATGCTCACCGAAAAAATGATGTATGACGCGTCTCTTCTTGCGGCCATCGTCACGCGTATCAAAATATTGGGGCGCATGGACATCTCTGAAAAAAGGAAACCGCAGGACGGGCGTATCACACTGTCCGTAGACCATGCCGAATATGACGTCCGCGTCTCCGTCCTTCCGACCTCCTACGGCGAAAAAGTCGTCATGCGTATCGCATCGGCGACCGGCCTTACAAAAGAAAAATCCGAGCTCGGCTTCAGGAATTGGGAGCTGCAGAGATTCGACCATATACTCTCCAACCCGAACGGCATGATCCTTGTCACAGGCCCGACAGGGAGCGGGAAATCAACAACACTTTACACGGCACTCAGCGAGCTGAACTGTGAGGAAGTCAATATTGTCACTGTTGAAGACCCTGTTGAAGCGAATATCCCAGGTATCAATCAGGTTCATGTCAACACGAAAGCGGATATGACCTTCGCAAATGCGCTGCGTGCCATCCTCCGCCAGGACCCTGATATCATTATGATCGGTGAGATCCGTGACTATGAGACGGCGTCTATCGCCGTGCAGGCGTCCATTACCGGACATCTCGTTGTCTCGACGCTCCATACAAACAGCTCGGCGGCAACAATCACGCGCCTGATCGATATGGGGCTTGAATCCTTCCTGCTGGCGGATTCACTCGTCGGCGTCATCGCGCAGAGACTCGTCCGAAGGCTGTGTACAGGCTGCCGTAAGCAGCGTCCGGCCACCGATCAGGAAAAAGAGCTCCTGGGGATTGACAAGGCGCAGATGCTGATGATTTATGCGCCGGTTGGCTGCCACCTCTGCGGCGAAACAGGATATTACGGGCGTATCGGTGTCTATGAGATCATGGAGATCACGCCCTCGCTCAAGCGGATTATTGCCGCAAAGGGAACGACCGAACAGATCAAAGACCAGGCGGTAGCGGATGGTATGCATACACTGCGCATGTCCGCTTCGGAGTATGTCACGGATGGGATAACGTCCGTCTCTGAAATGGTAAAGGTCTCGTTCGAACTATAACACTCTGTGGGTTGAAAGCTGGTATTTATGGACTCGATTGATGATATCTTAAGAAATGCAATGGAACGAAATGCCTCCGACATCCACTTTACCGTCGGAGTCCCGCCGGTCGTCAGAATTGACGGCGCTCTTTTAACAATGGGCGAAGAAATCCTGAAGCCTGACGATACAAGAGAACTCGCCAATAGCCTGCTGACTGAAAAGTACCGAACTGTACTTGAGCAAAAGGGCGAGGTGGATCTTGCCTACAGTATTGCGAATCTTGGCCGTTTTCGTGTCAACGTCTATATGCAAAGAGGCAGCGTCGCCATTGCCGTCCGCGTTTTAAATTTTGAAATACCGAGCACCCAAAAGCTTGGTATCCCTGACAGTGTTGTCGATATCGTTAAAAAACAGAGGGGACTTGTCCTCGTCACCGGACCGACCGGCAGCGGCAAATCGACGACGCTGGCATCACTCATCAATGTCCTCAATGAGAACTATCCGTATCACATTATCACGCTTGAAGACCCTGTCGAGTATCTGCACAAGCACAAGAAAGGCATTGTCAACCAGCGCGAGATGGGCACGGATTCCGACAACTATGCCAGCGCCCTCCGCGCGGCGCTGCGCCAGGACCCCGACGTCATCCTCGTCGGAGAAATGCGCGATCTTGAGACGATTTCGATTGCCATCACGGCAGCGGAAACAGGCCATCTCGTTTTTTCTACGCTCCATACAATCGGCGCGGCTGCGACGATTGACCGTATTATTGACGTATTTCCGCCATTTCAGCAGCAGCAGATCCGCACGCAGCTGGCAGAGGTGCTTGTCTGCGTTGTGTCGCAGCAGCTCATCGCAAAGCAGGAAGGCAAAGGCCGCTGCGCCGCCTTTGAGGTGATGCATATCAACCCTGCCATCCGGAATTTGATTCGGGAATCAAAAACATTCCAGATACCATCCGTCATGCAGACGAATAAAAAAATCGGCATGCAGACGATGGATGACTGCATTTACGATCTCTATTCGAAAACCATCATTTCAGGCACGGAAGCCATGCGCTACGCGCAGGATATTGCGTATATCAGCAAGCGTATAGTTTAGGAGGTGAGATATTGGCAGGTTACAGTTACACGGCAATTGATATGACAGGTAAAGACCGCAAGGGGTCTGTTGAAGCCGATACAAAAGACAAGGCCAGAGAGCAGCTGAAGTCAGAAGGCCTTCTGACGCTCACCATCAACGAACAAAGTCTGATGACGCGGGACATCAATCTAAATATCGGCGGGAAACCAAAAGCGCGTGATATGAGTATATTCTGCCGCCAGTTCGTCAGTATTGTCAGCGCAGGTGTCACAATCATCGATGCGATGGAGATGCTTTCAGAACAGACGGAAAATAAAATATTGAAAAAAGCAATCATGGAAACGAAAATCGCGGTCGAAAAAGGTGAATCGCTGGCCGATGCCATGCGGGTCAACAGAAAAATCTTTTCCGATATCTTTATCACCATGATAGAGGCCGGCGAAGCCTCAGGCAGTCTGGAGATTTCGTTCTCAAGGATGGCCGACCAGTTTGAAAAAGACGCGAAGCTCAAGGCGTTGGCGAAAAAAGCGTCAGTATACCCGGCTGTCGTCGCCTCTGTCGCACTCATCGTCGTCATCGGGATGCTGACCTTTGTTATCCCCACCTTCCAGCAGATGTTTGATGACCTCGGCACAACACTGCCGGGTATTACGCTCATGGTTATCGCAATGAGCAAGTTTATGCAGAGCTACTGGTATATCGTTATCGCTGTAATCGTTGGCCTGGTTATGTTTGTGAAGTATTTTCAAACGACCGACGCCGGGAAGCATTTTTTTGGCAAGCTATCCATGAAGGTGCCGCTTTTCGGAAAGCTGACGATGAAGACGGCGTCCTCACGGCTCGCGCGCACACTCTCAACACTTTTGGCTGCCGGACTTCCGCTGATCGAGGCGCTGGATATTACAGCCAATGTCATGACAAATGTTTATTTTAAAGAGGCACTTTTAACGGCCAAAGAGGATGTCACCATGGGCACAACGCTGAGCGAACCGCTCCAGCGCGGTAAGCTGTTCCCGCCGCTTGTCTGCCATATGCTGAAGATCGGCGAGGAATCCGGCAGCATTGAGACGATGCTCGATAAGCTGGCGGACTACTATGATGAAGAGGTTGAGGTCGCCACACAATCCTTGATGGCGGCACTTGAACCGTTGATTATTGTATTTCTGGCTGTCGTAATTGGGACAATTATCATTTCGATACTCGCGCCGATGGCGCAGATGTACAGCGGACTTGAGAATATATAATTGCCAGAAAAAACGGAATTGCAACTCCTGTAATAAACTGGAATATCGACATAAAACGGATTATTATACATAATATACACAAAATAAATGATATAAAAATGGCGAAATGTGAGAAAAAGTGAGAAATGCTTGACACCCATAAGGTGATGTGGTATTTGTATATTGACAAAATACCAATTTGTTCAATCGATAATAGCAAACCTGCCGAAAGGCAGCGACGCAAAGCTTAGGGTCTAAGGCCGTGAAAACGGCTATGACTGCCAGTTGCCGAAGTTGAAGGGTACGCAAGTGTTTGCCTCCTTTCCGAAATTTCGGTTAAGGAGGTTTTTTTATTAACAAAAAAGAAAAAACAAAAAAGACAAACATTCGTGGACCTGCATTAACATAGCCCACCCCCGCTTCAACACCGGCTGTGCTTTAGGGGAGCCTCCGGTACTTTATTGTAATTCATTAAAACAAACAGCCCATCCATTGGGCGCATATAAAGAAAGAAGGATTATCTAAATGAGAAAATTACTTTACAAAAGACATAAGCTCATCGGCAATAAAGGCTTCTCCCTCGTCGAGCTCATCATCGTCATCGCCATCATGGCCGTCCTCATGGCCGTCCTCGCCCCGCAGCTCATCAAATACGTCGAGAAATCAAGAGTCCAGACTGACGATACGTTTATGAGCGAACTGAAGCACACTGTAGAACTCGCCTGCTCGGATGATGTGATTTATTCCGGCCTGTCTATGACCGACACAAATACTGTAACCTGGACTTGTGCGGACGCGACTGGTCCTATTGCAGTAGCAATGACTAACACTGATGCCGCTGCTGCAATGACCACTGCCATAACCACCACAATCGGTTCGATGGCACACAAGGCGGCGTCCAAAACATATCAAAACGCAACTAGCGCCTACGTAATCACCATATCTGTCAGTAATGATGGCGTCGTTACGTTAACGGATCCAAAACCGACAATAGCATAAAGGCTGACTTCTGAATGAAATAAGTAAACTAACCACCCAGCATAATCGAAAGGACGCCGGTCAATGCAAACTCTTTTAGTGCTTTCGTATATTGTGGTCGCCTTGTTCGGCATGATGATAGGCAGCTTCCTGAATGTGTGCATCATCAGGATCCCCGAGGGCGAGACGATTGTGACGGCGCCATCCCACTGCATGAGATGCGGCAAAAAGTTAAAATGGTATGAACTGATCCCAGTGTTCAGCTGGCTTGTACTTAAAGGCCGCTGCTCCGGCTGTAAAAGCCCGATCTCTGCTCAATACCCCCTTATTGAGGTAGCGACCGGCGTTCTGTACACTTCAATATATTATCGATTTGGTTATTCTGTCGAAACACTCATCTACTGTTCTATGACCTCAGCGCTTTTAGCGCTGAGCGTCATAGACTTTAGGACTTTTGAGATACCGCAAGGCTTTAACATTTTTCTGGTGGTTGTCGGCGCGGCGCGCGTCGCGACAGACCTTGATAATTGGATGCTTTATCTCATCGGATTTTTTGCTGTCAGCCTATTCCTGCTGCTGATATTTCTGATAAGCGGCGGCAGAGGCATCGGCGGCGGCGACATCAAGCTGATGGCAGCCTGCGGGCTGATCCTCGGTTGGAAACTCATTATCGTCGCATTCATCATTGGCTGTATTTTAGGCTCCATCATACACCTTATCCGGATGGCCGTCACAAAAGAAGGTACTGTTCTGGCCCTCGGGCCGTACCTGTCTGTCGGCGTCTTTATTGCCGCATTATGGGGCAGTACGCTGATAAGCGCGTATCTGGGGCTTTTTCAAATCATATAAGAAAATTTGAAGAAGAAAACAATTCTGTTAACCCTCGTAGGGTGCGATGCCATTAGCTCGCAAGCGAGCTATTCGCGCACCATTGGCCTAATCGGTCAAGCGCGGGTAATTCGCAGAGAATATATATCACCATGTCCAGCGTGCCGCAAAATCATATCATTGAGAATGACCCTAGAGCGGGATGACGGAGCGATGTGGGCATCGCTCCCTACGAGAACGTTGTGATGATAAGGTGAAAGCACTGAAATGTGCAATATCTGAAGGTGGGAGTTTTGTCTGATGGCAACAAAAGTACTGGGAATCGAGATCGGAGAACGCCTTATCAAGGTCTGCGAAACAAATATGGGCCCCGGGGTACGAAAAGTAAGCGGCTGCATCATGTTTCAAACGCCGCCGAATGCCGTTGTTGACGGCGAGATCAAAGACCTGGATAGCGTTGTTTCGGTGCTCAAAGCAAACCTGAACAGGAACAAATTTAGTAATAAAAAGGTTGTTTTTACGATATCTTCCGGACGGTTCGCGATCCGAGAGGTGACGCTCCCGCCGGTCAAGGAAAGTAAAATCAAAGCCCTTATTGAAGCAAATTCAGCCGACTATTTCCCGGTCGACATGAGCAAATATCACATTACATATACCTTGCAAGAGAAAAAGACCTCCGGCGAGGATGCGGGAAACAGGCTGCTTGTTATGGCGGCACCGCTCGTGATCCTCGATGGATATTTCAGTTTGGCATCGCGGATGGGTTATTCGATACAGGCTGTCGATTACAGCGGCAACAGCCAGTTCCGTTTGTTGGAGACGCTGCACAACGACGGCGTCACAATGTATGTGGATATCAACGGCACGTACTCGATCACGACGGTTTTAAAGAAAAGCAGGCTCCTGATGCAGAGAATGTTCCCGAGCGGTGTAGACGACTACGTCCTGGCGTATATGAGCGGAGATGGTAAGGCTGAGGACGAATATCTGGCGGCGCTGGGTGAGCTGAACGCCTCAAATCCGCCGACGGAATACGATGATCCCGCAGCGGCAGGCGAGCCGAACGAATACCTGTCGCGGCTCGTCGGCAATATAACGCGCATCGCTGACTATTATAATTCCGCCAACTGGGACAACCCGATTGAGAAGCTTGTGCTGACAGGCATCGGCGCTTCTGTCGCCGGACTGAAGGATGCGATAGCCGAGGCGACCGGGTTAAACGTTTCTGTGATGACAAAGCTGGATAAAGTATCGGCTCCGAATAACCTCAGCGCGATACTTCCTTTATATATTTCGTGTTTAGGCTGCTCCGCCGCCCCGGTGGACTTTATTCCGGAACGGTATTCCAAGGCGAAAATGAAAGAGGCCAACAAGAAGAAGGAGTCCATTTCCCTGGGCATCACGATTTTATTCGTCTGCATTGTGGGCGCTGCGGCACTTTCTCTACTGTCTTATTTCAATTATCAATCGGCTCTCGACGAAAAGCATCAGCTTGAAAAACAAGTGGCAGACCTCACATTTGCCGAGACCATCCATTATAACAAACTTTCTTATGATAAATTTGTGACCGATTTAACGGTGTTTGAAGGCGCGATCAAATCCCCGAATGACGCGCTGCGTCAGTTTATAGATGAGCTTGAGAAAAAAATGCCCGCCGAGGTTAATATCTTGTCGGCCAGCTGCCTCAGGGAAAGCATCAGCATGAATATTACCGTTACCTCAAAGGTGGCGGCAGCCAAGACAATCCAGCAGCTGCGCTCTTTCGAGTCGATTAACAACATCGTTGTCGGTCAAATTACAGAAGTCGCCGATGCGAGCGGTATTTTCACCGTCGCATTCTCCGTTGACTGCCAATATAACTATATTCCTTTTGTAATTCCGGAACAGGTACCTGTACCAGCCGGCAGCAGTCCGACAGCCGATACCGGCGCGCAAGCCTCCGGCAGCAGCAATCAGGGTTAGGAGGAATAACCATGAGTATGTCAAAGCGCACAGTGAAATACATTCTGATGTTGTTAGGAATGATCATTCTTCTGGCAGTTTATTTTCTGGTATATACGGAGATAACCGCAAAGACGGACGCATTAAATTCGGAGATATCAACCTTGAACAACAGACTTGATCAATTAAACAGCCATAATGAAAAAGTCCCATCATACAAGAGCGCGATTGAAGAAAACCGTGTCATCATAAATGATACGCTCTCGAGATACTACAGCGCCAATACGCCTGAGGACTTCATCATGTTCGCGACGGATCTTGAGGAGACTGTAAAAATTACCATCAGTACACTGTCATTTTCAGAGCCGGAACTTATCTACAGCATGATGGGCGTCAAGGAGACAAGCGACTATACTGTTCCCGCTGAACCGCTGAGACTTGACGGTTATAAGGTTTCATCGGTAATGGACGGCTCAATGAACTACGAACAAATGAAAACGACGCTCGAGTTTATATATTCCCAGCCAGACGTCACAACGCTCGATAGTCTGAATTTTAATTATGACAGCTCAACAGGACTGATCCTCGGCAGCTTTGCCATCGACAAGTATTTCATAACAGGCCGAGACATACAGGAGCATCAAGCCGTCGTGCCGTATACCGACTTTGGTAAAAGCGTGCTCGTCGGAAGCTGAGCTTAAAGGAATGGTGATCACAATGAGAAAAAAAAGAATAGGCAACAAAGGATTTTCTCTTTTGGAGCTCCTCATTGGCATTACCATGCTGGCGATCATCGTTGTTCCGATTATGCATGCTTTCATCACCGCCTCATCAACGACCGGCAAAGCCAGGGAAGTACGAAACCGGACGGTCGCGGCGCAGAATGTGCTGGAATCGTATGAAGCGACAAGCATCAGCACTGTGATAAAAGATATAAAGGACCACATTACGCCTTTTGGCAGCATCGCCGATTCGGCGCATGTTTTCATAAAAAACGGCACCGGCGGTTACACAGAGGTCACCAGCAGCAGCATAGAAGCAGCTGATGGACCCAACTATAAGATTTACCTCACAAATGTGACGGTAAATACGAAAAAATATGACGCGGTGCTGAACATTGATGCATCGGCGTACAGCGCCCTGAATCAAGCGGGCATTGTCGATTATAAACCGATGGACGCCATGTACGTTCAGCCCGAGCCCATAAACGATAGTAATCCTGACCTCATCGCGGCGAAGGATTTCGCTTCGCAGGCGCAGATTGACAGCGGCACAGAGGTACAGTACAGCTATTTTCTGGACAAGATGACCAGAAAGGTCACCATCACTATTCAGAGAATCGGCAGTGAGACCGGCATCATTTCGTGTACGGCGTTGTTCCAATACAAGACACGCTATACATACACGCTGACGGACACCAGCAAAACGCCGGCAGTCGTGACAACGTACAATAAAGATTACGTGTCGGAAGTTCCCAACAACTTATACAGCGGGAGCTATACCGAAAGTGAAAACGGGATTTATGGATTATATTTCTTTTTCTATCCCAATATTCCCAGTGTCCATGTCTATCCAACACTTCCCGATGACTGCATCGAAGTCGTCAACAGGGACAATGTCAATATGAGTATTTACCTCATTAGACAGTCGGCAGACATCGGCGTCAATCCCGTTATAAACCTTAGAGAGAAAAACCCCTCAACGATACCGCCGCATGCACTGCTGTTTTATAACAGAGCGGCGTATTCGTATAATTACTATGTTGGGTATCCGAACGGCGGCGGCTTCCTTGATTTATTGCGCCATACGTTCACATTTGACGGCAATCTCATCGGCACGCCCGCGCAGAACCGGCTATACGGCGTCACAATTGATCTCTACAGCGATGACAGCGTGCTTGCTCCAGACGGCAGCGTCAGCGGCTCTATTTTGGAGACATTTGACGCCTCGTCTTTAGAGTGAAGAAATAACAATTGGCGGATTGGATGCTCTATATGAAATGGACCAGAGAAAAAAAGAATAACGTTCTGCGTGATAACAAGGGCTCGACTATTATCGTCGTGCTTATCACCATGACTTTTCTTACCGTTCTGGCATCCGTGCTGCTTTATCTGTCTCTCATAAACCTGCAGATGAAGAAAATGGACAAAGCGGGAAAAGTGAATTTTTACAGCGCGGAAGCCGTCATGAATGAAGTGCGCGCTGTCGTTCAGCAAGCAGCGTCCGATTCGATAAAAACCGCCTATACGAATGTTCTAATCAGCTATAATACAGCGTCGAGCGATGTGCAAACCAACAATTTCAAAACGATGTTTTTCAGCGGCCTTGATGACTTTAAGATTAATGCAGAATCACTTTTTACGTGGTCCGGGTCAAATATCAGCTATAACCCAAGCTTGCTGCAGATAGCGTTGGCATTAGATCCGATAACCGCCGGCGTCAGCGGCAGCGGCGCTGTTCAGAAGCTTGTGGACGGTGACGGCCATATTACAGGGATCATTATGAAAGATGTAACCGTCCGGTATACAAAAAATGGTTATGAGACGATCGTGACATCCGATATTAAGATCCATGCGCCCGAACTGCCGTATACGTCAACCTCCGGTAAGCAAGCGGCTATTCCTGATTTCGCAATCATTGCCAGAGGCACACTGGCTCAGCCTGCAGGGAACGGAATCGTCAGCATTTTCGGTAATGTGTACGCGGGCGCCGTGGCTGTGGGCGGCAGCGGCAATACATTCAATGTGCAGAACGCGGCCTATTTCGTATCGGCAGGACCTGTCACGGTTAACGGCGGCACGATGTCGCTCAACCTGAATTCATCAGTGTGGGCCAAGGATATCAGACTTGATACCGGCGGAAGAATCAATATCGCCGGCGACGCGTATATCGCAAATGACATGAACCTTTATGGCAATCTGACACAGGCCGTCCTGTCCGGCAGGTATTACGGTTACGGGGATTCATTATCGATGCCGGATGAAAGCAGCTCCATTATCATTAACGGTAAAAACACGGTCATTGACATGTCATCGCTGCGCGCGCTGATGCTGGCCGGTCACAGCTTTGTCAATTTCGGAACAGGCGCTAACGGTTATGTCATGATGGGCGAGTCTGTTTCCGTGAAAAGTAATCAGCTGGCTTATCTTGTACCGGACAACTGCTTGACGAGCGGTTTCACCAACCCATATCAATATACAGGCCCATCCCCTGATAGTGCCGCCCTTCAAGGAGCCGTGCTGCTGGATGAGAAGATTATGAACAACAAGACGCTCACCGATTACGGGATTAGCAGCGCAATAAACAATATTCAGTACATACATAAAACTGTCGGGTCGACAAACCTCATCTATTTCTGCTTAAAATTCGGAACGCCTGAAGCGGCAAACGTCTATTTCAAGGAATATTATAACGCCAACGGTCCGCAGGTCCTGAAATACCTTGATCTCTACAGCAACGGCGTCGTGCTGGCGAGCAATTCGACAAAGAACCTCGCCGGGGAAGCATTTACGTTTAATGGCAGCGTACTCGGGCCAATCATTGATGCCACCAACGTCCCGCAGGCATCAAAAACTGAAATAAAAAACAGCTTTGCCAATCTCTGCGTCACGCTTTCGAGAACAGAAAGCGCTGAAGGCATCGGTTCGGCGTACGATTATTTTATAAACGGTGATGATATCACAGCATATGTACCCGTTGGGACAACGGCAGCTTATCCATCGGACGCGCCGAAGGTGCTTGTCACCAATGGTGATTATGTCTTTAACGCGGGTTCCAACAGTTCTGTTCATATTATTATCGCGTCGGGAAATGTCTCCGTTTATGGGAACTATTTGGGACTCATATTGGCGGGAGGCGACGTGACGCTTCACAGCGGAACGACAGGCACGGCAAACAGAGCGGCCGTTGCCGAAGCGCTTCAGGCACTTCTGACTGGCACCGGCTCAACGTATTATAAGTTCTTTAATCCGCAGGTTATCTCTCCAATGAATATGAGTTCGAATTCTGCCGGACAGTCAAAGGTGTGGGACATGAATACGCTTGTCTTCTATGAGAATTGGACGAAAAATGAATAGTAATATGAACCCGTTCAAGGTGCTTCACCTAGCTGGCAGAAGGATAAAGGCCGGTTATTCAAGAAACGCCGGATATACGCTCCTCGAAATGATTGTCGTTGTCGCGATATTGGCAGTCGGCTTAACGATCGGCAGTATGTCCATCAACGCGATATTTTCCCTTGAGATGAAACAGAGTGTTAAAAATATATCGAGCGAGCTCGGCAAGGAAAAAGTCGCCTCAATGACGAGGACAGGCGAGGTTTATATGCGCCTGTATAAAGACAGCGACGGCATATTTATCGACAGATACGAGAACGACACCCTAATCGAAGAGCATCTTAAAGTCGGCACAGTCAAAGTGACGGTCGAATACTATTCCGATACCAACACATCAGGGACCGCACTCAATGAAGTCGGAATCATCATCGCCTTCAACAAAAGCAACGGCAGCTTTAAGACGATCAAGCAGTCGTGGGCACTATTTGATGATGCATACAGTCCTCTGTATCCAGACGAGTATTATTCACAGCTGGTATTATCCAGCGGTAATACCAGCAGGACAATCGTTTTATGGCCGAATACAGGGAAATTCAATATAACCAGCTGAAATGAAAACGACGTTTTTAATAGTTATTTGTGCCCCCGCTGCGCGACGGAATGGACGGTTAAAGTGATAAGGATTATGAAAAAACTGGGCAATAAAGGGTTCACATTGGTGGAGATGGCCGTTGCATTTGCGATTCTGGCCGTCGTTATGCTGACCGTAACGCTCATCGTCAGTGTAAGCGCCAATACATACGGAAAGATCACAACAGATATTAATCTCCAGTATGAATCCCAGCTGGCCATGAGTCAGCTGCAGGAATATATCATTGACTGCAACGCGTATATTGCCGTGAGCTCAGACGGCTCAGCACTCTATGTATTCAACAAAACGGATGACACCCACTACGAAGCCTTTAAGTTCGCGAAAAAAACGGATGATGATGCACTGTATTTTTATAAGAAAACAATGGGCCCGATCACTTTCGACACGGCTGATCCAAGTAACTTTGCTTTTACAGACGATTCGGGTGAGCTGATGTCAAGCTATGTTTCATCAATCTCGGCCGCGGTCTCAACATCGTCGGTTACCATAATCATCAAATACGGCACAGGCAGTAAAACATATAATGGACAACAGACATTTGCGCTGAGGAATAAAATTGATGTGATCTATCAGCTCTAGAGTTTTGCGGTGACTGCCGCTTGCATTACAAAAGAAGGAGAGCGAAATGCGCAGGATAAAAACAAAACGTATCAAGAGTTTCATTGCGACGGCCATTGCTGTTATGATGCTGGCATTAACGCTGGTTTCTATGGATACGCCGACGATAACCGGCAATGCGGCTTCACTTAAACATATAGATGAAATCGTGGCCGAAAGCGGCACGTTTACGATTCTTGAAATTGTGCCGGATGTTTTTGCCGCGTCTTTCGGCTATTATATCGCTGGGCAGGAACCGATATCATCGGCAGATTTTGATACGTATACGGATGGATCCGTACAGATTAACGGCTGGCAGGCAACACTGGCCAAGAGAACGTCTCCTGCTAAAAGAACCGAGTTTGTCAACTCCCTATTTTTGCAGCTTCAGACTAAAGGTGTGCTGGGTGATATCGGCGTGACGACAACGCCGCTTCAAAACTCCTATTATAGCGATAATAGCTATTACATGGAATCATATATTGCAAGTGACGTGCCGGGCGGTACGCAGCTTCATCTTGCCAATATTGAAAGCAAATCTATGAATGGTACGCTTGCACCGGCTGCCGACGGCGAGCTCAGGGCGGAATACATATATAGTCCGGACGTAAGCGGCAGCGGCGGTTTTGTTCAGAATATTAGCAGATTTGAGCACACCGCAGCGCCTGCTTATGGACAGGGAGATTACTATTATAGCCCCACCTTTTCTCCGCTGGTGCTTGATCAGGTAACATTACAGGAATTTGCGGATAATTGGGCAAAATGGGCGAAGGTCGCCATATACGCGCATGACATTAATACAAACATATATACCTATACCGCCACGGCAGAAGAAATCGTTAATGCAGGCGGCTTTGACGTCAACGCGCTTTATTACTATGTTAAAGAGACAGATACGGGCGCGCCCGGTAATGATCCCGCTCTTCATACCTACAAAGCAGTTATCGACACGACGGACAGCGACGACGCGCCGCAGGATGGCTTTATAACAGCGCCGGTATCCGATGTGTCCTATTTCTCCCGCAGCATAATGAGCTATACGTATGTCGGTACGGGCGGGAACTATACGCGCACAAGCACAGAGGGCACACCGTATACGGTAAATTTCAGCGATATTTACTATAATGCCGGTTTTGTGAACAACAACTTGTTCAAGCAGTATGTTTTCGGGCTGACTGGGACGAATTATAACGCGATTGATGTGACGGTGCGCGTCAAAAAAGCCAGTCAGGTTACAGAAACAGACATCAGCACTGCCGGATTGATTTACATCTCCGCAGGTACGGACCTCACAAGAAGCGGCGTCACGACGGGTTACGCGAATGATGATATTCCGGACGCGCGTGCCGTTGATCTTTATAACTATGCAGCCCTGCAGAATCCGGTCATCATTGATTATCCAATCATTCAGGGCATCACAGAGGCGACGCCGGTCAATAACATCCAAAAGCTTTGCCTCTTAATTCTGCAGTCCACGACGACGACGCCCGAGCAGAGTCTGTCCGGACTGAACGTCATCTGGCCAAGCCCGGATTATGTGACAAGTGATGCCGATAAGACGTTTGTCAATAACAATATATACTGTTTCAACGCATTCAACACGGTCAGCACAGCAGCCGTTCCTAACGCCGGCAGCCCCGGGCTGAACGACATTTTTGCAGTCGTGTCCGCCCTCTGCAACGAATCCTTTACATTAGATGTCTATTCGAGCGGCTTCTCGGCTGTACTGGCTGAAATTCAGAACGAAAACTTTTTAAAGCAGATTGCCGGAGAGACGACGCTTCTCCCCGAAAATGTCACCGTTTCATCAGCTATTCGGCATATCATCAATTTTAAAGGCCAGCGCCAGACAAAC
The DNA here is from genome assembly GCA_942492735.1 of uncultured Eubacteriales bacterium. Classification (GTDB taxonomy): domain Bacteria; phylum Bacillota; class Clostridia; order Oscillospirales; family Oscillospiraceae; genus Sporobacter. Next base: position 2,322,499 of record OW818648.1, read on the forward strand.
CCAAAGACAAGTATTAAAGTGCTCGACATTGAACCGGCCAAGGTGACATCCGCATCACCGGCATATCTCACGGCCAATACCGTACGCGGCTGGATCAACAACACGCTCCCCGCGGATAAAATCACAATCGTCCATATGACGACCTCTGAGTTTATCGGAAAAATCGAGGACATCAACGAGACATATGACATGATTTATATCGGCATGTCGACTGAGACGATGAACACATCGAGCGGCAGCACGGTTTATAACGATTCGGCGATGAACGGACTTATCTACTCAAATATAGGTGATATCTACAAAGCCAGTTTTGAGCTTGCGGGAATTCGGGCGCAGGATTACGTCTATGTGAACGGAACGAAAGCAATCAGCAGCGGTTCAGGGTCAACGGCAAACCAATTCCGATTTTCCGGCAATGATATCACAAAAACAAAGGTATCTGATCTTCGGAAATACGCGCAGGCCGGATACCCCGTTATACTGGCCGATGGTTTCGTTTCGGGGTCCGTTATCAATACGGCAAAGGTCGACAGCAGCTCCTATATGTTCCAGGCAGTGTCCGGCATATACGGGACGTACCAGAACGTCATGAAGCAGTCGTTTGCGGCGAGCATCAGCAATGCAGATACTGTCATTAAGTTTCTTAACGTCTCAAAACCGTCCGTCAATATCACAACGCAGCCGGTTGATTACGCCGATGACATCAACGCCTCCATCTCTGTTGATCCCAATGACGGCTATTACTATCTCAAATATGTTTTATCCATCAGCAACGTCACCGACGCGACACCCGTGACGACGACATATGACTGCATGGTTTTCATCGATCTCAACGCCGACGGCAGATACACCGATAACGAGCGGCTCGACGATATCGAAGTCCACCGTGTCTCCGATGGAGCGCTTGTCCTCCCGCTGAAAGACGGCGAAGGGCTTGAATACTATGCGCTCTCCGCCGATATCGACTATCAGGTCACAAGGCAGATGCCCGACAGCTATGTCGGTATCATTCCTTGGAAGCTCGAGGTTATCAAGAACGGCGCCGATCAGATTCATGCCTCGGGTCAGGGTTATACGCGTATCGCGGCAGCCGCCCCAAAGACGATCAATGTCCTGCAGATCATGCAGCCGGGCACGCTGGACACCAAGCTGAATCTTGCCAAGCAGACGACGGAGAAGAATCCCGACGGGTCATACATCGGCATATACGGCAGGCTGATCAACGAGCTTAAAGATTTTAACGTGACGATCAGCGTGATCACAGCCGACGTGCTCGAAACAAAAGGGCAAACAGCGACGGAGATTCTGACTTGGCTTAACACAAGCAGCGTGAATAATAAGGGTGCCGACATGCTGATTATCGGCTTCAATGACTGCTATGACGGAATCAAGGTCAAAAGTGCCGAGGCAATCGTCAGTTATATCAACAGCGGTAAAAGCGTCCTGTTTACCCATGATACAACGTCGCTGAGTCAGTTGCCGACATATAACTTCCCAATGGCTGTAAACGGCTCAACACCAAACACCAAGACGCTCTACGATAAGAACGTCGTGTGGAATTCGATAACGCAAGAATATAAAAGCATCGACGGCGTCGTGAGCGTCATCGGTCCGTATTCGACAAACCCGCCGATCCCGGGCACTTATTCGCTTGTCGGCACATATGACGGCAACGCCTATACGATCAGCGGCGCTAAATGGTACCATGGCACGGCCAAGCCATTTCCGCAGAAATACCTGTATAAGTATTATGTCGGCTCGAATACCATTCCGAGTAATATCACGGACTGGGGCTATTTCTTCAATACGGTCATCCGTGATGCGGTGGGGCTCGACCGGTACGGTGTTACGAGTTCGATACCCACCAATGCAGAAAATGTCATGCTCGGAAGCATTGTCAATGTCAATGCGTCCTTGACGAGCGACAGCATCGCGACCATATTAGACTTTAACAGAAGCGTCGCGTTCACGCCGAAGAGCGGCAAGGGGTCAACCGTTAATGAATATCAGGGTTATACCAATTATGCGCTCATCCGGTTTGCAGCCAGCGGTAATACATACAGATACACAAACAACACGTACACAAACAGAGAGACAACGAACGTATCCCAGGTCAACAAGGGGCAGATCACGACTTATCCGTATAATGTCAACACCGCAAGCTTCGGCGGTAATGACAGCACCATTACCGGTTACGGCAGCAGCTATATGAAGATCGGTAAAACCCATGAGCAGTACTTCCAAATCAACATGAACACAGATGACATCGTTGTGTGGTACTGTATGTCGAGCGGCGGTACGGACGAAAATTCCTATTACGATGACGTGCCCAACGACAGCGTCAACGCCTACTACATCTACAATAAGGGCAACGTCACGTATTCAGGCGTCGGGCACTCATCAAATGCCAGCCTGTACACCGGCAGCAGCATCGGTCAGGAATATATCAACGAGGCCAAGCTCTTTGTCAATACAATGATCGCCGCATATCAGTCCACCGCGCAGGCACCGAAAATCACAATCAAGAAAGACGCCCGCGGCACGAGCGATATCAGCGAGAAGTATATGCTCACAGACAATTCGTCCGTCCTGGCGGTCGATATGAGCCCGACGGATGAAAGCCGCGCTGTATACTACAGGATTTCTGACCCGAACGTCGGCGTCGGCAAAACGATTACCGTGCAGTACTTTGTGTCAGATAATGATACCGGTATCATTGACCCGCTCTTAGATTCCAGCCAGAAAGTCAGTCCGCTGGGGTCGATTGAGACGTATAACACAAACGGTTCGGCCGTCACAACCGTGAAGGGCGGATATGTGTATAAATTCTATCTGGTGGATAAGGTCGGCAGCGTCGAGGTTCTCAATCAGCTGATTGATGATAATGTTTACGCTTTTAAAGTATATGTCAAGGTAACGACGATCATCGGGTCAACGCCGATGACTCCTGCTGTCGACTCTATTACAATAAAGAAGCAGCAGCTGTTTGAACTGTCATAAAAACCTTAATGCATAAATAAACCGGCAGCCTTTCGCTGCCGGTTCGGTTTATCGGTATAAAAATACTTTACAAAAGTTGGTGATATGGGTGCAGATCAGCCGATTGTTTGAAATCGTCTACATCATTCTCGAAAAAGGAACAGTCACCGCGCGCGAGCTGGCGCAGCGCTTCGAGGTGACGACTCGGACAATTTACCGTGATGTGGAGAACTTGTCCGCAGCAGGAATTCCGGTGTATATGACAAAGGGCAGAAACGGAGGACTCGCCATACTGCCTGATTTTGTCCTCGATAAGACGATCCTGACACAGCATGAAAAAGAGGAAATATTGTCGGCACTGGCCGGGCTTGCCGCAACAGGACGCGATGAAGCCGATGGCGCGCTGAGTAAGCTTGCATCATTGTTCGGTGATTCGGGGTATGATTGGATTGAAGCGGATTTCTCCGGCTGGGGATGGACACAGGGGCTGAAGGACAGCTTTATCTTGTTGAAAGAAGCAATCCTCGCGCGCCGTTTACTGACCTTTGATTATTACGGCAGCAAGGGTGAGAAGACAAGCCGCATCGTTGAACCACTGAAGCTCGTTTTCAGAGGGCAGTCATGGTATTTATACGCATATTGCAGAAAACGCTGCAACGACAGGTATTTCAAGCTTTCACGTATAGAGAGAATCATCATCCAGAATGAGGGCTTCATAAGAAAGGCACCGGAGCGGGTTTTACTTCAAGAACAGAGCCTTCCGAAATATGAAACAATCGCTGTCCGATTCCGGGCATTTAGCCCGATCTCGTTCCGTATTTATGACGAATACCCGCACCGCTGTATACAGGAGGAGAATGACGGCAATCTGATCGTCGAAACGTCTGTACCCCTCGGGGAATGGCTCTACGGCTACTTCTTATCTTATGGTGAAAACATTGAAATTCTTGAACCTGCAGAGCTGCGAAGCAATTTGAGACGGATGCTCGATGCGATGTTGAAATTATACATAAAATAATCTGAATATATGATAAGAGTACACCGTTCACCAAAATGACGGTGTACTCTTTTGATTGGCACTGCTTTATAAAATCTCTTACACTAATATTCGATTAAGATAACGTCATGGTCCCCGCTGTCATTCCCGCGCAGGCGGGAATCCACGTGCCTGGGAGACTGGATTCCCGCCTGCGCGGGAATGACAAGTAACGCAGGGGATGCCGATATCTCATTGTGTTTATTGAAGAGCAGTATTACGTGATGAACCTCCGAATAGTTGGCTTAAAGGGTATAAGACACATAGGATCTTTTGATTATGGCAACGCCCTGATCCCGTTTCGTTGTGTTGAGTGGGTCAAACATATTGCCGCCGATACCGGTCATAATCTCTTTGAGGTAAGCATATCTCACTTCATCAAGTGCCCAGGAGGCGATGGCGCTGTTGTCGGCGAAGATGTTGGGGTTCGAAACGGCTGTGTTGAGTGTTGGGAATGCCGCCTTCAGGGTATTGACAATCATCACACAGATCTCCTGCCGTGATATGGGATTGTTCGGGCTGAACTGCGTCGGCGATGTGCCGCTTGTAATGCCAAGCTTATATGCTTTTATGACTTCACTGTTGGTTGTATCAGTGAAAGGATTGTTTCCGTCAAGAATCGCCTGTCCATGACTCAATTTTTCATAAAGCCTGATGGCGATTTCGCAGAATTCTTCGCGTGAAATATTCAGATTAAAATTGTTGCGGAGCTTATCTGTCAGCAGCCCATACTCTGCTGCGGCTAAAATTTCAGATACCGCCCAAGGACTCGCTGTGCTGGTATCGATGCCGCTTGATTCCTTCGTTGTAACGCTTGCCGCTCCGGAATAATCTGAGATACCAATAGCGTTAACGGCGACGGCCCTGTATGTATATACAGTATTGCCAGTTAGACCGTTGTCAGTATAGCTCGTGACGCCGGCTGCGGTTTCGGTAATTATCGAATAGCTGCCGGAGCCTGGTTTCCTTTCTATTCTAAAGGCCGACTCATTGCTTGAATTGTCGCTCCAGGTAAGGCTGACAGAACTGCTCGACAGAGGTGTTGCTGCAAGGTTTGACGGAGCCGCGGGCGCTGTAAAAGGTATGGTGATCATAACCTGGGGTGTAGCTGCTGAGCTACCGGCTGCATTTATTGCTCTCATCTTGAAAGTGTATGTTCCTGGCGCCAACCCATTGTCCAAATAATGCTGCTCCCCAGTTGAATACATAGGAGCGATGGCAACGCCATTGAAGTCGCAGTATATTATGAAGCCAGTTTCATTATCCGAATTATCCTTCCAGGTAATGTTGATGGTATTAACAGATGTCGGTATTACGGCCAGGTTGGTCGGTGCTGCCGGCGCCACAGCGGGAAGCGATATGGAGACCGGCGCAGATACACGACCATCGTAATAACCTTTTACTACCAAATAGTATTCGTAAAGCTTACCGGTTTTTTGTGAGGCATCATAATACTGCAGGGTGTTGGCAGGCAATGTTGCAAGGATTGCTTCGCTTTCTCCGGGCGCTCTTCTAATAACGATATATTGGTAAACATAAGCCTCTGTACAACCGCTCCATTTCACTTTAATCGAAGAATCATAGTGAAACTGTACTGTGACCTGAGGCTGTTCCGGCGCGTTGAATTCGATGCAGCTCACGTCGGTATATACGGAGTCCAGTATCAAGCCCGGGCTCAGCGCTTTAATTCTATACTCACCGATTCGGAAACCTTCTGCATATTGCGCCAAAGTAAGGGTGTCCTTGTATGTCGTGGTGTTGGCGCTCAATTGAACGATATCAACAAAACCAGACCCGGCTGTCGACGGCTTGAGCAATTGCCGCTGCAAAACAAAGCCGGCCTCATTGCTGGAGTTATCGGTCCAATTCAGCGTAATACCCATGTTCGGAGATGGTTTGGCTGTGAGACTTGAGGGGGTATTTACTCTTTTGAGGGTGATTGTAATCAGGGGTTCAATGGTGATCGCGCTTGCCTGTTGTATCGGTAAAGCACCTGCTGAGAGTACAATTGCAAGTAAAAAAACTGACAACCGCCGAAAAAATGCTTTTTTCATAAAACTTTACCCCTTTTTTATCTATATAAGCAGAGTATGTTATAATTATAAACGATAAACGACATGTTAACAACTGTAATATAATGAAAAGATTGGAACAGGGCGCTGCGGAATCACTTTTCTGTCAGTTATTACCGGATTGTAACTTGTTTGTTTCTTAAAAAAGTTTACTCCGGATGGGACAAGCCTTATAATGGAAAAGACTTGGCAAAAGATTTCCGAAATGTTGGAACATTATTTGACTGAACACGTCCGATTAAAATAGGAGAATTTACCTTAGGGGGCAGACAAATGGAAGAACTGAAAAACACAGCAGGAACAGCAATCATGGAACCACAGAAGAAGAAACGCAAAAATAAGAAAACAGCCAAGCTCATCATTACGATCGCAATTATAGTGGTTGTTTTAGCCGGAATTGCCTTCGGCCTGTATAAACTCTTCTATGAAGCGACGGCGGAACAGCAAATTCTGACCGACTTTGTCTCGAGGGGATCGATCCAGAGTACTGTCACCGGCAGCGGCGTCACCAAAGCGAAGGATGCTGAGACCATCACGCTGACATCCGGCGGTACTGTTCTGGAGGTTTTCGTCAAGGACGGGGACATGGTCAAAGCAGGCGATCCACTCTATACGATCGACAGTACGGAAGCGCTTACGGCAGTAACCGCTGCGCAGAAGACGGTTGATAATTATCTCAAGCAGCTGGCAGATGTGCAGGAGGCCTACAATTACCTCTCAGTGACCGCGGTTCACAGCGGTACGCTCATCAATACTATGGCTATTGAGGTTGGGGATTCGGTCTCTTTGGGCCAGAAGATTGCAACGCTTGTTGACGACAGTAAAATGAAGCTTATCCTCTATTTCAATTATGCCTACCAGAACGATATTAAAAAGGGTCAGACGGCTGTCGTGTCCATACCGTCTACCATGGACCAGATAAATGGTACGGTATCGGAAATTAATTACGTCAAAAAGATCACACCGGAGGGCTCCATGCTCTTCCAGGTCGTTATTACTGTCAATAACCCGGGGATACTGACCGCCGATATGGGTTCAACCGCTGTCCTGACGAGCACGTCGGGTGAAACCATCAACCCATATGAGTCGGGTAAGCTCTCTTATAACAACACGACCGATATTTTGACAAAGGTTGCCGGAAAGGCCAACTTTGTCAACCTCCTTGACTACTCTCCGGTCAAATCCGGTGAAACACTTTTAAGGATTGATGCCGAGGATAACGACGAGCAGGTGGCGGCACTTGAAAATCAACTGAAGACAGCACAGGAGGCACTAGCGAAAGCGCAAGACAATCTGAAGAATTTTAACGCCGTCTCACCGCTCGACGGTACGGTGCTGAGCTGCTCGCTCGTACCGGGTGAGCGGGTCGAAACGGGACGCGTTGCGATCAACATTGCCGACACATCCGTGATGACGGTCGAAGCGCAAGTTGACCAGCTTAACATCTCCTATGTCAAGCCGGGCATGATGTGTCAGATCACCCAGTGGGGGCGCAACGGCCAGGAGATGTTTATGGGAACCGTAGACTCCGTCAGCCTGGAAGGTAAATTCGAAAACGGCGTTTCCTTCTATCCTGCCGTGATTAAAGTTGACAATACGACCGGAACGATGATGTCGGGCATGTACGTCGATTACAGTCTCGTTGCGTCACAGTCGGATAACACGCTGATGGTCCCGGTACAGGCGGTTAAATACACGGACAGCGGCACATGCCTGTTTATTCAAGTCGAAACAAAGCCGGAAAACGCGCTGGATGCCGAGGCGCTCGCTTTTCCTATCCCGGACGGCTTCTATGCGGTGCCGGTAACTGTCGGCCTGTCGGATAATACCTTTGCTGAAATCATCGACGGCGTTGATGAGGGTACAGTCGTCTTTACGCAGTTCATGACTGACAACGGCAACTCCTATGGAGGCGGCGGCGGCGGTGGCCCGATCATGTACGCGTCCAAGGGTTAGGTGCAGTACATTGATTCTTATTGATTTACGCGATGCCTATAAAATTTATAATGAAGGCTTCGAGAATGAGGTACGCGCCTTAAATGGCGTATCGCTTCAGGTGCAAAAAGGCGAATTCCTGAGTATTATCGGCGCCTCCGGTTCCGGGAAAAGCACACTGATGAACATATTAGGTTGTCTTGATATTCCAACATACGGCACTTATTTACTTGAAGGTCAGGATGTCAGCGAATTAACCGACACGGCGCTTTCGAAAATACGCAATAAGGGCGTCGGGTTTGTATTTCAGGGGTTCCATCTCATCGAAGCACTCAATGCCTATGAGAATGTTGAGCTGCCGCTGATCTATCAGGGACTCGGCGCGTCAAAGCGCCACGAGATGACGATGGAGGCGCTCGAGCGTGTCGGCCTGGCAAACCGGGCGCATCACAAGCCGTCTGAAATGTCCGGCGGTCAGCAGCAGCGTGTCGCGATTGCACGTGCCATTTCAACCCGACCGCTGATTATCATGGCCGACGAGCCGACAGGCGCGCTCGACTCGAGAACGGGCGAGCATGTTATGTCGATCCTGAAAGGCCTCAATGAGGAGGGGACGACAATTATCCTCATAACCCATAACGTCGAGTTATCCGGCGCGTCCAATCGACTTATCCGGATATCGGACGGATTGATCGTGGAAGACAAAATCCGAGAGGGGGTTTTGTCATGAACATCCGTCAAGGCTTTAAAATGGCGGCAAAGTCGGTCTTCTCCAATAAAGTCCGGTCGTTCCTGACGATGCTGGGTATCATCATCGGTGTGGCCGCCGTTGTTATCATGGTATCTGTTGTACAGGGGCAAAACCTGGAAATAAAAAAGAATTTTGAGAGCATGGGGACGAACAAGGTTTCCGTATCGGCTATGCGGTACAATGGGCAGGATATAACGCAGGATCTTTATGATTACTGCCTGAGCCTCAAGGAGCTTGTCCTCGGCGTGACACCCAACGGCTCCTATTACGGGCCGGTCAAATACATGACAAAATCAACCGAAAGCAATCAACAATATGGAATGTCCAACACATATTTAGGCAGCGATCAATACGCATTATGCAACAACTATATAGTAGCGGACGGCCGGGATATCTGCTGGCTTGATGTTAAAAACTACAATCAGGTTGTTGTCATCGGCGCCAAGCTTAAGGAGTACCTATTCGATTATAAAGACCCGATCGGCGAGAAGATCATGATCGGCGGGCAGAAGTTCGAAGTCGTCGGCATATATGAGGCCAAAGGCTCCGAGGACAACTGGTATCTCGATTATATGTGCGTCGTACCATATACGATGAACCGTCTGCTTAATAAATATAATATGTTCAGCGAGTTTACAGTCAAGGCAAAAAGCAGTGAAGCCACCACGGAGGCGATCACACGTCTGACAGGCTTCCTCTCCGGAAGGATCAACGACACAAACGGTTATTTCAACGTTTGGACAGAAAATACCTGGATGGAGGAGTCCGACGAACAAAACAGGATGATGAGTCTTGTGCTCGGTGGCATCGCGGGAATATCCCTGCTCGTCGGCGGTATCGGCATTATGAATATCATGCTTGTGACTGTCCGTGAACGCACACGGGAGATCGGTATCCGCAAGGCCATCGGCGGCACACGGAAATCAATACTCATCCAGTTCTTGATTGAAGCGGCTGTCATTTGCGGAACGGGTGGTATATTCGGTATTGTTCTGGGCTATCTGGGCACGCTTGTCGCCGGAAAATTGATTCTCGATATTGTGCTTTTCCCAAGCGTCGCCATGACAATTGGCGCGTTTGGCTTCTCCGTTATACTCGGCATCAGCTTCGGCATGTACCCGGCAGTAAAAGCATCAGGCCTGCAGCCCGTCGAGGCGCTGCGCGCAGAATAAGGAGATCACAGATAATTATGAAAAAAATAATTGCTGCATTTTTGTCAGTTGTGCTCATCATCGCTTTGGCGTCAAACGCTTTTGCGGCAAACTCTTTTCCCGATATCAAGGATGAGACTCTGGCGCGGGAAGTCGCTGTCCTTCAGATGCTCGGCGTTATCAGCGGTGACGGAAACGGGAACTTCGTTCCCGACGGCACGCTGTCGCGTGCGGCGTTCTGCACAATGGCCGTCATTATGATGGGACGCGGAGATGAAGAACCCTTATACAGAAACCGCACCATATTCCCCGATGTCCGTGCCGGGCACTGGGCGAGAGGCTATATCAATGTGGCCGTTTCAGGGGAGAAAAAGATTATCGTCGGCACCAGCGACGGGACGTTTAAGCCCGACGCGGACATTACATACGCCCAAGCAGTCACGATTCTTGTGCGCATGCTTGGCTTTACGGATGGTGATGCCGGTATGCAGTGGCCAACAGGGTACCTGACGCTGGGAAAAGATACAGGGCTGACTGACGGCCTTGAAGCAGTGCAGCCCGGCGGCGCGATATCGCGCGCGCAGGCCGCGCACCTTTTCTGCAACCTGCTCAGCACGCCGGTAAAAGGCGGCGCGAGCTACATATCGACACTTGGACCGACGACTAGCGGCATCGTGATTATGCAGCTCGATGTCCGGGCAGATGACGGGACGAGCGGCGCAATCAGAACATCGGAGGGAATCCTTAAAACGGTAAACGGCGTTGTACCGCCGAGCATCCTGGGTCAGCGCGGCATGCTTTTAAAGGACGCTACAGGCAAGGTGCTCACGTTTTTGTCCGATGAAAACAGACAGCACACCATAACGGCTTCTCTTGCCAGCGCCTCCTGGATCAAAGACGCATCCGGCGTCCGGTATGACATATCACCCGAAGCGTTTGCGTATACAACGTCGGACAGCGATAAATTTGGTAACGTCTATATGGATATCGCCCCCGGCATGAAGGTAACACTCTTCTATTCGGCTGATGGCAAGGTCGATGCCCTCTATATCAACACGTCAAAATCAGGTGAAGCGATCGTTGCCGGGGCAGATGCGTCTATTGGTTCCTTCGGTTGGCTGACGGGCGGCGATTCCGGATACACAGTTTACAAAAACGGCGCCCCGGCAGCCTTATCCGATATCAGGCAATATGATGTGATAACGTATGACAGATCCGCAAAAATCCTGAACGTCACGGATTTTCGCCTGACGGGCTGCTATGAAAACTGCTGGCCCAACATGGCGAGCCCATCTCGAATAACGGTCATGGGTAAGGAATTCACCGTGCTCCCGTCCGCTATCGACAGTTTGGCAAACTATAAGATCGGTCAGGTTATCACGCTGCTGTTTACAAGCGATCTCCAAGTGGCGGGCGCGGCAATCAGCGGGGTTTCGGGGTCTAATGCTGTCGGAATAGTCCAGGAGGGTATAACGGCAGAAAGCGCGACGGTCAAGCTTTTAAACGGTCTTGAACTGAAGGGAAACCCAATGCTGGGTAGCTCCGACGCGTCGCAGTATTCAGGCGAACTGGTTAAAGTCTATTCATCAGCACCCGGGCAGCTCAGCCTCTCCAAGCTGTACAACACCGGTGCCGGCGGCGATCTTGATCTGGCAAAAGGGACGATGGGTTCTGTACTGTTCAGCCCTGCCATAAAAGTCTTTGAACGCGTCGGCACCGGCGCCGTGACGCAGATTGCGCTCGGCGACCTGACCCAAACGAAGATCAGCGCCTCAAAGGTCCTCTACGCCGGCACCGATTACGCCGGACGTGTCGATATACTCGTCCTCAACGACGTCACCGGCGATAGATATACGTATGGGTTCCTGAAAGAAACTACCTCAACTATTGTTGATCCGGATTTTGGTAACATAACAAACCGCGCTGTTGCGATCATAAACAGCAAAAAATCAGGCACTGAGTCCGTTCTTACGGGATATGCTTTTACAAACGGCGCACCCGGCGGTATCGCTGTAAGTACCGATGGGCAAAACCTCACAGGTCTCGTCACACTCACAGAAGTGAAGAATGTCAGCCGCACGGCCTTCTACACTGTCAACGGCCAGACCTATGTGCATCTGGGGACATTGGATATCATGGTATCGAAAACTGTGGAGTGCTATAACAAGCTGAATAACACATGGTTTACAGCGCTCAATGACGCCCGGGCTTTCTCCGAAACGCTGACCGTTTATTACGACCGCGCGCCGTCCGAAGGCGGAAAGATCAGGATGGTTATCGCGGGGTAAACCTCAGAATCGGCTAAACGAACAGTGCTGCTTCACATAAAGTGAACCAGCACTGTTTTTACGTAACGCGCGGGCGGAACGAGCCGAATTCGTTATCGTAGGGCGCGGCTTCCCAGACGCGCCACCGTTCCAATTCTCCGTTGAGGCGACGAGGAATTGCCCCACAAGTGATATCATTCACGTCCCTCAAGGCTTCCCCTGGGGGAAGCTGCCGCCGCGGCGGCTGATGAGGGTCCGCCGAAGGCGGTTGACCTTAATTCGTGTTACGCGTCACAAGATTCCCTCATCCGTCACGACTTCGCAAAGGCTTTGCTTGCAAAGCCTTGACACCTTCCCCAAGGGGAAGGCTTTGGAAAGTCGATTCAGGCAGTTAAAGAACATCGTTACGAAAAGATCACAATATTGCCGTAGGGGCGGATTCCATATCCGCCCACCGCTGCAGACATCGAACAGGGCAAAAAAAATGGGACGTACGAAGGAAGGGCGGATATGTAATCCGCCCCTACAGTGATATTACGGTTTTACGATGGGTGAAGTTGGTTCACCCATTTGCTATTCGTATCTTAAAGCATCTATCGGATTCAGACGGGCGGCTTTCTTGGCGGGGAGGTAGCCGAAGAGGATGCCGATGGCGGCGGAGATACCGAAGGCCATGAGTATTGAGGAGAAGGAGGGAACGACGGCCAGGTTCGGGTCAAGGGCACTCTTTAAGATGACGGTTGCGAGCGCGGATAGGAGATACCCAAAGCCGATACCGACAAGGCCGCCCATAGCGCTGAGTGTCGCCGCTTCAATAACAAACTGCTGCATGATGACACGCTGTTTTGCTCCCAGGGCTTTTCGGATACCGATCTCCCGCGTCCGCTCGGAGACGGAGACAAGCATAATGTTCATGATGCCGATGCCGCCCACGACGAGGGAGATGGCGGCAATGGCAGCCAGGACAGAGACGAGGACGTTGAGCATCGTTGTCATAATGCCGAGCATTTCGGACATGCTGATGATGGTATAGGCATCTTTTGTACCGTACACATTAAACAGGGCGTCGCCGATAATCTCCTTTGTTCTGGCGATATTATCCTCGGAGACAACCTGAAAGCTGTAGCTGCTGATCATTCCTGTGGACGTCATCCGCGCGGCAGTGGAGTAGGGGATATAGACCGCGTCGTCTGTCCCGCCTTCTTCGCTCTCTCCTTCCTCATTGAGCGCGCCGACGATTGTAAATGTTGTCCCGTTAATTCTGATTGTTTTCCCGATGGCGTCATTGTTGAACCACATATTTGTAATATAGCTGCCCACGATGCAGACATTGTTACGGTTTAGTATATCGACATACTGCAGGAAACGGCCGCCGCTGAGTTCGAATTTCTTCATGTTGGCATACGATTCGCTGACGCCTGATACAGTCGTGGAATCAAGCGCTGAACTGCCGATTTTAACGCTTCCGGCAACTCGGACAGACGGGGATACATCCTTCAGATAGTCGGGGTTTGACGCGACGAGCTCGTACATATCGTCGACGCTGACTTTCTTTGACGTGCCGGTGCCCGTAATGGCGACTGTCAGAAGGTCCGTCCCGAGGCTCTTGAAACTGTCCTTCATATAATTTTCCATGCCGTTGCCCATACCGATGATGACCATGACGCCGGAGACGCCGATAATAATACCAAGCATCGTGAGAATGGACCGGAGCTTGCTCGACAGGATATTTTTCAACGCGAGGAGGAAGGTCTGATAAATTCTCATTTATTGTCTCCCTTGGGCTGCGCTGCATTATGCTCGCTAAAAGCGCTTGACGATCCGTCAAAGATTACTTTTCCGTCGGCGAGCCGTATGATGCGCTCGGCTTGGGCGGCGATGGAGGCATCGTGCGTGATGAGCACAATGGTGTTGCCCTCACGGTTGAGCTCCTGCAGGAGGCTGATACATTCCTTGCCGGTCTTTGAATCCAAAGCCCCGGTGGGCTCGTCGGCGAGAATGACGGACGGTTTCCCGACGAGCGCCCTTGCAATCGAGACACGCTGCTGCTGACCGCCGGAAAGCTGATTGGGTCGGTTTAGGAGTTTGTCCGATAGCCCAACGCGCGCTAGGACCTCTAAAGCCCGCTCGTGGCGGATTTTTTTCGGCAGACCGGCGTAGAGCATGGAGACTTCAACATTTTCCTGGACGGTGAGCTTGGGAAGCAGATTGTACTGCTGAAAGATGAAGCCGATCATTTTATTGCGAATTTCCGCCAATGCGTTATCATCCATATTTCCGACATTTTTGCCGCCGAGCAGGTATTCTCCGGTGGTCGGAACATCAAGACAGCCGATGATATTCATGCACGTCGATTTGCCGGAGCCGGACTGCCCGACGATGGCGACGAATTCACCTTTGTTTATTTTAACGCTCATGCCGTCGATGGCACGCACCACATTGTCGCCCATTTTATATATTTTATAAAGATTTCGAAACTCAATCAAAGGCGTCATCCTGATACACCTGCCGCTGTCTGTGAAGATTGCCCCTGGGATACCGCGCCGCTGCTTCCGGCGGTGCCGCTCGCCGCAGTTTCAACCCGATTTTGAGGTCTTTGGAAGAGGTTGTAATCATATGATGTGGGCGTATTGTCCATAACGGCAATGATATCGCCTTCTGTCAAGCCTTCAGTGATGACGATGTCCGTGTCATTTGAAGCGCCAAGCTTTACCTCGGCGTTGCTAAAGCCGGCGGGTATGCCGTCAGTGGTTACCTTCGGACTCTCTTCACCTGTCTTCAAAAGCACGAAATTATTACGTAAAACAGCACTGACAGGGACTGTTAGCACGTTTTTCAATGACGCAACAACGATCTTGGCGTCGACGTTCATGCCTGGGAGCAAGCCATCCGTCTGATCAATTTGGATGGTGACAGGGTAGGAGGTTACACCGTTTTTCGTTGTCCCTTTAATATTAATCTTTGTAACCGTACCGGTATATTCCGTACCCATCGCGGCATCGGCAGTAACTGTCACGGTTTGTCCTGTCTGAACCTTCTTAATATCGAGCTCGTCGACGTTGAGCGTAAGTGTCAGGTGGGACAAATCAAAAACCGTGCAGAGGATTTCACCGGCTTTTAGCGTATCGCCCTCTTTATAATCTTTTTCGACAATCGTTCCGGAGATCGGTGACTTTATACTATAACCGGTTACCTTGTTGCTTTGATTTTCAAGCGCCAGCTTTGCGTTTTCAAGAGCACTGTGCGCGCTTTGTATCTGCTGATCGACAGAATCGCTCTGCAGAACGGCGATAATCTGACCTTTTGTGACATGGCTGCCTTCAGAGACATTGACCTTTGAAACGGTACCGGATGCTGCAGCCATAACGCTGCCCTGATATTTATAATCAACCGTTCCGTTTTGGAGACCGTTAATCCCGGCAACACTGACGTATGCGGACATTGATGGTGAAAAAGCGCCGGGATTTGTGACATCGATCGTGACTTCCCTGGCGACGGCGTTGCCGGTGAGCACCTGATCCATAGGGCTGATATTCGAAACTGTGCCTGTATATGTCTCATATGTGCCGCCGAGAGATACAATGGCACTCTCGCCGACATAAAAACCGACGGCGGCATCCTTCTGAAACAGAACCTTAATGCTCATGATATCGCTTTCACGGATAACGGCAATAACCTGGCCAGCTTGAACGGTGTCGCCCTTCTCAACGTTTAATTGCATGATTGTTCCCGCACCGGTTGCCTTCAACTTGAGGTTGTCAAGCTGCTTTAAAGTGCTTTCATATTTATTCTGGCTGTCGCTGACGTTGTTTTCTGCCTGCTTGACGCTGCTGTCGACATCCGAGCTGTCAACGTCAAAAAGCACCTGATCCTTGCTCACGATATCGCCTTCTTCAAACGGGGCTGAGAGGATGTCGCCGGAGATCAAAGATGTGATTGTATAGGAATCTGCCGGCTGCAGTGTCCCGCTGCCGCTGAGCGTGACGGTGATATCATTGCGTTGCACGGTGTAGGTCGTATATGCGCCGGCGTCTGTTGACAATCTCTGCTGTCTCAGTGCCCTGGCCGCAAAAAATACCGCAACGAGTACGAGCAGGATGGCGACAACAACAATCCATCCCCGCCGTCTTTTCTTTGGAGGTTCTTCCGGTACTGTATATTCAGCTATTACTGGGGTTTCCTGCGTGGCAGCATCCCGCGCCGCACTATCATTTCCGGCTGCGGAATCCGTATGTGTTTCGCTCTGCATTTCGTTCTTCTCGTTTGAACCCATCGGTTGGATCAACCTTTCCTCGTTAACGTCTTATTCAAATCGTTTTATTTAAAGTTTGCTATGTTGTTCGCTTGTTATCATGTGCATTTACAGCATCATAACAGAGCAATGTGAACGGGATATGAATGATTTAGGGCAAATTATATGTAAATACGTCCGTTCAAGGAATGTATTATTGTATTAGTCCAGTAACACAATAATACACTATAGATTAAGAAAGTCAATAGGCTGAAAAAACAGTGATGCCAGGGCGGATAACAAGGGATTTGCGGCGTTTGTGTAGGGACCGACCCCCGGGTAGGCCCTCACGCGGGGCATGCCGAATCACCCGAATCCAGCGCGGCGCGGTACGAGAAGGGAACGACACAGTGTCGTTCCCTACGGCATGATAGACAGGGAACGAGGAGACAATAAAATACGCGGGCAGTGAAAGACCCGCGCATTTTACATATAAGGTGATAAAGGTTACAGCCTCTTTTTCCTGAAGATCAGAATTGCCAATACGAGAAACACTGCAGTGAGCGCCAGAGCGATCCAGACGGCTGCCGCCATGCCTCCCAGTGTAACCGCACCCATTATAAGTCCGGTGTTATTCGAAGCAAGTGATATGGGGTTCCATTTCTGGATGGTTGGGAAGCTGCTCACAATCAGCAGGACGATCAATACACCGGCGGTCAGCAGCAGGCCGCCGTAATTCCCGGAGGTAAGGGTGCTGGCGAGTAGTATAAGCGCTAAGATGAAAACGCCGAAAAGCCAGAGACAGAAGAGTGCGTAGAATAAATTGGGGACAGCGGCGTTACCGAAAAGAAAGACAGTATAGCCGTATGCCGTGACGGCGGAGAGCGTATAACTAACAGTCCAGAGAATAAGCGCCGAAACAAATTTCGAAATAATCACAGTTTGGCGCGACAGCCCCTTGGCCAGCAGGACAATGAGTGTGCCCTTTGTCACGTCCTGAGAGAGAAGACCACTGAAAATGAGGAGCAAAACGATGAGCCCCATCTGTCCGACATTCTTGAAAAACTGCCCATAGGCGTCGAGAGCGGTGGGTACTGGCATCTTGAACGACATCCCCTGAAAATCCATGCCCGCAAAAATATCCGGCATCATTTTAGCAAGCAACGGGCTCATCATGCCAAACAGAAAGAGAACAGCAATAAGAATGATGGATTTGTAGCTGCGGAGCTGCTCCGTCAATTCCTTCTTGGAGAAAGCAATAAAACCGTTCATTGGATCACCTCCAGGAACACATCTTCAAGAGACGGTTCAAGCACCTCAAATTTCACTATCGGGATATTTTCATGTGCCAGCACAGCCATAATTTTATGACTGTCCGTCGCTGCGCCGCTCAGACGTACGATGATACTGTTGTCTTTAACCTCGGCAGACTTTACGGTGGGGATGGCCATGAGCTTATCGGCGAGCAGCGATGCGCTGCCTATTTGTGATGGTTCGATCAGAACCGTGTCAGTGCGGTAGTTGTTTTTAACGTCGGAAAGCTTGCCGGATAAAACCAGCTTGCCGCCGTCGAGAATGCCGATTTCATCGCAGATGCGTTCGACATCCGAGAGAATATGCGTTGAGAAAACAATCGACGTTTGGCGGCTTGCGATCGATAGAATATCGAGGATATCTTTGCGGCCGACAGGGTCGAGGGCGGACGTCGGTTCATCGCAGATGAGCAGCTTCGGTTCACCCAGCAAGGCCTGGGCAATGCCGAGACGCTGCTTCATTCCCCGGGAAAAGCCGCTGATCTTACGATTGACACCATGCAGGCCGACAAGCTCGAGCAGCTCCTCTGATCTGCTTTTTATCTGGGCAGTCTTCAAGCCGGAGATTTCGCCGCAGAGCTTCAGATATTCTTTTGGTTTCATAAACCCGTAGAATTCTGGGACATCAGGCAGGTATCCAATGTTCCGGTTTGTTTTAGAGTCACCGTAAACAACCTTTTCGCCGCAGACAAAAATCTCTCCGCCGGACTGTTTTAAGAGTCCCAAAACCATTTTCATTGTCGTTGTCTTTCCGGCACCGTTTTTGCCGATCAGCCCAAAGACGGTATGCTCTCCGACGGTGAAGCTCAGGTCCTTTATAACCGAAAGCGCGCCAAAGTCTTTTGCCACATGATCAAGCGTCAGTATGTCCATTACTCGTCACCCTTGCCGATAACAAAGTAGAGAATAGGCCCGATGATATTGAGGACGATAACGATGACAATCCAAAGCACTCTGTTGCCTGCTTTATAAGTATTGTGACGCAGGATGTGGACAAGCGCTGCGATAAGAAGACCCAGCTGGATGAGGAGGATCGGAATGATAAAAGGCAGATACTGCATGATATTCTGAGGAATAAACATATAACGAACAACCTTTCAATTGACGAATTTTGAGATATTAATCTATATGCTCGAGCCTGCTGATCAGGTGGCGGTAGCGCTCTTCCTGTATCAAACTGAAAAAAGCTGGATTGTTGATGACAACATCCTTCAGGTCTTTTTTTATCAGTATTTCGCTTCTGGGAGCCGAGTTGCCGAGGTTGAGCGTGTCATAGTATTGCTCCAGCCGGTCAAAAAAACCGCTGCCTCTGAGCTTCAGTGGATATATCGACCTGTCGGTTACAACGTCTGTATACGCTTCGAGCATGTCCAAAGCGCGGCTGCTGTTCAGCACGGACGCGTAAAGAGAAGCCGCGGTCAGGTACAGTGTGAAGTAAAGGTGCGGCAGCATTTTCCTGATCCCCAGAGCGTCTCCGATTTCAAAAGCGAGCGTGAGGCATTCATCCTGTCTGACCGGGTCCCCGGTATAAAGCGCCATCAGGTCCGGAATCGCAGCGAAAGCATTAACGCCGCTGTGGTAAATGAACTGCTGAATAATTCCGATGGCCCTGTCGCCGTCGCCTTTCATTGCATAGGCTTTAGCGAGCAGGATTTCCGGTGTCTGCTGGGGCTCGTCATAATCATCGAGAAGGTCAATGGCGCTTGCGGGTTCATTAAGCGCCAGACAGCAGTAAGCGCGCAGTGACAGAGCGTCTTTCGCCAGCTTCGCATCGCCGCTCTCCTTTTCCACGCATTCCAGAAGGGAGCCCACTTCCCGCAGGAGCGCACTCATTTTATCCGGGCCACCGGCGAGCATGGCATTGTTGATAAGCAGTAAGGCCATGGAGTACAGGAGATTCCAGCAGGAATGATGTTTTCTGATGTATTCCTTGATTTCCTCATGAACCGTATCAAATGGTTCAGATGCAAAGGCTGCTGACAGACGCTCATAAAGCTTCCGGATGTCTGATTTCGTCAACTGCGCTTCATAACCGATGAGTTCATCGACACTTGTATTAAAGTAAGATGCCAGCACCGGCAGGAGCATAATGTCAGGGTAGCTCTGGCCGGATTCCCATTTTGAAACGGCGGGCTTTGAGACGCCGAGATAATCGGCAAGGTCTTCCTGAGTCAGGCTTTTTTCTTTTCTTTTGGCGGCGATAAAAGCGCCGATGTTGATTTTTGCCATTGTCTCACCTCTTGGTTTAAGTATAGGCGGCTGGGCTCAAATAATCAATGGAGCCTGCGTTAACTTTTTGTAATTTTGTTAACCAACGGTTAACTCCGCGCCGCGGGAGGCTTTATGCATAATTTGGTTCGTAATACGCATTATAAGAGTAATACGATGATCATCATTTCGAAAACATGAAAGGACGATTTATATGGCACTGCTGGGCAATCCTTTTGTCGCAAACAGCACAAAGCAAATGTCACCGGACGAACTGATTCAGGCCATCCGCGTCGATATCGCAGGCGAGCTTGAAGCAATCATCGGTTATGAAGCGCACGTTATGAGCACAACCGATGAACGCGCCAAGAAAATCCTTAATCATATTGCCGACGAGGAGCGGCAGCATGTCGGAGAGCTGCAGCAGCTTTTATATATCCTGAGTCCCAAGGATATGGAGCAGACCGAAAAGGGGAAGCAGGAGGTTATCAAACAGCAGCAGCAAAACTTCCAAGCTGTCATGCAATAATATGGTCTGCGCTGTCATTCCCGCGTTACTTGTCATTCCCGCGTTACTTGTCATTCCCGCGTTACTTGTCATTCCCGCGAAGGCGGGAATCCAGTCTCCCAGGTACGTGGATTCCCGCCTTCGCGGGAATGACAGCGCGGAGGGGAATAGCAAGTGGCGCGGGATATGCTGATATCTCATTGTGTTTATGAATGAGCAGTATAAAAGCCTTGAAGTCCAAAAGCAGATTTCAAGGTTTTATTGTGGCATATTTATCATCGTTGATCATATTATTATCTGATGTGATAAAGTGCTCGGCTTGACAGAATAATCAATGAATGCTAATCTTTAGTCATATAAATTAAGGGGGAAAGCTTATGTATTGTCGAAATTGCGCAAACCAGATAGATCCGTATGCAGCCGTATGCGTTAAATGCGGTTTTCAAAATGGAACGGGCTTCAATTATTGCCCCAACTGCGCAGCGCAGACAATGCAGGGTGCCGCTGTCTGCGTACAATGCGGCATTGCGCTCGGACCGCAATATATGTACAACAGCGAACAAAAATCGAAATTGGCCGCCGGCTTGCTCGGCATTTTCCTCGGCAGCCTCGGCATACATAATTTCTATCTCGGATATACAGGGAAAGCTGTCGCTCAGCTGCTCATAACGGTCCTAACGCTCGGTTTCGGTTCTATCATTACCGGCATCTGGGGACTTGTTGAGGGCATCCTGATATTGACCAGCAGTATTAATGTCGACGGGAAGGGATATCCGCTCCGGGATTAAGCAGAAGATAATAAGAATGCACCCCGATTGCCAGGCAGTGAGATCTACTGCCGACAAAAGGGGTGCTTATCAATGCGAAGAAGTGCGCACAATATAAACCGATAGTAGTAGGGGTAACAATGATAAAAGTAGAATTAGAGCTCAAAGACACCGATTATGATAGCTTAATTGATCAGTTTCTACCTGTGATGATTGAAAAACTACGGCAGTCCGACAACCCCGCGTCCCGGCTTATTTCAAAAGGCATGCCCTCGTCTATGGCCAAAATGATCCTGAAGAAGCTGCCAAAGGCGACAAAAGAACAAATGACGGCAGATCTGATCAATTCGAACAAGGTTCAAATTGCGGCGTTTCTGAAAGATATTGCCGAAAAGAACAATGTCCGTCTGAATATAGGCGATATCATGGCCAAATCACTAAATAACTGAAGCATTAATAAAACGATGCTAACGGTACTGAAACATCTGCAGCTGCTTTATGAAAATGCTCTAGTACTTTGTTGCAACTAAAACTGTAATAAGCAGCTTTCAATGTCATCCTGTGCAATGCTCGGAACGAGCGTTTGGCGAAGGATCTCCAGGTAAACGCTGATTGTTGCGTTGGCATTAGTTTGCCTGGAGATTCTTCGCAGGCTCAGAATGACAAACCGCCGGTGTTTCATAACAATGCCAACGTTTCGTTGCAACAGAGCACTAGTTGAAAAGAGCGTATTCACCGAAAGGTTCAAAACCGATCCGGTTGTAGATGCGTCCCGCGATAGGGTTGTCATAGAACAGACACAGGAACTCCTTGCCGCTCTGCAAAGCCTCCCGGCAGAGGAGCGAGACGACAGCGGAGGCATAGCCCTTACTCCGAGCGCTTGGGTGCGTTGCGACGCCCACCACCATGGCGCTCTTTGAATTTGAGGCGCCCGCTTGCGCACACGAGACAAGCATGCCGTTTTTGAAGGCGCCGCATGCCGTACTGCCGCATAGAAGGCTCGTGCGGAGTTTTTTTACCGACGATTCTCTGTCTGTATATGATTTTTTGAATTCATCAATCAGCATCATCAGATCCGTGAGAATTTCGGCATCGTCGACTGTCAGCGGACGTATCTCAATATCCTCCGGAACGCTGAAATCGTTCCGGACGGACGAGCAGCGCGTCATAATCGTCGGACGCAGCAATCGTTCGGGGAAAAAACCCGTCAGCTGTGTGATAAGCTCCGATTTGCCGGAGATCATGCCGACGTTCTGATTTTTAAGGAAATCGGCGACTGCCGAAGCATCATAAGCACTATTCTGACTGTAAACGACATAATCGTTTATATAGCGCAGAACGAGGCTGTCCCATGTCCCGTCTTTTTCAGTGGCGAAAATACTGACTTCGTCACAGTCAACGCCAAAATTTTCGACATCGCCGATGAAGAAAATATTAACCTCCGGCTCATGACCGACATATTCCAGTATTCTCTCTCTGTCCTGTTCTTGAAGTCTCATCATAATTGACACCCGCATTCTGTTTTCGTTTCTTTGAAGAATCCCGCTTCTAAATGCATCGACGCATTAAAAAGCGGGATTGTCTGTTATACCAATATCTTATCTAACGTCGCAATAGGAACCTGAACCGTCATGATGATCGCAAAAATGAGCGCGGCAATCGAAACCAGTGTGATGATCGCCTTTGTGTTATTGTTTTTGAAGGTGTTTATGATACCGAGCAGGAATAGAACGACAGCATATATGACTGTGGCGAGGCCCAGTATATCGCCGAGCGCGTTATTCTCTTCGCCTTCATCGATTTTTGCGTAACCTGCGTCGTATGCCGCATTCGCGTCAACATAGTAGTTTTCGACATAGCCTTCCATCTCAAACGGCGAGGCGTATTCTTCCTGGGAATCAGCCCATTCTATCGCTGCATAAAAAGACTCGGACACATTGTCATACATGATCTGGTCGAGCTTCCATTGGTATCTTTCCATGTCCATGGTGTTGTTGCTTTGCGTGGCATAATCGATTTCGATGCGGAGTTCACTGATTTTGTTCCAAACGTCCATATCCTGGACAAGAAGCTGATCTGCTTCATTATACAATGAATTGGCATCGGCGATCTGTGCTGTGCCGGCGGTATAGCTCGAGGCTTGATTTCCGTCATACAGTGAGGATTGCCATGCCGCCCATGCGGTAAGCACAGCGGTGATACCCAACATAATAGCAATAAAAAGCTCGAGCCTTGGCGCAAATGCCTCTGATTTCAAGAATTTCATAACGAACCTTCTCTCTCTAAATTCGACATAATTGGTTAATTATACACTGGATGGTATCACCTTACAAGAGAGAGTTCGACATGTTGTGTGATGGTGCGTATTTAGAGCTTCAGTGCAAAGTAATCGTATATCGTCAGCTCTGTAAAGCCACAGGATTTATATAGCGTGAGCGCGTTGTCGTTCTTGACGGCGACCTCTAAAATGACAGGCGTGCTGCGGGCGTCATAATGCTTTTTAAGTATGGCGCCCAGCATCGCTCGTCCGAAACCACGGCCACGGAATTCAGGGAGGATGCAGACGCCGAAGACGTATCCCAGTCCGTCTTCATAGTTGAGTCCGATTTTGCCGATGTCTTTGCCGCTGTTGACGGCGATATGTATGTGCTCGAGCTCCCGCGCATATCCGCCAGGGAAGGCGGTGCCGAAGCAGAGCGCATCCAGGTTTTCTAGAAATACCGTGTCACTGGGCTCCGCCGAACGAAGTGAAAGATCATCCGAGGAGGCTTCCGGTGACTTATATGTCCTGTTGATCATTCGGTATTCTGAAAAATCGTATGGCAGTAATGTGTTTTTGGCAAAGCCTGCTCCTGAGACAGACTGACGTTCAGTAATCAGGAGAAGTCTTCCGGCGCCACGCGTCCGGCTTAGGCTGACAGCCTCAACGAAAAGCTTTGAGAATATGCCTTGCCTTCGATAATCCGGATGGACCATGCCGGTAATTTCGATTTCGTCCGGGTTTGCGCCGATGCAATAAAGACCGAGGAAGCCGACAAGACGGCTGTCCTCATACCAGAGGAGGTCATTGATCTCGTCGTCCGGCCGCGTATCAAGCATGTCCCAGTTGAGCTTCATGCACAGCGGCTCTTTTGCAGAGCATATACGATCAAGTTCACGTATGTCAGTACGGCTTTTGTCGCTGAGACCTTTTGAAAGAATCATGTTGTTCAAATAATCACCTGATTTTAATAAAATATGACTATTGTGTTAAGTCCGCATTCCCACGTATCTGCCTGTCATTCCCGCGTCTCTGCCTGTCATTCCCGCGTCTCTGCCTGTCATTCCCGCGAAGGCGGGAAACACGAGAATGCTGTGTTAACCCGATAGCCATCCACAAACAATAATGACATTATATGCGAATGGATGTCTGGTTTCAATCTTGTTTATTTTGACATAAGCGATAAGTATAAGATACAATCTAAAAAGACATAGAGTTTTGAGTACAAAGTGTAAAGTGAGGATAACTAAAATGACTAGAAATGATATAACCATCGTGTGTAAGGACTGCGGCAGAAAATTCGTGTTCAGATCCGACGAACAGAGCTTTTACCTCGAAAAGGGATATAATGAGCCAACGCGCTGCAAGGATTGCCGTACTGTGAGAAAAAACACCAGCACCCTGCCGATCAGCAGGCCGTCCGGCGACAGATCGTCAAACGGCGGCTTAACACAGCGCGATATGTTTCCGGCTGCCTGCGCCTCCTGCGGAAAACAAACACAAGTCCCCTTTAAACCGACAAACGGCAAGCCCGTCTATTGCAGCGACTGCTATTCGAGAAACAGATAAATTTTAGACAACCTCGTTTGTATCAGCTGACTTTAATTCTCGATATGTTTCTTCATGTTGTGCAAATACAGCAGTAGCAGAATACCTGCTGCGGCGCAGACCACTGTGCAGAAGATAAACCCGAGCTGCACCGACCTGTCGGCGCTGAGTCCGATGAACGGGTTGACTGCAGCGGCAATGACGCTTCCGCACATGGCGTAGATGGAAAGTATGGTCGCTCTGTCGCCGGTGGTGACGGAGCGATTCTGCTCATCAATGATGATCGGCTCGGCCAGTGCCATGCTCCCGCTGATTAAGCCGACCATGATGATGCTGACGGCAGGGGAGGATGTGAAAATCAGACAGGCGCTGCCGAGCATTATGACAGCATACAGTCCGCTGATAGACCGGATTTTGCCGAATCTGCCGCTGAGCCAGTGTGATTTGACGGTGATGAGCCGGATAGCCTGCATCAGCGCCAGCACAAGGCCAAAATATTTAATATTGATGCCGCTTTTTACATACTGCAATTGACTTAAAAACACTGTGACACCTTGAACAACTTCGGTAAAAAGTGCCGCGGAGACGACAAATAAAATAAACCTTTTGTTTTTGAAAACGATCCTGAAGCTCTCCCTGATATCTGGCTTTGCTTGGTGATCGCTTCGCACATCGGTGAGAAAAATCGTGATGACGCATGCGATGCCATATGGAATCATTGTCAGGAAGGTCGTGGCCTCCATCGAGAATTTCAGGATGAGCGGGGATAACAGCGAGGCGAGAAGCAGACCGCTTGTTGCACACCAGCGATATCGCGCAAACAATCTCTCACTGTTGGGCTCCTTATCGTTGGAGAGAAAAAGCAGCGTGATCTCGCATCCTGAAAGGCCTGACAATGCCACTGACATAAAAACACGCTCTAATAGGAACATCGGGAATGATGCGGCGGCGAAGAAGATGATTTTGGACAAAAAGAAAACGAGATTTGCAATAACAAGCGTTTTTTTATAACCAAATCTGTCAGCAAACCAACCCCAGGGCACCTCCAGCAGCAGCATCAGAATCCAGGATACTGATTCAATCAGAAAGATTTCAGTCATCGACAAGCCTTTCGCCTGCCTGTATACCGTCGATATCGCGCCGTAGAAAACAAGCCCCTGAAGAAAGACGATCACGTACATCAGGGTGATATTTCTGTTTTTACGCAAAACTAAAAACCTCCAATAACGACACAAAATAACCTTATCAAAAAGGCCTGAAAATGTGCATTATGGAGGTTTTTAAATTGGCGTAGCCATAAAAATCACCTTTATATGTAGATAAACAATACGCTATCACAGGTTAAATTATAAGTCTAGTGTTTTTTATGCATTTTCTCAAATCGTTTCAGACTAAACTATTTGAGGAGGATTCATAATGGAGATGTACATTTTGATAAAGTAAGACCCTGAAACGCGTCGATTGAGTGGTTTCAGGGTCTTCAGTTTTGATTTTTGTCCGCGCTGTCATTCCCGCGAAGGCGGGAATCCACGTACTTGGGAGACTGGATTCCCGCCTTCGCGGGAATGACAAGTAACGCGGGAATGACAAGTAGCGCGGGAATGACAAGTAGCGCGGGAATGACAAGTAGCGCGGGAATGACAAGTAGCGCGGGAATGACAAGTAGCGCGGGAATGACAAGTAGCGCGGGAATGACAAGTAGCGCGGGAATGACAAGTAGCGCGGGAATGACAAGTAGCGCGGGAATGACAAGTAACGTCAGCCTTTTTGATTGATGTTCTTATAATCCTTGAAAAGTGTCGTCGGCGCTGTTTCGATGATTGTGTCCATCGTCCAGCCTTCGGGTTTGAACATGGTCGCTTCAAATGTCGGATTGGCCCATCTGCCGATGAAACCGCCCATGGTCATGAACACGGAGCCGGTGACGTTTTTAGCCTCGTCGGAGGCCAAATAGGGGATAAAATCGGCGAACGTCTCAGGAGGCTGTGATTCGTCGTACTTCACGAACGGTTCGCCCGATTTTGTGGCGTGCGCATCGGCGTCTGTGACCTTGTCGAAAAGCTCCGCGTCGACGGAGGCTCTCGTCTTGGCTGCCGGAGCAAAGACATTGCAGGTGATGCCGTCATCGGCCAGTTCGATTGCAAGCCCCCAGGTCATACCGACAACGCCCGCATTCGCCGCGCAGTATTCACACTGGCGGATATCGCCGCCCGTCCACGCTGGGGAGGAGCAGTTAATGATGCGGCCCCAGCCCTTTTTCTTCATATAGGGGACCGCATGGTGGATGACATTGAAATAGCCTTTCGGTTTGACCGCTGTGACCTTGTCCCATAGCTCCTCGGTGATCTTGTCGACCGGCGCAAATCCGAAAGCGCCCGCAACATTGACGACGATATCGACCGAGCCGTAGGTGTTGACCGCTGTGTCGACGATTTTTTTCGCGGTATTAAAATCGGAGACGTCACCGAAAAACGCGGTGGCCTCACCGCCGGCTTTCCGGATGGCGGCTGCTGTTGTTTCGGCATCGCCGGAGTATTTTTCGATCTCCTCGTGATACCATTTCAGCTGCTCGGGCGTAAGGCGTTTGAGCATCTCCTCGTCGAGCTGATTTGCCACATTGTGCTTTATCGGACTCCGGTTGTTGGTAACGACCTTCGCGCCCTCGGCCGCAAGCGCAAGCGCGACGGCCCGGCCGATCCCCTGACCGGAGCCTGTGACGACGGCAACCTTGCCGCTTAAATGATTACCCATAAATGATACCTCCAAATGACATGTTTGATTTATACTCACCACTATACCAAAAATAGGGGACGATAATCAAGTATTTACTTCTCGAAACGACAAATCACGCTTCGAGAGGCAGCGTGATTCGTTAATCTTCAAGTAAAGCCTTCAACTTCTCAACATCTTTAATGCGAACTGAATCCCTGTAGAAGTCAATGATCCCTTTGTCCCGCATATTGCACAATTCTCTGGACATGGAGGGTCTCGAGATATTTAAGAAATCTGCAAGCTTTTCCCTGTTAAGCGGCAGCTTGAAAGTCAGTTTACCGCTTGCCTCACTTTGCTCAAATAAGTATTTGCTCAGCTTGCCGTTGATGCTTCTCAGCGATAGGTATTCGACCTTCCTGTTGAGATTGAAAGCCTTCTTTGCAACAACGCGGACGAGATTCGCTAAAAGCACCCTGTGGTGCGAACAGACATTATCACAGATATCGAGGATTTTTTCGGGGTGTATATACATGATCGCGCAGTCCGAGAGAGCCTGTATCGTGGCCGGCCATTTACGCGCCATACTGAGAATGAGTACCTCGCCGAACATATCCCCCACATGAAAAACATTGACTAATGTCCGGTTGCCATTCGGGTTTTCCTTGACGACAGCCGCTTCACCCGTCAGGACGATACCCACCCCTTCAAGCAGCTGATCCATCAAGGCCGCATAATCGTTTTTATTATAATGGACGATTCGATATTCAAGACAATGAAGTATCTTTTTGATTTCTTCTTCCGCAATGCCGTCGAACAGAACGCACTTTTCTAGCGCATCCAGATAATCCATATAATCGTAACTCATGGAATGCTCCTTTCGTATCCCGAGATACGAGATTTTTTGAGACATATACAGTATAATTGGATTAGCAAAACTTTAACAAACTTACCCGTGATTCTTATTTAATTCAAAACAAGCAATAACAACTTTTTCTGTGCTATAATTATTATCATAGATTCAAATATAAAAGTCAACTATAGCTTGTTTATAAGGGAAAAAGTGGTTGACCGTTTATAAAAGGGGTTACAAATGGGAAAAAACATCGTGATTGTCGGGGCAGGCTATGCCGGTATCCTGACTGCAAAAAAGCTTGCCAAGCGCTTAAAAAAGAATACTGATGTACGAATTACTGTGATTGACAGACATCCGTACCATACCATGCTCACAGAACTGCACGAGGTTGCTGCCAACCGCGTTCCTGAGGACCATGTGCGTATCAGCTTAAAGAAAATTTTCGCCGGGCGTCGTGTCGATGTGAAACTCGACACCGTCACCTCTGTCGACTACGACAAAAAAATTGTCACAGGGAAAACGGGCAGTTATAATTACGATTATCTCGTCCTAGCCGCAGGCTCCAAGCCGACTTATTTCGGTACGCCCGGAGCAGAGGAGTTTTCGTATAAGCTTTGGTCGTTCGACGACGCCGTCAGGCTGAAGCACCACATCATCGAGACCTTCAAGAATGCCGCTTCGGAGACTGACCCGGAGGAAAAGCGCAAGCTCCTCACGTTCTATGTCGTCGGCGCAGGGTTCACAGGAGTCGAAATGGTCGGCGAGCTTGCCGAATGGATCCCTATCCTCTGTGACGAATATGAGGTCAGCCGTCATGATGTGCGAATTGTTAACGTCGATATGCTCGACCGGGTTGTACCGACATTCCCTGAGTATGTATCCGCCAAAGCAGACAAGAGACTGCGGAAAATGGGCGTTGACGTCGTACTGAAAACAGGTGTTTGCGCCATTGGCGACGGCTTCATAGAGCTGAAGCAGGGTGACAAGTGCTCGCGGGAGAATACCGCGACAGTTATCTGGACAGCCGGCGTAGAAGGTGCCGACGTGGTTCAAAAGCAGGACGGCCTGAAAAAGGCAGGCCGCGGCCGACTGCAAACCGATGAATACCTACGGGCAGAAGGACGAACCGATGTCTACGTCGCCGGTGACAACGTCTTTTACATACCGGAGAATCAAAAGACACCTGTCCCTCAGATGGTCGAAAACGCGGAACAAAGCGCGCATACCATCGCGCACAATATTACAGCTGAAATAATGGGTTCGGGCGAACCTGAGAAATATGCACCGAAATTCCACGGCGCGATGCTCTGCATCGGCGGCCGTTACGGCGCCGCTTATGTCGGCACCGATAAAAACAAGTTTTCGCTCGCGTCTTTCTTTGCAATGTTTGCAAAGCATTTCATCAATATTATCTATTTCATCCAGGTGTCTGGGTGGAACAAAATTGCCGGTTACCTGAAGAACGAGTTCTTTACCGTCCGCAATCGCAGAAGCTTTGTCGGCGGGCACTTTTCGAACAGAACCCCAAGCTTTCTGCTTGTGGCGCTACGAGTCTGGCTGGGTGCTGTCTGGGTATTCGAAGGTGTCATGAAATTCGTCGAAGGCTGGCTGATAGAGCCAAAGCTTAAAGGCTTTTTCGGCGGGGCAGCTTCCTGGTTCGATTCAATTATAAATGGTGCAACCGGCGCGTCCGGAGCTGTGACCACCGCAGCTGAGAGCGCAGCCCCCGCAGTCGCCGACGCAGTATCAAGCGCGACTGGCGCAGCATCAGGCGCAGGCGGCGAGGCGGCGGTATCCGTGGGCAAGGTCCTGTTCAACATTGATTTTCTCGGTATTTTTAAAGCGATATTTGTCAGCGGCAAGCCACTTGATCATTCAACAATAGGCGATTATGCGTTTAAGCTCGATATTGGTGTGATGAACTGGTTCGTCAACAACGTCATTCTTCCGAATCCGGGTATCGCGCAGGCAATGCAGATTTTTATCGTGATTGCGGAAATCCTGATCGGCCTGTCAATGATGGGCGGATTATTAACAACGCTGTCCGGCGCCGTTTCGTTGATCCTCCTATTCATGTTTACTGCGACGACGGGACTGTATCTCTCAAGCTTCTGGATGGTATTCGGCGCAATCGCCATTCTGTTCGGTGCAGGAAAAGTATTCGGGCTTGACTATTACGCATCGCCGCTTCTTAAAAAGGGTTGGCGTAATATCGGCTGGGTAAGGCGGTTGTATATCTATCATGACTGATTTATCCAAAGATTCAGCGACGGCTGAGGCAATTGATTATGATTCCGCCATCGCTAAAACGGAAGAAGAGATACAGCGATTTCTGAAACAAACGCCGGCGGTGATCAGACATGTGACAACGCATCTGGCGAAAGCAATGGGGAAAATGATCAGAGCCCGCGCACTTTTGACCTGTGCCACTGCGCAAGATGGACGCATCAACCCGGACGCCGTGAAAGCGGCAGCAGCTGTTGAACTGCTGCATCTGGCGACGCTTGTCCATGACGATATCATTGATGACGCATCCAAGAGACGCGGCATTAAAACGCTTCATCGGAAATTCGGGGATAAAATGGCAGTTCTCTGCGGCGATTATCTCTTGTGTACCGCGCTGGAGCTCGTCTCAACGATTGCCATGCTGGAAAACAGAAAAGACGCCATAGACCGGAGCTTCCCGAAATATCTGTCCGATGTATGTCTTGGTGAAGTGCGCCAGAACCAGAATAATTTAAATTACCGACTGTCGGAGCGAGAATATTTTAGAATCATCGACGGGAAAACGGCAGCTCTTTTTGAAGCGTGTTTTTACTCCGGATTCATGTTTTCCGACGAACAGGACAGCAATAAAGACAGTTACACGCAAATCGGTAATAATATCGGCATCATCTTTCAGCTTGCCGATGACTGCGCCGATTACGAGGCGACACAGAAGCAGACGAAAAAGCCTGTTCTGTCTGATTTCAGTCGCGGGGTCATCACGCTGCCCCTGATTTACGCGCTGAAAAAAGATAAGACGCTTCTTGACAGCATAAATGATGGGCTGGATCCCCATATGCTGAAGACGGCGGTCGAATCAGCGGGCGGACTTGACTATACGCATACAAAAATAGACGATCTGTATAATAAAACGAAAATCCTGATAGAATCCCTCAATGTGAGGACCGATAAAAAGGATCTACTCGCAAAGATTTTACAGAAGTCCGTCGGTGTTACTGCTTGAACGATGAATTGAGATGGAAGTATCAGAATGAATGGCATTAAACGGTTATTGGACTACGTCGAAATAAAAACGAAAATCACAAGTGTCTTTCCTTTTATAATGACACTGGCGTATCTGTTTGTTAATGGCAAAGAGATTAATCTGCTGCGCTCGGTGATATTCTTTTGCGGCATGCTCCTGTTTGACCTGACGGCAACGACAATCAACAATTATTCGGACACCAAAAAGAATCATCAGACGCTGCAATTCTCACGGCGCCGTGCGTTTATTATCACAGCCGTCCTGTTTGCTCTCAGTCTTGCGTTCGGTATATATCTTGTCAGCTTGACTGATGTTGTGATTCTTCTTGCCGGTGCGCTGTGCTTCTTTTTTGGCGTCATCTACTCTTATGGGCCGATTCCTATTTCACACGGTCCGTATGGTGAGATCGCATCCGGATTTTTCTACGGCGTCCTTATCCCGTTCATATTGGTTTATATCAATGTCCCCGGTGATTTACTGACCTTTTCAGCATCTCTGAGTAAAATCGTATTGGAAATCAATGTCGCACCGGCTGTTGGTCTGGCATTCCTCGCTGTTCTGCCCTTCTGCCTAACCGCCAATATCATGCTGGCCAACAATATCTGCGATGTGGCGCATGACATCAAGGTTCATCGCTATACTCTGGCGTTTTATCTGAAAAAGCACGCGCTGAAGCTCTTTGCTCTGCTTTATTACGGCGCTTATCTTTCGGTCATTGCAATGGTCGTTTTTCAATACCTGTCACCGCTGAGCTTGCTTCTTCTCGTTACGCTGATTCCGGTGCAGAAGAATATCAATGCATTTTTCAAAAAGCAGGTCAAAGAAGAAACGTTTATTGTTTCGATAAAAAACTTTATTCTGATTATTTCAGTCCATATCATTTTGATATTCCTGGGCAGTTTGCTGCCGGGGTGGGGTCCGCGATGAAGTTTGCACGGAAAAGCGATATCATTATCATTGCCGTCATCGCCGCTGTGGGATTGCTTTTTTGGATCTTATACAGCACAGTTTTCGGGAAATCCGGGACGAATGCCGAGATCTATTACCGGTCCGAGCTTGTTGAAACCGTCAATTTAGCTGCAGGAAAAGAGGAAACCTTCTCGATTGAGCAGGTACCGAACGTCATTTTTCAGCTATACGAGGATGGCAGCATCGCATTTACACAATCAGACTGCCCAGATAAAATATGCATTCAATCCGGTCGGCTGCACCTCGTTGGACAATATGCAGCGTGCCTGCCAAATCAGGTCTACATGAAAATTGTCAGTACGGACGGGGGCAATTCCGACGTACCCGATATGATCATCGGTTAACGCTAGACAATATGGTACATCCGGGAGATGACGCTTACATGGACAGACAGAATTCAGAAAATACGAGAAAACCGGACGCAAGACACATCACGAGCGACGCGAAACGCATTGCTATGCTCGGACTGCTTTTCGCGTTGGCCATCGTTCTGTCCATAGTGGAGGGACTCCTGCCGATACCGGCGCCTATTCCCGGAATACGGCTAGGCCTTTCCAACATAGTGGTCATGTTTGCTCTGTTTTATCTCAGACGACGTGACGCACTGGCACTGGCGTTTTTAAAGGCAGTTTTCGCGGCGGCAACCCGCGGAACCGTCGCGGGATTACTCAGCCTCAGCGGGGGACTTATTGCCCTTGGGATCATGATCCTGCTTCTGCTGCTGCGGAGAGATAAAAGCACTTATCTACTCATAAGCATTGCCGGCGCCGTCTTTCATAACATCGGGCAAATCGCAGCGGCCTCGATTATCCTCGAAACCGCGCTGTGGATTTACCTGCCCGTCTTGATCCTGTCGGGTATCGTTACAGGTTTTGCGACCTCAATTTTACTGAAGCTGACATCACCGGTATTTTTGAGATTGCGCCTTAGATAAAAAGAGAATAATATTAGGAGGAAACTATGAAAAAAATCATCACACTTTTGTTGGTCACTGTTTTAACAGCCGCACTTCTCGTCGGCTGCGGAACGACAACAACAACACCATCAGCATCCCCTTCGGCTTCTGCTGCGGCTCCCGCAACAGTAAAGACCGGGCTGGCCATCGTCACATCAATAGAAAAATCAGCAGACGCAGGCGAAAAAGACGGCCTGGCGCAGGCTGACTCCGTCATCGTTGCTGTCACAGTAGACGCAGCAGGCAAAATCGTCGACTGCGTTATTGATACCGCACAGACGAAAGCCAATTTCGGTGCCGATGGAAAAGTCATCACACCGCTTGATACAGTATTCAGCACGAAGAATGAGCTTGGAGACGAATACGGTATGGGCAAAGCCTCAAGCATCGGCAAAGATTGGTATGCACAGGCTGCAGTACTGGCCGACTATGTCGTCGGCAAAACTGTTGCCGAAGTCAAGGGTATAGCCGTTGATGCTGAGCAGCATGCTACAGACGCCGATCTCAAAGCCTCGGTCACAATCAAAATCGTCGGCTATATCGACGCCATTGAGAAAGCCGTTGCAAACGCCGCGGATCTCGGCGCAACTGCTACTGACAAAGTCAGCGTCGGCACAACGACAAACATCGAAAAATCCAAGGATGTCAGCGATAAGGACGGACTCGTTCAGATTTACTCTACATACACAGCAATCACAATGAGCGCTGACGGCAAAATCACAAGCTGCATCATCGATGCATCACAGAGCAACGTGAACTTTGATGCTACAGGCAAGATTACAACAGATCTTACTGTCGCGCCGCAGACCAAAAACGAGCTTGGTGACGCTTATGGCATGAAGAAGGCGTCAACCATCGGCAAAGAATGGAACGAGCAGGCTGCCGCTTTTGCCGCATATGTCACCGGCAAAACAGTCGCCGAAGTCCAGGGCATCGCTGTTGCCGAAGGCCTTGCGACAGACGCAGACCTTAAAGCCTCCGTTACTGTCCATATCACAGATTTCCAGGCAATCATCGCAAAAGCTGCCGCATAATTAGGTAAATAATCCCAAGACTAATCGGAGGGGCAAAAATATTGCCTCTCCGATTTGCCAATTAAATCCTTCAAAATAGCAGGTGAGCGTCCCATGAAAAAATTCATCATCGGTTTTCTGTGTCTCGTTGTAATACTGTCATCAGGCTGTACCAAACCGGAGAATAATCGATATCAAGCGGAATTCCTAACGCTTTTTGATACTGTAACGACGATAGTCGGTTATTCGGACAGCGAAGAGCATTTTAAAGAGTTCGCTGAGCAGCTCCGGAGCAAGCTTGAAGAATATCATCAGATGTATGATATTTATAATAACTATGACGGCATTCAGAATATTAAGACGATTAACGACAACGCCGGCAAGGCCCCTGTCACTGTCGACCGGCGTATTATTGATATGCTCCTTTTTGCGAGGGATGAGTATGCAGCGACCAGCGGGGCGGTGAATGTCGCGTTGGGTGCCGTGCTCAGCATATGGCATGATTACAGGGAAACGGGGCTTGACAACCCGGAAAGCGCGGAGCTGCCGCCGATGGCACTGTTATTAGAAGCGACGAAGCATACGAATATCGATGATGTCGTTATTGACGAAGCAGCATCCACCGTATTTTTAAAGGACCCTGACATGAAGCTCGATGTCGGCGCGATTGCCAAAGGTTACGCCACGGAACAGGTCGCAGTTTATTTTGAGAACCAGGGTGTTAAATCCCTGCTGCTCAGTGTTGGCGGCAATGTCCGCGCTATCGGTGAAAAGCTCGTCCCCAGTTCTAGCGGCGACAAGCGCTGGACAATCGGCGTCCAGAATCCCGATAAATCAAGCGCTGAAACCGAGCTGTTCTCTGTCCTCGTCAATGGGCTTTCTGTTGTGTCGAGCGGCATTTATGAGCGGTATTATACAGTTGACGGCAAGCAGTACCATCATATCATTGATCCTGAGACACTTTATCCATCGACCTATTTTGCACAGGTAACGATATTATGCCGAGACTCCGGGCTGAGCGACTCTTTATCCACTGCCGTGTTTAATATGCCGCTGGAAGAGGGGCGCAGCTACATCGACAGCCTTGACAATGCTGAAGCAGCCTGGGTATTAAAAGACGGCAGTATCGAGTATTCTGCCGGCTTTAAGGAATACCTGAAAGTCGAATAGGTCATATAAAATGAAGGATAAACGAAAAACCAGACGTTCCCGAAAGGGCGCGTTTGGTTTTTTTTGTCTAATTGGAAGAATTGTGGTATACTAAAAAAATTAAAACGCAATATTGGCAGGACGAATATGCGAAATGGAGATAAGATATGAAAAGAAAAATGAGTTTATTTTTGTCCGTTTTGGTTCTGTGTACTTTGACATCTGCCTGTACTTCGAAACTGACAACCATACGTCCGACGCTCATCAGCCGCATCGCAGTCTATAACGCTGTTACAAGCGAAACGGCAGAGATTATTCGCGATACAACGGACGACCTGGATTGGCTGATGGACGATATTGTATTCCAAATGGAACAAATGTATGAAAAGGAAGGTAAGTGCAACGAAACGGATGGGCATCTATATAAAATAGAGTTTTACATGAACGATAAGCTGGAGCTCGACGTTTACATAAACAGCGACGGCAGCGTGTGTAAAAAAGACAATCGATATCTTCAAGTTCAAAAAGAAGGCAATACGCATCCAATTGATCCCGAATTTTACGATAAGCTAGTCGACCTTCATTAACAAACATGGAATATAGCAATCCCGCTTCACATGAACTGAAGCGGGATTGCTTTACATTTACTCTATGGATTCATGAGCCGGAGGTCGCCGCAATAAGCAAGGCCTTCCGCAGTCTCTCAGCATTGATGTAGTCTATAACAAGAGCGACAATCAAAACAAAGCCCGAGGCGAAAACAATCCAGTAATCTTGAACCTCCAAAACCTTTAACATATTCTCGAATACGTTCAGCAGGAGCAGTGCTATAAAAGCGCCGCCTATACTTCCGGCGCCGCCAAGGAACGAAACACCGCCGAGCACAGAGGCTGAAATGGCCCTGAAATCAAAACCGGACGTGATAATTGCTGTCGGACTTGCCAGCTTGATCTGTGCAGTCCATAAAAGGCCGCCTACTGCTGCAAGAATACTGTTGTTAACAAACAGAATCATACGCATTCTGTCCGGGTTCAATCCGGATAGACGCGCGGCATTGGGATTGCCTCCACACATAAATATGCTCCGCCCGAAAGTTGTTTTGGACAAAATAAACTGATAGGCAATCATCAAAAACAGCGCAATCAGGAAAATGACGGGAATAAAATCGAAGACTTTGGCTCTACCGAGCGCTACAAAGGTCTCGCGGCTGATTTGAATATTATTGCCCTGGGTAATGACGTTGCACAGTCCGGCATAAACCGAAGCCATACCAATGGTTGCGATAAATGATGGGAACTTCAATTTGTTCACAAGAAACGTGTTTATTAACCCGAGACCGATCGCAAGCACTATACAAATCAGAAAAATGATACCCCAGGGCATGGCCGTGTTTTGACATAGCCACGCGAACACCATCGCGTTGATTCCGGCCTGTCCTGCAACGGAGAGGTCGATGTTGCCGCCAATTAAAATGGCAACGATACCGCAAAGCATAAAGCATTGGATGACCAATTTGTAAAAGATATTAAGAAGATTTCCGCTGGACATAAAACCTCTTGTAAACAGGGACGAGAACGGGCGGCCTTCCAACACCCCGCTGCTGATGACCATTGTAATGATGATAAATATGACAAGAATCACAAAAAGCGGCACGGCTTTATGCCGCATTAAGTGCTTGAACGAATTCCCCTTTTGCATAACTCTCCTCCTTCCTATGCTGCTTTTATCTTGCTGATGCGCCGTTGGCCGATGAAGTCCGAAGCAAGCGCAATGAGCAGAATGAAGCCGGAAAATACGTTTACCCAGAACGGATTGACGCCGACAACGCCCATTCCAATTTGAAATGTGTTAAGTATAAGCAGACCGACGAATGCGCCACCCATGCCGCCGGCACCGCCGCCGAATGAAATACCGCCCAGAATGGCCGCTGTAATACCGGTAAACTGGTTTGTCTGTAAAGCCAGCAACGCGCCCTGTCCAAGACGAGCCGTGTTAAATATGCCGGCAACGCCCCCGAGAACTGCAGTGTTCATAAAGAGAATGAATGTAATCTTGTTTGAGTTAATCCCCGCCAGATTTGCTGCGATCGGATTGCCGCCCATGAGCATTACTTTCATTCCGAATTTTGACTTCGATATGAGTATCCCGTAGAACAAGAAGAAAACCAACATAACAATTATGCCGAAGGGAACAGGCCCGATAGAGCTCTTGCCGATGAAGTCCAACGCCGGATCCAATACGGCAACGTTTGTCGCAAGGCCGTTTGCAGTTCCAATGGAGCTGAACATATACGTCAGTCCCTTTGCCATAGATGCCATCGCCAAGGTCGCTATAAAAGCCGGAAAACGGAACTTCGTTACCATTATGGCGTTAATGGCACCGAAGACAGCACAAAGCGCGAGGCAAAGTATAATGCCGACATACCACGGAACGCCCCAGTTAGCAATCGACGAGGCCAGAACCATGCCGCCAAAAGCGCCTATCGCCGCCTGCGATAGATCCAAAGAGCCGGAAATGAGCAGAAAGCCTGCGCCCATGGTCAGAAACGACGACAGCACAATAGAATTCAGGATATTTCTCAATGTGGTCGCTTTGAAGAATTGCCCACCTTTTGCTGCCGACCATACGGTAAATATAACTGTCATTAGAACTAAAAGTACGACAAGCGAAAACACCTTATGTCGTAGCAGCGGACGTATATGCCTGTCAAAAAAGTTGTCTTTTCTCAATGTCTCCGCCTCCTTAATCAAGCATTGCCATGGCTAGGACTTTTTCTTCCGTTGCGTCCTGCCGCGATACAGCGCCTGTAACATGTCCGTTATGCATGACGACGATGTTATCCGCTAAATTTATGACCTCCGTTAGCTCGCTTGATATAAATATGACGGCATGTCCCTGTTTTGCAAGATCGCATACAGTCTGGTAAATCTCCGCTTTCGTGCCAACGTCTATACCCTTTGTAGGCTCGTCGAGAATCAGTACCTTTGCGATCATCTTTTCACTAGTCCAACGGCCAAGGATAACCTTTTGTTGGTTGCCCCCTGATAATTCAAACGTAATTTTGTCGACGGAGGGCGTCTTTATTGAATATTTCTCAACTGCTTGATGCGCCAGCTTTGTCGCCTCGTTCCTGTCGACAAATACGCCCTTATTTAAGGAATCTATAACAGGCATGACGATGTTGTCCTTGACGGAGCGGTACATAACGAGACCTTGGTCTTTACGATCCTCGGGACAAAGCGCTATACCGGCGTCAATGGCCTCTCTCGGATTTTTAAACGTGACAGATTTACCGTCTAGTATTACTTCGCCTCCTGTTATCTCGTCAGCCCCGAACAGCGCGCGCGCCACTTCCGTACGCCCAGCACCGACTAAACCCGCAAAACCAAGAATCTCACCTTTGCGAAGCTTAAAGCTGACGTCTTTTAAAACCAGTGTTCTGAGGTTTTTAACTTCAAGAATGACGTCGCCGAATTTGTCGTTTCTTCTTAAGTTTGCATACGTATCGCCAATATCTCTTCCAACCATCGCCTTGATAAGCTCGGTTTCGTTTGTCTCCGACGTTTTTAAAGATTTGACGAACTTCCCGTCTTTTAAAACCACAATTTGGTCCGTTACCTGGAAGATTTCGGCCAGACGGTGTGATACGTAAATGACCGCTTTTCCTTCGTCCTTAAGCTTCAGGATCAGATCAAAGAGTATCTTAATCTCCGTATCAGTCAGCGGAGCTGTCGGTTCGTCAAAAGCAATAATGTCCGAGTTCCTGCGATAGGCCTTCATGATTTCAAC
The DNA here is from genome assembly GCA_942492735.1 of uncultured Eubacteriales bacterium. Lineage (GTDB taxonomy): Bacteria > Bacillota > Clostridia > Oscillospirales > Oscillospiraceae > Sporobacter. The sequence goes on from OW818648.1 coordinate 2,362,215, forward strand.
CATCTGCTGGTGCGCGATATTAAGATGCCCTACCGGTTCTAGGGGATCGATATCCAAACCAAACCTATCAATAATCTCCTTTGCCTCAGCATAAAGCCGACGTTTGTCAAATAGCTTCAGCTTCGTTTTGGGTAAGGCACCCAGAAACATGTTTTCCATAACCGACATGCTGGGGATGAGCTGCCGCTCCTGATATATAACGCTGATACCTGAGGCAATTGCCTCTTGACAGCTCGAAAAAACAACTTTCTTCCCATTGAGTAGGATTTCACCGTCGTCGGCTTTTTGGTCGCCGCTCATGATTTTGAGCAGGGTGCTTTTACCCGCCCCGTTTTCTCCGAGCAGCGCGAGAACTTTCCCGCCCTCCGCCTTAAAGCTGATGCCGTCAAGAGCGCGGACACCGGGGTATGACTTCCCAATACCCTTAAATTCTAATGACTTTGACATATGTTCACCTGCCTAATAAAATCGTTATTTAAATTGGACGGCGATAACCGCCGTCCAATTATATGTGTTCTTTTACCGAAGCTTAAGGTGCTTTAAAGTCAGCGGGCACTTCTATAAACGGACTGTAGTCGTCAATATTAATACCTTCTTGGCTGTAGGGGTATGCGTCGGCGAAGGCGTACATATCCGTCCACTCGAGGTAGTGTTTATAGGTTTCGTACTCAAGCCATACCGTGGGCAATCTGAGCTGCGGGAATGTGTGGCCGTCCTTGCCGTGGTCGTCCCATTTCACCCAACTCGGCCAAATCGTATCAGGAGTCGCCCAGCCGTTAAGGTACGCGTAAACTGCGCCGATGATCGGCTCTGCGTAGAGGTTCTGCGCTGTGAACAGAGCATAGCGGAAAGAGTCTTGCTGCCCTTGATCCCACTGCATCTGTAGCCCAGAGCCGCCAAAGGTGATGACGCAGGAGGTGTCGGTCAGGCCTTGCTGGTCAAGTATTGATGAGGCTGCCAAGGCGAAGTCGTCAATGAGGCCGTTGCAAAGCCAGTACTTATAATCGGTGTTTGAGGAGACGACGGGGCCGACGGCGTCGAGTCCGCCCTGGAGACTGATGCCGGTAGAAACGGTGTCGGCGACAAAGAAGTTGTCTGTACTGCCGGTCGTTTCTAGCCAGAGAGCTTCAGAAGCTCTAACCCGGTCATGCAGCGGGGGAACGACAGAGAAGTCAACGCAGAGGAAAGCGATTTCTGACCAGGGAACATCGGGGTAGGTCGCTTCTTTCCATTCGATGAGTCTTTTTGTTACTTGTGTGCCGGCATCATAGTTGTCAAAACCGACATAGGGGTTGACCATGTTGCCGCCGTTGGGGACGCCGTCCCCGGTTGTGCCGTCACGAGGGGCGGCCATCTGTGTCATCCATGCAACGTCTGGATAGTTCGAGAGCATGTCGACAACTGCGGGAATAATCGTCACGTCAGGATCAAGGATTAACGCTTTTACACCCTGGTCGAGCATGTTTTGCAGGCTCGTCATATATAAGTCGGCGTCGTTGTTCGTGCTTATGTAACCGGCCCATTCCAAGTTGTATAAGGGTGCCCAATGCTCATAAGCGTCAGCGGACTGCTGATATAACGGGCCGCCGGCCTGCGCGAGGTATGCTACTTTATATTTTTCATTCTTTGTATAGTCATAATTTCTGTCAAAGTGCGCGATTGTGTCTAAATTGATGGATCCGTCTGCGTTGGCGTTTGGAAACGCTGAGCTTTTGTCACCTTCCGGGGGAGCAACAGATGGGGCTGTCGAGGTTGTTTCGCCGGCATCTGTCGTGGCCGGGGCGGAACTGCTGGGACTGGTCGTTACGGGTTGAGCTCCGCATGAGAAAAGCGCGAATACGAATACCAATGTAAGAACGACTGACAGTACTTTTTTCATTTTCACTTTCTCTCCTTTAAAAATAATCGCTGTGGTTTATGAAATATCCTTGGTGTGACTATATTATAAAATTTTTGTGCGTTCTTGTCAACAAAATGTGATATGTATGCACGGAATCTGTGTAATCACACAATGATTACATCAATATTAATATATTTCTAATATATGCTTAATATATTCATTTTATATAACACGTGTAATATTATGGACAGATCGAGGAATCGGCAGACCGTGTTAAACAGCTGATTTTAGTATCTTGAATTAATTAAGCCTGATTTTACAGAGGTTTTGACATAGTTTGCACTATATTCAAGATTGCAATAAAATACCTGATAAGGTATAATTTTGGATGTGGCGGATGTGCCGAGCATTGATCGAATGTGTGTACATAATAAATCATAAGGAGCAGCTTCTATGAAGTTTTCAGAAATGCCCTATAAAAGACCCAATCTGGAACACGTGACGCGCAGGATAACGCTGCTGACCGAAACGCTGAAATCGGCCGATTGCTTCACAAAAGCCGACGAAACGTTTCTTGAGATGGAAAGAGCACAGTCTGAAATTCAGACCATGTCCACAATCGCTCATATACGGCACGATATCGACACACGCGACACGTTTTACGAGGCGGAAAGGGAATATTTTGACTCCGCCGAGCCGGAGCTGGCGGAGTACCTGCAGACGTGGACGATTGCGCTGCTCGAAAGTCCGTACCGCCCTCAGTTTGAGGAAAAATACCCTATGATCTATTTTACGAACGCTGAAATGAAGCTCAAAACCTTTTCGCCGGAGATTATTCCCGATCTTCAGCGGGAAAACGCATTGTGCACCGAATACTCAAAGCTGCTTGCCTCCGCGCAGATCCCCTTTGAAGGGGCGGTATATACCATCTCTCAGCTTGGTCCGTTCAAGATCGACCCCGACGATGCGCGCCGTCTCGCCGCGTGGAAGGCTGAGGCCGGGTTTTATAAGGAAAACCAGCAGCGTCTGGATGAAATATTTGACGAGCTGACACGGCTGCGGGATGCTATGGGCAGAAAGCTCGGGTTCGACGGGTATACGCAGCTGGGTTACTACCGCATGACGCGCAACTGCTATTCAAAGACGGACGTTGAGAAATTCCGGGCCGCTGTGCGGGAATACCTTGTCCCTGTTGCGGAGAAAATTTACCGCCGTCAGGCGGAGCGTCTGGGCAAGGCGTTCCCAATGAGCTTTGCCGATAACGCGCTTGATTTCCGAAGCGGCAATCCGAAGCCATGCGGTACGCAGGAGGACATTCTGGCGCACGGCAGGAGATTTTACCACGAGCTGTCACATGAGACGGCGGAGTTTATCGACACGATGCTGGATAATGAGCTGATGGATGTGCTCTCCCGTACGGGTAAAGCCGGCGGCGGTTACTGCACCGATCTCGTGACGTATAATGTTCCATATATTTTTGCCAATTTCAACGGCACCGCCGATGACGTTGAGACAATCACACATGAGGCCGGTCATGCCTTTGCCGCTTGGACTGGACGTCATATCGTACCGTTTGGGTGCATGTGGCCGACGCTTGAGGCCTGCGAGGTTCACTCCATGTCCATGGAGTTTTTTGCCTGGCCATGGGCGGAGGGCTTTTTCGGTGACGATACGCGCAAATTTCTCTATGCGCATCTGTCGAGGGCTCTGACCTTTATCCCATACGGGACGATGGTTGATCATTTTCAGCACCTCGTTTATGAAAAACCGGAAATGATGCCAAGCGAGCGGCATGCTGTGTGGAAGACACTGCTTGGGGACTATATGCCCTGGGTCAAGTTGGACGATGAAATCCCTTTCTACGGGGAAGGCCAGGGGTGGCAGCGCCAGCACCACATATATGAAGCGCCCTTTTATTACATAGATTACTGCCTGGCGCAGACGATGGCGCTCCAATTCTGGGCGCGTATCATGAAGGACCGCAAAACCGCTTGGGAAACCTACATGACGTATACAGTTCCCGTCGGGACAAAAACATTTACGCAATTGATAGAAGGCGCTGGGCTCAAGAGCCCCTTTGGGGACGAGTGCCTCCGCCTCGTCTGTACGGCAGCCGTGAGGTGGCTGGAATCTTACGATCTCAGCGGACTTGAATAATATATGGCGTTGTGAGTTGCCGGCTGCCGGAGCGCGCAAGCTCAAGTCCGGCATACCATCACAGAAAAAAGCAAGTGCTCCTCTCGCTGCGTGGAGCACTTGCTTTAATTATGTCGATGTATTCGAACTCTTATAATATGTCAACATTGAAAATAAAGCAGATAGTCGGGCAGCACTGTTGACAAATATAACAACACTCCTTATAATTGACTCAGTCAACCAATAATTTTCTGCAAGGAGAAAAAGATGGCCGAACTAAGATTACTAAATACGAAACCTAAGATTACCTTGTTCATCATTGCTATGATCGTTCTGGTTCTGGCTATAGCGGTTATCGTTCTGATTATCTACATGAAACAATATAGAAACCCATCTGATAAGAAACTGGCCGAAGCGGGTATTGTGGAGAAAACGACGCAAGTGGGCGATGTTCATTTCAATTATGCAGAGGGACCCGACAACGGGCCGGCACTGCTTTTATTGCATGCGCAAACGCTGGATTGGTACACGTACAGCAAAGTATTACCGGAGCTGTCAACAAAATTTCACGTGTTCGCCGTGGACTATCCCGGTCATGGCAAAACCACCGTTCCAACTGATTACCCAATGACCGCAAATCAGATCGGAAGCGACCTGGCGGATTTCGTTGAAGCCGAAATTGGGGAACCTGCATATGTAACAGGCAATTCGTCCGGCGGGCTTCTGACGACCTGGCTGGCTGCCAACAGGCCGGATTTGGTGATGGCGATTGTGCTGGAAGATCCGCCGTTATTCTCATCTGAGTATCCTGTAATTAAAAAGACAGTCGCAAATAAACTTTTCACAGCCAGTTACAAAGCACTGCGGGATAATACTTATGACGGCAATTTTCTGGATTACTGGATAAAAAACGGCACAGAATTTTTTAGAACTTATATGGGGCCATTCTCTCAGCAGTTGATTGGATTTACTGTTAACAGCTATAAAAACGCAAATCCCGGAGAACCGCTTGAAATCGCATTTCTTCCCGTTTCCGTACAGGAAATGCTGAGAGGTTTGAATTACTATGATCCCCGTTTTGGCGATGCATTCTATGCAGGAACATGGAATGAAGGCTTTGATCATGCAGAGGCGCTCCAAAGAATTCAATGCCCGACATTACTGATTCAGGCCAATTTCGATTATTTGGAAGATGGCACGTTAGACGGCGCAATGTCTCAAGAAATGGCGGACCGCGCGGTGTCGTTAATCAACGATTGTCAATACGTCAAGGTTGATGCCGGACATGTGACGAATCTGGAAGTTCCCGACCAATTTATAAATATACTTGAAAACTTTTTCTTACACGAGTAGGAGGCGTATGATATATGGAAAATCAAACGATTATCAAGAACTTTGGAATTCTTTATAGAACCTTTTTAAACTATGTATCAAAATCAATATCGTCAAAGGATTTATCTTTTTCCGACAGTATCTTTCTGGTCAATATAGGCGAAAACGAAGGAATCAGTCAGGAAGAGTTAGCCAACTCTTTGGCAATTGATAAAGCAGCTATTGCCCGCTCTGTAAAAAACATGGAGCAAAAAGGATATATACGAACAAAGAAGTCCGTCAGCGACAAAAGAGCAAAGGAGCTTTATCTGTCTGAAACCGGCAGCGCGCTGTTTCAATACATGATGGATTTGCATGAAGAATGGCTGAACCAGGTGCTTGGAAATCTGGACGCCGATGAAATCAGGAACTTTGCCAAAATAATTAACGATATCAGTTTAAGAGCTAAAAACATAAAAAAATGAAATGATGAATTTCACCGCCTGCGCATGTAGAAACAGACGCGCTTTGCTGCCTTACCCGCGATTTGCAGCAGCATACGCGCTGTATTTACCAAGGCGCGCTTCAAGATTATCACTGTCAGCATAAAGCTCTGGAGTCCCGTCCAACCAGGAATAGCGCTCCGAGAACGGGGCAGCCGGCGACGGACCGAAGGCGTAATTTCCGCCTTCACTGCTCAGGAGAAGTATGCTCTTGCTCAGCAACGCGTTTACCTCGTCTGCAAAGGCGACCATTTTAGGAGCATCCAGTTCGGCAGTTCCGTTTATGTCGAACTCAATTGTTTTGCTGGAGAAGACATTCTCCGAACCGCCCTCCAGTGTGAAAAGTGTATAGGTATACGTACAGTAACCCTGTCCCATATAAGGGTTATAACGCAGGAGATAATTTTGGCCATCCAGCATGCAAAGGAACAGCGAATTCCAGCCCGCGTGCGCTGTATAGGCATCCTCACTCCATATTTCATTGCCACCTCTGTCAAAGACGCGCAGCGTGACACAAAGTTTCCCGCTTTCCATCTGGCTTTTATCGAGATAAATTGTTTCCTCCGTGCCGTCCCGGTCAATATCCGCAAAGGTGGCGACAATTCCGGTACCGGAGGCCTCATAGTCTAGCGTCACAAGTGTGTGTGTCAAGTCGTCGGTGAATGTCTTATCACCCGGAGAGCAGTCGTTTTCCATCATCACGCAGAGCAGCGCGTTGTCTGCTGCATTAACCACGAGGTAGGTGCAGTCCGGAGATGAGGGACATACCCAGTTGTCCTCGGTGATATACATCCCTCCGGCCAAAGAGACCTTTTCCGGCGCGTTGGACAGCAATTCATAATTCAAACGATAGATATCAAGCGCCCGGCCGTCCAGCGCTTCGTATTGGTAGGCCAGCGCCAAAGATTCAATACGCCAGTTGCTGTACTCATTTTGCGGGAAGTCCTCACGATCCATTTCAAAGGACCCTGCCACCTGTGCTTTTGCCGCAGCAAGGACCGCGTCTGGAACATCAATGCCGTCCATCACGCTTCCGATGCTCTCCGGTTTCGTCAGACAGTCCGGCCATTGCATATTCCCGTTCAGGAATGCGTCAAGTTCGATTCCGCCGTCGTTATCCCAAATGCTCCAGAGGGCGGTTTCATCGTCATACGCCAGATAGAATCTGCGTACAAGTTCGCCGTCGGTGAAAAAGGTTTTACTGTGGTCATATTGCACGGCGTAATATGCGGCGACGGCGACAATATTGTTTTCAACAAATTCGCCCGTCCAATTCTTAGACCTGGCATAGTCGCTCCCCCTGAAGCGGCCGATGATTTCAGCCGTATCGCTTTCTGAAACCGCGACTTGAAAGATTTCAAGACTAATCGTGTATTCCTGTTCTTTCTCAGCTTCGAGAAATTTCATAACTGTTTCGGCAGGGTCTGCGGCGGACACATTAAAGTACGGATCGTCAGCAGATGTTTTATCATCTGTGCCAGTTGCGTCGTCACTTAATTTTGCCCCCGTGAAGGTACAGCCCACAGCAACAGACGCAATTAAAAGTACCGCAATGAGCGTCGTGATGAGCATTTTTGGCTTTTTCGCGATTAATGCGATACGTTCTCGGATGCCCTTTTTGCCATCGGTCATGGTGGTAGCGCAGCACAGTAAGTCCAAGGCGCCGCGCCTCTCACAGGTAAGCCCGATCAGCGTGCGCCCATATTCCATGCGGCTTGCTTCGCCGATCTGCTTGATGGTCCCCTCGTCGCAGGCCAGTTCGGAGTCCCGGCGGGAAAGCGCCGCCGCCAGCCAGACGAGTGGATTATACCAGTGTACGGCGAGGCAGAGACTGCGCAGCACCGCCCAGATGTGGTCGCGGTGGCGGTAATGAGTCAGCTCGTGCACCAGGACATGGCGCAGCATGGCTTCATCAGCGGCAACATCCGGCGTGATATATATCGCGGGGCGAAAGAATCCGAACAGGCAGGGGGAAGGCAGGGCCTCAACTTCATAGACCGGTAGTTTACAAACGTCTGCCGGAAACCTTTTTCTTGTCTTTTTCAGTTTCCTGCCAAAACTGAGATTGGATAACAGGAGAATAGCACCGACAGTCCCGGTGCCGATAAACCAAATCGTATTAAGCACCCGTTCCAGCACTGCAGACAGTGAATCCATAAAAATATAGCTGTGCAGATGCTCGCTGCCGCTGCCTACAGGATAGCCGTGTATCTCGTGCAGCGTGCCTCTGCCTGCTTCACGCGCCTCATCTGGCGTCATCTCGGTATTGCGTATAAAATCTGAATATATCCTTGTATCTTCGAGCGCTTTTTCAGCATAAGTATAGGCTGATGCCTTCTGCACGGCATTCATTACACTTATAGGACTGCTGAAAAAGCTTACGGGAACAAGCAGCCGCATCAGCACCAGTGCCCAAAGAGCGTATTGTAATTGGAGGTTGATTTTCCCCTTCAAAAAGTGCCGCACCACAATCACAATCAGTATAAGAACAGAGGACGTTATGATAAGTTCTGTCATTCCGTCGCCTCCTCGGCTTTACGCAGAATATCATACAGCGCGTCGATCTCTTCCTTTGTAAGCGGCTGCTTCTTTGTGATAGCGCTCATCATCATACTGACGCTGCCTTTGTACACACGGTTTATGAAATCATCAGTTTCCTTAATGGCGGCATCCTCGCGCTTGATGAGCGGCGAATAAACCTTCATCCCGCCCTTTTCTTCGCAGCGGACAAGGCCTTTTTCGGTCATGCGGCGAAGCATCGTCAGGGTTGTGCTGCGGTTCCAGCCCACACGTTCCCGCAAATAATCCGTGGCCTCTCTGCCGGTTCGCGCCGATGCATCCCACAAGCACTCCATAAGGTTCCATTCGGTGCCGGTAAGACCAATATTCTGCTCAGGCATTCTGATCACACCCCATATAGTTTACAATGTAAACACATTATATATCGTGCTGTTTACGTTGTCAACACCATGCGGGATAAAACTTGAAATTTGTTCCAAATGATGCAACGATGACTAACTATGGATACAAGGTTTTTCCATTAGACAAAAGCAAGTGCCCACATGTGTGAGGCACTTGCTTTTGTCTAAAGTTACGTGTCGGCGAAAGTACATGAAGGTTTGTTATGAATTTTTTATTAATTACCGACAATCTTAATTTATTTGTCGCTCTTAACACACTAGCAACGAAACTGCTGGTTGTCATCCGACATTGCGTAAATTATACTTCACACTGACGATAAAGCAACACCTAGTTGTTGAATACGAGCCTCGTAAAGAATTGCGCAGAATAGAATCAGGAAGGAAGAATTATCGTGAATAGAAAAATCTATTTACTTACCGGCGCCGCGGGGAATTTGGGCAGTAATGTTTCCCGCAATCTGATCGCTGCAGGCGAAACCGTTCGTGCTTTGGTACTGAACGGTGACACAGCAATAGATCGTGTGCCGAAGGAAGCAGAGATCTGCTCTGGAGACATACTTGATGTTTCTTCCTTGGAAAAATTCTTCACTGTACCCGAAAATACAGACATTTTCGTGATCCACTGTGCCAGCATCGTGGCGCTGGACCCGTATTATAGCCAGAAGGTCCATGATGTTAACATCACAGGTACGAAGAATGTCCTTGACCAATGCGTGAAGCACAAAGTCAATAAGCTTGTCTATATCAGTTCCACCAGCGCAATTCCCGAACTATCAGACAATCAGCCTATCGTCGAGGTGAGCCGTTTCGACTCGAATGTTATTATAGGCTATTACGGCAAATCCAAAGCTGAGGCATCCCAGCTTGTGATGGATACGGTCATACAATATGATCTTGACGCTTCGATTGTGTTCCCCTCCGGCATTTTCGGACCTTATGATTACGGCTACGGACTGATCACCAGCGCTATAATCAATTTCACAAAAGGCAAAATACCCGGCGGTGTAGCTGGAACTTTCAATTGTGCGGATGTCCGCGATCTCGCCGACGGCGTTATTACCTGCTGCAGCAAGGGGCGAAAGGGAGAAGGCTATATCATGGGCAATAAGACCGTCACAATGCAGAATCTGTTTGACGCCATCGCGGAAGCGAGTGGCTGCAAGAGAATAACGCTAATCCTGCCCGCGGGCCTAGCCAAGGTGTTGGCGGTTGTTTTCGAAACAGTGGGCAGGATCACAAGAAAATCCACCCCCCTGACGAGGTTCACCATCTATAATCTCGCACGCAACAACAACTTCAGCAGTGAAAAGGCCGTTAAAGAACTGGGCTACCAATTCCGGCCCTTTTCGAATACCATTCGCGACGAAGTCGTCTGGCTGCGAGAGGAAGGTAAGATCTAACGGTAGCTGTCATTCAACAGCATACATCAATATAGAAAAAGCAAATGCCCCACATGCGTGGAGCACTTGCTTTTTAGTACCGGTGGCCGGACTCGAACCGGCACACTGTTGCCAGCGGCGATGCCGATCGTCGGAATTTTAACTTTTTATGTGATGACTTAAAAATAAAAAGTCCCCTTCATCTGTAGGGCTGCTCATTGTAGAGCAAGCCTTCCTTAAGACAGATGAAAAAGACGTCTTTTCAAATGAAAACAGAAAATAACTGTCTCTGTCACAAAGGATCAAAGCAGGTTTTTATGCGCTGGAATAAATGCCTCAATTGCGTGCAGTTCATATAGATACCGCCGCTTGTACAGTTCATTAAGATACTGCCACCTAGATTATAGTTGATCCTCAGCTAAATTGCAAATACAAATTATGCATAGTGCTTGATACAATCCAGAATAAATGAGCCTTTAGACCTATATATAATCTTCATATTATCTTCATAACAAAGTAGTATGTTAAAACAAATGAATAAAGGAGCGCGTAAAATGAGTCAATCAAATAAACAGTCCAATAACAAAAAAACTGAGTCCGCAATAAAGAAAACTAAGGGGCTTATGATTGCCTCAGGGATTTTTGTGATCGTTATTGCCGCCTTCTTCATCATTAAGGGTGTTGGCGGATCTGGGACAAGCGATGCCTCTTCAAGCGCTGCTGCCTCGACATCGCAAAGCAGCAGTGATATAACGATAACAAAAAGCGATATCACAGAAAAAGCAAGCTTTATTACCTATCAGTCTGGTAAGACGGAAATGGAGATCATCGCCGTAAAAGCACCTGATGGAACGATCAGAACAGCTTTGAACACCTGCCAGGTATGCTATGATTCGGGCAGAGGCTACTATGTTCAGGAAGGCAGCGAGCTCGTCTGCCAAAACTGCAGTAACCGTTTTAAAATAAGCCAGATCGAAAAAGAGAAGAACGGTTGTAACCCCGTGCCGATTCTGGAAGAAAACAAAACCGATGACGGTCAGACCATCACGATTGACGCAAGTTTTCTTACTCAGAACACCGAGTATTTCAGCAATTGGAAAAAATAAAATTGATATAATCTAAAAAATAAACTTATGTACCGATTTCACATTTCGTACATAAGTTTATTTTTATTCTTCATAAAATCTACACTTCGGTTTCGTATTATTAAGCAAAGAAGACTTAAAACACGAATGGAGAGAACACGATGAACTGCTGCAACAATAACAACAAAAATGAGCGTACGAGTAAAACCGGTAAAAGAGGCCATGCACATCCGATGTGGATGATGGCCTTATGCTGTGGTGCGCCTATCCTCATACTAGCGGTTATTTCTTTATTGGGCGCGGGCGCAATAGGGACTAAAACTTTCCTGGCCGGAATATTGCCTTTTATCTGTCCGGTCATGATGCTCGTCATGATACCTATGATGTTTTTACGCATTAAGAGAAGCGGCCAGAGTCATGAAGACCATTCAGCCGGCAGTATCCAGATAGAAGAAAAAAACAGCACAGATAAGTAGGCGATTTTCAGCAACTATGAAAGGAGCATGATATGGTGAATCATAAGAAAGAGACCTTCACCGTCACCGGAATGGCCTGCACAGGCTGTGAAGCTGTCATTGAAGAAGCTTTACTCGGGTTTAACGGCATTTATGAGGTCAAAGCTAATTTTTCAAAAAGTGAAGTGACGGTCACATTTGACCCCGGCGTTATTGGCTTCAAGAAAATAGCTTCGACCGTCAAGGACAGCGGCTATTCGCTGGATGCAGGCGATTACGACGACTCAGACTCTGTGAAAAACGGCGCAATCACCAAGGAAGCGCGTAAAGATAAGCCCTTTACAGTATTCCAGTTTATCGGCATTGTCGTTGTGCTGATTGCGCTGTACCTCATTATCAACAGCACTGTTGGTTTCAACTTTATCCCCGAGGTCAAGTCCTCCATGGGTTATGGTGTTTTGTTTCTCGTGGGGCTTCTGACCTCACTCCACTGCATCGCGATGTGCGGCGGAATCAATTTGTCGCAGTGTGTAAACAGCGGCGTGGCTGCAGGCGCATCATCAGCCGGAACGAAAGCTTTTAGGAATGCAAAAGCGCAAGCTTCTGAGATTGCAAAAGCGAAAGCTTTTGGGAATGCAAAAGCGAAAGCTTTTGCTATGCCGAGCCTTCAGTATAACCTGGGGCGCGTCACTTCGTATACCATCATTGGCGGTATTGTCGGGGCTATCGGCGCAGCCGTCAGCTTCACAGGCTGGGCGCGCGGCATCGTCGCCGTCGTATCAGGTCTTTTTATGATCATTATGGGCCTCTCGATGACAGGCCTGTTTCCTTGGATTAACAAGATAACGCCCCGCCTGCCCCGTGTTTTCAGAGAAAAAACCGGGAAAGCCGGGAAGGGTAAAGGCCCGTTCGTCGTTGGACTGCTTAATGGTTTAATGCCATGCGGACCTCTGCAGGCAATGCAGCTGTACGCATTGGGAACCGGCAGCTTCATCGTGGGTGCCTCATCGATGTTCTTTTTCAGCCTCGGAACCGTACCGCTGATGTTCGGGCTCGGCACCATTGTCACGATACTGGGCAGTAAGTTTACGCGGCAAATGATGAAATTCAGTGCTGTACTCGTGGCCGTTCTCGGAATCGTCATGCTAGGCAGAGGACTTGTCCTATCAGGTATCCATATGCCGACGTTCGGCGTTCAGTCCGCTCAGGCGGTTCAGAATGCAGGTGAGGTCAGCATTGTGGACGGCGTTTTGAATATCACGTCAAATCTGGAGCCCGGCACATATCCGATGATCACAGTTCAAAAGGGTATCCCGGTCGTCTGGAACATCAAAGCCGATAAGGAGAATATCAACGGCTGCAACAGAACGATGGTTATTCCCAATTATGATATCCAGATCGACTTTAAGCCCGGGGATAATATCATCAAGTTTACGCCAACCGAAAGCGGCACTTACGCCTATAGCTGCTGGATGGGCATGATAAGGGGTAATATTACCGTCATAGATGATATTAATGATAGTGATGCAGTCACATCAGATGCCGAAGGTAATACATCGGGTTACAAAATACCGGTAGATGAAATCGCTGTAGCCGAAATAAAGGACGGAGAACAAATAGTATCAATAGATATGCTTGCAGATCGGTTTACACCTGCCGTTATTGTCGTTCAGAAAAACATAGAAGCAGTCTGGGTTATCAATGGTGTAAAAGTGAATGACGATAGCAAGACGCTCCTTTTCCCAACGTATAATGCGTCTATAGAAATAGAACCTGGCGAAAATCCTCTGCGCCTTACCCCTGATGATGATTTTGATTTTTCGACAGCCAGCGGTTCGTTCTACGGTTATGTTAAGGTCGTGGAAGATATCAGCAATATCAATATAGAGGCAATCAAAAAAGAGGTAAGTGAATTCGCGCCTACAATACAGGAGTATGTCGATGATTCGGGTATTCCAGCCTGTCACTAAAAATTAACACCGAGACAGATTATCTCAATTGTTTAGGATCGGATTTCATTGAAAAGAGGGAACTATATGACGGAAAAAAGTTATAAAGTGACAGGTATGACCTGCTCAGCGTGCGCCGCGCATGTACAGAAAGCTGTTGCAAAGCTTGACGGCGTCGAGACAAGCGAAGTCAATATTGCGACTGAAAAACTGAATATAAGATTTAATGAGGCCAAACAAAGCGTTGAAACAATACAAAAAGCTGTTGAGAACGCCGGTTATGGGCTGCTCGAGGAACAGCAGTTAAAAAAAGTTGAGCTCCATATTGAGGGGATGTCCTGCGCTGCGTGCTCTTCAGCTGTGGAGAGGACAACCCGAAAATTGAGCGGCGTCTCAATGGCACAGGTTAACCTGACGACGAACAGAGGGACTTTTGAGTACGACCCCTCAAAAGTAAAACTGTTGGAGATTAAGGCAGCGATTGAAAAGGCGGGCTATACGCCGAAGGATATAGAGGGCGAAAAAACCCGCGATCTTGAGAAAGAGCGGCGTCAAAAAGAAATTCGCATTATGGGCATCCGCCTCATCATCGCCGCTATATTCTCGGCACCAATCCTGTACATCGCCATGTCGCATATGTTCCCGAAGCTTCATATCCCGATCCCTAATTTCATGGGCTCACATGATTTTCCCTTAGTATTTGCTTTGGTACAGCTATGCCTGACAATTCCTGTCGTCTTAGCTGGAAGCAGATTTTATACAAAAGGCTTCAAGACGCTGTTTAAGGGTGCGCCGAATATGGATACCCTTGTCGCGATCGGCACGGGAAGCGCGTTTTTGTACAGCATCTTTGCGACGGTCATGATCTATCTCGGTAATTTTGCGTTTGCCCAATCGCTCTACTTTGAGTCGGCGGCGGTTGTCATTACACTCGTCATGCTCGGCAAATATATGGAAGCGGCCAGTAAGGGCAAAACATCAGAAGCAATTAAAAAATTAATGCAGCTGAAACCGACGACCGCGATGATTGAGAAAGACGGTAAAGAGCTTGAGGTACCTCTTGACGAGGTTGCTGTCGGTGATGTTGTCATCGTCCGCCCAGGTTCAGCGTATCCGGTTGACGGTGTTGTTACCGATGGTTTATCATCGGCTGACGAATCCATGCTCACAGGCGAAAGCCTGCCGGTCGAAAAACAGCCGGACAGCGAGGTCACAGGCGGCAGCATCAACGGTGAAGGACTCATAAAGTTTAGGGCGACACGTGTCGGGAATGATACCGCTTTATCCAAGATCATTAAGCTGGTCGAGGATGCTCAGGGCAAGAAAGCGCCGATCGCGAAGCTGGCGGATATCGTTTCAGGCTGGTTTGTGCCTGTCGTGCTGGTAATTGCCATTATAGCGGCAGTCGCCTGGGCGCTTGCCGGAAAGGACTTCAATTTCGTCCTGACAATCTTCGTGTCGATCCTTGTAATCGCCTGCCCGTGTGCGCTTGGACTTGCCACACCAACGGCGATCATGGTCGGAACCGGAAAAGGTGCAGAGCTCGGAATCCTGATCAAAGGCGGAGAAGCGCTTGAAACCACCCAAAAAATCAGCACGGTTGTTTTAGATAAAACCGGAACCATAACGGAAGGCAAGCCAAAACTGACAGACATCAGATTATACGGTGATATCTCCGAATCTGAAGCGCTTGCTCTCTGCGCCTCTGCTGAACGCGGCTCGGAACACCCGATCGCACGGGCTATTGTAGAGGACGCAGCGGCAAAAAACCTCGAATTGATCAATCCGGAGGATTTTAAAGCGGTCCCCGGCAGAGGTATTGACGCCCATGTCGCTGGAAAAAGAGTGTTGGCTGGCAACTTGAAGCTCATGAATGAAAATGCAATAGATACAGCGCTTTCACAAAACGACGCGGAAACGTTTGCTGGGTCAGGCAGAACCCTGATGTATGTGGCAATCGACGGAAAACTCGTCTCCCTGATGGCTGCTGCGGATACGGTCAAACCATCCAGCAGAGAGGCCATAAGCAAGCTCAAGAAGCTCGGCATCTCCGTTTATATGATCACCGGCGACAACAAGAGCACCGCTTTGGCGATTGCCAGAGAGGTCGGCATAGACAACGTGTTATCAGACGTCATGCCGAAGGATAAGGCCGGAGAAGTCAAACACCTGCAGGAGGCCGGGCAAAAGGTCGCAATGGTCGGTGACGGTATTAACGACGCGCCGGCACTTGTGCAGGCCGACGTCGGATTTGCCATCGGCACTGGTACCGATGTCGCTGTTGAGTCGGCAGATGTCGTGCTCATGCGTGGGGATTTAAATGAAGTTCCAGCAGCTATCGCGCTCAGCCGCGCGACAATCAGAAACATCAAGCAGAACCTTTTCTGGGCTTTCATCTATAACCTGCTCGGTATTCCCTTCGCCGCTGGTGTGGTATATCTGTTCGGAGGACCCCTTCTAAGCCCGATATTCGCCGGAGCAGCTATGGCGTTCTCCTCGGTATCGGTCGTCACCAACGCGCTTCGTCTGAGAAGGTTTAAAATAAAAACATAAATAAATGGAGGATAAATCAATGAAAAAAATACTTGTTATCACAACTGTACTCGTTCTTGCCACCGCTGTTCTCGCAGGCTGCTCTGGAACCGACGTCGTCCAGAAATACGCGCCCGGCTCCTTTGCGAAGATCGTCGAAAAATACCCGTCCCTTGTCACCGACAATACGAAAACAGACCATTACTATTACTTTACGGTCGATGGTGAAACAACGCTGAAAATCAGTCAAGACTATTCCCTGACCGGCACGGACGATATCATGATTGAGACACCGCTCCAGCCCTTTGTTGACGCCGGTCTCGATGTCACAAAGCTGGTTAACGGCTATAAGGTCGACGGCGAAAAGTTCTACCTGACCGCCGATTACGGTAACGGCACAGGTACCAAGAACACAGTGAAGGATTCTCTGTTTGATAGCGTCACGTCCGACCGCAGCAATTTATCTTATCACCAGACGCTCGACCATTACGGCATTCAGCTGACACAAGGCAAATTCGAATGGGCGAAAGATTACACAACGAACGACAAGGATATCGTTTTTGTTCTGCTGGCAAATTCCCTGAAGGATCTCGGTGTTGACGTCAATAACGTCGCGGGCTGGATATTCATGACGGTAGAGGACGCAGACGGCAGCAAAACAGATGTTCTGGTGAAACCTGCCGACCTTGATACGAAATAAAAAAGCAGCTTAACAGGGGAGAGTATTCAAATGAGTCGGAGTAAAACCGTTCTTGTTGTCGATGACGAAATCAAGATCATTGAGGTCGTAAAATCATATCTCGAGAAAACGGGTTTCAAAGCAGTATGTGCAATGAACGGAACTGATGCTTTGTGCTTATTTGAAAAACTCTCCCCGGCACTTGTGATATTGGACTTGATGCTTCCGGATATTTCGGGAGAAGATATCTGCAGGGAAATCAGAAAAAAATCCAGGGTTCCGATTATTATGCTCACGGCTAAAATTGAAGATGAAGATATTGTCGATGGCTTTGGATTGGGTGCTGATGATTATCTGACAAAGCCGTTTAGTCCACGGCAGCTCATGGCAAGGGTTGACGCTGTTATGAGGAGGGTGTCGGATGAGGACATACCGCTTTCAACAGAACTATCCTTCAATAACAGAGACCTGATCATAAACTGGAAGCAGCATGAGGTTCGGAAAAACGGAGAAATCGTTGCTTTAACGCCAAATGAGTATAATATTTTACTTACAATGGCAAAGCATCCGTTAAGGGCTTTTACAAGGGAAGAGCTTATCGAGTTTGCAATCGGTGATGATTTCAATGGCTTTGATAGAGTCATTGATACACATATCAAAAACTTAAGGCAAAAACTAGAAGGCAGCAGCAAGACGCCGCAATATATTCTGACAGTGCATGGGACCGGGTATAAGTTTGGGGGCAGATGAGATGAAGCATTCTCTTAGACGTAAATTGACCATATCGTTTCTTCTCATATCGATGATTTCTTTTATAGTGATTGGGATTTTTGTCAATGTGATTTTGGAGAGGCAGTTTAAAAACTACATCATTGATAATTTGAATCAAAAAAAAGACAATATTGTCTCGCTGTTAGAGAACCAGTATATTAAGGCCGGCGCGCGGTGGGATATTCCCGCAATTGAGAATTTAGGTGTTGGCGCGTTAACCGATGGGCTTATTGTTCGTGTAGCCGATATCAGCGCAGTGGTTTTATGGGATGCCATGACGCATAACCGAGGTGTCTGCGCTGAAATGCTGCAGAGTATGGCTGAAAACATGAATAAGCAATACGGCAGCTTCCAGGGCGGATATACCGAGAACGCGTTTCAAATTACCGCAAACGGAAAGACAGTTGGAACTGTCGCTATCGGTTATTATGGGCCTTATTTTTATTCGGATAATGATCTGACATTTTTGAATACACTGAACAAACTGCTTCTAATGGCGACTGCAATAACAGGGGTTGTTTCAGTTATTATCGGAACATATACTGCAAAAAGATTGTCCGGACCAATTTCGAGAGTCATTAAAAAAGCCGAACAGATATCGGAAGGGGATTATACCGGCCGGATCAACGAGGCTTCCAGCACCAGAGAAATTATTGAGCTCACGGAGGCGATCAATACGCTTGCCGATAAACTGGGTAAGCATGAAGCGCTAAGAAAACGCCTCACCGGTGATGTCGCGCATGAGCTCCGAACACCGATTGCGAATCTGCAGAGCCATCTTGAAGCGATGATTGACGGCATATGGAAGCCGGACGCTGAAAGACTCAAAGGCTGCCATGAGGAGACCGTCAGACTGACTAAAATTGTGAAAGATCTGGAATCTCTTGCACGTTATGAAAACGAGAATATGCAGTTAGATAAAGAGCGCTTTAATATAGCAGATGGCTTGATGAAGTCGCTTAACAGCTTTCAAAATGAATTCAAAAATAAGAATATTGAGCTAAAAACCGACATATCAGATCAATTCGTCAAAGCAGATAAAGATAAGATGACACAAGTTTTTGTGAACATTATCTCGAATGCGTTGAAATATACCCCAGAAGGCGGGTTGATCGAGGTAATCGCCACAGGAGATAAAGATGAAATCACAATATCGGTTATCGATAACGGTGTCGGTATATCGGAGGAGGATCTGCCTTTTATTTTTGAACGGTTCTACCGCGCGGATAGATCTCGTTGCAGGGGAACAGGTGGCTCCGGAATAGGACTTACCATTGTCAAATCACTCATTGAGGCGCACGGCGGTTCGGTGAAGGTTAAAAGCGAATATGGAAAGGGCAGCGAGGTTATCATCGTGCTACCCAGATAACAATAAGGGCGCATAATCGATTTCTGATTATGCGCCCTTTTAATAGCTCGAAATAACTCAGTGCATACAACTATTATTGCCATAGACACTCGGCAAGCTCAAATTCCAACTTAGATATTGATTTGAAATTGGGTGACTATATGCTGTTTGGGATGTTGCTATTTCATTTGAGCTCGTCTATTTTATTATATTAGCAGTCCATAATACAAGCTGTTTCGTTAGTATTATCACGGCGACTGATGCAGCAGCTACTTCTATATATGAAATTTTCTTCATAAAAACCACAAAATAATTCCATATTATTGCTTAATCTATATCATTTTACAACTGAAGAGCAAATAGATGAGTCTGCGATCTTTTCGCCTGACCTGCCATGCCGTTGATAGTATCGAGTGCAGAATTTGCAACTGTGTCGGTTTTCATAATTTGACTTTGGTCTTGACAGCGGCAGCTTGAAATCATACTATAACTATGTGAAATATAGAATATGATAGGTTTCGAGGATGTCGGCATGGTGGAGATCTTTTGTTGCGCTGAAAAGGATCGATGATTCCGACTGTGAAATGAAGACACTCTTTAATTCTCAATTACTGATCCCTTAATAAATTCGCGTTCAAAGGAGAATAAAACATGGATGTCCTGCACAAAAAACTGCAAGCATTGCGAGAACAAATTCAGAAGCTTGGGACTGTTGCTGTTGCGTTTTCAGGCGGAGTTGATTCGACGTTTTTGTTATATATCGCACATCAGGAGCTGGCGGACGGTGTTCTGGCTGTTACGGCACGCTCACTCAGCTTCCCGAAACGGGAACTCGACGAAGCATGCGCTTTCACGAAAGCACATGGTATTGAGCATATCGTCGTCGATTCGGAGGAACTCGACATTGAAGGGTTCTCCGACAATCCGACCAACAGATGTTACCTATGCAAAACCGAGCTGTTTACAAAGATTCGGACAATCACCCAGGAGCGCGGGATTGCACATATCGCCGAGGCGTCGAATGCAGACGACAGCAGTGATTACCGGCCCGGACTGCAGGCCGTCAGTGAGCTGGGCATCTTCAGCCCGTTGCGGTTTACCAAATTCACAAAGGCCGAGATCCGGCAGTTATCCAAGGAGCTTGCTTTACCAACCTGGAACAAGCAATCATTTGCCTGCTTGTCGTCAAGGTTCCCCTACGGAGATAAAATCACACCCGACCGACTCCGAAAGGTTGATCAGGCTGAGCAGGTTCTGCTGGATTCGGGCTTTCATCAGGTCAGGGTTCGATATCATGGCAATCTCGCCAGAATCGAGACCGATGAAGACGGTATTATAAAGCTGCTCGACCCATCGTTACGGCGGGATATTGATAAAAAACTCCGGGATATCGGCTTTGTCTATATAACAGCAGACCTGAGAGGCTACCGGACCGGCGCTATGAACGAAACGCTGCGGTATCTTAATCCAAAATAAAAACGCAGTGTATGAGAGGAATATAACTTTGCTAAACGAATTTTCAAGAACAGAGCTTTTATTGGGACAGGCCGCCATGGCACGTCTTAAAATATCAACGGTCGCGGTCTTTGGTATTGGCGGTGTCGGGACGTACGCGGCGGAAGCTCTGGCGCGCAGTGGGGTCGGCGGTCTGGTTCTCGTCGATGATGATAAGATATGTCTGACGAATATCAACCGCCAGCTGATCGCCACGCATAAAACGGTCGGTCGGAAAAAGATCGAGGTTATGAAAGAGCGTATTCTCGATATCAATCCGCATTGCCGCGTAGAAACACATGAGTGCTTTTATTCTACGGGAACCGCTGCCGACTTCGATTTGTCGCGGTACGACTATATCATCGATGCGATTGATACCGTCTCATCGAAGCTCCTTCTGATTGAAGAGGCCGGTTTTGCCGGTGTACCGGTCATCAGCTGCATGGGGGCTGGGAACAAGCTCGACCCCACGCGGCTGGAGGTCGCTGACATATATGAAACGTCGGTATGTCCTTTGGCGCGTGTCATGAGGAAGGAGCTGAAAGCCAGGGGTGTCAAATCTCTCAAGGTTGTCTACTCTAAGGAAGAGGTTATTAAACCGGTGGAAGATTTGGCTAACAGCTGTAAAACAGGCTGCGTCTGTCCGCCGGGTACGACACGCAAATGTACTGTTCGAAGGCAGGTGCCTGGGAGTGTTTCTTTTGTCCCTTCCGTCGCTGGCTTGATTCTGGCCGCCGAGGTGATCCGTGTTTTATGATTTATCTTGATAACGCCGCCACATCATATCCGAAACCTACCAAAGTGTGTTCCGCGGTTACCGAGGCCGTTAGCAGTAACGGTGGTAATCCCGGACGTTCCGGCCATAAGCTGTCACTTTCTGCGGGAAGAATCATTGATGAAACCCGTTTCCTTGTAGCGCAGCTGTTTCATATCCCCCGACCGGAGCAGGTTGTTTTCACCTTGAATACAACGGACGCGCTGAACCTTGCACTAAAAGGCTTGCTTGCTGAGGGAGATCATGTCATCACCAGCGGTATGGAACACAACTCAGTCGCGCGTCCGCTTGAAGCACTTAAAAATACAGGTGTTCAATACACAAAGGTACCAGCCTCGCCGGTTACGGGTGTGAATATCGGTGATGTGGAAGCAGCAATCAGGGAAAACACAAGGCTGATGGTGCTGACTCATGTATCCAATGTCACAGGCAGTGAAAACCCTATTTCTGAGATCGGCAAGCTCTGCAGGCGGCATGGAATATTATTTCTTGTAGACGCGGCACAGTCCGCCGGTGTAATCCCCATCAATGTCCGGGAGATGAATATTGATTTGATGGCATTTCCCGGTCACAAAGGACTTCTGGGACCACAGGGTACAGGGGGCTTATATATCAGGGAAGGCGTACAGGTATCCCCGCTGAGACTGGGCGGCACCGGCAGTCAGTCCGAACTGCTTGTCCAACCGGAGAAAATGCCGGATAGATATGAAAGCGGGACACAGAACACACCGGGGCTTGCGGGGCTCGGAGCGGGCGTTAAGTACATACTTGAAAACGGCCAAGAGCCTATACAGAAAAAGGAAGCCAATTTAGCCAACCGTCTGATTCAAGGAGTAGCAGGCTTGGATGGCGTCACGATATACGGACCGC
This sequence comes from uncultured Eubacteriales bacterium, assembly GCA_942492735.1. Lineage (GTDB taxonomy): Bacteria > Bacillota > Clostridia > Oscillospirales > Oscillospiraceae > Sporobacter. The sequence goes on from OW818648.1 coordinate 2,384,263, forward strand.
CCGCAGGTGAAAACAGAAGCGGCGTTGTATCAATCAATATTAAAGGTATGGATGCCATGGATGTGTCGCTGATACTTGATAATGTGTTCGATATCGCCGCCCGCGGGGGACTGCACTGTGCGCCGGACGCCCACGCGGCACTCGGCACCCTGCACAGCGGTGGCACAGTGCGGTTCAGCGTTGGTGCATTCAATACGGAAGCTGATATAGACGCCTGTATAGATGCTTTATCAGCGATAGCACAGGAAGGTATCGAGGTTAAAAACGAATGAATCCTCAGAGATATTCAAGACAGACGACCTTCAAGCATTTTGGTGAAGAAGGACAGGAAAAGCTGCTCAGCTCGAGAATTACGATTATCGGGCTTGGGGCGCTGGGTACAGTTATAGCTAATAATCTTTGCCGTTCAGGCGTTGGGTTCCTGCGGCTCATCGACAGGGATTATGTTGAAATCAGTAATCTGCAGCGTCAGACTTTGTTCAACGAGCAGGATGCCGCCGCGCAGATACCAAAGGCAATCGCATCATATAACCATCTGTCCAAGGTCAATTCGGAAATCATATTAGAGCCAGTCGTCGCTGATGTCAATTCTTCAAATATCGAGGATTTTGTAAAGGATGTTGATCTTGTTCTTGACGGCTCGGATAACGCAGAGGTGAGATATCTGATAAACGAGGCCTGTCACAAGTATAAAATACCCTGGATATACGGCGGCGCCATCGGCGCGTCGGGGATGACTATGAACATACTCCAAACGGAAGGCCCCTGTTACCGATGTATCATGCCTCAGGGTCCAACGCCCGGATCATATCCGACATGCAGCACGGCGGGCGTATTGAATATGGCGACAGGTATCATAGCGTCCCTCGAATCGTCGGAAGCGGTGAAAATCCTGGTCGGCTCTCCGCAAGTCCGGCGCAGTCTTTTTTGTCTGGACATCTGGAACAACGCGGCAGATTATGTCGATGTCAGTAAAAATCCCAACTGTCCGACCTGCGCGCACAACACCTACGAATATCTCGGACAGCGGAGAGGCTCCTACGCCACGAGCTTATGCGGGCGCGATTCGTTTCAGATTGTACCGGGGAGGCCTATGACAATTGAATTTGAACGATTAGCAGATAAGCTGAAAAAGGCAGGAGCTGTCAGCTTCAACCGGTTTATGCTAAGCTTTGACGACGGTAACCGCAGCTTTAACCTATTCCCGGATGGTCGGGCAATTATCAAGAATGTAAAGGACGAATCCGCCGCAAAGTCGGTTTATGCAGAATACATAGGGCTTTAGCACGATCCCGTCCACCCTGCCAATAACGATAAACCACAAAGCCGAAAAATGCTTTGTGGTTTTTTTATGTCCCACTATCTTTGATACACCCATCCGTCACAAATGCGCACGACTGCAACTGAGGCAGGGTAAATATGAGGCATGACATCGCTAAAACATAGAAGTCGGTATTGTTTTTTTTGTCCAATTTATAGATAGAAACTGTGAGGCAAAACATTAATCATACAGAAACTATATGAATTATATGATTTAGATTGACAATGGTCTTTTCGGTAACGTATAATGCGTCATAATATACTAAACATGTATGTTTTGTTTTAAGAACGGCCGTCAAAGGAGAAAGATAAAAAAATGGTTCATTTATACCAGGAGGAAGAGTTCGGAAAGAAGGGAGGCTTAGGGGAGCTGCCGACTGTCGTGGAATTTTTTAGTCCCACCTGCCAACATTGTCGCCTGTTGGCCGGCGTTTTAGAAGATATATCACAACAGTTTCCCGACGTGTTTTTTGCAGCTGTCGATATCACGACTGATGGTGACCTCGCAGCGCGCCATGATATCCGCTCCGTCCCCACGCTGCTTTTTCTAAATAGGGGAGACGTCCGAGACAGATTGACAGGCATGACGCATCCGCTGGTCATCAAAGAAGGCATCCGGAAAATATCCGAATAATGTAAAGGAGTAAATGATTATGGGACATCCGAGCATCTATCCCACCGGGGTGACGATTTACAATAAGGAGAAAGCCTATAACGGGTTTACGATTTATCCCTCCGCGAAGGGCGCGCTCCTGATCGATATGAACGGCAACGAGGTACAGCTCTGGGCGGGCTTGGGTGGTTTTCCCAATAAAATACTGCCGGGTGGGTTTGTCTTTGGTACAACAGGAGCCCGCAAGGGAAAGCACGCCTATCAGGATCAGCTGGATCTTGTTCAGGTAGACTGGGACGGGAATGTCGTCTGGAAATTTGACAAAACGGAATTTGTCGCCGATCCCGGGACCGAGCCGCGGTATGTTGCCCGCCAACACCACGATTTTCAGAGGGAAGGCTCCGCTACAGGCTATTACGCACCCGGTGCTCAGCCGTTGACCGACCGCGGCAACACGCTGATTCTCACGCACGCCAACCTCTACAATCATACCATAAGCGATAAGCGCCTGTTGGACGATCAAATCATAGAGGTGGACTGGGAGGGTAATATTTTCTGGCGTTGGCTCGCCAGCGACCACTTTGACGAGTTTGGCTTTGACGAGGAGGCGAAAAATGTCCTCTTCCGGGATCCATACATGCGTGAAGCGGGTGGCGGGTCCGGTGACTGGCTACATATCAACAGCATGTCTACCCTCGGTCCTAATAAATGGTACGACAACGGCGACGAGCGCTTCGCCCCCGATAACATTATCTTTGACTGCCGCAATGCCAACATTCTCGGTATTATCAGCAAGAAGACGGGCGCGCTGGTCTGGAAGCTGGGACCGCGCTTTGATCAGGACGAGAGAACAATCAAGCTCGGCTGGATCATTGGGCAGCATCATTTGCATCTGATTCCGAAGGGCCTTCCCGGCGAAGGTAATCTGCTGGTTTATGACAACGGCGGCCAAGGCGGTTATGGCGCGCCTAATCCGGCCTCACGTTATGGCACAAACAACGCGGTTCGGGATTACTCAAGGGTGTTGGAATTCGACCCCATAACCCTTGAAATCATCTGGCAGTATACGCCGCTGGAGGCAGGAAACCTGCTGTTCACCGACGGATATAAATTCTACAGCCCCTATATCAGCGCTGCGCAGCGCTTGCCCAACGGCAACACACTCATTACCGAGGGCTCTGACGGACGGCTCATTGAGGTCACGTCAGAACATGAGATTGTTTGGGAATACGTTAACCCTTACTATACGACAATTGCGGGCAAGTTCAGCAACAACATGGTCTACCGCGCATACCGTGTGCCCTATGATTGGGTACCCCAAGCAGAAAAGCCTCAAGAGATTTCCATTGAACCGATAAACGTGTCTGCCTTCCGCATTGCGGGAGCATCCCCAGGAGCGGGGACCGGCAAGGTGACTGCCGTAACCGGTGTGGAGCCCAATGACCAGTTATCCACCGGTAGTGGCGGTAATGATAACGACGACGATGATGACGTTGCAAACTTCTGCGTCGGTACCGTCAAAACGTAAAATCGGCGGTTACGGCAGCGGAGTGAACTCGATCAGAATCCGACTCCCGCGGACGGCAAATGGAGGCAATAAAATGACAAATAATGCAATTAACATTCAAAATTTATACAAGCGATACGACGTTGCGGATAAAAGCACAGCACTCTCCCGCGCGGGTCAGCAAAAGGAGGATACATTTCCGTATGTGTTACAGGATGTGAACCTGAGTATCCCCAAAGGAGAGTTTCACATTTTACTTGGGAAAAGTGGTTGCGGTAAATCCAGCCTGCTGAACATCGTCGCCGGCTTTCTGAAAAAAACGTCGGGCAGTGTCCAGGTGAACAACAGCGAGGTCATAAAGCCTGGCCCCGACAGGGGTGTGGTCTTTCAGAACGCAGACGCCGCCATTTTCCCTTGGCTGAATGTCTGGCGTAACGTTGAGTACGGGATGCGGATGCAGAAGGTGGACCGGGACCGGCGGCAGCAAGTCGTGAAGGACTGTCTCAAAATTGTGGGTCTCAACGGTCACGAGAAGAAGTACCCAGGAGAACTCTCCGGCGGGATGAAGCAGCGGGTTCAAATCGCCCGCAGTATCGCGAACAACTCCGAGATTCTGATCATGGATGAGCCTTTCGGTGCATTGGACGCGCAATCTCGCGCCGTCATGCAAAACGAGTTGATCAACATTTGGAAGAGTACTGGAAAAACGATTCTCTTCGTTACCCACGATATTCAAGAAGCGATCTTACTTGGGCAGAAAATCAGTCTTTTTACCAAAGCGCCTAACGCCTCCATCAGGGAAACGATTCTTGTGGATCTGCCGTACCGCCGCAATTTTTCAGACCCAAGAGCCCGAAGCATAGAGAAAGCCATCCTGAGCTATTTCGATACGGATGAGTATTTCATGATATAGAGGAGTACAGCTAGATGAAAAAAGTAACTGATGCTATTGTGTTTTTAAGGCGCAGGGGCATCCTCACCTGGGTGCTGCTCCTGCTGATCTGGGAAGTAGCCTCCCTGTTCAACTCCCCGGACTTTTTACCCGGCCCTGTTCAAACGGTGATTGGCGGTAGGGAGATCGTCGTGAACGGATTGCTGTTTGAGTATATCGGCATCAGCTTCTTACGAATTATTGTCGGCTGGCTTCTGGGTATTGTCATTGCAATCCCTTTAGGGCTGCTTATCGGTAGCTTTCGAGGGACGAGCGAACTGCTGGGGCCGTTCATCAATTTTTTCCGATTTGTCCCGGCCATCGGTTTTCTGACGCTCTTTCTTATGTGGTTTGGCGTCGGGGAGGAGTCCAAGATTGCGCTGATCATCTACTCGACAATCTTTGTTGTCATTATCAACACGATAGCCGGTGTGGGCAGCATCGATCCGATCAAGTTGCAGGCGGCGGCATCTCAGGGAGCGTCGCGGTTCCAGACCTTTTACAGCGTCACGATACCAGCCACGGTTCCGCATATGTTTACAGGTGTGCGCCTGGGCTTCGGCGGCGCTATTATTTCAATAATTTCCGCGGAAATGCTGGCCGCCCAAGAGGGCGTGGGATTCCTCATCTACACTTCCCGACTCTATTACCGGACGGACTGGATTTTTGTAGGAATCATTGTCCTCGGCCTAATGGGGTACCTGTCCGATAAACTGCTGCGTTTTGGCGGGAGGAAGCTGCTTCGGCATTACGGACTGACTGAGAAAAGCTGAAAAAGTGTTCCGGTATAAATACTTTTAGCAACAGATCAAATTTTCTAACAACTATTTAGTAAACAGGAGTGTGCAAATTATGAACAACAAAACCATAATCAAGCGCGGGTTGGCATTGCTTTTCACAGTTGCCCTGAGCGTCGTCAGTCTGACAGGGTGCGGTACGAGTACCACCCAGACCCCGAGCAGTGGAGATGCATCCACATCCGATGGCACCGCCGCAGCAGCTTCTGCCCTTATAACAGTCCGTCTGGGTCTGATGGCCAACTCCGACGGTGCTTATCTCGCCGCTGTCGCCGAGGACCAAGGTTATTTTACAAAGTATGGCATTAAAGTGGAAACCTCAACATTTTCAGCTGGTATCAACACGGTGGACGCGATCACTTTGGGACAGCTTGATATCGGCTATGTGGCCGACTTTGCAGCGCTCAACCGATTTGGAAGCACAGACAAAAGCGATCTGCGTATTTTTGCAAAAATTTCTTCCTCCAACGCAAAGAATACCAAGCTTTATGTGGCTAAAGACATCGGCAGCCTGACCGACCTAAAGGGTAAGGGGATCGTCACTCAAAAAGGTACCGTCGTCGAATACTGGATTGCTATAGCACTTGAAAAAGCAGGGTTGACACAAAATGATGTCAATCTGCTGCCTGTCGGGAGCCCACAAGAGGGTATTGCCATTATGGAATCCGGTCAGGCTTCCGCCGTCTGGGGCTCCGGACAGGCAGCGCAGAAGCTCGAGGTGTCCGGAAAATTCAATACCCTCATAACCCAAGCGGATGTTGCCTCAGCAACACTGGCTTTCGGTATCGCCAACGTGAGTTACCTCAAGGATAACCAGTCAGCTGTTGAGGGCTACCTGAAGGCGATGAACGACGCCGTGGCGTTTGTCAAAGAGAACCCGGATAAAGCCGCTGACATCGTACTCCAGAAGCAGAACACCCCCAAGGAGACCACCCTCGCGCAGCTTAAGAGCGTCACATACGATGTCAGCTTCAAGCAGGATACCTTGGACGCACTGGACAATATCTATACGTGGATTGCGGAAAACGGATCGCTCAAAGTTAAGTATAACGTGCGTGACTTCATTGATGCCAACGCCCTCAATGTTGCTCTTCCCGGTTCGGTGGTCTATAATTAACATCCGATAGAAACGGCCGCGCTGCCGCCTTCCTGACCTGGAATAACGACAGCGCGCATGCCTTATTAACCGGTAATAACGGTAAAAGGAGAATAATTTTGGCTGCAAATTATGATTATAAAGAATTGAAGAACAGCGGCTTTCTAAAACAGGTGCAGGATGAACGGTTTTCATTAAGGATTAATATCGTCGGCGGACAGGTAACCGCAAAGCAGTTGAATAGTGTCTATAAGCTGGCGAAGAAATTCGGTAACGGGTATGTGCATCTAACCGCCAGGCAGAGCATTGAAATTCCGTTCATTAAGCTCGAAGAAATCGAGATGGTCCGGGAATTTCTCGTACAGGAAAAGCTGGAACCCGCGTCGACCGGGCCGAAGGTGCGAACGATTACGGCGTGTCAGGGGAATGCTGTCTGTTCCAGCGGCCTTATAAATACCTCCGAGCTGGCAAAGGAAGTCGATGCGCGTTTCGGCGGAAGACCGGTGCCTCATAAATTCAAAATCGGTATCACCGGCTGCAGAAACAATTGCCTGAAAGCGGAAGAAAACGATATCGGTGTAAAGGGCGCTGTAGAACCTGCTTGGAGTGGGGCAGACTGTACTTATTGCGGTCTTTGCCAAAAGATATGCCCGGGTAACGCCATCACTGTGGACAACAGCGCGAAAAGTCTCACATTTGATAAGTCTCGCTGCCTGTCCTGCGGGCGATGTGTTAAAGTCTGTCCGAAGAAATCCTGGACCGGTGAGAGCGGCTTTATTGTCTTTTTCGGCGGGCTCTACGGCAACCGCATTGTGATCGGGAAACAGCTGCTGCCGGTCATTCATTCAAAAAACAAACTGTTTGCCATCATAGAAGCAACACTGGAATTTTTTAAAGAACATGGTGAAAAAAGCGAGCGGTTTTGCACATTACTCGACCGAATCGGGTTGGACGCGTTCATAAAAGCACTCGAACAGGTTAACTAAAAGATTTGTTCATACACCAGCTCGGAGCGTACCGCGGTTTCGTCACCGTAATAATCCATATCATGCGAGGTTTCAATGAAACGACTCTATATTATTATAGCTATCCTGGTTCTTTTACTGACCGGCTGCGCGAAAACAACGGCCCCGGCTGCGTCTGGCGCCCCCGAGTCTCCAACGAGAAAGACGATGACAGACAGTACCGGCGCAGAAGTCTCCGTCAACCCGCAGTTGAAAAGCGTCGTCGCGCTCTCGGCTTCTCTGGCGGAACTATGGCTTGAATCAGGCGGTAAAATCACCGGCACAACGAGCGACACACTGGAAAAAGGGCGACTTGACACCTCCAGGATTGAACAGACGGATTTGAGCGGCGTCCAAAATGTCGGAACGACCAGTGAGCCGAGCGCCGAACTCATTCTGGCGCTTCAACCGGACCTTGTCATCCTTTCATATACGATGAGCGGACATAAGACAGTTGCGAAAGTACTTGAGGAAGCAAACGTGCCGTACTATTTCGCAGATGCCGACAGCTTTTCCGACTATCTGGAGGTGTTTAAGGATTTTACAGATCTAACCGATCGGGCTGATTTATATGAAAAATACGGCCAAGCGCAGAAAGCCGCAGTCGACAATATGCTTCAAGCTGTATCTTCGGAGAAAAAACCCACCGCGCTTGCATTGCGGGCATTTTCTTCAGGCGTCTCAGCAAAAGCTGCTGGGACGGTATTGACAAATATTCTCGACAATATCGGTGTGACGAACATCGCATCAAACGATAAAGCCCTGGTGGAAAATTTAAGCCTTGAAAAGGTTGTTGAAATCGATCCTGATTATGTACTCATCGTCTATATGGGGCAGGAGAAAGAGAAAACAGAGAATTATCTGCAGCAGAACCTGTATGCCGATCCCGTATGGGGGACGCTGACGGCAGCGCATAAAAACAAGGTTATAATCCTGCCGCAGAATTTGTTCCATTTCAAGCCGAACGGCAGATGGGAGGAGGCTTATGCCTATCTTCTCAAGACTCTGTATCCGCAATAAAGACGCAAATCTTATTGTCATCCTGGCTGGCCTGACAATCGCGCTGGCGGTTCTCAGCATGGCGATCGGTCCATCCCAAGTGGGCTTCAGAGAGCTTTTGCTGTGGCTGCAGGGCATGTCGACAGACAGTACCGGAACGATTCTTTTATTCATTAGGCTGCCTCGGACGCTGGGAGCCATTGCCGCGGGCGGAGCGCTGGCCGTTTCTGGTCTCCTGCTGCAGACAGTCATGCAAAATCCGCTGGCCAGCCCCGGAATTATCGGTGTCAACGCGGGGGCTGGCTTGTTTGTCGTGCTCGCAGCGTCATTATTGCCGCCGTTGTTTTGGCTTCGCGGTACAGCGGCTTTTGCCGGTGCCATGTCTGCCGCGATGATGATTTGGCTGATTGCAGCCAGAATCGGCGCGTCTAAAACAACGGTTGTGCTCTCCGGGATTGCGATATCCAGTCTCCTGTCTGCGCTGATCGATGCGGTCATAACGGTTTTCCCGGTGACAGTGACCGACAAGACAGCTTTTTTTATCGGTGGGTTCTCAAGCGCAAGCCTCAGACAGGTACTCACGGCCGTGCCGTTTGTCGCTGTCGCCCTATTGATATCGGCGCTCATGTCCAGGCGGCTGGATTTACTGCCGATGGGTGATGAAGTGGCAGCGTCGCTAGGCTTGAATGTAAAGAAATGCCGTTTTCTTGCCATCCTTTGCGCATCTTTGCTCGCCGCTGCAGCCGTCAGCATCGCCGGTCTTCTCGGATTTGTAGGGCTCATCGTACCGCATATGGCCAGGAAATTGACAAATCGCTCGATGCGAACGCTTCTCCCCGTGACGCTCTTTTTGGGTATCAATCTGACACTCCTGTGCGACATCCTCTCTCGGGTGCTCTTGGCACCGTATGAGCTGTCAGCCGGTATACCGTTATCGCTGATCGGCGCGCCGTTTTTCCTGAAATTGATCCTCTCGCGGAGGAGGACTCGTCATGATTGAAATCACCGCACTCTCTGTTTGCTACGGTGAAGCATTTGCGCTTTCCGATATTTCACTGACTGTTACCGACGGATCATTTACTTGTTTCGTTGGGCCTAATGGCAGCGGAAAAACAACACTCCTCAAAGCAATCGGCGGTCTTATCCCGGTCTTGAAGGGCAGTATCACAATCGGAGGCAGACCGGTATTGTCCATGAAGGACACCGAACGCGCAAAGACAATAGCTTACCTGCCGCAGTCCAGACCCGTGCCCGATATGACGGCACTGACTATGATCCATCACGGACGGTATCCGCACCAGGGATTTGCGCGCAAGCTCTCAGAAGAGGATCATAAGGCGGTCGAAGCGGCTGTCGACCTCACAAGCACGAGACAACTGCTCAATAAACCGATTGCGGCTTTGTCCGGCGGTGAGCGCCAGCGCGTCTATATTGCGATGGCTCTGGCCCAGGGCTCGGATATCATGCTGCTTGATGAACCGTCATCAGGCCTCGATCTCCGGTATCAGGTTGAGCTGATGAATATCGTTAAAGTCCTCCATAGTCAGGGAAAGACGATCATTATGGTGACACACGACCTGCCTCTGGCATTTTCATCGGCTCAAAGCGTCTGCGTGATACAGAGCGGGCGGCTCCTTCGAAACGCACCCCCTGAAGACAGTGAAATTATGACACTTCTGCCCGAGGTTTTCGGTTATTCTCTCAGGAAAGCAGTCACATACGGGGATGAGCTGTTTCAATATCAAATAGTCAAATAAGCCTTTGGAAATACATATGTCAAATATGCCCCGCATCTACGTTTTTGTATTTGATAATACTTTGGTTAAACTAGTGCAGGAGGTGCGTAATGAGTAAGAGGCGAGCTTCAATTCGGGGTACATTGGCTAGAGAACTCCTACGGTTCGCTATAAGTACGCCGATGCTTAGAAACGGCGGCTTTTTCACGGTCGCTTCAAGATTAGCCGGCCGCAAATCAACATGGAAATGCCCAAAGGACTGCAGCATCCGAAAAGTTGATTGCTGCGGCGCTCCAGCGGAGCTACTAGAGTTTAATTCCCGCAGTCACGACAAGATGATATTGCAGCTGCATGGTGGTGGATATCTTATTGGTTTTTCTGACATGTACCGGAAATTTGCCTGCCGATATTTAAGGTTCAATAGCGGGGCATCGATTCTGAGCTTGGACTATCGAATTGCGCCGAAGTACCAATATCCCGCTGCGCTCGATGATGCCCTGTGTGCTTGGAACTGGCTGCTCGACAATAACTACAAAGCAAAGAATATCATTGTGGTTGGTGATTCAGCCGGGGGAAACCTCGCGCTTGCTTTGACGCTAAGGCTGCGGGAAAACGGCATGGATTTACCGAATGCTTTAGTTCTCATGTCGCCATGGGCTGATATGAATGGCATTGGTTTGTCGAGGACCTTGAACTATAAAAAAGATCCGATGTTTGGTAAACGCGCCGGCGACGAGGGAGCAACCGATAAACGCAAGCCCGGTAATCCCTACGCTGGCAATACCGATCTGTCTGATATGTTTCTATCCCCGGTTTATGCCGATTTTACAGATTTCCCGCCGATGTTGATCCAAGTTGGGGAATGGGAGATATTACTCGATGATGCACGATCTGTTGCCGATAACACGAGTAAAGCGGGAGTAGATTCAACTCTGATGGTGTATCCGGGTATGTTCCATGTGTTTCAAGCGTTTACTTTTTTACCGGAAAGCAGGGACGCATGGAAAGCGGTGGGGGAATTTATAAGGAAAAGATTCGGTGTATAAAATTAGAGCTCTTTTTCGCTTTAAATAAGAATGCTCGCCGATTACGGCGAGCAACGAGGAAATCTGGATTATTATGGTACTTTCGAACTTCCAAATTAGCTATTATCTGAGTATTAGCCAATTCACAATGCGAAAAAGTGAACAAGATATGCAGAGGACGAATTTAGGTTTTGGTTTCATAAAAAACTATGCCGGATAGGAGTGTGCTTCCGGCATATACAGACAGGAAGAGGATAAAACAAATATATGTTATACATAATGTGCGCTTAAATACATAACGAATTATTCAATCAATTTATCTTACTGCTTTCAAGCATGAGTTTGATACGATTAATCTGGTTTACATTACTCGCTCCGGGGTCATAGTCAATAGCAATCATATTAACCTGCGGATATTTTTCTTTCAAGGTTTTGATCATACCTCTGCCTGAAATATGATTAGGAAGACAGGCGAAGGGCTGCATGCATATGATGTTGTTGACACCAGCATCAACTAAATCGATAATTTCCGCCGTTAAAAGCCACCCTTCTCCCGCGTGATTGCAAAGCGACAGGATCGACTGGACTTTGTTGGCCAAATCATAAATCGTCTCGGGGGCCTTGAAGCTCTTTGTACGTTGAAGTGCTTTTCGCATGTCGTCGCGATAGCTTTCGATATATCTGACAAAAAGATTCCCCAGCATTTTTGGTATGTTTCCGCCGTCTAAATAACGAAAACTAAATTCTCTAACCAGGGCGCAGTATAGGAAAAAATCCGTCAGTCCTGGAACGACCATTTCGGCGTCGGATTGCTCCAAAAATTCAGTCAAATTGTTGTTAGCAGTTGGATGATATTTCACCATGATTTCACCGACCAGGCCAACCTTGATGCGCGTTTCACCTGTCACCTCGATATGATCGAAAGCCTGTGCGATAGACATGAGATTTTCACGGAAAACGCCTCTGGCGCCTTGACGCACATTGTTTTTGCACGCGTCCAACCAGAATTCAAACAGTCTATCTGCGGTTCCGCGTCGTCGCTCATATGGCCTGACCTGAAACAAAACCTTCATGAGAAGATCGCCGTATATCATTGCCATGACAGCTTTTTTAGTCAAAGACGGTGTAATTGGGAAACGATTTATTCTGTTGTTTTTTCTGGTGCTTAACGAGATGATCGGGATATTCTCATAACCATTTTTTTGCAGTGCCTTTTCAAGAAGTGCCACATAATTACTGGCTCTGCATGGACCGCATGTCTGAGCCATTAAAATCGCCGTATTATCAAGTTCATATTCTCCGGACTTCAACGCGCTTAGAACCTGACCAATAATGATGATGGCAGGATAACAGCTGTCATTATTGACATATCGTAATCCTTCATCAATATCCTTTTTTTCAACTTTTGAAAGAACGACAAAACGATATCCTTCAGAACGAAACGCTGCTTCAATAAGCTCGAAATGAATCGGAGCCATCTGTGGTCCAATAATGGTATATTGACGTAAGGGTTTGTTTTTCGGGGTTATTTGAGAGTAACCAGAGAACGGGGTTATTTTCACACGCACTACTTTTCTGGCTGGAATTGCCGCCCGAAGTGACCGAAGCCGAATTTTCACAGCACCCAGATTGCTGCCTTCGTCGACTTTTATGAGCGTGTAGAGTTTATTTTGACGATTCAGTATTTCCTGAGCCTGTTCGGCGGCAATAGAGTCGGGGCCGCAGCCGAATGAGTTGAGCTGTACGAGTTCTAGATGATCCTGCTTAGAGACATAGTCCGCTGCTTCATAAAGCCGGGAGTGATACATCCATTGGTCAAGGACACGTAAAGGTCGTTCCACCCGACCCAGATGTGAAACGGAATCCTCGGTTAAAACAGCAAATCCCAGCGAAGTTAAAAGATTTGGGATCCCGTGGTGAACTTCTGGGTCCAGATGATAAGGTCGTCCAGATAAAACAACCCCTATTCGCCCGGATGTCCTGAGCTGATTTAAAACTTCTTCCCCTTTTTTTCTGATGTCAGCTTTAAACCTTAGATCCTCTGCCCAGGCGGCATCGACAGCATGTCTTACTTCTTTCGCTGTCAGGTCAAAGTCTTTCAGTTCTTCAAACAGCCTCTGCGCGAGCCTTTTTTTATTCTGATAGGGAAGAAAAGGGTGATAGAATCTAACATGCTGATTTTTAATCAGGTCAATATTTGCCTGAATGACTTCGGGATAGCAGGCGACGATAGGACAATTGTTATGGTTGTCGGCATTTCGGAATTCAACTCTCTCTTTCGGCAGGCAGGGATAAAAGATATTTTTTATCCCCTGATTAATAAGCGTCACGATATGACCATTTGTAAGCTTTGCGGGATAACACGCCGTATCGGAAGAGATCGTATCCAATCCAAGTTCATAGATCTTTCGGCTTGAGGGCGGCGATAATTCGACCCGGAATTTTAAAGATGTAAAAAAAGTATACCAAAAAGGATAGTTTTCATACATATTCAACACCCTGGGGATACCCATCAATCCGCGGGGTGCTTTTTCAATATCAAGAGGCACATATTGAAATAATTTCAGATTTTTGTATTCGTAAAGATTTGAAATTATCTCTGATTGATCAATTCCGGTTCCTTTTTCGCACCGGTTACCGGTGATAAGCCTTTGTCCGCCACGAAAGCTATTTATTGTTAAAAGACAATGATTATAACATTTATTACACCTTGTGCTACGTGACTGATGAGAGAAAGCCAGAAGCGCTTCTTGTTGAATCAGTGTTGAACGCATACCACGCCAAGTATTTTTTGCCAGCAGTGCAACGCCGAACGCACCCATCAGCTCACATATATCCGGTCTGACAACTTTTTTTTCCGCAATGATCTCAAAACATCGTAAAACCGCATCGTTGCAAAATGTTCCGCCCTGTACGATTATTTTCTCACCCAGTTCGGCTGGGTGCCTCATTTTTATAACTTTGAATAGAGCATTCTTAACAGCAGAAAAGCAAAGACCGGCTGATATATCACTAACCGGTATCCCTTCTTTCTGCGCTTGCCTGACTCTTGAATTCATAAATACAGTGCAGCGTGAGCCAAGGTCGACGGGGGATTTGGCATGAATGCCTTCAGTTGCGAAAGCCTGAGCATCTAAGCCCAATGATCTTGCAAACGTCTCAATAAATGACCCGCATCCTGAAGAACAAGCTTCATTAAGAATAACGTTTTCAATGATACCATCCCGTGCCTTTAAGTATTTCATATCTTGCCCGCCGATGTCGAGAATCGTTTCCACACCGGGAAGTAAGAATTCTGCAGCTGTGAAATGCGCGATAGTCTCCACTTCTCCCATATCACAAGAAAATGCTGCTTTGACTAGATTTTCTCCATATCCGGTAACGGCGGAGTAGGCAATCAAAGCGCTTTTGGGTAGATTATCATATACTGCGCGAAGCAACTTGACAGCACACTCAAGCGGACTTCCATCATTGCTTGCATAACTGGAATAAAGCAGATTTGCCTGTTCGTCAATCAGCACAGCCTTGCATGTTGTTGACCCGACGTCCAGGCCGAGAAAACAATTTCCCGCGTACGTTGACAGTTCTTTCTTCGCGACGTTGCAACTTGAGTGTCTGTCCACAAACGCATGATATTCAATTTCATTTTGAAAAAGCGGAGCCAGCCTTGTGGAGGCGTTTGCGTTTTTATTGCTATCAGACTTCAATTTTTCGATAAGATGTTGAACAGTTACGCCAGATTGTCCAGCGTGTGCTTTTGATGAAAGCGCGGCGCCGATCGCCACATAGACTTGAGCATACTGGGGCAACACAATTTCGTCGTCATGAAGGCATAGTGTATCTTGAAATCTTCGACGAAGCTGCGGCAAAAAAAACAGCGGCCCGCCGAGAAAGGCTATTTTCCCGTGTATTTTTCTTCCACAAGCTAATCCGCCGATAATCTGGTTAACAACCGCTTGAAAGATAGACGCCGCAATATCTTCCTTACACGCTCCTTCGTTTAAGAGCGATTGAATATCTGTTTTTGCGAATACTCCACATCTAGACGCAACCGGATATAAGACCTTATGCTGTTCAGCCAGCTTATCGAGTCCGTTCGGATCCGTTTTTAACAGGAGCGCCATCTGATCAACAAAGGCGCCGGTTCCGCCAGCGCAGATGCTGTTCATTCTTTGATCTATGCCGTTCTCAAAAAAGGTCAGTTTGGCATCCTCGCCTCCCAGCTCTAGAATAACCTTAACGTCTGGGAAGTGTCTTTTCACAGCTTTGCTGCCGGCAATGACCTCCTGCACAAAAGACACATTCAATTTTTCGGATAAAGCCAGTCCTCCCGAGCCCGTTACGGCTATCGAAACAGGGTGAACGCCGATTATTTCATATAATCTATTAAGAATCTGTAAAAGCGTGCCGTAGATGTCAGAATAATGCCTTTGATAGCAGCTGTGAATCACATTGTCTTCATCGTCCAGAACTACCGCTTTTACAGTCGTTGAGCCGACATCAATACCAAGACGTAATAAATTCTCTTCAAGTCTCATCTTCTCATTCATACAAAAAAAGTGTTTCTCCCTCTGGATTTTCATGTTCTTTTAGTATTTACCAGAAAGATATGACATAAACCCTGATTAAAAGTCGCGCAGCGTGCGCGAGGCAATTTACTCGGTAATAACTATAGCTTTTAGTCTAGGGAAACGCTGATTAATAACCGATACGTAAACATATTTAGATAATTTACATATGATATTATAGTGGTCGGCTTATGCTGACCTGGTCAAGTTTTTTTGGAGGAAACCACTGTGATAAATCTAGAAAATTTAAATATTCCATATATGCCGGGAAATCAGGCCAATATGTTGTCCGCACAACCTAATGTAAAATCTTTATTTGAAGAAACAAAAAAACACAGGGCTATGTATCCGGAAATACACTATAAGTTACAGCCTTTTATATCAGCTACATGCGACGCAATCGAATCAACCGGCGTAATGCCTACACAACAGGATCTGGATGAAATCACCGATGACGTTTTCGAAGACTTCTGCAGGGTGCATCCGGATATGGCGAATTATATGAAAGCCAATGACGATGATAATGATCCGACGGAAGCTGTTCCAACGCAAATTTTTGGAGGCGGCTTCAGGCCGGGAAGATTCAGAGGTTTCAGACGCAGGGGTATCGGAAGAGATCTCATTCTCGGGCTTTTGTTGTCGGGGCTGGGTGGTAGGCGATATCCATATTACCCCTATTACCCGTATTACCCCTATTACTAAGAAAACTCATAATATGCAAACGGAAACATATACTTAAGAAAGCCAAACGAAACTCTCATCTCAAAAAGATAAGAACAGTCAGTATGTGATACACATTCGGCTGTTCTTTTATATACGCTTTTAACCAATATTTTCAGTATTTAAAGAGCTTCCACGACCTGAGACACAGTTGTGCAAGCCTGTCATATGCAAACGGCCTCAGTTAAAAGGAAATTTTTGAACACCGGCAAACTTCCGTTTTTGCCCTTCAGAATTTTTTTCTGGAAAACGGAGGGATGTTTGGAGGGATGCTGCGTTTTTTATCTCTAAATTGCCGCGCAAATAAAAAAGCGCTGCAACCAGAAAACCTAGTTGCAGCAGCCTTTTTTGCTATGGTGCCGGTGGCCGGACTCGAACCGGCACACTGTCTCCAGCGGCGGATTTTGAGTCCGCTACGTCTACCGATTTCATCACACCGGCATGATGGATTTTGTACATCGCATTATACAACATGGGAATGTGGAATTCAAGCTTTTTATTAAAGATGCGGTGGACCGACACGGTGTCGGTCCCTACGGGTGTGATGGCAATTCTGACTGTAGGGAAAGACCCCTGTGTCGTTGCTCAAACAATAAAATAGGGCAACGCGAAATGTCCGCGTTGCCCTATACTGTTTCGTGAGGTGAATTAGAAAACGATGATCGGCTTCAGCACGCCGCCGGTGTGGCTCTCTTCGATAGCTTTCTCGATTTCTTCGAATTTGTAATACTTATTCATCTTGTCGATGGGCAGTTTGCCCTCTTTATAGAGCCGAACCATCTCGGGAATGAAGACTTTCGGATTGCTGTGACCCTCGACGCAGCCCGCGAACGATACGCTCGGGTTCATGATGAGCGGCTCAAGCATAATCGGCACTTCCGCGCCCGCAGTGACGCTGACGGTGACCGCAAGTCCTTCTTTGGCCATTACCTGGAGCATCGTCACGGCGAGCGGCGGCTGACCCGAGGATTCAAGCGCATAGTTGACGCCTTTGCCGCCTGTGATTTCCTTAACTCTCGCGACGGTATCTTCTTTACGGCCGTTGATTGTGTGGGTTGCGCCGAACTCAAGCGCTTCCTCGCGGCCTTTGGATCCGTGAATGGCAATAATCGTCGAACAGCCGGCAATCTTCGCTGCCATGATCGCGGCAAGTCCAACCGCACCGCAGCCGAAAATCGCAATGCTGGAGCCCGCGCGCGGCTTCATACGGTTTAGAACAGCGCCCGCGCCTGTCTGTACGCCGCAGCCCAGCGAGCAAAGCTTTTTAAGCTCTTCGGTATCCACATCGACCTTGATGGCGTTGTCTTGATTTGCGATGGCGTAGGTTGCGAAGGAGCTCTGCATGAACATTGTGCCGACATCTTTACCGTCGTTGGTGGTCATACGCTTTGTTCCGTCGCGGTATTTGCCGCCGAAGAGCATCGTGAAGTTATCATCGCAGGAGTAAGGGTGAGCATCCTGGCAGTGTTCGCATGTACCGCAGGAGGGGAACGTCAGGACGACACGATCGCCCGGCGCGAGCGATGTTACACCCGGACCGACTTTCTCGATGACGCCGACACCCTCGTGCCCCGCCACCATTGGGAAGACAACCGGCAGATACTGTTCGATGACCGCCGTGTCCGTGTGGCAGATGCCACTTGCGACCAACTTGACCAGTACTTCGCCGGCCTTAGGATCAGCGAGTTCTACCGTTTCGATTGCGAGTTTACCTTTTTCGCGCGTGACAGCAGCTTGAACTTTCATTATGTTGTTCCTCCGTATTATGATAGATTTACTGTTAACGTGATTTATAAGTCAGTGAAGCAATTATACAAATAATTCCGTGTGATTTCAATAGCCTGTCAGAAATTTAAGTCATCGACCATCTCAATTCTCTTGGGACCTGTTAATGCTTTCCTTGAGCATCCATTGAAATACGGTTTTCCGACTGATTGTTTGGCAGCCGCCTTCATTCAGACTTTTGCTTATTATTAGATAAAGGGAAATATAGTACTACCAATCTCCAACCGGATATGATAAAATAAATAAGATATTGTTATATTTGCAGCGCGCAGAATCGCTGCTTGGATATGGCCGAATAAAAGGAATTATATTCCATGTTGTTAAATGCTGTCAGTAAAACAAAGGGGGCGGGTGCTGTGCGGAACTGCAAGTTAATAATCAGTATCGTAGCTCTGGCGCTGCTTCTGATGACAGTCTCCGGATGCTTCACGATCACAGCGGACGAGCTTTACAGTCTGCCTCAAGCATCCGAGGAATACGTTAAGCTGCAGGAACAAATCAACACGGTTCTCGCTCCCGGCACCGAATATTCTCCGCCGACGTTCGGCCCGAACCGTCAGTCTGTGCAGTTGAAGGACATAGACAGTGACGGTGTTAACGAGGCAATTGCCTTTTTTAGGACAACAGGGGATAAACCGCTTAAAATCTATATCATGGAACAGACGGACGGCACGTACCGGACGGCTGACGTGATCGAAGGCGACGGAGTGGAAATTGAAAGCATCCGATATGCAGACATGGATGGAGACGGTGTGAGTGAGTTCATTGTCGGGTGGCAGGCAAGTGCTGTACTTCTTCATATGTCGATATATTCAATCAGGGACTACCAGCACGCACTGCTTAAAGACTCCGATTACGCTGAGCTAGTTGTCAACGACATGAACAATGACGGGAATATGGATGTCGTCGCGCTGCGCTTACCGTCTTCAGATTTTCCTGGTGAAGCGGAAATGTTTTTTCTCATGCCTGATGGCGAGATCAGCAACAGCTTGGCGCCTTTATCAAAGGGCATAGAATCGATAACAAGTGTTGTAAAGGGTAACCTCTCCGATGGTACACCGGCAATTTTTGTTGAGGGTGGATATACCGGCGGCAATGTGGTGACAGACCTTCTGACCTGGCGATATAACGACCTGGTCAATGTAACCGCCAGTAAATCAAGCGGCGTCAGTGAAGACACACTGAGAGCATATTCGATTTATAGTACCGATATTAACAAGGACGATGTCGTGGAGGTACCGTCGCCAAGACTTCTGGAATCGTCCTCCGACACGAAATACTATAGTATCGACTGGTCCTCATACGATAGATTCGGGAACAAAAGCGATATTTTTACAACATACCACGATTTTTCCGACGGCTGGTATCTGATTCTGCCGGACGATTGGGAAGACAGCATCACCGTGCGCAGGGATGACACAATCTCCGGGGAGAGAACGCTCATCTTCTCTTATTTAACCGAGACGGATTCAGTCGGAGAAGAAATCCGGTCGATAGATTTTCTTAAAATATATACGCTTTCCGGCGACAACAAAGATGACAGAGCAAGGCTAGAGGGACGATTTAAACTCCTTGAACACGGAGAGATAATTTGCGCGGCTGAAATCCTGACGACTGAAGTGCCGCTGACAGTAAACAAAGCGATCATTACCGAAAATTTCAGACCGCTCTATTCTGACTGGACCACTGGTGTGATTTAAGCATTTACAACCGTTCGGGAGTTCTCAAAAACCGTCTGAGGAGGATCTGCAATGAAAAAAGTCCTTGTACTTGAGGATGAGACAAGCATACGCAGCTTCGTGGTAATCAATCTAAAACGGGCCGGTTATGAGGCAATCGAAGCCGGCACGGGTGCCGAAGCTTTTGAACAGCTCAAAGCCAATCCCGATATTAAGGTGGCAATCCTGGACATCATGCTCCCGGATATTGATGGCTTTGAGGTATGCCGAAAAATCAGGGCGTCTGACCCGCACATCGGTATCATCATGCTGACGGCGAGAACTCAGGAGATGGATAAGGTGACCGGCCTCATGACGGGCGCCGACGACTATGTGACAAAACCCTTTTCACCGGCTGAGCTGACAGCGCGTATTGACGCGCTCTACAGGCGCACCGGCGGGACGGAGCAGTTTGATACCGGCGAGATCGTCCAGGGACCCTTCCGCCTGAACACTAGAAACAGAACGCTTGAAAAAAGCGGTGTGCGCATTAAGCTGACGCAGGTCGAATATGCGATCATGAAAATGTTCATGGATAATCCCGGCAAAGCGCTCTCCAGAGAGGATATCCTCAACACCGTCTGGGGTAGAGATTATTTCGGGGAGCTGAAGATTGCCGACGTTAATATCAGGCGCCTGAGAATCAAGATCGAAGACGACGCGACGAACCCGAGCTTTATCACAACAGTCTGGGGCTACGGCTATAAATGGGGATTGTAAGGAGCGTAGCTCCTTACAATGAAATTTGCCCTGCGGGCAAGTGAAATATTGCTGCGCAGTATGAAATACGCTGCGCGAATGAAATGTGCTGCTGCACATAACGCGTCAAAAGACGCATGGGCAAATTTTATCTCACATTCCGCCGAGCGGAATATTTCATGCGCCGAAGGCGTATTTCACATCGCGAAGCGATATTTCATTCGTAAAGGCAGGTGAAAATGTGAGAGCGAATTCAAAAAAACAGGTGAGCGGATTGAGACAGCGTTGGATCCGCAGCAGTGTCCTTGTCGTCCTCATAACGCTTGTCGTTGTTATCACCACATTTTCACTATATATCAGCTCGAATTATTTCTCGACGGTGAAAGCGGGACTTGAGGCGAAGGCTAAAACAGCGACAGACTTTTTTTCTAACTATGTCGCAAAATCTTATGCTGAGTATTATGCCAATGCCATCAAATACACCGAGTCGTTTGAAAGCAGTGATAAGCTCGAACTGCAGTTTATTGATGAGGACGGCAGGGTCATGATTACGACGTATGGAATATCGGCCGGTTCGTCTCCGAGTACACCGGATATTTCACGGGCGATTACGACAGGGCAGATTTCCTCATGGATTGGAAAAGCGCCGTTGACAGGCGAACATATTATGTCTGTCTCCGCGCCGATGATGTATTCAGGAAGCCAGGTTATCGGTGTCATGCGGTACGTCACGAGCCTTCAGCTTGTCGACAGGCAGGTTGTCATCAGCATTCTGGCAGTCTTTGCCCTCGGTGCTGTCATTATGCTGTTTGTCGTATTTATTAACCTTGTTTTCATCCGCTCGGTGATTGAACCGGTCAGCGAAATTACGAAGATGTCCAAACGCATCGCGCAGGGCAGCTATGGCATTCAGATCAGCAAGGACTATCAGGATGAAATCGGTGAGATGGTGGATTCTATCAATGAGATGTCGCTCAAAATAGCCCAATCTGAAAAAGTACAGACGGAATTCATCTCGTCCATTTCCCATGAGCTGCGGACGCCGCTGACAGCCATCACAGGCTGGGGTGAGACGCTTATCTACAACGAGCACATGGACGCGGAGACGAAAAAAGGTATCGCGATCATTCTAAAAGAAGCGCGGCGGCTCACAAAAATGGTCGAAGAGCTTCTGGAGTTCACACGCATGGAGGACGGTCGCTTCACACTCAATATTGAGATGATCGATATTGTCGCCGAGCTCGAGGATTCGATTTTCACATACCGCGAGCTCCTGCATCAGGATGAGCTGGAACTTGTTTATGAACCCTATATTGAAGAAATGCCGCTCATACCGGGCGACCCCAGCCGACTCAAGCAGGTGTTCCTCAATTTGTTCGACAACGCCGCCAAATACGGACGGGAAGGAAAGCGCATCGAAGTATCCGTCGATATGGACAATAGCTTTGTGTATTTGAGGATACGCGATTTCGGTCCGGGAATACCGGAGGACGAGCTTTCTCATGTGAAGATGAAGTTCTACAAAGGCTCGAACGCCAAGGAACGTGGCAGCGGAATCGGGCTTGCTGTCTGCGATGAGATCATCCGTTTCCACGGCGGAAATTTGATTTTGGACAACGCCGAAGGCGGCGGACTGCGTGTGACGATTAAGCTGCCGATATCCAGCTCAATATAAAACCTTAAGGAGAAAGAAAAGTAATATAATGTCTGAAAAGAAAGAAACTACTTGTTTCCGCACAACAATCGGCGGACAGGCTCTCATTGAAGGGGTCATGATGCGCGGACCTAAAAAACAGGCTATTGTCGTCAGAACGGCAGACGGACTTGTTTCGAAGGTCGAAGACATAAAGCTGTTAAAGGACAAATACCCGATTGTCGGATGGCCTTTCGTCAGAGGCGGCATCAATTTTATAGCATCAATGGTTAACGGCGTTAAAGCGCTGATGTTTTCAGCTGAATATATGCCCGAGGATGAACAGGAAACACCTTCCAAAGCTGATCAATGGATCGAGAAGCATTTCGGCGGGGAAAAAGCTGAAAAAATGATTATCACGTTGGCGGTCATTATCGGTATCGGTGTCTCGATTGGCCTTTTTGTTCTGCTGCCAACACTGCTGGCAGGGCTTTTTGATCGCTTTATTGAGAGTGCGATATTAAGGAATTTGGCTGAGGGTGTTCTGCGTATACTCATTTTCCTCGTCTATTTATGGCTGGCAACAAAAATGAAAGACATCAAGCGCGTATGGATGTACCACGGCGCGGAGCACAAATCCATATTCACCTACGAAAAAGGTCTTGACCTCACCGTCGAAAACGCGCGCGGGCAGTCACGGTTACACCCAAGATGCGGCACCAGCTTTCTCTTTATTGTTATGATCGTCAGCATCCTCGTTTTTTCTCTGGCGACATGGTCAAACGTCTGGATCCGGATGCTTCTGAGGCTCGCCCTCCTCCCGGTCGTTGTAGGCGTGAGCTATGAGCTCTTAAGGTTGGCCGGACGGCACGACAACCTTTTCACAAGAATCATATCAGCACCGGGAAAAGGCCTGCAGCGCCTCACGACGGCAGAGCCGGACGATTCCATGCTTGAGGTTGCGCTTGAAGCCCTAAAGCTCGTCGTACCCGTAAAAACCGGCGAAGATAAATGGTAAAAGACTTTATTTTATCTACGCCCATAAGCCAATTAAGGCTCCTTTCGAAAGGAGCCTTTTGAGGGCAGGGCGATTCGTGAATCACCCCTACGTTGCGGGTGAAAACGGCAAAGAGGAATGGCGGCGCAGTATGTCGCTGCTTATAATAAAAAGACGCGTGGATCCATGGAGGGATAAAGATAAAAACGTACAATGATGTATTCCTCGCCGCACGGACGAGACTGCGCGAGGAGGGGATTGAGGCGTTCGACATGGAGTCGCGCCTCATCGCCACTGCCGCATCCGGCAAGATGAAAGAACAATTTATGCGTGACAGGCATTTTTATGTGCCGGATGAGGTCTATGAAAACGCTGTCGATAGCATGATGCAGCGACGTATTGCCGGTGAGCCGATCGCCTATATTCTCGGCGAATGGGAGTTTTACGGACTGCCGATCAATGTTAACCGCAGCGTCCTGATACCAAGGGTTGACACGGAGGTACTCGTCGACGCCGTCAGAGATTTATTCAAAGAAAACCTTGACGGGATGCGCGTCCTCGATATGTGTGCCGGCAGCGGCTGCATTGGACTCGCCATCGCCGCTAATCTGCCGTTCTGCCGTGTTCTGTTGGCGGATAAATCGCAGGAAGCGCTGCGCATCTGCCGCGCGAATACGATGAAGAACAATTTAACGCGCAGTGTCACCAGCATTGAGCTCGACGCCTTGGAGGCTCCGCCGATGCTGCTCGGTTTGTTCGATATAATCGTCAGCAACCCACCGTATATACAGACGGAAGAGATTAAAACGCTCAGTCCGTCCGTCAAGGATTTCGAACCCGTTATGGCGCTTGACGGCGGCCCGGACGGACTGGCATTCTACAGAAGTATATCGTCCAATTGGAAATCGGTTTTAAAGGATAATGGCTATATCGCCTTTGAGTGCGGCCAAGGACAAGCCGGACAAGTATGCAGTATTATGGAACAAAACAATTTTACTGACATCAAAGTATATAAGGATTCATTGGGTATTGAGCGGGTCATCATCGGAACCATAAAGAATTAGGGAGGGTACAAACGTGGCGGAAAAGAAAAAAGTAGATCAGGCGGGACCGGCCGACGACAAAAAGAAAGCTCTGGAAACAGCAATATCGCAGATAGAAAAGAGCTATGGTAAAGGCTCAATCATGCGTTACGGAGAAAATCAGCATATAAACGTCGACACAATACCGACAGGCTCCCTGTCGCTCGACCTGGCGCTTGGCATCGGGGGCGTACCCAAGGGGCGCATCATCGAGATATACGGACCTGAGTCCTCAGGTAAAACGACACTTGCCCTTCACATCATTGCGTCCGCGCAGAAAAAAGGCGGCGAGGTCGCGTTTATCGACGCGGAGCACGCGCTCGAACCGGCCTATGCCCGCGCGCTCGGCGTCGATATCGAAAGCCTGCTCATCTCTCAGCCGGATACCGGCGAGGACGCGCTGGCCATAACGGAGACGCTTGTACGCTCCGGCGCGATCGATGTTGTTGTAATAGACTCTGTTGCAGCACTTGTGCCGCGCAGCGAAATTGAAGGTGAGATGGGTGACTCGAGTGTCGGCGTTGTGGCGCGGCTCATGTCACAGGCGCTCCGGAAACTTGCCGGCTCCATATCGAAAACAAACTGCATTGTCATCTTTATCAATCAGCTGCGTGAGAAGATCGGCGTTATGTACGGCAGCCCGGAAACGACGCCGGGTGGCCGCGCGCTAAAATATTTCGCGAGTGTCCGTATCGATGTCCGGCGCATTGAAGCCATTAAAAACGGCACGGAAAATGTCGGCAACAGGACAAAAGCGAAAATCGTTAAAAATAAAGTTGCGCCGCCGTTTAAAGAGGCAGAGTTCGATATTATGTACGGCGAGGGTATCTCAAAAGTCGGTGAGATCGTTGATCTCGGCGTTAAGCTCGGTTTGATTGAAAAAGGCGGTGCTTGGTTTACAGTCGGAGAAACACGACTCCAGGGACGCGACAACGTTAAAGAATATTTAAAGTCCAACCCCGATGTCGCTGATGATCTGGAAGCAAAAATCCGGCGGGATGCAACAAAGCTGATGAGTCCGCAGGAGAAAATTGCCGCAAAAGCGGCCGGGCGTGCCGTTGATGTGTCTGCCGAGGATTTTGAGGGCTAATCTTGAAAATTGAGAAACTCACCCGATCCAATAAGAACCCGGATACGTTTTATGCCGCGTTTGAGGACGGGGAAAGTCTGCGCGTCAATGTGGCGCTGATCGCTGACTACAGTCTCTATACAGGACGGGAGCTGGATGAGGACGAATATGAGTCGCTCAAAGCGTCCACTCAGTCGTCTTCGGCAAAAGCACGCGCTCTGCGCATCATCGGAAAACGCAATATGTCCCACCGGGAGATCACCGGCAGACTGATCCAAAAAGGCGAGAGCGAAGAATGCGCGGAGGAAACAGCCGACTGGCTTATTAAGATCGGGGCCGTCAATGACGCGGAGTATGCGTCACTCATCGTTCGGCATTACGCCTCGCGAGGGTATGGGAAAAAACGGATATGTGACGAGCTGTACCGACGCGGTATTGAGAAGGAACTTTGGGAAGACGCGCTTGCCGAATTGCCGGAAACAAGCGATGGGCCGTATGACTTTTTCGCAGCAAAAATGAGAGGCCGTATACCGGATAAGGCGGAACTTAAACGCGCAACAGACGCACTTTACCGGCGTGGATTTTCATGGGATGAAATAAAATCAGCAATACTAAAATACAATACCGTGTTTGGCGCGGAACAACAAACCAATAGCGAAACAGAGGATTTTACGGATAATGAATAAAGTTGGGCTCATTTCTCTCGGCTGCGCAAAAAATCTGGTGAACAGCGAGCAGATGCTTTTTCTCCTGCGAGAGGCAGGTTACGAAATATCAGGCGATTGCGACAATGCTGACGCGGTCGTCGTCAACACGTGCGGTTTTATCGAGAGCGCCAAAATGGAAGCTATTGAAACGATTTTGGAGCTAGCGCAAGCAAAAAAAGAAGGCCGGATCAAGAAGATTGTTGTTGCCGGCTGCCTTTCCGAGCGATATAAAGAGGATATGCTCAAGGAACTGCCGGAGATCGACGCGCTCGTCGGAGTCGGCAGCTATCAGGATATCGTCAGCGCCGTCAAGTCGGCGCTTGGCGGCATTTCGTATTCAAGGTTTGGCGACAATAATATACCTGACCCCGAGGTGCAGAGGGTTATTATGACATCGGGCGTCTGGGCGTTTTTGAAAGTCGCGGAAGGCTGCGACAATCGGTGCGCATTCTGCGTGATACCCGAAATAAGGGGCCGGTTCAGAAGCCGTCCGATGGAAAATATTCTGCGTGAAGCACAGGAGCTTGCCGCCCAGGGGATCAAAGAGCTCATTATCGTCGCGCAGGATACGACGCGGTACGGCCTTGACCTTTACGGTGAACGACGCCTTGCAGAACTGCTTAGGAGGCTCTGTGAGATCGAGGGCCTCATGTGGATACGGCTGCACTATCTTTATCCCGATGAAATTGACGATGTGCTTATTGACGTTATCGCAGAAAATGATAAAATACTAAAGTATCTCGACATACCCATCCAGCATATCAATGACGGGGTACTCAAAAGTATGTGCCGCCGCGGCACAGGAGGCGACATCCGAGACCTCATTAAAAAGCTGCGGGACAAAATACCAGGCGTTGTTATCAGAACGAGCCTCATCACCGGTTTACCCGGTGAGGGTGATAACGAGTTTCAGGAGCTTTATGATTTCCTTAAGGAAGCTAAAATTGAGCGCGCCGGTGTTTTCCCATACTCACCTGAAGAGGGCACAAAAGCTGCATCGATGGTATATGCGGACAATGAGACAGCTTGTAAGCGAGCTGAGGAAATCATGGCGTTGCAGTCGGGTATTATGGAGCATTTTACGAACAGCCGCATCGGCAGCGTGACAGCTGTTCTTGCCGAAGGTATTGAAGGCGATTATTTTTTTGGACGGAGCTATGCGGAATCGCCGGAAATAGACGGACTCATTTATTTTAGAGGCGACGGTGTCGTCATGGACGAATTCAATCTCGTCCGTATCATTGACACGCTTGACGGAGAACCGTACGGCGTTCTTGTGGAGGAAGTTTGAAAGATATATCTTTCAAACTGGGTTTTGTTCCTTTCTGGTCATCCGACCAGAAGTCCGACAAGTGCCGCAAGTCCGGTAAAACCGGACGGAACAGATTCCCAAGGGTATCCGGTTGGATACCCTTTAGAAAGGAATGGACATAATTATGAATACACCAAACAAGCTGACGATGCTGAGGGTGATCCTGATACCGGCTTTTCTGGCTGTTCTATATATCGATTTTTCGGGCAGCGCTTACGTCGCTCTTGCAATTTTTGCAATTGCCAGCCTGACGGATTTCGTTGACGGGTACCTTGCCAGAAGTCGTGATCAGGTGACGGATTTCGGAAAATTTATGGACCCTCTGGCCGACAAGGTGCTTGTCGTCGCCGCGCTTTTATGGTTCACGCAGCAGGGACTCGTGCCCGCTTGGGCTGTCTTAATTGTGATTGTGCGCGAGTTTGCCGTCACAGCGCTCCGGCTTGTTGCTGTTGACAAGGGCCGCGTCATTGCTGCTGGGACATCGGGTAAAATCAAGACAGCGTCGACGATGGTGTGCATCCTTTTGCTGTTTTTGCCGATACCGCAAGTACTTATTTATATCTGTGTCGGCATCATCGTCGTTGTGACGCTGTATTCCGGCATAGAGTATTTTGTTAAAAATAAGGATTCGTTGAACTGGACGAAATAGTGAGGGACAATCTTGGATTTTAAAGTTCTGGGCCTTGAGCACGTTGAACTGCTCAGACCGTATTTTATGAGAAATCTCTGCCGCATTTGCGACTGTACGATCGGCGGAACGTTTATATGGCGCGATCTGTTTAAAACAGAATTTGCGATTGAAGACGAAATTCTTTACCTAAAGGTAAAATACCTGACAGGAGAGATCGCTTTTACGCCGCCAAGAGGCGAGCCGTGCGCAGAAAAAGGAACATATGATAAGATCGTTGATTATTGTCATGCGCTCGGCTGTATGCCGCGCTTGTGCGCTGTATCGGCGCACCGATTAGACAAGATCAAGGCGCTTTATCCGAAAGCCAAAGCGTATACAGATAGGGCGTGGTCGGATTATCTGTATTTGAGTGATGAGATCAAGGATCTTCCCGGGCGGAAATACAGCGGACAGCGAAACCATATCAACAGATTCATGAGAGAATACCCGAACTGGGTTTTCGAAACGATAGATGAGACGAACCTGCAGCAGGTCCGCGACTTTTTTGAGAGCTACATGAAAGAGCATATCAAGGATTATGCCGCTTATGATGAAGGCAACATCAAAACGCTCGAAGTTCTGGACAATATGGAGAAGTATAAGCTGTTCGGCGGGGCATTGAAGGTCGATGACACCGTCGTTGGAGCGGCGCTCGGTGAGATAATCGGTGATACGCTTTTTGTCCACATCGAAAAGTCCAACACAGAATTCAACGGGTCGTATCCGATGCTCGTGAATCAATTTGCGAAAAAATTCGTATCTGATGGTGTCACACACATCAACAGAGAAGAAGACGACGGTGTCGAAGGTCTCCGCACCTCAAAGCTGTCGTATCACCCGATTGAACTGCTCGACAAATATATCGTTGAGCTCGAGTAACTGACAAATAACGGGCTATTTGGATTACATCCGAATGTAGGGGCCGATGCCCACATCGGCCCGTCTGTATACTCAACAGGTTCGTTACCGTTGCTTAAGATCAACGGGGCGCGAATAGCTCGCTTTGCGAGCTAATGGCATCGCCCCCTACGAGTTTTTCGAAGGGGTGTGTGATATGCTGAGCCTAATAAAACCAAAAGGATTAACGGCCGGGGATACAGTCGCCGCTGTGAGCCTATCCTGGGGCGGTGCCGGAGATGATATGTTCCGGTGGCGCTACGAGCTTGCTAAAAAGCGGCTCCTGGAGCAATTTGGCCTCAAGCTCATAGAAATGGATAGTACCCTCAAAGGCTCGGAATATCTCTACGAGCATCCGGAGAAGCGTGCCGAAGATCTGATGAACGCCTTTTCCGAAGCGCATATAAAAGCGATATTTTCGTGTATCGGTGGCGAAGAAAGCATCCGAATGCTGCCGTTTATCGATTTTGACGTCATAAAAAAGAATCCTAAGATTTTATTGGGATATTCCGATACGACCATCAGCCATCTGATTTGTTTAAAAGCAGGTGTGTCGAGCTTCTACGGCCCGTCACTCCTGGCGGAGTTTGCCGAAAATATCAAAATATTTGATTATACCACCGAGCATTTTAAAGAAGCATTGTTCAGCGCCGCGCCGATTGGAACAATCCTGCCGGCTGACGAATGGACGGGTGAGCGCATCGATTGGCGCATTGAAAATGCAGGTGTCGCAAAACAGATGCAGAAAAATCAGGGGTATGAGTTTTTACAGGGAAACGGCATAGCAAATGGGCCGCTGATCGGCGGGTGCATTGAGGTTCTTGAAATGGCGAAAGGAACGCTGCTTTGGCCGGAACTCATGGCGTTTGACGGATCAATCCTCTTTCTGGAGACCTCCGAGGAGATGCCGCCGCCGAGTAATTTTGAGTATTGGCTCAGAAATTACGGGTCGCAGGGTATTCTTCAAAAGATAAACGGACTTATTTTTGGTAAACCGTATCAGGAACGATACAATGACGAATATAAGGAAAAGATAATCAAGGTGCTGAGGGAATTGGGACTCCATCAGCTTCCCGTCATTATGAACCTGCCGTTTGGACACAATGAGCCAATGTGCATTCTGCCGTATGGCGCCATGGCTGAAATCAACTGTGAAAACAGAACATTCTCAATTCGGGATTCCGGCGTGGTTTAGGGGCTGCCTGGATTTTTCTGCAGCACCCTTAAGTGGGTGCTGTTTTGTTGCATAACGGGCGTTATTGCAATAGAATGAGGTGTGACCCACTTCCCAATATGAAGACTAAGAATCTGATATGTTCAGTAATGATAGATGAGTTGTCAGTACCGGTTATAGCAATGAGGTCGAAATATGATAGAAGTATCTATAAAAAATATGAAGCTGTTTGAAGTGCTTGATGAGAAATCCGCGCAGATGTATTACGGCGGCTGGCAGGAATGGTATGGCGTTTGGTGGAAGCGTCTTTCGGGCTGCGGTCCGACGACGGTTTCAAACATCATGAGCTATCTGAACCGACGGTGTACCTCAACGGACATCGAATACGCGCCTTTGTCCAAGAGTGATTTTCGGGAGCTTATGGAAGATGTGTGGAAATACGTCACACCCGGTTTTAAAGGAATACCGACGACGGCAGCGTTTAAAAAGGGCACAGTCGTCTATATCGCATCAAAATGCCTTCAAATCTCACTCGAGGAGCTGGATATTCCAAAGAAAAAGCAGCTTCGGCCAGATTTTACGAAATTGCTGATTTTTCTCCGTGAATCGATTGTTAACGATGCGCCTGTGGCGTTTCTGAGTCTTGACAAGGGTGACGAGGAGCTCCTCGATTCCTGGCACTGGGTCACGATGCTCTCACTTCAGTATGAAGAGGACGGGAGTGTGGCCTACGCTGATATTGCCGACGAGGGAAAGCTGCTGCATGTGGATCTCAAAAAGTGGTTTGACACAACCGATCTTGGCGGCGGCTTCGTCCGCTTTATACAGATGTAGTGGCGGATTAATATCCGCCACTTTCGGCGTCTTGTGGCAATTTAGTGCGCGGGTTAATAGAATATAATGCCTGCACATAAATAAGCTTTGGAGGAAACATATGAATAACACGTCACTCAATCAGGAGATGACCCCGAATTTTGAGGGGATGAATCCAAATATATATTCAGCAAATGAAAATCAGATGTATATGCCGGCATCAATGCCGAACATGGCCGGAAATAACGCATCTAGCTATCCGGAAATCTATTATAAGCTTCAGCCGCATGTCATGATGATGTGCGACCAGATGGACGCGTATGGCATGTATCCCACTAAAGAAAACATGGAGAACGCGGCCAATCAGATGCACGATAATATCATGAAAAATCATCCGGACATAGCGGCGTATGCAAAAGACAGCGAAAAAAAGATGCTTGATACGATGCCTGAAGCCCGGCAGACGATCGTGTCTGACTATGGCTACGGTTACAGGGGATATGGCGATGACAGCTACGGCCGCGGATTCAGGGGCAGAGGGGTGCTGCGGGATATTATTGATATTCTGCTGCTTTCGGAATTCTATCGCCGCAGAAGAAGACCGTACTATTAATCTAGATAAACAAGATGAACGGAACCCCTGCAATTGCGTCAATTGCAGGGGTTCCGATATTATTACGGCATTTATAAGGTCAATCTGCTTTTCTGCTGAGGGCTGTTGCTTGCTTTCTTTTTCTGCTGTGGGATACTGCTGAGCTCAGAATACGATTCGGCTTCATTTTTAGAGCTTGGCGGCGTTGGCTCGAGTCCTGTAGTGTCACTTGAAGAGGCGACATTAGCGAGGCCTCCGAGCACGTCTTCTGCATAAACGGGGTATCCTCTCACTTTTTTGTCTTCCATACTGTTTTCCTACCTTTCGGATGAATTAAGACTGAGTGCCTGCATGTTATTCCGAATACTGCGATTTATCGCAAATATCATAGAGTCTGTCATAATCCTTTGTTTCGGGATTCTTCTTCACTGCGGACCGCTTGTTGTCAAGCAGTCGGACGATCTCATAGACATCGATCCATATCTCGTTATTGCACTCTTTTTGAGATTCGTCGAAGACGAGCTGCATGCCGAAATGCAGATGGGAGGTCTTGATATTGTTGACGTTTTCCTTCCGGCTGTAGCCTGTCCTGCCGAGGTAGCCGATAACGTCGCCGCTTTTAACGACCGAACCGATTTCTAAATCTTTTTTGTAGGGGTGGTCCTTTCTTAAATGCGCGTAATAATAATATCTTTTTGTGTCAAACGACCGTATGCCGATACGCCAGCCGCCATATTGATTCCAGCCCAGAGCCTCAACTATACCCCCTTCGACAGCGATGACGGGTGTTCCGACAGAGCCCATCAGGTCGTTGCCAAGGTGAATACGTGAGAACCCGTAGGAGCGTTGATTGCCAAAATCACTGCAGTGGCTGTATGGATAATTCTTTGCAATCGGCGAAAACACCTTAATACCATACTTTGTTTCCCAATGCTTACCCGTGCCGTCCGAATTCGGGACTTCTATGTCATACGCACCGACAAAACCGGAGAGGATGGCATTGAATGATTCCAGATAATAGGCATAATACTTCATATCCTTTGTGAGCTCCGCCATTGTTTTACCCGAATTCAGCTTGATCGCCAGTTCGTCGAGCTGTTTGTCCTTATACTGCTTAAAATTATTGCCGTTGCGCGCAGCCAGATAAGCGAGCATTTCAATCCAACTGAGCTTCAACTGTTTATCTTGGGACATGATATCAAGTGCGATGGCTTTTTTCATGGCCGCACTCGGGACATTAAAATCGACCCACTTAATGAGCTTTTTGGTTTCTGGTGAAGGACTTTGCTCAGCTGGTACGATACCAGTTTCCTCAGCAATAGTGCCCGACACATCGGCACCTCGGGCTATAATACCTAAGTCCATCAGAATAAAAAATGAAAAGAGGAGGCAGATAACGCAGATAAAACAGATAACGCTGATAAATTTCCTTCTTGTTGCGTCCCGCAACTTAAACCACACCCTTTATTTTAAAATTGCCATAATAACAGCAATCTTTCTTTAAATTGTCTTATTCTTATTATGACAAGTTCGTTTTTCTCTATCCCTTCTAAATTTTGCACAGAAAATAAAACTAAAAAAACTATTGACAAAACAAAACTACTGTATTATATATAGTAGTAGATAATAGACATCTAAAGATGAGGGGGAGCGCATGAACAGTCAATATAAAAAAGGCGTCCTTGAGCTCTGCGTCCTGTCCTTATTATATAAGCAGGACTGTTATGGCTACGACGTATCGGAATACCTGTCACGGCATATAGAAATAGCCGACGGTACGGTGTATCCGATTCTTCGAAAGCTAAAGAGCGACGGTTTTGTCACAACGTATTTATCCGAGGAGAGCGGTGGCCCGCCCAGAAAATACTATTCGCTGACAAAGACCGGAAGAGAAGAATTTTTTAATCAAAAAGCCGAATGGCTAACATTTGCGGAATCAATCGCGAATCTGCTTGAAGGGGAGATCAGGAGTGAATAAACAGTCCTACTTAAATGATCTTAAAAATCATCTGAAATCAAACAATGTCGAGGATATTGAAGAAATCATCACAGAATATGACATCCATTTTGCGCGTAAAATCGCGGATGGCTATACGGAAGAGGAAATTGCTGCAAAGCTGGGTAAACCGAAAGAAATCGCCGCGCAGTTTGCTCAAGCCGACAGTAAGACCGAGAAAAGAAAATCGAACAAGCTGTTCGTCGGTATCGGTCTGTTTTTCGCCGATGTGATCACCATTCCGTTTTTCATCGTGATGTACGCCTGGCTTGTTGTCATTGGCTCAACCTCGATTGCATCAGCAGTATGCGGAATCAGCCTCATCATCCGGCCGCTTCTGCCGACAGACCTTGTCATATTACCGCCGATGCCGTACCCCGGTGGCACCATTATGGGAGTGATGCTGATCGCGTTCGGCGTTCTGGCCGCAGTCGCCACGATCTACAGCTGCGTGCTGATGACCCAGATGGGGAGATCCTTTTTAAGATGGCATAAGAATATGACGCATGACGGGAAATACCCACCCTATTCCATGCATCCGGTAATGAAAGACCAGCTACGCCGAAAGATTCGCACTGTCGGTTTGGTAGCACTCCTCGTATTTGGGGCGGCTTTCATTGTCGGTTACATTGTACTATCGGCCAGCGCCGGAGCTCTTGAATTCTGGCATGTTTGGCACTGGTTTCAGTGAAATATTATGGTTATCGCGTTAACGCAGCATGTTCGTGTTTCTCCTGTCATTGCCGCGCCTCTCGCCTGTCTATTCCCGTGCCTCTCGCCTGTCATTCCCGCGAAGGCGGGAATCCACGTTTCCCGTAACCTTGTCATATTTGAATATGCTGAGAAATTGAATTTATCAAGGAATGTGCGCGTCGGCGCATAGGAGGGTCTCTTGCATGAAAACTGTTGTTGTTACAGGCGCGACGTCCGGTATCGGGTTTGCTGTCTGTGCCGAACTCTTGAAAAATGGTTACCGGGTGCTCGGGCTCGGGCACAGCGCAACGAACTGCCAGGCAGCTAAGGAAAAACTACGGACACTCAACCCTGCGTATGACATAACCTTTCTATGCGGCGACCTGATGCAGCAGCCGGAAGTACTGCGCCTTGCGCGCGAGGTCATACATGACCTCGCTGAGAACTGCAGTGGTAAGCTGCACGCGCTCGTCAATAACGCGGGCTGCGTCAGAAGCTGGTACATGACAACAGGCGAGGGCTATGAGCACCAGTTTGCGCTCAATCATCTGGCGGGCTTTCTCTTGACACACGAATTGCTGCCGCCTCTTATTAACGGCGGCGGGAGTGTCCTCTTCACGTCGAGCGGTTCGCACAAAATGATGAAAATGAACTGGAAGGACATCATGTTCCAGACGCAATACCGCCCGCTATATGTCTATAAGCAGTCTAAGCTCTGCAACATGCTGACGGCATTTGGACTCAACGACCGTTATTCCGGTCAGGGCATTAGGGCGTACGGCATCGATCCCGGACTTGTCCGAACGGAGATTGGCAACAAAAGCACAGGGAAACTTGTCGATTTTGTATGGAAAAGACGGAGCAGACACGGCGTTGACCCGGATTTACCGGCCAAGATTTACGCGGAGCTTATCGGCAGCGGTAATAAAGCGGAAGGCCTTTACTATGGCATCGGAGGTCCACAAAAACCGAGCCGTGAAGTCAATAAGCAAAATGCCACAAAGCTTTTTAATTTGAGCGAAGACCTGTGTAAAATCAGATTTGGGGTGGATCAAGAATGTTTGTCCTGATTACAGGAGCAGCCGGAGGACTCGGCAGAGCCTTCTCCGTTGACTGTGCGAAAAGGGGATACGACCTGTTTCTGACCGATATCAACGATGCCGGGTTAAAACTGATTGAACACGGCATTACAAGCCGGTATCCTGTGCGCGTTCTGACAAGAACCTGCGACCTTACAAATGACGCCCAGGTCGATACGCTCTTTCGGTTTGCCCGGGACAATCACGTCCGATTTGAAATGCTCCTCAATATTGCGGGTGTCGATTTTGAGGGCGGGTTTTATGAACGGAGTACCGACAGCATTATAAAAATTGTTCAGCTCAACGTTGAGGCCACGCTGCGCATCACGCATAAGGTTTTAGACCACCGGGCCGAAAACAAGCCCTTTTATCTCGTCTTTGTCTCGAGCCTCGCCTCATTTTACCCGATGCCATTAAAGGCGACATATGCCGCGTCGAAAAGCTTTCTTCGGGAATTCGCCTGCGCCTTGGGGCAGGAACTAAAGATGCGCGGCGTTTCGGTCCTGTCGCTCTGCCCCGGCGGTCTGCCGACGACAAAGGAAGCCCTTGATGGCATCGCAGCCCAGGGCTTCTGGGGAGAACTGACGACGAACCATCTAGAAAAAGTGACGCACCGGACCATATCCCGCGTTCTAAAAGGCTATACACTCTATATACCCGGCTTTGTTAACTCAGCGTTCCGCCTCGCCGGCTCGCTTATCCCTAAAACAATCATCGCAAAGCTTATATATTCACGCTGGAGCGGCGCGCAGGAGCAGTGGCTGAAGGTTTAGATAACGAATAGCCGCAAATAGCAGGTAAACGTCCGCAACGCAAGTCAAGAATATTCTTTCCAGCTGAATTATACTCTCCTCAGGTAGGTGAAGAAATGAGCAGTTTTGAAGCGGCACAGGCGGCAACCTTGATGCAGGCTTATATCGAGACAAAGCTTCGGGAGCCAATCACGCTCCGCGAGCTGGCCGAAGCGGCGGGGTATTCGCCGTGGCACGCCGCGCGTCTGTTCAAGGAGGCCACAGACGTCACGCCGTTCGACTACATTCGGGCCCGGCGGCTGACAAAGGCCGCGCTCAAGCTGCGGGACGGAGATGATCGCGTGATAGACGTCGCACTCGACTTTGTCTTCGACTCGCACGAGGGGTTCACGCGCGCGTTTTCAAAGGAGTTCGGCATTGCCCCGAAGCGGTACAGCCAAAAAACGCCGCCGATCAAGCTGTTCATGATGTATCCCGCGCTCGACTCCTACCGATATTATCATAAAGGGGAGAAAAAAATGAGTACTGAAAAAACGAAGGCAATATTTGTCCAGGTTGTTGAGCGCCCGGCAAGAAAGGTGCTTATGCTGCGCGGAAAAAAGGCGGAGGATTATTTTGCGTACTGCGAAGAAGTAGGCTGCGATGGTTGGAACGTGCTGACGAGTGTTAAGGAAGCGCTCTACGAGCCGATTGGCATGTGGCTGCCGAAGCACCTGATCAAACCCGGAACCTCAAAATACGTGCAGGGCGTGGAAGTCCCGCTTGATTACGCGAATGTCATACCGGAGGGATTTGAGCTCATCGAACTGCCGCCCTGCACAATGATGGTGTTTCAAGGCGAACCGTACGATGATGAGAACTTCGAGGATGCCATTGGCGAAATTTGGGCGCATGTCGAGAAGTTTGACCCGGCGCTCTATGGGTATAAATTCGAGCCGGAAGCCGCGCCGCGTTTCCAGCTTGCGCCTATGGGGTATCGCGGCTACATCGAAGCGTATCCGGTGAAAAAGGCTAATAAATAAAGTATCTGAAAGACTGCATCACGAAAGTAAAGATGCGGTCTTTGCCCGTTGTAGCGCCATCTTAAAAAGGCTCCTTTGGCAAAGGAGCTGTCGCCCGCAGGTGACTGAGGATTGTCTCCTGTGCCGCGTAACGGCGTAATGGCAGGACGACAGGGCGTCGATCCCTGCGAATCATAAATAACAGGGTGTTAGGCAAGCAGGTATGGCGCGTCAAATATGGAAACCACTGAAAAACTGCCAAAATGTCTTTGCTTTGCAATGCCGCGACTTGTCATTCTGAGCCTGCGAAGAATCTCTAGGTAAACTAATGCCAACGCAACAATCGAGATTACCTGCAGATCCTTCACTGCGTTCAGGATGACAAACTGGGGTTTTTCAGCAATCTTCAAGGATACCGCGTCCTACAAGTTTGGCGTAACCGGATGCAGCGCCCCACATCGTAATGAATCAGATAATGTTGACAATTACTATGCGATAAAATATCCTGTTGGTAAAGGTGGTGTTTGTTATGCTTTACGATTTGCTGTCGGAGTACGATAAAAAAGGCGTTATCCCGATGCATATGCCAGGCCATAAAAGGAATACGGCGATGCTGGGCAGAGCGCTGCCTTACGACATCGACATTTCCGAAATTGACGGGTTTGACAATCTCCATGATGCGCACGGTGTTTTGAAGGTGACGGCAGAGCTTGCGTCCCGGCTTTACGGAAGTAAGAGGACGTTTTTGCTTGTCAATGGCAGTACCGGCGGCATCCTAGCCGGTGTGCGAAGCAGTGTCCGTCATGGCGATACAGTCATCATGGCGCGCAATTGCCATAAATCCGTTTACAATGCCGTAGAAATAAGCGGCCTCCGGCCTGTCTATCTGATGCCGGAGCGCGACAGGATGTCGGGCATATGCGGCAGCATACGGCCTGAGCAGGTCGGAAGAGCCCTGGACGGCAATCCTCAAGCAAAGCTCATCATCATCACCTCCCCAACGTATGAGGGCGTGGTGAGCGATATAAAGGGCATCTGCGAAATCGCCCATCAGAAAAAAATCCCGGTTCTCGTTGATGCGGCGCATGGGGCACATTTTGGCTTTTCGAGCTTCTTTCCAAGCAGCGCGGTAGCCTGCGGCGCCGATATTGTCGTGACGAGCCTGCATAAAACGCTCCCCGCGCTGACTCAGAGTTCTCTGGCGCATGTGAGTGGGGACCTGATTGACGAAAACAGGATGGCGTCGGAGCTGGCGGTCTTCCAGACGAGCAGTCCGTCGTATGTGCTCCTGTCCTCAATCGATTATTGCGT
Organism: uncultured Eubacteriales bacterium; assembly: GCA_942492735.1. Lineage (GTDB taxonomy): Bacteria > Bacillota > Clostridia > Oscillospirales > Oscillospiraceae > Sporobacter. The sequence goes on from OW818648.1 coordinate 2,422,559, forward strand.
CAGGCTCCTGTCTAACGAAAAAGAGGCCCTTTTTGAAGCCTATTCTAAAAATATCGAGGCATTTGACAAGAGCATATCGAGAATCGGGAAAATAAAGATCCTCTGCCATGGTGCCGATACGCTTAAAAATCATGAAAGCTTTTATGATTTTGATCCCGGAAAAATCGTCGTCAGTACAAGGCATACGAATTTGACTGGCAGTGCACTGGCGCAACTGCTCCGGTCTAAGTACCGCATCGAGCTCGAGATGTCCTCCTCCGACTATGCAGTTGCTATGACGAGCATTTGCGACGATTGGGATGCTTTTGCGCTGCTTCTCGGCGCGCTCCTCGACGTCAACAGAGACGTACAAAATGTACCGTACGATGATAAACATATATGGCCGCAACAATTGCCGCCTCGACTGCTGACCACAGCCGAAGCCGCCGAACTGAAAGGGGCATATGTCCCAATCAGTGAAGCCGCCGGCTTGATGGCGCTTGAATATTTATGGGCATATCCGCCTGGTATACCGTATATTGTCCCCGGTGAGGCGATTGACGAAGGAATGATTGGTTTCATCCATCAGCTGGTCGATTCAGGTGTGTTTTTGAAGAGCACGAAAGGCCAAATGCCATCATGCCTTTGCTGCGCCAAAACTTCCAGTACTTGCATTTGACATAACACGGCAAAATTGCTATAATTCCGGCAGCATAGTAAATGTTGCTATCTTCATTTTAAGACTCTGCCATTTTTGGCAGAGTCTCTTTTTTTCTGAATTTGGAGGCGCAATGCGCACCAAAGGACGATGGGGTAACGGTGAGCGCACCCTTCATTGTTTAAATGCGTCGGGGCGGATTCCATATCCGCCCTTCCTGCGGCGCGTAACAGGGGATGGGCGGATATGGAATCCGCCCCTACGCAATCATTAACGATTTTGCTGTCGGTGCGGTTATTGGCCGTCGGAATCATCGGGAGGCCATGCCGCCTTATACATTGACAAAGATTGAGGTTTATGATAATTTGTTTAGAGAATAATGATCGGGGAGAGCAATGATATGAAAAGAATAATCACCATTGAGACGCGCGACCTTGAGAAAAGCCTGGAGAACGGCGGCTGCGGCGAATGCCAGACCTCCTGCCAGTCGGCTTGCAAAACATCCTGCGGCGTCGCAAACCAACAGTGCGAAAAGTGTACAAGCGATCATATCGCCGGCGAAGATAAATAATTGCTGAATAAATAAAAACAATTGCCGTTTTTCGCCTTTTGGAGTTAAACGGCATTGCGTTTTTTATCGGAAAAAGATAGACGGAGACAAGTATGATTCACCAATACAAGCTTAATGGTTATAATATTGTGATAGACGCACACAGCGGTTCGGTTCACGTCGTTGATGATATGGTTTACGACATGATCGGTCTGTATGAAGACAATAGCACAGACACGATAACGCAGCTGATGCTGCGGAAGTTTGGTGGCGATCCCGAGGGTGCAAAGGCAGAGATACTCGAGGCCATCGGCGATATTGAGGGGTTGAAAAAAGCGGGGAAGCTGTTTGCTCCCGACAGATTTAAAAATGCCGCAGCAAGCATGAAAAACAGAAATTCCGATATTAAGGCGCTCTGCCTCCATGTCAGCCATGCCTGCAATTTGAGCTGCGATTATTGTTTTGCCGGTGAAGGCCGGTATCACGGCGAGCGGTCGCTGATGACTTTTGAAGTCGGGAAGCGCGCTATTGATTTTTTGGTCGAGAATTCAGGGAAAAGAAAGAACCTGGAGGTCGATTTTTTCGGCGGTGAACCGCTCTTAAATTGGGAAGTCGTCAAGCAGATCGTCGAATATAGCAGGGAAATCGAAAGAAACCGCGGGAAAAATTTCCGTTTTACGCTGACGACAAACGGCGTTTTGATCGATGAGGACGTAATTGAATTTTCAAACCGTGAGATGACCAATGTTGTCTTGAGCCTTGACGGCCGAAAAGAGGTCCACGACAGATTGAGAAAGTCATCAAATGGCCACGGGAGCTATGACCTCATCGTCCCGAAATTTAAAGAATTCGTTGACAAGCGCGGCGGAAAAGGCTATTACATCAGAGGGACATATACGCATCACAATATCGATTTCACTAGTGATATTCTCCATATGGCGGACCTCGGATTCAGGGAACTTTCCATGGAGCCAGTCGTCTCAGGAAAGGGAGACCCCTACGCGTTGACGGAGGAAGACATGCCGGAACTCCTGCGTCAGTATGAGCTTCTGGCAAATGAGATGCTGGCGAGAAAAAAAGAAGGCAGAGGCTTTACCTTCTACCATTTCATGCTGGATCTCTCCGGCGGCCCCTGCATCTATAAACGTGTAAGCGGCTGCGGTTCCGGAACGGAATATCTGGCTGTGACGCCGTCGGGGGACTTGTACCCCTGCCATCAATTCGCCGGCGACCCTGCGTTTGTCATGGGCAACCTATGGGACGGCGTGACAAACCTTGAGAAACGGCAGGAATTTTCGCAGTGTAATGTGTATTCAAGGCCGGAATGCAACGATTGCTGGGCGCGGCTATACTGTTCAGGCGGCTGCGCGGCAAACGCTTACCACGCGACAGGAGATATCGGCGGTGTTTATGACTATGGCTGCACGCTCTTCAAAAAGCGCATCGAATGCGCCGTCATGATGAAGGTTGCGGAGGCTGTCGACAAATTCTCGTAGGCTTCCCCTCGAGGGCAATGACATAAATTTAATTTGGTTGATATTTACGTCTTAATCGTAGGGCACGACGACCTCGGCGTGCCGTTAGTCCGGCTGTCTCTACAAGAATAAGCATATTTAGGAAGACGGCGCGCCGGGTCGTCGCGCCCTACGTTAACGAAAGATACGCGTATTTGCTTCACAACACACAATTCAAGTCAAATATCTGAATTTGAAATGACTTAACAGCTTAAGTTTGTACCATCGCCTCAAGGGAAGCTCAAGAAGCTTTTTTAGCTATCAGTGTCTTTATTATCTGAAACCTTCTTATCCATATCAGTCAGTTCCTCGGAAAACTCTATTGCCAGATTGGGATTTTTCATTGACGGAAGAATAATACCGCGTTTATCCCTGCTCCTAAAAAACTTCAGGAACGAGTAGCTGACTTCAAAGAATATCAAGAGAATAATACCAGCGATAAGGCCTGAGGTTTGGCCTTTGACAAAGGGCATACTCAATATCGCGACGATCAGTGAGACAAGGACGAAGGCCGAGGTGTACGGATAGCCGTGCAGCTGGCATTTTCCTTCAGGCGGGCAGCCAAATTTTTTACGAAGGCGCATGTGAGATGCCATCATGACGGCATATGTGAACAATATCGCAAAACCCCCCGAGCTGAGCAGGAAAAGATAAACACTGGGCAAAAAAAGGCCGAACCAAAGAGAAACGAGCATGCCGACACCCGAAGCGAGGATGCCTCTGTATGGCACATCGGTTTTCTCACGAAGCCAGCCGGGCGCCTGTTTCTCATCGGCCAGCGAGCGCATCATTCTGCCGAGCCCGAACATGGTTGCCAGCATCGTTGAGATGATGGCGGACACGACAACAGCGCCGATCACCGTCCCAGCCCAACCGATGCCATGCCGCGTGAGTGAAGCGCCGATAGCGCTTGTATTCTCATCAAGCACAGCTGTCGGTACGAGCGGCAGCAGAAAAGCGATATACAGAATAAACAGACTGACGAGGCTGAGCACAGTATACCGAATTGCCTTTGGGATAGTTTTCTGTGGGTTCTTCGTTTCAGAGGCGGCGAGACCGATGATTTCAAATCCGCAATAGGAAAACATGACTATCAGCATGCTGCCGAGCAGCCCCGTGATACCGCCGGGTGCAAAAGGTTCCCTTACCACCGCGCCAAGACCGACGGCAGGTTTTCCGCCGAATATCCCAACGACGAGCGAAATGGCGATAAGAATAAACGAAATCACTGTAAATACCTTGATACCGGCGAGCGCGCTCTCAAGTTTCGAGAGTCTGACCGCGCCAAGCAGATTTAGCAGCGTGACGACAATGATAATCGACGTTGCCATAAGTGACAGTGGAATGGACGGAAACCACTGACGCAGCAGAATGGACGCAGCAGTGGCTTCACTCGACATACCAAGAGCCATGCCGACCCAATAGATCCATCCGACAACGAAGCCTGTCCTTTCTCCGAAAGCTTTGGAGGCGAATGTTTTAAAACCGCCGTAGTGCGGATTGGCGACAGTCATTTCAGACATGGCGTACAATATATAATAAACGAGAATTCCGCCAAAAATATAAGCGATGATGATGGATGGCCCTGCAGCGTTGATCGCAACAGATGATCCGAGGAAGAAAGATCCGCCGATGACGGTTCCAAGCGCCAGCATCGTGAGATGTCCGGCGGTAAGACCTTTTTTATTCTTTTCCATATTGCTTTGTGCCCTCTTACGTTTTTATTTGCAGCATTTATTGTGCGTAAATTTTCTCGAGGCATTCTCTAAATGCTGAAATAGACTTTATGCGAATAAACATTAAAGGGCTTTATCCGAGCTGAATAAAAATTAAACTGAAAATATAACGGAGGTTAATATGAAAAAAGTCGTTCTTATTTTAGTCATGGCAGCTGTTCTCATGCTGTCATCATGCGGCGCGGTGCCAAGTGTCGTCAGCCCGTCGCCGTCAGCCTCAGTATCAGCATCCCCATCGCCCTCCGCATTACCGTCTCCATCACTCTCGCCGAGTCCGGCAGTGCTGACAGTGGGCGATTATTACCCTTTTACGCCGAATTTGATTATGACATATGCCGGTGAAGGCAACGAATTCGCCTTCTTCGTATCCCATGTTGATTATATCAGCAACGGGGCAATCCAGATTCGGACGAACAACGGCGGCACCGAATCGGTGAGTGTCTATACTATTGATAACGGTGCGCTCAAAGAGGTTTTCTCACAGCCTGAAACGTATTATATGGTCGACTACACGAGCCTGAGTACAATGAGCGAGATTGCAATTATGGAACCAATCGCTGTCGGTACGACGTGGACGCTCGACAGCGGTGACCAGCGAAGCATCACTGCTATAGACGCTTCAGTCACAGTGCCATTAGGCACATATGAGGCCCTTGAGGTGACGACAACTTACGATGACAGTACGGTGAAGGATTATTACGCCGTCGATGTCGGGCTCATTAAGAGGTTATTTACCCCGAATAGCGACCCGTCAAACCAGATCTCAAGCATGCTCCAAGCCTACGAGGTGGGAAACCCGCTGACGCAAAACGCACGCTTCTATTATCCCGATTTTGACAACGACCAGGTAGCGTACGTTGAGAAAGTGCTCGAATTCTTTACAGGCGACAGCCTCGAATCAAAATTCGAAACAGAATTTAGGAACGCGCCAGCCGGCAGCAGCTTGGCGCCTCTGATGTCACCGGCTACCACCATCAACAGTATCACGTTTGACATGAACACAGGCGTTGCCACCATCGATTTTTCGGAGGAGTTCATCACGCAGATGAATGCCGGTACCTCTCTTGAGTCGATGATTCTGACGAGCGTCGGTGATGCGCTGGGCACTTACTTCCAAACAGACAAGGTGTCAATTACCATTGACGGCGGACCGTATGAATCGGGACATATCCTGATGAATATCGGTGAGTATCTAACCTTTGACCGGGAAAGCGCTGTTGAGTATAATCCTTAACGCGGCAATTGACAGCTGAAGAATAATATGAAACGAGCGGCATACCGATGAGGTTGCCGCTCGTTTCGTAGTTACTTATCCGACTGAGCATCTTAACAATTACCGAAAAACTAATTAACTGTCGTTGGTTATCAAGGCTTCGAAGAGGATTTAACAATGACAGTAAGCGTAACCGTATCTGCAGCAGCTCCCATAGAATCCGTGGCGTTATAGGTAATGATATATGTGCCGGCTTTAGCCGTATCAACAGTCCCTGAGATTTCTAGATTTTCTGTGATGTTTCCGTCTTCAACATCGTATACCGTTGCGCCGAGTTCGGTATATGATGAATTAAGGACAATCCTTATTAGATTCTTACCGTTCAATGAAATAACAGGCTTCGTGTTAGCGTTGACTGGTGTTGTCGGCGTTGGATTTGAAACAGGAAGACCAGGAGAGACAAGGCTCAAAGCTGCGGCATAATTAATGCACCCATATCCGTAATAATTATCAAAACCGGTTGTGCCGAGGTCAGTCGCGCTTTTTTCCATAATTAAAGTAATTTCAGCCGGGCTGCTATTTGGGCTCATACTCTTTATTATTCCAGCCAGTGCTGAGACAAACGGGCAGGCCAGTGATGTACCTGATGCCATAGAATAGGCGTTATTCATATTTGTCGAATACACCCCAGTACCCACAGCGACCAGATCAAGGCTGGCTCCGTAGCAGGAATAGCTCGCTCTGACACTTGAAGAAGTAATAGCGCCAACAGAAACAACATTGTCACACGCGGCAGGATACATGACAGACGAATTACTGTTTCCGGCGGCGGCGATAACGATGACCCCGAGACTATTGGCATAATTCACGGCATCCTGCATCGCTTGGCACGGAGAAGAAGTACCGAGACTGAGACTAATGACATCAGCGCCCTGATTGGCGGCATATATTATGCCGAGAGCGACATCGCTTTCATATCCCCCTCCTGTTCGGTTCAAAACTTTAACAGGCAGAATAGAGCTGGCAGAAGCTCCCGCTATGCCGAGGCTGTTATTCATGGTCGCCCCAATGACGCCGGCGGTAAGGGTGCCATGTCCGCAATCATCCGTTGGATCATTATCTTTGTTGACAAAATCATATCCGTTACTTAATAGCTTGCCTGTAAGGTCCGGATGACTGAAATTAACGCCCGAGTCAACCACAGCGATGATAACAGAATTACTTCCTTGACTGATGTCCCATCCGCTTATAATATTCATCGGTGCAAATATTGATTGCTGATATCTTTTATAATATGTATCATTTGGCGTTGCAAACCCCTGCACGATATAATCCGGTTCAACATATTTTATACGAGCATTCTTCTTGTATTCGTTGATGACTTGATCAAGTGCTTTACCATTGCGAGGTTTGACAATATATGTGCCATTGTCCATCTGAGCAACGACATCAGCTGAGCAAGAATCATGCACTTTGTTTTTATAGTCAGCAGAAGCACCATCCTCAAACTTTACAATGAGCCGATCAGTATTTAAGCCGTCACTGTTACCCGCCTTCACGCTGTTTCCTGATGCTGAATTATTTTGCGAGCCATCCGCTGCCAATGCGGGAATGGCTGCTGTAAGCAGAAGTGACAGAATACAAATGAGTGTGAAGATTTTCTTCATGTCTTGGTTCCTTCTCTCTTTAAAATAAAAAATCTGCAGTCGTTGCCGATTGCAGATAGATATATCAAAGAGATGGTACCATTGATGCCATTCCAATCATCAGCAACCCGGCTGTCGTCATAAATTGCTAGAATTTATCTTAGACCCGTGGCTTTGCGTCCCTGACTTTCGACAGGTTTGCCGTTTATTCAATTTTTGCATAAAAATTATGAGCATCCAAACACAGGATGCTCAAAAGCAATACTAAGCTTGGCAGTTTGGCGATCATACACTTTGTGTTTAGACCCATAACTTTGCGGCCCAACCTTTCGATTGGTGTGCCTTTTAACAGACGCATTTATTTACTTGTATGCCAATTTATACTCATGTTAATCGATTCGACAGTAAAATGCAATAGCTATTTTTTATGTATTATTGATGTTTTTCTTGTCGTATTTTGCCTATGAATTAATTTGATTACAGATTATCATGCTGAATTCATGCTGTCCTTTGGTATGTAGTCACACTTTTCGCCGGACCGGGCGCAATCCCTCATCTCATTCTGTGCTTTGGGAATACACGAGCAATTCAAATCGCTATTTGCGCACGTCAGGCAGCGTTCGGGGAGCAGCATTGCGCCAACCTGACGCCGGATGTCAAGCGCAGCATCCTTGAACCCCTGCTCAAGGGGAAAGGTATATGGAAAATTGGCCATTGAACAGGGATACATCCTGCCATCCCAGGCAATGAATACGACTGTTTTCCCCCCACGGCACCACATGTTTCGCGATTCATGATCCTTTTCTTCATCTGCTGCATCGCCGCCCGCCGCATAGATATCACCGGTGAGGTTATAATATTCGTCTAAAACAGGCTGCGATATGCGCTGAATCACGTCATTGATTTCGTCGAGCTGGTCTTTTGTCATCCTCTGTTTTCGTGTGTCGGAACACGCGCCCCGGGTTGGCGCCAGAGATCCGAAATCGACAGAAATCAGCCTGTTCCTGCTGGCAACGAGGTCATGGACGTCGGAAAGGTCCCTGTAATTCTCGCTGCATGCGGTAAATCGAACATCGATTTTGAGGTTCGGAATTGTCAGCAGTCGGTCCAGGCCGTCAAATGCCCGCTGGAAACTGCCGTCACTGCCGCCAAACTTTTTATATGTCGCCTCAGAAGCCCCGTATAAAGTGAGTCCGACCATTGCAGGAGGGCGTCTTTTCAGTAACGCGAGGATGCTGTCATCGACAGTTGTTCCGTTGGTAAATAAACTGACGAATAGACCGAGATTGGAGATCTCTTCGTAAATCTCCGCAAAATCCGGCCGCATCATTGGCTCACCGCCTGTGAGCAGTAGAAAAACGCCGCCCTGGTCTCTGAACTGCCGGGCTAAATCTATCCACTCTCGGGCTGTACAGGGCCTTCCGCCCAGCGCTTCAGCGCGTTCTTTATCGATCCGGACATAACACATCGGGCATTTAAGCGTGCAGAAAGCGGTCAGCTCAAAAGTTGCGCCGCTGAAATAACCACCTGTCAGAGGGTCTATATTAAACGTATCAACGAAGTGCCTCCACTTGTCATTCGTCAGCAGGCTTTGAGCCAATAGCTGGGCATGCGGCTGATCCATACTCATGCCTCCAGCATATTCGCGTCTGACAGAGTTTTTATCAATCCGACGACATCCACAGCAGCAGTCGCCTCGTCAATATCATATTCTTCAAGAAGCGCCGCGATAATGTCTTCCTTTGTACACCCGATAACCAATAAATTCCATATAAACGCGCCGCTGTCGTTAATCTCAGACATCCCGTTAAATTCCAAAAGCCGTTCTCCCATTGGAACAATGACCCATCTACCCGCGATATTCCTCAGCAACAAATCTTCCTTAATTTTCATTTGAGGATTCCCCTTAAAATAATACTTTTTCAACCGTTTCGACAGACGATTCATCTATCGTACAGGTTAGCTCAAACACCCGAATATCTTGAATGATTCGCTTAATATTTTCAATCGCGCGATCTAAAGTACTGCTGTCAAAATTTGAATGAAAAACATTGGCAAGTAAAGCAAGAAAGGCTTCATGCCCTGTAAGTTCCTTCAATGTATTAGTGTCGCCATGCTTGATAAGGAATACTGAGTCGAGCGGTATCGATCTGTTGACAGTTTCTCCGGACGAACCGCACCAGGGCGTGCCGTATACTCTGGGTTTTCCGTTGGCAGGCATAATGGCCGGACAGTCACCGTTTATAATCAGCGCATCCCGGTATCTTTGCCAAAGGTGCGCTTGCGTGGTTTTGCCCGCACCGCTGGAACCGGTAAAAATAAAACCTTTTCCGCTGTATTCCAGCGCCGCCCCGTGCAAAACAAGGCCCCCCATATAAAGCGCCCTGCATTCAAATGGCTGCGTCATCCAGTGTAAATCGTAGTGCTCATATTCTTTAATATGAGGAGTATATTCGGCAGTTGAATAATCTCCGGACATCAATATTGAATACCCCGGGGCTGCTCTGTTATATGGATCAAACTCCGTAAGAACCTTATGGTTGTCTGTTTGATAATACAGCTGGTTGATTATTCGTTTACCTGTCAAGGGTCCGGTGTGTCGGTTCAGAGACTGTACCAAGACATGCATATCAGGTCTATCCGGCGGCGCTTCAATATGAAAGGCTTCAAGGACTCTGGGCAGGATAATACAATCGTGATAACAGTAGCATCTGCGCTTTCCACCTTCGTTTTCCCACTCTATGCCGACAGTGATCCCAGCGATCTGAAAGTAATCCATGCTATTACCTCATATGTGTGTTTTAACGCTAGAAGTGCCTTTTACTGCATCCGCAACAAAAGGCACTTCTATGCATTCTTCTCAGATCAGCAGGTTCCTGTGCCGCTGCCGCCTTGGCTGTTTTGATGCTTCCCGCAACCGCTACCTTGCGTCAGTGTGCATGAAGTAGCCACGCCGTTATCGTTTGCAACGCCAGTTGTTTGTCCAGATACGTAGAGACGTGCAGCAACGACGAATTCATACGTCTCCAGCTTTGGGCTCTCATATGTTTTTTTCAAATACAGCAACTCCTTTATGTATTCTCGTTATTATTAGGATACAAGATGTCAATTTAACAATAACCCAATATCGCAAATAAAGCAAGTATATTTTACATAAAATATATAAATATGTAAAGTTTAGTCCATAATCAAAGCTGCCTGCATTCTCTTGTTATTGTCACAAAGTGTTATACTATCTCAGCTGTTATCACAATTGGTTTACGGTCGATTTAAGAACCGCTCCATCTTCTCACAAGAGATCGTATTTTGCGGATTCGTCCGTCCCACCGTAGTAAAAATGCCCTGTGCGAGAAAAGACCAGTCCATATTCCGGAATACAGGCGATATCGTATGGAACATATGGAGATATATTTTCCTTTGCGGATGAATCCGATGGCTTTCAGATAGATATTTTTTCTATCAAGCAGAGGTTCCAGGCAGAGATTGGCGTCTCCGTTGGGAAAATACCCATTTTCGGCCACTGAGATAATCCTGTGCAGAACATATAGGCCGTCAAGTGACTTATAGAAAATAACGTCATTTTTCTTTATTTCCGTGTCGTCCTTGACGGCAATCAGATCGATATAATCGCGCCTGTCCTCCAGCAATGGGCGCATGCTTCTACCGATGCCGATCATGCGGACTGTTTCACCGCGCCGTGCTTTTTCGATAAGGCCAAGTATATGTTCTTCATCGTCGGTAATGATTTTATTCTTGTCTGTCATGATAAACGACCCTTTTTTATCTTTTGTTATATAGTAGCATTTTCTAATAAAACGTCAACATGAAAATAAAAAACGACCGGGCTGCGTGATGCAGCCCGGTTTGACTTAATACGTTCTCTATTATTTTCTATCGATGTCCTGATTGTTTTTCGCCCGGCTCTTCTTGGTTGATACCCTGACGATAATAATCACAATGATGGCGATGACGGCGAGAATCAGCAGGACAGGGAGGGACACAACAATACCCATGAACAGGGCCTTGAAGAACGTACCGATGCCTTTGAGTGTGGCCTGAACACCGTCGCTGATCTGTTCCCAGTAGGTGCGCTGCACGGGAACCTGATCCGTCAATTCCTTCACCTCGGCAATGTGAAGTCTTACCGTGCTGAAATCGACTTGATTTTGCCAATTTCTCAGGGTAGAGGTCAGTGACTCAATCTGATAGCGGATCTCGGACAGTCTGGCTTCGATCGCGATCATATCCTCGACAGTTGTCGCTTTTTCAAGCATGACCAGCAGGCGGTCCTCTTCAATCGCATAAGCGTCAAGACGCGACTGTGTGTCGATGAACTGCGCTGTGATGTTCTGCGACGTTGTGTTGGCGTTCAGAACGTTGCCAAGGAGGGGGAGGCTGCCCGTTATGCTTTTGAAATTGGCTACAGGGACGCGGATGGTGTAGTCGGCGGAACGGAATGTTGTGAGCCCGTAGCTGTTTCCGCTGATATAGGAAGTTTCAACGAAAGCGTTGTATTTGCTCAGCAGCATATCAACATTTTTTATGGTTTCCTCGAATTTGGTTGTTTCGATTGTTGAGCTGTAATTATAGATAATTTTGTCGCCGGAGAGGGAAGCAACGAAACTGCCGGATGTGAGGGCGTTGCCCTTGTCATCAACGGCCCCATCTCCGGAGCCGGATTCCCCCTTATCTTCTACAGGCATCCCAGGTGCGGCTTCGTAATCATTGCCGTAGTTACCGGTAGGAGCTGTGCCGGTTGAGGATCCGCCGCATGATGCCAAAAGAGCTGTTATCAAAAGGACTGCAATCACGATAGAAATAATCTTTTTCATATTAATCCTCCTTATGCTGCTCATTTTATTCTCCGTGTAAGGCTATGATTAAGACGCATGTTATTTCAAAGATGTTCCATTACAGTTAGAGAACCTTCGCGAGGAAATTCTGAAGCCGTTCGCTCTGCGGATGGCTGAAAAGCTCTTCAGGCGTATTCTCTTCGATGATTTTTCCGTAATCCATAAAGATGACACGCGAACCCACCTCGCGGGCAAAGCCCATTTCGTGCGTCACAACGACCATTGTCATCCCGTCATGGGCCAGCTGCTTCATAACATCGAGCACCTCACCGACCATTTCGGGGTCGAGTGCGCTCGTCGGCTCGTCGAACAGCATGACGTCGGGGTCCATGCAGAGCGCCCGTACGATGGCGATGCGCTGCTTCTGCCCGCCGGAGAGCTGACTTGGGTAAGCGTCCGCCCTGTCCTCGAGTCCGACGCGCTTTAAAAGGGCCATCGCCGTTTCTTCCGCCTCGGCTTTCGTTTTCTTAAGAAGTGTGATTGGCGCCGCCGTCATGTTTTTCAAGACCGTCATATGAGGAAACAAGTTGAAATGCTGGAACACCATTCCCATTTTCTGCCGGTGCAGGTTGATATCGGTTTTCGGGTCGGTAATATCAATACCCTCGAATAATATCGTACCGCCGGTGGGTACCTCGAGCAGGTTAAGACATCGCAGGAACGTGGATTTTCCGCTGCCGGAAGGGCCGATGACAACGACGACCTCGCCGTGCTGTACTTCAGCGTCAATTCCGTCGAGTGCTTTGATTATGCCGCCCTTGAAATACTTTTGAAGCCCGATGACTTTGATCATCGTATCAGTGCTCATCGCATTAGTGCTAGTCGCATTAGTGGTCACTGTTACGCAGCCTCCTTTCGAGTTTGCCGACGAGCCACGTAAAGAACATGACTAGGACAAGATATATCAAAGCAACAGCAATAAGGGGCATAAAAGGAGAGTACGTCCGTCCGACAATAATATAACCGCCCTTGGCAAGGTCCTGAACTGCGACATAACCGGCAACGGAGGTCTCCTTTAAAAGCACGATGAATTCGTTTGCCAGTGCGGGCAAAACGTTTTTAAATGCTTGTGGTATGATAATATACCGCATGGTCTGAATGTAATTGAAGCCCAGGCTGCGCCCGGCTTCCATCTGGCCTATATCTATTGACATTATACCGCTTCTGAAAATCTCGGCGACATAGGCACCAGAATTGATTCCGAAAGTCAGCATGCCAATTAGAACGCCGTTTTTTGAGGAGGCGAAAATGAGGAAGTATGCAATCAGAAGCTGCACAACAACAGGTGTGCCGCGAATGACGGTCAAATATATTTTGCAGATAATATTAAATAATATCAAAAAGGAACGACCGGGACCGCGGCGCATTATTTCGATGTTTTTATCATGGGTTGATCGAACAATTGATACAATAATACCGATAGCGATCCCGATCAGAACTGCAACAAAAGTGATTTTCAGCGTTGCGCCCAGTCCATTCCAGAGATACTTCCATCGATTTTCGTCAATAAAATTCATAATAAACTGTGATTTCAGGTTTGCAAACCAATCTTGCAAGAGGCTCCCTCCTTTTTGCCATGTTATAAGTATTAAATAGGGGCGGACAAGCCGCCCCTATTTAATATTTTATTTATTTTTTATGATTTAATATACTTATCAATAATCTTTTGGACAGTACCGTCTTTGATCAAGCCTTCCAGAGCGCTGTTGACAGCTTCGCTGAGTTCAGTGTTATTTTTCGGCATAGCAATGGCATATTGCTCTTCGACATACTTTGTTTCAAGGATAATGAGGCCGGGATTGGCAGCGACATAAGCTTTGGCAGGCTCATTGTCGATAACAACGCATTCGACTTTGTCGGTGATAAGCGCTTGAACTGCGTCAGCGCCCTTATTATAACGGTTAATTGTCGCAAGTGCCTCATCCTCAAGGTCCCACGTTGTATAGAGGTCGCCGGTCGTGCTCTGCTGTACACCGATTGTATGGCCGCCGGCAAACAGATCGTCAACGCTTGTAATGGGGCTGCCTTCCTTGACAATGATAACCTGAACGCCTGTGGCATAGCTTGTCGAGAAATCAACGTTTACCTTGCGATCTTCGGTTACGGTCATACCGGCCAGACCGACGTCGGCTTTACCGCTTTGAACAGCTGCGATAATGGCTTCGAAATCCATATCGCTGATTTCAAGCTTTAAACCAAGCTTTTCAGCAATAGCACCAGCGATTTCCGCATCAATACCGACGATGGGACCACCGCCCTCCTCGTGATATTCATACGGCGGGAATTCGGCGTTTGTTGCCATTGTCAAAACACCTTTTGTTACTGTTGTCGTTTTTTTGCCGCAAGCAGCGAGGCTAAAAAGCATAGCCAGCATAAGAACAGCTGCTATAATTCTCCATGTTTTTTTCACTTTTATTCACTCCATATTCAAAAAATAATATGTTGAATTATACTACGATAGACGGCGTTTATCAATTTATTTTTCGCGCTTTCCTGAGAAAACAAGTAAACATGCAAAAACCGCCATAAAATTTGCATAATACGGCGGTCTTCATAAATTGCTCTTACCGAAAAATGGTTATATGTTGAAAAAGACGTTTTTCCCGGGGTAATACGCCGCTTTACCGAGCTCCTCTTCGATACGCAGAAGCTGATTGTATTTTGCAACGCGGTCTGTTCTGCTCGGAGCGCCGGTTTTGATTTGCCCGGCGTTTAAGGCCACGGCGACATCGGCAATCGTTGTGTCCTCCGTCTCGCCGGAGCGGTGCGAGATAACTGCGGTATAACTGCTGCATTGAGCAATTCTGACAGCCTCAAATGTTTCGGTGAGTGTCCCGATTTGATTGAGCTTGACAAGAAGGGAATTGGCAACGCCGAGCTCGACACCGCGGCGGAGTCTTGATGGATTCGTCACAAAGAGGTCGTCGCCGACGAGCTGAATCTTTTTGCCGAGCGCGTCGGTGAGCATTTTCCAGCCTTCCCAGTCTTCCTCCGCCATGCCGTCCTCAATGGAGATGATCGGATATTTAGAAACGAAATCCGTCCACATGGTGACCATATCCTGACGCGTCATGATGGTTTTGCGTTTTGGCAGGTGATAACAGCCGTCTGTCTCGTCAAACCATTCCGATACCGCCGGATCCATTGCGATATAGAAGTCCTTGCCTGGCTCATAGCCGGCTTTGTGGATGGCATTCATGAGTGCCTTTAACGCGTCTTCATCCGTTTCCAGGTTCGGTGCGTATCCGCCTTCATCGCCGACACCGGTCGAGGGGACGAGCGTTTTCAACGTATGAAAAACTTCGGTGGACATCCGCAGCGCTTCTCTGAAGCTCGTCGCCGAAACGGGCATAATCATAAATTCCTGTATATCAACGCTGTTGGACGCATGCGCGCCGCCGTTTAAGACATTCATCATCGGGACGGGCATTGTGTTGACGCCGGTTCCGCCCAGATATCTGTACAAAGGCAGGCCGACAGCGAGTGCCGACGCTTTTGCCGAGGCCAGAGAAACGCCCAGTATGGCGTTGGCACCAAGGCGTGATTTATTGGGTGTACCGTCTAATTCATTCAACGTCTGATCGAGGACCATTTGTTCGAGCGCGTTTTTGCCGATCAGCGCGCCGGCGATTTCGCCGTTGATGCTTGCTACTGCAGACAGAACACCTTTGCCGAGATAGCGGCTTTTGTCTCCGTCACGTTTTTCACACGCCTCAAACTGTCCGGTCGACGCTCCTGAGGGAACAGCTGCGCGTCCGACTGTGCCGTCGCTGAGGCAGACCTCCGCCTCGACAGTAGGGTTGCCTCTTGAATCAAGAATTTCGCGGCCTATGACGCCGGTAATCTCTAAATAACGTTTAATAAAACCTTACCTCCAACCAAATAAATCATTCTTACTCATTTGTTTACCGTTTTGTGATCAGTGATTTGCCTGTCATCTGCATCGGTTTTTCAAGACCCATCAGATCAAGAATTGTCGGCGCAATGTCGGCCAGCTTCCCCTGACGGAGCTGAACATCTGCCCCAACGAGAATAAAAGGTACCGGATATGTGCTGTGTGCTGTTTGAACCGCAGAGCTCGCAATGTCAAGCATTTCCTCAGCGTTGCCATGATCGGCAGTGATGATGCTAACCCCGCCCATTTGCGCTGTGGCCTCAATAACATCACCGACACACGCATCGACCGTCTCAACAGCCTTGACGGCAGCAGTGAAGACGCCCGTATGTCCGACCATGTCGCAATTAGCGTAATTCATAATAATCACATCATAAATCCCGCTTTTGATCCTTTTAACCACTTCACGCGTTAATTCTCTGGCGCTCATCTCGGGGATCAGATCGTATGTCGGGAATTGCTTCGGGGAGGGAACCAGAAGCCTGTCCTCACCCTTGCAGATCGTCTCGGTTCCGCCGTTGAAGAAGAAAGTCACATGCGCATATTTCTCGGTTTCCGCGGCACGCAGCTGTGTGAGACCGAGACTGCTGATTGTTTCTCCGAATGTGTTCTCAAGAGAATCCGGTGGATAGGCGACCGTGACGTTCGGCATTTTCTCGTCATATTGGGTCGTACAGACAAAATGGAGCGGGAAATAGCCCTTCTTTCTTGGGAAAGCGCTAAAATCCTTATCGACAAATGCTCTTGTAATTTCTCTGGACCGGTCAGGACGGAAATTGATAAATACAACCGCGTCGCCGGATTTAATAAGACCGGCCTTGTCGCATACGACGGGTTTTATAAATTCATCTGTCACACCGGCGTCGTAAGACTTCGCTATTGCATGCAGCGGATCTTTGTCAACGATGCCCTCGCCGTTCACCATCGCGCTATATGCGGCAAACACGCGTTCCCATCTGTTATCCCGGTCCATTGCATAAAAGCGCCCCATCATGGTAGCAATTTTGCCGACGCCGATCTCAGCGCATTTATCGATGATTTTCTCGATATCGGCTTTACCGGAATTCGGAAGCGTATCACGCCCATCCATAAAGCAGTGCAGAAATACAGAATTTAGGCCGTGCTGCTTTGCCATCTCAAGGAAAGCCCATAAATGGTCAATATGGCTGTGCACGCCGCCGGGTGACATAAGGCCGATGAGATGAAGGGCGGCGTCGTCCTTTTTACAGATGTCCATCACATCACTGTATACTTTGTTCTTGAAAAAGCCGCCGTTCACAATATCCCGCGTGATTCTGGTCAGATCTTGATAAACGACGCGTCCTGCGCCGATATTCGTATGCCCGACCTCACTGTTGCCAATCTGCCCTTCCGGTAATCCGACATCTTCTCCGGAGGCGGAGAGCGTCGTGTTCGGGCATGTTTCAAATAACCTGTCGAGCACCGGCGTTGCTGCAGCGGCGATCGAATTGCCGCTTGTTCTCGGCGAGAGTCCATAGCCATCCATGATAATCAGGGTTGTAGGTATTCTCATTATTAATTCTCCGCCGTTTATAACGGCATTATTCTAAGCAGTTAGGTCGGGTCCTGATTCGCGGCATCGACAATTGCGGCAAATTCCTTCGGTGTGAGCGAAGCGCTGCCGATGAGGCCGCCGTCAATATCGGGCTGGGCGAGGAGCTCGCGGGCATTTGACGCGTTCATGGAGCCGCCGTAGAGAATAGATACAGCCCTGGCCGTCCGCGCACCGTACATGTTCCGAATGACTGTGCGGATTGTATTGCACACAGCCGCCGCTTCCGCGCTTGTCGCTGTTTTGCCGGTGCCGATTGCCCATATCGGTTCATAGGCGATGACGACGCGGCGCATTTTTGCCGCCGGCACACCGGATAGCGCCGTTTTGACCTGCAGCGTCACCAGCTCAGCCGTAATGCCCATTTCCCTCTGCAGTAAGCTTTCACCGACGCATATGATCGGACGCAGATTGACTTTCAGCGCTGCCTGGACTTTTTCATTGACGATCAAATCGTTTTCGCCGAAAAGCTGCCGCCGTTCGCTGTGACCGATGATGACATAATGCATACCGAGATCAGAAAGCTGTGCACCCGAAACTTCGCCGGTATATGCACCTTTTTCTCTTTCACTGAGATTCTGCGCGCCGACGAGGATACGGCTGTCGCGAAAAGCCTTCTGTACCGCCGGTATCATAATAAACGGCGGGCAGATCACGATGTCGCACCATTTAGCCTGTGATATAATGGGTTTAAGCTCTTCTGCGTACGCCTTAACGGTTGAGGGGAGCATATTCATTTTCCAGTTGGCTGCGATAATGGTATTGCGGTATTTTCTGTTCATGTAATTCTTCCTATCTATTTATTAGACATGCAATTCCCGGCAGATCCTTGCCCTCCAGGAATTCGAGCGTCGCGCCGCCGCCTGTCGAGACATGCGTCACTTTATCCTCTAAACCGTATTTTCTGATAGCGGCCGCGCTGTCACCGCCGCCGATGATGGATATGGCTAATGAATTTGCGAGCGCGGTAGCGACGATTGATGTACCCTCGGCAAATTTTGAAAACTCGAAAACACCCATTGGGCCGTTCCATATGACGGTTGCTGCTTTGGCAATTTCCTCTGCAAATGCTTTAGCTGTTTCTGGCCCGATATCAAGCCCCATCATATTTTCGGGTATATTCGCACTATCGACGACAATAGGTTCGGCGTCATTGGAGAACGCTGTGGCCGCGACGGCATCTACCGGCAGTAGAATCCGAACGCCTAGCGCTTTTGCCCTGTTTAAAACATCGAGCGCATAATCGAGCTTGTCTTCTTCACAAAGAGATTTGCCGATATTACCGCCGCACGCTTTAATAAACGTGAACGCCATGCCGCCGCCGATCAGAAGAGCGTTGACCTTGGTAAGCAGATTGATGATGACACCCAGCTTGTCGGAAACCTTAGAGCCGCCGAGTATGGCGACGAAAGGCCGTTTGGGATTTAAGAGAGCGCCGCCGATTTGTAGGAGCTCCGCGTCTATCAGAAAGCCGGCGACAGCAGGCAGATAGTGCGATACACCCTCTGTTGACGCGTGCGCGCGATGGGCGGTACCAAAGGCGTCGTTCACAAAGATTTCGGCCATGTCGGAGAGCGCTTTGGCGAAGGCGGGGTCGTTCTCCTCCTCTTCCTTATGAAAGCGCACGTTTTCGAGAAGCATAATCTCACCCGGGCGCAGCGCTGCCGAGAGCTTCCCGGCGTCTTCACCGATGACGTCACCAGACATGATAACGTGCTTCCCCAGCAGCTCTGACAAACGGTCGGCGACGACCTTCAAGGACAGCTTCATATTCCACGCGCCGTCAGGGCGACCCAGGTGCGAGCAGACGATAACGGCGGCGTCGTTGTCTAATAGATATTTGATGGTGGGCAGCGAGGATGTAATGCGTCCTTCATCGGTAATCTCACCGGTCTTCTTATCGAGCGGGACATTGAAATCACAGCGCAAAAGTATCTTTTTTCCATTGATATCGATATCTTTGATCGACTTTTTGTTGTAGTTCATTACTTCCTCCGCTTAATTATTAGGCGATGCACGGGATATGCAGTGCCTTTGTTCAACTGAGATACGTATTATTCGTGGCATTGCATACCATTGTAGTACGGACCGGTTAACTTTTCAACATATTTTTTTGAACTATTTCACTATAGTTCATATCATAATTACCCCAATACTATAAAAGTTATGCACTAATTCGTTAAAAACACAAGAAATCGGATAAAATATTTGCATATACCCGACATTTTGATTATACTGTGATTTAATATTGCGCTGTATGCTGTGACGGTAGGAGAGATAAAGTTGAAAAATAAGCTTTACATCGTCGTTCCCTGCTATAATGAGGAGGAAGTACTCGCTGAAACAGCCTCGAGGCTGAAGGTGAAAATGGAGAACCTGATAGGCGACGGCAAGATATCCCCCGTAAGCCGTATCCTGCTTGTCAATGATGGGTCGAAAGACAAAACATGGGCGATGATAAAAGACCTCAGCTATACGGACAAGCTTTTTTCGGGTATTTCACTCAGCCGCAACCGCGGTCACCAGAATGCGCTTTTGGCCGGGCTCATGACAGTACAAGGAAAAGCCGATATGGTCGTCTCCATGGATGCCGACCTGCAGGACGACATTAATGCAATCGATAAAATGGTTGATGAATATTTAAACGGATATGATGTTGTGTATGGTGTCAGGAACAACAGAGACACGGACACTTTTTTTAAGAAATTCACAGCCGAGGGCTATTATAAGCTGCTCAAGGCTATGGGGTGCCAGATTGTTTTTAATCATGCCGACTACCGGCTCTTATCGGACCGAGCGCTTCATGCGCTCAGTGAATACGGCGAGCAGAATATGTTTATTCGGGGTATCATCCCGATGCTCGGTTATCAAACAACGACTGTGCCGTATGAACGCGGAGAACGCTTTGCCGGTGTGAGTAAATACCCGTTGAAAAAAATGCTCGCGCTCGCGTTCGATGGAATATACGCCCTGAGTATGAAACCAATCCGCATCATAACCGGTCTCGGTGTGGTTCTTTTAATACTGGCAGCAGCGCTGTTTGTTTATTCAATAGTACGCCTCTTCATGGGGCATACCATTTTAGATTGGAAGATCATGACAATATCCGTATGGGGAGTCGGCGGCCTTATTTTAGTCGCCCTCGGCGTTATCGGAGAATATATCGGCAGAACATTTATCGAGCTCAAGAACAGGCCGCGGTATCACATTGGAGAAACGGTCGGCATTGACGTGAATGATGTCGGCTAAAATAAACGGCCAGTTACGACGAGGACAGAAGGTAAATAGATGGATCTCTGCAATGAACGTGATATCGGCAAACTGCTTTTAAAGCATGGCTTTCGGTTTTCAAAATCGATGGGCCAGAATTTTCTCATTGACAGCAGTGTTCCGGAGAATATCGCATCGGGCTCAGGCGTCGACAGCTCCTTCGGTGTGCTGGAGATCGGACCTGGGATCGGCGCGCTGACCGGCGCGCTTTGCCGCCGCGCATCTCGCGTGCTGTCTGTTGAACTTGACAACCGCCTTCTGCCGGTGCTGGGTGAAACATTGGCCGATTTTCAAAATGTGAAGGTCATCAGCGGCGACATTATGAAGCTCGATATCATAAAAACAGTGATGACAGAAATGCCGGGGCTTCGCTTGGCGGTCTGTGCAAACCTCCCTTACAACATTACAACACCGGTATTGACGGCACTGTATGAAACGCATATTTTCGAGACAATTACCGTTATGGTGCAGAGGGAGGTTGCCCTGCGAATGTGCGCGGAAGCCGGAACAGCAGATTACGGCGCTTTTACAGTATATACCAAGTATCATGCTGAGCCGAAGCTCCTTTTTGACGTTGCGCCGGATTCATTTATGCCGCAGCCTAAAGTGACCTCCTCCGTCATCACCTTGAAAATGCGGAAAAGTCCCCCCGCGGAGATTGTCAATGAGGCAATGTTTTTCCGCGTTGTGAGGTCATCGTTTGCCCAGCGCCGGAAAACACTCGTCAATGCGCTGGAATCCGCTTTCGGCGGGAAGTATTCCAAGGAAGTACTCAAACAGATTGTTGCTGAATGCGGCTTTAACGTCCTGGCAAGAGGGGAGACGCTTGATATCTCAGGCTTCGCGGCCATCGCACGCAGACTTGGGGAGAAAACGGTATGATCATCCCACGCGCGTTTTATGAGCGGGATACGCTCACAGTCGCACGCGAACTTTTGGGCCAGATTCTCGTCAGAAGGACCGATGAAGGTTTAATATGCGGGATCATCGTTGAAACGGAAGGTTACCTCGGAGAGCGAGATGACGCGGCGCACAGCTATAAAGGAAAGAGTGAACGTGTCCGTATACAGTACGGACCGGCTGGTATTGCTTACATCTATATGATTTACGGCATGTATAATTGCCTGAATATCACAACCGGCCCTGTGGGGGTGCCGGAGGTTGTCCTCATCCGGGCGCTTGAACCGACCGCAGGCATTGAGCTCATGAAAAGCAAGCGCAGGTCAGATAAACTGCTGAACCTATGCAGTGGTCCCGGGAAGCTCTGCATGGCAATGGACATAGACAAGTCCCTCTACGGCGTGGATTTGTGCGCAGACGGCCCGCTTTATCTGGAATTTGGTTCGACGCCACCAGATACTGCCGCATCAAGGCGAATTGGCATTGATTATGCGTTATTGAGCAGGGACAAGCTGTGGCGGTATACCATAACAGGGAATCCTTTTGCGTCGCTGCCACGGTAACGTGTTTTGAATACAAGTAAAAATCTGTATTTTTTAGCTAAAATTATTGACGAAACTATAAAGATGTTGTAAACTTTGTTGTGGTGTAAACATAGGACATGTATCATGTATGATCTCACTATGTGATCACATTACGCGCGCGCAGTGCGCACGCACAGAGGCAGAAACGGGGTGTTTTAATGGCTGTCATTTCAGAAGTCAAGTGCGGAAGATGTGACCGCAGGTACTCAGGGTTCCGCAGTAGATGCCCGTATTGCGGCGCGCGCCGCAATAAACGCGGGAAACACGCTGATGAAGCCGATAATGCGAAGGCTAAACTGGTCATCGGCATTATGCTGCTGGTCCTGCTGATTGCAGCGACGATGGTTCTTATTTTAACAAGCCTGGATAAAGTCGATGACGACAGCCCGGCATCTTCGCCGACGATATCGACAGACCTTGAACCGACTGACCCGGATAGCGATGTCACAGGCGTTGATAATACGGATGATCCGAATGTATCGCCCTCTGAGTCGCCATCACCGAGCATCGATATAGAGATCGCTGAGGTTATTATTACGAACAACGGCAGTGCCATTAAGGACAATGACTTCACGTTGACGAATATAAACGACAAAATACAGTTAGGCTATAAGACAATACCTGAGACTGATACGACGGGACAGACAGTGGTATGGGAGAGCAGCGACGAGGATGTCTTTATGGTTCTTTCAAACGGCGAAGTTACGGCAACGGGCAGGGGCTCAGCCAAGGTGACAGTCACGGTTGATGGCGTTGTCGGTGAGTGCATCGTCAGAGTCAGAGGTAATTAAAAAGATTTGTGATGTTTAGATTCAGCGGCAAACAGAATTCTCTGCTTGCCGCCGAATTTTTCTTGTCTAAGTTTTACATTATAGATTATTGACAAATGCGAAAAATACCGATAATTACTAGAGATTGAATATGCTGCGGTTGCAGACTTCATAATGGAGTGTTGATATGAAGAAAGGTCATGGTTGGCAGCGCTTTTTTATTCAAGGAGCACTCATTGCTGTATCGATTGCCGCACTCGTCATTTTCCGTCAATTCGTTTTCATGGCGTCGGATGTTGCGGGACTACAGCCATACACGGACCTCATATTGGTCGTTTTAGTCATCTGCCTTGTGCTCATCTTCGTCACGCAGTTGCTGTATGCAAAAAAAGACTCAAGGCTTATCAAGAGTGAACGTGACGAGGACCTCATGAAGCTGCAAACGAAGGCACAAACGGATTTTCTCACGGGACTCCTCAACAGAGAAGCTGCTTTCGAGAATATTTCATATTTTCTGGATGCAGAAGGCCTTCAGTGCCACACACTGCTCATCATCGATTTGGATAATTTCAAGAGTATCAACGATAACTTCGGCCACTTTGAAGGGGACAAGGTTTTAAAAACGCTGGCGGCTAAAATAAAGTCGGTTTTCCGGAGCATCGATATCGTCGGCAGGCTCGGCGGTGACGAATTTATTGTTCTAATGAAATATACGATGACGACAAGCATCATCAGAAAAAAAGTGCTGGAACTGAAATCTGCGCTCGAATATATTGCCAGCGGCGGCGAGATTTCGGTCACAATAACAGGCAGTATCGGCATTGCCATCTATGACGGAGACAGGAAAACTTTTGATACATTGTATAAGGAAGCCGATGAAGCTCTTTACAGGGCAAAGCTTGGCGGAAAAAACAAGTACTGCTTTTATGAAGAACTAAATGCCGACAACTTCGCTGACGACGCTTTTAACAACGGGAAGACGGCGCTAGCCGAGCGGGGCGCTTTTGTGCAGCTTCAGGCCTTGATTGATAATATTGACGGTGGTATTGCCCTACTCGAAATAGGCAATGAAATAAAAGCGATATTTTTCAGCCAAAGCTATCTGAAGCTGATGCAAATGAGCGATAACGGCGTCAAAGAGGCGGATAACAAGGTTTTTGACTTCATCGTTAAAGACGATATCAAGCAGGTTGAGGAAACATTGCATCAGGGAGCATTATCCGGCAAGCCTGTAGAGGCCGTTTTCCGTAAGCTGACAGAGTCTGAAGATACAAAATGGTACCATATCCGGGCTGTGCGCATCGAGTATGATGGCAGCGACAAGCCGGTCCTGATCGCCATCGTGACAGATGTTACAAATCTCAAGGTGACGGAACTCAATTTTCAGGCCCAGAAAAAGCAGCTTGAAACGGTGCTGAGAATCAGCCGTGTTGTGACATTTGAAGTGGACATTCCCAAGCGTACGCTGTATGTGAACAATCCGACCGTCGCTAAATACGGTATAGATGTATATGCCATCGAGAATATGCCGGAGTACCTTATCGACGGCGGTGCGATTCATCCGGACTCTATTGATGAATGCCGGCGTATGTACGATGAGATATATTCCGGTGTGCCTGAGGGCAGCGCAATCATTCGGACACTGAAAAGGGATGGCCAATTTACGATTGAACGCTTTACTTACTTCACTGTATTTGATGAGAGCGGGCGACCGGTCAAGGCTGTCGGTGTCGATGAAGGTATGGAAATGCGGTCGGGAGCAAAGCTTCGCGTCGATCTCATTGAAAGGCAGTTCAGAAATTACTCGGATAATATGCGCTCCATCGTCAAGGTGATGATTGATTCCGATCGCTTTGAGTTTTTGAAGCAGGAAAACATACCTGAAGATATACTATCAAATATAAAAACATATTCTGATCTTCTGGAATACAGAATAACGCAGATAATCGATCCGGCCGACAGACTGCTTGTAAAAACGAAGTTCGGGATCGACGGATTGAGAAAAGACTTTACAGAAGGAAATCTCATCAGCGTGGAATACAGAGTCGAGGGCTCGGACGGTTCGATTCAGTGGAACAGTATGGGCGCCGGTATGTATGTCGACCAATTTGACGGTGAAGTTTACACTTTCATGCGGACACGAGATATAACCTTCAGGAGAAGCCTGGAACAGGCACTTGGCGATGAGATGGCGCACGACCCGAATAACTTCACGTATACATTCGAAAATTTTGAAAATTTTAAGAAATTGTCGGATATATATATACGCAGCGCCGACAGAAAATCCAACTGCGCGGTTATTCTGGTATCTATCAGCAACTTTGACTATTTGCTGGAACAGTACGGGCGCATCATGATAAATGATATGCGTATCGGTTTTATCGGCAAAATTATGACAATCATTCAAACAGATCATATCGCATGTAATGTCGGAATGGATTCGACAGCGATTCTTGTCTCGAAAACGGAATCAAATGAGCTTCTGAATCAGTTTGCTGAAAGTATAATTAAATTTCTCAGAAACCCGGCATATTTTCAGTTTCACGAAGAAGCTTTCCTGGAATTCAGCTGCGGCATATCCGTGTCCGATGAAAAGACATCTGGATTTAATGTTCTGTACGAAGAGGCCTTAAGTGCTTTACGTTCTTCGGACGGACAAACAAGCAACGGTATTTCTCTTTTCCAGGAAATATGAGAATTTGTTGAGATTCCCTGTTTAAACTTGGAACATCAATCTGACAACCAGTGACGCGACAAAAAAACCGGTGAAGTCAGCGCATAGCGCGGCAGGTATGGCGTATCGGGTCTTCTTAATGCCCACAGCACCGAAATAGACGGCAATAATATAAAATGTGGTTTCTGTGGACCCGAGCATCACGGCGGCTGTCCGGCCGATCAGTGAATCGGGTCCATATTGTTTGATGATTTCGCTCCCGACGGCCAGAGCGCCGCTTCCGCTGATAGGGCGGATAAAAATCAGCGAAGCCGTTTCGGGTGGAATACCGAGCAGATTAAAAAGCGGTTTACAGAGCATGCTTAACGCGTCCAACGCGCCGGAAGCACGCAGCATATAAACGCCTGTGAGCAAAGCGACGAGAGCTGGAAGGATCTTAAGAATCACTTTAAGACCGTCGAGCGCACCGGCCGTCAAAGCATCAAATACGTCGATTTTTTTATGTAATGCAAATACGGCGACCGAGCCGATAATGGCGGGCACAACGAGCGAAATCAAGATGCCCATCTTATTTGCCCCACAATCTTTTAAGCAGCTTTGAAATCAATATACCGACAGTGACGGACGAAATTGACGCGAGCCATACCGCGGGCAAGATATCAAAAGGGTTAGCGGCGCCCGCAGCTGCCCTGACTGCAGCAACAGTCGCCGGGATCAGCTGAATAGAAGCCGTGTTAATAACAACAAGCATACATAAATCATCCGTCGCAACGCCGTTTCGTGAGACCTTTGCCATTTCGGAGGCTGCCCTTATTCCAAGAGGCGTTGCTGCGTTTCCTAGACCCAAAAGGTTTGCCGAGACGTTTGCCGATACTGCTTCCATGGCATCCTTGTTTTTGTGAGAAGACGGGAAGAGCAGCGCCAGAACAGGAAGAAAAAGCATTTTCAGACGGTTTGATATGCCGCTTCTCCGCATGATTTCCATCACGCCGGTCCATAAGCATGTGACGCCGCAGATGCCGATACAAAGGGTCACGGCGGCACCGGCACCGTCAAAAGCAGCTGTACCGACAGCGTCAATGTTGCCGCTGATCAGGCCGTATATAACCGAGAAAATAACCATGATTGTCCATATCCAAGCTAAAGCCATAATGATCCTCCAGAACCAAATATAGGTAAGTATATATAAAAATATATCGCATTTAGAGGTAAAATATGATAAAAAGTACCAAAATTTATTAGTATATTTGAATCGACAGCGATTGACATTTACGGACATTTGTGGTATTGTTAAATCACAATTTTTAATAGAGGTATGAGAAATTGAGTATTATTTGTAGAAAGGAAGCGGTTGCATGAAATCAACAGGAATCGTAAGGAAAGTCGATGAGTTAGGACGAATCGTCTTACCAATCGAACTGCGCCGCACATTGGACATTGCTGAAAAAGACTCCCTAGAAATATATGTGGATGAGTCAGCAATTGTTCTGAAAAAGTATGAGCCGGCATGTATCTTTTGTAGTCAAGTTAAAGGTGTTACCAATTATAAGGGAAAAAACATCTGTATCACCTGCATGAAGGAACTGAAGAAGAAGGGTTAAACCAGAAAACTTCGAAAAACTTTTATGCCTCTGTCCGATTAGGACAGAGGCATATTTTTTATGTTTTTAGAGCGCCTTTAATAATTTAGTTAGCTTTCATTCTGCTGACTCAAGCTTTGTTTCACTGCCGCATCGTAAAGAACATTTTTTGGAAAACCTGTAAGTGCAGAGCATTTTTTAACAGAATCCTTTAATGATAAGCCTTCGGATCGGTATCTATTAACAATTATGAGAGCATCTTCAAGACTGAGCTCCGGCGCGCTTTGCTCCTCGGCACCCTCGATGACAAGGACGAATTCGCCGCGCGGCGCTGTTTCTTCAAAATACGAGACGGCCGACGAGAGCGTCGTGCGGCGTGTTTCCTCGTGGATTTTCGTCATTTCACGGGAAATTGAGATCCGCCTGTCGCCAAAAGTCTC
This sequence comes from uncultured Eubacteriales bacterium, assembly GCA_942492735.1. Taxonomy (GTDB): domain Bacteria; phylum Bacillota; class Clostridia; order Oscillospirales; family Oscillospiraceae; genus Sporobacter. The sequence goes on from OW818648.1 coordinate 2,450,394, forward strand.
AAGCATGTCCTTCAGCGTCGATAAGAGCTTGTGCGGCGCCTCATAAAAAATCATGGTGCGTTTTTCCGTTTTGAGTTCCACCAGATGCTCGAAACGGCTTTTTTTTGCGGTAGAGAGAAAACCTTCAAAGGTGAACCTCCCGGTCGTCAAACCGGAGAGCGCAAGAGCGGTGACAGCCGCACAAGCGCCCGGTATTGCATAGATTGTGATGCCGGCATCAGCGCATATACGGACGAGATCCTCGCCGGGATCGCTGATTGCCGGCATTCCTGCATCTGTGACAAGAGCGCAGGTCTCTCCTGCTAGTATTCGATCGCGTATTCTATCGCCGCTTTCAAGCCTATTATGCTCATGATAACTGACAATCGGCTTTTTTATACCGAGATGGTTGAGGAGCTTGACAGACACGCGCGTATCCTCAGCCGCAATAAAGTCGGCACATGACAATGTATCTGCCGCCCGCTTCGTGATGTCACCCAGATTACCAATCGGCGTCCCGACAAGATATAGTATACCGCTCATAAGCCACCTCCTTCGTTCTATTCTCTGTGATAAATCCTTCTGATCTCTTCTGTATCATTGCCGTGGTCATCTGTCAGGATAAGCGGCGGCTCGATTGTGAGAGAGGGGTTGCCGCCGCGACGGCTCTCAATCAGAATGAGGTTTGGCGCGGACGCGGCTTTGTACTGTACGAAACGAAGGCGTTTCGGCTCGAGACCGTTATCCCGGAGCGCGCAGATGATTTCGGCCAGCCGTTCGGGTTTGTGGACAAGCGCAAAACGCCCGCCCCAGCGCGTCAGATAAGCAGCTGCGGCACAGACGTCGCCGATGGTGCATGTCCTCTCCTCGCGCGCCGTCGCAGTGCAGTCGCATTCTGCTGATTTCCCGCGGCCTTGGGCGTAATACGGCGGGTTTGAAATGACAAGGTCATACGCACCGGCTTCAAGAAATTCTCGGTGACGGCGCAGGTCGCCGCTGATGATACTTATTCTTTCGTCGAGCCGGCATAGCCGGGCATTCTCCCGGGCAATATTCGCCCATTCTGGCTGCAGTTCAATACCGCTGATGTGTAGTGCGGGATCGTTCCAAGCCAGGAGGACCGTAATGATGCCTGTACCGCAACCGAGATCACATGCGCGCTTGGCTCGTCCTGTCATGACAAAAGAAGACAGCAGAACAGAATCCGTACCAAGGCGGAATGCGTCATTATCACGAATGAACATTGGCCCGCCGGGCCACAGCACGTCATGTATCACTGGTTTGTCAAACCTCCGTTTGATAATTTGATAAAAAAATACTGCCTTTTCAGAAAACAGCGCTCAAGCTAAAAGCGGAAGCAGCTCATTTTCTCAAACGACAGCATTTTCGTATGTAAGTTGCTTTACTCGGCAGAAATTGCGTCCATCGGGCAGACCTCGCAGCAGGAGCCGCAGTCAACGCATTTTTCCGCATCGATCACATACTGGTCGGAGCCCTGTGAAATCGCTTCGACGGGGCAGTTGGGAGCGCAGGCTCCACAGGAAACACATTCCTTGCTAATTTTATATGCCATGTTAATACCTCCATTATTATGTACAGGAGCCTCTGAATGAGGCGTTAAGAAATCATGAGTATTTTACCACGAATATGCGAAAAATCAATAGTTTAATTTAGGTTGTATAGATAACAGTACAATCGGTAAATATTAATCTATTCACATAAGTATGACGAAAGGAGAACGGACATGGTAAAAAGCAGTGTATCGTGCCCCTGGGGCGATTGTCCGGATTTGGATCATGGCCCTAAAACCAGAGAACACGAGGGGCGATTTTCAAAACGAATTATGTCAGAAAGCCAGATGGTGAAGAATAGTTCTGTGATGATGAAAAACGGCAATAACACGCAAAATCATGCGAAATGAAGAGATAATAAACGATAGAGCTAGATAAACAGCTATTGCGGGGAATGGCTGCTTCTGACGGTAGTTGCGATACGTATCCTACTGATGTAATATGAATTTAAAGGTCAAAGATAGTCAAAGTCAGTAATGATCGAGGTGATGCCCCTATGGGAATGAGCGATATCATCGCCGGGTTTATCAACGAGACACTGAGCGAGATGAACGGATGCGCTGAACTCCAGCGCTCAGAGCTCGCGAATAGATTCAAATGCGTACCAAGCCAGATTAATTATGTGATATCAACGCGTTTTTCACCTGAACACGGGTATATCGTTGAAAGCAGACGAGGCGGCGGCGGATTTATAAGAATAACGCGCGTCTGTATGGAAGAGCAGCGGCTCATCATGCATACGGTGAACGCGGTCGGAGAAGAAATGGATCTGAATACAGCGGCGGCTCTGACGGCTAATCTCCTGCAGGGCGGTGCTGTAGACAAGAATGAAGCGCAGCTCATTATGGCGGCGATAGGAAACAGCGCTTTGAGGCCGGTACCTGCTCTGGAACGGGATATTGTGAGAGCAAGTATTTATAAACATATGCTGATTAATATTATTTAGCATCAGCATAACGTCTTTTGGAAGGAGAATAAGTTTGAAAGATAAATCTTTCAAACTGGGTTTTGTGCCTTTCGGGTCTTCAGACCCGAAGTCCGGCATAGCCGTACACAGCACAATTCCCCAAGAAAGGAGTAGTTATATTAATGAAATGCGATAATTGCGGAAAAGAAGAAGTGAATTTCCACTTTACATCGGATATTAACGGGAACATAACGGAGAAGCATCTGTGTACCGATTGCGCAGGAAAGCTCGGTTTTACGGATGGATCAATAGACGGATCGGAACCTTCCTTTGAAGAAGTCTTTGCAGAATTATTCGGGGCAAGGCCGAATAGGAGAATGCTTGGAGGCTTTGGCCTGGTGTTTCCGACATTCGTCATCCCGCTGATCGGCGTGCAGGCAGCGAACAACGGTTATGATGAAGCTGACACGACCCAGTCTGTAAAGCCCGTTGAGATTAAACCGGAGATCGATGTTGAAATGCAGAGGCGCCGCGAAGTCAATATTCTGCGTGAGCAGATGAAAAAGGCTGCGGTAGAAGAAAATTTTGAGAAGGCAGCCGCTATCCGAGATAATATCAGAAAACTTGAAATCGGTGATAATTCATAAAATCAATAAAAATTGGTGATAAATGAACCGAAGGATACGTAAAGTGGCCGGCGTAGCAAACCGGCCACTGAATATAAACCGACATTGGTTATTGGAGGTAGAATAATGAGATTTGAAGACAGATTCACGGAACGAGCCAAAAGTGTTCTCGATCTGGCGCAGGCGGCTGCCGCCGAGCTGGGACATGGCTACGTCGGGAGCGAACATATTCTTTTGGGTCTGGCGCGTGAGGGTGGCGGTGTCGCGGCAAAAGTATTGCGTGAATCAGGGCTAGACAGCCGATTGCTCCTGGACTTGATAGAAAAACACATCGGCCGCGGCGGACAGGGTGAAATTCCGCCTCAGGGCTTGACGCCGCGTGCGAAACGCGTCATCGAGCTGGCCGTCACCGAAGCGAACAGGCTTGGGCACAACTACATCGGCACAGAGCATCTGCTCATGGGAATTCTCCGCGAGCATGACAGTGTCGCCGCAAAGCTCGTCCTATCAACAGGCGTCGACCTGAACCGGATGTATACGGAAATACTCAATATTTTCGGCAGCAACGAGTATAAGCCGCGCCAGGCGGCGGCAGTCGGCAAAGCAAAGAAATCAGACACAAAAACGCTCGACCAGTTTTCGCGCGACTTGACCGAAATGGCGCGCAGCGGCAGCCTGGATCCTGTCATCGGTCGCGAAAATGAGATACAGCGTGTTATCCAGATACTGTCTCGGCGTACCAAGAACAACCCGGTCTTAATTGGTGAGCCCGGCGTCGGTAAAACGGCGATCGCGGAGGGACTGGCGCAGCGCGTCATCTCCGGAGATGTTCCTGAAATGCTCAAAGATAAGCGCGTCGTATCGCTCGACCTCACCGGCATGGTCGCCGGCACAAAGTACAGGGGAGACTTTGAAGAGCGCATTAAAGCGGCGATTGATGAAGTGATCAAAGCCGGAGACGTCATACTGTTCGTCGACGAGCTGCATACGATTATCGGCGCAGGTGCCGCCGAAGGCGCCATCGATGCGTCAAATATCATCAAGCCAGCATTAGGCCGCGGCGAGATTCAGATGATCGGCGCGACAACACTGAACGAATATAGAAAGCATGTCGAAAAGGACGCGGCACTCGAACGGCGCTTCCAGCCGGTTACAGTCAACGAACCGTCTCAGGATGAATCGATTTTGATCCTCAAAGGGCTGCGTGATAAATATGAAGCGCATCACAAGCTCAAGATCACCGATGAAGCGATTGAGGCTGCCGTAAAAATGTCCAGTCGCTATATCAATGACAGATACCTGCCCGACAAAGCCATCGACCTTATCGATGAGGCGGCTTCACGCGTCCGGATGGAAAACCTGAAACTCCCGCCTGACCTAAAAGACCTTGAAGGCAAGAAGGAAGCGCTTGCTAACGAAAAGGAAGCAGCCGTCAAGAGCCAGGATTTCGAGCGTGCCGCGGGACTTAGAGACCATGAGCGCCAGCTCGATGAAGAAATCGAAAAAGCGCGGAAGAACTGGGAAGCCATCCGAAGCGGAGACCGCGGGAGCGTTGGCCCCGAGGACATCGCCGCCGTCGTCTCCGGCTGGATGGGAATTCCCGTCACCAGTATCACTGAGGATGAGGGCGAACGCCTCCTCAAGATGGAGGACGTGCTCCATAAGCGTGTTGTCGGCCAGAACGAGGCCGTAACGGCTGTTGCCAAGGCGCTCCGGCGCGGCCGTGTCGGGCTGAAAGACCCGAAACGCCCCATTGGCTCCTTCTTGTTCCTTGGTCCGACAGGTGTCGGTAAAACAGAACTTTGCAAAGCATTGGCGGAAGCCATGTTCGGCGACGAAAACGCGATGCTGCGCGTCGACATGTCCGAATACATGGAAAAACACACCGTTTCAAAGCTAATCGGATCACCCCCAGGCTATGTCGGCTACGACGAGGGCGGCCAGCTAACGGAAAAAGTACGGCGTAAACCCTATTCTGTCCTGCTGTTCGATGAGATTGAGAAAGCACATGAAGACGTTTTTAACATTATGCTCCAAATCATGGAGGACGGTATTCTGACGGATTCTCAAGGCCGCCGCGTTGATTTTAAAAATACGATCATCGTCATGACCTCAAACGTCGGCGCGCGCAATATCACAGATAAGCAGAAAAAGCTTGGGTTTGCTTCTGTGAGCACGAATGAAGAGAAAACGACGTTTGATAATATCAAAAGCGCCGTCATGGAGGAGCTCAAACGCACTTTCAAGCCCGAATTTCTCAACAGGGTGGATGAGACCATCGTTTTCCATCAACTCAGCCGTGAGAATATCCGTGAAATCAGCACAATGATGCTTGAAGTCGTCAATACCCGTATTCTCGCCATGGGCATCACCATGACAGCCGACGAAGCGGCCATTGACCTGCTGTCGGAAAAAGGCTTCGATCCCGTATACGGAGCCCGGCCTCTCCGGCGCGCCATACAAAGCGCCGTCGAAGATGCGGCAGCTGAAAAGATACTTGACGGCAGCATCAAGGCTGGCGACAAGGTAATCATCACTGTCGTCGACGGTAAAATCGAGCTTGTCGCAAACGCCGCGGATAAGCTCCCGGCGACTGCCGGTGTATAAAATCTCCTAAATAATAAAAAGGGCATGCCTGCGGATACATTATCCGAAAGCATGCCCTTTTTGCATGAATCCACATCGTTGGCAGCCGTGTTAGATTTTTAGACAGTACTACCAACATTTTTTTGTCTTTTTTGTACATTATTTGAAAATATGTTGACGTAGCATGCGGCGTTCTTTATATTTGAACTAAGATAATAGAAGTATACCGGCGCTGACTGGTATAAAAAGGAGTGAGATCATGGCCAACCCATTTGACTTGACTTCAAGCGCGCCACCGGAGATTGACAACAGAGCAAGATTTTTCTTTATCAGGTTGTTTATGAAGTTCGGTCTGAAAAACCCATATGAAGAGAAAAAGGAAGAATTTACGGCGGAGCTTTTTGAAAAAAAGGCTCTCGCTATGCGAAACATCAGGAACCGGTACGATTTCTATATCGAGCGAATGAGGTACCTGGTCGGAGATTTAGAGAGCTTGTGGCATAACGATCTCCAATCTTCCTTTATTGCGGAATTAGGAAATATGCGCAGTTCGCTCAAAAATTTCGGGTATCTCACGGACGAATATGTATCGCTTCTGGAGTTGGCGGCAAAGGAGCTTGCATTACATCCAATCGACATCGTGAAATTACCGGAAGGTCATGAAGACCCAATTGATTTTTCTTTCACAAATGCACCGGACTTGAAGAAATCTCGTGAAGACCTGCAGACTGATGGTGACTTCGGCATTAAAGGTACGACGAAGCAGCTGCCGGATAAAAGCTTCCTCTACTATTTATATAAGGTGCTCTCGAAATTGGGGCTCGATAATCCTTATGATAATAAAGATTCACTTTTGACGCCCGAAAACCTGAAGAACAGAGCGCTTGACATGCGTTCTATTACAAGCCAGTATGATTATTACGTCCGAAAAATGCAGTATCTCACTGAGGAAATGGAAAGAATATGGCATAATGATGCCCAATCGTCACTCGTTAGAGAATTGCAGAGTGTTCAGTGCATCGCCATAGATTATTCACACCTCTGCGATGAATTTGCCTCACTGCTCGAAATCGCGGCGCAGGAGCTTCAAACGAACAGTGTTGATATAGATAAGGCGTCTGTCCTGTCGGACGGCAAGCAAGGGCCAGTGACGGTTGTTCTGTCTAACATACCGTATCTCAAGGCGTCCCGCATTGATCTGAAGGCTTACGACCCGTATTTTGAACGTACACAGGCAGGTATTGCGACAGATGTCACACTGTCGAGGAAAAATGCGGAGTACATTTATAACGTCTATGCGGATCATATCGAGCTTGTTAAATACATCGGGCTTAAAAGAACCGTCGAAATTCCGAGCGAAATCGACGGCTTGCCGGTTACCCACATCGGCCTGGACTGCTTTGCTATGGCGTGGCGTGTCAAGTTCGTCAGCATCACAGTACCGGACTCGGTCACGACGATCTATCATGGCGCATTCAGAGGCTGCCAGACCATCAGGGAGCTGAAGCTTTCGAAAAACCTGAAATATATCGGAAATTACGCCTTCGCGTTCCTGACGGACCTTGAGCAGATCGACCTCCCGGAAAACGTTGTCTCGTTCGGTATGGGTGCCTTCAGAAACTGTGTCAGCCTCAAATGTGTGAATATCCCGGAAAGCACACTTATGAGAATCGGTAACGACTGTTTTTATGGCTGCAAGGACCTTGAAAGTGTCACCATCGGCAACGATGTTGTCGATATTGATGGGTGGGCATTTAAAACGTGTGAACATTTAAGCAATGTGAGTATGGGAAAGAATGTTACCAACATCGGGGAAAGTGCGTTTTATAACTGCATCCGTCTGATGAACCTCGAAATCCCCGAGTCAGTCTCGAAAATCGGTGATACCGCTTTCTATAGCAGAAGGGGCATCACATTGGGCGTTATTCCCGGATCAACCGCCGAAAAATATGCCGTCGAAAATCACCTCCAGTTTGTCCCCAAAGAAAACATATAACACGTAACAAAAAGCCGGCTGCCAGTCACCGCGCGTCATGCGCGCAGTCACTGGCAGCCGGCATTTTTTCAGCTTTTATCTCCCGGCTTTGATATCAGTGCAATCAAATACCCAAAGAAAATCGCTGCACATATGCCGCCGGCGGCGGCCGTAAAACCACCGGTAAAAATGCCGATGACGCCTTTTTCGTCAACGGCTTTTTTTACACCTTCGGCCAGTACGTAACCGAAACCGGTGAGCGGCACCGTGGCTCCGGCACCGGCCCAATCGACGAGCGGCTTGTAGAGCCCAACCGCGCCGAGGACGACACCGGCGACAACGTACGCTGTGAGAATTCTTGCTGGTGTCAATTTTGTTTTATCAATAATGATCTGCCCAATCAGACAAAGCGCGCCGCCGACGGCAAATGCTTTTAAATATTCAAAAAAGATAGTCATTCGTAACCCCTTCTCTATTTCGTTGTGGATATCGATACAGCACAGCAGATGCAGGGGATACTCTCGCCCTGCTGTGTCGAGGTCGGCGAGAGAAGGGCCCCTGTGGCTGCGAAAAGGATCTTTTTCCAGCGTCCCGCACGCATGCCATTGAGCAGATGACCGGACAAAACGCTCGCGGAGCAGCCACAGCCCGAGCCGCCGGCGTGGACATCCTGTGTGTCGCGGGAAAAAATCATAAGGCCGCAGTCATTGTAGTTGTGTGTCATATCGACTCCATCATTTCTGAAGAAATCAATCAGGATTTCAGCGCCCAAGATACCAAGATCGCCTGTGACGATTAAGTCATAGTCAGATGGCTGCAGAGCCAGGTCGTTAAAATGTGCGCTCAGCGTGCTGTATGCTGCCGGCGCCATCGCTGCTCCCATATTGTTCGCGTCCTTGATGCCTTGGTCGACGATTTTGCCGCATGTTACATGCTTGATATAAGGCCCCGGACCGTCTGAGGTCAAAATCAGAGCGCCGGAGCCAGTCACCGTCCACTGGGCTGTCGGCGTACGCTGGCCGCCGTATTCAAGAGGGAAGCGGAACTGTCGTTCGGCGCTGCAGAAATGTGAGGACGTGACAGCAGCGGTGCAGTCGGCAAAGCCGCCATCAATGGTCATTGCCGCCAGAGCAAGGCTTTCCGCCATTGTTGAGCAGGCGCCGTAGAGTCCGAAAAATGGAATACTGATGTCCCTGAGCGAAAAAGCCGAACCGATACATTGGTTTAAAAGATCGCCTGCAAATATAAATTCAATCGACGTCAGCGGAAGGGAGGCTTTCTCGAGCGCCTTGTTCAATGCCATTTTCTGCATGGCGCTTTCCGCCTTTTCCCATGTTTTTTCACCGAAAAATGCATCGTCATTTATAAAGTCGAAGCTGTCGCGCAGCGGTCCTTCGCCTTCTTTTTTCCCGACAACACAGGCGCTGGCAGCAATGGAGGGAGGATTCGGCAAGCTGATGCTTTGGCTTCCGACATGTTTTTGACTCGTGAAAAATCACCTCTGATTATATAAGTTTGCTTATAGGATTAACGGTATTTTCAAATTTATGATGCGAAATCAAATCAAACAATTATATTGGGTGATTGCCCTCATAGGAAACTTATGTTATACTGTCATAAATTTACTAATGGAATTAAGAGGCGCAGACAAATACAAATTGACGAAATGTGCCGTTGCGGTACAATACAGCGGAGCGGAGGAAATCATGAAAATATTACTGACAGGCGGTGCTGGATATATCGGCTCTCATACGGCTGTAGAGCTTCTGAATGCGGGTTATGAGGTCGTAATTGCCGATAATTTTTCCAACAGTTCACCCGAGGTTGTTCATAGAATTGAGCAGATAACCGGACAGAGTGTTGCAGTTTTCGATGTAGATGTGTCCGACAAAAAGGCCCTCGAAACTGTTTTTGAGAAAAACAAGATTGATGGCGTTATCCATTTTGCCGGTTTAAAAGCAGTCGGCGAGTCTGTTAAAATCCCGCTTGCATATTACCGGAATAATATCGACTGCACCCTGACGCTGCTTGAAACCATGGAAAGATATCATGTCAATACCGTTATTTTCAGCTCGTCGGCAACCGTTTACGGGACGCCGAGAAGTCTGCCGCTCGTTGAGGATATGACGACAGGCCCCTGCTCAAACCCTTACGGGAGTACGAAGCTTTTCGTTGAACAGATCATCGCCGATACAGCAGCCGCCCGAAAAGACATGTCGGCTGTACTGCTGCGGTATTTCAATCCCGTCGGCGCGCATCAATCCGGTACAATGGGCGAGATGCCGAACGGCATACCAAATAATTTGATGCCGTATATCTCCCAGATCGCCGTCGGTAAGCTGTCGAAATTAAGTGTTTATGGCAACGATTACCCGACGAAGGACGGAACAGGCATCAGGGATTATATCCACGTGGTTGATCTGGCCAAAGGACATGTCGCAGCGCTGGAGTATTGCCGTAAGCATGCGGGCGTCGAGGTTTTTAACCTGGGTACCGGTATCGGCTGCAGCGTGCTTGATATTGTCAATGCCTTCATCAAAGTGAATAATATTGACATCCCGTATACAATAACCGGCAGACGGGAAGGGGACATTGCCGAATGCTATGCGAATGCTGAAAAAGCGTCCAAACTGATGGGCTGGAAAGCGGAGCTGACGCTGGAGGATATGTGCCGCGATACCTGGAGATGGCAAAGAAACAATCCGAACGGCTACGACTAAAAGGAGTTTTGGTATGAAAGAAGATATTAGAAAAATATTTATGAAGCTCGGCACCGATGTCTGCGGGATTGCGAATATCGATAGGTTTAACGACGCACCTGCCGGTTTTCATCCGAAGGATATCTATCCTGAATGCCAGGCTGTTGTCGTATTTGGTATCGCGATTCCGAAGGGCCTTTATAAGGTCAGCCCAAGAATCATCTATAACAGGGTTGGCAGCATTACAAAAATCGAACTGGACCGGATTGCATATTACGCCGCATTGGAAATCGAGCGTAATCACGGCGGAACCGGGGTTCCACTCCCGTCAGACGGCCCATATGAGTATTGGAAGGCTGAAGAAATGGAGGGACGGGGCCTATTGTCAATGAGACATGCTGCGGTACTGGCCGGGCTTGGTTCCTTCGGCAAGAGCTCTCTGGTTCTCAATGCAAAGTATGGGAATTCACTTAATTTCGGCGCTGTTTTGACTGATTTGAATTTGCCGTCCGATGAAATAACGAAAAGCATTTGCATTGAGAACTGCAGGCTCTGCCTAGATAGCTGTCCCGCCGGTGCACTCACCGGTACAGGCGCGATTCAAAAACGCTGCCGGCCGAATACATACTTCAACAACGAACGCGGTTTTGAGGTGACAAACTGCGACACCTGCCGCGTTATCTGCCCGATGCGGTTCGGGAAAGTATAGCAAAAGCAAAGACGGGATCAACCCGCCCGAAAACAGTATAAAACAAGCGGCGGTTTTACCGCCGCTTGCGTATTTATTTCGTGTAGAAGAGCACCCCGAGGCAGACAGGTCCGCAGTGGTGCGAGATAGTGCAGCCGGCATAGGACTCGATCATCTCCTCGAACGTTCCGAGTGATTTAATCTCGGTGATGACGCTGTCGACAATCGCCTGGGACATGCCCGGTGGGTGGGTGATAAAAATACGCCGATAATCAATGTCGTCCCTGCCTGCAAGCTTGTCGTTCACATACTGAAGAATGACCTTATCAAAATTACCGCGGTATTTTTTGCCGACATCCATTTTTCCGTTAATGACCTCGATACATGGCTTCAGCTTCAGCACATTCGCGCCGAGCAGAGCGATTCCGGAGCACCGGCCGCCTCTATGCAGGTATTTTAGGGTGTCGATGACAAAGCTGGCTTCAATCTTTTCGGATGATTCGTTAAGACGCTCAACAATTTGAACAGGCTCCATCCCGTTTTCCGCCATGATGGAGGCGTCTAATACAAGATGCCCGACGCCGCTGGATAAATTCTTTGAGTCAACGATAAAAACATTGTCAAAATTCGCTGCGGCAATAACGGCGTTTTGGCAGCACGCCGAAAAACCGCTGCCTATGCTGATGTGGATTACGGCGTCATTATCCTTGAGAAATTCTGTAAACTTTTCCTCAAAATCGCTCACATTGACGGCTGACGTCATTGTGATGCCGGCTCCGCTCTCCACATGCTCGAAGATATCGGCGGGCTGAATCTCGATGCCATCAAGATACTCCTTCCCGCCCTTTATGATTGTCAACGGAAAAATATGGATTTCGCGTTGGCTGATCAGTTCTTTCGTGAGGTCGCAGGTGCTGTCGGATGTGATTTTAATACGCATTTTGCTGCCCCCCTTTTTTGGAATTATACCTTGCCTGGTAGATTTATGCAAGAGCTCATTTCGCCCAACCCCGGCTGTGACTGACGGCCTTGTGCCATCCCTCCATCAGGTTTTCGCGGTTTTCTATATTCATCGTGGGCTCAAAGCGCTTGTCACAGCGCAAAAGCTTTTTCAGCGTATCGAGGCCGCTCCATATACCAACAGTGAGCCCCGCAAGGTAACAGGCCCCAAGTGCCGTTGTCTCGTGCACGACAGGGCGGCGAATAGAGATACCGAGCATATCGGCCTGGAACTGCATAAGGAAAGCATTCTGAGACGCACCGCCGTCGACGCTCAGATCACTCAGATGAATTCCGGTATCGAGTTCCATGGCTCGGACGAGGTCGCAAGACTGGTATGCAATCGATTCCAGTGCAGCGCGGATGATATGTTCGCGTGTTGTACCGCGTGTCATACCGACAAGTAGCCCTCTGGCGTACATATCCCAATACGGCGCGCCTAAGCCTGTGAATGCCGGAACTAGATATACGCCACCCGTATCCGCCACCTTGCTGGCCAAAGCTTCTGATTCGTGGCTTTGGGTGAAAAAGCGCATCTCGTCTCGAAGCCACTGAACGATGGCCCCGCCTGTGAAAACACTTCCCTCTAGCGCATAATTGACCTTACCACTGACACCAACGGTGCCGTCTGTTCCGGCGGCAATTGTTGTGATAAGCCCGTTTTGGCTCGTCACCGGCAAGTCTCCCGTATTCATCAGGAGGAAGCAGCCCGTGCCATACGTGTTTTTTGCCGTACCGGCGTCAAAGCAGGTTTGCCCGAAAAGGGCGGCCTGCTGGTCACCTGCGACACCGGCGATAGGAATGAGAGCGCCCAGCACCGGCACCGAACCGTATAAACAGCAGGATCCGCGTACCTCCGGCAGAACAGAGCGGGGAACGCCCATCATATTCAACAGCTTTTCATCCCACTCGAGCGTGTGGATGTTATAAAGCATTGTCCGGCTCGCGTTTGTGTAGTCCGTGGCATGGACGCGTCCGTTTGTGAGCTTCCAGATGAGCCAGGTGTCGACCGTGCCGAATAGAAGCTCACCGCGCTCAGCTTTTTCGCGCGCGCCTTCGATATTGTCAAGAATCCACTTGATTTTCGGACCTGAAAAATATGCGTCTGGTATAAGTCCTGTCGTCGCTTTTATGTAGTCGCTGTATCCGTCTTTTGTGAGCGCATCAATGATTTCGGATGTCCGGCGGCACTGCCAGACGATTGCGTTGCAGACGGGAAGACCGGTCGTCCTGTCCCACATGATTGTTGTTTCCCGCTGGTTTGTAATGCCAATGGCGGCAATATCACCGACACTGATATTGCTTTTGGTAATAGCCTCCATCATGACGGAATATTGAGACGCGTAGATTTCCATCGGGTCTTGTTCGACCCAGCCGTCGCGTGGGAACAGCTGCGGAAACTCCTTCTGGGCCATGGAGACGATGGTTTGCCTGTTGTCGAAGATGATGGCCCGCGAACTCGTCGTGCCTTGATCGAGCGCAAGAATATATCTGTCCAAGGAAAATTCCTCCAATATCCATATGATACAACATGTTATATTTTTTCAGCCGTTATGTCAATTATCAGCGTATCATCATAATGTGAAATATTTAAAAGCCATGTAGCTTTTCGTATACCTGCGGGGTATGTCGGGACACAAGACGGTTTTTTTGTGTCGCGCTGTTGACTTTTAATTCCAAAACGCTTACAATTCACTTGAGCATAAGAAAGGCGGGTGACAACATGAAAGCGCGAAGTATACAAAAAGTTTTAATCGTTGCGTCCATGTTTGTCTCCTTTGTCATCTATTTATGCGTCAGCGTCGCCGATATCACGCCTTTCTTTTTCATCGTCGCGCTGTGCGTAATGGCCCTCGCTCTTGATAGACTAATTAACCGCGCTTTTACGGCGGTTAAATTGTTCACGCAAAAAGCAGAATAAAGCGCCGTTCCAATACAGCAGGCAATAGCCACGGGTTATCCGCGGTTTTGCTTGCTGTTTCTGATTTCTAAAAAACTGATGGAACGGAGATGAATCAAATGATTAATCTTAAAAATATCGAGTACAACCTCAAGCCATTCAAGCCGGTGCTCTCAAAAGTAAAAACACTTGATTATTCATCATGCGACAGCGCGGCACTCACAGCGATGTCGCTAGTACTACGGGAACGCGCCATACGCGGCGAGGACGAAAAGCAGCTGCTGTCGGAGGCTTTCGCCTTTGTATTTGAAGCGGTGAAACGAACGCTGTTCATCACGCCGCATGATGTGCAGCTGCTGGCCGCCGCGGCTATGACGGAAGGGGCGATCGTTGAACTCGCGACCGGTGAGGGAAAAACGCTCGCCGCCGTCTTTACCGCGTATTTAAAGGCGTTGTCGGGGAAGGGCGTTCACGTGCTGACGTTCAACGATTATCTGGCGAAAAGAGACGCGCTTTGGATGAAACCGATCTATGAGCTGCTGGGCATGTCGGTCGGCTATATCAACGAGGTGACGGACAAAGCCGGTCGAAGACAAGCCTATAGGGCGGATGTGACGTACATCACCGCTAAAGAAGCGGGTTTTGACTACCTTAGGAGTTTTCTCGGATATGAGCCGGACGATATTGTTCAGCGCCCGTTTCACTTTGCTGTTATCGATGAGGCTGACTCTATCCTGATCGATGAGGCGCGCATTCCCCTTGTCATTGCGGGGGACGTGCCCGCCCGGACTGAGATTGGTAAAAAATTGTTCAAGGTTGTCGCCGAGATGCAAAAAGGCATCCACTTTGAGACAGAGGAGAATGGGAATTCGATTTATCTCGAGGAGGGCGGCATCGCCTTTGCCGAAGAGAAGCTGCAGCTCGAAAATCTATATGACGATAAAAACCTGGACATTCTTTCAAAGATTAATCTCATCCTGCAAGCCGAGCATCTCGTTAAAAGAGATGTGGACTATGTTGTCAAAAACGGCGAGATTCTTCTTGTTGACGAGTTTACCGGGCGCATCGCCGTCAACAGACAGTGGTCTGAGGGTCTGCATACGGCAGTTGAAATCAAAGAAGGCCTCACCCCGAAAGTACAGGGTCGGGTTATGAACAGCATCACACTGCAGAATTATCTCAGGCTTTATCCCGATTTTTGCGGTATGACGGGTACAGCCTGCCCTGCGGCGGCTGAGCTGCTCCGGTTTTACGGCAAAAGCGTCTCGGTCATACCCTCCTTCAAGCCCTGTATACGTGAGGATCATCCGGATGCCATATTCACCCATAAACAGGCAAAGTATGAAGCCGTCGCTGTGGAAATCAGAAAAGCGCATGAAAAGGGCAGACCGGTTCTCCTGGGAACGTGCAGCATCGAGGAATCGGAGTATCTAGCTCAAATGCTCGCCGACATCCCCGGCGTCGCCGTTCTCAATGCCAAAAACGACGAGGGGGAAGCCGAGGTCGTCGCAAACGCCGGAAAGTTCGGCGCTGTCACGATTTCAACGAATATGGCCGGACGCGGTGTTGATATCCGGCTTGGGGGTAAAAACGCGGATGAATTGTATTCAGTCGAATACGATAAGGTATGCGCGCTTGGCGGGTTGTATGTCATTGGCACGAATAGACATGAAAGCGTCCGTGTCGACAATCAGCTCAGAGGCCGCGCCGGAAGGCAGGGGGACCCCGGCGAGAGCCGGTTTTTCCTGAGTCTTGAGGATAATCTTGTCGTCCGGTACGGGCTGATTGAAAGCATTCCGGAAAAATTCAAGAAGCTGAAACAGGCTGAGCTGCTTGAAAATCCCGTTTTCAGAAAAGCGATTCTGCATACGCAAAGGGTTGTGGAAGGCCAACTATTCGACGCCAAGGTAACACTTTTCAAATATGCCGCCATCGTTGAGGACCAGCGTCTGCTCGTCCACAAACGAAGGGAAAAAATTCTGCTGGACACGTCATGCGGAGCGACCCTATCTGTAATGGAAAAAGAAGCTCCGGAAAAGTACGGTGAATTATTTACGCTTGTCGGACAACGTGAATTCCTGCGCGCGGAGCGGCAGATCGAAATGTTCGCCATTGGCAAATGTTGGGCTGACCATCTGATGTTTCTCGACAGCCTGCAGGATGAGGTCCAGATGCTTGGAAAAGTCCGGGGCGACCCGCTGACGCATTACAACAGGAGTTTGATCGAGGGCTTTCGGAATCTGGAGAAAAACATTCGTTTGACAATTATCGCAATATTTTATTCTGTCGTTGTCAGAGACGGCAGTATTGATTTAGAGGCTATGGGTATCAAAGGTCCAACCTCCACAAGGACTTATATGGTTCATGATGGGACGGAGCAGCTCAGTGCTTTTGGTTTTATTAGAGATTTGGTCATCGGCCCGAGCCTTATGCTGAAATTCATGCTTGATAAAATGAAGAAGAAACGGAAATAGATTTCTCCCGCAAATACGGCGCGGAGGAACGGTCAAGACCGCTCCCTACATGATGGAAGGCTATTAACATTAACAAAAAAGGCTGCTCATTTCTGAGCAGCCCTTTTATATGTTCTTTACTGCGCGAGGTTTTCGTAGACCGATACGCATTTGCGGTCACGGCCAAGGGGTTCAAACGCGACTTTGCCGTCCTTGAGTGCAAACAGTGTGTCGTCACTGCCTTTGCCCACGTTGACGCCGGGGTGAATTTTCGTCCCGCGCTGCCTGACAAGAATGTTGCCGGCCAGAACAAACTGTCCGTCGGCTCTCTTAGGCCCAAGGCGCTTGGACTTACTGTCACGTCCGTTCTTTGTGGAGCCCATACCTTTTTTATGTGCCATTACTTACACCTCCAAATTTAGTGTCTCTAATGAAGAATCTCTTACACAGAGATCTTATCAATCTGTACTTTCGTGTAGGCCTGTCTGTGGCCTTGCTTCCTGCGGTAACCTTTTTTTGCGTGCATTTTGAAGACAATGATTTTTTTCGCTCTGCCGTTTTTAACAACGCTGCCTGTGACGGTAGCACCGGCAACAGTCGGTGTGCCAAAGGTATTTCCGGCGTCGCCGACTAAAGCGAGGACCTTGTCAAACGTCACTTTTTGTTCAGCCTCCACGGGGAGCTTTTCAATATAAATTACGTCACCCTCGGCGACTCTGTACTGTTTTCCACCTGTTTCGATAATTGCATGCGTCAAGCTGTTTCACCTCATAATTATTGAGTCTCGCTCTCAAGGCGGAAAACTGTTGTGTTTTCACTTATAGCCCGTTCAAAGCGGCTTGCTAAGTTTAACATTCAATATCATAATTGTCAACAAAAATAACGATAAAATATGGCTTATTCATTCGTATATATCATTCCGACAACCATTCTGGCAGCGGCAGCCGGGAGAATGCGTGAGAGAAAATACTCAAGCTTATAAATGAAACCCACGACGTAATATGGCTTGACGCGTTTTTTCAGAGCAACCTTGCTGACGAAGCGGCCAACCTTGTCGGGCGCCATGCCATTGGCCTCATCGTGTTCCATGACTTTCACGGATCGCTCGATTTTACCGCCGTAGACATCATCGCCGGTATAGATCTTCGTCCGAATCGGCTCGGTTTTCGTATCGCCCGGAAGAACGGCGCAAATACTGATACCGAAATCTTTAACTTCGTTGGCAAGAGCAAAAGTGTATGCGCTGACTGCCGCCTTCGAGGCGGAGTAATATGCCTGAAACGGGACAGGGAAGACGGCCGCCATCGAACTGAGGCAGATAATCCTGCCGCCGGTTTTCCGCATGATCGGAATCACGGCGCACACAGTATTGACCATACCGTAAAAATTGAGTTCCATCAGTTTCTTAATATCATGCATTTCTGTAAACTCAATTGCGCCCGATATGACGGTTCCGGCATTGCAAACCAGCACATCGATCCGGTCTTCACGCGCCATGATCTGGCTCACCGCGGCTTCCACGGACGCTTTATCGGTAACATCGCCGGTAATATGTATGACGCCGGGATTGGGAATATCACTTCGACTGATCTCGTATATTCTGCAGCCTTTTTCGGCAAAGCTCTTCGCTGTTGCATAACCGATGCCTTTACTGCCTCCAGTCAATAAAACCACTTTCTGCAAGCTATCCCACCAGGACTTTCTGTATGATATCCATGGCTTCATCAAGAATTGCCTCTGTATGTGTCGCCATATAGCTCGTCCGGAGCAGGCATTCGTTCGGCGGTGTTGCCGGAGCCATGACCGGATTAACATAAACACCCGCATCATAAAGAGCTTTGGCTTTGACGAGCGTGTTCATCACATCATATGTATATATCGGGATGATCGGTGTTGTGGAGAGCTTGATTTCAAGTCCGCGTTTTATAAGGCCGTTCCTCGCATAAGCCGATAAGTCCAACAGCCTTTGGGAGATTTCGGGATGCTGCTTCAGGTAGCGCAGCGCCGCAAGTGCCGTTGCGCAGCTTGCCGGCGTCATTGAGGCGGAGAAAATAAACGGTCTTGAGTTATGACGCACAAAATCGCAGACTTTATTGGAAGCGCTCATATAACCGCCCAGGCTGGCAAGTGATTTGCTGAATGTGCTCATCAAGATATCGATCTCGTCGGTAAGTCCGAAATAATCTGCTGTGCCGCGCCCGCCGTTACCCATGACACCGAGTCCGTGCGCGTCATCCACCATCGTCCGTGCGCCGTATTTTTTGGCCAGCTTGACGATTTCGGGCAGCTTTGCGATATCCCCGCCCATGCTGAAGACGCCGTCGGTAACGATCAGCTTGCCGCCACTGTCCGGAAGATTCTGAAGAATCCGTTCCAGATCCTCCATGTCGTTATGCTGGTAGCGCAGCATTTTTCCGAAGCTGAGGCGGCAGCCGTCATAAATGCTCGCATGGTTTTCCCTGTCGCAAATGACATAGTCGCCGTGACCGACAATGGCGCTGATGATGCCGAGGTTCGACTGGAAACCTGTTGAGAAGGTCACGGAGGATTCCTTGCCGACAAATTCGGCCAGTTCATATTCAAGCTCAAGGTGCAGCTCAAGCGTTCCGTTTAAAAAACGCGATCCCGAGCAGCCTGAGCCGTATTTCTCGAAGGCTTTGATGCCTGCTTCAATAATTTCCGGATACGTCGTTAGCCCAAGATAATTGTTGGACCCGAGCATGATCCGGCGCTTTCCCTCCATAATGACTTCAACATCCTGCTTTGACTCAAGCGCATGAAAATAAGGATACAGGCCCTGTTTTTTTGCATCATCTGCGGTGCTATAATTGAAGCACTTTTCAAAAATGTCCATTTAAATCGTCCATTCTGCTGCAACAAGTCAGCATCGGTTTTTAGTCTGTCATATCACGCGAAGTCCTTGAACAAGCAGTCTTCGGAAATGATACGACGTTGGCATTTTATGCCAGAATATCATTGCCATTCTAAATATGCTAGGACTAGAATAGTCTGTATGACTTCTGCTGTCAACCCAAAATTTAGCGTACTGCTGTATTGCCAGACAAAAAAGCGTCGGCTTACAGTGCGTTTAACTGTCGGCCGGCGCTCGTTTATAATTCTTAAGATATTATTCGACGATCTGCTTGGTATCCCTTGCGATGACAAGCTCCTCATTGGTTGGGATGACGATAATCCTGACTTTAGAGCCCTCGCCGGTTATTTCCCTGAGCTGACCTTTGAAATTGTTCTTTTCTTTATCGATAAAGATGCCCATTGGCTCAAGGCCTTCCATGATCTGTGCTCTTGTTTCCGGCCCATTCTCGCCCAATCCTGCTGTGAAGACGATCGCGTCCGCTCCGCCCATGGCGGCCATATAAGCCCCGATGTACTTTCTGACGTCATAATTAAAGATGTCAAGAGCAAGTCTGGCGCGCTCATTACCCGCGGCCGCCGCTTCTTCGATGTCGCGGAAATCCGACGAAACACCTGAAATGCCCAGAACACCGGATTCTTTATTCAGGACCTCCATGATCTGATGAATCGTTAGGCCCTCATTGTCTGCCATAACGGACATTATAGTGGGGTCAATGCTGCCGCTGCGTGTGCCCATCGGCAGACCTTCGAGCGGCGATAGGCCCATGGTTGTGTCGATAGATTTGCCGTCCTTAATGGCGGCGAGCGACGAGCCGTTTCCGAGATGGCAGGTGATTAACCTGGAGCCTTCGGCGGGGATGCCTAAAAATTCGAGTGCTTGCTGTGCCACATAGCGGTGAGATGTGCCGTGGAAGCCGTAACGGCGATACCCGTATTTCTCATAATAGCTGTAGGGAATCGGATAAATATAGGCATATTTTGGCATCGTCTGATGATAAGCGGTATCAAAAACGGCGACCTGAGGAACGCCCGGCATTACTTTTTGACAAGCCTTTATCCCCATAAGATTGGCTGGGTTATGGAGAGGACCTAAAGGGATGCATTCTGTGATAGCAGATATGACATCGTCGTCAATGAGTACACTCTGGGAGAACTTCTGGCCGCCATGCAAAACCCTGTGTCCGATTGCGCCTATTTCTTTGAGGCTCTCTATGACACCGTAATCTTTACTCGTTAGTTTTTCGATTACAGCATTGATTGCTTCGGCGTGGGTGGGCAGGGGGATATTTTCTTTATATTCAGGTTTGCCGTTTAAAACAGGCGTATGCTTGAGCCGTCCATCAATACCGATCCGTTCGCAAATCCCTTTTGCGACGACAGTTTCCGATTCCATGTCAAACAACTGATATTTTAAAGAGGAACTGCCTGCGTTGATAACTAATACATTCATTTTCCAAACCCCTTGCTAAATAGATATATATAAAATAAAATAGGACAAACGTTATTTTAATACTATAATTGTAATATATCAAGAATTTTTGTAGAATTGTAACATTGGAGATAAAAACTTGAAAACGGCGGGAATTGTTTGTGAGTATAACCCAATTCATAACGGTCATGTCCGACATATTACTCAAACGCGGTCGATAATCGGAGAGGATTGCGCCATCGTTTGTGCAATGAGCGGTAATTTCGTTCAGCGCGGCGATTTTGCCGTTTTTGAAAAACATGCGCGGGCGTTATCAGCGGTTGCTGCCGGTGCTGATCTTGTTATTGAGCTGCCGCTGCCTTACGTCCTCTCATCCGCTGAGGGGTTTGCGCGCGGCGGCGTCATGCTCTTGGACGCACTGGGTGTTTGTACGCATCTCTCGTTCGGCAGCGAGACGGGGGAGACTGAGAGCCTTGCGGTGCTCGCCGATTGTTTGATATCAGCCGACTTCCCCAGTCTGGTTAAAGAAGAACTAAAATCCGGTATTTCATACGCCGCCGCGCGGTATAAAGCGGCATATAAAATTCTGGGAGAAAAAGCCGAGGTATTAAAAACACCCAACAATATTCTTGGTATAGAGTATTTAAAGGCGCTCAAAGAAATAAAGTCAAGAATGGAACCGCTGACAATCCGTCGCTTTGGGTCAGCGCATGATAGCGACGGCGCGGAGTCGGCGTCATCTCTCAGGCGACTTTTGAAGGACGGCAAGCAGCCGTGGCGCTTAATGCCGGTGTCATCGGCAAAGATTTTAACAGACGAGATAACGTCCGGCCGCGGTCCGGTTTTTATGGATGATGCTGAAACAGCCGTACTGGCTCGGCTCAGAATGATACCAAACGAAAATTTCGCGAGACTCGCGGATGCGTCCGAAGGCCTTGACCAGAGATTAATGCGCTTTGCCAAAAAAATGCCGTCAGTCCAGTCGATACTCGAGAGCACAAAAACGAAACGGTATGCGATGTCACGCCTTCGGCGCATGCTGCTGTGTGCCGTACTTGGCATAAATGCGGAGGAGAGTCTGACACCGCCGCCGTATATCCGCGTGCTGGCGATGAACAAAAAGGGAATGGGCGTCCTGCGCGAAATCAAAGAGAAATCAGCGTTGCCTGTTATCACGAAGCCCGCTGCGGCATCAACTCTCGAGGGGACGGCGCAAGCCATTTTCCGAAAAGAGTCCGATGCGACCGATTTTTATGTTCTTGCTTATCCGAAGCTAGAAAACAGGATAGGCGGCCAGGAATGGACAATCAGCCCGAGGATTATGTGAGGACATCGCTGACACTCAGTTTGTCCGAAGTCTGCCCAAGCCATACAAGAATACTCTGTTATAAAAGAAAACATTGAGACCTTTGGAATGCTGTATTACGGAGATATCACCGAATTCGGAGAGCTTCCGGAAATGGAAATTGAAAGGGTCGAACTGTTTGAGATGATGCCTGCAAATTGGACATATCCGCTCATTCAACCCCGGCTCATAGAAAAAATCAAAGAATTAAACCTTTGAGAGGCAATATCCCGAAAAGATGCTTTTATGACAGCGTTCTGTCATAAAAGCATCTTTGCTTTTTACTATTTCATCTTATCATGTTTTACGTGAATAACCAATGTGTAATCATATAATAATGAAACGCAGTTTTTGTAGAATTTCATTGTCTAACTGGTCAGTTTTTTAAAACAGGCACTTGCTGCTGCCGTTCAAGACGGCCGAGCGGGATATAGGCAATAAAAATCATAGTGATATAGCAGGCAAGACCGCCGACAACGTTTGAAATCGGCTCTGCCCAAAAAACGCCGTTTGTGCCGAGCCCCCAAAGCTGCGGCAATATGACTGTGAGCGGCGCGACAATGAAGGCTTTCCGAAGCAGCGAGAAGAATACGGCGGATTTGGCACGGCCAAGCGCTTGCGAAACGGTTTGGCCCACCATCTGGAAGGTCATAAAAAAGAAGGATGAAAAATAGATACGGAACGCCGGGACGCCATATTTGATCAAATCGGGATCGCCGTTGAAAATGCGGATGAATATCTGCGGGAAGAGCATTATGAAAACCCACGGAACGGCAGCGCAGATGAGGCCTGCCGCTGTTGAGAAGCGGATACCTTGACGGATGCGGTCGTATTTCCCGGCGCCGTAATTAAAGCTGAGCACCGGCACGGCGCCCATTGTGATGCCGATCATGCCTAAACCCGCGACTTCTCGGATGGCGTTGATGACCGTCATGATGCTGACGTATAAATCTCCGCCGTATGCCATGAGCGTCTTATTGCAGACAATTTGGACGAGGCTGTTTGTAAGGCTCATGCAAAAGCCCGATACGCCAAGCGCCATAATTCTGCCGACTGTCCTTGCTTTTAAGTAAAAATCTTTGATATGGAGCCGGAGTATCGCTTTTTTCCCCGTCAGAAATCGTACAACCCATATCGCCGAGCATGTCTGTGACAGGATATTTGCCAGTGCCGCACCCTTCACGCCCATATTGAAAACATAGATGAAAATGGGATCGATGACGATATTGACAACGGCACCCAGCGCAATAGTCAGCATACCGATTTTACCAAAACCCTGTGAATTGATGAACGGATTCATCCCCAAGCTGATCATCACCATGACGGTGCCAAACATATAGACGGTCAGGAATTCGTCGGCATATTTGTAATTTGAGCCGTCCGCGCCGAAAAGATTCAAAAGCGGCCTCTTAAAAATCAGGCAGAGAGCAGTGAGTAAGATCCCGCTGATAACCAGCATAACAAAGGAATTGCCCATGATATGCTCGGCCTCGCGCTTGTCCCCGCGGCCTCTCGCCATTGAGCACAGTGGCGCGCCGCCTGTGCCGAAAAGATTGGCAAAGCCGATGAGTATCGAAATAATTGGCAGCGTGATGCCGATACCCGTCAACGCGTTGCGCCCGTCAGCGATATGGCCGATGTATACTCTGTCGACAATATTGTACGTGATATTGATGAGCTGGGCGACCGTCATCGGAATGGCCAACCTCATGATGGCCTTCGCGATACTGCCCTTTGAAAAATCATTCTTCTGGCTGTCCATGCGGTAAAAGCCTTCTTCCAACGGGAGATGTTTTTATGAGGCTTACTATAATACTTCGTGTATCTAGATGCAATTCATATTTTTCTGTCCGTTTATTTGATAAAGCCCTGTCTGGTATTGCTCCGAACAGGGCTTTATCAGCTATTCTGCTGCGTTCTTTATTTTTTCGTATATGTGCGGCAGGTTTTCTTCAAGGTTGTAGGACTTGTTGTCAGGTCCTGTCCATATGTGGAAGGTGCGCGCGGTGTTGATCGGCGCACCGCCGTGCAGATCAAATGTCTCGTATAAGAGCTCAAGCTTTTTTGGCGCGTATTCACCCATGCGGGTAATGATATAAAGAGACTGCGGGTATGTCGCCGACTGCTTATACTGCAAATGAAGATCGACCATTGTCGGATTGACGCCGATCGAGTTCATTTCGGCAAACGAGAACCCCATCTCCTGAAAAAAGTCCATTCTGGCCATCTCATACCAAATCGGGTATACCGCGTGATGCACGATGCCCATACGGTCACAGTCCGGAAAGCGCACCTCTATATGTGTCTTTGTCTGCACGTCAATGCTCCTTTTATTTTATTATGCATATTTTACTATCATTGCCTGCTTTATGCAATCATCAGCTTATATCAGAACCAAGCCGCTTATTATTCTTACCTGTTTTATTATCACTATGTAGGGGCGGATTCCATTTCCGCTCACCACAAGGCACAGGGCGGATGTGGAATCCGCCCCTACTTTTATCGCATTTTCTATGCCGCCTTCTTGTTGGCATTATCTATAATCGTATCGAGCATGTTTTCTATTGATATGCCGTAGCCGCGTGTCGGGTCATTAATGAGCACGTGCGTCACGGCACCGACAATTTTGCCGTTCTGGATGATTGGGCTGCCGCTCATGCCCTGAACAATCCCGCCGGTTTCGGCAATGAGCCGCTGGTCTTTGACGCTGATCATCAGACTGCGGCCGATGGCTTCGGCGCCCGTATAAATGCGTGTGACCTCAACCTTATATTCTTCAACGTCTGTGCCAGTCACATTCGATAGAATGGTTGCCGGACCGGTCTTAATCTCCGAAGAATCAGCAACAGGAAGCGCTTTTTTGCCGGTCATCAAATCGTTCTTTTCCATTATTCCGAATATGCCGCAGGAGGAATTCTGTGTCAGGCTGCCGAGTATGTTCTCGGCGTTGAATGTTCCGTGGAGCTGTCCTGGCATACCGGCCTTGCCTTGTATGACATCCGTCACATAAGACCGCATTACCGAACCTGTTCTGAGCGGGATGATGACGCCTGTTTCATTGTCATTGACGGCGTGTCCTAAGGCGCCGAAAACGCCTGTATCAGGGTCATAAAACGTTAATGTGCCAATACCGGCAATACTATCACGCATCCATAGGCCGAGCTCACAGCGTCCGTCCGCAGTTTTATGCGGCGTCATTTTTATCTGCAGGATATTTGTGCCGCGTGTAATTTTGACTGCAACGGGGGAGCCATCGAGTTTCTCAATTGCCGATTTAAGATCTTCATTTGTTGAAACACGCTGTGTGCCAAGCTGCGTGATGATATCACCCGCGGATAGGCCGGCGTCACGAGCCGGAGATGAAGACTCCCCGTCGGCCAATACATCCGGCACGCCGACAATCATAACGCCCTCAGATTGAAGATTAATGCCGACAGCGTTACCCATGGGAATGAGATGTTTGCCGGTATATGTCCCATTTGCCTCATAAGCCGCGAGTCCCGCAGTCGTGTTTAGTGATAAAAAAGTAAAAACAAAAAGCCCCGAAATAACAATTTTACTGAGTCTTTTATTGAGATTTAAATGAATCCCCATATCATTCGTCCCCCTTTTTGATAAATTTCCCCTCCTGAAAATATGCATTGCAACGATTTTAATATGTCCCCAACAAAGAAAAAAAGAGCGGCGCTTTGTGTTAATATATTTCTTTTTTGGATTAACAGGCTTTACAAAGAGTGCGTTTTTGCTCTTTTTAATCGTTAGGCTGTATTAATTCACATGAATTGTTATATTTTATTTTTTGAATGTCATATAATGGAGAATACGCTATTACTCGTGAAACTAGCCGGATGAAAGGAATGATCTGATACGTGAATATATTAACCCAACTCTGCTTGGGATCGAGCGGACCAATGACGGAGCTCCTGCAGCTTGCTCTTAACCGGGCAAGATACAATGTGTTTGTTGACGGTCGTTTCACAGAGAGTACATACAAGGCGCTCCAGCGTTTTCAAGCACGATCAGAAATCACACCGGACGGATTTACAGGAAGCGAGACATGGCAGGCGCTGATGCCGTACCTGACAGGGTATTTAACGCATATCATCCGCCGCGGCGACACACTTGAAGAACTGGCCGCACTATATGAAACGAGTGTTGAGGCTATTAGCATTGCCAATCCCGCAAATCGCGGCAGTGCGCCGTCTGTGGGACAAAGTGTCGTGATTCCGCTTGACTTTGATGTTGTACCCGTTAGCATCAGCTTTACATCAACAATATTGGCGTTATGTGTTCGAGGCCTGCAGGCAAGGTATCCATTTATACGGGTTCATTCGGCAGGGAAGAGCGTTATGGGACGTGATATTTACGTACTCGATATTGGTACAGGCAGTCACGACGTCTTTTATAATGCAACGCATCATGCCAATGAGTGGATAACAAGTCTGCTGCTCATGCGGTTTCTTGAAAGTTACGCTAAGATTTGTGCATCTGACGGCAAAATATTTGACATCAGCGCCCGGTCGTTATACAGTAAAACGACGTTGAGCCTTGTGCCAATGATCAATCCGGACGGTGCCGATCTTGTTACAGGCGCATTGACGTCCGGGGATTTTTACAATCATGCTGCGGCGCTGTCCGGACAGTATCCCGATATACCGTTCCCTTCCGGTTGGAAAGCGAACATCAGCGGCGTGGATCTGAATCTGCAATACCCGGCGGGATGGGAAAACGCCCGAGCCAATAAATTCGCCCTGGGTGTAACAAAACCGGGGCCAAGAGATTTTGTCGGCATGGCGCCGCTGTCGGAGCCTGAAAGCCGCGCCGTTTACGAACTGACGCGCCGGCATAATTTTGCTCTTACGCTCTCGTTTCATACACAAGGAAAAACCATCTATTGGAAGTATCTCGATTATGAGATAAAAAATGCATATGACCTGGCAAAAAAATTCGCTCTCGTCAGCGGATACGATGTCGAAGAAACGCCGATAATGTCAGGCTATGCCGGTTATAAGGATTGGTTCATCTCGGAATTTAACCGCCCCGGCTATACAATTGAGGCAGGAGAAGGTGTATCGCCTCTTCCGCTGTCACAGTTTTCGCAGATATATTCAGACTGTCTGGGTATATTGGCGTTCGGACTTTTATGAAGGTTTTTAATATTTAGACAAAATTAGACAATTTTCGATTTCAATTTTCTACACCGAATCATTGGCGTGTCTCACTTTTACAACCTTTAGTAAAAGATACAAGATTAAATTTTACATTACAGGGAAATTGTACTAATTACACAAAGGGGGATGGTTTATGCCAAAACCGTGCGGGGAGAAAGGCGAAAAAAATCTGATATCGGGCAGGCTTCGAGAGCTGCGTGAAAAGAACGGCTTATCCCAGCGGGCTTTAGCCGGGAGACTTCAGCTCCAAGGTGTCGACATGGACAAAAACGTCATCACCCGTATAGAGACGAACAAACGGTATGTGACCGATTTAGAGCTTCGGGCAATTGTATCCATTTTTAATGTATCATATGACTTTTTAGTCGAAGGCAAGTAATTGGAAAATTATAGAAAAATTTTCCAAATTATGCTTGCAAAAGGCGTCTTATTGTGCTAAATTGTTAGACAAGGCCGCAGATAAAAAGATATATTGCAAAGCCGTGATGAAAAATTAAAATTACGGAGGAGATACAATGGAGACCAAAACGCGAGTCATTATAGCTGACGCCGGTGAAGAGTACAGAATGCTGCTTTCCGAGATTCTGGCTGCAGAAGGCGACTTTGAGGTCGCGGGCTGCACTGGTGATGGGTTGACTGCTTATTCGCTTGTGCTAACAGAAAAACCAGATGTATTACTTACTGATCTTATTCTTTCGGGCCTTGACGGCTTGGCGGTGCTGGAAAAGCTATCAGCTATTCCGGACAGCGAGCGCCCGTCGGTAATTATTATCTCTGGATTTTCGAGCGAGCACACGCTGACCGAAGCATCAAATCTCGGGGCATCCTACTTCATGCAGAAACCGTGTGATATCCCCGCGTTGCTCACCAGAATCCGCATGGTATCCGGAAAATCACGTATCTCAGGAATTGGGACAAGCGCAAGCGCGAAACCGACACGCCAGGAGCAGAGCCTGGAAAGCCTTGTGACGGAGATCATCCATGAGATTGGTGTACCGGCTCATATCAAAGGCTATCAATATCTGCGCGAAGCCATCATTTTGACGATTAACGACATGGACGTCATCAACGCCGTGACCAAGGTGCTCTATCCGACTGTCGCAAAAAAGTTTTCGACAACGCCCAGCCGTGTTGAACGCGCAATCCGCCACGCCATCGAAGTCGCGTGGGACAGAGGCGACCTCGAAACCCTCCAAAAGTTCTTCGGCTACACCGTCTCCAACATCAAAGGCAAGCCGACAAACAGCGAATTCATCGCCATGATTGCCGACAGACTCAGCCTGCAAAGGCGCGAGAGCAAATAATAGATATGGAAAATGATGACGGAGCCGGTTAGCTCCGTCATATTTTTTTAGTTGAACCTTTATAGAGATGGATGTAGAATCATATTGTTATTACCATAAACACAATGAGATATCAGCATCCCGCGTTACTTGTCATTCCCGCGAAGGCGGGAATCCATTCTACCAGGTACGTGGATTCCCGCCTTCGCGGGAATGACAGCGCGGACCATGTCGTTATCTTAATCGAATACTAGAAGCAATTACTAAACGAGATGTATGCTATGCACCGATATCGCTTTCTAACACTCTGTCTTCGCGCTCGGAAAATAGTTCGATATGAGTCATATGATCTGACTTAATTCGGAATTGACTTAGATTATCGAAGCAAAGAGACACATTCTTTGTGTAAAGCACGTTGCCAGCAATGTCTTCAATAACAAAACTTGCCTGATACTTTCTTAATATCTCAAAGGTCGTCATTAATCCGATGCCGCTGCCGCCCTCGAAGGCGTGTGTGGTCGTCCGTTTTAACCCGATGGCATTGATTGTTTCGGGTGTGAAAGGGATGCCGTTGTCGAATATACCAATAGAGTAACAATTGTCAGTGATGCCGATATGAACTAAAACGTTTTTAGATGCGCATTTTTTTGTTGCAATGATAGCGTTTTCAATTAAATCGGCAAGCAGCGTGTTGATATCTTGTTCTGTTGCGATATTCTCAACTAAATATTTAATGCTTCCCGATACCGATAGATTAAAGTCGATTAGTTGCTCCTTGCATTTTTGAAGCATGTACGTGAGTAATGAATCCACAGATGGCACACCCGTCGAGGGGAGGCTCTTACTGTTAGACTCGTATGATGTAATGATGCCACGCCGTTCATGGGAGGCGGTTTCGATTTGAGACAGCAGCATATTACCTATTGCCACTCGCGCAGCATAATCGTTTTCCGATTCTGCAGTCAAAAGATAATGCCGGACAGCATATTCGAGAGCCGGAATCAGCTTGTTGTCCTTGTGAATAATTTTAGACAGCTCGTTGTTATTCTGCTTCAGGTATTCGATTTCAGCGTCATTTTTGGTTATTGTCTCTTGTAATGTTTGTAATTCCTGGGTTTTTACTTTTTCGAGATACTTTTTTGTTATGCTGTTACGCCACCAGAATAGAACAGTCAATCCAGCTACTACTGAGAAAAAAACGGGGATAAGGTAAACAAGATCGGTATCTTTATTCAAGCCTAAAAATGAAGCTGCAATCAATAATGTGACACTGATATAGACGCCGACATCGCTTGATCCGTATTCAACTAAAAATGGCATCCCTTTTTTGAACCGTTTTATTCTAAAAGGAAATATTACAAACAATAACTGCACTGCACAAATATAGATTAGGGTGTGCATATCCGCAGAATACTTTTTCTGTAAACTAAATTCAATCGTGAATTCTATTGTACACACCAAAAAGGTTGCAACTAAAAA
Organism: uncultured Eubacteriales bacterium; assembly: GCA_942492735.1. Classification (GTDB taxonomy): domain Bacteria; phylum Bacillota; class Clostridia; order Oscillospirales; family Oscillospiraceae; genus Sporobacter. The sequence continues at coordinate 2,480,358 of OW818648.1, forward strand.
AATTATGTATGAAATACCAAATGATATTACTGATGTTGTCACAGATAGATTCAATGGCAATTTTTTTACTTTAAACGAAAAGAGGGCAAAAAATGAGAACATCAGGATAATACTCAACGACTCGGCGTATTGCCTTAAGGCATATATAACGGGTGATACAAATAGTAAAAAAAGGAGATATTGAAAATATAACTTTTTGGGGGCTTTAATATTTAGTAGTTTTAAGAATATATAAAAGCAGCAGCCCATTAAAACGAAGTATTTTATTATTACTTCATACATAATCAAATAATCCCTTTCACAAAGCAATACTCTTGAATAAAAAGCACATCCAATAATCCAACAGTGTTACTTCCACTATTCTTTGTAGACTGAAAATAAGTTGAAAGAAAAAAGGAGGAGACACTGAATGTGGGATTTGTGGGCTGCAATTCGTTACATACTTGGAATTTAATACACGTCAGGCCGCCCGCCGGGGCGGCTTTTTTAATACTCGGCTTTAATCTTGTTAGCGTAGTAATAAATGAATTCTGTCAGCGTGGGAACGCCTTTATCGGAGCTGATTCTTGCGGTGTAGTACTTCAGCAGGTCTTCGATGTCTGAGGTTCGCCACGCTTTTTGAATCGCGTTCTGCATGGCGCGTTCCACGCTGGATTCCGTTTTGCCGTGTTTTTTACTGAGGAGTGTGCACAGATTCTGCACCGGTTGCTTTACAACGAGCTCAATGGCATCAACCAGATATGTATAGCCGACAGCTTTGGGGCTGATGCCGATATTGTTTAATTCAGCTCTGATGCGTGAGAGAATTCTCTTGTGCTTGACGTCCGGCGGCTCCGTTGTCGCGTGATCAGGAGAAGCTGCCTGAATCCTGCTGTGTATGATGGGCTTCAGCATTCTTAAGAAATCGAGGGCGCTTTTTGCCGAATAATCCGCCTGATGCTTCGACATGATAAAGTCTGCGCCTAACTGACGTGCTGATTCATAAGTAAGCGCGCTGGAATTATTTGTGGTTATCAGGACATAGGGATTTGTATCAAGTGACATTTGCCTTAGTCCCTGCAACACGAGAAAGCCGTTACCGCGTCCACGATGAAGCTCCAAATCTAATATAACGGCGTCCGGCAAAAAATCCTTGATATACTTGAGTGCGTCACTTGAATTGTTCGTGACACCGACGAGGGAAACATCGTCGAGTTCGTCAATATTTTCCGTAAACTCGTTACAGGCGGCTTCTTCGTCCTCGACGAGCAGGATTGAGAGATTTTTGTCCATAAAAATCCTCCCACGGATATTATTTCTACTATTTTATTACACAAAACAACGAAAAGCAACGAATTCAGACATTTTTTTGAACGGAAAGCAATTTACCCGGTGCAATTGTTTATGTAAACTTCTAACAGTTGGTACTTTTTTAGGTTATTATGTCAAGATTATGAGAAGTTGATGGTAATAATAAGAATAGGAGGGTACAATGATTGATTCACATAACATTATGCAGCCGCCTTTTTCTTGCCAGAGAGATTTGTTCCTGCATGGTTCTGATCAGCAATCCTTATGCGCCTGTATTCTTGATGCAATCAACAATGAAATAGACGTTATCGTCAGTCTGTACTCAGAGGGTACTAAACTGTTAGAAGCGATGGATGACGAGATAAACAAAAAAGAAATTGCAACAATAATTAATGATTTGAATAACCAACTATATCAATATGCAATAAGTACGAACGCATTGAAATATAGATGTGGAAGAGAAAATAATAAAGATTGACCATCTATACGGAGCCGAAAGGCTCCGCTTTTTTTATTTAAAAAGCTTTTTTATACTGGTCATCAAGGACGAGCATATTTCGGGACATGCCACAATAAAATGTTACATGACCTGAAGGCGAAGGGAGGTTACCCATATTGTCCGACGTAAACGGGCTGGTGTCGCGATATGACGGGGCGGTGCTGCTGCTGCCGTCGCAGCTGCGGGAGTTGGCGCGAAGGGTGCTTAAGGAAGACAGGGCAAAAGCGGAGGAGCTGAGGCTCCGAGTTGGACATCCGATGACGCTCCTACTGCCGTCCGGTGAGGTATCACTAGGCGGCGAACCGATCACAAAGCGCGACCTCGACGGTATGCTCGATATCGCAACCGGTGCCTCAGCGTACGCCTCGCGTGACAGTGTCCGCCTGGGGTATATAACAGTCAGGGGCGGATACAGGATCGGTTTATGCGGAACAGCCATCACAAAGGATGGTGACATCCTCGGATTTAAAAACATGACGTCTGCGGCCATTCGCATTTCAAGAGAGCTGATCGGCATATCGCGTGATGTCGCGCAGAGTATAACACGCAGCGGCGTACTGGCCTCGACACTTATCATATCGCCGCCCGGGAGAGGGAAGACAACACTTTTGCGCGACCTCGTGAGAATATTGTCATCCGGCGATGAGGCGCTGGGGTTAAAGGGAATGCGCGTTGCGCTCGCGGACGAGAGGAGCGAGGTGGCAGCCGTTTTTGACGGGATGCCGCAAATGGATATCGGGCAGTTTACAGATGTCCTTGACGCATGCCCCAAAGCAGCCGCCGTCATGATGCTGCTCAGGGCCATGAACCCACAGGTGATCGCGCTCGACGAGATAACGGCGCCCGAAGACATCAGCGCGATTCATAACGCATCGAACTGCGGTGTCAAGCTTATTGCCACAGCGCATGCGGCGGATATTGAGGACCTTTCAAAAAGGCCGTTATACAGGAGTCTGCTTGATGACGCAATATTTGAAAAGGCGGTCCTCATCAGTAAAACAAGTGAGAAATGGACATACACTGTCGTGGATTTGGAGGCTTTCTGATGTTTCGATTGATTGGTGCGGTACTTATTACGGCTGGAGCTGCCGCCTGGGGCCTGATCGGTGTTTTTAGGCTTCGTAACCGGGTGAAGAATCTCGGCACGATCGTTAGCAGCCTTGGTGTTATGAAAAGCGAGATTTGTGACAGGCTGACGCCGATGCCGGATCTTTTGAAACAAATGACAACCGAGGCGACATATCCGGCGTCGCTGCTGTTTAAAAACGCGGCGGATAAGATATCAATGCTCGGCAGCAAGCCGTTTTCGTCTATATGGGGTCAGGCGGTCAAAAATACACCGGAGCTCTTGTTAACACCGCAGGAGGAGCTGGTCCTGACGGAGCTTGGCATGTGCCTTGGCCGGTACGATATCGGGGAACAAAAAAACGCGATTCAATACGCCGAGCGGCGTATGGATGAATTTTACCGAAAAGCTGATACAGAGCGGGAAAGAAACTCCAAGGTGCACGCGTTTCTTGGCGTGGCCGCCGGCCTTTTTGCAGTCGTCATACTTATTTAAGTGATTGAGGTTACATATGAATGTCGATCTGATATTTAAAATCGCAGCGGTTGGGATACTCGTCGCTGTCCTGAATCTCCTGCTTTCCAATTCGAAGAGAGAAGAGCAGGCGCTGATGACGACAATTGCAGGTCTTATAGTTGTTCTCATAATCATCGTGCAGGAAATCAACGAGCTGTTTGACATGATCAAGAATCTGTTTGGGTTTTAGCTATGACGATTCTGATTAAAATCGCTGCTATCGCCGTTGCAGGCACGGTGCTCGGCCTCGTTATCAAAAAAAACAGTCCCGAGATGTCGTTGATGCTCACAATTTCTCTGGCTATGATCGCGCTGTACCTGGCGTTTGACACGATCAAAGGGGTCACCGACTTTATTGCGTCACTGGCTGAAACAGCCCAATTATCACCGGCTGTTCTCAGCATTGTGTTCAAGACAATCGGCATTTCGATCATCACAAAGCTGTCATCCGACGTCTGCAGGGATGCGGGGCAGTCATCGGTCGCATCCGGCGTTGAACTGGCGGGCGCATTTGCAGCGTTGTATATATCCCTTCCGCTTTTTAAAACCGTTATGAGCATGATTGAAGCGCTGGTCTGAAAAGCGTGCCGATGACAGAAGATGTTGGAGTTACAAATGAAAAAGGCATCAATTATTCTCTTTATAGCTGTACTGTTGGCGTTTCTTCTGATGTCAACGGCCAGAGCGCAGGCTGAGGGTGAAGAACAGCCGGAAGTCTCAAATGGTCAGTCAATAAATGAGCTGCCCGACCAGGACCGGCCATCCCAAATGACAGCAGAAGAAGTTCAGGAGAGCCAGCAAGATGCGCTCGAAACAGATAAGCTTGAAAATGCTGTACCGGATGAAGCCGGTAAAGCACTCGGCGGTATGACGGTGACCGATAGCCTCGACCTGAGCGGCGGTTTTCGCAAGCTGCTGCAGAGCGCCCAGAACGGCATCGGAGATGTCGTAACAAGCGGTCTGAAAAGCGCTGCTGTTATCCTGATGATTGCAATTCTCTGTTCAACAGTCAGTACGGCATTAGAAGGCGGCGCCAAATACGCGATACTCGCCGGAATTCTGGCCATTGCGGCAATCAGTGTGTCAAATGTCAATGCGTTTATCGGTCTTGGCAGCAGAACGCTCGATGACATGAACACCTTTTCCAAAATGCTGCTGCCGACGCTGACGGGGGCGGCGGCCGCCAGTGGAGCGATTACCTCGGCAGCGGCGAAATACGCCGCAACGACACTCTTTATGGACATGATGATGACGGTCTCCAGAAATGTCATCGTACCGCTCATATATGCCTATACGGCGACGAGCATTGCTGAAGCGGCGCTCGGTGGAGAAGGCTTAACCGGCGCGTCTAATCTCTTAAAATGGCTCGCTAAAACTGTTATGCTGGGCATCGTGCTCCTGTTTGTCGCGTATCTTTCCCTAACGGGTGTCATATCGGGGACAACAGATGCCGTGACCACAAAAGCTTTAAAAACCACAATTTCCACCGTTCTGCCCGTCGTCGGAAGCATCATCGCCGACGCCTCGGAAACCGTCCTGGCGGGCGCGTCAATTTTACGCAATGCCATTGGCATCTTTGGTTTTCTTACGGTGGCGGCGACATGTCTTTTTCCGTTTTTGCACCTTGGCGTCAACTATCTGCTATACAAGGCGGCGGCGGGGATGTCCGGGGCAATTGCCGACGGACGGATAACGAAGCTTGTGAATGCCGTCAGCACAGCTTTCGGTATGATGCTCGGTCTAGTTGGCGCAAGTGCTCTAATGCTGTTTATTTCAATTATTTCCGTTATAAAGGTGGTGACGTGAAAAATGCTTTTCACGCGCGATTTGTGCCGCCGGTTTGCGGCGGAATGGGGGTTAACGTGAGATGACCGAGGCGCTAAGGAGCTGGGTCATCGGAATTGCCGGAGCTGCTATGGTGACGGCTGCTGCAATGACAGTCACACCGGAAGGAAAAGTTAAGAAAATCGTCGCCCTCATCTGCGGGCTGATGACGGTTCTTGTACTGCTCAAACCGTTGACAGGATTTGATTATGCAAGCTTTTCAAAATATCTCACGCAGTATCGCAATGACGCCGAAGCGTTCTCATCAAACATAGAGAGCGAGAATGAAAACCTGAAAAGACGAATCATAGAGGACAAATGCCAAGCATATATATTGGACAAAGGTAAATCCCTGGGGATAACAGAACTGGCCGTCACGGTGACGGCCGAATGGAGTGAAGATGGATTTTGGTATCCAATCGGAGCCAGCCTAGTGACGAATGCCAATGGTGAAACACGCGATAAGCTGAGCCAAGGTATCGAAGCGGAACTCGGAATATCGCCGGAGGAGTTGATCTGGAGTATGAGAGATGAAGAATAAGAACATGTCCGAAATGCTTGGGAAGATATGGGGCCTGCTTAAAAAAAATAAATATGTCATGGCTGTTCTTCTTGTGGGGCTGGTGCTGATCCTCCTGCCGACAAGCGCTCCGGCCGCTGGCGAGAACACCGAAAAGGATCCTGAAGCAGCAATGGAATTTTCTCTTAGCGAACAGGAAAACCGCATCGCGGCTGCACTGTCGAAAATCGATGGAGCAGGCAAGGTGACGGTCATATTGACGCTTAAATGCACAGAGGAGCGGGTGCTGGCGCTGGATGAAAGCGAATCCCGGAGCTCCGGCAGCAAAGGGGATTTGCCGGAAAGCAATTTGGAGCGAAGCTCAACCGTGGTTATCATCTCTGCAGGCAGTTCGAATGAAACCCCGGTCACGCTGAAAGTCATATACCCTGAATATCAAGGCGCTCTTGTGGTATGCGAAGGAGCGGAAAACGCGGCAGTCAAGCTCCAGCTTGTCAAAGCAGTATCGGGTCTTACCGGGCTCGGCACAGACAAAATCATCGTAACAAAAATGAATAAATCTTGAGGAGGCATCATAAGTGAAAACATTTAAGAGGAACGCGGTAATTATTACGGTGCTGTTGTTCGTATGTGTCGCGGCATATTTAAACTGGTCCTATAATAAAAACTCCGACAGCGAAACGGTGGCTGAGGCATCTCCTCAGGATACCGCAGGCTCTGCTGTGGACCAGGATGCGCCGGCTACAGTGTCGGATGCCGGTTTGTACTACGACACGAGCGAGGAAGTGAACAAGGAGTATTTTGACGCGGCGCGTCTAAATCGCCAGCAGGCCAGGGACGCAGCTGCGGCGACACTCACGACCGTCAGTCTGGCGGAAGGTGCCTCGCAGGAGATGATCGACGCGGCGCTCAAAGAGATTTCCGACATTGCATCTGTCACCGTGAAGGAAGCACAGCTTGAAGATCTCATTAAAGCCAAGGGCTTTGCGGACTGCGTCATCTATATTTCCGAGGAAGGTGTCAATGTTACCGTTCCCGCGCCCGAGGACGGACTCGCTGCCTCATCTGTGGCAAAGATTGCGGACATTGTGACATCGCAGACCGACTACAAAGCAACAGATTTGAATATTATTCCTGTGAAATAGCTTTATTTTCTTATAGAACTATAGTATAATACCTGCGTGTGCAGGTATTATACTTTTATATATCCGTAAAAACGATGTAAATAGGAGAACCAAAATGGGCGAAAATAAGGAATATATCAGCTATCTTGAAGAGCGAGGCAGCATCAACATTTCAGAAGAAGTCGTTGCGATCATCGCAGGCAGCGCCGCGCTGGAAATTGAAGGCGTAGCTGGTCTTTATTCGACGCCGGGCAGGGATATCGCCGAGCTTTTGGGAAAAAAGAACTTAGCCCGGGGCGTTAAAATCCACTTGGAGGATAAAACGATTACGGCTGATATCTATATTATGGCGGCGATGGGCTGCGCTGTGAATGAGGTCGGCGCGGCAGTCCAAACCGCCGTGGCCAATGCCATTGAGTCGACGACCGGGCTCGAGATAGCATCGGTTAATATCCATATCTGCGGAATCGCGTTCAAAAAAGATAAATAACCGCACTTGTAGATTTGATAATAGCGAGCAAGAGCGAGCCGCCGCGAATGCGGCGTCAGGTCGGCGGGATTCATTTCCGCCGACCGCATATTAGATGCATAAAGGGTTCCCAATGCGACAAGAGCATTGGGAGGTGACGTGAATGACGAGAACAGCAGCGAGAGAAATAGCGGTCAGGCTGTGCTTTGGCCTGTCTGAAAATCCAAGGGATCCGGAAACAATTATTGGGGAGATATTTGATGAGGAATATTACGCGTCGCTCGCCATAGAAGACGAGATATTCGCGTTGTATCCGGATGATGTTCAGCAAGAATATATCGGCAGAATCATCAAAGGTGTTTCAGAGCATGGCGCGGAGCTCGACGGTTATATCGAAAAATATGCTGTCGGCTGGAAATTCGGGCGTATATCCCGTACTGCAGTCGCCATCCTGAAAACAGCGATGTTTGAGATATTATATATGCCGGATGTGCCGAATAACGCCGCCATCAACGAGGCGGTCGAGCTGGCAAAGCGTTATGAGGAGCCGATGACGGTGCCGTTTATTAATGGCTTGCTCGGGACCTTCTCGCGAAATGAAGTGACTGTAGTGTGATAATAAATTATCACACATAAGAAAAACCGAGTTTGACAATCAATTTGCTAAAGCAAATTGATTGTCAAAAATGACGGCGGCCATTTACATGCTATTTGCTATGCAATTAGCATGTAAAACATCGCTTTTTCGACATTCTGCAGCGGAATGTGAGGTTAATGTGAAAGAAATCGTAATTTCCAAGGAAATCGTTATTTCCTTGGATACAAGCAATTATACAACGAGCTGCGCCGTTTTTGACGGTGAGACCGGCGTTAATTCAGGTCGTCTTTTAGATGTTGCGGCAGGTCAGATGGGTCTCCGGCAATCTGACGCCCTATACGCGCACATACGGCATCTGCCGCAGGTGATGGAGGGTCTCGACCTAAGGGATAAAATAATCGCCGTAGGCGCGAGCACGAAGCCGAGGGAGACGGAAGATTCATACATGCCGTGCTTTTTAGCGGGTGCGTCACAAGGCGCAGTATTATCAAAAGCACTTGGCGTGCCTTTTTTTGAGTTTTCGCACCAACAAGGACATATCGCAGCTGCCGCCTGGTCGGCAGGCCGCATGGACCTTCTCGAAACGCCGCACCTGGCGTGGCATCTCTCCGGCGGTACGACCGAGCTTTTGTACGTCCGCCCGCATGATACCGCAGTAACATGCGAAATCGTCGGCGGTACGACCGATATATCGGCAGGGCAGCTGATCGACAGGACCGGGCAGCTCCTGGGACTCCAATTCCCTTCGGGCAGGGAACTCGACAAAATCGCCTGCGATCGTATCGCATTTGATCGTATCGCAGGTGAGACTGGGCAAGATATCTATTACGAGCCGAAGGTCACCGAGTGCACGTTTTCTTTATCCGGTGTCGAGCATAAAATGAAACAGATGTTTGAAACACGTGTTCAAATCAGTGATGTTGCGTACTTTACACTGATGTCCGTTATTTCTGCCGTTCGCCGCGCAACGAATAATGCGATTGCAATGTATGGGGATCTGCCTGTACTTTATTCCGGCGGCGTGGCCTCCAACTCACTCTTAAGGCAGAAAACACCCGACGGCATTTTCGCCGAACCAAAATATTCCGTTGACAACGCCCTAGGCGTTGCGATTCTTACATACAGGGCGGCGAAAACGAATGGATAATCGGATTTTCGATGTTACCGAACTAAATGAGCATATTAAAGACCTTCTAGATGCCGACGCCGTCTTAAATGGCGTTTATGTCCGAGGAGAGCTGTCCAACTATAAGGTTTATCCATCCGGCCATCACTATTTTACAATGAAGGATCAGGATGGGTCACTGCGCTGCGTGATGTTCAAGGGCAGCGCTACAAAAATGCGCTTTAAGCCCGAAAACGGCATGAAAGTGATCGCATTCGGCCGCGTCGCAGGTTACCCCAGAGATGGTGCCTATCAGCTGTACGTCAACGAGCTGACGCCGGACGGTGTCGGCGACCTCTATGTCGCATTTGAACAGCTCAAGGAGAAGCTCTATAAAGAAGGGCTCTTTGATGAGCGGCACAAAAAACCACTCCCCCGATTCCCAAAGCGGATTGCCGTCATAACGTCCTCGGCCGGCGCTGCCGTTCGGGATATCATCCGTGTTCTGGGAAAACGCTGGCCGCTCAGTAAAGTTATCATTCTGCCGGTGCGCGTTCAGGGCGTCGAAGCACCTGCCGAGATTGTCGGGGCGATTAAATACGCCAATCGCTGCAGTATTGCAGACCTCATCATCACCGGCCGGGGTGGCGGTTCAATAGAAGACCTCTGGGCGTTTAACGATGAGCGTGTCGCCCGGGCAATTTACGACTCCGTCATTCCCGTGATTTCAGCCGTCGGCCACGAGCCGGATGTGACGATTGCCGATTTCGTTGCCGATTTACGCGCCGCGACGCCGTCTAACGCAGCGGAACTCGCTGTACCAGATATCAACGATATGCGCGAAACCTTATTAAACATGGAGCTTCGGACAGGACAGGCCTTACGTCGCGAACTCAAGTCGCTGCGCCAGCGCCTCATCGATCTCAGCCAGAAAAGAGTCATGCTCAGCCCTAAAAACTACATCGACGACAAGCGCCTGCTGCTTGATTTTACGCATGGCCGCCTGAACGCCGCGTCGCAGAAAAAAATCACAAGCGCACGAGAAAAGTACATCAGACTCGCCGCCGCCCTCGACGCAATGAGCCCCTTAAAGGTGCTCGGCCGCGGTTACGCCATCGCCAGAACGCAAGACGGCAGCGTGATAAAAAAAGCGTCCGATGTACACAGCGGCGACAAGATAAAAGTGCGGCTTCAAAAAGAGGAAATAAACGCTACGGTTGACTAAGAAGTCCAAGAATGCTATTGCGGCTGCGTCGTTCTCAGGCTCCTTAGGCAAAGGAGCTGTCACGCCTGCGTGACTGAGGATTGTCCCTTGTGCCGCGTCATGACGCATCCTGTATTCGAGCACAGTTCCGCTCAACCGCGTCGGCGTTACGCGTCACAGGAGACAATCCTCAGTCGCCATGCGACTTCTCCGAAGTCGCTTTCGGCGCCAGCTCCTTTGCCTAAGGAGCCTTAGAAGGATTGATATATTGTAAAGTGTCAAAAATGATAAAGGAGAACCTATATGGATAAAATGAGCTTTGAGCAGTCCATTATGCGCATTGACGAAATCGTGAAAATGCTTGAAAAGGGCGATGCACCGCTCGAGCAATCGCTGACGCTTTTTGAAGAGGGTACGAACCTCATCAAGTTCTGCGGTAAGCTGCTCGACAGCGCGGAGCAGAAGGTTGTCCGTCTGCAGAAGGGACCGGACGGTGAGCCCGAGGAGACGGCATTCGACGCGGGGGAGTGATTATTACACATGCTTCATGAGGAATTTGAGCTGGAGTACAAAAGCTGCCGCGCGCTGATAGACAAGCAGCTCGACACATATTTTGCAGATGATAAAAAAAGCACGCTGACGGAAGCGATGCGTTACAGCCTCTTGGCAGGCGGGAAACGTATCAGGCCGATTATTGTTCTGCAGTTCTGTAAAGCAGCAGGTAAAAGCATAGATAACGCGTTGCCCGCCGCGTGTGCCGTTGAGATGCTGCATACCTATTCCTTGATACATGACGATTTGCCATGTATGGATAATGACGCGCTGCGGCGCGGCAAGCCAACAAACCATATTGTTTATGGAGAATGTATTGCGACACTTGCGGGAGATGCGCTTCAGGCCTCGGCTTTCGAAGCGCTCTGCCATTCGAACTTGCCGGCGGAGGCCATTGTCAAAATGGTGAAAATTCTATCAAAAGCGGCAGGATCTTGCGGTATTTGCCTTGGGCAGACGCTTGATATGCTTGGCGAGGGGAAAAAGCTGTCGCTTGACGCGTTAACGGACATTCATCACTATAAAACTTCCGCGCTTCTTACCGCATCAGCGCAGCTCGGTGTTGCCGCTGCGGGAGGAAGCGAAAGCCAGCTCAGAGCAGCAGAAGAATACGCGTACCATCTTGGCCTCGCTTTTCAAGTACAAGACGATATCCTCGATTTCACCGGGACGACAGAAATCCTCGGCAAGCCGGTCGGCTCAGATGAGGCCAATAACAAAACGACGTTTCTCACGCTGATGGGACTTCACGACGCGCGCCATATTGTCAGCGATCAGACGCATTATGCGATCGCGTCACTCTATAATAATTTTGAAAATACTGAATTTCTTGAAGCTCTTGCCATTAATCTGGAAGAAAGAAAGTATTGATAATTTGAAGTATTATTGTTACTATATAGATTACAGCGGCGCAGTATCCTAGTCAGATCTACCGTCTACCAGGAAGGGCCTAAAAATCCTTTAAAGGGCACACCTGCGAAGCCCCTTGTGTCTGCCTTGAACGCCCAGTTTGGGGTGGGTGCTGGGGGGAAGCGCGCTGCCGCGGTAACGCGGCGTTATGTCGCGCTTGCATACTCAGGGCGACCTCCAATGGCATGGAGATCCCGACCCTGTTTGTGTGGAGACCTGTTACTGTGCTTTGACGTGGCTCGTACAACGAGCGCGATCTCTGTACGGGACAGGATTAAACCTGTATTGCGGTTTATAGGCGAAATGCCGTATGCTGTGTACAGAGTAGCCTGCCTTGAGTGGGATCTGCGGATAGGGGACTAAATGTTGGGGGGTATGGCCATACCGCCTGGCGCTATTGCCCCTTGAAATATTTTCTGCAAAAGAGGCTAAGAGACGGTTTGACTGTAGTGGAAAACACCTAGGCTGTTCGGGGAGAACCTGTCCCCGTGACAGGAAGGGGATTGCAGTGCGGACTAAGTGGCAATCGGGCAACGATGTTGGTAACGCATCGAACGAGGCTATAATGGGAAACCACCTGATCGGCAACGAGAGGCAGCTTCGGGGGAAATCCAGCCCGTACCTAAGCCGTAAGATTTACTCAGCTTGTCGCCGCTGCACATATAATTGTTTATTTTACATTCAATTCATTGAATGTTTATTGGTGCGTAATAAATGAAAACAAAGACAAATTCCAAGTGGTATATTAAAATCATCATCATCAGCATGTGCATATCCATGACATTTACCTTCGCCTCAACCGAGATTCTCGGGAGCGCGGGTTATGTCATGGCCTTTCTGGTTTTGGCGGTCTTTATCCTTCTTGGCATCATATTCGATACCATCGGCGTGGCTGTGACGGCAGCGAGCACGGCGCCGTTTCATTCCATGGCGGCGCATAAGGAGAGCGGCGCTATTGAGGCGTTGAGACTCATCCGCAACGCTGAAAAGGTTTCCAGTATTTGCAATGACGTCGTCGGCGATATTTCGGGAATCATCAGCGGCACAACATCGTCGCTCATTGTTGCGCGGCTCATGAAGGATCTTTCGACTGAGAACATCCTGCTGCAGCTGTCCGTATCGGCTGTTGTGACAGGTTTTATGATTGGCGGCAAGGCCGTCGGCAAAACATTGGCGATAAACAACAGCACCCGCATCGTTCTTGACGTCGGGAAGCTGATTCATTTAAAAAACAGGATATTAATACTGATCCCAAAAAGAAACAGAACGAAAAATTCTTCAAAAAAGCCATAAATGTAAGCTTTTTTCGAATTTTCTCTGTTTCTAAATGTGATCCGTATTAAGAAAAAATGAGGGAAACCATTGGATATTCTAGATAAGATCAATTTACCGACGGACATAAGAAAACTTGATAAACATGAGTTGGCGACATTATGCCATGAACTGCGCCAGTTTATGATACAGAGTGTCTCCAAAACAGGAGGGCACATGGCCTCAAACCTCGGTGTCGTTGAGGTGACGGTTGCCCTCCATCGTGTTTTTGACACAGCGCGTGACAGGCTTGTATTTGATGTCGGCCATCAGAGCTATGTCCATAAGCTGCTGACGGGACGGATGGATCGATTCAATACGCTTCGGAAGCTCGATGGCCTCTCAGGCTTCCCGAAGCCGGAGGAGTCAAGGCATGACGCGTTTATAGCAGGTCATGCGTCTAATTCTATATCGGTAGGGCTCGGTATGGCCAGAGCCAGAACGCTCTCAAGGCGCGATTACAGTGTGATTACTGTCATCGGCGACGGCGCACTCACAGGCGGCCTCGCGTATGAGGCGCTCAATGATGCCGGCGAGAGCGGCGAGCCGCTGATCATCATACTTAACGACAATGGGATGTCGATCACACCGAACGTCGGCGGCATGGCGAAATACTTGTCAAAGCAGCGTATCAAGCCTTCTTACGCCGCATTTAAGAAAAGATATCGCCGACTAATGGAGAAGCTTCCCGGTGGGCGGCATATCTATCGCTTTACCCATGGCATCAAAAGCGCGTTCAAGGAAGCGCTGCTCCACTGCAGTATGTTTGAGGAGATGGGCCTCCAGTATGCAGGGCCGATTGATGGGCATGATCTGCCAAGGCTGATTGAAGCGCTCACCTGGGCAAAAGGATTGGGAGAACCTGTCCTCATCCATATCATCACCCAAAAAGGTAAGGGCTATATCTATTCCGAAGAGACACCGGATGTCTATCATGGCGTCAGCCCGTTTGACTATAAAAAGGGTGTCATTTCAGGCGGTAGTACCTGTTTTTCAACAATTTTCGGCGAAGAATTGACGAAAATCGCCGGATCGGATTTCAGGGTCTGTGCGATAACGGCAGCGATGACAAGCGGCACAGGCCTCACAGAATTCGCGGGCAAATTCCCCGAGCGTTTTTTTGATGTCGGAATCGCTGAAGGGCACGGCGCTGCGATGGCAGCCGGTATGGCTTCACAGGAAATGATTCCAGTTTTCGCAGTGTATTCAACGTTTTTACAGCGGTCTTATGATATGCTCTTGCACGATGTTGCGCTGATGAATCTCCATGTCGTCTTTGCGGTTGACAGAGCCGGGCTTGTCGGCGCCGACGGGGAGACACATCAGGGAATCTTTGACATCGGTTTTTTATCAACCGTTCCGAATATGAAAATATTATGTCCGGCAAGTTTTGAAGAGCTGCGGGATATGCTTCGATATGCTGTGCTTGTAATGGATGGGCCGGTTGCCGTCCGCTACCCGAAAAGCGGCGAGGGGCGTTATAAAGATGGGTTTCAAAGAGACCCTGTCTCTCAAAACGGACGCATCTCGTTTTCGAAGCTTTTGCGTGAGGGAAACGATATTACCATCGTGACCTATGGTACAAATGTGAACATAGTGCTGGATGCCGCTGACATTCTGTGCAATCGAGAAATATCTGCGGAGATCATTAAGCTGGACTTAATCAGTCCGATTGATATTGACACAGTCAGCGCGTCATTGCGTAAAACAGGCCGACTGCTCGTTGTGGAAGAATGCGCAGAGTCTGGTTGTGTCGGCGAAAAAATTGCCTCACAGCTCGCCCAAAGTGCTGTTATACTCAAAAGCCTCAAGCTATTGAATCTCGGCAGCCGCTTTATTCCGCAGGGCAGCGTTGATGAGCTCCGCCAAATGTGCGGCATTGATGCGCAAGGTGTCGTAAAAGCAGCGACTGAAGCATGTGGGCTTGCTTATAACGCTTTCAGCCCTTATCAGTACGATGCGTCTGTAACAGATGCGTCTGTAACTGATGTGTCTGTAGAAGATGAAATGGACACGGAGAATACAGAGAACGCGGAAGAAACCTTAGAGATAGAGGAAAAAGATGCAGCGGATGCGATCGAAGCAATAGAAGCATCAGACGTTACTGCCGCGGTCCTTATGGATAATGCTGAGGAGAAAGACGCATGAACAAAAAGCGCCTTGATGTGCGCTTATGTGAGGAAGGCTTTTTCGACAGCCGTGAGCGGGCCAGAGCCGCTGTGATGAGCGGTGCCGTGTATGTCAGCGGTCAAAGAGAGCTTAAGCCAGGAACGTCTGTTTCGGACGCGAGTATTGTCGAGGTCCGCGGCGGAGCGCTTAAATTTGTCAGCCGAGGCGGACTAAAGATTGAAAAAGCACTCGACTTTTTTGGAGTCTCACCGGAGGGTAAAGTTTGCATTGACTGCGGCGCCTCAACCGGCGGTTTCACCGACTGCCTGTTACAACGGGGCGCTGTCCGTGTGTATGCTGTCGATGTGGGATACGGGCAGCTCGCGTGGAGCATTCGAAACGATCCGCGTGTCGTAACGATGGAGCGGACGAATATCCGTTACGTGACGCCGGAAAAGATCCCAGATAAGCTGCAGCTGGCGGTAATCGATGTGTCGTTTATTTCACTGAATCTCGTTTTGCCTGCTGTTAAAGCACTCCTGTCCGAAAACGGTGATGTGATTTGCCTGATCAAGCCGCAATTTGAGGCCGGACGCGACAAGGTCGGCAAAAAAGGTGTCGTCCGAGAAGCCCAAACGCATCAGGATGTACTCCATGATTTTCTAGAAAATGCTAAAAAAATCGGGTTTAAGGTTAAGAAGATAACTTTTTCGCCGATAAAAGGACCAGAGGGTAATATAGAGTTTTTAGGCTGGTTGTCTACGTATGGTGAAAATGCTGATATAGATCCCGAAAAAATTGTACTAGATGCACATGAACAGCTTGCTGAATCAAAGCATGAGATGATTGATCATTTGAAAGGATAAGCCGTTTATGAGACGCGTTTTGCTTTGTCCGAATTTAAGCCGGGATAAAGACTTGCTGCTGACGCAGGAAGTTCATAATATGCTGAAAACCTGCGATGCGGATGTTGTCATTTGCCCGCTTCTTGACGAGGATTGCAGTATGCCGGCCTGTGGAGACCTGATTATATCCACGCTTGAAAGAGAGCTTGACCGCGCCGATATGCTTATTACCTTTGGCGGAGATGGAACGATTCTACGCGCGGCACGTGCTGTTGCGCATAAATCAATCCCGATCCTCGGTGTCAACATGGGCGCTAAAGGCTTTATGGCGGAAATTGAACAGGAAGATATCGAGCTCATCCCGAAGGCCGTCTGCGGGGACTATAACATCGAAAGGCGCATGATGCTCGATGTTGAGCTCGTCAGAAACGGCGACGTCATTTATAACGATTTTGCCTTAAACGATGTCGTGATAGCCGGCATTACAAAGGTCATCGATCTCACACTTTATGGTGACGGACAAAGAATATCGCATTTTTCCGGTGATGGCGCGATTGTTTCGACACCGACAGGATCCACCGCGTATTCCATGGCGGCGGGAGGGCCCATCGTCGAGCCATGCGCTCATAATATTCTTGTCACACCAATATGTGCCCACATTTTAACAGCCAAGGCCTTCGTGCTGGCGTCGGACAGACACGTCACGGTAGAGCTTGGGGCTGAAAAGGCGAATCCTGCCTATTTGACAGTCGACGGCGGGGGATACTTAAATCTTGTAAGCGGAGATATCATCAATGTGCGCAAATCATTGAAAGAAACGCTGCTGGTTCAACTGTCGAACAGGAGCTTTTATAAAAAAGTGAGCGAAAAGCTGGGTGAAAAATTTTGAAAAGTAAACGTCAAAACGCCATCTTGAAAATCATTGCATCAAAAGATATCGAGACACAAAATCAACTGATTGAAGCGCTCCTTGACGCAGGCCTCGACAGTACACAGGCGACAGTTTCGCGCGATATTAAAGAATTGCATCTGATAAAAGAACTGACGTCGCAGGGCAAATATCATTATATCATCGGTCAGAAGCAGGAAGTGCAGAATTATTCGGCGCGCCTGAAATCGATCTTCAAAGAATGTGTGACCTCTTTTGCCTGCGCCCAGAATATCGTCGTCTTAAAAACGCTGCCCGGCCTCGCTTCGGCAGCGTGCAGCACGATTGACGGCATGAATATCAGAAACCTCCTCGGCTCCATCGCCGGCGACGATACAGCTTTTCTCGCCATGAGCGACAACGCCACAGCCGAACGCTTCTGTAAAGAGATAGAGAGTATGCTGTAAGAAGAGGATATTGCTATGATCCAGCTTCTCCACATTGAAAATATTGCCGTCATTGAGAAAGCGGACATCACGTTTGGCCCGGGGCTCAATGTGCTGACGGGTGAGACGGGTGCTGGTAAATCCATTGTGATTGACGCGCTGTCTGCCGTCATCGGCGGCAGAACATCGAAGGAACTCATCCGAACGGGCGCTCATGGCGCAACAGTTACGGCTGTGTTTACAGGCGCGGATTTTTCAGGGTGGCTCGACGAAAATGGCATTGAACAAGATGAGGACGGCACGCTGCTCCTTATGCGCAAGTTAACAAATGACGGCAAGAATTCATGCCGTATTAACGGCAGCCCCGTCACGGTTGCGCAGCTCCGCGAGCTCGGCGGTATGCTTATAGATATCCACGGGCAGAACGACGGCAGAAAGCTCCTCGATGAAAGCGCGCACCGCGCCTATCTTGACGACTTCGGTGGGCTCAAAGAGGTGTTCGATTGTTACGACGACGCTTACAAAGCGCTGCGTGACAAACAGGTCGAGATCGAGAAGCTGACGATGGACGAGAGCGAGAAGGAACGGAAAATCGACAGCCTGCGTTTCCAGCTTAATGAGCTTGACAAGGCGGATATCCGGCCCGGCGAGATTGCTGAGAAAACAGCGCGCCGCGACCTTCTGAAAAATGCCTCAAAGGTGACGGACGCACTCGACAATGCGCTGAATGCGCTTTATGGTGGCGACAATACCGAAGGCGCCGTCGCGATGATTAAAGAAGCTGAAGCTGAGACGCTGAGCGCCTCCCGTTATGCCGACAGTTTGAATGTTATATCCGAACGGCTCAAGGACCTGCTCTATAACGCCGAGGATATAACCGAGGAGCTGCGTGATATGCGCTCGGGTATGGAATTTTCCCCAAATGAGCTTGATACCCTTGAACTAAGACTTGATACACTGCGCCGTCTGATGCGCAAATACGGCGGCAGCGAGCACGAACTCGTCACGTATCGTGAAAAATGCCGGAATGAGCTCGATGAGATCGAATTTTCCTCCGAAAAGCTTGTGAAGCTGGAGAAGGAACTGGAATCGCTTAAAAAGGACGCGCTTCATAAAGCCAGTATCCTATCCGGTAAGCGCCAGACAGCGGCGATATCGCTTGAAGAACGCATCAAGACCGAGCTTGCCGGCCTAAACATGGCTGGTGTTCGCTTTAAGGTTGAATTTACGGAGGTCAAAGGCGAAATCGGCATGAACGGAACAGGCTGTGATGAAATCCGCTTCCTGATGTCGGCAAATGCCGGTGAAGCGCCGGGGCGCATCAGCCATATCGCCTCAGGCGGTGAGCTGTCCCGCATCATGCTGGCGCTCAAAAATGTCATGGCGGAGCATGACGATATCGCGACAATGGTTTTTGATGAGGTAGACGCTGGTGTCTCAGGCATTGCAGCGCAGCGCGTCAGCGAAAAGCTCGCCGATTTGTCGCTAAACAGGCAGGTGCTCTGCGTCACACACCTACCGCAGATAGCCGTGATGGCGGATATGCATTACGAGATCGAGAAGAAAACGCAAGGCGACCGGACGTTTACATACGTAAACGAGCTCGACCTTGACGGCCGCAAAAAAGAACTCGCCCGCCTCATCGGCGGCGAGCATATCACCGCCACAACGCTCCTAAGCGCCGCCGAACAGCTCAAGGTAGCCGAAGAATATAAAAAACGATCTTAATACCCCGACAGTTATGACAAAGCCCGCTGCTAACAGCGGGTTTTTGTGTTAGGTAAGATTAAGCATCGTAAGCCTATCGTCCTGTAGGGCGCGGCATCCTTGACGCGCCATTCCTATTCCGCGCCGCAGGTGCCGTGCTGATTGCGGGTCGGGATATATGCTTGTCACAGTTCTCTTCATCTGGGAGAACTATATGCCGCGCCAACTAGATTGGCGCGTCAAGGATGCCGCGCCCTACAGAATACGGCAGGTTTTCGCTTTTCAGAGCTAACCTAATAAGCATATTTCGATTCGCCTGAAATCAATCGTAGCGCGTCACGAGAGAGGCAAGAGCAGAGCCCTTGCCCTACAGAGAAAACTGCAGGTGCGGCGCGTATGTAGGGGATGCATCGCAATCTTGCTAAAATCATATTCCCGGACTCGTTCGGCTTAGGCCGCATAGAAGAAAATGGGCTGCCAGGACGCAATACAATAAAGAAAACCCGTGCCAGGAGTGCGACAAGGGGAGAAAAAATAGGAGACTGACATAATAAAAATAACCCGACAGAGTGATCTGCTGGATTATTTCCACTTTATGTTAAGCTTTCCAGATAGGTTTTCACCTCGAGCAATGAATCAAACTTTGCAAACAGCAGCTTTTCGATTTCCTCGGTCGGTTCGATCAGATCAGGCACCATGATCACCTTGAGCCCAGCGGCGTGTGCCGACTTAATGCCGTTGGGAGAATCCTCAATGGCGAAGCATGCTTCCGGTAAAACACCGAGCGCCGCACATGCGAGAGCGTAGATTTCAGGATCGGGCTTACCGTTTAGAATCATATCGCCGGTGACGACGGCTTGAAAATAATGGAGCAGCCCGGCGTTCTCAAGGTAGCGTTCGGCGCTTTTTTTGCTTGTCGATGTCGCTAAACCGATTTTGACGCCGACACCGTGCAGCCAAGATAAAATCTCCCGGACGCCGACCTTCAGCGGCAGACCTTCGGCGGCAACAATCTCCTCAAACGCCTGCTTGATCGCCGCGGAAAATTGTTCGGATGGGAATGATGGTCCGTATTTTTTAAGCAGATACGCCCGAATATCCTTGCCGTTTCGTCCGACGCAGTAGGTAATGCAGGATTGGATATCAGACAGATTCATTTTTTTGCCGACACGGCACCACGCCTCATTGTATATACGTTCGGAATCAAACAGGACGCCGTCCATATCAAAAATAACACTATCGATTATGACCGCTCCCCAAATCTAGATTATAATTACGGTTTAGCGATGGAAAAACCGTTTAAGCTTTGTTCCGAAGGTCGCTTTTTTTATACGTACCGGTGGTGCAATAATCTCCGGCTCGGTGAAATAGACAGACTCTGATTCCTCGGGTTCCTGCTCAATCAGCGGTTTGATTTCCGGCACGGCGGCTTTTTTACCGGGCTTGTTGAGGTTTAGTGCCGTTCTGAATTTCCAGCCGTATTTGAATGCTGTGTTTTTGATGGTGTTTGGGACCTCGCCGAGATCAATCGAAATGACGGTCACCTTTCCGTCCTGATCCTGACAGACATGCCGGACCTTTCTAAAGATTGTCGACGGCTGAACGCCTGTATCTTTATTGTTGCTGCCGACCGGCACCGGTTTATCGCCGGTTTTGACGTACATAAATACAGCTTGATTCGGCTCGTCAAAAAAAACAGACAGATCATACAGGACAATTTTTGGTTCAGTACCGTAGCCGACGTCATAAAACTCGGTGTTCACGGAAATATATGTACCATCTTTCAGCGTGAACGGTATGTGCAGCTCGTTCAGCTTCAAGCAGATATCATCGATCAATTGCTTTTTCATAATTACCCCCAGACATGATACATAGATTATACCATAGAATCGAATTTTGTATCAATCTGTCGAAGGTAATAATATATAGGAAATTATTCAAGCTGCGCCATCAAACTGTTGACTTTGTGCGCGCATTATGTTACCATCTACTGCAACAAAGGCTGAGATGGAAAGCAAGTAAAAGCATGATTGCCCGATCAGAGAGCTGCCGGTTGGTGAAAGGCGCGGGGTGTTTGCTTTGAATACGGTTCCGGAGCCGTTTGCCGTAAGGGATTTCCCAAAGGCAAGCCGTGTGTGCGCGTTAAGTACGGGAGTTAAAACGATTTTTTCGTTGCATAGAACTCCATAAGTCCAGAGCCGTGAGGTTTTGGAAATAGAGGTGGTACCGCGATTAATCGCCCTCTGTCCGATTTTGGACGGAGGTTTTTTGTTTTCCAACGTAGGTGGCGATGCAGCCGATGAAGGCATCAGTCCCTACACGATATCGTTATAAGATTATCAAACCAAAAGGAGAGGTATATCATGAAATTATTTGACGAACTTGTTGCCCGCGGACTAATTGCGCAGGTCACGAATGAGGAGGAGATCAGAAATCTGATCGACAATGGCAAGGCGACGTTCTATATCGGTTTTGACCCAACGGCCGACTCGCTGCATGTCGGCCACTTCATGGCGCTGTGCCTGATGAAACGCTTGCAGATGGCCGGTAATAAACCGATTGCACTCATAGGCGGCGGCACCGCTATGGTCGGTGACCCTTCAGGCAAGAGCGATATGCGCCAGATGAATACTATGGAAATCATCGAGCATAACGGTAATTGCTTTA
Organism: uncultured Eubacteriales bacterium; assembly: GCA_942492735.1. Classification (GTDB taxonomy): domain Bacteria; phylum Bacillota; class Clostridia; order Oscillospirales; family Oscillospiraceae; genus Sporobacter. The sequence continues at coordinate 2,501,987 of OW818648.1, forward strand.
AGAAGCAGATGAGTAAATTTATCGACTTTTCAGAAGGCAAAGCCATGATGGTTAATAATGCCGACTGGCTTATGGGGCTTAACTATGTTGAATTTCTGCGCGATATCGGTCCGTACTTTTCTGTGAACAATATGCTCCGGGCTGAATGCTACAAGCAGCGCATGGAAAAGGGCCTGACCTTCCTGGAATTCAACTACATGATTATGCAGAGTTATGATTTCTATGAGCTGTTTCTTAAGTACGGCTGCAATATGCAGTTCGGCGGTGACGATCAGTGGTCAAATATGCTCGGCGGCACGGAGCTCATCCGGAGAAAACTGGGTAAAGATGCCCACTGCATGACAATCACGCTGCTTCTTAATTCCGAAGGCAATAAGATGGGCAAAACGGTTTCCGGCGCCGTCTGGCTTGATCCGGACAAAACAAGTCCGTTTGACTTCTACCAGTACTGGCGCAACGTCGCCGATGATGACGTCATCAAGTGCCTAAAGATGCTCACATTCCTGCCGATTGATGATATCAAAGCTATGGAAACCTGGGAGGGCGCGGAACTCAACCGCGCCAAAGAGATTCTCGCGTTTGAACTGACGACACTCGTCCACAATAAAGAGGAGGCTGAAAAAGCCCAGGAGACAGCGCGCGCTCTCTTCTCAGCTGGCGGCGCCAGCGATATGCCGACAACAGAACTGGCAAACGATGATCTGACAGACGGTGTTATCGATATCCTGACCCTTCTGCAAAAATCAGGCCTTTGTCCGTCAAAATCTGAGGCGCGCCGCGCCGTCGAACAGGGCGGCGTCGAAGCAAACGGCGAGAAAGTCACCGAGTTTTCAAAGTGCTTTTCTGCCGCGGAACTCTCCGGGGATGGAATTGTCGTCAAACGCGGTAAAAAGAATTTCAAGAGAATTATTCTAAAATGATGGAAAAATCCGGGGGGTATTAAATACCCCCCGGATTCATTCGGTTACTGCATGCCGTTCTCGTAGGACGAGATCATCTTTTTAACCATCTGGCCGCCGATGCTGCCGGCCTGTTTTGAGGTCAGATCGCCATTGTAGCCCTGTTTCAAGCTGACGCCAACTTCACTGGCAGCTTCCATCTTGAACTTATCAAGAGCGCCGCGCGCATTGGGATTAAGACTTGTGTTTCCTCTTGCCATTCTATAAACATCTCCTTGAATTAAATTTTTCAGTCAGGCACTATTGCGCCTTTCGTTAATATCATTGCCGACTGTTTTCTTTATATACAAACAAAATATAGTAAAAACATCAGTTTTAACCTAAAAATATGACACAACCGACGGTTGGCTGTGTCATTTTATTTTTTCACAAAACTATTAAATTATGTTTTCTTGAAGAAGTTATGATAACAGCAAAAGCAGTAGGAGTGGTATTGTCACAACTGAAAAAAGAGTCGTCAGGAAGACACCCTTGGAAGCAAGCTTTTCGTTGCCGCCGTATTCCATACTCAACATCGTGGCGGTTGTTGCCGTCGGCATGGCTGACAGGGCGACGAGCACGCCAAGCATCAGCTGATCCGTGACAAAAAGACGCAGGATGAGCCATGTCAGTACGGGGATGACAATCAGCTTGGCAAACGTCAAGGGATAAATCCGCAGCTCAGTGAAGACTTCTTTTATTGGAATACAGGCCAGCGTCGAACCAATGATGAGCATGGCCGATGGCGTTGTCATCTTTCCAACAAGATCGACGGCACCTATGAAGATAACAGGAACCGAGAGCTTCGTGTAAAAAATAAGTACGGAAAGGAGCGAGACGATCATCGTGGGATTAATGAGGAGCTTCGGGTTGATTTTTTCGCCCTTGCCGGAAACCAAAATAATCCCAACGGAGAAGCACAGGATATTGAAGGCGATGTTGAAAAGCGTCACATAGAAAACGGCGCCGGCACCGAAGATCGATTGGATAACTGGAAAGCCCATAAATCCCACATTACCGAAAACGATCATAAACCTGTACAAACCGGCATCGCTTTTTGGCACACGCAACAGCCACGGCAGCGGCACAGATAGGATGAACAGCAGAAGGTAAGCACCGAGGGATAGCAGCATGAAATAGGCGACGTCGAGACCCGTGGCTGCAACATTGCCGCCGAGCACGGCGCTCAGGATCGTACACGGCATGGTGATGTTGATGACAAGTTTCGCCAGGAGCTTATTTGAATCCGCTGTCATGATTTTGAATTTGTTGGCGGCGTAGCCAGTGGCAAGAATGATGAACAATATAACCATCTGCGTGATAATTGCGGACATATTCATATAAATGGTTCTCTTTTCGTGAAATAAGAAAAAGCCTCAGCCGATATTCATGGCGGTGTAGAAGCCATCCCGAACAGCTGATAGGATATTGCCTGTTTTTGTGGCGCAGTCACCGATGATATAAACCTCGTCAACAATACCCTCAAATTCCTTAACGATACCGGTGCGCGGCTTTACGCCCATGGAGAGGACGACGCTGTCGCATGGTAACGATAAGAGTTGTCCGTTTTGGTCTTCTGCTAAGACAAAATTCCTGGTTATTTCCTGTGCCTTCAGTCCTGTGATAACTTTTACGCCGGCCTTGTCAGACATGCCGCGCAAAAACGTTGCCGCGCCGCGGGAGGTGTTGCCACGGCTGTCTATTTCCTGAAGTGTCAGCATGTCGATGAGTGTCACATCATGGCCGTCCTGTGCCAACGCAACGGCAGTTTCTGTACCGGTCAGACCAGCACCAATCAGAACAACGCGTTTGCCCACAGTTGCGTTACCCATATCAACGTCAATGGCCAGACAGACGTTGTCGCCCAAGCCGTTGACGCCGTCAGCGGCTTTAATTCCGGGAATGTTCGGAATCAGGGGTTCGCTTCCAACGGCTATGATGACAGCGTCGGGCTTTTCCGCAATAACAAGCGCAGTCGTCGCCGTCACGCCTTTACGGATGTCGATTCCTGGCGTACGCGCCGTCATTGTAGCAGACCATTTGGCATAACGCCGGATGTCGCCTTTCAGCCGGTTTGCTCCTGCGGCTATCAGTGTACCACCGAGTTCCGGTTCTTTCTCGAACAGAACGACAGTGTGACCTCTTTCGGCCAGACGGCGCGCGGCTTCCATCCCAGCGGCACCGCTGCCGATAATGACGACCTTTTTAGGTTGATCGCTTTTTGGAATATGATCGAACAGCGGGTTTCTCCCGGCGACCGGATTAACCGAGCACCGCAGTGGTTTTGGGCAGCCGTGGGGGTCATCACCCGTGCATATCATGCACCGAATGCACGGCCTTATCTCATCGCCGCGTCCTTTTTTGGCCTTGTTGACGCAGTCCGGATCAGTGATAAACTGCCGGATCATGGCGATCATGTCGGCTTTTCCTCCCGCAATCGCCTCTTCGGCGAGGTCGAGATTGAAGGAGCCGACGGAAGTGACGGGGATATCCAGCTCTTTCTTCATGCGTTCGGCAAACCGGACGTTTGTCGCCAACGGCAGGTATGTCGGCTGCATCGCATATGAGAGCGACGACGGATTATACATATTTCCGGCAGATATATGGATGAGGTCAATTTTTTTCTGAATAGCCTTGGCGAACAAAACCGCGTCGTCAATACCGACGCCGCCTTCAGTCAGTTCATCGCCGCTCATACGATATTCGATCGCCATGTCCGGTCCAATGGCAGCGCGGATATTGTCCAGAAGTTCGTTTGCAAACCGGCATCTGTTTTCAAACGTCCCACAGCCGTATTCGTCAGTGCGCTTGTTCATCAGCGGAGAATAAAACTGCGCTACAGTATGCCCGTGCCCGCCGTGTAGCATAATCATGTCGAAACCGCCCTTTTTGCACCGGACAGCGGCTTCAGTAAACGCTTTGATGATATTTTTAATATCGTCCTTTGTCATGTCGGAAGGGAAGCCATGCATCCGGAGGTTGAGCTCAATCGACGCAATTGCGCCGTACCGGTGGATGGCATCTGTGAGTTTCACAAGCCCGTGTATGACAAACGGGTCGGCTAAATTCACGACATAGTGATTCTCATCGGCGTATTCCTGCGTCACAGGACTGTCACCGATCGTCACGATTCCCGCGCCGCCTTTGGCAAACGCGGAGGTAAAAGCGATAAACTCATCGGTTACAAGGCCGTCCTTCGTACATAAAAAAGGCTCGGCAGGTGAGACCTCGATGCGGTTTTTTATAGTCAGCGGACCGACCCTAAGTGTCTTAAAAATATGTTCATACGTCATGGTTTGCGCTCCGTTTCATCTGAGGAATTTTTGGTAGATCTATAAGTGATTATTATACAAGTATGGTGTGTTTTTAAGCAACGGTCTGTGCGATATAGAATTGTACAATCGAAATTACCCGATTGACAGCACAGATAATAATTATATAATTATTTCAAGAGATTCGCAATCATTTATCGATATAAGTCATAATAGAATTGGACATAGAGGAGTATGACGATGGAATTACCCGTCACCCTGAATTTTACTGTAAAACAACTGGCACCCGACCTTTGGCGCTTTAATGAAAGCGCGGGCGATATGGCCGCTGTTGACGCCTATCTCGTCGTCGGCAGGGAGCGTGCGGCGCTGATTGACACGCTGCAGTCCGACCTGCCGAAAAGCCTTGTAGAATGCGTCAGGGAGATCACCGCGCTCCCCGTAGACGTCTTGATTACGCATGGGCACCCCGACCATGCCGGTGCGGAAGTCAAAAAGCTGCTTGTGGCAGAGGGGTTTACGCTTTTTATGAATCTGGTGGATCTGCCGATCATTCAGGAAATGTGTGCGCCGTGGTTCACAGCCGACCTGTTCCGTGATATCAAGGCAGGCGATCTATTTGACCTCGGCGGCATCAGTCTGGTGGCGCTTCGGGTGGCGGGACATACACCGGGCAGCATGGTATTTCTCGACAAGGAGCACAAGCGATGCTTTACAGGCGACGCACTTGGCGTATGGCTCCAGCTCGACCATTCGCTGCCGATGTCCGTTTATGTCGACGAGCTTAAACGGTTTGAGAAGGAGCTCACAGACATTCCGGAGACGACGCTCTGGATTGGGCATGCAGTGCAGGCGCCCGACGGCTTTTTCACCGCTCAGCATGTTAAAAACATGCGCGAAGCGTGTCAGAAGGTCATGACAGGCGAGCTTGTCGGCTTGACGCCCGAGTTACCGCCCACCCTGGCAGACAGTCCGATGGCGCATCTTCTCAAAGGCACGAGGATTGCGCAGTACAAAACCGTCACAGGTTTGACGTATAGGGAAGACAGCCTAAAGAGGTAATTGATCTGGTTTCAGAAGTTTAAATCGGGAGGAGAAGAAAATGACAGAAACGCAATGCAGGCGGCTTGAATTGTTCGCCGCGAACGTACAGGAAATGAAAAGCAGTTTTGTATGGCAGAATACGATGTTAAAGCATGTGGCGGCCTTGCTGTATGCTGCAGAGGATAAAGTCATAGACGCCGATGCCATCCGACAAAGCTATGATTTGATAAAAGATAATACAGGTGTTTTCTCCATGTTCCGCGGCAATTCAGCGCTGAACATTGCAACAATGCTATCGCTTGCCGGGGATATGGAAAAGCGTATGTGTGATACGTTGCAAGTGTACGACGCTCTGAAGGAGGAGCGGTTTCACGCTTCTGATTATCTTGTCGTTGCCGCCTATCAGATTGCCGCAGGGTCGAGTGCCGAGGGCTTTCAAACCGCAGTGAGCAGAATGCGGGCTTTCTATGACGGCATGAAGGACCAGCACCCGTTTTTGACGAGCAGCGACGACTATATTTTTGCGGCGATGCTCGGGCTGTCTGACGTCGATGTCGCCGTCGGTGCGGAACGTATGGAGCAGCTCTACCGCGCGCTGAAAACGGAATTTTTCTCCGGCAATGGTGTACAGGCACTGACCGAGGTGCTGATACTTGGAGATCAGACGGCTGATGTGCTTGACCGCGTTTTGTCGCTAAAGCAATTGCTGCGCAACTTCGGGCTGAAGATGGAAAATCAGGATACATTGTCGTCACTCGGCATTCTGGCACTGCTGCCAGGAACTGTCGACGACATTGTCCGCGATGTCGCAGATACATTCGAGTATCTTCGAACGCAGAAGGGGTTCGGCGCATGGTCGTTTTCAAAACAGGAGCTTGAGCTGTACGCTTCAGCCCTGACAGCCTATGAGCATGTAGCGTCGGTGAAAAGCGGCATTTTGACGACGACGATAGCGACGAGCATCACGAATATCATCCTCGCACAGCAGGCGGCGATGGCAGCCATGGTTGCTTCCTCCACGGCTGCCGCTTCAGCAGGAACTTAACCTGAAAGGAAATGTCGTCATGAAGGTACTAGCACTAAATGGCAGCCCGAATAAAAACGGGAATACATATCAAGCGCTGCAGATTGTCGCGGGTGAACTTGCATCGCAAAATATTGAAGTAGAAACAATCACCCTTGGGGATAAGATTTTTGGAGGCTGTACCGGCTGCCGCGGTTGCAGGTCAAAAGGACAGTGCGTGCTTCCGGATCAGGAATTCCCAGCAATAATGAGTAAGGTTTTCGAGGCAGACGGGTTGCTTCTGGGCAGTCCCGTCTACTATGGCGGTATCAACGGCACGATGAAGTGCTTTCTGGACCGCGCCTTCTTTTCGGACGTCAAAGCCCAAATGCGTTTAAAAATCGGCGCTTCGGTCGTTGTGCTCCGAAGAAACGGCGGGTTGACGGCTTTCGAACAACTGAATACCTATATGCAAGCATCCGACATGCTCATTGTACCGTCAAGCTGGAACGCCATTTTTGGGGCGCAGCCCGGTGAAATCCATGAGGACAAAGAAGGAGTGCAGCGTCTGCACAAATTGGGGAAAAACATGGCGTGGCTCTTAAAAATGAAAGACATGACAAAGGTCACCCTGTCGCCTCCACTGCCGGAAGAGAGAGTATTCTTCAACTTCATCAGATGACAAAAACCCCTGCAGTTTAAATGACTGCAGGGATTCTTTGTTGGGTTATTGTTTGTTACTTCTGCTGCTTTTTTACCCACTCGGCACCGTAGCGATTCATTTCGTCGACGGCGATCTCTTCGTTCTTCGCGTACAAGCAGTTGATGGAGGCGATACATGGCAGAAAATGTCCGCCCGGGCCGTATGTATCAATTGCTCTGCGTACCTCGGCGCGAATTTCCTCCTCGGTGGCGAACTCGTTGTCGATGATTGCAGCCTCTAGGCCGCCCATGAGCAGCATATTGAGCCCTTTTTCGTCAAGCTCTTTCTGGATTTTCAGGATGTCGTTCGTCGGCAGCGCCCCCTGCCACATATCGACGCTCATCTCCGCGAAATCGACGGCGAAAGGCGTGATATAGCTGTCGCAATGGTGTTGTACAAGAATGCCGCGACTGTGGCAGTAATCGTACAGCTTCTTATAGCGGGGCTTGAGCATATCGCGGAAGATCTGCGGTGAGAAAAAGAGCTTTGTTTTGGCGCCTAGATCGTCATGGCTGTGGATCATGTCAAATTCGAGGTTGTCGATCAGCAGCTTTAAGACCTCCATCTTCCAATCGGTGTACGCATCGAAGAACTCCTCGCACTCATCCGGGTACAGCAAGAGGTCTTCCATCACACATTCAAAGGCGCGCAGCCCATGTAAGCGCTCGAATAAGCCGCGGAATGTCGGTACCATGACAAGCTCGCCGCGCTCGTGCGCAGCTTTGCAATGGGCCTGGGCATAAGACCAGTCGAGATCCTTCGGAATTACCGGGAATTTGACGTAATCGCGCCAGTGTTCCATGTCCTTGATGACCTGGTTTTTCGTGTCGGTCAACGGGATGATGCCGGGGTCAACGCCGAGGATATAGCGGTTTGTAACGCCCCAAAGATCCTTATAGCACTCTCCTGAAAACTGAAGGGTATCCCAGTTGGAGATGGGGTCGATAACCGCGTGGAACAGCAATTCTGGCCCTCCGGGTCCAAACGCGACTTCGTTATGGAAAGCATCAAAACCATGGCCCATCCACTTTGGCGGCTTGTCGTTCCGCAGAGCTGACATAAAACCTTCTTTTTTATCCATTTGCGAAAAACCTCCCTTATTATTCTTGTCTCAGCGTAACACCGGTATTTCACGCTTGTCAAGCAGGATTTTAACAAGGATGGGCATTTTTGGCGCAAATTAAGTTTCATGAATTTCTGTTGTAATAATAATGAGAAAAAGCACGATAAATATTTCAGCAAGTTTTGGAGGGCAATATGACACGTAAAGTTTCCACATGGCTGCAGGCGATTAGGCTGCCGACTTTAACAGCTTCCGTTATACCTGTAACACTCGGCGGAATGCTCGCTTATAACGCGCATGCTGTTAAAATCTACAGCTTTTTTCTCTCCGTCATCGCCATGACCTTTTTTCAGATCACCTCAAACCTGATAAACGATGTCGATGACTTTAAAAATAGAGTCGACACGAAGGAATCGCTTGGCTCCAGCCGTGTCATTGTTGATGCGCTTTTGACGCAAAAACAGGTCATGACAGCTGCGATAATCTTCTTCGTAATAGCGCTTGTCATCGGGGTGTACCTTGCTGTAATCAGCGGTATTTTTATATTGCTGCTCGGTTTTCTGGGTGCTGCAAGCGCGTATTTTTACACAAGAAAACCGTTTTGCTTTAAATATAAAGGCTACGGTGTACCGCTGGTTTTTTTGATGTTTGGTCCATTGCCTGTTTTAGGCTCTTATTATGTATCTGTCGGGTCTTTCAGCTTGACGCCGGTCCTATTGTCCATTCCGGTTGGGCTGCTGACAACGGCCATCCTCCATGCAAATGATCTGCGGGACATTGCTCATGATAAAAAAGCAGGGATTAAATCCTTCGCAATTGTTCTTGGCACGAAATATGCGCAGCTTTTTTATACGCTGCTCCTGGCTGCTTCCTTTGTTTCTGTTTTACTGCTTATCGTATTTGCGCAATTAGCGATATGGAGCCTGATTGTTTTTCTCTCAGCGCCTGTTGCGTTTATACTGATACATCGCATGAATTCACTCGAAAAGATGAAATCTCTCGATCATAAAACAGCAGGGCTACAGCTCGTTTTCGGCATACTGCTGCTCGTGTCGCTGATCTTGTAATGCTAAAAGGAAATGACGATGATTATTAAGACAAAAAATATGACGATTAGCATCGTTATAGCCGCGGTATTATGGTATGTCATATTTGTCCTGAAACCGCTGAATTTTTGGCTCTCTATGTGCCTGGGTGTCGCACTCCTTGTTCTCGCGGCTATGCTTTTTGATAAGAAACAATATCATCTCGGTAAAATCAAGCTGAGGCATTTAGTCGTTGGGGTGCTTTCAGCAGCCTTGCTCTATGGCATTTTTTACGTTGGCAATGTTGTTTCAGCCTGGATTTTACCTTTTAAAGACGCACAGATCAGCAGCGTTTATATGAATAAAGCCGGCACAAGTACTTTTCTGATAAGCCTCGCGCTTCTTTTTGTCATCGGCCCCGGGGAAGAGATTTTCTGGCGTGGGTTTATACAGAAAAATATAACGGATAGATTCGGCGCCAAAGCGATACTCCTCTCGGCTGTTTTATACGCAGCGGTTCATATTGTGACGATGAACTTTATGCTGATAATGGCGTCTTTCATATGCGGCTTGTTCTGGGGCGCAATTTATTATAGAGAGAAAAGTATCTACCCGATTGTCATTTCGCATGCTTTATGGGACATAACCGTATTCCTAATTATTCCATTTAAATAGTCGCAAAAATAACGCCGGTGAGAAAAATAAAGAAGATAAAGAATATTTTGACAAATCAACATAAGTAATGTAGAGTTAAAAATCGAAAAGAGGTCGATTATATTTATATGAAGATCTTTACAAGAGCAATCGTCTCAAACTCTGAAATAGCAAAGAACTATAAGGGTTGTAGAGAAAAGGCAGATAAATTAGGTAAGCTGTTTATATTAAAAAATAACCAGCCAGATGCGGTTTTGTATTCAATTGCTGAATATGAGAGATATTCAGCAGTTATTGAGTACATGGAAGGCCTTGAGGATAAGGAACTTGCTGAGTTTGTTGAAACCTTGAAAAAGTAGAAAACAAAAGGTCAACGCATCACAAAAATTGATAGGATGTCAGTGGTGGAACGCTTAGTAGAGCGGTCCACCTTTTTTTAGCAATCTGAGTAATAAAAGGTCAGAAAAAATAAGGATGAACGTATTGAAACAGTTAATATACTCCCATATAAATAATACTAAAAATAATACATATAATAATATCAATAATATTACTAAAATAAATATAAAAAATTGTTATAATAATATATGCAAAAATATTTATACAGATTATTCTAATAAAAAGTTGACAAATTATTAGAATTAGAGTAACGTGTAGGTACAGGTAAAATAAAGTTATGGTGGTGAACAAACCCAATGGTTATTTTTACAAAGATGATTGTATCAAATTCTGATGTAACGAAAAATTATAAAATGTGCAGAGACCGGGCAGAGAGCTGCGGTAAGGTATTTATCTTAAAAAATAACGAACCGGATGCCGTGTTGTTTTCTATTCACGAATACGAAAGGCTTTCAGGGTTAATTGAATATGCCGACTACCTTGAAGTTAATGAGATTGCAAATATTCTCGATATGATGCCGAGGGATAGGTCAAGGAAGGATTACGTAATGGGCCTTATACGGAAGGATGTGGATCAAGTCATTGCGGTAGATATCATCAAATAAGTTGGATTTCAACAGATGTCCACGTATATATAAGGGAGATATCCATTATGATTTTTAAAGGATCAACAGACACGTTAAATAGAGCTATGAAAAAGATGGAGACAATGATCACGGGGCGGAAATTCGCTCAAGGAATGTGCGCCGCAGCTGCTGTAGGCGTCATAACGGGAATTCTAATCGGGCATAAGTCGCGGAAGAGAATACAAGAAGATTCGAAAAATAAAACATATAATGCTGCCGTTACAATTGAGGTGCATGATCTCAAAAGGCTACTAATAGAGAGGACTGAATAAATTCGTGAAAAAACTACATAGAAAGCTACTTTTATCGGCAGTACTGACACTCGTCATGATCCTGACACTTGTAATGCCTGCAAGCGCGGCCTCGCCGGTGAAAGTGGAGCTTGGCACAACCGCTGCGTTTGCGGTTTTATCCGGCTCGGCAATCACCAATACCGGAACAACCACGATAGACGGAGACGCCGGTGGAAATATCGGAATGTCGCCGGGGACTGAGTTTATCGGACAGGCGAGCGTAACCCTCAGTGGAACAGCAAACATTGCTGATGCTGCCGCAAGTGTGGCCAAGGACGATCTGGTCACCGCATATAACGATGCCGCCGGAAGAACGCCCACCACCGCCATTGCAGCTGATCTTGGCGGAATGACCCTGACTGCCGGCGTTTACAATTCGGCGAGCAGTATTGGAATAAACGGTAATCTCATACTCGATGCACAGGGAGATCCCGAAGCTGTCTTTATATTTCAGGCGGGCTCCACACTGATTACATCAGCAGGCAGCCATATTGAACTCATCAATGGAGCGCGTTACTGTCGCGTATTCTGGCAGGTCGGAAGCTCGGCAACCTTGGGGACGAACTCTGTATTCAGGGGACACATTTTCGCATTGACATCCATTACCGTAACGACGGGCGCGATGGTTCAGGGACAACTGCTGGCGCTCAACGGCGCGGTCACACTGGACACGAATACTATTACAAACGGGTTTTGTGCAGTTATAAACACATCGCCGTCACCATCTCCACCACCGTCACAGATAAATAATCCGCCGATCATCAACATTATAAAGACGCCGGATCCGCTTTTTCTCTTCGTTGGCGGGGGCTCGGTTACATATACTTATGAAGTAACCAATCCTGGCATGGTTGTATTAAACGATGTAAGCGTCACTGATGATAAACTCAGTCCAGTGATCTATGTTTCCGGTGATGTCAATTCGGACAAGCTGCTACAACCCGGTGAGACTTGGATATATACCGGTACAACGAATCTCAGCGTAACCACATCGAACACAGCGACGGCAAAAGGCAGCGCAAATGGTACGGCAGCGACAGATATCGCGATTGCCACAGTCACGGTAGGGCCAACTGTTGTCGCTACTGTTAACGGCGGACAGCTTCCTGCTACTGCGACACCTTGGTATACGGTTCTCCTTATCGGCGCATGTTTACTCATATTTGCAGTCGTTGGCTTTAAAATTCGAAAGAGTCATGAATAGGCAGTCGTCGCCAAAGACCAGGTTCTCCATATATGACATATGGTGGCTTGCGATCATGGTCCTTGGAGTTGGATTTATCGGATTCGCCTTGATGAATATAATGCCGCCGGTGGCAAAGACTATCAATAACGACACCAGTTCATCCTTCACGCCAACCGCCGATCAGATTTCTACCCCCTCTGGTGCGGTTGGGCGCACTGAACTTATGGAAAATGAATTGCAGCTTGTAACGCCTAATTCCGATATAAGCCTTTACCCGGTATATCCTTCTGAGGGTGATGTCATCGGCAGCCTGTCGATGCCGGCTTTAGAGCTGGAGCTGCCCATCATACAGGGAACCGGTACGGATGATCTCAAAAATGGCGTCGGACACTTTGTCCAAAGCGTGCTGCCCGGAGAAGTTGACAATTGTGTTCTTTCAGGTCATCGAGATACGGTCTTTGCCGGTTTGGATAAATTGAAGATCGGTGATCTGCTGATTGTGAAAACATCGGCCGGTACATTTACGTATGAGGTGAGCGGCACGCGCATCGTCGATAAAGACGATAAAACAGTGATCGTACCTACTGACCATGCGGTCCTGACTCTTACCACCTGTTATCCATTCGGCTATATTGGGCCGGCACCGGACAGATATATCGTCTCAGCAAATTTAGTGACGAATAAAAAAACCGAAATTAAGCGCGATTGCGCATAAAACAAAATTAAGGAGACTACATGATGTTTATTAATGGCATATTGTACAAAGTGAATAAGGAGAAATTAAGAAGAGGAAGAATAGAGGCAGCGCATCATATAGCCGTCGGCGTGAGCGTCGTCGTCGTTACAGGCGTTTGCGTCGCGTTGGGAATACTTCTCAGTACAAAAGCAGGTAAAGAAATGCGCGAGAAAATGAAAAATAAAGCGATTGACACGGTGGAAAATGTTAAAAATATTGTCATAAAAAGCGCGGATAGCATAGAGGTTTCAGCAGCTCATGCCGCAGAAAAAGTAAGTCATGTTATCGAGACTGCTCAGGATAAAGCCGAAGACATCAAAAAGGAACTTAAGGACGGCAGTAATGAAATCAGGCAAGACGTGCATGAAACTGCGGAAAATATTGCAAATACGATTAAGGAGTAATTAATAATGAATGATGCCGATGAGGAAAAACCAGTAAAACAAAACTTTACTGCAAAACGAGTTATTTATTACATTCTGGGCTTATTAGAAGTTTTGCTTGCGTTTCGGTTTGTATTCAAGCTTCTGGGGGCAAATCCCGGCAGTGGTTTTGTTTCTTTTATCTATTCCATGACGCAGATCTTTTTGGCACCATTCACTGCAATTTTTAGGCCCGCAGTAACGGAAGGAATTGAGACAAAAGCGATACTTGAACCAAGCACACTGATAGCTATGGCTGTATATGCTCTGATTGCCTGGGGAATTGTTAAGTTAATCATAACAATCAGGGAACGCAAAGAAAGTGAAGTATAGCGGTTTATTAATGCATTGTTTTCAGAAAAAAACTGCAAGCCAGTAAATTTATACAAAAAAGAGGTGTTGAAGTATGTTGTGGACAATAGCGGTAATTCTCATAATCTTATGGCTTCTTGGGGTGGTAACGTCAACCACGATTGGCGGATTTATCCATATACTGCTCGTGATTGCTATCATTGTCGTCTTGATAAGGCTGATCAAAGGGAGAAAATAATTCGCACACATTGGAAGCTATACCCTTCTGGGTGTTTATGAAAGCAAAATCTGAAGAAGAAATGACGTAAAAAATGCAGCATTTTGAAACAAGGCTGAAAAGCCATGATAATACATACTTAGAATTGTTCGTCAGGCATAAGAACAATCCGATTTTATCAGCCAAAGACTGGCCGTATCCTGTTAATTCAGTATTCAATCCCGGCGTGACGCTATTTCAGAATAAGGTGCTGCTACTAGCCAGAGCGGAAGACCGAAGAGGCTTTTCCCATTTGACAAAAGCAGTCAGTGAAAACGGTGTCGTCAACTGGATGATAGATACAAAGCCGACATTTGAGGCAAATCCGGACGAATACCCGGAAGAGGCATGGGGCGTTGAGGATCCGCGGATTACATGGATTGCGGAGCTGGATAAATACGCTATAACCTATACAGCCTTTTCAGAATCCGGGCCTACAGTATCGCTTGCACTCACTAAAGATTTTATTGAGTTTGAGAGAATGGGGTCCATACTGCCCCCGGAAGATAAGGATGCAGCTCTGTTTCCTAGAAAATTATGCAATAAGTGGGTGATGATCCACAGACCAATGGCTGTTAACATTAAACCGGGAGCGCACATCTGGGTGTCGACCTCTGATGATATGAGAAACTGGAGCGACCGAAGGATACTCATCCCAGCACGCTCTGGAGCCTGGTGGGATGCCGGAAAGGTTGGTTTGAGCGCTCAGCCGCTGGAAACCCCGGATGGCTGGTTGATATTATACCATGGTGTCAGGCAGACCGCGGCAGGATCAATCTATCGTTTGGGACTGGCGCTGCTTGACCTTGAGAATCCGTTTAGGTTGCTGCGAAGAAGCGATGAATGGATATTTGGGCCGCAGGAAACATACGAGCGTGAGGGTGACGTCGGCGGCGCTGTTTTTCCGTGCGGCTGGGTACTGGATATAACAACGGGAAAAGTAAAAATGTTTTACGGCGCAGCAGACACCAGCATCGCTCTCGCTACGGCAAACTTAAGCGATTTACTTGAGTACATAAAGTCTTGTCCGGAGGAAACGCAGGCACCATAATAGGAAATATGAAAACAATATATTATGTTCGAGCCTGCCTTGCATTCAACAAGGCAGGCTCTTGCTTTGTCAAAATACGGAGATATATGGGTGTGGAAGCTATCAAAAAATAGACCCTGCTGAAACATGCCGGTTGTTTTGCTGACCGGTAACGCTCAGCGCATCACTGAAAGGAGCAACATGAAAGCATTATTTCTTGCCGGAGGTATGGGGACGAGACTGAAGCCTTTAACCGACGAGCTGCCAAAACCAATGGTCCCCATCATGAACAAACCCCTTCTTGAGCGCAGCATGGAGAATCTCAGAAAGTGCGGCATTAATGAAATCGTCATCAGCACCGGTTATAAAACAGAGCTTATAGAAAAACACTTTGGTGACGGCAGCAAATTAGGGCTGAATATCGAGTATATCTGTGAAGAAACGCCAATGGGAACGGGCGGAGCGATTAAAAAGACGGCGCATTTATACAATGACACCTTTTTAGTACTCAACGCGGATATTCTGTGCAATATAGATTATTTAGATATGATTAAGTTCCATAGGGATATGAAAGCCGCGGTAACAATTGCCGTCACTGCTGTTAGCAATCCCTGCGCATACGGCGTTATTGAATATGATGAAAATGACTATGCGGTATCCTTTACAGAAAAGCCGGAAGCGCATCAGATAAAATCAAATTATATCAATGCGGGAGTCTATGTGTTTGAGCCGGATGTGCTCAGAGAAATTATAGAGGACAGAGCGGTATCGGTAGAACGTGAAGTCTTCCCCGCACTTTTGGAAAACGGGCATAAAGTCGCAGTATATAAAGGCTGCAAGTACTGGATGGATATTGGCACACCGGAAAAATACATGCAGACGCACGACGATATCTTGTCCGGCAAATGTTTGATACCGGAGATCCAGTTTAACAGCAGGCGTATCTTTATCGAAGGCGCATCCCAAATAGACACCACTGCAAAAATTCGCGGCCCTGTGTATATCGGGAATAACGTCAAAATCGGTGCATATGCAAAAATCGGACCGAATGCAGTGCTTGGAGACGATGTCTGTGTTAATGCGGGTGGCTGTGTGATAAACAGCGTTCTTTGGAAAGATGTAAACCTGCAGAGTTCTGCTGAAATGAACGGAATCATTGCCTCTCCAGATTTTTCGATTAAGTGCAAGGCTGTCCTTGATGATACAAATCTTTCGAATATCGATAGAGTCAGAGTCAGTGACAGAATACTTCGCAAAGGGTCGATATACGGCACAAAGCCTGTAAGACAAAAAGCTTCAAGATTAAAATAGGGGTTAGAATATGAATTATAACAAACCAATGAACATCGCGTTTTTAAGTACATATCCGCCCAGAGAATGCGGGATTGCAACGTTCACTCAAGATCTTGTGACTCAAATGAGTTATTCACAGACGACAAGGCAAAGCCGGGTCGCCGCCGTCAGCAACGAACAGTTGCGGTATGACAATAAAGTAATGATGGAACTCGTTCAGAATGACAGAAGCAGCTATTCACAGACAGCACATAAATTGAATCATTCCGATGTCGATCTATTGGTCATCGAACATGAGTTTGGCATCTTTGGAGGAGATTGCGGCGAATACTTATTAGACCTTGTTGACAATCTGAAAATTCCGTTTGTGACAACGCTGCACACTGTGCTCCCCGAACCCAACAAGATGCAGCGCTACATCGTGAAGACGCTCGGGAAAATGGGTGAAAAAACAATCACAATGGCAGGCAATACCGTTGAAATATTGAAAAACGTTTATGGCATTGCCTCATCAAAAATTGAAGTAATCAGCCACGGCGTGCCATATATGGCCATGAAGCCCAGAGAAAAGCTCAAAGAGGATTACGGGCTGGAAAACCGTTCTATTATCAGCACATTCGGGCTGCTCAGTCCGGGAAAAGGGTTGGAATACGGTATCGCTGCAATCGCTCAAGTGGCGAAGGAGCATAAAGACGTACTCTATTTCATCTTGGGACAAACGCATCCTGCAGTTAAAAAAGAGTCGGGAGAAAAATACCGAAACACGCTTGAAACAATGGTTAAGGACCTCTGTATTCAGGACAATGTCAGATTTGTGGATAAATACCTGACAAAAGCTGAGATCATCAGTTACCTGAACCTCTCAGACATCTATTTAACGCCGTATTTGAATAAGGATCAGGCGGTAAGCGGAACACTGGCTTACGCTGTCGGTTATGGACGTGTTGTTGTTTCAACGCCTTACAGTTACGCAAAAGAGATGCTGTCGCAAGGCCGCGGATTACTCGCGGAGTTCAGCAATTCCGAATCTATTGCCGACTGCATCACGTATGTGCTCAACAATCCGAATGAAAAGAAGAAAATGGAACAAAAAACGCGTGAAGCAGGGGAATCCATGACGTGGGAAAAAGTCGGGGAGGATTATAAGAGATTATTTGTCGATGTCATTAATGAATCTGCTCGATTCACGATCACCGATGGAAAGATAACCGCCGCCGATAGTATGATTGCGGTTTCTCTATGAACGCTGACGTTGGATTAATCGCTGCCAATACAGACCATATTTTCCACATGACCGATGATACCGGTATGTTCCAGCATTGCATCTACGGCGTACCGAATCGCGCAGAGGGATATACGTCAGACGACAACGCCAGAGCGCTCATCATGGCGGTCAAGTTATATGCGCAGGATCCCATAGATAGCGTTGAGAGGCTGATTTATACATACATTTCCTTCCTGTGTAACGCACAAAACGAGGGCGGGACATTCCGTAATTTTATGGGGTATAACCGCGAATTTCTTGAAGATGAAGGATCTGAAGACTGCTTTGGCCGATGTATGTGGGCATTGTGTTTTGCATTTTCCAGCTCAGTTACGCCGCAAAATGTGAAAAAAGCAGCATGGAGCCTCATACATAAGGCACTACCCAACTGCATGACGCTTACATACCCCAGAGCTAAAGCATATCTGATAATCGGTCTCAGCTTTCTTAACATGGAAGAGACAAATGGCTATATAAATGAGCTGGCAGGGTCCATTGCCGACCAGTATGATCACTGTACGGACGGAGACTGGCATTGGTTTGAAGATAACATGACGTATTGCAATGCCATATTGCCGTGGGCGATGCTCCTGGCATATAAAATCACAAGAAATGACCGTTATGAGCGCATCGGGTTTGAAAGTCTGGAATTCCTTGAAAGCAAAACTTTCAGCAATGGCTACTTTAAACCAATCGGCTGCAACGGTTGGCTAAACAAAGGCAAACCGGCTGCAGAGTTCGATGAACAACCGGTCGAGGCTTGCGAAACGATGCTTGCTTATATTGATGCTTATAAAATTTCTGGGGAGAAGCATTATCTCGACAAGGCGAAAACCTGCTTTTCCTGGTATTGCGGACAGAATTCAAAAAAACTCAGCCTCATTGATTTCGAGACAGGCGGCTGTTACGACGGAATCACACCGGAGGGATTAAACCTTAATCAGGGAGCAGAAAGTGTTGTTTCCTTCTGGGTGGCATGTCTGGAAATGCAGAAGTATCTTGAAATCGACAGGCTGAAAAAACCTGTTAAACAGACGGCCTTAGTACAGCCGAGCGTTTTGCTAAATAAAAATACCTGAAAAAGGGCTGTGTTAATATGAACACCAGGCATAACTACAATAAATGGTTGAATGAAATAGAGGATTCCGATTTTAAAAACCAGCTGATATTTATGACGCAGCCAGAAATACACGATGCCTTTTACCGGGAGCTGGAATTTGGCACCGGTGGATTACGCGGTATCATGGGCGCCGGAACGAACCGTATAAATGTTTATACGGTCAGCAAGGCGACGCAAGGGTTGTGCGATTTCCTGAAAAGCCACAACAAATTGACGTCTGTCGCAATCGGTTATGACAGCCGGGTTAATTCGGAGCAGCTGGCGAGATCGGCAGCAGAGGTTATTGCGGCAAACGGAGCGAAGGCTTATATATTTACGGAGCTGATGCCCACGCCGGTACTGTCCTATGCGGTCCGGGAGCTTGGTTGCGACGCGGGGATCGTTATAACCGCAAGTCATAATCCTGCGGAATACAACGGTTATAAGGTATACGGAAACGACGGCGGTCAGGTGACGCTCCAGGCAGCCGAATTGATACAAAGCTTTATGAGTCAGACAGATATTTTCAGCGGTGTTAAGAAAAAACCTTTCAAAGCAGCGCTCATAGAACAATCTATTAGCTTTATTTCACAAAACCTTGTCGAAAAATATCTCGATCAGGTTGAAGCCTGTTTGATTCATCCTGAGGTTTTAAAGCAATCGGATTTAAAGGTGATTTATACGCCGCTCAATGGAGCGGGGAACAAACCTGTCAGAGAAATCCTGAAAAGAGCCGGGCTCAAGGATTTGACGCTCGTTCCTGAGCAGGAAAATCCGGATGGGCAATTTCCGACGTGTCAAAAGCCGAATCCGGAGGAGCCTGCCGCCTTTAAAATGGCGATTAGCCTTGCGGAGAAAATCAATGCCGATTTACTTGTTGCAACCGATCCGGACTGCGATAGGGTCGGTATCGCAGTAAAACATGGCATCGAGTATAGGCTGTTGTCAGGTAATGAGACGGGATGCCTGCTGTTAAACTATATTTTATCTCAAAAAAAAGCGAAAAACCAGCTGCCGGCAAAACCGGTGATCATTAAGACGATCGTCACAAGCGCGATGGCAAACTTGATTGCCAAGGAATACGGCGCAAGAGTTATTGACACCTTGACAGGCTTTAAGTACATCGGTGAACAGATCGGAATATTGGAGCAAAAGCAAGAACTAACGAATTATGTATTTGGTTTTGAAGAAAGCTACGGATATCTGCCTGAGGTTTTCGTCAGGGACAAGGATGCCATATCAGCCTCGATGCTCCTATGCGAAATGGCGGCATTCTACAAAACGAATCGATCAACACTGCTTCTGGAGCTTGAAAAGCTTTACGATAAGCATGGCTATTGGAAGCACGAGCTCCTATCATTCGCGTTTGAGGGCGAAGCTGGAATGAAAATGATCGAAACGATCATGCGCAAGTTTCGGGAAGGATCGTTTTCAGATTATGAGGGGCGCATCGTCGTTAAAACGGATGATTATTTGAGTTCCACTTCAACTGCAGGCAGTGGTGTTCTGCTGCTGCCGAAATCCGATGTGCTCGTGTTTACGCTGGATGAAAACTGCGAAATCGTCATCAGACCTTCCGGAACTGAACCAAACCTCAAATGTTATCTGACGGTCATGTCAAATGAGAATGTCAGCTCACTGCGGATGCTTGAGCGGCTTAAAGCCGATGTCACACAAAAAATACAGCATGCCGGGATGTGCTGACCATGCTGTATCCACTGAAATTCGCACCCATCTACAAGCAGATTGTTTGGGGCGGCACGAATATTTCGAGATATTTTAACAGAAATATCCCGTTAGACAATGTGGCCGAGAGCTGGGAGCTGTGCTGCCGTGATGACGGAACAAGCATCGTTTCGTCGGGCGTTTTAAAGGGTATGAGTCTGAGCAGCTTGATACTAAAATATAAGGATAAGCTGGTAGGTGTCAAAACTTTTAGTGAGTTCGGTAATCAATTTCCTCTTCTCATAAAAATAATCGACGCAAATGAAAACTTGTCGGTTCAGGTCCACCCGGATGACACTTATGCCAGAGGTAACGGCGAGAATTGCGGGAAAAACGAGCTGTGGTACATATTGGATGCAAAGGATAATGCCGAGATTGTGTACGGAATTAAGAAAGAAGAGACGAAAGAAAATTTTATGAAGGCCGTTTCAGATAATAAAATAGAACAGGCCTTGAATACGGTAGATGCAAGCGCGGGAGATGCTTTTTATGTGCCCGCCGGCAAAGTGCATGCAATCCTAAGCGGAATCCTGATTGCCGAAATCCAGCAAAACAGCAACACAACCTACAGGATATATGACTGGGGCAGAGTGGATAAGGACGGTAAAGGCAGGACACTGAATACGGCCCAGGCGCTTGACGTCATTGACTTTAACGCACAAAACGAGCGGGAACTCTGTCCTCAAATTGCAAATAACAGTAACTACAATACCGATGTCGTTGTGAGATCCGACTATTTTAATATTGACAGAATCAACGTACATGATTGCTTCAAATACACAACAATCAGCAGTTTCATTATATTGATGTGTATTAAAGGCAGCGGTGCCATTATTTATGACGGTGGAACCTGCAGCATCATTTTTGGTGAAACAATCCTGCTGCCGGCTTGTATTGGAAATTTCACGATTGATGGGTACATGACGCTGCTTTCAATATATATGCAATAATTATGCAAACAATAAACAAATACTGCAGAAGGGAAAAATGACATGCGACAGTTCAGCTGCATCCGTCACAGCATTTCCATTAAAGAAAAAAGATGTGATGATAAGTGTTTAGTAGTTAGGAGGTGTTTAATATTAAGCTAACCAAGAAACTGGGAATGATTTTACTCGGCATATGGCTGATCATGACCGGCTTACTCCAAGTGTTCAGCATTCAAATACCTTACATTGGAATAGTGCTCAGCATACTCGCTATTGCCGCTGGTGCTTTGCTCCTGCTGGGAAAGTAGAACTGTTCATTGACACCATTCGCCGCTGCGGGCATATTCGTTGTGCCGCTTCGTGGTGTTCCACCGCAAAAAAGTAGAAGGAGTATTAATATGAAAAAAACGATGTGCGTAATTCTTGGCCTGGCGTTCCTGATTCTTGGTATCCTAGGTATAACAGGGATAATACCAATGTTTCAATCTGATCCGGTTTATTTGAACATCGCCGAAATTGTTCTCGGCGGCTTGGGCTTTCTTGTTGGCGTATACGACCGACGGAATGCCATGTACTCCGCTCAAAAAAACATGCCCGCTCAGCGTGATAATGATATTGGCGCGCAGAGAAAAGAACTCGACCAGCAAAGAAAAGAAATTGATCAGCAGAGAAAAGAAATCGATGAACAAAAAAAAGAAATCGATGAGCAGAAAAAGGCAACACGGGAAGAGCATAGAGCATTATAAACAGATACATATCGATCAAAATGACACGCCCCAGTTTCAAGGCCTCTCATTTCCGGATGAAATTGGGGCGTGTTGAGAGATGAATAATCAGCAAAGTGTTTATGCGTTCATGCTTGAATAAGAATAGGAGTTGATTGATATATTATTCTACCTTTGCGAACACTGTGGCATCATTCGTTCACATATTAAAAAGGACATCGGACGATCTTTATGTTGTGACACGCCTATGACGATATTGATGTCAAAATTGCCTGATTTGAACTTCAAAAATCATGTCCCCTTGAATGCAAAAAAGGATAATATTATTAAGTTAATCATTGGTTCTTAAGCAAATCCGGAAGCGCAGAACGCAAAAGCAGCCCAAACTATATAGAAAGGCAGTGATACGGTTGAAAAATAAGAAGCTGATTATTTTTGTACTTGCCATTCTTCCGATCTTGATCTTAGCACCAACCGCTATTGCTGCGACGCCAATCACGATTGAAGTGAAGTCGGAATTGCAGCTGGCTGATCTAGCCTCGGTACAGGAAGATGCTGTATTCACCATTAAATATGCGCTTGCCGGCGGCATGACAATTGAAGAAAATGTTAAAATAGGAGAGACAGTCCGTAAAACACCTGGCGTTCCCGACACAACACGTACATTTGTTGGGTGGAAGGATGAGACGGGAAATTTTGTCGTTCCTGCTGACATCACCATTTATAAGGATGAAACGTTCAACGCGTTTTATATCGTAAAGCTCAACACGGCAGATCACAATAAATATATGAATGGAAATCCCTCCGGTCTGTTTAAGCCCGAAGATCCGCTGACCAGGGGCGAGGCCTGTCAGATGCTTTATAGTCTTGTGACTGAAATTGATGAAATCACCGTTTCTTTTCCGGATGTTGCGAAAAACATCTGGTATTACAAGCCGGTTTCCACCATGGCCTCCATGGGCCTGATTTTTGGCGACGAATTGGGCAATTTCAAACCTGACAGCAATATAACCCGTGCAGCATTCGTTGCCATTCTTACACGTTTTTATCCGATCGCCGAAGGGGCGCTCAACTTCAGCGATTTGACCAGTGCGAGTTGGGCCGCCGAAGCGGTATCCTCAGCCGAGGCAATGGGTTGGATAAATGTCAGCAGTGATGGGTTATTCCGGCCAAACGATGCGATAACGCGTGCCGAAGCTGTTGTCATCATGAACCGTGTACTGAAGCGTACAGCAAGTCCTGATGTCATTGATTCGGCGGCTAATATTCGTATATTCCCTGATCTGTTTAAAGATTCTTGGGCTTATTATGACATCATGGAAGCCGCGATCGACCATCATTACAGTAAAACTTCGGGCACTGAGGTATGGTCATCTTATACTGAAGAAACTGCAAATATTGAGCCCGGCTTCCAGCTCATTGACGGTCAGTTGTATTATGAAAACGGGAATGGGTATTTCATTCACAATACAACATTTGGCACCTTCACTTTCGACTGGCTGGGCAGAAGCACGACGGGAAACGAGGAACTGGACACTTATATAACAGCTGCCGTCCTGAGGATCACCAATCCCTCCATGACCCAATTTGAAATGCTGCGTGCAGCGCACAATTATACGCGTGACAACTTTACTTATCTTATCCGCAACTATTACGCTACCGGAGACACGGGATGGGAAGTGAAGGAAGGGCTTATCATGTTTCAGACTGGACGCGGAAACTGTTACTGCTTTACTTCGGTGTTTTATTGGTTGTCAAGGAGGCTTGGATACGATTCTATTGCAATCAGCGGTGAAGTCGGTGCACGTCATAACCCTCACGGTTGGGTCGAAATCGTATTCGACAATGAAAACTACATCTTTGATGCCGATCTTGAGCGGGCGTACAGGAAAAACGGCGTATCCTCTTACGATTTGTTCTATCTTTCCTACGCTGACGTACCATGGTCCTACGTGAAATTGATCGTATAAGAATTGATGGCGTAAAGCAGGACCATTGGACTATAATATCCAACAACCTTTGAATGGAGATAACCGAATATGAAGGTTGCAATACTTTCACCAATTGCTTGGAGAACACCGCCGCGTCGCTATGGTCCTTGGGAGAGCGTTGCTTCGCTTCTGACAGAAGGTCTTGTGATGGAAAAAATAGACGTCACCTTGTTTGCAACCGCAGACTCGCTCACGTCGGCACGGCTGAGGAGTGTCTGCCCGGCGCCTTACGAGGAGGATAAAAACATCGACGTGAAGGTTTGGGAGTGCCTGCATATCTCGGAATTAATGGAGCACGCCGATGCGTTTGACATCATCCACAACAACTATGATTTTTTGCCCTTGACTTACAGTGGGCTGATAAAAACCCCCATGGTTACAACAATTCATGGTTTTTCTTCCCCTAAGATCATGCCCGTCTACAAAAAATATAACGGTAAAACAAATTATGTTTCGATCAGCGACGCTGACAGAAATACAGAGCTTCATTACATCAAAACGGTCTATCATGGGATCGATCTTGAACAGTTCACGCTCAATGAAGACCGGGGGGATTACCTGCTTTATTTTGGGAGAATTCATCCTGACAAAGGGACCCGGGAGGCGATTCAGGTCGCCAAGTCCGCCAAAATGAAGCTCTTGATTGCTGGTCTTATTCAGGATCAGACGTATTTTGATGAATGTGTTAAGCCTTATTTGAATGAAAATATCACGTATATCGGCAATGTCGGGCCTAAGGAAAGAGACGCCGTATTAGGGCGTGCCTATGCGCTGCTGCACCCGATTCATTTTAATGAACCGTTTGGGTTGAGCGTCGTTGAAGCAATGGCCTGCGGTACGCCTGTCATCGCCTTTGGGAAAGGCTCCATGCCGGAAATTATTCAAACTGGCAAAAACGGCTTTATTGTATCCACGAGTGAGGAAATGGCTGAAATGCTGAAGGATATACCCACAATTTCGAGAAAATCCTGCCGTGAGACTGTTGAAAGAAATTTTTCGCAGGAAAAAATGGTGAAAGAGTATATTGACGTATACAAGGAAATATTAGAAACGCGTTAAGCTGAAGCTGCGATAACATCTGTCATAAGCTTATTCCCTGATTGTTTCTCGGAATCGTTACTATTATGAAAGCAGAACCCCAGCTGTCCGGAAGAAAAAGCCGAAGAGCTGCGCAGGGCTCACAAAAAAATGGGAGAAAGCATAAAAAAACCAAGCCAATGGCTTGGTTTTTTCGTTCGGAAGACAGAATTGGAGCAGGACGGTTTGACGCAAAAGCGACGCCCTAAGTTAGTTCTGATACTGTTTGTGGTTAGTATTTGCCGAAATCCCCGTCGAGTGAAATCTTTTTTCTGGCTGAATTTGCCGGTAGCGACTGCGCCGTAGATGGTGATTTGGCAAACCGCGCGGCAGGATTTGATGTTACAAACGAGTTCTCATTTCTTACTTTAAAAAAGCTTACAACTTCCTTGAGCTGTTCGGCCTGACTTGAGAGTTCTTCGCTCGCGGCGGCGCTTTCCTCCGAAGTACCGGCGTTGTTCTGAACAACTTGAGATACCTGCGCAAGTCCTTGATTGATTTGCTCGATACCAATAGCCTGTTCTTTGGAGGCAATAGCGATTGAGCCTACCAGATCAGTGGCGTTTGAAACTTCAGTAACGATTTTTTTCAATGCTCCGGCTGTTGCATTTGCAATCTTTATGCCGGTTTCAACATTTTTGATAGAGCCTGCGATCATATCGGTCGTCTCTTTTGCCGCATTGGCGGACTTGCCGGCAAGAGTCCTGACCTCCTCAGCCACGACCGCAAAGCCCTTGCCATGCTGGCCGGCTCTGGCGGCTTCAACCGCGGCATTGAGTGCTAGAATATTTGTTTGGAACGCGATGTCGTCGATAACCTTTATTATTTTGTTGATACTGCCGCTTGAAGCGTTAATTGCATCCATTGCCCTCAGCAGATCGCTCATTTGAGCATTGCCGTTTTCGGCTTCTTTTTTTGCGTTTGTCGCCAGTTGATTAGCTTTTTCGGCGTTTTGCGCATTGAGAGACGTTTGAGCGGCTATTTCTTCAACCGAGGCTGTGAGTTCTTCGACTGAGCTTGCCTGCACCGTTGCACCCTCGGAAAGCGCCAAACTGGAATTTGAAATCATAACTGATCCAGATGAAACCTGGTCAGCGGCTGAGGAGATATTGGCCATTGTTTGGTTCAGCGAGTCAATGATGCCTTCCATGTCTGACTTGATATGAACAAAGTCACCCACATATTCCTGATTCGTATTCACATTCAGATTTCCAGAGGATATATTCGATAAGACTTGATGAATATCTTGAATATATGAACTCAGGCTGCTTACCGTATGCTCCAGCGATACAGCCAGTGTATGTGTTTCGTCTTTCGATTTAACCTTGGGAACGGCGGTATGCAAATCGCCGCTGCTCAGCAATTCAAGTCTTTTTGTAATGAGAGAAAGTGGATTTCCGATTGAATTTGCCAGCAGTAAGGCGAACAGAAATGAAAGGACGAGAAAGACGATTGTTACGACTATTGAGGTGTTCAGCCCATTACGATATGAAGCGAGCATTTCTCCGGTGTCGGCCATCATGGCCAATATCCAGCCGTCGGTATTGTTTATAGGAGTATAAGCGACATACTTGTCGGAGCCTTCATCTGTAATACTAACGGTGCCGGTTTGATTGTTCATCATTGTTGTAATAAAGTTACCGAGATCGCTGTAAGATGCGTCATCCTTGGCAAGCGTTATGTAGTTCGTTAAGGCTTCCACCTTGGAATTGTCCTTATGCGCGACGATTGTGCCGGCTTTGTCAATCACCATGCCGTACCCTTTTTCGCCGATTGACACAGCTTTAATAATTCGACTAAATACGTTATTATCCAATGCCGCGTATATGATTCCGTTATATCCTGTATTGTTGTCAATCTTTGTCGCAACAAACATTATTATGGAGCCATCCGTTTTTCTGATGACGGGACTGGAAATATAAGTTTCGCCTTTCATAGCATGTTGGAAATAGGCGCGATCGCTAATGTCAGTATCATTATAAGTTTTTCCATTTGCATCCGATACAGAAATATCGATAAAGCCATATTTATCTGCCTGTTTAGCTAGTATTTCTCTTTTCTCTTCTAAAGTCAGGCTTGGGTCGGTGATGCCATCAATCCTTGCGGTTGCTTCGGCACCGACCATATAGGCTTTGATAGATTGTGAGACCGATTCCGCATAAGCTTGTGCTGCAACTGAAACGCTCGTATCCATGCCTTGCTGCGCCGTTCTGTACAGCATAATGGAGTTTGTTCCCGTTAACAGAAGACAGATGACAAATGAGATTGCACATAAGCCGACTATTAACTTACCTCTGATTGTTTTCATTATAGCTTCCTCTCTTGACTAATATCACATAAACTGTTGTAATGTACCGATATTCACGCCCCAAAACATATTTTTCCTGTTTTGTGATAAATCTATAAATATAATAGATACGAACAGTCAACAAAATCTCATATCGAAAAATGCTTCAATAGCATACGGCGGTGTTTTTTTCTGTATGTGTTTATCGCCACTTGCTGTTTGGTTAAAATATCAGATGTCGGCATATAAAACAAAAGGCTTTCATTTTTCACGAAAATACGATCGTGAAGAACAAAAGCCCTTTATGTATGGTTTATGACGGTTCTTTCATAGGTCTTAAAATACTTCTGGCAATAATACGTCTCCTCTTGACGCCGTAGTGATAATCTACTCGTCTCTTTTTTTATTTTATGAAAGTATTATTGTCCAACTCCCTGAATGCTAAGTTCAGTTCTTCTCTTGTATTCATAACGATGGGACCGCCCCAGGCAATCGATTCTTTCAAGGGCTTGGCGGATAACAGGATAAAACGTACATCCTGCGCGGCTGCCTTGATCCAGAATTTTTCACCCTTCCCGAACAACACCGCTTGTTTTTCATCAATTAAGTCTTTAGGATTACTTGTGTTTTTATCAGGACTGAAGATCGCTTTGCCGGCAAAAATGTAGATAAACAAAGTATTCGCCGGATCATTTGTAAAGGACCATTCCTGATTTGCGGGTAACTCGACATCCAAATAGTCTGCCTTGATGTATTTACCCTCAAAAGCACCCTTCTGACCATGATATTCGCCGGAGAGTACATGAACCTTCGTGCCGTTCTCATCGATCACCGGCACATTTTCTGCCTTAATATCTCCATATCTCGGCTGTGTCATTTTGTCTTTAGCGGGTAGGTTCAACCATAACTGAGCGCCTAACATGCGGTCGCTCGCTTTGGGCATTTCCTGATGGATAATGCCGGAACCGGCGGTCATCCACTGACACTCCCCGTCAAGAATACTGCCGCTGTTTCCAAGGCTGTCACCATGCTCGATATTGTACCAGCTTTACACCTGCACCGTCAATCGCCGGTATGCCTTTTGTTATTTTTATCACTTTTCTTAAGCTATCCATATTATTCGTCCTTTCGTTTTTATCATTGTTTAGATATGCCTGCCATGTATACATGTATTATTAACAAGTATGTTATATATGCGCCTACATGGATTATTTGTCAAGAATTATGATCTTCACCAGCTTCACGAGGCAGTTGTATGAGCGTGGATGAGCAAAAAAACACGCCGCAAAGTGCGACGCGACTGCTGAATCAATAAAGGAAGGAGTTAAAGACAATAAGTCTCGGGCGTTTTGAACGATAGGGTATAAAAACACAACCTGCTCATTGTATTGATGAGCAGGTTGTGTTGATGGTCCGGGTGACTGGATTCGAACCAGCGGCCCCTTGCTCCCAAAGCAAGTGCGCTACCAAACTGCGCTACACCCGGGTAAAGCTTTGTAATTATACAATAATACGAACCGTGTTTCAAGTGGCAAATGCGCTTATTTTTAAATAATGAAAATTGCAGGGGCGGTATCGTAAAAACCGCCCCTGCGTTTGACTTTATTTGTCCCAATCCTCGCCCTTATCCAAACCCCATAACTCAAAGAGGGTGTTGTAGAACGGCGGGCGCTTGAAGTCCAGTTCCATTTCGCGCTTGAGGTGGGCGTAGCCCATATGAAAATCATAAAAGAAATGAAGCCCGCTGATGAGTTCATCCATGCGGTGGCCGGGGACGGACAGGATAATCTCACCTTCATCGGCCATGGCGCGTTCATATTCGCCAATATCTGGGAGTGTCACGCGGTATTCGCCGGTCAGTATCGGTGGCACGAGGGCGTAAATGCAGGAATCGATGGCGTCCAATGGCGTTTCGACAAGTTTGCCGGTTTCGCGTTTGATGGCCCAGACCATGCTGCGCAGCTGCGCATTATTGGCATAAATGAGGACAATATCCGGTTCGAACGCACAGTCTGAAAGAGGAGCTAGAAGGATGCCTTGATATTTGCCGAACGGTAAGCGCGGGAATTTAGCGAAAAAAGTTCTGGCGGCGTCCATATCGGCAATGCCGAGAAAACGACAGACGACATCAAATGATTCCGTACCCTCGCTGCAGTCGACGAGACCGAGCCCGATGAGCGGATTCCAGCACCAGTGGTCGCGTTTATCCATATAGACAGTTTTCTTTTCCCTGCGTGTCAGCGTGAAGGCCTGACAGAGTGCCATGTGTTTCTTCATATCGCGGAGCGGACGAATGGCGTTTTCCGGAACATCTGCCTCGTCTTCGATCATTTTGACGGCGATCGGCTCATAACGGAGGATGAGCATTTCATGAAGGCCACGGCTGTATGTATTATTATTTTCTAGTGTTTTCAAATGTCCACCCGCTCAATCTTCGTCCGCGAGGATCATTTCGGCGGCAATCCTTGCAGCGACACCAACAGCTTCGGCGCATTTTTCCTGATGGCCCGGCATGGAGAGGAATTCCTCGTGCTCCACAGGATCATAGAGGGTATAGCTCCGTCCGAAGAGCTTTTTGTGGATTTCCGGACACATAACAGTCCCCATTTCCTTCATGAAACGGTCACGGTATTCGGAGAATTTGGCCGCACCTTTTTGCTTGAGTGATGGATCGAGAAGCTCATCCGCGAGAGGCGCGTTAAATTTAAGTCCGACAGCGAGTAGGCCGCAGCAGTACGCGCCGCAGGAGCCGGAGGCCCCGCCTGTCCCGCCGGCGAGTGATAAAGCGGCCGTAATCATTTCGTCCGGGATATCGTCCGAGATTTCTTTCAACCCGACAAGCACGCTGCGCGCGCAGATGTCGTCGCGAATTTGAGCAGCTTTCGCGGTCTCGACCGCATGGTTGATTCTGAACTGTTTTTCCATCTACAACCCTCCGATTTATTAACATGTTATTCCTATTATAACGTGTTTAACGTCCCGTTACAATATGGACTACGACTCTTTAGTTGTGTTATAATACCTGTAAATAAAGAAAATCTGTGCAAGGAGGCATAACAATGAAATTACTCAGCTTTATATATGATGGCCGCACACACACGGGTGTGTTGAATCAGCAGGGTCACGTCGTTGACCTCACGTCTCTCGGCTTGCCCGACAACATGAATGACATCATAGCCGGAGGTGATGCAGTGAAAAAACGCATTGCTGATGCCATCTGCGATACAAGCCTGCCGACATGCGATATGACGTCGCTTGAATACGCGAATGTCACGCAGCCGCGGAAAATCGTCTGCGTTGGGCTCAATTATAGAAGCCATGCGGAGGAGACTGGCGGCACCGCGCCAAAGGATATCGTCTTCTTTTCGAAATTCAACGACGCGCTGACGCCTTGCGGAACGAGCGTGGTACTGCCCGAGTGGCAGAGGTGCTACGATTACGAGGCGGAGCTCGTCATGATCATCGGCAAACCGGCTTGGAATGTGCCGAAGGAGTCGGCGCTCGATTATGTATTCGGTTATACATGCGGCAATGATTTAAGCGCGCGCGACAGTCAATTCCTATCCAGTCAATGGCTGGCGGGGAAAGCTTTTCCGGGCTTCGCTCCCGCGGGTCCGGTGATCGTCACAGCCGATAGCTTTAACCCGGACGCCGATAACGGTATATTTTGCGAAGTAAATGGTGTTCCAGTACAAGCAGGTGACACATCGGATATGATATTCAGCTGTGCCGAAATCGTCAGCACCGCGTCGCGCTTCTTCAAGCTTGATGCGGGTGACCTGATTTTCACAGGCACGCCAGCGGGCGTCATCCTCGGAAAAGACAAAGACGCGCGTGTCTGGCTCAAACCGGGAGATATTGTCAAAGTCACCATTGACGGGATCGCTTCACTTTTCACACCACTCATATAACGCCCGCGCTGTAGTAAAAGGCGAACGCGAAGGGAGGCCGGATGATGGAGATCCGCCAGCTTAAATACTTCATGGAGATTTATAAGTACCAGAATTTTTCCCGCGCTGCTGAGGCTTGCTTCATCTCTTCACAGGGAATCAGTATGGCGATGCTCCGGCTCGAGGAGGAGCTTGGCTGTAAACTTTTTGTTCGGACGGCGAAAGGTCTGAAGCCAACGCCTCAGGGTGAGTATCTTTACCCACGCGCTCAGCAGATGTTGACGCTTATGGATGAGTGTGAAACTTACTTTAAAAAGGGAGCCGGTAAGGAAGGCTTTTTGCCGGTCATGTTCACGCTAGGTACTATTGAGGAGTTTGCCGGTTTGCCTATCGCTCGGTTTAAGGAACAATTTCCTGATGTGCACATTGATATTCAAGAAACCTATGATGTGATCTGTGATGCATCGGTAGAGAATATGGCAGTAGAATTGGCACTGACCGTAGGACCTGTTGACGCGTATAAATTTGATGCCGAGCTGCTATTTTCCTCACGGCATGCACTTGTCGTACACAAGGATCATCCTCTGGCCAATCGCGAATCGATCTCGGTGCAGGACCTTATCGGGGTACCGGTGGCCGTCCTGCGGGATACAACAAAAACCTTTCGTGTTTTTCGTGATGCCTGCCAGAGGGCTGGCTTTGAGCCGACGGTGAGTCTCTTTGCCGACAATATTCTCTTAGTCTATTATATGGCTGAAATGAATCAAGCCGTTGGTATCTCTGTGGTTCCCCTTGCTAATCGCCTGGCGCGGGCCAATCTTCGAGTGATCCCGTTTGACGATCCTGTCTTCGATTGGAATATCTATCTGATTAAACTGAAAAACGCCAAGCTGTCCCAGGCAGCCAAAGCGTTTCAAAGCCTTCTCCTTCAGCACAGGAAGGAAATGACGGCGTTCAAGTTCGAACAATGACAAATGGGCTTTCAACTTTCGTTTACATGAGCTGACAAAGCGTGATAACACATCCGACCCCTGTTGTGCTATGCTTATTAATGAAGAATAGAATAATCATTTATAAGAATAACTGTTAATCGGGGGATTTTTAATGTCTACAATAACGCAGCTTGATGCGCATTCCAACGAACCGCTCCCAATCGAGCCATACGACAAAGAATGGGGTGTCGGCGTCTCTGGCCTTACTGAAAACCCGTCGCCGTTTCCTCGCATCAACAGAATGCTGAAGTGGCTGAGGGACCTTGACAGTACCGCCGATTCGCAGCGTGCGCTGATCGTGACAGAGTGCTACGAAAAATATGCCATGTATCCGCAGAATATCAAATGGGCGCTGACGATGCGGGAGATATTCGAACGCGTCGAAATTCAAATCTGGCCGGAAGAGCTCATTGTCGGTGAGCTTGCAGCACCGCCCAATGGCGCTCCGATCTATCCCGAGTTCTCCATTGACTGGCTTGTCGACGAATTCAAGAACCGTCCGATGGAGAACAGAAAAAACGACCGCTACGTCATCGACGAAAAAGTCAAGGACGATATTTTTAGGATCCAACCGTACTGGAAGAACAAGACCGTCTCCGAAGCGATTGTCAGTTCCTATACCGAGGAGGAGGCGAAGGGTTCCCATCTCGGTCAGGCTGTTCTGCTTGAAAATCTCTTCATCTATGCCGGTGTCGGCCATGTCTGCGCTGATTACGAGAAGCTGTTACGGGTTGGTTTCGGAGGACTTCATAAAGAGATCGAGGCAAAACTCGCCCGGCTCGACACCTCGATCCCCAGAGACGTCATAAAGCAGGAGTTTTATACGGCTGAGCTCATCGTTCTCGAAGGCGTAAAAACATTCATCACCCGTTACGGCGCGCTTGCCGCAAAGATGGCGCTCGTTGAAACTGATTTGACACGCAGGGTGGAGCTCGAGCGCGTATCCTCCAATTGTCTGCATGTGGCGGAAAATCCTGCGCGGGACTTCTGGGAGGCAATCCAGCTCTGGCACATCGCGACGAATATGATCATCATCGAATCCAACGGTCACTCCGTCACCTATGGCCGTTTTGACAAGATCTTTTATCCATACTATAAAGCGGACACCCAGAGCGGGCGTCTTACGCGCGAATTCATGCAAGAACTTATCGAGCACTCCTTCCTGAAAATGCATGAGCTTCGCAAGATCCGCGACACAGGTGCCATCACCTTCTCGAGCGGCACCCTCATGGGCGGCACCGCCCTCGATGTGGGCGGTGTTGATGAGGGCGGAAACGATATCACGAACGACGTGAGTTTCATGGTCCTTGACGCGCACGCGCACACCCGCATCCCGAACCCTTGGATGGGTGTTCGTATGCACAAGGGCACACCTGCTGAATTTAAAACCAAGGTCTTTAACGTTATCCGAATCGGCACCGGCGAGCCGAAGATATTCAACGATGAGCCGATGATCCGGTCGCTTATGAATTATGGCAAGCCGATTGAGGACGCGCGCAACTATGTCGGCATTGGCTGCGTTGAACCCTGCGTACCCGGTAAGACCTATGGCATGCATGACTCTGGCTCGGTGAACCTCGCTAAAATCGTGACATTAGCCATTAACGGCGGACGCTGCATCGACTGTGCGTCCTCCTGCCCGCGCTTCGGCGTTTGTGCCGGCGACGGCAAGTCGCTTTCTATCAATACCGGCAGCCTTGAGACGTTCAAAACCTTCGACGACGTTATGGCGTCCTTCGATAAGCAGATGAAATACTGGTGCGATATCCTCATCTCCTGTATCAACAAGATGGACTACGCGCAGCAGCGCCTCAAGCCTCTGCCATATCTCTCGCTCCTCATGGACGACTGCATTGAGGTCGGAAAGGACATCACAGCCGGCGGCGCACGCTATAACCACTCCGGCCCGCAGGGTGTCGGTATCGGCACGGCGTCCGATAGCCTCTCTGTCATCAAGCAGATCGTGTTTGACGAAAAGCGCGTCACCGGAGATGAACTGCTAAAGGCACTCCGCGCCAATTGGGAGGGGCATGAGCCACTTTACGCACGCGTCAACGGTGACCGCATGCACCACTATGGCAATGATGACGATTACGCTGACGACATCGCGAAATCTGTTATGTCCACCTACTGCAAACACATCGAACACCGCCCGACACCCCACGGCGGCGCGTATATGCCCGGCGTTTTCTCCGTCACGAACAACGTCATGCACGGGACGGTCGTCGGCGCGACGCCCGACGGCCGGAAAGCATATGAGCCCGTCTCCGACTGCATTGGCCCAGTCCATACGCAGTGCTGCTCGCACGACAGACGCGGCCCGACGGCAATTGCCAAATCAGTCGCCAAACTCGACCATGCCCGCATTGGCAACGGCATTATATTGAACTGGAAGTTCTCACCCACAGCAGTATCCGGCGAGACCGGAAGAGACAGTCTTATCGGCTTGATGGATACGTATTTTGAGCAGAATGGTATGCAGAGTCAGTTTTCCATCGTTGGCCGTGATATGATGCTTTCAGCACAGAAAAATCCCGAAAAATACAAGGATCTCGTCGTCCGCATTGCTGGCTACAGTGCTTACTTTGTAGAGCTGAGTCCCGAGCTCCAGAACGATCTCATCGGCCGCACAGAATTATCTTTCGACTGATTCCATCTCGAATAGGAGATAAGTTTGGAAGATATATCTTTCAAACTGGGTTTTGTGCCTTTCGTGTCTGCCGACCCGAAGTCCGGTAAACCGGACACAGCACAATTCCCGAGAAAGGAATGGTGATATATATGAACAGCAGTTCTAGCGCAGCGAATATGTCAAGCGAAGAAAATGTTCGAAATAACCGTGACACATATAAAAATGCCAGCGCTGTCGATGCAAATCCGCAGGCAGTTGAACCGTTTGACAAGGAGTGGGGCGTCGGAATTTCGGGTAACACGCCGAATCCGTCACCGTTTGAGCGGATCAACAAGATTCTCGACATCACGGCGAAAACGACAAACGGCTTTGTCGCACCCGACCGCGCAGAGCTTGTCACGGCGGCTTATCAAGCACATACAGGTGCGCCGCAGATTTTAAAGAGCGCTTACGGTATCGCCAATACGCTCGATAAAACACCGATCTTTATCTTCCCGCACGAGCTCATCGTCGGCTGTCTCGGCTGCGATAAAAAGGGCGCGCCTGTGCATCCCGAGTTCGGACTCAACTGGGTCGTGGATGAAATGCGTGATGGTTTGATGGGATATAGTGAAGAGCGCACGCACGACTATTTTAACTACACAAAGGACACGCAAGACCGTCTTGAGGCGCTCCGTGACTTCTGGGACGGCAAAACCATCGAAGACTTGGCAAATGCCATGCTCGACGATGATGTTCTGAAGGGCTCACACGCGGGCAAGGGCGTCTTCTTTGCGGATGCCTATATTTTCTGCGGCGCGGGTCATCTCGGACTTGACTATGAACGTCTGTTTCGCCTCGGCTTCAAGGGCCTGCGCGCGCTGATTTTAAGTCATATGCAATCGCTTTCAATGGCCAAGCCCGACGATATAAAGAAGCATACGTTCTACAAAGCGACACTGATTACAACAGAAGCAACCATCCGACACATCCAGCGTTACGCGCAGCTCGCCGACGATCTGGCATCGAAGGAAGACGATGCAAAACGGAAGGCGGAGCTCTTGAAGATTGCTGAGAACTGCCGCTGGATTTCCGAAAATCCGCCGCGGACCTTCTGGGAGGCGCTCCAGCTCGTCAACCTCGCCAACACAATCATCCATATCGAGTGCAACGGACATTCCGTGTCCTACGGGCGCTTTGATCAGTATATGTATCCGTTCTTCAAGCACGACCTTGAAAAGGGTGAAGCCACGCGCGAATTTATGCAGGAGCTCATTGAAAATTTCTATATTAAGATCTGGGACCTCAACAAGCTCAGAAACCATGTGCTCATCAAGACTTTCGGAAACGGCGGCATCGGCGGGCCATCACTCACCGTCGGCGGTATCAAGAAGGATGGCAGCGACGGCACAAATGAGCTGACCTATATGGCGCTCGATGCCCACGCCCATGTTCGCATTCCCGCGCCTTGGCTGGCTGTGCGGCTGCACGCCAACACGCCGTGGGAACTGAAGGTCAAAACAGCCAACCTCATCCGTATGGGCACAGGTGAACCGAAGATTTTCAACGACGATGTCGCTATCCCCAGTATGCTGACGTCGAACGTTGAAATGACGGATGCCCGTGATTATCAGGTAGTCGGCTGCGTGGAGCCGGACGTCTCCGGCAAGTCATACGGCTGGAAGGACTGTGGCCACATGAACATCGCGCGTGTCCTCGAGCTTGCGATAAATGACGGACGATGCTTCAACTGCGGACCAGCCTGCCCGCGCTGGGAAAAGTGCGGCGCCATAGGTGACCAGCTCGGTCTGAAGACCGGCAGTCTTGCTGAATTCGACGCGTTTGAACAGGTTCTGGATGCCTATGACAAACAGATGGCATACTGGTGCGACAGGCAGGTCGCACTGCTAAATGCCGTCGACCTCGCACATCAGGAGCTCCGTCCGCTGCCGTTCCTCTCGATTCTCATGGACGGCTGCCTTGAAAACGGTAAGGATGTTACGGCAGGCGGCACAAAATACAACTTCACAGGCCCACAGGGCGTCGGTATCGGCAC
The DNA here is from genome assembly GCA_942492735.1 of uncultured Eubacteriales bacterium. Classification (GTDB taxonomy): domain Bacteria; phylum Bacillota; class Clostridia; order Oscillospirales; family Oscillospiraceae; genus Sporobacter. The sequence continues at coordinate 2,538,888 of OW818648.1, forward strand.
CGCCGGTGACGGACTAGCAACCATTAAACAGCTCGTCTTTGAAGAGAAGCGTGTCACAGGACGTAAGCTGCTTGACGCGGTTATAGCCAACTGGGAGGGCTATGAGGACCTGTACGCCTATGTCAACAGCGACAGGGTCCACCACTACGGCAATGATGATGATTACGCGGATAATCTCACCAAATTCGCTATGGACACATGGTGTAAGCATATAGAACGCCGTGAGAACGCGCACGGCGGCTTTTTCCAGCCCGGGGCATACTCGGTGACCGTCAACGTCGCCCACGGACAGAACCAATGGGCATCCGTCGATGGGCGCAAAGCCTTCGAGCCGGTATCCGACTGTTTGGGCGCCGTTCATACGAAATGCTGCTCACACGATATCAAAGGGCCGATTGCAATCTGTAAATCAGTCACAAAGCTTGACCACGCGCGGGCTACAAACGGGACGCTGCTCAACTGGAAATTCTCGCCGTCAACACTGACCGGCGAAACAGGCCGAGACAACTTCATTGCCCTGATGGATGAATACATTCACCGAAAAGGCATGCACAGCCAGTTCACCGTCGCCAATCAGGAGACACTGGTCGCCGCGCAAAAGGATCCCGACAACTACCGTGACCTTCTCGTCCGCGTCGCCGGCTACAGCGCGTATTTCGTCGAGCTTAACAAAGCCCTGCAGGATGACATTATCGGTAGAACAGAATTATCATTCGATTGACCGCCAGCCGTAATACACAATTCAACGGAGGACAAAACCGTGCTTCACAAAAACGCTGCCGGGCAACCGTGCGCGCTTGTCAGCAACATCCAAAAATATACGATTCACGACGGACCGGGCATTCGCACGGAGATTTTCTTTACCGGGTGTACGATGCGCTGCCTCTGGTGTTCAAACCCCGAGACGATTGCGTTTAAGCCGCAGATCGGTTTTTATCCAAGCAAATGCCTATCGCTCGAAAAATGCAGCCATTGTGTCAGGGTTTGCCCTCTCAACGGCGCACCGCTAGAATTTGAAAACGGCGTCTTAAAGGCCGTTCATATGGCAGATACCTGTGACACCTGCTTCAAATGTATTGATGCGTGTCCATCGCGGGCGCTCAAGCAATGGGGGGAGCTCATGACAATCGATGAGCTGATGAAGGTCGTCGTGGAGGACAGAAGCTTTTATCAGAAGACTGGCGGCGGCGTCACGTTAAACGGTGGGGAAGTCATGGTGCAGTGGGAAGCCGCCGAAATGCTTTTGGAGGCCTGCAAAAAAGCCAAGATCAACACGTGCGTTGAAACAGCGCTCAACTGTCCCAGCGCGCATATGGAAGCTGTTTTCAAATTTACCGATCTTGTCATAACAGACATTAAGCACATGGATACTACAAAGCACAAGGCGCTATGCGGCGTTGGCAACGAGCTTGTTTTGGAAAACATCAAAAAGACGGTTGAAATGGGCAAAAAGCTTGTCATCCGCACCCCTGTCGTTCCCGGTTATAACGGTGACGAAGAGAGTATCCGCGCCATAGGCGCATTTATTAGAGATGCTCTGGGTAACAAGATCGTCCAGTACCAGCTGCTCCCGTACCGCAAAATGGGCACCGAAAAGTATGATTCTCTCGGCATTCCATACCCGATGGGTGATTACCAGCCGCCGGACAGGAGTGAATGGGAGCAGAACCTCATAAGATATGCCGACATACTCGTCAAAGAATACAGTGTTCCCGCCGTCCCCGGTTCGAGCAAGAAGCTTGAGCTTCGCTAGACACATTTATACCTTGAGCTTCACCGCCTGGTGAGGCTCTTTTTTGTTTGCATTTTACAATACTTGGTGATATCTTGTTTGGTAAGAAATAGAAAACAAGCGTTTTCTGTCATTGCTACGAAATACCGGCGATTTGTCATTCTGAGCCTGCGAAGAATCTCTCGGTAAACTGCAATTGAAGCAGGAATAGAAATGTATGCTTGATCGCAAAAAAGACAGAAATGAGTGATCGTATGACAAATGACTTTCTGAAACAGCTTAGCAATAATGACATCAAAGCAGCCATCATCCCAATAGAATGCCTATCCCGGTTGAAGGCGGATATTACGGGCTTCAAGGAATCGGCGGAGCTGAACGGCTTTCAGAATTGGATCGTCAATCAAGGCTATGTACTGGACGTACCGGAGCTGCCGTTCAAGCCGAAATCAATCCTGACCGTCGCGATGAGGAATAAGCTTTCGAATGTCATTTTTGAACATGACGGCAAAAGCGTCAGAGATATGTATAGTTTGGATCAAATCGGTGACCTTATTAAATTCCTCGGTTTGCTTGCACCGAAGGATAAGTACAGCCTGGAGTTCAGCTTCTGGCTGCCCAATAAAAGGCTGGCCGTGTGTTCAGGCCTGACCGAGTATGGCAGGAATAACATTACATATATCGACGGCTGGGGTAACTTTTTTACCTTGTATTCTTACCTGACCGACATGCCGTGTGAAGGCAACTATACCTGGCGAGAGGTCAAAAACATGGACCAGTGCGCCACGTGCGGACTGTGCATCAAGAGCTGCCCAACAAAGTCAATCAGAGACGACCGGTTTCTGATTGACAATGAAATCTGCTTTACGCATTTTGAGGAGTAGGATAAGCCGTTTCCCGATTGGGTGCCGGACCGCGCGTATCAGTCTGTTTTTGGCTGTTTCCGCTGTCAGGAGGTCTGCCCAAAAAACAAAGACGTCCTGAATAACATCGACACTACAATCAGCTTCAGCGCAGCGGAAACCGGCCTTTTAATGGCCGGTACTGAAAGAAAGGAACTGCCAGAAGAGCTTCTGCGCAAGATCGAGTATCTGGGTATTGACGACTGGCGGCTGAAGATACTACCGAAAAGCCTCAAAGCCATAGTTCAACACGCATAATTGGTGTACTGATATAAGCATTTTTTGAACAATGTAATTCGAGAGGTTCTTATGCATTTGATTTTTGATCTTGACGGAACTTTATTTCAGGCTCGGGATATAACGCTGTTTGCTGCAAATGCTGTTTTTGAAGAGTTGGGTATAACGGGCGCGGATGATAGGCAAATCGTTGAAAACATCGGCAGACCGATGGATGTGTTTCTAAAAAACATCTTACCGAAAAATATAACTCCTGATGAGGTTCGCGATAGATTTCGCGGCTATGAACACCAGGCAATCCGTGAACGCGGGCTGCTTTTTCCGGGAATTATGGAATTGCTGCGGCATCTGTCGGTCAACGGGTATGTTCTTTCAATCTGTTCGAACGGCAGTTTTGAATACATCGAGCTCGTACTCAATTTGACCTGTATCAGAGAATATTTTACTGGGGTATACACCGCAAGGCATCATGAATCAAAGGCTCAATTTGTTGCCGAGCTTTTAATGCCTGATGATCATGCTGTATATATCGGAGATTCTTTTGACGATATTGAAGCCGGTTATCAAAATAGTATTCCTACAATTGCAGCATTGTATGGTTATGGAAATAAGGATTACTTAAAACAAGCAACGTTCGCTGTTTCTGCTCCTGAAGAAATCATTGGGTGCATTCATCAGCTTGATGTATTTGCGCAGATAACACAGCGATTGATTGCAAAGGGTTCTCGTATCATCGGCATCAGCGGGATCGACACCTCGGGTAAAACTAGATTTTCGCAATCTTACGCGCGCTATTTAGATCACCTTGGCTATAAAACTGCCATCATTCATCTCGACGATTTTCACAACCCTTTAATCGTCCGCCGGAGCGGCGACAACGAAATCGACGCTTATTACGAACATGCTTTCAATTATGCGCAGCTCATCCGGGAAGTGCTGGAACCGCTGAAGCGGCAGGGGAATATTGACAAAGATATTCTCTGTTTGAATGTGGACACCGACAGATATGAAAACACGGTACATTACGAAATTAACAGCGAAACGGTTGTTCTGCTTGAAGGTGTTCTGCTATTCCGGCCGCCTGTGCTGACGTATCTTGAGGGCAAGGTTTTTCTAGAGATTGATTTCACAGAAATGCTAAAAAGAGCGCGTTTACGGGATGTTCCCAAATACGGCGAAGCGTTTATGAAAAAGTATACCGATAAGTATATACCGGTTCAGAAACGATATCTTGACGAATATAAACCCCGTTTCACTTGTGATCTCGTTGTCGACAACAACGACTATCTGCACCCAATGATCATATAAACTCATTCACAATGCAAACGGCAGGAGCGATATGCTTCTGCCGTTTTTGTGATATATAATGTGGTATACAAGTTTATTTTTTTATATACTCAAGCTCTTTCGCTCTCGGCAGATTCCATTTAAAGCAGGCTGAAACTATGCGGATGACGACAATAATAAACGTTCCCGTCAGCATGGCATACACACTGTCAACATAAGGCCATAGAACGACACAGGTGACAGCGCCTATAAGCGATGCGACAGCATAAATATGTTTAACAAATATGTAGGGCGTATCTCCGGCTAGAATGTCACGCATAATCCCACCGCCGACGCCGGTGACTACGCCGACAAAGACGAGCAGAAATTCGTTGAAGCCGGCTGAGACGTCAAATGCGGTGCGAATACCGATGACGGTAAAAATCCCAAGGCCCAGAGCGTCCATAATCATGAGAACTGTTTCAAAGACAGGGAGTTTACGCATCAGCCATCGGTGAATGGCGGGGATAAAGATAATAACGCCTATCACGATGGCAATCAATGCATATCTCGGCTCCTGAAAAGTTTTCGGAGGGTTGATGCCCAGAATTATATCACGCAATATTCCGCCGCCGACTGCAGTCGTCAGGCCGAGAATGGCAACCCCGAAGATATCCATCCTCTTTTTGAGTCCTGTCATCGCGCCTGAAACAGCGAATGCAACAGTCCCGATAATCTCCAGCACCAGAATAAAAAGATCCATATTATTTACCCCCAATAAAAATAGAAGCACATCCGTACAACAATGTACGTGATATGTATGCAAAAGTCAACGCCTCTTACCTTGGCAGTAAGTCTAAAGACGACAAGAATATTCCTATACAAACAAAATCAAATAATCTTTAACTTATATTTGCAATATATGTAACTATATGGTATTATATTGCCAATTGTTCCCGCTGACATAGGTGGGCCGTTTTTATGATCCAAAACAAATAACTCAATTATTGAGTGTCGGCTTGAGGTGGCGAAAATAGATACAAAACTCGTAAACGTTGAAGGACTTCCGTATTCAGGGAAAAGCACGACAGCGCACTTCATCTCAGATTTACTAACGGACTGCGGAGAGAATGTGTCGTGTTTTGACGAGAATCACATGTGTCATCCGGCAGATTATACATTCCATGCTTTTATGAAAGATGAACAAGTGAGAGGCTTAGCGCCGGAAGAACAACGTCAGTTGTATGATGAAGGCACGAAAAGGCTTTCAGGGTTGATCATTCCACTGACGAAAATTAGCGTCAGTCTGTTCGGAACTGTTATTCCGTATAAAATTTACGATAATTTGGATTGGGAAACCGAAAAACCCGTCATGCTGGAGCGTTGGCAGAGCTTCTCAAAAAAAGCGCTTCTGAAGAGTAAAATGCATGTTTTCAACAGCTGCATACTGCAAAATCCCATCAGTGAAATGATGATGCGTTTTGATTTTACTTTTCCGGAAATGTGGAGTTATATTTTTAGTATTTATAGAATGACGGCAGCGTTGAACCCAGTGGTTGTATACTTAAAATGTACAGACATAAAGGCGCGGCTTGAAGAGGAAATCTGCAGGCGTAAGCCAACCAGAATGAACAGCATGATCGATTATCACACGTCTCAGGGCTATGGAAAACGTAATGGCCTCAAAGGGTTCAATGGTTATGTCGACTGTCTGGAAGCGCGCCAGCGTATTGAGCTCAAGATACTTAGTGAATTGCCTGTCGAAAAGCTGATTTTAACCGATCCGTTCAAAAATTGGACTGATGCGCACAACAAGATTAGTGGTTATTTAAAGAAAAAGAGTTTAGCCGGTGTTCTCTGACAAGTGTTTCGAGTCTATAAAATCAAACGGCAGCGGAATTTTTCTCCGCTGCCGTCTTTATAGGTTCGTTTAATATTTACAAGCTTACAGCACACTGAAGAGGATATCGCCGTAAGTCGGGAACGGCCAACTCTTTTTAGCAGTGACGGATTCAAGCGCGTCGGCTGCCGTGCGGATAACATCCATTGCAGGAATGACGCTGTTTTTATAACTAAGGGATTTCTCTGTGACATCTGATAATTCTTCCGTTTTGCTCAGAGCAGCCTCAAGAGCGAGCGTGCCCGTATAAAGCGTTGTCGTGAGTTCGTTAATTTTTGTCACGCAGGCTGCTTCATAAGTAACATCGGCTTTTTCCAGGAAGGCTTTCTTCGCGTTTGCGGCATCGGAAAGCTCTTTGGCGTATCCGGAGACGGCGGGGAGAATGCTCGTCTTTGCCATCTCGACCATGGTGAGTGCTTCGATGTTGAGGATTTTGCAATAATTCTCCAGGCTGATGTCGTAGCGGGAATGAAGCTCTGTGTGCGAATAAACATTATGTGACGAGAAGAGTTTGACATTTTTCTCCTTGAGGAGATAGGGCAGTGCTTCAGGTGTTGTCTTGAGGTTTAACAGACCGCGTTTTTCGGCTTCAGCAACCCAGGCGTCGTCATAGCCGTTGCCGTTGAAGATGATGCGTTTATGCTTGGCAATTGTATCCTTGACGATACTGGAAAGAGCGGCGGTTAAGTCGTCTGCGTCTTCAAGAGAATCGGCAAATTCGCGCAGTATTTCGGCGACAGCTGTATTGAGGACGATATTGGCTTCGGCAATAGACATCGATGACCCGACCATACGGAACTCGAACTTGTTGCCGGTAAATGCAAATGGGGAGGTACGGTTTCTGTCTGTTGTATCCTTCGGGAACTGCGGCAGGACGTCAACACCGATTTTCATCATGATTTTTGCCTTGGCGTCGTACGATGAGCCGTTGACGATCGCATCGACTATTGCCGTCAGCTCATCGCCGAGAAAGATCGAGACGATAGCCGGAGGCGCTTCGTTCGCGCCGAGGCGGTGATCATTTGCGGCGGTAGCAACGGAGATGCGAAGGAGATCCTGATATTCGTCAACTGCCTTGATGATGGCGGCAAGGAAGAGCAGGAACTGGGCGTTTTCAAACGGTGTTTTGCCGGGTTCGAGAAGATTGGTGCCGGTGTTTGTGGCGATTGACCAGTTGTTGTGCTTACCGCTGCCGTTGATGCCTTCAAACGGCTTCTCGTGCAGGAGGCAGATCATATCGTATTTCTTGGCGATCTTCTGCATCAGGTCCATCGTGATATGGTTGTGGTCGATCGCAACGTTCGTTGTTGTGAAGATGGGTGCCAACTCGTGCTGCGCGGGTGCAACTTCATTATGCTCTGTCTTGGCGAGGACACCGAGTTTCCACAGTTCCTCGTTGAGTTCGTCCATGAAGGCCGTAACGCGGGTCTTAATAGAGGCAAAGTACTGATCCTCAAGCTCCTGACCTTTTGGGGGCTTGTTGCCGAACAACGTACGTCCGGTGTAGATGAGGTCTTTTCTCTGATCATACATGGATTTGTCGATGAGGAAATACTCCTGCTCAGGACCCACTGTCGTTTTTACAGAAGTAGCTGTCGTATTTCCGAACAGACGGAGGATGCGGACAGCCTGCTTGCTGATGGTTTCCATAGAGCGAAGGAGCGGGGTCTTGGCGTCAAGTGCTTCCCCTGTATAGGAGCAGAACGCTGTCGGAATATAGAGTGTTGAACCCTTGACAAATGCTGAAGATGTGGGATCCCAAACCGTATAACCGCGGGCTTCGAATGTCGCGCGGATTCCGCCGGACGGGAAGCTCGACGCGTCGGGCTCGCCTCTGACGAGTTCGCTTCCTGAGAACTCCATAAGTATTCTGCCGTCATTTGTTGGTGTAATAAAGCTATCGTGTTTTTCGGCTGTGATGCCAGTCATTGGCTGGAACCAATGCGTAAAGTGCGTGGCGCCCTTTTCAATGGCCCAGTCTTTCATCGCATTGGCAATGACGTTTGCAACGCTGACATCAAGATTGACGCCTTCGTTCATCGTTTTCTGTAGTGCTTTATATGTATCCTTGGGTAATTTCTGTTTCATGACATGGTCGCTGAAAACCATACTTCCGAACATTTCATATACATTAGCCATATTCTATTTCTCCCCAAAAAAAAGATTTTACGTATAAAAACAAAAAACAGCAAGGCACACCTAATACGGTGGCGCCTTTGCCGCTGTATGATATATTATAGCTCTGCAATTTTGTTTTGTCAATTATGCATTTATTGTCTTTATACCTAATTAATCAGCGAATCCGGCCTTATTCTTTAATAGAATCAATAATAGCGATAATACCACATTATTTTTGACAATCAATGTCAAACGATTTATAATCCATATAAGAGATGTCCTGCCAATCTTTCGGTAATACTGCATCTATATGAAGGCAGTATTTCATTTCCTGACGATACCGGTAGCGGTACGTCTGATTAATCCTTAGAAAAGAGGTAGCAATAATGTCAGAGCCCGCACTCAATGTCAGACACCTTCCCGATCAGCCCGGCGCCCTCTATATAGAATTTGATAATCCGCCAATGAACCAGTTTACGATGGATTTGTGGACCAAGCTTGTTATAGTGCTGCGCGATGCGCGTTATGATGACAGCGTCCGTGTTGTTATACTCTCCGGTGCCGGTGAGCGCGCCTTTTCGGCAGGGCTTGCCATGGAGATGCTTGATAATTTAGGATGCGACGCGGATGCCGCGCTGATATATACGCTCGGATTTGAAGTCAGGGAAGCCATATACGCCCTTGGTAAGCCGATTATTGCCGCTGTCAAAGGTAACTGCGTCGGCGGTGGGCTGGAGATATCGCTGTGCTGCGATTTGATATATGCGGCGGAGGGCTCGAAATTCATGCTGCCTGAAATGAATATCGGGCTTGTACCCGGCTGCGGCGGCGCCATCCACCTCGCCCAGAAAATACCGGTGAACCGCGCGTTTGAGATGATTTTATTCGGCGACAGAATCACCGCTGAAGAGGCAAAAAACCTGGGACTTGTCAATCAGATCTTCCCTAAGGAATCGTTTGACGATGACCTGAGGGCCATTGTCGACAAAATATTAAGCAAGCCCCCCGTTGCAGTCAGAGCGCTCAAAGAGCTGATGGCGCAGGCGAGATTGTCGGTCAATGAAATGGCAGCCCTGCAGGTTGAGCGTCGCCTTGCCGTCGACCTGATGAAGACCCAGGATTTCAAGGAAGCCGTTTCCGCCTTCAGAGAAAAACGGACGCCGACTTTTACCGGAAAATAAAGCTCAGCCAAAACGCCTTCCGGGTATATGGAAGGCGTTTTGGCTGTAATTGATTGGATTGTTTTACTGTTTGCAGCTGTGCTTGATTCTGTCAACTTCCTCGGCGCGCTTGCCGTTGTTGAAACGGTCGAGTGTGCCAACGAGATAGCCGGTAATGCGGCGAATGCGCTCGAAGGGCACCGTTTGCCAATGATATGTCATATCGACAAAATCGCCGTCCAGAACGATATCAATTCCGGTGATCATTTTGTCGGGATATTTTTCACGCGCACGTTTCACATAGGCTTCTATCTCGGCCGAAGAGAGTTCGCCGCCGGTCACCTTAACGTCAGTCATAAAAACCCCTCCTATATCTAGTTGTTTTACTGGAACACTATCACTATATCATGTTTATTTCACAAAGTCCATATAGAATTGGTAAAATACAGTATGCACTTTATACAATTTTCGTATTAAGTGATCGCTACATAAAACAGCCATGACCGATTAGTTGTCATGGCCGTTTTCATATCTGATTGGACGTTTGTTTTCTATTAGTTTATTAGCCTATATTAGCTCGCACTTGGAGAAGCAGACGCTGATGTGCCGGGCGATGCAGAAGGGTTGGCGGAGGCACTTGGGGACGCGGCGGATGCTGCTGGTGATGCGCTAGCCGGCGTGCTTGCAGAAGGGGACGGCAAAGGGGAAGCAGAGACAATTGGGCTGGGCGATGGCGTGGTGTCTGTCGGTGTGCAGCCGGCCAGAAGCGCCGCTGCTAAAACGACGGTGAGGGTGAGCGCAATGCACTTTTTCATAATGACAATCTCCTTACTAAAATAATCCTGCGTGTCTTATGCATTTTGCTTTTCATTAAACGGTGGGTAATCGAGCGCTGTGCCTTGGTTAGTTTAATTTTTACCAAAAAATACTAATATTATTCTGCAGGGGCAATAAAAACAAACCGCAGACTGTTATGATCGTTCATAACAAATCTGCGGTGCTTATCTGTAACGTCTATTTACTTGTCTTTTTGCTCGGGGTTGAAGATATTCGGCGGTTCAACGTGTGTTCCGCCTTCTAAGTCGTTTGGCGCGTCACTATGTGTCGTCTGATACTCCTTGGAGAGTTCTACAATAACGCCGGCGTCATTCGTTTCGGGGCGGACTTTTTTCGGTGGTATCTGACCCTCGTGCTCGCATAACCAAGCGAAGTCGTCGCCGTCCATCGTCTCGTTTTCAAGCAGATAATCCGACGTCGCAATCAGAATGTTCTTGTGCGCCAGGAGAATTTCTTCGCATTTTGCCATCGCATCATCGAAAATGTGTTTGACTTCATCGTCGATTATTGCCGCTGTTTTCTCCGAATAGCTCTTAGTCTGTGAAAAGTCGCGGCCGATAAAGACGGAGTGGCTGCTGTCGTCAAAAGATATAGGGCCGATCTTCTCGCTCATACCGTACTTCATGACCATGGAGCGCGCAATGGCGCTGGCGCTCTGGATATCAGAAGACGCGCCTGTGGAGATGTCGTTGAGCATAAGCTTTTCAGCGATACGTCCGCCGAGGGCGGAGACGATGCGTTCAAACATCTCGCTCCTGGAGTTGAAGGTCTTATCTTCCACAGGCCGATAAATTGTCATACCGCCGGCGGCGCCGTGGGGAATGATGGTGATATGATGAACGGGGTCAATATTATCGAGGTAATGAGAGACAACGGCGTGGCCTGCCTCGTGAAATGCCGTAAGTCTTCTTGCCTTATCCGAGACGACGCGGCTTCTTTTCTCTGGGCCTGCGATGACTTTGAGTGTCGCGGCTTCGATTTCCTGCATCGTAATAAAGCGTTTGCTAAAGCGTGCCGCGAGTAAGGCCGCTTCGTTTAACAAGTTTTCAAGGTCAGCGCCTGTAAAGCCGGGTGTGCCTTTTGCAATACTGGCTAAATCGACATCATCGCTCAGGACTTTTCCTCTGGCATGAACATGGAGGATCGCTTCACGGCCCTTGATGTCGGGAAGACCGACATAGATCTGGCGGTCAAAACGACCGGGGCGCAGGAGCGCGCTGTCAAGGATGTCGGACCTGTTTGTCGCCGCCATGATGATGACACCTTCGTTCGTAGTAAAGCCGTCCATCTCGACAAGGAGTTGGTTGAGAGTCTGCTCGCGTTCATCGTGTCCGCCGCCCATGCCGGCACCGCGCTGACGGCCGACAGCGTCGATCTCGTCAATAAAGATAATGGATGGCGCGAGTTTTTTCGCCTGGTCAAATAGGTCACGCACGCGGGATGCGCCGACACCGACATACAGCTCAACAAAATCAGATCCGGAGATAGATAGGAACTGGACGCCCGCTTCACCGGCAACTGCTTTAGCCAAGAGGGTTTTACCTGTTCCCGGAGGTCCTACAAGGAGCACACCTTTCGGGATTCTTGCGCCGAGGGATATATATTTCTGCGGCCCCTTTAGAAAATCGACGATTTCCTTGAGCTCATCTTTTTCTTCTTCAGCGCCGGCAACATCGGCAAACGTGACCTTTTTCTTTTCTTCGCTGGCAAGACGTGTTCTGGCCTTGCCGAACTTCATGACGGATTTGTCACCGCCGACACCGGAACGGTTCATCATGGCATTCCATAGCAATATAAATACGATAATGATGACGGCGTACGGAATAAGCTGGAACCACCACGGCGCCTGCCAACCGACATCATAATTGTAATCGAAGTTCTCATTCTTTTGGAGTCCCTCGGTCAGTTTTGGACCGAGATCTTCGTAAAATATCGCGATGTCGTACAGATCATGTGTGACGATATCACTGGTAGTGCCGGGGTAAATTTCTTTCAGCTTAATTGTCAGGGAACCGTCTTTAAATATGAAAGACTCAACCTTCTCTTGCATAAACAGCCTGCGGACGTCCGAATATTGTATCGTCGTTCCGTTATCGCCCTGCGTTGTTGTCAGCAGGTAAACAGCTGATACGAGAATTATAAAAACGAGCACATAAAATCCTATGTCGCGCGGACTTCTGTTCTTTGGCTTCAAATACTTTTCACTTCTTTCCTTATGTGTTTGACCTATGAATATATTTCAGGTTTAAGTGAGCCAATGAACGGAAGATTGCGGTAATGTCCCGCGAAATCAAGGCCGTAGCCCACATAAAATGCGTCTGCACATTCGAAACCGATATAATCCGCATTTAAAGTGACTCTCCTGCGTGATGGTTTATCCAGAAACGTACAGATCTTCAGGGAAGCGGGTTTCAAGTCCCACAGGTATTTTTTTAGAAAATCAAGCGTCAGGCCTGTATCTAGAATATCTTCTACAACAATGACGTGCCGATCTTCGATGACAGACCCCAGCGCCTTTGTGATTTTGACCTCACCGGTCGTCTCGGTACCGCCGCTGTATGAAGAAACAGAAATAAATTCGATTTCACAGTGCGTATCCATATATCGCGCAAGATCTGCTAAAAAGATGAAAGAACCTTTCAGAACACCGAGGAGCAGAGGGTCTTTTCCTTCATAGTCTAGTGATAGCTTTTTACCGAGCTCTCTGACGCGGTTTTGTATTGTTTCCTCAGAAAAAAATACGCGCTCTATATCATTTTTCATATGGTGTCTCCTCGAAAATTATCTCTAGTACTTGATCTCCGGTCTGACAAGCGGCTCTTTCGTCAATGCCGATGCCGTAAACAGCGAGTACGCCGTTACTGTCGGCAATGACGGGGACTAGAGAACGTTTTCTCAGTGGGATATGCTGCTCAATAAATAGTTTTTTTAACGTTTTTGTACCGTTTCGGCCAAAAAGATTAATTTTATCGCCGGTTTCTCGTGGCCTGATGACGATTTTATCACAGATACTATCATATTTGAATAGAAAAGTAGTGAAAGATTTATTAATTTTTTCGGAACAAAGCAAATCCGTCTGCATCGAATTCATCTGGGCTGCGTGTGTTAAGACGGAGCGCTTGTACTTGATGGTCAGTCCAAGCTCGGGAATAACGGCGCTGCTGCCGTCTGTTAACCCCACCGGAGCGAAGCCGGCAGTTTGGCAGCCGTGAGAAAATACAATACGGGTATATTCTCTGAAGGCACTGCCGGAAGGCAGCATGACTTCCCCTGACATGCTTGTGGATGCACAAAGCGCCAAAACAGCGGAAATATGCGCTGATGAGAGATTATTGCCATAAATAAGCCTTATCACACGGCTTGAAACAGACTTCGGAAGACCTGCGAGTTCACTCGCATTGAGTGCACGCGCGCCATGCGCATCGCCGTGACAATTATCTTGAATATACTTATCGGCGATGCCGTTTAAATATTCGTCATCCGCTCGAATCAGCTCCGACGATGCCGATATATGTTCTGTAAGCCTCGGATTAATCTTTCTCAGTACCGGAATGATGTGGTGACGGATCATGTTCCGGCTGTAAATGTCGAGACTATTCGATGAATCCTCGACAAAAGAAATATCACGCTGTGATAAAAAATCAATAATGTCGGTTCTCGTGACGGTCAGCATCGGACGAATGATAAGTCCTCTCTTCGGAGGAATACCGCTGAGTCCTTTTAAGCCCGCGCCTCTTGCAAGATTGAGCAGGATGGTCTCTGCATTATCATCTGCTGTATGTGCCGTCGCAATCCTTTTTGCGTCAATATTTTTCGCCGCTTCATAAAAAAAATCATACCGCATTTTGCGGGCAGCCTCTTCAATGCCAAGCCCTTCGTGCCGTGCATATGCGCCGACATCACCGCAACCGGAATAGAGCCTTATATTATTAACTTGACAGAAGGCTTCGACAAACCGCGCGTCTCTTTCCGATTCGTCGCCCCGGAGCTGATGGTTAAAATGCGCTGCTGCCACTGTGAAACAACGTTTTTCAGACAGCTCGATGAGCGCGGTCAACAAACACATCGAATCGGCGCCGCCCGATACGGCGGCGAGAATGAGACTTCCGGGCGGGAGCATATCATATTTATCGGCAAATAGCGCCAGCTTGTCCAGCATTATTTATGACCTCGTTATTCGGTATGGTGCCTTTCAATAGAGGTATATGTAGTAAACTCGGGTATCCACTTCAGTTCGATCTTACCGGTTTCACCGCGGCGGTTTTTCAGAATGATGCACTCTGCGATGTTCTGATGCTCAACTTCCTTGTTGTAATAATCTTCACGGTAGAGGGCGAGCACGATATCAGCATCCTGTTCGATGGCACCCGATTCACGAAGATCTGATAAAAGCGGACGTTTATCCTGCCGGCTCTCGTTGGCACGTGACAGCTGAGACAGGCAGATGACGGGCACGTTGAGCTCCTTGGCCATGATCTTCATCATGCGGCTCATGTCGGACACGATCTGCGTCCTGTTTTCTCCCGACGTTTTACCGCTGCCGCCGGCACTCTGCATGAGCTGCAGATAATCAATGACAACAAGGCCGAGATTCGCCTGCCTACGGCACTGCGCGTTCATGTCGGCGACGGAGAGCGACGGATTATCGTTGATCAGGAGGTCGTAGCTGCTGATCATGGATGCCGCCGCACCGATTTTCCGCCATTCATCGTTCGACAACCGTCCGGTCTGCAGCTTTTTATTGTCAATAAAGCTTTCCGACGATAAAAGGCGCATGGCGAGTTGCTCGCGCGACATTTCAAGAGAAAAGACAGCGACGGTTTTGCCGGCGGTTTTGGCGACATGCAGCGCAATGTTGAGCGCGATACTCGTCTTTCCCATACCGGGACGGGAGGCGATCAGTATAAGATCGGATTTGTTAAGGCCCATGATTTGACGATCAAGGTCGTCAAGGCCGCTCGTCAGCCCGGGGAATTTGCTGCCGCTTTTGGCGGCCAGGGACATCTGGTCATACACATCGATCAGGATTTTTGATATCGGTTCCAGTCCTGCCGAATTTCTGCCTTGACGCAGCGCATAAATCCTTTTTTCCGCCGCTTCGAGGATGATCGAAGCGCCGCCCGTGCCTTCGAGTGCCATGTTGAGGATGTCACCGCCGGAATCGGCGATAGAACGTAAAAGTGCCGTATCCTTTACTATAGAGGCATATTCCATAACGTTTGCCGAAGTCGGTGTAATATTCACGAGTTCCAGGAGGTAAGAGGCGGAGTTTTCGTTCCATACACCGTTTATCCGCATCTGTTCAAGAACCGTCACAGGATCCGTGACTGTGGAATAGGTGAACATGGAGTATATGGTTTCAAAGATACCGCGGTTTGTTGACGAGTAGAAATCGTCCGATTTTACGACACCAATAACATCGCCGACACAGCGGGAATCTATAATCATAGAGCCAAGAACCGCTTGCTCCGCCTCTATGCTGTGCGGCATCTGCCGGCCTAAAAGCTCATCCATGTTTTCTCACACCCTTATGCTCGGTTTCGGGCGACCACACAGGGTCGCCCCTACGGCGTTTATATCAATGCTCCGATGCGGGCGATTCGCAAATCGCCCCTACGCCTCTGTCACTAACACGTGTATTGTGCCGGTTACTTCAAAGCCGAGCTTGCACTTGACGTCATAAGAACCGTAAGTCTTTATATGATCTTCCTGAATAATCCTGTTCTTCTCGATGACAATTCCGTACTGTGTCTGAAGTGCGTCGGATATCTCCTTCGTTGTGACTGCGCCGAAAAGCTTACCTCCACCGCCGGATTTAGCAGTGACCTTGACGACGCAGCTGTTCAGCTTCTCAGCCACGGCACGCGCTTCGGCCTTGTCGATCTCGAGTCGTTTGAGACGCGCGGCTTCTTTGATCTTCATTGCGTTCATAGTATCCGCCGTTGCTTCGACGGCGAGCTTTCTCGGGAGCAGGAAATTCCGCGCGTAGCCATCAGATACCTCGATCATCTGGCCTTTTTTACCCTGATCTTTAACGTCCTGCTGCAGTATAACTTTCATATGAGTGCCTCCAGTAAAAAATCGAATTCGGTTATTGCGTGCTCTGGGTATAGCTTTCGAGGTATTTGTCGATGGCGGATGTCAGGTTATCCATTATCTTGGCTTTACTCATACCGCTGACCTGAACGCCCGCGGTTGACTGGTTGCCGCCGCCGCCGAGCTTTTCCATAATAAGTTGAACGTTGACATTGCCGATGCTCCTGGCTGATATAAAGATATCTTCACCATCCGGCGAAATAACAAACGAGGCCTGAATCCCGGCGATATTCAGGAGCTCGTCGGCAGCCTGGGCGATAATCACCCTGTTCTGCGGCACCTCTGAGAAGGCGATGGCGATACCGGGCTTATAAATGCGTGCGCCCCTGATAATGGAATACTTCTCCATTGTTGTATCAAAGTCGGATTGTAAGAGGCGTTTGACATCGGTCGTATCGGCGCCCGACCGCCGGAGGTAAGCCGCTGCGTCGAATGTCCGGCTGCCCGTCCGGATAGCGAAGCTTTTTGTGTCCAGCACAATGCCGGCTAAAAGCGCTTCTGCTTCGATTCTGAGGACATCGTTCTGGTCGACGAGATACTGCAGCATCTCTGCGACGAGTTCGGAGGCAGAGGATGCATAAGGTTCGTGGAAATTCAATGTCGCATTTTCAATATAGGTGGCGGCGCGTCTGTGATGGTCGATGATCGCAACGTGGTTGCAGGAGAGGAGCAGTGCTTCTGATTCTACCTGCTCCGGCCTGTTCGTGTCAACGATAACAAGCAGGCTCTTGCTGTCCGCGATGAGGATAGCGTCCTGCGGGGTTATGAACACGCCCTTGTATTCGGGGTTCTGGCGCAGCCGCGTCACGAGACTTTCCGCGACAGTCGACTCGATATCAATCACGATAAACGCGCGTTTTCCGCGTTTTCTGGCGATACAGCAAATACCGACAGCTGAGCCTATTGAGTCAAGGTCCGCATATTTGTGGCTCATAACAAAAACAGCGGATGCGTCGCTGACAAGCTCGCCGAAAGCATTTGACATGACACGGGACTTCACTTTTGTCCGTTTTTCCACCTCGGCGGAATGCCCGCCATAAAATTCAAAGTTAAACTTGTTTTTTATAACAGCCTGGTCGCCGCCTCTGGACAGCGACATTTCAATGCCCAGTGAAGCAAAGTGAAAACTCTCATCAAAAGTCTTGCCGTCTTTACCGATACCGATGCTCAGC
This sequence comes from uncultured Eubacteriales bacterium, assembly GCA_942492735.1. GTDB lineage: Bacteria > Bacillota > Clostridia > Oscillospirales > Oscillospiraceae > Sporobacter. The sequence continues at coordinate 2,556,305 of OW818648.1, forward strand.
GTCGCGTGGACACCGCCAGCCCGGATTGTCTCCCGAACGGAATCAAGGACAGAGAATTTATCTTCCACATAAGTGCTGAGATAACGCTCCTCAAAAAGGAACAAATACCGGTCTCTGTCGTATTTGCAGAGGATACCGCCGCTGCTGCTCATCCAAGCGCTGACCTTGTCGTCAATGACCGAGAGCAAGGCGGATTTATCTTTTTCACTCAGATTTTTTGTGAGCTCATCGTAATTGTCCAGCATGACGATAGCACAGACAACACGTGAATTTAAAAACTCGTCGTATTTGTCGGCATACTCCGTAACGTCGACCCAGTAGGCGGCCGCCATGATGTTGCCCGGCTCGTTGGTAGTATGCACGAGGCTGCCGAAAACCTTATAACGCCGATCATTTACTGTGATTATTTCAGGACAATCGTTTTTGCCGTCCGCAAGCCATTTCGTTGAGAAACCTGGCACCAGATCTGTAATTCGAACCTCGAAAAAGCGTTCTTTGCTCCCGGTAAGTGTGGCGAACCGGTTGTTAGACCATAGAATGACGTTATTATTCGGGCTGAAAATGACAACCGGTAAAGGGAAGTTCAGAAGGGTGCCTTTCGTGGCCGATTCCGTATTGCTTGTCACCGACTCAATATATTTCAGAAGCTTTTGCGACCGCTTTTTCGAAGACAACCGTATATAAATAGCAAGCAAGATGACAACAATCGCTTCGGCTATACCCAGATAAATGCTGTACTGTCCAAAGAAGAAAGTAAGGATCGCAAATATGAGCAGAAGCGACAGATAAAAGCTCATACTTGGCTGAAATTTGTCGAGTAGCTTTTTGTTCAAGATGGACACCTCAAATACAGCATTGATGGCTTATTATAACAAAAGAGCGGTCCTTATACAATAGTAATACACGCATCAAAATCAATTAAAGTGGATTGTTCATGCGGATAACCATGGTGCCGGTTGGTAATACTGGAATACAAAGGCAGTAGATGCTCATGCCTTTGACAAAATGATCATCCGGGTCACATTCAATGACATCGGTTTGCATGGAGGGAATCAAATTGAACGAGTCCAGCATGAAAGCGATTATCATGGCAGGCGGCGAGGGTAAGAGACTTCGGCCTTTAAGCGCCAGTAAACCCAAACCGATGGTGGAACTCCTGGATAGGCCTGTTCTGGAGCATATCATCGAGCTGCTCATAAAAAACGGTGTAACTGAGGCATGTTTGACACTTCGTTATCTTCCGCATATCATAACCGAGTATTTCGGCAGCGGCGAGAAAAACGGCATTAAACTCGACTATAGAATCGAAACAAGCGCGCTCGGCACGGCTGGTGGCGTTCTGAACTGTGCAGATTTTATCTGCAATGGAGATTATGATGGCACCGACAACGCAGATGGTGTTAGTGACTTCCTTGTCATATCGGGTGACTGTGTTTGTGATTTCGACCTGAAAGCGCTGATGGATTTTCATCGTGAAAAGCAGGCCGACGTGACATTGGCTCTATATGCCCACGATGAACCATGTGAATACGGTCTCGTCGTCACGAATGATGATGGCAGGATTGAACGGTTTGTTGAAAAACCGGCTTGGGATCATGTGCTGACAGACAGGATCAATACCGGAATCTATGTCATATCATCGCGTGTTCTTCGTGATATCCCAAGAGGGGAGCCTTATGATTTTGGGCGGGATCTCTTTCCGCGGCTGCTCCGGGAGGGGCGCATGATCTTCGGCTATCAAGCTGAAGGGTACTGGTGTGATGTCGGAAGCACCGGTGCCTATCTCAAGTGTTGCCTCGATGCGCTGCAGGGCAGCATTAAAATCGATATGCATGCGCGCAATGTCAAAAATGGGATATGGTGTCACGGGCATATACCCGAAGGTGCTGTTATTATTCCGCCTGTCTATATCGGAAAAAACGCGGTGATTGACAAGGGCGCGACAATCGGCCCGCTGGCCGTCATCGGCGCATCCTCCGTCATCGCCTCGGGCGCTGTTGTCAGTCAGTCTGTCATCAACGGTGCGATGATCAATGAAGATGTCACAGCAGACGGGACTGTCGTTTGCAAGGGTGCCTCAGTCGGGCGCAGATCGGCGCTCGGCGAAGGCTCGGTCATCGGCGACAACTGCATTATTGGAGAAGGCTGCGTCATATCAGCCGCAGCGAGGATATGGCCGGAAAGGCAGATCCCTTCTGGTTCCGTCATTTCCGGTATTCTATCGCACGGTATGCTCAGAAGTGGGCTGTCTTTTACAAGACCCGGTATTATCCGAGGCGTAATCGGCGTCACCGTGACGGCTGAAGCATGCCTCAGGCTCGGTGAATTATCCGGTGGATATAACCGCGTCGGCGTTGGCTGGTGCGGCGGGGAAGCAGCCAGAGTGATGGCGGAGTCTTTCGGCTGCGGTGTCTGCGCGACAGGCGGCGAGCTTATCCGGTATGACGGAAGCTTCCTCTCCTGCGCATCATACGCAGGGCTCCTCTTTGACCTCCCGATGACAGTCTTTATCGAAGAAAGCAAGGACATCATCACCATTGCCTTCTACGGGAAAAACGGCGGGAAAATATCACACGACTTGGAGCGAAAACTTGAACAATCGATGGCAGACCCACATGAAACAACCGTGCGGCGAATAGGCCATGCGTCTACTGTGACAGGTGTTTACGACGCATATGTTTCAGCCGCAGCGAGACAGGCGTGTTTGTCTATCGAAAATACAGGAAGTTTTACGGCAGCCGTGACGGGAAGCGGTGCTGAAAACAGGGCACTGAAAAGCGCGTTACTCCTGATGAATTGTTCGGTTTCGGATAAACAAGCAGGGCTGCCTTCTTTCGAGGTGCGCAGCGGCGGCATGTCTCTTGCTGCATCAGACGAGGAGGGGTATTGTCTATCGGAAGAACAGCTTCAGGTCGTGGCGGCATTTATCGAATGTAGCTGCGGGTTGAGAGAAATAGCGGTGCCGTATAATGCGCCGTCTGCCATAGACAGCCTGGCGAAAAATTTTAACGCCGCAGTGCTTCGCGTCGGACGGGATGGGCAGCGGGCCGAGGATTTGTATCTGCGTCAGATGGTCATGCGCGACGGCGTATTCGCCGGAGCCCGGCTTTGCGCGTGGCTTAAAAGTCGTGGTGAAAAATTGTCGGAGCTCCGTCGCCAGATGCCAAAGTTTTCGACCTCAACAAGAGAAGTGTCGTTAAAGGGCAACCGCGGGTCGGTGATGCGCTTGATATCATCCTGCTGCGCCGGAATATCATCCGAGTTATCGGCTGGCCTCCGGCTGGATACAGACCGCGGCTGTGTCTATATATCGCCGCTTCGAGAGCGCAGTGCCTTAACGATACATGCCGAGAGCTTTAGTGAGGAAACAGCTGAAGAACTATGTGTGGAATTCGAACGGCGCGCGCTTGAGAATGACAAATAATGTACAAAAAAACAGAAAGATACTGATAATCGCCGCAAATGATAAAAATATCAGTTGCGGCGGTCTATATAATAAAATATAATATAAGATAATAAAATAACTCCGGAATATAAAAAAAGGCGATTCGTATATGAAAAAAATACTGTTTTTGGCTGTCATTTTTACAGCCGTCCTCCAAATATCAGGCTGCTCGGGAAGAGTATCAGCCAACACTGTCCATTCGGAAAATGATCTGAAAGGCAAAAATATCGGCGTAACGAAGGGTTCCGCGGCTATTGTATATGCAGATGGTTACGGGACGCTGCATACATATGACTCGGCAGAAACAATGCTCAATGATGTCAGATACGGCATTTTGGACTGCGCTGGCATGGATGAAATTTTGGCGAAGAGCCTCGTTAAGAAAATCCCCGGGCTGAAGATTCTTTCAGAGCCGCTTGTGGAGGCTGATTTTTGCTTTGCCATTGCCAAAGAGAACCCCGACCTCAGGGATGCCGTCAATTCAGCGCTGATGGCCTTAACAGAGAGCGGGCAGCTTGACAAAATAATCGAAGGCTATATTCCCGGAAATGACTACCGTTATCAATCTCCTAACAATATCGATCTTTCAAACGGGACGCTTACTCTGGCTGTTGACGCCAAGCTGCCGCCGTACTCCTATACCGACGATGAAGGGCAGCCGAGGGGCTTAGATATTGATATTGCACGCGCCGTATGCGATATTCTCCAAGTCAAGTTGAAAGTCTCCGTCGTTGAAAAGAGCGATGGTGACAAGAACAACCTGCTTATCACCGTACAGTACGGCAAAGCCGACTTCTCCCTCGGCGGCGTCACAGACAACGAAAACGACGCCAAGCTCGTTGTCTTCTCAGAACCCTACACCACCTGTACCCAGGTCATCGTCGTACGGCAGTAAGAATGTCACTAATAGCCACAAGAATATTATTCAGACGGTACGCGTTCCGTAGGGGCAGACCTCGTGTCTGCCCTCGTTTCGTTAATAAACCACATTTACGCCCACAAAGAGGGGCAGACACGAGGTCTGACCCTACGGGTACGTAGGCGATTATAAACCGTATTGTACAGACACAGACGTTTGGCCGAAAATGAGCGGAGTTATATACCTTGCACGGCCTTTATGCTCTCGGCAAAATCGGCTGCTTCAGTCTTGCGGCTCCCGGGGATGGGTACCTCAACTGTGAAATGCATAATGTTCCCGTATTTCATGAGGAAGGTGTAAGTCAGGTATAGCGCGTGGCTGCCGCCATAAGCCCTGCTGCCGGTTTTGACCGCGGCGTCCACAAGGGTGAGAGAAGCGCGGTCGTTGATGCCGATGTAGCGGTTGTTGATCAGAATATAGTCCCGGCCGATGACAGTCACAGAAGGTGCTTTTGTGATTTGCCTAGCAGTGTAGGCCGGGGCGATATAAAGCGATGTGAAGGGCAGCAGCGCAGCGATGATGCCGATATAAAGCAGAAGCTCTTTCGTTGAGGACTCCTCAATGATAACAATAAATGGCGCAAAGATGATCATGAGGCATACGCACGCGAGGATTGATAACCCAACGCTTGATTTGCGCACCTTTTTTGCTTCAGCCGCGGCGATGTGCTCCGTCTCGTTCGGTTCATACTGCCAAATGAGCAGCGCGTCCTGCCGGGCGAATATGCGCCGCCTTTTCTTGGCGCGCAAATACAGCACGGGAATAAGAATAAGCGATAAAAATGCTTCCGCAAGACCAACGCCAAACAAGATATCGAGATCCGCGATGATACCGCACACGAATGCGATGATGCCCAACGCCGCCGAGCCAATGAGTATGGCAATGCTTCCAGGCATATTCTCACCACCTTTATATGAATATTCAACTTTATTTATCGTTATATTTGTAATTGAAAATTAGCCGAATTTATGATAAATTGTTGATATATCAGTGTAGAAGAGACGATGTAAGCCGGAAAAACGAGGATGTGTTTTTATGGGCGCTCAAAAATCATCTTTATACAGCCTTCAGCAGTATCACGCGATGGGAGGCGCTCAATCCGCGCCAAAAATTGAACGATCAAAAAGCGCGGATTACGGTCAAGAAATAAGCCGGGAAACCGACACAGCCGAAATAAGTCAGGCAGGTATGGCTGCCTACTTAAAGAAAAAAACCGAAGAATCACCTGAATACCGCAGCGCCATCAGAGAGCTGAACAGTATAGAAGACAAAGTTCTTGCGCATGAACAGGCGCATATGTCTGTCGGAGGAGATTTAGCCGGCAGTGCATCTTATTCCTATACAGTCGGACCGGACGGCAGGCGTTACATAATCGGCGGCGAAGTGCCGATCTCATCACCCGATTCCAGTGATAAAGAGCAGATGCTCAAGGATCTTGAGCAGGTCGAAAAAGCAGCCCTAGCCCCCGCCGAACCCTCAAGCCAAGACCTGAGCGTCGCCGCCGATGCCAGCGCCAAAGCAACAAAAATCTGCAGCGAGCTCGCCGCCGAAAAGATAAAAGAAAAACATGAGAATCCTGATTCCGAGGTAAAGCAATTACCCAGCGCAGAATAAATCCTAATGTGCCTCGGCACATTTCATGCGCGCAGCGTATTTCATATGCGCAGCATTATTTCACTTGCCCCCCAAGGGCAAATTTAATCAAAAAAGGCTCTGAAATCGAATCGATTTCAGAGCCTTTTTTTGTGCTTGAGTTGGGAAGTTAAAAATACCATCATAACTTATCAGACTTTGCAGTATTAACAGATGCAACTAAAATCCGACGTATTGTTCCACATTTATTCTTTAAAGAATGAGCTAACTCTATCGATATAATGCTTGTTTTGACAAGCAGTTCATGCCAGTATTCAGTTTCGTAGCATTCTTTCAGCGCAATATGTAATTTTGAAATAAAGTCCGGCTTGCTCTGCGCATAATTTGCCTCGTGGATATTGGCACCGATACTTGTGCCGCTGCGCAATACTTGATTGATCAGCACTGAAGATCCTTTAATGCTTTTGCAGCACGCGACAATATCAACCGCGATGTCCATTGACAGATCAACGAGTTTGTTTTCCTTCATTTCCCATCACCAAGCTAAATATAGCAGGAATAAACGCGAAAGTAAATGAAATGCGTCTGAGGACGCATGAAATAACTGTGCGCAGTTGTGAAATATTCCGCTGGGCGGAATATGAAATAAAATTTGCCCTAATGTGCCGCAGCACATTTCATACGCCAGCGTATTTCATATGCGAAGCATTATTTCACTTGCCGAAGGCAAATTTAATTGTAAAAGCTCTGAAATCTTAAAGATTTCAGAGCTTTTACTAGTGCGAGAGAAGGGACTTGAACCCTCACGCCAAACGACACACGCCCCTCAAACGTGCCTGTCTACCAATTCCAGCACTCTCGCGGATAGGGCAAGAGTTATTATAGTAAGACGGGCGGGTTTTGTCAACAGATTATTTGCGGGAAAATTCACCGAATTTAAAATTGTTAAATTTTGAGCTATTTGTATAACCCCAAAACAACCTCGGAAAAAGCATCTGCGAAATAACGGACGGCCGTCAGGGACTCCTGAAGCGTGTTGCCTGTGCAGCCGATTTCAACGATCATGGATCCGGTTGTGGCATGCTGACCAAATCGCCACTGGGAGAGCTTTATCGGTTTAGCGAGCGACGGATAAAGCTGATTCATCTCACTTTGGATATGAAGAGCGAGTTTGAAGTTTTCGCGCCAGTTCGGATGCTTTAACCCGGAGAAATCCGTCCCCATAACGAGGAGAACCTGCGAACATGTCGTATCGCCGACTGTCGCGATTGTTTTATAAACGGTTTTGTTTTCATCATCTGCTATGTGATCACGGTGCATGTCGATGACCAATTTGATGGTTGGGTATTTGTCAAGATACGACTGGACGGCGTCAAAGGAACGGTTGTAAGAACCGTTATAACTCGGGTAATCATAGACACCGCGGTCGTGGATAAACGCGATCCCTTTCTTCGCCAATTCGGAAGCGAGCTCATCGCCGACGCGTATCATGTTATAGTTCTTATCCTCTGTGCGATACGGATCGGAAACGACATATTGATCGGTACCATCCTGCATATAAGCCTCGCTGCTGTGCGTATGTATGATCAGAACGACCGGACTGTCTCCTGATAATGTTATATTGAGCGGTTCCTTCAGAAGAGCGGCGGTGTCAATCGTATAGTCGGTCGTATTGTTGACGGCAATATAGTCGGCGCTTGTCGCGTCTGCCGGATTTGTGATGATGTTCGGTGAAGGTTCGGTGGTGTTTTTTGGGATATCCCAGTTGTTAAAATACAGGCTGATGCCTTCGATAAGCGCGAAATCGTCTTTAGCCCCTTGCGGGGATACCGAAGTCTCCGGAGCAGAGGAACTGCTCAAATTGACAGGTGATGCTTCAGGCTTTATGAGTGTTGAATCCAGAATCAAAGACGCAAGAGTGACGCCGCTGCGCGCTAGACCGACTGTCCCAAGCTCGAAATTAAGAATACCGTCGACAATGCTTTCGTTTGCGACAAGTCCCGTCATGTATTTTTTTGATGCAGAATCGGCACCGAGCGCCGAAAAAACCCGGACAATAACACATAAGAAAAAGATCAAAGCAAGTCCCTTGATGGCTAAAGGAATCTGAATAGCTCCGCTGTGAAACACCACAGGCCTGTGCGTTTTGTATCTGTAGGTTCTATGCAAAGCCGCGTCACCTCCGTAAACCTGCGTTTTAAAGTATATGACAGCCTGTTTCGTATTATGTTATGTTGCCTTCGGCGCATGCATATGCTACAATAGCGCGGACATATTTTTACAGGATAATCGAGGATAAGCTTACATGAAAAAAACCTACTTTACAAAAGGGACGTGCGCAAACCAGATTGACATCGATATTGAAGACGGCGTGATCAAATCCGCGCAGTTTTTCGGCGGCTGCGATGGAAATCTGCAGGGGATAGCCCAGCTTGTTGCCGGTATGGATGCCAATAAAGCAAAAGAGCTCTTAAGCGGCATAAAGTGCGGCAGAAAGAACACTTCCTGCCCGGACCAGCTGGCAAAGGCGATTGAAATGGCTCTAACCGTATAACAAACCGGCGCGAACGACGGCGATAATCCGAAAACAGGGTCATGCAAAAAAATTGCATGGCCTGATTTTTGTTTTGACCTTTTTTTCCCGGATGCCCGTCTATAATGACTCATCGGGGGGACATGATGGATGCAGATAATATACGTCGATTCACTATTTCTGATAAATTTTGTGATCAACTACATAATCCTCCTCGTTACAGCTAAAATATGCGCCGCGCAAATGATGCGGCTTCGTCTGATAGGCGCAGCTGCACTGGGTGCAGCCTTTTCAGTCGCTGTTGTTTTGCCGCTGACGACATTTTTAACAAGTCCTTTCTTAAAGGTTGCCGTTGGCCTGCTGATGGTTTTAGCCGCGTTCGGCGGCCAGACAAGAATCATCAGGCTCACGCTCGTCTTTTTTGCGGTATCGGTCGCATTCGGCGGTGCTGTGATGGCGGCGTCGCTCCTCGGCGGCAGCGGTCTTTACGGCGGAATTTTGACACCGATCAATCTTAGGATCCTGATTTTAGCCTTTGCCGTTTGCTATTGTGTCTTGACGCTTGTTTTCAGGCGCGCTGGGCGGGTCAGAGGCGGCGGGATTGTTTCGCTGAAGCTCCGGCATGGCGATCGGGAGATTGCGATCCGGGCGCTCAGAGATACCGGTAACGCACTCACCGACCCGATGTCCGGCAGGTCTGTGATTGTCGCGGGGGTGGGTGATGTGACGATGCTCTTACCGCAAAACATCCGCAAAACGGTCGCCGGGCTCAAGCTGAAGGATGCGGTGAAGGTCTTAGAGGAGCTGGCGTCATCGGAGATGACGATGCGCTTCCAGTTGATTCCGTACAGCGCTGTCGGCACAGCCGGCGGGATGCTGCTGGCCTTCAAGCCGGACGAAATCGTTATTGACGGCAAAAACAGAACGGGGATGCTTCTGGCACTCTCGCCAAACAGCGTATCAGAAGGCGGCTTATATTCGGCACTACTTGGTGCTTAAACGATAATGGAGAGTGGAATGATGAAAAAACTGCTTCGACTCAAAATCGGCTTATATGTCCGGCTGTACCGGCTTCTGGAGAGATTCGGTATAACGCTGCCGCCCGGCGTCTTTTATATCGGCGGAAGCGAGACACTGCCGCCGCCGATGTCACGCGAGGAGGAAGCGCATTTCATATCGCTTCTCACATTCAATTCCTATGAGGCTAAGCAGGCGCTTATTGAGCGCAACCTGCGCCTGGTTGTCTATATTGCCAGACGTTTTGAAAATACCGGAATTTATATAGAAGATCTCATTTCCATCGGAACAATCGGACTTATCAAAGCAATTAATACATATGATGCCGACAAGAACATCAAGCTCGCCACATATGCCTCGCGCTGCATCGAAAACGAGATTCTGATGTTCCTGCGTAAAACAAGCAACAGGAAGACGGAGGTCTCCTTCGACGAGCCGCTCAATACCGACTGGGACGGCAACGAGCTCCTGCTCTCAGACATTCTCGGCACAGATACCGATATGGTCATGCGTCCCATGGAGGACGATGTTGACAAAAAGCTGCTTCTTGAGGCTATTGAGAAGCTCTCCGAGCGCGAAAAGGAAATCATCGTCATGCGCTTCGGCCTCGGCGGTATCGAAGAACGCACCCAAAAAGAAGTCGCTGACCTCATGGGCATTTCCCAGTCCTACATCAGCCGCCTCGAAAAACGCATTATTCTTCGGCTAAGGCGGGAGATATCAAGGCATATATAGATTTAAACAGGTTGCTACACAAAGAGAAATTGTTACATTCGGCCCCACTCGTAGGGAACGGTCTTGACCGTTCCTCCGCGAAAATACATGCGGGAGTGGAATGGATAAATCCATTCCCTACGAGTTTGAAAAGCGCAGTATTGCATACGAGTCCGGATTTCCGGGTGCCGCAATGACCGTCGGTCAACCTTTGCTAGTGATAATAAAAAGAGTCCGCCGGTCATTGCACCGGCGGACTCTTTAAAAATTGATGACTATTAGGCAACGACCTTTTTGTTCATGAAACCGCCGACGATATAGAGGATGGGCAGCACGAAGGAGACGAGGCTGGTCCAGATAAAGCCACCGCTTGTGATACCGATAATCAGAGGAACAAATGAAATGACGACGAGTATAATACCGACGACGATGAAGTATCCGGCTTTGGACGGGTCTCCGCATTTTTTTATGCCGATGATCCCGAGAATCAGTTCAAGTACGCTGCTGATCAGCGCTACGACCATTGCGACCATCAGAATACCTCCGATAGCAGCGCCAACTTCCTCTCCCATTGAAGATAGTGCAGCAGAACCGAGTAAGCCGAGAAGGGAAATAATAGTTGCGATGGCGCCGAAGATGATAAATAGAATGCTGACAACTTTGAGTAAGCCTTTGCCAGGTGCGTTCATAAAATAATCCCCTTTCGAAGAATCTACTGTCATGGTGGATCTTTGTTTAGTTTTATCCGGAAGCGATGAATTTATTTACAGACTATCCTCAGTGTTGGTTTTATTCGTTATGAACTGGTTAGTATTTACAATAAACCCTTGAATTATGTGCAAAAACTCATAAATACCGCTTTCGAGAAACCTGAGTATTAAAAACCCTCTCCACGGAAATACTGACAGTGCAATAGTCATATTTCCATTGGCTCGATGCCATAGAACGGGGAGGGACAATTCGTTGGCGGGAAAGGTCGAGATTTGCGGTGTCAACACGGCAAGACTCAAGGTACTGAAAAATGACGAGACGACCGAACTGTTAAAAAGAAGCAGGGCAGGCGATAAGCAAGCCAGAGAAGATCTCATAGGCGGGAATCTGAGACTCGTCCTGTCGGTGATACAGAAATTTGTAAACCGCGGAGAAAACGTTGATGATCTTTTTCAGGTAGGCTGTATCGGGCTGATGAAAGCAATAGACAACTTCGATACCACGTTAAATGTACGTTTCAGCACGTATGGCGTACCGATGATCATCGGCGAGATCAGGAGATATTTAAGGGATAACAGTTCGATCAGAGTCAGCCGGAGCATGCGTGACACGGCATATAAAGCCCTTCAGATGAAGGAAAAACTGATAAACGAAACTCAAAAGGAGCCGAGTGTGGACGAGCTGGCAACAGCGCTCGGCATCAAGCGTGAAGACGTCGTCTTCGCCATGGATTCCATTACCGACCCAGTATCGCTCTACGAGCCGCTCTACACAGACGGCGGCGAGAGCATCTGCGTGATGGACCAGGTAAAAGACACCAAAAACACAGATGAGAACTGGCTGGAACAAATCGCCCTGAACGATGCCATCCAGCGCCTCGGCGAACGTGAGAAGCACATCCTCGCCCTCCGCTTCTTCTACGGCAAAACCCAAATGGAAGTCGCCGCCGAAGTCGGTATCAGCCAAGCGCAGGTATCACGGCTGGAAAAAAACGCGATTACGCAGATTAAGAAGAATTTGTAAATAATTGTGTCATTCTGAGGAATGAAGTGACGAAGAATCTCCAGGTAATCTTACATCGATGCATCGATTAAAGATTATCTGGAGATTCTTTGCGATTGTTTTATTTTGTAATAAATTGTAGAATTATGAAATTGATGTTTGCCTTTGGCAATGATATAATTTATAAAATACGTTTACATATGGTCTGTTTTGTACATGTGTTCGACGAGGTCAAGCACTTTTTCGGAATAGCCCCATTCGTTGTCATACCAGGCCATGACTTTGATAAACGTGTCGGTCAGCTGGATGCCGGCTTTTGCGTCGAAGATGGCGATGTGTGGGTCGCCGATAAAGTCGGAGGAGACAACTTCCTCATCGGTATAGTCCAAAATGCCCTTCAAGTCGTTTTGAGATGCGTGCTTCATTACTGCGCAGACATCAGCGTATTTGGTGGGCTTTAAGAGATTCACCGTGAGATCGACAACAGAGACGTCGAGTGTCGGCACGCGAAGGGACATGCCTGTCAATTTACCGGAAAGCTCGGGTATGATCTTTGCGACGGCCTCTGCGGCACCTGTTGTGGAGGGAATGATGTTATCAGAAGCTGCTCTGCCGCCGCGCCAATCCTTAAGGGATTTTCCGTCAACTGTTTTTTGTGATGCAGTTGTGGCATGGATTGTCGTCATGAGGCCTGAAGCGATACCATAATTGTCGTTTAGGATCTTTGAAATAGTGGCCAGACAGTTTGTTGTACACGAAGCGTTCGAAACGATATTTTGTGAAGAATCATATTTATTGCTATTGACACCCATAACAAACATCGGAATATCTGATGAGGGTGCCGTCACGATAACTTTCTTAATACCTGTTTGCAGATGGATAGCCGCTTTGTCAAGTGTTCTGAACTGCCCCGTTGAATCAACAAGATACTCGGCACCGACGCTCGTCCAGGGAATATTCTGCGGAAGTCTATCGCTAAATGTCGGAATCATCTTACCGTCAATAATAATGCCGCCCGATGTATATGTAATGTCATGATTGAACCGGCCATGGACGGTATCGTATTTCATCATGTACGCCATATAGTCCGGTGCGACAGTTGCGTTGATACCAACGACCTCAATATCCTTATGATCCAGGCTGGCTCGAAGGACGATTCTGCCGATCCTGCCGAACCCCGTTATGCCGATTTTGATACTCATCTGCAACCTCCGTGAGCAATGGATTATTGTGTGCGCTTATATTCTTCGGGATTATACCAATTTTTTTCAAAAAAACATAGTCATTTTCCAAAGATTTTGTGTTATTAACAAAAAATGATCAAATTAGTTGTGAAGGCTCGTAATTTTTGTTATTATGGAAAATAGTGTACTTTGGAAACATATATCGAAGATTATCGTCATAAGAAAGCGAATGCTAATTTTTAACGAGTATTTTTCGCATCTGCTCTCCACATTAATGACAATAGAGGGAAATGAGGTGGAACGCCTTGAATGATAATCTATCAGACCTGTTTGGGGGATTCAGAGAAGCCGTCATCGCTGTTAAGAACGGTGAAATAAAATATTACAACAATACCGCAGCCAAACTGATACCAAACATTGAAACAATGAGGCCAGAAAACATATTTCCGCCGCAGCTTTTAAATCACAACGCGCAGGGTATCGTCGGAGAAGCCGAAATTGAGGGCATTCATACGGTTATTAACGTATCACCACTCGATGACTGCAGTATATACAGCATCAACCCGTCCAATTCTGAGGAATATACCGATACGGCCAACCTCCTGTCTGCCGTCAGTACAGAGTTTAAGAATATTCTGGCTGTCTTAAAAATGGCTTCGGGGCTGCTGCTCCCGTATGTTGAGAATATAGGCAACCCGCGATTCAGCCGCTATTCGGCAATGATATACCACAGCTACTACAATATGCTGCGGCTGACAAACAACCTGGGCGATCTGAGCAGCATTCTGCGCGAAGATGTCCCACTCGTGAAATCTTCGTTCGATATCATAAAAGCATGCAGAGATCTCATTGGATCCGTGGAGCATCTCGTCAAGGAAACCGGAATTGAACTCCGATTTGAATCGAATGAGCAGAGCCTTGTTATATACGCCGACAGGGTCAAGCTTGATAAGCTTCTGCTGAACCTCTTGTCGAACAGCCTATCAAATACACCGGCCGGAGGCATACTCACGCTATCTGTTATATCTGCCGGTGACCGCTTTGTTATATCTGTCAGCGACAGCGGCGAAGGGATTCCTGGAGAAGTCATGCTGACGGCATGGAACAGATACAGCGCGCCGAGAGATTTGGTTGATAGGGAGTCCGGCATCGGACTCGGTCTGACGATTGTTCGGAATATCGCGCGGCTGCACAACGGAAGTGCTGTTCTTGAGAGCAGACCCGGCGAGGGTACAACCGTCACCGTGTCGATACCGATAGAAAAACCTGAAACGACGGATATGAAGATTAGTCTGTTCGATTATGAAAGTTATGATATGCAGCAGCTCCTGACGGAACTCTCCGGCGTCATCAATTATGAAAATTATACGCTGCAGTATATGGATTGATTAAAATAAAAAATACGAAAACAAATATTTTAGCAGAGGATTCAATCGGGTTAAGCATTATGGAAAAAAACCTGGGTGTTTATATACACATCCCATTTTGTGTCGGCAAGTGCGCCTACTGCGATTTTTATTCGCTTGCAGGCCATGAAAAGCTCATGCCGGCGTATCAGCATGCCCTTTTATATCATATCAAAGAATACGCGCCGCAGCTGGATGGGTATCTGACCGATACTGTTTATTTTGGCGGTGGAACACCAAGCTATTACGGATGCGACAGACTGATCAGTATTTTTAATGCCTTGAAAAAATATGGGCATATTCTGCTTGACGCTGAAGTAACAGCGGAGGTGAATCCGGACAGCATCACAAAGTCCGATCTGTTGAGGATGCGCCGTGCCGGTTTCAACAGGTTGTCCATTGGGGTCCAGTCGGCGAATGATGCTCTTCTGAAGAGCCTTGGCAGGAGACATAATTTTGCCACGGCCGAGGAGACGGTTAAGAACGCCAGAGATGCCGGTTTTAAAAATATCAGTATCGATCTCATCTTCGGACTGCCTTCACAGAGCAGAGATGAATGGGCCGACACGCTTAATAAAGCGGCAGCACTTAAAACAGAGCATATCTCGTGCTACGGGTTAAAAATTGAGGAAGGGTCTCAGCTTTACATATACAAAGACTCTCCGTTCATGCCGGATGACGACACGCAGGCGGATATGTATCTTTATGCGGTTGAAACATTGAGCCGGTTTGGGTACAAACAGTATGAGATTTCAAACTTTGCCCGCCGCGGATATGAATCCAAGCACAACATGAAATACTGGTTCGGGGATGAATACTTGGGATTTGGGGCAGCGGCGCATTCATATATTGGCGGCGTCCGTTATAATTATATCGCCGATCTCGAAAAATACAGCGAAAATGTTTTAGCAGGTAAAAACATCATTGATCTTAGTGAAGAAATATCCGATTTTGAGCGCGCGAGCGAATACCTGATGCTTCGGCTCCGAACAACGAAAGGGATATCAGAGAAAGAATATTTTGATATCTACCCCTGCAGTATGGAGAAGACAATTGAACTTTTTCGCCTTTATGAATCGCAAGGCTGGGCATCATTTTCCGACGGCCGGTGGAGCTTTACGCCACCTGGGTTTTTGCTCTCAAACACGCTTATCGGCGAGATTCTCGAAACACAAACAAAGCAACGAACAGAAATGACGAAGCCCTGGGAAAAACCGGAAGCCGTTGTTCTGAGATCACAGTTGAGTTTTTTTGATATCAAACCGCAGGAAATTCAAATGTTTAGAGGAATATAGAGAGTCTCTGGTTATGGCAAAAAATCCTAAAAAGGTTACAGACATTGTAGTAATATGTAATAAATATTATTTGAATTATTAATTCAAAATATATAGAATAGAAAAATAAAACATTAAAAACAGCATGCAGTGAAGGATGGGATTCAAATCAGACAAAACAATAAAAATGCAGGCAATAACGCAGTGAAACCAAAAAAAAGAACAGGTGTCATCGCGGGGATTATAGCTGGAGCAGTCATCGTTGTTCTGGCAGCCGGGATAGTGGCTGCTGGGTTTTATGTAAATAAACTGGACAAAATATACCCCAATGTCTCGGTAGGCGGGGTTGATCTATCGGGGATGACGGTTGATGAGGCGAAAATTGCGCTCACCGACGCCGGTTATGAAAAAGAAGCGTCTAATGTCGCGGTGACTGTTAATTTCCCTAACGGTGAAAAGATGACGATCACGGGACAAGAGTCGGGAATCCGGCTTTACGCCGAAGATGCAGCGAAAGCGGCTTTCGAATATGGCAAGGGCGGTTCCTTTTTTATAAATGAACTCGCTTACATCAAAAGTTTATTTACAGTGTTCGATCTTGAAAATAACGGCGCAGCAAATATCAATGAGGCGTATGTCAGAAGCACGATTGATGATTATACAAAAAAGCTAAACGAGCAGCTTATGAACACCGCTTATAATATTAGCGACGACAGCATCGCTATAACAAAGGGGAGCGGTACTGTACTTGCTGATACGGCTGATGTTTATGATCTTGTTGTGACAGCACTCAGTCAATCTATTACCCAAAACAGTCCTGTTACCGTGGATTATACGGTTGGTAGTGACGGCGCTAATGATTTTGACCTCCAAGGTATTTATGACAGTATTTTTACCGAACCGGTGGAAGCCATCTACGATATAACGAAGAGTGAAGTGACGCAAAGCGTCGTCGGTGTCAGCTTTGATGTTGCTGCAGCCCAAAAAGCACTTGATAATGCGCAAATCGGTATGACTGTGACGATACCACTGGTAAAAACAGAACCGACAGTTTCGACGGAGCAGCTCCAAAGCCTCATATTCCGGGATGTTTTATCAGAGAAAGCAACATACGTGGCCGGCACAAGTAACAGAGTCCACAATGTCAAACTATCTGCCGCAGCGATGAACGGGAAGATACTGAATCCCGGTGAGATATTTTCATACAACGAAACGCTTGGTGAACGTACAACGGCAAAAGGGTATGCGTCAGCGGGCGCCTATGTCGGAGGTAAGACTGTCCAGGAGATCGGCGGCGGCATTTGCCAGGGCTCCTCAACGCTTTATTACTGTGTTCTGTATGCCGACCTTGAGGTTGTTGACCGCTCCAACCATATGTTCAGTGTCTCCTATCTGCCGCTTGGGCATGATGCCACTGTAAACTGGGGTACTGTTGACTTTCAATTTAAAAATAACACAGACTATCCAATCAAAATCGACGCTTTCATGAAGGACGGTTACCTCAACATCAAGCTCAATGGCACAAAAGTGACTGAAAACCGCGTTGAGATTAAATATGACCTTATCAGTACCACAGCGATTAAGACGATTGAGAAGGAAGATCCGACCATTGCCCCAGGTACAACGAAGGTTGATACAGACGGACATACGGGTTATGTCGTGGACAGATATAAATATATCTATGACGCGGCAGACAATCTTTTAAGCAAAACATCTTTAGGTAGAGATGTGTATAGAGTTCAGGATAAAGTAATTCTTGTGCCTGTCGGCACCTTAACGACACCATCACCGACGGATGGAACATCGCCGACGGACGGAACGTCACCGACGGACGGAACATCGCCGACGGACGGAACGTCACCGACAGACGGAACATCGCCGACAGACGGAACGTCGCCGTCACCATCGTATATCCCTTAACGCTGATTCCTTTAGGTAAGTCACAAAGTACAAAGCAGCTGCCGGTCAAAAAAACCGCGCGGCTGCTTTTGTGCTGCCCATTAATTCCCAGAAAATATTTGACGAGCCTGACCATATTTGGTATACTGCGATGAGGCTGCCGTCGCGTACCTGCGGTCTTGCAGCATATATGTTTTGTCAGGCAAGGGAAGTATACGTTAATGAGTTTTGTTGAGTTATTATTAGTGGCGCTTGGCCTGTCTATGGATGCAGTCGCGGTATCAATCTGCAAGGGGTTGTCCATGGAAAGGCTGAGTGTGAAAAATTCGCTTATTGTCGGTGCGTGGTTCGGCGGCTTTCAGGCGCTGATGCCGCTCATCGGCTATTTTCTCGGCACGCAGTTTACCGAATATATTCGAACGGCATCCCACTGGATCTCGTTTATTCTGTTGGTGGCAATCGGCCTGAACATGATCCGCGAGGCATTTTCGAAAAAAGACAAGGCCGCGGATGAAAACACCGACTGCTCACTGTCTGTCAAGGCGATGTTCCTGATGGCTGTCGCGACGAGTATTGACGCATTGGCTGTTGGTGTCACATTTGCATTTTTACAGGTCAACATCATCCCGGCTATCCTGACCATTGGCATCATGACGTTCGTGCTGTCAATAGTGGGTGTCAAGATTGGCAATGTCTTTGGCGCAAAGTATCAGTCAACAGCAGAGATCGTCGGAGGCGGCATTCTCTGTTTGCTCGGTATAAAAATACTTCTGGAGCAGTTCGGGATTTTTTAGGACTGCGGCGCCATGCCTGGCGCGGTCATATCAACCCAGGAAGCGAGCATATCGATACAGGCTCCATACGAGCTGATACCGAGCTCCTCGCCGTTGGATTTGAGAAAATTGTCATACATCGCGGTAACGGCTTCGGCGGCAGGTGACTGGAATTTGCTCCAGTAGTCATTGTTGTCCGTCCAGTCTTGAATGACATCGTCATTCAGCGTCGACATAATCTGACTGTAGGCGTCAGGATCCACTTCGCTCAAAGCGTTGCTGAGGTATATGAGACCTTCGAAATACCCGGAATATTCGTAAATGGTGATATTCGACGTTACGCAGGCGGCAATCGCGGCAAAATTGGCTTCGTCCTCAGAGTTGACGCCGCGTTGGTGCGCCATTTCGTGGGCGATCGTTGCGGGTATCAGGACGGCGGGCGCATCGATATTAATGTTTGTCTCGCCGGTGAGGGCAATATAAACGCCGGTAAAGCCGACCATCGTCATGAGCTTCGAATAGAGCATTGCTTTCGGTGGGTACGATGTGCCGCTGAGCGCCGGAAATTCATTGACGACATTTCTGTAGACACCCTTAGAAAGCTCGAAATCGTAGTCCGTATTGACAATAACATGTCTGTCTGCGTCACGCGCAACCTGGCTGGACAGCTCGTTTGCTTTCTCGGCAAATAGCCTTGTCGCGTTCGTCAGCTGCGAAACGGATACGCCGTTTGTACCGAGGCCTGTTTTTTCGGCGAGATCCGTGCTGTGATAGCCTGTCCCCCATGACCAGGAGTACGCTGCGAATAGGTACATCGCAACGACAATCATGACGTAAAGGCGTTTTCCTAAATTAGCAAACCGCTGCGGGCGGGTGATCAGGATGATAATCGTTTTAATGATATAGTAAAGCACCCAAAGGACAATGAGCGTGATCAGAACCTCAGCCAGAGAAAAATATTTGAACGGCCCAAAAGAGCTGACGTGTGCCATCGCGTCTCTGTAAGGAGCGGCAATGTATGTATTCACCCAGTTCATAATATCGAGTCTGTTATTCGTTATGTAGTACAAGGCGATTAGGAGCATCGGCACAGCTGCGATCAGGATAAAGAGCCAGATGCGCCGCGGCGATTTTCCCCCGTACTGATTGTCCTCTGCGGACTTCTTTACAACTTCTTGTGCCATAACACGCCTCCTTTGAGTTTCTATACACAGTATATAGTGGAGTAAGCGATATGACAAGTGAAAAAAGATGGTGCTATTTTGGTAAAGAGTAACACAAAGAAAGGAAATGACCATTGGCGTATTCAACATACCTATTTGATTTTGACTGCACTCTTGCAGACTCGGCGCGCGCTGTCATCACCTGCTACCGTGATGTACTGGAGCGCTATGGATATTTCGAGGTTTCAGATGGCGCCATCTGTCGGACAATCGGTTACCCTGTCGTTGAATCGTTCACCATGCTGACCGGCGAAACGGATACCGCGAAGCTGAAGCAATACCATCGCGAATTTGTGCAGAAAGCCGACGAAGTTATGGTGGCTCAAACGGTTCTATATCCGTCGACCATTCCGGCACTGAAAAAGCTCAGATTAAACGATTGCAGAATCGGTATAATTTCAACAAAATACCGGTACCGAATTGAAGATATTTTAAAACGGTATAAGATCACCGATCTTGTTGATACAATTCTCGGCGGAGAAGACGTTGAAGCACCAAAACCTGATCCGCAGGGAATTATTAAGGCCATCGAGCGACTCGGCGCTGCAAAAAGCGATGTATTATATATCGGAGACAGCCATATAGACGCCAACGCTGCCAAAAACGCCGGCGTCGATTTCGCCGCTGTTACGACGGGTACAACAACAGCTGTGGAGTTTGCAGGGTTGCCGCATGTAAAGATCATGAAAGACTTAGGAGAATTATTGTCATAACACACAAGGACTATCCTAAGCAGATAATACAAAACACCGGATAATTTGAAGTAATTCAAATCATCCGGTGTTTTCTTTTTCTGATACTTTACGCTAAGCTGTCAACAGCGTCCTGACCCAATGCAGTCAGCGCCATACTTCCGCGTTCGAGCACCGGCAGGTCGAAAATGAATCCGCCTTGTTTTGCGCCCTCTTGTACAGTACTGCAAAAAATGTGATACAGCTCGGATTCTTCGTAAAGAGAATAGTCGCCATTCTGCAAAGGCATATCATAATCAAGCGTAATGATGTACTTTTCCTCAAGCGAACGAAGAACGTCACCTGTTTTCTTGACAGCCTCCATCGAATCGCCTTTATCCTGCATATAAACGGGCGCAAGAGCTACCGATTCCATATGCTCGGATTTGGAGCTCTTCATAACGAATCGGGCAAGTGGAAGAAAAGGCAGCTGAGAAAGCTTCGTGATAAAGGTTTTCTCCTCCTCGGTTATATAAATGACTCTATCGTGACAGCCGCCGTCGTGGCATGTGCCGTTGCAGCCGTCGTTTTTTCCGCATTGACTCTCATTGTGGTTATCGCAGCTGTCGTCATGGTCGTGGCCGCAGCAGCAGTGGTTGCTTTCATCTGACATGTGGTGACTCCTTTGTATTTCTGTGTTTCCGTCTTACTCTGAATGTGACTTCATAAAATAAAACCTGTCGGATATTATTATAACATATTTTAATCCGTTTAACAAAAACAATGAAGGGAGAACACCGTTTCAAATATCAACCTGGCAGCTGCCGACCTGTATGGTCAATTGTATAATCGCCCTTCAGTATCAGCTCCGACACGGGGACGATGGAATAACCATTCTGGATCAGGTATTCGATGATCGACGGGAGCGATTCTGGCGTATGCAGCGCGGCGTTGTGGAATAGGACGATACTGCCAGCCCCGACTTTTGCAACGACGCGCTTTGTAATTTCAACGGCGGTTAAATCCTTCCAGTCCAAGCTGTCAACATCCCACTGAATTGTATACATGCCCATGTTTTTAAGCGTCCTGACAACATGGTCATCGTATTCGCCGTATGGGCACCTGAAAAGCGTCGGCGTTACGCCTGTGACGGCGCTGATTTTTTTGTTGCAGGCGGTGATGTTGGCAACAATTTGATCAGCCGAGAGCTTCGAAAAATGCGCATGGTTATCCGAATGGTTCATGACCTCGTGACCGGCATCAGACAGAGCCTTGACAGATTCAGGGTATTTATCTACCCATGCGCCGACGACGAAAAACGTGGCTTTGACGTGATATTTACCAAGAATATCGATGAGTGTCTGGGTATCTTCATTGCCCCAAGCGGCATCAAAAGTTAATGAAACTGCCTTATTATCTCTCTTTACGCAATAAATTGGCAATTCTCGCGTCGTTGCCGAAGCACCGACAATGGCGGGGTCATTGATAGTCACAAAAATAAAAATAACGGCTAGAACCGTTGCAAATAGGGCGATTCTCTTCTTCGTCAGTACAATAAAAACTTTACGCATATAAGCCCTCCAGTACCTTTGTGATAAATAATATGTCCAAGGTACTGGCTTTATACTTACAAAACATGGCAGAAAATGCGCACCTTTGATGCAAGGTTGTCATACCCCTGCATCAAAGGTGCGAAAATATCATGCATTATTGAGAAGGGCTTTAAGTCTGATAAAGTAAGGACTTGCGGTTAACATAGATGAAAAAATGACGTCATAGTTACAATGATGCGGAATTTCATTTCAGTATTATCTGCTGAGTTCTTATACAAATCGACTAAACAGCCATGCAATTAACGTTATTTTGTGGTTCTGAAGTTAACTTTATGATGTCAGATACTAATTCAAATAGCATTTTAAAATGCACGAAGGATTCTTGAGGTAAAACGGGGACAATAATTTCACTAAATATGGTTTTACTACGTTTATCAATATCATGTAGAAATAATTCAGTTGCTTTACTGGTACTTATTGTAATCCATTACAACTACTCAATATTACGAGCATTAACTAATCTTACCATCAATTTTTCTCCAAATCACTAAGTTCGAACATAAACTCAATGCAAAGGTTTTCTGCTTTTTCGAAGTCCTCTTTCCCTCTAGGCACGGGTAAGAGTGTGGCATATGCTTTTTTGTTATTACTCTCTTTCCATCTACAATCGGTTGCCTCTTTAAAATTTTATTTAGTTTGTAGCTTTGTTACCTGCAATATCTCTATCAAAAAGCCCAATCACAATACATTTTGCATCAAAACGATATGACTTTAAATATGTGGCAAGCATGTCACATCCAGCGGCGGAATTTTCATCCTCTTGATTAATATTGCAACTTTTAATAATAAATGGACATTCTAATTCGCCATACAGTTTCTTCCAAGCCACGGTTAATATAGCTACATCTGTTTTTCCTTCAGTTAAAACGATAGGTTTTTCGTAATTTTGAATTTGTTTGTTAAGTGATTTATTATTTTCTTCGAGTTTTTTATTGAGCGTAATGGATTCCATATATTTTTCATATATTTCTTGCTGTATCTTAACGTATCCTAATTCTTCCTCAATGCTTTTGTATTTCTTGGCATCTTTCATAAGAATTATTTTAGTGGAATTATCTTCGCTAAAACATCTATAGCATTGAACTGTTTCGCTAGAATGTAATCCAATAAACGCAGGGGAGTGAGATGTAATAAATATCATACTATGTTTTGAATACACATCTTTAAAACTATTTGACATTTCTAAAGCTAGGTTATATTCAAGCGAATTCTCCGGCTCTTCAAAACCCCATATGTAATTTTTTTTAGATGTCGATGCTATGTGATTCAAAATGCTTGGTATATATCTTACTCTAATTCCGTCCCCTCTTTTGCTTAAGTCAACGGTATTTGCCCCAAACTCTGTTGATACGGCTAAAGTCTTATATAGGTCGGTTATTGTTTTTGGCGTGGTTATTGAAGTGCTTATACCTGTCACTTTTTGAAATTCGATATTTATTTCGTTTGCAGAAAGCGAAACAACAGTCGAGAGTTTGCCTAACGAATCCTTTAGGTCACCACTTTCAGCCAATTTATCATTATAAATAGTATCCTGCAGTTGGTTCATAACAAATTGAAAAGTTGCATCGTCTTTTATAGCAGGAACGTATATAAATTTTATTTTATTTAAGAATGTTGTTAATGACGATTTTGAACGGTCATTATATTTTTTGCCACACTTAATCATCTGCCGCTCAACATCATCAGCAATAACTGAAGGCATTATGTCATTTCTATACCATGTTTTTGTGACTGTAAATATTTCTGGAAGAGTTTTTTCGGATTGTGCTCCACGAATAAAAGTTATCTTAATCTGAATAAACTGTCTACCTTTGATGGAATCCTTTCTAACTTCTTCTTTTCTTTTGAAATTATAATTCTCTTCAAATACAAATGGCATGTTTGCATCAGTTTGATTGTTGAAAAATAAATTTAGGGCTTTCAAGGTGTTTGATTTTCCAACATCATTTTTGCCAGTAAAAACATTTAAGTCTTTGATTTCTCTCATTGTTTGATTATAAATTGACCTGAAATATTGTATTTCAATTTTTTGTATAAACTTCATGATTCTTCCTCTTTCGATTTCGTACATTCACTGAGTTTAATAACCTAATTAACTAACAAATAAGAGTTCGCATTTTTAAGAAGAATTTATAAGAATGACTTTTTTACAACCGAAAGCTTAATTTCTATCGTTTTCATATCAGCTAAGACTTTGTTATTTAAAGAAAGCAAAAGACGATATACCTTATCAATTTCATTAATAACCAATTTACGCCTACTAATATCTTCGCCGTTCATAATTATATATTCTCTTAAATCAGATAATTTTGTGCACATATCATAACTATCATAATTGTATTTTTTAAGTATGTATTTTTGCGGATTGAACCATTTCTGTTTATCAAAAGTGCTTTGAGAAATACGATCGTTTACCCAGTTCGCGGAAGCCCCTGCATCATAGGCAGCATCATAAAAATTTTCGTCTGAAGTAAGTTCACGAGACCATAATTTACGAAATTTCATTGAATGGTCGAGAATAAGCTTATGTGTTTCATCTAGCCATGAATGTTTTAATTGCATAAATGTTATATATGTTGTTTTTACACCACTTAATATTGTTATTACTAATCCTGTGATTAATCCAGCAAAGATGTTTGAAAAAACTGATGATTCGAATTGGCAATTACTATAATAAAGAAACCTAGACTCTAGAAGAGCTGCTATTGCTAAAATAATAATCAATAGCGCAATCCAATAATTGGGAAAAGATGTTATTATACTAAAAAAATTGAAGCAACTTTTGAACTTCCGTTTTATTTTTGAAAATCTATCCATATCCACATATGCCTCATTATTTTTATTCTTATTTAATATGATAGCATACTTTTGGTTTATTTTCCAAAAGCTTTCATATTAGTAACTTCCTAATCTATTTTGAGTGATAATATGGCACTAGACCCTAACAAATAAGACCTCGAAAAGCCTAAAACATGGCTTTCGGGGTCTTTTCGTCAGTTATTTTATTTCCTGCTCCAATGCATTGAACTCCGGTGTACTAAAAAATACCCCAAGTGTTATTCCTAATCCATCACAAATTTTCTTTATAGTCGCGGTTGAAGGGTTTTTACTAACACCGTTAATGATATTGCTCAGAGTAGATTGTGTTATTCCGCAAATAGTGGCTAATTTGTTCAATGTTAAATTGTTTTGATTACATAATTCTAGAATTCTATTTTTTATGGCGCTTTCTAAGGTCATGATAAATCTACCTTGTATGGTTAATCAATGCTATCAAAATATGCATAAAAAGTTAACATAATGTTGACTTTATAATTATTATTGCTATTATATGAGTTGTAAGAGAGTGTGGAGTGGAAATATGACATGCGTTTGATAGCGCATCGACGGAATTCTTAATGATCCAGAATTCACTGAGGAATGTATATATAGGATTCAATCTGGTAACGGAAAGTTTGTTGATTATACTGTTATTAGGGAATTTAACAACAAAGGTAAGACATTGATGTTTCCGATATTTTTTTTTTCTTCGCAATTTCTTACCCCAAGCAGCGTCGAACGTGAGTGAAACTGCCTTGTTGTCGCGCTTCACGCAGTAGATCGGCAGCTCTCGCGTCGTTGCCGAGGCGCCGACGATAGCCGGATCGTTGATGGTGAAAAAGATCAGGATGACGGCAAGGATCGTCGCGAAAAGGGTGAGTCTCTTTTTCGTCATCACAATAAAGAATTTCCGCATATTCAGCCCTCCAATACCTTTATATTGGAGGATATGAACAAGGTGTGGGCTTTATACTACAGAAATGCGGCAAAAAGACGCCTAGAAAATCCTGGGTTAAAGCTTCGCAATCACGTGTGATGTGGGGGAGTATATTGTTCGCATATGTACAGGCGAGCGGATTATCGTCCTCGTATCTGCTAAGAAGTGATTAAAATCACTTCTTAGCAGGCTGTGTTGTAAAAACAACGGCACTTTCGTGATGAAGGAGTATAATACAATCATAAAGAAACTATATGCTAATCCATGCGTTAAAACAGGCGGGCACAATATATAAGGAGGGCTTAAACATGGGAAAGGCAACACAGGATTTAAAAAAAGAGCATGAAGCAATAGTGTTTGTCCTTGGGATTTTGGATGCAATGGCTGCTGAAACGTCTGCTGATGGAGATAAGCTGCAATACAGGTATGAACTGATTGACTTCCTTAAAACATTCGCGGATAAATGCCACCACGGAAAAGAAGAAACCCTTTTGTTTAAAGCGATGGAAGAAAACGGAATCCAGAACGAGGGTGGACCGATCGGCGTTATGTTGGAAGAGCACATACAGGGGCGCGGCTATATCGCAAAGATGAAAGAATCCCTGGATGAAGGAGATATCGCAGGATTTAATTCCGCGGCGGAACAATACTGCGGTCTGCTGAGAATTCACATTAATAAAGAGAATATCATGTTATTCAAATTCGCAGACCAGGTTCTGGATGAAGCCAAACAAGATGAACTATTTATAAAATTCCAAGAGCATGAAGAAACAGTTATTGGTCACGGTGTTCATGAGCAGCTTCATGCGAAGGTCGGCACGTGGGCCAAAGTCTATAATGTCAACGACGATTAGTTTGCCGTTGGAAGGAAACGAGGAGTGACAATGATGAAAACAGCAATAGTTTATGTCAGTAAAACAGGCAACACAGAGAAGGCGGCGCGCTTTATCAAGGAAGGCATACAGAGCACAGAGGGTGTTGAAGTCAGGCTGATGAACCTGTTCTCAGAGGAGACTGTTGACGCGGAGTACCTAAAAGACTGTTCAGTTGTCATATTCGGTACGCCGACGTATAACTCAAGTATGGCCTGGCAGCTGAAAAAATGGTTTGATACGGATCGAAGCAAACTGGCAGGTAAGCTCGGCGGGGCCTTCGCTACCGCGAATTTTATCCAGGGAGGTCTTGATCTGGCTATATCCGAAGTGTTGCACCACATGCTTGTAAAGGGTATGGTGGTATACTCGTCAGGGACGGCCAGCGGCTCACCATTCATCCATCTTGGCCCGGCTGCAATTGCAGCTGAAATCGAACAGAACAAGGTGCTGTTTACTACTTTCGGGAAAAGACTTGCGGATAAAGCAAAAGAACTATTTGAACATCAATGATATGCCATACGAAAAGGCGACCGACTGACACAAACGAGCCGCTATGAAACAAAAGGAGAAGTATATGACAGCGTTTGAAAGCATGAACAGAACCGAGCTTCAATCCAAGCTTGAGCAACTTAAAGATCAGCTCGAGGAAGTTCTGGACGAAAGATCGTTAGTTATTGGACAGCAGAACGGGCACGTTTCCAGCAAATACATTTCGAAGCAAGCGGTAAAGTTCGCCAGTGAAATCGATGAACTCAACGACAGCATTGTCAAGGTACAGCAGCTTCTGAGTGCATTAAATTAAGCTGCTCACTTTTATCATGCGTCGCATGGTTATGCATAAGCTCTATAAAACCTGTAATTGCGACGAAGAAGCTTTGCTCCCATGCTTTTACAAAACAGATAATGACCTCCCTTGACACAGCGTTGCCGTGTAAGGAGGTCAGTATATCGTTGATGCTCCGGCAATGACGATCGCACAACGCATATATTGAATGTCGATTTCTGTTGCTGCCTCGGAATATTATAGTCTATAATAGACTTAATTGTAATAGCAGACTTTTTCTGTTAAAGGATACTTATATGTTGAAATCAATATCCAGAAAGATATATATGGAATTACATCCACCGGGTGCCGGAGATATCGTTGCCGATAAGGATCGTATCCTTCGTGCCCTAAAAAACGATTTCGGTGATGTGGTCATATCGCAGGACACTTTCAGAAAGTATTACTTATCGCTGAGGGACTTTGACTGGAAACTCACCGTCACATTGATCATGAAAGGCCACGAGTGGGAAATTGTCAGGCTTGAGCGCGGCGATACTACCGATCGTCATTATGGTTATGCTGTTGATCTTGGAAGCACGACAGTTATCATGCAGCTCGTGGATTTGAATAGCGGTTGTATACTCGGACAGGAAAGCATGTTTAACAATCAGATTCGGTATGGTGACGAGATACTGAGCCGGATTTTCTATGTAAGAGATCATCCGGAACGGCTTATAGAGATTCAGAAATGTACCCTTGAGAATTTCAAGTATCTCATAGATAGACTTCAGCAACAAACCGGTATAGAAGCGCAGGATTGCAATATTATGATTGTTGCCGGGAATACGACGATGATCCATTTCCTTTTGGGGCTTGATCCCTGGCATGTCTTTCATGCCCCTTATGCGCCGGCCTTCAACAGCTGCGGGTTCATTCCTTCGAATGACCTGGGGTTTAGCTTTCCTGGTCTGGTATACTGCTTTCCGTCGGTCGCCAACTACATCGGCGGCGACATTGTCAGTGGGCTGCTGGTCTCAGAACTATATCTAAAAGACGAGATATCTCTTTTTATGGATATCGGAACCAATGGCGAGATGATCTTAGGTAATAGCGAATTTCTCCTGTCGGCTGCAGGGGCTGCAGGCCCCGCTCTGGAGGGCGGTATCAGCAAGCAGGGGATGCAGGCAAAACCCGGCGCTGTTGATACGGTCCGGATCAGGGACAACCAACTCCTCTTAACGACTATCGGGAACAGCAGGCCTGTCGGTATCTGCGGTTCCGGCATTGTAGATCTGCTTGCCGAAATGCTCCTTGATGGATGGATTGATTCTGCCGGGGCCTATGTGCCTGGCCAATCTGGTCGCATTGTACAGCGTGATGGGGCTTATGCCGTTGTCTATGCGTGGGATTATGAATCCGGTTCCGGTGAAGAGCTTATCTTTACTCAGAATGATATATTCAGCTATATGGAAACCAAGGCGGCAGCGAACACGATGGTCGCATATCTGCTTGAGTCATCCGGCTTGGAAGCCAAGGACATTCAGCGCCTGTATTTGGCCGGCGCATTCGGTACACATTTGAATATAGAATCAGCCATTACCATCGGTCTCTATCCGGATTTGCCAAGGGATCGATTTGTGATTCTGGGCAATGGCTCATTGCAGGGGGCTTCTCGGCTGCTGACGAACGCTGCTCTTTATAGTACAGCTGAGAGTATTATTGAACGTATTGATTACTTGTCCTTGGGGGAAGCAACTGATTTCTTGACAAAGATGTATGCGGCGAAGTTCCTGCCTCATACGGATCTTACACTATATCCGTCAGTAACTGAAAAGATAAGACAAAGAAGACTGGAAAAGCACAGAGCTTGATGTTATATTTTACATGATGTTTGCCTATGGCACTGAGTACACGCTTAGTAATCTGTCGAAAATGAGGAGGTCGGATATGAAGAAATATAGATGTGTCCCCTGCGATTATATTTATGACCCTTTACTTGGTGACCCGGAAAACCTAATCGCACCCGGAACGGCATTTGATGATTTGCCGGACGACTGGGTTTGTCCTGAATGTTATGTTGGAAAAGAAGAATTTGTGCCTGTAGATGAATAGAAAGGAAGATACGACTGTGGGTATGTTTTGTTATCAGTGTCAGGAAACCGTAAAAGGAATAGGCTGTGAGATTCGCGGTGTGTGCGGAAAAACGGAGGAAGTCGCGAAGCTGCAGGACCTTTTAATTTACGCGCTTAAGGGGATTTCGGACATCGTTATAAAGGGTAAGCTAGACATCAGCAAGCTTGATCAGGTAAACCATCAGATGCTGAAAAGTCTCTTTATGACAATAACAAATGCGAATTTCGACGATAACGCGATAGAAAAGCAGATCAACAAGATGCTCGCGTTCAGAAATGACCTGAGGAAAGTGTATTGCGCAGGAAATCTTCACGACGCTGCCAACTTCGAGGTGAATGACAGAAAATCCATGCAGGAGAAAGCTGCGACAATCGGTGTGCTGGCAACGTTAAATGAGGACGTACGTTCCCTGCGGGAGCTCATCACTTATGGGTTGAAGGGAATGGCCGCCTATACCGAGCATGCGTTGAATCTGGGTAAAGAAAACAAGGAA
Source organism: uncultured Eubacteriales bacterium (assembly GCA_942492735.1). GTDB lineage: Bacteria > Bacillota > Clostridia > Oscillospirales > Oscillospiraceae > Sporobacter. The sequence continues at coordinate 2,586,306 of OW818648.1, forward strand.
ATATATGCATTTATCTACGAAGCGCTGGCGTCGATCATTAACGATACGCTTTCTGCGGATGATCTCGTTGCGCTGACACTCAAAACAGGAGAATTCGGCGTCAAAGCCATGGCCTTGCTGGATGAAGCCAACACCTCCAAATACGGCAATCCAGAAATAACCGAGGTGAATATCGGGGTCAGAAAGAATCCCGCTATTTTGATCTCAGGGCATGACCTCACAGACCTTGATCAGCTGCTTGAGCAGACCAAAGGAACCGGTGTGGACGTGTATACGCACAGCGAGATGCTTCCCGCGCATTATTATCCTGCATTTAAAAAATACGATCATTTCGTCGGGAATTATGGCAATGCATGGTGGAAGCAGGGGACAGAGTTTGAGTCTTTCCATGGCCCGATACTCTTTACGACGAACTGTATTGTCCCGCCGAAAAGCGATGAAATCAGAAACCGTATTTTCACGACAAATACTGCAGGGTACCCAGGCTGCGTACATATCGAACCTGATGCCGGCGGCAAGAAGAATTTCTCGGCGATAATCGAAATGGCAATGAAACTGCCCGCGCCTGAAGAAATCGAAACAGGATCAATCGTCGGTGGTTTTGCCCATAACCAGGTCTTCGCATTGGCCGATAAGGTTGTTGACGCGGTAAAATCCGGTGCGATTAAAAAGTTCTTTGTCATGGCCGGTTGCGACGGTCGAATGAAGTCCAGGGAATACTACACGGAGTTTGCTGAGAAGCTTCCGAAGGACACTGTAATTCTGACGGCCGGATGCGCGAAGTATAGATACAACAAATTGAAGCTCGATGATATCGGAGGCATTCCGAGAGTTCTTGATGCAGGTCAGTGCAACGACTCATATTCTCTTGCCGTTATTGCGCTTAAGCTGAAGGAAGTATTCGGGCTTGACGATATCAACAAGCTTCCAATCGCGTTTAATATCGGCTGGTACGAGCAGAAAGCTGTCATTGTTCTTCTGGCGCTTCTTTATCTTGGCGTTAAGAATATTCATCTCGGGCCGACGCTGCCGGCATTCCTGTCGCCGAATGTCACAAAGGTCTTAGTAGAAACCTTTGGTATTGCCGGTATTGGAGCAGTTGACGAAGATATTGCGCTGTTTATGGCATAATAAGATTAAGTACCCTGCCGGCAGCATACCAATGCCGGCGGGGTTTGTTTATGTATCTATCATTTGACAGATGTTATTTTCAAACATTTTTCATATGACAGGGTGAACACCCTGGTATTTTTTCGCACTTTTTGTGTCTCTCTTTAATTATGTATAAAAAATGATGAAAACGAACGCCGTCGTTGTATTTACAACAGGATAATAAAGAATTTGTGGTAAGATTTAGCTAGCCGCAAAAGTACTGAATTATCTGTATGTTAAATAAGGATAGAAGGATTTGATTACAGTATGCACAATTTTATTCATAAATGCAGACACAAAATCAAAAGTAAAAAGGAAATTCACACAAGATACATTATACAATCCGCAATAATATTTGTGTCTCTGTTAATTGTTGAATTTCTAGGGACTTTTCTGAATAACAACCTTTTAGTAGCACCTTTTGGCGCTTCTTGCGCTATAATATTCTGCTTTTCGGAGAGTCCATTTTCAAGACCTCAAAATGTTATTGGAGGTTACTTTATTTGTTCTTTGATTGGTGTTGCGACATCTCTTTCTTTCGGAAATAATCCGTGGACCGTCGCGATTGCTGTAAGTATGAGTGTTCTCATCATGCTATTATTCGGTTTAATGCATCCTCCCGCCGCTGCGGTCACAATCATTGCCGTTACCTCAGGCGCTGGGTGGATATTTATACTCTTTCCGGTTGTTACAGGGGCCATCGTTATTGTAATTGTCGCGGTATTTGATAAGATGCTTATTCAGAAACTATTTCAGAAAGAACCGATCAAAAACACTTCTTCTCAACGACCAGATAGTATACCTGCCAAGGAGTACATAATACAGCGGCTGAATGCTTTTAGTGGATTACCGGTAGAAGACGACATTGAAACAGATTAGTCGTTACCGAATAGAGGCAGATGCGACCCAATCATTAGAAATACTACATTTCCAATAACAATATTGACTGGTCCATATTCCGGCAGGCACAGGAAATAGTCCATAATAATGCTGACTTTCAAAAGATAAATACGTCTCGTCGCTGAGAAATTGTAGAGCTAAATGCTGTATGATTCATTAAATTATTATAGCATTCGTCGGTTTTAAAGGTCATAACATGTGCAACTGTTATGAATCATTGACGATCTATTTTCAAAAAACAATATGCGCTTTCTTTCAATATAGTATAATGCAGGTGAATTGTATGAATGGCAATTACATCATGGAACTCAGAAAATTTGTCTCTCCTGAAATCGTTTACGGCACCGACGCACGACTGATGATCGGTCAGTATATTAGCAATTTCGAGTCCGAACATCCGATGATCGTGACGGACAGGGGCGTTTCAAGTCAATTGTGGTTTAGTAATATCATTAGCAAAATAGATGAACGTGTTAAAAATTATACGATTTTTGACCGCACGACACCTAACCCGAAAGATTTTGAGGCGATGGACGGGGCAGAGGAGTTTCTTAAGAACAGATGTGATTTACTGATCGCAGTCGGCGGAGGGTCCCCAATGGATTGCGCAAAGTGTATCTCCATTGTCTCAACGAACGGGGGACACATACTCGATTACGAGGGCGTTGACCAGGTCGGTGAACCAGGTCCACCGTTAATATGTATTCCAAGTACGGCTGGAACATCAGCTGATGTATCACAATTTGCCATCATACGGGATTCAACACTCTTAGTAAAAAAGGCTGTTATCAGTAAAAGGGTCGTGCCCGATCTCGCACTGATTGATCCCGTACCGTTGTTAACGGTTGATACATATCTTGCTGCGTGTACAGGCATGGATGCTTTGACGCATGCGATCGAAGCATATGTTTCGAACGCACATTCGGATCTTACGGATGTCCGGGCGATAGAAGCAATCAGGTTGCTCGGTAGCAACATTTTAAATATCCTTTCAACTGAAAATACTGTGGAAAATATCTACCCACTCATGCTCGGTTCCCTCCAGGCTGGTTTAGCATTTTCAAATGCAAGTCTTGGCGCCGTACACGCAATGGCGCACAGCCTGGGTGGATTATTGGATTTGGCGCATGGTGAGTGCAATAGCATTCTTCTAGGCCATATTATCGAAGAAAACTTTGATGCGGCCGCTGGAAGGTATACAGACGTTGCGGCGGCACTGGGGATCGATGTTCACCACCGCAATAGCGCCGTCGTTAAGAACCACCTACTCGCCTGGATCAACGAGACACGCCAGAAGCTCGGAATTAAAGATAAAATAGTGATTGAAAACTACAGCATGTATGATACTGCGCTTATCAACAACGCGCTGAAAGATCCCTGTATGATTACCAATCCGAAAGAACTCTCAGCCAGGGAGGTTCGTAAAGTATATGAAAAAATCATCATTGCTAGATAACGATAAATCCTTAACAAGGGAGTCAATAATCGGTCTGGGCGAATCCTCATTTCGAAAAAACTATTTTCCTGCACTCCAGAAAAAAATAGCAGACCTTGAGGTCCTCAACAGTAAATATAGGACCTTGATCGAAACCATCCCAGATATACTGCTGATTGGCAATGGGGAGGAACTGTCTTTATTTTCACCAACAACCGGCGAAACAGCGAATCTCGTGCGGGAAATGCTCAATACCCAGGAAATTTCAAATTTCCTTAAAGCCTCCGTTGAAGAATCCCGAAAGGAAAAACATCTTATAACGAGGAACTTCAGTTTCAATTCCGAAACAAAATCGGTTTATTTTGAAGCAAAAGCCAATTTTTCAGATACGACCGAAGCTCTGATCATCATCAGAGATATCACTTCCGAGATTTTGTCACAAGATCAGCTGCGAGAAATGGCCTTGCAGGATGGCTTGACAAAACTATATAACAGAAGGTATTTTGAAGAATACCAATTTGGTTATAGCGGCAAACAATGCGAAAATCTTTCGGTCATACTGATGGATATTGATGGTCTAAAAATTATTAACGATACGCTTGGGCATCTGTCCGGCGATCAGATGCTCATATCCTTCTCTGAAATTCTTAAAAAAACATTTACAAAATCAGACTGCATTGCTAGAGTTGGCGGAGACGAGTTCGGGGTGTTTTTAGTTGGAATAGATCAGGATGATATAGAATTGTTGCTGAAAAAAATGAATTCAATTATCAAAAAAAATAACCAAGAGCTACTACCAATCAGCCTGAGTGTTTCCTTCGGCTATTCATATATGCGCAGCGGTGTGCCAGATCTATCTCTAATGTACAGAGAAGCAGATAATAAAATGTATCAGAACAAGCTCCTCAAAGAAGCCAGTAACAAAAGCAGCATCGTAAAGACACTGATGAAAACACTTGAGGTTAAAGACTTTATTACTGAAGGCCACGCACAGCGTATGAGTGAGATGGCTGAGCGTATGGGCAGATCGCTTTCACTGCCGCAAGACCAGCTGGATAGGATCGAGCTTCTGACTAAATTCCATGATATCGGAAAAGTGGGGATTCCGGACAGTATTCTGAAAAAGCCGGGGAAGCTTAACGAAAGTGAATGGGAAATAATGAAGTCCCACAGCAGTATAGGAAAAAGGATTGCGGAAGTATCTCAAGAATTAAAGAATATTGCCTCCCTCATCCTGCTGCACCATGAGCAGTGGGATGGTTCGGGCTATCCCCTCGGCTTGACGGCACATAACATCCCCATTGAATGTCGGATTTTGAGTATCGTGGATGCGTTTGATGCTATGACAAATGACAGGCCGTACCGGCAAGCCCTGTCAATGTCCGAAGCCATCAACGAGATCGAAAACTGTTCGGGGACGCAGTTCGATGAGCAGCTCGTGCGAACCTTTATGGGTATTATTGCAGCCGCGCCGGTCGACAGGTTCAGTACCATTTAAGCAGATGATACATCAATATATTATCTATATTGAATTGTATCATTTAGTAACACTATTTGAAATCTTGGAGGCACAGATGGTTGCAATTCTAGGTGATCTGTTCGTGAACCTTGTCATCATAGTCGCTTCGATTACGTTAGGTAATCTCATCTATAGAGATCATATTACGATAGTCGACAGGAGACACACTATTATAATCAGTGTGCTCTGCGGCATCCTCGGCTGCCTGATAATGCTATACAGCGTTCGGGTTTCAGCAAATGTCATTGTGGATTTCAGATGTATCCCGATAATCATCATGGGACTCTACTGTACCATTTATGCATCAATCACGACTGCTGTGATCATCGGTATCGCCAGAATCATAATTTTCGGGTTCAGCGCTGCGTCGATTGCATCACTTGTTGTAGCAATACTAATGGCAGTGGCCTGCGGCCTTATCGGAAAAACAAAACTTAGAATTCAGATAAAGTGGATCCTGGCGTACTTAGCCGTCACCTTTATAGCTGGAACCGGTTTTGTCCTGCTAATAAAAGATATATCGCTGCGCATCAATGTTATAACGGCGTTCAGTGTAGGACTTATTGTCGTCTCAACCGCTACATACTACGTTAAAAAGTATAACCAAAAATCAAACGAACAGTACTATATAATAGAGAAGGCTTCAAACATTGACTTTCTAACCGGTCTTCATAATGTCCGTCATTACGATAAAACACTAAATGACCATTTGATAACTGCAAAAAGCACAAAGTCGAATGTCTCTCTTCTGTTTATAGATGTCGACTATTTCAAAAAAGTCAACGATACCTACGGACATTTAAACGGTGATCGGGTGTTGCATGGACTGGGCAAACTTCTGATGCTGCTTTCTCGTGGTGATGACGTCATTACCAGAAAAGGCGGTGAGGAATTCACCGTGCTTCTTTCGAAATGCAAACTTGAGGAAGCTGTTGTTGTCGCCGAACGTATACGCGAGGAAATTGAAAAACATAGCTTTATTTCTTCCGCCGGCGAAATTATTAAGATAACCGTTTCGGTTGGGGTGTCAAGTTATCCCGAAACGACTGCTGAAGAAGATAAGCTATCAGAACAGGCAGACATTGCGCTTTATAAAGCAAAGAGAACCGGACGCAACAAGGTATGTACAGCGGAGCCATCATCATGCAGGACAGATACGTAGAAAACCCTGGATTTTAGTCATAGTCATATATGACCCATTTACCCTCTTTTTTTGTAACACCGATGGCGTCATACAAATTCATTTTTCCTTCTCGCACAAATGAAACAAAAAGATAAAAACCGCCATTCTGCAGTACGCTTGCGCTGGTTTCCTCGGGAACGAATATTGAAGTGATATCATAAGCAGTATTTTTTCGGCGCTCAAAAATTCCAAGTAAATAATCATCTGCGCGACCAATCGTCACTCGGAATTCATCTTTATTTCCTGCCGCCAAAGCACTAAAGTGTTTTTTAATCAATATGACAAGCTCTTGATCAAGTCTTTGATCAATTGCAATATCAAATCCACTTGGAATAAAGTAGGTTAACTGATATTGCCTCAGGGCGTCCTTTTCAGTTCTCATGGTTTCATTCTCGGCTCTGAGTATTTCGTTACTGGCTCTCAATTTCTCGTTTTCAGCCTTTGCAGCGTCGATTTCAATAAGAGCGTTGTCGTGAGACTGTCCTTCATCAGCAATAAGATTATGCAGTTTAGTAGCCTCGTCATTGAGCTGATTAATCTTTCCCAGCAACAAAACGGTGATGATAATTGCAGAGATCAAGATAATCGCAAGCAGTATGGCAAAAGCCCAAAATTTAGCAATAAATATTTTCATGATATTCCCTCACAAATATAAGTATTTACTTCCATTTGTCTGTATCATATTTATAGCCGCGAAATATCGTCCGCGTTATATTATTATAATCCTAAATATTCCAGAACGGAAGACGGAATATGTCATATGTGAGAATCTAAAATACGGTTCATCGTCTAAAATACAAATTCAATCAGTACAAGACCCAGCAGGATTGCCGCGAGAAAAGCGGCGTTCATCCAGAAAAAATATTTCAAATATTTACGTTTTTCTGATTTAAACGAGCGAATATAGAGCTTGTACGAAATGAGACTCGCAAGTGACGCGATAAGTGTGCCAAGACCACCGGCCGAAACACCGTACAGCAACTCCCTGTAATGGGTCGTAAAGCCAGAGAGAAGGACCGCTGCGGGCACATTGCTGATAATTTGAGAAATAGCGGCGGAGCCGAATAACACGCTCAGCTTTGAGCGAAGTATCAGTGCAAACAATGATTGGACAGCCGTGATGGATGTCAGCGCGTCTGTAAATAGAAAGAACAGAACAAAGGTGAGCAGCAAAATAAAGTCAACTCTTTTGAAGAGCCTCGGTGCAAGGATGATAAATATCAGGATGGAAGCCGCAAGCGCAAGCTTGTAATCGACCAGTCTCAGAACAGCCAGAATGTTGACAGCGAAGGCGATGAGCGCACCAGCCATCAGTTTCGGGTTGCACACTTCAAAAGGCTTTTTTTCAATATAATGGCCTTTTCCCCTGCAGAAAATCGGAACGGCAATTGTGAGCAGCATGATGCTAATGACGCCGAAAGGCAGCATGACACTAAAAAATTCCGGTACCGGAATTTCATAATACGTAAAAAGATACAGATTCTGAGGGTTTCCGAAGGGTGTGACCGCAGAAAAGAGATTCGCTGAAATTGTTTCGAGTATCACAAGGATATGCGGGCCTTTGCCCGTAATTTTCGCCATGGATATTGTCACAGGCACAACTGTAAAGAGCGCTATATCGTTCGTGATGAACATGGCCAGGACTCCGGTAAAAAGGACCATTGCGAAGCCAAGTTTTTTCGGCGTCTTAAATACGCCGAGAATCCATTCCGCAAGAGACGATAACACACTGCACTCCTCCAGCGCGCTGCAGACAAGCATCTGGGAAAAGAGAATGGCGATCACACTCCAGCTGATCGCCTTCACATGAGGTTTCGATATGAAAGACAACGCGAGTGTTGCAACAAGTGTTATAATGAAAAATGGCTCGGCTCTTAGGCGGACGGCAACTTTTAGCATCGCAGCTTGTATCATACAGCAGTCAATCTCCAAAAATAAAATTCGGTTACTACTATAGCACAGCCGCGATTCCATTTACAATAAACTATGACAAATTCAGACATGAATTCGGCAAAAATGATTCGTTAAAAGCAATAAAACCCGAATAGAATTAGGAATAGAAAAGAGAAGACCGGTGAAAGGTTTAATTCAAAAACTGAATATTGGTGGGCGGGATTGCTCGCTCTATCAACCGGCTGAATACGAAACAGGAGGCCGTTATCCTGTCGTCTATATCAACGGCACCGATGAATTACCGGATATAATAAACATTCTGGAGCCACATTTTGATAAGAAATGTCAGCCTTTTCTTATACTGAATGTTGACACGGTGAATTGGAATGACGACTTGACGCCTTGGCCGGCACCTGCCTTAACCCATAAGAGCGGCGCTTTCGGCGGTGACGCTGACGCGTATCTTGACAGTCTCGTCACAGTGATCAAACCCTATATTGATACGTACTATAAAACAAACCCCGAACCTGAAAATTCGGGGCTCGTCGGCTACTCACTGGGTGGCTTGACCGCATTATATGGCTTATATAAGCGTGGGGATTTCGGGAAGTTCGGTAGTCTTTCCGGCTCGCTCTGGTATGACAATTGGCTGGATTTTATGGCGTCGCATCAACCTTGGAATCCGGCGGCTAAGGTCTATATGTCGCTCGGCACAAAAGAGCAACAGAGCAAAAATGTACGGATGGCTGCGGTAGGAAGGTGCACCCAAAAAGCTTCGGAAATACTGGAGGGACAGCTGCACGATAAAAGCAATCTGACATTTGAATGGAATGACGGCGGCCACTTCACTGAAATACCTCAGCGATACTGCCGCGCCCTTTTGTGGCTCATGAAAACGTCTGCTTAAAGGAGTAAAACAAATAAATGAAGCACCTGTCACGTGACAGGTGCTTCATTTGTTCTGCTTGCTTATTTATCCGCGCAGAGCTTCGGACCGAGTTTTGTTCCGGCTAAAACGTGGAAGTGCAGGTGCTTAACGGTCTGGCCGGCGTCCTCGCCGCAGTTGGTGATGACGCGGAAGCCCGATGGAAGGTTCTCCTCATTCGTTAGCTTTGCGATAACTTCGTAGCATTTTGCAACAAGCGCTGAATTCGTGCTTGTGATATCAGCGGCGCTGACGATGTGCTCTTTCGGTACGACGAGGAAATGGATCGGCGCCTGTGGGTAGAGATCGTTAAACGCGATGACATAATCATCCTCGTAACGCTTTGTTGAAGGAATCTCTCCAGATATAATTTTACAAAACACACAATCAGACATATTAAAAACCTCCGTGCCGCCATGAAACGGCGGTAAAAATAACAAGTTTTTGTCATTCTCGCTGCCCCCCCTGTCATTCCCGCGAAGGCGGGAATCTATGCTAGGCTTTTTGAAGGAAACGTGGATTCCCGCCTGCGCGGGAATGACAGGGAGTAATGGGAATGACAGGGAGTAATGGGAATGACAGGGCGTAATGGGAATGACAGGGCGTAATGGGAATGACAGAGTGCGGCGGGAATCTACAATCCTAATTTTTCAATGACAAAGTCATCAACAGCGGCCATGGCGTCGTCGAGCTTTGCTAAATCTTTGCCGCCGCCCATGGCGGAATCGGGTTTGCCGCCGCCGGAGCCGCCGCAGATTTTCGTAATTGTTTTGATCAGGTCGCCGGCTTTGATGCCGCTAGACACGGCGGCTAAACCGCAGACAGCAAGAAATGTGATCTTCCCCTCATTAACCGAGGACAGTACGGCAACGATGTCATCATTTTTATCCTTTAAATAATCACCCATCTGGCGGAGTTTATCGGTGTCGCCGTCAGCAATTACCGCTGTCAGAATTTTTAGATCGCCGACAGTCCGAGCCCCCATGAGGAAGCGCGCGGCTTCACCGTTTGCCTCTTTTGAACTGAAGATATCGACGGTGCGGCGCAGCTCCCGGAGTTCGTTCTGCTGCTGCTCAAGCTTCTGGACGATTTCGTTTGTATTGTTGGCTTTGAGAACATTGGCGAGGTCAAATACCAGCTTTAAATTCTGCTTGAGGGTTTCAATTGTCGCCTGACCGACGGTGGCTTCGATGCGGCGCACGCCGGAAGCGACGGAGAATTCGCTGACAATATTAAATGCGCCTACTTTAGCGGTGTTATCCAGATGTGTGCCGCCGCAGAGCTCCGTTGAGTACGAGCCCATACTGACGACGCGGACGATATTGCCATATTTTTCGCCGAAAAGAGCCGTCGCGCCGATCTTTTTCGCGTCATTTATCGGCATTTCCTCGATTTTTATCGGCATACCGTTGAGGATCGAATTATTGACGAGGTCTTCAACCTTCATGAGCTCCTCAGGGGTTGACGCGGCAAAATGCGTGAAGTCAAATCGCAGTCTATCGGGCTCGACTAGGGAACCTGCCTGCTGGATGTGGTCACCAAGCACGGTACGAAGCGCTTTTTGAAGCAGGTGTGTCGCTGAATGGGCGCGCATGATGGCGTGCCGTCTTGGCTCGTCTATCTCCGCTGTCACATGATCGTCTACTTTGAGTTCACCCCAGACCATAATACCCGAGTGCAGATATTTTCCGCCTTTATTTTTCTGGACGCCTGAGACCTTGAATAAGGAGCCATAAGAGGAAATCGTACCATAATCGGCGGCTTGACCACCCATCTCAGCGTAAAACGGCGTCTTGTCCATAACGATAACGGCCTCATCACCGGTTCGGGTCGAGGAACTGAGCTCGCCGAGCGATACTATGGCAAGAATGCGGCAATCGTCCGTGTATCTTTCATAACCTGTAAAATCGGTCGGTGTATTGTCGAGGCCGAGGTCTACACCGGCCCAAGCCAGGTCACCCATAGCGGCTCTGGCTGCGCGGGCGCGCTCGCGCTGCTCCTTCATAAGCCGGTCAAAGCTTGTCCTGTCGAGTGTGAAGCCCTGTTCTTCAATGATCTCTATTGTCAAGTCGACAGGGAAGCCGTATGTGTCATAAAGCTTAAACGCATCATCTCCGGAAAATACGGTTTCGCTTTTTAAATTGTGTGCGTCCATGAGGCTGCTTAAAATGCTCATACCGCTGTCGATGGTTTTGTTAAAGTTTTCTTCCTCGACTTTTATGACGCGTGTGATGTAGCCCTGCTTTTCAACAAGGTCGGGATAGGCGTTCTTGTTTTCTTCGATGACTGTCGCGCAGACCTCCCATAAAAAGGTGCCGGTGACGCCTAATAATTTGCCATGGCGTGCGGCGCGCCGGAGTAAACGGCGCAGGACGTAACCGCGTCCCTCATTTGACGGTAGAACGCCGTCGCAGATCATCATGGTCGACGAGCGGATATGGTCGGTGATGACGCGAAGGGAAACATCTGTTTTATGGTTCTGGCCGTAACTGGCACCGGTTATTTCTGATACTTTATCTGTGATATGGGTGAGTGTATCAACGTCAAAAATACTGTCGGCGCCCTGACAAACGACGGCGAGGCGCTCTAAGCCCATGCCTGTATCGATATTCTTCTGCGCAAGCTCTGTATAGCCGCCGTTGCCATCGCTGCTGAACTGCGTAAAGACGTTGTTCCAAATTTCGATAAACCGGTCGCAGTCGCAGCCGACTGTGCAATCCGGTTTGCCGCAGCCTTTTTCACGTCCGCGGTCAAAGTAGATTTCACTGCAGGGGCCGCAGGGACCTGCGCCGTGCTCCCAGAAATTATCCTTCTTGCCGAAGCGGAATATGCGGCCCTCCGGGATACCCATGTCTTTGTTCCAAATTTCAAAAGCCTCTTCGTCATTTTCGTAAATAGATGGATAGAGAAGGGATGGGTCGATACCGACCGTCTTGGTTAAGAACTCCCAGCTCCACGAAATGGCTTCCCGTTTAAAATAATCGCCGAAAGAGAAGTTGCCCAGCATCTCAAAGTATGTACCGTGCCGAGCGGTTTTTCCGATATTCTCAATGTCGCCTGTCCTGATGCATTTCTGGCATGAGCAGACGCGCTGCTTCGGCGGCTCCTGTTCGCCTGTAAACCAAGGCTTCATTGGCGCCATACCGGAATTAATAAGAAGCAGTGACGCGTCGTTCTGCGGTATGAGTGGAAAACTGGGCAGACGCAGATGTCCCTTGCTCTCGAAAAAAGCTAAAAACATCTCGCGCAGCTCGTTTAAACCGTACTTTTTCATGAGAAATGCCTCCAAAATCTATATGTATCAGCTTATTATTTTATAATGAAAGACATGAGCTTGTCAATGGCTTGAAATAAACGTAGCGACGTTTCTTTGTAGGGGCAAACCTTGTGTTTGCCCTTTATCGGAATGCTCCAGATACCGAAAGAGGGCAGACACGAGGTCTGCCCCTACTTCAACCGACCGATGAACAATCCTATCTTTTACGGATGTTTGATGAGATCTCCGACAGCGCTTTGGATGCTTCCATGTCAAAAGAATGTGTTTTTGCCATATCGCCGAGTGCGAGCATGCCGATGAGTTTTCCTGATTCAACAACGGGCAGTCTGCGCACCTGAGACTCTGCCATCTGCCTGGCTGCTTCGCGGACATCGTCTGTCGGGCTGACGGTGACAAGCCCTCTGGACATGATTTCGCGGACTGGTGTAGTTTCGGGATCGTTTTCCGCTGCGACGCAGCGCAGCACAATGTCGCGGTCTGTGACGATGCCGCGGAGCCGTCCGTCTTCTGTGCAGACGGGTATTGCCCCGATGTTGTGCCGGAAGAGAAGCCGTGCTGCGAGTGATGCCGGCTCATCCGGCGCAATGGATATAATGCTGTCTGTCATAAGTTCTGATACAAGCATATTGACCCTCCCTTAAGTTTTGATGTAACTTACTCTGATTATTTATTGATGTGGTGACATGTTGATTATTAACAAAAGCGGCATATTATATACCATAAAAGGTCAAATAGTAACACAATGCCGAGGTTGTTTACGCCCTTTATGTGTGGTACGATACGATTAAGTGGGGAGGGGTGCCGGTGGACCACGAAAAACATATGACAAGCGCACTCGATCAGGCAAAAAAAGCGATGGACGAGGGAGAAGTGCCGGTTGGCTGCGTCATCGTCGATGATCACGGCGAAATCATTGGCAGAGGGTATAACAGACGCGAAAAAGAGAGAAACGCCTTGGCCCACGCGGAGCTTGAGGCGATCAACGAAGCCTGTAAACAAGTCAATGACTGGCGTTTGAGCGGCTGCTCACTGTATGTCACACTTGAGCCGTGTCCCATGTGCGCCGGCGCGATTATCAACGCGCGCATTGCAAAAGTATTTTACGGCGCGAAAGAGGAGCTCAGCGGCTCCTGCGGCAGCGTCATCAATCTCTTTATGGAGCGCTTCGGCCATTCCCCTCAGGTCGTCGGCGGGGTACTTGAGCAGGAATCCAGGACGCTGATGACGGTGTTTTTCCGAAAGCTGCGTGAAAAAACTGAGCATTGATTATGGTTGGTATGCAGAATATAATGAAATAATTGGAAAACCGACACGTTAAGGAGTGACGTTTCAGGGAGGTAGCGAAGTGCGGCCTAGAGTATTCGTCGTGACACTGGCGTTCTGTCTAACTGCGTGTGTACTGTGCTTGCTCGGTTGTGAACAGGCGAACGAAACGTATAAACAATCTGCGAGCCCGGCTATTACCGAGAAGGCAAGCATTGATAATGAAACGGTTTCGCCGGCAAGCGCGTCATTTGCCGAGCCCTCTGCCGAGCCGACGGATGACGCCATCGGGGAAAATATTGCTCAAGTAGTCTTAAATACGGATGACGGTGTACATCAGCTCAATGTGAACACCGAGTACATCATCGACCTCGACGGCGACAGTGTGCCCGATAGGCTTTTGCTGCAAAACTATGATCCATGGCCGTGCGACGTGCTGTACAACACAGAAAAAATAAACCCAGACTACGGCACGTGGATTGGCCAGGCGCATTTAATCCGCCGCACCGACGGTTCTTCAGCGCTCATATGTCAGCAGGACGGCAACGACAGTTGGAGTGTGACGTGCATCTACACCTTTACAAGTGGAAAAGCGAGCAAAGCCGAATATCGCGACTATGAGTACAGCTTGTTCTCGCCCGACACACTTCAGCTCACTGGGCAGGTGTTTTATTTTCTCGGTAATCAAGCTGTTTCGATTGAAGCGACGATCAACATAGATTTCACTCTGACACTCGGAAACGACGGCTGGTTCACGGTCATAACGGCATTCGGCCCTGACGTACCGAAGAGAGAGCATCGCGCGAAGGTCGATATTCCGATGCAGCGTTTAGAAAACGGAGCGTACGTCGACGCGACGCTGCCCGCTGGAACGCGCGTATACCCGCAGCTTATTGACGAGGCGCAAACGCGGATGATCATTAAAACCGACGACGGCACGCTCTGGATGTACACTCGCGACAGCGCCGGACTCCATTTTGAAGAAGGTGACTTGTTCGACGGCTGCACGTACGCAGGCCCCTGATAATAAGCGTTATAATAAAAGAGCCTTAACGGCTCTTTTATTTGGGAGGGAAAGAGTCATGGACCTCATAACAAAAATCCGTGATCTCGGCGAAATTTACGGCATCGATTACATCGGCGTGGCAGGGATTGACGCATATCATAATGAAATCGCTGAGATCGGCGGCGCGATACCGGCTGGGTATCCGAGGGCGATTGCTATTGGGATTGCGCTTCCGACGTCGATCGTCGATCGGCTCGGCGGCAGCGTGACATACGAGGACGTCTTTACATACCACGAGCACGCGTATCATATCATCAACGACCGCCTCGACCTGTTCGCCTCGGTTGTCGCCTCCGTGATCCAGCGTGCTGGTCACAGGGTTATGCCGCTTCCAGCAGCGGAGCGCATTGACAGTGACCGCGTCTGCGCCTCGATATCGCATAAAATAACGGCGCGCTTGAGTGGTTTCGGCTGGATCGGGAAAAATTGCTTGCTGATAACACCGGAACACGGTCCCCGTGTCCGTTGGACGACAGTGCTGACCGATGCGCCGCTGGTGGAAAACCGCGAATTCATGGAAGTCGGGTGCGGCAGCTGCAGTCAATGCGTTGATAGCTGCCCCGCGAGAGCCTTCACCGGTCGGAATTACGCCGAAGGAGAGCCGCGCGGGGCGCGCCTCGACGTCGGGAAATGCGAAGCGTACCTCCGAAGCCGCAAAGAAAACGTCGGCCTCGCCGTCTGTGGCATGTGCCTCTATGCCTGCCCATACGGCCGAAAAACCTGATATCCATCAACAAGGGCAGCAGTCGGTAAGTCTACAGCAGCAGCTTTTATAGATCATGGTGTAGGGCGCGGCATCCTTGACGCGCCATTCCCTCTTCCGCGCCGCAGGTGCTATCTGCGGGACGGGACTTCCGCGGCGGTTGTTATCTTCTCTCGAATGTAATTGTCAGTCGCGCCAACAAGAGCGGCACGTCAAGGATGCCGCGCCCTACGATCGAGCTTAAAAACGATTGGAATATTGCACCATAATAAGTTGATGACATTGCCCTCAAGAGGAAGATAAGGGCTAAATGCGGTATGTTTTCTTGAGCATTGTACATAAAAACAATAACCGCATCTATAAGAATAGATGCGGTCGTATATTACTAAATGAGAGCAAATAATAGTCTAAATCGGTTTTCCGTCTTTATCAAACAGCGGCAGCGGCTCGAGGTAGATGATGTCCTTGCGTGCGATGGCGTCGCCTTCGGCGAGAATTGCCATGCGACCGACGATATTCCCGCCGGCTTGCTTGACAAGCTCTTCGACGGCGTGCAGCGATTCGCCTGTTGATATGACGTCGTCGACGATGAGGATGCGTTTGCCGTTCATTTTAGCGGCGTCGGCCCCGTCCATATACAGCTTCTGCGTGCCTTCGGTGGTGATGGAACGCACCTCAGCCTCGAAAACGCCGTTCATGTACAGCTTGACGGCTTTTCTGGCGAGGAAGTACTCGTTTCTTCCGCTTTGGCGCGCCATCTCGTGGATAAGCGGGATGGCCTTGGCTTCAGGCGCAACGAGATAATCAAAAACAGGTGCTTTTTTAAGTAATGCTTCGGCCGAAGCGCAAGTGAGCTCCACGTCGCCGAAGATGACAAAGGCCCCAATGTATAACGAATCATTGAGCTTGCAAAGCGGCAGGTCGCGATTTACACCGGCGACAGTTATATTATATACCATCGGTTTTCATCTCCAAACAGGTTTATTACAGACTGATTATAAGTCAAAAAACGGTAAAAAGTCAAGAGAGCAGTGCCCTATACGCGTCGGCTGCACCGACTTTGCCGACGCCGGAGAATGATATTTTACTGAAGTCCAGATAGGATATGGATAGATTTTTGATATCCTCGGCTGTCACGCTGTCATACGACGCAATAATTTCGTCCGGCTCCATGACATGACCGAAGTACAGCTCGTTACGACCCAACCGATTCATACGCGTCGATGTCGACTCAAGGCCCATCAAAACATTGGCTTTGACCTGTTCGCGGGCCCTTATCAGCTCGTCCTGTGTCACACCGTATTCCTTGAAACGTTTTATCTCATCGACAATGACACCGATGGCCTCCGTCTCTGTATCTTTGCCAAGTGCCGTATAAACAGAGAAAAGGCCTGTGTCGATGTAGCTTGAGCCATAAGTGAAAATACTATAACATAGGCCGCGTTTTTCACGCACCGTCTGGAACAGCCGCGATGACATACCGCCGCCTAATATATCGGACAGCAGCTGCAGCGCAAACCGGTTTTGATCCTTGACACAGATTCCAGGGAATGCGATGGTTAAATGGTTCTGCTCAAGACTCTTGCGCTTTACGGTAAATGTCGGCGTGTAAAGAGCGTTCATAAACTTTTTGGGACTGCATTTTGGCATGACTGAAAACCGGTCCTTGAGACTGGAGATGTCCTCCGGCTTATAGCTGCCGGACACGGCAATAACGACACAATCGGGGCAATAATGCGCACTCATATATTGTCTGAGCGTTTCACCGGTCATTTTATCAAGTGTTGTTTTTTTCCCTAGTATAGGCCTTGCAAGGGGATAGCCCTTGAAAACCTCTGAAAACAATCGCTCGGACACAATATCTTCCGGTGAGTCCTTGTACATATCAATCTCTTCAAGAATAACGCCGCGTTCGCTTGTGACATCTTCCTCGTCAAATTTTGAGTTAAAGAACATATCACAAAGGACATCTGACAGCTGTTCGAGATGCGTATCCAGCACGCGCCCATGGAAACAGGTGCATTCTTTCGTCGTAAAGGCGTTAATCTGGCCACCGATACCGTCCATGATCCCAGCGAGCTGAGCGGCTGAATATTTTTCGGTTCCTTTAAACAGCATGTGTTCGATAAAATGAGAGGCGCCGCTCATCGGGGCGTTTTCATACCGAGACCCTGTACCGACCCAGATGCCGAGAGACACCGAGCGCACATAGGGAATATATTCATGGAGTATCCTGACCCCGTTTGGGAGCGTTATTTTTTCGTACAATAGGTTCACCTCATAAGATAACGGGCAGGGCATTTCGCCCTGCCCGCAAATTCGGAATCTTAAATAATTATTAATTAATGGATAATCCAGCGGTTTCGCGCTCTTTAATGGCGTCTTTTCTGGAGAGGTTAACGCGGCCGCGGTCATCGATTTCCATGACCTTGACCCAAGTCATATCGCCCTCTTTGAGTACGTCCTCAACCTTTTCGACGCGGCGGTTTTCAAGCTTCGAGATGTGGACCATCCCATCCTTGCCAGGAACAAGCTCAACAAATGCGCCGATTGGGATGATGCGGACGACCTTGCCGTAATAAAGCTGGCCAACCTCGGGAACGAACACGATGCTGTCGATGATCTTCTTTGCGGCGCGGCATGCTTCAATGTCAGGTGACGAGATGAAAACACTGCCGTCGTCTTCGATATCGATCTTTGCGCCGGTGTCGGCAACGATTTTTTGGATGACCTTGCCGCCGGAGCCGATAACTTCGCGGATTTTATCTGGGTGAATTTTCATGGAGATCATCTTCGGTGCAGTCGGAGCCACTTCATCCCTCGGCTTGCTGATACAAGGAAGCATAATCTCATCGAGAATCTGGATGCGCGCTTCGCGGGTTATTTCAAACGCGGACTTAATGACTGCAGGGATGAGCCCGTCATTTTTAAGGTCCATCTGGATGGCAGTGATGCCTTTTTTTGTACCGCCAACCTTAAAGTCCATTTCGCCGTGGAAATCCTCAACGCCCTGGATGTCAATAAAGGTTGTCCAATCGTCGCCGTCTGAGATCAGTCCGCAGGAGATGCCGGCAACAGGTGCTTTGATTGGGACACCGGCATCCATTAATGCGAGCGTCGAGCCGCAAATAGCACCCTGGGAAGTCGATCCGTTTGAGGAGAGGACTTCGCTGACAACGCGGATGGCATATGGGAATTCCTCTACTGTCGGAAGCACGGGCTCCAGAGCCTTTTCGGCAAGCGCGCCATGGCCGGTTTCACGGCGGTTGGTGGAGCGGCTGCCCCGCGCCTCGCCGACGGAGAAGGACGGGAAGTTATAATGGTGCATATAGCGTTTATTTTCTTCTTCGTAGATGGTATCGAGTCTCTGCGCATCAGAGATTGTACCGAGTGTCGCAATCGAGAGCACCTGAGTCTGGCCTCTGGTGAACAGACCCGAACCGTGTACAAGCGGCAGGATGCCGACTTCGGAGGCGAGCGGCCTGATTTCGTTCATGGCTCGACCGTCGACGCGTTTGCCTTCTAAGAGCCACGCCTTGACGACCTTCTTCTGAATTCTATAGGTGATCTCCTCGAGCTGCGCGGTTATCTCAGGGTATTGCGTACCGAACTCTTCGATCATTTTCTTAACGACGGCGTTGTAGCGCTCTTCACGGACATTCTTGTCGTCCGTATCCATGCAGTATTTGACGTCTTCGAAGAACTTGTCCTTGATTTTTGCGAACATCTCTTCGTTGAACGAGGCCTTTGCATATTCAAATTTCGGCTTGCCGATCTCGGCGACCATTTGGTTAATGAGCGCTATAATGGGCTTGATGGCCTCGTGTGCTGCCATGATGCCGTCAAACATGACATCTTCCGGAATCTCGTTTCCGCCGGCTTCAATCATGACAATCTTCGTCGCGGTGGCGGCGATCGTGCAGTACATCTCGCTGACCTTACGCTCGGCGCTCGTGGGGTTGATATGATATTTGCCGTCGTGGTAACCGAGGCTGACACCGGCAATCGGGCCGTCAAACGGAATGTCGGAGATCGCAACGGCAGCGGCTGCGCCGATCATGGCGGCGATTTCCGGTGAGTTGTCATAATCGACAGACATTATGGTGCAGGTGATAACAACATCGTTGCGGAGGTCGCTGGGGAAGAGGGGACGCATCGGTCTGTCGATCATACGGCCTGCCAGAACACCGCGCTCGGAGGGACGGCCTTCACGGCGCAAATAGCCGCCCGGAATCCTGCCGACAGAGTATATTTTTTCTTCGAAGTCAATAGAAAGCGGGAAATAGTCGAGACCTTCTTTGGGGCGGGCTGATGCCGTCGCCGCAACAAGAACGGTCGTGTCGCCGTATTTAACTAAAACGGCGGCATTGGCGAGCTCGGCAAGCTTGCCAACCTCGAGTGTCAGCGGTCTGCCCGCCAAGGTCATGGTATACTGTTTATAATTCGGAAATTCTCTGTGGTTAATAATCATGGAATGCTCCTTTCAATTTTCAGAGCATCAATCTCCTAGCACTTGAAAACAAATCCGAGATGCGTCTCACAGAGAATTCTCGGGCGCATTTTCAATTGCTATGGGATTGCTTGCTCACTCTCGTTTGTCTTAGTATTTCATAACAGGGCTGATCTGATACGCTCAGACCAGCCCTGAAATGGACATTTTACTTTCTGATACCGAGTTTGGCGATAAGCGTTCTGTAGCGCTCGATGTCTTTCTTAGCCAGATAATCGAGAAGACTGCGGCGTTTGCCGACCATCTTTAACAGGCCCAGACGGCTGTGGTTGTCCTTGGCGTGAATCTTCAGATGCTCAGTCAGTTGTGCGATGCGCTCTGTAAGGATGGCAACCTGTACTTCCGGCGAACCGGTGTCGGTCTCATGTGTGCGGTTATTATCAATGACCGCGGTTTTTTGAATTTTTGTAATCATTTATCAAGTTCCTTTCTTTTCTGCACCTTAGTGCATTGCGCTTCTTCGCGCATTTCTCCCCAGAGTCTGAGTATCGGGCGGAAAAGGCACCGGAATCTGATCCGGCATTATCCCGAAACTAAGAGACGGGGCAGAAAACATGCCTATACTGTTAGGCTAAAGTATTGTAACATACAAGAAAAATATTGTAAAGACTAATTTTATGCACAACTACCCTCTCCCCAGATGAATCATCAGCGCGGCGATATCGGCAGGGGAGACGCCGGAAATGCGGGTTGCCTGTCCTAAATTCAGCGGCTTGATCTGGCCGAGCTTCTGGCGGGCTTCTAAACGAAGACCCTGAAGGCTGTCGTAATCAATATTCTCCGGCAGCTTGACGTCTTCCAAGCGCTTCAAGTCCTCCACCTGGCGTGTCTGGCGCTTGATATAGCCTTCGTATTTGATGGCTATCTCGGCTTGTTCGCGTACGGCTTCCGGCAGTTCCGGCCGTTTGGGATCAAACGGCGCGAGGCTTTTGTAATCGAGCTGCGGGCGGCGGAGGAGGGAAGCGAGGCTCACGCCGGACGGCGGGGCTGTGGTACCGCTTGACTCGAGCATGGTGATTAGATCCGGCGTTGGAGCAATAAATGAATTCTCAAGCCGCTTGATCTCGCGCCCGACGGCTTGATATTTTTCGATAACTTTTGTATGGCGCGCATCAGATATAAGTCCGATCCGGTACCCGATATGGCTGAGTCGTATATCGGCGTTGTCCTGACGGTGATAGAGTCGATACTCAGAACGCGACGTCATGACGCGGTACGGTTCATTTGTGCCTTTTGTGACAAGGTCGTCAATCAGTGTGCCGATGTATCCCTCGTCGCGCCGGATGATCATTGGTTCCTCGCCTTTAATTTTCAAAGCGGCATTCACTCCGGCGACGAAGCCCTGAACAGCGGCTTCCTCGTAACCCGACGAGCCGTTGAATTGTCCGGCGCCGTACAGACCTTTAATTTTCTTTGTTTCCAAGGTCGGCAGAAGCTCCGTCGGATTGATGCAGTCGTATTCAATCGCATAGGCGCAGCGCATCATTTCAGCGTGCTCCAGCCCCGAAATGGTGTGCAGCATTTCGATCTGCACCTCTTCCGGCAGCGAGGAGGAAAAGCCCTGAACATAGAGCTCCTCCGTCCCGAGTCCCATCGGCTCAATAAACAGCTGGTGGCGCTTTTTATCTGCGAATTGTACGATTTTGCTTTCAATTGACGGACAGTACCGCGGCCCGACGCCATCAATGACGCCGGAATACAATGGGCTGCGGTGGAGGTTTTCACGTATGACATTGTGTGTTGCTTCATTTGTATAAGTGAGATAACAAACAGCGCGGTTTTCAACAGGTGTTTCGGTCTCAAAAGAAAACGGGATTGGCGCCTCATCGCCGGGCTGTATTTCCATCTTCGAAAAATCAACGCTTTTGGCACTGATACGCGGCGGTGTACCGGTCTTAAAGCGGCGCATATCGAGAGAAAGCGCTTTCAAACAGCCGCCGAGCTGTGTTGATGCATGCATTCCGTCCGGTCCGCCTTCTTGTAAAACCTCGCCGACAATCGTGCGTCCGGACAGATACGTCCCCGAGCAGATGACGGCAGCTTTGCAATAGTATGTCGCGCCGGTCTGCGTTCTGACATACGATACGGTATCGTTTTCTATACCAATTTCAGTGATTTCAGCCTGCTTGACACTTAAGTTTTCCTGCATTTCAAGCGTGTGCTTCATGAGGTGCTGATAAGCACGCCGGTCCGCCTGCGCACGCAGGGAATGAACAGCAGGACCTTTGCCGCGGTTTAACAGCCGATACTGGATGCAGGTTTTGTCGGCAGCTTTGGCCATTTCGCCGCCGAGCGCGTCAAGCTCGCGCACGAGGTGGCCTTTGGCTGTCCCGCCGATAGCGGGGTTGCACGGCATATTGCCTATTGCGTCAAGATTTATGGAGAAGCAGACGGTTTTCATTCCGAGGCGGCTAGAGGCGAGCGCCGCTTCAATCCCGGCATGTCCCGCACCGATGACAGCAATATCAAATTGTCCGGCGTCAAAATTCATTGTCCGCGCCTCCTTTCGTCGTATTTAATGTATCGACCGCTTTATTTCTCATCAGGTTGCAGATGATAATTTTAAGCTATCTGTCTAATAATTGCAATAGCAATGGCTCATTGCGTGCGATTTCGGGGATACCAACAGTTGACAAGAATGCCATCTGGGATATAATTAAAAAATATATCATTATCTAAGAGAACTTTCATGCCTGGGAGGATTTATGCTGAAAAATACAGAAAAATCAATGGACAAGCTCGTAGCGCTTTGCAAAGGGCGCGGCTTCATTTATGCTGGCAGCGAAATATACGGCGGCCTTGCAAATGCATGGGATTACGGCCCACTGGGCGTCGAGCTTAAGAACAACATCAAGCGCGCCTGGTGGAAGAAATTCGTGCAGGAGAGCCCGTTTAATGTCGGTCTTGACTCCGCAATCCTGATGAACCCGCAGGTCTGGGTGGCTTCGGGGCATGTCGCGACGTTTAACGATCCCTTGATCGACTGCAAAGCCTGTCAAACGCGCCATCGCGCCGACAAACTTGTCGAGGAATGGCAAGCCGGACAAGGCATCACCGATGTGGTCGTCGAAGCGATGGATAATGACGCGCTCATTAAATATATTAAAGACAATAACATCACCTGTCCCGATTGCGGCAAATCCGATTTCACGGATATCCGCAAGTTCAACCTCATGTTCAAGACGTATCAGGGGGTTAACGAGGATACGGCAACGCAGCTTTATCTACGTCCTGAAACCGCGCAGGGTATATTCGTTAATTTTAAAAATATTCAACGCACAACCCGCAAAAAAGTGCCTTTCGGTGTCGGTCAGGTGGGTAAATCCTTCAGAAATGAGATCACGCCGGGCAATTTCATCTTCCGTTTACGTGAATTCGAACAGATGGAGCTTGAATTTTTCTGCAAGCCGGGTACAGACCTCGAATGGTTCAATTACTGGCGGACGTTTTGCAGCGACTGGCTCTTTAACCTTGGTTTGAAGAGTGAAAACATTCGCGCGCGTGACCACGAAAAAGAGGAACTCTCCCATTACTCCAACGCCACAACAGACTTTGAGTTTCAGTTCCCGTTCGGCTGGGGCGAACTCTGGGGTGTCGCGGACCGCACCGATTTTGATCTCAAAGCGCATCAGACAACGTCGGGTGAGAGCATGGAATATTTCGACCAGGAGACCAATGAAAAGTTTATCCCGTATGTCATAGAACCATCACTCGGTGCCGACCGCGTGACGCTTGCGTTTTTAATTGACGCGTATGACGAGGAGATTGTGGACGCGGAGAAAAATGATTCACGCGTTGTTCTGCATCTGCATCCGGCGCTTGCGCCCTTCAAATGCGCCGTGCTGCCGCTTTCAAAAAAGCTGTCAGAACAGGCCGAAGAGGTCTACCATACGCTGCAAAAAAACTTTATGGTTGATTTCGACGACGCGGGCTCGATAGGCAAACGCTACAGACGGCAGGATGAAATCGGCACGCCATTCTGTCTGACATTTGACTTTGATTCTCTGGAGGACGGCTGCGTCACAGTGCGTGACAGAGACACGATGGCACAGGAGCGCGTTAAAATCGGCGAATTATGTGGGTATATTTCCAAAAAGATTGATTTTTAGGTGAGATCGCTGTAAATTGTAGTCAGTACAAGATTCGAGGTGTGAGATGGAAAATAAAAAAAACGCAAATGAACTGCGTGTCATCGCTGAGGGAATCCGACTCGTCACGCTCCAGGAGCTTGAGGGCTTTGGATCGGGACACATCGGCGGGTCAATGTCTATTGTTGAGACACTAGCGGTATTATACGGCAGCGAGCTGCGCTGCGACCCCAATAACCCCAAATGGGAAGGGCGGGACAGGCTTGTCATGTCGAAGGGACACGCCGGTCCGGCACTTTATGCCACGCTGTCTCTCAAGGGCTTTTTCCCGAAGGAAATGCTCTCGGAGCTCAATCAGGGCGGCGGCAGGCTGCCCAGCCACTGCGACAGAAATAAAACGCCTGGCATCGATATGACGACAGGCTCACTCGGTCAGGGAATTTCTGCGGCTATCGGCATAGCGCTCGGATGCCGCATGAACAAATCCGACAGCATAACCTACCTCGTTATGGGCGATGGTGAGTGCAATGAGGGCCAGGTCTGGGAGGGTGCCATGTTTGCAGCCCACCACAAGCTGGACAATCTTATCGCGTTTGTCGACTACAACAAGCAGCAGCTTGACGGGTTTACAAAGGACATACTCGATATGGGTGATATCAGCGAAAAATTCCGCACGTTCGGATGGTTTGTCCAGACCGTCAGCGGTCATGATACGGGTGAAATTCTCGACGCCGTCATTCTTGCCAAGGCACATAAAGGCAGCCCGTCCATGATTGTACTTGATACGATCAAGGGCTATGGAACCTTTGCCGCCGGTGTTGAAGCGAACCACCATATGAGCCTTGCGAAAGAACAGATGGCTGAAGCTATTAAGAAGGTATCTGAGAAGCTCGATGATGCCAGGGCTGCTGTGGCAGCTGATTGGCATGTGGATGAGAAATCGACAGTGTCAGCAAGAGGTGAGGAACCGGTATTAGCCGAGGAACAGGGGGATGACAATGTTTAAAGCATTTGAAACATTTATAACAAGCCCCACACTGATGCGGGACGCATATTGTAAAACACTGATGGATATTGCTTCTGAGAACGAGAACATCGTCACGCTTGACGCGGACCTTGTCAGCTCCTCAGGCATGAAGCCGTTTTTCAAGCAGTTTCCGGATAGAGCCATCAATGTCGGTATCGCCGAAGCAAATATGATCGGTATTGCAGCTGGTCTTTCCGTGGTCGGCAAAATTCCGTTTGCACATAGCTTCGGATGCTTTGCCACGCGAAAAACATGCGACCAGGTCATGATATCGGCGGCATATGCCAAGCTCAACGTCAAAATCCTGGGGTCGGATCCCGGCGTCACAGCAGCCTATAACGGCGGCACGCATATGCCGTTTGAGGACATCGGCGTCATGCGCTCGATCCCCGAAATTACAATAATTGAACTGACAGACCCCGTCATGGTGATGGATGTCGTCCGGCAGGTTGCCGACACATATGGTGTTCACTATCTGCGTATGGCACGAAAAAACGTCACAGCTATTTATGAAGAGGGCTCGTCCTTTGATATCGGCAAGGGCAATGTCCTGTGCGACGGTAAGGATGTGACGATTATTGCCTGCGGCATCATGGTGGGAGAAGCGCTGAAAGCAGCCCAAATACTGAAAAATGACAGGATAAACGCCAGGGTCGTCGATATGTTCACGATAAAGCCAATTGACATTGAGCTTGTCGAAAGATGCGCCAGGGAAACGAGGGCTATTGTCACAGCGGAAAACCATAACATCATCGGAGGTCTCGGATCAGCTGTCTCAGAAGCCGTCGTCAAGACGCATCCTGTACCCATCGAAATGGTTGGCGTCAAGGACCGTTTCGGACAGGTTGGTACGGAGGATTTCCTGAAGGCGGAATACGGCCTCACGGCTGATGAAATCGTACAAGCGGTCAAACGCGTCCTGCCCAGAAAAAAGCGCGGAATATTCTCGCTGTAATTTTACACGTTGTGTAGGGGCAGACCTCGTGTCTGCCCTTTTGACGCATCAATATCGCTTAACCGGGGAAGGAATGGGTAAACCCATTCCCTACAGAGAATGATATCAAAACGTAGGGAACGGTTTTAACCGTTCCTCCGCTTACGCCATATGACAAAGGAGGTTTATACATGCCAGACACCATTGCGGCAATTGCCACCGGCGGCGGTGTAACCGCCATCGGTATTATACGAATCAGTGGTTATGACGCCATTTATGCCGCAGACAGAATATTTCGCTCAAAAAGCGGCATAAAAATGTGTGAGACGACTGACAGAAAGCTCATTTACGGCGAGCTTTTAGACAGTGACGATGCTGTTATCGATGTCTGCCTGTGTACCGTCAGCCGCGCGCCAAACAGCTATACCGGCGAGGACACAGCGGAATTTCACTGCCACGGGTCACCAGTTGTTCTGGCAGAGGGACTGCGCGCGCTGTTTAAAGCCGGCGTTCGGCAGGCCGAGGCCGGGGAATTCACGAAACGCGCGTTTCTAAACGGACTACTGGACCTGAGTCAGGCGGAGGCGGTCATCGACCTCATCGAAGCCGAGACCGAATCGGCGGTGCGCAATGCAGCCGGTCAGCTTATCGGTGTGCTCGGCAGCAAAATCCACAGCATTTACGACGCGCTTCTCCATGTATCAGCACACTTTTTTGCCGTTATCGATTATCCCGACGAGGAAATTGAAGCGTTTGAAATGAAAAATTACAAAGCGGTCCTGCGACATGCTGAAGAATCTCTTACCGAGCTCTTGTCAACATACAACAGAGGAAGAGTTATGAAAGACGGCGTTAAAACCGCCATCATCGGCAGGCCGAACGTCGGCAAATCTTCTCTTCTTAACGCTTTGCTCGGTTACGAGAGATCAATAGTCACGCCGATAGCCGGAACGACGCGTGATACAATTGAGGAAAAAATTCGTGTCAAAAACGTGATGCTGCGGCTTGTTGATACGGCGGGGATTCGTGAAGCCCAAGATACTGTTGAGAAACTCGGCGTTGAACGGTCGCGTGACGCTGCGCAAAGCGCGGAGCTCGTCATCGCTGTGCTTGACGGCAGCGAAGAGCTATGCAGCGATGATATTGAGGTTCTGAAAATCGCCGTAACGAGTAAAAACAGAATTGCGGTCATTAACAAATCGGACTTAGAGATGAGAGCGGATGTGGCCGTAATTGAAAGAATCCTCGGCAAGCCTGTCAGTCTGTCGTCGCTTACTGGTACCGGCATAGACGGATTAATAGCAGAAGTTGAAAAAATGTTTAATGATGGTACCGTAAAGCCGGACGGAGAAATTCTGACAAATATACGGCAAGCGGATGCGGTCGAACGCGCCCGAGAGAGTATCCGGCAGACACTTTCCGCCCTCTCTTCGGGCATAACACCCGATGCCGTTCTGACGGAGATTGAAACGGCGATGTCCGCTCTCGGGGAGATTACAGGGAAGACAATCCGCGAGGATATAGCCGCGCGGATATTCGAGCGGTTTTGTGTCGGCAAATAGGTTTTGTGATTATTATGTTGGGTTCGGAAAAAATATCTAAAAATTTTACCAAAATATTGTCTTTATCATTCTGCGGTGCTATAATGTGCAATTGAACTAGTCGACACCAAAATAAACGGCACGTGAAAAATGAAACGGAATTTCCGTTAATTTTATATAAACGATAATAATTTATCATTCAATTAGGAGGATTTCTTTGTGAGTACAAAATACGTATACCTGTTTTCAGAGGGCAATGGCAAAATGAAAGCGCTTCTCGGCGGTAAAGGCGCGAATCTCGCTGAAATGTCAATTCTCGGTATGCCTGTTCCGAAGGGGTTCACGGTGACAACGGAAGCATGCACGAAGTATTACGATGACGGCGAAAAAATTTCAGATGAGATCCAGAAAGAGATCATGGACTATGTCGCGACTCTTGAAAAACAGACCGGAAAAAAATTCGGTGATAAAGAGAATCCTCTTTTAGTATCGGTCCGTTCAGGCGCCCGCGCCTCAATGCCCGGCATGATGGACACGATTTTAAACCTCGGCTTGAATGAAGAGGTCGTTGAGGTCGTCGCGGCGAAGTCCGGCAACCCGCGCTGGGCATATGACTGCTACAGGCGGTTTATACAGATGTATTCCGACGTCGTTATGGAAGTCGGTAAGAAACATTTTGAAATGCTCATCGATAAGATGAAAGAAGAGCGCGGTATCCATCAGGATACTGACCTGACAGCCGATGATTTAAAGAATTTGGCACATCAGTTCAAAGATGCGTATAAAGCAAAAATCGGCGCTGAGTTCCCATCCGACCCCACAGAGCAGATGATGGGTGCCATCAAGGCCGTTTTCCGTTCGTGGAACAATAACCGCGCTATCGTCTACCGCCGAATGAACGATATCCCCGGCTCTTGGGGCACGGCTGTCAACGTTCAGGAGATGGTCTTCGGTAACCTCGGTGACACGTCCGGCACGGGCGTCGCGTTTACGCGCAATCCCGCAACTGGCGAGAAGAAGCTGTTCGGCGAATTCCTCATGAACGCGCAGGGTGAGGACGTTGTCGCCGGTATCCGTACCCCACAGACAATTGACCAGCTCAAAGAGATTATGCCCGCTGCTTATGATGAATTCGTAAAAATCTGCGGAACACTTGAGAGTCATTACCGCGACATGCAGGACATGGAATTCACGATTGAAGATAAAAAACTCTTCATGCTCCAGACGAGAAACGGCAAGCGTACCGCGGCTGCCGCGCTGAAGATCGCCTGCGACCTCGTCGATGAAGGCGTCCTGACCGACAAGGAAGCCGTTCTCATGATCGATCCGAAAAATCTCGACGCTCTTTTACACCCGCAGTTTGAAACATCGGCGCTCAAAAATGCTGAGATTATCGGCACAGGACTCGCCGCATCGCCCGGAGCCGCCTGCGGAAAAGCCGTATTTACAGCCGAAGTCGCAAAGGCTTGGGCCGAAAAAGGTGAAAAAGTCATTCTCGTCCGGCTTGAGACCTCGCCGGAGGACATCGAGGGTATGGCAGCAGCGCAGGGCATCCTGACCGTCCGCGGCGGTATGACCTCTCACGCCGCTGTTGTCGCGCGCGGTATGGGTACCTGCTGTGTCGCAGGCTGCGGTACCATCAAGATGGATGAGGAAAACAAGAAATTCGAGCTCGGCGGAAAAACATATAAAGAAGGCGACTGGCTCAGCCTAGACGGCTCGACCGGCAACATCTACGGTGCCGCCATCAAGACGATGGATGCCGTCATCGGCGGTGAATTCGGCCGTATCATGGCGTGGGCTGACAAATATAGAACACTGAAAGTCCGCACAAACGCCGACACCCCGCGTGACGCGAAGCAAGGCAGGAAATTCGGCGCGGAAGGCATCGGCCTCTGCCGCACCGAGCATATGTTCTTTGACGCCGAGCGTATTCCGGCCATCCGCGAAATGATCTGCGCCGACACCGTCGAGCAGCGCGAAAAGGCACTCGCGAAGCTTGAGCCGATGCAGCAGTCCGACTTTGAAGGCATCTATGAAGCACTCGAAAGCCTGCCGGTCACCATCCGTTACCTCGACCCCCCGCTCCATGAGTTCCTCCCGACAGCTGAGGAAGATATTGAACTCTTGGCCAAGGACCTTGGCAAGACCGTTCATGATATCAAGGAAATCATCGAGTCGCTCCATGAGTTTAACCCCATGATGGGCCATCGCGGCTGCCGTCTCTGCGTCACCTATCCGGAGATCGCCGTCATGCAGACGAACGCCGTCATCAAGGCCGCCATCGCCGTCAAAAAGAAACATCCCGACTGGGACATGGTCCCCGAAATCATGATCCCGCTCGTCGGCGAGGTCAAAGAGCTCCAGTACGTTAAAAAATCTGTCACCGATACGGCGGACGCCCTCATAGCCGCCTCCGGCACAGATCTCAAGTATAAGGTCGGCACGATGATTGAGATTCCGCGTGCCTGCGTCACAGCAGACGATATCGCAAAGGAAGCTGAATTCTTCTCCTTCGGCACAAACGACCTCACGCAGATGACCTACGGCTTCTCCCGTGACGATGCCGGCAAGTTCCTCGATGCCTACTATCAGAAAAAGATCCTCGAGTCCGATCCGTTTGCCCGCCTCGACCAGGCCGGCGTCGGCAAGCTCGTCAAAATGGCCGTCAAGCTCGGACGCGAATCCCGCCCCGACCTCAAAATCGGCATCTGCGGCGAACACGGCGGAGACCCCTCCACCGTCGAATTCTGCCACAGCATCGGCCTCAACTACGTCTCCTGCTCCCCATTCAGAGTGCCAATCGCGAGACTAGCAGCCGCTCAGGCGGCGCTGAAGCAGGCATAAGAGCGAATCAAATCGGCTCTATGTCAATAGTTGGGGTAGAGCAAAAAAGTAACAAGTATCCGGCAAGTGGTGAAAACTGCTTGCCGGATTTCTGTCCAGTCAAGCGACCTTATTCATGATATGAAGGATACGGTTTCTGAAGCGAGGGAAGTTACGCACTCCAAAAGATACTCTCTTAAGGACTATTTTATTGGAAGAAAACGATAACATAAAGTCGGCGAATAAACAGCAGAATTCGTTGCAATGCACAAATCACGCAACTCGGTATTGTGTAATAATTCTTGACTCAAGAGGAAATAGATGGTAATATGTCGAAGACGTCTACCTAAGTCAAAGCGGAGAATTCTATCGTGGATGATGAGGGAGGTCTTCTTTAAATGTGTGAATTGCTGTCTATCATCGTACCGTGCTACAACGAGCAGGAGGTACTCGAAATTTTCAATGAGCGGATTACCGCGATAACAGATATATTAGTTTCGCGTCATGATTTGTCTGTAGAACTGCTATTTGTGGATGACGGTTCATCTGACAGAACTGTTGCGGTTTTAAAGAACATCGTACAGATGAATTCTTCGGCGAAATATTTATCATTTACCAGGAATTTCGGCAAGGAGGCCGCGCTGCTTGCCGGACTTGAGAATTGCAGCGGCGATTACATAACATTGATGGATGCCGATCTGCAGGACCCTCCGGAGCTTTTGCTAGAGATGTTTGCAGGTATAAAATGCGGGGAATATGACTGCGTTGCCGCAAGACGAATCAACAGAAAAGGAGAGCCGCTCATCCGTTCGTTTTTCGCACGGAAATTCTATAAATTAATACAACGGCTCACCAAGCTTGATATTGTCGACGGTGCCCGTGATTTCAGAATGATGACAAGAGAAATGAAAGACGCCATACTCGCTCTGACGGAAAAAAACAGGTTTTCAAAGGGTTTGTTCACATGGGTCGGTTACAGGACGAAATGGCTTGAATTCGAAAATGTAAAGCGGGAGAAAGGTGAGACCAAGTGGTCTTTAATGAAACTTGTGGTCTATGCGCTTGACGGTATTGTCGCATTTTCAACATCACCGCTGATGCTGACATCTATTATCGGTCTTTTGCTCTGCTTGTTATCGTTTGTCCTTGTCGGCTTCATCATAGTACGTAAGGCTGTATTCGGCGACCCTGTTGCCGGATGGGCGTCAACGTCATGTATTATTTTATTCGCATCTGGAATCCAGTGCTTCTGTATGGGAATATTGGGCGTTTACCTTTCGAAAACCTATAGTGAAGTGAAAAACAGGCCCGTGTACATATTGAGAAAGAATACCGACCAGATCACCGTTTGTGCCCAAGGCGAGAGGAAGCGCGTTATTGAATAAGAGAACAGTATCAGCGCGGGCAGCTGCCATAATTCTTTCGGTAATAACGGCACTTCAACTCGTTATTTTCTTGGTTGGCGGTGTCAATAAAGACGGGTATCATTTGGACGAAATATTCTCTTATGGTTTGTCTAACAGTACCACTGGGGCATTTTTATACGATGATATAGACAAGTGGGTCAGCGGGTCGGCCTTCGGGGATTATCTCACGGTCCAAAACGATGAAAAATTTTCCTATGATAAGGTCTATGAAAACCAGGTGCAGGATGTTCATCCGCCCGTCTATTATGTACTTCTGCATACGATCTGTTCGTTTTTTCCCGACACATTCAGTAAATGGTTTGGATTGGCCCTGAATTTTTTGGTTTTTATATTCTGCCAAATCGTCCTTTATGTTCTGTCGAACCGGCTTTTGAAAACCCGGTTCAACGCCCTGCTTGTCTGTTGCATTTGGGGATTCAGCATCGGCGCCCTCAATACCTTTATTTTTGTTCGGATGTACGCACTCCTCACGCTGCTTATACTGCTCATCACCCTTATCCATCAAAGGATATTGTCGGGTGATAAGCTGACACTAAAAAAAATGACGCCCGTTGTGATAACGTGTATTATTGGCGGCCTCACCCATTACTATTTTTTAGTCTTTTTATTTTTCCTTGCAGTTTGTTCCTGCATCTTTCTATTAGTTCGAAAAAGGCGCATGGACATATTGATTTACGTTGGATCGATGGTTATTGCACTCACCTGTATTTATTTGATTTTCCCTGCAATTGTCAATCATTTATCCAGCGGCAGGGGAAAGCAGGCAACCAGCGGATTTATGTCAATCAGGCTGATCCCGGAGCAGCTGAAGACCCTCGTCGTGTTTATTTACAGAGAAATGATTGGTCTGCCGGCGGCTATCAGTCTGTTGATCGCATCAGCCTTTGTCGGTATTCGTTTTCTGTTCAGGCGCATTCGATTGAATAAAACTGCTGAACAAGGCACTGGCTCAAAACAAGACGGTACGGCATGTCAGCCGTCGCGTGTCAAGCGTTTCTTCTCGGAACATATGTTTTTGATCGGTTTGCTGATGACAGTATGCCTATATGTCTGGATCATTGCAGCCATATCTCCAAATATGGGAGACTATCTTGACAGATATATTTTTTGCGTCTTCCCAGTCATCTGTATATTTCTCGCTGTACTGCTCGTTAAAATTCGAGATCAAATGCAGTTGGGTAAAAAGGCTGGAACGGCAGCGCTGTTGGTCGTGCTTACTCTTTTTGTCACAGGCAGTCACCTATACCCGTCTGCTTATCTTTACAATAAATCGGATGAATACGTTCGCCTAAACGAAAAAGTTGCAGGCAGCGACTGTCTATACGTTATTCCCCGGGACTATGAGATACATACTTTGAGCGATGCTTTGATGTATAGTAACAGGGTCTATACGGCGATGTCGACCGATCAAGCGCAAATCCAGCGAGCGGTATCCGGTATGGACGCATCGAAAAGCAATTTGCTCATTATCACCGACCGGTGTCTTGAAACGGAAAAATTGGCGATATTAGATACAGTTGAACAACTGTTGGATTATGAGGTCATATTCTTATTCAAAGGATTGCATGGTAATGATCTGTTTGATGTTTATAAATTAGAAGCGCTAAAATAAATCTTTACAAGTTGACAAACCCTCAATTTCATGTATAATAATTTAGCCTGCAAAAATGCGGGCTATAATCCTTGCTCCCGGCGCGACTGGGGGCCATATGTCCAAAAGGAGGTGCAAATGATGGCAAAAGTAACAGCAAATTATGAGCTCATGTACATCATCGACCTTGATAAGGGAGAAGAGGAGATCTCTGCGATTGTAGGGAAATTCAAAGCTCTTATTGAGGCAAACGGTACACTTAATGAGCAGGAAGAAATCGGAAAACGCAGACTCGCGTATCTGATCAACGACAAAGCCGACGGGTTTTATGTTCTGGCAAAATTCAATTCGGCTCCGGAGTTCCCCGCAGAGCTTGACCGTGTTCTGAAGATCACAGACGGCATTATGCGTTCACTCATCACCGTTATCGGCGAATAGGAGGATTGTCATGAATCAAATCGTTCTTATGGGCAGACTTACCCGTGACCCTGAACTCCGGCACACGCAGACAGGCACTGCCGTTTCATCATTCTCGTTGGCAGTCGACAGAGGCTTTGCCTCTAAAGATGGCGGAGACAGACAGACCGATTTTATTGATATCGTGGCATGGCGGAATACAGCGGAGTTTGTCTCCAAGTATTTCACAAAAGGGCAGATGGCCGCCGTTTCCGGACGGCTTCAAATCCGTGATTGGACGGACAAGGATGGCAACAAGCGCCGTTCAGCAGAGGTCATCGCCGAGAACGTCTATTTTACCGACAGCAAAAAGAGCAGGGAAAGCGGAACAGGATTTGGTTTTTCCGAACAAAAAAATGATTCCCCCGGAGGGTATCAGACGCCTGTAGCAGGCTCTGATTTTGCGGAACTTGAAGATGACGACGGCGACCTGCCGTTCTAAAAGCGCATTATTCGATGCGCTATGTTCATTGTTCATCGTATATGTAATTGATTAAGATAGGAGGAAATTACTTTGGCTAATGATAGAGAAAGCAGAGATAGCAGAGACGGCAGAGACAGCAGAGGCCACGGCCGTAAGCGCAGAAAAGTATGCCAATTCTGTGTTGATAAGGCCCAGTCTATTGACTATAAGGATGTCACGAGAATTCGCCGCTATGTATCCGAGCGGAGCAAAATTCTACCCCGCAGAACAACCGGCATCTGCGCCCAGCACCAGCGCCAGCTGATGATCGCCATCAAACGCGCCCGTCAGATCGCCCTGCTGCCATACGTAACGGACTAAAGTCCGTTGCTGACTAACCATAAACCTACGCCCGCCGAAAGGCGGGCGTTTTATTGGTTTTGGCATAGTGCCATATGTATGGGTATTTGCGATATTATTTGTTGCCTTTCGCTTCGCGGTAGCCTTCCGGGCAATCGAGCGTGTCGGGCGGGAAGAACTCGTCGACGGGGAAGTGAATCCTGGAGAAGAGCTCGCAGGGGTCTTCTTCATTGGAGCCAATGCACTCTTTGTCGGGCAGGCAGTAGTCGTAGGATGGGATAAGCAGCTGCGTATTGCGCTCGAGCTTGATGATGGAGAACTGGCCGAGGGTCACGAGGACACGGCGTTTTGTTGGGTCGAACATCAGCTCGCACGGGAAGCTTTCCGAAATAAAGTCTGGGATTTCAAAGACACCCGCGTCTGTCTTGTGATGATCGCATACATCGACGAGTTTCATTCCGAGAATAATCGGATCGACAGCCTCGACGACGCCGATGGGGAGATTTGTGCTTTGGATTGTCGGGAAATCGTGGCCATGCAGGCCGGTTTGTGATGTGAATACCTTGGCTCTGCCCTCGCTGCCGAAAAGCATAACACGTTTATCGAAAACGGCGAGTCCTAAAATTTCGGCAGGCCTGTTGACGAGTGAGAAGGCTTCGCCCTTAATCAAATAAAAGTATCTGAGATCAACGGTAAAGTACCCTCTGTTGAAGGTGATTTCCTCGACATCTATTGTAACATATAAAAGTTTAGCGGATTTTGCGCGAACGCTGACAGCGTTATCTATGTAACATTGAGATTCCCTTGTCGGATAAAGACGCAGATCTTCAATACAGTCTTTATCAGTGTACTGTGCAGGATGGAGGAATTCACTTATAAAAAATTCGAAGCTGGAAATCGTTCTGTTTGCTTTTCTTTTCCTTGCTGTAGACAATGTGGTCAACAAAGGATTTAAGCAGCCGGTTGCGTTCGGCAGGGCCGCATGCATTATAGACCTCTAAAGCGTAGGTGATTTTGTCAGCCAAAGCGGTCTTGTCGGTAGTTTGATGCTTCTCAATATCGAGCTTCGCGGCTTGCTCCTGATCAGCCAGCTCATCGAGCTTATCGGATATGACCTTCATACGCTCACGATATGTGACGACGTCATACGTACCCTGCTCGAGCAAATTATGAAGATTGTCCTTCTGTTTCAAAACCTTCGAGATCTCCGTTTTAATACTGTCGAGTATGACCGCATATTTTTGACTATCGTCTATAATGGGAATGTCGGCTTTAAGATCGGCCAGCTTATCGCGCAGGTGATCCATAATCAAGGGTTCAACAAATTCGTACTTAATGCCGGCGCAGCATCCGGGCGTGTTGCACATCAAATAAGGGACGCCTTTGCGTTCATTCATCCGCTGCAAATTCTTACCGCAGCTGGAGCAGCGCACAAGGCCGGCGAGAGGGCTTTTAATAGTTCCATCATTTGATGGAGGAATGTACCGGGCCTTTGCGATCTCCTGTGCCAGCTTAAACTGTGCTTCAGTAATCAGAGCGGGATGCAGCCCGTCGACGATCGTCCACTTTTCTTGTGGTAGATTTACAGTGATATGTTTATCGTTACCCTTTGCACCCTTTCGAATATCCTTAGTGCGGTTCCAAACTACTTTACCAATATAGACAGGATTCTGAAGTATAAACAATATTGAATTACGATGGAAACGAATGCCACGGTGCGGCTTGGCTCCCATAGCGTTAAGGCGCGCGGAGATCTCCGCACTGCCTATTCCGGAACAATACATGTCATTGATCATTTGGACGTGCCGAGCCTCGTCTTCGATAATCTCAAGTGTCGGCTTCTTATCTTTAATAATGTTCCGGTACCCATACGGAGCGGGTGAAACATAACAGCCTTCCAAAATTGTTTGACGCAGCCCGCGGCGCAGGCGCTTAGTAATCTGCTTATATTCCTGCCGGGAAAAAAAAGCTTTAAACTCCGTCAGCTGATCGTCGCTCTCGTCGTTCAAGTCGTAAGTGTGATCCGGCGTGATGATCTTCGTGTTCGTTTCGCGGAACATGTCCAGGATCAGCCCCTGGTCCCGCATGCCGCCGCGCCCGAGCCTATCAATATCCATGCATAAAACCGCATCGACGGTGCCGCCTTCAACCTTCTCGAGCAGCGCCATCATCTGCGGCCGTGCATATAAACTCTCACCAGATACAACCTCTTCAAAAACCGTCCCGACATTGTATCCCATGGAATCCGCAATTTTATAAAGCGTATCCTTATGACGCCTGAGCGTCTCAGCCAGATCCGCCTGTTCTTCCATTCTAGATTTCCTGAGATAAATATCAACGTCCATAAATCACTTTCCTATACAATAACAAAACATTAGACAATGGTATATATAGCTCCTATAGTCATTAAAACTCACAATCGAGTAATGTAGGACGTCTGTCGTCATGTGGCCATATGTAAGTCACCTTAAAATCTGTACGAATCATTGCACCAAAACTGTTCTGAGCATCCACATATCCAATTACAAGAAATTGTGTTTCATCTCGATAACATTTTAAAGGACCAAACTGTGCTGTAGAAGGTGCTTTGAGTTGATCGTATATTAACTCTTGCGAATATGTTTCTAAGTATTGTATTTGTTCATACGTTAAAACGATATCGTGAATATTTTGTAACACTTCACCAGAATCATAAATGACTGTACCATCAACAGAAAGCTGACAGAACGTTCCGTCGTTTACAAGCAAATAAACTTTTACAGTAGAAGTCTCGTAATAAAAAGTATATGCCCTACGGCCTAAAACATTATCACCTGATTCCAAGTCCGAAATAGCATCGGTGGGAATACCGACTTGCTCACAAACGGAAAAAAGTGATTTTGATGAAAAAACAGAAATATCGTTTTTTTCAGAAAACGCTTCTTCGGGGGATAAGTATTTTTCATTAATACTGCTGGTGGAGCAAGAACATAGAAGTAAAACAAGAGTAAAAACATAGACAGTTATTAGCATCTTTTTCATTTTCAGTACCCTCACAACATCAGCATATAGGAATAAATTTAAGTCAATTTTTTTCTTTCTTCGGACGTCCTCTTTTCGCAGGCATGACAGGTTTAAAATATTCATATCCGATTTGCATAAGCAGTACCATTTGCTTATTGATCGAGCGGCCTTCTCTTTTTGCAAGGTCAACAATATCATCATAAAGGTCTTCATCCAGACGGACGGTAATAGGTACAAGGTTTGTAGGCATAGTCAGCACTCCTAATATTTAGTGCGACTATTTTATACCATCAAAATGAATCAAAATGCAGTCTAAAAGAACCATTATGAACCGCAGAATAGCCCCATAAAAAAACGCCTTTGTTACGATAGATAAATTAAACACATCAAAATATGTACAATATTCATGAAAAAGAAATTTCATATTGATATTTTATATTCAAGGTGTATAATTTTATTTGCCGGACAAAAACGGTAAAAATTTATAAATATGGCAAACCCGGAGTAATCCGGCGACGCAAAACTAGAGGGCTTCGAAAGAGGCAGCCAGTTGCAAAAACAACGGCTGTTATGCCGATTTTTTATTGTCAGTTTTATGGGACAGTGCCAAGCGTAGGATTAAAGAATCTTCCTCAGAATTACATAACTGTAAGTTTAGATATAAACAATGATATTTGAAAGTGGGTACTTATGGATGATGATGAACCCCGAAAAATTGTTACTGAATTATCAGAAGAAGAAAACATTAGTCTTTGCGAGCTGCTTTTAAGCCTTGAACAAATGCGCGAACCTGGATTGCTTCCTCTGCAGTCAAGTTCTTCATAAGATCTATATTACGACGTTGTATATCACTCAGCCCGTCACCTTCACCGGTGGCGGGTTTTTCTATTTGTACATCGCGGCCTAAAAGATAATCAACTGAAACACTAAAAAAGTCGGCAAGACGAATTGCTATAGGCATATCAGGAAAGGCTTTTCCTCTTTCCCACTTACTGACTGCAGTCTGAACAACATTAACGGCTGCCGCGAGCTGTTCTTGCGAAAGGCCACGATGTTGTCTCAATTCTTTAAAGCGGTTCATTAGAAACCCTCCTTTCTTATACTGATTTTATGACTTACATTCATAAAAAGCAATAGTTAATAGAAAAATATGAAAATAGGTATTGACAATTATGAAATAAAGTCGTAATATACGACTCAAAAGGATAAAATACGACTAAGAAGAATAATTGGGAGGCTTTAATATATGAGTTTTATTGAAATGAGACGCCGGAGATTAGGATTGACACAGACCGAATTAGCAAAAATTCTTTGTGTTGACCAAACTGCAATTAGTAAATGGGAAAACGGTGCATCGCTGCCAACAGCTGACAAGCTGCGGCCATTGGCCAAGGCGCTCGGTTGCACGATCGACGAGCTACTGGGCGCCGACGAAGCGAGCGCGTGAGGGAGTGGGACAATGAACGGAATTGAAATCGATGTTTACCAAAAGCTTTATGAATTTTGCCCTGATGGATGCTTAAAGAAAAACGTATTTCTAGAACAGCAAAAAGCTTATGCACAAAATCGGTGCATCGAAACATATGCAACTTTGCATTGCGAAAATGAAGACCTTTGTAATGAGTTGGCAGCACTTATTAGATCACAGCCTTAGATCATCTACCGCATCGATCTCGCCGTAGTCGACGATCTCCGGGCAATCGCGGTCAGTGGTTGCATGGAATGTCAGGCAAGCTGGAAGCGGATCGCCGTCGGTATCAGGATCCTCGAGGGTGATGACGGCAAGCACCATCTTATCCTTCTTCATTTCCTTAACCATATCAGCCAGGTCGGAAACCTTTATTGTTATTTTCTTCATGATCATCAACCTCACATCATCTGATTTTATCAGCTGAATATAAAATACCACAGAAGGGTGGAAAAGTGAATGTCACAGCAATACATAAATATCTATCAATCTGCTCGTCAGGCAGCAGGTTTGACGCAGGAAAGAGCCGCGGAACGAGTAGGAAAATCGGTGGAGAGTATCCGGGCGTATGAATCGGACGCCAGGCTGCCGGACGACGACACGGTTATTCTGATGGCCGACGTCTACGACGCGAAATATCTGGCATATCAGCATCTGCAGAAATCGGCTCTCGGGCGGAAGATCATGCCGGCGCTCGATCCGAAGGAACTCGCAGCATCAATTCTAAAGCTCCAAAAAGAGGTCAACGATTTTCTGAAGTCCAGAGATGACCTCATTGATATAGGCAGCGACGGTGAAATAACTGATGATGAGCGCCCACGCTGGAACGACATTATAAAAGAACTTGATGACATCATGGTGGCCATACTGTCTATCAAATTTATAAAATAACAGCCATCCGTTTTCATAGGACAATGCGGTGATTCCATACAATGTGTTGAGGTGACAACAATGATCGAGACAATTGAAAAAAGAATTCAGATCATCAGCGGCGTCCAGCGCGAGGTAACGGTGACAAAGCGCTTTGGCCATGATACATACGTAACTCCGAAAGGCCTAATTGAGGCGGATGAATATGTCGAGCATGATTACGGCCCGAAGCTCGGTGTATCGAAATCATACGGCATTTATCCGAGCAATGTCACGCCGGAACAAATCGCAAATAAGCTCAAGCAGATACAGCTGCTCGCCGGCCGGATCGCCGTCGGCTGCTGAGGCGGGAAACCGCCGTGTAGGACAAGCCCAGAAAAACGCCAGAAAAAGGAGCGGTCATTATGGATATAGCTCTCGCTGCCTTGTTACTACTTTCAGGTATCCTGCTTTTCGGGTTTGCCTTGTCCGGTATCCTGTGCTGGCGTGACAACAGAAAATACGAGGAGAGCCTGAAGAAGCACATAGATATAAACCCAAACAGCAAATATCTAATAGAAGTCTATACGGTCGTGCGGGACGAAGATAAGCGGTCCTACAGGCCATCCGAACAAGAGGCAGATCATCTGGACTGAAAGGAGCGGACAAGCAGTGGGAAAAATATACCACCTAGATCTGGATCAGCGTGAAGCCGTCAGCATCAGGTCGTTACTCAAAGACGAAGTAAAACGGGAAACCGCGTCAATTGAGCTGTTAAACAAACAGTTAGAATCGCAGCCGGCCATGCAGGCAATCATCGATTATTCCAAGGAGCAGAGGTCCATATATCTCAAAGCTTACGAAATGATGGGGAGGCCGCAAGATGAACAGAAATAAGAAATATAGAGGACGAGGAGAAATAATCAGCGGAAGAATTTTGATCGTCCTTTTTCTGACCGTACTTATAATCGGCGCCTACAAAGATGCATTTAAGGACGGCCCGCAACTGGAAGCGGCAGCCCTGGGGACGGAAGACAGCCACGCAGAGGTTGAAGCCTTGGGAGAGACTAACGCGACGAATACATATCGGGTGGACAAGTTGTTATATACCGCGCCGATCGAGACGCCGGTACCGACACAGGAGCCGAAGCTGTACAAACCGGATGAGCGTGATGTTGTGATGATTGCTCAGCTTATGTGGGGCGAAGGGCGCGGCCTTGAGTCGCAAACAGAACAGGCCGCAATAGCCTGGTGTCCTTTAAACCGCGTCGATTCAACAGGTTACGGTATGGGGCACAGTATCAGATACGTCGTGACATTTCCAGACCAGTTTCACGGTTACAGACCTTGGTATCCCACCGTTGACGACTTCGGGCGAGACCTCAAACAGCTGGCCGAAGATGTACTGATACGCTGGATGAAAGAACATGACGGACAAGCTGACGTCGGCCGAGTCCTTCCGAAAGAATACATATACTTTTCTGGCGACGGCAAACACAACTACTTCCGGACGGAATACCGAGGCGGTACACGGTGGGACTGGAGTCTTCCGAGTCCGTATGAAAGCTGATGGCGATATGGTAGGGGAAAGCGTGTTATATATGGCGGTCACAGCTGATGTATTTGAGCTGCCGCTGTTTGTATCAGATAGTGTCAAAGAGCTTGCACTTACAACCGGATTTTCAATGGCCAACATCCACAGCAGATTATCAAAAGAAAGAAAAGGAATAAGAAGAGTGCAGGGGGGAAGGTCCGGTATCAAGTTTGTCCGTATAGAGATGGACGATTTGGAGGACTGAGGCTTCCGCAATAATGGAGGGGCATCATGCCAAATATTAAACCGGAGCGGGTCTTTACATATCGAGTGACGCATCCGCAACATCCTTCGCAGCTCGTCGCTTTAGTCAATCCGCCAGCGAACGATATATTCGCATTGGCGACACATGAGGCGGCTAGACGATGGGAAGTGCCATGGGGTAAAGTCGTCGGGCTATGCAGATCGGAGCCTGTCACAGAGGTGTGGCGCTGCAACTGTGAGAAATGTAAAAAAGCATTTATAACCGAAAAAATTGATAACAAATGCCCGGGATGCATTATGTCGGAAAAAAAGGCGATGACGCAGTTTATGAAGCGCCGGCCGGTAGACCGAAGGATTAACGCTGGATAATACAGGAGGAATTAAAAATGACACAGCAGGCAATAGAAAAAATCGCTAGGGAGCTCAAAACATTCAAAGGCGATAAATATGGAGAGGTAATCAAGAACGGCGTTGCAGCTGCTCTGAAGGATTTTGCCCAGCAAGACGAGGAATTCGCTCAGGCGATCGTACAGAACGATAAAACATTGTCTGAGTGCTGCGCGGCGATCGTCAAGGGTGTCACCACCGCGATATCCGACAATGAAGCCTACAAACGCGCAGCGCAGTTCTATTTCCCCGGAGCGTGTGTGTTTTTCCAGATGAAGATCGAGCTCTGCCCGGCAGACGGTATGGGTGACAGAGAGAAACCGGCGGGTATCATCCTCGACCTGGCTGACTTTTTTTCGTGAGGTGAATGGAATGAAAAATGCCGATTGCAACTTTAAAGTTGAGAGCGAACTGAACGTAATCATGAAAAAATTTCCTTATTTTTTGACAGATGCCGAGGAAGAAACAGCCCGCAAATATTTCAATCAAATTGTATTTTTTAAAGCTATCGATAGAACTACCAGGCGCGTCGTATGTACCTCATGCATGGAAGGGTTTATTGCAGACAAGGAAATAAGCCCGGACTTCTTCAAAAAGAAACATGGGGACAATTGCGAGTGCCCAAACTGCGGACAGGCAGCGGTATTGAACGCAATGGGTAAGTTTAAAAATTATGAAAGTCTGAAGTCACACATCAGAGGAGTACAGGTATCAGCTTACAACGGCGGATTGCTTATACAAGCCGGATGGATCACGCGGGCATTTGATGACGAGGATCTGGGCGGGACAATCGATTTCGAACCATATAAAAGGTTTTATTTTGCGCCAGGAAAAAGGGCGGCCTGGGAAAAGCGCGTATATAACTATTTTGGAGAGCTGCACGATGTGCCGTCAAAAAAAGAATGGATAT
Source organism: uncultured Eubacteriales bacterium (assembly GCA_942492735.1). Classification (GTDB taxonomy): domain Bacteria; phylum Bacillota; class Clostridia; order Oscillospirales; family Oscillospiraceae; genus Sporobacter. Next base: position 2,629,200 of record OW818648.1, read on the forward strand.
TGCTGGAGACGATCAGAGAACCATTCCAAAGCAGGCCTTACGAACGTGAACCGGCATACGCGGTATTGGGTTATGAGAATATCGAAAAAACACCCATGAAATATTGCCAGTATGACGCGTGGTTTGATGATACCTACGGCGCATTTGTTGGGAGCCTTGAGTTCGAGGAGCAACCGTTTCATATCGCTTATCTTATTAAGTACCTTGCCGAATATACGAGACGTCCGCAGATGGAGATATTGGCGAAACTTGGACATATGAGCTTGCTTACGGAATTGGTGAGAGATGGACGGCCAAACGCCAATTATGTGGACTGGAAGGCTAAAAATCCAGCAGCATTTTTCAGGCTTTCAAAAGCGGATTACATACAATTCAAGGAAATCGATATTAATCTTGAAATACTGCGGGATTTTAGAAAAATGAGAAAGCTTGAGCTCATCAAGTCTCTAAATGAATTTTCGGAAGCTAAGAAACGAACGAACAGGCTGTTTAATATGCTGTGCAGCTGTTCGCTTAAAGCAGAAGTGAGTTTCGAGCGGGCAGAAAACTATATTAACTCCTTCACCTCGGGATGCAGCCACGGTGCAACGCCAATCTCAACCATTCTCACTTGCTGGAATGATTATCTCGATGCGGCAAAAACACTCAAGTACAACCTAAGGCGCGACGATGTGCGTATGCCGAGGGATCTCAGCAGGAAGCACGATGAAGCGACGGCCGGAGCTAGGGTGGTAGCAGACGAAAAAGCAATCAAGCAATATGCAAAACGCTATTCAGATCTCGCGAGACAATTTGAATTCTCTGATAGTGGACTTTCAATTGTTGCTCCAATGGGAGTGGCAGAGATCGTTGAAGAAGGAAGCAAGTTAGAGCATTGCGTTGGTGGATATGCCGAACGGCACATCACGGGGAAATTAACAATTCTGTTTTTAAGACCAAGTGCCTTTACATCGGTTCCATTTGTGACCATTGAGCTGACGGCGGAGCTAAACTGCGAGAAGCTGGAGATAAAACAAATACATGGGTATAAGAATGAAAGCGGCGGCATTGATTCACCGAGGATCAGATATAAGACATTTCTCAGTAAATGGCTCGATTGGGTTCACGCCGGAAGCAGGCGCGACGAAAACGGGAATCCGGTCATAGAAGCTAAACCCAAAAGCAGAAAAATCAAAAAGGAGACGAACGTCGCATGAATGAAAACACCATTGCCGCCGAAATTGTGCGGACAAAGGAAATTATCGCTATTGAGATCAGGACACACAGCAATCAGTTCAAGGAGCAGGCGCTGTCTTATGCCATTAAAATCGGCCGGCTGCTCTGCGAGGCTAAGGAGCTCGTCGATCATGGGGAATGGGGAAACTGGCTTGAGGAACAGACCGAATTCAAGCAGTCAACTGCCAACAACCTGATGCGCATTTATAAGGAATACAGTGCCGATCAGGTGGGATTTTTCGGAGATGCAAAATCCCAAACGCTTGGGAATTTGAGTTATTCCAAGGCATTAGCACTCCTAGACGTGCCTGCGGAGGAGCGGGAAGCGTTCGCCGAAGATAACAATGTCGACGAGCTGTCGACGCGGGAGCTCGAAAAACTGATCAAGGAGCGGGACGAAGCGTTGAAGGGTAAGACTGAGGCTGAGACGCAGATGAAATGCGCTCAGGAGCGCGAAAAGGATATCAAGATCGATTATACGTCGGAAAAGTCGAAAGCCGCAGAACTCGACAAAAAAATAAAGAAGCTCGAGACTGAACTGAAGGATATTAAGTCAAAGCCGATCGACATAGCAGTTCAGGAGCCGGACCCGGAAGCCGTTAATGAAGCGGTAAAGGCTGCTGAAGAAAAAATGGAAAAAGAACTAGAGACAATGAAAACGGAGCGGGATGTCGCTCTTGCCAAGGCCGCGGCAGCCGAGAAGGCGCTCGCGGTCGCAGATCCCAGCGTGACACAGTTCAAGGTTATATTCGAAGAGGCCCAGGGGATGCTCAACAAGCTAGTCGGCATGCTCATGAAAGCAGAACCTGACAAGCGCGATGGATTGAGAAAAGCGTTATCCACATTGCTGTCCACTTATGGGGAAAAAGTCAAAGAAGGCGCAGCATGACAAATGAATGAAGCAATTAAAAGTGTAGTCAAGTACCCTGGGGCAAAATGGCGCATAGCCGACTGGATCATTGAGCGTATGCCGGAACATCACAGTTATATAGAACCTTATTTCGGAAGTGGTGCAGTATTTTTTCGAAAGGCTGCATCAAGCATAGAGACAATCAACGACCTTGACGACGATGTTGTGAACTTGTTCCGAGTTATACGAGATAATCCAGACCCATTAATCCAAGCCGTTACATATACGCCATACGCCCGGCAGGAATACGAAAACGCATTCCACCTCGATGCAGACGACCCAATTGAAAAAGCCCGGCAGTTTTAATTAAGTGTTGGCAAGGGCACGGATTCCGCACCAACGCATATAAAGCCGGATGGAAGAATGACGTGCAGGGCCGTGAAGCTGCCTATGCCATGCGAAACTGGTACCGACTGCCCGATTGGATTGGCGGCATAATCGAAAGGCTGAAAGAGGTCCAGATTGAAAACCGGCCGGCCGTCGAGGTGATAAAGAGATTTAACCACCAAAATGTATTAATTTATGCCGATCCTCCTTACGTGCTGTCGACACGCACCGGAAAGAGCTACAAGCACGAAATGACGGATGCTGACCATATCAAACTGCTCGAAGCGTTGCTGCAGCATACAGGTCCAGTCGTATTATCAGGCTACGAAAACGATTTATATAATTCCTGCCTCGAGGGATGGGACAAATACCAAGTCAACACAACAGCAGAAAAAGGTCTGCATCGAATTGAAACGTTATGGATTAAGGAGGCAACATAATGAACGCAATTACACTTTGGCAGCCGTGGGCGCAGCTGACGGTTCTCGGCTTGAAAATAAATGAGACACGCAGCTGGCCTACGAAAATTAGAGGAACAATCGCCATGCACGCCGCGAAACGAGTTACAGACGGTTTTGAATACAGGGAACCTTTTTGGACAGCACTCGTGCCATATTTCATTGAAGAAACAGGACCGTTACCATTAGGTGCAATCGTGGGTACCATTGAAATCGTTGACTGTCTGAAAGTGATCAGCAATACTGGAAAATCTGCTGTCCTGGAAGATGATACGGTCGTAGACCGTAATGAATTCATGTTTGGAGATTACACGCCAGGGCGTTACGCGTGGCGGCTTCAGAATCCGATTCTTTTTAGAAAGCCGGTACCAGCAATAGGCAGTCAAGGCTTTTGGAAGTGGGTGGCGTAATGAGCGAGTTTATATATAACAATATCAAGGATGAGCGAAAACACCAAGACGAAAAATGGGGTGAACAGAATCACCATCCTCTTATGTGGTTTTCAATTATTGGGGAGGAATATGGAGAAATGTGTCATGCCTATAATGAGTATTCATTCGAGCAGGATCCTAATTTGCTGGATGATATGCAACGTGAAGCTATTCAAGTGGCTGCATCCTGTGTCGCAATGCTTGAGTGTTTGGAGCGCATAGCTGAAAAGGGGTTGGTACCGTGAAAAATCCAATTTATAAGCCACAGGGCCGAGCGGCTGAATATGGAGATTATGCCTGCAACATTTATACCGGCTGCAACCACCGCTGTACATATTGTTTTGCGCCGGCGGTTTTGCGGAAAGACAGGGAAGCTTTTCACAGAGACGTGAGGCCAAGAGACGGCATTGTCGAGAGCGTTATCCATCAGCTGAGCAGCGGAGAAATTAAAAATAAGTTGATTCATCTCTGCTTCACATGCGACCCGTATCCGGCCGGTATTGACACGTCAGCAACGCAGGATATCATCACTGCCATCAAGAAAAGCGGCAACCACGTTCAGATCCTCACAAAGGGCGGGTACCGCGCCGTTATTGACTTTAATCTCTTAGACGGTAACGACTGGTTTGGCGTGACGGTATCGGGTTTCAACGGAAAAGAAGAGCCAGGCGCCGCGAATCCTTATGAAAGAATAACGACGCTGCAGACAGCGCACAGGCAAGGTATCAAGACCTGGGTAAGCTGCGAACCGGTGCTGAACACCGAAGACATCTACGAGCTGATCGAGCTCTACGACTTCATTGACCTTTATAAAATTGGCAAGCTTAACTATGCGCCGTCAGACATCAACTGGGCGGAATTCGGCCGCAAGGCGGAATGGCTCTGCAAGCTGCATAATCGGAAGTATTACATAAAAGCGGATCTCAGGCAAGAGATGAAGAAGGGAGGCTAATATGAAAAACATAGGGACGTGTCGGTTGTGTGGACAAATCATCACATTGAAAATGCCGGCGGAAACGGAAGAGTTTGCTGACATAGAGGCGTCAATGCTGTGCGGTTGCTCCGACGCCAAGAGCCTGCAGATGCGGCATAAAAGGATCGAGAAGGCAAAAAGGCGTATCGATGAGCTTTTTGGAGCGGGTGCTGTCACGCTGAACTTCTTGCCAATTGCTGACCAGGAGACCATCGAGCAGCTTTACAAGATCGTCGAGCTCACAGGTAACGGGATGTTGGAGCGTACATCAATCACATTTCCTCAGTACGGAAAAGCAAAGATCAGCCTCACTTCAAAAAGCCTCATTAAGATAGAACGCTCGGAAGTACACGCCTGCCAGATGGAGGAATGAGTGATGGATTGGGTTCATGAAGCAGATGGTACCCTGCGGCTTACTGTATATGATGGAAAAGTAGAAATAGCGACACTGGAAAACGACGGAACAGATGATATGCCATTGTGGGATTTGAGGTGTAAGTATTTATCTCATGGTTTTGATATTTTAGCTGCTGATACAGAGGATGAAGCAAAAGAGGAGGCTGTTGAGGTTATTACCTCTGCAGTAGATGGAGAGCTCGACTTCCTCAAAGAACTACTTGAGCTGCTAAGTGAGATGTATAAGGTGGTGCAGTGATGGCGGAACTGACAATAGAAGAGATGCTTCACATGGCAGATGAATACCTTGAGGAGCCAAACAGTAATGATCCTCAGTGGGAGCAGTTTATCGTTCAGGTCCGGAGGATGCTTACTAAATCAAAAGAAGGAGCTGCATAATGGCGCTAAAAAATTACACTACAGACATTCCGGTTAATAAGACCGTTAGCGAGATACATCTTCTGCTTGCGGACCATGGAGCCCGAAAGATTGCTTTTACATATGCAGCAGACGGAAGAACGGAAGCAATTATCTTCACTCTCCAAACGCCAAACGGTGAACAGGCGGCCAAGCTGCCGGCCAACGCTTCACGAGTTCGTGAAGTCCTAAGGCGACAGAAGGCAGATCCGAAAAACAGAAGCCGGTCCAGCATCGACGACTCACTGGAGCAATCGGAGCGGGTTGCATGGCGAATTATTAAAGATTGGCTCGCGGCTCAGCTGGCTTTGCTTGAAACGGAAATGGTTGAAATGGAGCAGCTGTTTTTCCCACACTTAATAAATAATGCGGGAAAAACACTTTATGAGGTTTATCAGAGTGGGCAGCTGCTCTTGCCGGAATAGGGAGGATGAAATGAGCGAAATTGAAGAGGCTATGGATTGGATTAAGGCCGTGAGGTTTAGTAGCGGTCACCTAATAGGACGCACAGGGCAGAAGCATCTTGGGTTTGCACTCGAAGCCCTTAAAGACAACGCCGATCGGGAGAATCCTCAGCCGATGACATTGGAGCAGTTGAGGGAGAGAGACGGCAAACCAGCATATTATACCGACGGAAAGCGGGGCGCTTGGTGCCTAATAGACGCCGCTAATGAAAACATAGTAGGACTTAATTTTGTCGTATCATTTCTGCATTTAAAAGCTCCCGTAATATACGACTATCCACCAAAGGAGGCACAGCCATGAAACGCAAATACACCAGATGGTTATATAAAAAATTTCCAGAACTTTCATTACAGACATGGTATCTACCGTGGTATCTGTGGGTTGTAACCTATTGGCTGTTCAGTCCTTCTGCATGGTCGAAGTGCCAAGCGGACGATATCGCAAAAGCATTCAGGCGACTTGAGCAATCCATGACAGGATTATCCGAAGCTTTTAAGCGTTGCAGTGAGGCGGCGAGCAAAGCGCTAAAGGAGGCGCGGCCGTGAGCATTAACAATTTCGGCGGGCAGTTTACGCCGGTTTGTGATGAGTGCGAGAAGCGACTGCCTGGAGAGATGTCTTGGGCGGAGGCCATCAGCGCTAAAATAAGAGCAGGATGGGACAGGCGGTTAATAAAAAAGACAGGAAATTCAATCGATATCTGCCGGGAATGTTTGGAGGACGAAAAATATGGGACGGAAAACAGTCAGGCAATACATGAAGGTTTGCAAGGGGAGCAGTGTGTATGCTCAGACAAGGCTTCCGCGCTGCGACAAGTGCGGTAAAGGTTTTGTGACACTGAAGGTTATAAACGTCAACGGAAAGACGCAGGCGCTCTGCAGTGGGTGCCAGACGGCAGCAAGTGCCTCGGGCGGGCACACCGTGTTGAGGCAATGAAAGGCGGTGGTACATATGAAGCGCGTACACTAAAGCGCTTATACATTAACACCTAGTATATTTAGTAGTTTGGAGATACCCCAAGCCAATTGTTTGGGGTATCTGCAAAACACTAATGCCGACGGAGCGTTGCTCTTTGTAAAATGAAGTTATCTATACTATATAAATATACGTGCGCGCGCGTATTTTATAGGGCTCTTAAAAGCCTAAGTTTATAACCATATATATATCGGAGGTAATCTGAGATGGTGGAGGGTAAATATATGATGCGGAAGATCACTGCCGGTGAGGTTGTGGAGATTTCCTGCTTCAAAGTGGGAAATGCGACAAAACCGAGGTCAAAGAGAAAAAAGGGAACAAGCACTTTCAGGAAGCAGGATGAAAACGATAGGGATGCTGTTAAGAGACTGGCCAGGACAATCAACGGCAATTTCGGACCGGCAGATTATTGGCTCACTCCTCACTATGATCAAAAACGGATGAACAAGCTTTTAAAGAAACTCGAGACAAACGGGTTGGAAGCGACGCCGGACAATATCAGGGACGAGGCTGTATCTGAGCTTGGCAGATGCCTTCGCCGAGTGAAGCGGGATATGGACGCCGATAAAGTACCATTCCGATACATCAAGGCAACGGCAGACATTGACGGAGACACCGGGGAATATGTTCGACCGCATCATCACCTGATCGTGAACAAAGAGGCGTATGACTATATCATGAAGCATTGGCCGAAAGAAGAGTTTGACTGCAAGCCGCTGAAGGATCAGAAGGACTATACACCGATGGCCATATATATTATTCGACAGGTGAGGCGGCAGCCTGACGGGAAGAAGTTCAGCCCGAGCAGAAACCTGAAGAAGCCGGAAATCGAAGAGACAATCATCAACGTTAAGAAGCTGATGAAAGCGCCTCCAGGGGCAAAGGTAATGGAAGCTTCATACGACGCGGATAAACCGGTTCAGTACATGCGATACATAAAGGCTGAGAATAAGAAAAAGCGGGGAGGGAAACGGGAATGAGCAGGCATTGGGATGTGAGGTTGGAAGAGAACGAAATATCAAAATACGCTTTTAGGGAGTTGAGAAACTTCTGCCTTCAGTATCATGAGAAAAAAGATAAGCTAAATGCATTACGCAGCATAAGCTCGGCGCCGATCACGGGCATGCCAAAGGGCAACGCGGTGAGCAATCCGACGGAGAAGAAAGCGCTTAGGTCAGAAAGACTGTCAGCGGATTGCGAACTGATAGAGAATTCACTGATGGAGGTCGGACCCGAGATTTATCCGTGGCTGCTCAGAAGCGTCACGGAAGAGAATGCGACGTGGTACAACATGCAGCCGCCGATCGGTGTCAATCAGTTCTATAAAATGCGTCGGCGCTTTTATAAGCTTCTGGCAGATAAAAAAGGCCTCGCCTAATATCGGTGACCACGGGGCGCTGCTTTCGGATTATTCTTGTAACATGGATAATTACGAAAGGCGGGGGGTGCATGTTACGGATTGTTATCTGCAGGAGATGCGTGTATCGATTTCAGAACATAGACCAAACGTCGTGCATGCTTCCGTTCTGCTTCTACGAGCAGCATGTCAAGGAGATGAATATGCCAAGTAAGTCGCTTCACTTCTGCAATCACTTCGGATGTTCTGAACTGACGAACCAGAGGTATTGTCCAGGGCATATGGCTGAGCATGAGGAGCAGCGGCGCGATGCGAATGCTCGGTTTGACAAGAACAGGGGAAGCGCTCAGGACCGAGGATATGACGGTCGCTGGCAGAAGTACAGCAAAGCGTTCCTGAGTCGGCCAGAAAATCAAATATGCAGGCTGCATCTTGATGCAGGGTGTGCTGTAGTGTCTCAGTGTGTTGACCATATCAACCCGCCAGATGGTCCTGATGATCCGAGGTTCTGGGATAAGAGCAATCATCAGTCAGCCTGCCTGCATTGCAACACGGTGAAGGGACATCGATACTTGAAGGGCACGTATGACATGATGAGCGAGATCGATGGTAATCTGAGCAAAAGGAAATAGAAAAGAATATAAAAACTATTCGTTCTTAATCGAAATCGATATGCTTTTAATTCTCGCTGTTCAGCGTGATCCTGATCAATCAACAACGAAGCCGGTCACGGTGCGGATATGATATTCCGCATCAAAACCGAACACTAAGATTAATATATATATTAATCTTAAGGCTTGTTAGTGGGGTAGGGGGGGTCAAATCCCTACAAAATTTTTCTTGCTGACCGGATTCCCAACTCCGCGCAAGATTTTTTCCCAAAATGGGGTCAATCCAAATTAAGGGGGTGTACAAAGTGGCAGGGAGACCATCAAAACCGACTGAATTAATTCTCTTGGAGGGCAAGTCTCACCGGACAAAAGAAGAGCTCGATGCCCGAAAAAAACTCGAAGCCTTGATGTACACCGGCGTTCACATGAAGATCTGGCCGGAGGTTAAGCAGGACAAAATTGCGCACAAGGAATTCAATCGCGTTCGCGCCCTGCTCATGAAGATCGGCAAGGACGACGCGCTGCAAGAAGGTATCGTCAACCGGTACGCGCTGCTTAAGGCTGAGTGTCAGGATTTCGAGATTAAGCGGGAGACGTTTTATGAATCGATTGGCGAAATGAAAACAGAGTTCCAAAACCAGAATATCCAGATCGATCCTGTAACCGGAAAAATGGAATACGCATTAAGCCCTTCCCAGTATTACAAGCTCTTAGCGACGATGCAGCAGAGCATCGTCAACCTGGACAAGCAGATCATGGCCAAGCGGAGCATGATGCTCGCCATTGAAAAAGAATGCTTGCTGACCATCTCATCGGCGCTGCGCTCGATCCCAAAGAAACCGCCAAAGGAGACAAAGACAGGCGGTGTCGCTTCGTTTATGCAGGGGCGTGTTCAGAGTGGTTGACGAACGCCGGGCCCAAGAGCCCATTGATTTCATTCAGTGCCTTCACCTAACGGGCGACTTTTACGGTCGTCCTTTTGTTTTGCAGGATTGGCAAAAGGAAACCCTGCGCGCCGTCTACGGCACACTCAACGAGCGGGGCCTGCGCCAATACCGGTACGCCTATCTCGAGATCCCAAAGAAAAACGGCAAGACCGAAACGACGGCCGGCATCGCCATCTATCACCTTGTCTGTGATCCGCCCGGTGGTGAGATATACTGCTGCGCCGCTGAGAAGAAACAAGCGGGCCTTGTTTATAAAGCGGCCAAGCAAATGATCGAGCAGGATGATGAGCTTGACTTTCACAAGGGCGGCATTCTCAAAGTCACTGACAGCTTAAAGCAAATTGAGAATGTTCAGACTGGTACAATACTGACGGTCCTCTCAGCCGAAGCATACAGCAAGCACGGACTAAACCCGACCGTCATCATCTTTGATGAGCTGCACGCGCAGCCGAACCGCGAGCTGTGGGACACCATGACATTCGGCTCGGGCTCGGCGCGTAAGGAACCACTGGTATGGGTCATTACGACGGCCGGCGACGATCCCGACAGGAAGTCTATCGGCTGGGAGATCCACGAAAAAGCCATCAACATCAGAGACGGTAAGCTTAATAACCCGCAATGGTACGTCAGAATATACGGCATACCGAATGATCCGGATATAGACATCTACGATGAAGCGCTATGGTACCGAGTCAACCCGTCGCTCGGTGTGTCGATTGACATCGAGACGCTGCGGTTGGAAGCTCTGGACGCACAGGAAAGTGAAAAGCTCGAACGTCTCTTCCGGTGGCTGCGACTAAACCAATGGGTCAACCTGAAGCGCATCGGCTGGCTGCCGATCACGCTCTGGGATACGACAAGGGAATCATGGCAGATGAATGATCTGCTTGGAAAGAAATGCTATGTCGGAATCGACCTGTCCAGCAAAATAGATCTGACGGCTGTGTCACCCCTGTTTCCACCGCAGGGCGGTATAGGCAAGTGGCGCTTCTTCTTTGACGCATGGGTGCCTGAACAAAACATGAAGGAGCGGGTCAGCCGCGACCATGTGGAGTATGATTACTGGGTGCAAAAGAATTATCTCAAAGCAACGCCGGGGAACGTGGTTGACTATTCGGAAATTAAAAACCGAATCGAAGAAATCGAACGGATTTACAAAGTCCAGTATTACTGCGCAGATCCGTGGCACCTGGAGATACTCAAGCAGCTGCTGCCACAGAAGATTGCAAAAAAATTCATTGAGATACCACAGACAATGTCTGGTATGACGCAGGGAATGGGCGAACTTGAACGGCTGTTCAGAGCAAACCTGATTACCCATCTCGACAATCCGCTTGGTCGCTGGTGCTTCGGAAACGTCATTGTGGCAACAGACGGCAATGAAAACCAGAAGCCAATGAAAAATAAAAGCATAGATAGAATTGACCCGATCGTCGCGCTGATCAACGCCATGGCCGCAGCGGTGAAACTGGAGTCAAAACGCAGCGTCTACGCTGATAGAGGAGTGATTGCAATTTGAAATTTATTGACCGCGTTAGGACTTTCTTCCGCAACATGTCGACGCTGGCGCGCCCAAGTCCCGAACTGAAAGAAGCGTTTGGCAATATCCTGTCAAAGGTTGGTATTAAAATCACCTCAAAAGCGGCGGTCCAAGTGACGGCCGTTTTTGCATGTGTGCGGATTCTGGCAGAAAACATCGCCTCGCTGCCGCTGCCTCTTTACAGGAAAACAGCAAAGGGCAAAGAAAAAGCAGAGGACCGGCTGCTGTATGAGGTGCTTCACGATGTGCCGAATCCTGAGACCGACAGTTTTCAGTTTTGGCAGACCTTCCTCTACAACATGCTCATATACGGAAAGGGCATTGCAGAGGTCGTCAGAAACGGAGCGGGTGAGGTTGCGCAGATGTGGAACATCCCGACGCCTTACGTAAAGATCATCAGAAACAAAGAAACGAATGCACTTGAATATGAGGTCACAACGCCGGCGCCGGACTCGAATAAATACATCCTCAGTAAAGAACAGATATTCCGAGTTGACTGGATTTCACCGGACGGTCTCAACGCATTTAAACCAATAGAGCTAGCGCAGAATGCTATCGGCCTCGGCGTCGCTGCCGAAGAGTTTGCGTCTAATTATTTCAAGAATGGAATGAACGCCGGCGGGATCGTGGAATATCCGGAAGGCATGGACGACGATCAGATAGAGCGTTTCAGAAAGTCAATTCGTGAAGAATACGCTGGGCTTTCCAATGCGGCGCGGATCCTGTTCCTTGAACAGGGCAGCAAGTACACACAAATTTCTAATTCACCGAAGGAATCACAAATGCTTGAGACGCGTAAGCATCAGGTCGTCGAAGTCGCACGGTTTTATAACGTGCCGCTGCACATGATCGGTGATCTCGAGCACGCGACGTTTTCAAACATCGAGCAGATGTCACTGAATTTTGTCATCTACTCCTTGAGGCCTTATCTCGTCAGAATAGAGAGAGCCATCAAAGCGCAGCTGCTGACACCGTTCGATCGCAAGACTTGCTTTGCAAAATTCAATGTCGACGCGCTGCTCCGTGGTGACTATAAATCCAGAATGGAAGGTCACGCGATCGCGAGACAAAACGGATGGAAATCAGCTAACGACATCCTGGAGCTCGAGGATGAGGACCGCATCCCACCCGAAGAAGGCGGAGACGCCTATCTCGCAAACGGGAACCTGAGAACACTCAAGGAACTAATGAAGGCAGCGGCTACTACAACGACGTCAACGACTTCGGCGTCATCGTCATTTTAGGCGGGAGGTGAAAACAGAAATTGAAAATAAGTATTAACGGCTACATTATCCCGAACGAATATAAAGAAGTTTATAACTGGTTCGGATATGACTCCTGCTGTCCAAATGACATTAAAGCGGCAAAAGCCGGAGCGCCGGGGGAGTCGCTTGATGTGACAATAGGCACATGTTACGGTGGGTCAATTTTCGCGGGATCCGAGATCGGAGCTGAAATTGGATCACACCAAGGGGGCGCATTTATAGAAATCACAGGACTTGCGGCATCTGCCGCCAGTGTGATCGCAATGTATGCGCGCAGCAGAATGGCACCGACAGCAATGCTCATGGTGCACAATGTTTCAAGTGTTGCAGAAGGCGATTTTCACGCGATGGACAAAGAGTCTGATACGCTCAAACAGTGCAATAAATCCATAGCAGCGGCCTATGTCATGAAAACGGGAATGTCTGAAGAGGATGCGTTGAAGCTTATGGACAAGGAATCCTGGCTGACAGCGCAAAAAGCAAAGGAGCTCGGTCTTGTAGACGAGGTCATGTTTGCATCGGCTGATCCGTCGCAGCTTGTCGCCGCCTTCGGTTCCGGTATGCTTCCAAAGGCCGTCATCGAAAAGACACGACAGATGCTCAAGGACAAAAAAGAAGGTGCGCCAAAGGACCAGGTGACACCGCCTGCCGGGCCAACGGATCAGGACGCACTCGCTTATGACCTTGCCTACGCAAAGCTCAAGCTCGCAGTCGCAATGCTTTAAATACAAAAAATTATATTTTTGGAGGTAACATCAATGACACTGACTGAGAAAAAGCAGGCACTGGCTGCGAAAGTCGCAGAGGCCAGGGGCTTCCTTGACAAAAAAGATATGGAGGCCTACAACAAAATCGACGCAGAAATCGACACCATGAGCAACGATATCAAGGCAGAGGAAAAGCAATTGGAGCGGGAGGCTGCTCTCAAAAAGTTCCCTGAAGCCTTAACGAGGCCGCTGCCGCAGGATGGCGAAAAACCGAAGAACATCACCGAGTCTCCGGAGTACAAAGAAGCCTTTTTCAAGGCGGTCCGTGAGGGGAAAAACGCGCTGACGGCCGATGAGAAAAAAATGTTTTCCAACGTCATGAGCGTCGGTACCGACACAAAGGGCGGTTTCCTCGTCATGCCGGCGGAGATGGAGTCCGGTATCCGTGAGATTCTGACGGCAACCGTTGCAATTCGCCGCCTTGCTAACGTCATTTCGGCGACAGCCGACCGCAAAATCCCGATAGCCACCAGCTTCGGCGCCGCGTCGTGGATCGGAGAAAACGGCAGTTACCCGAAGGTAGACGACGCACTGAATGTCGTCACCATCGGCGCCAACAAACTCGGCAAGATCATACTCGTCTCCGAAGAGCTTATCAACGATGCTGACTTCAATCTCATGAGCATCATCAACAACAGCTTTGCCAAGTCCTTCGCTCCGACCGAAGAGGACGGATTTACCACCGGTGACGGTGTAGACAAGCCGACAGGCTTCCTTGTCGACGCGGAAACAGGTGTTACGACGGCGGCCAACAACGCTGTCACCGCTGACGAAGTGCTCGACCTGTTCTACAGCCTGAAACCGGGATACCGCCGGGTCGCGACGTTCCTGTTCCACAACCTGACGGAGAAATATCTGCGCAAGCTGAAGAACGGCACCACCGGCGATTACATGTGGCAGCCCGGTCTCATCGCAGGCCAGCCGAACACGCTGCTCGGACGGCCGATCGAGAACTCCGACTCAATGCCAACGCTCGCCGCCACAAACAAACTCATCGCCTTCGGAGATTTTAAACAGTACATGATCAAGGACACAAAGGGCATGCAGATGCAGGTCCTCGACCAGCTGTATGCGGAAAACGGACAGGTCGGCTTCAAGGGCAACGAGCGCACTGACGGAAAGCTGACTCTGAACGAGGCAATCAAGCTCCTTGTTATGAAGGCATAAAGACCTCTTACATAGAGAGCGTGTAGAATCAACAACATGAAAGCTTCAGGCCAATGGTCTGAAGCTTTCAGACTTATTTTAAGAAAGAGGTTTTTACATGAAAAGAGATCTCACAAACAACATTGCGCTCGTGCTCCTGAAGGAGCCGGTCGATGCTGTAGCCACCGACGCAGTATCTAGTATTCTCGACACAGCAGACTGCGACGGTGTTGAAGTCGCCATTATCGTAAGTGCCCTAACAGGCGTAGACGGTTCAAGCTATCTGACACCGGTGCTCCAGTCGAGCGATACCGTCGTCGGTACGGCATTTGCGGCCGTCGCCGCCGCCGACATCATCGGCGGTTTTTCAAAGATCGACGCGACTTCGGAGGACAGCGTCATTCAGCGCGCCGGATACATCGGGCACAAGCGCTATTTGCGCGTCAACTTCGATTACACCGGGGCCGGCATCTCTGCCGGAATCATCGGCGCTGTCGGTATCCTGGGCTACTCGAAGGATGCACCTGTCGTGGCACCGGCACCGCTGGCCGCGACGTAATAACAGCGTCGGGTTTTGGATTATACAAATTCTATGCCCGGCATAGACACAGGAGGAAAACAACCGTGAAAATAGTAAAAATTCTCGTATGTTTCACTTCCGCATTCGGAAGTTGGATGCCGGGCGAAACGGCCATTATTGCCAACGCCAGCGCCGAGGAGATAGCGGCATGCGGATATGCCGAGATTCTCGGCGATGCACCAGACGATGGCAGTGCATCCGAAGAAGAAATACTTGCAGACGCTGAAGCCGCCGAAGCAGAAGCCCAGGCAAAAGCAGACGCTGAAGCCGCCGAAGCAGAAGCCCAGGCGAAAGCAGTCGCTGAAGCCGCCGAAGCAGAAGCCCAGGCGAAAGCAGTCGCTGAAGCCGCCGAAGCAGAAGCCCAGACGAAAGCAGACACAGAAGCTGCTGAAACAAAAGCAAAAGCAAAAAAATAAGACAGGAGGCTTCGGCATGAAATGTAAAATCATCACACCGCCGTCGGTTGAGCCGGTAACGCTTGCCGAAGCAAAAGCACATCTGAGACAGTCCTCGGACTCGTTTGACGGCGACGTCACGACGTATCAGTCCATATCGCCGGGCAGCCACAATGCAGCCGCATCCTACAGTCTTGTAGGAGCGGCTGTTAATGTGCTCGGGTTTATATCGATGGCCATTCTGAACGCCGGCGCCTGCGGAGCGGGCGGATCTGTCGCGGCAAAGTTTCAGGAGTCAGATGATGCTGTCAGCTGGCTTGATGTCACCGGCGGCGCTTTTACGGTCGTCACGGAGGCAAATGACAACGCGGTGCAAGAAAAAGAGTATACGGGCGGAAAAGAGTACGTCCGTATCGTTGCGACGGTCGCAGTATCTGCCTGCGCATTCTCAGCAGACTTTGTGGTTAAAACGGGAGAAGTTCAGGAAAACACGCTGATCTCTGATCTAATCACCGGCGCCCGGGAGTACTGCGAGAATCACACACGCCGCGCCCTGGCAACGCAGACGATCGAAGCCTATCCGGACTGGTTCCCGTGCCGGAATGAGATCGAGCTTCCGAAGCCGCCACTGCAGTCGGTGACATCAGTCATCTACAAAGATAGCGCCGGGACGGAAACCACCATGACGGCAGACACAGAATATCTGACGGATCTCGAGAGCAGCATCGGCAGGCTTGTCCTGCCATACGGAAAAGGCTGGCCGAGCTTTACACCGTATCCGATGAACCCAATTAAGATCAGATACGTCGCAGGGTACAGCGCTCTCAATCCAATGCCGAAGCTTATCAAGCAGGCGATGCTACTGCACATCGGTTATTTTTATAATCACCGAGACGCCGTCGACCTAAATGAAGAAACGGAGCGGGCTATTAAAAGCATGCTCACGATGTACCGGACGGGGTGGTTTTGATGGTTGAAGCGGGAAAGCTTAATAAAAAAATAACCGTCCAGAAGAAAACGCTCGGCACTCCGTCCAGTGGCTATGCAGCAGAGACATGGACTGATCACAGCACACGGTACGCAGAGATGATCACAACCGGCGGCCGTGAGTTCTACGCGGCACAGAAAGTCAATGAAGAAACGACGGCGCTCTTCCGGATGCGGTACACGGCGGCAATCAATACGGCCATGCGGATTAAGCTCGGCAGCCGCATATTCGAAATTCTTCCGCCGCTGAATGACGTAAACGGTCGACACGAGGAGCTGCTGGTTTCAACAAAAGAGGTTACCTGACAGGAGGCGGTAAAGTGAACATCAATGAAATGATCGAGACGGCTTTGGCGTCACTGTCTCTGCCGACGGACCCGGATATTTATACCGGAAAAGCCATTGAGTACTTAACCTACAATTACACCTCGACAGCAGACGACTATGGAGACGACAGGCCGCAGCATGAGAAGTACGCCGTTCAGGTGCACTATATCTGCCCGTCGTCATTTGACAGCATAGCCAGACGAAACAGGATCAAACAGCTGCTCTTTGCCGCCGATTTCACTTGGCCGGAAGTCATACCAGCAACGGATGAAAACGAACAGCATTGGGTATTCGAGTGCGAAAGATTAATCGAGGTTGATGTCGATGGCTAGATTCAACGCGACAGGAATAGCCGGCCTGCAGCTCAGCTTTGAGGAATTCGCCAGAATGCCGGATACGGTCATTGATGACATTCTCAAAGCGGAAAGCAAGGTCGTCGTAAAGGCGCACAAAGCAATGTTGCGGTCCCTCGGTCTGTATAAGACAGGGAAGCTGGAGGCGTCAATCGAGGGGATCGATAAAGTAACAAGCGCAAAGGGCGGTCAGCGCTATGTATTAGTTTACCCTGTCGGTACGCATCACAAATATGCCGGCAGAGAAAAGACAAAAGGTTATAAGCGCAGCAAGTCCGGCAGTACTTATACCTACGGCGGAGGATCAAAAACAGCGACGGCAAACGACGTTGGATTTATCCACGAGTACGGTGCGCCAAAGCGCGGTATCAAAGCAAAACAATGGATGCGCCGGGCAAATGACAAATGCGAGCCAGAAGTCGAAGCGGCCGGTATGGCTGTTTATGACGACTGGCTGAAATCGTTAAACTTATGAAAGAAGGTTATACATATGGGTAAAATCGGAATGCGCTATGCGGTCTGGGCACAATTCGCTACAGAGCCGACGAGCGCCCTGCCAACATACAGCACAGGCTTCGCCGTCGGAGAAGCCATGAAAGCGGATCTGAACGTCGAATATGCCGAGAACCAACAGTATGGCGACGACAAGCTCATCGAGGACGTGAAAGAGTTTTCAAGCGGAACCCTCGCGTTTGAAACGACGCACTTAACGATCCCGCAGATGGGCACGATTTACGGCGCGGAAATTGTCGACGACGAACTCGGAAACGGACCGGACGACACGCCGCCCTACGGCGGCTTCGGATACATACAAGTACTGCAGCGTGGCAGCACGAAGATCTACCGGACGTTTTATATGCCGAAGGTCAAGGCAAAGATGGGTACGGAATCAAGCCAGACCAAAGAAAAATCCATCACCGTTTCAAACTTCCCGATGGAGTTTACCATATTTGCACCGCTGTTCGGAAAGTGGCGCTATGTCAAGGATCACACCACTGAAGCAGCGGCGAAAGCTTACATTGACAGCAAGCTCAATGTAGCAGTGTGGCATCAGGTGGACGTCTTAGTCACTGGCGCAGGAGCTGAAGAAGGGGCAACGCCGGGCGGTATTACGATGGTCGCAAACACGACAGCGTTTGTACTCACGATCGCAGGCACCGTCACAAAACTGTACGACAACGGAGTGGACGCAACACTCAGTATCGCGGCGGGAGCGTATACGCTTGCAAGCGTCACGGCGGCGCACAACATAGCAGTAATATTCTAGCCATTGATGGGCGGGGAGCAATCCCCGCCCTACTTTTTGAGGTGCATTATGAAAGCAGTAAAAATCAATTTCGCAGGTAAAGACTTTTATATGGCAATGACCGCAGAAGCAATGTTTGATCTGCGGGATCTAAGCGGTGATAAGACAATTTTGAAATTAATACAGCCAGCAACCAAAGAAGCGAGAACTTATTTGTTCAAGGCTGTTTCTATACTGACGGAAGCTGCCGAACTCGCCCGGCGATATATGGGATACGATAAATGCCTGCACCATCTTACCGAAAAAGCGATTGAAGCAATGGCAACGCCCGATGACATTCTCAACATGAAGGTCGCCGTAGCCGAAGCGATCGCGCTTGGATACAACCGAGAGATCAACGACCCTGAGAAAGAAGTCGATCTCGTCCTCCAGGAGCTTGAAAAAAAAACGAATTAACCACCTCTGAATATTTGTACATGGCCTCCATCGTCGGCATCAAACCGATGGAGGCTCTTATTATGTTCCCAGGTGTAGTGTCCGACATGTTTGAGCTGTGGAAACGTCAGAACGTTACAAAGAGGGAGGATGAATAAATGGGCGTAAGGGTAATCGCCACAAAACTCGCAATAGACGGGGAACAAGAGTACCGCGACAAAATGCGAAGCGTAAACGATGAATTAAAAACACTTGGCACAGCATTGAGTTTAGTCGAGAGCAATTTTAAAGGTCAGGCTAATAGCATGGACGCGCTGACAGCCAAAGGCGGCGCTCTGCAGAACCTATATGACAAGCAGGCCGACAAGGTCAAGGAGCTGGCTGGGGCGCTGGAAAACGCTCAAAGCGCACAGTCTGCGTATGTAAAGCGCGTTGAGAGCGCAAAGACCGCGCTTTCTTCTGCAGAAGCTGAAATGGAACGGCTAAAAAACAGTGCAGAGGATACCGCTACAGCCCAAAAAAAACTCGCGGACGAAATCAATAGACTCGGAAACGAGTTGGAAGAATCGGCTGCGCACGAGACAGCCGCCGCCAGGGGTGTAAACGAATGGCAGCGGCAGCTCAATACAGCAAAAACCACGCTTAATAATCTGGACTCTGAGCTGAAACAAAATAAGCAGTATCTGACCGAAGCGGACAAGGCTGCCGATAAATGCGCCACCTCCATCGATCGTTACGGCAAGCAGGCCAAAGAGGCTGCAACCGCAACGGGAGACACTGCCGAAAAAGGCGGACTCCTACAAAAAATATTCGCAGGCGGTTTTCTTGCAAACATCGCCACACAAGCACTTAACGCTGTCTGGTCGACGCTGAAAAACCTAGCTACTCAGGCAATGGAAACAGCAGACGAGTTGATGAAGATGTCCGACATCACTGGGCAGTCGGTTGAGTCCTTGCAGGCGCTTCAATACATCGGTGACGATCTAGGCATATCGCTGGACACAATTGAAGGCGCTCAGAGGAAATTAACAAAATCAATGTCCGAGGCAAGCCAGGGCACTGAGGATTATGCAAATGCTTTTAAATCTCTCGGCGTTAGCGCGGTAGACCCAACGACGGGGGCGCTGCGTGATTCTACTGATGTTATGTATGAGGTTATGGATGCTCTCGGTAAAGTGTCGAACGAAACCGAGCGCGACGTTTTGGCAATGCAGCTTTTTGGCAAATCTGCCATGGAATTGAACCCGCTTATAAAAGCCGGATCCGAGCAGTTGAAAAGCCTATCGGATGAAGCAAAGAACACCGGTGCGGTTATGTCGGAGGACGCAGTCGAAGCATTAGATGCGTTTGGGGACTCGATGGATCACATCGGGCAAAAGGCAGAGGCGTTCGTAGGCGAAGTTTTAGCGGCTATCGCAAGCGGCGGAAAAACCGCAGCTGAGTCTATGCAAGATCTTACAGACGGTATCGGAAGAACCCAAGGAGTCATGGAGCTAATAGAGCAGTATGAGCAGCTTCAGTTGGAACTCTCGAATTCGGGCCTGTCAGAGGAAGCAGCAGCAGCGAAAACTGACGAACTGAACAGGGTAAAACAGGAACTGATTGACGTTTCTGGCGGTGTCGTAACAGCGCTCGGACTTGAAAACGGATCATACGACGAGCAGGTTTCAACACTTAAGGGACTAAACGAGACACACCAGGAAATTTATATGCAGCAACTTGCCGCATTAGCCCTCGCCAACACCGGGGCAGTGGCTGAAAAAAAACGCTCCGACGCCATAGCTGATAGCAACCGTCTTTATGGCGAGTACATCGACTCATTAAAAAGTGTAAATGATGTTGCGCAAGGCGACTGGCTCACTCAATTCATGGACGGATTTGCTGCATTTGATCTCAACCTAAAGTCTGCCGCTGAGCAGGCTGCATATTTCAAGTTGGGCACAGACAATGCGGCAGCGAGCATAGCGCAACTTGGGGTTGACGCCGCCGCCGGTCAAGAGGCGCTCGCAAAACTTATAGAAGTGTCTGGGTCTGTCGAAGCTGCTGCGTCATATTTAGGTATCACAGTCGAAGATCTCAACACAAGATTGGCAGGCGCTGCCGGTGCCGTCCAGCTGCTCTCAGCAGCAGAGCAGAATGCCGCCACCGTCTTGGACGAGTTCGCGCAGAAAGTTGACGATCTCCAGGTGAGCTACAACGAAATGTATGCCTCAGCTACCGAAGCCATCAATGGCACGATCGGGCTGTGGGAAGAGATGGATGCCAGCGCAATAAAGACCGCCGAGGAAGTGAAGTCGGCGCTTCAAAGTCAGATCGACTGGCTGAATAATTACGACATGAACCTGACAGCGCTCGAAAATCGCAAGATTTCGGGCGTTGATTTAACGCCGTTATTAACAAGCCTGTCGGACGGTACGGAAGAATCCGCGGCGATTCTCTCAGGACTTCGCGCTGCCACAGACGACGAGGTGAGACAGATTGTTGAGAGCTTCAACCGAGTGGGAGAGGGTAAGGATACACTAGCGTCAAACATGGCCCAAGTCAAAACCGAGTTCTTGGAAAATATAGAGTCCATGACGAACGAGGCTATAGCCAAGATGGCGATGGCTGATCAGGCCGGAGACGCCGCAAACGACACGATGCAGGGCTATATCGACGGGATATATGACAAACAAGACGCGGTTGTCGCTGCCTTCCGTGAGACAGCAAAAGCCGCCAATCAGGGATTCAAAGATGAATTGGAAATCAAGTCCCCGTCAAAAGTTGCCGTTAAAACCTCGGGGTATTACTGGGAAGGCATCATGCTGGCGGCACGGCAGAACGAAGAGGCGCTAGCGGCTCAGTTTGCCGAAACCGCAGGCAAAGCAAACAAAGCAGCTCAGACAGCCATGCCGTCATCGGTTGATATTCCGCAACGGGACACCGGGGCGTCGGCAGCTCAGATCGGAGACGCAATATCAAAGTCGCTCAACTCCGGAATCTCCGGAGAATCGAAAACGATCACAATAAATCTGACGGCAGTATCTCAGCTTGACGGTCGTCAGATTGCAAAATCCACGTACAAGTACAACGTCGAAGAATCTTCCCTGCAAGGCACAAATCTGATCGAGTGAGGTGAGCGAGATGCTTTTCCAACCGTTTAAAATTAACTCCCATGATTACACGGCACATGTCAGAAAAGACGGCATTTCGACCAACTACGTCCCGATTAGCGGATTGCCAGAAAAATACACGATGGACGGCACCTTGCACGACGACGTGTTGATAAATAAAGCCATATACACTATCCGGTTTAATCCTCTTATTCCAGCTATCGCTCAGGAGATCCTCAACGAATACCGGGCAAAGCATATGTATATTACCGTTTATGATATCTCAACGGGCACCAATAGGACAATCTACGTTAAGCCGGCGTCTATACTGGCCGCGCCTTCGCTTGTAACACAGGGCGCTGTGGTGTACTGGCAAATTGGTGACCTCACCTTCCGGGAGGTGTGACGTGGCTGAGTTGATATATAACGGCATCACCTACGAAAGCGAAATCGTAAGCGGAGCGGGTGGACTTGAGTTAAATCATGCAATGGTCGGAGAGACGCTGACGGTTGACTCGCTCTCTGTTCAGCTCGTCACCGGGGACGTGCCTGACCGGTTTGTCGCAGCGGATCAGACGGAAGATGATTGGTTTATCACGGCTGACGGATACGAGCTAGTCGCGCACGGAGAAAACAAAACACCCGTTGCTGTGACTAACGGAGCTGGACAGTGTTACGTCGACGACGACCTTATCGGGCAATACTATTTTACCGAACTGCACCGTACTGGGACGCACGAACACGCTCTGACGTTCTATTCGGCGGTATGGCTCCTTGAGCTATCCTGGCACGTCGGGGGATTGTACACCGGGCAAACAGCCGGGGATATCCTGGACGACATTATCGGTGACGTGCCGCACACCATCGACGACGATATCGCCGCGATACAGGTTTACGGTTATCTGCCATATGCAAGGCGCAGAGCAAATCTGCAAATGGCACTAATGGCTATAGGAGGGGCGGTAAGGAACGCCGCTGGAGGGTCCCTGCGGATCACGTCGCTGACCGATACAGTCGCGGGTGTATTTGACGAAAGTCGCGTTTTCGTCGGCGGGTCAATCGTTGATAAAAACCCAGCAACGGCCGTACAGGTGACGGAACACAATTATTTAGAAACGACAGAAACGACAGAAACGGCAACGTTATTTAACGACTCAACGATCACGACAGAAACGGTAATATTTAAGGAGCCATATCATGATCTGAGTATCACCGGCGGCACGATTACGGCATCAGGTGTGAATTTCTGTACGTTTACCGCGTCGGGCGCCGTCGTGCTCACGGGACAGAAATATCAGCACGTTACCAGGGTAATAACCTTCGGCACGACACCGACAGGCGCAGCCAGCGATAACGTGAAATCGGTTGTCAACAATACGCTGCTGACACCAAATAACGCAGTTATTGTCGCTGAAAAATTGTACGATTATCTCTCGGTCGCACAGTCGTTAAAAGCGGAAGTGCTATTTGGTACAGAACGTCCAGGTGATGTAGTAAGTATTGTCCATCCGTACACGCTGGAGCTTGTGGAAGCCTGTGCAAAACCAATGTCGATATCATTCGGTGCGACAGAGCTTAGAGCAGCAGCTGAATTTCTGGTGGGGTATAAACCGCCGGGAGCGATAGCGGGATTTCAGAATTATGTGGTGTTGACAGGTGCGGGGACGTGGACAGTACCGGCAGGAGTGACAAGAATCAGGGTGATACTTGTCGGTAATGGAGAAGGAGCAGGGGGCGGAAACGACGGAGAAGACGGTACGTTTAGCGCCAGTGGGGTTTGGACGAATGGTCATGCTGGCGTCGGAGGCACAGGAGGAGAAAAAGGCCTTAGTGGATTAATATTCGAGATAAACAACAACGTTTCACCTGGAGCCGATTACAATTATTCATGTCCTGACGGGGGGCTCGGAGGCCTTGCTGGAATCACTGGTGAAACAGGCGAAGCGACTCTGTTTGGAGATCTTTCATCGGCGTTTGGCCGTCGGTTCCCGTATGGGTATTATGAGCCAAAAAGCGGCTTGACATTTGGCACCGATGGTATAGATGGAGTGAGCGGAGGAACTGGTCATGGCATTAATAATGATCCGGGAACAAATCTTACTTACAACGGGATCACATATACAATTGGTCAGGATGGTCAACTTCTAACCAGTAATGGCATTACAGCTTACCCTGGCCTTGGTGGCGGTCCGGCCGTAGGAAGCAACGGTGAAAACGGCACCAACGGGAGAGTTGAGTATATTTGGGGTAATTGGCAACGTCTGGACGGCAACGGAGGAAACGGTGGCGACGGTTCGGAAGGTTCGGACGGAACGGGATACGGAAGCGGTGGGAGCGGTGGCCACGGCGGCGGTGGTGGAGGACAATCGTGTCAAAAAAACATTACTTGGGGGTCTGGATATCCGGGGATCGGTGGTACTGGCGGAGCGGGTGGTGACGGTGGATCCGGCGCTATCGTAATCTATTATTGAGGTGACAACATGATACATACATCGGATTACACAGCGGCGCAGATCGAGGCGCTTCTCGATGCAATCAATATACAGATGTCTGCCGGCACGGCGCTTCCGGCTACAACAGGCACCATGACAGCCACGATGGACGGCGGGCGTAAAACAATAACCCCGACCGGAGACTGCACGTTCAACGCTTCAGGAGGAGTAGCGGGCCAGCTCTGCACGTTCATTATAACAACCTCGGGGACGAGCTCATACGTACTGACATTCGGAACAAACTTTAAATCACAGGGCACTCTTGCAACGGGCACGGTGACTGCAAAAATATTCACGGTGACCTTCCGATACGACGGCACAAACTGGTGCGAGATCGCCAGAACAACAGCAATGTAAAAAACCGCCCGGAGGCGGTATTTCTATTATTGGAGGTATTATCATGGCTGGAAAACTTATAAACCCACAGACAATAAAAAGCTATCAATATGCGACAACCGACGACTCTTCGACATATCCAACGGCGGACGACTGCGGTGTCGGCAGCACGATTACGTTGATCAATGAAACAACGCATGCCGTCGCCGGGTTTCTGAAGTTCGACGGTACCGCCTGGAACACACTGTAAGGAGGTGCAATATGAGTGATATTGCAGAAGCCGCTTATTTAAAAGCAAAACAAGTTGAGCAGCAAAATAGCGAATTGTCTGCGCACTTCCAGACAGAATCGGGATTAAACCTATTTAACAGGGATTCCGCCAGCAACATCGCAGGATACTACAGGTCGCCGTCCACAGGAAACGATGTTGCCGACTCGTCGTTTACGATTTCTCACTTTATTCCTATTCAAAACGGGCATACGTACGTATTTGATGTTTACTACTCATTTTTTGGCGGTACCGCCGCAAAAATCAGATTATACGATGCGAGCTTTACAAGCATCGCTACACCGACCGGCACCCTGCTAGACGACAACGATCATGCCCGAATTACAATTGCAAGTGCCGACGCCGTTTACGTAGTCGCAAACACAAAAGGCGGATTTCAATTTATCGAGGCATCAAATTATCCGACGGCGTATAATGCCTACGGCTCAAAATCCGCCTTAAAAGCAGACCCGTTTGGCAATGCGGCAAAAAGCCTTTTCAATCCATTGTGGGGCAAGTATGTCGTATTCGAGGGTACAAGCCTAACAGCCGGTACTGGCGATAGCGCCGGCGGCGGCTTTGTTACGCGTCTTTCGACTCGAAATAATATGGCGATACTTAACTCTGCTGTCGGCGGCGGTACGGTGGCATATTACGATTCTGAACACCATTGTATTTGTCGAGCTGTTGCAACCTTGCATCAGGGCGCAGACTATTTCATTTTTAACGGCGGGGCAAATGATGCCGACTATGAGGGAGCAGGCAATGCCGGAGAATTAACAACCGGGTATTCAGCAGCATTTACGGATACCATATTTGCTCACGCGATGGAAAAAACAATCAAAGCCGCAATTGCGCGTTACCCTACCAAGAAAATCGGATTCATCATCAGCTATAAAAACGGTGATGCGGCAACACAGGCAAACCGCAAGGCGTATTTTGATGTAGCAATCTTGGCATGTAAAAAATGGGGCATCCCTTACTTGAACTTGTGGGACGATTGCTATATCAACCAAGAGGTCACGCCAACTTTGTTCTACGACACACAGCACTTAAACGCTGCGGGGTATGACACGCTTACGCCGATTATAGAAGCGTGGATGAAAACGCTCTAACCCTCGTCTATTTCGATGAAGCCTATTCCCTGACAAGTAGGGCAATCGCCCCAATCGTCAATACAAGCGCCTCCACAATCGGGGCATTCGATGTGATAATGTGGATGAAACTTAGTGTTCTTTAAGCACTTTCGTTTTGCACGTTCCTTTTTGCTGTAGTATTCAGTATTCGCAACAATAATAAGGATGATAACTGACGCTACTATGATGCTATAGGTTAGAGCAAGAGAATCCATAGTAATCACCTTCCGCATATTATCATAATCCCATAATCAGACAATTGCAACTACGCAGACAATTTAACAATTACCGGATCAGAGCGGTGCAATATGTAATAGCGCAGGTTTAGGATAATTTATGTCCCTAATCCCTGCGCTATCTTTATACAGTACGGTGTGATCGTAACTTGTACGGTATTAGTGTTCCGCTTATTTCTAATATTACGCAAATAATAAGCCGCCGACCCTGCGCTAACAGGAACGGCGGCAGCCTCCCGGGAAACCGTGATGATGACAATCCGGGCGATGGTAGTATTATACATAACCGTCCCGAGAAAGGGAAGGGGAAAGTAAAATATATACAATATTATGCGCAGATTGCGCAGGAAAGGAAACCAGATGAAAAAAGGAATACTGAAAATCGTTGATCCACTCGGTCGTGCAGTTGCTTTTTTCTGCCCCGGATGCAAAGAGCTTCACACCGTTAACATTATCGACCTTCACCCGTGCTGGAGCTTCAACGGCGATTACGAAAAGCCGACATTCAGCCCGTCAATACTCGTAAGGAGCGGTCATTACGCAAGTACGAAAAAAGACGATTGCTGGTGCAACTTTGAAGAACGTTTCCCCGACGAAGGACCGTCACCATATCATTGCTCCCAATGCCATAGCTTTGTGACGGATGGCAAGATTCAATTCCTCGGCGATTGTAGCCATGAGCTGGCAGGGAAGACGGTAGATCTGATTGAATGTCCATGAATAGTTCATAGCAGCATAGATACAAGCCGGTTCTGTAAGGTACCGACTTTATTATAAACACGGCCGCCTGGAGGCGGTATTTTTATTGAAGTGAGGCGGTCAACATTGAATGCTTTTTCTATCGCAATGAGCGTTCTCGGAGGTTTGGGCGTACTGGCGGCGATATACTTCGGCGTCAAATCGTACAGCAGAAACGAAAAAAAAGAAGAGGCCGACACGGGGCAAAACAAAGGCGTCATGTTGACCGAGATCGGGTATATCAAATCTGGTGTGGACGATATAAAGCGTCGGCAAGCACAACAGGACGACCGGCACGTCGCCACTCTTGAGCGTCTTGTGTGCGTAGAACAGAGCGTCAAAAATGCACACCACAGGATAGACGAAATATCAAAAATATAAGGAGGTACATATGAAAAAGTTAATTCGCATTTTGGCACTCATCATCATCTTGGCACTCTTCATCATTCCCCTTGCGCTTACAGGTTGCGCACAGAGCGAGCAGCCTGTGGGAGAGGCAATCATCACGACCGACATGGTCAACACGATCCTGCAGACGCTCGTCACAGCAGTTTTTATCCCAGCTCTTATTTTTCTGGGGCGGGCGGCATTCGAATGGCTAAAAACAAAAACCAAAAATGCTATACTGGATAAATATTTTAACATGGCAAACGACGCAGTAAGTACGGCAGTCGCCGAGGTGATGCAGACATTTGTAACGACACTTAAAAATAACGGCACTTGGACGGAAGATTCGGCAAAACAGGCTTTATTAATGGCTAAGGCAAAGGCGCAGCAGATCATGGGCGTCGCCGCTCTCAAAGCACTCCCGGATATTGTTGGGGACGTTGAGGTGTGGCTGACGAGCAAGATCGAAGCCGCGACGCTGGAGATTAAAAGCTATACGCCGTTAATGCTGCCCGCCTGGACCGTAGAGGACGGCGTAAAATGAAAATTACAGCAACGCAATATGTGAACAAAGCGCTTGAGTTCGAGAAGCTGACGGAACATCCATCCAACAGTAACAACGTCATTTTCAACACTCATTATTACGGGCGCGAAGTTCACGACAGGGACACTGGCCCGAACGCATTCTATCCTTGGTGCGTTACTTACCCGTGGGATATCTTCCGGATGCTCGGCGCCGGCGAATTATTCTGCGGTGGCAAAAAGACGGCATCAAGCGGTTACATTTTAAATCAAGGCGCAAAATTGGGCTGCTTGATATCTGACCCCTCTCTGCTGCGCAAGGGTGACATCGCGGTCCTGGACTTTCCCGGCACGGCATACAAGACGGATCATACCGTCATCGTGATTAGCAACAACCCTGAGGGAAAGACGTTTCACACTATCGAAGGGAACACGAGCGCAAACGGCAGCCAATCGAACGGCGGTCAGGTTCTGCAGAAGGACAGACCATATTCTTTATTTGTCGGTGCGTTCCGTCCTGACTATCTGCCTGAAGACACACACGTGCCAGTACTCGTCGCGTCGGTTTCCTCCAAGCTTTCCCTAGTGGCGGATTACTGGGAGGACGTTCTCTCAGGGAAAACGTTAGCCAATGGCGACTACGTCCGGGGTATACTCGTTAAGGTCTGTAGAAAAGCCGGCCGTGAGTATACAGACGCAACGCTTTACGCGGTCGCTGACAGCATCCTCGGCCTGAGCTCCGATGACTACTGGCGCGAGGTGATCACTGGTAAGAGGAATGCGTCAGTCGCAACAATTACGGCGCTGTTCCAAAGAATCGACACGGTTATAAAATGATGAAAGCCGCCGAGTCAGTTTAACGCTGATCTCGGCGGCTTTTTGCTTAGTATTTGTAAGATGGTCAAGACGGATTCGTGAGGGTTGGTAGAGGATTTACTTATATCGTGCTTTTGTATATAATAGATGGTAGTTAAGAAGTTCAATGCAGTATATTGATGCATACGACTTGTTTTGTTTATTTTTTGCAAATTTACTTGTCTTAATTGTGTATGTCGTCAGTTAGTTGCTGCATAGAATTATGGAAGAATGACATAGATTCTAAAAATTCTATATGCTATAATACAAATGAAGACAAAAAAAGACAAATTATTCAACCGATATATGATTTTATTAGGAGAGTGTACTAATGTTGGTATATAGCATCAATATGCCGTTTGGAGCACCGATTGATATCAATACTAAGTTGATCGAGTTTACCATGGCAATGTCAGGGTCAACATTTCAAAATGTTATAGCATCTCCGCAAATAATTGTATATCAAAATAGCAACATGGACCAGATTATGATTAATCCAGTACAGTTTATCTTCCAGGTACAACATCAATATTTGTTTCAGGATATATTAAAAGACTTGGAATTTGTAAAGAAAGCAGCCGACTGTTTTGTACCTGATGGATGCTTATTTACGATTCAATTATCGGACATTAAGCAATTGCTGGCTGGGTCATCAATGGAAGTGACAAAGAACATAATATCATTAGAATTATCTGAAGATCACTTTAATAATGTAAGAGGAATTGGATTAAGGCTGTTAAATAAAGATGAAGCAGCTTCGACTTACAACGAGTTTAAATGTGAACCATATATAAGAGATACTAGCTTTTTATATTTTGAATCAATAAATAATTTTGTGTACACCAAGGATATAAGTTTCGTAAAGCTGTCCGAAACGCTTATCTCTGAATTTGAGTCAAAAAGAGACTTATTGTATTCAAAAATTGTAAAATAAGGAATGACTTAAATGTTAAACGAGGCTTTGAAGGCCAAGATCGAAGAGTGGAAGAAGCAGTCAGGTATTGCAAATTATACCCCTGAGAATTGCGAAAAAGCTGCTAGGGAATTCAAAGATTCAATAGAAGAATATCGCAAAAACCATAATGAAGATCTTACAAAAGAGTACATTAGAATAAGGAAGGGGTATGACGTTGAGTAATAACTCCATTCCTTTTCATAAAGTTGATTTATCGAACGGCAAATTTGTTCTATTTGATACAAGCTTTGTTTTAAATCTCTCTGGGTACAATAATAATGCGCCTATTAAGCAAGAATGTGACGATTTTGTTTGGAAGATTGCGATATCAAAATCAGCATTTGCAATAACGACAATTACAGAAAAAGAGATTTACGAAATTTTTTTAACAAATGGTTATAATAGTCATTTTAATAAGAAATATACCGAAGGCGATATCAAGAGCTTAAGAAGAGATCAACCACATATATTAGAAGCTATTTTATCTGTTGCACAAATAAAGAAAGAAGCGACAATTGACTTACTGAAGGAATCACCTTTTTATTGGGGAACCGTTGGGGAAATTAATAACACTACATTAAATGAAGCTTATAGCATTCAAAGAAAATACATTCTACCGGGTTTTAACGACGCTTTGCAACTTGCTATAGCAAATCATAATTCAGAAATATTTGCAGCGACCGATAAAGATTTTAACAGCGTTGTAGAGGACAAGCTAATAATTGCAGTTGATGAAAAAACATCACAGAAATAATACATAGGCAAAAAACAGCCGAGAGGGTCAAGCCCCCTGCGGCTGTTTGATTTATCCTATAAAAGCTGAAGGCAAGATAGATTAGCAATATCCTCGGGTATGTCTTAACCACCAATCGCTCTTACCGATCAGTTTAATACTGCTCGGAATTTTTATTTATATCGCACAATCGCATCATGCACGGCATCACTGTGTGTCACAATCTCGTAGTTCTGATTCGTACCCGTCTTACTAAACCATGCGTGAAACCCTTCCGGCGATCGGGTGTCGTATTGCAGCTGCCATAGGGTATATCCATTAGCGGCGAGTTTGGCGGCCAGGGCGTGCCACTGCTCGATAGATTCGATTGCTTTCATATCATCATCCTCATGAAGTAATTATAACAGTTAGTCGAGTGATATAAAGGACAGTAAAATGTGGATGCTTTTTAGATTCCTCTATCATGCACTGTCATTATCTTTGCAGGAATCATATACCTTTCGTGTATGAACGCAAACGGCCTCTCTAATACAGGCATTATCCTGTACGGGGCCCGGTAAAACCCGATCTGGCATTTGTTTTCCTCCTTGATGAAAATAGTGGGTGTGTCTTACTTCAATATAGTGTATGCACTGGCTTAAATAGTGTGAAATACGTCTTAAGGGGACAGAGTGTTGCCTTTCGGCACGGGCCTGTGGTAAAATAAGTGAATAGCGAAATGGGATAATAGCCTTACTAAATATATTATATGAACAATCCTCATTAAATGACCGCTGAGGATTGCGGATTTAAGGGCGTGTGGTTGTATGATTATTCTTGGCATTGATCCGGGGATCGCCACCGTCGGATTCGGCGTTATCAAAGCGGAAGGACATAGACAGTCACTCGTCCGCTGCGGCGTTATTAAGACATCCTCAGGTATTCGTTTGGCTTTGCGTCTTAAGCAAATCTATGATGACGCGCTGGAGCTGATCGACACCTACAAACCGGACGCCATCGCCATTGAGGAGCTTTTTTTCAATACAAATTTAAAAACCGGCATCTCGGTTTCACATGGACGCGGCGTTTTGATTCTCGCCGGAGAGGAGCGCCTCATACCAATGTATGAGTACACGCCGCTGCAGGTGAAGCAGACGGTTGCAGGCTATGGCAGAGCCGGGAAAAAGCAGGTTATGGAAATGGTTCGTCGGCTCCTGTCCATGGAGGAGGTCCCGCGCCCCGACGATGCGGCTGACGCGTTGGCCATCGCCATTTGCCACGCTCGGGTGGCGAGCTCACTCCTGAATATAAGCGGAGGTACTGTATGTTCTACTATCTAGAAGGCCCAATCTCGGTCATCGAGCAGAATCTTGCCGTTGTGGATGTGAACGGTGCCGGATATGCCTGTTTCACAACGATGAACACACTGTCGCATCTTGAGCTTGGGAAGAAAGCGCGTCTTTATACTTTCTGCAATATTAAAGAAGATACCTTCGATATATTCGGCTTTTATGACATGAGGGAGAAGCGGTTTTTTGAACAGCTATTGACAGTCTCGGGCGTCGGCCCGAAAGCAGCGCTGTCGATCCTCTCTTCGGGTACACCGGAATCGCTTGCTGTCGCGATCATCAATGATGACGAGCGCGCCTTAACAATGGCACCGGGTGTCGGCAAAAAAATAGCCCAGCGTGTTATTCTGGAGCTCAAGGATAAAGTCGCCAAAGAATCGATCGGACTGAAGTCATCGGGGTTCAGCCAAGTTTCTCATGGCGCGGGCACAACAGGTTCGAAACTGTCGGATGCGGCTTCAGCGCTTGGCGTCTTGGGTTACAGCCAAAGCGAGATCGCAGCGGCACTTCGCGGTATGGAAACGCAGACACTCACTGTTGAGGAAATTATCCGCAGCGTGCTGAAGAATAGTATATAAGAGCTTACGCCAAATTGAGTGCGGGATGGAGCTTTACCAATGAGTATTGATTACACCGACGAACGAAAAAAAACCAAGCTGCCCGATGAAGAGATCCTACTGACAACGTCGTTTATCCGTGAGGATGACAGAGAGGGCAGTCTGCGGCCGCAAACCCTTGCAGACTATTACGGTCAGGAAAAGGCGAAGAAGAACCTCGCCATTTTCATTGAGGGTGCAAAGAGGCGGAATGAGCCGCTTGATCATGTGCTGCTCCACGGCCCCCCGGGGCTTGGCAAGACGACGCTGGCGGCCATCATCGCCAACGAAATGGGCGTGACACTGCGCAAGACGTCGGGTCCAGCGATTGAAAAGCCGAAGGACCTTGCGGCGCTCCTTACAAATCTGAATGAAAACGATATATTGTTCATTGACGAAATCCACAGGATGAACCGGGCCATTGAGGAAATCCTGTACCCGGCAATGGAGGATAAGCAGATTGATATCATCATCGGCCAGGGGCCGGCAGCGACCTCCATCTGTCTTGAGCTTAAGAGCTTTACACTCGTCGGGGCGACGACGCGCTCAGGCCAGCTCTCATCGCCTCTGCGGGATCGGTTCGGCATTGACTTAAAGCTGGAGCTCTATTCGCCGGAGGAACTCAAGATAATTATTGAGCGCTCTGCAAAGCTTCTCAAAATACCGATTGATTCTGAGGGGGCAGGGGAGATTGCCTCGCGCAGCCGCGGTACACCCAGAATCGCAAACCGCCTGCTCCGGCGGATACGGGATTTTGCCGAAGTTATTGGCAATGGTGTTATTACGCACGAAGTGGCAGATCATGCTCTGACACAGCTTGAAATTGACCATACCGGTTTAGACGCCATCGACAGGCGCCTTCTCGAGAGCATCATTAAAAATTATGGCGGAGGCCCTGTTGGGCTCGACACAATCGCCGCGACGATCAATGAAGAATCGATCACGCTCGAAGATGTCTATGAACCATATCTCATGCAGCAGGGTTTTTTAACACGCACACCGCGCGGGCGGTGCGTCACGAGGCTGGCATACGAGCACCTCGGCTTGTCGTTTGCCGGTCCGGATCAGCTCAATTTTTAACACGTAACGACGGGCCGCCGGGGTCGTCGGCCCCTACGAAGACAAAAGAGTGCTTTCCGTAGGGCGCGACGACTCGGCGCGCCGTCGTTCCTAGTGCCACATAACGCATAACGCTGTAGGGGCAACCTTATTTGAGTAGAAGGAATGATGAAATTTCATGGGTAAATATTTTGGTACGGACGGTATACGCGGCATTGTGAACGAAACGTTGGACGCGGAGATGGCCTATAAGGTAGGCTGCGCAGCAGCTACCGTTCTGCATGATCATCATGATCAGACGGTAAAAAGACCGCTCATTCTCATCGGTAAAGACACGCGCGTATCGTCTGATATGCTAGAAGCGGCGCTCATCGCCGGTATCTGTACCGGAGGCGCGGATGTTATGCCGCTCGGTGTTCTGCCAACGCCGGCAATCGCATACCTGACTGTCCGTTTGAAGGCGCAGATGGGTGTGGTTATATCGGCATCTCATAATCCGTTTGAGCATAACGGCATAAAGATTTTTGACCATAACGGCTTTAAGCTGCGTGATGAGCTGGAAGAGCGAATCGAGAATATGGTCGATGGGCAGGAGCCCTGTCTCAAGAAAACACATGGTGAGCTTGGCCGCGTGCTGACGGACGACGGGCGAGGCGCCGAGATGTACATAGATTATTTGGTTGAATCTGCCGAAGCGGAGATTAAAGGTCTACGTATAGCGGTCGACTGCGCAAACGGCGCGGCCGCAAAAACGGCAGCACGGCTTTTTTCAAAGTTTGATATTGACTTTGATCTGCTGTGCGACCATCCAAATGGCATCAATATCAACGAAAACTGCGGATCGACGCATATGGATCATCTTAGAAATATCGTCAAAGCCGGCGCGTTTGATATGGGCTTTGCTTTCGACGGAGATGCCGACAGGTGCTTGATCGTTGATGAAAACGGAGAGCTCATTGACGGCGACAAGATGATGGCCGTCATGGGCAGATTTATGAAACAAAACGGAAGCCTCAAGAACAACGCCATTGTCGCGACGGTCTACTCGAATCTCGGGTTTCACGAATTTGCCAATAATCACGGCATTGAACTCCTGTGCGCTTCCGCTGGGGACAGAAACGTGCTCGAAATGATGCAGAAACGCGGCTGTAATCTTGGCGGCGAACAATCAGGACATATCATATTTCTTGACAACGCGACGACCGGCGATGGACAGCTCGCCGCCATTAAATTTCTCAGTATTGTCGCCAGCTCGGGCAAAAAGGTGTCGGAGCTGACGCACGATGTGCCGCAGTATCCTCAGGTACTTCAGAATCTCCCAATTACAGGCGGCAATGACGTGAAGGATGCGATCATGTCAAGCGGCGCGCTAAAGGATGCCATACAAGATGAGGAAAAGAAACTCTCAGGGAGCGGCAGAATCCTTGTCCGTCCGTCTGGAACAGAGGCGCTCATACGCGTTATGGTCGAAGCAAAAACGGAAAAAATAGCCGCTGATGTCGCAAACCGTCTCATAAATATGATAAAATCACTATAAAAACACCGATTTATTAATAAAATATTAAATTAATTGACCAAAATACTTGACATAATGACTACCATTATCTATAATTTTAACAGCATCAGTCAATTTTCCAATATTCGGTATAAATATGAATAATTTTTACAATAATCGCGACGTGGAGCTTTGGAGCTTGGCTTCGTCCGGCGATATGGCCGCTGAAGAAGAGCTGATCACTGAGTACAGTCGGCTCGTCAAAATCTGTGCTCGTCCCTATTTTCTTGTCGGCGGCGACAGCGAAGATCTCATTCAAGAGGGCATGCTCGGCCTCCTATCGGCGGTCAGGCACTATGACCCGGCAAAGGATGTAAAGTTCAAAACTTACGCCGAGTTTTGTGTCAGAAGAAGGCTCATCAGTGCGATCAAGTCAGCGACCAGGTTTAAACATAGTCCGTTAAATGATTACGTGTCTTTGGAATCTCCGGAGCTTGACGAAAACAATACCCAAGGGATGTCTTTTTTGCGCGATCCTGAAGAGTTTGTTATAGCAAGAGAGCGTGTTGATGAGATAACAGACTGTCTATATGGCGCTCTTTCCCGATTTGAATCAAAAGTTCTAGGGCTTTATTTAGATGGCATGTCCTACGAGGAAATGGCCGTTAAAATGAATAAAACGCCAAAGTCGGTTGATAATGCTGTGCAAAGGATCAGGAAGAAGCTTGCACAATTACTCAAAAGTGGCGACAATCAGTGAAAGCTGACCGCAAATAAAAAGGCCCTAATGGGTACGATATTTTTTGTCAAGAGAGAGGTTTCAAAATGTACGAAGACAAGACGTTGGCATGTAAGGAATGTGGCGCTGAGTTTACATTCACAGCAGGTGAGCAGGAGTTTTACGCAGAGCGTGGTTTCCAGAATGAACCCCAGCGCTGCAAAACTTGCCGTGACTCACGCAAAAATGCGGCACGCGGACCGAGAGAGTACTTCAAAGCTGTTTGCGCTTCCTGTGGCAACGAGGCGAGAGTTCCGTTCGAGCCGAAGTCCGACAGGCCGGTTTATTGCAGCGACTGCTTCGCTAAGATGAGAGAAGCATAAGCAGAAATTACATCAGTAATTTCTGCGGCCTGAAACAGGTGCGGTCAGAGGTATGACGTGTTGAGAGCTTGAGTTCTGCCATCGCATATGCGAAAGCTTTATGCTGGAGAGCTTGGGCTCTTGTACGCTTTTTTGGGCGTTATGATAAAGCTCTATGAATTATAACGAAATGTAATCGCTGTAAAAAGAGATATTGTGCTATTTGTGGCATACATTTTAACAGCAATCAGTTGAAATCATCGACGCAATAGGATATAATAGCTATAAATAAGAATAGATATCGAATATATCGATAATATTGAATATTATTATGGAGGCTGTCATTATGGCACAAATAACAAAAGATACCATCATTGCGGATATTTTAAATATCGCGCCGGATTCGGCCCCGCTTTTCTTTTCAATTGGCATGCACTGCCTCGGCTGCGCAATGTCGAGCGGCGAAACCCTCGGCGAAGCCTGTGAGGTTCACGGCGTCGATGCAGATGAATTTTTGGAACAGCTCCAAGCGTTAGTCAAAGAGTAATTTTTGATGAAAAGACTGAAAGCGGGGGATTCATTCCCCCGCTTTTCTGTATAGGGTTATTATGAAGAAATTGGTACTTTCGGAGAGACTCAGAACTGCCGCGCAATATATCGAGCGCAATTCAGCCGTCGCGGACATCGGTACCGATCACGGTTATATTCCTGTATTCCTGGCACTTAACAACCTTGCGCGGCTGATCATTGCCGCCGACTTAAAAATAGGCCCGCTGGCGCGCGCCCGGGCATCAGCAGAGGAATACGGTGTCAGTAATCAGATAGAATTTGTGCAGACAGACGGTCTTGACGGTCTGGAAGCGCGCGGTATAGACACGATTGTTATCGCGGGTATGGGCGGCGAAACAATTGCAGCCATACTCGGAAAAGCGCGATGGACAAAGACGGCTCGAGTGCGCCTCGTCCTTCAGCCGCAATCGAAGCTTTCTGTACTCACCGACTGGCTCTTCAATAATGGCTACGAAATAACTGACGCGTCACTCGCACTGAGCGACGGCCGAATCTATACCATCATACTGGCCGGAGCAGGTGAGAGCATATCCCGCAGTACGCTCGTCGGACTTCTTGCCGCAAAGAAAGAGCCGCTCCTGCCGAGATATCTTGAGCACCAGATCAAAAAAACTCGCCGCGCGCTTGACGGTATGCAAAAATCGTCCGGCGGCGCCGATGATACGGCAGTTCTTCTAAAACGGGAGCTTGAGGAACTCTGTTATATGAAAGAGGAGACAGACAAATGGCAAAAGTAAAAGACATCTTGCTGATGCTTGAGGAACTCGCGCCGATTAATCTTAAAATGGATTTCGACAATGTTGGACTGCTTGTCGGTTATTCCGAAAATGAGGTCGATAGGATCCTCGTGAGCCTCGATATCACGGAGGATGTTATCAGCGAGGCAATAAAAGAAAAGGCACAGCTCATTGTCTCTCATCATCCGCTATTCTTTTCGGTGAACAGCGTCAATGACATGGACAGAACGGGAAAAAAAATAACAACGCTTCTATCGAGTCACATATCTGCCATCTGCATGCACACAAATCTGGACGCGGCGAACGGCGGTGTCAACGATGCGCTGGCTGAAGCGGCAGGATTAACGCAGACCGCTCTTTTAGCCGATGAGGTATTTGACAAGGACGGGAAGCCCTATTCATACGGCAGGGTCGGATTTCTGGAAGAGCCAGTGAAGCTCAGCGTTTATCTTCAGCGCATCAAAAGTCGTTTGAATTCCGGCGGACTCCGTTATCACGACGCGGGCCGCGATGTTTATAAAGTAGCAACTGTCGGCGGCTCCGGCGGCAATTACCTCAAAAACGCCATAGCACATGGGTGCGATACGCTTGTCACGTCCGATATCAAATATGACGGTTTTCTGGAGGCTAAAGAGTTCGGAATAAACATTATCGACGGCGACCATTTTTGTACGGAAAACGTCGTGACGCCGCTGCTCGAGAAGAAGCTTAAGGAAGTATTTAAGGAAATTTCTGTCTCGATTTCGAAAATCCACAGGCAAACTGCTCAGTTTTTTTAAGACTAGAAGACTTTTTATACAAAAACGTTGATTATTTTTATACGACCATGTAAAATAACAGTACGATACTGATACATCAATATGAATAGCTTGTAGTATTCGTATCGAATATTATTGCGCTGCATTTTAGATACTAAGAGCAGCAGCAAGGAGGAAATCAAAAATGAATAATAGCAGAAGCACGGGAAGAAGCTCTTCAGTAGAGAAGACGAGGAAGCTTGTGGGGATGGCGATACTAACGGCCATCATTGTTGTATTGCAAGTGGTTGCATACTATGTCAAGATTGGTACATTTTCGGTAACACTCGTATTAATACCCATCGTCGTCGGTGCGGCGATTTATGGCGTCAAGGCCGGTGCCTTTTTAGGCGGCGTGTTCGGTGTCGTCGTTGTTGTTGGGACTATATCCGGCGTCGATCCGGGCGCTTTCATTCTATGGTCTGAAAGACCGCTGATGACAGTGCTGTTATGCCTGGTAAAAGGTATAGCCGCCGGCTTTATGGCGGGTGTCGTTTACAGGGTAATCGCCAAAAAAATGATGTATGTCGGCGTGATTGTCGCCGCGATTGTCAGTCCTGTCGTCAATACAGGCATATTCTTGGCCGCAATGGTTTTGTTTTACCATGACACGCTCGTTACGTGGGCTGGCGGAACCTCACTCGTCTATTTTACGCTGATCGGCCTGACGGGCTTAAACTTTTTGCTCGAATTGATTATTAACGTCGTTCTCAGTCCGGCTGTCGTTCGCATCCTCAAAGCTGGCAAGCGGGGGAATATCGCTTAACTGAGCTGCATAATTAAAGGAGATAAACAGATGCTTCTTGCCATTGATGTCGGCAACTCTAATATTGTCATCGGCTGTATTGATGCCGGCGAGATATCGCACGTTTTCAGAATGGTCACCGATATATCGAAAACCGAATTTGAATATGCTGTCAGCATAAAGAACATCCTGGAGTTCGATGGCATTAAGCGCGATAGTTTTGACGGAGCGATTATCTCTTCCGTTGTACCGCCGCTTGTGACCGTGCTAAAGTCTGCTGTTAAAAATCTCACCGGACTGAGCGCCGTTATTGTCGGTGCCGGGGTGAAGACAGGCATGAACATCTTGATAGACAACCCAGCGCAGCTTGGCAGCGACCTTGTCGCCGACGGTGTTGCGGTTATATCGACCTACAAGCTGCCGGCCATCGTATTCGATATGGGTACGGCGACAACGATATCGGTCATTGACGCACATGCCAATTATCTCGGCGGCGCATTATATCCCGGCGTTGCGCTGTCGATGAACGCCTTGTCCACAGGCACGTCACAGCTGCCGAAGGTACCGATCGAAGCACCGGAGAAATGCATCAGCGCCAATACAATCGACTGCATGAAAAGCGGCGCCATATTTGGCACAGCCTCGATGGTTGACGGTATGATCGACAGAATTGAAGCCGAGCTTGGCATGAAGGCGACAGTGATAGCAACCGGCGGATTATCGGCAAGAATCATCCCGCATTGCAAGCACGAGATCATTCACGATGAAAACCTGCTCCTCCGCGGTCTCGGCCTCATCTACGAGAAGAATAAAAGAAAATAGTCAGCATGGAACATCGCAGAATAAAAAAGCAACCGCACTTTCGAGCGGTTGCTTTTTTGGTGCGAGTAAGTCTGTAAGCCGGATTCTGTCCAGAGATTTGAATCTCTTGAGCAGCCATCTATCTAGGCCCATCGTCGCCGATGGGCTCAAGCCACCTCCTGAGAGCGGTCGGGCAGACCTGCAAATCAAATTGCTGCCCTCTCCACGGTGTTGCTCCGGATAGAGTTTACAGCAGCGGACTGTCTCCAGCCGCCGAGTGAGCTCTTACCTCACTTTTCCACCCTGACCAAAAATCGCGGAGCGATTTTTGGCGGTATATCTCTGTTGCACTTGTCCTAAAGTTGCCTTCGGCGGGCGTTACCCGTTATCCTTGCCCTGTGGAGCCCGGACTTTCCTCAGGATATACCCTTTAGGATATATCCCGCGGCTGCCCAACTTACTCGCAATACCATATTGTACGATATTCACGGGTTATTGTCAAATGGGAAAGAGTACAAACGCATTGATCGCCTACAAACGCGTTGATGGCCCTGTCATTCCCGCCTTCGCGGGAATGACACTTAGCGTCGGGGCGACTCTGCGTGGTCGCCCGTGTATCTATTGATTATTTTGAGATGATATACAGCGCGTTGAGCGCTCTTGTATAGGAGACATATTTTTCGTTCGTGTTCATACCATCCGCTATAACGTAGCAGGTGTCAAACTCAAGACCTTTTGCCTCGAGCGGTGTGAGGAGCGAGATTTCACCTGGATTAATCTCATTCGCGTTTATCTTTATATCGATTTTATCCCGCAATGACGCCAGTAGTGCCGGTTTCTTTTTCTTGACGAGGATCGCGAATTTCCGCGTCCCGATTATGTTGTTGTTCACATGCGTAATAAAATCGTTAAAGGCCAGCGTTTGAACCGGCTCTCCGCTGATTCCCAAATTCGTCGTCGTCAATCCGAGGGCGCGGTTGCTGTATTCGATGATTTCTGAGCTGTTCCTGTAGTTTTCGTTGAGAGTGAATAGTGTGAAATCAAAGATGCTGTAGAGATTGTCCCAGTCTCCGATGCCCTCACCGTCGTTTAGAATCTGGCCTAAATCACCGTAAATATTATAGTGCAGATTACTGCCGTTGACCAAATAGATCAGCCTGTATTCATTGGCATATATATCATGCCCTTCATCGATACACAACAGCCTGTCGCCGCTCGTGAGCTTCCCGAGTATGACATAATAAATCAATAGCTTCATATATAATCTGTTTTTAAAGCTAAGAGTAACGGCGTTTTCGCGTTCGATCGTCTCGATAATGGTTTTTTCAATGATACCAATAGAGAAATTATTGGTATGCTTAAAAGCGCTTTCAATGAGCTCCATCTCTTGTTCGGCATACGGAATTCTGTCTTTTTCCTGCTGAAGCCTCTTTTTGTCGATCTCGAATACATGCTTCGCGCGTTCATAAAGCAAGGCGCATAGGCAAAAATCACATTCACGGATTTCTTTATCAAAAGCGGCGCTGGGATGCGCCTTTTTTTGTGCAAGTAACTGCCTTTTGCGCTGCTCGTATTTATCTCTGAGGTTTGGTGTTTTCAGGAGTTTTTCTTTGAGAATCACGTCAAATAGCGCTTCACCGCTGGAAATAGTCGTCTTCATATCCAGAAATTTGCGTTCGATAGAGGCGTGTTCTGCTTCCGACTTCCTGTATACACCCAGCTGTTTATAATAGGGCTCAAAGGTCGTCTTGACGCTCTGCAGCACGTTCAGTAAATCTGCGACGTTTTTCATAGTGTAAGCGTTCTCGTCCATAATGTATTTCAGCTTATCGCGGAGCACGGCGCTTATTTCCTTATACCTGATTTTATTTTCGTATAAGTATCCTAAATATTCAACAGCTTCTTTTTTAATGAATTCTCGCATGCTGTCGGTATATATCGCCGGCCAGCCGGCAGCGGCGGTTTCTTTGTAAAGCACGGACGTCTTGTAATCAAGAAGTTCGTTTGGCGTACACTTCTTCCCCAGCTGTGCGCGCTCTGTATTATAATAACGTGTCAGCAGCTCGGCATAATACTCGTTAACAGTCAGCCGGTCCACCTTTTCAAGCTCAAGACTTTTTGACAAGTCATTGATATATAAGCTGAAGAGCCTGTTCGGTGTCAGGATTTTTATCTTCGTCAGATCCAGGTTCCTGTTGCGGTATTTGATGAAGGAGAGCCGGTGCAGAAGAATCATCGTTTTGCCGGAACCGGCGCAACCTTGAACGACAACGCTGTCGTTTTCGTTGTGTGTGATAATGGCATTTTGATTTTCCTGGATGCTTTCGATGATATCCGTCAGCTTGTTCTGAAAATGCTTTTGCCGAATGATATCCTGAAGAAACGGGTCTGTAATATTCTCGGCCACAGTGTCATCTTCTGAATCCTCACCGGTCAGCGCCTTGAGATAAGAGGCTTTCGTAAATTCATTCTCATATCCGGTGAGTATGCTGTTTCGTATTCTGAACGTGCGCCTTAATTGAAGGGCGTAATCACAATCGTTATATATGAACTTCGTGATGTGTTTCATGTAGTATTTCTGACCGATTTCCGACCGCCAGTCACTGATGAGCAATCGGTTCTCGTGATAAACACCCTTTTTGCCGATATAGGCGATTTCAAGCGCCCTGATTTGTTGATCGTCAATTTCGATATCCATTCGGGCAAAATAGGGATTGGCAAGCAGCTCCTCTTTCGTCACTTCATCAAAACCCATCTGTGTACCGACAACATTTCCATATGCGCCGATGTCTATACCCAGGACAAAACCGCTGAACGAGTCAAGCTGCTCCTGCGTTTCCTTGAGATGCTGTGACTCCTGCTGGAATGACAGGTCACCCTCATATTCCTCGGCCGCGGCTTGTTCCAGCGGATTTGAAGTGAAAAGAGTTTTTCCGATATCGTCAAAATTCCTGGAATAGTGCTTGTGATGACACGTGACTGTGAGAGCGCCGTCTGATATTGAGATAATAACAACGCTGTCGCCATTTCTTGTATACAGAGTTTGTCCGGTATGAAATTCAGCATCCAAGGGAATCCCTCCATTCGTACTTTCAAAATTGCGAAGACAATAACTATATCACGATATACCGGTAATTACCAGTATTATTTAAATAATGTAAAATGAAATATATTTGAAAAATAGCGTCAGTCATTATATAATACCTGCGTTGCAGGTATTATATCGCGCATACGGGCGCGTTGCGCCCGGGCGCTTGAATTTTAGCCAGGCGCGGGACGCGCCTTTGGCGTATAAATTAGCTGCACAGCAGCAATTCATAATAGCCAAAATAAGGTGTTGAAATGAGGTGTTCAATTGAATCTGACTGAATATATAGCCGGTATTAAGGATAAGAAAATCGTCGTCATCGGCATCGGCGTCAGCAATACGCCGCTCATAGAACTCTTGTTGGATAACGGCTGCAATGTCACGGCCTGTGATAAGACGGAGCGTCGTAAGCTTGGTGAAACAGCGCTGGCGCTTGAAAACAAGGGCGCGAAGCTTCGGCTCGGTGATGATTACCTAAGGACGCTTGACGCCGATATCATCTTCCGGACGCCCGGCATGCGTCCTGACCTGCCTGAATTGAGGGCAGCGGTCGAAAACGGCGCGATACTGACATCCGAGATGGAGGTCTTTTTTGACGTCTGCCCCTGCAGGATCATCGCCGTCACCGGCAGCGACGGGAAAACGACGACAACGTCGATCATAGCTGCGCTGCTGCGCGCGGAAGGGTATCATGTTCATGTGGGCGGCAATATTGGTACAC
Source organism: uncultured Eubacteriales bacterium (assembly GCA_942492735.1). Lineage (GTDB taxonomy): Bacteria > Bacillota > Clostridia > Oscillospirales > Oscillospiraceae > Sporobacter. The sequence goes on from OW818648.1 coordinate 2,672,489, forward strand.
CGCTTTTAAGCATGGCGGGTACAATGAAGAAAGACGACATCGCCGTGCTGGAGCTCTCGTCGTTTCAGCTTTTGACGATGAAAAAGAGCCCCTCTATCGCCGTTGTCACAAATCTGACACCCAACCATCTCGATATGCATCGGGATATGGCGGAATATGTTGAGGCGAAGCGGAATATTATCCGATTTCAGAGCAGTGCGGACACGGTCGTATTGAATCTTGACGACGATATCACGCGTCAGTTTGCTGATACAGCGCTTGGCGAAGTCCGGTTTTTCAGCAGACGGACCCAAGTGGAAAGCGGCGTGTTTGTGGAGGGACAAACGATTTACGAAGCAGGCGAAGGAAAAAATGTGCCGCTCATTGAGGCGTCCCAAATCCTCCTGCCGGGGGTTCATAACATCGAAAATTATATGGCGGCGTTCGCGGCAACGCGCGGGCTCGTCAGCCGGGCTGTTTACGTCAAAGTCGCCAAAACCTTCAGGGGCGTCGCGCACAGAATCGAGCTGGTGCGTACGCTTGGCGGCGTCCGCTATTATAACGATTCCATCGCGTCGAGTCCAACGAGGACGATTGCCGGACTGCGTGCTTTTAGTCAAAAGGTGATTCTCATCGCGGGCGGCAAGGATAAGGGCATCACCTATGACGCGCTCGGACCGGAAATTATCGCCCATGTTAAAACGCTGGTGCTGACAGGGATGACCGCGGAGAAAATCCGGTCGGCGGTTTTAGAAGCGCCAGGCTATCAGGACAGCCCGAACATCATTGAATATGATGATTTCAAGGCAGCGGTTTTAGCGGCGCATGAGGCGGCTGAAGAGGGAGATATCGTCCTGCTGTCCCCGGCGAGCACATCGTTTGACAAGTTTACGAATTTTGAAGAACGCGGGAATACTTATAAAGATATCGTCAATGGATTAGAGTAAAAAGTTTGAAAGATAAATCTTTCAAACTGAAAGGAATGGTCGTTTTAATGGCAGTAAAAATTGCAGACAGCATCATTGAGTTGTGCGGTATGGCGGGGCCGGCTGGGTTTGAACAGCCGGTGGCAGAGCGGGTGCGTGACATGCTGTCGCCTTATATGGATGAGGTCAGAATCGATGTCATGGGCAACGTTATCGGGATCAAACGCGCCGGCGCAGCGCGCTGTGCTTTAACGGATGCTAAAAAGCTTCTTTTCGACGCGCATATCGACGAGATCGGTTTTATAATTACAGGCCATGACGATGGATTTTTGCGGTTCGCCACGCTCGGCGGCGTCGATGCGCGGATGCTTCCGGCTGCTGAAATCAAGATACTGACAGAGCCCCCGATTATCGGTATTGTGGCTGCCGCTCCGCCGCACATTTTAAAGGACGAGGATTCGGATAAAACGATCAAAACAGACGATTTGTATATTGACATCGGTATGAATCAGGACGAGGCTAAAAAAGCCGTGGTGCTTGGCACACCTGCCGTTTATAATGCCGGTGCCCGGCCATTTGGTGATGGCCTCATTTGCGGAAAAGGCCTTGACGACCGCGCCTGTTTTGCCTGCATTTTGCGGGCGCTCGACCTGCTGAAGGATGAAACGCTCGAGGTGGATCTCTATGTCCTCGCCAGCGTGCAGGAAGAAGTCGGCGAGCGTGGAGCCAAGACAGGCGCCTTCGGTATAGACCCCGATTGGTGTGTTGCGATTGATGTTGATCACGCGAAAACGCCGGACAGTAAGGAACACTGGCTGAAGGAGCTCGGCGGCGGCGTCGTCATTTCAAAAGGGACAATTCTGAACAAGCATTTAACCGAAACAGCCATTCGGCTGGCAAATGAAAAGGGGATTAAATTCCAGCTGGGTGTGGAAGCGGGAGATACCGGCACGAACGCCAATTTCATTCAGTTATCGCGTGAAGGTGTTGCGACGGCGCTATTCGGTTTACCGCTCAAATACATGCACAGTCCGGTCGAGGTGATCAGCCTGAGCGACGCTGAGGCAGCATCGCAGCTCCTCGCCGAGGTCGCCAGAGCCATGAAAGGAGATGATGTCCGTGCTTGAAATGATTAAAACACTCTGCGCGATCAGTGGCGTCTCCGGCGATGAGGGCATCGTCTGCGACTATATAAAATCACAGATTTCTCCCTATGCCACCGATATCAGAAAAGACGTCATGGGCAACCTGATTGTTTTTAAGAAAGGGAATAAGACACCATCAAAAACGCTGATGCTCTGTGCGCATATGGACGAGGTCGGTATCATCATTACAGGCCTTTCGGATGATGGTTATTTGAAATTCGACTGTGTCGGCGGAATCGACCGCCGGGTGATTATCGGTAAAACCGTCACGATCGGTGATAAAAAAATAGGCGGAATTATCGGAATAAAAGCCTACCATCTGGTCAAAAAAGAGGAACGGGACAAAATTCCGCCCCTGGACGACATGTATATCGATATCGGGGCGAAGAACAAAGAGGAGGCCGCGAAGCAGGTAACCCTCGGCGAGACAGGCGCTTTTGACAATTCTGTCATCGAATTCGGCCGCGGCTTCATCAAAGCTAAGGCACTCGACGACAGGCTCGGCTGTGCCGTGATGATGAAGCTGCTCTCATCGGATTTACCGGTTGACTGCACCTTTGTTTTTGCCGTACAGGAAGAGGTCGGCAACAGAGGCGCTTTTGGCGCATCATTCAGTGTTGCGCCTGATATTGCACTCATCGTTGAGACCACAACGGCGGCCGATCTGCCGTCAGTGCCGTCATCAAAAAAAGTATGTTCGGTTGGGAAAGGTGTCGTTATTCCTTTCATGGACAAGGCGACCATTTACAACAGAGAACTGTACACGATGCTCACAGAGCTGGCCGATCGAAACAATGTCCCCTGGCAGACAAAATCCTATATAGCCGGTGGAACCGATGCCGGCGCTGTGCAGCGCTCGCGTGCCGGTGTCATGGCAGCAGGTATTGCAGCGCCCGTCAGGAACCTGCATTCTCCGGCCAGTGTTGGCAGTCTGTCGGATTTTGATGCCGTCCACAAGCTCGCGGCGCTTTTCCTTCAGGAAATCGGAGATAAATATTAATGGGACACATGAATCTGAGCCCGGAGATCATCAGACTCTCCGAAACGGCCTTGATCGATATCGCGCCCAAGCTCAATGAGATTGACAGGTTATCGGCGGAAAACACAGAGAAGGTGCTGTCCGCTTTCCAGAAACACCGCGTGTCTGAAGGGTGTCTGACGGGCACGACCGGTTACGGCTACGGCGATAAAGGCCGAGATACGCTTGACCTTATCTATGCCGACGTTTTCGGCGCAGAGTCGGCGCTCGTGCGCATCGGCTTTGTCAACGGCACGCATGCCATTACAGCGGCTATTTTCGCCGCCTTAAAAACAGGAGATATTTTGCTCTCGGCAACGGGTGTGCCATACGACACGCTGCGCGGTGTCATTGGCATCGAAGGGGACTATCGCGGCTCGCTCCGTGATTACGGTATTGGGTATGCGCAGACTGATCTTACAATTGACGGACTGCCGGATTATGAGGCCATATCGTCGGCAGCGGCCAATCAACGCGTTGCTGCCGTCTTTGTGCAGCGCTCGCGCGGCTACGCGAACCGCCCGGCGCTGTCGGTATCGGAGATCGGGAAAATAAGTGAGGTCGTTCATCAGGTGAATGCGCGCGCTGCTATCATTGTCGACAATTGTTATGGCGAATTCACTGAAACAATAGAGCCAACTTCAGTCGGCGCTGATTTGATTGCCGGGTCGCTCATAAAAAACCCCGGAGGCGGCATCGCTCCGACAGGCGGCTATATCGCTGGTAAACAGGCGCTTGTTGAGGCTGCGGCCTTTCGGCTGACGACGCCGGGCATCGGCGGTGAATGCGGCGCGACACTCTTTAACAACAGACTGCTGTACCAGGGCTTCTTCCTTGCCCCGCATACCGTCTCTCAGGCCTTGAAGACTGCCGTGTTCTGCGCACGGCTTTTGGAACTGATGGGTTATAAGACGACCCCAGCCTGGGATGCGACCAGGTCAGACATTATCCAGATGGTGGAGCTCGGGAACCCAGACCTGCTGAAGCGTTTCTGCAAGGGGATACAGGCAGGCGCGCCCGTCGACGCATACGTGAGTCCTGAGCCCTGGGATATGCCGGGATATGACTGCCCCGTCATTATGGCAGCAGGCACGTTCATAAGCGGCGCGTCCATCGAATTATCGGCAGACGGACCAATGCGGGCGCCTTATTGCGCATATCTTCAGGGCGGGCTGACCTTTGAATCGGGCCGGCTTGGAATAATGATTGCAGCAGACATGCTAACAAACATATAAAACTGTAAAACGGCGCATATGGATTGCATAAGGGGTGTGAGGCATATGCTTTATCGCAGGCTCAAACGCAAGAAAATCCATATTAACACCTATCCTACCTATCATAAACCATTGCCGCGCGGCCAAAGAATTGTGCTCTTCATTCTTTTCTATATACTGCTTTTGTTTGCGGCAGTTTCTTTCATACTCATCCAACTGAAGCCGCTCATGTTAAAGCTGGCTAAAACGATGGTAACCGACGTTTTGTTGATTCAAGTAAATGACGTCATTGAACAAGAAATACTAAAAGGCACATTCGATTATACGAAGCTTGTGACAATGGAAAAGGATACGGATGGAAATGTTACGGTGTTTTCGCCCAATATGGCAATGATTAACACGCTCCAGACGAAAATCTCCAAAGGCGTCTATAACAAGGTGGACGATCAGGTCATCTCGGATTTGGAGATTCCCATTGGAAACGCGATAGGCGGTGTGCTTTTTTCGGGTCAAGGCCCAAAATTCAAGGTGAAAATTCTTACCATAGCCGATGTCGATACCAAATTTTCGGACAGCATTGAACCGGTTGGAATAAACCATGTGCGTTACAAAAGTTATATGGATATAACGGTTTATGTCGATATTATGATACCGGGGTATAAAACCGACACAGTTGTTGTTTCAGATAAGGTTATCGTCTGTGATACCACGATCGTCGGCAATGTACCGAATGTCTATGCGGATATAGGAGAAGGCTAATGAACGCCGAAGAAGAAATACTGGCTTTACGCAAAAAAATTGAAGAATATGGAAATGCCTACTACAATCTCGACAAGCCCCTCACCGAGGACCACGAATATGATGCGCTTGTTGTGCAGCTTCGGGAACTCGAGAAGGCAAATCCGGCGCTGTTGACTCCCGATTCGCCGACGCAGAAGGTTGGCGGGAAAGCGTCTGTCGTTTTCTCACCGGTTCAGCATGAGGTACCGCTTGAAAGTCTGAACGATGTCTTCTCCTTTGAGGAGATACGTGCCTTTGGTGAGCGCGTCGGTGATGTGGCATCAAGTGAAGGTTATGCCGTCGAACCGAAGATCGACGGGCTGTCCGTTGCGCTTTATTACGATAACGGCGTCTTTGTCTGCGGCGCGACGCGCGGAGACGGCGTCACCGGTGAGGACGTGACAGAGAATCTCAGAACGATTAAAACGCTGCCACAGACGCTCAAGGATGCGCCGGAACATTTGGCTGTCAGGGGCGAGGTCTTCATGCCGCGCGCCGTCTTTCGAGAGCTCAACGAGGAGCGGGAAATTAACGGCGAGCAGCTTTTAGCAAATCCCAGGAACGCTGCAGCTGGGTCGCTTCGTCAGCTTGACCCAAAAATTGCTGCTAAGCGGCGTCTGGATATGCTAGTATTTAACATTCAGGCTGTTCGAGGCATGACTTTCAAAACGCACGAGGAGTCTCTCAATTATCTGAGGGCGCTTGGCTTTAATGTCGTTGACAGCGAGCGCGTGTCGACGATTGATGTGTGCCTTGATAAAATCAGCTGGCTGGGTGACAATCGCGAGGCACTCGAATTTGACATCGACGGCGCCGTGATCAAGCTCAACGCGCTGCAGGCGCGGGCCAATCTGGGCAGCACCTCAAAAGCGCCGCGCTGGGCGCTGGCGTACAAATACCCGCCGGAAAAAAAAGAGACAAGACTCCTCGGCATCACAATACAAGTGGGGCGTACAGGTGTCCTGACGCCGAAAGCCGTCGTCGAGCCGGTCCGTCTGGCCGGCACGACGGTGACAAACGCAACGCTCCATAACGAGGATTTTATTCGCGATAAAGATATCCGAATAGGGGATACCGTCGTTATTCAGAAAGCCGGCGAAATTATCCCCGAGGTTCTCGAGGTTGTTCTGGCTAAACGCCCGCAGGATGCAGAGATGTTCTGCTTTCCCGACGTCTGTCCCGAATGCGCAAGCGCCGTCATGAGAGATGAGGGCGGCGCGGCCATCCGTTGCACAGGTGCTGAGTGTCCGGCCCAACGGCTCCGGAATATTGTCCATTTCGCGTCGAGAAACGCGATGGACATTGAAGGGCTTGGAATCGCCGTCGTTCAGCAGTTATTGGATACCGGGCTCATTCAGTCAGCCGGTGATCTCTATTATCTGGACGCTCAAGCACTGTCTGCTCTGCCGAGATTTGGGAAAAAATCTGCGGAGAATCTTATAAACGCAATAGAGAAATCCAAAGCGAACGACCTGTCAAAGCTATTGAACGGGCTTGGAATTTTGCAGGTAGGACAAAGCGCCTCGAAAGCTCTGGCTGAGCATTTTGGGACGCTTGAGGCAATTGAGGCAGCAAATGCGGAGGAGCTGACAGCTGCGCAGGATATCGGCGCCGTGACGGCAAAGAACATCATCGACTGGTTTTTAAATCCGCAGTCGCAGCACCTGCTGAATCGCTTGATTGGAGCCGGTGTCAATATGACCAGCCGCGCCGAAAAAACCGATAACCGGTTCAGCGGCCAAACCTTTGTGCTGACAGGTACCTTATCGAACTATACGCGGGATGAAGCCGGCGCTATCATCATGAAACACGGCGGCAGTGTGTCGTCCTCCGTTTCAAAAAAGACAACCTGGGTTTTGGCCGGAGAGGATGCCGGATCAAAGCTTACAAAGGCGGAGAGTCTCGGCGTTCCGGTGATTTCGGAGGCGGATTTTGTCGAGATGGTGCAACAAACAGTATAAATTTGGGAATTCGTTTTGTTACTCTTGCATAACCGAATAGTATATGGTAATATTTTAGTGATTATTAGCAAATCATGGAGAAATTCATGTAAATTATGGGAGGTCGCATTATGAAAGTTAATCCGCATAGATCATCTCTTGGCATGGACGCGAATATCATGGCGCTTTTGTGTTATCTGGCAGCATTTGTTCTTGGGTGGATACCAATAATTCAGTATATAGCATTCGCGGCACCGCTCGTTATTTTCTTTCTTGAAAAGGAGAGTCCGTTTGTTAAGTTTCATGCGATGCAAGCCTTCATTCTTCAAGCAATAAATCTGGTATTTATGATCATATTCGGAATCATCATCGCCGTTATTAACGCCGCTTATTACGCAAGTGGGAATTATTTAGCAAACTTTGGAGCAGCTGCTGGCGGGGCCTTAATCTTTACAGTTCTTTTGGGAATTGTCGGCATCGTTCTGACGATATTCGCAATTATCGCATTGGTGAAGGCACAAGGTTATTATGAATATAAGATCCCTGTCGTCGGCAATCTGGCGGAAAAATTCAGCAAAAAAGGAAATATGCCCCACTAATCCGCATGACATAACTATATTTTGAAAAAAGTATAAAGAAATGGAGCGCATATGAAGAAAGTAGCAATTGTTATTATGTTGTTTGCTATGATCTTGTCGATGCTCGGCGGCTGCTTTAAGATTCCAAAAAACCTCCTCCCCAAGCCGTCAGCCTCAGACTCTAGTGACAGCGAAGACAACGATACAGCTGACAGCGAAGACAATGATGATTCAAATTCGGAGGATTCAAGTGATTCTGATGATTTGTCGTCACTTAAACCCGCGGGAAATGCCTCGGAAGGATTCAGCAATTATTCAACCTATAAGAGCAGCGCTTATGACAGGGTTGTAGCCGCGTCCGAAAAGTCTGACAGTCTTGCTATGACCGTCTCGATGAGCTTTCTGGGCATAGCCATGGTTGACCTGTCATTGATTACGCTTGCGATGTTAAGTGAAGACCTGCAATCTTCTCAGATGGCAATGGGTATGCTGGGCATGGAGGATGCAAAAATCACCGGCAACGGCAACGACTACACAATCTCCTACACCGACCAGGACGGCGCGACAATTAAACAAACATGTACATATGATGCGGGTAAGGATCAGATGACATCAACCTTATACGATGCAGACGGTAAGATCGCAATGTTCTTTGAATATGTCTATCTTGGCGATGCGTATGTTGCGCAATACTATTATCCCTCAGGCGACAGTTATGAGATTATTCGATCTTATTTTGATATAGACAATGTTGCGGCTTTCGGTATCGTAACGGCGTCTGACGAACCGGCTTCAATCATCGGAAAAAGCGGCTTCAATGCGGAGTTCGTCAAGAACGAACAATCTTACTTATTACTTGAAGACGGCGAACTGACAGTTTTTGATCAGGGAACAACGACAACGAACTGAAAATTCGGATTTTTATAACAAATCGAACATATAAGGCGCGGAATTCCGCGCTTAGGCGCTGTTTTGCGCTTAGGCGCGGAATTTGGTTTTGATACGTACAACACTTGCATATCACTGCGTATTATGCTAAAATCAACGCGATATGCATATTGCCGTATGAATATCGCTGTATAAACATCTGCGGATGTGATGGAATTGGTAGACATGCAGGATTTAGGTTCCTGTGTCGCAAGACGTGTGGGTTCGAGTCCCTTCATCCGCACCATAAATTCTTCTTTTGGGATGACCTTGAAGAAGACTAAAACGGCAGAAAGCAACAATTGTCACTAAATTCGACAGGAGGAAGCTATATGGCAGTATGTTCACAATGCGGGACCACAGTTCCTGAGGAGGCAAAATTCTGTCCTGCCTGCGGTCAGGCGATTACCATGATTGATGTGCAGCCTGTGACACAGGAACCGGTTCCGGTCCAGTATCAGCCGGAATTTGTTGCACCGCAGGAGAGTCCGTTCGTTGAGGCACCGCAGCAAAGCTATTATGCGCAGCCGCAGGCACCGGCACCACAGCAAGCACCAACACCGCAGCAATATTATGCGCCGCAGCAGGCACCGTCACAGCAGCAGGCGCCGGCAGCACCGCAGCAGTATTATGCGCAGCAGCAAGCACCGGCAGCACCGCAGTATTATGCGCAGCAGCAGGCGCCCACGCAGCAGAGCTACTATGCGCAGCCGCAGGCACCGGCACCGCAACAAGCACCGACGCCGCAGCAGAGCTATTACGCGCAACCGCAAAACCAACAGCCGCAGCAAAGTAATTATGCGCCGCAGAATCCCGCGCAGCCGCAGCAAAGCTATTACGCACAGCAAAACGGCGCTGCACCGGGGAACAATTACGGTTATCAGCAAAACTATCAGCAGCCTCATACTTATCAGACGGGACCTCAGGATATTGAAGAAAACAAGGGCATATGTGTCCTGAGCTATCTTGGAATCCTTCTGCTTATACCGCTTCTTTCAAAGCCGAATTCCGCGTATGTGCGATATCATTCCAATCAGGGGCTTGTGTTGTTGATATTTAGTATTGTCATAGGAATTCTGTCAATGATCCCCTACCTAGGCTGGTTCATTATCGCACCCGTCGGCTACATATTCAGCCTGGTCTGCATTATCATGGGCATCGTCAACACAGTCAACGGCCAGCTGAAACCGCTCCCGCTGATCGGAAAAATTACACTGCTGAAATAAAAATAAGATAAAAGAAAGAAATACCGGTTCAGCCGGTATTTCTTTTGTTTTGGGAGATTTATTTTTTGAAATAGCGCTATATGTAATCTTTTTCCTGATGTTTCTTTCGGAGCAGTATGAAAGAAGAAACGCCCGCGGAGATCATCGCCAGTCCGAGGAATTCAAACAAGGTCAATACGGAGATGTCGCTTGCCTGAGACAGCAGTTGAACGTCGCCTGCAGCGGCCGGTTCCGTCACCGCGCCTGCACACGGTAAAATACTAAAGGCAAGTGTTAGAACAAAAACGAGAGCTAATAGAAGTGATAGCTTTTTCTTCATTTTAGTACGCCTCCTCAGGTCACTTATAATGACGAGCCGCATGCGCTTTGCGGCTTCAATTTTCTACGGGATAATGCTCTTGATTTCGTATAATATATACAAAAGTATGCCACTAATTACCTAAAATGTCAAGGAAAATTGTCTATAATAGACAGGAAGAAGCGTTTTGAGATCATTCTCAAAATAGGTTATATTTCTCAAAATAGGCCGAAAAATTATCAAAAATTTGAGACAATTCTCATTATTCGCGCATGGAAAATTATACCATAAAAAAACAATATTGCAAATTATTTTAGTATTTTTTAGCTGAGAAAAAAATAGCGTTTGCAAAGTACCCCTGCGGCTGTGAAATAACCTGAATGCAGACACTTAAAGTCAGCATTCAGGTTATCATTTTAGGCCGTTATTTTGTTGTTACGAGAAGGCGTGGGGCTATTAATCATCCTTCCCGTGGCTCTTCTTTTTGAGTATCGTGAAGGCAGTTCCGCCAGACGCGACCAGTGCCAGTCCGAGAATACCGAGCAGCGTGGATGGAGAGATACCGCCGGTCTGCGGGAGCTTATCGGTTTCACCGGCAACGCCCTGGCCGCTGTCTTCCTGACTATTTTCTTTATCACTGATACCGAGGACTGCGGGTGTAAACACGTTCGCAATTTCCGCGGCCGAAACCGTTGTACTGATAGTACCTGTTTTTCCAGTGGACGCACCCTCAGCCCAGCCTGTTTGTGTTGTCAAAATGGCCTCGCTCACAGTGTATGTTGTACCGGCTGGGATGTTGGAGAAGGTGACCGGCGTATCGTTTGCTGATAGGGTAAAGGTATAAACCCCATTACTGCCCGTCAGTCCGGCATCGTTTGAGACACCCAACACATTGTACGGATTAGCTGTGAATGTAACGGTGAACGCGAATTTTTCAGTTCCGGAAGCCGTCACAGTAGTATCTGAGCTCGAGACAGTCTTGTCAACAGTCAGAGCACCGTAATCGATGGTGACCGGCGGTGTGGGCGCTTTTTCGTTCATGACAGTCAATATGCCTTCGACAAGCATGCTATTCTCGTGACTGTCGAATACAGTGACGTTATACTTCTGATTATATTCAGAGATGGTATACTCCTGTTTGTTTGCAGAGACATAGACGAACCATACGGTACCGTCACTCAGGTAACCGGCAGGTGCTGATGTTTCCTTCAGATAATATGTGCCTTCATCAAGGCCGTCAATGGTGACGAATCCGTTATTTCCGGTGTTATATGTGCCGTAAACCTCCGTCAACTCAGAATCCTTGTAAAGCGTAAACGTTGCTCCCGAGGACATGATCAGTTTTTCGTTCTCGTCAATCTTGTCAATGGTGAAGGATGCATATTCAGTGAAGCTCCATGTGCCGGTGAAGGCGACATTGTATGAAGGCATTTTAAAGGATCCTTCGGTTATAGAAACGTCGCTGGCTGTATTCCAGCCGCTGAATGTCCATTTTCCCTTAAGAGTGCCGTTGGTGGAATCGGTTGTCGTGAGAATGGTGGCAACAGTGAGCGGTGTGTTCGGGTAATAGCTGATATCATCTGGGACACTAGGGCTGCTGTTGTTTGGACCACCGGTGACAGTATAACTTACAAGGTATTTTCCGGTCTCAACAAAAGTCCATTTACCTGTAAGGGTAACATCTCCCGCGGGCATTTCAAAGGTACTGCTTACTGTAGCGTCGCCGTTTTTCCAGCCGCTGAATGTCCAAGCCCCTTGGAGAGCGCCTTTTGTCGTCACGGAGCTCGTCAGACCAACGGAAACTGGAACAGATTGTCCAGCGTAGTATTTAACAACACCGGGAATGTCAGGGGTAAATGTGGTCGGAGCATCGCCGGTAACCTGATAAGTCACATCGTATTTCGTGGCCGGCGTGTATGTCCAGGTACCGGTAAAGGTAATGCCGCCGCTAATCATTGTAGCGCTGTCCGGCGTCCAATTCGTAAGAGTCCAGGTACCAGTAATCACGCTGGCATCGACAACATTGTAAACACTGCTCGCGGGACTATTGCGGGGTACAGCTTGGCCTATAGTATATTTTGTAGTATCGCTGACAGCATAGGCTTCGCTTACGGTGGCGATTTCGTGGGGCAGACTCATTCCGTCTGTTCCGCTGACGTAATTATAAGTCACGCCATAAGGTGTATCCGTCCATCTGGCGGTATATGTTGCAGTTGCTGTTACAGTTGCGGGGAAGGCAGATATTTTGTTATTCAAAATATCGTACCAGCCGTCGAACGTATGGTCAGCCGAAGCAGTCGTTGTCGGTGAAGTCGGGAATGTGCAGCCTTCTGTTATGTTAAGATTGGAAACATCAGTTGTCCCGCCGTTGATTGTGCCGCCAGCATCAGTCTTGAAGGTCACGTTATATTTATTTGTGTTGACAATATAGCCCTCATTGATTGTGAGATCCATACCGCTCTTCAGCGGGCAGTGCGCTGGGCAGGCATTGATTGCATCGATTAGCTCCTGACCCGTGTAGGTGTGGCTAAACGGATAAATGTTGCTGCTCGTATCTGTCAGAGTGCACGTAATGGTCAGAGAATCTGGCATAACGAGAGTCAGATCAGAAGCCCGCCATTCATCACCGCAGAGTGTAAAACTCAAGGGGGTTGTCATGGCACCGATGGTATAGCTACCTGAGAGATTGGAAGCTGTCACCGCTGTGGGCACAGGAGCTCCATTGCTTATACCGTTGGTCTGTCTGTCGACTAATAAAGTACCGTTTTTGTAAACATCGACATGGTCGTAACACATTATTAAGTTGACTGATCCTGAAGCAGTCTTATCTTTTTCGACTGTCATTCCGGCAGGTTTAGCGAAGTATGTAAAAACACCAACAAGACCTTTTGAGGTGATCGTATCGAAGGTGACGGGACCGGTAGGAATACCGCTGAAGGTGACTACGCCGGATAAGTTATTTGATGCTGTATACGGGTTGCCTTTTACATCACGGAGCGTTACAGAAATCGACTTAAACAAGCTTGAAATGGCGTGGTTTTCATACATTAGTGTGAGTTCAACGCTACCGGTGTCGCGAACCTGCTTGCAGGTATAAGAGGCCGCTTTAAGTAATTCGTAACACCCGTTTGCAGTGCTGTGGGTATGCTCTGCCGTTTTGCAGGTTACGCCGACGCAGCTTGCACCGTGAAGAAAGTGCTCAGGGGTGTTGCATACTTTATTAGTTAGGCAGCTTGTGGTGTGAATAAAGTGCTCAGGGATGCTGCAGGTAAGAATATCGAAACAGCTATCCGTATGTGTATGTTCATAAAGGGGGCAGATTCGTTTTTTTACTCCAAATACTTTAATATAACAGCCATCTGTATGTGTATGCTCATAATAATTCCCGCAAAGGTTATCTTTGTGTTGACACGCGTGGGTATGCATGTGTGTCACACAGGTTAATTCAGGAGCCTGACACGTCATATCACTGTGGATATGTATATCTTTTCCACAGGTAAAGCCATAACATAAAACTCCATGTTCATGCGCCGTTTCGCCGCAGTCGGGGGTAGGCGAATATTCATCTGGCACCAGCGTGCAGTCCCAGTGATAATCGTCGGCGAGGGGGGCGCTGTGATCATGTGCCGGATTCGCCGCACTGGCTCCGGGCAGGATGTTGAACGCCAGTGACAGGATAAAAACGAGAGCCAATAGAAATGATAGCTTTTTCTTCATTTTAATACTCCTCCTCAGGAATTAAGTCTGTATGTATTCTTCTCTTTATAGGTGTTTCCTGTGTATCTGCTGTGCCATGCTGATGTCGCGCTATCCGGGGAAATAAAAAGACCGCATTTCGTACGTACATGACGTATTCCATGCGGCCGGACTGCCAAATCAAAAGGTGCTTACCTTCGATGTTGAGGCTCCAGAGCTTTGCGTCCCCGTTTTTCAGCGGGTTTGCCCTTGTATTTTATTTGAATGCTGCGCACTGGACGCAGCGCAATCAGGGAATTAAAAAAGCCACATAAAATACGTTCATGACGTATTCCGTGCGGCTGGACTGCCATATCAAAAGGCAAATGACTGCGCCTTTGACCGTTAGGCTCCTGAGCTTTGCGTCCCCGCTTTTCAGCGGGTTTGCCTCAATATTCGTTATTATGTACAAATTTATACCACTAATTCCCTTAAATGTCAAGGAAAATTTGTGCATAATTTACAATAAACCCATATTGAGACAATTCTCAAAACGGGTTGGTTTTCTCAAAAATGCATATGGATTTTCTCGAAAATCTAAAATATTTCTCATTTACAAAATTGGAAAAAATAGGAATGTAAAAAAATATTTCTTAAAATGCGCCAATAAAGCTTTGTTTGTACCCAATTTTGAAAAATTCTGGGCAAAATGATTACGCTCCTTGAAAAATAAACAGTCCGGTGATATTATTGCTGGTATCAGGCCGTCGAATATAAGGAGAGTAGCATGACAAGAAACGAGACAGGGAAGAAAAAGGCCAAAGAAAGAAAAAGGATGATCTTAGCCTTTTCTTTGATTGCGGTAGGTCTTGTCATGGTTATCACGGCTGCTATTATGGAGGCGAGCCATTATCCGTGGGGTGTGCTGCTCGGTACGGCCTCACAAAACGCCGCGACGATTCCCGATCCGTCGCCGATCATACTCGACGAAGAGGATAAGGATGTCATCATAACAGAAGAGGCCCCCTCCGAGGATGTGTCTGCAGCAGTAACTGGCGCTGCGCCTGAAAGCAGCGCGTCACCGTCGGCGGGTGCTGATCTGCCCGGGGATGAAGTAGACACAGCGAACGCCCCCGCCGTCATTAAATATGTTGTTATCGGCACACTTAAAATACCGGTACTGGGCGTCTCTCAAAATCTGCTCGAGGGTTCCGGCAAACAGATGAAATACGGTGTCGGCCATATCACAGGGACGGCACAGCCGGGGCAGAAGGGCAACTGCGCTGTCTCAGGTCACAGACCATATCCGTTCAGATATCTTGATCAGCTTTCGACAGGTGACAGCATCGTTATTAAGTCGGGCGGAATCACATATACATACGCTGTATTTGACAGATTTGACGTCCTGCCGACCGAGGTTTGGGTGTTAAACAATATTCCCGGAGAAGACTATGCACTCACTGTCATCACGTGCACACCGTATATGGTGTCGAGCCATCGGATGATTGTCCGCGCGCGTCTGATTGACATTGACGGAAAAACGCCGCAGGACTATTACGGTGAGGCTCAAGCTGCTGTGACGTCACCAGATGTGAGCCCACCAGAAGCAATCCCGTCAGAATCACCCGAACCAACCGGTTCGGATGCGTCAGAGAGCCCATCAGTAGAACCGGCGCAGACAGTGTCACAACCCCCAGTTTCTCCCGACGCGACGACGGATGCACCACCAGGTTAGATAAAATGAGAACAATCGAGATTCGGCTTACAAAAACCAACGCTGAATCCATAAATAATGTACAATAAATGACTTAGAAACTGTTATGCGATACGAAATAATGAAAATAACTTAGAAATATTGGAAATGATATTGACTTATTATGCTGAATTGAGTATCATTTAGTTGCAAATAATATCAATCGAGAATAAAGCGATAATAGCAAACTTACTGAAAAGTAAGGACGCAAAGCCAAGGGTCTAAGGTCTTCAGCGGCACGAGCAACTGAGACGATGACAGCCGGTTACCGAAAGTGTTCATTTTTTATGATAAAATGAGTTCTCTTCGGTTTACCGAAGAGAACTTTTTGCATTCCAGCACACACGCGTTAAATAAATCGAAAATGGCAAACTTATTGAAAAATAAGGACGCAAAGCCAAGGGTCTAAGGTCTAAAACGTCTCCAAGAGACTTTGTCTCCAAGAGACTTTGTCTCCAAGAGACTTTGTCTCTTTTGAGACGTAGGATGATGACAGCCGGTTGCCGAAAGTATTTATAGGATATATCCCTATTTTTACTTTCATTATAAACCATGAAGGAAAAAGGTGGGGGTTATATTATGAAAAAATCAAGACTGACGAAACTTGCCGCATTTATAATCGCAATAATCGTCTGCTTATCTTTGAGCACGCCGGTTGCATACGCCGCTAACGAAACCGACGCAACAGCAGTAACAGAAGCAACATTAGCAACAGTGGCAGTGGCAGAAGATCCCGTTGCACTGTATAAAGCCGAAGTGCTGCGGCTCGTCAATATCGAGCGTGAAAAAATCGGAGCAAGCGCTTTGAAATCGCTTGACACATTGATTCCGATGGCCGATGTCAGAGCAAAAGAATCGGCCGCGTCCTTCAGCCATACAAGACCTAACGGAACAAGATGCTTTACAATCTTTTCTGAGAATTCCATGAAGTACATCGCAGCCGGTGAAAACCTGGCTTATGGTTTCAATGCGCCAGCCTCTGTGGTTGCAGCGTGGATGAAATCGGAAGGCCACAAACGAAATATTTTGGACCCTGATTTCAAATACATCGGCATCGGATACTATGCCAACGAGAACGGTAAAATATACTGCTCACAGCTTTTCTATACACCAAAAGCCGCCAAATAAGCTGAAACTTTGGAGAAACCTCCGACAAGCCGGTATGCTATCCTTCTTCGGCATGAACCGGCTTAGAAACAGCAAAACCGCCATTGATGGCGGTTTTGCTGTTTCTCGTTCATTGATGCGTTATCCGGAAGACCCCGGCTGAACAGTTTAGCTTGGCGTGACGCCCAGAATCAGCTCAGCGTTTTTTATCGCACCGATCTTGAGAATGTTGCCTTCTTCAGCAAAATCGAGATGGACAGTGTAGTCTCCGGCAGGACCCGTGGATGCTGCATAATTCAATAAAACTGTCGCGCCGCTTGCTGTGAGTTCGACGGTGTAGCGCTCTACCCAGGGACTCGATGTCCCCGTAACCCAATTGAGTCCAGTGTATGCGCCATAAACCTCTTTTTGATACGCTTGCGTGTAAAGCGCGTATTGTGCTTTGCCGTCACGGTTTTTAACAGCTTCAGCCCAGGCATTCGCTAAATGACGCGCATTTTTCTCATCGTTGTTCGTCCGAGACGGTAAAACGGATGCCGTCGTTTGACTGACAGAGGACGCCGCTGTTATTACAATAATGATGACCGAGATACCGCGTTTTGCTGCGTTAAAACCGAAAATGTTTCTAAGTCGACGTTTCATTATTTTACTCCTGTGAAAATATTCTGACAAGTTTTATTGGAACTATTTGTCGGAAGTATCGTCTTAAGTTAAGGTGTGAGATGGACGCCGTCCACTGTTGCAGTATCGGTTCCGCACCAGCAGAATATTCCTCTCAATTTAAAAATTACACATGCTGGCAATGATAGTATCGATTTTTATTAAAAAACGTGTTAAAATATTGTAAATATAGTAAATATATGAGAAGGAAAGAAGACACATGATGAAGAAAACATTTGTAGCCTGCGCGGTGCTGATTCTCGTCCTGTCACTTTTTGCGGGCTGTGCTTTCGTCAAGAATCTCAACCCTGGCGCGGAGACACCTGACCCCGGACAAACTGATACAACGGCACCGACTTCTGAGATTACCGCCTCTGAATCACCGGAAACGTCTCCTGATACGACTGTTGGTATGGTGACTATTGAAACCGAAAAATACGAATATTCTTCAGAATACATCGATGTCGTCATCGAAGTGCCGCAGTTAGACGGATTATCCGACAGAGCGGTTCAGGACAGCATCAATAAAGTATTTGCCGATATTTCGAAAGCAGCGAAGGAGGAAATCAAGCCTGCTGAAGAAGAGAGCAAGCAGTTTATGGAGGAAGGACAGATGCCTTCGGACGCTTCTTATATGATTTATATCAGCTACAGTGTACCTTATAATCATGACGGTATCTTAAGCATACTCTTCTCGGATTACCGTTATTTCGGCGGCGCGCATGGTGGGGATTTGAGGAGTTCCTTAACCTTTGACCTCAAAACGGGTAAACAGCTGAGCCTGGAAGACCTCATGATAAAAGACAGCGGCTACAGGGAACTGATTAACAGTTCCATCAAGAAAGAAATCAAAAACAGGGTGGAATCGGGAGTCCTCTTTGAGCTTGCCGATTTCGAGGATATTGGAGATGATCCGGCATACTATCTGACGCAGGACGCGGTCGTCTTCTATTTCCAGGAATACGAATATTTCCCATACGCCTCGGGAATTCAGGAATTTCCCATGATGTATTTAGACTTTTCAGGTATGCTGAAAAAAGAATATGAAGCACTGAACCTGACGCCTGTCGTACTGAAGACTGGTATGGATAACAAGCTCTCGGTCGGCGAGATCGCTCAGATTATGCTGACAGGCAACCCGACGACCGGTTATTCGTGGCAATATACAATCGATGACACCAGTATGCTTGAGCTCAGCAGCGACGCGTATCGGTCTGACGCCACAGGAGATGAGGACGGCGCCGGCGGGACATATACCTGGGATTTCAGAGCGCTCAAAGCAGGGACGACGACGATCACCTTCAAATACTACAGAGCGTGGCTTGACGAGTCTGACGCCGCGCCGGAAGACAAGGTGGAATATACGGTCATCATCAAATAATCGATCATGTCAGCACCGTCCGATTACTGCCTTGCCGCAGCAATCGGACGGTGCTTTTATGACGCTTCTGATACGACGGGTTTCTTCAAAATCTAACTGTGGTTTGATGGTATGATAAAAAAAGACGTCAAGCCCAGAGATAAGAACAAGAGTGCGGATACGGAAAGAAGTGTTGCAAATGAAGAAAAAAATTATTCATACTTTTCTTTGTGCCATGATGATTTCAGTGATGTCGATAGTCTTACTGTCGGCATCATCAGCTGCGGTAAATAATGTGGGTGTTACGCTGGACGGCAGCATCCTTGATGCGGCGGCACAGGTAAACGGACAAAGTGTCTTTCTGCCTGTTCGCGCTATATGCGAGGCTCTCGGATATGGCGTGACCTGGCTCGATACGGGCAGCGTCAAAACGGTCAGCATTTCAAAAGACGGTGACACGGTTATTCTTGGACTGACAAATCAGGAGGTAACAGACAACGGGCATCAGTACGCTGCCGTTGACTTTTCAGGGGCTGGGCTTAAGATAATATCAAACAGAACATATATGGCGTCAAACCTGTTTTGCTCCATATTTCCCCTGAGCTCGTCTTATGACACAGAGAATAATCTCGTGACGCTGCAAACAAGATATGAGAACATGATGACTGTCACAACAGAAAAGTTCACTTCAGACAAAGATCATTTTAAGGCAACAATTCAGTATCCCCAGATTTCCGGTCTGGCGGATGATAATGCCGAGAAGGATATCAATGCGCTGATGAAACAGTCAGCGCAGAACGCGCTTTATGAAGGTCTAAAGAATGCGGATGATATGACACGGGCTATTAAAGAAGGGTATACACGGGCCGTTGGCATGTGCGAAACGTATTTCGATTATAAGATAACATATAATCAAAATGGTTTGTTCAGTGTTGTCCTGATGGATTATCAGTATGCGGGTGGTGCACACGGAGGGACAACACAAAGCACCTATACGTTTGATCTGGCAACAGGGAAGGTACTGCAGCTCAGTGACCTGATGGACAGCACCGGTGACTTCACCGAATTCATCGATGCATCAATCCGGAAAGAGATCGATCGCAGGAAAGCGGCCGGTGAGCTCTCGGAATTTGATTTCAGAATGTTCAAGAGCATCGGGGTGAATCCGGAGTATTATCTCTCGAATGACGGTGTTGTCATCTATTTTCAGGAGTATTCGTATTTCCCGTACGCCGCGGGCATTCAGTCGTTCAGTCTCACGTTTTCAGACCTTGGCGCATTGTGTAATAAAGAATTTAAGTTTCTCTGCAGCGCGCCCGTGGTGCTCGACCCGAAAATGCAAAACATACTTTCTGTGGGCGATATCGGTCAGGTTGTCTTAAACGGGAACCCGTCGACCGGGTATACCTGGCATTGTTCGCTCTCAAATGGGGATGTACTATCATTAGTCTCGGAAAACTACAATACGTCTGCCAAACCGGGCGTCGCCGGCGCAGGCGGCACGTATACCTGGAATTTCGAAGCGCAAAAAGCAGGGGAGTCAAAGGCAACATTTCAGTATTACCGAGACTGGGAAGGTACACAATCGGCTCTTCAAACGTTTGTATATGAGATAACGGTGAAATAACGCTTGTACTCGTCCGCGCTGTCATTCCCGTGAAGGCGGGAATCCACGTACCTGGGAGACTGGATTCCCGCCTACGCGGGAATGACAAGAAACGCGGGAATGACAAGAAACGCGGGAATGACAAGAAACGCGGGATATGCTGGTATTTCATTGTGTTTATGGAAGAACAGTAGAAAGGCATAAATAAAACAAAAAAACGGCTCCCTCAGAGGGAGCCGTCACGCGTTTCGGTTATAAATCCTTCGGGATTAATGCTTCCGGCAAATCCTTGACATCGACATTTATGTTCCTGGTGACCTTCGCGTCGTATGTATTGGCTCTCATGACCTCTGTGAGATCAAAGCCGATCGTTTCCTTCATCGCTTCGTTGACGGCCTTGAGCGCGCTGACGGCATAACCCGCGACCTCGCTCGCTCCCGTCCCATTGCCGCCGCCGATAATGGTAATATTTCCGATCTTGGATAATGGTTCGGCAACTGCTCTTGCAATTTCAGGCAGTTTTTCGATGACCATCTGCAGCTTACCGGCCTCATCCATCTTGGCAAGCGCTTCGGCTTTCTTCTCGAGTGCTTCCGCCTCGGCCATTCCCTTTGCTCTGATGGCACCGGCATCAGCCCGGCCTTTCGCCTCAATGATAGATGCTTGAGCCTCACCCTCGAGACGCAGCTTTTCTGCTTCGGCGGCGGCGTCTAACTTCTTCGACTCGGCGTCAGCCTCAGCCTTCTGGACCTGCTGGAACTTCTTGGCTTCTGACTCCAGCTCGAGACGCTGCTTTTCCGCTTGGGCAGGCTTGACGACAGTAGCCAGCAGTTCGGCCTCGGCGCGCTGGGCCTTTTTCTCAGCAAGCTCGATATTCTTCTGCTCAGCGACGATCTGCACCTGTACCTGCGCCTCGGTGACCTCTTTTCTGCGCTGTTCCTCGAGAACGGAAGCGTCCATCTCGGTGTTTTTGATTTCCTTCATCGTGATATTGGACTGGATCTTATAGGCTGCGTCGGATACGGCCTTCTGGGTCTCCTGCTCCTTTTGATAGGCAAGAACCTTCAGCTGCTTGTTTTTCTCAGCCTCGGCAATCTGCGTCTCGGCTTCAAGCTCCGCCTGCTTACCCATCTTGCGCGCTTCGGCAGTTCTGATCTGCTGCTCGCGCATGGCCTCAGCCGTGCGTATCTCGCGCTCCTTGGAGGCTTCTGCTTCTGCGATTGCTGCCGTCGACTTAACCTTTGCTATCTGTTCTTTACCGAGTGCTTCGATATAGCCCTCTTCATCGGTAATATCGTTAATTGTAAAGGTTTTGAGTTCCAAACCCATTTCGCCGAGCTCCGAGCCGGCGATCGACTGAACCTTGGAGGCGAAGCTCTCTCGATCGCCGTAAATGTCCTCAACGCTCATCGAGGAGACGATCTCACGCAGCTTGCCCTTGCAGACCTCTGAGGCCTGAATGCGAATCGTATCAACTGTTCTGTTCTCATCCTTATAGTTAAACTGCTGGACTGCCGCGAGAATGCTTGCTTCGTCATTTTTTACCTTGAGAACGACAACACCCTGTGCATTGATCGGGACGCCAAGAGCTGTCTTCGTCTGCTTGATCTCAACCTCGAACATAATGTTTTCGAGTGTGATGACATCCATCCGCTGGACGATGGGGATAAGTATCGTACCGCCGCCGGTTACGACCTTGGGTTTGCCGATACCGACGATAACGGCAGCCTTATCGGACGGGATCTTTTTCCACGTGCTGAGGATGGCGATGATGACGATCACGAGTGCTGCGATGATCAGAACGACTACACCTGTAGGGGAGTTAAAAAATGTTGGCATGTTGATTCTCCTTATCTTATTCTATGATTTTATCGTTCAGCTTAAGGTTTGCCAATGTATCAAGAGGCCGGACATAAACGGTTTTACCGGGTGCGTCAATGTCGGTTACAACCACCTCAGTACCCTGTGCAATCAACCCGCCCCATGTTTCAAGGACGTTCTCCTTTGCTTTGGCTCTATATGAGATATAAGCGCCCGTATTATCCTTGAGAGAGACGGTGCCGGGACTGTCTTTCGTTATGCGCAGTAACAGCAGACCTTTGGCGGCATATAGATCCCATTCTCCAATCGCTTTCGGATTGTTTTTCCGAAGCGGTTTTACGATGAAATGATAGACGGCGAGGTATGCGCCGAAGGATACGGCAAGAAGACCGATCAGACAACCGATTACTGCAAATATATTGACCATGAGGCCGAGCGTGAGCCTGCCGAGCGCCCCGAATACAACCATAGCAAAGCAGAGGCACATGATGTTAAACGGCAGGACGGTACCCGCGTCTCCGCTCACATCCATGCCCGCGTCTGCGTGTGGGCTGAAGTTAAACAAGTCCCCGAAATGATGGCCGCCAATCTCAAAATCGACATTCAAAATGGAGCCGAAGACACCAAGCAGAACATCGAGCAGAGGAACAGCGAGCCCGAGCAAAATGAGCACAGTGAATATATACGAAAAAGCATCAATCATGAACACACCCGGCTTTAAAAAGCATTAATCATATTTCTTAAATTCTATTAAGCGCTCCATCTAAAAATACCCGATATTTGACAAATGTCGGATTTTGTATGGTTCGAGTATAGCAGGAAATATATGTTATAACAAGTATATATAACGCATTTGAGCTTTCTGCTTTTCATATTCAATTTGTTCGTCCATAAACACAATGAGATTTCAGCATATCCCGCGTTACTTGTCATTCCCGCACTACTTGTCATTCCCGCGCAGGCGGGAATCCAGTCTCCCAGGTACGTGGATTCCCGCCTTCGCGGGAATGACAGCTCGGACCGAATGACAGCGTGGACCATGCTGAGTAAAGCGAAGAATCCCCGGATAATCGTGAATCGTTGAGTCGATTTCAGATCATCCGGGGATTCTATGAAGGTGCAGCTAAAGAAGCTTTGTGAGTCCCATTGTATATTGGAACAGCAGCTTATCTTTTGTCGAAGCGCTGTTGGAGAGGTCCGAAAGCGCCGCATCTATACCCATGTCACGCAGCAGTGTGCCGGCGGTTGACAGCGCGTCCTCTGCCGATATGAGTCCCCATTGCAGCTGGTCCAAAAGATGAACGTATAACGATGTCATCACGACAAGTTCGTTTTTCTTAGAAAGCGCGTCGAGCTTATTAATATCGGTGTGCCGCGACGCGGCCAAAATGGTTTGCTTTGCAATTCCGTATCTGCCGAGCCGGGCGAAAATATCAAACTGCTGTACGGCGCCGAGTCCTGTCTGGAGATACAGCGCCTCTTTGACGGCTTTCATGACGACGCGCCCGATGAGTTCGCCGAGCTTGGAATGCTTGCCTGCGAACGTCAGATAAACAGGGGACAGGGGATTTGAGACGATGATGGTGCCATCTGTACCGGAGCCCGTCGCGATGCCGGAGGAGTACAGGCTTGGCGCGAGAAGCTCCTGCAGCGCCGCCGTTTTGGCCTCGGTGCATGTGACGAGCGCCCGCGTCATTGTGCCCTCTGGCAGCTTCGCGTCGATAAACAGCATGATGTTGATTGTACCCGACACATGCTTTGAAGCGCCACCCGCTTCGTGCCAATCCGCTGGATCACCGACGCGCCCGCCATTGACATCAATTCCGCCGGTGACGACTGCGGTGACCGTTAAGTCATCATATGTTTCCGACTGAATCGAAACGTTTTCCATATCCGCGGCTGTCGAGAGACCGCAGGCGTACTGTGGGTCCAACCCGAGTCCGGTGGCGATAAGCCTCATGTGTTCCTCATAAGTCGGGGCTTTCAGCGGCGTGTTTTTACGTCCGTCTTCCTTGCAGTCCTGATTAAAAACGTATTTCAGGTTGTCTCTGAAGCCGCCGTTAAAAGCGGACGTGCTGAGAACATCACGTGGGCCGTTGAACGTGACGATCAATGCCTGATCGCGGCGGCGCAGCGTATCACCGTTATTGAATTGGTGTAGAAGCATATAGACCTCCAAAGAACAGCTTGTTTATGATTGCAAAGGGGCTTTAACCCATCGCTTCGCGCCACCCCACCTCGGGAGAAGAATTTGAGAGATTACGATTTGTAGGGGCGATTCACGAATCGGCCGAACCCCTGCATGGCGCGGCACAGGGTTGGGCGATTCGTGAATCGCCCCTACTGGACGGGGGAATGATGTCTTGTTTTATTTTTCTTCCCACTGCGACAGCATGTGGCGCATCCAGGCGTAAACGTCCATTGAATAAACCTGATTCAGGTGTTCTGCCGTCAGGACCTCGTCGGTTTTGCCGCCGGATACGATCCGCCCCTTGTCGAGCAGCAATGCGTGCGTGCCGTAGGCTTTGGCGAGATTGAGGTCGTGGACGACGGATATGACGGCGCGGCCGGTAGCCTTGATCCAGTTCTTGATCAGCTCGAAAATCTGCTTCTGGTAAACGAGGTCAAGGTGATTTGTCGGCTCGTCAAGGATTAAGAGCTGCGGGTCCTGCGCCAGAAGCTGCGCCAGAAATGTCCGCTGCAGCTCGCCGCCGGACAGCGTGAGCACCGACTGCTTTCGAAATGGCTGCATGCCGGTCATCATGATGGCTTTTTCAATTTTATCTTCATCTTCGTTATTTTTTGATGCAAACATCCCTTTTGAAAACGCATATCGCCCAAGTCTGACGACCTCTTCAACCGTAAAGGAATAACCGACTGTATGGTTCTGCGTCAAAACGCCGAAATGTTGTGCTGCAGCTTTTGGTTTCAATTTTGCAACGTCATGATCATCAATCTTTACTGTACCGCTGTAAGGGATACCTTGTGCTATGGCTGAAACGACAGTGCTCTTACCCGCGCCGTTTGGTCCGACGACCATGAGCCACTCCTGAGGCCGGACGCTGAAGGATAAGCTGTCGACGATTTTAAGGCTGCCGTATTGTACGGTGAGATTCTTAATATCAAGCATATTCTACTTCGCCTTTCTCGTCCTGTAAAAAATAAAGACGAACGTAAACGCGCCGACAAAAGACGTCACCACGCCCAGAGGGAGCTCCCTAGGATTCAGAATTGTCCGGGCCAGCAGATCGGCCAGCATTAAAAAAGTAGCGCCTGCAAAGAGTGACGCCGGAAGAAGGCGTTTATGATTTGGCCCGACGATCATGCGTGTCATGTGGGGTATAACGAGGCCGACAAACGCGATTTGTCCGCCGATGGAGACACAGACCCCGATAAGCGCCGAAATAGCGATGAGTATGATATATTTCGACCGTTTGACATTGACACCGATGTGGCGTGCATTGTCTTCGCCAACGGCGAATGCATTGAGCTCGCGTGTGAAGCACAAAAGGATCGTGCCGAAAACTGCGAGCGCTACCAGAAGTATCAGGACCTCTCTGAACTTCGCCGCCCCCAGGGAACCCATAAGCCAGAAGATGATGGATTGAATTTTTTCGCCTGCGAAGGTGGTTATAATCATAAGAACGGAGCTTGCGAACATCGTAAAAATCAGGCCGATCAGTAAAATCGTATTGGTAGACAGAGAAAAGTCGATTTTATAGGACAGCGCCAGGATTAACACGAGCGCAAAGAAAGCGAAGATCATCGCCGTGACCATTGTTCCGATAAAGGGCAGTCCGGGTATAACAAAACCAAAAGCTATAGCCAGAGCCGCGCCGACGCCGGCTCCCGAGGAGACGCCCATTGTTGAGCTGTCTGCTAACGGATTACGGAGCAGACCCTGTATCGCCCCACCGCACAGAGAGAGGGCCGCTCCCATAAGGGCAACACTGAGCACGCGCGGCAGACGGACGAACACAATGATGGATTGGGATATGCCCTCCGGGATGGGTAAACCGAATATCGTGTTCCAGATCGCTGTCAGTGTGTCCTTGATGGGTATACTCACGCTGCCGACGGTGATGCACAGGAGCATCGCCGCAAGCATAACGGCAGAAAACAGCAGATATTCAAAAAGTCGGAAGCCCTCAGGCCTTGTTTTTGTATTCATAATTTGTCCGCCACTCTTAACGTCGTTTTAATACCATTCATAATATACGATACACGGAAAATGTAAAGGGGACGGTCGCAACGTCCCCTTTACATGAGACATGAATGTCTCTTTGAGACATGATTGGAATGTCTCTGTCTATGTCAAAAATCAGATGTAATTAAATCAATCAGCCGCCGTACACGAAATTATATAGGGCAACGGCTGCTTCGGCCAGACGCGGGCCGGGACGTGTGATGGAGTCGGAATCAGCGTTAAATACTGTGCCGTTTTTGATGGCTGAAATGTCGCTCCAGCCGATGCGGTTCATGACCTCATCCACGGGGTTCACTGAGCCTTCATAGGACATCGTGGTGGTGACGATATAATCGGGATTGCGCTCAATGACCTGCTCCTCAGAAACCTCAACCCAGCTTTCCAAATCGGAGAACATATTCTTCAAACCGAGTATGGTTGCAATCTCATCCATAAAGGTGCCGGTTCCGGCAGACCACAGACCGTATTCCAGCGGTGAGACCTCAAAATAAACCGTTTTAGTCCCGTCAGACTGAACCTTCGCTTTTAAGTCGTCAAAGGTTTTCTTCATGGAATCAATGACGGCTTTTGCTTCATCGTTTTTACCGACAACAGTGCCGATCAATGTGATGGTGGTATAAACGTCCTCGATATTCTTGGCGTCGCTGACGATGACCTTGATACCGGCGGTTTCAAGAGCTGATATCTGAGCTTCCGTCTGCGCCATTGTGCTCATGATGACGACGTCGGGTTTGAGCGCGACAATCTGCTCGATGTTCATATCGCTGCCGGACTGCACGGACGGTACGGAAAGCACCTCCGCCGGATAATCGCAGTATTCGCCGCGCCCGACAACGGTGTTGCCAGCGCCGAGCGCATAAAGAATTTCGCAGTCGGAAGCGGTAACGGCGACGATTTTTTGCGCCGGTTTATCAAGCGTTGTCACTCTGCCGGTCATATCGGTGATGGTGATGGGTGTTTCAGCGCTCGACTGTGACGGGGCATCAGACGGCTCTGTTGTAGCTGACGGCTCCGCTGCTGCAGACGGAGAGGCCGAGTCAGCTGGGGATGCTGACGTCGCTGATTTTTGCGGTGCGCAGGCGGTGACTGATACAATGAGGATCAGTGCAAGTAGAAGTGCTGTGAGTTTTTTCATTTTGAATCTCCTTACGATATGTGGTCTAAAAATGAACAGTGTGAAAGTGCGTTTTAGCTTGGAAGGAGCACAAAAAAGTTGCTCCCCATAGTCTGAGGAGCAACTCGAAATACATAGATAAACCTATGCGGCATAATAAAAATGCCACATAGTTAACCAAGTATAGCATTATCCCAAACCCAGGGTGTTTTGTGAAAACAGGTCTCCCGACTTAGCTTCATCCTACTAGGGCGTCTTCCCGCCGGAGAATTTCGTAGAAATTCTCTGTGGCAGTGACATCATGCCTCTTCGTCAGCTTCACGGTTACTGGGATAGTCCGGAATTTTCATCCGTGTTCCCTTGGCGATCGCATCGCCAGCACATTATGTGCATTAACACAAGCTATTCATTTTGTGCTATATTACCATAACGGTTTATGTCCGTCAAGATAAAATATCGCCGGTCAGATAGAGCGCGGCCATGCCGTCGATCTCGACACGTTCGCCGCAGTCCTTGCATAGGAGTGTTCCGCCGCGCTGCGACAACTGGCGTGTCGGCGTTGCGCGGTAGTGGAGCACTTCGGCAGTCGCCTACGGAGGCAGCTTCCAAAGCGAATTTCATTCGCATGTAAGGGGAAACCTTCTAGTTTATTGTTTGAAAAAGAGCGTATAGACGATCAGCGCAATAACAGCGGCGCCCATGAGCCATGACAACGGGTGCGCCCAGTTCGGCGTCCGCCCGAAACCATACGGTTTTGGCACCATAAAGCTCGAATCGTCCCTGTTAAAGTATATAAAGCTACCGTGCTTTTTTCGCCATTCGGCGATTTCTTCACTGGTGTAATTGTGCTTGGCCATGTGAATCATCCCTTTACTTTCTCGTTAACCTGTCACTATCATCTGTTGTCATTGCCATTATACACGAGTGGTATAACAGAGACAATCCTAGTTCAAAAAAGCCACCCTCTTGAGGGATGCCATCCGCGGACGGCGAAAGGAGTGCTTGTCAGCGTCGCACCGGACCTGGGAGACAGGTAACGACGGTGCGATGTGGGCATCGCCCCCTACAAATGACGACTCACCTCACAGACCCTCCACAGGAATCGGTGGCGTTTCGGCTGAGAAATCCTGCGTGAGATATTCTTTGAAGGGCTTTGAAAAATAGGAGCGAACCATGATGAGAAAGCCGACGGTGAACGAGGCGGTGATGATAATTCGGATCGGGAGGAGTCCGCCGAGGACACCTGCGAGCGCCATAGCAAACGGCGTCAGACCTTGTGTTGACATCATCATGAATGACATGACCTTGCCGCGCATTTCCGCCGGTATCGCTGTTTGGATTGTCGAGATGAGCTGAACGTTGACGACGGCATTCAGCAATCCGGCAAGCGCCAGCATGATGATCATGACGCTGTAAAACGGTTGATTGATAGAGATGAGGGTGAATGCGTTGCCGATCACGCTCGCGATGATAAACACGCGCATCTTGTCCTTCGGCTTGATAGAAATAACCGAAAGAGCCATAAAACCAATGACGGAGCCGCCCATAAAGCTGGCCATCAAGATGCCGTATTTGCCCGAGCCGAGTGTCGGATCATTCTGGCAAAGCGGAAGGAACAGTGTGACGGCAAGACAACTGAAGAAATTGATCAGAGACGCGAGAATCAGGATGAACCGGAGACCTTTCTGCCGCCACATGTATCGGAAGCCATCGGCCATATCCTTAAAAAATTGCGGTTTTTCTGTTTGCCGGGCATTCGGGATTTTCACGAAGGGAAGACAGGCGCCGGAGAAGAGGAACGACAAGCCGTTTATAAGGAAAAGCAGCGGTGCCCCAAGTGCCTGGTAGAGAAACCCACCCGCCGCATTGCCGATGAGGCTGGCGCCGGTTGAGACTGTAGCGAACGCAGAATTGGCGTTTGCGATCTTTGATGTCGGAACAAGGTCGGGGATAGCCGATGAAATACCGGGTCCGAAAACAGCGCCGCCAGCGCTCAGAAGGATTCCCGCGGAAAACACCATCCAGATCTGGATGAGTCCCGCGTAAGCTGCTGCGGATAATAGGACGACGGCAGCGCCGCGAATGACATCCACTGAAATCATCAATAGCTTTTTGTTTGACCGGTCTATCATCACGCCCGCAAACGGAGAGAGGAGAACGCCCGGCAGCGTGGACGCCGCCATCAGCGTGCCCATGAGCGCCGTTGAGCCCGTCACATCGAGAATCCAAAAGCCAAGCGCGATGGCATAGATGGCGTCGCCGGCTGTTGACACAAGCTGGCTCTGCCAGAGAATGATAAAACTCCGCGTCCAGAGCCTCACTTTATTAACCACAAAATCACCCTTCTTGCCGAGGAGCAGTGATGCCCCTCAAATTTTAAACATAATGGACTTCAACTTCGCCGAGTGAAACATTGCCGATGATTGTGACCTGCGGCGCGTTTTTATCGGGATTATTATATCTTGTTTCGTTTTTCACCCCGCCCAGACTTGAATGGAGCTTATCGATGACGCGCCATGTCTTAGGAAAGTAGAGTTCAATCGCTCCGAGGCTGCAGTCAACATAGATCTCTGCGCCGTTCGGGTCAAGCTGCACCTGATCAAAATAGACTTCCAGCGCGCCGAGACTGCAATAGAACTGTCCGCCCTTGAGGCTGTCGGCGTGCAGGTATTTGCTGCATGCACCGAGTGCAACCTTGACATACGGATTATTGTCGTCGATATCCTCAATCGAGTAATCCTTGTCTTTGCCATGATGTGCTAAGTAGACATGCTTTGAGTGTTTACTAAAAATGATGTGAAAGCCAATGCTCAGAAGGACAGATGCGAGAATGAGAAGCCAGGGGGAGATGACATAGAGGTGCAGCGGCACTTGGAAAATCCAGTAGCCCAGCGCAAGCGGCAAGAAGACGCCAAAATAGTTCAGATGGATCAGGCTTTGAATGAGCACCGCTGCCAGAAGGACGGCAGCCAATATCGACCAGAAGCCGATCTGTGCAAATGAGGTTACCTGGCTGACGACGACGAAAACGGCGGCCAGCACGAAGAATACACCCCAAAACCAATAATTGTGTTTCATAATGACTCCTTTCATATCCTAAAGAGGGAAAGTGTGGTTTTATGTACGTTTGCTAATAATCGGAGAGCGTCCGGCTGCTGCCGGGATTTAGCCGCTGCCGAAGCTCGTTGTAGTAATATCGTGACACATAAACCTGCTTATGGCTGCCCACGAACTTCACGAGGCTCGAAGCGGTGAGGTTGCGTGTGATCGAATAGACCTGCCGGATATTAACGATCGTCGATTTTGACGCCCTGGTAAAATCTTTCGGGAGCATTTCTTCGAGCTCGTAAAGGCGGTACTTTATTCGGTAGGCGTCGTTTGCTGTGTGCGCAAAGATGTGTTCGCCCTCCGTTTCGAAAAACAGAACATCCTCCAGAGAGAAGTAAAACTCCTGATTCTGTTTATAAAAGGTGATTTTCTGTGCGGACTGAGTCTGTTCAATGATAAACTGATGGATTTTTTGGACTGTGTCATCCACGCGGCCGCAGCGGATAGTTACTTCATCCTCAGATAGATCACTGACGACCTCAATACGTATTTTCACCGAATCACCTCCTCATGCCCCAATTATAGCCATTCGCCGGGCAAGTGCAATAGCTTTAACCCAACCGGCGGTATTTGTGCGCTGACAGGTAAATAAATGGGTGCAACATGCGCATTTTTATTATTTATATGAATTTTTCTTTACGTGTCTGATTTTATTATATATAATAGCGCATAGACGCTTTTAGCGTAAACGCTATCGGCGAAACGACTGTTTAATGCAATCAAACGGGAGGCATATCGATGGACTTACAGAAGAAAATTGAACCGATCAACATTAACGAAGAGTTTGTTCAGCAGTGTGTTGCTAAAACGATGAAAGACCTCGGCGCGTGTGATTGTGAAACGTGCTTTGCCAATGCATGCGCAATCGCTTTAAATGAGCTGCAGCCCAAATATGTCACATCAAAAAAAGGTGCGCTCCTGACAGAGATTACATCAACGAAAGTAACAAATCAAGCCGACATCACCGTTGAAGCGACCAAAGCCGTCCTGAAAGTGATGAAGAACCCGCACCACTGATACATCGTCGAGGCATTAATAGAAAAAAACAGAGAAAGACATTCTTATCGCCCTATAAGAATGTCTTTTTGCGTTAATGTTTGTATAATAAATCTGAGTTTTTTAACTATTGCACTATAAATGCATTTACATCTTGTTAATTACGCCACAATTTGTTAGTATAGCCCATGTCTTTAATAGTGGAATCAGGCAGAGGTTTATTTAAAAAGTTTATCCCTGAAATGTTGCGCGCGTTGAAATGGGATGAAACGGGAGATGAAAAGGAGCTCGAAAAATGGAAGATTTCTTCTGGATTGGCATTGTTGGAACCATTCTTGCACTCGGTTTTGCTCTTCTGCAAGGGCGAAAGGTCATGAAGCACCCTGAGGGGACCGCAGCAATGATAAAAATTGCGGCGGCAATACGCAAAGGCGCGAACGCCTTTCTTAGGCAGCAATATAAAACAGTTGCAAAAGCCTTCGCCGTCGTATTTGTCGTTCTTCTCGTCTTAGCGGCAACTGGATTGCTCGACAACTGGTTTATTCCGTTTGCCTTCCTCACTGGTGGTGTCTACTCGGGTTTAGCCGGTTATATTGGCATGAAAATTGCCACGAATTCCAATGCACGTACCGCACAGGCCGCATCTGAGAGCCTCAATAAGGGACTCGGTGTGGCATTTTCCTCAGGTGCTGTCATGGGCTTCACTGTTGTTGGTCTTGGGTTGCTCGACATTACCGTGTGGTTTTGTATACTGCGATACATAGCCCACTTTGATGCTGTTCAAATCGGAAATACGATGATCATGTTTGGAATGGGAGCCTCTTTCATGGCACTGTTCGCCCGAGTAGGCGGCGGTATCTTTACCAAAGCAGCTGATGTTGGCGCTGATTTAGTTGGAAAAGTCGAGGCTGGTATCCCCGAGGATGACCCACGCAACCCAGCGACAATTGCCGATAATGTGGGTGATAACGTGGGCGACGTGGCCGGCATGGGCGCCGATTTGTACGAGTCCTATGTTGGTGCCATCCTTGCAACCTTCGCTTTAGGCGGTGCTGCCGGATATGGCTTTAAGGGCTTGTTCCTGCCAGTAGCTCTTGCGGTGTGTGGCGTCATTGCATCGGTTATCGGAAGCTTATTTATCCGGACAAAAGAGGACGCGACTCAAAAGTCTCTGCTTAAGACGCTGCGAACAGGCACCTATTTTGCAGCTGTCGTCGCAGCGATTGCAGCTGCGCCCCTAACCTACTTTATTCTTGGAAACTGGGGCATTTATGTGTCCATTTTATGCGGCCTGATCGGCGGCTGTTTCATTGGTTATTTCACAGAATACTTTACCTCTGACACGTATAAGCCAACGCAGGAACTGGCTAAAAGTTCCGAAACCGGTGCGGCTACAGTCATCATCGGTGGTATTTCTCTTGGCTTGAGATCCACAGCTGCTCCCATCATCGTCGTTGGTGCAGCCGTTATCATCAGCTTTTTTGCTGCAGGCGGCATGACTGATTACACCCAAGGTCTATACGGCATCGGCATTGGCGCTGTCGGTATGCTCTCTACTCTTGGTATAACGCTTGCAACCGACGCATATGGCCCCGTCGCTGATAATGCGGGTGGTATAGCCGAGATGGCCGGCATGGGTGCGGAGGTTCGTGTTCGAACAGACGCCTTGGATTCGCTCGGCAACACGACTGCTGCTACCGGCAAGGGCTTTGCAATTGGTTCTGCGGCGCTGACCGCATTGGCGTTGTTGGTGAGCTATGTTGATATTGTTAAAGGGCAGATTACCTTGGATCTGAGCTTAACAAATCCATATGTTTTGGTCGGTCTGTTTGTGGGTGTCATGCTCACCTTCATCTTCTCCGCCTACACCATGAGCGCTGTGCAGCGCGCTGCTCAAACTATCGTGATTGAGGTTCGTCGCCAGTTCCGCGAAATAGCGGGTATCATGGAAGGGACAACTGATCCCGATTATGAGGCATGTGTCGGTCTGTGTACGAGGGGAGCTCTTCGTGAAATGGTAAAGCCTTCTCTGCTGGCGATCATTGTTCCTATTGTGACGGGGTTTATTCTCGGCGCTGAAGGCGTTGTTGGCCTTTTAGGCGGTGTCTGCGTTTCGGGATTTGCAATGGCTGTATTTATGTCAAACGCCGGCGGCGCATGGGATAACGCCAAGAAATGCATCGAAGGCGGAAATTACGGTGGCAAGGGTTCTGAATGCCATCGAGCCGCTGTTATCGGCGACACTGTCGGTGATCCGTTCAAGGATACCTCGGGTCCGTCTCTCAATATACTGATCAAGCTGGTTTCCACGGTGTCAATAGTATTTTCCGCTGTGATCATCCGCTTTAATATCTTAAATCTTTTCAGCTAAAGGTCGTTTAGCGTAGAGACATATATGCTTCGGAACATCCCGCAGCTTACCTGGATTTACAATGCACGAAATCGTTATAAAGCCCTGCCACTTATGTTTCCGTGTGGCGGGGCTTTTGTCGACCGAGAGTCTTGTGACTGTCGGGTGAAAAAAATCCTTGTATTTGTTTTCCTAAATGAATACAATAAATTGTAATAGTTACAAAAAAATGATCAAAAACGAAATTAAAGGAGATAATAGTATGCCTGATTTTGGTACACCGTTTGCAGGACTTGCAAAGGAGCGCAAGCTCACCGACGCCGAGCTCATACGGGCGATCCGCTTTATGGTTTCGGCAGAATACGAAGCCATTCAGCTGTACATGCAGCTGGCTGAATCGACGACGAACAAGCTCGCCATTGAGGTGCTTAAGGACATCGCCAACGAAGAGCGCGTTCATGCCGGAGAATTCTTAAGACTTCTGAAGGAGCTTGCCCCGGATGAGGAGATATTCTATCAAGAGGGTGCCGCGGAAGTTGAAGAAGAGATTGCAAAACTAAAAAAGAAATAAGCTATTTGCGGCAAATGCGGAGGGCTGATGTCTTCGCATTTGCCGCAGCCATCAGAGGTGAAAATGAACCGGAATATTATAAACAGAATACTGCTCATCATTGCCGGCTCAATCTCTTTAGCGTTGGGTATTATCGGAATCGTTGTACCTGTTTTGCCGACGACGCCGTTCCTGCTTCTTGCTTGTTTCTGCTATTTGCGCAGCTCAAAGAGGCTCTACGATTGGCTGATGCAGCACAGGGTTTTCGGTACTTATATCTATAACTATGTGACGTATAAGGCGGTTACAAAAAAAGCGAAGATAATGGCGCTCATTTTACTTTGGACAAGTCTGACTATTTCAATGCTGCTTGTCACCAATCTGCATGTTCGTCTTCTGCTGTCAGCTGTTGGCATCGGTGTGACGGTGCATCTGCTCTTAATGAAAACAATTAAGAAAGAAGAGATTAAAAGTCAGCAGCATTTCGAAAGTGATCAAAACACCGAGTAAGGCTGTCATATAATAGTGCCGGCAAAACGACTGCCAAAATCGAAGGCGGCCTGAAGCTCGGCTTCAGAAGGAACGAAGCGGCATTTGCAGCCTTCCTCAAAAACGTTCATATTTAAGGTCTTGAGCCGCGCAATAACAGCGGGGACGGCCTCGCCGCTCCAGCCGTATGAACCGAAAACCGATACGGTTTTACCTTTAGCGCTGATCGCGTCAATACTGTTGACAAGCTGCCACACTGGCGGGAGGGCGTCCTTGTTGATTGTCGGGGTGCCGAGAAGAAAGGCGTCGGCGTCATTCATCAGGGCTAAGAGGCTGCACGGATCGGCCAGAGTGAGATCGAAGATTTGGACAGAAGCGTCTTTTAAGACACTTTTGATACCATCGGCGATTTTGAAGGCAAGCAGTCCCGTGTTACCGTAAGCACTGCAGTAGAATATCGGGATTGATTTATTCGGACGAACCTCCGGTGTGCTCCATTTCTCATAACGGCGCTGCGCTTCCTCGTAGAAGAAACCTGTATGAAGAACGGGGCCGTGGCTTGTACAGGCGATTTCGACGTCCAGGCCTTTGAGCTTCGATAAACCGCTAAGTACATATGGCTTAAATGGGCTGAATATCGCGTCGTAATACTCCGAGAATGCATTTTCGTATATCGCCATGTTTTGTATCCGATTGTCTACCATTGTCGGCTCGCAGAAATGCGTGCCGAGGAAATCGCAGGTGAAAACTGTTTTTTCGGACTCCAGCCAGGTAAACATGGAGTCGGGCCAATGCAGAAACGGAGCGTGGATAAACTTCAGCGATTTGCCGCTGCCAATATCGAGTACCTCTCCGTCCTGCACGGCGCGGAGCGACGGTATTGACTTGTTCGTAATCAGCGGGAGAAAGATTTTGCCTGCCGGCGTTGTCAGAACCTCGGCTTTCGGCGCAAGCTCCAGGAGGCGCGACAAGGAGCCGGAGTGGTCGGGTTCATTATGATTCATGACGATGTAGTCGATTTTTATCGGATCGATAATGGATTTGATATTCTCAATATATTCGTCGAAATATCTGGCATGTACCGTTTCAATCAGTACGTTCTTTTCGCCTGTCAGCAGATAAGCGTTGTAGGACGTGCCGTATTCTGTTTTCATAATGACATCAAATATCCGCAGGGAAGGGTTGAGTATACCGACAGAGTAGATTCCGTCCTTTATCTTAATTACGCCCATAATCAACGTCCTTTCATTTGCAGGGTTCCACTTCTTCTATTGTAGCATAAAATATGCCATTTTTCCACAGGACAATTGCATGCTAAATTACTTAAAAATGTTTGAAGTTGTTTGATAGTAATTGTCATTTCGGTGTGATATTATGGATTCTGTTTTAAATAGTATTAACCCGGGAGAGTATCATGACGTCTAAAAGAGAACAAAGAGCTGCAATTATGCAAATGCTCATCTGTGCGGCATTGTGGAGCATTGCCGGCATACTCATCAAGCTGATCGATTTCAGTCCATTTGTTATTGCGGGCTTCCGGGGGCTTTTTGCCGCCATCACAGTGGGTATCTATATGCTGGTGACAAAACAAAAGCTCGTCATGTCAAGGCAGGTGCTGCTGTGCGCATTTTTCCTGGCGGCCACATTCTTCTGTTTTGTCGGCGCAAACAAGCTGACGACGGCCGCCAACGCGATCGTGCTGCAGTTTACATCGCCGATTTTTATCATGCTTTTTTCGGCAGTTCTTTTCCGCCAAAAATTTAAGTCCACAGATTATATCACAGTACTCCTGACGTTTTGCGGGATTGCCGTTTTCTTCATCAGCAGCCTGAGAGATGGGCATATTTTTGGGGATATCGTCAGCGTGCTGGCAGGTGTCTTTATGGCAGGGATGTATCTCTCTGTCAGCAGGGCGAATGGCGCGGAAAAGATGAGCGGTATATTCTACGGTCAGGTATTGACCGCTGTCATCGGCATTCCGTTTATTTTCTTTACAGAGGGGACGCTGTCGCCCACCGCCGTTGCGGCTGTCATCATTCTCGGTGTCGTCCAGATCGGTATTCCTTACATACTCCTGGCGTTGGCGTCCAATCACTGCCCACCGCTGGCGTGCAGCCTGATCGGCGCGCTGGAACCCC
The DNA here is from genome assembly GCA_942492735.1 of uncultured Eubacteriales bacterium. Lineage (GTDB taxonomy): Bacteria > Bacillota > Clostridia > Oscillospirales > Oscillospiraceae > Sporobacter. Next base: position 2,709,454 of record OW818648.1, read on the forward strand.
TTTTGAATCCATTGTGGGTCCTCATTTTTACGGGCGAACATCCCGGCATTTTTTCCATCATTGGCGGTATCATCGTCATCGGTGCCGTCACAGCGCAGTGCATCCTGCAGGATAAAAAAGCACCTCGTGAAGTCTGCGGCTGCTAAAGGAAATAAAAATAACAATAAACAGAGAAACGCCCCGGTATGGAGCGTTTTTCTGTTATACCACGCCGCAGACAGTTGCGATTGAGATGGTTCATAACCATACGGACATGTATTTGATAAGGTGCACCCTACATATTATCTGTTATTAAAGGATCGTCTTACACAACCACACCGTTCGCAGCGATCTCTGCACGGCGGAGGCGGACACGGCGGCGGTGGACATGGCGGTGGACACAGGGGTTCTATCTGGCGCGGGCACGGCGTTTGGCAGTGTTGACCCTGCCCGGAACAGCACAAAGGAATCGCAAGGAGGAGTAACCACGCGGGGTTAAAGTTTGACATTTAATCATCTCCTTCACTACATGATATGCACGATGGAGTGTGATGCCAATAAGGAGACTGCTGAAAAACTGCCGAAAATGTCATTCTGAACGTAGTGAAGAATCTTGTAACACCTGCCAATCCAAGTATTATAAGATCCTTCGCTACGCTCGGAATGACAAATCGCAGATTTATGACGTTTTTAGTTGTTCAACGCCGGAGACCTTGCTGGTTTCATCCTTCGTGAAGGTCGATTGGGCCTCGGCGTTCAGGAAATACACATTGCCGTCGACAGTCGTATCGACAAGCTTAAAGTTCTTGCCCGCCACATAAAGGTCACCCCTGAAGGTGCCGTGCTGAATGGAACAGTCAATACTGTTGATCGTCATTTTCGGCGCTGTCAGCGTGTATCTCGCTGTCACGGTGCGGTTTTCGTCTTGCGCATAGAAGGCGAGCTTGCGCTGGGAAACCGGTGGATCCTTTGTGTTTTTGAAATCGCCGTCAACAACGAGGTCCTTGTCGATGGTCAGGTCGTTGAGCAAGCAGATAATCCAAGTGCCGTCCTTGCTGATTGCTTTTTCAAACGCCGCGGCATTATTGACGATGGATGCCGAGGTAACAACGTCTGCTGATGTCACCGCACTCGGCGATACAATAGCCGATGCCGAAGGACTTACCGACACTATCGGAGATGGGCTTGGACTTATTACGGGTGCCGGTGTTGTGCATCCGGCGAGCATGGTTGCGAGTAACACGACGCACATGACGACTGCTAATAATAAAGATTTAACTCTCATTATCATTCTCCTTGCAAATCATAGTTTTCGATTCAATCAGATTATTTGCAAAATAGCAGTAAAAAATGTATCCTCTGACTATTTTTGTGCAATTCAGCATAAAATGAGACGGTTTGAGGTGTGCCCCCAAACCGTCTTTCGCTTATTTCGTATACTTTCTGCTATTATCAATCCAGTCAATGTCGCCCTTGGCCTTAGACCAGCCCACCTCGGCCGCGGCACGGAGGGATTCCAGCTCCTCAATAGGCATAGATGGCGGCGGCGCCCACTGCTTTTCGCGTTCTGCAAGTCGGATCAAGCCCTCGGGTGTGCAGTAATCGATCATACGCTGCATTTCGCTCCGGAGAAGGTCCTCGCGGTCGTCGTAGGGGATGCAGATAACTAAGCCCTGCGCGACGCCCTTCATGACCTGTCGACCCACCTCACGGATATCCATACCGAGGACGTTGTGCTTCCTGTAGGCTTCCAACGCCTCGGGGCTCTCATAATAGCCGGTGCTCAGGAGATTCTTGGGCCGTGTCATAGACGCCTCGTGGATGTTGGTATTCATGTTGCCGGGGCAGAAGGCGGTCACGCCGATACCATAGGGCTTCAGCGACTCGTAATAGGACGTCATCAGGTTAATGACAGCGGCTTTCGAGCAGGAATATGGTGCTGTGGTGGCGCAGGGGCCAAGGCCGCCAAGGGAGGCAACAGCGACAATATGTCCGCCAAGACCGGCCTTGATCATACGGGGAACGAAGGTCACCATACCGTTGATGACACCGCTCAAATTGACGCCCATGATCCAGTCGTAGTCCTCGTAAGTAGAAGCTTCCGCCGGGCCAAAGGCGTTGACGCCTGCCGTTTGAATAAGAACCTGGGGTGGCGTACCGTAAATGCGCTCTACCTCGTCCGCTGCGGCGATATATGCTTCACGGTCGGTCACATCCAAAAGAATGGGGTGCACCTGCGCGTTCTTGCTTTTAAAATGCGCCATAGCCTGGTCGAGATGGTCCTGGCGCACATCGGCAATGACGACCTTACAGCCCGCTTCAGAGAAAATTTGAGCCTGTCCGAAGCCCGCGCCGGAACCGCCGCCAGTGATAAATGCGACTTTGCCTTTGAAATCCGTCATATCCAATTCCCCTTTAAGATAGTATTGTTGATTTCCATTCATGACATTATTCTCATAATAATCCCGGCAGGCCGACGCGTCAATGATGCTGTGACCATATTTTCGTTTATGGTGCCATTATTTATAGCTTAATAAGCTTATTAGCCAATGGGACCTTGCTGATTATTATCGATACAGCTAATGAAACAATAAATATAATAAAAATTAAACCGATATTTGTAATCAGCGTGTTGAATTTATAGAAATGTGTCACGATCATAATGAGTGTCACGTGAACGATGTATATTCCCATGACATTATTGCTTATGAGTTTTCGCACGATGTTCGTTTTTGTAAAATTGTATCTGCAAATCAGTATGAATAAACCAATGCCATATATAAAAGTAAATATGTTATCATAAAAACCCTCTGCACGTGAATCCCTGTAAAAAAGCCCCATATTATATTGATATATGCTTATAATTACGAGAGTTATGATCAATATGAGCCAATTAAAAAAAACGCTTATATGCTTTAAAACAAAATCAATAATCTGTTTTTTCCCCAACAAACCACCTAATAAATAATAAGCAAGCCATGTCCATAACCTAAAAGTTTGAGGAATATGGCTTTGAACAATTGATAATCCTAAACAGCTCCTAACGATACTGATCATGTCTACCGTTAGACAAATCGCAACAAATATCGCTGTTATAATGATTGCTGATTTTAAATTGCTGAAATATTTATGTATCACCGGCAACATTAAGTATATAATGATGAGTGCGCCGAAAAACCAAAATTGCCAAAAATAATCCCGTTGAATCAGACTGTTTATTGACGTCATAATTGGATTTGTCATTTTCTTTTCGACAAATAACTTAACAAAGAACATGAGAACATTCCATGAAAAAACGATAGCGAGAATACTTAGTAATTTTTTTGAAATATAACGATAACTTAATTTTGCTTTGTTTAATAAAGAATAACCATTAACCATAAAAAAAACCGGTACTGCAAATCCCGCGATATAGTATAAAGTCGTCTTTAAACTGTATCCAACAATTTTAACAGGGACCATACCCGTCACATGTAAAACGACGACAGCGATACAGGCGAGGTTCTTCAGTAAATCCAATCCGACATTTCTTTCGCTCATGATTCTGTTGCTAATTTGCATACTTTGCTTATTCTCCCTTAATTGCTGGCATAAAAACGCACAAATAAAAAGCCAGCAATTCTTAAGCCTGCTGACATTTTTTACATAATACCCTGAATGCGCATTCAAGTCAAGCAAAACACAAGGGGACGGTTCTTCTGTGTTGACTACTCTTCCGCGAATATGGTAGCGTCGTTGAGGAAGTGCGTTGCAGAATATATATTGATATTAACGAATGAATGATGAGGGGTCGCAATGCTTGAGATTCTAGAACAGATGCTACGCAGCGAATACGGAATACAAGCACTATCTTTACAGGAGATACCCTCGGGCTGGTCTGCAGCTGCATGGAAAGTACATTCTGACAACGGCGACTATTTTCTAAAGGTATATGATAAACATAAGCCGTCCACAAAAAGCTGGGTTGCACGAATAGACAGTTATATGCCGGTTGTCCTGTGGCTAAATGAAAATACAGAGCTTTGTGGGAGAATGACCGCGCCCCTTCTCACCAAAGATGGGTTATATAAAAGGGAAGATGCCGCTTTTCTGTACATGGTTTTTCCCTTTATCAACGGGCAGACGATGTGCAACGATAAATTGAAGACAGGACAGGTAAACGAGCTTGCGCAGATTGTATCTCATCTGCATTCATATGGTGCAGAGATACCAGTACCGACAAATAGCCTGAGGGAAACCTTTGACGTTACATTTAGCATGTCTTTGATAGACCAGCTTAAGTATATACATCATTCCGACCGGCTAAAAGAGACGCTGACACCCCATATAGATACGCTTACTCAAAGAATTGAAGCCCTTCAAAACGCAGCAATCTTATTTTGCAATTCTGATATGCGGTTTGCCCTGTGCCACACAGACATTCATGGCTGGAATCTTATGCAATCGAAAAGCCTTATCCTGATTGACTGGGAGGGTTTAAAGCTAGCGCCAGTGGAAGCTGATCTGTTTTCGTTTACCAAAACGTTCTTTTTTGAATATGCATGGGACGATTTTATATCCATTTACAACGCTGCTCACAAGGATTATCGGGTCAACCCTGATGCGCTCCAATTTTACAGATTGCGGCGCAGATTGGAAGATATCCAAGCGTTCACCGAAAGCGTACTGTTCGACAATCTTACGCAAGACAATACGAGCCGGTCCCTTCGACACTTAAAGCAGGAATGTGAATTGTTATAACACGTAAACACAAGGGGACGGTTCTTCTGTGTTGACAAAGGTTTCTTGTCTATGGTAGCATAATTGAGGAAGTGATGTATTATGCCAAGGCAAGCACGTAAAAAGAGCGAAAGCGGAATCTATCATGTCATGCTGCGGGGCATTAACAAGCAATTGGTGTTTGTGGATGCGGAAGACTATGAGAGATTTCTGCAGGTTTTAGAGGAGTGCAGGGAAAAAAGCGGATTTAAGCTGATGGCATATTGCCTGATGGGTAATCATTTGCACCTACTGATCAAGGAGGAAAAAGAAAGGCTTGAGCAAATATTTAAACGGATCGGCGCACGCTATGTTTATTGGTATAATATTAAGCACGAGCGAACAGGGCATCTATTTCAAGACAGATTCAAGAGCGAACCCGTTGATGACGATGGATATTTTCTGACTTTATTAAGATATATTCACCAAAATCCAGTAAAAGCGGGACTATGCAAGGAAGCCTCGGAATACAAATGGAGCAGTTACGGTGATTATTTGAATAGCTCTGGTATTACCGATACAGCGCTTGGGTTAACGCTCTTTTGCCAAGATGAAGAAGAAGCAAAAATCCTTTTTAGTAAGTATATGAAGGAAGACACACAAACGAGTTGCCTTGATTTGGAACAAAACAAGAGACGCAATGACAGGGAAGCGCTGGACATTATTTATAAGCTCTGCAGAATAAAAAATGTAACTGAATTTCAAGAGATGGATATTGAAAGACGGGATAAAAGTATTGTTATCCTTCGAGAAAAAGGACTTTCGATTAGACAAATCTCAAGGCTAACAGGTATAAGCTTTGCTATTGTCCGAAAAACTTAGAGCACAAAAGAACCGTCCCCCTGTGTTCTGTAGTATTGCTCAAACTCTTCTTTCGAGGGTCTGGCTACCTTTCGGCTTTTACAGGCAGGGCAAACATATTCATGCTCCTTCTTGAAAACCAACCCGCAGTTGGCGCATTTCAGGGTCAGGCTCCAAATGAAGCTTTTATCAAAATCATCGGCGCATTGATCAATATCGCTCATCACATAACCCCCTGTAATAATAAAAGAGCCTCGATTTCGTTTGAAATCGAGGCTCTTTGGTGCGCGAGGCGGGACTTGAACCCGCACGTCCTTGCGAACACTGGCACCTGAAGCCAGCGAGTCTGCCAATTCCACCACTCGCGCATATGCCGAAATACACCGTACGATGCATTTGATAGCTTAAGTATAGTAACATCGCATCTGAAAATTGTCAATACCAAAAAGTACAACAAAGACGCGCATGTGATCTAAGGAGCATATGGCAAAAAAACGTTTAAAAACGCGCCAAAAACGCCGACACGTCGCTGGATGCTGGCATTGCGGGTATCGCGCCGCGCTTTTGGATGCATAATGCGGCTGTCGCATTTCCCCATTGGGCGAAGGAAACCGCATCCTCAAGTGTTGTATTGGCAAGTGCCCTGCCGCTTTGCAGCAGCTTGTGCAGGAAGCCGCCCCAGAAGGCGTCGCCCGCACCGGTGGTGTCAAGGACGGGCACAGTATAGCCCGGCACGACGGCGGTCTCACCGCTGACACTGACCAATGCGCCTTTGCAGCCCAAGGTGACAACCACACAGGATATACCCATATCATTAAGACAACGGGCAGCCTCGGTGGGGTCAGATAAGTCCGTGAGTAATTCGGTTTCTTCATCGGACAGCTTCATGATGCTGACGTTTGGCAGCATCGCACGCATTTGAGTCTTTGCAAATTCTTTATCCGGCCAAAGTGAGGCCCTGTAGTTGGGATCATATGAGAGCACTGCACCGGCTTTTATTGCTATGTCCACGGCATGATACGTCGCGCTGCGCGCGGGTTCATCGGTGAGAGACAGCGAGCCGATATGCAGAATTTTCGAGTTCTTGACCATGGTCTTATCTACCTCATCAGCCCTCAGCTGGGTGTCCGCGCCGGGTTTTCGGGCGAAGGAGAATGTCCGCTCGCCGCCGGAGCTCAGCGCGACAAAAGCAAGCGTTGTGAATACATCCTCCGCCATGACAAGACCGGTGGTATCAATTCCCGCTACTTCAAGCGACTTTTTAAGAAATAGGCCGTGCATATCATTGCCGACTTTACCGATAAAGGCCGTCTGATGCCCGAATTTTGCCGCGGCAGCCAGGACATTGGCGACGGCACCGCCGGGGTTCTGTTCAAACAGCCGCATACCGCTATCCGACACGCCGTTTTCGGTAAAGTCGATCAGCAATTCACCAAGAGCTATGATGTCATACATGGTGTTACTCCTTGCCATCAGGATACTCATTGCACATCAAGCGGTAGGGCGGCTCATCCTCCTCGATGACGGGGAAACGACCCAAAGGCTCGTAAAACCGGTTGTCATGCGCGTCATCATTGCACATGGACACCTCGCCCAGCAGCACAGCGCCGCTGACCGCCGATAACTTGAAGTCATGATAGAGGTAAGGATAAATCGTGATGCTCTCGCCGGGTTCCAGGCAAACCTGCGTGCCGGCTGGTACAATGAAAGCCCTGCCGTCCTTCAAGACTTTCACATCGGTATCTGCAAATGATGCATCGGGCGCGGCGTTGTAGACGCGAATGAGCAGCGTGCCGCCGCCTCGGTTGATAATATCCTCCATCTTAGACCAATGAAAATGCATGGGAGAATATTGCCCCGCCTCCAGCATCAGCAGCTTTTCAGCGTAAGGTTTTTTGTAATTGCCGGCTTTATTCACGTTGCCGTTCCTCAGGGTAATGAGGGTGAAGCCCACTTCGGCGAAATTCCCCACGCCGTAGTCGGTAACATCCCAACCCAGCATGTTATCGCGAATCTCGTCGTATTCGCTGTTCCTCAACTGCCAATCCTCCGGTGTCCAATTGCAAAAGGGCGGCAGGTGAAAGCCATGCTCATTTGCCAGATCCTCCATACGACGGATCGCGGCGTTTATTTGGGAACGCTTCATACCTGAAATCCGTTCCAGACGGGGATGCCGGTGTAGGTTTTCGGTTGCTCTTCGCCGCGCATGACACGCAGGGCACCGGCCATGAGCGCTTCGAGCTCGAACTCGCCGGGCATGACGACGACCTCGGCGATCCAGCTGATGTATTCTGTCATCAGATCCGTAAAATCCTTGCCGTTGGACATACCGCCCGTGAGGATGATCGCATCGATTTTCCCCTTGAGAGCAACAGCCATCGCGCCGACATATTTTGCGTTCTGATAGACCATGCCGCGAAAGACGACTTCAGCGTACGCATCGCCGTTATGCCTGAGCTTTCTAACGTCTCGAGCGTCGGCAGTGCCGAAATGATCCATTAGCCCGCCGTCCTTGTTCAGCTTGTCGGTGAGCTGTTTTTTTGTGTAGTCGCCGCTGAAGGCCATATCGACAATCTTCATATAAGGCATATCGCCTGCGCGCGTCGGACTCATAGGGCCTGAGCCCTTGATAATATCATTCGAGTCGATCATGCGGCCCTTCTTGTGTGCCGTAATTGAAATACCGCCGCCGAGGTGGCAGATGACGAGATTGACGTCTTCATATTTCAAGCCGCGCGCCCTGCAAAAACGCAATGCGATTTCCTTCTGGTTGAGCGCATGAATGTGGCTCTCCCTGTAAATGCCCTTGATACCGCTGACGCGTGAGATGTCCTCAAACTCGTCGACATCGGGGGGGTTCACGACGAAGGCCTTTTTGTCATATTTATCGGCAAACTGCTTGCATATTTGGGAAGCCAGCTGCGCGGGGTGCTGGCCTGCCATGCCGCGGCCTGCATGTTCTGCTAAGAGATCGGTGACGTCATAGGTTCCGCCGACGAGAGGCAGCAGACCGCCGCCGCGCCCGACAAAGACGTCAACGTCTGTCATGGCAAAGCCTTTTGCTTCCATCGTTTTCTCCACCATATCACGGCGGTAGCCGAGCTGGTCCTGAATGTTTTTAAAAGCCTTCAAATCCTCCGCCGCGTGGTCGATCGTCTGGCTGAACACCTCAACGTCGTCATCAAAGAATGCAATCTTCGTGGTTGTAGAGCCGGGGTTGACCGCCAATATCCGGAATTTCTTATTCATGACGTTGTCTCCTTTGTTAATTGCGCGCGGCCGCGCAGGCAGCCAGAGCGATGGAGTAAAACTTATCCGACGATTCGGCGGAGCGCGAGGTCAGGATGACGGGTACCTTCGCGCCGATAATTGTTCCGGCTGTTTGCGAATCGCCGAACATGGTGAGGCATTTGACAAGCATATTGCCCGAAACAATGTCTGGAACGATCAGAAGGTCGGCATCACCGGCGACAGGGCTGAGATACCCTTTAATCCGAGCGGCGTCCTTACTCATGGCGAGGTCGAAGGAAATGGGTCCTTCAATTGTGCAGCCGGTGATTTCGCCGTTTATATTCATCTGCTTGAGCGCGTCAGCGTCGACGGCATCCGGCATTTTGGGATTGACCTTCTCGACGGAGGAGAGGACTGCAACCTTCGGATTTTCGAAACCGATGGTGTGCAGCAGCTTGACAGCATTTTCGACGATGATCTTCTTGGCCTCGACATTTGGATAGGTATTGAGCCCCATATCGCTGACAGCGAAGATCTTGTGGTATTTGGGCGTCTCATAAAAGCCGATAAGTGAGAGCTTACTGCCTTCAGGCAATAGACCATTCTCCTTTGTGATGATAGCCTTCATGAGCTGACTGGTCTCCAGCTTGCCCTTCATAATCGCTGTTGCTCTGCCGGTATGGATCAGCGCAACAGCCTTCGCCAGAGATTCATCGATGCCGGGCGAAGCGATAAGCTCATATGTGGACGGATCGGCGCCGTAATGCACCAGAAGCTCCTTGATTTTATCCGTATTACCAATGAGGATGGGAACGATGATGCGCGCATTCGTTGCTTTGACGATGGATTCGAGCGTGTGCTCGTCCTGCGCCTCGACGACAGCGACGATCGTCTTTTTTGTCATTTTCTGCGCCGCTGCAACAAAATCCTCAAAACAATTGATTTTCATATTGACCTCCATAGCCGCGGTACGACGTTAATTACTTAAAATAAATGCCCATTTCATAAGCGATTAATCTTATCATTATCGATAATACAATTCAACAGCATTGTGCACGCTAAAACGTGAATGACAAGGCTGTTGTTTTTTATACCGGTTGTTCTGCCTGAGACCTCGCATTCATATGCTTTTAAACCGGACATACCCGAGCACTGCGTTTAATTGCATCATTACCATAAGGAGATAGCGTATGGAGTGGCTTATTCACCTGAACGAAGCCGTCAACAGTTTTGTGTGGGGCGCCCCGATGCTTGTGCTCATTATCGGCACAGGCTTGTACTTAAGTATTCGGACCGGCTTTATTCAACTATTCGATTTCCGGTACGCATTTTTAAGCACCATCGGAAAAATGTTTTACAAGCAAAAATCGACCAAGGGTTCCGTCACACCATTTCAGGCCCTGACAACGGCGCTTGCCTCCACCGTCGGCACAGGCAGCATTGCCGGCATCACGTCCGCGGTGACGCTCGGCGGCGCCGGCTCGATTTTTTGGCTTTGGATTTCGGCGCTCATCGGTATGTGCACGAAATATGCAGAGGTGGTGCTGGCCGTCAAATTCCGGGAACGGAATAAAGCAGGGGAGTGGGTCGGCGGCCCAATGTACTACATAAAAAACGGCCTTGGGAAGAATTACAGGTGGCTCGCGGTACTATTTTGTGCTTTTGGCGCAGTCGCCGCCTTTGGCGTCGGTAATGCCATACAGGTTGGCAACATGACAAGCGCAATCAACGCATCGATTCAGTCGTATATCCCGGCGGCCGAACAGCATAGCCGCCAGATCAGCCTGATTATCGGTCTGCTGGTCGCTTTTATGACAGCACTCACGCTGTTCGGTGGCGTCAAACGGATTGGGAAAGTAACAGAAATGCTGGTGCCGTTTATGTCCGCTGTCTATATCCTTGCCTCGCTCGCTGTCATTATTGCCAATATTGACAGCATCGGCCCTGTGTTTGTAAAGATATTTAAAGACGCATTCACTCCCGAAGGTGCTGTCGGCGGCGCCGCGGGAATATCAATAAAATCAGCCGTCAGCTGGGGCTTCCGCCGCGGTGTGTTTTCAAACGAAGCGGGCCTCGGCTCAGCGCCGATTGCCCATGCCTCCACAAGTGAGACAAATCCCGTAAAGCAGGGTCTGTACGGTATTGTTGAGGTGTTTATTGACACGATTGTTATCTGTACGATCACAGGCCTCACACTCCTGATGAGCGGTATCGGACTCGATTACGGACACTACGCGTCAATCGAGCTGAATATCTCCGCATTCGCCACCGTTTTCGGCGCAAAAGGCGCCGGCGTGATCATTTCAATCGGCATGACGCTGTTCGCGTTATCAACCATTTTCGGCTGGTCCCTTTACGGCATCCGCTGCGTCGAGTATCTATTCGGCAGCAAAAGCATCAAGATCTATCAAATCATCTACATCGCCGTGGTCGTCATCGGCGCAACTATGAGCCTCGAAACCATCTGGCAAATCGCCGACACCCTCAACGGCCTCATGGCCATCCCAAACCTGATCGCCGTCATCGCTCTATCTGGTGTCGTCATCAAGCTGACAAAGGAACATTTCAGCCATAAAAACAGATTGTAGTGTGTGTGATATACGCTCGGCGGGAAAACAACGGTGAAAATGTAGGGGCGATTTTTAATCGCCCGCTCTTGTGCGGCGTAACGCGATATATCGGTAAGCTTTATTGACCTGCTTTTTTGGTGGAGATCTCTGAAATCGAGCTTTTACGCTCTTGAATGCCATTGCTTGAAGTTCATGAGAAGGTAAGGCTTTCTGTAAAAAGGAGACAAGATTTTTATTCTGCCGCTTTTTACTATATATTTTTAAAACGTTGCCAGTGAGTCCAACTGGTGCTAAAATGTAAAAAAATGTAAAATTGAGGTAACGCCTTTATGATCGAAGAAACACTGGCACCAGTTTCCGACAAGCTAAAATCCGGCATAACGAGAAATACGCTGAAGTACATAGCGATTGTGGCTATGGTTATCGATCATATAACCTCTGTGTTACCGGGAAACTCCTGGCTTTTTGTCGCCATGCACTTTATCGGTAGGATCACAGGTCCAATCATGTTTTTTGCTGCGGCTGAAGGTTATCACAATACAAAAAATATCAACCGCTATATGGCGCGGTTAGCGATTTTCGCAGGAATCAGTTACTTTCCCTTTATGTATTTCTGCGCCGGTGGCTCGCTTTTAAGATTGGATTTTTTACGGTTGAACGTCATATATACCATCTTTTTGGGCGTCACAGCAATCCGGATACGCCGGGAACTGAAAAACCCGGTGGTCAAAACGCTTTTGATTATATGCTTGTTTTTCCTGTCGATTCCCGGGGACTGGGGTGCAACTGGCCTTCTCATGATGCTCGTTTTTGACTATTATGACGGCAATTTCAAAAATCAGGCTTTCACGTATTGCATAGTTGTGATACTAAAAATAGGCATTATCAGTACTGCGGTTACTCTATTTTCCAATTTATTACGCAATCCATACACCGCTTTCAATCTGGGCAATTTCATGAGTAGCGCTAGCAGCTTTGGCATGTTTCTTCCGATTCTACTGCTGCGTTTTTACAATCGGCATAAGGGACGAGGCGGCAAGTTTTCAAAATGGTTTTTCTACATATTCTATCCGATCCACTTGCTCGTACTCGGACTGGCGAAATTCATGTTCTGAGCAATAAACAGGGGAAAGCTGTTCTACGCTCTAAATATTTCGTTTATTGATATATAAGCCAACGCCGTTGACCATACATCCGCTTTTTTCAGAACCATAACCGGTTATCACAAACACTTGCGCAATATTTTCATACAATATTATGCAAGGAGGTGTTACTATTTCAAAACAAGAACACGTTAATTGTAATAACTGCACATTGGTAGAAGTCCGCAACGATATGAAGATTTGGAAATGTTGTGTGGAAACATGTGACGAATGTGAAGATATCATATGTATAAAGTGCCACTGCCAATGCCCGCCGGGGCCGCCGGGACCACCCGGGCCGGAAGGGCCACCGGGACCGCCGGGGCCACCGAATCCATGTGCTTCTGCGGGAGAACGTGTCGTCAATGGCGGAATGGAATTATTTACAGGGACTGTTCCTACCGGTTGGACGGCAAATGATGCGGCATTAGTTTCACAGACGACTGCACAGGGTACGGTTCACTCAGGCAATTCTGCTGTTGAGTTACAAGACGGTGCAGTCCTATCGCAAGTAATAACCCCAATTACTGCAGGCTGCTTTTATGAGTTCTCTTTCTTCGCGCAGGGCGTAGGTGCTCAGGTTGGTTTTACAGCAACGGTCACCTATACAACCGCAGGTGCCGATGTTCCCGGCGGCACGGTCACAGTCCGGCAGCAGGATCTTATAACGTCAAATAGAGATTTTGCCTATTATGAGATAATTACAGCGGCTGCGCCGGCTGATGTGACGGGGGCGAGGATAGATTTCACCGTCACTGCCGAAGGCGAGCAGTCTCTCGTGTTGGATGATGTATCATTTGGCTGATAACAATGTGTCGTAGAGTGATGATTACCAACAAAATGGCGTCACATTTGTAGAAGGCGTTTCAAAGGAAAACAGCGAGGAATCCATGATTCTTCGCTGTTATTACGTTTGCGCTTGTCAGGCGATAATCCGAGTATTTCAGCTTATATTCGTCCAATTCAGATTTGAACCGTAATTTGGGTTGTCGTTGGGATTATTCGTGACGTAATATTCGCCGAGCGGGTTGGCGTAGACATAGCGGTAGTCGGCCGGGAATTCTACACTGTAGCCCTTGTATGGGTCGTGATAGCTGTTGACGCCGCGGATGCTTTCGCTGATACCCTGATATATCCTGTCATAGCTTTCCTGCTGCCGTTCATAGCTGAGCCTGTTCATATCCGATATCTGATTGCTCATGTTGCTGATAATCCGGCTCCGGATACCTGCCTGATAGATACCGTTCATCACGTTCTGTGTTGCGCCCTGAACGTATTGGCAGTACTGGTTGTACCAGTTGAGGTCGAACTTAAATGATTTTAAGATTGTCCCGAAAACGGGAGACGTCTGCTCGCGTTGTCCTTTTGGGAATTGTGTCACAAAGATTTTATCGGCGATCCAGTTCAGTTGGCCGCTGAGCATATTCATATACGAAATACCGCAGGAGGCGGAGCCTTCAAAATTGAGGCCGCCTGCAGAAAATTCGAAATTGGCCGCGCCGGCTGAAAAAGTCATATTCATCCCGTAAGCCGGCGGATTCTCCTGACGCATTGCGCTCTCAAGCTCGGGCAGCGGTTTGACGCTTGTGAGCCGGTACGAAACGCCCAGACCGGGGAATATAAACTGCTGCAGATACTGCAGGTAATCGTTCACTGGCTGCCGTATCTCGTTGCCCAGGTAAGCGCCGCCGCCGAACGCCTGACCGAGCAGGTTGAAAGGATTCATACCGCCCCAAAAATATGGCATGGACGGGTATATATTCAAAACGTAGAGGTTGTCGCTGCTGCGCAATGACAGACTGACCGCGCCCGGCATCGTTGGATGCTCGCGCCAGATGATTCCCCCCGAAGCATTCCAACCGTCGGGCAGAAGCAGTGTAAACGCCGCTCTGTGAAACATCTGATCATCCTGATATTTATACGTTCTAAACTTCACCATAAGCAATCTCCGATATATTCATCTTGATATTAAAGTGCCATACTATGAGTATCGCAAGTTTTTTGTTGGCCTTTACTACTGAGAAGAAAATTCGGTGATGAATTTCGCTTCAGCGCTGGAGCCCGAAATTGTCATTGCTGTGAAAACCCGTGTCTGTCATTCTTCGCTGGTTCAGGATGACACGCTTCGGGAGTTAGCTCAATAATTTACGAGCCGGTGATCAACACCGGCTCGCTGCTTACGTGTGATTATATTCTTGCGACGCCCGACTCATAGGCGGCTTTTCTAACGGCCTCGGCTACTGCCGGGCCAATGCGGGGGTCGAACGGTTCGGGGATGATTTTATCCCTTGCCAGGTCAGCGCCGATAAGGCTGGCAATCGCTCTGGCGGCAGCGAGCTTCATGGCGTCGTTGATATCGGAGGCGCGGACATCGAGCGCGCCGCGGAAGATGCCCGGGAAAGCGAGCACATTGTTGATCTGATTCGGGTAATCGCTCCGACCTGTGCCGACGATAGCGGCACCCGCTGTATAAGCGTCTTCCGGCATGATTTCGGGAATTGGGTTGGCCATAGGGAAGAGGATAGGGCTTTGCGCCATGGAGCGTACCATGTCTTTCGTGACGGTACCCGGAGCGGACACACCAATAAAAACATCGGCGCCTTTTATAACGTCGGCGAGGCTGCCGGTCGCACGTTGTTGATTTGTGATTGCGGCAATCTCCTGTTTGGCTTCGTTCAAATTCTCCCGGTCGCTATAGATCGCACCGTCTCGGTCGCACATGATCACATTCTTTAAGCCTAAGGAAATAAGCAGCTTAATAATGGCGATGCCTGCTGCTCCGGCCCCCGACGTGACGACCTTAATATCTTCGAGGCGTCTGTTTGTCAGCTTGAGCGCATTGAAGAGCGCAGCAAGCACAACAACAGCCGTCCCGTGCTGATCATCATGAAAAATCGGTATATCGCAGCGCTGTTTAAGCTTGCGTTCTATTTCAAAACAGCGCGGCGCTGAGATATCTTCGAGGTTGATACCGCCGAAGCTCCCGGCCAGCAGACTGACCACATTGACGATTTCGTCTACATCCTTTGAGCGAATGCACAGCGGAATGGCGTCAACGCCGCCGAAAGCCTTAAACAGGACGCATTTGCCTTCCATCACCGGCATACCGGCCTCAGGTCCGATATCCCCGAGCCCGAGTACAGCAGTACCGTCCGTGATGACAGCGACAAGATTATGCCTGCCTGTCAGTTCAAAGCTTTTATTGATATCGTCTTTTATGACAAGGCAAGGCTGGGCAACGCCGGGTGTATAGGCTAATGACAGCGCCTCCCTGGTTTTTACCGCCATTTTTGGGACATAATCGATTTTTCCGCCCCATTCGTAATGAAGCTTAAGAGACTCCGCAGCGTAATCCATAGGTGTTCCTCCAGTGATGTTATAACCTTATTAGTTTACATCACTGAAGCAGAATTTTCAACATATTCATTTCTAAAAGAGGTCTTTCTCCTGCGAGAACTGGATGCCGGTGTAATACCAGGTGAGGATTTCCTTATAATTTATACCCTCAAGTGCTAACGCGTTCGCGCCGTACTGGCTCATCCCAACGCCGTGCCCGTAGCCGGTTGTTGTGAAGGTGACATTCTTATCGTCAACTTCAATTAAAGCGGCAGTGGAACGCAGGCCAAACATACTGCGAAGAACAGGGCCTGAGACGGTCACGCCGCCAAGCTTCAGCGAGCTGATTCGTCCGCTCTCGGTATAGATGATTTGTGAAACCCACTTTGTCTTATCCTTTGGGAAAGCGGCATCCGGGTAATACTTTAAAACAGTCTCCTTAAAGTCGGACAATGCAACTGTAACGGTGGACACGTAATTTGGCACATCGGCAGCTGACTCGGGGCTTTTGACGCTGACAAGGTACGGAATGCTGAAGTCCCAAACCTCTCCGCTGCCTGCTGTCTGGCCTGCCGATGAGGAGTGAAATACCGCTTGTATGGGTGCAGCTTGGTATGTGAGGCATTCTCCGTCAGTGCTCAGAACGGCGTTGGTTATCTTTTCAATATATTCAGTATAAGCGGTTCCCCATTTTTCGCGGAGTTCATCGTCCGTTTTATATGCCTGGCAGCAGGTTGCTTCGGAGCACACATCCGCATCCGGATGTGCTTCGGATTCGAAAAGAAGGATGTGGTAAAGTGTTTCGGTTCTTGCGGCGACGGCCTGCGCCTTCAACGCTTCCATACTGAAGGAGGCCGGCATTTCAGCTGCGACGACGCCGATGAGATACTGACCCAATATCATGTCCGTCACATTTCCGCCCATTGAAACGCGCACGGAAACTTGGTCATCCTGATAAGTATATTCGGCATTCGGCATCATGCCGGGGGTCTTTGTGGGGACTGACGTCGGCGCAGCAGAGGCTTGTGATAATGGCGGCGGTGTCGATGTCTCCGACTGCTCTGTACCCGGCACTAGCGGGTTGGATACCGACATGAGAATTGAGAAAGCCAAAGTAAATAACGAGAGCACAAGCGAAATAATAAGAACCTTTTTCATAGTATCCCCCATTCCGTCGCAAAGCGGCGGTACATATAGCCAGGAAAAATCGATGATTTTCGAAGAAAATGGCCGCCGCCGTTTTTGGCGGCCAAATCGATTTCTTCCGCGCGTGAAAAGCATTTTTCACGTTATCCCCCCAAGGAAACGTTGACGGATGGAATGTTCTGATGTACAATGACTCAGCAGATTATTCCAGAATGAACCACTGCTGCCCCCACTGGCTTGTCTATAAATAGTCATAAATAATTTTATTGGAACAGGACGATAAATATGCGTAAAAGTGCTGTCGCGATACCGCTATTTGCTCTGATTGCCGGTGCTATCGGGTTTGTATTCAGGCAGATGGAGGTTAATACAGGATTCGAGAGTGCGACAGGGTTTGCCAAACGAGATTTTCAGTTAACGGCGATACTCATTGGACTGTCTGCATTGGTTATCGTTCTGGCAGCCGTCTATGCCATCATCACAGGACGAAAGCTTAAAGCCGAAAATGACTATTCAAAGGCTTTTGCGCCACGAGGCTTTTTATATATCGGCACGTCGTTTGTTCTTGGCGTCTGTTGGCTTGTCGCTGCTGTTATGTACTTTATACAAAAGCGTGCTGCAGGTATATCTGCCATCGAGAGCATCCCAACACCGAGCGTCGCTGTCATTGATTACATCTTTGTTTTTCTGGCCGCTGTCACGGCGTTCTCATTGGTTTTGATGGCGCTTGGCGCCTATAAGGGACGCAGCGGAACCGAGATGATCCTATTTTCGCTTGTCCCATCAATATTTTACTGCTTCTGGCTGATCATCATGTATAAAGATAACGCGGCGAACCCCGTCCTGCTGAGCTACGCTTATCAATGCATCGCGGTTGCTGCGGCTGCTTTGAGCGCTTATTTCAGCGCGGGATATGTCTACAAAAAATCGGTCACGGGAAGGACCTTGTTCAGTTTTCTCGTGACGATCTATTTCTGCTCTGTCGTTTTGGCAGACAACGTCATTCTTCCGATCAAGATACTTTTCGGTGTCACAATGCTCCTGCAGTTTGTAAATGCTGTTGTTTTCATCAGGAACCTAAAACAAAAAGAAGATAATTAAAAAAATTGCGCGACAACAAAAGTCATTTTTCCAGTCAGGAGAAATGACTTTTATTATTGTTCAAGCACTCATCGGACATATTCATTTTGATTTGCTGCTGCATAAGATGGAGAGCACAGACCAATGTGCAAAAGGCGAAAGGCGGAATGGGGGGCACTGTTTGTCAACAGAATTATGGGTCGCGCTCTTTGCTCTTGCTGGGACGCTTACAGGCTCGTTTACGGGAATTTTGGTGGCAAATAAGCTGGTTAACTACCGGCTCGAGCAACTTGAAAAAAAAGTAGAAAAGCATAACAATTTTGTTGAACGTATCGCCATGGCAGAAAACGATATCAGAATCATCAATCACAGAATCGACGACATTCAAAAAGCAATCGAATAGAAAAATCCGGAGAGGGTGAACCTCTCCGGATTTCCTATTGACGTTTTATTATACAATCACATTGGAATCGTCTTTATCATTATTCTGCATCATCTGGAGCTGGAGCTGGTATATCGACATCATGATATTATCTGATACATCGCTTCCTTCACCGCCTGACGAACCGAGGAGACTTGAAATGTTGCCGTCAAAGGAACCGGACAGCAGCATGTTTTCGAGCAGTTCTCCAAGATTGGCGGTATCAGACGAATCAATACCGGCTAATGAAGCAGCGTCAATACCACCGGAGGAAACAATACTGGATGTGATATTGCCGCTTGCAACAGTTCCGGCTGTGATACTCTCGCCCAGATAGCCCATGACCTTGCGAACATAATTCTGCGTCTCTTTAAACGGCGGGATGCCGTCGTACTTAATGACATTATTCGGGCCGGCATTATACCCCGCAACGGCCAGCGTCATGTTGCCGTCAAACCTGTCAAGGAGCTGCCGCAGGTATTTTGCGCCGCCCATAATGTTCTGCACGGGGTCATACGCGTCTGTCACACCGAGACCGGTTGCTGTCCCGGGCATGAGCTGCATAATGCCCATCGCGCCGCATGACGACGTCGCTTTAGGGTTGAAATTCGACTCCGCTTTAGCGACGGCTTTAAGGAGTTCGACCGAAACACCGTATTTCTGAGATGCGGCAGTAAATATATCATCGAGATTTATGCTGGAACTCTCGGTGGTCTTTTTTAATAAATCTGAAAAATCGGTGCTGTTGTTTGTATAAGATGTTTTTGAGACGCCGGTATTTAAATTAATACCATTGGTGTTTATACCGAGTCCTGAGATTTCTGTGGCCATAGCACCATCCCTAAATAAATATTCTTATGCTAACAGTTTACAGCGGCAGTGGGTTAAGCCGACGTTTGCGAATTTCCTTCTGACGCGCGAATTCTTTCATGATCTTGTCCTGCGCTTCGATATAGCGGCCAACAATTTCTTCCGCGGAACAGTTGTCGAGATCCTGCTTCTGAAGGTAAAGAATTGCCAGAGCTTCGTATTTATTAAGAGGCGGCGCAGTGATGTCTTTATCATTGTAAATTGTATCAGCCAAGGGAATTCACATCCTTTCGCTTATATATTAGCATGACCACTCGGGACAAGCAAGAAAAAGTGTTGACAATTATGACTTTCCGTATGCATTGAACGATTAATTTCCAGCGGTCATTGGATGATGAATAACAAATGTACACAAAATAAAAGCATAAGGACATGCTCAATTCTCTACTTAAGACATAGACGATGATAAAACAACATGCTAATATAGCTAAAGGTGTTAGATATTAAGAACATTAGCTAAACATGATACTAAATTTTTAATGAAGGGCGGTGAGGGGATGGATTATGCTGAATTAGCCTCCGAGGTGATGGCGAAAACCGGCAGGATGATGAAATCAAGCTTCTGGCCGAAAAAAGCCAACGCGTTCTTGCACGGCGAAATGTTTATCTTAAATTACCTCATGAGTTGTCAGGGAGACACAATGCCGAGCGAGCTGGCTGCCGCGATGAACACCAGCACAGCGCGTGTGGCTATGGCGCTCAAGAGTTTGGAATCAAAGGGTCTTATACAGCGGCGGATTGACAGCGAAGACCGCCGTAAGGTTATTGTATCCATTACCGAAGAGGGTAATGAGCTGGTGAAAAGCGATCGGCAGGAAATGCGCGAAAGAATGGTCAGAATCCTCAGAGAGCTTGGTGAGGAAGACGCACGGGAGTATATGCGGATCATTGAACGGATTACGGAAATATCGCTTAGGATTTTCAATGTGAAAGAATGATTTAACCCTACATTATTACAGCAGTTTAAGGAGCAAAGAGCATGATCAAAATTTTTAAGTACTTAAAACCCAGGGAATGGCTGCTCATCCTGGTCAGTATCGGATTTCTCGTGTTTCAGACTTTTCTTGATCTCAAGATTCCCGATTACATGATTGAGATCACAAATGCAGTCCAGAATCCGGGCAGCACAATGTCGGATATCTGGAAATATGGCGGTTATATGCTGCTGTGTACGCTGGGCAGCGCCGCGACGGCTGTCGTCGTCGGCTATATTGCTGCCAGAATCGCGGCAGGCTTTTCGAAGAGACTGCGGTCGCTGATTTTTAACAGAGTCGAAGATTTCTCAATGGAGGAGATTAATAATTTCTCCACAGCAAGTCTGATTACCCGTTCGACAAATGACATCACGCAGATACAGATGTTTCTTGCAATGGGTATGTCTGTGATAATCAAAGCGCCAATCCTCGCCGTATGGGCTGTGATTAAGATATCCACGAAAAGCTGGGAATGGACGACACTAACAGGCGGCGCGGTTGTTCTTCTGTTTGTCATGGTCATATCCATTATGATTTACGCGCTGCCAAGATTCAAAAAGATCCAATGGCTCACAGACAACTTGAACCGCGTGACAAGAGAAAACCTGACAGGTATCCGTGTTGTACGGGCTTATAACGCCGAGAAATACGAAGAAGCCAAATTTGACGTCGCGAACACCGACATAACGGACAACAATCTGTCCGTCACGCGTGCGATGTCAGTTTTCCACCCCGGCATGACCATTGTTATGAGCGGACTGACGCTTGGTATCTATTGGATCGGCGCGTATCTGGTGAGCGGCGCCGTTGGTCTGGCCAAAATGGATGTATTTTCAAATATGTTCGCATTTTCCAGTTATGCCATGCAGGTTATCATGGCGTTTATGATGCTCACAATGAGCTTTATCATGCTGCCGCGTGTCACGGTTTCGGCAAAACGTATCAATGAGGTACTTGACACAGAGCCGAAAATCCTCGACGGCGCAGTTACAAAGTCGCCGGAAGGCCTAATCGGTGAGGTTGAATTCAAAAACGTCAGCTTCAAGTACCCGGACGCCGAGGACTACGTCCTGCATGATATCAGCTTTACAGCAGGAAAAGGTGAGACCGTTGCGTTCATCGGCTCGACCGGCAGCGGGAAATCAACGCTCATTAATCTCGTACCGCGTTTTTACGATGTCAGCGAGGGCCAGGTTCTCATCGACGGTGTCGATGTCAAGGATTATACACAAGAAGCACTGCACAATAAAATCGGTTATGTGCCGCAGAAAGCAATATTATTTACCGGTACAGTCGGGACGAACGTTGATTTCGGTGATAACGGCAGGGAAAAGGGAGCGGAGGAGGATATCCTGCGCGCTATAGAAATCGCACAGGGCGCCGAGTTTGTCGAGCAGATGGACGGCAAGCTGGAGGCACATATTGCGCAGGGCGGCACAAACGTCTCCGGAGGGCAGAAACAGCGCATCGCTATTGCCCGCGCAGTTTTCAGAAACCCGGAAGTATATATCTTCGACGATTCGTTCTCCGCGCTTGATTATAAAACAGACAGAGTACTGCGGTCTGCTCTCAAAAAAGAGATGGCCGGCGTGACTAGTCTCATTGTTGCCCAGCGCATCGGCACAATCAGAGATGCTGATAAAATCATCGTCTTGGACGAAGGAAATATGGTAGGTCTCGGGACGCATGACGAGCTGATGAAAAGCTGCGAGGTTTATCAGCAAATTGCCTATTCACAGCTGTCAAAGGAGGAACTTGGCGTATGAGCAAGAACGAATATGAGATCGGTCAGATGAAGGATCAGCGCAGGCCAATGGGCCCTGGCCCGGGCGGACCGGGCGGTCCGATGCGGATCGGTGAAAAGCCGAAAGACTTTAAGAAGTCCATGAGTAAGCTGCTCGCTTTCAGCAAAAAATACTGGCCTGCTTTTATTATTGCAATCGTCTGCGCCGTTGCGGCATCTATAGCGACGCTCGCGGGGCCGGATAAAGTGAAGGATATCGTTAATATTGTAACCGAAGGCATGAAGACTGAACTGATGGGCTCAGGCCCCATGGATCTTGACAAGGTCGCCAGTATCTGCATGATGCTTGTTATCCTGTATGCCGGCGGCGCATTATTCAGCTTTGTACAGGGCTGGATTATGGCGACAGTGACTCAAAGGCTGACAAAAGGCCTGCGAAGAGAAATTTCCGAGAAGATCAACAGGCTTCCGCTGCGCTATTTTGACAATACAACGTTCGGTAATATCATCAGCCGCGTGACGAATGATATCGATACCCTAGGCCAGTCCTTGAACCAGAGCATGGGGATGCTTGTGACGTCAATTACCATGTTTTTTGGCACTATTATCATGATGCTTATAACAGATTGGCGTATGGCACTGACGGCGGTCGGCTCAACATTCATCGGCTTTTTTGTCATGAGTTTCATTCTCAAATCATCGCAGAAATTCTTTAAGCGCAATCAAAAGCACCTCGGTGAAATCAATGGTCATATTGAAGAGATCTACGCCGGACATAATATCGTCAAGGCCTTTAACGGCGAGAAGGAAGCCAGAAAAATATTTGATGATATCAATGAAAAGCTTTATGATTCGAACTGGAAATCGCAATTTTTCTCAGGCCTGATGATGCCGCTTATGAACTTTATCGGCAATTTCGGCTATGTCGCCGTCTGTGTCGTCGGCGCGCTTTTGGTCAAAAACGGTACGATAAACTTTGGTGTTATAGCCGCGTTCCTGGTCTATATCCGCCTGTTCACACAGCCCCTGACACAAATCGCCCAGGCGGCGACGACATTACAGTCTACCGCGGCTGCTTCAGAGCGTGTCTTTGAGTTCCTTGATGAAAAAGAAATGGAAGACGAATCGGGTAAAGCAGAAAACCTCGCCAACATTAAGGGCGACGTCACTTTCAAGAATGTTCACTTCGGTTATAATCCAGAGAAAACAATCATCAATAACTTTTCAGCTGATGTCAAAGCAGGCCAAAAGGTCGCCATTGTCGGTCCAACCGGCGCAGGAAAGACGACAATTGTCAATCTGCTCATGCGGTTTTACGAGGTAAACAGCGGTGAAATACTGATCGATGGTGTCCCAATCAGCAAGCTGAAGCGCGAGAATGTCCATGAGCTTTTCTGCATGGTTCTGCAGGACACATGGCTTTTTGAGGGGACGATCAAAGAAAACATCATTTACAGCAAAAAAGACGTCACCGATGAAGACGTTAAAAACGCCTGCAAGGCCGTCGGTCTGCACCATTTCATCCGCACGCTGCCGCACGGTTATGATACGATTCTCAATGATAATGCCAATATGTCCGCAGGGCAGAAGCAGCTTTTGACAATCGCCAGGGCAATGATCGAAAACTCACCGCTGCTGATTCTGGATGAGGCCACAAGCTCCGTCGATACGCGTACGGAAGTCCTCGTTCAGCAGGCGATGGATAAGCTCATGAAAGGCCGGACCTCCTTCGTCATCGCGCATCGTCTGTCCACCATCCGAAACGCCGATGTTATTCTCGTCATGCGTGACGGCGACATCGTCGAAAGCGGCAATCACGAGCAGCTCCTCAGCCAAGGCGGCTTCTACGCCGACCTCTACAACAGCCAGTTCGAACAAGCCTCCTAAAGCCTGAGGCATGGTGCAACGAATCTCGGCTCCACCAAGAAAAAGCGCAGGAATTGTTATAATTCCTGCGCTTATATCATTTTTGATCGTTTGGCGCTGTTAATATCCATTTGTAGCCATACTTGTCACGAACCAGCGCCCCCATTCCGCCGTCATCGGGCGGCGGATGCGGAGTCAACCGTTGAAGTGCCTGACCGCCCTCGGCAAGCGCGTCGAAACATTTTTCGGCTTCAACCCGCGTCTGGCAGTGAACCATCAGGCAAATTGTATCACGATACTGTGCAAGTTCTTCTGGGGCGCCACCGTCGGCGCCCGCGATAACGCTATTTCCGACAGCAGCTTCGGCGTGCATGACTTTGCCTACGAGCGCAGAACCTCCGGTTTCGTGTGTGAATCGGGAAAGCATCTTCATTTCACCGCCGAAAATGAAGGTGTAGAGGTTCAAAGCTTCCTCGCAATTGCCGCAAAAGGAAAGATACGGAATCACCATATGCATACACCTCTCAATGTTTCAATGCTCCTTACAACGAAATCGTTTGAATTATATCAACAAGTGAAGTAGATAGCAAGATAATGTAAAATAGGCTTAAAAATGGGTTGTAACCCACGCGATGATTTTGCACCTGCTTGCCTATCCGCGTAAACTTTTCTCGTCTAGCGTGCCGTCGAGTTGATATGTAAACATCTTGCACTTTATATAAAGAATGTATATTATATGAATTATGACAATAACGGACTTTATATTTGTTTATAACTCTTATTACAACATATGAAACTGCAAATAAAAGCTATTTCAGGGGAACAAACATGCAATTTGACGCATAATCGCGCTTTTTCATTATCCACACATAAATAAAAGGGGGAAGATGGTTTCTATGGACAGTAAAGATAAGCGCAAGTGGCTCATACCGGCAATCGTCGGGGTTGTGTTGCTGCTGTTGTGTGCTCTGCTTTTGTTCATACTGTTTCAGCCGGGAAAAAACGCAAACACAGCGGCTTTGTCCGAGCCAACTGCTGCGGCTGCGGCCTACGTTCCGGGCAATTACCCCGAGGGGGTGAGCTTTGCTGATGTGGTAGCAGCAGAAGAAGGGCTCAGCGATAAGGAGCTCTTCGACGCCTACGATCACGAGAACGATCCGGCGCATCCTGTGCTGGATGTGAAGGTGACGCTGTCCATTTCCAATCTTGGGAGCCAGCCGGGCACGCCAAGGCCGCAGGACATCGTGAGCGAGTATCCCCCGCAAAGCGCGGAGCCGTCTGTTGTTCCTGACCCCACGCCAACACCCTCACCCTCGGTCACGCTGCAGCCCGGTTTGATAATCCCCGGTCTCAAGCCCGATTTGGTATTACCTAAAATCGAGCTGCCGGAGCTGTATATCCTTGAGTCTAACATAGCGAGCCCGCAGTTTACCGGGGATCGGTATACACTGTCCTGGGAATACACGGCGGGGAGAAAGGTCGTCTTTGACGTTTCCCTCAGCGTCGACGGCGGAGAGGTTTTCAAAGAGCTTGCAGCGGGGCTTTCGGAGAAAAAGTATGAACTGACGTTCCCCGGTACGCCCTCAAAGCGTTGCATCCTCAGGGTGACGGCGGTGCTGGATGGCAGGGAATATAAGACCGCCGAAACAAGCGATTTTGTGCTGGTAGAAGCACCGGAACCCGCGCCGACGCTCGTCAAGGACTATATAGACCCGCAGGTGCAGTATGTTAATCTGCCCGACATGCGTATCAATAGTGCTTCGGGCCTGCCGGTATGGTTCAAGGCGGAAAGTGAAGCCGAAAATGCCGAAAAGCTGGTCTGGCAGCTATCCAAGCTGCCCTTCTGGGGCACCAAAGAAAGCTTTGGCAGTGAAACGGGGATCATTGCCAGCGGCGATGTCGACATGGCGCAAAGCGCAGAATTCTCAGTCGACTTAAAGGCGCTCTGCGAAGAGCTGATAAAGCCCAACCCGACAGGCAGCGCGGAAAAGCCTTTTCTGACGAAGCAGAATATCTACGGGTTCTACATACGCGTGGTGGCGCTCGACAAGGGCGGCAATTGCATTGGCGACCCCGGCCGAGGCCTGTCCTTCAGCTACGGCGCGTCGGATGTTGTCGCCGATTTGAATTCCACCTCATATGCGGAGAATTCCCAGATCGATGTCCTGATCCATACGTTTTATGATTATAAGTGGCAATGGAAGCGCGTTTCCCCCGGAGTGCTCAACCGCAACCTGAGCTCAAAGCCCGAAGCGGTGCTGTTTGGAGGTCTCGACGGTTCGCAGGAAGGCTCAGATATCATAAAAAAGGCCGTCCAGGTAGAGCTTCAGGTGGCGACGTCGCCCTTTAACAACGCGAGCGCGACGGGTCTTACAGAGCCTCAAGGTCTGGTCTACAATTATTTGGATACCACGCCGGACATTGGGCAGTCGCTGGACGGGTATAACTATTCAACGCCTCATTTCCATGGGCTCGAATACGATGAATTTGTCGCCTCCAAAGCGGAGCTCGACGCCATGGGCGGTATCTACTATTATGTCCGCGCGCTGTTCTATGTGCCGGACAGCGAGAACCCGTCCATCCTGCATCCCTACCCATCAGAAACCCTGACCATCGCCTTCCGCGTCACCTCCGCCGATCAGAACGAGGTCAAGCAGGTCGTCGTCCAGTCTAACATTCCTTTTGTGCAATTCCTCCGTTACGCGCCGGTTCGGTGGCAGTACCCCAATGCAGAGGAGTACTTCGAGGTGACGCGGCATATCGAGGCCGAGGAAATGAATTTTACGATCAGAAACACTAAAACCGGTGACTTTCTTTTGCCCTATTCGGAGCATATCGCTCGGTATAACTGGACGAGGGAGCAGTATCAGGCAAAGCTCGATGAGATGCTGCCGATGTACGCGAGCTTTCATTACAACAAATCCGAACCGGCAGGCTTTTGGAATGAGTTTTTCTCACTGCTCAATGCCATCTATTCGTCCGTGCAGCAGGCTTATGCCGACGCCAAGAGCTCTGTGGTCAACCTGGTGGATTATATCCCGCTGCTCGGCGAGGACGCAAAAGATTATCTAAAAACGGCGGTACGTTACGCCATCGATTATGGTCTTGCCTCCATCGGCCTGCCGCCCAGCCTTCCCAATCTCGATAAGCTGGCGGAGGGAGGGATTGACTATTGCTTAAAGGTCGCCATTGATGAAGCGCTTAAGCAGGCGGGTGTGCCGGCTGACAGCGAAGCTGCAAAGGAGATTACGGAAAAGGTTCGCAAGGAGGTCTCCGAGGGGATAACCGATGAACTGGAAAAGGCGCTTTTGTCGCAATACCAGAACCCGTTCCACGCGGATTTCGTTCGCGTCAACACCTACAAACTCTACCACCCCGCCTTTATCGACGTGTTGATCGCCAACTATTCCGACACCCAAAGCAGCGTCGGGGGCACGTTAGGCATGTCGTTTGGCAACCATTCGAGGGTTTACCGCAGCACCTATGTTTCCATTCCGCCCCTCCAGCCGAACGATTTCACAGTTGTGCGTGTATATCTCGAGCATGAGCGCAACAAATACGACGGGTACGGCAAATATTTTGATGCGATTTATAATGGAACCTCGGGGCAGCCTTTCAATATGAACATCCATACGACGTTTAATTTGAAGGATGTGCGGGAAGCCGCAAAGGAACAGGGGCTCTTGCCTGCGCCGCTGCCCGCGGTGACACAATATGTGTACGATCACGTCAACTACGAATATACGCGCAGCTTTGTTCCGGCAGAGACGATCTGGGATGAAGACAGCGCCGCTGACCCAGCCGCTTTTGGGCGGTAGTAAAGCGTTTCCATCAAAGGAGAGAGCATAATGGCAGATAACTACCATCAGCATTCCGCAGAAGTGAATGGTCATCAACACCAAAACCATAACAATGATGTGTCCCACCTCAGCAAGGGGAAGCTGCTTCTCGTCATCATATTCAATTTAATTATTTCAGCGGCTGAAGTCGTCGGCGGCCTTTTATCCGGCAGTTTGTCGCTCGTTTCAGATGCGATTCATAACCTCAGTGACTCGATATCCATCATTTTCAGCTATTTATCGATCAGAATTTCCGAAAAACCGAAAAACAGGATAAAAACGTACGGCTATAACAGAGCGAATATCTTAACGGCGTTTATCAATGCCGCTACGCTCATTGGCATATCCGTTTATCTCGTCATCGCAGCGGTTGACAGGTTCATACATCCATCACAGGTGACAGGCGATATTGTCATTATAGTGGCCGGCGTCGGGCTGCTGGGCAATCTATTCAGTGTGCTCGTCTTAAGAAAAAGCGCGAAAGGCAACATGAATATCAAGTCCTCCTATCTGCATCTTTTAAGTGATACCTTATCGTCGGTGGCGGTCATCGTCTCGGGTATCATCATTAAGTTTGCGTCGGTCTACTGGATTGATCCGGTTTTGACAGTGCTGATTAATATTGTGATATTCAGGTCGAGCTTTGGTATACTGAAGGAGAGCATTAACATCCTCATGCAGGGGACGCCGTTGACTATTGACATAGAGAAGCTCAGGAGCAGACTGCAAACTATTACCGAAATAAAGGACGCGCATCATATCCATGTGTGGCGGCTCGATGAGAAAAACATCATATTGGAAATGCATGTCCTGCTGGATGATATGATGATCAGTGAAACGAATACCATAAATAACGCCGTCATGAAGCTGCTTGAGGATGAATTCGATATCAGTCATACTGTCATTCAATTTGAATGCAGCGGCTGCAAGGGCATTGATTGTCATATTTAACGCCGTGTGTGATAAAGTCACTGTTGTTTTAAGAAAAAACACTACAATAAAAACATCGTTAAAATATAAACGGGAGGCTTCTCAAATGGGAAAAAAAGTGCTTATTGTCGGCGGTGTCGCGGGTGGCGCGAGCTGCGCGGCCAGGCTTCGCAGGCTGGACGAAAATGCGGAAATTATCGTTTTTGAGCGCGGCGAATATATCTCCTACGCCAATTGCGGCTTGCCATACCATATCGGCGATGTAATCAAGCAAAGAAGCGCGTTGATTTTGGTGACACCGGAAGCCATGCGCGCGAAATATAACGCGGATGTCCGTATCAAACAGGAAGTCGTCGCCATCGACAAAGCGGCGAAAAAAGTGACGGTCAAGCGCGTCGACACCGGCGAAACATACGAAGAGCAGTATGACACGCTTGTGCTTTCCACAGGGTCTTCACCTCTAAAACCGCCGATTCCCGGAATCGACTCCAAACGCATCATGACACTTTGGACGGTGCCGGATACCGACCGCATACGCGCGTACATTAAAGAACAGAACGTCAAAAGCGCGGTCGTCGTCGGCGGCGGATTCATCGGCCTTGAAATGGCGGAAAATCTGCACCTTGCCGGTGCCAAGGTTTCAATAGCAGAGATGCTGCCGCAGGTTATGGCACCGCTCGATTTTGAGATGGCGCAGCTTCTGCATGAACACCTTGAAACCAAGGGGATTGATCTCAATTTGAATGACGGCGTCGCATCGTTTGAGGACACGGAAAACGACGTAACCGTTACGCTTAAAAGCGGTAAAAAAATATCGGCAGAACTTGTGATACTCTCCATCGGCGTTAAGCCAAACGGCGAGCTTGCAAAAGCGGCCGGACTCGATATGAACGCCCGCGGCGGTATTGTCGTCAGCGACACGATGCTGACATCCGATCCGGACATCTATGCTGTGGGTGACGTGATCGAAGTCGAGGATTATATCGACAAGAACCGCACGATGATCCCGCTGGCGGGCCCCGCCAACAAGCAGGGGAGAATCGCCGCTGACAATATTGCCGGTGGCTCGGAGCGTTACGAGGGCACGCAGGGCACGTCAATTGCCAAGGTGTTCGACATGACCGCCGCAAGCACCGGCGCGAGTGAAAAAACACTGATAAAAAACGGTCTCGTCAAAGGGAAAGATTACGAGACGCTGATTATTACACAGAACTCGCACGCGTCCTATTACCCCGGGTCTGTCCCGCTGAACCTGAAGCTCATCTTCTCAACGGATGGAAAAAGGATATTCGGCGCGCAGATTGTCGGCGGCGACAGCGTTGATAAGCGCATCGACACGATCGCCGTAACCATCCGCCTCGGCGGCTCAATCCATGATCTCAAGTCGCTCGAGCTGGCGTACGCGCCGCCGTATTCATCCGCGAAGGACCCTGTCAACATGGCCGGCTTCGTCGCGGAAAATATCCTGACCGGAAAAGTGAAGATTGCCGATTGGGACGCAAAATTTGACGGCAAAAACATCGTCGCTCTCGATGTGCGCGAGGACGTTGAGCTCACGGCGTTTACCTTACCTGTATATCAGCAAATACCGCTCGGGCAGCTGAGAAAAAGGCTGAACGAGCTGAATAAGGACAGTGAGATCGTCACCTTCTGCGCCATCGGTGTCCGCGCCTACAACGCCGCGCGCATCCTTATGGCAAATGGATTCACAAACGTCAAGGTCTATCCCTCCGGCACAAGGTTTTATCAATCCGTGCATTATAAGGAAAGTGAAGTGATCCCGATGACAAAGCCGGCGGCCGTTTCCGACAGCGGCAATGTTGAAAAACCTGTTGCAAAGTCGAGCATGCGGATAGACTGCAGCGGCATGCAGTGCCCGGGACCGATCATGAAGGTTTTTGAAACGATGAAGGATATGAAGGACGGCGAGATCATGGAGGTCTCCGCCTCCGACCCGGGCTTTGCCCGTGATATCGGCGCCTGGACGCGCCGAACCGGCAACACGCTCGTCACCAATGAGAAGCACGGCAGCGAATACGTCGCGCTCGTACAAAAAGGCGGCGGCGCCTCAGCACCGGAAGCCGCGAAAAGCAATGCTGACGGCAAAACGATCATCGTCTTCTCCGGCGACCTCGACAAGGTTCTGGCGTCCTTTATCATCGCCAACGGCGCGGCGGCCATGGGTAGAAAAGTCACCATGTTCTTCACCTTCTGGGGCCTCAACGTTCTCCGAAAATCAAATAAAGTGAGAGTAGATAAAACCTTTATCGAGTCCATGTTCGGTGGCATGATGCCGCGCGGTATCAATAAGCTCAAGCTCTCCAAAATGCACATGATGGGCATGGGCACCGCCATGATGCGGGGCATCATGAAAAAGAAAAACGTCGATTCCCTTGAAACACTCATAAGAAAAGGCATGGAAAACGGCGTCAAGATCATCGCCTGTACCATGAGCATGGACGTCATGGGCATCAAACAAGAGGAACTCATCGACGGCATCGAATACGCCGGTGTCGGCACATATCTCGGCGACGCCGAAGAATCCAACGTGAATCTGTTTATCTAACACTATGACGCAAAGGAGCCGATGCAATACTGCACCGGCTCCTTTATTATTGAGTGCTGAGCGTGCATGCACGTATCGTCTTCCTAAAAAAGGCTCCTTAGGGAAGGAGCTGTCACCCGCAGGTGACTGAGGATTGTCTCCTGTGCCGCGGTACGCCAACAAGCCGGACGCCCAATGGGCGTCCCTACGGCATTGCTGCAGTCTGCCTGACTAAAAAGCTCCTTTGCCCACGTACGCACCCACCGCATATGTCGTTCTTCCGTAGGGTACGCCGTCCGCGGCGTACCGCTCCTGTTTCGAAACATGCCGACTTCAGCGGTTCGCGCATATGGCTATGAGGTGCGCTCAGTATTTGCAAGCATTGCTTTGTTTTCGCCCGTCAATCTTCGCGTCACGTAGGGCATGGCTTCCAAGACGCGCCACCGCAGCCTTCCTGGGCAGACGGCGCAACAACCAAACAGCGACGAATCACCCGAGGATTGGAGCGGTGGCGCGTCAAGGCTGCCGCGCCCAACGAAGAACGAAGCGAAGGTGAGAACAAAAGCCGCAAAAAAAGCCGCCCGAAGGCGGCTTTTTGGTTATCAGTTCGTTTTCTTGCTGGCGTCAATCCAGTCGTTGTTTTTGTTGGCTTTGGCGAAGCCAACGTCTTTTGAGGAGCCTGAATCGATCATCGGGCGTTTAGATACATCGTATCCCTCACGCTCGGACATCATTTGGAGTTCTTCCTCTGTCGGCGGCTGTTTCTGCTTCTCTTCGAGACGCTTCATGCCCTCAGGGCTGGCGTAATCGACAAAGCGCTGCAGCGCGAGCTCAACCATTCTCGGTCCGCTCGGATACGGTGCGACGATAAACTGGTTGTTCTCGATGCCTTTTTTGAGCCAATCGGCAAGAACGCGCGGATCCATGCCGTTGGCGTGGATCGATGCGAGGAGCTTCTGTGTGTCCTCGGTGACGTTGTAGCCCGTATTTTTAAACTGCTCGGGACGGCCTTGAATTGCCGATTCATAGATTCTGGAGCGGATATTGGCGGGGCAGAGCGACGTCACACCGATATTGTACGGCTTGAGTGCGACAAAATAGCTCTCGAGCAGGTTGAGGACGGCTGCTTTGGCTGCGGAATACGGCGCGGTCATCGATCCGGCGCCGAAAGCGCCCCAGGAAACGGTGGAGGCGATGTGTCCGCCTTTACCAGCTTTGATCATACGCGGCACGAATGTGACGAGACCATTGACGACACCGCCAAGACAGACGCCCATAACCCAGTCATAATCGTCATATGTTGATGCTTCCGCCGGTCCGAAGACGTTGACACCGGCGGTCAGGACTAAAAGATCCACCGTCGCGCCGTAAACTTTTTCTATCTCGTCGGCTGCTGCGGCGTAGGCGTCGCGGTTCGTTACATCCAGTTTGATGGCATGGGCCTCGGCACCTTTTGACTTGAAATACGCCATGGCCTCATCGAGATGGTCCTGACGGACATCGGCAATAACAACCTTCATACCCGCTTCGGAGAAGATCTGTGCTTGTCCAAAACCCGCGCCAGACGCGCCACCTGTGATAAACGCTATTTTCCCTGCAAAGTCTTTCATAATTTAGCTCCTCGCATTGTAAAAATTTTATGGATACAGAATATCATGAATTTCTGTAAGACTCAATAGCTATTGCCTCATCAAACCACATAAAAAAGGGACGATGATCCGTCCCTTTCATGTTAATCAATACGGATACGCCACGTATGGTCCAAGGGTCCGCGTCCGTTGCCCAATTTCAAATCCGCTTTCAGTGCTCCGGTTATATAGTCTTTAGCGCTTTTGATGCTCTCCGCCAGAGAAAGACCATCAGCCAGATTGCAGGCAATCGCGGAGGATAGTGTGCACCCGGTGCCGTGCGTATTTTGGTTGTCGATGCGCTCGGATGTGAACCAATGGGCAATGCCGTCAATATACAGCAAGTCGTCGGCGGAGCATTCGAGATGGCCGCCCTTAATGAGGATCGCACCTTTGGTTTTATTGGCAATCACCGCCGCGGCACGGATCATATTCTGCTGACTGAAGATGTTGCGGCCGCTCAGAATTTCAATACCGCTCAGGGCTTCCGCTTCGGGGATATTCGGGGTGATGACGGCGCCGAGAGGGAAGAGCTTTGAGATAAGCGCTTCGGCAGCGCCCTCGATGAGAAGCTTGCCGCCGGAGGTTGCCACCATCACCGGATCAATCACGATATTTCGCGCCTCGTAATATGCCAGTTTTTCGGCGATGACCGCAATGATTCCGGCGTTTGATACCATGCCGATTTTAACAGCGTCGGGCTTGATGTCGGTAAATATGCAGTCGAGCTGCTGCGCGACAAAAGCAGGCGTCGCTTCAAATATTCCATAGACACCCGTCGTGTTCTGTGCCGTGAGCGCTGTAACGGCGCTCATAGCGTACATTTTGTGGGCCGTTATCGTCTTGATATCGGCTTGAATTCCGGCGCCGCCGCTGCAGTCGGAGCCGGCAATTGTCAGCACTTTCTTAATCATTTTGCTCATTCCATTCAGCAAAGGATTTGAAGTAGCAGTCAGCGAGGTTCTTAATTTCAGCCTGCTGATGATGCGCCGTCTTATCGTATAAGGCAAAGACGATAAAACCGGCCGCTTTGGCTGTTCGAACAGCGTACAGGGCGTCTTCGAAAATGGCGGTCGCTTTGATGTCTGTACCGAGATGATCGAGCGCCTCAAAGAATATATCCGGACAATCCTTACCGGCCCCGCATTCTGTGCACGTGAAAATCCGGCTGAAATAGTCCCCGATGCCGGTGCGGCGCAGCCCTGCTTCAACGAGATACCTGTCTGTCGCCGTCGCGAGGCACATTTTGACGCCGCGTTTTTTTAAGCGCTCGAGCATGACGATGACGCCATCTTTAAGCCGGACACGGTTGATATAAAAATCCTCAACCAGCCTGTTGATGCCGCTCACGATTTCCTCCTGGCTCAGATGGATGCCGTATTCCGCGCAGAAATGCTCGCACACCTGCTGAATGCTCATCGCCCGAACCGCTTCGCGCACATCGTCATTTGGCTTCATGCCCTGACTTATTAAGTAGTCCGACGCGACACCTTCCCACATCGGCATGGAGTCAAACAACGTTCCGTCCAGGTCAAATATCGCGCCTTTAAAGTCAATCATACAGACACCATTTCTTTAGTCAACGCAAGTAATTCTCTCGTTGCGCCAACAATATCTTTTTGCGCAAAGATGGCGGATATGACGGCAACGCCGTCAACCCGCGTCCCCTTAAGCTCCATTATATTATGCCTGTTTATGCCGCCAATTGCAACAACTGGTATTGAAACAGCGTCACAAATCATTTTCAATGTATCATGTTTCACGTCGTCAGCGTCCGATTTGGACGATGTCGGGAAAACGGCGCCGACGCCCAAGTAGTCGGCACCGTCGCGTTCGGCGTGAAGTGCCTGTTCAACCGTTTGAACCGAAACGCCGATGATCTTGCCGCTGCCGAGCCTGAGCCGTGCGGCGATGACGTTCATATCGCCCTGACCAATGTGGATGCCGTCGGCATCGCAGGCACATGCGATATCGATATTATCATTAATAATGAAAGGGACGCAGTGTTTTGCGCACAGCGTCTTAATCTCGACAGCCTCATCTGAAAAAGGCTGAAAAGCAAGCTCTTTTTCACGCAGCTGAAGCATGCTGACGCCGCCGATGAGACAGTCCTCAACCTGAGCTCTCAGTGTGCTGTCGCCAAGCCATGACCTGTCTGTCACCGCGTATAAGAGAAAAGTGTCAGGCGCGCACTTCATATCTGGCCTCTTTCTCTAAAGTCTCACCGGACAGATTAAACACTGCGTCAATCAGATCGTTCCGGTACGATGAATTTCCGCTGTTGAGATCCCGGAATTTATTGTAGGCAAGCTCACCGCAGATACCCATCGCGCAGACAGCGGCTGCTGTGGCCTCGAGGACGCGTTCGGGATGAGCCGCCAGATAAGCGCCGATGAGGGCTGTGAGCATGCAGCCGCTGCCTGTGATTCTTGACATCATCGGATGGCCGTTGTATACGAGGTATACCGTTTCTTCGTTTGCGATGATATCAACAGCACCGGTGATAGCAATCACAGCGCCTGTTATCTTCGAAAACTTTTTTGCCAATAATACGGCATCATCAAGCGTTTGTGTTGTGACAATGTCGCTTGCGTCGGCGTCCACGCCCTTTGTCGAGAAGCTGCCGATTGCCAGCGCCTTTATTTCTGAGATGTTGCCGCGGATGACGGAGAACCGGACGTCCTCATTCAGCTTCAATGCTGTTTCGGTGCGGAGCTTTGAAGCGCCTGCACCGACCGGGTCTAGAATGACGGGTTTCTTCAAGGCGTTTGCCGTTATTCCCGCAAGAAACATCGAGGGAATTGTCTGCTGATTAAGCGTCCCGATATTGATAGCCAGACCGCCGCAAATCGATGTAATCTCTTCGACCTCCTTGATATCATCGGACATGATAGGCGAGGCTCCGACAGACAATAGAATATTGGCACAGTCATTGACCGTAACATAGTTTGTGATGCAGTGGACGAGCGGCGCTTTTGAGCGGACCTCCTGTAGAAATTGTCCTAACATTTTTTGTGACCTCCGATCTTATTGACTAAAAAGCATAGCAGCCCAGTGATGACCATGACGGGGAGTGTATTGCCGACCGGTGTATCGAGCTGCATCGATAGCCGGTACACAGCGAAACCGATAGCCCAGACGATGAGATTTTTAACATGAACACTCGAGTTGGTCGCGTCGTTTTTGAGTATAAACACATCGACAATCAAAATTGATATCATCGGGGCAAAAACAGAGCCGATGAGATATAAAAACGCTTCAAACTGTGTGATCGGCGTCAGGACCGCCAATACTGTCCCGATAATACAGACGGCGATGGCAGGCCATCTCTCATCAAGACGGCGGACAATGCTGACAGCGCTCACCCCGGCTGAAAAAGCGTCAAGAAACCCGGTCGTTACCGTTGAGAAAATGACGATAAGCAGCCCTGCAGAGCCGAGCCCCGCGCTGAGCAGTATCTGCGCAATATCACTGTCTGATGCGAAAAGTGCCGCGCCAAGCCCGATAAAGTACATCCAGGAGCTCGTTAAGAAGTAGACGAGGCTGCTGACAAGCGTCGCAGCTTTTTTCTTTGCGGCAAAACGCGTGTAATCCGATACAAGTGGCAGCCAGGACAGCGGCATCGCCGCCGACAATTCCACAGCCTGTCCGAAGCTGATGCTCCCCTCTGTCAGCGCTGTCATTTTGCCGCGGAATATGACAGCGCAGAGTATGACCGTGAGGATAAAAAGTCCGGCCATTGCGATCACATTCAGCTTGCGCAGGTGTTTGATGCCGACAAGCACCCAGACGAGTATCAGCGCGCCGATGATAAGGCTCCAGAGCCTAGGGCTCCAGGCGGATACGCCGATATTGAGAATGAGACCGGCGCTGTTGGCGCCGATAACGATCATGATGGCTGTCCAGCCGATGAGCTGCAGAACATTGAGTGATGAAAACAGCAAAGCTCCCTTTTGACCGAACGATATCTTGACGGTCTCCATGGCGCTTCGCTCGGTGCTCGCACCGATGAGTCCGGCAAGGTAAAAAAGCACACAGCCGATCAGATGGCCGAGCAGGATCGCAAGCAGGCCTTTTGCAAGACCAAGCGGGGCTAAAAAAGTACCCGTCACAATCTCCGCAATCGACACAGCCGCGCCAAACCAAATAAGTCCGTTTTCAAATAGCGAGGTTTTTTTGTTCTCCATAAGCTGCCTTCTTTAAAAAATAAATAACGGGAAATACCTGAAAGTATCTCCCGTTGAAATCTCTATGATATCTTCCTACGTTGGCATTACCCAAATCAGGTTTTAGGGTCGAAGTTCATACCTTCCTCTCAGCCTGTCAAACAAGCTCCCCTGAATATTCAATTATTAATGGGCACTATAGCATGCTTCTTTCAGGTTGTCAATGAAATTGGTCGCGTTCTCTTCCCATATGATAATCAAACTGCCGTTTGTGACGGAGATTTCACTTTTACTGCCTGTAAACTCATTGCTGACCCCGACAGGATAAGCCCCATCCAGAACGGCATTATTAAGCTCATATTTAAGCCCCGCAATCGTTACATTCTGAGCTGTCTCTCCAATGGAAAATACGGAGATGATACCTTTTTTTTCGCTGTCAAATGCGATACTGCCGTTTTTGATGACCGTGACGGCGGTGCCTCCGCCAAGCAGATACCCGATGGCGTTTTTTTGAGCAATGTACATCAGCGTCTGGATATTCGCATAGGTGTGATCCAGTCTGCCGCCGAGTCCGCCAAGAATGACAAGCCTTTTATAGTTGCGGCGCAAACCTTCTTCGATGGCGAGCATCATATCGGTCTGGTCTTTTTCCCGCGGGTACTCTATAACGTTCGGATGATTCGGCTTTTGCGGCATGGAGTCAAAATCACCGACAACGAGATCGGCAACAACCGAGAGCCCCGCCAGGCTCAGATATCCCGCATCTGCGGCAATGACAAAATCATTTTCCGACGGTTCAAGAATAAAGTCGTCAATTTGTCCCGCCCCGACAATATAGCATATTCCTTCCATGGCGCGCCTCCTTCTGTAAAACAGCGTGCTCTGCTCTAAGATATAGTATTCTGACGCCGTTACCCGCGTGCTCCGGGCATCATCAGAGATAGTCAATATAAAAATTATCCCCTGTTTCTTAAAAAGCTATCATTACGCAACTTAATATTAACATAAAATATGAAGCATTTACAGTCAGAACCGATTAATCGCTGGACATTGTACAAAATGCAGCTCACGCGAATACCATAGAAGGGGAAACCCAAGAAATAAGTGAGGGAGATATGCAAATGGAAAAAAGACCGATTGCTGAAAATAGCATCATGTCCATGCCTATAATCAATGATGCCAACGACATCCCTTCGCATGAGGACGAACCCGAAGAATATGCCAATGCGGTCAGAGAAAATGAAGTTCTGCCTGTTTTGATCTCTCATTTCCTGAAAACAGATAAAACAACCTAAATTTTTCTAGGGCAAAGCGTAAAATATGTCATTCAACTCCATCTATTTTTGTGTTAGTATAAGTTGAATTATAGTATGCTGTTCACAGATGATCTGACGAAAGAGGACGATGTTATGTATAGTGTACTGCTTGTCGATGACGTTAAGTTAAGTTTGAACGAGCTCAGAGCCATGAATGTCTGGGGCGAGGTCTCCGGTTTTACAATCACGGCCGAAGCATCAAACGGACGGGACGCACTTAAAATATTGAACGAGAAACCCGTTGACATCGTGATAACAGATATCAGGATGCCGATCGTCGACGGTATAGAGCTCACGAAGAAGGTTCTCGAGGACAAGCTCTGTAAATGCGTTGTGCTGATGAGCCAATTCAGTGACTTCGAATATGCCCGGCAGGGGTTTACCAACGGTGCAATCGAATATCTGCTCAAACCTATTAATGAAGACGAGTTCCTTAAAATGCTGTTACAAGCGTCAGCGTACATTAAGCAAAAAAATCTGGAGCAGTCAAGTATTGAATATATGAAAAACATCCTCCAGGAAAATGTACAGGAGCATTTTCCTGCAAATGAGCTCAGGAATCTGGTTGTGAGTATTGCCGACGGCGGCAGTAGGTCCATTGCAATTGCAACAAAAATGCTGGAGACAACATGGGCCGGCGTCAATTATGATTGCCTTAAGACAGCCTACATATTTAACAGCGTCATTACAAAGCTTGTTGACGCCGTTGTCCGTGAAAACCCGTGGATAGAGCAGCTGTCCGCAGTGACGGAATTATGTAAAACGGATTTGTCGGAATGCAAAGAGCTTTCGGAGATTAAAAATAAATTTTTGGAAATCATTGAGAGTATCACCGCGGTCATCCAGAAATTTGAACTCGAAATCGATAACAATATAATGATCAAGAATGCATGTAAAATCATCCTTGATAATATAGACACCGAAATTTCTCTCAATAAAATTGCGAAAAAGCTCTTCATCTCCAGATCCTACCTCAGCATGCTCTTCAGAGATAAGACCGGGCAGAACGTCATCGATTATATCACCTTTGTAAAAGTTGAACGAGCAAAAATACTGTTGGCGGATCGTAACCTAAAAAATTATGAAATCGCCTCAAAAATCGGATATTGTGACGAATATTTCACAAAATTGTTCAAAAAGGTTGTCGGCTTGACGCCGACAGCCTACAGAAAAACATTGAATATCTAACACCATACTTTTTTTACGGTATGAACGCATTATATCTCATTGTATATATTTCGTCGGATTTTTATAATGGTCAACAGTGCGGTATTAGTTCGTCAATTTGTTCTTTTTGATTATGGTGGAAAGTGGAGTATTTATGGTAACAAAGCAAGACATCAGAAGTAAAGCATTTCATATTATTGCATATAAGGGATTCAGTGAAACAACAACAGATAATATCGCAAGCAGTCTCGGACTGAAGAAACAATCACTGTACTCCCATTACAAAAACAAAAACGAAATCATTGCGGATGTCCTCAGAGAACAGACGGAGATCGTCATTAAGTCGCTTGAAAAAACGGTAGATGACCTGAGGGATTCGTCAGTTGAGACGCTTCTTCGAGGGATATTCGAAAGTATCGTCACAGTATTTTCTGTTCACGAACGCTTACTGCTTTGGAAAAGAATTAATATCATAAAACACAGCAGTGAATACAAGGAGCTGCGAACCGAAACCGACTGGCTATACATTCGAAAACTGCATAATGATCTGTATGCCATCATCAGCGTCAAGCACCCTGAATTCAAGGCGCTCACCAGATTCAAGGTTTTCTTTTTTACATACCTGATGATGATTCAGGGATACCTGGAATGGATGCTGCTGAGCCGCAACGATGACAAATATTTCACAGCCTTATGGCAGGATTATTGGAACGGCGTCAAATATAAATTCGTCGCCTGAGAACACATGGGGAAGGTTCTTTTGTGTTAAGATCTGCCGCCTTGACACTTCGGGCATGTTCGCTGCCAAATATCCGACCCATTTGCCTTATAATCAAAGCCGCAGTATAAGCATTTCATATTGTAAGAAAGCTGCACTTTATCGGCTCCGGGCACGCCCGTGGGGCCGATATTCTTTTGACGGTTTTTATTGACATAGCCAATAACAGTAGCCTTTTTCATGTTTGTTGATCCTTTCAATAATCGATCAGCTAACTTGTATATTACCATCATCTCACACATTAATCCAGTGCGAGATAGGGGACGGTTCTCTGTCTCAAAAACGACACCCCCCGCATCGGACATTGACCAACAATTCACACAAAGTTCAGACAACCATCAATACAACGAAACATCAGACATATATACTGCGTTTGTAATCAACGATTGATTCACTTTTTTCATTTTATTCCTTCATAAAGCAAAGCCACAGCCTTGACTGGGAACAAGGTTGTGGCTTTAGCTGTGGGGGAGCAGTACTTGGCGGCTTTTATCTGTATTTTATGATTGCATCATGCACGGCATCATTATGTGTGACGATCTCGAACTCTGGTTTCCCCGTTAAGTAAAACCACGCGTGGAAACCTTCAGGTGCTCGGGTGTCGTATTGCATTTGCCAAATCTGATATCCGTTTTCGATGAGCTTTACGGACAATTTGTACCACTGTTCTATTGATTCGATTGCTTTCACAGGTACGCCTCCTATCATCAGTATATGCGAATAGGGGGCGATTTACCGGACAATAAATTAGCCATTGGGCGTTTTGGGTGATATTGCCGCCAAGCCCATCTGTCCTTTGTACGGACTACTGAGCTTTGTATCTAGCCATAATCTTTTTTTAGGCCAGAATCCACATTTTTCAAGAATCACATCATAATCTAGTACTGGCCATATGGAAAATTGCTTACTAAATTACGAGTTAAACCAAGTTTAATGACAGATAAATAAAACGTATTAAGTGATATTCCGGCAAATTTGACAGCTTATTTTATTGCATATTACACAAAAATAAGATAGAAAACCTTGATTATTTGTTTGACATATCTATAAACGCAGTGGTATAATCAGCAAAGACTGGCAAATTTTACATCCGCAACAGCAATAAATTTGGTGAGATTAACAAATGCGCAAAAAGGAAAGGACGGGTTATATGAAAAAGTCGAGATTATTATGCTTGCTCCTGGCGTTGTTACTAATCGGATCACTTTTAACTGCATGCGCTCCAAAGCAAAAAACAGTACATAAATTGAACTTCAGCATTGGCGATCCGCAAGCATCTTCAAAAGCAATTTATTATCAGAGTCTTGCTGATAAGACTCTCGAAGCAACAGACGGTGGTCTTGATATAACGATACATTCGGGCGGTACATTATTCAGCCACCTGGAAGTACTTGAGGGAGTTATGTCCGGTGCCGCTGATATAGGATGGTTCTGCACTCCGTTTGCACCAGGACAGTTCCCGCTTGCCGAGGTTTTCCAATTGCCTCTGGCATATGGTAATCAAAAGGCTGCTACATATGCGCTGCAGGAATTATATAAGCAGTCACCAGAACTTCAGGCAGAACTTTCGGAAATTAAAGTGCTCGGACTTTATACAGGCCCAACCAATAAGCTTTTCACAACAGTTCCGGTTCATACACCCGCAGAGCTGGCCGGATTACAGATCAGAACAATGTCAGGTGCTCCCGAAGCTTGCTTAAAGCAATGGGGTGCTTCACCGGTCTTTATGGGCGCCGGTGAAATATATGAAGCCATGGATAAGGGCGTTGTACAGGGCTTTACGTTTGAGTGGAGCGGCATAAAATCCAATACACTTTACGAAGTTTTCGATTATGCAATTGATATCCCGTTCTACTCAAATCCATTTATTATCTTGATGAACAAAAAAAGCTATGACAATATACCGAAAGAATATAAAGAAGCCTTTGATGAGATCTGGGGTTCGACGGCTGCAGCGAATGATTATGTTGATATATTTGCTGCCGAAGATAAAGCCAGCCATGATACCGGTTTGAAAGATTATGGTATCGAGGAGATCACTCTAACAGACGCCGAGCTTGCACAATTTAAGGTTTATGCTGATCAGTATATCGCAGAATGGAGCAAATCCCACAGTACAGACACTTTTGACGCCAAAGCATACTCTGACCTTGCGATTAAGCTGTACAATGAAGGTTGTGAAAAGTTTCCAGTAAGTTAACTGCCGTCGAACCCTTATTAAGCGGTGTAACGCGACTCAAATATAAGAACGCGTTCGCGCTGCAATTATTGAGTTGCGGATGCGGCTGCACTTAGATGTCATTGTAGTGATGTTGAGGTGCAGCCGATCCGAAACAGGTAAGGAGTATTATATGGATCCTATTACAATTGCTATTATTGGAATAATAGTGATGGTTGTTCTCTTACTGCTCGGTATGAATATCGGACTGGCCATGATGCTTATCGGCATAATCGGTTTTGCGCTCATCACGAATGTCGATGCCGCTATCGGTCTCTTGCGACAAATTCCGGCAAACACAGCTTCAAACTATACCCTTGTTGTCATTCCGCTGTTTGTGCTCATGGGTAATCTGGCATTTGCTGCGGGAGTTAGCGACGGGCTGTTCA
This sequence comes from uncultured Eubacteriales bacterium, assembly GCA_942492735.1. GTDB lineage: Bacteria > Bacillota > Clostridia > Oscillospirales > Oscillospiraceae > Sporobacter. The sequence continues at coordinate 2,752,348 of OW818648.1, forward strand.
GGGCGGCCAACAAATGGCTCTCGAGACTACCAGGCGGGCTTGCTTGCGCCTCAATTGCAGCCTGCGCTGCATTCGGAGCCATTTGCGGTTCTGCTCCGGCAACTGTTGCCACGATGGGCGCTGTATCGATACCAGCTATGCGCAAATATGGTTATGACGATAAACTATCAGTCGGCGCTGTCGGAGTCGGTGGTACCCTCGGAATTATGATACCACCATCTACTCCCTTCATAGTGTACGCCATTATGGCTGAACAATCAGTCGGACAACTTTTTGCAGCCGGTATTATACCCGGCTTAATTACAGCGTTTATACTCATGGCCTTTGTTGTCATAATGGTACTCAGGAATCCATCCCTTGCTCCTAGATCAACAGAAAAATATACATTGTTACAAAAAATTGTCGGTCTTAAAGATGTTTGGGGAATGGCAGTGCTGTTTCTCATCGTTTTGGTCGGAATGTTTACCGGTTTATTTACAGTGCCTGAATCAGCCGCTTTCGGGGCTTTTGCGGCGCTGATAATTACAATTATCAACCGCAAATTTACATTTAAAGTCTTTCTTGATATTATAAAAAACTCACTGAAAACATGCGCGATGATCTACATAATTCTTATCGGCGCATCAGTATTCGGAAAATTCCTTGCCGTCGCCTCTCTTCCGATGGCCATCGCAAACTTCATTGGTGGTCTCGCAGTTTCGCCTTTTATTGTTATATTCATAATTGTGCTCATTTACGCCGTCATGGGCTGCTTTATTGATGCGCTACCGATGATTACACTCACTGTTCCGATTTTTCTGCCGGTAATTCTCTCGCTCGGGTTCAACCCGATATGGTTTGGAGTGCTGATTGTTCTTGTAATGCAGCTTGGTTTCATAACACCGCCGGTTGGTGTGTGCGCTTACGTTATTTCCGGCGTTTCAAAAGTTCCGCTAGCCAAGACGTTCAAAGGGTTGATGCCATTTGTACCCGCGCTTATTCTGGCAATAATCATTGTTGTGTTCTTCCCGGTGCTTTCCACGTGGCTGCCGGGTCTTCTGTTTTAGGAATGCGGGGTTATTAATATGATTAAAAAAATTGACAAGATTCTTTCATTAATTACAGGCGCAATAGGATATGTCGGCTATGTTGGAATTGTCGTGATTATGGTCTTCATTGTCGCTGACGTTCTGGCGCGTGGTATGCTGCAAAAAGGGATTGTGGGTACATATGAAATAGTCGAGCGTGTGCTTTTGGTAATGCTCTTTGCCGCTTTCGCATATACGCAGACTCACAAAGGTCATATTCATGTGACATTATTTATGCCAAAATTTCCGAGAGTTATACAAATGCTGCTATATGGCACGTTTGAATTATTAAGCTTCATCACCGCAGGCTTTTGCACTTATGCAATAATTATGCAGGGTAATTATTCCCTGACTGCAGGTACAACGACAGCAGTCCTAAAGATTCCGCTCTATCCATTCTATTATATTGCGGCGTTTGGTCTGTTTGTTTTTGCAATTACATTGCTTTGGGATGCAATAAAGTGCTATATCGGAATAAAAAATATTGACGTCTATAACGAAATACAATCGACGTGGGAGTAGTTCTGACGAATGAATTTGCAACCTCGGACATGCTACAGCGGCATTTACGCTTGACCGATACGGCCAGGTGAGCGAGAAAATGAAAGAAGACAGCGCCGCCTGTATGCAGAACTATATTGAGCAGATCAAAAAAGCAGAGTAAATAAAACCCCTCACATTGCCCGGTAAAAGGCCATATGAGGGGTAAAATTATTGTAATTGTGGTGAAAACTGTGGTGATAAGCCTTTTCAAAGGGCATAAAACAACCCTGTGATCGATGAAATCACAGGGTTTTCTTCTTGGCAGCGGGAGAAGGATTCGAACCCTCACAAACAGAGTCAGAGTCTGTGGTGCTACCTTTACACAATCCCGCTTCATTTTGCATTTTCGCTTCACATTAGAACAGCTGATCTTTTAGCTTGGGTGAAAGACTCAGCAGAACTGAATTATAACGTCTTTCACCCTTGTTGTCAAGATGTTTTGATGAACCTTTTCGGGTTTCAGCGAACCGTTTTAAGAGCGTTTTCCAGATCGGCGATGATGTCTGTAACATCTTCGATGCCGACGGATAGGCGCATTGAATCGGCGGAAACGCCGGCGGCGAGGAGCTGCTCGTCGTTCATCTGGCGGTGTGTGGCGCTGGCCGGATGGAGGATGCTCGTGCGTGCGTCGGCGACGTGCGTGACAATAGCGGCGAGCTTCAATTCCTTCATGAAAGATTCGGCAGCCGCTCTGCCGCCCTTGAGTCCGAAGGATATGACACCGCTGGAGCCGTTCGGGAGATACTTTTGCGCCAGAGTATAGTATTTGTCACCGGGCAGGGAGCAATATTGCACGCGGGCGACCTTATCATGCGACTTGAGATATTCGGCAACTTTTAAGGCATTTGAGCAGTGCTTCGGCACGCGGACGTGGAGAGACTCAAGACCGAGGTTGAGGAGAAAGGAGTTGTGCGGAGAGGGGACAGCGCCGAGGTCCCGCATGAGCTGCATTGTCGCCTTCGTGATGTACGCGCCGCCCTGACCGAAGCTCCTTGTGTATATGACGCCGTGATAGCTCGCGTCCGGTGATGTCAGTCCGGGGTATTTGTCCGGATAGTCGTCCCAATTGAAATTGCCGCTGTCGACAATGGCGCCGCCGATAACGGACGCATGGCCGTCCATGTATTTGCTGGTCGAATGGACAATGATGTCGGCACCCCATTCGAAGGGGCGGCAGTTGATGGGTGTCGCAAACGTGTTATCGACAATGAGCGGCACACCGTTCGCGTGTGCGACCTTGCTGTACAGCTCGATATCAAGAACGGTCAGCGCCGGATTGGCAATCGTTTCGCCGTACATGGCTTTGGTGTTTGAACGGAATGCCGCGTTCAGCTCGGCTTCGGAGGCATCTGGAGACACAAAGGTGAAGTCGATGCCCATGCGCTTCATGGTGCTCGAAAAAAGGTTGAATGAACCTCCGTAGATGGTGGAGCTGCAGACGATATGGTCACCGCATGAGGCAATGTTGAATATCGAGTAAAAGACGGCAGCCTGTCCGGAAGCCAGCAGCATGGCCGCTGTACCGCCTTCAAGCGCGCAGATTTTCTTCGCAACGGCATCATTGGTGGGATTGGCGATGCGTGTGTAAAGATACCCTTCGCCCGTCAAATCGAACAGCTTTGCCATATCCTCGCTCGTGTCGTATTTGTATGTCGTGCTTTGGACAATAGGGAGGATGCGCGGTTCGCCGTTTTTCGGTGTATACCCGGCCTGCACGCAATTGGTGTCCATTTTGTATTCCATATCGAATTACCCCTTCGAGATTTGTTTGTGGATGAAGCGTATCAGTCTGAGGAGGGCGTATACAGCGGGAAGGTGACTTGAAAACGCATACCGCCGCCCTCGCGCCGCAAAGCAGTAATCGTCCCCGCGTTTTCACGGACAGTTGCCTTAACGATCGACAGACCGAGACCGCTGCCGCCTGCGTCCCGCGAGCGTGCCTTGTCGACACGGTAGAACCGGTCGAAGATGTAGGGGAGGTCGATCTCCGGAACGCCGATACCTGTGTCATCGATAGTGAGCAGGATGTTTTTATTCGCGTGTGTGAGCGAAATCGTAACGCTGCCTCCGGGCATGTTGTATTTGATGGCGTTTTCGACGAGGTTGAATACGATCTGATAAATATCATCCTCAGTCGAATAGACGAAACACCCGCCGTCTAGCTTTGACATGATCCTGAGCTGAGATTTTTCGGCCAGCGGATTGAGCATCCGCAGCGTGCTCGTTATCACATTTCGGATGTCGACGCTTTCCCGCTTAATGAGAACCTTATTGTCAAGCCGCGTCAGACTCATGAGCTTTTCGGTTGTCCTTGAAAGGCGCTCGGCTTCCGTACCGATGTCATTGACAAACTCGTGTACGGTGTCGACATCCATCTCCTCGTTCTGCAGAATACTGTCGGACAAGAGGCGAATTGAAGCCAGCGGTGTTTTAAGCTCGTGCGACGCGTCGGCAACAAAACGGCGTCTGATTTCTTCCGTCTCGCGCAGGCGATTCGTCAGGCTGTTGAACTCGTCGCCAAGGAGCGCCATTTCATCATTACCCCGTATCTGGATGCGGTAGTTGTATTCGCCCTCGCGCACGGATTTGATGGCGCTCAATATGGAGGATATCCGGTGCATGATTGTCCACATGAAAAAGCCGACCATGATAATCGAGAGTAAAGAAACGACAAGTGATATGCTCTTTATCGAACTCTGCAGTCCAATTAGAATTTGCCCCTGCGCGGCATCGTATTCATTGATAAAGACGACACCCATGATGACGCCTTCGTCGCTGTAGACAGGCGCATAAGCGCTGGTGGAAAAAGCGCCGTCTGAAAAACGTGAATTAAATACATCGAATCCTGCCATTGCTTTACCGACATTTTCACTGACATAGGCGCTGTCGTTGTTTTCATCATCGGTAGGCCAATCATAAAGAAAGTTGCCGCCCATACCGGTGATCGTTATATGCGTCAGTCCAGCCAAATCAAGCTGGTTCATAACCTGATTGACATTGGTAACGGTCAGAATGTCAAGCGGCGTGAGGCTTGTGGCAATCAGGTTCGCCTGATTTTCAATAAACGTCTTCTTCGAGTTAAAAATTATATCGCGTGACGCCGTCAAAAAATACGTATTCATCAGTATCAGCACAATCGCAATGATCGAAAAGTACATCAGCGCGAATTTTGTCCTGATGCTGCTGAAAAATCTGATTATTCTGACATTATCCCTTAATATAGTAGCCAACTCCCCACTTTGTCATAATGCGTTCGGGCTCGGCTGGATTCCTTTCCAATTTTTCGCGCAGACGCCGGACGTGCACATCAACCGTGCGGATATCGCCCTGATAGTCGTAGCCCCATATCACATTCAAGAGGTTTTCGCGACTGTATACGCGGTCCGGATTCTTTGCCAGGAGCTCAATGACATCAAATTCTTTCGCTGTGAGCTCCACGGGAACTCCATCATTTTTTGCTGTTCGTTTTTCTGTGTCGATCACGATATGCCCGATCGTCATGCAGGCATCACCTGTATTCTGACTCAGAAGGGAAGATCGCCGGAGAAGCGCGCGGACTCGGGCTTTGAGCTCGACGATATTAAAAGGCTTCGTGACATAATCGTCGGCACCGTATTCAAAACCAATGATTTTATCCATGTCTTCGCTTCTGGCGGTGAGCATGATCACCGGCACGGTTGAGAATTCACGGATGCGCATACAGGTCTCCAGACCATCGAGCTTCGGCATCATGACATCGAGTATGATCAAATCAAAATTACCGCCTCTGGCGAGCTCGACTGCTTCTTCACCGTCATAGGCAACATCGACCTGATAGCCTTCCGTCTCCAGGTTAAACTTAATTCCCTTCACAAGGAGCTTTTCATCGTCAACAACTAAAATCTTCATATATAACCTCCAATCACCTATAGTGTGAAATATACATTTCACACTAACACCTTCATCCGACAGCTATCATGTCTTTCATTGCATTAAATTTTTCCTCGCCGATACCGTCGATAGCCATAATTTGCTCAATACTCTTAAAGCTGCCGTTTTTATTTCTGTAATCAATAATGCTCTGAGCCAGAACCGATCCGATACCCGGTAACCCCTCGAGTGTTGCAGAGGATGCCGTATTGATATTGATTTTCTCCGAAAATCCGGGACTTTTGCTGCTAATTGCAGGCGACTGCGTGGGAATCGGACTGATTAAAACGGGGACAGGCACCGCAGCAAGCTTATCTATTGAAATGACCTGAACTGCCGCGCTTCTCCCGGCAAAATAACCGGCAGTGAAAATCAGACACAAAACCGTCAATGCAATAACAGCGCGCTCCGCTTTTTTCAGATTCTTCATGACGGCACCGTTCTTTCGAAAGGATAATGTGAAAAATCGCCGTGCGTTATTGTTAGATGGCATATTATTTGATATACTGACATATGTAGTAGTTACTGAGCTTGATAGCCCAATCATGTATATAATAACTTATTTAGTAGTTATTATAACATAATGCGGGAGAAATGTATGAAAAAAATAAATATTTTCACCATATTTTTAATAACAATAATGATTGTCGTTTCGTTTGCTTCACCGGCGGTATTGGCACTCTCAAGCCCGAAAATAGAGGCTGATGCTGCGCTTTTGGTTGAAACAAAATCCGGCAAAATTCTATATGAGCAAAACAAGGCTCGGCGCGTCGCACCCGGCAGCATAGCGAAAGTCATGACACTTTTATTAGCTGTTGAAGCGGCCGAGGATGAACAGACAGCCCTCAAGGATAATATAACCGCATCTGAAACATTTCTAAACGGTATCGGAGAAGCTGACACAACGCTGAATATAAAAACCGGAGAGATAATGAGCTACGAGGACCTGATATATTGCATGTACCTCGTCTCCGCGAATGACGCATGCAATATTTTAGCAGAGACGATCGGCGGCAATATTCCCGATTTTGTCGATAAAATGAACGAAAAGGCAGAAGCCTTGGGCTGCACGGATACATACTTTACAAACGCTGGCGGTCTTACCGACGCGGGTCAATATACATCCTCGTGGGATCAGTATCTGATATTCGAAGAAGCCATAGGGCATCCGTTATTTCTTCAAGTTGCCGGGACCGTCTCATATACGGTTAAAGCCACGAACCTTTCGCCCGAACGCAGCCTTGTCAACTCGAACGCTATGCTCAGCAGCAGCAGCGAATACTATTATGAGTTTTGCGCCGCAGGGAAAACAGCGTCATCGAGTGAATACGGCTATAGCTTTGTTTCTTATGCCTCAAATAGCAGCTTGTCCCTGATATCGGTTGTTTTCGGAGCAAAACAAACAGGGGCCGAAGGCGCTTCGGATAACATCGATAGCTTTACAGAAACGCTGCATCTTTTCGATTGGGGTTTTGATAGCTTCGTTTGGCAGGATATCATTAAAAAAAACGAAACTGCGTTCACTGAGAAGATTACGCTTGCAGAAAGGTTCGATACCATTGAGCTCAAATCGTCAGAAACGATTACAATACTGGCAAGACGCGATATAAGAGCTGAGGATGTCACAAAAGATGTCATGATCTATGGGCAGACCGGTGGCAAGGAACTGTCGGCACCGGTGAAAAGCGGAGATATTCTCGGAGAGATGATGGTCTATATCGATGGCGATTTCTGTGGGAAGGTTTACTTAACTGCCGCGAATAATATCGATCTTGACAAGGCCAGCTTCATTAAGGACCAGATAAAGAAGACGCTGTCAAAGTTTTGGGTTCAGCTTATCATTGTTATTTTCCTTATTTTGATTGGCCTATATATCTGGCTCGTTATTCGGGACTTCATCAAACGACGAGAGAAGAAGCGGAAGCAAGAAGAGGCCAGACGTAAAATCATTGAAGGGCTGCAGCGACGGAAGATAACCAAATAAATCAAAAATAACCGGCGGACACGATTGATAGTGTCCGCCGGTTATGACGTTACTTGCCATGGTCCGCGCTGTCATTCCCGCGAAGGCGGGAGTCTACGTCCGCGCTGTCATTCCCACGTAGGCGGGAGTCTGCGTACCTGGGAGACTGGATTCCCGCCTGCGCGGGAATGACAAGTAACGCAGGATATGCTGATATCTTATTGTGTTATGAAAAACAGTATTAGTATGAAATTCTGTTAAGGAGAGTAAAGCCATTCATATCGAGAACGGATATCGAGGTGTAGTCGATGATATAGGCAGTATCGCCGATGTATAAGCCGCGGCTGTCGCCGGACCATTCGATGGAGGAAACACTTGCGCGCTTAAAGAAGCCTTGCTCATCGGAGTAACCGTATATATCATATCCATTGTCGGCAGGGAAGGCGATGATGCTTTTGTCAGCAGAGATCAAGATGGCCTTGTGGTTATACAACGCATTACTGTATCCCGTATCTAGCTTGAGCGTGTGCTTTACCGAAACGGCTGTGGGATCCGTGGTATCAAACATTGTGAGCTTCATACCGTCGGTTCTGCCGGTTTCGGCGTCTGCGTCCATGCCGAGCCCGAACAGGCGGCCATCGTTCCAGACGTGGAGATATTCGGAGAAACCGGGGATTTTCAAGCTGCTCAGCACGGTCGGATTCGTCGGATCGGAGAGGTCAACGGCAAAGAGCGGGTCGACCTGGCGGAAGGTAACGAAGTAACCGATGGCGCCGTCAAAACGGACCGAATATACCTGCTCGCCAGCGGCGAGGTCTGTAACGCTTCCTATTGTTTTCAGGCTACCGTCAAGCACATATAGTGCGTTTGCCGAAGTGGGGTCTTTGTAAACATAGTTGACGAACCCCTTGGCTTTATCTGTGTATTCCGACCAGCTTTGACCGTACGACGTTGTGACGACACGGAGATTACCATTGTATTCATCGAGGGCGAACTGATCATTCAGGCTGCCGGGTACAGAGCCTGAAGATTTGAGGCTGAGCTTACCGCCACTGATATCGAAGCTTGTGATGTCGGTGACATTTGACATTGTGTAGTCAATAACGGTGTAAATGCTGTCTGTATAAGGGCTGCTTGCTATTTGATCGCTCGTTGAATTGGCGATAAAGAGTGTGTCTTTGTTCATATAGACAGTAGATCCGCCGCCGAGTATCGACTGATTTGCGCTCAGAGTCGCAGTGGCCAGATCATAAGCGCAGATGACAGTGTAACCCGTCGAATTGTAATAGGGCATAATCGCAATGCTATCGGGGCTGACAAGCTTGGCTGTGTCGCCGGAATAAAGTCTTGGAATATAAGTGCCGTTGTCGCCCTCGACCGGGCTGTAAACATAGTAGTTTGAAATCATATAGAGTGTGCTGCCGATAAGACGCGTTGTCAGAACATATCCGTCTTGGCCGAGCTCGGCTTTTTTCACCGGATTTGAACGGTCTGTGATATCGAAGATATGGAGCTTTGCAATCTGCTGGTTATTTACGGGCATAATTGCCATCTTTCCATCAACTCCGGTGTCGATGGCGATCTCCGCGCCGTCGGACCTGATGGTGCTGTCGGCAAGATACGGGCCGTAGCTGGAATAGGAGGTGATGATCACAGCGGTATCACCTGTCACATAGACATCCGAGGCGTATTCACTGGTGTAGATACTTTCTTCCGGCGTTGTCCCGTTGTTGCCCGGCATGGGTTTGTCCCCGGTATTGTCACTTCCGACTTTGACGGACGAAATTTTTGTTGTCGACGCGCCGTCGGCTTTGAAGATGATCAGCTCGTTGTTGCGCAGGACGTAAATATACTGCCCATCGGTTTTGACGATATCACCTTCGTCGACGCCCTGAACCTGTACATTCGTCTCCGAGTAGCCGGTACCCTGCGATGCTGTTGTGCCTTGTGATCCGCTGTCAGCAGCTGTTGCAGGAGCCATTGTGCCACCTAGTTCTGCGTTCTTACCGATTGAGGAGGAGTCCTCAGCCACGGCAAAGCCATTACGCATATAGGAATTCCTCGAAGCTGCTTCGCTGATCGCCTTATACACATCAGCGTAGGATAAAGCCTGTGCTAAATCCCTGCCGACAAGGTCCGTCGCGTTTGTGCCTGCTGCTCCATTAGGGTTGTTCGTACTGCCGAGTGCTCCTTCGTTAAGCTTCGCCGTATTGCAGCCGGAAATAAGTCCGACAATCAGGGCGATACTGAGCAAAAAAGGTAACAATTTGAGCCTTTTCATTTTTTTACCTCGCAATTCATATTTTGTAGGGTTGCGATTATAAGACGAACGTCTGTCAAAAATGTTCCAACGAGACAAGGGGACGGTTCATTTGTCTTGTTATTGTTGTTAAAGAGATACTTACCATTTCGGAAATCTGCTGAGATCATTAAACGTAAACGTTATCTTTTTTATTTCTGCTCTCTTATTTCTTATTTGGAAACGACGATTTTAAAGAAGAAAGAAGAAAGAAGAAATAATAGATAAAAATACAGAAAGAAACGACGACTTTCCTGACGGAAATCGTCGTTTCTTTCTGTTACATGCTTGCCGCAAGTTTTTTTCTGAAGCGGATTTTCCTGTACAGGAGCTTGACGGGCAGGGCGCAATAGGTTTTCGCCGTCTGTGTGTACCCGGGGTTGTCAAAGAAATTGCCTGTTGGGATTGGGGCTGATGTGCAGTAGTCGAGCAGATTGCCCTCAAAGAACAGCCAATCGCTGACGTGGCGGCCGATTTCCTCCGGCGTGTACTCGCAGTTCAGCTTGTCCGGGTCCATACCGATACCCATGACTCTGCTCATATGCGCCACAAATTCTGCGCAGGTATAAGCCTTATATGTAGGGAAGCCTTGCCTGAGGACCGGGTAGCAGAGGATGGAAAACAGGTTAAAAAGATACCCCTCACGGTCGTGCTTGATTTCCAGGATGCGGCTTTTACCGAGCGTGTACTGCTCTTTTGTGACCGGTATCTTAAAAATTCGGACATTGACGTGTGAATACCGCCTGAGCGTAAATCTCTCAGGATATTCTTTTATAAGGCCTGCGTTCAGCGGATTCTTGTACTGCCGCCTTCCGAACGAATAAAGCTGCTGTAACTCCTGGTCAAAAGCGATAGAGGCGTGGTTGTATTTAATTTTCGCAAATTTGCGGATGAGTCTGCCAAACTCGGTCGGGGTTTCGGAGATGACGATATATATGTAATACTGCCGGCTGTCGTGGCTATTTTTTTGTAGCATAGTTTTTCCTTTGTGTCTCGATATATTATAGAAAACTAACAATTTTATAATAACACAAGACGCGGGCTATGTAAAATGAAAAAGCTGCAGCTACTGGGTTTGTGTGGATATTATGTAAAGCAATGGTGCATACCTAAAGGCGTATTTCCGTTGTGCGTTACGGATCTTTGCGTTCGATATATGTCTTGGCTTTTGACGAAAAAAAAGGGCACAGGTTTTATCCTGTACCCTTGTGGTTAACGGTTATCTACTAATACATGCCGCCCATGCCGCCCATGTCGGGGGCACCGCCGGGGGCTGCGGGGGGTTCGGGGATATCGGAGACGAGGGACTCGGTGGTCAGAACCATCGCGGATACGGATGCGGCGTTCTCAAGGGCGGAACGGCAGACCTTCGTGGGGTCGACAATACCGGACTTGATCATATCGCAGTACTCTTCCTTGGCGGCGTCGAAGCCGTAGGTTGCTGACTTGCTGGTTTTGACCTTATCGAGGATAACGGCGCCTTCGAGGCCGGCGTTTATGGCAATCTGCTTGATCGGAGCCTCAAGAGCTCTTGCGATCAGCGCGATGCCTGTCTTCTCATCGCCTGTGGACGTCTTGACAAGCGCGTCAACAGCCTTGGAGGCAACGACATAGATCGTTCCGCCGCCCGGGACGATGCCTTCTTCAACGGCGGCTCTTGTGGCGTTGAGCGCGTCCTCGATGCGGAGTTTCTTTTCTTTCATCTCGGTCTCGGTGGCTGCGCCGACCTTGATGACGGCGACGCCGCCGGAGAGCTTGGCTAAACGCTCCTGGAGCTTCTCTTTGTCGTAATCGGAGGTTGTCGCTTCGATTTCGGAGGTGATCTGCTTCACACGGGCTTTGATATCGTCGGGATTTCCCGCACCGTCAACAATGATGGTGTTGTCTTTGGACATCTTGACCTGACGAGCTTTGCCGAGCATCGAGACATTGGCTTCCTTCAGCTCCATGCCGAGCTCGCTGGAGATGACCTGGCCGCCTGTGAGCGCTGCGATGTCGCGGAGCATTTCTTTTCTTCTGTCGCCGAAGCCGGGGGCCTTGCAGCAGACGCAAACGAAGGTGCCGCGGAGCTTATTTAGGATGAGTGTCGCTAAGGCCTCACCCTCGACATCCTCGGCAATGATGACAAGCTTTTTGCCAGCCTGGACAACCTGCTCGAGAACAGGGAGGATTTCCTGAATGTTAGATATCTTTTTATCGGTGATGAGGATGAACGCATCGTCAACGATTGCTTCCATCTTCTCGGAATCTGTGACCATATAGGGGGTGATGTAGCCGCGGTCAAACTGCATGCCTTCGACGACCTCGCAGAATGTCTCGGCTGTTTTTGACTCCTCAACAGTAATGACGCCGTTGCGTGAGACTTTGTCCATCGCATCGGCAATCAGCTGGCCGATCTTTTCGTCGCCTGAAGAGACAGCACCGACGCGCGCGATGTCTTCTGAGCCCGACACGGGGTGTGAATTATCTTTGATTGCCTGAACGGCGACAATAACGGCCTTCTGGATGCCCTTTTTCATGATCATCGGATTTGCGCCTGCTGCGACGTTCTTGATGCCCTCGTGGATCATCGCCTGCGCGAGGAGGGTTGCTGTTGTGGTGCCGTCGCCGGCGACATCGTTCGTTTTGGATGCGACTTCTTTAACGAGCTGCGCGCCCATGTTTTCAAACGGGTCCTTCAGTTCGATTTCTTTTGCAATTGTAACACCGTCGTTCGTGATAAGCGGCGCGCCGAATTTTTTGTCGAGAACGACGTTTCTGCCCTTGGGCCCAATCGTCAGCTTAACGGTGTCAGCCAGATGGTTGACGCCTCTTTCCAAAGCTCTGCGGGCATCTTCGCCGTAAATAATCTGTTTAGCCATAAATATAATTCCTCCTAAATTTCCGCTTTAAGCTTATTGGACAAGGGCGAGGATGTCGCTCTGCTTAACAATTTTCATTTCAACGCCATCAATCTTGACTTCCTGCGAATAACCGGTATAAAGCACGCGGTCGCCCTTCTTGACAACCATTTTGATTTCGTTTCCGTCGACCATGCCGCCGGGTCCGACTTCAAGTACTTCGTAAACCTGGGGCTTTTCCTGCGCGCCGCTCGTGAGAATAATCCCGCTTTTTGTTGTTTCTTCAGCGGCAACCTGCTTAATGATGACTCTGTCAGCCAATGGTTTCAATGTCATATTCAAATACCTCCTGTAATATAATGTCTTTCCGAAGAATTTATGCTGCCATTTGCTTTATTATACCTGCGTTAGCACTCTGTGTCAATGAGTGCTAACGCAGGTATAATAATAGTCCAAGATTTGCTAATGTGCAACTGTGATTATCACCAAATCTTTGGGAAAATCAGCGCAAAAAGATGAAAAACTAAAAATAAGTCTCGATATCTTCTTAAATCTTCTGTTTACGTAAATTATCAGCGTCATTATGCTTTCTTGACTCAAAGAAACGCATGCCGGATGGAAAAAAGAAATTGACACCGTGCGGAATCATTTTAAAAGAAACATCGTTTGCAAATATGAGCTCACCGTCAACATTAACGGCGAGTTCTTTTTCACTTTCAATAGTCATAGTCTTTCCGCGGACGTGGGTAATTATGTCATCATATTCTTTATATCGGCCTTTTGCGTATTTTCCGACGACGCCTAGGAATTTTAGGCGGCTTACTTCGGTCACTATCAGAAATTCAATGATACCGTCATCCGGCATCGCTTCCGGTACGGGATTGAAGCCGCCGCCGTAAAAACGCCCGTTGCAGGCGCAAACGAGCGCAAAGCTGGCGTCAAGACTTAAATTGTCCGTCGTTATCTTTAGCTTTTGATTTACGCCGCGCATGAGGTTGATAAACATGGACACGACGTAACCCGTCGCGCCGCCGATAATCGGTATAGCACTGTATTTATGTACATCGGTGCCGATTCTGGCGTCGATACCGACAGAGCAGATGTTGATGCCATAGCGGCTGTCACCCGCGGGCGTTTGCAGCTCTATAAGGTCGATGGATCGCTCAAAGCCGCCGAGCAGCGCGTTGAGGTCTTTAAATCTTTTCGCGTCCTCCTGACCAAACATCTTAACGAAATCGTTGCCGGTACCTGTGGGGAAGTGGGTGACAGCGACATGACGATGTCCTGCCGCGCCGTTGACGCATTCATTGAGTGTTCCGTCACCGCCGCAGGCGTAAACACGCAGCGGCGCACCGGACGCTGCTTCAGCCTTGATCTTAACACAGGCGTCCATCGGCGCTTTCGTCACGTATACCTCATATTCCTCCGGTAATTCGGCCATAACGGAGTTGATATACTTTATTGTTTCTTCATGATGATGCTTTTTCCCGCCTGCGACCGGATTCACAATGAAAAGATGTTTCACAGCATTACCCCTTTCAGGCAATTCATGAATATGGCTATTAAGTCAGCTCAGTTAATTCTAAAACCCGCTATGTCACGTAAACAGGATACTTTAATCGCCCGCCGTACAATTTAAGGCTCCTTAGGCAAAGGAGCTGTCGCCGCAGGCGGCTGAGGATTGTCTCCTGTGCCGCATAACGCCTGCTTGGCTTGACGGCGAAAGACCGCACTTGTGATATTGCGGCTAATTCGTAGTTGCTGTCTGAGTGATTGCCTGTCGTACACGATCACATATGTGATGCTTTAGGAGCTGACCACGTGTGCCGCACCACTGGGTCGGTGTTACGCGCAACAGGGGACAATCCTCAGTCGCAAAGCGACTTCTACGAAGTCGCATGCTGACAGCTCCTTTCAAAAGGAGCCTTATAGTGACGTAGGGACGATTCACGAATCGTCCACCGCGTGCTTTAATAATACATAAACAAATCGCACTTGATCATACCATTATATAGTTTTCGTTTCTTAACCGCGGTTTTTCCGAAATTGCGTTCGAATTCGGTATGGGAGGAGAGAATATAGATTTTCCAGTTATCAAGCGCCTTCACGGCAGCCCCGAACTTCCGGTATATGCGCTCGGCCTCCTGATGCTCCATGACGCGTTCGCCATACGGCGGATTGGTGATAAGGATGCCCCCTGCTGTCTCCCGCTTAAAGTCGGCGGCCTCTGACACCTCAAACCTGACATGCTCCGATACACCGGCACGGCGGGCATTCTCATAGGAGATTTTTATACTCTCCGGATCAATGTCTCCGCCCCAGATATCGTATTTTCCGCGATATTCTTTATCACGTGCCTCTTGAAACGCATTGCTCCAAACAGCCTTGTCAAGCCATTTCCAGCTTTGAGCGGCGAATGCGCGGTTAATCCCAGGCGCGCGGTTTAAAGCCATGAGAGCTGCTTCAATCGGGATCGTACCTGAGCCGCAGAAAGGGTCGCAAACTTCTTCTTTGCCTTTATAGCGCGAGAGCTTCACCAAGGCCGCAGCCAGTGTCTCCCGCAGGGGAGCGGCGTTGCCGACGGGACGGTACCCGCGCTTGTGCAGCCCGCTGCCGGAGGTGTCGATATAGAGTGCCGCAACGTCCTTCATGATCGCAAACTGTACCTGGTATTTATCGCCGGTCTCCTTAAACCAATCGACGTTATATTTGGATTTGAGCCTTTCGACGATGGCTTTTTTTATAATGCTCTGGCAATCGGGGACGGAATGGAGCGCGGATTCAAGCGCATGACCCTTGACGGGGAACGCGCCGTCCATCGGAATATACTTTTCCCACGGCAGCGCTTTCACGCCTTCAAACAGCATATCGAAGGTCTCAGCCCGTGTCTCACCGACGACAAGCAGTATGCGTTCGCCTGTACGCAGATTAATATTTGCCCGGGCAATATCCGTATTATCACCGGAAAATAAGACACGCCCGTTTTCAGCGCGGACGTCTTTCATATCCAAGCGCTTGAGCTCATCAGAAACGAGGCCCTCCAGTCCGAAAAGACTCGGTACACACATTAATAAATCCATTTATCAAACCATATTCTTTCCAGGAGAAATATGTGACTATTTCTCTTTTTTATCTTTTTGAAGAATCATAACATACGTGATAATCATTTGCAAACAAAGAGTCATTCTGGTATTCTTGTGGGGCGTTATCTGCATATTTATATATTTTTATATTTTTATTTATTTGGAGATAGATATGTCTATAGTATCCGTTGAGCAAGTAGAAACATACGAATTATCAAAGCTGCGCGCTGCGATTGACCGGCAATTTGAGGCGCTGGGCGTTGAGAAAGACCTCCGTCCGGACATGAAAGTCCTGATCAAGCCGAATCTGCTGGCTGCGCACCGCCCCGAAAGGACGGCAACGACACATCCTGCTGTCGTTATGGCGATCATTAGCTGGCTCAGAGAACGGGGCGTTTGTGACATCACGATTGCCGATTCGCCGGGAGGACTGTATAAGCAGGGGAATCTGAGGGCAGTTTACGAATCCTGCGGCTATCAGGCACTCAAGGCTGCGGCGGTATTAAACATGGATACCGGCTATGATGACGTCTCGAGTCCGGAGGGGTTCGCTAATCAAAGCTTCAATATCATCAATCCGGTTATCGAGGCCGACTATATCATCAATGTCGCCAAGCTGAAGACACACGGCTTGACGGTGGTTTCCGCCGGTATAAAAAACCTGTTTGGGTCTGTCCCCGGCCTTCAGAAGCCGGAATGGCACTTTAAGTACCCCAATATCAACGATTTTTGCCGGATGCTCATCGAGCTCGCGCAGGTGGTCAATCCGAATGTGACAGTGATTGACGCCGTCGAAACGATGGAAGGGAATGGGCCGCTCAACGGACGGCCGCGCCATCTGGGCTTGATGCTGGCGTCCCGGGATGTGTTCTCACAGGATTATTATGCCGCGAAACTGATGGGCATTCCACCCGAAGACGTTCCGATTCTGGCTCAGGCAACGGAATTGGGGCTCATCATACCGGACCGGCTTGAAACGGTTGGCTTTCAAGCAAGTCCCGCCGAGCCGCCTTACCTACTGCCGGAAACCATTATAAAAAACGAAAAGCATAACTTTTTGTTGCGTGGCCTCGGGACAATTTTAAAGCGTGTTTACGTTGCGGTTCCGATTATAGATACAGATAAGTGCAAGGGCTGCGGAAAATGCGCGGAGAGCTGTCCGATGAAGATTATCTCAGTAACGAATAAAATAGCCGAAATGTCCACTAAAACCTGCATCTCCTGCTTCTGCTGCCAGGAAATGTGCCCGTTCGACGCCGTCAGAATACGTCATGTGTTAAGAGTGCCGAGGTTATAAGGTAATCCGGATCGAAGGCGCGTCTGGGAAGGAGACTGCTGAAAAACACTGGTTTGTCATCCATTGCAATGCTCGGAACAAGCGTTTAGCGAAGAATCTTATAAAGCTAGGATAAGCGAGCTTTAAAAGATTCTTCACTACGTTCAGAATGACATTTTTGGCAGATTTTCAGCAATCTTCTGGGAAGCTGCGCCCTACAAAGATGATTGGGGACAGCTTTGCCCCCAATCGTTGTCTTTTATTTACTTATTGCTCCCGAAGCTTTTTCACCATCTCAGCAATTGCCGGCTTGGCTTCTTCCATTTGCTCGTCCCAATCTCCGATGTAATCGTAGGTGACGTCACTGCCGGACTCGATGCGTTTGATGTAGCCATCAAACATTTTATAGTCACGCTCATAGATATGGAAGCTGTTAGCCCGGTGCGTGTACGACCCAACGCCGACGCCGACGGCTTCGGCAATGCGCTTTTGCAGCATGATGAGCGCGAAGGCGTTCATATAAGCGGCCTTCGTTGCGTCGTTCGAGCGGAACAGGATTTTGCAGTGCAGCTTACCCTCGCGGATGAGAAAGTGAATCGACTGCAGGCAGGCGGGGGAGCCCGTGTGCTGATCTTCTTCACTGCGGATGCTGATAATCGCACGGCGCGAGTCAGGGTTGCGTCGGAGCTCATCTATGACCCACGGAATTTGACTCTCCATGCGCTGATGATACGTATATTCCCAGTTGCCGCGCTCGACTTCGAAATCAAGGATGCCGTCAAGCATCTCCTGCCTGTATTGCTCCAGTGAACGCGGATCACCGATAAAGAGCTTGCTGATCATCGGCTCTGTCAGAGGCTGCGTGACAACAAACGTCATCGATGCTTCCTTTTGATTGGTGTTGTAGTCCGGGCAGGGGAGCTCCATATTGTTTTGATGAAGCGCCAACAGCGCCTTATGATAGGCGTCCGGCAGATTGGAGCCTGTGACGAATAATTCAAACATAGTGATCCCTCATTTATTAATTTTCAACCGGGGTGCTGTTTTTATAGATTTGGAAGGCATAGCCGGTGCCGTTATATGTCGTCACCGTGCCGGGGTCTTCAAGCACCCAGTTCTCGAGCATGTCCAGGTTTGGGAAAAAGGAATCCGACTCGGGAGATGCCATAATTTTTGTGACATACGCGCGCGCGCAGTAGGGGAGCAGCAGCTTGAAAATTTTATCGCCGCCGATGACAAAGACCTTACGTGGGTCTGTTTCTGCGATTTCTCTAAATAATGCGTCTGTCGACGAAACGACCGTCGTGCCGTCGATGCGCAGCGCCTCATTATGGGACAGCACGATGTTCTTACGCCCAGGAAGCGGCTTTCCTCCGGGGAAATCAAGCAGCGTCCTATGCCCGACGATGACGGTTCCGCCGTCCGTCAGCTCTCTGAACCGGCGTCTGTCCTCCGGAATGACAACAGTCTGTGTGCCGTTTTTTCCGATGCCCCAATTTTCATCAACCGCAACGATGAGATTCATGGATGCCTCCAAAATCAAAAAATAATAATCGTGATGCCATTGTTGTGGCGCTCGAGGTCGGGGTCGTGCCGAAGCTCGCTGCAGAGCTGAAAGGCCTTCAGCGTTGTCTCATCGAAGATTGAAAAATTTTCACCGGGGATATAGTCGCGGATGAAGCCCTTGCGTTTTTGTTCGCCGAGATAACGCCGCGCTTCGACCCTGATTTTGCCGCCGGTACCCGTTGAACCGTAACCGTGGATTATTTTTAAAACTTTGATGCCAAGCGTTTTACTTGTTCTCAAATGATAGGTGATGCGCCGGATCGCGTCATCGGCTGTCGGCATGTCGGCCTTGATATTGACTTCTTTTAAAGAACCTACCACATAAATACCTCATTTTTAACAGTACAGACAATAGAACAGATTAATTTCTACCAAATACGAAAACGACATGTTCGTAATGTTGACATTTCTATTATAATGCGGTATCTTAATTAATGCAATACGGAGAGGTATCGAAGTGGTCATAACGGGGCTGACTCGAAATCAGTTTGCGCGCAAGCGCACAAGGGTTCGAATCCCTTCCTCTCCGCCACGAAACCCTTGGAAACGCAAAGTTTTCGAGGGTTTTTTATATCCAAAATAATTGATATAAATCTGGATACTAACAAAATGTTGTAAAAATGTTGTAAAACTGTGCAAAAACCAATAAGAGAATATAAAATTAATAAATAAGTACGTAAAAAAGGAGACTCATAATGGATCCATCTCCACTAAACGAAGAAGACCTGAAAGGGTCTTCTTTGAGTTATACCTATGATGATTGTAGATTATGGAAAAAGATGCTAAACTGTGCTTGCTGCTATCGTACTATGTGAACGAGCTAAGCAATAAAAGTTCGCAATAACATTCAAATACCTGGGAAACTACCAAAAATGCCAATCTAGTGAAAAGGAGAAATCAACATGGTTAAAAAACGTCATACGTTGCTTTTCGCGGGAGACCTGGTTTTGGGTGCCGAGCCAGAAAGATATATGGCGCACATAAATGGACTCCTTGACAGTTGCGATTTTAGAATGGCGCAGCTTGAGGAGCCTTACCTGGATGAGATACTGGATTGTGCCAGCGAATTCAAACTTACAAGCACGCTTGAGCCTTTGGTTGGCCGGATTGACCTGCTGACACTTGCCGGTAACCATTTCTATGACTACGGCGAAGCCGGAGTTACTGCCACAGTGAATTGGTGTGACGATAAACGAATCGCTCATTGCGGCGGCGGCGTCAACATTACAGAGGCTAAGAAACCGGCTTTCGTGGAAAAAGATGGACTGAAGATTGGCGTACTTGCATTTAACGCGGTCGGCTCCAAATACACTTTTGCAACGGATACGAGAGGAGGTGTCTCCTATGTGAACTTTACGCGTGCCTATATTCCTGAACACCTGCTTGATCAAACGCATACCCGGCTGGAAAACGATAATTGGGACCTGAAAAAGCCCGTTCACATGGACACAAGCTTTATGGGCTTTAATTTCATTGATGAAATAAGCTGTGATGAGGTTTGCTCCGAGATCGCGGCGGCAAAAGAGCAGTGCGATTTACTGATCGTCTACTTCCACAAAGGCCGTGTGCATCAACCGTCCGTTGTGACGCCGTGGGAAAAGTTCCTTTCCCACCGGGCGATCGACAACGGCGCCGACGTGGTTGTGGCCTCTCATAGCCATTTGGCGCGGGGAGTCGAGCTATATAAAGGCAGGGCAATCTATCACGGGTTGAACAACTTTATCTGTTATGTTCCGCAGCTGTCACCGCTGTTCAAGGGCAAGATCCCCGGCGACCCAAGCAGTGAAAACGAGAAATGGGTAATGAACAGGGTCGAGCGCTTTGGGTTTGTGCCTGACCCGGATTATCTCACCTACCCGTTTCACCCTGAGTCTATTTACTGTCCGGTTGCGAAGCTGGTTATAGAGAACGGGAAAATCGCCTCATACAGGCTGGTCCTCTTGAAGGTGGAAAAGGATGGCATCCCTCGCATGCACGGGAATACCCAGACCGGCCGAGAGATACTGAAGTATATTGTAAAGATCACGGAGGATGCCGGGCTGAACGCCAGGTACAAATGGGAAGATGATGACGTTGTCGTCTATTAATGGAGAGAGATGCAGCGAGACTTGGCCAAAAATGCTCAAAACAATTAGTTTTGAGCATTTTTTTGTCGGTATTCTAGCTGATCATGTCCTGGTCAAAACGACCGGTAGGTTGCCGGATCGAACGCGCTTATGTTGCGTATTCTATCTATCAGCGGGTTTTCATTTAAGTATTTTTCAATGTATTCAAACATGTAAAACGAAAACATCAATTGTTCCTGGAATGAAAAATCCTTGAGATCTTCTCCAATAATATCCTCGATCAAATTGATTTTATAGTTGATCGTATTTCGGTGAACAAAGAGCTTTTTGGCACTCTGCGTAGCATTACAATTTGAGGTGAGGTAAACAAACAGAGTCTGCCGGAGATTCGTGCCGTTTTTTTCGTCATAGCGCGCCAATACGATAACAGACGGATGACAAAGATAGGCGATATTTCCGAAATGATGGGTATTAATGGATGCCTCTATACACATTTCGACGTAATGGTACATGCAATAGTCGTCATACTTGAACACTCTTTCTTTTTGGTTTTTCCGAAAAATCCTGCCGAGTCGGATTGTCGCGAGAGCTTGTAAATAAAGCGGACGCAGCGAGGTGAGGAATTCGGAGCACCTGCCTATAGACATGTAGGCATTATAAGTTTCAAGAAGGTTACGCATCTTCTGCTCATCAAAGGAAACGGCGGAAAAAAGCTTGCCCTTATTCACAAGGATAACTAAATTTCCTTGATACTCCGTTATCAGGCTGCTCGGGAATATCTGTTCCATTTCTCCGATAACATAATTCCATGGGATGTCCTTATGCTCGCCAAATGACAGAATAAGCGGGCAGTAATACTTTGCAAAAGAATATTGAAGTAGCTTCAGGCGCATTTTCAGCTCGTTTTGATCAGTTAGCTTGAGCTCGATCAAATCTGTAAGCAACGTATTAGCTTCCGTATTTGAAAGGTTTTTCAGTCTTTCGTTGCCCATCAGAAATGAATTGATGCAATCGAATAGATCGACAGACAGTATTGCGCTATATGGGTCGTGTTCGGTACCTGACAAGGTGATCATGGTGAGCGCTGCGATATTCCCCAAATGTCTGATAAAACGGGAAAACGTTCTGCGTCTTGTCATATCGGAGACGTACTCCAAGTCGGAGCATGTTTTACTGTAGCCTTCCTGGCGGCGCTGCTCTTTAAAAATCATCCGTACAGTATCGTATGACAGGAAACCGTTTTCTTTAAGCTCGTCAGTAATCGGATCATGATAATCGCTGGGTATAAAAGCTGCCATTGATTTGAAGCCGGAATTCATAACGATGATCGGATGCCTGATCTGCTGAAAGCCGGTTTCTACCATCTTTTGCAGCCCGTCTTCATGAAACCGGTATGATTGAAGTTCGTTGATCCATCTGCGGTATGCTGTAAAAGATTTGAATATGCTGTTATAGAGCTTGGCAACAGGTATTGAAAATATGATCAAGGAGACCCCCTCGGGGATGTCTTCAACAATTCTACAATCTGAAATGGCAGAGCAAAATAAGGCAACGTGCACTGAAGGGGGAAAGAACCTCACTTTCTCCAGCGCCGTCTCAATATCGCCGATATAAATGTATTGTTCCTCGGGCTCGGTATCGTCGTCAAGCATCATGATTCCTGTGATTCCTTCCAGATTCTGATCCGGAACCTGCGCAAAGATAATCGATTCATCGAGGCCTCTGGTTAAAATTGGAACCGACAGCATGGCGAGTCCTCCAACTTTGTTCAACAATAACTGAACAGTTTGTACATAATTTATGCGATCGTATTTATTCAAAACAACACTTTATACGTGAATATAGCCAAAGTGTAACAAACAAAACACTAATTTTCAACACAATATTTAACAAAAATACCGCTCAAAGTCATATATGTTGCAGTGTGCACAATGTTGGCAAAATTTTGTATTCAGTTTGAATATTGTTTTCGGCTATCCACAACCTCTATACTTCTCTTGTAATGATCGCTTAGAAAAAAGCTGTATGAAAAAATTGAAGAACTTTAAGGCGCTGCAGACTGAAAGCATAATGACGGGCAGCTTTAGGCGCCATACCGGGTACGATAAAAAGAAAAGGAGATCTCCTGATGGGCATTCGCGACTGCGCATTAAAGAGCGAGGCATTTTCGGAACTGTTGCATTTCTATAGAAACAGGGAAGAAGCTGCGCGTATGTGGAAAGCCGACGGGAAAAAAGTTATCGGTCAGCTTGGAGCGGATGTTCCGGAAGAGTTGATACTCGCGGTGGGTATGTTCCCGATCAAGGTATACGCCGGACCGGATAGGCCGCTGCTTTTAGCCGGCAGGTATCTCGAGAACACATTTGACCCAGTATCCCAGGCGCATTTTGAGAAAATTGTTGACGGTACATACGGTGGACTTATCGACGGCCTTGTGATTACAAATTCCGCCGATGTCTGCGTCCGCCTCTTTGCCTATCTGAGAGAAATAACCAGGAATGACTTGGCGATTCACGTGCCGCAGACGGTGTTCATAGACTGGCTGTTCAGCCGAAACCTTCTGTACCAGGAGCACAACGCGTTTATCCTTGGTGTGTTTAAAAAAGAACTGGAGGCCTGGGCCGGCAGAGCGATCAACGACGAAGAAATCCGCGCCGCATCGGAATTATGCAATATGAACAGGGCCGCGTTACGGGAAATTTCCACGCTGCGCAAGGGTGATAGCGTACGCATCAGCGGCTCAGAGGCACTTGTCATCATCGGCGCGGCCTTCTTTATGGAAAAATCCGAGCACTCTCGCCTTGTGAGTACTGTCGCTCAGGAGGCGCGGAGCTGGCCGACAGTTACAGGCAGGCGTTTGTATCTGACGGGGAGCGCACAGGAGACAACAGAGTTGTATGAGCTCATCGAAGATGTCGGCGGTGTTGTCGTCGGAGAGGATCATGACTGGGGAGACAGATATTACGACAGCAACACCAGAACGGACATCGACCCGATGCGAGCCATTGTTGATCGGCATATGCTGCGCGTATCCAACACAAAAAGGGCTTCCGTCGCGCTGCGTGTCGCCGATCTGACGGAAAGCACCAGCAAAGCCAAAGCGGAAGGTGTCCTGTTCATGACGAGCTTCCATGACGACGCCCTGACCTGGGTGTATCCTTCTCAGAAAAAGGCGCTCGCGGAGATAGGCATTAAAAGCGCGTACTTCGGGAGCTTACAGTATCCCGTGTCAAAAACGGAGGGTCTTGACGACAGCTTGCGCCAGTTTATTGATTCCCTGAAGGGAGGTGACGGCGGATGAGTGCGGAGAAGAAAGCGCCTGAATTGGAGCGCGCCGTCAAATCGCTCAAAGCGACAGCCGCATCTGCAGCTTATCAGAAGGAATGGTTCCAGACGATACAGCAGCGCGTCCGGAGCGGCGGGGAATTTGCCTATCTGAACGCGGATGTACCGCTTGAAATCTTCAGAGCGTTTGACATTCCGTTCGTCGTCAACCAGTGGTGGGCGGCCATCTGCGGCGCCAAGCGCAAAACGGCGGCGTACTGCGGGCTTTTGAAGGACGCGGGGTTCCGCGACGACCTGTGCACCTACTGCGTCATGGCGTTTGCCGAGAGCCTGGACCCCAACGACAGGGAGGAAGGGCCATGGGGCGGACTTCCGTCGCCGACGATCGCCGTCACGCGGCTGGCCTGTGACTGTCAGGGGAAAATCTTTGAGATGTTCGCCAAAAATCACGGCGCTGTGTATTACCCCCTTGAAAGCACCAACGCGCGCACTGTGCCGGAAAACTGGTGGGACCTGGCACACGACAGGTGGGAGGAGCTCTATGATCCCGACAGGCTTGACCTGGCTGTGGAGGACCTGAAGGAGCTCATCCGGTTTATAGAGACTAAAACCGGCAGGATGTTCGATCGAAATAGGCTCATTGAGGTATCGGAGCTCATCAACGAGCAGGAGACCTGGTATCTCAAGACACGTGACCTTCTCGCAAAAACGCAACCTGCGCCTGTCACCGTCGTCGATACGATCAACGCCGTCATGCAGGCGCAGTGGCAGCGGGGGACGCAGTGGGCCACCGATCATGCCAGGGGCCTATACGAGGAAATCAAGGCGCTTGTTGATGAAGGGCACGCAGCCGTACCAAATGAAAAATACAGGCTGATGTGGCTCGGCCGGGGCCTGTGGCACGACTTCGCGTTTTATCAAAATTTTGAAAAAAAATACGGCGCTGTGTTTGTTTGGAGCATGTATCTGGCAATGGGCGCGGACGCGTATATCCGCCGCAATGTGGCAAAAGACCCTCTGCGCGCGCTGGCTGCCCGGTTTATCGGCATGGAGGATTTCCTACATCTGCCGCCATGGAACGCAAGCTGGTTTGTGAAGGAAGCGAAGCTCAACGGCATCGACGGCGTTGTTTACATGGTCCCGGACAACTGCATGCTGTCTGTCGAGGGTTCATATTTCATCATTGAAGCGCTGAAGAAGGCCGGGATCCCGGTTTTAACCTTCAAGGCCGACCCGATAGACGACAGGACGTGGAGCAGGGAGACGATGACAACACTTGTCGAAAGCTTTATCGAGGATCAAATTATACAAGGGAGTACGTCATGGGAATAGGACCGCTGACGGGAATCAAGGTCATCGACCTGACACAGTTTGAGTCGGGCACGGTTTGCACGGAGACGCTGGCTTGGCTGGGCGCCGAGGTCTGGAAGGTTGAACGCCCGATCACGGGCGAGCTGGGGAGATATTCTGTAGGAGAACCCGGTCTGGATACATACGGCTTCGCCATTCTCAATATGAACAAAAAGTCTATCACCTGCAATTTGAAGAGCCCAGAGGGGATCGAGCTCATCCGCGGTCTGCTGAAAAAGGCGGATATCATTGCGGAGAATATGGGTCCGGGTTCAATCGAGCGGCTCGGCCTCGGCTATGAGGATTGCAAAAAAATAAACGACAAAATCATCTACGCCTCTATTAAGGGGTTTTCAAAAGAAAGCCCATACTCCAACTATCCTGCCTTTGATCCGATCGCCGCGCACACGGGGGGCCTTGTATCCATGACGGGTCTACCGGATATGCCGATCAAGGCCGGTATCAGCGTGGCGGATTCGGGCTCCGGAGTAACATGCGCCCTGGCGATCATCGCAGCGCTGTATCAGCGCCAAACACAGGGTGTCGGGCAGCGTGTTGACGTGGCGATGCAGGAGGTGATCATCGGCCTCACCAGATCCTCCTGGGAGCCGTATTACAAAACAGGAAAGGCACCGAAACGTGTGGGAAACGGTATGCCCCTCGAAGATGTCGCCCCGGCTGAGACGTATCCCTGCAAGCCTTTCGGCCCAAACGACTATGTCCATATATACTGCTCCCGCGCGCCGGGAAGCGACGATTTCAAGAAGCTGTGCAAGGTGATCGGCCGTGAAGACCTTCTGGAGGATGAGCGGATGGCGACGCCCCAGTCAAGATATCTACATAAGGAGTATCTGAACGGGATCATCTCTGAATGGACAAAACAGCACACAAAGTTTGAGGCCATGGATATTGTGGCCAAGGCGGATATACCGGCCGGCGCTGTTTTGGACATCGACGATATCACAAAAGATCCGCATTATGTCAAAGAGGGCATAATCGTTGAGGTGGAGCACCAGCAGCTGGGTAAGCTGAAAGTCCCGGGACTGGCTCCGCGTCTGAGTGAAAATCATGTCGAATACCAGCCGTCCCCGGAGCTGGGCGGCAGCAACAAGGAGGTCTACCAGGGCATTCTCGGGATTTCCGATTCGGAGCTCGAAGCGCTGCAGGCAAAAAAAGTTATCTAGGTTGTCTTGGAAAACGTCGCCTCATTTGGAAACGCACAAGTGTCAGATTTAGAATATCGGCAGTAAAATTAAAAGGAGGACTATATAAATGAAAAAGATCCTGGCAATTTTGATTACCTTCGTTTTAGTCTTTGGTCTCTTCGCATGCGGTTCCTCAACAACGAGCAACTCGAGTCCCGCCGCCAGTGCCGCTAATCCCAGCGCCGCAGCCAGCCCTGCGGCCAGTACCGCAGCCAGTGCCGCCTCAACAGGCACAGCCGCCAAACCAGCGCCGTCCGATACGGATAAGCTTGTCATCGCGCACAAGGGTGATCCGACAGCCCTATTCACCCTCGGTACGACCGCCGTCAGCACAAACGGGCCCATCAATGTCTTCTTAAACGACACGCTCGTCCACTGGAACTCAGTGGCACAGGAATTTGAGCCGATGATTGCTACCTCGTGGAAATATCTTGATGACACGCATATCGAGTTCACGCTCCGAAATGACGTCTATGCCCATGACGGCTCCAAGATCACGGCGAGCGACGTCATCTATACCTTCCAGACTGGCAGTGACCAGGGGTTTTTAGGCAATTATCTGGGCAAGTTTGATATCCCAAGCTGTAAGGCAGTTGACGACACCACCGTCGTGCTGGCGACCAAGGTCCCCGAGCCGTATATCTTCTACACACTCGGCAACGCAGCTCTCGGCATCGTCAGCCAGAAGGCCGTCGAAGCCGGCGGCGGCATAGAGCAGCAGCTAACGGCTCCGACATCAGGCTGCGGTCCGTACAAGTTTGTGAAATGGGACCGAGGGACTGCCGTCGTCCTTGAGAGAAACGATAATTACTACGGTGACAAGGCATATTTCAAAACCGTCGAATTCCGTATCATCACCGATGCTTCGGCACGCCTTATGAACCTCCAGTCAGGCGACGTGGATATTGCGCTCGACCCGGTGGCCTCCCAGGTCTCACAGATTCAGAGCGACAAGAATTTTACTGTACTGAACATTGAAACAGCGACGCTAACGACGATGTACCTCAACTGCAGCGGAAGCGTTGCGCCGTTTACGGATGTTAAAGTGCGTCAGGCCATGGCGCTTGCTCTCAATTACACGGCTAATCTGGATGTCGCTGTCGGAACCTACGGCATCACCTCCGACAGCTTTCTGCCGAAGCTGAGTCCGGCCTATTCTGCTCCGAGCAGTACCGACAATAATTATTATCACTATGATGTTGCCGCGGCAAAAGCTCTGCTTGCGCAGTCCGGCTATCCCAACGGCTTCACCTTCTCGCTCAAATACGCCGAAAACTCAATGTTCAAGGCTTTGGCTGAGCTTATCCAGAACCAGCTTAAGGAACTCAACATTACGGTCACGGTAACACCGGAGGATTCGAGTGTCTTTTCTACCGATATTGCCGAAGGTAATTTTGAGGCCCAGATGATCAACAGCTCAAATCCGGATCCTGCTGCGGTAATGAATCTGGTCGACGGACGTAATCCCTTCCAGAAGGTAAGAGGCGGAGCCGGCTGGAAAGGCACAGACGAGCTTTATCAACTGATGGATGTCGCAAAGGGAACGATTGATGAGGTGAAACGGAATGATGCTTATAAACAAGCCCAAAGCATTGTTAACGAAGCCTGCCCGGTTATTCCGCTTGTTTCTCAAAACCGCATCATCACATCTGTTTCGAGCCTCCAGGGCATCACGCTGACAGTATTTACAGATGTCGATCTCTCCAGAGCCTATCGCGCGCAATAACCATCGGCACACATTCATGTTCCATACAGGAACTCGCGGGAAGGCCGATTCCCGTGAGTTCCTGTTAGCAGTACTATTGCATATGTCGAAAGTGTATAAGTTTTGATAAAAAAGCATGGCAGGAGGAAGGCAATGTTATGACGAAATATATTATCAGAAGACTTTTATGGTTGATTCCCGTTATTATCGGTGTCTTAACCATTGTATTCATCCTGAGCGCCATCACGCCGGGTGACCCGGTGGACGCCCTCCTCGGCCAGGAATCCACTCAGGAAGAGAGGCAGGAGTTGCGTGAGAAGCTCGGCCTTGATAAGCCGGTTTTTATCCAGTTCGTTAATTACGTCGTCAAAGTGGTCACAAAAGGTGATCTCGGAACGTCCTATCAGACAAAACAACCCGTTGCGCAAGAGATGATCACGCGCATCCCGGTCACGCTCAAGCTGACATTTGCTTCGGTCCTCGTCGCGCTCATCATCGCCATACCGTTGGGGGTGATATCCTCCGTGCGGCCGTATTCCTGGATTGATAACCTTTCGATGGGCATTGCGCTTTTCGGCGTGTCAATCCCACAGTTCTGGTTTGCGCTGATGGGCATGCTGGTTTTTGCCGTCACACTCCACTGGCTGCCGGCCAGCGGAATCAAGACGTTTGCCGGGTGGGTACTGCCGGTCGCAATGATCGGCATTGGAAATGCCGGCAACTTTGCCCGCGTCACAAGGTCAAGCATGCTGGAGGTCGTCAAACAGGATTATATTCGCACAGCCAGGGCAAAAGGGCAGAAGGAATATATCGTTATCCTGCGCCATGGCCTGCGCAACGCGCTTATCCCTGTCGCAGCTAACGTCGGCAATACGATAGGCGTTTCGCTCGGCGGCGCAATCATCGCGGAGACGATCTTTTCTCTGCCGGGTGTCGGCAAATATATGATCGATGCTATTTACAACAGGAACTGGCCCGCAATCCAGGGCGGCGTCATCATGTTGGCGTTGGCGTTCAGTATCGTCATGCTGCTGATGGATATCCTCTATATGTTTATTGACCCTCGTCTGATGTCGATGACAAGGCCGCAGGCCAAAAAGAAAAAAAGCCGGATAGCAACCGAGGGAGTGTAACAAATGGGAAAAATGATGACTCCCGCTATTGAACTCTGTGAAAAGCGGAGAATAAGCGGAAAAACAACCGGGAATAACACGCCCGGGCGTGAAGCGTGGAACAGGCTCAAACGCAACCGTCTGGCCATAGTCGGGATGGTCGTTCTGATCATCTTTATTCTGGTAGCCATATTTGCCAATTTTATCGCGCCGGAGGGTGTTGATGATCAGAAGCTTACGGAGCGACTAAAGACGCCGAGCTCGGCCTATCCTATGGGAACGGACAAATACGGCCGCGACATTTTAAGCAGGATCATCTACGGAACGCGTGTCTCGCTGCCCATCAGCTTTGCCTGCGTTATCATCGCCTTTGCCATCGGCGGCGCGCTCGGTGCGATCGCCGCCTTTTACGGAGGCAAAGTTGATAATGTTATCATGCGATTTATGGATATCTTCCAGTCAATCCCGCCGATGCTCATGGCAATCGCCATTGCCGCATCACTTGGGCCAGGCGTTTTAAATCTCGTTTTGGCTATATCCATTTCAACTGCCCCGGCACGTTCACGCGTTGTCCGTGCCGCTATCCTGACGGTGAAAAGCAACGACTATGTTGAATCGGCGAAAGCCATCGGGGCTAGCGAAAAACGCCTCCTTCTCAAATACATGCTTCCAAACGCCTTCGGTCCGGTTCTGACGAACTTTACCTTCAGCATCGCGACGGCCCTGCTGACGGTATCAGCCCTGAGCTTTATCGGTCTCGGCATCCAAGCCCCTATTCCCGAGTGGGGTGCGATGCTGGCCGACGGTCGCGAGTACCTGCAGCAGTTTCCTCATGTCCTGATCTTTCCGGGACTAATGATTATGATTACGGTTCTGTCTTTGAATATGCTGGGCGACGGGGTGCGTGACGCGCTCGATCCCCGTTTGAAATAGCAGATGGTGAACAATATGGATAAAGAAGTATTAAGAATAAAAAATCTGGTCGTGCATTATGAGACGAACGACGGCGTGGCGGAAGCCGTCAACAACGTCTCCTTTTCTGTCAATGCTAGGCAAACAGTCGGGCTTGTCGGGGAGACAGGCGCCGGGAAAACAACGATTGCTCTGAGCATCATGGGGCTTCTGCCGAGACCGGCGGGTCATATCGTTCAGGGAGAGATCCTGCTCGATGGTGAAAATATCCTCAATTATACCGAAAAACAGATGCGTAAAATAAGGGGTGGCAAGATCGGCATGATCTTTCAGGACCCTATGTCGGCTTTAAACCCCGTCATGCCTATCGGCACGCAGATTGCCGAAGTGGTGAAGCTGCACAACAAGATATCCAAGGCTGAGGCGACGGCCAAGTCGATGGAAATGTTAAAAACAGTCGGCATCCAGCCGGAACGTTTTGACGATTATCCTCATGAGTTTTCCGGCGGCATGAAGCAGCGAGTCGTCATTGCCATGGCTTTGGCGTGCAACCCGCACCTGCTTTTAGCTGACGAGCCGACAACGGCGCTCGATGTAACGATCCAGGCACAGGTGCTCGAGCTCATGAAGGATCTGATGAAGAAGTTTGACACGGCGCTTCTCATGATTACGCACGACCTTGGCGTCGTGGCTGAGATCTGCAATAAGTGCGCTGTCGTCTATGCCGGAGAAATCGTCGAGTTCGGCACCGTCGAACAGATATTTAACAACCCGAAGCACCCGTATACGCTGGCGCTGTTCGGCGCCCTGCCGAACCTTGAGGAGGATGTCGACCGCCTGAAATCCATCAGCGGGCTGATGACCGATCCAATGGACCTGCCGTCGCATTGCAGTTTCTACGAACGCTGCGAGCGGCGGTCCGACACATGCAAGGAAAGTGATCCCAAAATTGCGGACATCGAGCCTGGTCATATCGTCAAATGCCTGCTTTTCAGTGAGCAGGGCCGGGAAAAAATTGAATCGGTACCGGGGGAGGCGTCAAAATGAGCCAACTGCTGGAGGTCATGAACCTCAAAAAGTATTATCACTCAAACAAAGGAACGCTGCATGCCGTTGATGATGTCTCGGTCACCATCAACAAGGGCGAGACATTGGGCGTCGTCGGAGAATCAGGCTGCGGAAAGTCAACACTCGGGAAAACGATCCTGCAGCTCGTTCCAGCAACAAGCGGCAAGGTGGTTTTTGACGGCAAAGAGACAACCGCAATGGACGAAAAGGAGTTTACGGCGCTCCGTCCTCAGCTCCAGATGATTTTTCAGGACCCGATGTCGTCCTTGAACCCGAGGATGAACGTGCGGCAGCAAATCGCCGAGCCGCTTATCATTTATAAGGTTTTCAAAGACAAAGAGTCAGTGGAAAAGAGAATTTACGAGCTCATGGACACCGTTGGCCTGGCCAGGCGCTACGCCGATATATATCCCCACGAACTCGACGGCGGGCGCAGGCAGCGCATCGGCATCGCCAAAGCGCTGGCGCTCAATCCCAAGCTGATCGTCTGCGACGAACCCGTCTCCGCGCTGGATGTTCTGATCCAGGCCCAGATCTTGAATTTGCTTCAGGACCTCCAAAAGGATCACGGACTTTCGTACATGTTTATCACCCATAATCTGTCGGTCGTCAAGCACATTTCCATTGAAATCTGCGTCATGTATTTGGGGCAGATTATTGAGCATTGCCAGACAAAGGAGCTTTTTAAGAAGACCCTGCATCCTTATACCAAGGCGCTGCTTTCAGCAATTCCTGTCCCAAGCCTAAAAAACCGCCGGGAGAGAATTCTATTACGCGGGGAAATTACGTCTCCGATTAACCCAAAAGTAAACTGCCGTTTTGCCCCGAGATGTATTTACGCCAAGGAAAAGTGCTTCAATTGTGCTCCTCAACTGGAGAATATCGTTGAAAATCATCGGGTTGCCTGTCATTTTGTCAGGGAAATTAACGGGCTTTAAAGAGCATCATAAATAAGCATGCTCGAAGGTGAATTTCTGTCCGGCGTACAAAACCGAGCTAACAATCTTTAACGAGGCGAAACGGCTTTGTCTGCATAGGCTTCATGACCTGCGGATAGTAGGGAAGATCCTCGGACATAGCTTGAAGGGAATAGGTTTTACAACTTAAAATCTCTACTAGCAAAATGGCACCGATAAAATCTGAAGAAAGAGATTTGCCAATTACAAATGTAGCTCGTCAATATTTCTAACAACAGCTCGTGCTTCAGGCACGCCAAAAAGAACTAGCCGAGTTAGGCGGTACGGTTTACAGTGATTTTAAAGGAATTGTCGTGTTGTAAAATTGTAGCAAAACTCTGCAAAGTGACAATATGAGGCGATATAAGGTCTTACGAGAAGAAAATTACGGATGGGTGATATTACAGGGTTTTCTGCCGCGACTATATATGAAAATATAAGAGAATATAAGGTTAAATACCCCGTTTCACGGTCCTCGAAATCAGTTTGCGCGCAAGCGCACCAAGGGTTCGAATCCCTTTCTCTCCGCCACAAAACCCTTGGAAACGCAAAGTTTTCAAGGGTTCTATTATACCTACAATAGTTAACATAAATCTGGTTACCAACTAAATTGTTGTTAAGGTTGTTAAGAAATTTTCGTTTTTGTAGAGCATCGCATCAACTATTTCTTGGCTCGAAGCCGTTCATGCGCCAGCGGGATAAAATTTTTGCAGGCGCGGGACGGCTCCGTCCCTTTAATGCGTCATATGGCGGATGTAAGCGAGGATCATATCTTTATCTATACATCGCCTGACAAGCGCTTAGTATTTCAAGATATGGGTTTTTTCTCGGTTGCTACCACATCTGATGTGATGCTAATGGAAAATCAGAAACATGGTATAATCGATTGGCTTGGCACAATAAAGACGGAGACAGAAGTAAAGATCGGCTCACTTTTATCAGAGAAAAGAATAGGTTCCATAGTCATGAACTGCGCCCCCTTTACGAGAGGCCACAAATTTCTGGTCAATCGTGCCGCTGCAGAATCTTCGCTTCTCCATCTGTTCTTCTAAAATAACTTCATATGGGTATTGACTCTGAAATGATCCCAGGGTTTACAATAGTGTTGAAAACTAGAAATTAATGGAAATTTGAAGGTGTTATTATATATATTATTTTGTGCTGCATATGGCAGCCGGATACTTTTATTCGAGAGGGGCAACCAACATGCAATTAGCTATGGAATACCGCAATAAGATGGTGAGCGCGGCTGAAGCCGCCCGTGCAGTCAGATCGGGCGACATCGTGGATTACGGTTTCGCGGCCGGCTTCCCGGAGTTGCTGGACCGTGCGCTGGCGGACCGCCAGGGCGAACTGCGGGATGTGAAAGTGCGCGGCGGACTCGTGTTGCACCCGCGAATCGAAGTCGCGGAATGCGATCCAGAAAGAAAGACTTTCACCTACCATAGTTGGCATATTGGCGACTACGAGCGCCAATTGCAGGCCCGTGGGCTATGTGCCTTCGTGCCCTCCATCCTGCGATTGCTGCCCTATTATTACCGTCATCACCTGCGGACGGACGTTGCCTTCGTACCGGTTTCGGCGCCGGACGAGGCGGGCTATATGAGTCTCGGACTGTCGAATTATCTCTGGCGGGTCATCATGGGGCAGGCTCGTACCGTTATCTTTGAGATCAACGAGCATTATCCGACCTTGCAAGGTCTGGACGGTTCCCATCGTGTCCATGTATCAGAAGCGGATTATCTCGTAGAAGGCGCGCATGAGCCGCCGCCGGAACGCATCTATGGCGCGCCGTCAGCGACAGATAAAAGGATCGCTGAACATGTCGTGGCTCTAATCCCGGACGGCGCAGCGCTTTCTTTAGGGGTGGGCGGCGTGCCCTTCGCAGTGGCTTGCGCGATCGCCGATTCCGACCTCAAAGATATCGGCTGCCATACCGGCACGATCAGCGACGCTTTCCTGCAGATTCATAAAGCCGGCAAATTGACGAACGCCCGCAAGGAGATCGACAGGCACCGTTCGGTCTGGAACCTCGCGATGGGAACGCGGACGCTCTATGATTGGCTGCAAGCGGAACCGGAATTATTCCGGCCGGACTGCGTTGACTACGTCCACGCCCCGGAGCGTATCGGAGAACTCAAAAATGTCGTGAGCATCAACGGCGGCGTGGAGATCGATCTCCTGGGACAGGAGAACGCGGAGTCCGCGCCGGGCCGCCAACTCTCCGGAACCGGCGGGCAGCTGGATTTTCTGGAAGGCGCGATCCGTTCCGCGGGGGGACAGGGCTTTATCTGTCTGAACGCGGCACGCACGATAAAGGACGGAACGCTGAAATCCAACATCGTGGCGGCTGTGGCTCCCGGCACCACGGTTTCCGCTCCCCGCGGCCTTGTTCCAAATGTCGTGACGGAGTATGGTGTGGCAAAACTTATCGGTCTGCCCGCGCGGGAACGTGCTGAAGCCCTGATCGCCGTCGCGCACCCCTCTTTCCGGGAGGAGCTAACGCTTCAAGCCAAGGAATTGGGGCTGTTCGGAAATAAGTCATAAAAAAGAATCATCTTCATAGTGACGCTGCAGCTCCGGTGAAATCCCAAGACTCTTTACTATTTCGTAGATTTTGTACAACAGAGAGCCTCATCCTCTTTAAAACAAACTGAATATTGCCATTGACGCTAAAACACCCGAGCCATCTGAACAATCCCAGATGACTCGGGTGTTTTTCCTTCATCAGGTGGACAGGACATCCGAAAAAGTCTGCAGAAGGGTTCTTGCCTGGCCGAAGTTTTTCACCTGCTGGTCAACACCGATGATGACAGATGGAATGCCCGCTTCATCAAGAGCTTTTTTCAGAGACGGGTACTCAATTTCTTCCGGGTCGCAGAATTGCATCATCAGGATGACAACCCCCTGCGCGCCACTTTCTCTGACGCGTTCGATGACGTGCTTTGGCCGATTGTTGAGTTCGGGATCATAGAGCAGCGGGTCATAATCCTGGGCGGAAAACTGCATTGCCAGCGAAGTCAAAGGATTGCTGCCTTCACGCACATCAACGCGGATGCTGCGGGATTCATGCGCAACATCGTCGGCGACGATTGCAATTCTATATTGATCAAAAATGTCAAGCAGGTTTGCGTTGTCATTGATAATGCCGGAGACAACGACCTTTAAGCCTTTCCAATCGCAAACGGGGAGCGCGCTCAGTTCTGCATTCAATTCGGCCAACAACGCCGTGTGTTCGGGTTTTGCCATAAAGTAAGCACTCTTTAACACCGAGCCGCGCATCCGGGCTGAAATAACGTCAGGATGCTTTCCGGAGAGTTCCACAAAGTCACGGCGCGCCGCGCGGCTGGCATTGCAGATCCTGATAGATTCGAGCAGCCGTTCATCCGAAACGGCGACACCCGAAATAGCCTCGAGGCGGGTTTTCAAACCGTTGTACTCGCTGAGAGTATATTGAATGCCACATTCAAGGCGCCTGTTTTGGGGATGCGCAAGGAACATAAAGGGCATGTTTGGATTTGCCGCCTGGAAATTCTGCGTCAGAGGACGCAGCGTATCGCACATCGATGACATGATGACACCTGAAAGTCCGCTAAGCGAGCCGTTCAGGGAGAGCTCAAGCCCCATCTGGGCAATCGTGCAATAGAAAGGTGCAAAATACGCCTTTGCCGCATTGACGGTACCTGCCGCGCCCCAGATGCCGAAGGGGATCATATCAGCGGCATAAACAAGCTCTTCAGGAACGTAATATGGGAAACAGCCGATCACTTTTTTGCCTTCGTCTAGGTAATGGTCCAGCTGAGTTCTGGGAGACTCGGAAATGATGACGAACTGTTCTAAAAGCTGCTGCATTCTGTTCATTCCTGAGCCGCTCCTTTTGTTTTGGCGTTGTTTTCCATGAGTTCGGATAAGCCTTCAATCCGGGTCAGATACTGTTCACTGGAAAAGTTTCTCGGGTCAGCCTGATCACCGTCGAAGCCGACAACGGGAATTCCCAGATCCTTGCGAAACCGTCGCTCCATTTCGGGCATATACCCGCTCCAGGGCTTGCAGCTGCGGTTGTAGTTCACCAAAACGCCGTCAACGTTATTTTCGCGGCAGATGCCTTCACGCCACTCTACTCCGGTTTCAATACAGACGGAATTTGGCGCCTTGCAGTACGCCCTCGCCATTTCATCCATATTGTTATAAACAAAGCCGAAAGCAGGCGCATAGACGATGGCCGTGGTGTTGATGCCATGATTTTTCAGAGGTTTAAATAGGTCCTGAAGGTTAGGCCAGCAGGGAATGCCTTCGAACATGATACGATGACGCTCCTCATAGCGCCAGGTGGAGGTGCCGTTCTTGACGGCCTCCTCATATTCCGCAGCAAGCTGCTCCAGAGCTTTCGCGGCTTCAGGCTTGCAACGTGAAGTAACAACGACTGCCAAGTGATTGAACAGGTCGAACCCACTCAGAGGCGAAGGTGAATACTGGCAGTAGGAGCATGCCTTGAGCCATGCTTTTGAGGTACGGTTTGCGTTCTGACACACCTCTTCAAAACGCGTTTCGTCCCATTTCCTGCCTGAGACTTTTTCCAGCTGCCGAATAGCCTCGTCGAACTGTCCGCGAATGTACGCAACACGGGCATCGCTGACGGTGGTCTCGTTGTTGTAGGGGATGTCGATCATAATGAGTGGTATATGGCGCATACGAGCAATGTTTTCATACCATTTCGTCATGCAGTTGCAGATATTGTTGCAGCAGAGAAGAAAATCCGGCTGCGGCATGGGCTTTTCAGCGCATTCCGCTCCCGCTGCGTAAGCCAGGCTGATGCGGGCGTATCCGCAAATATCATTGGAATACCCCAAGCCTTCCGCTATTTCGCACATCCGCTGCCCGCCATGTTTGGCGGCAATAGCCGCGGCCTGGTTTTCGGGATAGACGACAGACAGCCCAAGCGTCTCGGCGATCTCCGCAGGAAATTTCGAAGAAGACCAGCCCACAGGCTCTCCGCGCTTTTTTGCGTCCCAGGCGTTTTGGTATACCTTGTCGACGATTTCCCGCATAACTTCATTTGCCGGTTTCACAGCAGTTCCGATGACATCAGACATCGTATTCACTCCTTACTGGTTATCAGCTTTCATTTGGTTCGGGGTACTTTTTAATACTTTCTCATAAGCATAAAGTGCCGCACCGATTGCTCCGACATACTGAGAAAGGGGCGAGGTTGTTATCTCAATCCCGATTTCCTTTTCCAGAGCTTTACGGACGCCGCCATTTTGCGCAACGCCGCCGTTCATCACAACGCGTGGAACAACGCCGACCCGTTTCACAAGACCGGAAATGCGGCTCGCGACCGACCGGTTGATACCGTCGATAACATCTGCGCGATCAGCCCCTCCCGAGAGCTGGGAAATGACCTCTGATTCAGCAAAAACAGTACAGGTGGAACTGATCTCAACTCTATTTGTTGACAGCGCGCCCTGGGTCTCCAAATCCTCCACCTTAATCTCCAGAATCCGAGCCATAACATCCAAAAATCGTCCGGTGCCGGCTGCACACTTGTCGTTCATGACGAAGTTTTCCAGTATTCCATTGGTACCAATCCTCATGACCTTCGCATCCTGACCGCCAACATCTATGACCGTGTGGGCGTCGGGGAAGAGAAAACAGGCACCTTTTGCATGACAGCTAAGCTCACTCATCTCGGAATTGGATATCTTACAAGTATTCCGGCCATAGCCTGTGGAGAGTATATAGCTGAAATCCTCCAGTCTCATTCCTGAACTGTCTAAAAGCTGCCGGACCACACGCTCAGGGCCGGAGGTTCCGGTTCCGATGGGTATCAAGGATTTTTCGAGGAGTTCAGTTCCGTTTTTTATAATTATGCATTTTGAAGATGTTGAGCCCACATCGATCCCCATTGTAAAAATATCATTCATTCTTCATGTCCTCAAAGGCCTTTCGTTGTGCTTATGCCTCTATATCCTGTTAATTCGCATTCATGGTATCCGCGCAGCAGTTTTTCGACATGCGACTTTAATGCATAGGTCAGATTGTAGTTCCCGTTATGAATACACCAGTCATAGACTTGTCCGCGCACAGAGATCATAAAAAATCGCGCCATGTCTTCCGGCGTATCACCGGGGCGGAATTCACGGCAAAACAGACCATATTCCATCAATCCGGGCAGAATCCGCAAAATCCCTCTTTCAGTGCTCCTGTCAAAGCATTTATTGTTGGAATTGTACAGGATACTTGTCAGTGAAATACTGGTAATCTGGGAGCAGTATCGGGCGTAATGCTCAAAGAAGCACATGATCCTTTCGCCCGCGGTTTTCTGAATCAGCTCAGGAAAAACCGTATTCTCAAAATATTCATCCGCAAGATAATAGGTCTCATAAAAAACGTCCATCTTGGATGCGTAGTAGTGATAAAACGTCCCTATGGAGACGTCGGCGGCCCGCACGATATCTCGGACTCTGATGTTTTCAAAGCCACGCTCATCAAGCAGCTTCAAGGCCGTATTGAAAA
This sequence comes from uncultured Eubacteriales bacterium, assembly GCA_942492735.1. Lineage (GTDB taxonomy): Bacteria > Bacillota > Clostridia > Oscillospirales > Oscillospiraceae > Sporobacter. Next base: position 2,791,069 of record OW818648.1, read on the forward strand.
TGTGAAGCTTCGTCTCTTCCGCCTGATCTTTCCGGCTCTTTTTGTCTTCGCCCATCTGAATACCGCCCCCTCGTGTTTGTCCCATTATAACAGACCTTCGTATTCCTGCCAATAAAAAAGGGCGCCGTCAGCAAATAAATGGAAACTAGTGCTTGAAGTGGTATAAACAGTATGGTACACTACAAGCGAATAATTCACAGAACAAGTTCAATGAACCTGTTCTGAATATAATGGGAGGTACGCGATGGTCAGATTTATTTCGGCAATTGAAGCGGCACGACGAATCCCAGATGGGGCAACACTCGGTGTTGCCGGCATGGGCCTGTCCGGATGGGCCGAAGAGGTCGGCTGCGCCATCCGGGACAGCTTTCGTGAGACGGGGCATCCTTGCAATCTCAGCCTGAAACAGGGAAGCGCCATGGGAGACTGGAAGGACCGCGGCGTCACCAGGCTCGGGGAAGCTGGCCCCGGTCTGATCACGCGTTGGTCCGGTGCTCACATCGGGTCGGCTTACACGCTGCGCGACATGGCTGTGAAGAATCAGCTGCAATGTCATTGCCTGCCGCAGGGTATCATCGTCAACCTTTGGCGGGAAATCGCCGCGGGGCGCCCGGGCCTTTTGACCAAGGTAGGTCTTGGTACCTTTATAGACCCGCGCATCGAAGGCGGAAAAATGAATGACTGCACCACGGATAATCTTGTGGAGTTGGTGGAATTTCAAGGCGAGGAATACCTGTTCTTTAAGAGCTTCCCGCTTGACGTCGCGCTTCTTCGGGGCACAACCGCGGACGAAAACGGCAATATATCCTTTGAGCACGAGAGCATTCTCAACGAGGGTATGGCAGTTGCGACAGCTGCAAAAAATAGCGGCGGTATCGTGATTGTCCAGGTAGAATACCTTACCAAAAATGGGACGCTGAATCCCAAGGATGTGCGGATACCAGGAATATTAGTCGACTATGTGGTGGTCGCCACCGACAAAAATGCCTGTTGGCAGACAGAGGGCGTCTATTATGAACCGGCGTTCTCGGGACAAATTAAGAAACCGCTGGCAGCCATTGAACCGCTGCCCTTTGACGAGCGGAAAGTGATTTGCCGCCGATGCGCTATGGAGATAAAAACAGGTGATATTCTGAATCTCGGCGTCGGTATGCCTGCCGACACGGCCAAGGTGGTCGCTGAGGAAGGATACATGGGATATGTCACCATGTCGACGGAGAGCGGAATGGTGGGCGGCGTACCGTCGGCGCTCCCAAACTTCGGCAGCGCCTATAATCCTGAAGCGATGATCGAGCATGGCGCAATGTTCGACCTGATCGACGGCGGCGGTTTAAGTATGAGCTGTCTTGGTATCGGAGAGGTTGACCAGTACGGCAACCTGAATGTCAGTAAATTCGGACCCCGCCTCACCGGACCGGGCGGTTTCATCGACATCACGGGATCGACGCCGAAGGTCGTATTCTGCGGCACTTTCATGGGGAAAGCAACGCTGAAGGTTGGAGACGGAAAACTTGATATCATGGAAGAAGGCACAATCAAAAAATTCGTCAAAAACGTCGAACAGATCACCTTCAGCGGTAAGTATGCAAAAGCATGGCAGCAAATTCTCTATGTGACCGAGCGCTGTGTCTTCAAGCTGATTGACGGGACCATGACCATCATAGAGATTGCCCCCGGTATAGACTTGGACAAAGACATCCTAGCCCATATGGATTTCCAACCCGCAATCGCGGAAAACCTGAAGCTGATGGATCCGGGCATTTTCCGCGAGAAGTGGGGCGGCCTCGGAAGCTATATTAAAGACTGATTCGCTGAATATAAAGATATAAAAAACGGAGGTTGCCAATGATTCTTTCAGAAAAGCACCAGCTGATGAAAAAGCTTTTTCGGAGTTTTGCCGAAATAGAGTTTACGCCCGAGCTTTTAGATAGACTTGAGGAAACCGGCGAGTTTGACTGGAGCATACATAAAAAAATGGCAAAGGCAGGTTTTATGGGTGCGAAGATCCCCTTGGCTTTTGGGGGTCAGGGTGGAGACAACTTGACGTATGTCCTTATGGTTGAAGAGTTGGCCAGACTCAGCCCTGTCCTTTCTCTCTATGCCAATACATCTAATTCCTTGGGCGCGGGACCGCTGCTCTACTGCGGCACAGAAGAACAAAAGCAGAAATATCTACCGCCTGTCGCGAGCGGTGAGAGCATTCTGGTTTTCGCTCTGACGGAACCGGGCGCCGGTTCCGACGCCGGCGGTACGCTAACCTCCGCCGTGGCGGATGGAGATTATTTTGTCCTTAACGGCCGCAAAACCTTTATTAGCGCAGCCCCTTTCGCGGATTATGCCGTCGTTTATGCAAAGACCGATCCCAAGCAGAAAGGGTCCCGCGGTATATCCATGTTCATCATGGATATGAAGCTTCCCGGCGTCAGCTGCGGCAAGGATGAAAAGAAAATGGGGATTATCGGTTATCCCACCAGCGATATCATAATGGAGGATGTCAGAGTACATAAAAGCGACCTGCTGGGGCCTCTTCATAACGGCTTCACGACGGCAATGAAAACTCTGGACAATGGCCGGCTTGGTGTGGCCGCACAGGCTGTCGGTATTGCGCAGGGCTGCCTCGACGAGTCTATAAAATATGCCAAGGAGCGAAAGCAATTCGGCCGCCGTATCGCTGATTTTCAAGGGATCAGCTTTATGATTGCAGAAATGGCCACGGAGCTTGAGGTTGCCCGGGAGATGGTCCATAACACCGCCGTTCTGACCGACACAAGCGGTGCTGATACGACACTGCGCTGCTCAATGGCGAAATATTTTGCGACAGAGGCCTGCAACAGGATTGCATACAAGGCCGTTCAGATTCACGGCGGTTACGGTTATACGAAGGACTATCGCGTAGAGCGTCTGTTCCGTGACGCGCGTATTACAACAATATATGAAGGTACCACTCAGGTGCAGCAAATGGTCATATCAGGTATCTTGCTGAAGTAAAAGCGTCCTAAAAAATGAATTGCCTGCAGAAAGATAGAATCCTTCTGCAGGCAATTTTGTCGCCGAAATGATCAAAACCATCTAAGTGCGTTTTTATGTTTCTCCAACGGCTGGGTGAATTGTCGTTATCTATTCGCCCTTAAGAAGCTCGATAAACCCAGGCGCCAATCTTATCAAACCCGCATCTCTCATTTTTGCCAACTCTCTGGATAAGGACGTGCGCTGGACGCCCATTCTTTCAGCTAACGCTTTTTTAGATTTATTTAACTTTATGTAGTTAGAATTCTGCTGTTTGCTTTCATATTCGAGAAAACTCATCAAACTTTCGCGGATGGTTCTGTTGACATAGTGTTTGATCCGATCTCCAAGAATCGTCGCGTGGTCTGATACGAATTCGAGATAGCGCATTAGAAACGCATGATTATCAGTGAACAACTGAAACAATCGTTCTTTGTTGATCTCTAAAATCAAAGTGGGCTGTTTTGCTGTAATAGTCATGGGATAATGCGGGATTTTTGAAAACAGGAGATTTCCGCCAAGTATGTCATCACTTAAGAATTCGGCTACTGTCATCAAATTGCCGGACTCATCTATGCGCTCCACGACGACGCATCCCTTGAGGATGATTTCAAGCTTGGTACATATATCTCCGTCAAAATGCACGATATTGTTCTTGCCGTAGGTGGTTGTCTTAAAGCTGCCTTCGCCCATATATTGCCTGATCTCGTCAGCGCAGACTGTTTTTAAGAGAACAGTCTGCCTGATAAGTTCTAGATGACTATCCATTTCAATACCGCCTCTTTGGGTGTTACTTCGGTAACACCCATTTTCATATTTTATCTCTATAATAAGAATAAATCAAGTAAGGAGGGCGCGTATGGATATATTCACAATTATTTTCTGGGTTATAGCAATTGTACTGACGAGCGTTTCGTTAATAAAGAATAAGCAAAAAACCTTTGCCGCAATGAAAAAATCAAAAGGTATGATGGGGAATATGCTCGGTGAAATCATTGCCATTATATTTATCATTGGTCTTGTACTGACGTTTATTCCGCCTGAAACAATTAAGTCGGTGTTAGGCTCCGCGAATACTTTCGTGTCAACCGTCATCTCAGCGCTCGTCGGAAGCATTACACTCATTCCGGCATTTGTTGCGTTTCCATTGGTTGGCTCACTGGTCGATGCCGGAGCGAGTATTGTTCCGGCGGTTGCTTTCTTAACAACACTGACGATGGTCGGTGTCGTCACGTTCCCGCTTGAGAAAAAGGAGTTCGGTACAAAATTTACACTCATCAGAAATGTGCTGAGCTTTGGTTTTGCGATGGTGATTGCATTAGCGATGGGGGTATTCATATGAAAATAAAAGCGATTGCAAAAAAGAACAAGCTGCTCTTGCTTGTGGCGGCTGCATATATAGTCGTCCTGATTATTTCGCCTGAAAAAGCAATAAAATCGGTCGGAAACAGTATGTATTACCTGCTTGAGATGCTGCAGGTGCTGCCGGTTATATTTCTGTTAACTGTTGTCATTGAAGCATTGATTCCCAAAGAACTCATTATGCGCGGCTTTGGTGAGAAATCTGGCTTTCGAGGCAATCTTCTGGCGTTGCTGTTGGGCAGCATATCCGCAGGCCCAATTTATGCCGCGTTTCCAATCAGTAAAGCATTGCTTGAAAAAGGCGCAAGTATATCCAACATCGTGATCATTCTGAGCACCTGGGCAGTCATCAAGTTGCCTATGCTGGCGAATGAAGCGAAGTTTCTTGGCATTAATTTTATGATAGTCAGATGGGTTCTTACCGTCATAGCGATATTTGTCATGGCTTATATTACCGGTGCGGTTGTTAAGAGGAAGGACTTGCCGGCAAATCCGGACAAGTCGACATTGCTTGAGATCAGGGCGGAATATTGCATCGGCTGCGGGCTCTGTGTGAAATTGCTTCCCGAATATTATGAGATGAAGGCAAACAAAGCTGTTGTAAAAAAGATGCCGGAAGGGGAAGCGGCTCGGCAGGCGGTTCGGGAATCAGTCGAAAAGTGCCCGTCAAAAGCAATCTACCTTCCATCGGTTGCATTTACAACAGACTGAAGGTAGAACATAATGGTAATATTACAACGTAATAATTTATGTGTAGTGAAGGAGCGCTGTTATCATGGTAGAACAGATATTCAAATTGTCCAGAGGAAACGAAAAGGCCGTGGAAAAGGTCGTTTTTGATGAAAACGTGCATTATCTGCATATGGTATTCAACAAAGACGAAGGGCTTCCCGAGCATTTATCGAATTCGTCGGTGTATATGACTGTTGTCAGAGGCAGGCTTTCCATTGGCCTTGACGAGCAGGAGGTCCACGAGTATGAGGCCGGAACCCTATTGAAAATTCCATATCAAACCAAGATGAATGTCAAAAATACGAATACCGAGACGTTGGAGTTAATTGTCGTAAAGGCACCTGCTCCGAAAAGCTGAGCCTGTCTAACTGCATACTAGCTGCCGATTTTATAGAGCTTGGCGAGACCACCCTCAGAGGTTTCGCGATACCGCGCGCTCATGTCCTGCCCAGTCTCCAGCATGGTCTGAACGACTAAATCAAAGGAAATCTTGCGGGTGCCAGACAGAAAATTGGCGAGACTCAGAGCGTTGATGGCGCGCATCGCGGCGACGGCATTTCGTTCGATGCAGGGGATCTGAACAAGTCCGCCGATCGGATCGCAGGTTAAGCCCAGATGATGCTCGAGCGCGACCTCGGCGGCATATTCGATCTGATCGATGCCCATTTCAAAAAGCTCCGCAAGAGCTGCTGACGCCATGGAGCAGGCCGTCCCGACCTCCGCCTGGCAGCCGCATTCCGCGCCACTGATAGATGCGTTCTGTTTCACAAGGTTACCGATCAGACCGCCGACGGCAAGCGCTTTTATAATCTGTTCGTCTGAGAGATGCTTTTTCTCCTGCATATAACGAAGCGCAGCCGGCAGGACACCGCTGGCGCCGCAGGTGGGGGCGGTGACAATGGTGCCTCCCGCGGCATTTTGCTCGCTGACGGCAAAAGCGTAGGCGCAGACCGTCCTGTTTTCCCTTGTCTCGGGGCTTTCATCAATATGGCGTTGATTGTAGAGGAACTGCGCCTTTCGCTCCACGTCGAGCCCACCCTCAAGCGAGCCTGTGGCGGCGAGCCCATCCATTATAGAACGCTTCATCGTATCCCAGATGACGTATAAATAATCCCATATCCTTGAGCCCTCATTCATCTCGATATAATCACTCAAACGGATGTTACGCGCCTTGCACAGTGTGCTGATCTCAGTAAAAGTGTTTTCGGCGTAAATCTCCGAATGCTCCGGCTCCTCCCGACCCTCAATATCAATCTCCCCGCCGCCCACACTCATAACCCGCATCGTCCCAATTTGCCTGTTATCGGCATAGGCATAAAAATCCATTGTATTCGGATGCATCAGGATGAAATCCGGAGTGGGGACAAACTCGATCTCCGCTGGTATCGGCGAGAAGGCGCGCAGAATAGCCAGATCCGTTTGATGCCCCTTGCCCGTCTTCGCGAGAGAACCGTACAGCACAGCCTTGAACCTGTCCGCCTCTGGGTTTTCATTCTTGTAAATGCGCGCAGCCTTTTCCGGCCCCATCGTGTGAGAACTGGATGGTCCGCTTCCGATTTTATATAATTGCATCAATGATTTCATAGCAACCTCTTTTTCTATAAATCGACGGCATATAACATCATTATATGAGTTAAGATCCCCAAGAGCAATATGCCGCCACGATATTGCAAAGATTATTTGCGCTGATATAAAGTATATAGCATATATGGCATATATAGCATAATCAGAAAGCAGGTTGTCATACGGCGCGGATTTAGTTATAATTTTATAGTTAAATCCGTATTTGGATATTGATCGATAAAAAAGAAAGGCTGCTTCTAATGGAAATCAGAAAAACAAAACCGTCCGAGCTTTCCGCTGTTATGCTCGTTTACGACGGTGCCCGGCAGTTTATGCGCAGCCAGGGCAACATGACCCAGTGGACTCATGGGTATCCCAATGACGCTGTCATTCTGGCTGATATTCAAAACGGGAACAGTTATGTCTGCATGGACGGCGGACTGATCGCCGGGGTATTCAGCTTCATCATGGGCGAAGACCCGACGTATGCAAAGATATTCGAAGGTCACTGGCTGAGTGCTGAACCGTACGGCACAATTCACCGGATTGCGGTTAGTATTCATAACAAAGGTGTCGCTTCTCTTTGCCTTGACTGGTGTTTCGCCGGCTGCTGCAACCTCCGAATAGACACGCACCGGTATAATATCGCCATGCAGAAGCTGGTGCTGAAGAATGGCTTCACCTATTGCGGCGTCATCTATCTGCCGGATGGCTCACCGAGACTTGCCTACCAGAAAACAGAGCGGTAATACTGCAGTAAACGAAAAGTCCATCGGAGATATCCAATGAACTTTAATATCTTATACTTTTCTTCCATAAACACCATGGCTATCAGCATATCCCGCGTTACTTGTCATTCCCGCGTTACTTGTCATTCCCGCCTGCGCGGGAATCCAGTCTCCCAGGTACGTGGATTCCCGCCTGAGCGGGAATGACAGCGCGGACCATATCGTTATCTTAATCGAATACTAGTATGATGCATTGTTGTCAGCTGTTCTTATCAGCAATCAGTTTTTCAACCGACGCGAGGTTCTCTTTTATTTCGTTCAGCTCATTTTCGTATTTGAGGACGAGCTTGCTGGATAGATGAATGTTCTCCTGACCGAGGATGATCATACGTTCCTCCGTGACCTCCTCCAGAAGGTCTTTAAGCTCAAGGCGTTTTTGTTCGAGTTCGGGTTTTGTGAGTTTCTCAAATTGGATCATTATCTGTGTCTCCGTTCGTATAGAGGTTTTGCACTTCAGCCGACTCCTGTGACGGCGTAAAAAGCTTCACCGATATCATATACCTCGATGGTGGAAAAACCGGCGTCAGCCAATAGGCCGGAAACCGCGTCTTTCGGAAGCCTCATATTGAGCGGGGGTCCAAAGCCGAGCGTCTTCTCATTGAAATCGATCACCGCTATTTTGCCCTGTGCTTTACTTATGCGTTTGGCTTCAGCGATAAAGCGTTTTTTATCATCGATTTCATGCAGCACGGTGCAGATCAGAATAAAATCAGATGAATGATCACGCAGCTTAAAATCGTATGCGTCCGATTGAACGGTCTCGACATTTTCGTATCCGAGCTCGTCGGCGCGCTGCCGGACATCGCCGAGCATATCGGGGGAAATGTCTACAGCATGGATTATTACTGTTTTGCCGCCGATTTCCGCCGCCGGAAAAGTGAATAAACCGGTGCCGCAGCCGATGTCGGCGAAGGATAATCCTTCTTTATAACCCAGCCGCTTCAAGGTTTCGTGGGGCGTCAGCATCTGCTGCCGCTCTTCGCTGTTAAGCTTTTTTCTATGACTCGCGTCAAAAATATGTGAATGTGGCATTGGTCATCCTCCATTTTATAGTGGTCGGCTTTATTATAACAAAAAATACAGTATAAGCGTTAAACAAACTGTGATTTTATCACCGTGCTGTCAATCGTTTAACAGATGAATCATTTATTTCACCAATAGCAGCAGTTTTTCTGGCGGTATATGCACGAGTTTCGGTATAACACTGATCGCTCCATATTTTTCGCGGCTCATTTCAAGCCGGAGTGTTTTACCGGCTGCGGAGCCTTTCTTTTTTATAAGCAAAATGTAGCTGAAGGTATCGCGGAGGGTGCTGACGATGTCGTATTCGAATGAGTTCGGCAGGCCGGCTGTGTCGGTCAGGACAAAGTCGTGCGCTCTAATGCCGACGTATCGGATATCGGCTGCTGATTTATCTCCGCAATCCAAAGCCATATCCCATTCTTCTGCATAGATGATATGCTCACCCGTTTTTCGCGCGGTTGATATGTTCTTGCAGCCGGTGAGGAGGCAGGCGTCATAGGATTGCGGGTCGTTGAAGAGCTGCCATTTGTCACTGTCGGCGACGACTGAGCCGCTGGCGACGACGGCGACTCTGTCGCAAAGCCTGTAGACCTCGTCTCTGTTATGGGAGACGAAAAGGGAAGTGCCGCCGAAGCTGCCCAGAATGCTGCTGAGCTCCTGTTCCAGCTGCCAGCGCAGATAGCTGTCGAGCGCCGAAAAAGGCTCGTCAAGCATGATCATCTGCGGCTCTGACATGAGGATACGCGCTAGAGCGACGCGCTGCTGCTGGCCGCCGGAAAGCTCCGCCGGATAGCGATGGCAAAGCCCGTCAAGACCCATGAGAGAGAGAATGTCTTTGACCTTTGACTGTTTCTGCTTTCGGTCGGCTGTACCTTTTACAACACAGAGAACATTCTGTTCCGCCGTCATATTCGGGAACAGCGCGGCGTTTTGAAACAGATAACCCGCGCGGCGCTTCTGAGGCGGGAGGTTAATCCTTTTATCCGAATCGAAAAGCGGGATGCCGTCGGAAATGATGACGCCTTCGTCGGGCGTGACAATACCCGCGATACATTTGAGCGTCATACTTTTTCCGCTCCCTGAAGCGCCAAGAAAACCGACAATCTCGTGTTCGGCTTTAAAATTGATGCGCAGCTTGAAGCCCGGCCATGACTTTTTGATATCGACCTCGAGGGACATTTAAATACCCCCTTTCGCCGGCGGTATCGCTTTGCGGCGCCGGTTTGAGCGTTCGCCCGTCACGAGATTCATAATGAGCATAACGGCGAAGGAGATGGCGAGGTCAATAAACACCCATTTATAAGCGAGCGCGTTGTCTCCGGCCGCCATCGCCGAATAGACGGCAACCGAGATTGTTGTCGTCTTGCCGGGAATATTTCCGGCCAGCATCATCGTTGCGCCGAACTCGCCGAGACCCCTGGCAAACGCCAGCACTGTACCTGCGATGACACTGTAGCGGCAGTTCGGAATGATGATCCGCCAGAAGATGTAGGAATTTTTTAAGCCGAGGGTTTGAGCTGAATAAATCAGCGTTGTGTCAAACTGCTCAAATGCTCCGCGCATGGTGCGGTACATGAGCGGGAACGCGACCACCGTCGAGGCGATGATTGGCGCGTACCAGGAAAAGACAATCCGTTCATTGAAAACGGACAGGAAAAACTGCCCGGCGGGACCGTGAACCCCGAAGAAAACGAGCAGAAAAAATCCGACGACGGTTGGTGGAAGGATCATTGGCAGCGTCAGAATACCGTCGGCGATGCCCTTTAATAGTCTGCCGAGACGGATGACATAGTAAGCGGCGATTAAACCGATAGCGACGGCAAATACTGTAGCGATGAGCGCCGTGCGCAGTGATATCCAAAGCGGAGAATAATCCACAATCCCACCCCCGTTGACGATGTAATGATCAGTTGGCTAAAAAACCGTATTCTGTAAAAACACCCAGCCCGTTAACGGACTGCAGATATATGATAAAAGCTGCCGCGGCGTCCTGATTGGTGCTGGCCTTGACGACGGCTACGGGATAAACAACAGCGTCGTGGCTCCCGTTTGGTGCCTCGGCGACAACCTTTACATTGCTGCTGGAAATGGTGTCGGTCTTATAGACAATACCGCAGTCTGCGTCACCGGATTCTACCCAGGAGAGGACCTGCTTCACATCGGAACCGTATACGGCTTTCTTGGATATCTTGTCCCATAGATTTAAAAAAGTGAAGGTTTCCAGAGCGTACTGTCCTGCGGGTACACTTTTGACCTCACCCAAGGCGATTTTGCGCACAACGTCTGTCGCGACATCATAAAAACTGCCGACGTTCACAGGCTGCTCTTTTGGGACCACGAGGACAATCTCATTTTTTAGCAGATCGACCTTGGATGACGAGATAATAAGGCCTTGTGCGTCTAGCGCGTCCATCTGTTTTGTGGCGGCTGAGAAAAAAATATCCGACGGGGCGCCGTTTTCGATTTGAGTTTGCAGCGTGCCGCTGGCGCCGAAGCTGGCGGTAATTTTAACGTCCGGCGCAATGGCTTTATATGCCTCGATGATCTCCTTGAGCGGCTCAGTCAGGCTCGCAGCGGCAAATATTGTCAGTTCGGTCGCTGCAGAGGATACTTGCCCAGAGGCCGCCGGAGAGCCACTTGGTACGGGCGTTGCCGCCGTGCCGCACCCGAAGAGGTGACATATCAGCACGATTATCAAACATATAAACACAAGTTTTTTCATGGGATGATCCTCTCGTTACGTTTTAAACGTTTGTGTCCGACTCGTATACGTTCCATCATGATGAGAAGTATATAATAAAACGTAATCAAAATCAATATAAAAGTGATAAAATCACAAAAATCGTCCGTTTGGTCATTAATAGTAACGTTTGGTAACGTCAGATTAATTCTTATTTACTAATAAGCTTAAAATGGTATAATAACTGAAATCAATTCATTATGCCAACGCTGACAGCCGGCGTACCCAAGTGCGTAAATTACGACGTTGATAGGAGCTGCTTTGAGATGGATCATGAGCTGTTAGATGTACAGGAAGTGGCAGGTATATTAAAGATAGCGAGGAACACTGTTTATGAGCTGATCAAGAGGGGGGAACTCTCTTACTCGAAGGTCGGCAAGCAGATGCGTGTATCGCGCGCGGAGGTTGATAGCTATCTGCAGGGGACGAGAGGGAAAACGACGGCAAATACCTTGGGTGCAAACGATACGTCTGACGGGAGGAGAACCTCGACCGTGCTGACCGGCAGAGAGGATATGATGAAAGGAAACGAACTGATCATATGCGGTCAGGATGTTTCTCTTGATATATTAGTCAGCCATCTGAACACAAAATATGAAAGCATCCCCGTTTACCGCTCGCATTTCGGCAGCTACAACGGCATTTACGCGCTGTATCAAGGCAAGGTTAATGTCGCAACAGCACATCTGTGGGACGGGGATAATGACGACTATAATGTGTCTTATATCAAGAAAATGATGCCCGGAATTCCGACGGTTATCGTCCGGTTTGGAAGCCGAAAAGAAGGTTTTTATATACAGGAGGGTAACCCGAAATACATCATGGGGTGGGGAGATTTAAAAAGGACCGATATCACGATCGCCAACAGAGAAAAAGGCAGCGGCGTTCGTGTCCTTCTTGATGAAAAGCTCCGGTTGATGGGCGTTTCAGGCGAGACGATTGCAGGCTACGGCAATGAGTTTAAGACGCATCTGGCTGTCGCGACGCAGGTTTCCGGGGGATATTGCGACCTTGCCATCGGCAGCGAAAAAGGCTGTCAGTCGTTAGCGGGCGTATCGTTTATTCCGCTTCAGACAGAGTGTTATGATCTGGTCATCAAAAAATCCGACGCGAAGAAGCCGCAGTTTGAAGCGATTCTGGAAATAATGACAAATGACGATTTCAAACACGATATCGCTACAGCCGCCGGCTTTGACGTCACGCAGACCGGCAAAATTATTACGTAGATTGTTATAAAGGAAGCTCGAAAATGATCGATAAAGAAAAGATGCCGGTCCTCTTCATCGGACATGGTTCGCCTATGAATGCTGTTGAGGATAATGATTATACGAGAAACTGGTCAAAAATTGTGGACAAGCTCCCAACGCCGAAAGCAATATTGTCCGTTTCCGCGCACTGGTTTACACACGGCTCGAGGATAACAGATGTTGAAAAACCCAGAACGGTCTATGATATGTACGGCTTCCCTGAAGAACTGTACAAGGTGAGGTATGACGCGCCTGGCGCGCCTGATATCGCTCGGAAAACAAAAGAGCTTATAAAGTCAGCTGTGACGATCGATAACAGCTGGGGAATTGATCATGGCACGTGGTCCGTACTATGTAAAATGTATCCGGACGCCAGCATCCCGGTTTTTCAGCTGAGTATCGATGCAAGCGCGCCTGCCCAAACGCACTATAAGATTGGCCAGGACATCAGTGCTCTGCGTGAAGAGGGTGTTCTCATACTCGGCAGCGGCAATATCGTCCATAACCTATCAAGAGTCAATTGGGATATGGCGGGTGGATATCAGTGGGCAGACGAATTTGATCGCTATGTAAAAGACCGGATCATCCAAAAGCGGTACGACGACGTTATCAGCTATACAAATGCGGGAGAAGCGGCGGAATTGGCCGTTCCCACCCCCGACCACTTTTATCCGATTTTGTATGTATTGGGTGCGTCACGAAATGAAGATGAGGTGACAATTTTCAACCAGTCCGGCACATTGGGCGCTTTGTCTATGACATGTTATTTATTTAAATAATTATTTTTAGTGTTACTGAGGTATTATGATAAGACTGAGCAGAAAGAGAAACAGAATCCGACTGAGCATCAAGGCGATGCAGATGGGACAGGATATTTGCGTGATCATTACGGGCGGCGCGCCGCATCTGGGCGCGGTAACATCGGGATCAAAAACAACAGCACCGGAGACAACTGTTTTTGACGAGCATAAGGAAAACCATGTCACGGAGCTGGCAGCCGGAATATTAAGGCAGGAATTCGACGGCAATTTCGTTGTATGCTGCGGGATTCACCTGGACAATATAGAAAAACAGGAGATTGCCGATGTTATGGACATGTGTCGGCAGATGATTTTTGAATTGAGCCGCAGGCTGAAGAGGGGGTATGTTTGATGGAGCTGGTTGTTGCGATAACAGGAGCGACAGGCGCGGTTTATGCCGTGCGGCTGCTCGAAGCATTGAAAGCAAACGCAGATATCAAAACGCACCTCATCATGAGCGCCTGGGGCGAGAAAAATCTGGAGATTGAGACGGCTTATACGAAGGAATACGTACATAGCCTTTGTTCAGCCGTTTATAACTGTGCCGATCTCGGCGCGAAAACATCCAGCGGTTCGTTTTTAACCCATGGGATGGTCATTCTTCCCTGCAGCATGAAAACGCTCAGCGCCATCGCGCACGGATACGATGACAATTTGATTTCCCGAACCGCCGGTGTCATGATAAAGGAAAACAGAAAGCTCATCCTTAGCCCGAGGGAAACACCGCTCAGTGCGATTCATCTTGAAAACATGCTCAAACTGTCAAAACTCGGCGTGCGGATTGTGCCGCCGATGCCTGCGTTTTATAACAACCCGAAGACGATTGAAGACATCATTGAGAATCACATTATGAAGGTTTTTGACCAGCTCAGGCTGCCGTATGACGGCGCGAAGAGATGGAATGGCCAGAATCAGTAACGGAAGGAATTTAGTATGCAGCAGATCAACGATTTACGTTCGGCAATTGAATTTTTAAAAACAATTCCCGGACAGCTCCTCGAAACGAACGAGGCGATTGACCCCCATGCCGAGCTCGCGGGTGTCTACCGCCACGTGGGCGCAGGAGGTACCGTTATGCGCCCGACGCGGGAAGGACCCGCCATGATTTTCAATAATGTGCTCGGTCATCCGGATGCCAGGGTCGCCATCGGCCTTTTGGCGAGCCGCAAGCGCGTCGGCTACCTGTTAGGCGAGAAGCCGGAACGGCTCGGAAATCTGCTCAATGAAGCAGTGACAAACCCCATCCCGCCGGTTTTTGTCGACAAAAGCGAAGCGCTGTGCCAGGAGATCGTTCATCTGGCGACCGACCCCGATTTTGATATCCGAAAGCTCGTTCCGGCGCCCACGAATACCGAGGAGGATGCCGGACCATATATCACGATGGGTATGTGCTATGCGCATGACCCTGAAACGGGAGAATCCGACGTCACAATCCACCGTCTTTGCCTACAGAGCAAGGACGAAATGTCCATGTACTTTGTCCCCGGCGTACGGCATCTGAGTGTTTTTCGTGAAAAATATGAAGCCGCTGGAAAACCGATGCCGATATCCATCAGCATCGGCGTCGACCCGGCGATTGAAATTGCCTCCTGCTTCGAGCCGCCCACGACGCCGCTCGGATATAACGAGCTGTGCGCGGCCGGAGCGATCAGGGGCGAAGGTGTCAAAATGGCCAAATGCCTGACCATCGACGAATTCTGTATCGCTAACGCCGAATATGTCATCGAAGGCGAGCTGCTGCCCAACGTCCGCTGCCGTGAGGACCAGAACACAAATACCGGCAAGGCGATGCCCGAGTTCCCCGGCTATACAGGACCGGCGATACAGGAAATTCCCGTTATAAAGGTAACTGCGGTTACGACGCGGCGGAACCCCATCATGCAGACGGTCATCGGTCCAAGTGAGGAGCATGTCAGTTTGGCAGGTATCCCGACGGAAGCCAGCATTCTGTCGATGGTGAACCGTGCGATGCCGGGCAAGCTCCTGAACGTTTACTGCGCCTCCAGCGGCGGCGGCAAATATATGGCTGTCTTGCAGTTTAAAAAAACCGTGCCGACTGACGAAGGCCGCCAGAGACAGGCTGCCTTGCTCGCTTTCTCCGCGTTCGGCGAGCTGAAGCATATTTTCATTGTCGACGAGGATGTCGACTGCTTTGACCTGAGTGACGTTATGTGGGCGATGACGACGCGCTTCCAGGCAGACGTCGATATCATTCCAATACCCGGCGTACGCCTCCATCCGCTTGATCCGTCGAGCGACCCGTCGTATTCACCGTCAATCAGTTATTTCGGTATTGCCTGCAAAGCGATTTTTGACTGTACGGTTCCATTTCACTTAAAGGATAAGTTCCAGCGCTGCAAATTCAAAGATGTCGACCCGCAGAAATGGGCGCCGTCTCTGTTTCAAGAATAACCAGCGCTAATGATTTGAGGGGAACTGTCGGAAACGGGGTCCAACAGCCTTAACGGGGATGCTCATGGCGGTCTCCACGCTGCCCGGTGTTCTCGTCTCTACAGCGGGACAGTGCCGGATTCAAACCGGAATGAACAAAAGGAGCGCAGCTTATGACCCGATATGTCCATACGAATATCATCGCGAAGGATTGCAAAAAACTGATTGCGTTTTATAAAGACGTCTTTGGCTGCAGAAGCGTTGGCCAGACGAGGGACCTCGGGGGCGCTTGGGTCGATAAAATAACCGGCCTGACAGATGCGCATATCACCGGAGAGCATTTGGCTTTACCCGGTTATGGCGACGATTATCCGACACTCGAGCTTTTTTCGTTTGACGATATGGTGCCTCACGCCGGGAGCACCATTAACCGCTGCGGTTTAGCCCATATCGCGTTCTCCGTCGACGACGTCCAGAAAACGCTTGAGGCAGTGCTTGAAGCCGGCGGGGGACGATTAGGAGAGCTTGTGACGACAATGTATCCGGACGGCAGGAAGCTGGAGCTCGTCTATGCGACCGATATTGAAGGCAATATCGTCGAGCTTATGAAATGGTCATAAGTACTCAAAGGCAAATTATAAATAAATGATCGTCCTGTTTAGTCGAACAGGCAAGTTACCGATGTGAAAATAATATAATCTCTTATCAAATTCAGAAAGGAGGTTATATGATGAGCTTCGGGCTTGTGCTGTCAGGCGGGGGGACGAGAGGCGCCGCCCATGTCGGTGTCATGTGCGCGCTTGAAGAAGCAAATATGCTGCCGTCATCCGTTTCTGGCACAAGTTTCGGGAGTATTGTTGCCGGGATGTACGCGCTCGGGATGCCTCCGCATGATATGAAGGAAAAGATTATAAAGCTGGCGCAGGAAGGCACTAATCTGGTCGACCCGGACTATACGGGTATATTACAGTCAATTGTTCAGCTGATCCGCGGTAAACCGATGATCTTGACGGGATTTCTAAAAGGCAGCAAGCTGGAAAAATATCTTGAAGAACTCACACGCGGAAGAAACATCGTCGAACTTAAAATGAAAACCATTATCACGGCTGTTGATCTATACACGAGACAGACAATCGCCTTCATTAATACACAGGACGGTGTAAAGCCGTTCAAAAATGTCCTGTGGAAAACGAATGTTAAGCTCAGTGAGGCCATGCGGGCGTCGTGCGCAGTGCCCGCTTATTTTCAGCCGAAGCTCATGGATGGCATGTGCCTCGTTGACGGCGGTGTCACGGATGTTGTACCGGTCGATCTGCTGATTGCCGCCGGTGAGCCGAAAGTCCTGGCTGTCGACCTATCTGCGAACTATTCGTTTAAAGAAAACGGAAACCTCATCGACGTCTGCAATCAATCCTTATCCATCATGATGAGCTGCCTGAGTGAATACAGAGCAAGCGGTGAGAAGCTCATGATCCTACCGCCTCTGCCTGAAACGGCAAGCGTCCTGACTTTCAATGAAATGATGGCGTGCATGGATGCGGGTTATCAGGCAGCAAACGAGGTCATGCCGAAAATAAAAAGTATTTTTAGAGACCCTTAGATGTCAATTTTTCAGCAAAACAGCGTGAAGGAAAACCCTGGTGGTTTTCCTTCACGCTAATCTTTTTCAACGTTATAATGGTGTGCAATCAGCGCTTATACGTTATCTGTTTGCTGACATGATCACGGAACAGACGGTATTCGCCTGCGCTTGTGTTATTGTTCCGGCTGTAACCAAGCTGGTCATGACGGTGATAAGATTGTAGTCATCTGTTCCAGCTTTGGCAGCTGTAATAGCGGAGCGTATAGCGTCTGATTGTATTTGCGTAATGACTCCGGCTTTAACAAGGTTGGTTATGATTGTATTAAGTTTCGTTTCATACGTGAATACATCGGCTGTTTTGCAAGCAGCATGGATAGCGTCTGCTTGCGCTTGCGTTATTGTTCCTGCTGTAACCAGACTGGCCATGACAGTTTTAATACCGGCTTCATCCGTACCAACTTTGGCTGTCGTGATAGCCGCCAGGATGGCATCTGCCTGTGTCTGCGTCATTGTTCCGGCGGTAACGAGGCCGGTCATAACGGTTTCAAGTCGATGTTCATCTCTGTCACCTTTGACTGCCTTGATTGCGGCTTTGACGGCATCTGACTGCGCCTGAGTAATCGTACCCGCTAGAACCAGACCGCTCATAACTGTATCAAACTTATATCCATCCTTTGATTCTTTAGCTGCCGTGAATGCGGTTCTGATGGCGTCTGCCTGTGTTTGAGTTATCGTTCCGGCAGTAATGAGGCCGGTCATTGCAACGTCGAGTTTTGTAATAACTTTAAGATTTCTTTTTTCCCAACCGAAGTGATTACCCTGGTTGTCCTTATTGTCCTTGTTGTTCTGTTTGTCTTGCTTGTCTTGTCCGACATAACTATGCTGAGATTCATTGTTCTTTTGGCTGCCGTTATCTTTTGCAAGCGCAAGAGTTGGTGTCAGGCTCACCAAGAGCGCTAAAGACATAATTCCGTATATTAACTTTTTCATAAAGTATGTTCTCCTTTTTTCATAGTGTACGCTAAATTTTGATTGCCAGAAAGAATCTTGAATTGTCCAAATTTTTCATCCTTCACTCATAATACGATCGAAAGCCCTGAAACCTTGCAAAAAGACGAGGGGACGGTTCATTCGTCTGAGCCCTGATAAGCAAAAAACGCCATATATGATGGCGTTTATTGAATGCCTTATGGTGCTATAAAGTCTTATTCTTATTGAACCAGTGCATCAATAGCGCTGTTTATATCGCTTTTGAAAAAAACGAGATTGCCTTTATTGCTTTCATAAATGAAATTATGGAGGCTTTTGCTTGTGAATGACGAGAAATCACCGAGGATGGCGAGCTTCATACGGTAATTTGAGAACTTCTGCAGCACGTCTCCGGCGAAGCCTGTGCGGAGGTCGAAGAAGCTCTCTGGGAGACTCGCTTTTTCGATGATGAGGCCTGCTGCTTCGGATTCATACCACGCTGTGACGATCAGATCAAGGATGACCTGCACCTTTTCAATTCGTACGGCCGAGTCTACTATGGCGACCGTGATGCCGTTTTTAGTCCTATAAGTCATGTCGATTCTTCCTTCGTTATGAACGGAATGATATAGTCAAGCGAATTGAAAACAACGTGCCCGCAATTCGGTATTAAGTGAATTTCAGATGAAGGGACAAGGGAGGATAGCCGCTGCGCTGATTTTTCCGCTTCGATGATCACATCATTTACGCCATCGATAAAGAGAACCGGCATATGAAGCCGACGGAGCTGTTTATCCGTGAAAACAGGCAGCTCCTCGATGGGGTTGTAGCTTTCGGTGATCAGGTTGATAAAATCGAGTACCTCTTTCGGCATGCCTTGCGTTCCGGCAATCGAAGGGCTCATGGTGGCAGTGCCGCTTTGCTCACGTGCTTGTGAGACATCTGAAATAAATAGCGGTCGAATCTGCGCCAGTCCAGCAGATGCGATGAGAACCAGCTTGGAAACCAGCTCCGGAAACGCTGTTGCGAATTTAAGCGCCATCCAGCCGCCGAGGGAGTTGCCGATCACGGCGGCGCTCCTCAGACCGAGCGCTTGGAGGACGTCCTCCATCCAGAGCGCAAAATCGTCTGACTGGAGGTCCGGTCTGTATTCCGCGCTGTTGCCGGCCTCACCGATAATGTCGACGGCATAAACACTGTAGCGCTGAGAAAGAGCCATGATTTCAGGAAACCAGAACGCGCTGTTGCTGCAGGAACCATGCAGCAGAATAACCGGCGGGTTTTTATCCGACCCGGTACTTAGTATAAAAGTTTTCCCGAACGCAGTATCAATATAGGTTTGACCGAAAGGGAAACGTCTCAAGATGTCTCCGTAGGCAGTCCTGACGGTGTCGCGGCTCTCTGGTGACTTAAATACACTCGTTTTATTCATATCAAATCACTCCTCGTCAACTTGCCTTGTCAGCATATCAATGGCGTCCATCATGGCCGCCATAAACCGTACGCTGCCCCAGAGCGTGATGCGGACCTTATATTCCGCTTCGATAAACTGCGTGTGCATGGAGGATCGTCCGTATTCGGGCGGTTTTGCGTTTAAAGAGGCCGTCAGCGTATTCATGATGCGGATTGCTTCGTTTCTGTCATCAACAGTGATATCCACCACCGACGAGACAATAACTTTGTCATCATCCGCATTGTCTCGCTTGCTGTTTTTGACGACTGCATCGCCCTGTTCGGTAAACACGCTCAGGTCGTGCCCCGTGACGCGCCAGCCTTTCCCGATTTTTGTCGCGCGCAGCTTGCCTTCCCTGATATAGCGCTGGATCGTCTTTGGGTGAATATCCAGCAGGTCTGATATTTGTTCAACCGTAAAATATTGATTCATTATGTTATATGCTCCTTAAAGTTACCTATAAGGTTATAATAAGTAACAATAGGTAATATGTCAAGTGGTTTAATAAACAAATGATGCCAAAAAAGTAGAAAAAATCTGTACCCCGCCCTCGTTGTGACTAACTGTGTTCGCCAGTCAACCGTGCCGCGTCACGCCGACATGAAATGACGGTTAATGTGTATGCGGCACTTCGATTAATTATTTCTGGACCGGAATGATGTATTGGTTTATACTGTAAGCACGGGGAGATGATAAAATGGATACAGTCATCATGAGAGAGGTATGCGACGATGAGCTTGATATCTGCGCTGATGTAATACGGCGCGGCTTTATGACCGTTGCAAAGGACTTTGAGCTGACGATAGAGAAAGTCCCGACAAACGGCGCGTTCATAAAGACAGAGCGCTTAATTGCCGACAGGGAAAAAGGCAACCGGATGTTTGCGCTCGTTGAAAATGATACGATCGTCGGATTTATGCAGCTGGAAAAGGCTGATGAGGATAAATTCTATCTGCAGAAAATATCCGTACTGCCGGAATGCAGGCATCGCGGTTATGGCAAGAAGCTTTTGGAATTCGCAAATGAAAAAGTCCGGGAGCTGGGCGGGCACAAAATCGACATCGCCATTATCGAGGAAAACGAGCAGCTAAAAACGTGGTATATCCAGAACGGCTTTACGCATACGGGTACAAAGAAGTTTGACCATCTGCCTTTTACAGCCGGCTTCATGGAGAAATATATAGTTTAATAAATCTGATGGAGGAACAATATGGATAAGTTTGATAATGTCACAGTTGTTAAAAAGGCCAATATGTATTTTGATGGGAAGGTGACGAGCCGTACCGTCCTGTTTTCCGACGGGACGAGGAAAACACTCGGTATCATGCTGCCCGGCGAATACGAATTCGGGACAGCCGATAAAGAAATCATGGAAGTGCTGGGCGGCAAGCTGAAGGTTTTGCTGCCTGAGTGCAGCGAATGGGAGACGTTCATCGAGGGACAAGCCTTTGAGGTCAAAGCAAAAAGCAAGTTTAAGCTCGTAGTCGAAGAAGCAACCGACTATTGCTGCTCGTACGTGAAAGCATAAAGCCGTTCAGAAATTCCTGTACGAATAACGAAAACGGCGGTCGATCCCGTAGGGGGCGATACCCACAACGCCCCGTCGTTCACGTGTCTTCAACGAGGTATGTGGTCAACGGAGCGATGTGGGCATCGCTCCCTACGAATAATTAATGAGATAGCGGGCGATTTTTTAAGTCGCCCGCCGTTTAAT
Organism: uncultured Eubacteriales bacterium; assembly: GCA_942492735.1. Taxonomy (GTDB): domain Bacteria; phylum Bacillota; class Clostridia; order Oscillospirales; family Oscillospiraceae; genus Sporobacter. The sequence continues at coordinate 2,812,439 of OW818648.1, forward strand.
TACTGTTATTTTATTTATTCGATTCTATCGCCGCGGTTGCCGCGGTGTATACTTTTAAAAATGGGACATCGTTTTTAATTGCGGCGGCTCTGACATCCTCGTATTCCGGTTTTTCCTTCGAGAGGCCATAACCTTTGGCAGACTTGATTTTGATCTCGCCGTACGGCGTTGATACCTTGTATGACGTGTACTCCATCACATCACGCTGCAGCGTTTGAAAGCGGACGCCGAGGGTTGTTGTATGCTGAAGGATAAGCTGTGAAAGATGGTGCTGATCCTCCGGCTTGCACAGGCATGTGAGCATCGTCGCCGGTCTGTTTTTTTTCATATAGATCGGTGTTGCAAAAACATCAAGCGACCCATTTTTCATGAGCAGCTCAGTTGTGAATCCGATTGCCTCGGGCGTCATATCGTCGAGGTTGCAGATGATCTCAACGATCGTATCTGTCGTCTCTGTATGATCGCTTAAAAAAGCGCGTACACAGTTTGCGGCTTCAAAATCCTTTGTACCCATGCCGTAACCGATTTTTGTGACTGTCATTGGTTCCATGTCGCCAAAGCGACGCACAAAATGGCGCAGGAGCGCCGCACCCGTCGGGGTGCAGAGCTCGCCTTTGATTTTGCCGCTGTAGATCGGGACACCCATGAGAATATGCGCCGTCGCGGGGGCGGGGACTGGCAGAATGCCATGGTCGCAGCGTACAAAGCCGGATCCGACGTGCACCGGTGACGCTTCGATTCGATCAACGCCGAGCATTTGAAACAGGAGACTGCAGCCGACAATATCGACGACCGCGTCAAGCGACCCCACCTCATGGAAATGTATCTCTTCGATCGGGACACCGTGGACGGCCGACTCGGCCTCGCCGAGGAGCTTGTAGACACTGAGCGCCTCTTTTTTTACATTCTCAGCCAGGTCGAGGTTTTCAATCAGACTGCATATATCCTGGTAGCTGTAATGGAGGTGTTCATGCGAATGCTCGTTTTGAGCTGCATTCTCATGCGTATGTGCGTGTTCACCGGTGTGTGCATCGTGCGTATGGTCATGACCGCCGGCCATCGTGACATCAAGACTGCCTTCCTCAACACCGCCTATACGAATACGCATTTTTGTGCCGCTGATGCCACATTTTGTTGTTTTGTCACAGTCAATCTGAACACCGGGCAGACCAAGGCCGCGCATTCTCTGCAGAAATAAGTCTCTGTCAGGCAGAAGCTCCAATAAAGCTGCCATAATCATGTCGCCGGCAGCGCCCATATTACATTCGAGATAGAGCTTCATGATGACTCCTCTCCGATATGATTGATGAGACTGGCGAGATACCCAGCGCCGAAACCGTTGTCGATATTGACAACGCTGACATTCCCGGCGCACGAATTGAGCATGGACAGGAGCGCGGACAGGCCGCCGAAATTCGCGCCGTATCCAACGCTCGTCGGCACGGCAATGACAGGGCATGATACGAGGCCGCCGACAACAGTAGCAAGCGCGCCTTCCATTCCCGCAACAGCGATGATAACCTTGGCGGACATCAGGACATCGAGTCTGCTGAGCAGTCGGTGGAGTCCCGCGACGCCGACATCATATAGCCGCTCAACGCGGTTGCCTAAAGCCTCCGCTGTAACGGCGGCTTCTTCCGATACAGAGATATCGCTTGTCCCGGCAGCAATGACCCCGATATAGCCCTTTGTGTTAGCCACGAATTTGCGCCCATATATCGCGATACGCGAGACAGGGTCGTAATCCACAGCGATCATTTTGCCGAGTTCTTCTGCCTTTTCGGGTGTGAGCCGCGTGACAAGAATGTTGGTATTTCCATGGTCTTTCATGGCTGTAACGATGCCGGATATCTGCTCGGCTGTTTTACCGGCGCCATAAATCACCTCCGGTATGCCGTGTCGGAGGCTTCTGTGGTGGTCAATCTTGGCGTACCCTATATCTTCGTACGGCTCCATTTTGAGCGTCAAAAGCGCTTCCTGGGGCGAGATCTCGCCGGTTTTAACATTATTAAGAAGTTTCAGGATTTTATCTTGTTCCAATTTTATACCTCCGTTTTTCGGGGTATCAAATCAATCAATATATCCTTAAAATACGGACTCAGCGCGTCAACGATCTTTTTTCTCTTATCTATAACCGTTCTGAACTGTGATTCTGTAATCTGTATTTTAGCATTTCCGTTCATATAACGTATCCTGAAATCGGAAAATCCGAGTGTATGGAGCGCATCCTCGGCTTGCTCCACCTTGGATAACAAATCTGCCGTGATGAGCGTACCTGTCGGTATGCGCGTGGCGAGACAAGCATAAGAAGGTTTGTCGTGCGTAAACAGACCGGCCTCACACGATAAGCCTCTGATTTCTTTTTTTAAAAGGCCGCATTCACGCAGCGGAGAACGTATTCCCATTTCGTTCAATGCACGCATGCCCGCGCGCTCACCCGCGTCATCGGATGCGTTGGTACCGTCGCAGACCAGCGCATATCCGTCCTTTGCGGCTTGCTCGGTGATACACTGGAAGACAGCGTTTTTACAATAATAACAGCGTTCAGCAGGATTTTGCACCACATCCTGGTTGTTAAGGACATCTAATTTATAAACATCCATCGGGACGGAAAGCATATACGCCATTTTCGAGGCATCGTCGAGTTCAAACTGCGGCTGAAAAGGTGTCTTTATAAAATATGCTTTGACGTCGCAGCCGAACATCTTCGCAGCATATAGAAGGTAAGAAGAATCGACACCGCCTGAAAAGGCAATGGCGAAGCGAGGATTTTCCGAGAAAAATGTTTTTAGATCCATATAACTCTCCTTTTTTGATTCGTTCAGTCTTCGTTTAGAATGATAAATAAATGCGATATATGCTGAAATAATTCTAGATAAACAATAAAACCCGAAAAAGCCGCCTTATACAGCCTTTACCGGGTTATCCCAGATCGCTCTTCATCATCATTGTCATCGAATCCTTTGATTTGTATAAGTAATATAATTTTAACATAAGGCCATCCACCTGTCAATTTATGATGACCTTGCTGTCAGCTAAAACTCAATTCCTTTTCTCGCGACAACGCCGTTATCATAGGGGTGTTTAATTTTAACCATTTCTGTGATGTAGTCGGCGCAGCGCATCAGCTTTTCTTCGGATTTGTGTCCGGTAATGACAAGCTCAAGTGCTTCCGGCTTTTGATAAACGAGGTTTAAAAACACGTCGTCGTCCAATAAACCGAGCTGATAAGCATCCAGCGCTTCATCGAGGACTAAAAGGTCACAGCCGCCTGTATTGACAATGTCGAGAGCTTTTAACAGGTTAGCGTTCTGCATCTTTTTTGTCTCCTCAAGCTGCTCGGGGGTCATGTCACGCACAAAGATCTTCGCTGCCGTACCGCGCAGAACAGTGACGTTCGGCAAATACTTCAGGCAATTGAGTTCACCAGTATTCGATTCCTTTAGAAACTGAACGATTACAACTTTTTTTCCGCTCCCGGCAGCGCGAAGCGCCAATCCAAGCGCAGCTGTCGTTTTGCCCTTGCCGAATCCATAGTATATATGTGTAAGACCTTTTGACATAATCGTCACGACCTTTTATCAAGATGTTAAATGCAATTACTCGAGCGTTTCAAACTTCTCGCAATTTTCAAGTAAAGGCAACTCATTCCATGAGGTCTCACGCAGCTGCGCGCGGTAACCGCAGCAATTGTCGACATACCATTCGTAATACTTGCGTTCAGGCGTACCAAACCTGCTGAGAATTGACATGATGCTGCCGCCGTGCGCGACAACAACAAGCTTTTCGTCGCCGTGTTCTATGCACGCTTTGATAATTGTATCAAACGCGCGGCAGACCCTGTCTGCGAACTCATCCATCTGTTCGCCGTTCGGACACCGGAGGGTACAATCGCTTTCAACCCATGCAGTATAGGCTGCGTCCTGTTCGAGTTCGGCAGCTGTCCGACCCTCAAAATCGCCGAAATCCATTTCGCGCAGGTCGGCGCATACCGTCATTTGAGCGTTTGGGAACTTAATCCGCGCGGTTTCAAGCGTGCGCTTCATCGGGCTGACATAGAGGTTTATCGTTTCTTCATCCATACCCGTACATCGCGCATGGGTAATGCCCTCTTCGCACAGAGGCTCATCCGTACTGCCGACATACCGTCTGGCGATATTTCCTGCTGTTCTTCCATGGCGCATGAGAAGCACATCCATATAAATGACCATTCCATTCTATTTTGAAAGATGTATCTTTCAAACCTTACTCTTTATAACTGACGGTATGCCGCAGCAAACCCTAATGACTTTCTCGGCATGCTCAGCGAGCTCGACGCAGAGTCTTCCAGTTGCCTCACGGGCTGCGCGCTCACCCTTGTCGATCGGAACGACGCCGCTTCCAACCTCGTTGCAGATAATGATATGCTTTCCAAGAAGAGCCGGTAGCAGCGCATCGGCAGAGTCTGACGCCTTAAATATCAAATTTTGAAGGTTATACAGGACTGGAAGGCCGTCAAGCACACCATCGGCAATCTCCGAGTCGCTGACGCCATATTCTTTTTTGACGAAATCGCGTTTTCCTGAGGCAAGGCCTCCTATTATTAAGATCACTATGAAACCACCTTTTGAACAATTACAATAGAAGCCAGCGTTAAAAGCTCGCAAAGCTGAAGAAAATAACCCGCAAGGTCACCGCTCATGCCGCCGAACTGACGACGCGACATAAAGAAAAGATATATAAGGCAAACCAGTGCGGCAGTGACCATAACGCAGCCGGTGAAGACATTCATGTAGACGAGACCGGCTGTACAGAGGATAAAAAAGACGATGAGGATCACAACGGAAACACGTTTGCCGGCGGAGTCCTTGAAAGTGGAGAGCAAGCCTTTACCCGCGTTAGCAGGCAAGAGCAGTACACTGAGGCCCGATAGCGTCCGGCTTAAAACATGGATGAGGCCGAGCAGCAGCGGCGTCATCGTCCCGACATGAAGCTCCGTTCCGAGCGCAAAATATAGAAGAATGTAAGCAATGACACCGATAACGGCAAAAGCACCGGTGTGCGGGTCCTTGAGAATATCACGCTTACGTTCCTGTGGGGCTCTGCTGGCCAGTGCGTCAGCCGTATCGCAGAAGCCGTCTAGGTGTATTCCGCCGGTGACGGCAATTGGCAGCAATGTGAGGCCGGCGGCCCTCATAATAACGCCGAAGCCGAGCGCGTCACATATAAAGAGCCATGCCCAAATGAACAAGCCGACAACCGCGCCCACAAACGGGAACATGGCGAGCATGTAACGCATATTTGAATCACGCCAAGGTAAGGTCGGCACCGGCAATTTTGAAAACATGGAGAAAGCGGTGATCAATGATCTTAAAAAACTCATGGTCTCGCCCCCTTGTGCGTGAGCGGAATGCCGCAGACAAGCTCGACGACGCGCTCATATCGCTGCCCAAGTGAGCGGTTGACGGCGGCAAGTGTTTCAATATAGCGCAGCGTTTCATCACTATACGTACTGCCGTCTGAAAAGACGTCATTTGAAACGACAACAAGGTTATCGCATTGCGCTTCAATCTGTTCAATACCCTTTATAATGGCCTCGTATGCGTGAAGTCCTGCTCCGTTTTCAGAGAAAAGCTCGTTTGCCGTGAGGTTACCCAGGCATTCGAGCAAAACGGTGCCGCGCTCCGGCAGAACGAGTCCGGCCATATCGGTATAGCGTTCCATCGTATGAAAACCTTTTTCCGCGCGCATAGCCCGATGCTTCTCAATCCGAAGGATATCCTCCTTGTCAAAGGGCATCATCGTCGCGATATAAAAACACGGTACAGGCAGCATAACAGCCAGCGCTTCGGCATATTCACTTTTTCCGCAGGCCGCCCCGCCAAGCACAATTGTTCGCAATGTTATACCTTCTTCAACGTTGTTAGTACGCTCTTGTATTCACCCGGAGTCTCCGCTTAGCCCGTTTTGAGGTTGTAGGGTCGGCCATTGGCCGTCCGGCTTGTTGGCGTAACGCGGCACGAGCGGACGCGCAATGCCACCACTACAATATTTCTGCCATCTATAAGGGCCGATAAGCGTCCATGCCGATGTCGCTAAATGAGGAGGAGCTGTGATAAACGCAAAGCGCCATGTCTAAAAGCGGCAGCATCGCGACGGCGCCTGTGCCTTCTCCCAGGCGCATTTCGGCTATAATCATTGGTCGCAGCTTTAACGCATCAAGAAGCATTATACCCGCCGGCTCATTGGAAACATGGCTTGCCAGCATTATATGGTCGGCTGCCGGGCAGAGCCTTGACGCGATGAGCGCGCTTACGGCACTGATGATGCCGTCGATAATGATCGGGATGCGGTACAAAGCGCCGCCGAGAAAAATACCCGTCAAGCCGGCAATATCAAAACCGCCAAGCTTCGTGAGCACGTCAAGAGCATCCTCGGGGTTGGGCTGATTGACCTTTATTGCCTTTTCGATAACACCGATTTTTCTGATTAAAGCGGCGTCGGAAAGCCCCGCGCCTCGGCCAGTCACTTCGGCAACGGGTCTATGTAAAAGGACGGACGCCATGGCGCTTGACGTCGTTGTGTTGCCGATACCCATTTCGCCGGTCGCTAAGATATCATATCCCTGTTCCGCGCAATTTTTTACAAGCGCAATTCCGGCTTCAATTGCCTTATAGGCCTGCGCTTTCGTCATGGCTGGCCCGTCGGCGATATTCTGCGTACCGTCGGCAATATGATGATCTACCAATAGGGGATGGGTAAGGTGTGAGACCATCCCCATATCAACCGGTATCACATCGGCGCCCGCGAATTGCGCCATATGGCAGACGGATGTCTGCTTTTTGATCAGGTTGTCGGCAACAAGACGTGTGACCTCGCTGCCGGACTGTGAAATGCCTTCCTTAACAACGCCGTTGTCCGCGCACAAAACGAGAACGGCACGCTTTTTTAAACAAACATCAGCCTTTCCCGTTATTGCAGCTATTTTGATTATCGACGTCTCGAGAAGACCGAGGCTTCCGAGCGGTTTGGCGATAGTATCCCAATGCGCTTTCGCCTTGATCGCGGCGTCGCCGTCAAGTCCCGGCATCTTAGAGCTCAATTTTTCAAAATCCATTTTGTATCCTTCCGGTAAAACAATATGTTATATGCCAATAATAAAAGCTCTCCGATGGACGGAGAGCATTAAAAAGCAGCTTGCTTAAGCAAATTTGCATTTTCACGCAGCCAAATGTCCGTCAGCCTTGTGTGATCCAAACGTCAGGTATTCTGGCTCAGGCGTCATTGCCACGTTTCGCCTTCCCACGCAAACTTATAAACGGCTGATGCCATTTAAGGCTATACATAGTGGCCATATAGAACATTGTGAACAATGTTCATTAGAAACAGGCTGGTACCTTTACAGCGGCGGCTCCGCGCGGGATTTGCACCCGGCTTCCCTGAAGGTTTAGATATTTTACTCTATAATTTTAACGATATCCCGGTAGTTTGTCAAGAGCGCAAAGTCTGACTGCGCAAGGTTGAAGCAAAGTGCGCTGTAATTGACATTGTCAGGAAATCATGTTACCGTAAAGCTGTTTTGAGGTGACACAAATGATTAGAAAAAAATTATCCGACGTATCACAGCGGCTTTACGTCTCGACAGTCGCGGACGATGCCGCTTCAACAGCCAAGAAATTCAAGCTGGGTATTGAGCTCGCCGAGTTCTGCATGGCAAGCAATATGGATAAAGACTTTAAAGAATGGGACGAAAAAGCCAGGAACAACATGAAAAGCACCGGCCGGGTCGTTCTGCATGCACCATTTAACGAGCTTTGCCCGTCGGCGATTGATCCGCTTGTCCTGGATATCGCAAAAAGGCGGTATCAGCAGGTATATGAGCTCGCAAAAAGCTACGGTATCAGCAGAATGGTGGTCCATTCCGGTTATGTTCCGTTTGTCTATTTTAAAGAGTATTTTGTTGAGCGCTCCGTTGAGTTTTGGCGGGAGTATTTGAGTGACAAACCTGATAGCTTTTTTATTGCGGTTGAAAACGTCCTCGAAGATTCTCCGAATGAGCTGATAGAAATTGCCAAGGGCGTCAATGATCCGAGGTTCAAGCTTTGTCTGGATGTCGGCCACGCGAATATCACCAAAAAGGGTATCACGATGGAACAGTGGACGACAGCTGTTTTGCCATACTTAGGGCATGTCCATCTGCATAACAATCATGGCTGGCCTGATTCGCATGAGATGCTCGGCAGCGGTGATATGGATATGGAACTGTTACTTCGGTTGATTATTAACGGCGCTCCCGCCGCGACGCTGACCCTCGAAATCAGAGACAGCTGCCGTTCCTCCGTTGAATGGCTGATCGATAAAGGATTTCTGGAAGTCAAAGAATAGTGTTCACCATACCCACCTCGTAGGGCGCGGCTTCCCAGACGCGCCACCGTTATTCCTACCATCGTTCTCATCTCTAAACGTAACGACGTCACGATCTGCTGCGCCGACAAGAGCGGCGCGTCAAGGATGCCGCGCCCTACGGAAATATTACCAATTCTGTTTGTAGGGAACGACCCCCGTGTCGTTCCTCACCACATGTGAGGTTACCGATATGAAATACGAATGTCACGGGCATATTATCGCCGATGGGATCAGCTACGCCGATTCGATGGAGCGGAACAAAAACGGCGTTGACGAAGCTTTTGTCCGTAAAAACCTTAAGACGATCGCAGAACACGGCATCGGTTTTTACAGGGACGGCGGCGATAAATACATGGTTTCCGCTCTTGCCAAAAAGATAGCGGGGGAATACGGTATCGACTACCGTACACCGATTTACATCGCGCATAAAACCGGTCACTACGGCTCGATGTACGGGCGCAGCTTCGATAATATGCGGGATTATCTTATGCTTGTCCGAGAAGCAAAGACGCTCGGCGCGGACTTCATAAAAATAACCGTTACAGGAATGCTGGACTTTGCTGACGAGGGCAAAATCATTGGGCCGGTCTTCTCGTGCGCTGAACTCAGGGAAGCCGTCAAAATCGCCGAAGGTGAAGGCTTCGGCGTCATGGCGCATGTCAACGGTGCCGAACACATGAAGGACGCCCTTGAAGCGGGCGTCAAAAGTATTGAGCACGGCTACTGGCCGGACAGCAGCGTCATTGATTACTTTCTCCAGACAAACGCTGTCTGGGTCCCGACCTGCGCCGCCGTTTACAACCTGATTGGCGCGGGACGTTATCATCAGTCCGGCATGCGGAAAATCCATGATGCACAGAAGTCGGTTTTAAAGGAGGCCTATACACGCGGCGTCCTAATCGCCTCCGGCAGCGACTGCGGCGCGTGGATGGTACCGCAAGGGAAGGGTACGGAAGATGAGATCGCGATACTCGCTGAAATGGGCATCAGTCCCGATCGGGGGAATGAAACCATAAAGCAGAAATTTAAGCGCCAACAAGGCGGACGCCCATTGCGCGTCCCTACGGCACCAACCCTGTAGGGACCGACCCCTGTGTCGGTCAGCCCTGTGGCGCGTAACCTCTGCGATGACGGGCGAACTAACCTAATAGCCATATTGGTGAATACCAAAAGCAAACAAAAAATACGAATCTGCTACTATCACATCAAGGTGGCTGAAAGGCTGCTCTGACTATTTATTTAATGGGGGAATGAAATATGGCAGGACTATCAATGACCGGCAGAGGCATTGCGAATCAAGTCGCAGACATACTTCTAAACGAGATTCAAAACAGCGCGATGAGCTGTCAGCTTGTTGACAGCAACCGCCGCATCATCGGAGAGATTTCTTACTCTCTGATGGTATTTGATAAGTACTATATGCGCAATTCGAGCCGTGCCAGTCTGAGCGTATCTGTTATCGGGTATGGTGATATGGTCTATGTCGACGCCATCGGCGCCGGCGGAGGACAGGGGGCACTATTTAATTTTTCTTGGGGCGCCGAAGAAGATTTCGTCGGAACCGTCGAACAGATACTCAGAAACATGGGCTTTCAATAAAATAAACTTGAACACAAAAAGCTTACTCTAACAGGTAAGCTTTTTGTGCATGCGTCTGACTAGTCGTTATTTTACAATTGTTGCGTTATACCCGGTCGTATCAATCGTGAAATCACTAGAGGTGCCGACGATATACGCCGTCATCGATACGGCTGAGGTAATCGCGCTGTAGTCTGCGCTGCTGACTGTGTCGGAGAAGATAATGCGATCGCCCGGTTTGAGCTCGGTTGTGGTGAGCATGGCGATAAACAGCTTGTCGGCCGACCAGGTATACACATTATTGCCCTTGGCGTCAAACAGCATAAAATTGTACTTTTGCCCGCTCGTATGGTTGATAATAATTGATTTATCTGTATTGTTCTGTATTGTGAGAGACATCGTTATTGAGCCTTTAAGGTCACTTGCGGAGGCGGTGACGCTGACGTCACCCTTCAAGCTGTCTAAAAGGGTCATCAGTCGCAGGGCCATCGTCACGGCTTCGGCGCGTGTTGCGCCGTCCCTCGGGAAGAACATATTATTACCTCGTCCGATTATGAGCCTTAGTAACTGTGCGTTGTGAACATCGGTTATGTAGCTCTCCGAGATTTTGCTGTCATCCTTAAACGGAACTAACTTAATCTTGGGAATCGCATAGGAACCGCCTGTTTGATAATTCAGCGCGTTCATAATCCAGTGAATCATCAAATCGCGGTCAAGCTGCTTACCGGGATTAAAGCTGCCGCCTCTTTCGATGATTCCGGTAGTGGCGAGGTCGATAAGCTCCATAGCGCCGGTGTCTGAATTTTTCATATCGCTAAAATCTTTGCTGACGTCGGTCGCGGCAAAGTAATTGATATTTATACCGAGCGCCTTGTGCAGTAGCCGGACGAAATCGATTCGGGTGATTTTTTTATTTGGGATAAATTTGCCGCTTCCTTCCGAGAATATATCTGGATACCCGTAATTTGCCGCCGCGTCGTTGAACCATTTGCCGGAGATATCCGTGTATTTATATTCACCGGCGGATTTTGCAGCTGCTGTTAATAGTGCTGTCATCGGTACTGACGTCAGCAGCATGGATATAATGATCATCAGTAGGAGCATTGTTTTTTTCATATGAACCTCCTATCGGTAGTATCGTTGATATTACTATTATATTCCGGATTAACGCTTCCACAATGTGTAAATGTATGGTAAACGGATGAAAAATGTCAGAATAACGCAAAAAATGCTTACCTATACAGGTAAGCATTTTTCTTTTGATCATTATTTTACTATTGCTGCGGAATACCCGTTTGTATCGATTGTGAAATCATTTGAGGTGCCGACGATAAATGCCGTCATCGATACGGCTGAGCTGATGGCACCGAAGGCTTCGCTGTCGAGCGTATCGGAGTAGACAACGCTCTCTCCTGGCTGCAGCTCGGTTGTTCCGGTCGCCAGTATAAACATTTTGTCGGCAGACCAGGTATAAAGATTATTGCCCTTGTCGTCAAACAGCTTGAAGTCATATTTCTGTCCGCTCGTGTGGTTGATCGTGATGGGCTTATCCGAATTGTTCTGCAGGGTGAGCGACATTACCAGGGATCCGCCTTTGACAAGCCATGCTGAAGCAGTCACATCGACGGTGGATTGGAGACTGTCCAGCAGCGGAATCAAGCGTGAGACAACCGTACAGGCCTCGGCGCGGGTCGCGCCGTCCCTCGGGAACAGCATATTATTGCCTCTGCCGTATATAAGCTTCAGGATCACGGACGTGATGACGTCGTTCTTATATGCCGCTGTGATTTCAGCATCGTCGTCGAACGGTGCCGGCATGATTTTGATGATAGCGTAATTGCCGCCGGTCTTGTAATTCAGCGCGTTGATAATCCAGTGTATCATCAAGTCGCGCTCGAGCTGTTTATCGGGATTAAAGCTGCCGCCGCATTCGATAATACCGGTGGTGGCGAGGTCGATGAGCGCGTTTGCGCCAACATCCGTGTTTTTCATGTCGTCAAAATCACGGCTGACGTCGGGCGCGGCAAAGTAATTGATGCTGATACCGAGCGCTTTATGCAGGAGCTGTACAAACTCGATTCGGGTGATCTTTTGGTTCGGGTTAAATTTCGAGCTGCCGTCGGAAAAAATATCCGTGTATCCGTATTTCGTCACCGCGTCGGTAAACCATTTGCCGGAAATATCACTGTATGCGCTTCCGGTATCCGCTTTCGCAGCTGCCGAAACCGGCAGTGATGTCATCGGTGCTACCGCCAGCAGCAGCGATATGACAATCATTGATATCAGTATTCTTTTTTTCATATGAACCCTCCGTTCTAATATGTATTCTGCATTCTTTGACGGTTCATGTTGACCAATTGTTCCACCGATTTTGTCATAAGACAGATTTATATGGGCAGATTAGGATTGTAAAGATAATATTTAACCCTCATGAGGAGTGTTTTTTTGGAGATGATCAGCTATGGAATTGAAAACTTTGGAAGGCTGAAGGCTGTCATGCTGCACCGGCCTGATATGTCAATCACAAAAGTGAATAAGGAAAATATGAAATACTTTCTGTTTGACCGCGTGCCCGAGGTCGACAGATATTTGGAGGAACACCGGCAATACGGTCAGCTGCTCGAGCAAAACGGCGTCACTGTTTATCAGCTGTCCGAGCATGTTAAAAGAAACACAGAGCTTGTCGAACGGCTGCCGAATCTTACCTATCTGCACGATATTGACGAGATTACATCGCACGGGGCTATTGTGTCAAAAATGGCGTCGCAGGGGCGCAGCCATGAGGAAATTGCCGTCGCGGAGGCGCTTGGCAACCTTGGTATCCCAACGCTCTATGAACCGAATGAAGGCGATGCTTTTGAGGGCTGCTTGCTTGTGGATAATCATACCGTATTTATCGCGAACACAGAGCGCCATAACAGCCCGTCCATCCAACGGTTCATCGATTTTATTCTTGGGTATTTCAATACTGTCGTTTATGCTATTATCCCAAAGGAAAGACGGTACATGCATCCGGACATGATAATAAACCGCATGACGAAAAATCTGATGGTTTATTATCCGCCCGCGTTTTTGAACACCTATGTTGTGACGAAGACCGGCATCACGCAAATTGAAATCAAGGAATGGCTGAAGACCAGACAAATCGAGGTTGTCCCGATATCAGACGCCGAACAAAAACGCTGGGGAACGTCGTTTGTCCCGCTAGAACCGGGTTTGATCATAAATTATGATATATCACTCGATATGCAAACGATAAAGACTCTCGAACACGAAGGCGTCCGGTTTATCCATTTCCATCCCGACGCACTGCTCGCCGGCGGCGGAAGCCTACGCTGCCTGACGATGCGTTTGCTGCGGGAATAAAGGCCGTGTGCGTCCTGCCGTGTCGACGTGACGCGAAAAGCCATAATATCAGCGTAGGGGCGGATTCTATATCCGCCTACCGCGGTAGACATGGGAAAAGGAAAGAAAACAGGACGTGCGAGGAAAGGGCGGATATAGAATCCGCCCCTACAATATTGAGACGGTAAGATTGCGTTTGTTTGACAAATATGTGGCGGTTTGCTAAACTAATATCAGTCTGTTGAAAGGAATTGACATATGGACAAATATATACCGTTTGAGAAGCTGTCCAAACAGAAAAAGAGGGAACAGCTCGCAAAAAAACGGGGGTCATGGGGCGCGATCAGCCCGGTGACAAGAAAACCCGATAACCCAAAGGCTTATAAGCGCTTGAAGGCACGGAAGTTGAGTGATGACTCGACGGACGTGCCTTTTATGTCATCGTGATAGTCGGTATTTGTATCGGAAGCGAGGCGGGAGTTGGCAGCTGCGTCACAAGTACCGCGGCCTCAGCCCGTGTTATTATACCGCTCGGCTTAAATGTTCCATCCGGAAAACCTATCATCACTTGGTTTGCCGCCAACACTTCGATCGCTTCAAACGACCAGGGATTGCTCAGCGGCGTCACATCGGTGAACGTATTGATGGCTTTCCCGTTCTGCAAAACGAGGGCGTTTCGAATCATGACGGCGATTTCTTCGCGCATCACCGGCCTGTCGGGATCGAACATGTTGTCGCCGATACCTGTTATGATGTGATACTTCCGCGCTGTTTCGACATAAGGCTGTGCCCAGGTGCCGATGCAATCGTCAAAGCTGTACGCCGGATTGGCTTCAACCTTCAGACCGAGCCACCGAACGAGAATTGTTGCGGCCTGTGCCCGGGTAAGGGATTCATCGGGGGAAAATTTATTATCACCGCAGCCTTCAATCAGCTTTCTCATATAGGCGTCCAGGATATAATCTTTTGACGGATTGTTCTCAATATCGGTGAAAGTGCAGTTGTTCAGCCACAATTTGTAATAGTTCCAAGTGTTGTCGGTTTCCTGGCCGAGCGCCCAGCTGCCGGTACCCTTGATATCATATTTATTGACGAGCTCAAGCTTTGTTTTAACTGAATTTTCACTTTCGTACCAGATCGTATATGTACCTACATCCAGAGCTTGTCCGCCGATTATCGGCTTCGTATCCCCCGGGTTTATCGTTATGACAGCGCGTGTCGATTGGCTGGTCGGGTCGATCTGGACGGAGCCGCCGTAGTTATTGACAAGCTGTGCGATCTTCGTGTTGGTGACACCATAACCGTTTGGATATCCGCCGTTATCTGACCAAATGCGTCCGTAGAAGGGAAGCCCGATGACGACTTTTTCTTTCGGTATAAGACCAAGCGCATACTGAATCGAATTCTCAATATAAGACAGGCTTGAGACAGGCCCGGCCGGACCACCGTAATAATGCTCATCATATGCCATAATCATCAGATAGGTGCAGTTTTCTGCGAGGGCTGCGTAGTCATAAGAACCCTGCCAGCCGGTCGTCCAGCCAAACGGATTGGCAGCGACAGATACAACGAGTGTTTTATCCTCAGGGAGTTGGGAGCGGAGCAGCCGGATAAACGCAACATAAGCCTCCCGTTCCATTGAAGTCACGTTTTCAATGTCGATATTAACGCCGTCCAACTCGTACAGACTAACAGCCTCGGCAATACTTTTGGATAGCGCTTCCCGATTGTTCAGCGCGGCTACGCCAACGTCGCGAGACCAGCCGTTCGATAGAAACGGTACAACATTGATGCCGCGGCTATGCATGTCGTATACGAAGTCCGAGCTGATGGATGAGGTCAGCGCAAGGCTGCCGTCGCTGTTAAGGGAGAAATAATTCGGAGAAACCTCGTTTAAGGAATTCTGGGTATTGTCAACGAGACTCGTATAGCTTGCTGTATCCTCAAAAAATATGTAGGACATGTTGAACTTATAATCGACTGCTTTTGCTTTAAGCCCTCCAAAAAAAGAAAGGATTACCGCCAAGCAAATACTCATGATCACCATTTTTTTAGCCGTTTTCAAAAAATCACTCCTCTTATGCACGATGTGTAAAAGCTTGATGTCAGATTTTATGTACTGCATTTATTAAACAGTTTAATTATCTTTGTTTAAAAATGCAGTCGGAAAATGACAGGAAATATGAAAAGTGATAAAAATAGCACAAAAAATGACCACACATCCTGGCAGAGGAAACGTCGACATCATGGACTTCAATGAGTAATCAGTTGTTCTGCCTATTGTAATACGCGTTTATATACAAACGTATATGTCATTCTGAGGAGTGAAGCGACGAAGAATCTCCAGGGAACCTCATATCAGCGCAACAGCTGAAGGTTACCTGGAGATTCTTCACATCGTTCAGAATGACATTAATTATATAGTGGTAAATTTGAGCAGTCACTATTAATCTTAGATTTTATTCATTCTTGTTAACAGCGCTGTCATTTCGGCGCGTGAAACATTATTCTGCGGTCCGAATTTTCCGTCGGGATATCCCATGATCATATTATTCTCATTCATAGCGGTGATTGCCGCATAAGACCAGGGGTTGCCGTCAAGCGAAACATCACTAAAGGATATTTGCTGACTTTCTGGAGTGTAGCCGAGCAGATTATTCAGCATCACGGCAATCTCCTGGCGGCTGACCGGTTTATCCGGTACGAATTGGTTTCCGCCGATGCCGGAAATCACATTATAACGCCTTGCGGTATTGATATAATCTTCGGCCCAGTTTCCGTTTGTATCGCTAAAACTGAAATCTGTGTTTGGTTCAACAGGATAGCCCAGCATTCTGACAAGCATCGCCGCGGCTTCGGCGCGTGTCAAGGCGTTATCGGGCGCGAAGGTGTCTGGCGAAATGCCCTTAACCCAGTTGTTCATGAAGGCATTGAGTATATCGTTCTTTGCCCAGCTGTTCTGAATATCCCCGAATGTACATCCGTTCAGCCAGAGCTTGTAATAATTCCAGGTACTGCTGCCTTCCTGCCCGAGACTCCAGCTTCCGGAACCCTTAATATCGTATTTTTGAACCAGAAACAGCTTGGCTTTGAGTGTCTGCTCATTTTCAAACCAAATGGTATAGGTGCCTTCAGCCAACGCTTTTCCGCCAATGACCGGCTTTGCATCCGCCGCGCCGATGGTGATTTTGGCATAGGCCGACTGGCTGGTGCTGTCTATGGCGACAGTTCCCTTGTACTTCGTTATCAGCTGGTCGATTTTTGTATTGCTGATGCCGTAACCCTTCGGATTACCGACGCTATCGGACCAGATGCGTCCGTAAAAGGGCAGACCAAGAACGATTTTCTCTTTAGGGATCAAATTGAGCGCATATTTGATCGATTTCTCAACAAAAGATAGGCTTGAAACAGGCCCAGGCTTACTCCCGTAATAAGACTCGTCGTACGCCATGATCATGAGATAGTCGCAATAAGCTGCCAGACCGGCGTAGTCATATGAGCCCTGCCATCCGGTGTTATGGCCGTACGGATTAGCAGCGACAGCGACGGCGATCTTTTTGCCTGCGGGAATTTTCTCGCGCAGCAAACGCACAAAATCCACATAATCAGCCCGCTGGTACTGATTCAGATTTTCAAGATCGACATTGACGCCGTCCAGATTGTATGTATCAATTGCCTGGGCAATACTTATCGCAAGCGCTTCTCTGTTACTGAGTGCATCGATGCCGATTTGTTGGTCCCAGTCATTTGTCAGATACGGTACAACCTCAATGCCTCTGGCGTGCATATCATTCACAAAGCTTGTGCTCACTGCATTCGTAATGACAAGATTTCCTGATGAATCCAACGCGAAGTAATTGGGCGATACCTCATTGAGTGAATTCTGCGTTCCGTCAACAAGCTTTGTATACCCAGAGGAATTGCCGAAGTATATGTAGGACATGTTGAACTTCAATCCCGCAGCGACTGCGTTTGAACCAAGGCTTATGCTAAGAACAATGAATAGGAACAAGCTGAGTACTTTAAATTTCAAGCGACAGGGTCCTCCTCGGTACTATTAATACTATACTAAATGTACTATAGAGGATCAACTTTCGCCATGAACAAATAATGGCTGAGATTAATCCGTGTGACGCGTCACAAGAGACAATCCTCAGTCGCCTGCGGGCGACAGCTCCTTTGCCTCAGGAGCCTAAATTGGAAGGCTGTAAATTCTTGAATCGACACTACGAGAACCGTATGTGCGCCGAAGGGCGGCCATTGGCCGTCCGCCTTGTCGGCGTAATGCAGCAGTATTTATGAAAAAGGCAGCAGCGGATTTACCGCTGCTGCCTTTACGAAATCTCTTTATTTATTATCCCATGTTGCAGGCGCCGCCGTCGATGACGATGGTGCTGCCGGTGACCCAGTCGGCTTCGTTTGACGCGAGCCAGACGGCGGCATAGGCGATGTCGTTTGGCTCGCCGAGTCTGCCGACGGGGCAGACCTCTTTGCAGATCTGCGCCTGAACTTCGGGATTGTCGCGGACCCAATCGGGTGTCAGGTTCGTCTGGACAGGGCCGGGACAGATGACATTGAGGCGGACGCCCTGCGGTGAGAACTCGCGAATCATATCGCGCGTCATTTTATTGATACCGGCTTTGAATGCGCCGTACAGATACGCGTTTGTCTCAGGTTTCATGACGGAAATAGACGCGACGTTGGTGATTGACGCATGCCCGTTTTTGACGAGTGTGGGCATAAACGCCTGCATCATCCAGTAATAGCCGCGGAAATTTGTCTCGAATACCTTTTCGAGGTCGTCGTCGTCATGCTCCAGATAGGGCTTATGAACGAGTATGCCCGCGTTGTTGAACAGTGTCGTCACGTCGCCGTATGTATCAAGCGTTACCTTGAGGAGATGCGCAATATCACTCTTTTTGCGGACGTCGGTTGAGACAAAGATGCCTTCGCCGCCGACGGCCTTGATGCCCTCAACGGTTTCCTTGCCGTCATCCTTATTGCGGTTGGCACAGACAACCTTGGCGCCTTCCTTTGCGAACATAATGGCGGTCGCCCGGCCAATTCCTGAGCCGGCCCCAGTCACGACAGCTATTTTCCCGTCAAGTCTTCCCATTTTTCACGTCTCCTTTTATTTCGTTGCCGATCTAGGCAGAAATTCTGGTAAAAAAGCTAAAAAATCAATCATAATTATAAACCAGGTTAGTTAAGTTGTAAAGTTGCATTCATACGTAAAAACTCAGCGCGTTATGTATAATATTACATTGACAGTGTTTTTCGGCAACGATATACTTTATTAAATATGATTAAAATTAGAAAGGGGCAGGGGTTTTGTAGGCGGCCATTGGCTGTGCGCGTTCTGCAGCAATCCCGTTCAACGTATATGGAAGAAAAACAAGACAGAGTATTCGGCAATCATATCGTCCAGTATTCGCCTGAGTACTCGTTCTGCGCAGGCTGTACTTCCTGTGAGGTTATATGTACCCTGACACATGACGGGCTCGTCAGTCCCAGCTACAACAGGATTTTTGTGAGCAGGGAGAACCGGTCGATGATTCATACGGTGCAGTCCTGCCAGCACTGCTCGGACCACCCGTGCTACGATAAATGCCCGAAGAAGGATCTCGCGATGAAGATCGACGAGAATAATATCGTCTATATCGACGAGAACGAATGCATCGGCTGCGGGCTCTGCGTGAAAGCCTGCGTATTTACACCATCGCGCATCAATATGGTGGTGTCGAAAGACAAGGCGTTAAAAAAAGCGAAGAAATGCGATCTCTGCCGAACACGGGTAGACGGCCCGGCTTGTGTGCAATGGTGCCCTGTTCGTTGTATCGGGCTGAGCGAGCAGTCTGTTATGACACCGACAAGCGCTGCGCCTGTGGCAACCCAGTCCTTAAAGGAGGCGAAATAATATGGCGGACAGATTATACGGTTATGTCGGCAAGATTGCCCGGATCAACCTCACAAACAGCTCTGTGGAGATCATCCCGACGTCAAAATATGTTCCCAAATATGTCGGCGGGCGCTCTGTCTGCAATAAAATCTTCTGGGATGAGGTAAAACCGGGTGTCAAAGCGTTTGACCCGGAAAATATGCTTATCTATATGACCGGCGCGACGACGGCGACAGGCATACCCACCGGCGGTCGGACAGTCTTTACGGGCATCTCGCCCAACAGCTATCCCGAGCAGTACTGCTGGAGCGGCATTGGGGGCTGGTTTGGCGCGGAACTTAAATTTGCGGGCTTCGACGGCTTTATTTTAGAAGGCAAAGCGCCAGAGCATACATACCTTTATATTGAAGATGACAAAATTCAGTTTTTATCAGCAGAGCCGATATGGGGTATGCTCGTCCATCCGACGCAAAAGAAGCTGGAGGAGATCCACGGTAAAAATGTCAAAAGCATCGTGATCGGACCGGCGGGGGAAAACCTTATGCGCAACGCCAGCATCACAACGTCAAATGACAACGTTGCGGCGAAAAGCGGCTTTGGCGCGGTATTTGGCTCAAAGAATCTCAAAGCGATCACCATACGCGGGACGGGTGCCGTTTATCCGGCTGATATTGAAAAACTCTTTGAGCTGCGAAAAAAGATGGGTGAACCGTATATGCGTCCGAGTCCCGTCATCCATGAGGAGACGCACGGCATGGACCAGAACACGATGCCTGTTGAAGGCGGCTGGCTCAGAGGCCAGGTGGCCTGCAGCCACGGCTGCAATCAGCATTGCTGCCGATTGATGATGAACATGAAATCAGCATTTTCCGATGAGCGGATCAATCAAGTAGAAAAGTGCGTCGGCATCTTTGCCTACGGCTTCCAACAGGACTGCAGCTGGACACCGATCATGAGCTTTGAAACGGAGCGGAATCATTTTTTACCCTGCAAGATGCTCAGTCAGGAGATGCCGGAAATTGATATCTCCGATCCGCACTTCAAGGAACTGTTTGACAAGGTGCCGGGCGATACGGTTAATTTCTGGAAGCCGGACTTCGATAAGGGCAGCGTCATGATGGATATGTGTAATGAATACGGCATGGACAAATGGGACGTCATTGTCTGGTTTATGACGTGGCTGTCCATGGCGAAAAAAGAAGGTCTCCTTGAAGACCTCGATTTCGGCATGGAGGTTGATGTCGAAAATGAGGAATTTGTGAAATACTTCCTCGATATGATTACATATCGGAAAGGGAAGTACGGCCCGATCTTCGCCGAGGGCATGGCGCGCGCCATCAGAACACTCGGTAAAGAAAAATACGGTGATACGATTTATCAGGGCCGCTTCTCACAGGTGATCCCCGGCAAACAGCTTGATCTCCCCGTCAGCCTGGAAACGGCATGGGGACATAGCTACCACTGGCAAGGTCGAGGCTTTGAAGGTTCTATACCCAAGCCCGGCTGGCTGGCGACCTCGCTGGAGCTTATGACCTCGACGCGTGATTGTCAGACCGTCGAGCATCATCATCAGAAATTTGAGGATTATTTGAAGTTTAAGGATGATCCATGTCACAGCCCGGTGCTTGTTGAGGGCGTCATCATGAACCAGAACAAGGCCGAGCTCAAGGATTCCGTCACGTCCTGCGAGTTTCAGTCGCCTGATCTTTTCTGGCCCGACATGGAGGCGCAGGCTTATTCCGCCGCGACAGGCATCGAGACAACGGAAGAAGAGCTTGGCGAGGCTGCGGAGCGCTCGAGACTGCTGTTCCGCGCCATTTTGATCCGTAATTTCGGCCGTGACAGGGAGATGGAGGTTAACGCCGTATTTCCAACCATGCAATACCCTGATCCCTGGGGCGAGACGGTGACGTGGGAGGACTGGAATGACCTGACGGACCTCTATTATGAGATGCGCGGCTGGGACAAAAAAACAGGCTGGCCGACGCGCGCAACATATGAGCGTTTCGGTTTGAAGGATGTTGCCGATGAACTTGAAACAGTGGGAAAGCTTCCCAGTTAGCTGAAGGTGCTCTGAAGGTGCTGAAAAAGTGATAAAATGTTGATAAAATGATATAAGTACCAAAGCGTATTCTTGCGGAATAGGGTCGATTTGTGACATTAAATAGAAAACAACTAAAAAAATGAGAATAAAATGAGACAAGCCTATTGACAAATAGAAACAATTATGATACTTTCACGGTACAGTTATCAATATATTCAAAACGATAAATGGCAAACCTGCCGAAAGACAGGGACGCAAAGCCAAGGGTCTAACGTCAAAAATGTCTTCAAGAGACTTCGTCTCTTTGGAGCAGTATGACTATGACAGCCGGTTGCCGAACTTGAAGGATTTGCATTTATGCCTCCTTCCCGAGTGTCGGTGAAGGAGGTATTTTTATTGAAAAAAACGAAAGCTAAGGAGTTCGACCAAACGATATTAAAAGAAAGGAAATCTGATATGTCGAAGGAAGTATTAAGAAAACAATTGGTAGAAATGTACAGCGAAGGCAGAAGCATAGACCATATCTGTCACGAGTACAACGTACCCAGATCCACATTTTACAGATGGATCAGAAAATCGCGCAGTGATAACCCTGATATATCGGATGATGACATCCGAATTATCGTCACAAAAATAGCGGAACTCGAGGAAGAGGCCATGACGTACAAGAAGGTCCTTATGCTGCTGAAGAGGGCCGAGTGAAAAGTCGGCATACTATTTAGTTAAATGGATCCTGCTGAAATTTCGACAAGTGAGGTGAGGATGATATGAAAAAAAAGGATACTTTGAGGAAATGCCTGACTTTCGGTGCGGATTCTCTCAGTATTATTGCAGGGAGTATAACTTGCGTGCTCATATACCATCCTGCCGCATCATTTTCGGATAACCTCGTTATTATCCTGGCGTTTATCCCAATGGTTCTCGTTACAATGGCACTCATCAGCGTTATAATTAAAACGTATCATAGACCAATTATGGATAATGTCGCATCCAGCATGATTTTATCCATCGGCGCATTCGCACTCGCCTTTGCAATGTCGGTGTTTTTTCTCCTGCTGATAAACCCGGAGCAACTGAATCCAGTATTTCTAGTGAATCTGCTTATTTATTCAGTATTCTTCCTCGGGACATACAGACTGGCATTATCGTTGCATCACAGGGAAGACGGACTATCAAGAAACAAACGTATAGTCACGCAGGATGGCAGACCGTTAAAGACAAATTTCAATGAAACCCGTATCGAGCAGCTTTTAGGGCGCTGTACCGCTCGGCAGGACATACAGGCTATCGGCAGCTACATTGCTGATAAAACTGTATTGATCTCGGGTGGCGCCGGGGCGATCGGATTTGAGCTCTGCAGTCAGATTCTTCAATATAATGCAAAACGCGTTGTGATATACGACATTAATGAAAGTAAATTATTCGAAACAGAGACCGAACTGTGCTTGAAATATTCTAAAACACAGTTTGCTGCCTGCCTCGGCTCAACCCAGGACAGGGCGCGCCTCCGTGAAATATTCGACCTATACAGACCGCAGATTGTAATCCATGCTGCTGCCTACAAGCATGTATCTATGATGGAATCGAATCCGCAGGAAGCGCTGAAAAACAACGTCATGGGCACGCTTTATATGGTTGAAATGGCTATTAAGCATCGGGCCGACCGTTTTATCCTTTTATCAACCGATATGGCTGTTAAACCGACGAATATCATGGACGCGACGAAACGCGTGGCCGAGATGCTCATTCAGCGGGCCAACAGCTGGAGCAGCACACGCTTTTCGGCAGTTCGCTTCGGAACAGTGATCACGAGCCATGGCAGCATTGTACAGCTGTTTCGAAAGCAGATACAAGAAGGCGGCCCAATTTATATTGCAGACAAGAATATCATAAGGTACTCCATGACAATACCCGAAGCAGCTTCACTCATTTTAGAAGCAGGTGCCTTATCAACGGGCGGTGACGTATTCACGCTCGGCATGGGCAGCCCTGTCAACATTTACGAGCTGGCTCAATCAATGATCCGTTACGCCGGACTCAAACCGGGCAAGGATATTAAGATCGAAATTACAGGTGCACGTAAAGCTGATAAAAGCATGCCTGATAACAATCTGCCGGACGATTCTGTACGCAATACCGAAAACGAGAGGATTTACGTCCTTGAAGCGAACGAGAATCCTCCGGTGACATTTGAAGCCGCATTTGACAAGCTCTGTCAGTCGATTGACTGTAGGGATTACGGATCGGCTTTCAATGAAGTCAGCATCCTTGTTCCGACGTACCATACAACAAGACAATAATAGAAACGACCCGAACGCTGTTTGGGTGTATCGAAGGGCTTTCCCGCAAAACGGGAGAGCCCCTTTTTGTACAATTTATGGGACATATTAGAAAATAATCGAAAAAACACTTGCAATATATCGAATATCGTCGTAGAATAATATCGAACGTTAAATAAAAAGGAGATGAACTATGGATTCAGACTTAAGGGTGAAAATTAAAGAAACTGCCGTAGATCATTTCAATACTGACGGCTACCACGGCGCGACAATCCGCAACATCGCAAAGGATGTCAACTGCTCGCTGCCGATGGTTTATTATTATTTCAACAGCAAGAAGGAACTCTTTCACGAGATAATAAAAAAAGATTACTTTGAGCTCCTCGACAGGCACTCAAAGCAAATCAAAATAAACGATATCGTTGAGTTTTACACGCAATACGTCTATAGGCTCAATAAGCTCAGCAGCTATGATAAAAAAGTTTTTCGTCTTGGTGTTAAAGTCAATCTGTCATTCGACGGGGACGAAGATTTGCGCGAGGTGATGGATGAATGGGAGAAGACATTGATTCCGTGGCATTTTCAGCGTATCATGCCGCATTTGGGAGACGTCGGTAACTGGATCGTCATTATTCGTACACTCATTCACCTGCTTGACAATCTGATTGAAACAGTCGTTGTTAAAAACCGTTATTTATCCGAGGAAGCAATTCGTGAAGATATCCGCATTATTCTAGATAAGGCCAGATAGCAAGCAGAAGAAGACGAAAGGACGTTACATAATGGAAGCAAGCTTAATGAAAGTCGTTTTTTCAAGCATTGTAAACGGAACAAGCGGAGATGTGTCGGCAAATGAGGTTAAATCTAACGATTCGGATTCAGCAGTTGACAAGAGTTGTTGTTTTAAGCCTCAATTCACATTCAGTCAAACGAAGGCTGAATCGAGCGAATTGTTTGACAAATCATCGCAAGAGGCCTTTGATTCCCTCATTAACGCGTCAAATTGCGCGAATCTTCAAGAAAATAAAAGCATAGAAGGCTATTTCGTTGTTCTAGCGCAATACAGTAACCGGTTTTAAACTGCTGAGCATATAGAGCGCGGATTCCTTTTTGTATGTATTCGGTGAGCTGTATAGGTTTTCAAGCCTCTTATCAATAAGCTCCCGAGTATCCCGATCAGCAGCTGATTTCTTAAGTGCATATAATCTGCTGATAGTTTGCTTTCGTGTTGTCGCAGCTGAAGCGACGAGATCCGCTCTGTATTCAAATCGTATATCCCACGGTTTCCAAACATCCTGAAAGAACAGATGAGCAACCTCGTGCCAAAGTCGGTTATAGATGAATTCCTCATTTGTGACTTTTGTCAAACTGTGGCTAATGATGAAAAAACTTGTGCCATCTTTATACAGGGCGCTTCTTGAGTCGTTGCTGTCATTTGTTATAAAAACCGGTATTTTGTTCCAATCGCGGATATAGCGGCACCACTGCGTCGCTTGACTGTTGCTGATACAAACTAATTTATTAATTTCCATAACCATCACCCCAACAACTGTAATATAATGGAATTATAATGGCTTCAAAAAGAATTATTTGCCGAAGAAACACGAAAATGGAAAAAAATGTAATAACGGTGATATAGACAGCTCCCATGCTGAATTTTTAGCATGGGAGCTGTCTTTGTCGGTGTTGTAAATACTTGGAATAGAAATCTCCCGATGTTTTTTTTAGAATATGCAATACTATATATGAATAATTAATGGAATAAACAAGCGTTGGAGTAAAAATATGTTCGGTTTTCTTATGAAAAAAGCAGGATACTGGTTCGCAAAAAAGCAGGAAGCTAATACACCTAAAGATCAGAATAAAAACGATGACAAAATATCGAAAAAGCTTGCTGACACTATACAAGCTATTAAGTCGGAGACAAGCGGCAGCAATGACGTTGTCATTCGAGAGTTATTAATCGGGACAGATCAAAATGTCAAAGGCGCTCTTGTTTTCGTTGACGGCATGGCTAACGTCGAAGTCATGAATAGGGACTTAATAAACCCGTTAATGTTTAAAGCTGTCATTAATGAAGCAATGCAAAAAGACAAAAATAGCATTTTGAATTATTTATCGGAATCAATTATATCGGTTAATGAAGTAGAGCTTGTAGAGACTTTAAGCGAAGCCATTAACGGATTTTTAAACGGGGATGTTGTGCTGTTTATTGACGGCGGCGAAAAAGCTGTCATCATTAATTCAAAAGGCTGGGAAAAGCGCAGCGTCAACGAGCCGGCCAGTGAAGCGGTTGTCAGAGGTCCCCGGGAGAGCTTTACTGAAAATTTGCGCACAAATACCTCTCTTATCAGAAGAAAAATAAAAAACCAGGCACTCACGTTGGATGCAATGGTCATCGGCAGAAAAACACGGACGAACATCGCCATCGCCTATATTAGGGGGGTAGCGAAGCAGGAGCTGATCGACGAGATCAAGAAGCGGCTGAAGGCTATCAATACCGATTCTATTCTAGACACTGGTTATATTGAACAATTGATCGAAGATTCGCCCGGTTCAATCTTTGCAACAATCGGATTTTCGGAGAAACCAGACGTTGTCGCGGCAAAAATTTTGGAAGGACGCGTTGCAATCATTGCCGATGGCACGCCGTTTGTTCTCACAGCACCGTTTTTATTTCTCGAAAGCTTTCAGGCGGCGGAGGACTATTATTTCAGACCGTATTTTGTAACCATGACACGTATCGTCAGAATTATAGGTTATGCCATAACCGTTTTAGCGCCGGCGCTTTACGTTGCCATCACAACTTATCATCAGGAGCTTCTTCCGACGAGCCTGCTCATTACAATGGCGCAGTCTCGGGAGGGCGTCCCTTTTCCTGCTTTTATCGAATGCCTTATTATGATTATTTTGTTTGAAATATTGAGGGAGGCCGGTATCAGACTCCCGCGCCCTGTCGGCCAGGCAATGAGTATTGTCGGTGCTCTTGTCATCGGAGAATCCGCTGTTGCAGCAGGCCTTATCGGCGCGCCAATGGTCATCGTTGTTGCGCTTACCGCTGTATCTGGGTTCTTGGCTCCAAACCAGAATGATTCGGCTGTTATTATGAGAATGATTATGCTGATTTTGGGTGCGACCTTCGGCGGATTCGGTATAACGATGGGCTTGCTCGGAGCGCTTGTGCATATGGCATCGCTTGAATCGTTCGGTTACCCTTATCTCTCCCCGACAGTCCCGTTTGATTTGGAAGATTCAAAGGATGCCGTTGTGCGCGCGCCGTTATGGCTGATGCTCAGCCGCCCGAAGGGAATGGCGGACGATCGACAGAGAAAAGAATATAAAGTACCTCCGGCAGGCGCGGATAATGCAGGCAGTGGGGAGGGCGCCGAGAAATGAAGCGATGTTTGAAATATATAACCAATATTATCATCCTGCTGACATGCTTATCCGTTCTTTCCGGCTGTTTTGACCGGCGGGAGCTCGATACGCTCGGCATTGTGATGGGGGTCGCCATTGATAAGGCGGAGTCGGAGGGTAAGACGGAATTGACAGTTCAGCTGGTTAATGTCGCGGGCGGGCAGTCGTCAAAGTCATCCAAATCGAAGGATTCAAAAGCAGGCGAATCTGGCGGTTCGTCAGCATTTATCAATATCACAAGAACAGGCGGAAGCATTAACTATATCATCAGAGAAATGCAGCATAAAATGAGCCGGAGGATATATGTGGCACACAGCCAGGTTATCATTCTGGGGGAGGAGCTGGCAAAAAGCGGCGTTCGGGATGCGCTCGACTTTTTCGCGCGTGCGCCTGAGGCGAGAATGACGCTGCACGTCTTTGTGGCTAAAGGGAAGGGCAGCGAGGTCCTTAAGGTCGATCCAGAATTTGAAAAGATGCCCAGCACAGAATTAACGAAAATGCTGGAGGACCAGAAGATTACCTCACATGCGCCCATCATTACGGAATTTGAGTTTGTCAGCACGATGATTAGCAAAACGACGGCGGCTGTGGCGCCCATTATCATACTTGAAGAAGAAGAAGACGGAAGAAAAATGATTGCCGTCGCCGGGAGTGCTGTCTTTAAAGAAAGCATAATGGTCGGGGAGTTGGACGAAGAGCAGACAATGGGCTTGCTTTTTATCAAAAATAAGATAAAAACAGGCGTCATGCAGTTAAGCATACTGGATACACCGAGCACCATTGAAATCAGACAGGCCAAATCAAAGGTGCGTCCCATCTTATATTCGGATGGGTCCGCTGTGTTCAATGTTGAAGTCAACGTCACGGTCGGACTCGGCGATCAATCAGGCACTGTCAACCTCGCCGACCCCGACAATACCGCAGTTATGCTCAGCGTCGCTGAGGCGGCTGTCAAGGAAAAAATCCAAGGCACAATCATGAAGTCGAAGGAGCTTAACGCCGATGTGTTTGGCTTCGGTGAGTATCTAAACAGAAAATATCCGGATCAATGGAAAGAAATGAAAAACGAGTGGGATGCGCTGTACAAAAATATCACGGTAAATGTGACAGTCAAAGCAAAGGCGGACGGCAGCGGCCGAATTGTCAAGCCACTCGTTCCTGAGGGAGCTTAAGTGTCATGCCGAAACAGGTAGTGACTTTAAAACAGATCACGTTTGCCTCTTCGACGATGATCATTGGGACAAGTATCCTCACGAAACAATTGTACACGTATATGAAGCATGAGGCGTGGATTGCCGTAGTATTGGGGTTTGTTGCTTGCCTGTTTGTTTTTATGATTTATTCCTCTCTTGCCAAAAGGTTACCGGGTTTATCCCTCATGGAAATCAGTAAAGCGGTTTTCGGCCGTGTAATAGGGACAACCGTCTCCGCCCTGTATATCTTCTACTTTTTTACAATTGCATGTCTTAATGTTAATATCATGGGAAGCTTCGTGAAAGGTTTTGTGCTGCCAAATTCTCCGAGCGTCTTGATTATGTTCTTATTCGTCTTTGTCTGTGCTTGGGCTGCGCGCAAGGGGCCTTTAAATTTGATGAAATATAGTATACTTCTGACGATGACGAGTGCCGTGATATTACTGTTGATTACGTTGCTGCTCATACCGAAAATGGATGTTAAGAATCTCGAGCCGATGCTTTCTTTGCCGGCAGTGAACTACGCAATAGGGACGCATTCCATTGCCATGATCCCATTTTGCGACCCGTTTTTTCTAATGATGTTTCTGCCTTATGTTGGGAATACAAGCGGTTTCGGCAAAGCCTTGGTGAACGGTCTTATCATTGGAGTTTTGTTTTTAATTGTTATCGTTATAAGGGATGCATCCGTTCTGGGACAGGGACTTGCGAGTTTCAATCTGCCCTCCTTAATTTCAATTCGAATGATTGCTGTTGGGGACATTCTGACGAGAATAGATATAGTCTATATTGGCATTGTCCTGATGCTGACTTTTTATAAAGTTTCGTTACTGCTGTACGCCACTGTATCTGGTATAAAAAGAGTATTAAAGCTGGATTCCGAAAATATTTTAGTCAACATAATCGGTGCGCTTTTGATCCTCTATGCGATGACTGTATTCAGATCATCAAGTGAGCATGCCCAGTGGCTGGTGAACGGTGCCGCGCACCTCCTTCATACACTTATCGTATTCGTACTGCCATTATTAACACTGGTTGTCGCGTCGGTGCGCGGAATGAGCTTAGAAGCAACGACCGCTGCCGATTTCAATGTTAATGGCGAGGGAGCCAAATAATGAGCAAATTGATTTCCACAAAGCAGCTGATGTATTCAGCCGCGGGGTTTATTATCGCGTCCAGTCTTTTGACAAGCAATTTGTATCAATTCGCGAGAAACGCCTCCTGGTTTTCGGTCGTCCTTGGATTTACCGCGAGTCTTATTATTATTGAAATTTACACCCTGCTCTCAAAAAGACACCCCGGTTTGAGCCTAATTGAGATTAATGACATTGTCTTTGGCACAGTCGTGGGCAAGGCGGTTTCTGCTTTCTACATTTTTTATTTCTTGTCATTGTCCTACTTCAATACGCGCAACCTGGGCGATTTTGTGAAAAGCATGCTGCTGCCGTCAACACCTATTATGATTATATTTATCATATTTCTGATCATCTGTTCATGGGCTGTCCGAAAAGGTCCGGCAGCGATGACGCGATACGGCTTTTTGCTTTCGTTTGTTACCATTATGGCGATACTCTTCAATTTAGTATTGCTGCTTAATAAAGTAGAACTGAAGAATCTATTGCCTGTTTTCACGCTCCCGGTGAAAAATTATCTGATTGGCGCGCATATAGTGACGATGCTGCCATTTTGTGAGATCATGGCATTCATGATGTTTATACCCTTTTTGGGCAAACCGGAGTCATTCGGACAGGCGCTGCGGCGCGGACTGTATATCGGTTCCGCAACTCTCCTGATGGTCGTTTTAAGAGACACTATGGTTCTGGGTAAATTTTATGCCATATTTTCAATGCCGACGTTCTCGTCTATTCGGTTGATAGATATCGGCGATATATTGACGCGTCTTGAAATCGTTTATGCTGTCATTCTGATGATGATGCTGTTCTTTAAGGTCAGCATTGTCTATTTCGCAACGGTGTCAGGCATCAGCCGGTTGTTTCGCATTGATTCACATCAGTCTTTTATTCATATAATCGGAGCACTGGTCGTTGTTTATGCCGCAGCATCCTTTTCGTCTGTTGGTGAGCATGTCAAATGGAATATGACAGCGGCAGCGACGTACTCATCAATGTTTTTATTCATACTACCAGTACTGACGCTCGTTGTCTCAGCAGTACGCGGATATAATCAGAATCGGTTGATCAGGCCGGAGGAGCGCTGATGATGCAAGATAGCAAAGAAAAAAAAACGATTTCTGCACAACAGCTGATGTATTCAGTAGCACTGTTTGTCATCTCGTCAAATCTACTGACAAAGAATTTATATCAGTTTACAAAGAATCAGTCATGGATTTCTGTTGTAATTGCGCTTGTTGTCAGTCTCGCTCTGATCGCAATTTACGGAAGACTTGTAAAAAACCATCCGGAATGTAATCTGATTGATATCAACGAAGCTGTTTTCGGTTTCATCGGCGGTAAAATATTATCCGCTTTCTACGTATTTTTCTTTTTGACACTGACGGTTTTCAATACACGTGACCTCGGAGGCTTCGTCAATTCAATCGTATTACCTGCAACACCGATCAATATGATTTATGTATTTTTCATATGTATCTGCGTTTATGCGGTAAAAAAGGGCGCAGAAAAGATGACGCGGTACAGCGCGTTTCTTCTGTTTGTTTATTTGGCATTACTCCTTTTCATCAGCACACTGCTCCTGACAGAAATGCATCCGGAAAACTTTCTACCGGTTTTTACGGTTCCGTTAAAAAACTATATGCTGAGTGCGCGTTATGTCGTCATGCTGCCGTTCTGCGAAATCTTCGTATTTTTGATGATGACACAGTATATGGACAAGCCAAAAGCAGCAGGAAAGGCTCTGAGAGGGGGCTTGCTTATTGGCGTTGCGGTGACTCTGCTGCTGGTTGTGCGCGATATAGCGGTATTGGGTGATTACACGCTTTATACTTCAAGTCCGACTTTTAATACGATACGGCTGATCGATGTTGGGGACATTCTGACGAGATTAGAAATCATTAACGCCGTACTGCTGATAATACTGCTTTTTTTTAAAACAATTATTCTGCTGTATGCGACCGTCATAGGTATTGCCAAGCTGTTTAATATTGAGCAGTACAGAAGCATAGCGCTGATCATCGCTGCTTTTGTTGTTGTCTGCGCAAATTTCTTTTTTAGGTCTTCATCTGAGCATACGCAATGGTTTGCAGCGTCGGCAACATATGCGACTTTTTACCTACTTGTTCTGCCGCTGGTGACGCTGATCACTTCAGAAATCAAAAAAAAGGCCGACAAGAATAAATCGGCTGATCTACCGTAGCCGTGAGGCAATTATTATTCCGAGGAGGATAAGTTTGAAAGATAAATCTTTCAAACTAGGTTTTGTGCCTTTCGGGTCTTCCGACCCGAAGTCCGGCAAATGCCGACAGTCCGGTAAAACCGGACAGCACAAATTCCAAGGACATCCGGCTTGATGTCCTTTAGAAAGGAATGGTCATAAGTATGATTGTTTTTGTAATTGTGATTTTTTTGTTCATGGCGCTTTCAGACTTTCCGAAACTGATCAAGGAAAAAAAGTGGTATGATGTATCGGTTTTGTCTGGCTTCTATGTATTTGTGATGACACTTGCCGTCCTGCATACGGCAGGTATCATTCTGCCAAGTCCCGCAAAAGGAATACAAAAATTCATTGTCAATGTTCTGCATCTCGGCTACCCGAAGCAATAAACACTTGTGATAACGAAAGAGCGGAAACACTGGCTTATTGCCTCATGTTTCCGCTGTTTTGCTTGGATGCTGATAATAACCTCTAAATAGCAGAGGTGATATCTGAAAGCTCACCTTCCGAGAGCAGATGCTCGCAATCCAGGATCAGTATAACATTTTGACCGTTTTTACCGATGTTTTTAAGGTATTTATTACCCGATCCCGTATTGATTTTCGGCAGCTCAAGAATATTCGCACCGTCAATTGTCATGACCTCTGAAACGCTATCAACAACGAGACCGACGTTGATGGCATTGAAATCTATGACGATGACACAAGTCCTGTCGTCATATTCTTTTGGTTGTTTCTTAAAACGGAGCCTTACATCCATCACGGGAATGATCACACCTCTGAGATTGATGATCCCCTTGATGTGTTCCGGCATTTCCGGCATTTCCGTGATGGCCTGAATCCCGACGATTTCAGTAATATAGTTGATTTCGATGCCGTAGACTTCTTTGTCAATCATAAAAGTTAAAAATCTGTCTTTTTGCATATCCTGCTCTTCGTAATGTTGATTGCTTTCCAATGAGAAGACCTCCTGTTTCTACGTTCATGACGGGTATATGAAGTAGCTATTTTAGTTGTACCGCTTGTGTACAAAATCATCATAAAGGTCCGCTCTCATAAAAAACTCACAGTGGACACTGTCAGTTCATATGCGCTGCTTTCTTATTGTCGATGAAACCCTTGCTCACAACAAGGATAATAGGGAGGACGAATATACCGATGAAGCCGAAAATCTGCAGACCGACATACATACTAATCAGCATGGCCAGCGGATGCACACCAATTTGATAGCCAACAATCTTTGGTTCAATAATGTTGCGGACAATCGTTATAATAATATACAATACGGCCAGTCCGGTCCCAAACGCGATATTGCCTTTGATCAGCTCAATAATGATCCATGGGATAACAACGCCGCCCGTACCAAGCACTGGGAGCAGGTCGATCAGGGCGATCAGCGCCGCAACCGCGATGGCGTTGTCGACTTTGAGAATCATGAGACCGACAGAAAGCTCGACGAATGTGACAGAAATCAAAATAGCGTATGATTTGACATACTTTTTGCCTATGTCGGAGGCTAACTTTTTAAACTGCTCTGAATAGGCTTTCATTTTATCTGGCAGTCTGTCTGTCAGATAGCCTGTTATTTTGCTGAAATCCATCGCGAAGAAGATGGATGATATGATAGACAGCAGCAGAGCCAGCAGAAATCCGGGCAGGGAAGTGACAGTTGAGGTCAGAAACTTAATGACCTGATTTGAGAGGCCTGTAATAACCGAACCGGCCGAATCGGAGAAAGAAGCGGTCATGTTCTCAATGATTTGCACCATGTTCGGGTCAAGCTTTGCGATCAGATCTTGGATTTTACTGAAGGTGGTTTGGATATACGGCGCAATATATTGCACATAAATGTCGGGAAGTGCCTCAAAGCCATCGATGAGTGTATAAATGATCTTTATGCCGAGTAATGTGAGAAGGACACCGACAACCGCATAAAACAAAAGCGCAAGAATGACAGCCGCAAGCTTATGTGGAAGACGGCATTTTTTTGATAAAAAACGAATAGCCGGCTTGAGCAGCAGCGCGACAAGAAAACCGATAATAAAAGGCAGAATCCAGCCAAGGACGTACTTAATCGAAAAATACAAAAGCGCCGCAACCAGTATGAAATAAAAAACATTGATGATGAATTTCTTTCTATCTTCCAGCTTGCTGTTCACGGAAAACCTCCCAGCTTGTTTCTAACGTTATCATTTAGTATAGCATAAGTTTATACTAATTCATGCATAAAATGTGAATTAAGAGAACAGCCGTAAATATTATCAAGATGGAGAAGATAAAGCAATAACGAACGTTAGGTATGATTTTCCACTAAATCCTCAATTATGCAGCGTTTGTAAGGAACTTCACGTTTGGGATATCGTTATAACACGAAATACTTAACGAACGTTATGATATAATGCCAAACGAGCCTACCTATAGCCTTTATAATAAAAATGAATATAAGTAGGCTCAGCCGACTGAAGATGAGTTTACGATAGCGTAGTTGGGAATACGACGGTTACAATACCGGAGTTAACAGAATTTGCAGTTGCGGCACCTGCTACTGTAAAGAAGTTTGCAGCGACCCCGTCTAATGTATAACCAGGTGCTGCGGTAATGGTTATTGTCGCTGTATAGTCTTCATTGCCTGCAAAGCTTTCGTCAGCTGGTGACCATGAGATGGTTGCCGTGTATTCATTCGTTGAAATGATTGTTATCTGCGGTATTTCGCTTTTTACCGGCACTTCTACCGAAATCGGGGCGATGTTGATGGGGGCAGCCGCAACAGGACCGACACAGGAACTGGTTGCTGCACCAGTGTATATGCCTGAGCCTGTCGCCGACAGCCTTATATAATAGCCGAAATCTTCAGCGTCAGGGGTGTATGTGCCGGCCGTTGCTTCATCGATCGCTACATAATCACCGTCAACGGTTTCACATCTTTGCCATTGGTATGTCACCGTCGCGCCAGCCGGTGTCAATGCGCCCGCCGCAAGCGGCTGCCCGACCTGGGCTGTACCGCTGATTGTATCTATTGACGTGATGACGGAAGATAAAATTGGGCCAACTGCAGTGCTTATGACGCTGCCTGAATAGCACCCAGTCCCTGTCGCGGTCACTTTCATATAATGGCCGATATCCCCTTCAGACAGTATTAAAGTGTTGGCTGTGGCGCCGGTAATATCCGTAAACGTTCCATCTGCGGTTTCGCATGTCTGCCACTGGTACGTCGCAGCAGCGCCAAGCGGCGTCAATGCACCCGCCGTCAGCGTCTGACTCACATGGGAAATACCGCCGATTGATTCAACAGCGGTGATCGGGCAAGCGGTAACCGGGCCTGCAGCCGCACTGGTCACAGTTCCCGTGTAGGAGCCTGTGCCCGTTGCCGATACCTTAAGGAAATAATTGAAATCTGTATCTGGCAGTGTGTAAGAGCTTGCGGTTGCACCGCTGATATCCTCATAGATACCTTCCGCGGTCAGGCATTTTTGCCACTGATACGTGGTATTTGATGTATCAGGCGTCAAAGCGCCAGCCGCCAGCGTCTGCCCTACCTCGGTTGTGCCGCTGATTGTTTCTATGGCTGTGATTAGTACAGCAGCATCTGCTACTGGTCCGGTAATCTCGCTGGTTACTGTACCGGAATAAGCGCCGGTGCCGGTTGCAACGAGCGCAAAGTAATAATTATTGTCATCTGCGAGCAGTAGGTAAGAGCTTGCAGTCGCACCGCTGATATTCTCGTAGGGACCGCCCGAGGTCGGGCATCTTTGCCACTGATAGGTGGCAGTTGCACCGGCCGGGGACAGCGTGCCAGCTGACAAGGTCTGTCCGACGACTGTTGTGCCGCTGATGGCGCCAATGGCTGTGATCGGGCAGGCAAGGACCGGGCCTGCTGACGCGCTGGTCACCGTTCCCGCGTAAGAGCTTGTGCCCGTTGCTGATACCTTAAGGTAATAATTGAAATCTGTAGCAAGCAGTGTGTAAGAGCTTGAGGTCGCACCGATGATATCCTCGAAGGTACCATCTGCTGTTATGCATTTTTGCCACTGATAAGTGACAATTGCCGTATCAGGCGTCAATACGCCCGCAGTCAGCGTCTGTCCGACCTGGGCTGTGCCGCTGATTGCGCCGATGGCTGTGATTGGTACAGCAATATCTGTCACCGGTCCGGCAACCGCGCTGGTTACTGTACCGGAATAAGCGCCGGTGCCGGTTGCAACGAGCTTAAAGTAGTAATTATCATCGGCTGCGAGCAGTAGGTAGGAGTTTGAGGTCGCGCCGCTGATATCCTCATAGATACCGTCCAAGGTCGCACATCTTTGCCACTGATAGGCGGCAGTTGCTCCGGCGGGGGACAGCGTACCTGCCGACAAGGTCTGTCCGACGACATTTGTGCCGCTGATGGCGCCAATGGCAGTGATGGGAGTAACAGCAGTTAAAACAGGGCCGATATAAGAGCTGGTTGCTGTTCCGGAATAGTTGCCCGTTCCTGTTGTCGTTACTTTAAGATAATAACTTAAATCCGCATCAAGCAAGGTGTAAGAGCTTGAGATCGCGCCGCTGATAACCGCATAGGTACCATCCGTGTTAAGCATTTTTGATGATATGGGGGGAGGGGGGGGGGGGTGGGGGGGGGTGGGGGGGGGGGGGGGGGTGGGGGGGGGGGTGAGGGTGGGGGGGGGGGGGGGGGGGGGGGGGGGGGGGGGGTAGGTGGGAGGGGGGGGTGCGGATAAGCATTTTTGCCACTGATACGTGGCCGTTGCCGTGTCAGGTGTCAATGCGCCCGCTGTCAGCGTCTGTCCGACCTGAGCCGTGCCGCTGATTGCGCCGATGGCTGTGATATCGACAGTATCTGCGGAGGACATCGAAATCGTATATGGTGTCGTGTTCAAAATATATTTGGACTGAGACAGACCGGCGGAAAAAAGAGAAGTCGTCAAGGATAAACAAAGAAGCAGAGCAGCAGCATGACTGCTCAGCTTTTTAAATATCTTCCTTGACGACGCTTTTTTGACCACGTCAGCTGCCTCCCTCCAGGCTTATTCGGCAACACTATCAGGCTAAGCTATCCGCTTGTACGGATGAAATCTGGATTTGTATATCTTGCTGTTGACTCAGGTATTCCGGATCGTTATCGTTTTCATTCCAGGATATCGTCAGCGTGTAGCTGTGCGTTTCTTGCGCTCCGAAGCCCATATAGGTCCAATTTGCGCCTGCAGATTGGTAGGTACCGTCCGGAGTGACGTCGTAAGTCAGCGGGATCATTACCGGATCAGGGTTGAAGATGACCGAAATACTGTATTTAATTAGTACCTGGTTGCTATTCAGACCGTTGAAATTGTTAATATTAAAATGATATATGAGCACATCGCCCGGCTTAAGGTCGCCGACTGATAATCCGCCCTCGTCAACAGTCATCGGAACGCCGTTCTTCGTCATGCTGATGGGCAGATATTCAACGACAACCTTTGCCGCCGCAGCATTGTCGCTGCCGTCTACCGATGATGAATACCGTGAAAAGGAAACGCCCGTGACGACAAATGAAATCAGCGCCAGATATATAAGGTATATATGTACGCGTTTTTTCATAGACCAACACCTATTTATTCTTTTGTTTCAACCGCTCAATCGCATATGGTATTTCAATGAGCAGAAACAGCACAGCTAACATTAACAAAATGCCAAACGGCGTTTTAAGAAAGATCAACAGGTTTCCAACGCCGGGAATCTGGAGGACGACTTTTCCTTCAACATCTGATACTGGGACAGGATCATCTGCCACATTATTCGCATCACCTTGCGTAATAAACCCGGTATCTGTTATATCAATCACGCGATGCGTGATAAGATTCTGATTTAAGTTATAGGTCACAATATCATTGACCTTATAAGCGCTTTGTTCTTGAATTACGAGCATATCGCCGACATCAATGGCCGGCTGCATGCTGCCTGATATCACGATGATCTGCGCGAAACCGAAAATTTTAGGCAAATCACTTTTAAAGATTAACCGTGCTGTTAATAAATACAGATTCACAAAAAGAATTGCGCACATAAGTATAATAAATACCGCTTGGATTATTTTAAATAGTCGTCGGAAAAACATAAATTCCCTCGTTTCATTTAATCCGTAATGATTAAAATGTTCAGAATATAAACGAGTATTCCGGTCTGCAAGCTTAAAGCGGTATGAAAGCAGTAGAGCGCTTTTGCAGATAATAAAAATTTCCGCCCCACCTCCGCCTATGGCGGAGGTGGGGTATTTGGAGGAGAAAGCTAATTATGCATCTATATCTAACTGTGTTACAGTGGCCGTTACTGCGAGGTCAACAGTGGGAAGAGTTGCAGCGATGCCAAAAGCAGTATCGCCGGCATCCGTTTGCTGTGTACCTGCTGTCTCATACGACCAAGCCCAGTTGACTGTATACGTTGCAGTTGTTGGTGTTACGCCATCTGTTGCCTGGAGGGTCGAACCAGCCAGTGCTGTGGCAAGTGCAGCGAGGTTTGCGTATGTACCGCCGCCTGTATAACTACCCGTTAGTACGGAGGAATACCGCTGCGTGGCTACACCTACTGTGTAATAAACCGGTATACTGTTAGCGTTTGTTTCCGCCAGCGCGAATGTGACGCCGACGTCTACCTCGCTCAGGTTCTCGACGTCAAGTTCAAAAGTGCCTGCAGTGCCAGGGGCGATGAACTCTGTACCATTTAAGCCATCAGCGAAAACGCCTGTGTCCGAGTAGTCAAAGATGTTGAAGATCGCGTTTGCAGACTGTTCGGTTGTTGTGGTAAATTGGTCATTTAAATTGAATTGGAAATTCGCTGCGCGGACTGTTTCGTTATCGGTGAAGCCTTTTGTGTATTTCGCGAAGGTTCCAGATACAAGGGAAAGTGTGATGACGCTTAAAACAAGAACTGTTGCTCCTAGTCTAAATGCCAGATTCTTTTTCATTGGTTGCCTCCATTAAAATTTTGTTTGATATATGACGTCTGGTGGAGTAAGTGCGATATTTAAAAAGTATAGGGTGTTTCACCTTCCTACTTATCCAACTCATTTGCATTCAGTTTGGCTGAACCTGCTCACGCATTCTTTCGAGCTCTTTTTCAAGCTCCTTGGTCGCTTTTTGTTTTTCCAGGTCATAACGACGTCTGCGAATGATGTCATATGCGACAAGCAGCAATACTGGAATACCAATGCAAATCAGCATACCGACCGGCGTCTGCAGGTACAGTGCGGCGTTTCCCAGCTTGGGGATATCCAATAAATACGAGCCCTCAATATTTTCTGAATTGACGGTGTTTGCGTCATCAACATTATTGGCATCGCCTTTGGTGGTAAACTGCAATGTCCCGTCCGCTTCCGTGATTCCGACGATTCTATGAGTGACGACCGAGTCACCTTCCCTGTAAGCAATGATGTCTCCCGTTTTGAGGCTGCTTGGAGACGTTTCTTTGACCAGGACGAGATCGCCAGAATTGATCCCTGGGTTCATAGAGTCTGACAGGACAATAAAGGGCTTATAACCTAAAAAGCTGGGTACCTTGTCCGGATAGACATAGGACTTCACGATGATAGTGATGTTGACGATCAATATAGGAATCAAGACGACACAAAGTATAATACCTATTGCGGTCGTAATTCTTCTGATTACCCTTGTCGGATTTGGCGATTTCGTTATGCTCATACATATACCTCCAGGGATTCGATGTATAATTTGTAAATTTGAACTATTTCAACTATTTCAACTATTCATTGACTTATACAAAAATTATCGTTAATAAGTTGAGGAACTTTAACAAAGTGAAATTTTTCAATATTAAACTGTCAATAATATGCAAAAACACGCTTGCTTTTATATCATTTACATAACGATTGTGGCGCAATATGGTAAAACCGAAAAAAACCTTATGAGTTTCTGATGAGTTTTTATTATACAAAAAAGCGGCAAAGAGAACAGGAGCGGTGACTTAATATCATCGCTCCTGAGTCGTTTCACGGAAACTCAATTATATGTTGTAGTAATGCTTCAGCGCTTCGTCCACGTACTCTGTCGTCAATTCTATCATTGGCCCGGCGTTCCCATCCCGTTAAATCATATCAGCCAAGCGGGTATATACCAGTTTTTCTTATCGATCGGGAGAATATCGTTTGCCATGCAGACGACTGCTCCGGTTCCTACCTCCAGCTTATACTGTTCAAGTTCGCCAAAACGCTCCGGCTCGGTTACCGGGTCGAGCACCTTGAAATGCTTGATCGCTTCTGATCCGGGTGCGGCTGACTTTTTGATCTCGATGGGATACAGTGTGCCGTCATAATGAAGCAGCAGGTCGATTTCTTTTTTATCCTTGTCGCGGTAATAGAAGAAGGGGGGTTCTTTTGCCGCATTCAGATAGCTTTTATAAATCTCTGAGAAGACCCAGCTTTCAAAGAACGAACCCGCCATGGCACCCCTCTCAAGGATCTCGGCATTTCCCCATCGAAGCAGGTATGCGCAAAGCCCCGTATCCAGGAAATGCAGGAGGGGTGTTTTAACAATACGTTTGAGAACGTTGTTGTGATATGGCTGTACTAACACCACAATGCGGGATGAAACCAGAATGGAAAGCCACTTTTTTGCGGTAGGAGCACTGATTCCGGTCTCTTTGGCTAATTCGTCGTAAATAATCGGCTTTCCGGTCCTTGCTGCGACGGATACCATAAAGTTATAGAAAGACATTTCGTCCGCAACCTGCGTCAGATCCTTGATGTCCCGCTGCAGGTAGGTATTGATATAAGAGGAATAGAAGGTCTCTAGATTAATCTCATCACCCGTATATAGGGCCGGCATCCCACCCCGGAAAATGCGCTCATATATATCGGAAAGAGACATTTTGTGTGCTGTTTTTGTCCTGGCAATGAGCCTTTCTGGCGAGGTCGTAAAAGGCTCGGAAGGAAGATGATCTATTTCGCTGCCGGACAGACCGAGCAGATTTACAACCCCCACGCGGCCCGCCAAAGACTCGCTTACATTTTTCATCATATGAAACATCTGAGAGCCCGTCAGCCAAAAATCCCCCTTATTTTTTGATCGGTCAACACTCATCTTAATATACGAAAGGATCTCCGGCGCGTACTGTATTTCGTCAATGAGGACAGGAGGAGTATATCTCTGCATAAATAAAGCGGGATCGTTCTTGGCGAGAAACCTCACATCCGGATCGTCCAATGTAATATAGGTTCGGTCCGGACCTGCAAGATGCTGGAGTAGCGTCGTCTTGCCGACCTGCCTCGGCCCAATCAGAAGCAAAACAGGAAAAGTATTTGATATTTTTATGATGGAGTCTTCTATCGTTCTTTTGATATACATTGTAAGCACCTCACATCCATTATAGACGATAACAACGGAAAAAATTCGTCTAAACTAAAAAGTAATTTTATTCTAGACGATAAGTTGTTGCATGTCAATGGACAGGGGACGGTTCTCTGTCTGACCAACTCAAGCCAAGGGGTGTATAAAACCACAGAAACCTATTACCTTCCGTCGTGCTATAAGCTCATTTCGACAGACAGTATTAGCTATATCAGATGTCGATTTAAAAAAATGCTCAAAAATCCTTTGTTAAAAAGAATTTCTGAGCATTTTTGGCGGAGAAGGAGGGATTTGAACCCTCGCACGCTTTTGACACGTCTACTCCCTTAGCAGGGGAGCCCCTTCGGCCACTTGGGTACTTCTCCATGGCGAAAATTAAGTTATTTGTTTAAATTGGCGGAGAGAGAGGGATTCGAACCCTCGGTACGTTGCCGTACGACGGTTTTCAAGACCGTTCCGTTATAACCACTTCGGTATCTCTCCGTACTCAAACGTAAGTCGTATAGTAACATAAATGACGGTACTTGTCAACGTCAAAAGACAGGTCAAAATATTTTATATGATTTTTTAGGCGTAACGCATAATATTACTTTTGCCCGATATCCTTCCGATAATGCGCATTCTTAAAGCTTATATAGGAGACGCCCTCATACGCGCGCTTCACAGCATTGCCGAGAGTATCTGCAGACGCTGTGACGCCGAGGACGCGCCCGCCGTTGGTGAAATACTTACCATTATAGCGTGTCGTACCTGCATGGAAAACGGTGATATCCTTTGGTACATCGTCAATACCGGAGATTTCAAAGCCCTTATCGTAGCTGTCGGGATAGCCGCCGCTGGCCATGGCAATGCAGCAGGCTGCGCCGGAACGCCACTTGATTTGTAGTCGATCGAGCCTCTCGTCAACAACAGCTTCAAAAATATCAAGGAGGTCTGTTTCCAGCATTGACAAAATCGGCTGCGTCTCAGGGTCGCCGAAGCGCGCGTTATATTCGACGACGCGTGGCCCTCTTGGCGTCAGCATCAGTCCGAAATATATGACACCCTTAAATACACGTCCCTCTTTTTTCATGGCTTCAATCGTCGGCAAAAAAATTGTTTTCATGCAGACATCCGCAATTTCGGGCGTGTAGTTGGGGCTGGGACAAAATGCGCCCATTCCGCCGGTGTTTGGGCCTTCATCGTTATCGTTCACGCGCTTATGATCCTGAGATGAGAGCATGGGGACAATTGTAACGCCGTCCGTAAACGCAAGGACGGTGACTTCCGGCCCAGTCATAAATTCTTCGATAACGACATTGAGACCGCTGCTCCCAAATTTCTTATCCTGCATCATGGATTTAACAGCGCTGATTGCTGTATCAACATCTTCGGCAACGACGACGCCTTTGCCGAGCGCCAGCCCGTCGGCTTTGACGACAATCGGCGCGCCCTTTTCTCTGATGTAAGAGATGGCCTTTTCCATATCGGAAAAAACCTCGTATTCGGCCGTCGGGATGTCGTATTTTTTCATCAGTGATTTTGAGAACACCTTGCTGCTCTCAATGATCGCCGCGTTGGCATGCGGCCCGAAGGCGCGGACACCCGCGTTTTCTAAAGCAT
Organism: uncultured Eubacteriales bacterium; assembly: GCA_942492735.1. Lineage (GTDB taxonomy): Bacteria > Bacillota > Clostridia > Oscillospirales > Oscillospiraceae > Sporobacter. Next base: position 2,854,863 of record OW818648.1, read on the forward strand.
CGACAAGGCCAAGCGCCAAAGGGTCATCCGGTGCGACCATGACAAAGTCAATGGGGTTCTTTTTAACGAAGTCCACAATACCGTCAATATCGGTTGCCTTGATGTCCACGCACTGCGCGACACCGGCGATACCGCCGTTTCCCGGCGCGCAATACAAATGCTCAACCCTCGGCGATTTTTTAAGCGACCAGCAGATCGCGTGCTCACGCCCGCCGCCCCCGATAACAAGAATATTCATGTCATAACCCCCTTAATTACGAGTGGCACTCATGGTAAATATGTAGGGGCGTTTATTAATCGCCCGAATTCCGGAAATTACGGCGGGCGATTAATAATCGCCCCTACACTCATACCGCAATATATATTAAAACTTCTTAATGATGGAACAGCCGTATCCCCGTAAACGCCATGACCATGCCGTATTTGTCGCAGGCGGCGATGACGTTGTCGTCTCGGATGGAACCGCCCGGCTGCGCTATAAACTGGACACCGGATTTCTCGGCACGCTCGATGTTGTCGCCAAAGGGGAAGAACGCGTCGCTGCCGAGCGCGACATCTGTCATCAGGTCAATCCATTTCTTCCGCTCCTCGCGCGAGAAAACAGACGGCTTTTCGGAAAAGATATACTGCCATGTGCCGTCAGCCAGCACATCTTCGTATTCGTCCGAGCAGTAGACGTCAATGGCGTTATCGCGATTCGGCCGGCTGATCGCCGTCAGAAACGGCAGATTCAAAACCTTCGGATGACGGCGGAGCCACCAGGTATCCGCTTTGCTACCGGCAAGACGCGTGCAGTGGATGCGGCTCTGCTGTCCAGCGCCGATGCCTATGGCCTGACCGTCCTTGACGTAGCAGACCGAATTGGATTGCGTGTATTTGAGCGTAATGAGCGCGATGACAAGATCACGTTTTGCACTGTCTGGAAGATTGCGGTTTTTTGTCACGATGTTTGCAAGCATGGCACTGTCTATGGCAAGCTCATTTCTGCCTTGCTCGAAGGTGATGCCGAAGACATCCTTGTGTTCTATTTGTGCGGGAAGGTAATCCTGGTTGATTTTGACGATGTTGTAGCTGCCTTTTCTTTTCGTTTTCAGAATTTGAAGGGCGTTTTCCGTATATCCCGGCGCAATGACACCGTCGGAGACCTCCAGAGCCAGCAGTCCGGCCGTCTCCTCGTCACAGACATCTGAAAGCGCTGCCCAGTCGCCGTAAGAGCTGAGCCTGTCGGCACCTCTGGCCTTCGCGTAAGCGCAGGCTAAGGGTGACAAAGGTAAGCTCTCGACAAAGCAGATTTTCTTTTCGATATCAGTCAGAGGGAGCCCGACGGCGGCACCGGCAGGGGAGACATGCTTAAAGGAGGCAGCGGCAGGGAGACCGGTCGCCGCTTTGAGCTCCCGAACAAGCTGCCAGCTGTTAAAGGCGTCTAAAAAATTGATGTATCCAGGTTTCCCGCCGAGAACCTCAATCGGAAGCGCACCGTCTTTTATAAAAATACGTGAAGGCTTCTGGTTGGGGTTGCAGCCGTATTTTAATTCAAGCTCTTTCATTACAACCTCCAATTATACGATAAGCGCGCGGCACAATTGTTGAAAACCGCAAAAACGAACTCATACGTTCTGTATGTCGTATTTATTAAACATGATGCTGTCGGTTGTTCCAGTACGTATATCTTTTGATAAGCCGTATAATGAAACCTTATTGTCAGCGTTCAGCGCATTCCAGACATTGGTTGCAAAGTCGCTGAGACTGCCTGTTATGGAAACAAGCTTCGGTTCGCCCTCAAATGAGGGCGCTGGGTTACCATCGCATTTGTAGGTGCTGATGAAATGCCCGGCCCCGGCGATTGGCTTATCGTATTCAAAGAAATAGTGGCAGCAGCAGGTGGGGTCACCGTCAAAACTTTTGATGATTGACAGCTTATAGCTTCCATCCGGATGGATCAGCCCGGAAATACGCGGCGTATAGTTTGCATCGGGTTCGAATTCACGCTTCATCAGCGCCGTGTGAAAGCTGTTGTCTGCGAGCATATTATCCTTTATTGTGTCTGTTTGATCACCATTGGCGACAATGATATGTCCGTCGTAAATTCGGACAGGATGGTAGATGAACAAACTGGGGTCGCTCAATTTTGATGGATCAAAAGCCTCTGTCCGTATCCCGTCCTCGTCCGGTACAAGAATGCGGTTTCTGCTGTTTTCACTTCTGCCCGTAATAAAATAGATAAGGACGGCGCGTTTGCCGTCCTCGCTGCGGCCTACAATGATACCGCGGCCGGGATATGCATTGCTGCTTAATTCACTGCAGATATTTGACAAGCTCATGCTTTAGTCTCCTTTATGTGTACAATGCGTCCGGTAATTGAAAGGCGGCCCTCGCAGTAGAGGGAGATAGCCTCGGGGAGGATCTTCCACTCTACCTCCTCCATAATCCTTTTCTGCAGCGAACTCGGCGTGTCGGTCTCACGCACCTCAATAGCGCGTTGGATGATGACGGGGCCGGCGTCGGCTATTGCAGTGGCGAAGTGAGCAGTGGCGCCTGATACTTTGACGCCGAAATTCAAGGCCTCTTCATGGACACGGATGCCGTAGAACCCTTGACCGCAAAATGATGGGACAAGAGACGGATGAATATTGATGATTCTGTTCTCGTAAGCTTCTATCAAAGGCGAGCCGAGAACCACCATAAAGCCAGCCAGAACGACAAGCTCAATGTCCAGACTCTTCAGCTTCTGGTATATTGCTTCGCTGAAACCGGTTCGATTCGAAAAATTCTTGTGATCCACTACAAAAGTAGGTATGCCGGCGCTTTTTGCCCTTGTTAACGCAAAAGCTTCCGGCTTTGAAGATATAACCGCGGCAAGCTCGCAATTTTTGATTTTGCCAAAATTATGTGAATTGATGATGGACTGAAGATTCGTTCCGTCGCCTGAGACAAGGATTGCTGTTCTTACCAATTAAGCTCAACTCCTTTTTCAGTAGTCGCGCTGCCGTCGGCAGCGACACTATTCACACAGCTTCCGATGACATATGGGTGTTCACCGATTTGGATCAGCGCGTTTATTACTTCGCCGACATCATTGCTGTCGACTGCCATAACGAGTCCTATCCCCATGTTGAATGTATTATACAAATCGTGTACAGGTATATCGCTTTTTGAAGACAGATAGGCAAAAATACGGCTCTCGGGGAAATCGTTCGGTCGGATTTTCGCGGTGATGCCAGATGGCAGCATACGGGGTACATTCTCATACAGGCCGCCGCCGGTGATATGGCAGATACCCTTAATATTCATACCAAGCGTTTTGATCAGGTGAAGGACCTGGCGGACATAGATACGTGTCGGCTTCAGAAGCTCTTCGCCGAGGCTGCAGAAAAGCTCAGGCACATTTTGGTTCAGTGATTCGGGACTCAAGTCAAGTACTTTTCGAACGAGCGAAAAACCGTTGGAGTGAAGACCGGACGACGCAAGCCCAATCAGTCTGTCCCCGGCTTTGATGGTGCTGCCGTCGATGATTTTTTCATGATCGACGACACCGACGGCAAAGCCGGCCATATCATATTCATCCTCCGGGTAAAAGCCGGGCATTTCCGCTGTTTCTCCGCCGATGAGCGCGCAGCCGGCCTGCTTGCAGCCCTCGGCAATGCCCTGTACGATTTTTTCTGTGCGTTCCGGGAAGTTTTTTCCCATGGCGAGGTAATCCAGAAAGAAGAGCGGCTCAGCGCCTGAGCAAATTATGTCGTTAACGCACATCGCCACACAGTCGATGCCGACGGTGTTGTGCTTATTCATCATAAACGCAATTTTCAGCTTTGTTCCGACTCCGTCTGTGCCTGAGACGAAAACCGGTCGCTTCATACCTGCGGTGTTCGGCTCAAAGAGACCGCCGAAGCCGCCGAGACCTCCGAGGACACCGGGGCGGAAGGTGCTCTTGACAAGGGGTTTTATACGTTCAACTGTTTCGTAGCCGGCTGTGACGTCCACGCCTGCCGCGGCATAGCTTTCTGATTTTGAATCTAGCATCTTAAATAGCCATTCCTTTCTAGTGGCATCAACAGGATGCCCTTGGGAATTGTGCTGTCCGGTTTTACCGGACTGTCGGCATATGCCGGACTTCGGGTCGGAAGACCCGAAAGGCACAAAACCCAGTTTGAAAGATTTATCTTTCAAACTCTCTTCCTTTCATGACGGAACTTTTACTTGCCCAACAGCCGTCTCGCCATTTCCTGATAAGCGCCTTCAACATTGCCAAGGTCTTGTCGGAAACGGTCCTTGTCAAGCTTTTCACCGGTTTTTGCATCCCAGAAACGGCATGTGTCCGGCGAAATCTCATCGGCCAGAATAATCGTGCCGTCAGATGTCTTGCCGAATTCCAGCTTGAAGTCGACGAGTGTGATGCCACACTCCAAAAGAGTTGATTTTAGAAAATCATTCACTTTATAAGCATATTCTCTGATCAGCGCCAGTTCGGTAGGTAACGCGAGGTCCATGGCGTATATATGCGAGTCATTGATCATCGGGTCTCCGAGCGCGTCGTTTTTATAAGAAAACTCCAGTGTGGGCTTCTTAAAGACCGTTCCTTCCTTCACGCCGAACCGCTTGGAAAAAGAACCGGCGGCGATATTGCGGACGATGACTTCAAGAGGGACGATTTTTACACTTTTGACGAGTGTCTCCCGGTCAGAGAGCTCCTCAATATAATGGTTCGGAACGCCGGTAGCGGCTAAAAGGCGCATAAGATGGTTCGTCATCTTGTTGTTGATAACACCTTTACCTGTGATCGTGCCTTTTTTTTCGCCGTTAAAAGCCGTCGCGTCATCCTTGTAATCGACGATGACAAGATTAGGGTCGTCTGTCTTGAAAACCTTTTTGGCTTTACCCTCGTAAATCTGCTCGAGTTTTTTCATATATCGTTAACCTCACTTTGCAGTTTTTTGTCCTTCTCTATAACAGCCGCCGCCATTTTTTCCTTGAATTCCTTCAGCCGCAGCGCTAAACAATCATCCGATAGTGCCAGGATCTGGGCGGCCAGAATCGCCGCGTTGTCCGCGGCGCCAATGGCAACTGTGGCCACAGGAATGCCCGATGGCATCTGTACAATTGATAAAAGACTGTCCAATCCATCCATTGTAGAGGATTTAATGGGCAGTCCAATAACGGGAAGCGTCGTATATGCAGCCAGGACACCGGCAAGATGTGCGGCTTTTCCGGCCGCGGCGATGATCACGCCGAAACCGTTATCAATTGCAGATTTCGAGAATTTTTCGGCAATCTCAGGTGTTCTGTGCGCGGATATAACATGGGCCTCAAAAGGGATATCGAATACTTTCAGCTGTTTTATTGCGCCGGCGACAACGGGAAGATCACTGTCAGACCCCATGATCACTGCTACTTTCTTCAAGGTCATTCCTCCAATGCGGCTTCATAAATATAAACTTCGTGTTAAGTGCTACAACGCGTGTGTAAAATCTTTAACGTGTTTATAGTATAATAATTCAACAGCTTTTTCAAGGTTAACAAAAGCAAAACTGTAAATTTGTTAGATTAAACAACCAATAGTTGTAAAGGCCTTATATTTGCGGTAAAATAGCAATAACGAACGATTTAGGAGGATATTAATGCCCATACAGTGCATAACAGCTGTTACTGAAAACAGAAGGCTGACAGACAATATCTTCTCAATTACTATAAATGCGGATGATATTGCAAAAAGCGCAGCGCCGGGACAGTTCGTCCATATAAAATGCGGGGATAACAGCCTCCTTCGCCGTCCAATCAGCATCTGTGACGTGCGGGATGGCGCTGTGACCATCGTCGTCGAAGCGCGCGGTGAAGGGTCGAGATGGCTTGCCGGGAGACAGGCGGGAGATTCGCTTGATATGCTCGGCCCGCTCGGTAACGGTTTTGATTTAAGCGGAAAAAATATCATTCTTGTCGGCGGCGGTATCGGTGTGCCGCCGATGCTCTATGCCGCACGCTCGTGCAGCGGATTGTCAACAGCTGTGCTCGGCTTCAGAAACACGGACTGCGTCATCCTCGGGGATGCGTTTCGAAGTGTGTGCAGCGAGACAATCATCTCCACAGATGACGGGAGTTTTGGAGAAAATGGCCCCGTAACGCTTCCCCTCAAGAGGCTCCTCGGCTCGGGCGGTTATGACGGTGTTATGGCCTGCGGCCCGAAAGCGATGCTGAAGGCCATTGCCCAGTTGTGCGCGGCGCACTGTATACCATGTCAGGTCTCTATGGAGGAACGCATGGGCTGTGGTATCGGCGCGTGCCTCGTCTGCGCCTGTAAAACGCAGAAGGACGGAAAAGAAGAGATGCGCCATGTCTGTAAGGACGGGCCTGTATTTATAGCGTCGGAGGTGGTGTGGTAATGGCTGATTTAACTGTCACATTTGCGGGCGTCCGGTTTAAAACACCGGTCGTCGTCGCATCCGGCACCTTTGGCTTTGGCAGAGAATATGCTGAATTCTTTGATTTATCACAATTAGGCGGTATATGCGTCAAAGGCCTGACGGTGAAAGAGCGTCTTGGAAACCCGCCGCCGCGGATAGCTGAAACGCCAATGGGGATACTCAACAGCGTCGGCCTGCAGAACCCCGGTGTCGACGCGTTTATTAAACGCGAGCTGATGTTTTTAAGGCAGTATGATACGAATATTATTGCCAATATCTCTGGAAATACAGTAGAAGAATACTGCGAGATGGCAGAAAAGCTGTCTGACGCGCGCGTTGATATGATAGAAGTCAACATTTCCTGCCCAAATGTCAAAGCGGGCGGCTTGGCCTTTGGGACATCATGCGAATCGGCGGCGCATGTCACAAGAGAAGTCAGAAAACACGCCTCGGTGCCGGTCATGGTGAAGCTCTCACCGAATGTCACCGATATCGCATCAATAGCTTGCGCGGTAGAAGACGCCGGGGCTGACGCCGTGTCGCTCATCAATACGCTGCTCGGCATGAAGATCAATATTGAGACCATGAAGCCCTTGCTGTACAACAACACGGGCGGTCTTTCAGGGCCGGCTGTTCTGCCGGTGGCTGTGCGGATGGTCTGGCAGGTTGCCAGCGCGGTTAAAATACCCGTTCTGGGCATGGGCGGTATATCAAAGGGCGAGGATGCCGTGGAGATGCTGCTCGCGGGCGCCAATCTCATATCGGTTGGCACAGCGCTGTTTGCCGATCCGTACGCGCCGGTGAAAGTGACGCAGGGGATAAAAGACTTTCTCAATAGAAAGAATATTGCATCGGCAGCAGAATTAACGGGAAGGGTATTACTTAACTAGGATGACAACGATTTATCTGATCAGGCACGCCGAGGCGGAAGGGAATCTCTATCGTCGCGTACACGGTCATTATGACAGTATGATCACACTGCGCGGTATAAAACAGATAGACGAACTTGAAAAGCGTTTCGCGGATACAAAAATTGACTATGTCTATTCGAGCGACTTGTCGAGAGCCAAGCGCACTGCGGGCGCTATCAATAAAAGTCATGGTCTTGAACTGTCCGTTACACCGCAGCTCCGCGAGGTCAATATGGGCGCGTGGGAAGACCGCACGTGGGGTGAGGTCGAACGGTTCGAACCGGAGCAGCTGGAACACTTCAACAACGACCCGTCTTTATGGAATGTTGACGGATGTGAGGCTTTTGTCAGAATCCAAAAACGTATAACCGATGCGATATTTGACATTGCCGCACGGCATGACGGCAAAACTGTCGCCATTATCTCGCACGGCTCGGCAATCAGGACGTTCATGTGCCATGTGCTGAATGTCCCACCGCAGGAGACAAAGCGCGTCCCCCATTGCGACAATACGGCTGTTGCGCTTTTGAACATTGAAAACAGAGAAGCCACAATAGAATATCAGGCGGATAATACACATCTGCCGGAAGAGCTCAGCACCTTTGCCCACCAGAAGTGGTGGCGCGAGAATTCAACATTTGACAGCACGAATCTTCGTTTTGTGCCGTTTGACTTAACAAATGACGCCGGTCGATATCTTGACTACCGTCGTGACGCATGGAACACAGTTTACGGTACGTCTCATATGCCTGAGTTCTGGCTCGATAATGCTGTAAAACATGCCGCGGCGCATTCACGCGCGGTGTCGCTGGCACTCATTTACGACACGCCGGTCGGTATGATCGAACTGGACACACAGCAGCAGGAGGACGAAAAAACAGGCGTCATCGAGTTTCTTTATATGACAAACGAACAACAGCACACAGGTATTGCCGTCCAGTTTTTAGGGCAGGCCACATCAGTTTACAGAGCCCTCGGCAGAGAGAAGCTCCGCATGTCTGTCAGCGAGAAAAATGAGCAGACGCTTGCCTTCTGCATGAAATACGGCTTTAGTAAAATCGGAGAATATACCGAAAACGGCGGCAGGCATTTCGTTATGGAAATGGATATCGCGGTAAGGTAAGCCTTCCCCCAGGGGAAGCTTTGAAGAAAGCTAAGCTTGTCACGTCAATGCGTAACAATATGTGTAGTGGCGATTCACGACTCGCCAAAACGGCGGGACGCATCGGACTGCGTACCCTACAAACGAATGAGGCCAATATGACACAAAACGACTTTCTGCCGGTATCGCGCGAGGACATGGTCGCGCGGGGCTGGTACTATTATGATTTTCTTCTGATCACGGCGGATGCGTACGTTGATCACCCGAGCTTCGGCACGGCTGTTATCGGTCGCGCTCTAGAGGCGGATGGGTATCGTGTCGCGGTACTGGCGCAGCCGGATTGGAAAAGCACGCGTGATTTCCTCGCCATGGGCAGACCGCGGTACGCGGCGCTTGTCGGGGCGGGCAATCTCGATTCCATGGTCAATCATTACACGGCCGCAAAAAAAACACGCAGCGAGGATTTTTATTCACCGGGAAAAAAATCGGGACTCCGGCCGGACCGCGCGACGATTGTTTATTCCAACAGAGTCAAAGAAGCATTTCCCGATCTGCCTGTCGTCATCGGCGGGCTTGAGGCCTCGCTCCGACGTTTTGCCCACTATGATTACTGGGAGGACAAGGTTCGACGAGCTGTTTTATTCGACGCGAAAGCCGACCTTATTATTTACGGGATGGGCGAGTCTGCCGTCAGAGAAATTGCGGTAAAGCTGTCGCACGGCGTCAAGGTCAGTGCTGTATCGGATATCAAGGGCACCGGATTTATAACGCAGGATATCACTGACTGTGTTTTCGAGTACGTTGAATGCGCCTCGTATGAGGATGTTTTAGCAAATAAACGGCAGTATGCCGAAGCAAATATGATTCAGTATGAGGAGCATGACCCAATCCGCGGGAAAGCCGTCATCCAGCGCTGCGGGGACAGGATGCTCGTCATCAATCCGCCGCAGCTGCCGCTTTCAACAAGGGAATTCGACAGGATCAGCGAGCTGCCATACGCCCGTGATGTCCATCCGATGTATGAAAAGCTCGGCGGCGTCGCGGCAATTGAAGAGGTCCGATTTTCTGTCATCCACAACAGAGGCTGTTTTGGCGCCTGTAATTTCTGTTCGCTTGCGTTCCATCAGGGGCGGATGATCACCTCGCGCAGCCATGAATCCATCGTCAGAGAAGTCGAGGGGTTTATCAAACACCCTGAATTCAAGGGGTATGTTCACGACGTCGGCGGCCCGACGGCGAATTTCCGCAGTCCGTCCTGCAAGGGCCAATTGAAAAGCGGTCTATGCCGGGGCAAGAACTGCCTGACACCGACACCGTGCAAGAATCTTGAATCCGACCATACAGATTATCTGCAGCTGCTGCGAAAGGTCAGCGCGATCCCCGGCGTTAAAAAGGTCTTTATCCGTTCGGGAATCCGTTTTGACTATCTGCTCGAGGACAAAGGCGGTGAATTCTTCGCCGAGCTTGTCAAAAACCATATCTCAGGCCAGCTCAAGGTTGCGCCGGAACACTGCATCGATGACGTGCTGGACTATATGGGAAAGCCGCACAACGATGTTTATCAGAAGTTTGAAGAAAAATATACCCGTCTCAACGAACGGTACGGTAAAAAGCAGTTTCTTGTTCCGTATCTCATATCGTCACATCCGGGCTCGACACTCGCCGATGCCGTAAGGCTCGCCGAATACCTAAACAAACGCGGCGTGCAGCCCGAGCAGGTGCAGGATTTTTATCCGACTCCCGGAACGCTTTCGACCTGCATGTATTATACAGGAATCGACCCGCTGACGATGAAACCGATCTATGTACCGCGCTCCTTCCACGAAAAAGCCATGCAGCGCGCGCTCCTGCAATGGAAGCGTCCGGAAAAGAAACATCTTGTCCTTGAAGCGCTCCATGAAACAGGCAGGGAAGACCTCATCGGCTTCGGAAAGCATTGCCTGGTCAGGCCGGAACGGCAGGCTGGGGGTTCAGACAAAAAGAAAACTGCAAATGCTGCACACAATAACGCAGCTTCGATAAAACCCGCTGCGAAGACTGCCGCGAAACCAAAAACAACTCAGAAAACAGCGACAAACAAAAGAACGCAACATGACAAACGAGGCGGCAAATGACACGATAGTATGTGTAGGGGCGATTATCAATCGCCTTCCCAGTGACGCGTAACAGGAACGGGCGACTCAGAGACGCCCCTACATTCATAATCAAATCAGCACAATCAAAAAAATCCGGTGGAATTCAATCCACCGGATTTTTGATGTTTTAGGATATGGCGTTCCGCAAACTCTGCCTGTAATAGAAGCCCTCGGCGGTTTTGAAGAAGGTATCGACGTTGTCGAGATCGACGTCGGGCGGGATATCGCAGCCGGAGGAGATGACGAAGTTGTTGAATCGGCCGCATTTGTTGAGAATTTTCAGCGTCTCCAGGCGCACCTGTTCTGTTGTGCCTTTATTGAAAATTTTGGCGGGGCTGACATTACCCATGACCAGATAGTTGCGCGGTACCTTTTCAAGCATGCTCAGCATATCGACAGAATCGCCGAAATGAAAGGCGAAGCAGCCGGTGTCTACAATGGAATTCATCAGAAACGGGACGGAGCTGCCGCAATTATGGTAGATGACGATGAAATGCTTGTCCTGGAGCGTGCCGACGATTTCGCGGACGTAATGTGATGAGAATTCTTCAATCAACTGAGGAGACAGAAGACCGGCCAGCGGCTCGGCCATAATGATACCGTCAGCGCCAATCTTCTTGAGAGCGGAGGCGTATGCGATGATGAATGCTGTCGCTTTTTTAAGCACCTTGTGAACAAGCTCCGGATGCTCATAACATTGAAGCATAATGTCATTGACGTTTAAGAGGCGGCCTGCAAGCGAAAACGGGCCGATACACTGCGCGATGACGGGTCTGTCACTGATCAGCATCTGCGCTTTGCGGATTGTCTCAACGTTCTCGCCGGTCCGTCCCGCGCCGACCTCGGGAACTTTAAGGTTATCGGCGTCCTCCTCGGTCGTAATGAGCTTACCGATAATCGTCGGAATTTCATCGGCTTTAAATACAGTGTACGCGCCAAACGCCTCGGCCTCGACGGACAAGTCCATGAAGCTGAGTGCTGCCGGCATATCATAGTTGTCAGCGATCAGCCGCATGCCTATCGCCTGATGATTGCTGTCGGCGACGAGCTCCCTGACGGTGACATATAAATATTGAACTGCCGGAAACGAAAGAATCGGCATCGCTTTTTTTCTCTCTGTGTATATGATCTGATCAATCCAGTTGTACATATTCATAGCATTGCCCCCAACCTATAATTTCTGATAATTGTCCTAATTAATTACCTAATTATATTATCGTGAATTATAGAGTGGGTGTATACTAATTACATATATAAAAGTTGCCGGTTACCAAAAGTGAGTAAATATTAATAAAAAATGTTACACAATATTGTATATATAATCAAAACCATTATTTGTTGCGTTCGTTGTCGTAAAATTCACGGCTGTAGGTGTATACCTCGCTGACCATGTTCCAGGCTTTTTCGGGATCAAATTCAAAGAGGTTAAGATAAGCGCCGCCGCCTTTGCCGTAGAGGTCAACAGTATCGCGCAGTTTTTGCGCAGTCTCTTCCTTCGTGTAGGCTTCACCGAAGTTATGTCCTTCGATAAAGACATTAAAGCCAATTCGATCGCCATACTTTTGCTTCATAGCCGGGATATCGACCGCACGCCGCTGAAGCTGCAGAAAGTCCATCCTGAGATCAATCATATAAGGGATAAAACGCGTGGCATTCCCGCAGCAATGAAACTCGAAAAGAATGTTCTTGGATTTGATGTGGTCGATAATGCGCTTCGTGGGCTCGAATACAATCTCCTCCATCATTTTCTCGCTAAAAAAGGTGTCCTTTTCAGTACCCCAGTCATCGTGATATGTTATCATGTCCACAGGATAGAGGCGCGCGATGAGATCGACATACTCGATCGTGAAATCCGCAAAGCGGTCTAAAAAGTCTCGGACAGCCTCCGGCTCAACAGCGAGCGCCAGCATGCCCTCTGTATAGCCGCCGACAAGAGAAATCAGGCGTTCGGTCAGACCTTGTCCGATGTTGATGTGCAGGATTTTTGTCGGACTGTAAATTGTTTTCATAAAACGCTCGGCGACCGTTGTAAAATCCCATTCGTTGAGATTGGGGAATATGACGTCGCGCTCCCAGCTTATTATATCCTCGCATAAAACAAACCCCGGTGTCAGCATGGGCCCGCCGACGGACGCGACAAATGTCCAATTGGTATTGAACCAGTCGTTAAATGTATAATTCTCAGTGACTATTCTCGATAGATCCAAGCTCGACTGCATACCCCGAACTGTGCCGGTAACGAGGTCCTGCGCCATCATCGATTGGATGTCGCTCAGAGAATTCGGCATCCAGTACGGTGTTTGCCGTGCCGCCGTCAGCTGGAAATTTTCCTTTGGACTGATCGGGTAATCAAATTTTGGGAGTACCATTTCCGGGCGGGCTTGCAGCGATTTTTTCAGCTCTGTCGGGATACCGGGCGCGTTGTAGGGCGGTCTTTCGTATGTCATAATAATTGCCCCTTTCGTTAATGCAAGAATTTACCTTATTGCTTCGATTTTATCATTACTGTACCTAATGTCAACACAGCACGACACTGATAAAACAAGTCTGTTTTAGTATCAGGAACACGAAAGAATGCGAAGCCCGGCAACTGCCGGACTTCGCATTCTTTAAATACCCTTATATTTTAGTCTTGTCGCAAGTCCGCCGCGTATATGCCTCTCGGCTTTGTTAAAGTCCATGACCTCTTTGACCTGGAGATAAAGAGGTCTGTTGATGTGTTCCAGCCGCTCCGAAAGATCTTTATGTACAGTGGATTTTGATATGCCGAATTTTTTTGCTGCCGACCGCACCGTCGCTTTGCTCTCTATGATGTATACCGCCAAATCACAGGCGCGCTCCTCGATGTTTGATTTCAATAACATCACTCCCGGCAATAGTCATGCTAGACTATATGCGGAAAATTTAGAAGTTATGAAAGGGTATGACCGAGGACAAAACCAATATTTAACAAAGTGTGAATTCTGATTTAATTTCTGATATGAGACGCCGGTTATAAGGTCAACTACAGAAAAACTAAACACTTTATATATTTAGGTGTATTCTGTAAATTGTGGTAGAAAAGAAGAAAACTGTGTAGTACGCATTAAAACGTGCGCTCTCTTATCTGTCCTTATAAAACCTTCTATAAATATGATACCATAAAAAGGCTATCATTATCGAAGTGAAAATTGCAACAACCCCTTGTATGTAGTACCGAAAAATCAAAATTGCTATTACTCCATAAAAACCTACTATAATCAGCAAGGAAAAGCAAATCATTGAGACAAAACCTTTCCATGTTCTTTCTATTGGTTTTGAATGATCTAAGGCAAAAACACATCCAAAAATAAAATCTAAAAAGTCACTCATGTAATCACCCCATTTTACAACATTTTTGTAATAGGGAAAGCGGAAAGTTGTGAGCGAGTCTTTATATAAGTATTCACGGGAACTCCATTTTCAAAGGCATCCCCATAAAGAGTGAATCCTAAGCTGACAAATAGCTTTCTGTGGTTCTCGATCCATTCTTCTCGACTTGTACACGCGTTGATTGAAATGGGCGTACTTGCGTTTAGAGACCCTAAAGCATGACGTAGCAGAGCGTGTCCTACCAGATCGAAATCAGCATTGTGAGAGACGGCAAAGAACGTAATACAGTTATTCTTTTTTGAGAACGCAACAATACCAAGGCACATATCACTGGCATCAACAGCCATAAAAGCTTCTTGCTTAACGATTTTTGATTTCATGTAAGTCGTAAAGGAAAGAGAATCATCATTACCCTCGTACCATTCGGTGAGGTCAGGAACCAACTCTTTGACATAACGGTCGTATTCAGACGATAGAGACTGCCATTTGGGAATGTCAGCAAGGACGACACATCTGATTTGCATGCTCAATTAGCCCCTTCAAATGTCTATTTATTTCTATTAAGACATTACACCATAAAATACCATAAATAAAGATGAATAATTTCCGAATGTTGTTAAGCACCAAACATGAAAAATGACGAAGAAGTCCTAGAGTGATGCTCCCGGACTTCTTTTTGTCTTTTGGAATTCAACAGACGCTAAGGTATAAAAACAATCGATGATAAAAGACTATTACTGTAAGAATAAAAGCATATTTGAGTCTTCCATGGAGGTTTCGCTTTGAATAAAAATACCGTATCATATTGGAATCAGACTGGGCTAAAAACACATTATCCGCGGCTAGAAGAGAGCGTTTCAACTGATGTGCTGATCATCGGGGGCGGGATCACGGGGGTCACCTGCGCCTATTGCTTGGCTCAAAAAGGTTTGAAGCCAGTTTTGATTGAAGCCGGTGGGCTCTGTGACGGGACGACCGGTAATACGACAGGGAAGGTGACAATTCAGCATGATGTGATTTATTATAAAATTCTGAAAAAATACGGGCTGGAAGCGGTCAGGGATTACGCGATGTCTCAGAAAAGCGCGGTGGAATTTGTGTGCAATGCCGTATCGACGGAAGCGATTGATTGCCAGCTTGTTCAGAATACGGCGTATATATTTGGGGTAAATGATGACGAATGGGATACTTTGGAGGAAGAATACGAAACCGTAAGACAGCTCGGCATTGACGCATCGCTGATCAGAGCAGCTGAGTTTCCGCCGGGTAATAAGGGATTGCTCGGTTATCGGGATCAGTATGTATTTCACCCGGTCCGGTACGTTGACGCACTGGCGAGAGCCGCTGTAAAATACGGTGCGCTGATTTACGGCAGCACAAAGGCTGTCAAGCTCGAGGACGATGAGACGAAGGTCATTCATTGTGAAAATGAGATCACGATTAAGGCAAAGCATGTCGTTATGGCGACGCAGTATCCCTTTTACGACGGTCCGAATCTTTTTTATACGCGGCTTTATCCAAAAAGAACATATGGAATTGCCGTAAAAGCAAAGAAGGACTGGCCAGAGGGCAGCTATATTAGTGTCGGCAGTCCGACCCGTTCGATACGGACACACGTGGAGGACGGCAAACATGTCCTTATCGTCGTCGGTGACAGCCATGATACGGGGCGCGGGTATGATGATATGTCTCTTCACTACAATAATCTCATGGAGTTTGCCGAGCGCCTCGCAGGAATTCAAGAGGTAACCGCCATGTGGTCTGCACAGGATTATGATACACCGGATGAATTGCCGTATATCGGAAGAATATCGGATCGATCGACTATTTATGTTGCGGCGGGCTTCAGAAAATGGGGTTTATCGAGCGGAACGCTTGCCGGAAATATGATAGCCGATTTGATAACCGAAGGCAGCTGCCGTTACGAAGGGCTATATTCGAGATCAAGACATGATATTTTTTCATCGCTCGGAAAAGCAATTGTGGGAGCTGTCAATCCGGTCGTCGAGCTCATCAAGTCAAAATTCGAAGGAACAGAGGATGTTCACAATTTGATGATGGGAGAAGGTCGTATCATCCGGTTCAAAGGCGAGAAAGCGGGCATATACCGAGATGAAAACGATGATACGACGATACTGGACATCACCTGCACGCATATGGGAACAGAACTTAATTTCAATTCCGCGGAGAAAACTTGGGACTGCCCCGCGCACGGCGGACGATTTAATACAGACGGCAAGCTTTTGGAAGGCGCGCCTAAAGATTGTCTGAAGGTATTATTTAAAGGCAAATATGACGATCTTTTCGACAAGGAATAAAATATAGTCTTTGACTCGCGGGGGCGTGTTTGATAGAATTGCGGAATTATGAATACGCGCTTAATTGAATTGGAGGCTATATAATGAACCCCGCGTTATTAAAACCAGTTAGTGTGACGATATGGAACAGAAACTTCATCTGTCTCCTTGCCGCAAACCTGCTCTTAAACATCGGACATTTGTCCGTCAATACACTCGTTGCGACGTATGCGACTTTTCTTGGGGCGGCACCTGTAATTATGGGACTCCTGACAGGGATGTTCTTTGGTGTGTCATTGGCGATGCGGCCGATATCGGGACCGATGATCACAAAAATTGATAAGCGCAAGCTGCTAATTGCCGTCTATATCCTCGGCGCTGTCGTCAACATCGGCTATGCGCTGTTTCACTCCATCACAATTTTTGTGGCTTTTCGGTTCTTAAATGGCGTACAATACAGCTTTGTCGGCTCGCTCATCCTGACGCTTGCGGCAGACAGCCTTCCGGTAGAAAAAATTGCGTCAGGATTAGGAATTTTCGGCGTCGGCAGCGCTGTCGGCACGGCGTTTGGCCCCACAATTGCGGACAAGGTTTTTAAACTGGGGGCAGGGCTCGGCGGCCTGGACCTTGGCTTTACATTTGTATTTATTTTTGCGGCACTCGTATTTTCAATAGCGATCATACCAAGCTTAATCCTCCATCCCGACAGGAAGTCAAAAGAGGAGCTTGACAGCGCTGAGGCATGGTATAAGAATATTATCACACCGCATGCATTGCCGACGACACTTGTCATGTTCTTTATCATTATCGGTAATTCTGTCATCACGTCATATGTCTTCAATCTCGGAGCGGAACAGAAAATAGATAATATCAGTCTATTCTATACAGTGATGGCCTTTACGCTGATTGTCTCACGACCTCTGTCCGGATGGCTGTCGGATAAATTCGGCGTGGCAAAGGTTGTCATTCCCGGAATGGCACTATTTGCAGCGTCATTCATCATTCTCGGGACAAGTAAGACGCTAGAACAGGTAATCATCGGCGCTGTTTTTACCGCGCTTGGCGTCGGCTCAACGATGCCGGTGCTTCAGGCGATGAACATGCAGACAGTATCACCCTTAAAGCGGAGTGTCGCGAGCAACACATTATATGTCGGGATGGACCTCGGGCTCTTTACAGGCCCCATTATAGGCAGTATCGTCTACAAGCAGTCGAGCTTCGCTCATATGTTTCAAATGTTTGCAATACCGATCATTATCGCGCTCATCTGCTTCATTTACATCCTGCCGATTTATAAAAGGCGGCGTAAACAGCTAGAAGAACAAAACTGAGAATATAAAACCGTTTAAATATGTATCCAGAGGAATGTGATTCCTCTGGATATGGTCAAGCCCGCTCTCCGCGCTCATGATCGTGGTCGTAATCGCGATCTCTGAATAGTAGTGAAATCAGCCAAATAGCTGAAAGACCGACAAGGGTATATATCACTCTGCTGACCGACGACAATTGTCCGCCGAACAGATAGGCTACGAAATCGAATTTAAACAAACCGATAGAGCCCCAGTTGAGACCGCCAATGATTGCAAGGACTAGTGCAATTCTATCCATAATCATCGCTGTTTCCTCCTTTTTTCTACATGCTTAATATAACCGTTCAAAAAAAATATATGCATGCGAAAATACGAGTTCGAATTTTCGCGTTGACACTGCAAAGGATAACCGATGAAAAATTAATGTTTTATATAATTTATATCTATTGTATAATAATGAAATATCCGGAAAGTTCGTATCTTACGATGGAGGTTGTCTCATGAACGACATATTAAAGCTTCTTGAAAAGGACAGTAAACTCTCAGCGCAGCAGATTGCCGCCATGCTCGGCATGGAGAAGGCAGAGGTCGAAGGCATAATAGCCGGGCTTGAGGCTGACGGTACGATATTAAAATATATGACACTGATTGACTGGAACAAAACGGCGGATGACTCGGTGACTGCTTTAATTGAGGTCAAGATCGCACCGCAGCGCGGCGAAGGCTTTGACAGGATTGCCGAGCGTATTTATCAGTATGACGAGGTCGACAGCCTGTATCTGATGTCAGGTGATTTTGATCTTGCTGTTTATATAACAGCCAAGTCTATAAAGGATGTCGCGCAGTTTGTCTATGCTCGCCTTGCCCCGCTTGACGGTGTCACGGCGACAGCCACGCACTTTATGCTAAAAAAATACAAGGAAAAAGGCTGCGTTTTCAACGTCACATCCGAACAAGAGGAGAGAATGTTATTCGTATGATGGACTATAATAATCTGCTGAGTGATAATGTTAAAGGCTTGAAACCATCCGGTATCAGGAAGTTTTTTGATCTCCTCGAGGAAATGGATGACGCGATTTCGCTTGGCATCGGTGAGCCGGACTTCGTGACACCTTGGCATATCAGAGACGCCGGAATTTATTCCCTTGAAAAAGGGTATACGAAATATACAGGGAACGCCGGTCTGACGCGGCTCAGAAAAGAAATTGCGCTGTTTATGAAACGGCGGTTTAATCTAGAGTACAGATTCCAGGATCAAATCATCGTGACAGTCGGCGGGAGCGAAGCCATCGACCTGACCGTCCGCGCACTCGTCAATCCGGGTGATGAGGTTATTATCCCTATTCCTTCCTTTGTCTGCTATGGACCAATTACGGCGCTTGCGTGCGGCAAACCCGTCTATGTCGAAACGACGGTTGAAAATGAATTCCGCCTGACGCCAGACGAGCTGCGGGCTGCAATCACGCCGAAAACGAAGCTTCTTATTCTTCCTTATCCATGTAATCCCACCGGCGGCATCATGGAGAAAGGTGATTTAGAGGCGATTGCCGATGTTCTCAGAGGCACCGACATTATGGTTTTATCCGATGAGATATACGCCGAACTGACATACGGACAACGTCACGTTTCTTTAGCGAATATAAAGGACATGGCTGATCGGACAATTATCGTCAACGGCTTTTCAAAAAGCCACGCGATGACGGGCTGGCGCATGGGCTATGTCTGCGGGCCGTCACAGATCATCACGCAGATGCTGAAGATTCACCAGTATGCGATTATGTCCGCGCCCACGACGAGCCAATATGCGGCCATTGAGGCACTCAGCGAGGGCGACGGCGACATTGAAAACATGAGGAGAGACTATGATTACAGAAGGCGGTATCTTCTCGATGGCCTGCATTCGATGAATCTGGAGTGCTTTGAGCCAAAGGGCGCCTTTTATATGTTCCCGAGTATTAAGCGAACCGGTTTGTCCTCTGAAGAATTCTGTGAGAAATTCCTGCTGGAGGAGAAGGTGGCGGTCATTCCCGGAGGCGCGTTCGGGAGCAGCGGTGAAGGCTTTGTCCGCATGTGTTACGCCTCGTCGATCGGCAACATCGCCGAAGCGCTTACGCGCCTGGAACGGTTTATAAAGAGGTTTTAGACACGGTCAGTGTCATTGCTATGAATCATCCTGAGCGCTGTATCGTGTCATCCTGAACAATGCTCGGAACGAGCGTTTTGTGAAGGATCTCCAGGTAATCTCTGATTGTTGCGCTGGCATTAGTTTCCCTGGAGATTCTTCGCAGGCTCAGAATGACAGAACGCCGGGTTTTCATAGCAATGACATAGTCGAAAAAGAGGTAATGCATCATGAAATATATTCTTGTGATCGGCGATGGGATGGCGGATAATCCGGTCGACACGCTCGGCGGAAAAACACCGCTTCAATACGCACATATTCCTGCCCTAGATCAGCTGGCCGCGAGAGGTATTGTCGGCAGTGTTCAAAATGTGCCGGATGGTCTGCCTGCAGGCAGCGATACAGCTATTTTGTCCATATTCGGCTGTGATCCGAGAGAATGCTACACTGGACGGGCGCCATTGGAGGCGGCAGCAAGCGGCATAAAGCTTCAGCCGGGCAATATCGCATACCGGTGCAATATGGTTGCCTATGAGGACACTGACGTTCCCTTTGCGGAGAAAAAGATACTGTCTCATTCCGCGGGTTCTATCGAAGGGGAAGAGTCGGCACAGCTTGTCAGCGACCTTTTCAGCGACCCGCGATTCACTGAAGACGCGTTAAAAGCGGGAATGATCGTTTATCCATCGCTTTCCTTCCGGCATATCGCCGTCCAGAAAGCAGCCGATATCAAGGGCATTGTTCTGATCCCGCCGCATGACCACCTGGGTGAAAAAATCGGCCCGCTCATGCCAAGCGGCTGCGCCAACGCTGAAGTTCTCGGGAGCCTCATGATCAAAGCGCATGAAATATTAGATCAGCATTCACTCAACAATAAAAGGCGCGCATCAGGGAAGCTACCAGCCAACGGCATCTGGTTCTGGGCTGAGGGCACAGCCGTCGCGCTGCCCCAGTTTCATGACGCCTATAAGAAAACAGGCGGCGTCATTTCAGCAGTTCCTCTATGCCACGGAATCGCATCGCTTGTCGGTCTTGAGCCTGTCACTGTCGAAGGCGCGACCGGCGAGCTGGATACAAATTATGAAGGTAAGGTGGAAGCCGCGCTCGATGTGCTGAAGATACACGATTTTGCGGCTATTCACGTTGAGGCACCCGACGAGTGCACACATAACGGCGATCTTAAAGGGAAGCTGCAGGCTATTGAATGGCTGGATAGCCGCGTTATCCTACCGCTGACTGAGAAGCTTCAAACCAGCGGTATGGACTACCGACTGCTCGTTTTGTCCGATCACAAAACACTGACCTCAACGCGAGGCCATGACGGAGACCCTGTTCCGTTTCTTCTATATGACAGCCGCAAGGATGAAAAAACCGGCAGCTCTTACAGTGAGGAAGACGGCAGCGAAGGGCCGTATATAGACGCTGGTATAAAATTGATGGGAATGTTGTTTGAACAAAAATGAATTATAAAGAAAACGCCTACGCAAAAATAAACCTGTCCATCGATATTGTTTCGAGAATGGACAGCGGATATCATAACATGCGCATGGTCATGCAGAGCGTCGCGCTGCATGATGAAATCATCATTTCCTGTCAGCCGGGTGACGGCATACATGTTATAACCGATCTTAAATACCTGCCGAACGATGACCGTAATATCGCATCCCGTGCAGCGACGGTATTTTTTGAATACACGGGCATCACCGGCTATCAAACCGATATTGATATTAAGAAAAACATACCGGTCTGCGCCGGACTCGGCGGCGGCAGCACCGACGGCGCTGCCGTACTGCGCGCGCTGAATACAGTATTCGAGACGAAACTTGCGCGGCGCACGCTTGAGCAGCTTGCCGAAAAAGTCGGCTCGGATGTCCCTTTTTGTATCGCGGGCGGAACGTCACTCGCCGAAGGCCGCGGCGAACGGCTCACAGACCTCACGCCGATGCCCGAATGCCACATAGTCATCTGCAAACCGTCCTTCGCCATATCAACGCCAGAGCTGTTTTCGAAGATCAACTGCGAAAAAATCCATCTTCGTCCCGATACGGACGGTATCATTGACGCTTTGAAAAACAACAACATCGCCGGTATTTCCAGACGGATGTACAATGTCTTTGAGGACGTTTTACCTAAAGGGACAAGCGCGATCGGCGAAATTAAAGAGAAGCTCAATGACTGTTCGGCGCTCGGTGCCGTGATGACGGGTACCGGCTCGGCCGTTTTTGGGTTGTTCAGCGATGAGAATTCTGCCCTAAACGCATATAACAGTTTGAAAAGCGCGTATCACGAATGCTTTATAACCGGCATCAGCGAGCGCCTCGCTTTGGACTGAGCACCTTGGTACTGCGTAACGCCGACACGGCGGACGGCCAATGGCCGCCCCTACGGCAATATTGCTGTTTTTGAGAATGTATAAACAAGAAAAACCGCGTCGATAATTTGTATATTGGTTGATACACAAATTATCTTCGGAGGTTTTTTACTTATGAAACTGAAAAAGTGGGAGCTCGCGCTGATTTTTGCGCTTGTGATCACATTCCTTTGCGGGGCGGCCATGGCAAAAGAGCAAGGAGATCTGTCCGAGAAACTGATCCGCCTGCATGTTGTGGCAAACTCCGATTCGGATGAAGACCAGGCTTTGAAGCTAAAGGTGCGCGATAAGATTTTAGAGAATATGAAGGGTCTGCTCGAGGGCGTTACAGACCGTGACGAAGCGGTCGATTTAATTAATGAGCATATGCCTTCAATTATCGCTGACTCAAAAGAGGTAATACGCGCGCAAGGTTATAGCTATGATGTAACCTCGTCGATCGCAGCTGAAGATTTCCCAACGCGGGATTATGATACATTTTCGCTGCCGGCAGGGAAATACACCTCGCTGCGCGTCGTCATCGGAGATGGCAGCGGTCATAACTGGTGGTGCGTCATCTTCCCGCCCTTATGCATGACCGCGGCAACGGATTACAAAGCAACCTTCAAGCAGCTTACAGACGAACAGATCAGACTCATCACATCGGATGAACCGGAATATGTGATTAAGTTCAAATCTATAGAGTGGTTCAATAAATTAAAAGCCTGGCTGGGGTTATAGCCTCAAGATGTTATAGCGGAATAATTCGATACGTAGATACCAGCACATCATGTAGGGGCGGACCTCGTGTCCGCCCTGTCTTGTCGGCGTTACGCGGCACAGATGCGGGCGATTAATAATCGCCCCTACGAAAGATTGCAGTATTTCCGTAGGGGCGGACCTCGTGTCCGCTGTTTTTATTGCTCAGCGGTCATTTTTGTTGTATGATATCACTCAATTAGTGCCAGATGCTGGAGTGAAAAGATGCTGCAGATAAAAAGCCTGACGGTCACACTGACCAAAGATCTCAGAACGCTTATTGACGACTTTTCCTTTACGCTGAATGATGGGGATAAGGCGGTCGTCATCGGCGAAGAGGGAAACGGGAAGTCGACGCTCCTTAAGCTGATATACAATCGCGCGCTTGTCGCCGGTTATATTGAATATACCGGCGATATTGTCACGCATGGCACGCGCTTCGGCTATCTCACACAGGAGCTGAGCGATGACGATCAAGCGCTTTCTGTCTGTGACTATTTCAGCGCTGTGCCGGGCTTTTATGACAGGACCCCGAGGGAACTGGCACAGACGGCATACAAGCTTGGCCTTCCCGGAGAACTATATTATTCGGAACAGAAGGTGCGCACGCTCTCCGGCGGAGAGCGCGTCAAGCTGCAGCTTCTTAAAATCCTTGTCGAGCAGCCGGAGGTGCTTTTACTTGACGAACCGTCAAACGATATCGATATTCAGACACTCGAATGGCTTGAAGAATTTATCAACACATGCGCGCTTCCTGTTTTATTTGTCTCACATGATGAGACGCTTATCGAAAATACAGCGAACGTGATCATCCACATTGAACAGGTCCGCCGAAAAACACTGCCGCGCTGTACCGTTGCAAAAATGCCTTACAGAGACTATATAGATTTGCGTTTAAACAAGATGATGCGTCAGGAGCAGGCAGCCCGCAAGGAGCGGAGCGAGCTTGATGCGAAGCTTGAGCGGTTTAGAAAAATACAGCAAAAGGTGGAGCATGAGCAGGAGACAATCTCACGGGGAGATCCGCATGGCGGACGGCTGCTCAAGAAGAAAATGAAAGCCGTAAAATCCCTTGAGCACCGTATTGACCGTGAAAGCGAAGATATGACACAGCTGCCGGATGTGGAGGAAGCCATCTTCGTCAAGTTTGACAGTGGTATCGCCATCCCAAACGGCAAATCAATCCTTGACCTGACACTGGACGAACTTAAAATTAACGGAAGGATACTGTCACGAAATATCCGTCTTCATGTCACAGGCCCCGAGAAAATTGGCATCATCGGAAAAAACGGAATCGGAAAAACAACGCTTTTACGCGTCATCGCAGAAGCGCTGATGCTACGAAATGACATAAAATGCGCTTATATGCCTCAAAACTACGAGGAGCTTCTCGACATGTCGGTGACCCCCGTCATGTTTTTAGCGCATCATGGCGATAAGGCCGAGGCAACAAAAATCAGGACGTTTCTTGGCAGTATGAAATATACGACAGATGAAATGGCACACACGATTGCAGAGCTGTCCGGCGGACAAAAGGCAAAGCTGATGTTTCTCAAAATGATCCTAGACGGCTGCAATGTGCTGCTGCTCGACGAGCCCACCCGGAATTTCAGCCCCATGTCAAACCCCGTCATTCGTGATGTCCTGAAATCCTTCGGCGGCACCATCATCGCCATTTCTCACGACAGAAAATACATCACCGAGGTTTGCACAAAAATTTATCAGCTGACAGAGCAGGGGTTGGTGATTATGAATTATAGCAAATGAAACCCGAAAAAATTCCCCTCTGGGGAGGGGTGGACGGCGAAGCCGGACGTGTGGTTCACGCGCAAAGCGCCGTTTCCTCATGCTGCTTCAGCGCGGCACTAGACAGGCAAGAGCAGAGCCCTTGCCCTACATGGTGCGGCAATTATAACGTGACGGAAAGAGCGCTGTCGCTGTCATTATTGTAATAAAACCGAAAGGAATGGTCATAGATGAAAGTATTGCTTATTAACGGAAGTCCGCACAAGGAGGGCTGTACGTATACAGCCTTGAAGGAGGTTGCGGGTGCGCTCGAAAAAAACGGCATAGGGACGCAGATATTTCATATCGGGACAAAACCGGTTTACGGTTGCACAGGCTGCGGCAAATGCGGTGAACTTAAACGCTGCGTATTTAACGACGATGTGTGCAACGAGCTGACAAAACTTGCCGTTGAAGCAGATGGGATTGTTATCGGGTCTCCCGTCTATTTTGCAGGCATCAACGGGGCGCTCAGCGCGCTGTTAGACCGCATTTGGGTATCGTCCGGCGGGAAGCTTATGTATAAGCCGGGCGCTGCGGTCGTCAGCTGCCGCCGCGGCGGTGCGGGTTCAGCGTTTGACCGTATCAATAAATATTTTACGATTCAGCAGATGCCTGTTGTATCTTCGCAGTACTGGAATTCCGTTCACGGTTTTGCACCGGAGCATGTGCAAAAGGACCTCGAAGGTCTGCAGACGATGCGGACGCTCGGAAACAACATGGCATGGCTGCTGAAATCCATCGAAGCAGGCGGCGGTCCGATTGTCAGTGACGAACCGAGAATGGTCACGAATTTCCACGACGGACTTTAAAATAGTAAGAACCGAAGTTTTGCATTCAAAAACTTCGGTTCTTTTACAGGCCAGACTGCCCGATTGGGCAGTCAAATGAGGCAGTTTACCAATTCGTCCCGTAGTCTGGGCGCACATCGGTGTCGAATACGAGCTTTGCGTCATAAAACTTAAGGTATCTGTCCCGCTGCGTCCGAAGCGTTGAGCCGTCGGGATGCATTCTGTCACAGATAACGGCGCTGATATCGGTTTTAATTTTGACATACGGATCGATCCCGACGGAGGCAAAGACGCGGAAGCCCTTACCCTGCAGGTATTTGAAAATCGCTCCGGTCTGCTGAACATCATCGCCGTCCGGCCGAGCGCCGAATGGGTAAAACAAAAGGTTGGTCGGGCCGACAAGCGTGCCGACCTCATTGAGCCAGCGCTGGATGTCTGCCTGCACAGAAGACAGAGCCGCGGTGGATAGATTAATATGTCCCCAGGAATGGCTGCCGAAATACCAGCCAGTTTTCTTGAGCAACGCGACGATCGGCTTGACGGCCTCGATTTCCTTTTGACGGGCGGCCTCCATTTCAGTCGTCATCCCGTGCGTATCCGTCATTGTCCTGTAACCTAAAATTCCTTCATAGCCGGTGAGACTCAGGCAACCCTTTGCGCCGTTA
This sequence comes from uncultured Eubacteriales bacterium, assembly GCA_942492735.1. Lineage (GTDB taxonomy): Bacteria > Bacillota > Clostridia > Oscillospirales > Oscillospiraceae > Sporobacter. Next base: position 2,880,836 of record OW818648.1, read on the forward strand.
AAAGAAAAATCGGGATGCAGCTCGATAAATTTATCGAGAATCGTAATGACATCAAGGTCTTGCGAATAGATTTCCTTGCCGCTCGGGTCAAGCCCGTAACTCCAGATTTCGCCGTCTTTAATAACTAATTTATGCGTAAAGCCATTGGTAAACATGTAGTTATAATAATTGGTGTCATCGAATGAGATGATGAGCGGCTTTTTACCTTCGGGCAGCATGAGCGCCTTTTTTACCATACGCGCGCTACCGGAAGCATCTGTTGATTCCGCCCAGACATCGTTCATATTGATGATGATATAATTGTTATCGTAGATGCTCTGAAGCATCTTGTTGTATTCACTGACCGTCACCATGTTCTGGTCGATGCCCTTGGCCTTGTTGTCACCGTCAAATGCGAGCTCGGGATAAGCGACAGCCGGATGAAAGAAGATATGCTCCACGGTGCCTTCATATGCAACAAGCTTGACAGGGGACACCGACGGTGAGGGTGAAGGAGACGGAGAGGGCGATGCTGGCGCCGAAGGCTCTGGTGTGATATTAATTGAGGGTGAAGCGGAGACTGCCGTCTGGCTTGAAGAAGGCTGCGCTGTACCGCCGTCTGCGTAGTGAACTTGAATCCCGCATCCTGCAATAATAACAGTCAGTGCGATAATCAAGGCAATTGCAGAAAATCGCTTTGGGAAAGTATACATGAGCTGCTCCTACAAAAAAGAAAATACCGAGGATAGGTTACTAAACAGTATATGACATTATTCACCGGTATAATTCTCAAATAAGTTACAAATTGTAAAGAAAAATATCAAAATAATTCATTTTTATCCATAATCCAACGTTGTTTACATGGCGCATATTAATATGGCGCATATTAATATGGCGCATATCTACTTAATATTTGTTATAATGGAATAAACTGATGATAAAGAGGTAAAAGTGCATGCTAACCATTGTGCTGGGGCGCGCCGGTTCGGGCAAAACATCGTATGTGATGGGTGATTTTAAAGACAGAATGGCCCGTCAAATGACGAATCTGCTTTATATAGTGCCAGAGCAGTATTCACACGATGCCGAACGGCAGCTTCTGAAAATATGCGGAGACCGGTTAAGTCTCTATGGTGAGGTACTGAGCTTTTCCCGTCTATGCAGCAGGGTCTTTGCCCAAACGGGAGGACAAGCTGCCAAACTGCTCGACGACGGCGGCCGGCTGCTCGTCATGAGCCGCGCTGTTGACGCCGTGGCAAATAAACTGAAAATATACTGCAAAAACGAGCGGAAGGCTGATTTCCTTGAGAAGCTCATCACCATCGCAAAGGAACTCAAAAGCGCGTGTATCTCACCGGACGCGCTTGAATCAGCCGCTGCTCTATCAAAAAGCCCCCTGAAAGAGAAACTCCGTGATTTATCGCTGATCACAGGCGCTTACGACGGTTTTTTTAACAATGAAACAGCAAATCCGGACGACAGGCTCAGTCGCCTCGCCCAGGTGATTCGTGATTGCGCGCTCTTCGAAACTGGCCATATCTATCTGGATGGATTTTCTGACTTCACAGCGCAGGAAATGCGTGTGATCGAGGAGCTCATCAGCATGAATGTCGATATGACGGTCTGCCTGACATGTGATTTTATCACTGGCGATAGAATAGATTGTGATACACAAGGCGGCAGCGAAGAAATATTTGAATCGGCGCGGAAGACAGCGCTGTATCTTCGCCGCATGGCAGAAAAAAACGATGTTGAAGCGGAGGTTGTGGTAAAGACAAGCCTCAACGATAAAAAAGACGCGGCACTCACCTTTCTTGAGGAGCATCTGTTCCAGTATAACGATGGTCACTTCGACGGTGACTGTCACGCTGTTGAGATTTTTAAGGCGTCCACACCTGGCACGGAATGTGAATATGCGGCGTCCAAAGTGCTTGAGCTCGTGCGCAGAGGCTATCGCTGGCGCGATATCGCGGTTGCCGTGTGTGACTCTGATGCCTATGGTTCACTCGCTGAAAATATCTTTGAAAAATACGAAATACCGGTCTATATCAATAAAAAAAGCGAGATCAATCAAAAGCCGCCGGTAGCGCTCATTGAATATGCCTTTGATATCGTCAGCAACGGCTGGGATCACGCATCGGTCTTCCACTACCTGAAAACAGGAATGACCGGTATAGAGCCTTCCGACTGTGATGAGCTTGAAAACTATGTTTTGCAATGGAAACTGCGGGGCAGTATCTGGACGCGGGATGAGGATTGGGCACTGCCGCCGTCAGGCTACGAACGCGACTTCAGCGGCGGAGATGAAGCGTGTCTCCAACGGATTAACGCGCTCCGCCGTGCAGTCGTCAAGCCGGTCGCCGTGCTGCAGAAGGAGCTGAGTCGTGCCGACACCTTTGGGAAGAAGCTGAGGGCTCTGTATGTTTTTCTGGAGGATATCGGCCTGCCTGACGCTATACAAGACAAAGCGGATTCGTTTTTAAGAAACTGTGATATACAGCGGAGCGACGAATACAGCCAGCTGTGGGAAATCATTATCAAGGCATTTGACCAATTTTATGATATTTTGGGTGAGACCGCCGGAAGCACTGCTGAATTTGTGCGCCTATGGAAGCTTTTAATATCGCAATACGCCATCGGCTCAATTCCAGTGTCACTTGACAGGGTAGGCCTCGGCGATATGTCCCGCCAAAGGCGTAAAGATCTCAAATGCCTGATAATGATTGGAGCGACGGACGATGCGCTGCCTAAAACCGGCGAAGGCGGCGGTCTTCTGTCGTCCAGCGAGCGCAGTGAACTGCAAAATCTCGGTATTGTCATATCCGGCACAGCGGAGGACCGGCTTTACCGCGAAATGAATTCAATTTATGCGTCGCTGACGCTGCCGACAGATAAGCTGCTGCTGTCATACCCGCGAAGCGGAATCGGCGGCGGTGACAAACGTCCGTCATTCGTCATCAAAAGACTCAAAGCACTGTTTTCGCTCACGGATAAAACCGATGATGATTTTCAATTTAGGCAAAATGCGCTTGGACCGTGCTTTGAACTCGCCGCCTCTGCGCCTTATAAACCAGATAGCCTCAGTGCTGCTGCCGCCTTAGAATATTTCAGCGCGAGCAAGGAAATGTCGGACAAGCTTCAAAACGTCACCCTGGCTGCGGATTTATCACGCGGACAGCTATCTCGTGACGATGCAAGCAAGCTTTACGGCAGTGCGCTCGTCATGTCGGCATCCCGCGTGGATACGTATTATTCCTGCCGCTATCTATATTTCCTGCAGTACGGGCTGAACGCGAAGCCACGCAAGCCTGCGGGTTTTGACGCGCCGACTGCCGGCACGTTCATGCACTATATTCTTGAAAATGTCACGAGAGATATAACAAACAGCGGCGGCTTTGCTGATGTGTGCGAAGAACAGTGCCGCCGGCTAACGGATAAATATGTCGCGCTTTATGTCAAGGAGGTTCTCAATCATTTTAAGGACAAGTCAAGCCGATTCATCTATCTTTTCAACAGGCTCGTCAGCGACGCGTCGTTCATCGTCCTTGATATGGTGCAGGAGCTCAGAAATTCCGATTTTGTACCGATTGATTTTGAACTGGAGTTCTCCGATACGGGAGACATCCCGCCGCATGCCATCTGCGGCGAAACGGCCAGCCTGAAGGTCAAGGGCTTCGTCGACCGTGTTGACGGTTGGGAGCACGACGGCAAGCTCTATCTACGCGTGGTCGATTATAAAACCGGAAAAAAGGCGTTCCGCTTATCAGACGTTTGGTACGGCATGAATATGCAGATGCTGATATACTTGTTTGCTCTTTATAAAAACGGGACGGACAGATACGCAAAAGAGATTGTCCCGGCTGCCGTTTTGTATGCGCCTGCGCGAGAGGAGATCGTTCAGGCGTCCAGAAATGCACAGAGCGAGGAAATCAATGACCTGCGGCTTAAAAAACTCAAACGCAGCGGCCTGATCCTTGATGACAGCGCCGTTGTTGAAGCGATGGAGCACGGAGACAGCAAAAAATATCTACCCGTCAAGCTCTCGAAAGAGGGCAGCTTGTCGGGGGACAGTCTTGCGGGACTCGAGAAGCTGGGCAGGCTATCGTCTCATATTGACAGGATGCTCCTCGAGATTGCCGGCGGCGTCCGCAAGGGAAGCATCGCGGCGGAGCCGTATTTTAAAAACCAGAACGATACGGCCTGCAATTATTGTGATTATAAAGCCGTCTGCCGCTTCAGCGAAAAGGATGGAGACAAGAGACGCTACCTGAAAAAATTAAACGCGGATGAGGCGTGGGAATTGATTGCGAAGGAGGGGGTAATATGAAAGAGAAATCGCCCCAGTTGACGCCCAGCCAGATAAGGGCAATCGAGTCACGCCACAGTTCCAAGGACTCTGATTCCAAGAAGTTCGGTTCCATCCTTGTTTCGGCAGCCGCCGGTTCCGGTAAAACAAAGGTACTTGTCGAGCGGCTCTTGGGCTATGTGACGGATGAAAACGACTATTGCGATATCACTGAATTTTTGATTATTACGTATACGCGCGCGGCCGCTAATGAACTGCGGTCCAAGATACTCGAGGAGATATCAAAGCATCTCGCTCAAGAGCCCGACAACAAGCACCTGCGCCGTCAGGCTGCGCTCTGTTATGAAGCGCAAATCGGTACGATTCATGGTTTCTGCACGAGTATCCTTCGAGAGAATGCGCATCTTCTCGATATATCACCGGACTTTCGTGTCGCGGATGAGAATGAAACCGGCATAATGAAGCTCAGCGTCCTTGAGGAGCTGCTCGAAGAACGCTATGACACAATCGATAAAGAAGCGAGTTTTGCGCTTCTCGTTGACACCATGTCGGCTGGGCGCGACGATAAGCGCTTGTTTGACGTCGTTCTCGACGCGCATACAAAGCTGCTCAGCCACGCCGATCCAGCCTTGTGGGTGACAGAGCAGCTTGAAATGCTGGAAATGAATCAGCTTCAAGATGTGTCTGAAACGATATGGGGCCGTTATCTGATGGAAGACGCGCAAAGAAAGGCTTCCTATTGGTACAACGCCCTGCGTAACCTCACAGCGGAGTGCACAGCGCTCCCTGATTTTCAAAAGGCATACGGCGACAGCCTGGCTGTGACAACCGATGGCCTTGCTTGCTTCCTCTCAGCACTCTCAAAAGGCTGGAACGCGGCGAGAATGCATTCGGCGATAGAATTCCCAAGACCTAAAAACATAAAGGGATATGAGGAGCTCAAGGAGATCCGGACAAAATGCCGTGACGCGATGAAAAAGACAGCCGTGCTCTTTGAATGTCAATCGAAAGAATTGCTTGCGGATATGGCGGCCGTCCGGCCTGCCGTCTCCGCGCTGCTGCGCCTTGTTCTTGACTTCGACGATGCGTACGCACGCGCAAAAAAGAAGCGCGGCATCGTCGATTTCTCTGACCTTGAGCATATGACAGCACGTCTTGTGACCGATGCCGAGACGGGTAAACCGTCAGCGCTCGCCGAAGCAGTATCAGGCCGATACAAGGAAATCATGGTGGATGAGTATCAGGACTGCAGCGGCGTCCAGGAGATAATTTTCAATGCCGTTTCGAAAAAAGGGCGGAACATCTTTATGGTCGGCGATGTCAAGCAGTCGATCTATCGCTTCAGACTGGCCGACCCGACCATCTTCTTAGCCAAATACAAAAGCTATAAGGATGAAGGCGAAGCTTCTGATGATGAGGGACGGCGTATCCTGCTGTCGACGAATTTCCGCTCACGCGCCGGCATTCTCAGCGCCGTCAACTATATATTCAAAAACATCATGTCAGAAGAGTTTGGCGAAATGGTGTATTCGGAGAGAGAGTTTCTGTATGCCGGTCGTGACACTGACATTTCGGACGAGCCTGCCGTTGAGCTCGATGTTCTGGACATGAGCGCGATTGAGACGGAAGAGGATGAAGAAAACCCTGAAAAAATAGAGATTGAGGCTTCGTTTGTTGCGGGCAGAATAGAGGAGCTATGCAGAAGCGGACTGACGATTCCGGACGGTCAGGGAGGAACACGCCGCGTATCCTGCGGCGATTTTGCCATTCTGCTGCGTTCTGTCAAGAATAAAGCAAGCTTGTATGCGATGGCGCTGTCTGAACGCAATATCCCGGTCAGCTTGGGAAGCGGAGAGGGCTTTTTCGAAGCCCAGGAGGTTGCGGTTATGATATCGCTTCTCGAGATTATTGACAACCCGATGCAGGATGTCCCGCTGATTGCCGTATTGCGCTGTCCTATTTACGGCTTCACGCCGGACGAGCTTGCGCGCATCAGGCTTGCCGATAAAAGCACCGGGTTTTACACAGCACTCGAGAAGGCGGCCCAAACAGACGACAAATGCAGGGGATTTCTCGATGAGCTCAGAACCTTTCGCCAAGTCGCTCCGGACATGTCTTCGGACAGACTGATCTGGCATGTTTATAATAAGACCGGCATACTTGGCGTTATGGGTGCCAAGAGTGACGGGGAAGCCAGGCGGGAGAACCTGATGAAGCTGCTTGATTTGGCGGTCAGATACGAGCAAAGCGGCTATAAAGGGCTGTTCGGTTTTATCACGTTCATGAGGAAGCTGATTGAAAACGGCGTTGAGCCGGGTGAAAAGAATGAATCATTGACAGGCGACGCCGTCAAAATAATGAGCATCCATAAATCGAAGGGACTCGAATTCCCAATCGTCATTCTTGCCGACACAGCGAAGCGGTTTAATATAAAAGACGTCACGAAGCCGCTCATACTGCATGCACAGCTCGGCGTCGGCGCGAAAATGACAGACCTCAAAAGAAGAATTGAGTATCCGACGATCGCCCGTATGGCGGTCGCGAGAAAACTCACGCGTGAGATGACGGCAGAAGAGCTGCGCGTCTTGTATGTCGCCATGACAAGAGCCCGAGAAAAGCTTGTGATCGTTGCAACCTATGCCGATAGCGATAAGGAGCTGACAAAACTGTCAAAAGACGCAGCGTCACCGGTTCCGCCGCAGGTCCTCGAGGGAGTCTCGAGCATGGCGGGCTTCATCCTCCTGCCGGCTTTGACACGGCCTGAAGCAGGCTGCTTATGTCAAAATGACGCTGTGATCTCACATGACGCCGTGCTGTCATGTGATGACGGAGAGCCTTGGTTGATCAGAAAAATCAGTATCGACAGCAAAAAGGGAACATCCGGCAAGAATCCAATACTTGAGCCGGCGTGCGTCAAAGCAGATCCTCGCGATGTTGAGGTGCTATACACAAAGCTCGGGTTCCGGTATCCGTATCCTGAAGCGGCGCTGATACCCTCCAAGCTGACGGCGACGGAGCTCAAAGGCCGTTTTGCTGATTATGAGGCAGCTGAGGAGGCCGAGACACCGGAATTTATAGAGAAGCATCAGTATCCGGCGTCAAGACCCTGTTTTATAACCTCGAAAACAACGCTGACAGCAACGGAACGCGGAACAGCGCTTCACCTCGCCATGCAATATATCGACTATAATAAATGCGGCTCAGCCGACACCGTCGCAGCAGAGCTCAAGCGGCTCCGTGAGCATAATTTCTTAAGCGCCAAACAAGCCGACGTCATACACCCTACCAAAATATCGGCATTCTTTGCCTCTGAGCTTGGTGCGCGCATTTTAAACGCCGATAAGCTTTACCGTGAATTTAAATTTTCAATGCTTGTCAAGGCGGGAGACTATTTTAGCGGCGATGGGAATGGTACTATCAGTGCTGCGGACGACGACATCCTGTTCCAAGGCGTCATCGACTGTTGTTTTGAAGAAAACGGGCTGCTCTATATTGTCGATTTCAAAACGGATGTCGTCACAGAACAGACAATCGAAGCAAAAAAGGACACATACGACGCGCAGCTTTCGGCCTACGCGCAGGCGATGGAACGCATGACGGGACTTCTCGTTAAGAGCAAAATCTTGTATTTTTTCGAGCTGAATAAGTCGGTAGAAATATAGCGCGGAAATATAGATTTTGTGTTGCAATTTTAATTTATCTGTGCTAATATATCACGTGCACACAAAAATTCTTAACATTGAAAGAGGTGAACATAATGAAGGAAGGTATCCATCCAAACTACAAGCAGACGACGATTAAGTGCGCTTGCGGTGAAGTTATTGAGACGGGTAGCACGAAGAAGGACATTAAGGTGGAAATCTGCTCGAAGTGTCACCCTTTTTATACAGGCAAACAGAAGCTGATTGACACCAGCGGACGCGTTGATAAGTTCAACAAGAAGTTTGGCATTCAATAACCAATCGAAAAGTACCCGCACTTTTGAAGTGCGGGTATATTTTTTTTGCCGGAAGCGTTATACTTAATTATAGCAGAATGAAAACATGGGGGTATTGGCTTATGTTTAAGAAAATCAGCATTAAAGAAATGAAAGGCAATATATTCGATCTGGTCGGCGACAAGTGGATGCTGATCACAGGCGGCGATGAATCCGGATTCAACACGATGACGGCCAGCTGGGGCGGTGCCGGTATTTTGTGGCAGAAGGCGGTGTCCTTCTGCTTTGTCAGACCGCAGCGATATACACGCAAGTTCATGGATTACGGGAAATACTATACACTGAGCTTCTACGGAGAAAAGTACAGAGATATGCTCTATACCTGCGGCTCCAAAAGCGGACGTGACATCAACAAAGTCAAGGAAGCTGGCTTGACGCCTGTTTACGCCGACTGCGGCGCTGTTTACTTCGAGGAAGCCGAGCTCGTCCTTGTCTGCAAAAAAATCTATTTCGACGATTTTGAACCGGAAAATTTCTTAGCCCCGGAGCTTGCCGATATATACGAAAACAAAGACTATCACCGCATGTACATCGGTGAAATCATCGAAGTGCTAGAGAAATAGCAAAGGCGATGAGCATATTTTGAAGCTATCGAACCCCGACGGGCCGATGTGGGCATCGGCCCCTACTAACGCATCATGACTAGTGGCGTGCCGGGTCGTCACGCCCTACAAATGCGCTGTGACCTGGATTCTAATCGTAGGGGGCGATGCCTACATCGCCCCGTCGACCTTGGAGGTAAAGGTATACCCGCTCGTAGGGGACGCCGACCTCGGCGGCCCGAGCTTGTGACGCGCCGCAATGTCAAGGTCGAAGCTGCGCCTGCAAGGAAGGGCGACCACATAGGGTCGCCCCTACGGCATGTACAGAATTTTTCTTGTAGGGGCGGCCCTGCGTGGCCGCCCAGTCCTGTGATGCGCCGCTTGAAACAAGTCTTTGCCGCGCCGACAATAGCGGTTCGCCGAGGACGGCGACCCCTACGAATCCTAGCCGTTGAGTCAAATCACACTTAACGGAGCTAACCTGATAGCCATACTCACGAATTACACACTAACAAAAAGAAAATAGAGACAGGTGATTTATATAGATACATCAATTACTAACGATACAGAAAAATCTGTACTTGCAGGGTTATCCGCCGATAGTATGGAGTTCAAGGAGCGCTCGACTGACGAGAGCCTTGACGAGCTCGAAGCCCTTCTGGAAACGGCAGGCGGCGTGTCCTGCGGACGGATTCTTCAGAACAAGCAGACACCGGACCCGAGAACCTTTATCGGAAAGGGCAAGGTACAGGAGCTCAAGGAGCTGATTGAAGCCGAAGGCTGCACACTCGTCGTCTTTGATAATGAGCTCTCACCGTCACAGACACGGGCTCTTGAGGAAGACCTCGGCGTTCGTGTGCTCGATCGGTCCTCGCTGATTCTGGATATTTTCGCCCAGCGCGCCAGAACGCGTGAAGGTAGACTCCAGGTGGAGCTGGCGCAGTACAAATACCTGCTGCCGAGACTCACCGGCATGTGGACTCATTTAAAACGCCAGGCGGGCACCTCGGCACCGATCGGCACGCGCGGTCCCGGTGAGACACAGCTTGAAACGGACCGACGCCACATCAGACGGAAGATATCGAAGCTTGAAGAAGAGCTAGACGAGGTCAGAAAGGTGCGCTCGACGCAGCGCCGTCAGCGTGAAAAAAATAACGTCCAGGTCGTCGCGCTCGTTGGTTATACAAACTCCGGAAAATCGACGCTGCTCAATAAGCTCACAGACGCCGGCATCCCGGCACTCGACCGCTTATTTGATACGCTCGACACAACGACACGCCACCTGAAAATCAGCGACACGCTTGAGGTCCTCATCTCCGACACTGTCGGCTTCATCCGAAAGCTGCCGCATCATCTTGTGGATGCGTTCAAGGCCACGCTTGAGGAGCTGACATATGCCGATCTCCTGATCCATGTCATTGATGCGTCCAATCCGCTGTGGATTCAGCAGGCACAAGTCGTTGACGAGCTGATCCTCGAACTTGGGGCGGAGAAAACACCGCGCATCGAGGCGTTTAATAAATGTGATCTCAATTTGAGCGTGTCTCATCCGCGCGGGGACGACATTGTTGAAATCTCCGCAAAGACAGGCGAAGGTATCGACGCCCTGCAGAAAAAGATTGAAGATATTCTTCAAAAAACGAAGAAGAAGGTCACGCTGAGACTGCCCTATGATAAGGGCAGCGTTATTGAGCTGCTCCATCGGGAGGCATCCGTCATTCGTCTTGAATACCGTGATGACTGCATCGAAGTTGAGGCAATTCTCAATCCAGACACATACGGCAGACTCCGGGAATACGTGTCCGCGGAAAACGCGTAGAAAGGCACTTTAACATATGGACTATCTCGTGCCGTTAAAATACGGTGAAGCGGAGTTTATTGAGAAGCGCTCCAGATTTATCGGGCAGGTCTGGCCTGTAGAATCTGAAAGCAGGGCCAGAGAGCTCATCGCTGAGACAAAATCCAAATACCACGACGCACGGCACAATTGCTGGTGTATCAGTATTCGCGCCAGCGGCGGCATGCTCGACACAGCTGCTGTGCGCTATGCTGATGACGGAGAGCCGCAAGGTACAGCCGGGCAGCCCATGCTCGAGGTATTCCGGCGCGGCGGAATTGAGAACGTCCTGTGCGTCGTCACACGCTATTTCGGCGGTATCCTGCTCGGCGCAGGCGGATTGACGCGCGCCTATGCCCATACGGCAAAGCTTGCGCTCGATAGCGCCGGTATCGCTGAAATGCGTCTGTGGACATGCATGGATATCATCTGCCCGTACAGCCTCTTTGATCGTATCAAAAACGAAATAGAAGCGTTTGGCGGCATGACAGATAACGTCGCCTATGGAACAGATGTAACCGTCAGCGCGCTTTTTCCCGAGCAGACATATACCTCCTTTGAAAATCGGATTATTGACATGACCTCAGGTCTGGTCGTCGGTACGAAAACCGGAGAAAAGTATATCGCGGTGCCTGTAAAGTAAAACATATCCGCCCTGCCGTTTATTTCGACAGGGCGGATACTGCGTTTTGACTGAATAAATAAGTTTTCTTGACATGAAAATAATACCATGCTAGCATCAGCATAATGAGACTGGGATACACAGCAGAAAACAGTCACTTAAGAGGATACGCCATGCCAATAAAAGATAAAAACAATAAAAATGAAAATAGATGGTACAGGCTTGACAATGCGGCAAAAATTTATCCGCCGACCAGCAGCGCGAGCCAAGCCAATGTGTTCAGGATTGCCGTCAAACTCAAGGAAAAGGTGAATCCGCAAATACTGCAGGAGGCGCTCACAGTGACGCTCCCGCGGTTCCCATCTTTCGATGTCCGGATGCAGAAGGGCTTATTTTGGAATTATTTCGAGCATAATCCCGGCAGGGCTGTTGTTTCTCAGGAAATAGCGCCGATATGCCGCCCCATATTGCTTGAAGAAACAAACGGATATTTGTTCAGGCTGAGCTACTTCGAGAACCGGATCAGCTTTGAAGTATTTCATGCAGTGGCCGACGGTGCCGGCGCTGCTGAATTTCTTAAAGCGGTTGTGTATAAATATCTTGTACATGACGGCAAAAGCGTCGATATTGACGACAGTATTATCAACAGTAAAATGTGTCCCACCGTCACAGAGGTTGAAGACAGCTTCCTGAAGTATTATGACCCGAAAACGATCAGCAGCAGAGCAGAAAGCAAGGCGTATCAAATCAGCGGAACCAGATTAGCGGCTTCAGCCGTCCGCGTGACGCACGGTATCATCCCGATATCAGAATATAAGCAGCTCGTGAAAAAAAGCGGCGCGACGGTGACGGAATATACGGTGGCCCTCATCATTTATACTGTCTATGAGACACAGCTCAAAGGCAAGGGCAGCGAGCTGCCGGTAAAGGTGCAGGTCCCTGTCAATCTGAGAAGCTTATTTAATTCGGATACCTTGCGGAATTTTTCGTCGTATGTCAATGTTGGCCTTGCATTCTCAGATTCTGTTTACACTTTTGAGGAGATACTGAAATCTGTTTCGAGCCAGGTAAAAAATGATGTTCAAAAGGATAAGCTCGTTGAAAAATTCGGCGCAAACGTCAGTGCCGAACGCAGTCCCTTCATGCGGCTCACGCCTCTTGTTCTCAAAAGAATCGCCCTGAAAATGGCATTCCGCATATATGGTGAAAGGCTCGTCACATCGACCATGTCAAATATGGGCATCATCAAGCTGCCGCCGTCGATGGCCGAGCATATTGAACGGTTCGAGTTTGTTCTTGGCGCGCCGGCTAGAAACATGCTTAATTGCGCGCTTTGTTCATTTCAGGACAGCCTCACAATATCGTTTTCACGGGTGATGGAGGAGACCGACATCGAGCGGTTCTTTTTCAGATATCTTGCCGATCGGGGCATAGACATTGTTATCGAGACCAATTACGGGGTTGAATCATGAAGTACTGTGAAAAATGTAAATTAAACGTACGGACCAACGACGATTTCTGCCCGCTATGCGCCGCGGCATTATCGCCGCAAGAATGCATCTCATCATCGCCTGAATCGATAGATCCCAATCCCGGTTCTGATATGTACCCAAAAACCGATACGAGGATCAAATACAATTTTACAGTCAGAATATTACTGTTTCTCTCTGTCGTCGCCGCATCAACATGCTTGCTGATTAATATTCTGGCCTATCAAGGCACTCTCTGGTCATTGCTTGTCGTCGGCGGCATCGTATTTTTATGGGCAGCGCTCGTGTACCCGTTTCTCGTCAGGAAAAATATCGGTCATTATATCGCTGTCGATGCCGTGTGCGCTTGTATATTCTTCATCGTTGCGCAGTTCGTGACGAAAACGAAGGGCTGGAGTCTGGACTATGTGATACCGTTCCTTTTCATCGCCGCAACGACGATCATCTCTTTCGTTATTCTCATCAGAAGAATGAGATGGCGCGAATATGCGCTGTATCAATTCGTTACCATCATTTTAGGCCTACTGCCGATCATATCAGTCGCAACAGGCTTAGTGGTGATCGGCTGGCCCAGTATCGCCTCGGCCTTCTATTCGTTTTTAACGCTCATGGGTATGCTCATTTTCGCAGACAAAAAATATAAAAACGAACTTATTAAGCGTTTTCACGTCTAAGCCCGCAATTGGAGAAATTTGATTTTTCGGTGTTGCAAAGCGCAGCGATTTATGTTATCATCATTGAGCGTCTAAAATACCATATCCGGGTGTGGCGCAGTTGGTAGCGCGCTTGACTGGGGGTCAAGAGGCCGCATGTTCAAGTCATGTCACTCGGACCAAAAAGAAACGACAATTTTCGCTCAGAAAATTGTCGTTTCTTTCTGTATTTTTATTTCTTCTTTTTTACCTCTTCTTTCTTCTTTAAAATTGTCGTCGTTTTTATTATGAATTCCGGTGTGTTACTTATTTTTCTTCTCTTTTTTAACTCGGTTTCTTACTAACGAAGCTAATACGCCAAAACAACACAGCACGGTGAAGATGATGAACGCCGTTTTTAAGCTGACCATGAGTTGGCTGACATATTCCGGAGAGCCGATTAACAGGTCTCGGATTAAAATTGATGTAATAAGTGAGACGATAGCCATACTGATCGCTTGTCCCAGCAGCCGCATATTGCCCAAAATTGACGATGCGACACCGTATAGCGTCTTGTCGACCGAGCCCATGATGGCGTTTGTATTAGGTGTGGCAAACAGAGCAAACCCAAGTCCAATAAATGCCAGATTCAATATGATGAGTATGATTGGTGTGTGTGTTGTGAGGAAAACAAAGAAGAAAAGACCGAGCGCTGATATACCCATACCCACGGACGCGAGAACCGCCGGAGACAGCCTGTCAGATAACGCGCCTGTAACGGGGGAAAGCACTGCCATTAAAACAGGTTGTACGAGTAGAATTAAGCCTGATACGGCTGCGTCAAGTCTGAGAGCGGCTTGCAGATAGAGCGAGAGCACGAAGGTTAAAGCGAAGGTCGCGCTATAATTGATCAAGCTTGCTAAATTGGCAAAAGCAAACGGTCTATTTTTCAAAATGTTCTCCACCGGGATGAGAGGGTTCTGGTGCTTTTTTTCGTAAATGAAAAAGACGATCAGAAGTATAACCCCCAAGAGAAAGCTGGCTTGATATAAGAGATTTGTTGTCAGTTTCGTGAGCCCAAACAGTAGGAGGGCCTGAGCCAAAATGCAGAGCACAATACCTCCGCTGTCGAGTTTGGAAGATGCGCCTTTCCATTCGCCCTTGAGTTTCCATACGGTTAAAATGATAATGATCACGGCGATCAGCAGGTTAAAATAGAACACGGCGCGCCAAGTTAAAGTGCTGCTGATAAAGCCTCCAAGCACAGGCCCGCATGACAAGCCAATGTATGTTGCCGCGGAATTGAGCCCTAATGCTTTGCCTCTGGACTGCGGCGGAACAACTGACGTTAAAATCGCCATGGCGGTGCCAAAAATCATCGCGCTGGCAATACCCTGAACGACCCTGAAGCATACCAGAGCAATGAGTGACGGCGCCAAGGCACAGCCCAACGACGAGGCAGACAGTAATAGCATACCGATCAGGAATATTTTCTTTCTTCCATACTGATCTGCGAGGCGGCCGAATGGCAGCAAAAAAGCTGCTGTTGAAATTAAGAAACCTGAGACCACCCAATTGAGCAGACTTTGGCTGGCTTCAAACTCTGCACCGATAGATGGAATAGCAAGATTAATTGCGTTGCTCATAAATGGTGTTATAAAAGAAGTGATCATAACAATTGCGATTGTGATCTTTGTTTGACTGCCTTTGTGCTCCATATCGGAAACCTCCGTGAATTTTATACTATAAAATGCTGTCGCCATTATTACCGTTTGTTAGGTCATCGATTCATTTGAACGATAAATCTTGTCTGCGTTAAGCACTTCTGGCCTTTTATTTTTACCGGTTGCTGTTTCGGCGATCGGTCTAGCACCTTTTGCCTTATTGTGAGATGTGTTGTTTTATCCATGAAATGATCTCAAGGAATGATTGCATACCTTCGGGAGTATTCTCGCAGAATATAGTAAAATTATGAAACATGCCCTTCCATATCCTAAAAGTGACATCAGCGCCGTCAGCAATGGCTTTTTCATAGGTTTTTAAAAAATCGTCAGCACCTATATCGACGGTGCCGCACTGTATGATAATAGGCGGCAGCGCTTTGAAACTGCCATAAAGAGGGGATATATACGGGTCTGTGAGGTCTTTGCCGCCGGCGTATGCCAGGGCGCATTTTTTCTCAAACTCCACGTAACAAATCGGATCCTTTGAGGCCAATTTATTGCAGCTTTCGCTTGACATTGTCAGATCTGTCCACGGTGAAATCAGAGCAATTGCCGCAGGCAGCGGTTCGGAGTTATCTCGCAAATACATCGCTGCCGCAAGACATAAGCCGCCGCCGGCCGAATCCCCCATAAGAACAATATCTTTGGCTTTGTATCCTTTGGAAAGCAGCTCCCGGTATATGGCAACGGTATCATCAAGAGCGGCTGGATATGGATTCTCAGGTGCGAGCCGGTATCCAACAGTTAAGACAGGGATACCGCTGGCTAAAGCTATTCCGCCTGAAAAAGCTCTATATGTTGCTATGGCCCCAACGCAGTAACTGCCGCCGTGTAAGTAAATGATTGCTTTTTTATCTCTGTTTTCAGACGTTGCCGCCCATTCGGCGTTCACGCCAGCTATAATTACTGGCTCAAACGTCGTTTCCTTCGAGATTTTATACTTGGAGCCAAGCTCCTCCAATTTCTTTCGCGATTTCTCAATATCCATTGTGCGAGGCAATGCGACTCTTAGCGCTTTTTTAAAAATAAATGCTCTGAAACTCATCGTTCCACCTCCAATTATTTTTGAACGCACAGGTACACTCTTCACAGACAGCACTATATTATCACGCACAATAATTCCATACAATACTGTCAATACAAGAATATGACGATGTTCATACAAATCGCTTTAGTTATACCAACGGTCGGTGATGGTTGATTTGTGTTGCGAATCCATAGGCGCGATAAGCCCTGGATGAACGAGTATTACCTGATAACGAAGATGAAGATAACCAGAGAGTAAGAATTCACTTATCTATACGGCAAAGCCTCAGGCAGAAACCTGAGGCTTTGCTTTTTTGCTTTTTTGATTTTTAGTGCTGAAGCGCGAAACCACCGTCTGCGGTGAAGACAGCGCCGGTGACGATATCGGATATGTCGCTGGCGAGATAGGCGGCGAGCGCGCCGATTTCAAACGCTTCGGCAAAGCGGCCGATCGGGATTTCGCTGCACATCGCCGTGACCATTTCATCCGGGATACCCTTGGTGAAATTCGAGTAGGTAAAGCCGGGCGCGATGGCGTTGACACGGAGGCCATAAGGAGCGACCTCCGCGGCCAGGCATTTTGTGAAATGATTGAACGCCGCCTTGGATGCGGCATATGCCGTCAGAAAAGGCTTATTAACGATCTCGCCGGCATTTGACGTGATGTTGATGATATGGCCTTTCCCGGCTTCTCTCATGTGCTTAATAACATTGTAGCTCAATCTGGCGGCGCCGTGCAAATCAACGTCGAAGCAGTCAAACCAATCGGTCAGCTCCTCGTCCATATCAATGAATCTGCCGGCGGTGCCGATACCGGCATTGTTGACGAGTACGTCGATCGTCTTGTTGTCGGCAATATAGCTATTGACAGCATCCCGGCAGCTTTGCATGCTGGAGATATCCGTTTTGTAGAAAGTGAACTTGCCTTCATATTTGCTGCTGAAGTCTTTGATGACGTCGATTGCTGCCGCTTCGTCTCGCGCGAATATTGCGACATTCGCGCCCTGATGGGCGAAGGCCGTTGCGATACCTAGGCCAATGCCCTTAGCCCCGCCTGTGACAATTGTATTCTTACCTTTAAGCGAAAAGGCGTTTTCCATTGACTTTAAGTACATTTTTAGCCCTCCAAAAAGTGTGTTGCTGCGGCATACTGCAGCCTAACGGAATTTATTGAACGATTATTTTTTTCAGTCTGGCGAAGCGCGGCAGGCCGTTATCCAGAATGCGTTTATTCTCGCCTTGGATGAGCGGCAGCGCATAATCAAAGAAATCGGAGGTCACGTTGTTGCCCTCTTCATTAATCCATTCGCGCGGCACTTTTTTCTCGGCATTGGCGACAACGGTGAGCGGTTGAAGCGTGAGCTTGCACGCATAGGCACCACTTGAACAGTCGCGCTCAAAAGCGACCATTTTACCGGTCTCGCCGGCGATGGCGCATTCAACAGCATATTTTCCGGCAGAGAAAGCCTCGTCAATATCAGTCTGAGACGCGAGATGCGCGCCGCAGCGCTGAAGAAGGCTGAGCTCGATACCGCGGACCTTTGAGCCGGTGTGGTGCTTGATCAGTCCGGAAAGAGTCGCGGCAAGCCCGCCGAGCTGCGCATGACCAAAACCGTCTGTCGCCGAGGTCTTCGCTTCGGAGACAAACGTCCCGTCGGCATAATGGATGCCTTCGGAAACGGCAATCAGGCACTTGTTTTTCTCAGCGTATATTCTGGAAACATCTGTGATAAATTGCTCAATGTCGAAATCGACCTCCGGCAGATAGATGAGGTCGGGCGGCGCGCAGGAGATGGCGGCCAGCGCGGATGATGCCGCGAGCCAACCGGCATGGCGGCCCATGATCTCGACGACTGTAATCGTGCCGACATCGTATACGTAGGTGTCCTTGCAGACCTCGGCGACGGAGGTGGCGATATATTTCGCGGCACTGCCGAAACCGGGGCAGTGGTCCGTCCCGACAAGGTCGTTGTCGATCGTCTTGGGGATACCGATCACACGGCACTCGTAACCGGACTTCGACAAGTACTGGCTGACCTTATTGCAAGTATCCATCGAGTCATTTCCGCCGTTATAAAAGAAATAGCGAACGTTGTATTTTTTGAAAATCTCGAGGATACGCTTGTAATCCTTGTCATCCTTATTCGGATCCGCTATTTTATATCGGCAGGAGCCGAGCTCCGAGGATGGTGTGTTGAGTAAAAGCTCCAGCTCGTAAGCGTCTTCCTGACCCAAATCGTAGAGTGCATCGCCCAGTATTCCTGTAATACCGTGTGAGGCGCCGTAGACATTTGTGATTTCCGGTGCTTCGAGCGCGGCTTTGATGACACCGTAGGCGCTGGCATTGATAACGGCTGTCGGACCTCCGGATTGACCGAAGACACAGGCCCCTATAAGTTTTTCTGACATAATATACCTCCTGCAAAGACCTAATTAAAGATGACTATGAAAAGAATAATAGCATAATAAAGGTGTAAAATCAAACTGAAAATAATTGCGTGTTTTGCTTGAATTAGCACGATATTGTGGTAGAATAATGAAATAAATGTTATTACGGACGTTTGTTACCAATACTAAAACTTCAGATTGAAAGGGGACTATGCCGTGCCTATTGTCACGTCAAAGGAAATGTTTAAGAAGGCTTACGATGGAGGATATGCTATCGGGGCTTTTAATGTCAATAATATGGAGATTATCCAGGGGATTACGGAGGCCGCAAAAGAGGTCAACGCGCCACTGATTCTTCAGGTCTCTGCGGGAGCGCGCAAATATGCCAAACATGTCTATCTGATGAAGCTCGTTGAAGCCGCAGAAGCGGATACTGGCCTTCCGATTTGTGTCCATCTCGACCACGGTGAGAGCTTTGACGTGTGCAAGTCCTGTATTGACGGCGGATTTACATCCGTTATGTTTGACGGCTCAAAGCATTCCTTCGAAGAAAATATCCGCCTGACAAAAGAGGTGGTTCAATACGCGCACGATAGGGGAGTCGTTGTCGAAGGTGAGCTTGGGAAGCTGGCCGGTATAGAGGACGATGTCAATGTCTCTGCTGAAGACTCAAGCTTCACGCATCCCGGTGAAGTCGAAGAGTTTGTCACAAAAACTGGCGTCGACTCACTCGCAATCGCCATCGGCACAAGCCACGGCGCTTATAAATTCAAGCCCGGACAGACGCCGAAGCTGCGGTTTGATATTCTAGAAGAGATCAGCAAGCGCCTGCCCGGTTTCCCCATTGTTCTGCACGGCGCGTCATCGGTCATTCCGGAGCTTGTCGCTATTATTAACGCAAACGGCGGCGCTATGCCCGACGCTATCGGTATACCGGAGGATATGCTCCGTCAGGCGGCAAAAATGTCCGTCTGCAAAATCAACATCGACTCGGACCTGCGCTTAGCGATGACCGCCGGCATCCGTCAATACCTCGCCAATAATCCGTCGCACTTCGACCCGCGCCAGTATCTTACCCCGGGCCGCGACAACATCCGTGCGCTCGTCAAAAACAAGATCATCAACGTCCTCGGCAGCGACGGTAAAGCATAATAGAAAAGAACAGAACCGCCAACAGTTAATCCAGTAGGGCAAGGGCTCTGCTCTTGCCCGTCATGTACCGCGCGCGACACAGGGGGTTGGCAAGAGCAGAGCCCTTGCCCTACAAAAATAACGATAACAACAACAGCGAGGACGGCAGCAGCCGTCCTCGTTTTTTGCTAGTAGAGCATCGAAGGATCGTATTTTTCAAGCCACATTTTCTTCAGGAGCTGGAGATCATCCATAAATTGCTCCGGCGTCTGTGTCTCGTTTTTTTGCATGAACTCGACAATTTCCATTTCGAAAGCATCACTTCCGAATAAGGCCCAGTCTGTGTTCATTTTGGGATGAAAGCTCCCGCCGAATTGTTTACCGCTCATAAATCGGTTCTTGATGGCAAAGAGATCGGGTGCGGCATTTAAAAATATTTTGCCGTTCTTGATATTTCTTATCACGTAAATACAGCCCGTCTGCACCCGTGACTGCTCCTTATAACCATCGATCAGTTTCTTTTTTGCGTCCTTGTCCAGCAAGCTTAATACCCCATTTCCTTCAGCATCGCCGAAAGACGGTGCAGTCTTTCACTCAATAGTTCGTCGTCTTTATTGAGAGCGTCTCTTAAAAGGACGATGTCCTCATCCAGCATCGGATTATCGGTGCAGATCGACACGTCCAAAGCGCCTCCCTGAAGGGCAACACGGTCTACTTGTGGGTTTTTCTCATCGTATAGCTTTGGGTATCTGTACGCCTCTTGAAAGTATGTCTTCGCCTTGCAGACGAGGATGGCCAGATCCAGAACGCGGTGCAGCGGCATCTCCTCAGACTGCCGTGACCATTTTTCTCCCGTATAACGCCAGATTTTTGCCGACACGTCGACCTTACCCCTGTCGTTCCACTGCGCGAGCCCGACAGATAAGCCCTTCGCGTCTGAATTATCGGCATACCGCCCGTCAATCTTATCATAATCCTCCGATACAATGACCGGCTTGTGTTTGAGTGTTGTTGGAATTTTCATGTGTTTGTCTCCTGAATTATTAGTAAATTAGTAAATTACTAATATATAGTATCGCAGACTAGTAAAAATGTCAAGAGGGTAAGCCTGAAGTTGTGGGTACGGTGGGCGATTCGTGAATCGCCCCTACGAAATCATCGAATTCTTATGATTGAATCGCCCCAACGAACACCCATTTTCAAAGTAAACGGGCGGGATTTTCATCCCGCCCGGCGTTATTATCGTGTGTTACTTAAATCTCAAACTGATATCGAGGGCTTTAACCGAGTGTGTCAGCGCGCCGATGGAGATATAATCGACGCCGGTTTCGGCGACGCTCTTTAAGTCTTTATCGCCCATATTGCCGGACGCTTCGGTGATGGCGCGGCCTGCAATGTGGCGAACGGCTTCGGTCATCGAGTCAAGGGTCATGTTGTCGAGCATAATGATGTCGGCGCGGGCTAATAGTGCTTCATCGATCTGCTGAAGATTCTCGGTCTCAACCTCGATTTTCAGCGTATGTGGTACATTGGCGCGCACCTTTTGGATCGCCTCTTTGATCCCGCCGGCGGCAACGATATGGTTGTCTTTAATTAAGACGCCGTCTGAGAGGTTGAACCGGTGATTTTTGCCCCCGCCGCAGCGAACAGCGTATTTTTCGAGGACCCGCAGGCCGGGTGTTGTTTTCCGTGTGTCAACAATATGTGTTTTTGTGCCGATGATCGCGTCGACAGCGGCGCGCGTCCGTGTCGCGATGCCGGATAGGTGCTGCAGGAGATTGAGCGCCGTGCGTTCTCCGGTAAGAATGCTCCGCGACGGGCCTTCGATTTCGGCGATCACGTCGCCTTTACAAACAGCATCGCCGTCCGAAACACGCCGCATGACGCAAACGGTCGAATCGAGCAATGCGAACACTCTGGCTGCGACATCAAGTCCGCAGACAATGCCGGATTCCTTGGCAATAAACGACCCCTTGGACACGGCATCTGCCGGTACGCAGCTCATCGTCGTGATGTCTCCTGTACCGATATCCTCCGTCAGGGCTGTCAATATCAGTTCATTAAGTCCGATATAGTCAAACTTGTCAGACATGCGTGTCCTCCCTGTAATGAGAGCCAATGCTTTCCCTGCGCGCGAGAGCAGCCGTCAGGATGGCCGATGCAACGGTGGCGATGTTCAAGGTCTCAAGATAGCTGTTCGAATTATCATGGACATTTTCGAGCTGCTTGAGGATGCTGTCAACGTGTCCCAACGCGAAAGATAAGCCTTTTTCGTTGCGGATAACATAGCCGTGGTCGTTCATCAGGTCTTTAATCCGCTGACGAAGCGCCTTATAATTGAGGTCCGAGGTTTTCCTCACAGGAATCTGGGGGATAACGGCTTCTACAGTATCATTATTTTGTCTCAAGGCTTTGTTGATATCCTCGGCTGCCCGTCGGCCAAATACGATACATTCCAGCATGGAGTTGGAAGCCAGACGGTTTGCGCCATGAACGCCTGTGTAAGCAGCTTCCCCAGCGGCGTATAAGCCCCGGATACTCGTGTGTCCGTCAATGTCTGTCTCAATTCCGCCCATCAGGTAATGCTGGACGGGGCATACAGGAATCCAGTCGTGCGCAATATTGATACCGCGGCGCAGGCATTCCTCATAAATCGTCGGGAAACGGTGTTTAAGAAATTCCTCGGATTTTGCTGTAATGTCTACAAAGACATGGTCCTCGCCGGAGGCAAGCAGTTCCTTAACGACGGCTCTGGCAACAATGTCGCGCGGGGCCAACTCGTTAAGCTCGTGTGTACCCTCCATGAATCGGACGCCGTCCTTGTTTTTTAAAAGGCCGCCTTCGCCCCGGACCGCCTCGGATATGAGGAATTCACGATCCTCGGGCACAGCGCTCCAAAGGCCTGTCGGGTGGAACTGAATAAATTCGATATTCTTGATGACGGCGCCGGCACGCATGGCGGCGGCAATACCATCACCTGTTGCAACGGACGGATTTGTTGTCGACTTGTAAACCTGCCCGATACCGCCTGTGGCAATAACAACCTTCCGTGTTTGAATCAAATAGAAATCGTTATCATCTTTTTTAACGATAATACCGGAGACTGCATCTTTTTCATCCATCAAAAAATCGTAAAAACAGGTGTTTTCACTGAATGCGATGTTTTTACGCTGGGAGACGATATGCGCGAGTGCTTTGACAGTTTCACGACCCGTTGCGTCTCCGCCCGCATGGACGATACGGTCCTTACGGTGACCGCCTTCCCGCGTAATCTGCAAATCCCCGAACTCATTGATATCAAAGGGGACGCGGAGTGACACGAGCCTGTTGATATCAAGCGGCCCCTCGGCAACAAGGACACCGACAGCATCCTCATCACAAAGTCCGGCGCCGGCAATAAGTGTATCTTCCTGATGAAAGATAGGCGCATCATCGCTAGAAATAGCCGCGGCAATACCACCCTGAGCAAACCAGGAGTTTGAAATATCGATGGATTCTTTCGCTAGGATGAGACAGGAATAACAGTCGTCAATATTAAGCGCTGTATAGAGACCGGCAAGACCTGCGCCGATGATAACGACGTCATATCGCAGCGTTTTGTCTATTTGAGTTGTGCCGTCTATGGCAAATTGCACGGGATCACCTCTGTTACGACGTAATGTCAATAATGGTATCTGCATTTGCACGTATTATAGCATATGCACGTTGTGGTTCACAACACGTTTATGGTATAATAATAAATAAAAACCAGTAGATGTGATAATAAGAATTAGTAAGAAGCACCGGAGAATTATATGGTTGACATTTCAGTACAGAATATCAAGAAAGCCTTTGAGGAGGGGAAGAACATTCTCGATGGGCTTTCTTTTGAAGTAAACGAAGGCGAACACGTTGGATTGCTCGGTAAAAACGGGGCGGGAAAAACGACGCTTTTTCGCATTATGGCGGGAGATAACGAAGCGGATGAAGGCGTTGTCGTGCTGCCCAAAAACAGGCGGCTCGGTCTGATCTCACAGATACCGAATTATCCGGAGAGCTTTACAACGGAAGATGTTTTGATTTCAGCTCAAAAACGACTGCTCGACATTAAAGCCCACATGCAAGAGCTCGAGGAACAGATGGCTTCCGACGCGTCACCGATGCTGCTGCGAGAATACGACGCGCTCGTCTTTGATTTCGAGCGTTCCGGCGGTTATGATCTTGACTTTGAACGCAACCGTGTCGCAAACGGTCTGGAGATTCCAGCGACGCAGCGGGAGCAGCTGTTCGCTACACTTTCGGGCGGCGAAAAGACAAGAGTCAATCTGGCGCGGCTTATTTTGGAGGATACGGACATCCTCCTGCTTGACGAACCGACGAATCACCTCGATATCAACGCAACGGAATGGCTGGAGGATTATTTAGCCAAATATAAAGGCACCGTTCTCGTCATCTCGCATGACCGGTATTTCCTGGATCATGTTGTTGGCCGCACGATTGAGATACTAAACGGCAAAGCGGAGCATTATGGCGGTAATTACAGCTTTTACGTGATAGAAAAAGAGCGCCGGTTTCAGGAGCAGCTGGAAAGATATGAATTTGAGCAGTCCGAAGCGAAACGGCTCCAGATCTCGGCCGACAGGCTTTATCAATGGGGCACAGGCAATAAGAATCTCATGAAAAAGTCGTTCGCCATCCAAAGCCGCATCGAAAGACTCTTGAAGACGGACAGACCGACGAAGGAAAAGAGCTTGGGCGCGCGCTTCGGAGAAAAAGAATTCCGCGGAGATGAAGTTCTTGTTTTAAAAGGCGTCTCCAAATATTATGAGGGAAAAAAGCTGTTTTCAGACATTGATATGCTCGTACAGGGCGGTGAACGCATCGCGCTCATCGGCGACAACGGAACAGGGAAGTCCACGCTCATTAAAATCATCCTGGATGAACTCAAGCCGGATGCGGGAAGCGTTAAAAAAGGGCCTTCCATCAAAACGGCATATCTGCCACAAATCGTGCATTTCAACCACCCGTACAGATCGCTCATCGACACGCTCGTTTACGAGGAAAACTGTTCCCCGCAGACAGCTAGAAACAAGCTTGGCGCGTTCAAATTCTCGGGTGAAGACGTGTTCAAACAGGTCGGTGATCTGTCCGGCGGCGAGCAGAGCCGTTTAAAGCTGTGCATTCTGATGAAAGAAGGCATCAACTTCCTGATTCTCGACGAACCGACAAACCATCTCGATATCGCCTCTCGCGAGTGGATAGAGGAAGCCGTCGAAGAGTTCGGTGAGACACTCCTCTTCGTCTCGCACGACCGCTATTTCGTCAGCCGCTTCGCCACACGCATCTGGGAGCTTGAAGATGGCAGGATAACGGATTTCCGCGGCACATACGAAAAATACCGCGCGTTTAAAGCTTCTCAAGCGAGTACGGAAAGCATCGCGAGAAAGGTTCGGAATACCCAAAAGCTGGCTAAGAAAAACACTGTTTCCCCGGACAAGCAGATCGCCAAGCTCGAACGCGAAATTGCAGCGCTGGAAGAGAAGCTGAACATCGTGAATGAGCAGCGCGATACGTTCTGCTCGGATTATGAAAAGCTTATAACGCTTGATCAAGAGGAAGCACAGCTCAAGCAGCTATTGGACTCAAAATATTCCGAATGGGCAGAACTCTCGGAGTAGCGCCCTGTCGTTGTTATGAAACGGTTTGTCATTCTGAGCCTGCGAAGAATCTCCAGGCAAACTAATGTCAGCGCAACAATCAGAGATTACCTGGAGATCGTTCACTGCGTTCAGGATGACACGCGAGGCAAATTCATGCAGTATCTGCAGCCGAGGGGGTACTATCCTTCTTAGGCTCCTTAGGCAAAGGAGCTGTCACCCGCAGGTGACTGAGGATTGTCTCCTGTACCGCGTAACACCAGCGAGAGCAGCGCTGATATTGATTATATGCAAAACAAAACGAGCTGCCCAATCAGGCAGCTCGTCATTTCGTAATAACCTATTTCGTACCGAAAATCCTGTCGCCGGCGTCGCCGAGGCCGGGGACGATATAGCCGTGGCTGTTGAGCTTTTCATCGACTGCGGCGACGAAGATATCGACGTCGGGATGATCGGCTTGCACGCGGGCGATGCCCTCGGGGGCGGAGATGATGCACATGAGCTTGATGTGCTGGCAGCCGTAGTTTTTGATGAATTGGATGGCAGCTGTGGCACTGCCGCCTGTGGCGAGCATCGGGTCGACAATGTATACTTCACGCTCTGCGATATCCTTCGGCAGCTTGCAGTAATACTCAACCGGCTCCAGGGTGTCGGGGTCTCTGTAGAGGCCGATGTGTCCGACCTTGGCCGATGGTACGAGCGTCAGCATACCGTCCACCATGCCGAGACCGGCGCGGAGGATTGGCACAACGGCCATTTTTTTACCGGCAATTTTCTTAACCTTTGCCATGGCGACAGGTGTCTCGACGTCGCAGATTTCGACGGGAAGGTCTCTTGTTGCGTCGTAACACATGAGTGTGGCAATTTCGGAGATGAGCTCGCGGAATTCCTTGACACTCGTATTTTTATCCCTGATGATTGATAATTTGTGCTGCAGCAGAGGATGGTCCAGAACGTGCAGTGATGCCATATTATTCATCCATTTCTCCGACGTGTTTTTCTCTCTTATCATTTCCGCCGGCCGTTTGATAAGATTCGTGCTTTGTCTTTGCTATATGACGGCCGATAAAAATCAGCCTGTTTGTCCAGTTTTATGATTCCGTTCGCGTTCAGCCTGTGAAACTCTTAGATAATTTGGCGTCAGCGCGTTTGGAGATACCTTCGGCGCGTTTATAGAGGCGCATGCGACGCCCCAGGCGGTTTGCAGCCGGAGTAACGGTGCTGCCAGCCTGACGGGGATACCGTGCTCCAGAAAAGCGTTATAACACAACTGAGCGCCGTCTCCCAGGAGCATATATGGTTTGCCGCTCAATTTGGCCTCAGTGACTAAATCCTCAACCGAAATAGCCCGGTCGGGACTTATTCTGATACCGCAGCCATCCTTATATTCAAACAGCGCGTTATAAACCTGATTTCGTCTGGCGTCCATCACGGGGCATATGATAAAATCCGGGTCTTCAATATTGTAAGCCATGGCTTCGAGTGTTGAAACGCCGCAGACCTCCTTGTCCGCGCCCCAGGCGAGACCGATCGCGGCTGACACGCCGATCCGAATGCCGGTGAAGGAACCGGGACCGCTGGCGACGGCGATATAATCGAGGTCCTGCACCTTGAGGCCGATGTTATTGAGCAGCTCCTCGGTCATCTTCAGAAGTGTTCTGCTGTGGGTGTGGCCGGAGTTCTGAAAGTATTGTAAAATGAGTTCTTTATCCTCGCACAACGCGACAGACGCCGCTTTGGCTGATGATTCGATGGCCAGTATCTTCATATATTCCTCATTTCGATGCGAAGCATCGGTACAACTCCGTGTGAAATTCGATATCACACTTCCTCCGGAAATATGATATCGATCCGGCGGCTGTTGTCACCCGTTTTTTCGATATGAACGCGGATTGTATGTTCCGGGAAAAAATCGACGGCTTTTTCACTCCATTCAACGGCGATGACGCCGGCCCGATCGAGGTAATCATCCCAGCCGATGTCAAACAGCTCGTCCTCATTGTTCAGGCGGTACATATCGAAGTGAAAAAGCGGGATATCACCCAAATATTCGTTGACGATGGTGAATGTCGGGCTTGTGACGCGGGCGCTCAAACCCAAGCCCTCAGCCAGACCTCTTACAAATGATGTTTTGCCTGCGCCCAGATCGCCGTAAAGCGCAACACAGCTGCCCCTGCTCAGGTGAGAGGAGAGTGTTCGCCCCACCTCGGCTGTTTCAAAATCGCTGTTTGAAATTATTGAAATTGTCGTCATGAGGTCACCATTTCTGTGTCGGATGTTCACACATTGGAAGTATACCACTTATGAATAAAATGTAAAAGAGTCATTTAAAACAAAATGCTTTCATTTTATTGTTTACTCGATAATGAAACAATGCTAAACTTACAGTAAGGGATCATATGACAGGAGCAGATTGGTGAAAAAGAAGCTGGATGCAATTTTAAAATATTCGAAGGAATCGGACATGCTTCTGCTTGCTTTGTGTATTTTCAGTGCAATATATGGTATCATACTGATTCGCAGTGCCACAAAGCATATGCTTGATAACTCATATGTCTACACACAGGTCGTTTCACTCGTCATCGGTGTCGGATTATTTGTTATTTTTTCTCTTCTGGATATCGATAACATTGCGGACAAATCAAAAATACTATACGTCTTAAGTATACTCTTTATTTCGACGCTCTTTATCTGGGGTGTTGAAATATCCGGTAATAAGTCATGGCTTCGTTTTGCAGGGTTCGGCATTCAGCCCGCAGAAATTGTAAAAATACCTTTTACGATTATACTTGCGAAAATGCTTTCGGACTATAAGGAGAGAAGAACGCTCAACGCGCCTATTTCGATCCTGAAGATCATCCTGATGTTCGGCGTTCTGTTTATGTTCATCATCATCTCCTCGCGAGACCTTGGTTCTGCGCTCGTTTATTTGTTTATTCTGGTCGTGATGCTTTTTGTCGGCGGTATCGCTTTAAAATGGCTGCTGGCCGGCTTCGCGATCGTCGGCGCATTTACGCCTCTTGTTTGGAAATTCTTTCTGACGGAAGGCCAGAAAGCACGTATTATGGCACCATATGATCCCTTAATAGACCCGACCGGACTCAACGAGCTTTGGCAGACGAACCAAAGTAAATATGCTATTATGGGCGGTGATTTCTTGGGTCAGGGGCTGTTTAAGGGTGTTATGACGCAAGCCGGGGATGTCCCCGTGCAGCATTCGGACTTTATTTTTTCGGTTGCGGGGGAAGAGCTTGGCTTTGCCGGCGCGATTGTCATTATCCTTCTACTCATGGCGGTAATAACGCGATGCATTTACGTGGGCATTAAATCCAACAACACAATCGGTATGCTCGTTTGTACAGGTATTGCATCAATGCTGATCGCGCAGACCTTTGAAAATATCGGCATGTGTCTTGGGCTGACGCCGGTTATCGGCCTGACGCTCCCGTTCTTCAGCTCCGGCGGTTCTTCACTGATTACGATGTTTGCCGCGATGGGCGTGGTGTCCGGTATAAAGATGCGGCCAAAGCCTATGCGTGCCAGGAACTATGATAGATAAGTGCCGGCAAACAAAAAAGGCGCTTCAGCTATATCTTCTCGTTAAGCAGAACCATGTGGATATGGTCTTCCCAGACACCGTTGATTTTTAGATACTTATAAGCCAGACCCTCATGATAAAATCCGAGTTTTTCCGCGACCCTCAAGGATTTCTTGTTTTTAGGCATTATATTCGCTTCGATTCTATGAAGCCCGTCGTCATCAAAAATGATTTCGACGCCTTTTTTTATTGCCTCCGTTATATATCCTTTGCTCTCCTCATCCTGATCGGATTTATAACCGAGATGACATGATAAAAAAGCACCGCGCACAATATTACTGAATGCAATATTACCGATCGTTTTTGTTTCGTCGTTTTTTTTAAACAGCCATAATCTGATTGCCTTTTTATTTTCAAAGTCATCAAGATCTTTTTCCAGCTGCGCTTTTTGATGACTTACGGTATAGAATTCGGTATCCCTGAGTGGTTCCCACGCTTCAAGAAAAAATTGATTTCTCCGGTAGTAAGCTAAAACAGTTTCCGCGGCGCTATGATCGAGAACCTTCAAAGTAAGCCGCTCGGTGTAAAATATCTTTTCCATAGCAATCTCCCAATAAGTATCATTTGTTTATCCCATTATATAATAATGCGTCCGAGCAATGCAAAAAAAAAATTCTTATATAATAAAGGGTTCGCGTTTTTTGCGTCGTATAAGGATAATGTAGCGAAAACCGTGAAGGGAAAGTATTATCATGACGAATTTCAGAGAAAAGCGCGAGGCTCTTGAACGCGTTATGGTATCTCAAAGCGGCATTCATTCGGCAGACTCTAAAGGGCGTGTTATACCCGAAGTTGAAAGTGACGTCCGTACATGCTTTCAGCGTGATATTGACAGGATCATCCACTGCAAATCGTTCCGGCGGCTGATGCATAAGACACAGGTTTTCCTACAGCCGGAGGGCGACCATTACCGCACGAGGCTGACGCATACCATTGAAGTATCCAGAATCGCCAGGACAATCGCACGCGCGCTGGAGCTCAACGAGGACTTGACGGAAGCAATTGCGCTCGGGCACGACCTCGGCCATACACCGTTCGGACATGCCGGCGAACGGGCGCTCGACGATATTTTGGCAGATGAGGGCGGTTTCAAGCACGCCGACCAAAGTCTTCGGGTCGTTGACAGGATTGAAAAAGACGGCAAAGGTCTCAATCTTACATATGAAGCGCGAAACGGCATTGTCATGCATACGGCCAGCAGACTGGCGGAAACACTTGAGGGGCAGATTGTCCGAATAGCAGACAGGGCGGCGTATATCAATCATGATGTTGATGACGCACTCAGGGCCGGAATACTGAGCGAGTCTGATATACCTGAGGAGTTCAAGTGCGCGTTGGGAGACAACTACAGCGCAAGAATCGACACGATGATCAAGGACATCATCGACGCGAGCCAGGCGCGCGCGCAAATCTGCATGTCGCCAAGCATCACGTTCGTCTTTGACAGCTTTCATAGCTTCATGTTTGAAAATGTCTACACGAATATGAGGGCGAAGAGCGAAGAGAAAAAGGTCTATGGGATATTAAACGGCATTTTTGAATTTTATTTAAGGAACCCGGAGAAGCTGCCGCCCGACTTCCTGATGATTGCCGATGAGGATGGATTAAAACGCGCAGCAGCAGATTATGTATCCGGCATGACCGACAAATTCGCCATGTCGCAGTTTAGTGAACTGTTTATTCCCGAAGCATGGCAGGTCAAATAGTGACTTGACTTTAAAAGTCAGCGGTATTCAGGAAAATTGACCTCAATATGGACTGAATATGTATAAAAAAGCTGATGTAATGGTATAAATACCGATGAAAGGAATGGTCAATCAATGGCTTTTCCTGAAATGTTCCTGGACGAGCTTATCAGTAGAAATGATATTGCTGATGTCGTCGGCGCTTATGTACACCTGACAAAGAAAAGCGGGAACAATATGTTTGGGCTCTGCCCGTTTCACAGCGAAAAAACGCCTTCGTTTTCAGTCAGCCTGGACAAGCAGATTTATCACTGCTTCGGCTGCGGAAAAGGCGGCGGTGTCGTCAACTTTATCATGGAGGTTGAGAATCTCCCGTATCCCGATGCCGTGCAGGTCCTTGCAAAACGGTCGGGCTTGACCGTGCCGGACGATAAGGTGTCAAAGGAAACACAGAGCAAACGGGCACGAATCTTAGAACTTAACAGCGATGCGGCGCGTTTTTTTTATTCTGTACTGTTCTCGCCACAGGGGGTCCCGGCGCAGAAGTATATAGAAAAAAGAGACATAAACAAAGCAATGGTGACGCGGTTCGGGCTTGGCGCAGCGCCCGACTCATGGAACGCGCTGTACGATGCCATGATCAAAAAAGGGTATACACAGCAGGAGCTGCTCGACGCCGGGCTGGTCAAGCAAAGTAAAAAGGAATCCCAAAGCGTCTATGATGCCTTCAGAAACAGACTGATGTTCCCGGTTATTGATGTCCGCGGCAGCGTCATCGGCTTTTCGGGCCGCATCCTCGGAGATGGAGAACCCAAATATCTCAACTCATCGGACACGCTGGTGTTTGACAAAAGCAGAAACCTCTTCGCCTTGAATCTGGCCAAGAAAACAAAATCAGGCATGCTGATACTCACAGAAGGGAATATTGACGTTGTCGCCCTTCACCAGGCCGGTTTCGACAGTGCTGTGGCATCACTCGGTACGTCGCTGACAGAGGAGCAAGCCAGATTGATGTCTCGTTACACGCAGACCGTCATTATCGCTTACGATGCCGACGACGCGGGCGTCAAGGCATCACAGCGCGCAATAGGCTTGCTGGAGAAAACAGGTTTGGCCGTCAGGGTGCTTCGAATGCAGGGTGCCAAGGACCCGGATGAATTCATAAAAAAATTCGGACGAGACGCATTCAGCGTGCTGCTTGACCGCAGCGAAAACCGCATTGATTACAGACTCCTATCGTTGAAGAATAAACACACGTTAGATACAGATGACGGGCGGCTTAAATATCTGAAGGAAGCCATAGAACTGTTATCGGCGCTGTATAACGCCACCGAACGTGAGATTTTCAGTGCGAAGGTCGCCGAGATCGCGGGTGTTTCAACCGATGCCGTTAAAAACGAGGTCACAAAAGCGATAAAAAAGCGTCTGTCAACAGAGAAAAAGAAAAAAGAAACCAGGGAGCTGAATGTCAAGGCCAGCTATCAGCCGATAGATAAGTCCATCAGGTATGCTAACGAGTATTCTGCGGTCGCTGAAGAAGGCGTCATTCACCTGCTTGTCCTGGACAACGCGCTTTTCGCTGTCGTCAAGAAGCTCGGCTTTAATGAAGAAGAATTTTCGTCATCATTTTTACAGAAGATCTACCATTTGATGCTCAAACGGCATGAATTGGATCATGTAGTCTCGCCGGCGGTTATTCTAGCGGAGCTAGATAGAGCAGAGGCATCCCATTTTTCGGTTATTATACAGAGGCCGCAGGCCCTTGCCAATGGCGAAAAAGCGATGGGGGATTACATAGAAAAAATAAGGGCGGAGAAATTAACGAGAAAAAGCAATGAAACGCTCAGCAGTGATAAAGAGATATGCGATAACATAAACAAATTAAGAGCAGATAAATTAAAGAAAGACACCAAAGAAGATCCTTTGGCTGTTATACAGAAAAACAGAGATCAAACAGGGTGTGGAGGATAAAGAAATGGATTCAAAGAAAAAAGTGCGTGAAGAAGAGGAAATCCCGGAGAAAACAAAAGAGCAGTTTAACGAAGAACGCCTGGCGGCGCTTGTTGAGGAAGGAAAGAAAAGAGGAAGACTCAGCTCGAAGGATCTTCTTGACGTGCTTGAGGAGATGAATCTGGAACAGGAGCAAATTGACCGGTTCTACGATACGTTGGAAAACTTTAATATAGATACAACCGACAGCGACGAGGCAAGCTTCCTGCCGGTCGACGATATTACACCTGAAATTGAAGAGCTTCAGGAAATTGAGAGCCTAAACGAGGACGAAATTGTCGATCCCGAGACACTCGTCGACAGCTTCAACGTGGACGATCCCGTCCGTATGTATCTCAAGGAGATCGGTAAAGTCAATCTGCTGTCAGCCGATGAGGAAATTGTGCTGGCGATGAAAATGGCCGACGGCGACAAGGAAGCAAAGAAAAGAATGGCGGAAGCCAACCTGAGGCTTGTCGTCAGCATTGCCAAGCGCTATGTCGGACGCGGCATGCTCTTTTTGGACCTGATTCAAGAGGGCAACCTCGGCTTAATTAAAGCCGTTGAAAAATTCGACTATTCCAAAGGCTATAAGTTTTCAACCTACGCAACCTGGTGGATTCGTCAGGCCATTACCCGCGCCATCGCCGACCAGGCCAGAACGATCCGTATTCCCGTCCATATGGTTGAAACAATCAATAAGGTTATGCGCATTTCGCGCCAGCTCCTGCAGGAGCTCGGACACGACCCAACACCAGAGGAAATCGCTGAGGATATGGGCATGCCCGTCGAAAAAGTCCGCGAAATTCTTAAAATAGCCCAAGAGCCCGTTTCTCTTGAGACGCCCATCGGCGAAGAGGAAGACAGCCACCTCGGCGACTTCATCCCCGACGAAGACGCCTCCGAACCCGCTGAAGCCGCCTCCTTCACCTTACTGAAAGAGCAGCTCTCCGAGGTCCTCGGCACCCTGACCCCCAGAGAAGAAAAAGTCCTCCGCCTGCGTTTCGGCATCGAAGACGGCCGCACCAGAACCCTCGAAGAAGTCGGCAAAGAATTCAACGTCACCCGCGAACGCATCCGCCAAATCGAAGCCAAAGCCCTCCGCAAGCTCCGCCACCCCAGCCGCAGCAAAAAACTCAAAGACTTCTTGAATTAAACTTCCACCACCGTCGTCCCCGTAGGAGCAGACCTCGTGTCTGCCCTCGTTCCTAACATAAATGGTAGCAGATTTTGTCTGCTACCATCTTTATTTATGGAATAATCAGGAGTATTATACAATGTAATACTGTTCGTCCATAGACTCAATGAGATATCAGCATATCGTTCGTTACTTGTCATTCCCGTATTTCTTGTCATTCCAGCATTTCTTGTCATTCCCGCGCAGGCGGGAATCCATTCTCCCAGGTACGTAGATTCCCGCCTACGCGGGAATGACAGAGCGGACCTTGTCGTTATCTTAATTGAATATGAGTATAAGATACCTAACAGTGCTAAGAACAATTGATATAGAAAGTGCGAAAATAAATAGATACGAACAGAATCCATCAGGATTTTAAGGGGGATAACGTGTAATGAAAAAGCATCTAATAGCAGGAATTATGTTGTTCATAGCCTCAATGCTTCTTTTTATTGATGCACTCAATTTTCGTTTTAGAATTGTAAATGGCGTAGGTGATGGGACCGGGCTATACCTTTTTTTCGGAACTTGGGAGATAAACGATACGATTCCATACAGCATTGCGCCAAACTATCTTTATGCTCTTTACTTGTTTGCCGGACTGTTTTTTGCATTTGCTGTGTACTTTATTTACAAAGCAATAAAGCTCAGAAAACTTGGATTTTAATGCGAGACTATTGCATTGGTTTATACAAAACTTGAAGGAGCTGTCGAATAATGAAATTTGGTTGCCCGCTTATTGCTGTAAATGATATTCATGTATCACGGAACTTTTATGAGAAAGTTTTACGGCAAAGTGTTAGTTTGGATTTAGGAGAAAATGTGGCATTTAATAATGACTTTGCTATTCAATCGAATTATATTGGATTGGTCGATACAGGTGATTTTAGCATTGCCTACAAAGGAAATGACCATGAACTGTATTTTGAAGAAGAGAATTTTGATGAATTTGAAAATCACCTGCAGCAATTTAACACTATTGTTTATTTACATAAGTCAAAAGAATATCCTTGGGGGCAGAGGGTAATTCGGTTTTACGACCCTGATTTTCATATTATTGAGGTTGGCGAAAGCATGGAAAGTGTATTCAAGAAATTTCATAAACAAGGCATGAGCATTGATGAGGTAGCAGAGAGAACCAGTCATCCCGTTGAGTTTGTAAAAAAGTATCTCTTTTAGATAATAAGCATTTTGAGTCACAAGCCAATTCTGCTTATTTATATAATCCTATAAAGTAATCAATTCTTTTCAAAAGCTGGAATATTATAAAGGGCGTGTAAATTATTGAAGGCGTTTCTAAAAATATTAGTTGCCATATGCACTATTGTGGTAGGTTTGTTATTGGGTATTTACTTACTGGATTGGTCTGTTCCATGGAAGGTAGTGTTATATTTTCTGGCATGCTGGGGTATTGGGCATATCGTATATTCAATAATGAGAGATATAGATCAGCGATTCGGACAATAGAGAAGATTATTAACATAACTGGAATTGGCGTTTGGTTTACGATTTACCCATTATGTTTATACGGTTCCATCCTTATATTGTCTCCGAGTCGCACATTATTCATGTTAACTATATGAACCAAATACTATAAAAGATAAATTACGAACCTTAAGGAGATTGCTGATGACCATGTCTAAAATGGAAGTGTTTTTTGATTATGCCTGCCCTTTTTGTCTAAAGGGTCACGAGTATCTTGCGGAGCTGCACCCGATATATCCTGAAATTGAGATTGTTTGGCATCCCTGTGAAGCGCACCCGAGGCCAGAGAGTCATGGGCCTCATAGTGACTTGTGTATCCAGGGGATGTTTTTTGCACTTGATCATGGTGTGGACATTTGGGCCTACCATGAAAGGATGTATAAAGCGGCGGTAAAAGATCGGATCAACATTGAGGACATCAATGCTCTGGCGGCCACTCTCCAGGGAATGCTGAATACGGATGATTTTTCCAAATCACTGGAAAGCGGAGAATATGTGACCGCTGTGCAGGATGCCAATGATTACGCCTATGACCAATCCGGAGTTTGGGCGGTGCCATCATACCGAATAAACGGCAGTAAGCTTGATTCGGTAGAGGGTATCGGTATAACTAAGGAACAACTTAAAACGTTTATGGAATCCGCGAAAAGGGGTGCTTTGAAGCCGCGCTAAAAGCTTTACAAGGCGAAGGTATTCACAAGGTCGCACTTGTGGTTTTTGAAAGGAATGAACTAGGAAATACGTTTTGGGAGCGCAAAGGGTTCTGCACAAGAAAGGATTTGAATTACAGAAATAAAGCGCTAACAGAGCTAAAAAGAATAGACACATAAATGTTAACTATCGCGCTGCAATCAGGCTTTTTAGTCCGGCGTGCAGGCCGTCAACCGAAAGGTGATACATCGGCACTTCCTGTTTGACTATATTCATGGTCATTGAACCGTAACCATGTTCCCATTCCGACAGATCCACAGGATTGAGCCATATCATTTTTTCGTACCTTTTTCTGAAGCGGCGAATCCATTCAATACCGGGCTCCTGATTGTAGCGATGGTAATCAATACAGCCGCCGGGCCTGAGCAGCTCTGAGGGCGCCATGGAAGCGTCTCCAACCACAATAACCCGATAGTCGCTTTTCAGATTTTGCAGCACCCATTCCGTTTCAACACTTGAGGCGTCAGCACATGCAGGCGTGGTATATAGCCGGTCATAGAAGCAATTGTGGAAATAAAACGTCTTCAGGTCTCTGAAATGATTGGATTTGCTCGCGGCTTGAAACAGTGCGCCGCAAAGTCTGGCATAGTTTATCATGGAGCCGCCCGAATCAAACAAAACAACCAATTTCACACTGTTGCGCCGCGGGCGCCCGAATACCAGCTTCAACCTGCCGGCGTTTTCAGAGGTTTCGTCTATCGTCTCATCAAGCTTGAGCTCATCCTTCGGCCCATCCTCGTTGGAGGAAAATTGCCGTAAAGAGCGAAAAGCCACCTGAAATTGCCTGTCTTCCAGGACGCTGTCCTCTCTGAAGTCCAAATAACTTCGTGCTCCGGCAATCTGAAGGGCGCTCCGGTTTCGTCCGCTCCCGCCGATCCGTATCCCAGCGGGGTTATAGCCCGAATTGCCAAAGGGCGACGTGCCGCCGGTACCGATCCAATAGCTGCCGCCATCGTGGCGTTCGTGCTGTTCTTCCAGCCGTTCTTCTAATTTTCGGCGCAGTTCATCCATATCGAGTTTTGACAGCGCTGCAAACGCTTTCTCGTCAAAGTCGCCGC
The DNA here is from genome assembly GCA_942492735.1 of uncultured Eubacteriales bacterium. Classification (GTDB taxonomy): domain Bacteria; phylum Bacillota; class Clostridia; order Oscillospirales; family Oscillospiraceae; genus Sporobacter. The sequence goes on from OW818648.1 coordinate 2,917,849, forward strand.
TGTCAATCGGTTCTGACAACCAGTTTAAGAGCTCCTCCGGCAGTGCGTCGTAGGCTTTGATACCTTTGAAAAACTGAGTAAAGGCAAGATCAAACTTATCAAAATCCGCTTCGGTTTTTACAAGTGCCGCGCGCGCCAGGTGATAGAAGCCCGTCAAGCTGGATTCGTGCAGTTTGAGCTGCAGCCCTTTGAGCAGCGTGAACCACTCTTGCAAAGACACATTGAGGCCTTTTGCCCTCAGCAGGTAGAAAAAAGCAGTAAACATGTCTCTTCTACCACGCGCGCTTTGCGTTCCCGCCGCGGGCGAGCACGTTAAAATCTTCGTCTTTCTTGAGCAGAACCCCGACAAACGGGATTTCTTCCGCAATACGCTGGGCCCCTATACCGCCGATCTGCAGTGCCCCAATCCAGTCAAGCAGTTCCGAGGTGCTCGGCTTTTTTTGAAGCCCGCGCATCCCGCGGATTGCATAGAATGTTTTGAGTGCCTGCTGCAGAAGCTCGTCTTCCAAGTTTTCGAAATGGACGCGTACAATGGTTTCCATCATCTCTTGGTCGGGAAAAGCAATATAGTGAAAAATACAGCGCCGCAGAAAGGCGTCCGGCAATTCTTTCTCGGCGTTTGACGTGATCATAACGACGGGTCGGACCTTTGCTTTCACTGTCTCTCCGGTTTCCGGAATAAAAAATTCCATCTTATCGAGTTCCCAAAGCAGATCGTTCGGGAATTCGAGATCGGCCTTGTCAATCTCATCAATCAGGAGAATGACTTGTTTCTCGCTCTTAAACGCCACGCCCATCTTACCCAGCTTTATATACTTTGCAATCTTATCAACACCTTCACCGCCGAATTGACTATCGTAAAGGCGCTGCACCGTATCATAGACGTAGAGCCCGTCCTGAGCCCTGGTCGTTGACTTGATATTCCATACGATGAGCTCCATTCCAAGCGCCTCGGCGACAGCTTCGGCAAGCATCGTCTTTCCGGTTCCGGGTTCACCTTTAATTAAAAGGGGTTTTTGGAGGGCAATCGCGATATTCACACTACGCATTAAGTCATCAGACGCGACATAGCCCCGGCTTCCGCTGAATTCTTTCATTATTTAGATATCCTTTCGCTGTGTTCTAAAACCAATCAAATTTTATTTTATATGATTTTATACGTCTTTTCAATCATCACATATTAGGAAGGAACAATCTCATGGAAATGCACAGAGCAATTGACATAGCAAAGGAAGCAGGGTTTCCGATCGCCGAGCCAATGGATCCCAAGAAACTCATATTCATGTCTGCGGTCCGCGACATGTGCAAGGCTTGTAAGGATTATGGCTTGAAGTGGGTCTGTCCGCCCGGCTGCGGTACGATTGATGAGATGCCGGAACGCTACCACCGTTTTCAAAATGGCGTACTATTTCAGACAGTGTGGAATCTTGAGGATGAATTTGACCTTGAGGGAATGATGCGCAGCGCGGAGGATCACAAGAACGCCATGTCGAAGCTTCTGGGAACGCTGGCCGTTCTGGATGAAGAAGTACTGCCGTTCGGAAGTGACGGCTGCGGCTACTGCAAGAAATGTACGTATCCGGACAGTCCCTGTCGATTCCCTGAGAAGGCTTATCCTTCTTTGGAGTCAGTTGGACTGATGGTGGCAGATGTCTGCAAAGATAACAGCGTCCCTTATTACTATGGCCGCAACACCGTAGCCCTGACCGGCGCATTCCTGTTTAATCCGGAACAATAATACATAAGCAACACAGGGGGACGGTTCTTTTGTGTTCTTTGCAAGGAGGAAGTTGGCTATGTTAGAATCAATCCGTATGGTGATTAAGATCGGTTCGATGGCGCTGATCCGCAAGGAGGACAGCGACATTGACTATAACATACTCTCGCGGCTCAGCCGAGAGCTCACCCCTGGCGATATCCTGATCTCCTCGGGCGCAACGGAGATCGGGCGGCTGGATTATGTAAAACGCGCGGGTACGGTGCTGTACGGCGACCCAAACGAGGTCAAGACCGACTACGCCGCGCAGGGCCAGGCCGTCTTGATGGCGCTTTACCGCCAGTTCGTCAGGCCCGAATACTCGGTGCGCCAGGTGCTGGTGGAGCACACGCACTTTAACCAGCCCGAGAAGCGCGCGCACATCGCATCTCTCCTGGTGCGCGCGGCCAAGCAGGGGGCGATACCCATCATCAACTACAACGACCCGGTGTCAGACGAGGAAAACCGTAAGATGGAACTCTCCGCGCTGCGCCAGGAGACGGAGACGGTCGTCGAGTGCGTCGACAACGACGAGACCGCGGCAGTCATCGCCGAGTTGGTAGGCGCCATGCTGCTCGTGATCCTAACCTCCACCGAGGGGATTTACAGGGACCCCGCCGATCCCTCCACGTTGGTTCACGAGGTCACCGGCACGACGCCCGACCAGATTGAGGCCAACATCCGCCGCCTGCAGGAGAGCTGTGTAGGTGCAAGCCGCGAAGGCGCGCAGGGAGCGAGAGCCAAGCTCGAGTACATGATCCTCCCGGCCAGACGCGGTACCCACATCATCATCGCCCACTCACGCCACCGTATCGCTGACTTGATCAATGGCACGGTACCGTGTACCCGCATTGGCCTGAAGGATACCGAAGACGAATGACAGAGGTTTTTATGACAGAAGACAATTTACATGAAATAGCTTTTCTCGCGGATTATCCGGAGTATATACAAACCTGTGCGAGTTGGGCATACGGCCATTGGGCGTGCCAATCTGGCGTTTCATACGAGCTTGTTCTTGAGAAATTTACAATAGGAGCGAATACAGAAGCGCTTCCTGTTACAATTATTGCACTTTATAATTCAAAACCTGCCGGTATGGTAAGTCTATGGAAGACCGATGCGGGAAGACAGGATTATACGCCTTGGCTGGCGTCACTTTACGTACATCCTTTTCATAGGAATAAAGGTATAGCGGTCAGTCTGATTGAACGGTTAGTTGCAGAAACCCGCCGCCTTGGTTTTCGTGCGCTTTATCTTGTTACCGAAGAGGCAAAGGGACTATACACAAGATTTGGCTGGAATGAGATTGAGCAGATGACGACGCCTCATGGCGAGGCATCACTCATGAAGCTACAGTTCGATTAACTTAACACAGTCTCGGAAACATTCGACATATTGAGATAGTATATTCAAAGAAATAGTGAAAAGGGTTACACTGAAGACACACAGAAAGGCTGCAAAGAACCAGGCTGTGTGTTTCTTTTATCTCATCAAAAATTCTTTAACCACGGTAAGCGCGGGCTGTCCGAAAAACGCATTTTCCCGTTGCAAATGGGAACTGAATGAATTATGCTACACTTATGTAAAAAATTGTATCGCTAAAAAGGAGGCAGATTTATGAATTATTATCGCGCGACCTTTTTTGACAAGTACACGCCGCTGACTGAAGAACAAATTCAGCAAAAGCTCTTGCCGATAGCAAAACCCGCGAGCGCATCACCAACATCGGAGATGATGAGCGGAAAAACGCTCAAGATTGCTTTAGACGGCGGCCCCACACTGGAATACATATTTTCGAAAGACAAGCTCACCTTGAAAGAAGGCACCGGTACGCCCATCGAAGCCCCGTATGCGGCGAAGGAGCTGGGTGAGATCCTACTCATCACGCATATGATCCCGGGTACTGTCCGCGGGTACAATGTCATCATTGACAGTGAAACGAATCTCGTGACGGTTTTTGAGGTTTGGTTTGGCGGATTTGAGCAGGATAAAAGGGAAGTGTGGCGTCATTTTATGTTTGGCTATGTGGATACAGACGCTCCGATTCCTGAAAAACGCCATGGGCTGACAAACCGGATCGAAGGAACGGGGACCTATTGGAAAAACGACAACGGGTCGGAACTGCTGTACTTTTTCCCGAGTGTCGTCTGGTCCTCCTTCGTGGAACTGAGCGACCAGCGCGGCGGCCTCACTATCACGGCCCCGTCGGATTATATCAAGATTAGCGACAAGTACTATATTTACTCACGCGTGGAGCAGGAGTATTCGGGGACGTTTACACTCGAAGTGATCGACCTGTTCACCGTACGGCATATCGGCGTACGGCTTGGCTTTGATTTGTATAACGCGCTTGACTACGGCGTATACAGCGGCTGCGGGGAGGTAACAGGCAGATCCACGAATTTGGAAGCGCTGACAGACTACGGCACGGTGATCCCATTCGACGAGAAGCAGCGTGCACAGTTCATGACGATAAAGGGCGCGCGTCCGAGCTATCGCCCAAGATTTTTGCACCACGACTTCACAAAGGAACAGGTCGATGCGATTATTCAGAACAACAGCAAGATATTCGAGGGGTCATCCGTTATGACAAGTAAAAATACGATGGAGGTCTCCGATTACATGGCGGGCAAGAGCTTTACCCTGCGGTATGACGACGGCCCTGTATGGGAGTATGACATCGTTGATTCAGACAGCCTGAAATGGCGCTTTGCAGGCGAGACAAGCTGGCACGAGGAAATTTACCAGAGCTTTGAGCCGGCAAAGGACATCATCCTGTTCAGCCATATCTGTACCGGGAGCAACCCGCTGCGCTGCCTGACCCACGCGATTGACTTCTCAAACGCCCTTGTGACCTGCGTGGATGCGCAGGTAGGCAATGGGCACAAGGTGTGGGAGGTCGGCCACAAGGCATTGTTCGGTGTTCTTGAAATGGCAGGAGGCCCAACGCCGCCATCAGTTGCGCGCCACGGCTTCACAACAGAGCTGGTAGGCAAGGCGTTTACCTGGACCTACAGCGACTTCATGCAATCCATTCATGTCTACAGCTCGCCGGAGTCCTATTCCTGGACGATCATGATGCCAGGCAACACTGGCGGCGTGATGTGGAGCTCTCCGTGTCTGTACGTCAAGCTGCGCGAGGATGCGTACCTGATGAGCTGGACGGAGGATACCTGCAACGGCAACCAGGGGACATTCGTCGTTAATCCGTGGATCATGCATGACGGCGGCTTTTTCTTCGGTATCGGTGACTCAGACGGAGAACCAGACCTGCATTTAACGCCTTTGGGCGCGTATGCCCGCCCGCTGGCCGGGTTTAACATCATGAAATATTTTGGTAAAAGGCAAAAATAACTTCTTATGAAAGGATGAAAAATTATGTACATCAGATCAACTTCCATTTCGGACATGAAAAACGCCTATAATGTCGCGGGCAAAAACGTCGTCGTCACCGGCGGCAACCGTGGTATTGGCCGCGGTATCACTCAGGCCTTTGCCGAATCGGGCGCCAATGTCGTCATACTTTGCCGAAACCTCGAAAGCGGCAAGAAGGCGGTTGAAGAAATTGAGAAACTCGGCGGTAGGTACGCCGCTTATGAGTGCGACGTGTCCGACATTGATAGTGTTAAGACAGCAGCCGCAAATGTTTTCAAGTTCTTTGATAACGTCGACGTTTTAGTTAACAATGCGGGCGTTGCGACGAAAGCGCCGTTCCTCAGCGAGGAGGGTTTGAAAGAGTGGCACCGTGTCATCGACATTGATCTGCACGGACCGGCAAACGTCGTACACGAGATCGCGCCCAAAATGATTGACGCCGGTAAGGGCGGCACGATTATTAACATCACATCCGTCGGCGGGCAGAGAGTCTCCGGCTCGAAGCATCACCACAACGCGCCGTATAATGCCTCCAAGGCCGGACTCGACATTTTCTCCCGCTACCTCGCCGTCGTCCTCGGTGACCACGGTATACGGGTTAATTCCATCGCTCCCGGACCCATCCACTCCGACCTGGATAAGGACCTTCCGCCCAGCTTCCTTGAAACGATCGAAAACGAGCTTCCGGCCCACCGTTTCGGCGAGCCTATCGAGATCGGCGGTCTGTGCGTGTACATGGCGTCTCCCGCCGGTGCGATGGTCACCGGCGTCAACTGGGCCTTTGACGGCGGACTGCTCTGCGTGAATTAAGATAACGCACCAAAAACATGAAGGCCATGCAATTCGTTCTGCATAGCCTTCGTGTTTTGTATAATGCTTGCATGTTAATAGGTTTCGTTTCTCAATCCGAATTCAGCGGACTCTACCCATTCCTCAGCATGCCGGAGCATTGTCACCAGCTCATCAATAATTGAAAAATGCTCCTTTTCTTGTTCGATAAGATATTTAAACAATTCCTTTTCGTTCAAGTCTACGGCATCCTTCAAAAGACTTGTGTAAAGGTCAATACTTTGCTTTTCCTTCTCCAAGGCTGCTCTATAAAAATCAAGCTGACCTGGCGTTTTTTTAATATGGCTTTTAAAATCACCGATATCCTCGAATATATTCCTTATTTTTGTATAGGAATCTTCATCGGATAATTCAAAGGTCAAACCATCCAGCATGCTCTGCAGAAGCTCAGCGTGGCGTTGCTCCGCCTTCGCGAGCATGCGGCACACAACTTCCAGGCTGCTATTTTGATTGAGCCTTGCCTGCTCACTGTAGTACTTTTCGCCGTCAACTTCCATTTTTATTGCAAAGTCTAAAGTATTCATGACTTACTCCTTTTAAATAAGGATTCATTTATCGATATAGAGATTATCTTAATGATAACCTAATAGTCTGCAAATAACAAGTTATAACCAGGGAATTATAAATGATGATACACATCCGAACAAATTCGGTAAATATGTTTTAATTGTAATGCCTGACTATTCATGATAAAATTGAAAAAAAGAAGTTTTTCGGAGGAAATATGACCACGCTGGAACGGATAAGCGATTATCTGCAAAAAGGTCGTTCTGCCAAGGTTAAAGAAGCTGTTCAACAGGCTCTGGATGAGAATATACCACCCCGAGTTATAATGGATAAAGGGCTCCTTGAGGGTATGCGAATTGTTGCAGAAAAATTCAAAATTGATGAAGTTTTCGTTCCGCAGGTTCTTGTTGCCTCACGGGCAATCAATGCCGGTCTGCAGATATTGAGGCCATATCTTCTTGCAGAGGATCAAATTTCTGCGGGTGTCGTCATCCTTGGCACCGTTAAAGGCGATATGCATGATATAGGAAAAAACATTGTTCATATTATGATGGAGAGTAAAGGCTTGACAGTCATCGATCTGGGGGTCGATGTCTCAGCAGAACAGTATTATAACGCCGCAATAGAAAACAATGCCAGTATTGTCTGCTGCTCGGCGCTGCTTACGGCGACAATGGAAGAGATGCGCCATGTCGTTGAATTATTTAATGAAAAGAATTGCCGGGATAAAATAAAAATTATGATCGGCGGAGCGCCCGTTTCAAAGCGTTTCTGTGATCATATCGGCGCTGACATCTATACGGACGACGCCGTTGAAGCTGCCACAGTCGCATATGACATTTGTGTCAAAGACAAACTGCTAGCGCGAGATTCTAAAATGTAACCGGAAGGAGACGGGCCTATGATGCAGAAATTGCAGGAGAAATGTGAAAAATATCAGAAGCATTTTTCTGAGCTGTTAGAAATCGGATGTAAGATTGTCGATGTGCCGGATAATGCGCCGCCTTGTCTTCTGCATGAGGACGAGCTTAAAAATTTCTGCGCGCATTGCTCCTATGAAAAAAACGATGAGCTGCAAACCCATCTATACGGCTGTCATGAAGCGCACCGCTGGAACGGGAAGTATATTTATTATTGTCCGCTCGGTCTTACCTTTATTGCCGCCTCTATATCCGGCAGCTCCGGCGCTCTTTCAGGTGGACTTGTGGTTGGTCCGATCGTCATGGGTGACGTGCAGGATGTATTAGTCGATCTGCCAAACCCGGATATGGCATGGGCTGTCGCGCAGTTGAGTGTTTTTTCAACGCGGAAGGTTCAGCATATTTCTGAGATATTGGCGGTTATAACGGCACATATCTCCGGTGTCGAGCATCAAAAGCTGCAAAATCTGCTTTATGACCAGGAAAAAATTCTCAAAGAGATATATGTGGCTAAAGATTATTATCAGGATATGGATACCCAGAGTGCTGACATGCTCCTTCAATTTGAAAAAGACTTGAGAATCGCTGTGCTCAGAGGTGAAAAAACCTCAGCGCTGGCGATGCTCAACGAAATGCTCGCGCATATCTATGTTTACTCAAACTTTGATATCAGCGCCATCAAAGCGCGCTTACTGGAGCTGCTTGTGATCCTGTCTAGAGCGACGATCGAAGCGGGAGCCGACCCCACAGAGACCTTCCGGCTCTCCGAAAACTTCATTTTACAAATCGAGTCGTACGTCGACGTCGACCAGCTGGCCTTCTGGATATCCGATATCGTCCGGCGTTTTATCGTTCAGGCGTTCGATCTCGCGCAGGTCAAGCATTCCGATGTCGTATTTAAAATTACGAACTATATCAAGAAAAACTGCGCTGAAAAGCTGACACTCGATTCTCTTGCGAAAGAAGTTTATCTGAGCAAGTCATATCTCAGCAGCATATTCAAGCAGGAGACAGGCATGAGCCTGACAGCGTATATCACAAAGGTACGTGTTGAAAAAAGCAAAAAAATGCTGTTGGAAGACGGCGTCAGTCTCGCCATTATCTCAAGCCAATGCGGCTTCAAGGACCAGAGCTATTTCACAAAGGTCTTTAAAAAAGAAACCGGCGTCTCCCCAAAAAGATTCCGCAACAATTATTTCGGCGACAACAGCGTCAATTAGAAATAATACACGGTTCGGTTCGCCAAGGACGGAGAACCCTACGCAATTGAATCTATTCGTGTGGGATGCCGTCCTCGGCGTACTGTGTTATATGAAAAAAGTATTATATAAGTAAATGCTCGGACTTTTGTCCGGGCATCTTGCTTTATCACAGTAGTAATAAAGCATTACATGTTTTTTGTTGGCATACCGCCATAGATAGTATAAGCATTTTCGTCTGCCTGATTACTACTGAAGTTGAACATCTCAACCTGAGTAGCAAAATATTGTGCAGCTGTTAAGGATTTTTCTCCTAACAACTGCAATCTCCATATATCATCAAAAGTAAGATATTGAAGAGCATGAGAAGCACCGCCGACGATATCATATCGGTCAAATTTCTTATTGCCATAGTATAAATTCTTTTGCTCATCTTCATGGAATGTAGTACTAAAATTATTGCTTACTATATTATTATCAAGTATGCATGCTATAACAGAAGGGTTTTCTAGACTATTAATAGATTCAAATTCTTCCCTTACGTTCTGATAAACACCTTCAACGCTTTTTGCATAAAGAGCCTCCATTGGTCTACCAGATACTATGTAGCTAAAATCTACAGGTCTTTTATATTTGAGCATTAACAGAAACATATAGGGTAGGGCTGTCTTATAACTTGTATTATCTGCATATTTAGAAATAAAGAACATACGGAAATTCTCGTATATGATATTAATATCCCTAAAAGACAACGAATGGAAGCTTAATATAGCATTAACGCCATTTATTAAGGAAGAATAATTACTGCCAGAACCGTACTTAAGAAATGGATATTCCTCTTCTAGATAACTTATATAGTTGTTTTTAGATGGTTCTGGTAGTTTTAGAACATAATTTACAAAACGGTGAAGATAACCTACACTGTCCATACCCTGGCCATATACTGTTGCAATTGAGTGTTTGAGCTGAGAGAAATCTACAGATAGAAGGAAAACAACATTAGGTATGTCGAATAAGTGTTTTATGATTTCTAATGTCTCTACAGCAAATGTCGGTCGACATCTATCAAGTTCGTCTACGATAATAAAAAGTTTATTATCATTTTTAGTAAGGTGTGATGATGCAGATATAAACAGTTTCTTAAAGTCAGTAAATGCTACCTTCAAATCGTGAATATCCTTGAGAGGTCCCGACATCAAAAATGATCTATAACTTTTTGGTGATTCCACCAATGAATTGAGTATATTTTCCGGAGATATAAATGGTATTGCCTTTATCATATCCTTATTTGCAGCTTTCATAATATCAACTGCGGAATTCAGGAGTACTTCACCGTTTTTTTTATTTATTTGCTTATCAAAAATACCTTTGATTTTTTTATCAACAATAGTATAGAATAAGGCATTGAAAGCATTATCGCAATAATCGTTCTCCCAAGCATTATATATAATAGTTTTTATGTTAGGCGCTTCATTGTCAATTTTGTTCTTTAGCATCTTACAAAAGACGCTTTTACCTGAACCCCACTGAGAATCTAATGCCATAACAAAAGATTGGTTATCAGACAAATCCATATTTCGGTTCTGAATGATACTGATTATTGAATCTGCATAAGATTCACGCTTCAATTTATCGCTTTCAAACGTTATTGCGTCACTCTGATAATTAATGTGCATTGGTAGAACCTCACAACACATATTTTATAGAACCACTATAATATAGGAACAACATAAACAACCAGATACTTAAACGTAAAGCCCGGGCTGAAGGCCCGGGCTTTACAATAAGGAGTAACTAATTATTTACCGATGAGAGCGCAAGCTTTGACAGCAGCGGCGCCGGCGTCGGGGGTGTAGGCATCGGCTCCGATTTCGTCTGCGAAGGCCTGGGTGATGGGAGCGCCGCCAACCATGATCTTGACCTGGCTCTTGCAGCCGGCAGCGATCATAACCTGAACGGTGTTCTTGAGGGAATCCATTGTTGTTGTCAGAAGTGCGGAAGCGCCGACGACTTTGCAGTCGGGGTTGGCTTTGATGGCCTCGACAAACTTATCAGCAGGAACGTCAACACCAAGGTCGATAACTTCAAATCCGGCGCTTTCGATCATCAGAGCGACTAAGTTTTTGCCGATATCATGAAGGTCACCGGCAACTGTTCCGATAATGTATTTGCCGTTTTTGCCAACGCTGTCGCCAGCGAGGAAAGGCTTCAGGATTTCGACGCCCTTTTTCATTGTTTTTGCGGCAACCAGCATCTCAGGAACAAAGATTTCATTAGCCTGGAACTTTGCGCCGACAACGCTCATCGCGCCGATCATGCCTTCGTTGAGAATTTGGTTTGGATCATCACCGGCATCCAGAGATTCCTGAACAATACCTTCAATAAGCTTGACCTTGCCGAATTCAACGGCTTGTGCGACATCCTTGATTTTTGACATGTGAAATTCCTCCTGTTAATAATTAAATATTATTACTCATAATGAATAGCTAATATATGACCTACGTTATTACTTCTTTACCCCGAATATACCCGCACGATATGCGCCGATATATTCCATGCACATCTCGTCCAATCCGAGAAGTGCTTCTGTGGCAAAAATCATGCCCATCAGATCCTGATTTGTCGGATCTAAAACTGCGCTGTCCATTCCAGCGTTCATTGCAAGAACGACAAATGCTTGATTGACGATTTTGCGTACGGGCAGGTTAAAAGAAATGTTGGATACGGCACCGGAGATGTGAACTTTAGGATAATTCTTCTTTATATAACTCATAACCTCAACAACCATTGCGATACCGTCTTCTGAGGTGCAGAGCATTTCGACCAGCGGGTCGATGTGGATACGGGATTCGGCAATGCCGAACTCTTTGGCGCGCTTCATGATGACTTCAAACACTTCGATACGCTTTGCCGCTGTTTTCGGGATACCGGTATCATCGCAAAGAAGAGCCATAACATCCCATTTGGTGTTGGCAATGACAGGGAATACGTCATCGATTTTTGTGCCTTCGCCGGATACTGAATTTAAAAGTCCGGGTTTTTTGCAGAAGGGGAGTGCGGCCAAGCAGATGCGTGAATCTGGGCTATCAACAGAAATCGGAGTGTCTGTGACTTCCTGCACAAGATCAATCATCCATTTGAGGGTTTCAAGTTCGTTTTCCTTAACTGATGCGCAAACATCAATAAAGGTGGCTCCTGCGTCAGCTTGCTTTTTAGCGAACGTGCGGATATATTCCGCGTCTTTCTCGGCTATCGCCTTTGCGCAAGACGGTATTGAACCATTTAGTTTTTCAGCAATGACAATCATAAATAATAGCTCCCTTAAAACGTTTTCTCTCAACGACTCTGTAAAGTCATTAGTTGGCTATAACATGCCATTTGCGCTCGCCAACGACGATGGCGCGCTTGCGGTTCCTTGTCCAAAATTTACTGCGTTCTAAATATATCATACACAACAATCAAATTACAATGATTTTTCAGCAACGCTCGTTTGATAATACAAAAACACAGTATATTTTTCGCAACCACAATATAAAAGTACAAAACCACATTAATAATTCTATAAAAAAAGTGTTAAAGTACAAAAACCTGGTGATTGACTGACTGCGTTAGTTCATAAAGTACAAATTCACAGCAATTTTTTTGCAGCTTCCACAACATGTGATACTAAAACAGATGTTGTTACCGTTCCGACACCGCCCGGAACAGGCGTGATTGCGCCGACGATCGGTTCAGCGTCTTCAAATTTAACATCGCCGCAGAGTTTTCCTTCATCGGTCATATTAATACCGACATCAACAACGATCTGTCCGGGTGCGAGATATTCCTTTGTTACCGCATTTGCTTTACCTGCAGCGACGATCAGAATCTCCGCGGTTCTGGCAACAGCAGGCATGTCAACCGTACGCGTATGGCATACTGTGACGGTTGCATGTTTGCCAAGCAGCATAATGGCGGCGGGTTTGCCGACGACAAGACTGCGCCCGATGACGGTGGCACGCTTGCCCTTGCAGTCCACTTTATAAAAATCGAGGATTTCCATACAGGCTTGAGCCGTGCAGGGAGCGAAACCTTCGCCGCTGCCGGTGAATACACCTGCAAGTGAGCCGTCTGTAATGCCATCGATGTCCTTAGCGGGCTTCAAAGCCTTGCGCACCGCTTCCTCATCGATATGCTTGGGCAGGGGACGGAAAATAAGAACGCCGTGTACACTCGTGTCATTGTTGAGTGCTTCAATATTCTGCATAAGCTCGTCCTGCTTAACATCGGCCGGCAACACAACATTTTTGACAGCAACGCCGACAGTATCGCAGCGTTTCATGGCGCCTTTTTCATAAGAAATATCGTCGCCTCTCTCGCCGACGCGGAGGATGGCGAGTGTTGGACTAATACCTTTTTCTTTAAGAATGACGATCTCCGCCATCATTTTTTCGTTCATCGCGGCGACAACAGCCGCGCCTTTTAAAAGTTCAGCCATATTGAATTATTCTCCTATCTCAGACGGGTAATGACGGACTGATATATTTTGTCCGCCTGTGCACAGTATTTGTTTAAAAGCCCGTCTGCTTCGGTTTCGATCGTCGAAGCGTAAGCTCTGTCGGTCATTGATTTTGTGTTGATAAACACATTGAGGCTGGCGCCCATGAGCGCGGATTTACAAAAAACAACGCCGACGCCGACATCGCTGAGTGCGAGCGCTGAGCCCTTGGCGGCGAGTTCTTCGTGAAGCTCGATAGCCTTACAGCAGGCGCGCATGATGTCCATCGGGACAGAACATGCTGTTTTAAGGGCGTCTTCCATTATTTTCTCTCTGTTAGGGTCTTCTTTTGGAATACCATATGCTTTGGAAAGCGGTTCAAAAACGACGGCGTCTTCATCGACAAGATGAAGAAGCTCTTTTTGGAGAGCGGCAGCCTTATCCATGATTTCATAGATTTCCGCCTCAACTTCGGCATACTTTTTCTTGCCGACGGTGAGGTTGCCTACCATAGAACCAAGAGCGGTACCGACAGCGCCGACAAGGGCAGAAGCGCCGCCGCCGCCTGGAACGGCAGCTTTGGAAGCGAGTGCATCAACAAATTCGGTGCAGCTGACTGTTACAAATGACATAATATTACTCTCCTTCTATAAAATCGCGTTGTTATTTTTTTACGGTGCTATGCCGTCACCATGCGATGACGGCATAATACGCAGGAGATTAATCTTTAGAACAAGCCGGAAACCTTACCGGTTTCGACATCGACGTCGATACGGCGATATCCGGGGTCGGAGCCGGTGCCGGGCATCATGCTGATTGTTCCAGCCATCGGGCAAAGGAATTTCGCGCCGCCATAAACAAGAATGTCTCTGATGGGCAGACGCCAGTTCTTCGGAACACCCTTGAGGGTTGGCTCGTGGCTCAGTGACAGATGCGTTTTTACCATCATTGTGGAGAAATCTGAATAATATGGGTCTGCTTCAAAGCGCTCTGCCTTTTCGATAGCCAAAGGTGCCCAATCGACGCCGTCTGCGCCGTAAACTTCCTTCGCAATCGCTTCGACGCGCTGGCGGAGGGGCATCTCAAGCGGATAGAGATATTTGAGATTTGTCGGCTCTTCGCAGGCTTCAACAATGAGTTCGGAGAGCTCTTTGGCACCGTCGCCGCCGTACTGCCAATGCTCGGAGAGCGCGCAGCGGATATTGCGCTCTGCGCAGAGCTTTTTGATCAGGGCAATTTCTTCATCGGTATCGGTGTAGAATTTGTTGATGCAGACAACAGGCTTAATGCCGGACTTGACGACGTTAGCAACATGGTGGAACAGGTTCTCGCAGCCCTTCTCGAGGAGGTCAACATTCTTCTCGACGTATTCCTTGGGAAGCGGACGTCCGGGGACGACAGCCGGTCCGCCGCCGTGCATCTTGAGAGCGCGGATGGTGCAGACGAGGACAGACACGTGCGGTGTGAGTCCTGACAAGCGGCACTTGACGTTCCAGAACTTCTCGAAGCCGATGTCGGCGGCGAAGCCGGATTCTGTAACATGGTAATCAAAAAGCTTGAGAGCAAGACGGTCACCGATGATAGAGGATTGTCCGATGGCGATGTTTGCAAACGGGCCGGCGTGCACAAGGCAGGGCTGATGCTCGACGGTATAGCAGAGTGTCGGGTTGATTGTGTTTCTCATAAAGGCGGTCATAGCGCCGTCAACCTCGAGGTCGTGTGTGGTGACGGGGTTGCCTTTTTTGTCATAAGCCAGAATGATCTTGCCGATACGCTCGCGGAGATCCCTGAGGTCACGCGCAACAGCCAGAATGGCCATGAGCTCGGAGCTGACAGCGATGGCAAACTTGGAGTTCATCTCAAAGCCGTCATTCTTTGTAGCACCCATGCCGATGCGTATGTTGCGGAGGCCCTGGGCGCAGAAGTCCATAACAAAGCCAAACTCAACGCGCTCGGGGTCAACATCAAGTCTCTTCAGACCGCGTGTTGCAAGCTCTTCGTCGGAGTAATTGCGCTCATGCTGCATACGGGCGTTCAGTGCAATCATGGCGAGGTTGTGCGCGTTCATGATATCGTTGATGTCGCCGGTGAGACCAAGAGAGAACTCGGTCATTGGGATCAGGAGGGCGTTGCCGCCGCCGGCCGCTGTACCCTTGACGCCCATGACGGGACCGCCGGAGGGTTGACGCAGGCAGCCACCGACATTCTTGCCGAGCTTGCCGAGGCCTTCGATAATGCCTAAAGAGGTCGTTGACTTGCCTTCGCCGAGAGGGGTGGGCGTGATGGCTGTGACTTCGATAAACTTACCGTCGGGCTTATCCTTTAGGCGGTTCATAATCTTGATGAAGTCGAGCTTCGGTGTTTTGCCGAAGGGGATAATTTCGTCGGGCAGAAGGCCCATCTTCTCGCGAAAGAAATCGACGCCGGGCAGATTCTTCTCTGCATCTTCTGCAATTTGCCAGTCTTTAAATTTGGTTGGGTCTAGCATGTATATATCCTCCTTATAATTTCGCAATTATTTGTGGCCGCTTTAACAGCTTGACGTTTTTAACATCATGCCGTACCTACGGCTCTTCTATAATTAACGCCAAATGGCGGAATTACATATCTTTGATGCCGGATTCTTTGACAAGGCGGGCGACATCGTCATACTGATTCAGAGCGTAGAGATGAATGCCAGAGATGCCGCATACGCGGTACTCGTCAATGAGCTTGATGGTGTATTCGATGCCGGCTTCTTTGAAAGCGGCCTTTTTCGCGGCGACGGATTCCTCGGCCTCAGTTGGTGCAAACGGGCTGTCGAAGATCCAGTTTTTAGAGATGATTTCGCAAAGGGCTCTGGGCATAACGCAGCCGTTTCGGGAAAGCGCCATATTGATCGTGGCTTTAGCGTCAAGAACAGGCATGATGCCCACATCAACGGGCATTGTGATGCCGGCATTGCGGATCGCGTCCATCCAATAGCGGAAGGCGTCCATATCCCAGCACAGCTGCGTCATGATAAAGTTGGCACCCTCGTCCTGCTTCTGCTTCAGGAATGAAATATCGGACTCTAGGCTCCGGCAGGAAATATGGCCCTCGGGAGAGCCGGCCACGGCAATGGAAAACTTATCACCAAATTCGCTGCGGATAAATTTTACAAGCTCAGTGGCATAATGCAGGTCGCCGCCAGTGCCGGACCAGCCAAAGGGCAGGTCGCCGCGCAGTGCTAAGATATGATCGATGCCGTGGTCCAGATATGTCTGAAGCTGTTGCTTTATTCCCTCGCGCGAGTTACCGATGCAGGTAAAGTGGGTGATCGGAATCACATTTCCTGAAGCTTTGACACTATCTAGAACCTCAAGGTTCTTACCGACGTTGCCGCCGCCTGCGCCATATGTGCAGGAGATGTAGTCAGGCTTCATCGTGTAAAGCTTGTCAAGCACGCCGCCTTTTCCAACCAGCTTTTCCATGCCGGCGTCAGTTTTCGGGGGAAAGACCTCGAAAGAGAAGGCCATGCGTTTTTCCATGATTTCGTGAGCTTTCAATATAAACTCCTTTCTCATATAAACATACAGTGTATATCTAAAGATGCCGCAGGAAATATTGACCTTTTAAACTGGTATGATTTTATCACCTGCACGCCATTAAGTAAATATAAAGCACCCTGAAAAACGTTCTAAAATGGCACTTTAATACAATAGTCCAAAAAGGCGATTAAATAATACAAAAATAAAACCATACGTCGTTAATTTATTAACCATCTATTCGGCTTCGGATGAAATACAAAAGAAATAGCATAAGAATTATTCTGAGTAATGAAGTCAGCTTTATGCGTACGTTGAAAGAAAACTTGAAATATAGAACATGGCTTGAGTAGCGTTCGAAAAAGCTCGTGTTACTACAAAAAAACCCTATGCTCATTTAAGCAAAGGGCATAGGGGTTTTTTTGTTGACAAAATGTCTAGAGCTTGAATTCCGGTGGGGTCTTGCCGATGATATCCTCGCTATTAATCTGTTCTTCTTCCACGGGGATTACATCGACACTGGTCAAATCATCGGGCGCATCATCCTGCTCTGGTTTATCAAATTCTTCAATAATGATTTCGACTTCGATATCTTTGTCAGCGTCAAGGTCCTCGGCGTCAGCATTTACACCGAGATCTATGGAGTTTTTGAGCTCTTCAATTTCTTTTTGCTTGACGGCGATGCGTTCAAGAGAAGCGGTAACCTCAGAGCATGTCTGCGCAAGAGACTCTTCCGGTGAAGGTTTATGCAGTTCGTAGTACTTTTTACCAATTTCTCTATAGAGTTTCCTGACGGTTCCCTTTTCTAGCGCAACCTCTGCACCGAGCTTGGTAATCTTTGCAAACAGCTTCGTCTTTTCCTCAGCAATTTTATAAAGCTCAACTGATCTGTCGGCGATAATCTCCATTGTATCCTTTGCTTTTTGCTTAAATTCATCAAAATTTGCCATAGAATATCAACTCCTTATTCAACGTCGTTATTATCAGCCGTATCGTCTTTACCGGCATGTTCTTGTGTTGCTTTGATATTTACATAAAGGTCGCTAGATTTGGGTTTCTTCCGCATTTTGAACCGCAGAAGCAGAAAAACGGCAGCAGCGAAAGAGAGCACGGCGACAAGCTGAGAGATGCGGATATCTGTGGATCCGAGGTATAAGCTGTCTGTTCGGAGCCCCTCAATTAGAAATCGTCCGAACCCGTACCAGGCGACATAGAGCAAAAATATCTGACCGTCATATTTTCTGTGTTTTTTTGAAAATATATGAATGAGTATGAAGCCCAGCACATTCCAGAGCGATTCATACAGAAAGGTCGGATGGACGTAGAGGGTTCCGGAGGTGGATGTCAACCCCATCTTCCACGGCAGATTTGTTTCACCGCCGAAGGCTTCGCGGTTCATGAAATTGCCCCAGCGCCCAAGTGTCTGACCGATCAGCAGTCCGAGCGCCCCGACATCGAGGAATACGGTGACGGGAATCTTTTTGATTCTGCTGTAAATGAAAAGCGCAATAGCCGCTGCAATGACACCGCCGTATATCGCCAAACCGCCCTCCCGGGTATTAAAGATATTAAGCCATTTCCCTGGACCGAAGTAGTTGGCGGGATTGAAAATGACGTAATACAGCCTCGCCCCGATGATGCCTGAAGGAACACAGATGATGAACATATCGAGAATGTTGTCTTGAGACAAACCAAAAGCTTCGCGTCTTTTTAGGATATAAAGTATTGCTAGGGTGAAACCGACTGCGATAATCACAGCATACCAGTAAATCGGCATACCGAAAACTACGAAATGCGTCGGCGGATTCATCACAAATTGATCCCCAAAAAGCGGGAATGATATCGTTACATCCTGCACATGAACCACTCTTTCTATATATTCATCTGAGGTTAATAATATTAACCCGCTATTGAAATGTCGCTTAAACCCCCTGTCTGGGCTTGATAATGGATATTGCCATTTTTTCGGGCGTCATATTGTTCTTAAAAAATGCCGTCACGTCATCGGGTTTTATTCCATTTAAGATTTCAGGTGCTTCATAGGCATCATAACCTCTGAAGTAGCCGCGCGCGTAATTGTAGCAAATGCTGTCCATAGAATTGAGCGAACGTATCTGCCGTCCGGCCATTGCCTTTTTTAAACGGTTGAACACCGCGAGGTCGGGTCCTTTTTCCGCCAAGAGCTTCGCTTCGTTTTTATAGGCTTCGAAGACTTTATCGGGATCGGCACTTTCTCCGCCAGCCATCACGTACGCCGCACCGGCAGCCGCTTCGTATGCAGCGGAGAAGCTGCTGTTGATGAGACCTTCTTTGTATAACCTCAGATAAAGAGGAGAGGAGTGACCGGCCAATATTTCAAGGCTTAGGCTGCCGATGAGTTCCTGTTTTAAATAGTCGCTTCCATCCTTAACGGGCGTAACCTTTGAGCCCATCAGAAATATCGGGATGCTGACTTCCATCTCCTGTTCAGCGCGCAGCGTTTCAGGCGTAAGCTTTTCTTGAGGGCCGTAGTCGCGCTCGGGGACTTCACCGGCATCCTTCGGCAGGACTTTTCTGGCGATGGCGACGATCTTTTCGGGATCAACATCTCCCGCGACACAAAGCGCCATGTTCGACGGGTTGTAAAAAACATTATGGCATTTATAAAGTGTGTCCGCTGTAATCTCGGCGATGCTCTCAACCGTACCGGCGACAGAATCCCTCAGGGGATTGCTTTGATAGAGCGATTTCATAAGACCATAATAGACTGCGTAATCGGGCTCATCCTCCGTCATATGGATTTCCTGTCCGATGATGCCCTGTTCTTTTTGGACACTCTCCTGTGTAAAGAAGGGAACAGACACAAAACTCAGAAGTATCTCCAGATTCTCTTCGAATTTTTCGGTGCTCTCAAAGTGATAGGCAGTAATGTCCGATGAGGTGAAAGCGTTCGGTGAAGCGCCGTTTGCCGAAAGATTGGTCAGCGCATTGCCGTCTTTTGTGTCAAACATTTTATGCTCAAGGAAATGCGCGACGCCCATCGGTGTGTCGATCCATTGACCAGAGTGCTTGAATCGCCTGTCAGCTCCGCCGTAATCTGTTGCGAAAAACGCAAAGCTCTTATTGTAACCGTGTTTTTGAATTATAAAACACGACAGACCATTCTCCAGTTTTTCGCTGTAAACCTGTTCTCTTATGAGATCGTAACCCTTATTCTTCATCTGAGACACCTCCAATGCCTGCTCCGACAGGACTGGCCGTGCCGGTAAGATAATATACTGTGTCCAGTTCAACGCCTGATGCAATAGCCGCTACTTCGGCAAGCGTTACGCTGTCCGCTAAGGCAGCCAACTCATCGGGGGTGATCTTGATAGAGGCGACAGACTGGTCGAAAAATAGATCTTCCAGGCCTGTCGGCTTGTCCATTGTCGATTTGATCGAGGTGATGACGGCGCGCCGTGCCGACATAAGCTCCCAGTCGCTGATTTCGCCTTGACGAATGGCGTCAAGCTGGGCGAGTATTTCTTTGAGCGCTTCATCGAATTTTGCGAACTCGACACCAGAAGCGACGGCCATGATGCCCTTATGCTTTTCAATGAGCGAGCTCGCGTAATAACACAGCGATAGCTTTTCCCGGACATTTGAAAACAGCTTTGATGTCACCGACCCGCCGAAAACCGCGTTGAAGACCATGATGGCGGCATAATTCGGAGAGAGCATACATTTGCCGAGCCGGAAGCCGACCGTCAGCTTACCCTGATTAACCTCGAGCTTATCCGTAAACGACCGCGTGTTAGTCGCAGCAGCAGTCAGCTTAACATCAGTGTTGAACTGCATGGCGGCACCGTTTCTGGGCAGCGTCGAGAGCGCGCTGCGCACCGCTGCTTCAACTCTATCGGCGTCATGCGCCCCGCAATAAAAGATCTCGATTTTAGATGTTGCCAGGATGTTTCTGTAGTGCTTTGTCAGCGCTACTGCCGTAATTGCCTCGGCATGGCTCTCATTTCCAAGCTTGTTGGTACCGAAGGCCTCATCGCTGCACATCAGTTCAAAGAGTCTGTCAAGCGAGTAGCTCCGTTTGTCATTAATACCAGCCCGAATATCGTCAATCAGATTTTTTCGCTCACTGTCAACATATTCGGTGAGCAGCAGCCCGCCGTGCGTGTTTGGAGATAAAAGCATCTCACCGAGAAGGGAAGATGCCTTTTCGAGGATATCTTCACCTTTCGGCACAAAGTCGTCGTCAATAAAATCGGCAAGAAAACCGATGCAATGCAGCTCGCCTTTTTTGCGTACCATCGGGACAATGCGCGCGCCATAGAGCGCGTCGAGATAATTGTTGATACTCTCCATGTCCGGATAGGAGGACGTCCCTCTCAAAAGAACGCGCGGCAGGAGGGCATTTTTTGCGGCTGTCTCCTTATCAAGCTTTGTGATAAGGTTGAGCGATAGACAGCATGTCTTAAATTTATCTGTTTTGACGCACGTCAGATATGCGTCCGGCATGATTTGTCTTCTGATAACGTTCTGCATGTCGCGCCTCCCGGCAGAAAAATCTTGTTTTTCGAGTATAATCAGTATAAGCCTATTATACTACTTTTCATAAACTTTGGAAAATAAAATTATTATGAATTTTCAGTAACGAAACTTTTGCGCTCTCGAACGATAATTTCACGACGATCGCCAACAGGCTGACCATTCATGGTTACCGTAATGCTGCCGTCATTTTTAATGGCTATATGATACGTTTTGCCGTTTTGCAGCCAGTCGGCTTCATAACCGTCCCACGAAGACGGGAGGTTGGGTTCAACAGTCAGGACACCATTCTGGAGCGTTAGACCCAGTAAATTCTCCAGTGTGACGCGCCTGAACCAGCCTGCTGCGCCTGTATACCACGTCCAGCCGCCGCGTCCGACATGGCCTTCAGCCGTGTAAACGTCGGCTGCAAGAACGAACGGCTCTGTCCTATAAATGTTGTCGGGCCTTCCCTGGGGAAGCAGCGATTCAAGGATATTCCAACCCTCGTCCGTCATTCCGGATATAAAGAGACCCATAGCGAGCCAAACTGCGCCGTGCGTATATTGACCGCCGTTTTCTCGGAATCCCGGGCTGTATCCTTTGATATATCCGGGCGTGCTGCTGCCTTCGGAAAAGGGCGGGTCGAAAAGCCGGACGACACGATCGTCTTTGTCGTAG
This sequence comes from uncultured Eubacteriales bacterium, assembly GCA_942492735.1. Classification (GTDB taxonomy): domain Bacteria; phylum Bacillota; class Clostridia; order Oscillospirales; family Oscillospiraceae; genus Sporobacter. The sequence goes on from OW818648.1 coordinate 2,939,613, forward strand.
AGCCGATTAACAGAAGATGATAGAGCCGTTTTTGTTTTCTCCGTGTCGGCGTTGCTCAGAGCGGCAAAGCTTTGCGCGATTGAGTCGATCCGGCATTCCTCGGATGTGCAGGAGCCAAGCGGAGAGCCGTCATCATAATAGCCGCGTTTATACCAGTCGCCGTCCCAGGACGCCTCCGCCGCCCGCTTTAGTTGGACGACGGCTTCAAGAAATCTGGATGCAGCACCGGGATTACCGGCGTCCGAACAAATTGATGCCATCTTTGTGGCGGTCACACAGAGAAACCAGGTGAGCCAGACGCTTTCGCCTTCACCGGCGGCACCGACGAGATTCATGCCGTCGTTCCAGTCGCCGCTGCCGATGAAACATAAGCCGTGACTGCCTGTGCCGCGACTCAACACCAAATCGACCGCCTTTATGGCATGCAGCAGCATTGTCTCTGAGATATCGCTGATTTTCGGCTGCTCGTAACGCTCCGTCTCATCTTCCGTTAACAAATGAGATTTGACATACGGCACAGTCATTTCCAATATTGCCCTGTCTCCTGTTTTTTCGATATAGACACAAAGCGTGTACGGCAGCCACAGAAGGTCGTCGGTTACCCGCGTGCGCACACCTTTATCGCTGTTCTCACCGGTTCGATTCGCCGGATGCCACCAATGCTGGACGTCGCCTTCCTCAAACTGGTGGGCGGCCGCGCGCAGCAGATGCTCGCGGGCAATCTGCGGCGCTTCATCGATCACAGCACAGACATCCTGCAGCTGGTCTCTGAAGCCATAAGCTCCGCCGCTTTGATACAGAGAGCTCCTGCCAAATACGCGGCATGCGAGTGTTTGATACAATGACCAGCCGTTAATATACCTATTCAGGTTCTCATTCGGCGTTTTAACGTTGAGCTTGGAAGTCATCTGACGCCAATATGCAATAGTCTCATGAAGCTTAGCGTATGCGTTATCTGTAACTGCAAGCATCTGCAGGTTTTCTGGCGTATCACAGCCAGTGACGATAACCAGAGACCTGTTCGTCCGATACAGGGCGGCGGCACAGGGAATGATTCCTGTACCTGTTATGCCGTCATATATCCCTGTCAGCCAACTGTTTTTTGAACAGGTAAACGATATTTCCGGAGACGATGCCGTTAAATAAAATACAGTATCCGGAAAATCAATATTGTAGAGGTTGCGGGCAGAAATCAAGTTTTCGGTGCGATTCGTTGTCACATAAACACAGTCTTCCGTATCGGGCGACAAAACGAGATCTGTGTAGTAGGCGATTTCAATATCCTCAGGGTCATCTGAACTTATTATAATGACACGCGCAGGGCTATCATGAGGGACGAAGGCGCGTGTCACATAAGTTCTGCCGTTGATTGTTTTTGCCCATTCAGCCCAGCCGAAGCCGTACGTTACGGTACATGGAAAGCCATCAATAGATGCGAAAAGGGAGTATTTCACGCCGCTTTTAATAAGCTCGAGTTTTTCTGTACCATCGGTCGCAAGGCTGTCGTTCAGCCAGCGGTTGATTTTATTCTCACGGGCATTTATATGCCACATATGACCGGTTCCGGCATCCGTCGCAAGATAACCATACGATCCATTGGCAAGCATATGAGTCCAAGAATTATGCGGCAGCATGCCGGATACGACAAAGGTAAAGCTGTTGTCTTCGTTATAGTAATTTGTAAACTCCTGCTCGGGGCATACGCAAAAAAACGCATGCGGCACCGGCTGGACATTCTCAACACGAGCTGTTTTCGGCTGCTTTTCGGTTATTTCGACAATCCAAGACGAGACAGCACGGACAGTATCGGCACCTTCTAACGAGCTGTCAGCCAGATGAATACCGCCGCGCGCGCTTAGTCGGCCTTCGACGTTGTTTATGCGAAGAATATCGATGAGACTGTCACGAAGCGTGCTGCGGTAATCACCGCATCCTTTCACCAAAAAGACAAGATCAAAGGATATACCGTTTTCAGCAAGCAGCTGATGTATAGGTACAAGCTCAGATGTCGTTACGATGTCGTTTTCATTGTCGATAACAGCGGTCAGAAGCGGCAGGTCGCCGGATATACCGAGACTCCACAGGCTCCTTTGACCGTGTTTTAGAGACGTCACGTTTTCTTCCGTTATCAACCGATCGGGTGAGCAATTGAGCAAACCGGGCAGCAGTGCCATCGCGCGCTCAAGCTGTTCGGGTGACAGCTTCAGACGGTGCGCCGTTTCGTCAAGGCGTGAATAGGCAGGCGCAGCTGTAACGGATAGGATTCTTTTTGCTGCGGCTGACGCGGCCGCGGGCGTTGCGGCGGTTGTAAGAGAATAACTGACGCGGCAAGGTATACCCGGTTCGAGCAGAAGCTTCGTCCGGGCAAAAACACAAGGATCGAGAACAGCTCCCAAGGAGCTGGAAGGTTCTCGCTGGAGCGCCAGCCTCAGTGCGTTTATTCCGCCGCGTCCAAGCGCCGTCTCGCGTGAGGTGTCAAAAGCCATCGGGCAGTTTGAGTCAAATGCCAGCGCTATACCGCGTCCTTTTGCGCGCGGCCTGCGTTTGACGATAATTGTATTGTCATACACAGACGTTTCCAGTGAAAGCTTTGAGAAGGCAGGGTGTGATTCGTAATCGGACTGGTGCGCAAGCACGGGCTCAAAAAAGCACACGAGCTCTGCCTCGCGCTGTACAGAAGAGATGATTTCAATGGTTCGGAGTTCACCGGCATCGTTTTCAGGCACACTGACGGTAACTGAAGAATGAATGGACCCGCTTTTTGCATTAATTCGGCCATATGCCCCAGTCAGCTCGGCTGAATAACGGACATTTTTATCGAAAACGGGTGAGGGGAGAAGCGAGAGGATATCGCCGCCGCAGTTGAGATAGAACGACATACCCGAGTCCGTCCCCAACGGCTCAAAAGATGTTTTGGTCAGGGTGACGCCGTTCCAAACGGATCTGCTTTGACCTGTTTCAGCAATCGTGACGTTATATGCGCCGTTGCATAGCTGCGTATATCGAGGATTTCTGTAATCGATGGCACCGCACTCTATGTGCCAGTTCTGCGACGAGACTCTGAGGGGTTTTTCTGGAACGTCGAGGGGCGGCTGCCGAAGAATGATGCCGCCGACGGGGACTTTTTCTTGAAGCAATTCGGCAAAGGACGCCATTTCGCGGTTACGCATAAAGCGCCGCTGCATGATGCTCGGTTTTAATACATTGTCTATGGCGACAAGGCTCATGCCAATGTGGTGTACCATAAAAGTTTTAACGATTTCATAGCTGTTGCTTCTGAGTCGGCTGGGTGTAAAATCAACAGCTTCGTAAAGCCCGTAACGGCCCTCCATTCCCATTTTTAGAAGACGCTTCAAGTTTTGAATTGATGCTTTAGGGTCGACCTGAAGGGCAAGAAAGGTTGAATAGGGAGAGACAACGGCTTCACGGCCCATGCCGCGCTTCAAAGCAAGACGCTGGACGCCATGCGCTTTATAACGGTAGCTGAGGGTGTGGTCGAATGCGTAAAAGGCGCTTTCCGACATTCCCCAGGGATATCCTTCGGCGCGTTTTTTTTGAACGTAAAGGCAAAATTTCAGGCTTTCATAGACAAGGGAATTGTGATAAAACGGCAACAGCAGCTCCGGCATCATGTACTCGAACATTGTGCCTGTCCACGAAGCCATGCCTCTATATCCATCCTTAGCCACAAGAGACCGGCCGAGTCTTCTCCAGTGCTTTCTCGGGATGTCACCTCGAGCTATGGCAATATAGCTGGTCTGCCGCGCTTCCGAGGCCAGAAGGTCATACCACCCCTCGGTTGGTTCATCTTTAGACGTATCCCGGCCGATATAAAAAAGCTGCCGTTTCTCGTCAAACAGCGCTGTGAAACGCATATTTTCGAGGAGGTTTTCTGCAGTTGCCGCAAGTTCCTTCTCACCTAATTCGATAAGACCCTCATGCAGCGCAATCAGACAACCGGCGAGATTCCCTGAATCAACCGTCGACACATAAGCCGGCTGCAGGATGTGAAGCGTCAGCGTATCGTACCAATTATACAGATGGCCGTGCCACTTTGGCAGCTTACTGATAGTATCAAAAAGCTTGGTTATGACTTCAACAGCGCGATCTCTCGAGCAGACGCCTAGGTCAAGTGCCGCGAGGGCCGACAAGAACGCAAGGCCGATATTTGTTGGCGATGTTCTGTGTGCCACACCGGCGGCGGGCTGTTCCTGATAATTGTCGGGCGGCAGATAATTATCCTCGCGCGTCATAAGCTCGTCAAAATAACGCCAGATGTCACCGGCACACCGAGAGAGAATGAGCCGATCCTCAGGCTCTAGGTTTTCTTTTCTGGTGCTGTCGCGGCCAAGATAAAAAACCAAGAGGGGAGAGAGCGCCCAGACGACACCGACAGCTGATGCTACCGGAAATCGCGTAAAGAGGGCGATGGCGATAGAAATCAAGCACGTCGGCCAGAGCCTTTTGAGTACAGTAAGGACGTTGTTTTTTGTTTTTCTTTCCGAGTCGGCTGCCGTTACCCATGTCAGTAGATATTTATGTGAAATGAACATCCTAAACAGCGCTGTAATAATAGCGCTCAAACAGATAAGCGCTTCATAAGGTAAAAAGACCAGCCGGATGGATGTTTGAAGAACCTGACTGCCGAGTCCGCTGCGCACTGTTGAATGATATCGAACTCTGCCGCATTTCTTAGTAAAAACGCCGGCGGCTGAGGAAATAATCAGATGAGAAACAGCGGATAGAATGGCAATTCCAGCTGCCCATATGAAGTCCTTATTATGCAGGAGCATACCTGACACGAGTGCCGCAAACGTAAAAATCGGAACGAGGCTGCGGCGCAGGTTATCGGCTATTTTCCATTTGTCAATTTGTCCGAGATGGTTTTTGGATTTTATGCCGTCGGCTGTCTTTACCTTTCTGCAGAGCCAGGGCAGTGATTGCCAATCGCCGCGCGTCCAGCGGTGCATTCTGTCATAGTACGTCGTCACCTTGGCGGGGTACCCGTCCGTCAGCTCAATATCGCCGGCAAAAGAGCAACGCAGATAAGCCCCCTCCAGCAAGTCGTGAGACAGCACCGTGTTTTCGGGAAAACGCTTGTCCAGGCAGGCAAGATAGCTCTCTATATCGATGATGCCCTTTCCGGCGAAGCTACCGGTGCCGAATAAGTTCTGGTAAATATCACTTGTCATACCGCCATAGGGGTCAATGCCACCTAGACCGGCAAATATCTTCGTATAATGGCTTTGACCTGCAGCAGCGAGATCCACAGAAATTCTCGGCTGGATGATGCCGTTGCCGGATACAACGATACCGCGTTCTTTGTCGATAACAGGTTTATTTAACGGATGAAGAGCAGCGCCAATGAGTTCCCGGGCTGATCCGGCACACAATCTTGTGTCGCTGTCAAGTGTGATGATGTAGTGCGTTCCTTTTAATCTTTCACACGCCCCAGTCGTACAGTTCAGCTTTGACTCAAGTCCACTGATGAATCTGCAGAGCTCAAGGATAGCACCTCTTTTTCTCTCCCAAGCGGTAAATCGTTCATCGTGCGTATTTTTTTGACGTCCGCGGGAAAAAAGAAAAAACCCCCCGCCATATTTGGTATTTAGACGGTCAATTTCGGTCTTTGCGCTGTTAATGAATATGCTGTCATTTTGATGGGTGATTTCTTTAGAATCCGGCAAGTCGGCCAGAATCCCGAAGTGTAGGTTCCTGCCGGCGTCACGATTGGAAAGCCTGTATTCTTCAAGCAGACTGGCGGCACGCATGCCGACGTCAGCCGACGACATCATAACAGAGATAACGCAAAGCGTACGCCCTTCATCAGGAACACCGCTTAAGAGGTCTAAGCGCTGGATCCTCTGCGGATGGATGATACGCAGAACAATATAGTCCGTGATGTTTTTTACAAATTCCGAGACAGGCAGAAGAAGCAGCACTGAAATGACAGGCGCATCCAGCATGAAGCTGATGAGGAGCGAAACGAATAAACTCGCCAGTATAATAAAGCTGATATAAAAAGTGCCTGTCCTGCGCCTGTGTTCAAAGCCCAATGGTTTAGTGAAGATATAATAACCGACATGATGGTCGTTTTTCTGTGACAGTGTCAGAATTCTGCTTGCAATTGCATGCTCGCTCTCATCACCGTCGTCAGCCATTCTGGCGATTTCTCGGCGATACGAATATCGCGTCTGTTCGTCCATATCCGCATAGATACCGGCAGGATCTCGCCTGAGCGTCCGTTCGACTCTGTTGACGCTCTCGAGTATTTTCGAAGGGTCAAAACCGGAGAGAAATCGCAGCGAAGAGAAAAGTCTGCCAAAGAAAATATCTAGCCCATCCCCAGCAACGCCGTCTGTTATCACATACTGGAGCTTTCGACAGGCTTCAGCCAGATTTGCGATGAGTTCCAGCCTTAAAGCCGGAATAAAGGAGGCCAGTTCTGCTTCGGAAAGACATATTTCATCTTGAAAAGCGTCGAGGAATACTTCGACGCTTTCCGATGTCACAGTCCCGGCACCTGACCGAACGAGCGAGAACGCCGCTTCGCTGACAACGAGCCTTTTTTTCTTATTCATAACACTTCTAAGACGTGGTGAAGTTTTAATGTCGGATATGGCGCATTTACCTTCCCGCTCCGCGATATACCAGTTATCCAGCAGCCACTCAATCTCCTGCGGAATTGTGACATGTGCCTCGGCAAAAGCTGTAGCGGTATGCATGACACTTTTGATAAAAGAGAGATTTTTTTCAGCGTTCATTGCCGTATATAATGGTGAAACCAAATTGCCGGTATCGAGAGCTTTCGCGCTGTCCCGCGCAAACTGCGCTAAATCTTCCGGTTCCACAAAACTGTCGAATTTCTGCGTTGACATCGATATCCTCCTGCTGAAGTATCCAAACGATATGGCTATGGCGAATCTTTGGTATTTTTCCCTGTGATGTAACAAATATACAAAAATAGGGCAGAATGACGCTTTTCAAGAGCGCATGACGCGGAGGAACATTGGCAAAGGCATTTACAAACAGTCATTATTTATGTAATATAGGCTAAGTTTAATTGATTAAAGTTATTTTTGCACCGGTCGGAGGATTATACATGTCACAGAGACTACTCATGGGAAATCAGGCCATTGCGTTGGGAGCGCTTCGCGCCGGAATCGGCGTCGCCAGCGGCTATCCCGGAACGCCGTCAACCGAAGTACTCGAAACCATCGCAAAGGACAATCCCGGCATATATATCGAATGGTCCGTCAATGAAAAAGCGGCGCTCGAAGTCGCCGCCGGAGCTGCATATACAGGAACACGGGCGCTTGTCACGATGAAGCAGGTCGGACTTAACGTCGCTTCTGATCCGCTGATGAGCCTCGCTTACATCGGGATAAAGGGCGGTATGGTCGTGATGGTGGCGGATGACCCTGGGCCCATTTCATCACAGACAGAACAAGATACGCGCACCTTCGCACGGTACTCAAAGCTGCCTGTTTTTGACCCGTCATCACCCGAAGAAGCATATGAAATGATCGGGGACGCTTTCGATTATAGCGAAAAATATCATACGCCTGTCCTTTTCAGGCCGACGACGCGGCTTTGCCACGCAACCGCGCCGATTGAAGTTTCCGAGGCAGTTAAGACAATCGTACCTGAGGGTTTCATAAAGGATTCAAAGTGGGTCATTTTCCCGCGTTTGTCGTATGGGGCTCATTTGAAAATTGAAAATAGAAATCCTCAAATCGGTGAGGACTTCTCTACGTATCGATTCAACTGCATAACCGGAACAGGTAAGATTGGGATTGCCTCGGGTGGCGTCAGCTACGCCTATACAAAGGAAGCGCTCAAGAGCCTCGGTGCGGAGTGTCGTCTTTTGAAGATAGCGACGCCGTTTCCGTTTCCGGAAACACTGGCGTATGAATTTCTTGACGGACTGGATGAAGTACTCGTTATTGAAGAGCTTGATCCGGTCATTGAAAGAGAACTCATTTTTCTCTGCGGCAAACGCGGCATAAAGCTCGTGATAAAAGGGAAGCTGACCGGCCACGTCCAGAGTGCGGGTGAGAATACGGTTGAAAGCGTGTCGGCGCAGCTTTCTGACTTTCTGCACGTCTCATATAATAAGCCGGTCATCAACGAATTGCCGCCGCTGCCTGTGCGGCCTCCGGTATTATGCGCAGGCTGCCCGCACAGAGCGTCGTTTTATGCCGTGAAGCAGGCAATGAAAAATAACGGTAAAAAAGCCGTATTTTCAGGCGATATTGGCTGCTATACTCTTGGCAATGCCGCGCCGCTGGACATGGTTGATACATGCCTGTGTATGGGCGCAGGAATTACACTTGCGCAGGGAATCAAGCGTGCGGAACACGATACAATCTGCTTCGCGTTTGTCGGCGACTCCACATTCTTTCACTCAGGTATCTCCGGCGTCGTGAACGCGGTATACAATAATACCGACATGATTCTTGTCGTTCTGGATAATTCAACGACAGCAATGACCGGTCATCAGCCGCACCCCGGAACAGGGAAAACGCTTATGGGCGACAATGTCATAGCGAGAAAACTGAGTATACCCGATATACTCCGAGCGGTCGGTGTCAAAAACGTCCAGATCATCGACCCTCTCGATCTGAAAGCAGCGGCAGCGGCAGTTAAGAATGCTGTCGACGACGGCGGCGTTCAGGCGATTATATTTCTGTCACCTTGTATCTACGTTGTCGACCAGGGGACACCAATTCAAGTCGATCCGGAAAAATGCATCGGCTGCATGCGCTGCGTCAAGGAACTTGGATGTCCGGCGATTATCCGGGCAGACGGAAAAGCAGCTATCGAAGATAGTCTATGCAATGGCTGCACACTGTGCACACAGGTTTGCCCGACGGGCGCTATCGGGGGAGGCGTAAATTTATGAATATTCTTCTAGCCGGAGTCGGGGGCCAGGGCACTGTACTTGCCTCAAAGCTGCTTGCGCAGTGCGGTATGGACAGAGGCCTGTCCGCGCATACAGCCGAAACGATCGGTATGGCACAACGCGGCGGTTGTGTCGTCAGCCATGTGCGTATCGGCGACGCGATGTTCTCACCGATCATTCCAAAAGGTCAGGCAGACATTATCATCGGATTTGAGCCTGCTGAAGCAGTTCGCTGTCTTGATTACCTTAAACCCGACGGCACGGTGATTGTCGCTCAGCGCGCTATTAAGCCGACAACGGATACGCTGTCGGACAGCGGCTACAGCGGCGATGTTATGCTGGATTATCTAAAATCTAAGGTTAATAACACTGTGATTGTCGACGGTGAGGCGATCTGTGCGGAATGCGGCACATCCCGCGCGCTGAACATCGCGCTCATCGGCGCGGCCTCCGGCTGCGGCGCCGTCGAATTTTCACAGGACGAAATTGCCTCGGCTATACATAAGCTGATGGCCCCCAAGCATGTCGAAGGCAGTCTCAAAGCGCTCCGTTTAGGAAGTGTGAAAGCAAGCAACACATAATCGCATGTAGGGGCGATTCACGAATCGCCCAACGTTACATTAACAGCGAAAAGGTCGATTCATGAATCGACCCTACATGCGCTTGAGGAGGAATACATAACTATGGAATTGAAAAAAGAACAGCTGGACACCTTACAGGAACTCGTTGGGCGGCTCAAGAATTTTGACGGCGGTTTTTATCAGAAGAAGCTTGCGGATTTTGATCTCAGCACTTTCAAGTCAACCGAGGATTTCGAGCGCCTCCCGTTCACGAATAAAGAGGAGCTGCGCGACGCGTATCCGCTCGGTATCGCAGCTGTACCTGAAAAAGACATTATCCGTATTCATTCATCGTCCGGAACAACCGGTATACCAATTATCATCCCCTACACAAAAAAAGACGTCGAAGACTGGTCTTTGATGTTTAAACGCTGTTATGAAATGGCGGGCATAACGGCGATGGACCGCGTTCATGTCACACCCGGGTACGGGCTTTGGACGGCTGGTATCGGTTTTCAGCTCGGGGCAGAGCTTTTGGGCTGCATGGTCATCCCGATGGGCCCCGGCAACACCGACAAGCAGATCAAGATGATGGAGGACCTTAAAAGCACAGTGCTTTGCTCCACATCATCGTATGCGCTATTGCTCGCCGAGGAAATAGAAAAGCGCGGCGTTAAGAATAAGATACATTTGACAAAAGGCGTCATAGGCTCCGAGCGCTGGGGCGAAAAAATGCGCCGCAGAATTGCCAATGAGCTCGGCGTTGAGCTCTATGACATCTATGGTCTGACTGAAATTTATGGCCCCGGTATCGGCATGAGCTGCGCGCATGAGTGTGGCATGCATTATTGGGACGACTATCTGTACTTTGAAATCATCGACCCGAATACAGGCAAAGTTTTGCCGGACGGGGAAGTAGGCGAGCTCGTCATCACAACGCTCTGTAAAGAGGGCGCGCCGCTTATCCGCTACCGCACACATGATCTGACACGGATCATTCCGGGAGACTGCGCCTGCGGCAGCCCGTATCCAAGGATTGATACACTCATCGGACGTACGGATGACATGGTGAAGGTCAAAGGCGTCAATATTTACCCCGGTCAGATTGAGGATGTCCTGCGCGGCGTTGATGGCGTCAGCAGCGAATATCAAGTCATGATCGATCATTTGAACGGTAAAGACATCATGACGCTGTTTTTAGAGATACTCCCGAAATCCGACATTAAAACAGTCGAGTCCGACGCAAAGAGTGCGTTTAAGACGCAGATTGGACTGTCCATCGTGCCAAAAGGCGTTGCGGTCGGTGAGCTCCCGCGCAGTGAGAAGAAAACGAAGCGCATATTTGATAATAGGTATTAATAGAGCAGCATAAAGAAGCGGCAGACGTGTTAATCGTCTGCCGCTTTGTTATGTTTTCGTAGGGGGCGATGCCCACATCGCCCCGTCGTTCATGTGTCCTCGGCGAGGTATCAAAAATGCCAACGGGGCGATGTGGGCATCGCCCCCTACGGACTACAGACACGATATTGTTAATCGTCGTTATATCCGTGATCGTTTTCGGGATTGTAATTATCATTATTGTTGTTGTGATTTCGGGGATCGGAATCATCGTTATGACTGGGAGTAATTGACGGACTGCTTTCCGGATTACTGCCGGGGGAAGGGCGGCTGTTTTCTTCGTCGTGTTTATTTGAGCCGTTGCCATTATTATTGCCATTTGAATGATTACCCGGTTTTGCACTGTTATCCGGTGAATCCACAGCCGACGGTGATGCATCCGGTGAGGCGGACGGAGATACACTTGGACTTGGAGCACCGTCTTCGTCGGGATCGTCTTTGTCGTCTTTTCCGCTATTTTCTTTTTTAAGCTCGGAGTATCTCTTTTGAATATCGCTGACGGAAGAGTCTTTGTAGTCTTCTGTTTTGATTTCCGGGTCGAAATCCTGTAGTTTTTGTATGAGATTGAGTTTGCCCGGTGTGATACCGAGATCTAAGGCCTCGTCACGTCTGTCCAGCGCCATATTGTCTGCCTGAATGGTTGCTGTATCATCTTCAGAGTCGATCGCGTCTATTGCGCCGGCTTGGGCATCCTGTTTGAGCTCTTCGGCCTTTTTATCACTGTTTGTTTCCGCTGTGACAGAGATAAAGCTTGATCCGTCGTCTTTAATAAAACCATTTTGTGCTGCTGATTTGACGATGTGCTTGACAGCGCTTTCAACATTCGAATTGAGAAGTGACAAACCGGCGATAACCGTTTCGCCGTCAAGGTTATAGGCCTTGACTGAAACGACTTTTCCGAATGAATTTATGCCAAGTTCTATGCTGGGGTTGATATCAATGGATACATAAGACGTCGGCGTCTTATAATAGGCATATGTCCCAATTGGGAGCGCGCAGAAGACGGCGGCAATGCAGGCGGCCGCGATGAGCCTTTTTGTAAATTGAGGTTTCTTTTTTAATGCAGCGGCCGAATTTATGGAGATGACGTTTGAGTCGGCCTTCAATATATACTCTGCTGTTTTCTGCTTTAAGTTATCGTCAGCCTTAATCTGGTTAAGCGCTTTTTTAAAAGCTGTTTCCATATGATTACCTCTCAAGTTTATCTTTGAGCAATATTTTTGCCCTGTGCAGATGCGAATAGATTGTATTTTCTTTCGTGCCTAAGAGTTTCGAGATTTCCGGTACTGTATAACCCTCGTAATAAAAGAGATATATAACATCCTTAAATTTCTGTGGCAGCGCCAGAACTTCACACATAACTTCATTTTCTGTCTCATCCTCAAAAACTAATTCGATATCGTCAAGCGGACAAACTTGACGTCTGAAGAAGCTTTTATGGAAATCCTTACATTTGTTAATCGTCACTCTGATAAGCCAGGCCTTCTCATGTTCATCGCTTCCAAAGCGCTGCTCATGCCTATACAGCTGCAAAAAAACGTCCTGAAAAATATCTTCGACGTCAAAGTTATTTTTAAGATACATAAAGCAGATACGGCGTACCATATCGGCATGCTTATCTATCGCGCTGACAACGCGGTCGTTTTTCTCCTGCTGGGAAATATCCATTGCTTGACCCCTTTGCACTCAATACGACTGAAAAAGCCGAATCCGTGCAGTTTCATAAAAATTTTATAAAAAGGCAGCGATGCGGAAGTATTCCGTCGCTGCCTTAAGGATACAGGCTTATATAGGCTACGTCCACCCAAATAATTGTGGGATATTTTTATCTCACTGGAATCAGCTGATAAACAGGGAGTAGAATATTTTATATGTCTTTTCCATGCCCTCTAAAAACGGCGTGTACGTAAATTCGAATATGTCAGTCAATTTTTTGCCGGAGAAAATCTCGTCTTCCGTCAGCGGGAAGGGAAGCGGGATATTTTCATCGAGGACCTCCTCGACAGTAACGGGTCTCGTCATAAAAGGACCGCCGTTAAATCTCTCAAATGCCTCCAGCAGTAACGGATAGGTGATCTCTTCAGGGGCTGATAAGTTGAAAATTTCATTGTATGCTTTTTCATTACCGATGCAGAGCTCTAACGCGCGCGCAATATCAAATACATAAACCATATTGAAGCGTGCCGTCGCATCCTTCGGAACGGGGACAACGTGACCTCGTGCAATCAGCTCGACAAAATAGGATTCCCGTGCGGAATAATTGAATGGCCCATAAATAAACGTCGGGCGGAAGATCGTATACGGTATACCGAGACTTTCGCAAGTCCTCATTGTTTCCTGTTCCATGAGAATCTTATTATATATATAGTCCGACACTCTGTCGCCCTCCGATTTTGTGACGACGGGATCGTTTTCTGCTTTGCTGCTGTGGTCATATGGTTCATAGACGCTCGCTGTTGAAATGACAATATAGTGCTTAATCCGGCCTTTGAGCGGTTCAAGCAGAGAGCTCACTTCGCCGGGGTTGTAAGCGCAGAAGTCGATCATCACGTCAAATGTGATGTCGGGTAAAAGCCGCGCAACCATCCTCGGGCTGTGTCGGTCGCATTTATACTCTTTAACGTTTTTCAGATTCAACGGGAATTGGCCTCTGTTAACCACATGCAGTTGATATTCTTCGTTCTTCGATATCTGTATTGAAAATATGCGACCTACAAAAGCGCTTCCGCCGATGACAAGTATTGATTTGCTCATGTCTTATCCCCCTTTATTCATACTGCGCTGGCAGAGAGCGCAAAAAACTGTCGTGAATACTGTTTTGAATCTCTTCGCCTTGCGTCGTCAAAAACCAATCGTCCGACGTCGCAAGGTGCTGCGCGCTAAGTTCGTCAACAATCAAAGCGCAGATGCTGTTGATACCATTTTCGATGATCGAGTACGATGTGTCGTCAATCCCGTGTGTCATGGCGATACGGCTGATCTCCGTGCCGACTTGTTTACCGAGTATAGGCAGCTCGGTCATTTTTATGAAAGCCCATTTGTAGTATGGGCGATACACCTTGTTCAGCAGAAAAACAGCGGCGATGACGCTGTCGGTAAACCGTGCCAGGACAGTTTTAATTGTGACATAGTCCTTGCGTTTATAACAACGGCTAAAGTTGTACTGCCCGGTCTGGGCTATCGCCATGCATTTCGCAGCGAGTTTTTTTTTGCGCAAGTCCTCTGGTAAGTACAGAAGGAGCTTATTGCGTGTGGCGGTAAAATCACCGGCGTTATCTATAAAAACAGCACCGTTGACAGCCATCGCAAGGTTTTCCTCCGGAATTCTGCGCCAGTCTGCAATATTGTCTGGGCCGTTTGGGTATCCGATCAGGCTTGTATAAAACTCTCCGACAGTCATGACGCCTATTCTGGCACCATATTCAGAGCGCGTCCTCATATATTCCGGCGGATGGTTTTCGAAAAGAGAATTCTTCCACTTAAAAAGCGCCGAAACAGCAGAACGGTCGCTTTCGGGTACCCATAGAAAGAAATCAACGCCCCAATCATGATCGCGGGAGATTTCGTCGTCATAACCAAAACATTCTGACCCGTTGCCGACAAGCCCGGCAGCGATGCGCTGATATAAGCTCGGAAAATCACTCTTGAGAAGAGGCTCGGCGGTATCAAAAAAGTACTGACGGCTGAGTTCAATCCCGTTCATGGACGGCGCCCTTTTATCGAAAGTCTTTCGGCCGAGGCCCTATATTCCTGCGTCCGGGGATTTTCCGAACCGAGAATGATTTCGATGATGGATAATGCACTATTCATATTCTGCTGAGCCGAAGGCAGATCACCAAGCGCTTCATAAACCATGGATATGTTGCGCGCACCGGCGGCGTATTCAATGTTTTTACCGAAAAACGTTTCAGTCAGTTCAAGTGCTCTGTTAAAGTATTGAAGAGCCTCCGAATACCTGCCCTTGCGGTAGAGTAAAGACGCTTTTGTAGAAAGTGCTGCTGCGTGATGGACATTTTTATCAATCATATTATCGTAACAGAGGAGGGCTTCATCGATCAGAGACTCAGCTTTATCGTCGTCACCGGTTTTAAAACATACAACAGAGAGATTATTGAGCGCTGTCGCGATCTCATGGTCGTTCGATTCTTTTTGGAGTATGAGCTGATAAGATTCATATGCTGATTCATAGGCGTTCTTGAAATCACCGATGTCCTGATAAGCGAGCGACAGATTGTTGAGGACGCCGGCATATGCGTAGTCCTTCTGCATTTCACAACGCATCAGCATTTCTTTCGCTTCGAGGAACATTGTTATGGCGTTTGTGGGGTTTCCCATGAGACGATGAAGACCCGCGAGATTAAGTAAAATCGTTGCGTACTGCGATGACGGTTTCATGCCGTTTTGTTCAAGGTTTTGCAGCGCTTTTGAAAACTGTTCAGCTGATTCCTCATAACGGCTGACGCCGCGGTAAAAGCCCGCCAACTCATTTAAAACGGAAGCATATTCAGGGTTTTCTTCTTTACCCGAATCTTTGAGGTCCCGTAAATACTTTCTCATATAGTCCTCAATTGCAGGCTGATTTCCGGACAGATAAAAAGCATCGAGCTTTTCGAAAAATTCATTCATAACTTAAGTGTACAGCCGTCGCCGCCGTCACAGCTGAACGAAATTTTAATACCTTCTTGATCGATGCGAAATTTCGTCGCGGTTTCGGCCTCCTCCAGCGTTTTGTAGCCGTAGTGTTTCACGGAATTCTCAAGGATGCTGCGTGCGAGTGACTTTCCGTTTTTTTCAAGCGCCAGAAGGTGGTTTTTCAAAAGACGAAGAGTTTTTTCTGAGTAGGTCAAAAGCTCGCCGAGTTGATATGTCTCGATTGAAGTAATGCCGGAGAAGTCGGAAATCGACCGCAACGGGCGTCCGGAACCGGATACGTAAGGATAATTTTGAAAAAGGTCAACCGTTTGCGCCAGTAGGATATCCGAAATATTTTGCGCCAACTTTTCAGTTTCGGCATCAGGCAGCTGAATCGTTTTTGAAAGCGCGATATATTGCGTCGGTGACGCATGTTTCATCATATGAATATATTTTTCGGTTACTAGGTTACGTCCGTCAAGAACAGCGTTCAATAAATCGTCGAGATAGCTTTCACACACATCGTGAGACCAAGACTCAAATTGGCCGCGGCGCATACCTTCGAATGTCAGGCGGTCTTCCTGACAGTCGGCGCGCGGTCCGCCTTCGTTAACTGCCTGAAACATATCCCACTCAAGAGAGATGATTTTATGAATACAGGAGTTATCATGAGTTGTATCGTCGAATCTATCCATAAAGGAACCTCCGGAAAACACAATATTAGTCAGAATTCACTAATTTTATGTTCAGTATACAACAAATTATGTATGTGTCAATATGTGTCCTTACGATGCGAGACGATAATACCATTTATTCGATAGATAGTATAAAAAGTCCGGGCTATCTGCCCGGACTCGCATTTTTATCTCAGAAGGTCCTGCATGTCGTACATGCCGGGTCTTTTTTTTGTGGCCATGAACTTCGCGGCTCTGACGGCACCGGCAGCAAAAACTTCCCTCGAATAGGCTGTATGCTTTATTTCAATAACTTCGTCTAAGCCGGCAAAAATGACCTCGTGCTCGCCGACGATGGTGCCGCCTCTGAGTGAGGATATGCCGATCTCGTGATCGCCCCGCGGCTGGCGGACGCTTTGGCGTTCATATACATAGTCAGCGCCTTGGGGAAGCGCATCACGCGCAGCGTCGGCCAGCATCAGTGCTGTGCCGCTCGGCGCGTCAATCTTCCGCCGGTGGTGACGTTCGATGATCTCGATATCAAAACCGTCACCAAGGAATGATGCGGCCCGTTTGATCAGATCGACAGCCAGGTTGATGCCGATGGACAGGTTACCGGTTTTGAAAATGGGTGTTTTGCTCGACGCCTCACGGATCATATCAAGCTGGTTCTCATCGTACCCTGTCGTGCATAAAACAAGCGCGAGTTTCTTGGCTGTACAGTAGCGGAGGAGTCCGTCAAGCGCCCCGGGGTTTGAGAAATCAACGGCAATGTCAGCTGTTCCGTTAAATTCCATGGGGTCTGCGTAAACGGGAAAAGAGTCAAGCTTCACCGCGTTTATATCAAAACCGGCGATAACTTCAATATCTGGGTCAGCTGCCGCAATCCGGGCGACGGTGCGGCCCATATAGCCGTTGCAGCCCGAAACGATCATCCTTAGCATTTTTGGTACTCCTTACGATCTATTTAACCAATCCAATCTTCTGAAGAGAGATTTTCAACTTTTCATAATTCGCTGGGTCCATATCGCAAAGCGGCAGGCGGGGTTCTCCGACATCCATGTCCATCATATTCATTGCATACTTGACAGGAATCGGATTGACCTCGATAAAGAGTTTACCCATAATGTCGAGATATTTGTAATGAAGCTCGGCAGCGTGTTTATATTCACCGCTGAGGCAGAGCTTCGTCAGCTCCGCCACAAATTCAGGCAGGATGTTTGCAACAACCGATATGACGCCCTTAGCGCCGATTGACATCATAGGCAACGTCTCGTCGTCATTGCCGCTCCAGACATGCAAATCTTCGCCGCAGGAGGAAATCGTCGCGTTGATCAGCGGGAAATTGCCGGATGCTTCTTTTACGCCGTTAATGTTGGGGTGCTTCGAAAGCTCCTTATATGTCTCAGCGGTGCAGGACAGGCCGGTGCGGCTGGGGACATTGTAAACAATCAGCGGCAGGCTGATCCGGTCGGCGATGTATGTATAATGCTTGACGAGACCGCGCTGGGTCGTTTTGTTATAATACGGTGTGACGGACAGCACAGCGTCCGCGCCGGACTTCTCAGCTTCCTGTGAAAGGAGCACCGCAGCCATTGTATCGTTGCTGCCAGCGCCGGCGATGACTTTAACGCGCTTATTGACATATTTGACGCAAAAGTCTACAGCTTCCATATGCTCTTCGAGCGACATTGTGGAGCTTTCACCGGTTGTTCCGCATATGGTGATGGCGGCTGTGCCGCCTTTTATCTGAAAATCGATCAGTTCGCTGAGCTTCTTATAATTGATTTTTCCGTCCTTGAAGGGTGTGACGATCGCAACGGATGAGCCTGTAAATACCGGTGTTTTCATAAGATAACCTCCTTAAAGGCAGTAGTTATTTGATATATCCTTCGGCACAGAGCAGTTCCGCCATCAAAACGCCGCCGCCGGCTGCGCCGCGCAGCGTATTGTGGCTTAGACAAACGAATTTGTAATCGAACTGCGTGTCTTCACGCAGCCGTCCGATGGAAATCGCCATCCCGTTTTCGAGCATGCGGTCCAGTTTTGTCTGAGGGCGATTATCCTCTTCGAAATAATGCAGAAATTGCTTTGGAGCCGACGGCAGACCGAGAACCTGTGCGCGTCCCTTAAATGATGCCCAGCGTTCTTTGATGACATCGATGGATGGTTTTTTGTCAAAAGTCGCAAAGACGGCGGCCATATGGCCGTCCGAGGCCGCGACGCGAATGCATTGCGATGTGATAGAGGGTGATAACGCTGTTTCAATAACGCCGTTTGTGACTTTCCCCCATACTTTGAGCGGTTCACGTTCGGATTTTTCTTCTTCGCCGCCGATGTAGGGGATGACATTGTCCAGCATCTCAGGCCACGTCTCAAAAGTCTTTCCGGCTCCTGAAATAGCCTGATAGGTGCAGGCAAGTATCTTCGAGAGACCGAATTCGTCCTTTAGGGGATGCAGGGCGGGGACGTAACTCTGTATGGAGCAGTTAGACTTGACAGCGATAAACCCCCGCTCTGTCCCCAGCCGTTTTCGCTGACTGTCGATCACTTTGATGTGCTCAGGATTGATCTCCGGTATAATCATCGGTACGTCCGGCGTCCACCGGTGTGCACTGTTGTTGGACATAACAGGGCATTCAGCTTTAGCGTATTTCTCTTCAAGAGCTTTGATCTCGTCTTTTTTCATATCGACAGCAGAGAAGACAAAATCGACCGCGCTTGCAATAGCGGGAATATCTGTTTCCGCGTTTTTCATAACAAGCGTTTTGACACCTTCCGGTATTGGAGACTCCATGAACCAACGTCCTGAAACAGCTGCCTCATATGTTTTTCCGGCGGAACGGCTGCTGGCCGCGACGACAACGAGCTCGAACCAAGGATGATTCTCAAGCAGCAATACAAAACGCTGTCCCACCATTCCTGTTGCACCGATAACGCCAACTCTATACTTTCTCATGATAGTCCTCCCATATGGTCCTTCACCTTTATCCATACTATATCCTTTGGCACAAAGGAATGAAGGAGAAATCAGGTAAAGGTAAAAAATTAATCAGCAGGCTAGTCAACCGGCTGATTTTGTAATATAATGTCGATAAATGTATCAACAGGTCATATTTCAAAAGCAGTCAGCACTCCACCTTTTTTATGGTGACAGTTACCGGGCTCTTAACCCGAAAACCAGGAAAATTATCTCCGTCAATAACATTCCTTCGGCGGTCTGCCCTTTTACAGCGGGTCAGGGGATAATCGGATTCCTCACCGCAGCTACTTTTTAAGACCGCGCCTCTGCGCTTCTTTGATTGATTATACATATTAGCATATAAGTGATTTTGTGTCAATATCGAACCGCATTACAGGAGCGTTCTGCGTGAATTAAAATGTGCATTTTTCAACGAAAGGAACCGGCATGAAAAAAACAGCAAAGATTTGCTTTACATTACTTCTGACAGCAGTCATCATATTGACTTCTTTCGGATATCAAAGCGCCGAAGCTTATACGCCGAAGTATACCAATCTTAAAGTCGGTCTTTACTACGGTGCAAATACGCTGCCCTCGGCAAATCTGCAGAATGTGACAGGATATGGAAGCGGATTCCAGTTCGGTATTCTCGATGACAACAGGCAGTTTACACCGATTGGGGCCGTCACCGCGGAAACAAAAATATCAGTTATCCTTGATAAAAACATGGTTTATGACGGCACCAACAATAAATACGAACCGGGTACAACAGGAGGCGTTGTTGTCGGCTGCTATCACATACAACTTGATACTACATACGCCACCTATAATGATGCGCTTGCAGCCGTAAGCGGTTATCAATCTGGCTTTGTCAAGTATTCAAACGGTAATTTTTTCGGCTGCATCGGCAATTATCTATCAGCAGAAGAAACAAACGCCGCAATCAGCGCAAACGGCATTACCGGCTGCGCAGTGAATTGTGGAACCGCAAGCACTGTAACCGTTGTGAAAACAGGTACAAACACCGTACTGTTTGAGTTTGAGTATGGTAAAGCCTACTATCTTGTTGTCATGCCCGTCTCAACCGACGGGACGAAGTGTCAAACCTGGTTCAAGAATTATAGGTATTACGGTGGCTTTCAATACCCCCGCTACGATGGCGGCGCCCTGACTGTCTATAGCATCGTCGATGTCGAGGATTATGTCAAATGCAGTATTCCGTGGGAAATGAGTAGCTCGTGGCCTCTGGAGGCGCTTAAAGCGCAGGCGGTTTGCGCAAGGTCATATGTCATCGCGAATCTTGGAAAACATTCGGCATTTGATGTCTGTCCGACTGAGCATTGTCAAATGTATCAGGGCACCAGCAGGGCCAATGCCACCACAGATGCGGCTGTAGACCAGACTGCAGGGATGTATATGATGCATAACGGCGAGCTCTGTGTTGCATTTTATGCCTCAAGTGACGGCGGCGCGACTGAAAACAGTGAGAATGTCTGGCCGAGTACTGTTGCGTACATCCGTGGTGTTATTGACCCTTATGAAGCGAATATTGCGTCAATAGCGCCGGGCTACAACTGGACCGTGTCCTATACCCCGGACGAAATTACGGCACGTCTGCGCAATAAAGGCTACAACGTCGGGACGATCACAAGCTTGGTTGTATCAGAGTACACCAGTGTGGGAAATGTATATAAGATAACCATGACCGATTCAAACGGGGTAACGAGAAGCTTCTCAAAAGGAGATCCGATCCGTTCGATACTCGGGGTCGGTTCCATTCATTTTACAATCAGCGGCGGTTCATCGCCCGGTGATGTCTATGTTAATGATGCAGGCGGCAAAATATCGGGCGGATTACAAGCGTCCTACGCCATAGGCGGTAACGGACTGATGGAGCTGCTCGGGCAGAACAAGGTCTTCGCCATCACCGGAACAGGGGAGACCCTCGCAGTGGGCAGTGATGCGCAGTCACAATCGACACCGGGCTTATTTGTTATTAAGGGTACAGGCCACGGTCACAATCTCGGTATGAGCCAATGGGGTGCTTATTCTATGGCAAAATTTCACGGCAAGACATATGATCAGATACTGAAGTTTTATTTTACCGGAGTCACGATTGAATGAAAAAAAGCGATTTCTATTACGACCTCCCACCGGAGCTGATTGCCCAGACGCCGCTCGACAGGCGGGATGATTCAAGGCTGATGACCCTCAATAAGCTGACGGGAAAAATGGGACACCGACATTTTTACGAGCTGCCCGACTTGCTAAAAAAAGGGGACTGTCTCGTACTCAATGACTCACGTGTGATCCCGGCACGGCTCTTCGGCAAAAGAACCCATGGCGGCGCTGTTGAGGTCGTGCTCCTCAGAGACAGGGGAGACAGACTGTGGGAGTGCCTGACAAGACCGGGACGTAAAACGAAGACGGGTACGCAGCTGTTTTTCGGCGAAGGTGCGCTTACAGGTGCCGTCGAAGACGAAATCGAGGGCGGCAACAGACTGATACGATTTGATTATGACGGCATTTTTCTCGAGGTGCTTGAAAAGCTGGGAAAGATGCCGCTTCCGCCATATATCCATGAAGAACTTGGGGATTCCGAACGCTATCAGACGGTCTATGCGCGTATGACAGGGTCGGCCGCCGCGCCGACAGCCGGACTGCACTTTACAAAAGCGCTGCTCTCTGAGCTAGAAAGCCGGGGCGTCAGCATCAATTATGTCACGCTGCACGTCGGCCTCGGTACCTTCCGCCCTGTTAAAGCAGAAAACATCGAAGATCATGAAATGCATGAAGAGTACTGTGAGATACCTCAGACAACCGCGGATGCCGTCAACGAGGCGCATCGTGATGGTCGGCGCGTCATTGCCGTAGGCACAACATCCTGCCGCACCCTTGAATCTCGCGCTTCTGAGGATGGTCACATTCATTCTTATTCCGGTTTTACAAATGCGTTTATTTACCCGGGTTATAAGTTTAAGTGCGTTGACGGTCTCATCACAAATTTCCACCTGCCTGAAAGCACACTCATCATGCTTGTCTCGGCCTTAGCAGGCAGGGAGCATGTCCTTCGCGCTTATGCAGAGGCCATCCATGAGAAATACCGATTCTTTTCCTTCGGCGACGCCATGATGATTATTTAGCTTAAGAGGTATTATATATAAATGTTTAAAGTACTCAAACAAGAAGGACGTGCCCGGCGGGGGGAGTTTGTGACGGCGCATGGCGCGGTGCAGACGCCGGTGTTCATGAATGTCGGCACGCAGGCGGCCATAAAGGGCGCGCTGTCATCGGAAGACCTGGAGCGTATCGGCTGCCAGGTCGAGCTGTCGAATACCTATCATCTGCATATACGCCCCGGTGATACACTCATACGGTCGCAGGGCGGTCTCCACCGTTTTATGATGTGGGACAAGCCGATTTTGACCGACAGCGGCGGGTTTCAGATATTTTCGCTGGCGGGTTTACGGAAAATCACCGAAGAAGGTGTTGCATTCAGCTCGCATATCGATGGACGGAGAATCTTCATGTCACCGGAGGACTGCATGCGTGTCCAATCCAATCTCGGGTCGGATATCGCGATGGCGTTTGACGAGTGTATAGAGATTCCCTCTCCTCGTGACTATGTTGAGAAGTCCTGCGACCGGACATTCCGGTGGCTTGTCCGATGCCGGGATGCGCTCGAAAAACTGAGGGAGGAGCCCGAGGCTGTTAACAGGGGACAGGTGCTCTTCGGTATCAATCAGGGCACGACCTTTCCTGATCTCAGAGTCAGGCATATGGACAGGATTGCAGAGCTTGATTTGCCGGGCTATGCCATCGGCGGGCTTGCTGTCGGCGAGACTGTTTCAGAGATGTATGATACCATCGACATCGTCGAAGAGCATATGCCTGCCCAAAAACCCCGCTACCTGATGGGTGTCGGGACGCCGGTCAACATTATTGAAGGCGTCGCGCGCGGCATTGATTTTTTCGACTGCGTGATGCCGGCCAGAAACGGCAGACACGGCCATCTCTTTACATGGTCGGGTATCGTTAATATCAAAAACGAGAAATACAGGAACGATTCAGGAAAAATCGATGACAAATGCACCTGTCCTGTCTGCAGCAGATATTCAAGAGCCTACCTGCGCCATCTGTTTAAGGCTGAAGAAATGCTGGCGCTCCGGCTCGCCGTTATGCACAACTTATACTTTTATAACAGCCTGACATTAAACATCAGAAATTCTATAGAAAGCGGCGTTTTTCAGGCTTTTAGGTCGGAATATTCGGAAATATTGGACAGAAGGATATAGTTTACATTTTTGTACTTGCTTTTTTAAGGAGCTGAAAGTATAATGCAAACATTACATTTGATGGAGGTTCACAATGTCTCAATTTGGACTATTACTTGATGGTACTGCTGCAGCAGCAGGTACTGGGGGTTCTTTGTTTGGTCAGTATGGAACAACAATTATTATGATTGTCGTTCTTGTTGTTGTTTTTTATTTCTTTCTCATCAGACCGGAAAACAAGAAAAAGAAAAAGCTTAAAGAAATGCGGGATTCACTTTCGATAGGTGACGATATTACGACAATAGGCGGAATTATCGGAAAAGTTGTCGCCTGCAATAACGAGACGGTGACTTTTGAGACCAGCGAAGATAGAGTGCGCGTCCAAGTGGCAAAGTGGGCAATTTCAACGATCGGAAAAGCGACCGAAGAGCCTACCAAATAGCCAATGGCGTAGATCGGCAATATCGATAGAAAACCCATTATTTTGGTCATTTTATACCCTCCGTGCGAATAGTATGTGGTACAAACTATTTGCTTGGAGGGTTAAATTATGCGCAAAAACGACGATAAAAAATCTCTCTCTCACGGATATGCCTTCAGTGTCGTCATCGGTGCGGCTGTTGGATTTCTATCGATTCTGCTCATGTTCGCCATTTTCGCGGCCATCATCGCTTCCGGCAAAATCTCAGACAGTCTGATGGTTTATGTTACTGTAATATGTGCATTCATCGGGTCACTCATCGGTGCCATCGTGGCTGTTACGAGGTATAAGAGCAAGGTTATGACGATCAGTTTAACTGTCGGCGCGAGCATGTTTTTAATCACACTTGTCGGCGCGTTGTTTTCGACCGGAGATTCTATCATAGGCAAGCTGACGCCAGCCTTGTTTATTTCATTTATTCTGGGTGGAATTATCGGCGGGTTTCTGAAAATCAAAAGAAAAAAGCATAAGCATGCATAACACCAATATGCCTGCTTGATGCAGACCGTCGTGATTTGCGATGACACCGCTTCCATATTTCAATGAATTATGCAAATAAGCAAAATTATTCATAAGTTAACATAATATACGCAGAGACTCCGACATGTTGTGCCCGTCGCTATTGCGGGCACAACATATAGACACTGCGCGTTTTTTATTTCTTGTTATTCTAGACAATGGTTAGTTTACATAAACTTATAGACATAATAAATGGACATAATTAACAAAAATGCGAAAAACAAAACGTAGTTGTTGATTCTTTCTTCAAATTGTAATATATTAATTTGCGTAGGCAAAAACATACGTCGTATTTCCGTCATTATTTTAAGTCATGTCCCATATTTATATATGGGGTGATTTATATGAACAGAAGATTATTTTTGATTTCGCT
The DNA here is from genome assembly GCA_942492735.1 of uncultured Eubacteriales bacterium. GTDB lineage: Bacteria > Bacillota > Clostridia > Oscillospirales > Oscillospiraceae > Sporobacter. The sequence goes on from OW818648.1 coordinate 2,964,391, forward strand.
GAATGATACCAAAACGAATTATCTGGGCCTGTTGACGTGCGGCGCTCTATTTTTATGCGGCTGTATTATTGGTACCGTTTCGGCCGGTTTTGTCAATGACGGGACAAAACTCAATGACTACATAACAAATTATCTATCATTTTTTTTGAGCGGCTCATCGACAAAACCCAGTTTGTTTTCGGCAATGGCCGACAACTTTAAATACCATTTGCTAGCGGTCTTTCTTGGCTTTTCAGTTCTTGGCGTTGTTTGCATTCCTGTTGTATCTGCCGTTCGTGGGTTCTTCCTGAGTTTCTCGATTTCGGCGATTATCCGACTTCTAGGCAGTAAGGGCATTTTTTTGGCGCTGTCGATGTTCGGTCTAAATACGCTGATCACATTGCCTTGCTTTTTTATTCTATCGGTTTCTGCATTTTCTGCTTCGCTTTATGTCCTTCGACTCGTATTTTCGAAAAACGTCAAGAGCGCTGTATCACCGTTTAACAGCAGATATTTTATCAACTGCGGTATTTGTCTTATTGTGCTGATGATATCGGCGCTGATCGATACATACCTGACACCGCATCTGATCAGTTATGCCGCTTCGCATATTTAAAGGAGGTACATGACATGCTTGATACTGCGTATATAAACGAGTTTCAGCAATATTTGACGGGGGAAAAACACGCGTCAAATAATACGATATCCTCATATATACGAGATATCAATCAGTTTAAACTTTACCTCGGCGTCAGAGATATTTATAACGTCAAAGACATCGTAAAAGCCGATATTGAGCGCTATATAGATTGGCTTAACAAAAACGGCAAATCGTCAGCGACGATTTCGCGTTCCGTCGCGTCGCTGAAATGCTATTTCGGATTCTTAATTTTGACAGCGATCGTTGTGAGTAATCCACTGACCAATATCGAAACGATAAAAACAGTTAAAAAGCTACCCCAGATTCTGTCGAATCGCGAGGTCGAGCTTCTCCTGGAACAGCCATCATGTACCGACATGAAGGGTTACCGTGATAAGGCGATGCTCGAGCTTTTATATGCAACGGGTATTCGAGTCAGTGAACTCATTTCACTCAATAAAGACGACATTAATCTGTCAACAGGGCTCATATGCTGCCGCGGTATTGATAAGGAGCGTTTGATACCACTTTATCCGGCGGCGATCAAGGCCATCGGTGACTATGTCAATCTGGTCCGCCATCAAATGCTGGCACTCCCGTCGGAGCTGGCGTTGTTTGTTAACATGAGCGGCGAGAGGATGTCACGTCAGGGCTTCTGGAAAATCATCAAGCACTATCAAGAGAAAGCTCGAATCGATAAAGAGATCACGCCGCACACGCTCCGCCATTCATTTGCCGCACACCTCCTGGAAAACGGCGCAGACCTCCGTTCACTTCAGGAAATGCTCGGACATGCCGATATATCGTCAACGCAAGTTTACACGCAGCTCGTCAAAAAACAGCTCAAGGATGTCTACAATAAATCGCATCCGAGAGCATAAAACGACAGACATAAAAAAAGGCCGCATGAAAACATGCGGCCTTTTTAACGGGGGGATATTTATTCGTTAAGAATCAACCGGATAATCTTGTTGTAAATATCCTCTGCATTCTTCGTAAAGCCGTCCTCAAGGGCCTGCGCCTGCGCCTGACTGACAGCATAAAGCTGCATGGAAATAATATCGCTTATACCATCTGAGAGAGACAGGTCGACAGAATAACCGCCCTTGCGTCTGATCGTGTGAGAAGACAAAATCATTGACTTGCGGTTCAATTGAAAACGAAGCTCGGACGAACTTTTTTCAGCCTTGGCTCGAACAGAAAATGGAATACTGTATTCAGTTATATCGGCGTTTTTTATTCCCTTATCGGTCAAGCTGTATGTATGTCCATCTGTAATGATATGTTCGGTCGCGACGAGCTCCGAGACGCATTCGGCATAATCAAAATAGCTGATCCCTTCATCACATAACGTGAGTTCACCGAGCGTATCAAAGGTAACAGGCTCCGGCAAGCGCCGCAGTATATACAAAATGAGAATTTTTATATCCAGCTTGTCGTGTATGAAACCAAAACGTTCTTCCATCCGGTCACCTTCCTCACATTGGCGTTTTTGCGTTATTACTAAGTATAGTACAAGATAGAGAATTCGTACAGTAGTTTTTAGGATAGCAGCATAAACTCTGTCTAAAAGTAAAGATAATCATCGTTTTAAAGGGAGTGGTATTATGAAAGTTTTACTGACTGTATTTGCTGTTATCATCGTTCTTGTGATCGCTTTTGTGACGTTAGTCATCGCCAACGAGGGAGAAGATAAGGTTGTCGGCGACTATCTCGCCGAGAGTTCGCCTTCAGTTAGTGTTCCACCATCTATAAAGCCCTCGGCAATACCTTCACCATCGCCATCACCATCACCGTCACCGACGCCATACAGTGGACCCGTCAATCCGTTTACCGGGCTTCCCGTCAATGCGGATATTAGTAAAAATCGTCCGTATGCCATTATGATCAATAATATCAGTGTCGCGCAGCCTCAGCTTGGCATATCCAAAGCCGACATGATTTATGAGATACTCGTCGAGGGCGGCATCACACGTATGATGGCCGTATTCCAGGATGTTTCTAACGCCGGTGAAATCGGCAGCATCAGGAGCGCAAGGCCGTATTTTGTTGATATTGCCTTGGGGCTCGATGCGATCTATATTCACGCTGGCGGAAGTCCTGACGCATACATCGAGCTGGCTGCGACAGACATTTTTCATCTGGACGGCGTCAACGGCAAAAAACAGGACATTTTCTTCAGAGATCCGGACAGGCTAAAGAAAATGAGCTCTGAACATACTTTGGTCACGACAGATGAACTGATTTTGAAATACCTGCCGACATACAAGGTGAATCTGGAGCATAAAGACGGATACTCCAGCAATATGACGTTCAGCGACAACGCGGCACCGACCGGTAGTTTAACGGCGTCAAGCATTACGGCACATTTTTCCACATCAAAGACAACGACGTTTACTTATTCCCCGGAAACTGAACTTTATAATATCAGTCAATACAAAAAAGACTATGTTGACGGCAATGACAACACCCTAGTCTCTGTCAAAAATATTCTTATTCTGCGGACCGATATTGACGTCATATCAGGCGATAATAAGGGCAGAATCGATGTTGATGTTACCGGCAGCGGGACAGGCACCTTTTTCTGCGGCGGAAAATATGCCTCTATTAAGTGGTCCAGGGCAAAAAATGCAGACCAGTTTAAATTTACACTCGTAGACGGTAAAGCGCTTGTCTTCGGCAGAGGGAAAACATATGTCTGCATCCTATCAGAGAGCGATAAAATGGATATAAAGTAGGGGTATAAACAATTAAAGCAGACAGGATCGTATGCAATACGGTCCTGTCTTGTTTGGTGCGTTTATTTATCGAAGCTCGGGTTGAAGGCGTAAATGTTTTTCTGGTTCAAGCGTTCGGTTGCGAGTCTTAAACCTTCACCGAAGCGCTGATAGTGGACGATCTCGCGTTCGCGGAGGAAACGGATGGCATTATTAACATCCGGATCGTCAGAGAGCCGGAGGATGTTGTCATAGGTTTTTCTTGCTTTTTGTTCGGCTGCAAGGTCTTCTGTGAGGTCGGCGATTGTATCCCCGGATACCTGCATCGTCGCCGCTGTCCATGGCGTGCCTGAGGCGAATGTCGGATAGACACCTGCGGTGTGGTCTACAAAATACGCTTCCATGCCTGCGGCCTTCACATCCTGCGGTGTCATACTGCGTGTCAGCTGATGAACAATTGTACCGACCATTTCAAGGTGGCCTAATTCCTCAGTACCTATTAAGGTAGCTTTAGTGTACAAAAATTAAACGGACAGACAAAAGAGACCCGCCTTATGAATATCCTTTTATCGGGAGGCGGTGTCGATGAAGAAAAAGACCATCAGGATGTCAGCAATTAACGGAAACACCGACAACAGAGACAGCAGGGAATTCATCGTCGATTTTCAGATTCAAATAGTACGGACACTCAAAAAACGCGGGCTGCTAACCGAGAATCAGTGCGAAAAAGGCATCGCTCTTCTGAAGGGAAGAAGCTGATGACGCGCGTTGCCGGTTACTGCCGCGTGTCAACAGATAAGTCGGATCAGATACATTCGTTCGTCAGTCAAAAAAGCTTTTTCAGTGCGTACATCAGCAACAGACCTGACTGGATTTTAACGGAGATTTATGCTGACGAAGGCATAACAGGTACCTCGACTGCGCACCGCACCGGCTTCTTAAAAATGATCGACGACGCTTATTTGGGGAAATTTGATCTCATTATGACAAAGGAAGTGAGCAGGTTCTCCAGAAACATCCTCGATGCCATATCTTTTACGCGCAGACTAAAAGAGCTCGGTGTGGGCGTAATGTTTTTGAATGATGGCATTTCAACGCTTGATTCAGACGCTGAGCTGCGGTTGGGCATTATGGCCTCCGTTGCGCAGGAAGAAAGTCGTAAGACGAGTGAGCGTGTCCGGTGGGGTCAGATGCGAAAAATGGAGTGCGGTGTTGTTTTCGGTCGGAGTCTGCTCGGTTATACGGTTAAGAATGGAAAGCTTGCCGTTGAGCCTGAGGGTGCTGAAACAATACGCCAAATCTTCGATATGTATCTGGGCGAGAGAATGGGCGTTCGGGCAATTGCGAAAACCCTGACAACGCGTAAAACACCCACGTTGACCGGGAGAGACGTCTGGTCTGGTGCCGCTGTCTTAAAAATTCTCCGGAATGAAAAGTACTGCGGCGATCTTGTTCAGAGAAAAACGGTAACGACAGATTTTCTAACGCATAAAAAGAAGAAAAACCGCAGCGATGATGTCATATATATCCGCGATCACCATGAACCGATCATTGATAGATCGCAGTGGGAGGAGGCACAATGTGAAAGATGCCGTCGGGCACCTGAAAAAAGGGAATCAGCTTCAAAAGGGAACAAATACGCGCTCTCCGGCAGAATTCTGTGTGCCGGTTGCAGGTCACCGTATCTCTGCCGTACTCGAAAAAGAAAAGATGGCAGTTCGTACCGTGTCTGGCTTTGTGACCGCTGCTCCTGTTTTCAAAAGCATCATCAGCTCCGTGAAGACGCGCTGGCCACGTGTGTTCGCTTTATTATAAAGTTGTTCGGAGAAAATCAGCTTTCTAATGGTTTATACGACGTCGTTACAAGAATTACAAGAGGGACGGATATTAGTGCAGTATCATATGAAAAGGAAATCTCGAGCCTGGAAAATAGGAAGTTGATGCTTATCGACATTTTCCTCGCTGGTGATATCAACAGGGCAGAATATGCTTCTTTAAAAGCGCAATACGAAAACGAGCTTTCCAGACTCGGTGGTTTGCTTACCAGCATCAGAGATAAAGGTGCAGACGGCAAAGCAGCAGAACGGCTGGAGGTGATTTCTTCACTGGCAGCAGCAAAAGATTCCGACGGAGAATTTTACCTGTCGCTCGTAGAAAGGATTGAAGTTAAAAGCGCTTCAGCAGTTGAAATAGTGCTCCTGAAGCTGACCGAAAAATGGAACATTGACTTTAATTCAGAATAAAAGTAGTTACTTTGGAGGGTAAATGTGTTAAAATTGAATATCCATTATATTCTAAATACATTGTTTCGTTCCGGGAGTAGTTAATATGCGTATTTACGACATTATCCAAAAAAAGCGTGACAAAGAGCTATTGCTAGATGACGAGATTCATTTCGCTGTCAATGGCTTTACAAACGGGGAGATTCCGGACTATCAGATGTCTGCGCTGCTCATGGCGATATTTCTCAACGGTATGGACAAGCGCGAGCAGTCAACACTGACAATGTCGATGATGGCGTCCGGTGAAATCGTTGACCTGTCCATGTTCGGCGATATGACGGCCGATAAACACTCAACCGGCGGCGTCGGCGACAAAACGACGTTGATTGTGGCGCCGATTGTCGCGTCACTCGGCGGCAAGGTGGCAAAGATGTCAGGCCGGGGTTTAGGGCATACAGGCGGCACTGTCGACAAACTTGAATCGATACCCGGCTTTAAAACAACGCTGACACGCGATGAGTTTATCGGTCAGGTACGCAGCACCGGTATTGCCGTCATCGGACAATCCGGTCACATCGCGCCTGCCGATAAAAAAATATACGCGCTCCGCGATGTGACGGCGACCGTTGACAGCATACCGCTCATCGCCTCGAGCATCATGAGCAAGAAGCTGGCGTCGGGTTCGAAAAACATTGTTCTTGATGTTAAAACAGGCAGCGGCGCGTTTATGAAGACGATCGACCAGTCAAGAAAGCTCGCTGAGGCTATGGTTGAGATCGGGAAATCATGCAATAGGAATATGTCGGCGCTGATTACGAATATGGATGTCCCCCTCGGCGCTGCTGTCGGGAACGCGCTTGAGGTACTCGAAGCTGTCGAGGTCCTATCGGGGAAAGGCAGCGCAGATCTCGAAACTGTCTGCAAGGAACTGTCCGCTCGTATGCTGTGCCTGTGCCATCATTGGACGATTGACGAAAGCATGTCGCACGTGAACAACGCCATAAAAAGCGGTAAGGCGCTCGCCAAATTCCGCGAATGGATCAAAGCCCAGGGCGGTGATGACGTCTTTATTGATGATGCCAAAGCGCTCGGCGCATCACCCGTTGCTTTGCCCTATAAAACTGCACAAAGCGGGTACATCACGCATATGAACGCCGAGCTCATCGGCAAAGCAGCATCCGTCCTCGGTGCCGGCAGAGAAAAAACCGGCGATTCAATTGACCATAACGCCGGTATCATCTTAATTCGAAAAACCGGAGAATATTGTAAAAAAGATGAAACAATTGCCATATTCCACACGTCAAAAGAAGAGCTGATAAAAAGCGCCGCAGATTACATGGATCAAGCCATCACTCTCGGCCCGGACAAGCCGTCTGACCAGCCGCTCATTTACGCTGTCGTTGAGTGATAGGGGAGTATGTCGGAAATTTATATCCCGGGTGGAGGATTATTGTGGATTTCAGGAAAATTTTTGACAACAGCGTTCCCCCCGAGGTATTTGACAAATGGAGAACGCGTTATTGCGATGCGTGTTTCGCTGATGTTGTTGGACACGCAAAGCTCGGTGCAGGCAAAGCGGCTCTTGAAATTGGCCCCGGAACAGGACAAGCAACCGCACCGATACTAAAGACTGGCTGCTCGTATCTGGCTATTGAGCTTGGTGAGAATTTTACGGAAGCGATGAAGAATAGCTATGGTTCATATGCCAATTTTCAAATTGTAAATGCAGATTTTGAGACATACGACTTTGGAGAAAATCAATTCGATTTAGTATATTCGGCAGCAACAATTCAATGGATACCTGAGGAAATTGGCTTTCCAAAGGTTTTTAAGCTATTAAAAAGCGGTGGAACATTTGCGATGATGTTCACCCTGACAGATGATAAAAGAAACGAAGAATTGCATTTAAAAATTCAAGAGATATACGATAGATATTTCCATCCGGAAACAAAATACACATGTAACTTGGAGTACAGTAATGTTGAACGCTACGGTTTTATCAATATTGAATGCCGTCAGTATCACGAAGAAAGAGTATATAACGCCGACGAATATATTTCGTATATAAGCATACATGCGCCCCATCTCACCTTACAAGAGCCGCATAAATCAAAATTCTACGAGGGTATACGGGAAGCTATTGTGTGTGCCGGCAACAAGATAACACTTTATGACACAATCGTTTTGTATTTAGCCAGAAAGCCGTAACCAAACATAACAAGCACTACAGTATTCTCATTCCCGCTGCCTCGTTTATCATTCTCGCTGCCTCGTTTGTCATTGCTATGAAATACCAGCGTTCTGTCATTCTGAGCCTGCGAAGAATCTCCAGGGAAACTAATGCCAGCGCAACAATCAGAGATTACCTGGAGATCCTTCACCAAACGCTCGTTCCGAGCATTGTTCAGGATGACACGCATTAGTGACCCGTTTTCGTTAACTGTGGTGTGCAAACACGTGGGGGATTCCCGCGCAGGCGGGAATCCAGGCTGTCGTCGAGCATCATTCCGTTGGTTCAAGTACGTGAAAGCTCATATACACAGAATTGTACATTCGCGACAACTACATACCTATATCGGTAAGCAGCGCTTTTAGTTCGGGGTAGGGCATGGAGTAGCGTTGGCTGAGGTAGCGGAGGGAGGCGCCGAGTTCGCCGTCGGGGCCGCCGTATTGGCTGATGATGAATTTGGCAAGCGCGGGATTCGGCGTTGCGATGTGAACCGGGTATTGGAGTCTTTTTAGATATTCAAACATTATTTAGCCGCCCCCTTATCCGAAAACTCCCAAGGCCAGGGATTGTGCAGCCATGTGAATTCATCACCGGAGGTAATATCCATGATCGTCTGGGGGCCAAACAGTTTAACAAATCTCTCCTGACCCTCCTGCATGAGTATGTTGAGCGACTTGAGCATGTCAAGCGCGTCTTTATCGTTTGGATGCGTATCGAGGTAGAGGCCAATTTCTTCTGTGACAAAGTGGAGCGCCATCAGTTCGCCCATTGGCGTACCGGCGTACGGATTTGTTTTGTTGGTAATATTCATAAAAGGTAAATCAAGTCCGGGGAATAATGTACCTCGTGTGAGCGCCTCTTCGGAACCGTATTTCGGTGGGTTTTTCTGCTGGAACGGGACAAATCCGGCTCCCAAAGGCGCACAGGGTGGCAGCTCACCGTTCTTATAGCCGCAGCCTGTCATATCTTCTTCCGTATTTAAGTTGCTGTTAGGTTTTACTCCCATATTGGGCATAGCACCCATATTCGGTTTCGCGGCCATCTCTGGCATCATGCCCATATTCGGTTTCGCGGCCATCTCAGGCATCATGCCCATGTTGGGCTTCGCATCCATGTAAGGCAAAGCACCCATATTCGGCTTGGCGGCCATCTCGGGCATCATGCCGGTGTTCGGCTTCGCATCCATATACGGCAGAGCGCCCATGTTCGGATTCGCTTGCATATTAGGCATAGCACCCATGTTTGGCTTCGGCATCGCCTCCGGCATCAGGCCGGCGTTCGGTTGCGCGTTCATATTCGGCATCATACCTGTATTCGGCGAGGCCGGCGTATGGGACATGCTGCGCGGTGCTGCAGTATTCCCGGGATTTAATATATTTGGCATGTTCGCTGCGTTTCCGGAATTTGACGCACGGCCGGTATTGGTAGTGGCCCTGCGCGCTCCGGCGTTGGCTGATGGTATATATCTGTCCTCCAAGTGTTTTCCTCCTATGTCGTTGAACTAAAAGGAGTTTCACTTCTACATAGGTGTCCCACATTGTTTGGTGTTGCACACCTTTTGGAGCTCCACTCCTTTGGGAGTCCTGCCCCTTTGGGAATTCCGTCACTTATGGAATTTCGTTCCTTTGGGAGAATCTTTCCCAAACCATTATATGAGTTCAGTTTTGCGGTTGTTAAATGCGAATCATAACAGTTCCTGCCTCCTCATAACATCTATTGGAAGGGGAGTGGACATGTGAAATTCGTATCTCGGAAAATATGCTATCTACTCGTTATTATCATTCTGATTACAGCTGTTGGTATATTTACACCAGAAACGCAGGAGGGCTTCGGCGGAAGCAGTGTAAGGGCATCGACAGAAAACCCGGGACTCACGCTCATTATTGATCCAGGTCATGGTGGTGAGGACGGTGGAGCCGTTTCGCTGTCGGGTGCCAAAGAGAGTGAAATCAATCTCGATATTGCCTTAAAGCTTGACCAGATCATGGGCTTTTTCGGTGTGCAGGTTGTTATGACGCGAGACACCGAGGAACTTGATTATTCTGAAAATGCCAATTCAATCAGAGAAAAAAAGGTTGAGGATCAAAATAAGCGTCTTCGGCTCATTAACGAGACAGAAAACGCCGCATTAATCAGTATTCATCAAAACAAGTTCCCGGACGAGAGCCCTTTCGGCGCGCAGGTTCTGTTTGCGCCGACGGACGGCAGCAAAGCGTTTGCCGAGTACATGCAAAAAGCAGTAATCAACGCCTTAAATGCAAAAAATAGACGTGCTGCAGCGAAAGTACCAAGTAATGTATTACTATTGAATCATATAAAGTGCCCTGCTATACTAATCGAATGCGGCTTTTTGTCCAATTTCGAGGAAGAAAGGCTTTTATTGACGGATGAATACAAACTCAAAGTAGCTGCTGTAATAGCGGCAGGGTTTATTTATAATCAGGATACCTTGATCGATATAAACAATGTCCAGGGAGGAACGAATGAAGGCTAAAACAGCATATTTTTGCACAGATTGCGGTAATGATTCGCCAAAATGGCAGGGCAAATGTGCTGCATGCGGCAGCTGGAACACCATGGTCGAGCAGCCGGTAGCAGATTCAAAATCAAAAACGAATGTGGCGGCAATATCACAAACACGAAGCAAGCCAAAGCTTTTGAGTGAGCTCGACGGCTCAAAGGAGATCCGCTTCAGCACGGGACTCGGTGAGCTTGACCGGGTTCTGGGCGGCGGGGCTGTCATTGGCTCGCTTGTTCTTGTCGGTGGTGCCCCGGGTATCGGGAAATCAACACTGCTTCTGCAGATTTGCAGCCATCTCGGAAAATCGTTTAAAATACTCTATGTAACGGGAGAAGAATCCGAACGGCAGCTCAAAATGCGCGCCGAACGGCTCAAGGTTCAATGCGATAATTTCTACGTCCTTGCGGAAACAGATCTCAGCGAGGTGCTCGCGGCAGCTGATGCTCTTGCACCTGATATTATGATTATTGATTCCATACAGACGCTATACAATCCCGAAATGAATTCGTCCCCCGGCAGTGTCGGACAAGTCAAGGATTGCACCATGTCGCTGCTTCAGCTTTCAAAAAGCCGAGGCATCAGCGTTTTTCTCGTCGGTCATATCAATAAGGAAGGCGCCATTGCCGGGCCGAAGGTCCTTGAGCATATGGTTGACTGTGTTTTATATTTTGAAGGCGAACAGTCGGCGCATTATAGAATTCTACGCGCGGCGAAAAATCGTTTTGGCTCGACAAACGAAATCGGTGTCTTCGAAATGCTTGAATCAGGGTTGTCTGAGGTATCCAATCCCTCAGAGCTCCTGTTATCCGGACGACCGTCAATGACACCGGGGACATGTGTTACCTGCGTGATTGAAGGGACGCGGCCAATCCTTGCCGAGGTACAGGCACTTGTGACACAGAGCTGTTACAACGTCCCACGCCGTTATTCTAACGGTATTGAATACAACAGGGCCATGATGCTTCTGGCCGTCCTCGAAAAACGCAGCGGCCTTCGAATTGGCGGCTCCGATGCCTACATCAATGTCATCGGAGGCCTCAATATAGACGAGCCATCGGCAGACCTGGCATCGATTTTGGCTCTGGCCTCGAGCTTTAGGGACAAGCCTATCAGTGACGATCTTGTCGCGATAGGGGAGGTCGGCCTGACAGGTGAGCTTCGGCCGGTTTCTCAGCTCGGCTTGCGCCTGTCGGAGAGCGTGCGGCTCGGCTTTGGGACATGCCTAGTACCTAAAAATTCTATCGGGAAGCTCACGGTTCCCGATGGTATTAAGCTCATCACAGCCAGAACCATCTCTGAAGCCATTAACTTGGCGTTGTTATGAATTATTTGTTGCGTTTGATATAATGGACGCAATTTCCGGACGAATGCTCCGGCTTTCCACGGGATGCTGCGCGTTCAAGGCAGCAGTAGCCGTCCTTCTGATAGACACAGTCGCCTATGCACGGTATAAGACTCATATATAATCGCCTCCGAGGCTAGTTTGTGCAGTGGGTTTGAAAATATAAAAAATATAGTATGAATATCTGACGCATTCCGTGAACAGATATTTTTATCAAGCTATTTTCTACAGGCGGCGCGCTGTGCGGCGATCGTCGAAAGCGTATCGCCAAGCTGCACGAAGACCGCTGCAAGGACCGCCAGTTCCGCAGAGTCTTCAAACTCATTGGCAATTGCACAAGCAACCGCAGTGATACCTAGAGGAACAACACAATCGTTCATTTCAAGACCTCCCATCATAATTTTTATATTTTTATATTTTTATATTTATATAATATGAGAAGTTATAAGCTTGGAAACATTATCCGGCATTGTTTTCGAGGCCTGACTTGTGGCAGGCTACAATATTACTGACACGTAAGGAAAATGATGGTATGGCAACAAAGACTAATAAAATCGTTTTGTTCAGTTCGAAAAGCAATAAGAGGACAGTTGAAAAACTGAAAAAGTCAATAAAAAAGAGGTTGCTGATCCTGACACTCATCGCTTCACTGCTCGTCGGTATGTATTGTACGGCGATGTTTTCAAACATACCAGGCATAAAAAAATGGCGAAACCTCTACATAGAAACTGCGATGGACACGTTAAGTCACAAATGGCTGGCGACGTTCTTTATCCCGAAGTCCGTTATCGACGGCGTGATGGCGAATAAAGCAGCCGTGCTTGAAGCCCAACAGGAACTGGAAAGCTCATGGGCTCCCCTCGAGAGCACCACGGCACCCTCGGCGTCGCTGGAGCCGGAGCCGGAGTCGGATAAAGCGCTCAAGGTTTTTTTGGAGCTTTATTATGAATTAGACGAAACAAGCTTTAATGACTATATAACAAAAAATCCAAAGCTTATAAAGAATGGATATGATCAGCTGCTCATTAACGAAGCCGGCTTGGACGATGACGGGACACCGATTTACACCACAAACGGCGATCAGGTACTCGCACTTGACGCAGAAAACGGCCTCCTAATCGTCAAGGTAGAAGGGGAGGGCTACGTCGGAAAACTGGCCATTGTAAAAGACCCCTCGACCGTCAAGCTTGGCGTGTCTAAAAGCCTGGGCTCCTATGGTCAGACTGTTCAGAAAATCGCTGACAATAACAACGCCGTATTGGCTATCAACGCCAGCGGGTTTGCCGATGATGAGAGAGTAGGGAACGGCGGGGTCGTCGTTGGATTGCTGATCGCCGACGGAAAAATGCTGAACAAACCTGTTAACAGCCCATATCTGACAATCGGTTTCAGCGAAGACGACCGTCTTAATATCGGCGTCTCTGTGAATAAACTCAAATATAGAGATGCTATCGAATTTGTTCCGGCGCTCATTATAAACGGCGTGGAAGTCATCAAAGACAAAAAGCTGGTTGACGGTTCGATGGGCTTCGGCTTGCAGCCGCGCACCGTCATCGGTCAGACAGAAGACGGGACAGTCCTTTTGATGACGATCGACGGCAGGCAGGTTGGCTACAGCATTGGCTGCACCGTCGTGGAGTGCGCCGATATCCTTATGGAATATGGCGCGTATCAAGCCTCAAACGTCGACGGCGGCAGCAGCACCGTGATGTATTACAGAGGCGAATATATCACAAAACCCGCCAACGGCATCGAATATGGCCGATATGTCCCCGATGCGTTCATCGTGGAATACACAGGCGAACCGGAGCCTGCTGAAAATTAAGATTGAGCATAAACTAAATGTCATGGAGCGGTCCAGTTCGCCCTGTAGGGCGCGGCATCCTTGACGCGCCATTCCTTTTTTCACGCCGCAGGTGCTTTGCTGTCTGCGTACGTAACTCTATCTGCTGCGCCAACAAGAGCGGCGCGTCTGGGAAGCCGCGCCCTACAACGAAAAGCAGACTTGCATAGTGCTGAGTTAACGGTATAACCATTTTATATTTCTGTCTATGCCTGGGGTTTCCGGTCCTGCTTACAAGCAATGCCACCGTCTGATCGCAGCGGTAATCATACACTCTGTTAACCTTTGGAGGGCTTTTTATGAAATCTTCTATAAAAAAAGAAATTATCAGCTGGCTGAAAACACTGATTCTTGTGGTGGTCCTAGCACTGTCAATCGACAGCTTTCTGATTGTCAACGCCTTAGTGCCCAGCAGCTCCATGGAATCGACCATCATGACAGGCGACCGTGTCGTTGGCTTTCGCCTGAGCTATGATTTTACAAAGCCCGAACGCGGCGATATCATCATGTTCCGTTTTCCCGATGATGAGACGCAGCTGTACATCAAGCGCATCATTGGCCTGCCCGAAGAAACAATCAATATTGTCGACGGAAAGATATACGTAGACGGCTCTATAACGCCGCTGGCGGAGCCGTATCTCACCGTGGTCCCCGTTGGCAGCTTCGGCCCATATGTGGTGCCTGAAGACGCCTACTTCGTCATGGGAGATAACCGCAACATTTCCTTCGACTCCCGCCGTTGGCAAAACCCCTATGTCAAGAGCGACAAGATTATAGCCGAGGCTGAATTCAGCTACTATCCGTCAATTCACGGATTTGGCTGGGCAGGGGAGTTAGATGTTAATTAACACGAAAAGATTAGTTTTGAGAGAGTATTCAAATGACGATTTCTCGTTATTTCAATCAGTTTATTCTGATAATGAAGTCATGAGATATGCTTATGCTGATGTTTATAAAACTGAAAATGATATAAGAAGCTATTTCGATAAGGTTTTGTATAGCTATACAATAAGTGAAACCAGAGAAGCATACGAGTTTGCTGTCGTTGAAAAAAACAGCGGCGAATATCTTGGGTCCGCAGATATTTATGTCCAAATGAAGAACCCATACGGTGGATTTGGGGAAATTGGCTATTTTTTGCTTAAATCGTATTGGGGCAATGGTTATGCAACGGAAATAGCCACAGCACTTATGGAATTCTGCTTTGAGGAACTTAAGTTTCATAAGGTATGTGCAAGTTGCAATGCTTTGAATATGAATTCAGAAAACGTTATGAAAAAGATCGGAATGACAAAAGAAGGCGTTATCCGAAAAATTCGTTATAAAAATGAACAATGGTATGATGAAATCCGCTACGGTTTATTATTTGATGAATGGTTGAACGCTAAAACCGGCGTAGCGTCGAACATAGAAATACCTGAGCTAACCTAATGAGCCTAACCATGAATCGACCCTGATAGCGACCACGACGGCGGGCCGAGTCGTCCCGCCCTACGAATTGCTTTATTTAAGCGTATCTAAATGGCGTTGACTAATTGTCATTCTGAGATAATGAGTAGACGAAATCGATATTCAGCATGATATCTTGCGACAACGGGACGATAGTTAAATAATTAACAATCGTCCCGCAAAAATATCTCGTTAGATTTTAGAACATATCTTTTGTCATATCAAAGGGTTCCAGGGTTTCATCGCTGGCGCTCAGAATGACATTTAGTCATACTCACGAGTAACGCCAGAAAGCAATTCGTAGGGCGGGACGACTCGGCCCGCCGTTGTGGTCGCTATTTGCAGGATCGATTACTGCTAAGGCTAATTAGGTTAGCCCAGGTATTTCTATAGCATGTTTACCAGCCCTCGTTATGATTAACTGGCGAACACAGTTCGCCACTACGACGGTTAGAGCGTATTTCGCGTTACGCCGACAAGGCGGACGCGCAATGCGCGCCCCTACAAAAACACTGTGGTTTTTTAGTTTACCGATAGAGCCGGACGTATAAAGCGCCGCAACGACAATACTGCGGTTATTACGTTAGTCAGATAGAGCCGGACTTACAATGCACGGCAATGGAAATACTGCGTTTTCTGCGTAGGAGCGATCTATGATCGCCAGTCGTTATGTCAGCTTAACAAAAAGTACGAAGCCTTAAAATCATCGAAAACCTCCCTTCAATTGAACAAAATTTTTATTTTGTTCAATTATTAGTGAAATTGTCAATAGACCTTCCCTATAAATAATAGTAAGATAATATTACTTATCTTACTATTATAAGTTTGAGGTTATTGTATGGATTACAGATTTGAAACGCCGGAGATTATCCGTGACTTTCTCGTTTATCATGAAACCATCAAAGGACATTCCAAAAAAACGACGGACGAATATTTTCTGGACCTCAGGACGCTTTTCCGTTTTTTAAAGCTGAAAAAGGGTCTCGTTCCTAGTCATACGCCGATCGATGAAATTCTGATTAAGGATATTGATTTGGAATTCGTCAAGAATGTATCGCTCACAGATATATATGATTACCTCTCGTATTTGGCGCGTGACAGAGCAAAAAACAGCAACAGTGCGCATACGAAGTTCGGCTTGACTGCAACCACAAGAGCGCGGAAGATTGCGACAATACGGTCTTATTTCAGCTATCTGACGGTTAAAACGAAACAACTTGAAAAAAACCCGGTGGCTGATCTGGATTCGCCTAAAACAAAGAAAACACTGCCCCGTTATCTGAGTCTGGAGGAAAGCACAAATCTGTTGACTTCTATTGATGGCAGTCATAAGGAAAGAGATTACTGCATTATTGCGCTGTTTTTAAACTGTGGGCTTCGAATTTCGGAGCTGGCCGGGCTCGATATCGCGGATATTCATAATGATTCCCTGCGTATTCTCGGAAAAGGCAACAAAGAACGCATCGTTTATCTTAATGATGCCTGTGCCGATGCCATCAATGAGTATCTGAGCATCCGGCGCACTATAAAATCTATGGACGTACGTGCGTTGTTTTTATCCTCGCGTCGGACGCGCCTGACAACCTCGACCATACATAGCCTTGTTAAAAATCATTTGACGGCTGCGGGTCTTGATGAAACAAAATACTCCTCGCATAAGCTGCGCCATACGGCCGCTACCCTGATGCTCCGAAATGGCGTCGATGTGCGGACGCTTCAGGAGCTTTTAGGTCACGAGCACTTGAATACAACACAGATTTACACGCACGTCGAAAGTGACAGCTTACGGGCAGCTGCGCACCTCTCTCCCCTCTCCAATATCAAAAATATGAAGAAAAGCAAAACAGAACGAGAGAACCTATCAGAAGAAAGCTAAAACTGACATTATTCACTAATAGACGAGCGAGATATTGTGCTGCAACGCAATGTCTCGCTCGTCTATTGTCATTAATATGTTACCGTTTTTTCGGTATAATGAGCAGTTGCCCTGCTCCGACATTCTCTTCTTTTTCCATACCGTTGGCAGAGAGAATGAGTTTGGATGACGAATGATGTTTTTTGGCCAGTTTCCATAGGCTATCCCCTTTTAACGTCCTGTAAACAATGAGGGACGGCGCTTTTGAATTGTCGAGCGGTGATGTTTCGTCATAACTCAATCCGGAAAGTGTTTTGATTTGCTTCTGATTGATCTCTGAGATGTTAAAATCGATTGGTACTCTCAGCTCTATGCCGCTCCCGACTGCGACGCCGTAAACATCTTTTCCGCAAATGGCGGAAGCCGAGCACTTTGAGTTCGCTCCGACCTCGGCATTTGATTCGATTTCATATTGGCGCATGCAGGACATGATACGGCTGTCGTCGCTCATATAAAGGGCATTGACAAAAAGCGGGCATTTGAGCAGCAAGCTGTTCGTGTTGACCTGTTGTTTGACAGCGCCGGCATGGACATTGAGTGCAATGACACGTGAGACGTTTGTAGGCGTCTCCATGACACCGTGAAAAACAGCGGTTGCTTTCATATTGTCCTTACTGTCAAACGAGTAATCCGCTGTTGTCTGCTCGAGCTTGTATTTCGTGCTGTATAAGTCGGATATGTAGGCAATTTGGCGTCTTTCCGAGGCAATGCACTGCGCAACGGCGTGAATTTCCATAATAAGCATTCTGTTGTCCGGATTATGCGGCGATTGTTCTGCGTCAAAATATGCGTTGGTCAGCATCAGTATGATATTAAAGCTGCTGTCACCGGCCGGAGTGTCAAGTTCAATGATCTGTGAGAATTCCGAGCTGAAATCGGTCTTGGCCATATCGCCGCCGCCGACGGGATTATATAGCAGCGAAACATGTGTGTTTCCTCTTAAGATGAGCTTGCTTCCGACGACCTTTGTGTCCTCGGGCGAGACAGTCACACGGTACTTCAATATTTCGCTGATGGGTGGATTGGAGCTTGGTACAGTTAATTCATCGGATATCACAAACGTCTTTTCTTTGACACCTGTCGTCGTGAAGATATCGCAGTTGTCCGTCATCATCTCGATTCCGGCGTCGTTGTCGACATCCATACCCGAAGAGATCAGGAAATCGGCGTCGTTGTAACAACCGATATCCGTCAACAGGTCGACACGGGCGATAATTTTCCGTGGATTGATCATTGACGCGTCCGCGGATGAAACGGTGACGCTGGCCGTTACTCTTGAATTCTGTGTAATCTCACCGTCATTTGCCGATGCGGTAAACGGTATTTCCAGATCCATTTTACGCACGCCGTTTTCATTTTCCGGAGCATATATGATCGTTGTTGCAACAATACCCGATACGGAAACACGCCCGTTATCGGTCGATTTGCTTCTTAAGAACACGACGGCGTCGGTGTCCACGATACGCAGGATGTCCGGAAGCGCGTCGGGGACGATCATCTCCATTGTCTCCTCATGAGTGAGGCTTGTATTGAGAACACTCTTAACGTAGTTTATCTTTTCCTTGTTGAGATAGATGTCCATAAATCGTCCTCTCCTTAAATGAATTCTTCTAAAATGTATGAATTTTAAGGACTATTTATGACAGCTTGTTTCGTATTTAAAAACACTTATCCCAAAGAAAAAGATAAAATGATGGGTGCCGCTATCAGCTTCGGCATATCAGAAACCCTACAAGGATCAACGCCAGTCCAAGAAACAGCCACCACCAGCTGCAAGGCAATATCACAGCAAGGATGACGACGAGTCCGGCACCGGCTATGTAGAAGCCAAGCGATTTACAAGGCCGCCGCATAAAAAAACCGCCTTTCCCAATTTTCGCAAACGATAGTTTGCTAAAATTTATAATGCCGATATCAAAAGGCTCGTATATCGCATTTGCGAGCCTATGGTATCATTACATTATACTCAAAAGGCGGTCCATTGTTGCCTGTTTGGTACGGCTAATCCCATGCATGATGCAGCTTGGCCTGATCATAAAGACGGACATAGCTGTCGTGCCTCGATTGTGATATCTGCTTGTTTTCAAGCGCGTGAAGAACAGCGCAGCCGCTTTCTTTGATATGCGCGCAGTCGTGAAATCGGCAATGATTAATAAGCGGCTCAAATTCCCTGAATAAATGCTGCAGCTTCTCCTTGGCCGTCAGCTCCATCTGTTCCGTATCAAAGGAGGAAAAACCGGGTGTATCGGCAACGATTGCGCCGTTTTCGAGCCGGTAAAGCTCGACGTGCCGCGTCGTATGACGTCCTCGCCCCAGCTTTTGGCTGACTTCCCCGACAGTTATGTTTAAATCTAAATTTAAAATGTTTAGAATGCTTGATTTTCCGACACCGCTGTTGCCTGTAAACGCGTTTATTTTGCCCTCGAGCGCACCCAGCAGCTCTGGTATTCCCTCCCCTGTTTCGGCGCTTGTGTGGATCACTTTAAAGCCGGCTTTGCTGTAGATATCAAAGAGCATGTCGCCCCGCTTCAGATCAAATTTGTTAATGCAGATAACGCAGTCACAGTTGTTGAAGGCGGCGATGGCCGTCATCCTGTCAATGAGGAAAGGGTCGGTTACCGGAATGACGGCGGACGCGATGATGACCAGTTGGTCGAGATTTGCAATCGGCGGTCGGATAAAGGCGTTTTTGCGCGGCAGAATGTCTTCCAGAATACCCTTGCCGCTGTCCGTCATGGTGAATTCCGCTTTGTCGCCAACGAGCGGCGTGATGTTATCACGACGAAAACGACCGCGTGCTTTGCACTCGATCGTCTCGTTCGCTGTCTCTACATAGTAGAAACCGCTGATGGCTTTAAATATTGTTCCTGTTGTCATTATGGTATGAAGGACGTTGACGGTGACGGTGATGTCGTCACATCCACAGGTGGTGTGACATCCGTTGGCGGAGGCGATACCCATGGATCAAGAGAAGGCGACGGTGACACAGATGGAGATGGCGTCACCTCTTCCGGCCCTAAAGATATAGTTAAGACTACTTCAGACTTAACGGGAGCGTCTAGACCAGGTGCTGGCTTCTGACTAATGACATGATCTTTCGGTACATCCGCGTCGTATCTAGATTCGCCCTTAACGGGAACGAAATCATAATCCTCTAAGCGTGCTGTGGCGTACTCAATGCTCCTACCCTCAACATCAGGTACTTCATTCGTTACTATTTCCGGGCCTATACAGTAAATAATGTAGACTGTCTGATCCTCAATAAGAGGTTCGTTGGCATTCGGCACCGTGCTCATTACATAATCCGGGGTATATGCGTCGTCCTTTTTAGGCTCCAGTATGATATCAAGGTTCAGCTGCATTTGCTGAAGTGAAATTTTGGCGTTCATGTAATTTTGATTAACGAGATCAGGCATTACATTTTGGGGCTGCTTACCCAATGAGACGGTGAGGGCGACTTCTATCAGCTTTGTTGTTTTTTTCGACGGCCGGCCGGCCGTCGGGTTCTGTTCTGTAATAAAGCCGGCAGAGGCCGTGTCACTATATGCTTCAGTCTTCGAAAACGTATAGAGCTCCTGATACTCAGGGTTGTTCAACACATCGGTATACTTTTGACCCACGAATTTATCTATTGAGATCATCTCTTCGGGTGGGTTAATGATTGGGAGGAGTACCTTTGCGATGAATATCACCGCACCGACCAAGAAGAGGATGATGAGAAATATTCCGACAAGGGTCGAGGTCTTCGACGACTTTTTACTGCTTTTGCGGTATTCTTCCCGTGTCATTTCTGCGTTTCTCACAGGCGTCCGAATGGGCTTGATCATCGTGCTTTCCGCCTTGGCAATCGCGCCGGTCGGCATCGCGCGCGTTGCCTGCGACGTGTCGTTGTCGTAGTTAAAATATGTGAAGCTGATCGCCGGATTCTTCCGGAATTCCTCGAGATCCGCTAAGAGCTCCTCGGTTGACGCGTATCTGAGATTGAGGTCGGGCTCCATCGCGTGCATGGTGATGGCCTCAAGGCCGACAGGGATATCAGGATTGATCTCTCTGGGCATAAGCGGTATCGCGCTGATGTGCTGTATGGCGACAGAGACGGCAGAATCACCTTCAAACGGCAGATGGCTCGTCAGCATTTCATAAATGACAACACCGAGCGAGTAAATGTCGCTCCGCGCGTCAACATGGCTGCCCTTGGCTTGCTCGGGCGAAATATAATGGACAGAACCGAGTGCTTCCTGTGTCAATGTATTCTGCATTGATTGCAAGCGCGCAATGCCAAAGTCGGCGACCTTCACGCTGCCGTCTTTCAAAATCATGATATTATGCGGCTTGATATCGCGGTGGACAATACCTCTTGAATGCGCATGACTGAGTGCTTTGGCCACCTGCGTGGCAAAATGCAGCGCTTCCTTCCAGTTGAGAAGACCTTTACGGTTGATGTACTGTTTGAGCGTAATACCTTCGATCAGCTCCATAACAATGTATTCGATGTTGCCGGACCGGCTGACATCGTAGACAGCGACGATATTTGGGTGTGACAACATCGCGACGGCCTGAGACTCCGTGCGGAATCTCCGCCTGAAGTCGGCGTCACCCGAAAGCTCGTCTTTAAGTATTTTTATCGCAACATGCCTGTTGAGGCGATGGCAGCGCGCTTTGTATACGATGGCCATCCCTCCGGAACCGATCTTCTCTATTATTTCATAACGATTATCGAGGAGCTGGCCGATGTATTTATCGTTATTATCCATGTGAGGTCCTCCTTTTCGAAGGTAATATTTTACTTCGTTAAAATAACTGCTGTGACGTTGTCCGGAGCGCCCTTACTGACCGCTAGTTTGATCAGACGCTCACACATTTCCTTTGCATCTGAACCGCTGTTTAATTCCGTAAACAAAATCTGCTCAGAGACAATATTTGAAAGACCGTCGGAGCACAAAAGAAGATGCTCCCCGCTTAAGAGATTCAGGAAGAAAAAGTCCGGTTCTGTATCCATTGAGGTTCCAATCACACGTGTGATCAGGTTCCTATTGGGATGATTACTGGCCTCGGAGCGTTTCAGGTCTCCCCTGTCAATCATATCTTCAACGACCGAATGGTCCTTAGTTATCTGTGTGATTTTACTGCCCGTCACATGATAAGCCCGGCTGTCACCGACATTTGCAATGACCACGCCGTTATTGACGACCGCTGCAGCCACAAGCGTCGTACCCATACCGTTACATTCCGTATCGTTGATGCTTCTTTCATAAACCTGGATGTTCGCAGAACGGATCGCTTGATTCATGTGCTGCATGATATCGATAATATTATTCTCTTCAGTCACAGTGTTTTGCATATGCTCCAGGAAAGCTTTGGCGGCAATGTCGCTTGCGATATTGCCGGCTTTAGCGCCGCCCATTCCGTCACAGACGACAAGAAGGGCGGTATTGCGTAAATTGTCATAGTGTGTCAAACATACATCCTGATTGATCTGTCTGACATGACCCCTGTCACTTATACCATAATAATCCATTTACTATCTTTTCTCCCGATATTTGCTTCATATCAAACGTTATTTCTTCGCAGCTGTCCGCATGACGCGTCGATATCACGGCCGAGCGTGCGACGAATTGTTACATTGATACCATTGTCCTGCAGTATCTTTACAAATGCCTTCATATTCTCCCGCGTACTCGGCGCGAATGCACTTTCCACGACCTTGTTGAGCAGGATCAGATTGACATGGCTTTGTAAATTCTGTGTGTTTCTAAGTTTTTCCGCAAGCAGCTTCGCGTGTTTCGGCGTATCGTTAATACCGTCAATCATCGCATATTCGTACGATATGCGCCTGCCTGTTTTCTTAAAATATGATCGGCAAGCAGCAAGCAGCTTGTCCACACTGTACGCTTTGTTGACAGGCATAATGCGTGATCTGGTTTCATCATCAGGCGCATGGAGTGAAACCGACAAAGTAAATTGTAGTTTATCTTCACCCATTTTGTCAACTTTTTCTATAAGCCCGCACGTTGATATAGAAATATGGCGCTGACCGATATTCATGCCCCCGGGATCCGATATGAGTTTTAGAAATCGCATCACATTATCGTAATTATCCAGTGGTTCGCCAATGCCCATTAGGACGATGTTTGAAATCTTTTTTCCGGAATCGATCTCGGAAAACAATACCTGATCAATCATTTCTGAAGCGTCCAGATTACGGACGAGGCCGCCGATTGTCGATGCGCAGAATTTGCAGCCCATCCTGCAGCCAACCTGCGAGGAAATACATATGGAGTTACCGTGATGATAGCTCATGACGACGCTTTCAACGGTATTCCCGTCACGAAGACGCCACAAGTACTTAATCGTCTCGTCCTCAGCGGATATCTGCTTTTTAACAACCTCGGGTACGGTGATATAGAAGTGTTCGTCGAGCTTTTCACGCAGCGCTTTTGAGATATCTGTCATTTCGGAAAATGTTTGAGCACCGCTGTGTAGCCATTTGAAAATCTGGCCGGCTCTGAACACCGGTTCGCCCATGCCAATCATGGCGTTTTGAAGCTCCGGTAAGAAAAATGACTTGATATCTTCTTTCATTGCCGTCTCCTGAGTCGGCAGAGGAAAAATCCGTCTGTCCCATGGACATGCGGCCACAACGTTGTCATGCCCGATGCTACCGTACCTTCTGGCCCTGGGAGGGTAAACGACTCCGGAACGTACGCACCGTGTGTCTCAAGAAACGCTTGGATGACATCCTCGTTCTCTCTCTCGAGCAGCGTGCAGGTGGAATACAGAAGGATTCCGCCCGGTTTGACGTACTGAGACAGATTGTCGAGGATGCGGCGTTGGAGCTCCGGTAATTGCAAAACCTCACGTTCCGGTTTATACCGTATTTCCGGCTTTTTTCGTATCACACCGAAACCAGAGCACGGTACGTCTGCTATGACGATATCGGCCGAGGCGAACAAATCGGTGTTGGGCTCGAGCGCATCCATGACTTGCGGCTGGATAGTCTTGATGCCCAGACGATGTGCACCCTCTCCAACGCGCTGAAGCTTCTTTTCGTTGATATCGCAGGATATGATGCGGCCTGAATCTCCCATCTCTATTGCGGCGGCAAAGGATTTTCCGCCCGGTGCCGCGCAGCCGTCGATAACGAGCATTCCCGGTTTTGCAGCGGCGGCGAGGACGGTGAGGATCGCAGCAGGATCCTGGACATAGAAATAGCCCTTTTCAAATGCGGCCAATCTATCAATATGATGCGCATTTCGCAGCTCCAGGCAGTTTTCCAGCCACGGATGGTCTGCTGATTCAACCGCGTCTTCCTGCAATGCTGATATGAGGGTTTGCTTATCGGTTTTCAATGTATTGATCCTGACGGTTATAACGGCTTCCTTATTATTAGCTTCAAGGAGCGCTTCAGCACCTTCCTCACCCAGACGCTTGATGAACGCTTCGACGAGCCATATGGGATGACTGTATTGTACAGACAGTCTGTCAGCAGCTGTAGCGCCGGTAACGGCGGGGAGTTGATCAAGATTGGCGGATATTTTTCTCAGCACGGCGTTGACAAGACCTGAGGCGCGCGGATTGGCGTGCTTTTTTGCCAGCTCAACGCCTTCGTGGACGGCTGCATTTACTGGTATTTTCGACAAAAAGACGAGTTGGTAAACAGTGAGGCGCAAAATATCGAGAACCTGCGGTTCCATCTTCGTTGGTTTGAAAGACGAAAAAGCCGATATATAGAAATCGCAGAGCGCCTGATTCTGCTCAACCCCGTAGAATATTCTCGAGGCGAGGGATGCGTCTCGTTCATCGAGATTTTCCTTCAGTAAAACACTGTTCAGCGCGGCGTCTGAGAAGGCCCCGTTTCTGCGAACCTTTGTCAAAGCCTTTAAAGCGGTTTCCCGCGCGTTCATCGGCATATAGGGTGACCTCTTAAATAATCTGCCGCAGTCATTCGTTTGCCCCCGGGGGCCTGCAGCTCCTTTATGATAACCGTCCCGTCTGTACAGGATATTTCCATAACGTCCGGCGCGGCGGCTTTAACGATGCTGCCCGGTATTAAGCCGGATTGCCGGTCCGTGCCGACTGCTTTAAAAATCTTATACAGCATGCCGTCTATAACGGTCGTCGCGGCCGGCCAGGGGTTAAGCCCACGAATTTGGCAGAGAATTTCATGCGCGTTCTTCGTCCAATCTATGGGGCTCATTTCTTTAGTCAGCGGCGGTGCGTATGTGGCGTCCGCATCGTTCTGCATTATTCTGGACGCTGTACCGCTGCTTATGGCAGTTATTGTCTCACTTAAAAGCACGGCGCCGAGGATACTGAGTCGGGAAAAAAGCGTTCCGGCTGTATCATCTTCCCCAATTTCCGTTGTCTTTGTCATAATGATATCGCCGGTATCCATTTCAGGGGCCATATACATCGAGGTGACGCCTGTTGTTTTCTCTCCGTTTAAAACTGCCCACTGTACCGGGGCCGAGCCGCGGTATTTCGGCAAAATGGAGCCATGAATATTGATACAGCCTTTTTGAGGTAGTGAGAGAACATCAGGCGGCAGTATTTTTCCGTATGCGACAACTGCGATGAGTTCGGGGTTCAGTTGCCTGAGTTGGCTCGCGGCGATTCCGCCTTTTAATGTTGACGGCTGAAATACCGGCGTCTGATGTTGAAGCGCCAGCGCTTTAACGGGACCGAGTCCCAGCTTTAAGCCTCTGTTTTGCTGCTTGTCCGGCTGGGTAAAAACAGCGCAGATATCGTGCCCGTCCTCATAGAGCCGTTTTAGAGAAACGGCTGCAAATTCGGGCGTGCCCATGAAAACGATTTTCATTCGCCGGTCCCTTCGTCCATGTCTTCGTCCTGTTGGCTTCTCATTTCATCAAGCTGCTCGGGTGTCAGGATCTCTGAGGCAAGCGCTCTGAAAAGTACGCCGTTGAGATGATCAATCTCATGGCAGAAGGCTCTGGCTGTCAGCATGGTGCCCCAGACTTCAAAGAATTTGCCGTTTCTGTCCTGCGCTCTGACCTTGACGAGATCCGGGCGCGTTACGATACCATAAACGCCGGGGATGCTCAGGCAGCCTTCGGCACCTGTCTGCTCGCCGGATGCGGCAATGATTTCGGGATTAATGAGCTCGATGAGCTGCTCTTCCGGTGTCGCCTCTTCTTTTTCGGTATCCGCGACGAGCACGACCCTGCGCAGGACGCCGACCTGCGGTGCGGCCAAGCCAACGCCGTCAGCTTGTAGTAGTGTCTCGCGCATATCATCAATGAGCTCGTGAAGCCGCGGATTAAAATCGACGACCGCCCTGCTCTTTTTATTCAGAGTAGGATCTCCCTCTTGCAGTATGTTTCTCAATGCCATATATAAATCCTCTTCCCCCGCGGTTAAATTTTCTGTTTACCGGTAAATATATTAGAATCATTCACATTTCAAACGGATCTGTGTCGGCATAAACATAGAGGCCTCTGCATTCTTTATCCCGTGCTGCTTCACGTACGACGTGCGCAATCGTATCGCGGACACGCCGGTTCATTTTGCAGCTGATTGCCAGCCTGTATCGAAATCTGTTGTTTATTTTTACAACGGCGGCGGGCGCCGGGCCAAGAATCTTCACATTTTCCAAGTCGCTGAAATAACCTTGTAAGGTGTGGCGCAATTTGACACAGCCGTGCAAAACGAGTGTTTCATCCTTCCCGGATACCGTCAGCGTCACGAGATCAAGTATCGGTGGGCTCCCACTGAGTCGCCGGAGCTCGATCTCCCTTATGTAAAAGCTATCGTAATCCTGTCTGGCGGCGAGCATGATGACTTCGTTTGACGGCGTATAGGTTTGAATAACCGCCCTGCCTTGCTTGACGCCTCTGCCCGACCGGCCGACAACCTGTGTGATGAGTGAAAACGTGCGTTCATGCGCGCGGTAATCGTTTAAATACAGCATCTGGTCCGCTGACAGAACGCCCACAAGCGTGACATTTTCAAAATCGAGCCCTTTGGCAACCATCTGCGTTCCCAGAAGGATTGGTATCCTTTTATCGCGAAAACGAGATAAATGTTCTTCGTGCGTGTTGGACATGGATACTGTATCGGTATCCATTCTGATGATATCCACTCCGGGGAGCAGCGCGCTAAGCTCCTCTTCGACCTTCTGGGTGCCGGCGCCGATGTATTTAAGCTTACCGCCGCACGCCGGGCAGTCATCATGCGTGACCTCGGAATACCCGCAGTAGTGGCACATGAGACGCTTGTTCGCCGAATGATACGTGGCGGAGACACTACAGCGTGGGCATGTGAATGTATAGCCGCATTCCCCGCATGCGATGAGCGTATTGGTACCTCTGCGGTTTAGAAACAGTATACTCTGTTCACCGCGCTCGAGATTTTCGCGAAGCTCGCGGAGCAACAGCGCGCTGAGGGTGCCGCCGTTTCCGTTTTTGAGTTCTTTTTTCATATCGGCGATGATAACGGGCGGAAGCGCTTTCTCATTATATCTGTTTTCAAGACGATATAGCTTATATTTTCCCTCAGATGACGAATACATACTTTCAATCGACGGTGTTGCGGAGCCTAACAAAAGAAAAGCGCCTGTACTGACACATCTGAATTTAGCGATATCTCTGGCATGATAACGCGGACTGTTTTCTGACTTATAGGTGTGCTCCTGCTCCTCGTCGATGATCAGAAGCCCAAGGTTGTTGACAGGCGCGAAGACGGCAGAACGTGTTCCGACGACAACATGGACGCTGCCGGTTTTGATGCGTTTCCACTCGTCGTAGCGCTCTCCGATACCGAGAGCCGAGTGAAGCACGGCGATATTTTCACCGAAATACGAGGCGAAGATGCTGATCAGCTGGGGTGTCAGGGCGATTTCCGGGACTAGCACGATGGCATCCTTGCCGGCGCTTAAAACCTGCTCAATCAGCTTAATATAGACGGACGTCTTTCCACTGCCAGTGACACCGTACAGCAATGCCGCTTCGGCTGTTTTTTTATCAAGGCGCAGGGCTAAGCTGTCAAATACGACTTGCTGCGCAGCATTTAGGATAATCGGACCGTCAGCTGCCGTTACTTTGATGGCGGGACGGCGGAATACTTCAGTTTCTTCAAGGACGATGACGCCAAGGGCGGCAAGTGCTTTGACGCTCGGACGCCCGGCGCCGGTAAAATAACAGATTTCCTTGACGGAGGCGCTGCCGATTTGAGAAAGAATCTCAAGAATTTGCGCCTGTTGGGGCGCTTTATACTTTTTCTGCGCTGCGAGAATAAGCGCTTCTTCTGCCGGAATATCCAAGACCGCCGTTGTCACGGTTTTATCGCCAAGTCTTTTGAGGCCGTCTTTAAACCACATACCTGCCGGCAGCATTGCTTTGGCCGCGTCATAAACCGTACAAAAAAATCTGTCGCTCATCCATAAGGCAAGTTTAATCTGTTCCTGACTGAGCACAGGCTTCTCATCGAGTGCTGCAGCGATATATTTAAGCTCTTTATATACGCTTTCGGAAGTTATGGAAAGGACAAGACCTTCGCTTCTCCTGTTGCCCTTACCAAAAGGAATACTGACACGCATGCCCGGTAATATTTTATCGGACAGCGTCTCAGGTATTCTATAGTCATATGGTTTGTCAATGTGGTAGGTTGCTGCCGCTACGGCAAGCTTGGCAACCACGAACTTTTCTGACAGGGTAAAAACTCCCTCTTTAGCAATTAGTAGTACGTATCAACACGTTTTGTCGTAATTAATGCGGATTTCTCCTGAAGCGATCTCTTCGATGGCGCTTGAAACGGGCTTTTTGTCAAGCGACTGGCCGTTGTCTTCACTCTTCATAGCAATTTCTCTGGCTCTTTGCGCAATGATATTGACCAGCATATACCGGCTGTTCACCTGCTCGAGCAAATCGGATAAAGATGGATATAACATAGTGATACGCCCCTTATATTATTCTCGATCCATTATATTAATTATTTCCTGTGCAGCTATGTCCACAACATCATTAACGATGACATAATCATAGGTGTTTTTTTCAGCAAGCTCAGTTTTTGCTCTTTCAAGTCTCTTTTTTACTTTCTCTATTGGATCGGTACCGCGGTTTGTGAGCCGGAACTCAAGCTCTTCCATACTGGGCGGTATAAGAAAGATGGTAACTGCTTCCGGCATTGCTTTTTTGACCTGCCTGCACCCTACCACATCAATGTCCAGAATAATGTCATTTCCTCGCCTTATCTGTTCAAAGACAGGTTCTTTTGGTGTCCCGTAATAATTGCCGACGTATTCGGCGTACTCAAGGAAATCGTCATTCTTAATATGCGCCTGAAACTCTTCATGTGATAAAAAGACGTATGATGATCCGTTTGTTTCTCCGGGTCTGGGTGATCGTGTCGTCGCTGAGACAGAGAAGTACAGATCTGTTCTTATTTCCATGAGTCGTTTTATGACAGTGCTCTTCCCGGTTCCGGAAGGCGCTGAAATAATATACAGTTTACCAAATGATAATTTATTGTCAATGCCGTTTTCATTCATCGTCGGGGGCCTCCGCTATCTCCTGTTCATTTTTAACGGAGAGTCTCCCCGCAACTGTTTCAGGTTGTATCGCTGAAAGGATGATATAGCCGCAATCTGTTATAAGGACTGCTCTCGTACGCCTGCCGTAAGTCGCGTCAATGAGTTGACCTTTTTCCCGCGAATCGGATATAATCCTTTTTATCGGCGCTGATTCAGGGCTGACAACTGCGATGAGCCGGTTTGCCGACACCATATTGCCGAATCCAATATTTATCAGTTTCATAATACCCTCCATTCCGCCGCAAAGCGGCGGCACTGCGTGAAAATTATTTTTCACGCTACCCTCCATGTGTGAAAATCTATCTCCACTTTGACTTTTATTCTATATTTTGAGCCTGCTCTCTGATCTTTTCTATTTCCGCTTTTAAATCGACAACAATATGCGCCATTTCCACATCGTTTCCCTTTGAACCGATCGTATTCGCTTCCCTGTTGAGTTCCTGAATCATGAAATCAAGCTTTCTGCCGACAGGTTCGTGGCTTTTCAGCATGGTACGCAGCTGCTGGATATGGCTTTTAAGCCGGACAGTCTCCTCGTTTACAGCGACGCGATCAGCAAAAATTGCCGCCTCCATAAGTATGCGTGACGTGTCAATTTCTTTGCTCTGCAAGACTTCATTCATTTTTGCTTCGAGCTTTGCGCGGTAATCGGTGACGCTTTTCGGTGAGCATTCCTCCGCTTTATTTGTCAGGCGCTCTATCTCAGTCAAGCGCTGCGCAATATCGTTTGCGAGATTTTCACCTTCACGTGTGCGCATTGTGTCAAAATCTTTGAGGGCCTGTTCAAGCACGTTAGATATATCGTTCGACAGGACATCGGTGTCCGTCTCGCTTTTCTCCAGCTGCAGCACATCGGGAAAACGTGCAAATTCAATTGCACTGACGCTCGAATCCAGGTTGTATTCGTCGGAAAGGGACCGAAGTACCGCCATATATGCGTCCGCTACAGGTTTATTCACCCGGACTGTTACGTTGTCCGCCTTGGACGAATCGACATTGATGTAAACATCGACTTTGCCTCGAGATATGCTGCGCGTAACCGACGCCTTAAGTGAATCCTCAATGGACGAATAGACGCGCGGCATCCTGATATTGCAGTCAAGATACCTGTTGTTGACACTCTTGAGTTCAACTGTTATATCCGTCGCACCGGAGACTCCTTTTGCGCTGCCGTAACCTGTCATGCTTTTGATCATAATAACTCCAATTCCGTAGCGTCACCGCGGTATAAATAGTAATTCTAAATCCGTGTTCTTCAGCGTGTTACTACCTGGTTTTTCTTATAAATTTCGAAATTCTGTTCATATAGAAACCAATTAATTTCGTCAGTCCGATATCGAAGATGACAAATGAGATACTGCCGGCTAAATACACAAGAATAACATTCACTTCAAGATATTTGCCGCCAAAGATAAGGCTGTTGAAAAGGAACCAGATCACCGTAAATGATATTTCAAAGACGGCGAGCTTGACAGCCCACTTCAATATGACAGGACGTATGCGCTCGGCCAGACTTTTTATGACAGGATAATAACCAAAAAAGAAAACATATAAAAGGATATCTGTCTTATCCGGCACAAGAAGCGCCCCAAGGATCGAGCTTCCGACGAAAACAAATATAGCTGAGATGATTCCCGTTTCTATGACTGCTGCGACCGCAAACAGCGATGATACGGCGACTAACCCAAAGCGGCTCGCCGGTATTATATTGGCAATATAAAGAAAAACGACGGTGAGCGCAGTAAAAACAGCTGCCAACGTGATCGTTCTTGTATTTTTGTTCATACTTAAAAGCAATTGCAGCAGACATCGGCGCAAATAAACGCTGAGCAGATATCGCAGGCACTGCAGCCGCCAACACGTCCGTTATTACTAAATCCATAAGGACTATAGGCTTGTCCGCCTCCGGACATATATCCTAAAGCCTGCGCATATTCCTGATTTCCGGGTTCCATACTGACGGCCTTTTGAAAATACCGCCGCGCGTCATCCAGCCAGCCTTTTCTATAATACAGACTGCCCATCAGAAAGTTCCATTCGGCGTTTCTGTTCGATGAAGCGTTTAAAAGCTTTTCTGCTAGATCCATATCACCGGCGTTTATTGCCGAGCGCACCTGATTGAATTCAGCGCTGCCGCCTGTCGATCTTGTATAAGTGCCGCCTGTATTATAGCTTCCGCTACCGCCGGTATACGAGGCGCCGCTATTATAGCCGCTGCTGCGGTTTTTTGTTAAATTATCGTATGCCTCGTTGATCTCCTTCATCTTTTCCTGCGCGAGATCAGCGAGTGGATTATTGTTATAATTGTCGGGGTGATATTTGCGGACAAGCTCTCTATAGGCTTTTTTTATTTCTTCGTCTGACGCGCTTTGTGAAACGCCTAGGACACTGTATGGATCGTTCATAATGTTTGCTCATTCCCTTTTTTCATTCTGGAAATGTCCCTTTGGTTCCATGCACCATTCAATACACGTGTGCAGGCATCGGGCATTCCGAGGTATAAAATATTCCGTATAATGGAGGACCACGCGTTTTGCGGTAAAAGCTCATAGGCCGCACCGATCAGATTGCACGAATGAGCCATTGTTGTCCGGAGCGCCTCTTTGTCTGCAACCGACAGTCCACCGGTGTTTATGCCAAAGCGCTTGGCAACAGGATTAAAGCTGCCGGTCTTAATATCTGCTTCAAGATCGTCACATGCGTCGATAATGTAAATAAATCGGCCTGTATGATAAAGCAGCTGCTCAAGGGGACGATGTTTTTCATCTCCGTCGGCTTGGGTTGCTAAGGCACTTGTTATCATCGCAAATTTATCGGCGCAGGCATCGAGCGAATCACTCCCGGCAAGCTCCAGCTTTCGGAGCTCGTCTAAACTCGAACGTACCGTTTTTTCGAAAACAGGATATGCCTTCGCCGCTTTTTTGTAAGCGCGTTTTAGCACGCCAGCTAGAAACCTGTCTCGAAGGGATTTAATGAAGCTTTCATCGGCGACAGAATCTCTGAGCTTCCACCACGCGAGAATGATACTGTACCCCGCGCAGATTTGAAGTGTACGTGACGGCACGCAATATGTTTTTTTGACAAATGGGCTCGCGATGCACCTGGCGCATTTATAATCCGGCGCCTGGTCTTCGTCCCATAGAAGCATTGCCAGAAAAGTAAAATCGTAGTTTAAAATATACCTTGAGGACCTGCCGTATTGCTTTTTTAAGGTATGACACAAAGCGCAGTAGCAGGCTTTAAACTCATTGAACTCCCTGACCTTCAGCTCGTCCTTCAACGGCCTTATATATCCAAACATTATACTCTAATCCTTTGTGATGGTGACGGTGACTTTATATTCGCCGATCGGGCCGACGCCGGTCACATCACCGTCAATATTAACCTTAGCCAGGACTCTGTAAGTTCCGGTCGTTGCGCCAAGCTCGGTTAAATCAGCGACAATGCGGATGGTCGCCGGCACTTCATTAAAGAGCGCCTTCACTTTATCCAAATCCTCTTTTTTACCACGCAGGACGATGTCGAGACTCTTGGTGATAATTGAAGCCGTATATCCCGGGGTGACGTTGACGACCTGAATATTGTCTGTCGTGAGATGTATAGAATCAAGCCCGGTTATATTTACCGTCACAATGGCCTCTGTAATGCCTGTTAAATTCGTTGTATTATTCGGCAGCACAATCGGGAAAGTCACAGTCGTCGCACTAACGAATTTGCTGAGGTCAATCGTGCCCAGCGAAATTTGATTGTAACTGTTCAGTGTCTCGGCGTCACCGGAAATTGAAACGATAGACGGCGTAATTTTGTAAGTTGTGTTCGTCTCGTCAGCGCCTGCACCGTTGGTTAGATTGACGGTCAATGGTATATCCTTCGTCATGACGACAGGAATCACTACTTTGATTGTATCTTGACTGAAGGTAAGCTTATCGGAAAGAACCTCGTGCCCGCTTTCGTCCATCAGCGTGAACGGCAGATTGTCTTCAACTGTTTTTGTAATGTTTTCCCGGTGCACAGGCACCCATGCATAGGAAATCTTCTTTAAAACATCTTGTGGTCCCGAGACCGTTATAACCGTTGGCGTCAGTTCAATGGGCTCCGCCTGATATCCTTCCGCTACGCCACCGTCGTATGTCCCGCGAACTGGTATTTCTTTTTTAGCAAGATTATCTACAGTTATGGCGATATAGCCGCTTCTTGAGACGGTAAAGGTCGACGGGTTGACATCAATCGGATACACAATGATATAATTCACAAGCTGGAAAACGCCTTTTGTGTCGATTTCCGCCAAATCAACTGTTACGCTAATATTTTGATTGGTGAGCTGGGTGACGATATTACGTTTGCCGGTGAATCTAAGAGACACTGTTTCCGTATCAAATGCTGTAATGACAAGTCCTTTGTCTGTCACGTAGTCCTGATTCAGAATTTCGACTTTGACACCTCTGACAGTGACGGGTACATCGGGATTCTCGATATATGATACATAAAGCCATATCGTTAGTGACGCCAGTATTGAGAAGATAATGTAAAAGCTCCGGCTTGCGAATATTTTATTAATCCGTTCCTTTACGTTCATTTCTTCACCTTAAATCTGTCACTGAACACGTTTTTGTTATTACTGGTTTCGTCCAGCGTTAATTCGTTTTTCAGAAGTTTCTCAAATGTATCATGCGCAAGATGCCGTTTGAGCATGCCGCCAATTGCGACTGATATAGAGCCTGTCTCCTCAGAGACAATAACGACGACGGCGTCGGTCACCTCGCTTATACCAATCCCGGCCCTGTGGCGCATGCCGAGATCTCGGCTGATGTTCAGGTTCGATGTCATCGGAAGCATACAGGAGGCTGCGAATATGCGCCCACTCCTGACGATGACAGCGCCATCATGAAGCGGCGATTTCGGATAGAAGATACTTGTAAGCAGCTCTGGTGACAAGATGGAATCAAGGCGCGTGCCTGTTTTCGTATAGTCTATGAGTGTACTTTCGCGCTCAAAAACGATCAGCGCACCCGTTCTTTTCTTGGACATTTCCGTGCACGCCGCGACAGTATTTGTGATTCCTGCTTCAATATTGCCAATTTGCGCTTTTCGTCCTAAAATAAAGTTGAAATTCTTGCTGCCCATCTGTTCAAGAAAACGCCTGAGCTCCGGTTGGAATAGTATAATGAGAACGAGAACGCCGAGTTTCATTGTCTGCCCAAGTAAATAAGTTATGACATTGAGGTTGAGCAGGCTCGAGAGCCACATGACCGCAATAATAAGTATAATGCCTTTAATAACACCGCCGGAGCTTGTCTTTCTTACAACCGTTAAGATACGGTAGATCAAATAAGCAACAATTATGATGTCAAGTACATCCCAAAAGCTTAAGGTCTGTATCAAGTTTAATAAAACTCGGAGAAATTCTCTCACAGATTCCATCACAAAATGCATCCTTAAATGGTATTTTAACAGGCGCTTCAAACGCAACACTCACAAAAAAATCTACATAAAGCCATATGTAGTATTTGAGTATTATTCAGTTATTATATTATAAAAATGGAAAAATGGCAACGTTATATATATGAACATTTTGTATCGATTTATAGATTTGCCGCACTGTTTATGTCAAATCAGCTTTCCGTACAGTGTTTTTTCATGGATGATATCGTTGATGGCACTGATAAAGGCGCGAATCTCGCGCTTCGTATTGAAATAAGAAACACTAAGTCGTACCGTACCTGTGGAGACGGTACCTGCTGTTTTATGTGCCAGAGGGGCGCAGTGCAATCCGGCTCTGACGCCGATACCGCGCTCGGAAAGCGCTTGACCGACAGTTTCACACGGTATACCGTCTATGATAAAGGACAGAACCCCGCTTTGGCAATAACCGTATTCACTTCTGAAAATTCGAACACCTTCCATTTTTATAAGCTCGCCGGCGGCAAAATCTATGAGTTCGCGCTCATGCGCGAGTATGCTTTTCGGACCTTTCTTCTGTACAAATTCGAGCCCTGAGGCAAGTCCGGTTATACCCGGCATATTGTGTGTTCCAGCTTCGAGTCTGTCCGGTAGATCGTCCGGCATTTCTGCGGACAAAGAATGACTGCCGGTGCCGCCTTGAATGAGCGCATCGGGTCGGCGCGCGCAAAGAAGCAGACCTGTTCCCTGCGGCCCGTAGAGGCCTTTGTGACCAGGCATACAGACAAAATCGGCACTAAGCTTCGTAAAATCAAGGTCTATGACACCCGCCGACTGAGAAGCATCGAGTATAAACGGTATCTTTTTTTCACGGCAAGCGTTAATGATACGCTCAACCGGTAAAATATAACCGAAAACATTGGACACATGGTTGCAGACAACAAGAGCAGTGTCGTCCGTCAGCCGCCTTTCA
Organism: uncultured Eubacteriales bacterium; assembly: GCA_942492735.1. GTDB lineage: Bacteria > Bacillota > Clostridia > Oscillospirales > Oscillospiraceae > Sporobacter. Next base: position 3,000,169 of record OW818648.1, read on the forward strand.
AAAGCGTGAAGGGTCATTTCCGGTTCAAACAATTCAGCTGCGGCAACAGAAACCTTCGCGCCGACGGAATAGAGCGGACGTGTGACGGAATTGTGTTCATAACCGGAAATTATCACCTTTTCACCGCGCCGTACGATACTCTTAATGGCGATATTCAGAGCATGTGTGGCGTTGTACGTAAATACAACATTTGAAGGGTCCTTGATATTGAAGAGCTTTGAAGCGGCCAGGCGGCACTCATAAGCCGTCTGTGCCGCATCCATTGCTGCTTTGTGACCGCCCCTTCCGGGGCTACTCAAATGGCCAATAGCCCATGCAGCGTTTTTTTGAACGCCTGGAGGTTTCTGTAGCGTTGTGGCAGCGCTGTCAAGGTAAATCATGCTTTCACCTCGCCATAATTTCCGTCGGCATAAAGGACAAAGATTTTTATAGGATAAAGCTCTGCGTCTTTGAGGGCAACGAGAGCGTTTGATACATGCTTTGAAGATACTTTAACACAGTAGCCGCATCCATCAGAGGATATAGTTGACGGAACTTTTGTGACAATGGCTGTTATACCGGCGTGTTCAAGCGCCTTTGCGGTACGCTGTGCATAAGTAAGCGAGCGGCATATCAGAAGATAATATATCATAAACGGCTCTCCTCACGGATAGTAATTGACCCGGATGCTCTAGGCTTCCGTTCAAAACATAATATGCCGGCAAAGACGTTTCGGTTTTTATAACGATATCATCAAAATAAGAAAACCCGCCGTGGTAAGCGGCAGGCATCTGGTAATTATTTCTTGTCGTATTATGAAATCTTCTCAAGTAAGACAACAGCGTGAGCGGATATCCCAATGCCTTCGCCCGTAAAGCCCATTTTTTCTTCCGTTGTCGCTTTAATACTGATGTTTTCAATACCGGTATGGAGAACGCCGGCTATAATTCTTCTCATTTCCATTATATAAGAAGATAAACGCGGGCTCTGCAGGATAATGGTGATATCAGCATTACCGAGCCTGTATCCGCGTGTCGCGACCTCCTGATGGACGTGCCTCAGCAGCGCTAAACTGTCGGCGTTTTTATACTGGCTATCTGTATCTGGAAAAAGGTTTCCGATGTCGCCGAGGGCGAGCGCCCCTAAGAGCGCATCGATGAGCGCATGGATTGGGGCATCGGCATCGGAGTGCCCGTCAGGCCCAAAATCACATGGTATCGTCACGCCGCACAAGATGCACGGGCGTCCGGCTTTCAATCTATGCGCATCATATCCTTGTCCGATTCTCATAGGCTGTTCCTCTGTGCTTTGTGGATCACTTCCGCGTAGGCGATATCAGCCACCGTCGTCAGCTTAATATTTTCACGCGAACCCTCCGTGAGCTTCACCGGGCACCCTATTGCTTCAGCGGCCATACAGTCATCTGTTATATTCAGCGACTTGTCAACAGCGTTTTGCAGCGCGCCTTTGAGAATTTCGGCAGCAAATATCTGTGGCGTCTGGACTTCGTAGAGATTCTCCCGTGCGATTGTCTTTTCGACCATGCCGTTTTTCGCCTGCTTGAGTGTTGACGTTACCGGTACAGCCGGCGCAGCTGCAGAGAATTTCAAGGCTGCATCAACTGTATTGGAGACGAGATTTTGTGTCACAAAAGGTCGTGCGCCGTCATGGACAGCAATCAGCCTTGAATCTGCCGAAACCTGCTGAACGCCGTTGTAAACAGATTCCAGCCGTGTCTTGCCGCCGGCAATGATTTTGGATATTTTTGATATTTTATAAGTACTGCAAAGCTGAGCAACGGCGGTCATATCATCAGAGCGCGTCACGACGATAATTTCAGCGAGCTCCTTGCATCTGTTAAGTGCCGTCAATGTATGCGCCAGAACCGGTTTCCCGCCGATCTCGATAAAGAGCTTATTCGTTCCCTGCATTCTGGACGAAGAGCCTGCCGCGGCAACAACGACAGAACAGATTGCTCTTTTTTTGTCTTTGTCTTTCTTAAACATTTTTCTCAGCCGAATGGTCACCTTTTCTTCCCCCACATAAAATGTTGTCTTCAGATACGAAAACAGCGGAGGGATTGCCTCCGCCAAAAGTTAATTTTTCAATTTATACAAGAACAGAATTAATGCGCGTCTCAACTTCCTCATAGCTGATCTGCTGAGACAGAACAATTTCTGATATTAGAATCTGCTTTGCTGAATGGAGCATTTTGCGCTCGCCTGTGGATAGGCCCTTTTCAACATCACGTGTCATCAGTCCTTTGACAACCCGTGCAACCTCAATCAGGTCACCGCTCTTTAGCCGCTGCATATTTTCACGGTAGCGTCTGTTCCAATTCGTCGTCATATCGGCCTCTATTTCAGATATTGAATTCATGAGTGTTTCGGCTGCCGCGAAGTCGACAATGGGACGCACACCGATGGCCGCGCTGCTTTCGGTAGGAATCATAACGACCATACCGCCCGCGGGCATTTTTAGGATATAGTATTGACGTGTGCACCCGTTAATCTTTTTTTCTTCGATACTGTCTATGACACCCGCACCGTGCATCGGGTGGGCTATCATATCTCCAACACAAAACATACCTTACTCCCTCAGTGTCACACGATTCGAAAAAATGATTTTTTTCGAAAGCAACATATTTATTATATACCGTTTTTGCTTGATATAGCAAGTCTTTATATTATATTGTTTATCCATTTTCGAAATAAATATACCGGAAGCGGTTTAATACCGCTTCCGGCAGTCATTATTATTAAGTTACAGAAGATTTATTATTCAGCGGTTTCCGGCTCGCTGACAGGGGGTGAATCGGTATCATAAACGACAACCGGGGTCTTGTCAATATTGCCTGATGGATCCTGCTCCGGCTCCATTAGTGCTTTTATACTGAGCGACACTTTATGCTTTTCCTGATCAATATCGGTAATCTTGACCTGAACAGACATTCCCTCAGAAAGAACCTCAGAGGGCAGCCCGATTCTGTGATCGGTAATCTGTGATATGTGAATGAGTCCGTCGACACCAGGGATAATCTCGGCAAATGCACCGAACGGCATCAGTTTGACAACTTTAACATCGATCTTGTCGCCGATATTATAACCGGTCACGAATCTTTCCCAGGGGTTGCTGTCTTTCGTCTTATAGCCGAGTGAAATCTTTTTCTTGTCTTTATCGAAGGAAATGACAAAAACGTCGATTTTATCACCAATATTTAGAATATCGGACGGCTGATGAATCCTTGTCCAACTGAGCTCTGAGACATGAATCATGCCATCAATGCCACCAATATCGACAAAGGCACCGTATGAGGTCATCGATTTAACAACACCGGAGTACTTCTTGCCGGCTTCAATATCATTCCAGACCTGATCCGTTTTATCACGGCGTTCATCATTGGAGACAGCACGGATGGAACCGACAACGCGGCGTCTTGATTGGTTGACCTCTGTAATGCGCATTTTGACTTTCGTCTTTAAAAGAGATGACATTGGTTCGTCTTTTGCCAGGCCGGTCTGCGATGCGGGTACAAAAACGCGCACGCCTCTGACAGAGACGACGACACCGCCCTTGTTTTCCTCTGTGACGATACCTTCAATTGTTGCTCTGCTATCTCTGGCCGCCTCAACATCATCCCAGCTCTTGATGGAATCAAGACGTTTTTTGGATAACATAACGGTGCCTTCAACATCATTGACCCGCATGACAAAGGTCTCAATTGAGTCTCCGATTTTGACCAAATCTTCTGCTTTTGCGCTTGGGTCATCAGTCAGCTCTGACAATGGTATGTAGCCTGACTGTTTTGTACCAAGATCGACTGAAATTTCGGTCGGTGTGATAAAGGCAACAATGCCGGTCACTTTTTGCCCAGTATATAAAGTTTTAATTGATCTTTCGAGCATTTCTTCGAAGGACTCAACGACTTCAGCCGCTTCTTCTGTAATGACACCAGTGTCATTTGTGACCGTCGTGTCATTTACGGCCTCAGTGTCACTTGTAACTGCTTGGTCCTTTTTTTCATCGATAATCATTTCTTCACTCATCAGCTGACAGACCTCCTTAATTATCCACGCCGGCGTAGAAGCGCCTGCAGTGATTCCGACGGTATCAGATTCACTGAAATTCGAAATGTCTAGTTCGTCGGCTGTTTCCACAAAATATACTTTCCCACAATTTGCTCTGCAAATTTCGGCTAGTTTCAGGCTGTTTGCGCTGGACTTTCCGCCTATTACAATCATGGTGTCAACAGTACGAGATATTTCTTCGGCCTCTTCCTGGCGTCTGCACGTGGCGTTGCATATTGTATCAAATATTCTAAGATTTGTACACTCTTTTTTTACTGCCTTGTCGCATTCGGCGAACACACGGCGCATGCTTGTCGTCTGGAAAACAACCGAAACAGGTTCGTTCTTATTATCCGGCGAATTTTCCAGCCAAGCGATAAGTTCTGTTGGAGATTCAAAGATTTCGTACGTACCGCACCAGCTCGAAATTGCTTCGACCTCCGGATGATGACGCTGTCCGATAATCAGAATGGTTCGTCCTTCTAACGATTCGGTGCGGACGATTTCATGGATTTTAGCAACATCCGGACATGTTGCGTCGACTAAAACAGCGCCGGACGACTGAAGCGTTTCAATTTCAGCTTTACTCGCCCCGTGAGACCGGATGATAACCGTATCACCAGGTAAAACCTCAGAAGTGCTTCCGGCCTCCCTGACCCCTTTGAGAGCCAGAGCGTCTGTAACGCTTTTATTATGAATAATCGGCCCGAGTGTTATGCAGTTGTCATTATTTTCAATCGCTTTTTCGCATAGCTTTATCGCGCGGTGTACACCGAAGCAGAAGCCGGCCGATTGTGCCAGAATAATTTTCATGAGCTTCTCCGACTATATTTATTATCTTCGACTTTTAACGCAATGATTCGGGTCATCAGTTCATCGGCTATCAAATTATAGTCGCTTTGTATCAGCTTCTTTTTCTCGGGATTCACCAAATAGGGTGTACCGAAAACGATCGTATATTTATGAAACAGTTTTTTGTTTCTTGGTATATATACGGGGACAATTGGCACTGACAGTTGGTCGGCAATTCTGACTGCGCCGTTCTTTGCTTCTCCGGCTTCATCGATTTTCACTCTTGTACCCTCGGGAAAGATCACGACCTTCTCTTCTGCTTTTAAGTACTTGAGCGCTATTTTAATCGAACCGACATCACTCTGGCCGCGTTTTACTGGAAAACAGCCGATGGCTTTCAATACGTGGGATAAAATGGGGATTTTAAACAATTCGGCTTTTGCCATAAAATGAAAATGATGGCTGAGTCCGGCGGAAAATGCCAGGAAGATCGGATCAAGATTACTTGAATGATTGGCACAGATTACAGCCGGACCCGGCGCTAAATGCTCTTTTCCGATACACCGGATTCTAAAAAACAGAAATACGAAAATCTTCAAAAAGTTGTAGAGTCTTCTGTAGGCGGGGTATTCACGATTCATAAGGCCAGTCTTTCCTCCGCTAAAGCGCATATGATTTTCAGGCATTCGTCTAGGTTCTTATCGGTTGTGTCTACGAGAACAGCATCATCTGCCGCTTTTAAAGGCGCGGCGCTGCGTTCGCTGTCATTTTTATCTCTGTACATGATATCGCGCAGTACATCATCATATGATGTGCTGACGTTTTTCTCCACCAATTCCAGAAGCCGCCGGTGCGCGCGGACTTCCGGCTGTGCTGTAAGAAAAATCTTGAGTCCTGCATTCGGGATAACAACTGTCCCGATATCACGGCCGTCCATAATGACATCGTATTTTTCGGCCATTTCACGCTGCATGGACAGTAAAAAAGCGCGAACCGGTACCATGGCGGAAACATCGGAGGCATATATAGACGCCTCGGGTCTGCGTATTTCTGCTGTGACATCCTCACCGTTCAAAAACATACGCTGGAGACCTTCCTCGTCATACCGCATCTCGATCGTGATATTTGGCAGGAGTTTGACAACTCCTGGCTCATCTTTTGAGGAAACACCGTTTCGCAGGGCAAAAAGGCCGACGCAGCGATATAACGCGCCGGTGTCAACATAAATGAGCCCGTATTCTTTTGCCGTCATTCTTGCGAGTGTGCTTTTTCCGGCGCCGCTCGGGCCGTCTATAGCGATGCTTCTCTTTTCCATATATATAACCATTCCTTTCACGGGGAATTGTTCTGAGTACGGCTTTGCCGGACTTCGGGTCGGAAGACCCGAAAGGAACAAAACCCAGTTTGAAAGATTTATCTTTCAAACTTATAATCCCTTCGATAGCTTTCAGTTATTTTAAGACACCGATATGTGCGTCGCGGCGGCGTACGCTGTTGACCAGGCTATTTGGAGATTAAATCCGCCTGTATAAGCGTCTGCATCAATGACCTCTCCGGCAAAATATAACCCTTTGACGCGCTTGGATTCCATCGTCGTGGGATTGATCTCTCGTACATCAACGCCGCCCGAGGTTATAATCGCCTCGTCTACCGGTCGCGGCTCCATAACACTTATTTTAAAGTGCTTAAATAGAGTGAGAAGCCTGCTTCTCTGTTCGCGCGTAATAGAGTTGACTTTTGTCTCCGGCGGTATACCGGACAGGTCAACGAGAACCGGTATCATTATTTTGCTTGCCAGGTCGCCGAGAGCGTTTGCAAAGTCACGATTAGCGTATTTCTCAAAATCACGCAATATGCGCGCGTCGAGCTTTTTTTCGTCGAGCGCCGGTTTCAAGTCGATGGATAATTCATATTTCTTGTTTTGAAAATCACGCATATGAGCGCTGGCGGATAGTATCAACGGCCCTGAAACGCCGAAATGCGTGAAGAGCATTTCTCCGAAATCTTCGTATACAGGCTTCTTGCGCCCGTCCGCGACGGTTACATCAGTGACTGTAAGCCGAACGTTTTTCAGAGAGAGGCCCTGCATCCGAGCACATATCTCCGGTGACGCGTTGAGAGGAACAAGTGATGCTTTCGGTGGAATTATCACATGTCCGAGTCTCGATGCAATTTTGTAGCCGTCTCCTGTGGAACCGGTCAGCGGATATGAAACGCCGCCGGTACAAAGCACGGCGGTTTTGCAATCAATTTTTTCATCTTGAACGATGACAGCGGAGACATGACCCTCCTGTATGCATACTTCCTTCGCAGTACCTTTTCGGACGATCACGCCTGTTTTGTCATCATATTGACGGAGGGCAGCGACAATATCCGCGGCATGATCAGAAACCGGAAAAACCCTGTTGCCGTGTTCTGTCTTGAGCGGAACGCCGATTTTTTCAAAAAAGCTAATAGTATCTTTTGGCGAGAAGCCATTAACAGCGCTGTTTAAAAACCGTCCGCCATTCGGAATGTTCTCAAGAACTTCCCGTACTGTACAGTCGTTTGTGAGATTGCAGCGGCCTTTACCCGTAATTCGGAGCTTTAAACCGAATCGATCATTTTTCTCAAGCAGAAGCACGCGCAAGCCACGCTCGGCCGCTATAGCTGAGGCGAGCATGCCGGAGGCGCCGCCGCCGATTACGATAACATCATACATCTAATTTTTCATAAACCTCATATTCGTCCCATATACGTTCCAGTTTTTCGAAATTGGAGTACAAATCACACTGTGCTTTAGCGCTTGTCGCTACTATTAACGCATTGACAAGGCTGAGCGGCGCGACGAGCGTATCCAGGAACGATACCATATCACTGCGCGCATAAAGCGCAATATCGGAAAGCTTCGCAATCGGAGACGCTGGTGTATCGGTGATACCGATGACATCAGAGCCCATATCGCGCGCATACCGCATCGCTTTGATCGTGCGGCGCGAATATCTCGGGAATGATAGCGCAATTAAGACATCACCATTTGAGATACGGAGGATCTGCTCAAATACTTCGCTCGCGGATGTCCCGTTGATGACTCGGACATTATCAAATATTAAGTTAAAGTAGAACCCCATAAAATTAGCCAGAGCGGAAGCTGACCGCAGTCCGAAAAGATAGATGTTTCGAGCTTTGACGATCTTATCGACTGCCGATTCGAAATCTTCCCTGTTTGTGTCCTCCATTGTCAAACGAATCTGCTCAATGTCAGACGATAAAACAAGAGACAGAATATCCTCGCTTTCCATGAGTTCTTTTGCGACTTGTATTCTTTGAACCGACGTCAGGCAATTTCGAATCATGTCCTGGAGTGCCCGGCGCATTTCCGGATATCCTTCATAACCGAGTTCCGCAGCAAACCGTACGACTGTTGATTCACTCACGTCAACAACTTGTCCAAGTCGGCTCGCCGTCATAAAGGCTGCTTTTTCATAGTTTTCAGTTATATATTTGGCGATGCTGCGCTGCCCTTTTGAGAACCCGGGCGAAGCAGCTTCAATGACAGCCAATATGTCTTTATCCATTGTCGCAATCCTCCGGAAATAATGTTAAGTTTTCTGTTTCTGTATAATTATCATACTATGAAATCCCGATAAATCAAGCGGGAAATGCAATTTGTACCGACGAATCCTGCATTTATTTGTTGCTGTTTGGGTGTTGTTCCTTGAGCATCGCAATCTCCGATGCGTTTAAATATCGCCATGTACCAGATTTAAGACCACCAAGATGTAGTCCGCCCTCGGCCACACGCCGGAGAAATTCAACCTTTAGATTTACCTTTGCACACATTTTTCTGATTTGCCTGTTTCTTCCCTCGTGAATTGTCATAGATAAAACGGCGCTGTCGGTCGTTTTTTTCAGAAGGTTGATATCAGCCGGCCTGATGATATAACCGTCTATATCCATCGGTTCACCAAGAGGCGTCAAGGCGCTTTCGATATCCCCTGTTACGGTCACCTGATACGTTTTATCCTTCTCGTAAGACGGGTGTGTCAGAAAATTCGTGAGTTCGCCGTCGTTTGTCATGAGGAGCAGGCCCTCTGAATCAAGGTCAAGTCGCCCGACCGGATAAACGCGTACACCGCAGTCCTTCACAATCTCGGAGACATTTCTTCTCCCCTTTTCGTCTTTCATCGTTGTGATATAGCCGCGCGGCTTGTTTAGCATTATGTAGGTTTTCTCGTCAGCTCTTCGGAGACGTACGCCATCAATAGTGATCGTGTCAACGTCACAGTCTGCGCTCTCTCCGAGTACAGCTGTTTTTCCGTTCACAGCGATGCGACCCGACGTAATCAACTGTTCGGACTCACGCCGCGAAGCGACACCATGAGCCGACAGTATTTTTTGAATCCGTTCTTTCATTTTTACTCCATTTCTTTGTTGATTGATCTCAGGCTTCCCCTAGGGGAAGCCTTTTAGAACAAACCCAGGCTTCCCCTGGAGGGCAATGACAACATAGTTTGGAATTGTGTTCCAACGTTCCGTAGGGCGCGACGACCCGGCGCGCCGTCTTCCTAAATATGCTTATTCTTGAAGAGACAGCGGGGTTAACGGCACGCCGAGGTCGTCGTGCCCTACGATTCAGACATAAATATTATCTTCAATTAAACGGCCAGTGGTTTACGCTGATGGAACAATGCCCATTTGAGTTTTTCTAGAAACGACAGCGGTACGGATTGATCAAGGTCGACGGTTTCTCCGAATATGAGTGGAATCTCTTTGATCGTTTCACCATTGCGTTTAATCGTGATCATGCCGGCTACCTCGTTTTTCGCAACGGGCGCGTAGACGAATTTCGAAAGCGTCCACGAAAGCGTCGGCTTTTCCGACTGGGCGTATACATAAACAAAGTCTTCGGACGGATGAACGGGCACATTTCCTTTGACACCTGAAATAACCGGAATAGTGCCGAATTTTTGATCGTTAATATCTACGTTTAAGCAGCCATATTGAGAAAAAGCCCAGTTATAAAGATTATTGTGATCGCGCCAATCATTCGGGGCCGATAAAGTGACGCAGATGAGCCGCATCCCGTCGCGCTCCGTGCAAGAAACAAGGCTGCGCCCGGCGCTTTCGGTAAATCCTGTTTTGATGCCGATGGCTCCCGGACAATTCCAGAGCAGCTTGTTGTGGTTCTTAAAATACCGCCCCGCGATGCTTATCTGTTTTGTCGAGACGATATCTCTGAACGTTTTATTTTTCATAGCCTCAGCCGAAATGAGCGCAAGATCACGCGCTGACGAATAATGGTCTTTTTTGTCGAGCCCGTGCGGGTTCACAAAATGAGAATTACTGCATTCGAGGATTTCCGCGCAGCTGTTCATCAGATCAGAAAACGCCTCAATGCTGCCTGAAACATGAAGGGCAAGCGCGACAGCCGCGTCATTACCTGATTCAAGCATGAGACCGTAGAGTAGCTCGAGAACGGTCAGCTCGTCACCATGCTTCAAGTAAATGGAAGACCCCTCAACTGCCGGAAAATCGTTCTCTATGATGACACGCTCTTCGAGATCACAGTTTTCAAGGACAACGAGCGCCGTCAATATTTTCGTCGTGCTCGCGATCAGCATATGTTTGTCCGCATTTTTTTCATGTAGGACAGTTCCGCTTAAAGCTTCAACGAGGATGTCAGCCTCAGCTGAAGTACCGGGCGAAAAAAGCGCTTGTGTAAATTGCGCTCCTGCGGTAGGCTGAAATGCACAGATGAATGAGAATAATACAGAGGCGAGGCATAAGCTTCGGCAGACTTTTAGAGGGCTTCGTATCGCTTTTATGATTCGTCGCTTATATAAAGCAATGGTATTTTTTTCTGTTACTGTTTTCACAAATAAGCACCACCCCAGTTTGAATGAAGGCAGTGCTTATTATTGTCAGGTGATTCGGAATTATCCACGAAAGTGAAATGATATGCTTTTCGACAGATTTGTGTAGATTTAAAATATGTTTCGAGCCAAAGCAAAATTCAGCGCTTATGAGTCCTTGTTCAGGAGCTCGCTGACTTTGTCAATGACCTCTGGGACCATTTCGATAATTCTATCGACTGTCGTCGACGCCGGAGGCGCGATATTCAGGAGCTTGATGCTGCCGCCTTTGACTACCAGAAAAGCGACAGGCACGATATTGACGCCGGCACCGCTTCCACCGCCGAAGGCGTTATTTTGTCCCTGCTGCTGGTTCTTCGTTTGAAAATCCGACCCGCCGCTTGCGAAGCCGAAGCTCACCTTTGAAATCGGTATTAGTGTGATGCCGTCCGCGGTAACAATCGGTGAGCCGACAATCGTGTTGACATCGACCATCTCCCTGATTTTCTGCATCGTTGTCTCCATTAAATCACCAATAGGATGTTTGTCCATTTTTAAACCGCCTTTCTCAATTTGGCTCTCATGTTTTCGCTTTTTATAATGTTGATAATCAGACCAAACGCGACATAAAACACTTCCCAAACTGCGAGGGATAATCGCGCTTTTACATAAATGTACGGCTCAGTGACTTCGAAATTGACCGTCGCCCGCAGGTCTCTTTTTTTAATATTAAAGTTATTCTCAAGAAGTGGCAAAATCATACCGTAACCGGCGGAAGCCGCGCCAAAATAGAGCGCTGTGGCTGCGGGGTCTGAACCGGCCGCCATATAGTAAATGGTCAGTTCCTTGATAAGCAGCTTACGCTTGAATCTTGAGAATGCTTTTTTAAGCGACGGCAGCTGATTTCTCAGACTTTCCAATCTGCCGGCTTTTACGACACCCTCGCGTGTTTTTTCCTTTTTTTCCTTGCGGCTTTCTTTTCTTGTTTTATCAGCCGGAAATATCTTTATTATCACGGGCCCGATATATGCCTCAAGGATAAATCCGACTTCTTCGTACACGGCGGTAATACCCACACGCAGGAAAGATATGAGTAATAGGAACGCCAGTACGGCTGCCGCTGCTATCATCACGAAACCTCCACAGCACCTTTCATCTGCTCTATCTCAAGTGCTTGTATGCTGACGATGATATCGTTATTTTTAGGTTTATTGTCATTTTCCGGTTCCGGCAGCTCCGGCAGGTCTTCAATCTTCGATAATCCGAATGTTCTGAGAAAAGCCGGTGTCGTCTTAAAAAGCAACGGGCGGCCGGGAACAGACAATCTGCCGCATGATTCAATGAGTCCTCGCTCCTGCAGCAATCCAACCGTATACGAACTGTCAACGCCGCGAACCTGCTCAATATAGAGTTTTGTAACAGGTTGGAAATAAGCCACGACGGACAAGACTTCAAGAGCCTGCTGCGATAATTGCGGCTGCTTTCTCGTTTCGAGCGCGAGACGGATATAGTCCGCATATTCCGGCGAGGAGCACAGCTGAATTGCTTTTTCAAGAAAAACGAGCCTGATTCCTTTACGCTCATAAATGTAGCGGTCCCGGAGATTGGTCGCTGCCTGAACAATTTCCTGTTCTTGTGTTCCGAGAACAGCGGCAATGCGGCTGATGCCGACAGGCTCGCCAGACGCAAATAGTATGCCCTCTATCGCACTTTCTATGTCATGAATTTCCATTTTTTCGCCTGTCTGCCGCTTGATGTCGGCTATAAACAAAATGTGTTATTAATTAGGAATTCACGGGTACTGTTTATTCAGCCACATCGTCAAAATCAGGTAACTCATGGAAACCCTCGTTGTCAGGACCCGAACAGCAGAGCGTCATCTCTTCATCGTAGCCGACGAGATAGATAACGCCTGTCCTGCAGAGTTCCAGAACAACGATGAATACGGCGACCATTTCAGAGCGGCTCTGCGCGTCAGCGATGAGGTCTCTGATATGCAATGCGCCTGCTGATTTGATGTATCCCAATATTTCGGATGCTTTTTCCGTCACGGAATACGTAATTCGTTTGGGATAGACGACAACCTTTGCTGCGTTTATGCCGCTTAGTTCTTCCCTGTCCATGATTTGGCTGAAGGCTGAAAGAAGATCACGAATGCTATGCTCGTATTTATACCCGTTGTCCGGCGCAATGTATTCCGGACACTTGACCATCAAGCCGTAGCTGCTGCGGTACATATCCGCAAGCAGTCCTGTAACGGATTTGATCTGAATATAACTATCATGCCGCTGCAGTTCTTCGAGTGAAGAGATGAGATCACTCAGCTCATCGATATCCTCATCGCCGCTGAGCAGCATTTTCGTCTTAATATAGACAAGATAGGACGCCATAGCAACAAATTCGCTGGCGACGTCGAGATCCATTTTTGAAAAAGTATCGAGGTACGCCATATATTGCTCAAGAATCAGCGATATGCTGATATCTTTGATTTCAATCTTATTCTTGCTCAAAAGCTGCAGAATGAGCGCAAGCGGCCCGACAAAATCCTGCATCTCGCCTTTTGATTTGACAACGTGCTGCAGCGTAAAGATGGGATTATCCATACATCAGCTCCCGATGATCGAATTCATAATGCCATAAGAAAACTGCGTAATGCTCGACAGTTGATTCATGACGGCTTCTGTGGCGACACTGAGGAAACCGGTCCTATAATTAATAAAGATAACAACCAGTAGCAAAATAATCCCATAGCGCTCGTATCGCATCAGCTTATTATAAAGCGCATCAGATGCCGCAGCGAAAAGGATCTTTGACCCGTCAAGCGGCGGTACGGGGATTAGGTTGAAAATACCGAGTATAACGGAAAATCTCGCTGTCAAGAATAATATGTCGATAAAGACATCGCCTGCAGTACTGCCTGTAAGAAATGGATAAACCAGCCCCAGCAGAAAGAGAACGACGACTGCCATTAAAAAATTGGAAACAGGGCCGGCGAGCGCTGATAGTGCCATGTCTCTTTTTGGTTTTTTAAAATTCCTAGGATCAATTTGCACAGGTTTAGCCCAGCCGAATCCAACAAACACGAAGGCGAGCAAACCGATGAGGTCAATGTGTTTAAGAGGATTCAGCGTTAATCTGCCCATGGATTTTGCCGTGCTGTCGCCTAGCTTGTATGAGACGAAGCCATGCGACATTTCGTGAAAACTGATGCATAGAAGAGCGGCAACGAGCGATATGCCACGCACATATAAGTAGGACCAGTCTAAATTACCGAATACTTTTGCCAAAAATATGCCGCCTCCTTATTGCACCGATTGTATCACCTTTTAGCAATATTTTCAATCTCTTTTAGCAGCGACTCCTTGTTGGTACCTTTTTCCGCGGAAAACAAAATGACAGGGTTTTTCTCGCCAAGCGATAATGTTTTTTGAATAAGCTCAATGCTTGCGGCATGTTGCGACGGCTTGAGCTTGTCGCATTTATTCGCCGCGACAATCATCGGGCAGCCGGTCGACATAAACCATTTTGCCATGAGGACATCGCCTGCCGTCGGCTGATGGCGCGCGTCGACAATGAGAATACCGAGCTTGATAAACTCCGGGTACAGGAAAAAGTCTTCCATCAGCTTGCCCCAGCGCTTTTTTTCGCTCGCCGAGACCTTCGCATACCCATAACCGGGCAGGTCGACAAAATAGAGTCTCTCATCGATTAGGAAGTAATTAACGTGAACCGTTTTACCCGGCGTTGCGCCGACACGGGCGAAATTCCTTCTGTTGAGCAGTTTGTTGATGACAGACGACTTACCGACATTCGATCTACCGGAAAATACGACCTGCGGCAGGCCGTCAGCTATGAAGTCTGACGGCGCTGCCGCTGATTTTATGAACCGTGTGTTTTGATAGTTCATTATATAGTCCAATCCGCCGCATGGCGGCATTTGAAAACGAAGTTTTCAGATTATTGTCTGATGGAAGCTGCTGGGTCGGGCCGATCGGTATTGTCACCCAAAAGCGGTATCATAGGCTCTTCGGTCTTTGGTAATACCTGCACTGCTGAAAAATCAAGAGCAATGTCGAGAATGTTATCGATATGGTCCGCTGTGACGAAATTGAGCGCGCGGCGCACCGTCTGATCGATTTCGTCGAGATCGGGCTCATTTTCAGCTGGTATGATAACTGTTTTAACGCCGGAGCGTAAAGCGGCCATCGTCTTTTCTTTGAGGCCTCCAATGGCGAGAATCCTGCCCCGCAGGGTAATCTCCCCTGTCATTGCGAGATCACGCCGTACGGGCGCTCCCAAGAGGGCCGAAATGACGGCGATCGCAATAGCAATACCGGCAGAAGGTCCGTCCTTCGGTACGGCGCCTTCCGGGAAATGGATGTGTATATCACGGTTCTTGTAGAAATCAGGATCTATACCGAGCTTTGCGGCGCGGCTTCTGATATAGGATACAGCCGCGTGCGCCGATTCCTTCATCACTTCGCCGAGATTTCCTGTCAGCTCGAGCTTTCCCGAGCCGTCTAGAACGCTCACTTCAACATCGAGTGTTTCACCACCCTGCGATGTCCAGGCTAGCCCTCTAACAAGACCAATCTCATCCTTTCCTGCGATGCGTTCCGGCATATACTTGCGGACACCGAGGAAATCCTCGAGCATACCGGTCTTTATGCTGACAGCCTTGGTTTCTGCTGAGACAATTTTAGAGGCTGTTTTCCTGCATGCCGCCGCAATCTCCCGTTCTAAACGGCGTACACCGGACTCTCGCGTATAGCTTGATATCATCTCCAGTACCGCATCGTCAGATATTTTAAACTGGCGTTGAGTCAGGCCGTGCTTTTTCCGCTGCTTTGGAATAAGATGCTCTTTGGCGATCTCCAGCTTTTCCAGATCGGTATAGCTCGACAGCTCAATAACTTCCATTCTGTCGAGTAGCGGTCTGGGAATGGTTGATGTGGTATTTGCCGTCGTAATGAACATGACGTCGGAAAGATCGAAGGCGATTTCCAGATAGTGATCTCTAAACGTCGCGTTCTGCTCGGGGTCGAGTGCCTCTAAAAGTGCTGAGGACGGATCACCCCTGTAATCACTGCCCAGTTTGTCGATTTCGTCTAAGAGCAGCAGCGGATTTTTTGTACCGGCCTGGCTGATGGACGCAATGATTCTCCCCGGCATCGCGCCGACATACGTTTTTCTGTGACCTCTGATTTCCGCTTCGTCATGAATCCCGCCCAGCGCGAGCCGCGCCAGTTTCCTGTTTAGCGCGCGCGCAATGCTTATAGCCACTGAGGTCTTGCCGACACCAGGAGGACCGACAAGGCAGAGTATCGTGCCGTTTGTTTTATGTGTCAGCTGTTTGACGGAGAGAAAATCGATGATCCTATCTTTAACTTTCGTCAATCCAAAATGGTCGTCATCAAGAATTTTCCGCGCTGTCTTAATATCGAGACGCTCCTTAGACATCGAGTTCCACGGAAGCTCAACACATACGTCAAGATAGTTCCGCAGGACTGCCGACTCAGATGAGCCGTACTGTTGCTTTTCAAGGCGGTCAACCTCCCGGAGGAGCTTTTTTTCAGTGTCGTCTTCAAGCTTCAGCGCATATATTTTGTTTCTGTATTCCTCGTATTCCGAGACACTATCCGATACCTCGCCAAGCTCGGACTGTATAACGCGCAGCTGCTCGCGAAGGACATGGTCGCGCTGCTGACGCTCCAGTCGACCTCTCAGCCGCTCATCGATCTGCTGCTCGATTTCAATAACTTCAATCTCGCGCAGGAGCATATCGCAGACGAGCTCAAGGCGTTTATTGGGCGCGCCTGTTTCGAGAATCAATTGCTTTTTTTCCGGCTTCATATACATGCTCTGTGTAATGTAGTCGGCGATATAGCCGGGTTCGGTTGACGCATAAATGGTGACAACGGCTTCCTTTGTCACGTTGCCGGTCATAGAGGAATACGTGTCAAAAAGGCCGACGCATTTCCTGATGAGCGCTTCGACCCGCGGTGTCAGCTTCTCGGGGTACTCCTCATTGATAGGCTCGACTTCCGCGAAAAAGTATTTCCGGTCGCTCAGTATTTTTTTTAGCGACGCTCGCTGTACACCCTCAACGAGCACCTTAATGCCGCCACCCGGGATTCTCAGAAGCTGCTTGATTGTGCATATCGTACCGACTTTGTAGAGATCGCTTTCACTCGGCGATTCTTTTGATATATCCTTTTGTGCAAGAAGGAATATCTTACGTTCACCTTCTGACGCGACATTGAGAGCCGCGACGGACATCGGGCGTTCGACATCAAAGTTTAAGAGCATATTCGGAAAAACCGACAGCCCTCTTAGAGCGAGCATCGGCAGATTTTCGCTCAGTATCATTTCGTTTATAATTTCGCTCATGAAGATGACCTCCCTGCATTGGCGGTGAACTCACCGTTTGTAATGTTCGTAATGCACACAAAGTGTGCGATGAGCCGCACTGAATGTGCGGCTCAGACTATTTTTAGGAAGCGTGAATGGCATCCGGGTCGATTTGCGGCTTCGGCCGATTAACGGTCCTCGGTGATTCCAAGCCTACCACACTGTCTTTTGTGATGATGACTTTCTCAATCTTGTTGTCTGACGGCACCTCGTACATGATGTTCATCATGATGCCCTCCATCACGCTGCGCAGTCCGCGTGCGCCGATTTCCATTTCAATCGCCTTATCGGCTATAGCGCCCAGTGCATCCTCGTTGAACTCGAGGGTTACATTGTCGTAGCTCATCAATACGCCGTATTGGCGTGTGAGTGAGTTCTTCGGCTCTGTTAGAATGCGTATCAGGTCATCCCGGCTGAGCGACTGAAGTGTCGTTATCACCGGCATACGTCCGACAAGCTCGGGTATAAGGCCATATTTCAGAAGGTCATGAGACTGAATGTTTTTGAGTATCTCGCCGACATTTTTCTCTTTTTTACTTCTAATCTCTGCCCCGAAACCGATCGTCTTTCTATCGAGTCTGTTCTCAATGATCTGTTCAATGCCGGCAAACGCACCGCCGCATATGAACAAAATATTCGTTGTATCTATACTGATAAATTCCTGATGCGGATGCTTACGGCCGCCCTGCGGCGGAACGTTCGCCACCGTACCCTCCAGAATTTTCAAGAGCGCCTGCTGCACGCCCTCACCGGAAACATCGCGCGTTATCGACGTATTCTCGCTCTTACGGGCAATCTTGTCAATTTCGTCAATATAGATGATCCCGCGCTGTGCGCGCTCCACATCAAAATCCGCTGCCTGCAGGAGGCGAAGCAATATATTTTCAACGTCGTCTCCGACGTAACCGGCTTCTGTCAGCGTCGTGGCATCCGCAATTGCGAAGGGTACCTGGAGAAACCGAGCAAGCGTCTGTGCCAGAAATGTCTTTCCGACGCCTGTGGGCCCTACCATAAGAATGTTGCTTTTCTGCAGCTCGGTATCGCTGTTCGTGCCAAAAAAGATGCGTTTGTAATGGTTGTAAACGGCGACAGCAAGTGAAATTTTTGCCGTTTCCTGCCCAATAACGTAATCATCGAGTACCGCACGAATCTCGGCAGGTCTGGGAAGACGTTCGACTGTTTCGCCCGCTTCTCCCGACCTGACAATTTTCATCGGTACAAATTCGTCCCCAAGAATGCTCGTGCATAATGCAATGCATTCGTTACAGATATATGATGCACCCTGTCCGGCTATTATGCGGTTAACCTGATCCTGCCTCTTTCCGCAGAAACTGCAGCGAACGATCTTGTTATCGTCATATTTTGCCACTATAAAATAACTCCTAACGCTTAAAAATAACGCTGTCTATAATTCCGAATTCTTTTGCTTCCTCAGCAGTCATGAACCTATCGCGCTCTGTCGCGTCACGGATTTCATCAATGGTTTTACCGGTGTGCTCAGCATAGATCCTGTTAAGTCTCTCTTTTGTCCGTTGAATGTTTTCCGCGTGAATCTGGATATCGGTCGCCTGGCCTCTGAATCCACCGGAGGGCTGGTGAACCATGATCTCGGAATTCGGCAGCGCGATGCGTTTACCTTTGGCACCGGCGGCAAGCAGGAACGAGCCCATGCTTGCTGCCAAGCCGATGCAAATCGTCGACACATCCGCCTTGATATACTGCATTGTATCGTAGATTGCAAGGCCGGCTGTGACTGAACCGCCGGGGCTGTTGATATAAAACTGTATATCCTTATCGGGGTCCTGTGCCTCGAGATATAACAGCTGAGCAACGATGAGGCTCGCTGTTGTATCGTTGACTTCTTCGCCGAGAAAAACGATTCTGTCATTTAACAGCCTTGAAAAAATATCGTATGAACGCTCGCCGCGTGACGTTTGTTCGACGACATATGGGACTAAACTCATAATGGTCAACTCCTTTTGTTTACATAACAACAATATAACAATATATAGTAATTATGTCAATGATCTTGCCCATCAAAACGTGCCTGCAATCCATAATTTACAGTTTATTCATGAATAACAATCTATTATTATGCGTTAGCGTCGTCTGTTTTTACTGATGCTTTTTTGCTCGCCGCTTTTTTGGGTGCCGTTTTCTTCTCCGTGTCGCTTTCGGCAACAATTTCCGTATCAGAAGCTGTTTTTTCGTCAGCTTTCGCTTTTTTGGGTTTCTTTTCCTTCGCAACCGGCGCCGATTCATCTGTCTCAGCTGCCTCAGCCGGTGCGTCCTCCGCGATTGCGTTGTCGGTAACGAGCTTGGAAGCAGCGTTGAGATTAAGCTCGCGTTTGGCGGATTCTGTCGGTATGGATTCCTTTGCGACAGTTATTTCAACACCGTATTTCGTTGCGATATTTGCATAATATGCGTCGATTTCGTCATCAGTCGGCTCAAGTTTCTCTGTATCGGCAATTTTTTCGAGAGCTAACGTAATCTTAATCTGCTTGATAGCATTGGGACGCATGTTGGAACGGAATCCCTCAACGTTCGTGCCCATCATGTTGAGATACATATCAAGCTCCATGCCATATGAAGTCAACTGTCTCTTGAAGTTCTCCATTTGATTGTCGAGGAATTCTTCAATCATCGCCTCTGGCACGTCACATTCAACGCTGTCGCTCAGCTTGTTCAGCACAGCGTCCTCAAAGGCTTTATCGGCTTCTTCCTTTTTCGCGGTCGACAGCTTCTCTTTGATGCTGTCTCTGTATTCCTTGAGCGTATCAAACTCGGATACATCCTTGGCAAATTCGTCATCAAGCTCCGGCAGAATCTTTTCCTTAACTTCCTTCAGCTTAACCTTAAAGATAACTGGCTTTCCTGCAAGGTCTTCTTTATAGTCTGTTGGGAAAACAAGGTCCAAGTCGCGTTCTTCCCCGACTGTCATGCCATTGATTTTGGCCTCAAAACCGGGAATGAACGAATTTGAGCCGAGTACCAACTCATAATCCTCACCCTTACCGCCTTCGAACGCGACTCCGTCGACAAAGCCTTCAAAGTCGATTACTGCTGTGTCACCGTTGATAGCAGGGCGGGAGGCCGTCTGTATACGGGCGTTGCGCAGTTGAACAGACGCAATTTCGCTGTCGATATTGCTCTCTTCGACAACGCTGGCAGGTTTTACTGCTGAAAGACCCTTATAAGCACCGAGTGTGATCTCGGGATAAAGCTCAACAGTATATTTGACTGTGACAGACTTGTCGTCTTCGAAATTGACGTCGCCAATTTTTGGATAGCCGACGGTCTGGAGCTTTGATTCGCTGACGCCATGACTGCATACTGTCGGCAGAATCATATCTAAAGCGTCATTGTAAAAAACAGACGCGCCATACATCGTTTCAATAATTTTCCGCGGAGCTTTACCCTTTCTGAACCCTGGAACCGCAATCTGTCCTTTGTTCTTTCTGTAGGCTTCATTCATTGCTTTGTCAAATTCTTCTGCCGTCACGACGACGGTGAGTTCGGCACTCTTATTGTCCTTTTTCTCGCAGGTTATTACATTCAAAATTCTTGTCCTCCTATGAACACGTACCAATTATAGGCATACTCTAGCTATTTTATCAGAAACCTTCATCATTTGCAATATTTTTCACATAACTTTGATAGGCGAAAAGTTGACGTAGTCGGCTGATACCATATGATAATCAATACCATCAAATTCGCCTGTCACGGCAAACCTGTGTCCCTGACCGTGGATGTGACCGTACCAACAGCTCCTAACGCCGTATTTCTTCATGATATCGATAATGTCATGGCATATATAGTTGTTAAAAACGGGCGGATAATGCAGAAAACATATTTTTTCGTTGGATTCGCCTGCCGCTGTCAACGATGCCTCGAGCCGCAATATTTCTCTGGCCATAATCTTTTTATCCTGCGCCGAACCTGTCACCTCATCGGCAAACCAGCCACGCGTGCCGCAAATGGCTGCGTTATCGACGCGATAACAATTGTTGTTTAGAATGCTTATGGTATTTATGTTATTCTTCGAAAAAAACGATGTTATTTTCGAGGCTGTTGACCACCAGTAATCGTGATTACCTTTTAGTATGATCTTTTTCCCGGGAAGCGAATCAACAAACTTGAAATCTTCAAGACTGCTTTCTAAGGACATGCTCCATGTGACATCACCGCATATGACGCACGTATCCGTAGCACCAAGAGATGAAAAGCCATTTTTAATTTTAACGACATAGTTGTCCCAACTGCCGCCGAAAACAT
The DNA here is from genome assembly GCA_942492735.1 of uncultured Eubacteriales bacterium. Lineage (GTDB taxonomy): Bacteria > Bacillota > Clostridia > Oscillospirales > Oscillospiraceae > Sporobacter. Next base: position 3,021,530 of record OW818648.1, read on the forward strand.
CCATCGGCTTGTTGGTACCCAGGGAGAGATGCAGGTCGCCGATTGCATAAATGGCCATTAAAACATTTCCTTTATGATTGATATCTCTTGGTCTATAATCTATCATCTATAATCGCGATTCATTCAGCAGATAATAAGCTTGCCCATAAGCAGAATTATGAAGGAGCGTAAAACATGACAGACAGCAAAAATAGTGATGTTCTTTATGGTGTCGGCTGCGATGTTGTCAGCTGTAAATTTCACGGCCATGACAACAGGTGCTTTGCAGATAGCATTAACGTTGAATCGCCAAATGCGCAGCGAAAAACCGAAACCTTTTGTGGTACCTTTGCGCCGCGCCCCAGGGATTTGTAGTAGCTAGAACAAACGAAATATTCGCTATTGTAATCGGGGATGGCAAGACGCGCCATCCCCGTTTTTTATTAAAATAACGCTTCTGTCCTCACGAAAGAAAACGGTCAACATAGGCACGCATGTCATCGCACCCAACGCTTTCTTTAAACCGTACAGTTTTGCCTCTGAGCGATTTGAGCGGTGCCGGCGCTTTGACGCCTGTTATCTCTTCAAGCCTGTCAATCAGGTCGACGCCGCGAATCTCCGAATTGTCGCCGTGCGCATTATGCTCTTGAAGGGCTTTGAGCACACTGTCGCAGAATTTAAACGGGCTGGCTGTCGACACAACAACCGTTTTAGTCCCATCGCCTGTTTTTTCGCGGTATTTTTTGAGCACATTGTATGCCACAGCTGTATGTGTGTCGATCAGATAATGATGCGTATGGAACACGTCACTAATTGTCTCTTCTGTCTCGGCATCGGTACTCCAGCCGCAGTCAAAGTCACGCTCAATGTGCCTCATGATGTCGTCTGATGCCGCATATTTTCCTTCACTGGCCAGAGCTTTCATGTAATGCGCTATCAACTTATCGTCACCGCTCGATAGATCAAACAGAAGACGTTCCAGGTTGCTGGAGACGAGTATATCCATCGACGGCGATATTGTCGTCATAAATGCTCTGTTTTTATTATAGACGCCTGTTTGTATGAATTCTGTCAGCACATCGTTACTGTTTGACGCGCATATGAGCTTTGCAATCGGCAGGCCCATCTTCTTTGCGTAATATCCGGCAAGTATATTCCCGAAATTGCCGGTTGGGACGCAGAAATTGACCACTTCACCGTTATTAATATCACACTTTTTTATTAAATCGCAATATGCAGATACATAGTAAACAATTTGCGGTAGGAGCCGGCCCCAGTTAATCGAATTGGCCGAGGAGAGAAAATAACCGTTATGATCAAGCTTCTCGCGCATAGATTCATCAGAAAATATCGCTTTGACGCCGGCCTGAGCGTCATCAAAGTTGCCTAAGACGGCGCAGACGCCGACATTTTCACCGCGTTGCGTCGTCATCTGCAGCTTTTGAATGTCTGAAACACCGTCTTCCGGATAAAAAACCATGATCTTCGTGCGCGGCACATCACAGAAACCGTCAAGAGCTGCCTTGCCCGTATCGCCCGATGTTGCGACAAGGACGCAGACATCCTTTGTTTGATTTGTTTTGACGAGTGAAGCGGAAAGCAGATGCGGCAGCATTTGCAGCGCCATATCTTTAAACGCGGATGTGGGACCATGCCATAACTCAAGAAAAAATGTCGTACTGTCAGTTTTGACAACAGGGGCGACTTCAGGGGTGTCAAAACCTGTTTTTCCGTATGCTTTTGAGGAATAATCTTTTAGTTCCTGGTCGCTAAAATCGACCAGAAACAACTTCATCAAATAAACCGCACGGTCCACATATGACATACCGACAAGCTGATCGATAACATTTTCGGTTATAGTTGGAAAATTTTCAGGTACAAACAGCCCGCCATCGCGCGATAATCCAAGCGCAATCGCTTGCGCTGCGTTAATGTTGACCGATTTGTTCCTTGTGCTCTGATATTGCATGATGAAAATTCCTTTCAAGCCGTGATTCAGATAACGCGTTTTTCAGTTTGCGTTATTTGGAAGGTGATATTAGAATGCGTTTTCAATATGAATGATTTTCGGTTTAATCGTCTCCGTACCAAACGGCGCGTATACCTCAAGCACATCGAAGCGCGGTTGGAGCGCCGTTTCATGATGGACAAGCCAGAGCTCCGCTGTTTTTCGGAGTCGCCCTTGTTTGTTCTTGTCGACAAATTCGCGCGCTTCGGCAAATTTATCGTTTTTACGTACCTTTACCTCAGCAAAGACGACAAACTGAGCGTCTCTGACGATCAGATCGATTTCACCGTAGCGGGACCGGTAACCCATGGCAACGGGTATGTACTTTTTTCCTTTGAGATATTCGAGCGCAAGCGCTTCGCCCCAGCTTCCCTGCAGTTTCGTATTCATGGAAACCCTCCATTTTTTGTACGAAAGTGAATGGGTATATTCAATGCATTTTTTTCAAGAAGGTCTGACGGTGAACCGCTGACGGTCCGTATAATCTGAGCTGGTCATAATGAATCTGTGTACCGTATCCCTTGTGGACGTGAAAGTGGTATTCGGGGTATTCTTTTGATAACTCCAGCATAAACCGATCACGGCTGACCTTGGCCAATATGGAGGCCGCGGCGATCGACGCTGATTTCCCATCGCCTCCGATGATACACTGACTGAGATAGTGTATTCCTTTAGCCCGATTCCCGTCAATCAACGCGATTTCAGGCATCGGATCAAGCTTTTTTATGGCTCTGTTCATTGCGAGATAAGTGGCATTTAAAATATTAAGTGTGTCAATCTCTTGTTCGCTCGCTGCTGCGACGGCATAAGAAACCGCTTTTTCGATGATGACATTAAATAGAGCCTCTCGCTTTGACGCTGATAATTTTTTTGAATCATTCAGCCCTTCAATGAGAATTCCGTGCGGCAGAATCACCGCCGCGGCGTATACCGGGCCGGCCAGACATCCTCGACCCGCTTCATCGACGCCGCACATAATGCTCCAGCCGTCGAGGGCGGCTGCTTTTTCGTGTTCCCACCAGTCCATATCAAGACTCCATCTGAGGTGGAATTTCGAGCGACACGCGCCCGAGCCGGCCATCTCTGAATTCATCGAGCACGACAGCCGCCATGCGCTCTGTATCGAGATGACCACCCTGCAAAAGGAAACCGCGTTTTCTCGCCGCTTCGCTGAGGAGTGTAAAACCATCTTTATCTGTTTCGGGGATTATCTTATAGCGCTCGGCAAGCTTTTGCGGGCACATATCACGTAGGCGCAGCATCAGATTTGAAGCAAGCGTCTCGCGGTCGATAACATCGTCTTTAACAGCGCCTGTGAAAGCGAGGTTCTCCCCCACTGTCTGGTTATCGAATTTCGGCCAGAGTATGCCCGGTGTATCAAGCAGCTCAAGTCCGGTGTCGATCGTGATCCATTGCTTACCGCGTGTCACACCCGGTTTATCCGATGCTTCAGTGGCTTTTCTTTTGGCGATCCTGTTGATCAGCGATGATTTTCCAACGTTCGGGATACCAACAATCATGATACGAACGACGTGACCAGCCTGTCCCTTTGCTTTGTAAGCAAGCAGCCTGTCCTTAAGAAGCGAACGGACAGCAGTTGAAAATTCACTCGTACCTTTTCCGCTTTTTGCATCTGTTTCAAGAATGACAAAGCCCTGTGACTTAAAATAAGATACCCATATTTTTGTGACAGCAGGCTCGGCCTGATCCGTTCTGTTGAGTATGATGAGGCGTGGCTTCCCACCTGTTAAATCATCCAGATCGGGGTTCCTGCTTGATATAGGGATGCGCGCGTCTACAATCTCACAGACAGCATCGACAAGCTTAACCTGGTCGGTGATCATGCGCCGCGCTTTTGTCATATGACCGGGAAACCATTGGATATTCATGTCCTGTCGCATTTTACGAAGCCTTTTCTCTGTAGACAGAACCGATTCTGTTCCACGATCTTTTCCCATCAACATTTTTTCCGGGAATCAATACAAACAGAACCTTTCCGAGTATCTGCCGCGTGTCAACCATCCCAACCAAATTACTTCTGCTGTCGGTCGACGCGTTTCTGTTGTCCCCCATGACAAACACATCGCCTTTGGGAACCGTCACAGGACCATTAAAATCGAGCTGTTCTGTCGTCAACTCTCTGATATAAAACTCCTCAATGACGCGGCCGTTTATTGAAACCTCACCGGTATTGAAATCGATGTCAACAATCTGCCCTTCCGTCGCGATGACACGTTTAACCAGAGGCGTTTGGCCGAAGGCCTCTGTTTTCAAAACGACAATATCACCGTATTTCGGTGTATAAAATAGATTTGACATCACGATTTTGTCGGTATCGTGAAGTGTATTAAGCATTGAGCTGCCATCGACACCAATAACTCTGCCGACAAAAACAAAAATTAAGATGCCGCACAAAATGGCAGAAACAATGCATTGAAGCCAGTCATAAAGCTCCATACGTGCAGAGCTGACGCTTTTTTGCTTCGTCGTTTGTTTCTGATAAACAGCGTCGTCGGGCTCGGTCTCTGTATCGACAACTTCATCCGTTCTTAAGTCAATACCGTATTTCTCTTTATAGTATTCGTAGTCAAAATCATTGTCTTCCATTGAAATAGCCCCTTTTAATATCAGGTCAATAAGCCATGATATGATTATACACATTTTGCTAATAAAAAAAAGGGGCTAGGCCCTTTTTTTATTGTAAGTCGCGTCATAGCTGTTTTGGTTATTTTTTAGTGAACAGGACCGATTCTGCTCCAATCTCGAGTTGTCCCCAATCCGGAACCCGGAATCAGAATAAAATACACTTTTCCAAGTATATCGCCGACATTGATCATACCAACTCTGTTGTCGCGGCTGTCGGTAGATTCATTCCGATTGTCACCCATCACAAAGACCTGGTCTTCAGGAACAGTCACGGGTCGTGTGAAGTTTTCCTGCAGATTCGTTGGAGAGTTGACATAAGTCTCCTGCAGCTCCTTGCCGTCCACCGTCACAACGCCTCTGCTGAAGTCAATATCGACGGTCTGTCCTGCTGTGGCGATCACGCGTTTAACGATTGGCGTATCGCCGAATATTTCGGTCTTTATAAAGATGATGTCTCCATACTTCGGCGTAAAAAACAGATTCGATAGAACAACAGTATCACCGCTTTGAAGCGTCTGCATCATTGATGGGCCGTTGATGCCATCGATGCGGCCGATGAAAACGAAAATCAAAATACCCGCAACGACAGCGGACACGATGCATTGGAGCCAATCGTACAGACTCATGTGCGTTTCTTTAACGATTTTTTGTTTTCTGTGTCTGCGCAGCTTTTCGCCGACTTCCGGAACATCGCCTGAATAATTAATCAGGTAATCAGCGATAAAGTCGTTATCGAAAACATCGTATTTTTCTTCCCGCTTCTCTTCGTTGTTCATATGATCACCTCTTCATAACCATTTTGTGAGGAGATACAGTCTAAAATGATTCTATGAATTATATCGGAACATATTAAACTAAAAAAAGGGGCATATGCCCCTTTTTTATCTTGTTTCGTATTATTTGTTTAAAGTCTTTCTTTGACTTTTGCCTTCTTGCCGACTCTGTCCCTAAGATAGTAGAGCTTTGCTCTTCTGACCCGACCTTTTCTGACGGTTTCGACAGAAACAATTGTGGGAGAGTGTACAGGAAACACCTTTTCACAGCCGACATTGTAAGAAATACGTCGGACCGTTATTGTTTCGTTGATGCCGCCATGCTTCTTGGCAATGATCGTTCCCTCAAAAGCCTGGTTTCTCTCACGGTTTCCTTCTTTGACACGGACGGTCACCCTAACGGTGTCACCGACATTCATCACAGGAAGCTCAGGCTTCATGTATTGTTCGCTGAGCATTTTTACGAGATCCATAAATTTATCCTCCCTTCACATAAGACGTTCATGCCATGAGCTTTATAACTTAATAAAAAGATCTTTGGGCAGCGGACCGTCCAGTTGATAAACCGACATTCTATTTCCTGGGTACAATACTTATAACCTAACCCTTGATAAATAGACGCTCAAACATATTAACATGATAAACAAAGTTTTGCAAGAGCATTTAACGCAACATTTATTATTTAATTTTTATGAACAGCCTTAATATATATAAAAAATATGATATACTATAATTGGAAACATTTTATGTTGGGGGTATCGCGTTGAGAGCACTTATGCGGGCAATAGACAGGTTCAGCCTGACACACCGCCGTTTCGGTATACAGAGATTGATGCTGTATATCGTTATCGGTTACGGTGCGGTGTATCTCATTGCAGCGATGGATACAACGCATACATTCTTAAAATACATTTACTTCGATCCGACGTTAATCATAAAAGGAGAAGTTTGGCGTCTGGTCACATGGATATTATATCCGGCAGGCTCCGCTGATATCTCGGCGACTTCGTTGATTTTTACAGCACTTATGCTCTATTTCTATTATTTCATCGGTACAACACTGGAACGCGAATGGGGTACACCGAAATTTAACATATACTATATCCTCGGCATCCTGATTAACATCATCTATGCTTTTGTTGTATGGCTCATAGCTGGCAAAACGGTTTTTCTTGATACGAGTTTTCTTAATTTATCCATGTTCTTTGCTTATGCCGTTTTCTATCCTGACCAGCGCGTGCTTTTATTCTTTATCATTCCAATCAAAATAAAATGGCTCGCGCTCATTGATGCCGGGTATTTTCTGCTTTCCATTATTACGAATATGATTGCTGGCAGTTATTTCTACGCGCTGCTGCCGATTGTCGCGGTGCTGAACTTCCTCTTATTCTGCTATGACGATCTGATGCACTTGCTGCGGCCTTATAAAACCAGAAATTCGAAGCAAGCCATCAATTTCAGAAAAGTTGCGAAACAAAAACGCCACGATGACGCGGCACACCCGTATCGGCACAAATGCGCAGTCTGCGGGAAAACAGACGCCGAATTCCCCAGTATGGAGTTCCGCTATTGCTCCAGATGCAGCGGCTACCATTGCTTCTGCAGCGAACACATCAACAGTCATGTGCATTTTCAGTAAGGATTATAAGTATTATGAGGGGACGACAATTGAGTCGTCCCTTTTGTGTTGTATCGAAAAAATAGCGTTGCCATGTCGTAGGGGCGATTCATGAATCGCCCACACTCTGGGTCTCATTTGTTCGTATGTCGCGCTGACAAAGCGGGCGATTCGTGAATCGCCCCTACTTAATAAATTCCTTGATTAAATCCTTAATGCACTCCCCTGCCATTATCATTCCGGCGACGGGCGGCACAAAGGAGGTGCTGGCGGGGACAGATCGCTTTGACGTGACCTCATCTGTATCCATGAGCGGTTTTCGCGGCTCTTCGAGTGAATAAACGACTTTGAGCCTCGGAATACCCAGCTTTCTCAGTTCATGACGCATGATTCTTGCTATCGGGTCGCCGGACGTTTTAAAAATATCGCTGATTCTTAGTTGTGTTGGGTCTATTTTATTCCCCGTACCCATGCTGCTGATGATAGGGGTCCCGGCTTTCTGGCATAGGTCGGCCAGCATAAGCTTGGACGAAACCGTATCGATGGCATCTAAAACGTAATCATATTGGGGGAAATCGAAGACGTGGATGGTCGCCGCTGTCACAAACACGTCATGTGTTGTCACAATGGCTAACGGATTGATGTCCAGGATACGCTCTTTCATAACGTCAACCTTTTTCCGACCGATTGTCGAATGCAGCGCGACGAGCTGCCGGTTGAGGTTGGTGACGCTCACAACGTCGTTATCAACGAGCTCAATCCTTCCGATCCCAGCGCGCGCCAAAGCCTCGGCGGCAAACGAGCCGACGCCGCCGACACCTAATAGGATCACGCGGGAGTTTTGTAGTTTTTCTATTGCTTCGTTACCTAATAGCATCCGTGTCCGTAAAAACTGGTCAGACATATAAAACAATCCTGTTCAATATTTATAGTTTACCTCGAGAATCTTCGCAGGCGCAGAATGACAAAACGCTGAAATTTCATCGTAGTGACAAACCGCCGGTATTTCATAGCAGATGTGTTCTGCGCTACTATTTTATTGCTGCCTGCAGCACTGTATTGGCGATTGGCCCCGCTGTCTGGCTGCCTGAGCCCCCGTTTTCAACGACGACGACGAACGCCAGCGGATACTCTTCATTTGTGATATAACCGACAAACCATGCGTGCGGCGGGGCATCGCTGCCCACTTCGGCTGTACCTGATTTCGCGAAGAGCTCTAAACCCGGGTAATTCCCTTCGCCATATGTTTTATAAACATTGTAATTCATCATGGTGGCTATTTTTCCCGACGTCGCCTTGCTTAAAAGCCGCTGTGAACCTGGCGGTATAAGTTCTGCGAGCCCTTTGTCATGAATGAGGCTTATATCAAGGGCGACGCCGCCGTTGGCGATTGCACCGATAAATCGCAGCATACCGGCTGGGCATACCAAATCGTTATACTGTCCGATACCGGACCAGGCGAGATCGGCCGTATCCGATTCCGCTTTCTCGAAACTGCCTGCATTTGTCTTGATCCCGTCGATACTTATACTTTTCGTCAGGGCGAACTTGGATGCGTAATTATTAAGTAGATCGGCACCGAGCTCGAGAGCGAGTTCGGCAAATGTGCTGTTGCAGGAAACAGCCAAGGCGTCCTCGATGGATAAGTCACCATGCGTTTTCGTGCAGTTAACCGTATCGCTGCCGACCTTGATGCTGCCTTCGCAGGTGAAAACGCGATCATACAAATCAGGGATATTTTCTATAGCGGCGGCCAACGTCACGAGCTTGAACGTCGACCCCGGGCTATAAGCGCTTGACAGGAATCTGTTGATAAATACACCGTCGTATATATTGCCGCTGTTTTCCAAATCCGGCACATCCATCGGGTCAAACGTTGGGGCGGAAACCATGCAGAGGATTTCGCCCGTTTTATAGTTCATCACGCCGATTGCGCCTTTTTTGCCGCCAAGAGCCTTTAGTGCCACGCTATTAAGCTGCGCATCGATTGACAGGTAAAGGTCTTTGCCCTCACCTTTCAGTGTATAGGTTCCTGTCAGGAGATTATATCCCATCAGACGTGACGCGAAGGATGTCAAAGCGCTTGTGCCGATATTGCCGTATAAATCACCGACAGCGTGAAGCGTCGCCTTTCGCAGCGCGGCGCTGTCGGCATAAATGCGTCCGCCATCTTTAATATCAGTCAATATGACGCCGTTTCTGTCAAGGATCGTGCCAACCTTCAGAATACCATCGGAATAGACGGTTTGGTTTGATGGAAATGACACCCAAGCTTTCCCGTTCATAATGAATTTGAAGATGTAAAGAGACAGGCCTGCTAAAACCAGCAGTGTTAACAGTAAAAGCGCACGGGATCTGTTGCTGACTCTTTTCATTTTCATTTCACTTCTTTCTTATTGATTACACAGTGCTTCAATTCTTATTCTCTTTATCGTCGTCACCAATACCAGAGTCATCATCAAATTCGAAATCGTGATTGAAGTCGAAATCGTGATCGAAACCGTCTTCGGCATTCATGTTAAAATCCGTGTTGTTTTGAGATTTGCCGTATACTTCTTTTTTCCCATACGTACTGATCTCTTTTTTGCTGATATGTTTCGGGGTTCTGACAACAAAGCTCGCATTTTTTCGCGTATCGACGGCCTTGATAAAGGCGAGCAGACCCCAGCACGCAATCAGGCTTGACCCGCCCTTTGAAACGAACGGGAATGTGACACCAGTAAATGGCAGGATGTCGACAGAACCGAGGACATTCAGAATCATCTGAAAAATTAAGATAGTAGCAGCGGCGCATGCACCGATGACGTAATATGAGCTGCGTGCCGCCCTGGAGGAGCGAATGACGTGGAACGCCAAAATGAGCAGCGCGAATACGGCAGTAACAGCGACAATCAAGCCCAGTTCCTCACACAATATACCGAACACGATATCGGTATCGGCGGCGAATACGCGCTTCAGCCAGCCGTTGCCGGCCCCGACTCCGAAAAAACCGCCGCTGGCGGCTGCCGACATTGTTCTCGTCTGCTGGAAGCCGCCACCGCTGGCGAACTCCCATGCGTGTCCCCATGTGGCAAAACGCCCGGCGACATGCGGTTTGAGTATAACGGCCATAAAACCGGCGAAACCCGCGCCTGCAACACTTAGAAACACCGTGGTAAAATCACCGGAGCGTATAAAAGAAATAGTCAAATACGTGATGAAGAAGATGAGCGCCGCGCCGAAATCAGCCATGAGAGCCAGCGCTATGACGCAGACGCCGGAGAACGCAATAAATAGGACAAGGTTACGTTTAGCAAACAGCCTGTCCAAGGTAGCGGCACCTGCGAAAACGAATGCAATCTTGACAAACTCAGACGGCTGAAAGGTGACGCCATATATGGTCATCCAGTTTCTGGCGCCGAATGTTGTGCTGCTCAGCAGCAAATTGACGCCGAGTAGAATAAGGCCTGCTACGGCTATCGGCCAGCGGAGCTTGACCGCTCTGCGCAAATCTCTTAAGAACCATCCAATGATAAAAAAGAGAAAGAGGCCAATGATTAATAAGATGATTTGTTTATAAAGCTCTGACGGCGCTGCAGTTGCCGTCACACCGAGTCCGATCGTACACAAGAAAAAAGCAATCGTTTCTATCTCGAATGCGACACGTCGCAATATTCTCGTCAGTATATAGCAAAACCAGGTCAAAATGATCAAGGCGGCATATGAAACAGGCACTGCTATGGGAAGCGCGTTTTCAAAGGAAATACAAAGCTGCAAACCCAGAACAACCTGAAACAGTGTTAAATAAGCAAGCGTTGCAAAAGGCTTCACGACCTTGCCCGGCTTGATTCTCACCTTAGACAGTAAAACATGCTCGAGTGTACTTGTCGTCATAAAAACGAGCTCCACACCGGCCAGAGATATGATGTCACCGTTCCTTATCTGTGCCCTGTCTATCACTTTATTTCCGTTTAAAATGACACCGCCTTTTGAGTCAAGATCATATACCTGCCATTGCCCTTTCACATCCCGAATGACAGCGGCGTGGCTCCTTGACAGGGTTGGATATTCCATGTAGACATCCGAGGATTTTGATCGGCCGATGATATTCTCCCAGTGATTGAGGCTGATTTTTGCGCCGTTCGGCAGGCTGAGAAATCCCCATTCCTCATAATCATCTTCCTCTATTAAGAGCGATTTTACCGATCGAAAAACAATAATGAGCGCAAGGATCGGAAGAATAAATCTGAAAACAAGAGTAAAATATGTGAAAATTTCTGCCGGATCACTCGAAATAACATCATTCATTTTCGAGAAGATATTGCTTAACCAATCGATACCGCGTCACTCCCTTCATTGAAAATCAGCACGAACAGAAACGGGAGGGCACGAAATAATCATCAATACCGGCAAAGCCTCGTCGTGATTAATTTCCTGCCCACCCGTAAAATTCAGTACCTAAATATAAACCTATTCCGCTTCGTTCAAGGCTTTGGCTTCTTCAATAATCTTCGCCTGAACGATTGCAGGAGCCTCTTCATAGCGCACAAACTGAAGTGTAAAGGAGCCGCGTCCCTGTGTTATGGAACGCAAATCTATGGCATAGCTCGACATTTCTCCCATCGGCACCTCGGCTTCGACGACTTGCATACCGTCGCTATTCATGTTCATGCCCATCGGGCTGCCGCGTCGTTTTGACAGGTCGGACATGATGTCGCCCATATACGTATCGGGGATCGTCACTGCCAAAAAGCCGATTGGTTCCAAAAGTGTCGGACTGGCTTGCGGTATGCCGTCTTTAAATGCCAGTTGCGCTGCCATTTTAAACGCCATTTCTGAAGAATCGACAGGATGATATGACCCGTCAACAAGTGTTGCTTTTAAATACACCATCGGGTATCCGGCCAGAACGCCCTTCTGGATGCTGTCACGCAAGCCTTTTTCCACAGCCGGGAAAAAGTTTCTCGGGACACTGCCGCCAAAAACATTTTCGGCAAAAATCATATCTTCTTCGTCACCTGGCTCAAAGTCAATGACGACATCACCGAATTGTCCATGACCGCCTGATTGCTTCTTATGGCGTCCTTTTGCCTGGAATTTTTTACGTATTTTTTCGCGATATGCAACGCGTGCCGGTGCAAGTACAACCTCGACGCCGAATTTATCCCTGAGCTTGGAGCAAAGAACATCAAGCTGAATATCACCAGCGCCCGAAACAACCATTTGCTTTGTTTCGGCATTGTTTACTATCGTAAATGTCTGATCTTCTTCACCGAGACGATGAAGTCCGGCCGCAATTTTGTCTTCCTGGCCTTTCGTCTTTGGGGATATAGCCATAGAGTAGCACGGCGGCGCAAAGTCGACGCCTTTTGCGGTAACCTGCTTTTTGTTATCGCACAGCGTATCGCCGGTTTTTGTATCTGTGAGCTTTGAAACCGCGCCGACATCGCCGCAGATGATTTCCTTGACTTCAATGCTCTTTTTACCCTGCATTTTATAAATATGGCCGATCTTTTCAGAAGCGCCCGTTCTTGGGTTGATCAGCATCATATCTGCGGCCACTTTACCGGACAGGACCTTGAACAAGCTGAATTTGCCGTACTGATCCGAAACTGTCTTGTAGACAACCGCACAGGTAGGACCATTGGGGTTTGGTTCAATGACCGTGCCTTCGACAGATTCTTCCTGACGCGATTCAAGCGGTGACGGGATAAGATTAACGACCGCATCGAGAAGTGTGCGTGTACCAAGTCCAGACAAGGCACATCCGCCGAACACAGGGAACAGCGTCAACTCTTTGACACCCGTTTTGAGTCCGGTGATGATTTCGTCGGTTGTAAATTCTTCACCGGAAAAATACTTTTCCATGAACTGCTCGCTTGTTTCGGCAACGCTCTCGTTAACGGCTGTATATAATGCCTCAAGCCTGCTCGTCATTGAATCAGGAATGGCGATTTCTTTACTCTTGCCATTTTCAATCGTAAATGCTTTTCTATAAATGAGGTCAACTATACCTTCAACTTTGCCGGCATCATTGACGATTGGGGCGATCATCGGGCAGACAGAGGTTCCGTATTTTTCGCGGAATGCACTATACACATCTTTATAGTTGCCGTTTTCTTCGTCAATTCTTGAAACATATATAATTCTAGGCAGTTTGCGCTCGGCTAAATACTTCCACGCCTTCTCCGCGCCGACAGTCACGCCATCCTTGGCACCACATACTATAACACCGGCATCGGCGATACGGAGCGCCTCTGCGACTTCACCTGCGAAATCAAAATAACCCGGCGTGTCGAGTATATTTATCTTGCAATCTTTATACTCAACATACATTGTAGCGAGTGAAATCGAAATTTGACGCTTTATCTCCTCTGCCTCGGAATCTCCAACTGTATTACCGTCAACAATCTTACCGAGTCTGTCTGTTCCGCCAGTTAAAAACAACATGCTTTCGGCAAGACTTGTTTTTCCATTGCTCCCATGTCCAAGAAGAGCAATATTGCGGATTTTATCAGTGGCATAGGTCATATATGTTTTTACACTCCTTAAAAAGCTTATGACGAAAATTATACACTAACAAAATTTAAAATACAATAATATTTTGTTTATTTTGATAGTTGCGTTCGTTCTTACTGTCGGTATTTCGCAAATCCACAGATGATGAGAACAACAAACAGCATCGAAAGCATAAAGAGCAGCAGATTGCCGGCACTTGCAGAAGCGAAGGAACCGGCCCAGCAGATGATAAACATGATCATCATCCCGGCGAAAGCCGATAGAATTGAGAATATTGTTGCAATGAGTGATGTCGTACGAAGACGCCTGCCGCCTGTTATGGATTCAACATACGGACCCATGCCGTCACGTATCAATATTGCAGAAACACGTTTGGCTTCCTGTTTGGCGTCGTCTGATATCTCATACGTATTCTGTATCGGTATATATTCAACATCACTCACAGGGACCTTGTATTTCTGTTCGAGCATGACCGGCGTGATGTTAAAATCTCTGACGGCAAAAAATAGCTTAACATGGTAGCGCAGAACAGAAATCAGCGCGTTCTGCACTGACTTTATCGGCACATAATTGATAGAGAAAACGGCAATTAGTTTCTTGTTGACGGCAGTAAATATCGCGTTTTTCATGTTGAGGCTGCTCGGTACTCTGATGCCCATCAAATTCATAAATGCCGCCGATCCCGTAATAACGCGTTCACCCTTAATCAGCGCGCCGATTCCGCCTTCATAACAGGCAAAATCCTCGACCCGGATGAGGTTCATCGCCTGCTTGCTGAGCTGCTCCGAAAAAATCTTTGCCAGACCGGAGTTTGATGCGATGATAAGGCTTGCAGTGTATCTGATCGCTTTCTCGGGAGACATCTCTTCGAATACCTTTATACCGCCGATAGAAACAGTGCCGGCAGGAAAAAGGTCCTCATCCGTAATGCTCACGCCGTCTGTGTGAAACAAATCATCCGCACCGCCCCAGCCGGCAACTGCAGCACCTAATTGCCGCGCCCTTCTCGTTACGGCGCTAAAAGGTACTGCATAAGCCAGGACTGCTGAAAACGGGGCTGCCGCTGCCATAATTGCAGCAAAATGATGCAGAAAATATTGCGCATTGCCATGACCGACTGACGCGTAAAGCGCAAGTACGCCCGATGCAACAATCAAAATAGGTGTTGCGAATTTATAGGTTGTTTCGCTTATATCGGCTTGAATCAGGTTGTTGTAAAATCCTGATGTACGGCCAGTCACCTTCTTAATAATTGTACTGTCGAGCTCCTCACACATTTCGGCAATGACACCGGATGGTGTTGATGCCGCCTGCGCTGTTTTCATTGCTTCTGTCAGCGCTCTATAATAGATTTTTTCGGCCCATAACATAAACGTGAGAGAAAAAGCAGAAATGACACAATAAGGCATGCCCGTCACTGTATCTTGCTTATATATGCTGTATGCGGCTGCTGCGATGGTGGTAAGGCATGAAAACAAATTGAGAGATTCCACGCCAGGACCGCGTTTGAATATATCCGTAATGCCAACGAGAAGCTTGTCGACACTCAGCATCATCACAGCAAACAAAAATATTAGGAGAATTCCGGTGAAAAGGATTTTATTATGACTTGAATTGCCGCTGCCAAATGGCAGCACGGCGCCGGACTCGAAAACAAGCGTCAGAATTGCCATGACGACTGTCAGGGCCAAGCTGGCAAGGCTCCTAAATGAATAGGAGTTACACCTTTCGGCAAACCTTTTTGTAGCATCACGGAAATCAGGCTCTTCCAAAACCTCCTCTTCGATGACAGGCACAGGTCTAACCGGAAGATTCTCCTCATCGTCTGAATAATCGTCGTCGTCTGTTCTGGTATTCCTGCTGAAGATACCGAATACCTTCTTGACGGATTTTTTGCTGTCTTCATCTATTTGCGTTTGATGCTCAATCGCCTGATTGACTTCTCTTTCAATGTCACCAGGATTGTCTCTTGACGCGTAATGGTATTTGCTGAGCGGGACGACATCCGAATCGGTTGTTCTCTGCCCACCCGTGTTTTTGAGGATTGTGGTTTCTTTCTCATGACGGTATATGTGCTTCTTTGTTTGTAGTAACTCATCAATATTTGGTGCTTCGGTTGTTTTAGTGTCATTATTTCTTTGTGATTTATCAGAAACAATCTGTCCCTGTCCGAGCTTCCCTCCGGCTGCCTCAAGTACTATTTTGTCAGTTTTTTCCTGCAAAATGGTCGTCGGTGTTTTCTTGTCACCGGCGATATAAGCCGTCCCCTTGTATTCCGCTAAAATGGATTCAAGAGATATTTCACCTTTAGAAGAGGCACTGTCATTATCATCAGCAGCCTGCGCATTTTGCGCCGGATCTGAACGCGTATCATCAAATGACGTCGCGTCATCAAATGACGTCGCGTCATCAAATGACGTCGCGTCATCAAATGACGTCGCGTCATCAAAAATACTGACATTGTCAAGATATTCACTTTCTCGAGCCAAAGACGTCTCCTCCTAAATATGATATCTCTTTGCAGCTTATCGATTGTTCACGCTTCTCTGGCGAAATGCTTCATACAATATAACAGAGGCGGAGACTGAAGCGTTCAGCGAGGATATCTTTCCGACCATTGGAATACGCACCTTGAAATCGCAGTTTTCCAGTACAAGACGGCTGATTCCTTCACCTTCAGATCCGATTACCAGGGCAGCCGGGCCGGTTAAATCAGTCTGCCAAATATGCGACGCGCCATCAGCCTCAGCTGCGTAAATCCACACGCCGGCACTTTTTAGTTCACCGAGTGCAGCCGTAATATTGGATACTCTGGCGACAGCCATATATTCGACAGCGCCTGCTGATGTTTTCGAGACGATTGCCGTCAACCCGGCGCTTCTTCTTTTCGGAATGATAATGCCGTGTGCACCGGCACATTCTGCCGTCCTGATGATCGCACCGAGGTTATGGGGATCGGATATCTCATCACAGACGACGATGAGCGGCGCTTCATTTCTGTCTTTTGCAATCTGGAGTATTTCTTCGATGCTGACATAGGGTTTAACCGAAGCGAGAGCAATGACGCCCTGATGCGCGTGTGTAACGCTCATCGAATCAAGTTTTCTTTTATCAGCTTCAACAACGACTGTTCCTGCTTGACGGGCTTGTGACGCTATGTGCCCGAGTGACGCATCCGTCTCCCCTTTTACAATATAAACTTTATCGATCGGACGTCCGGCACGCAGTGCTTCAATGACGGCATTACGGCCTTCGATGATGCCGCCGACGTCTTCATCATCTTTCTGCGCGGACTTTTCAGCGCCGGACTCCTCCCTTTTATGGTAGGGATCCATATGCTTCTGTATCGGCTTACGGCGGTTGAACGTGCCGTCACTCATATTTATGTTACCTCTTTTGTGATTAATTAATATTTCCCAACGACGGGCGAACACAGTTCGCCCCTACGCGGTGTTTTTGGTATGCCGTGTTACGCGGCACAGGAGACAATCCTCAGTCGCCAAGCGACTTTTCCGAAGTCGCATTGCGACAGCTCCTTTCAAAAGGAGCCTGTGGGATTAGGAGCGGCGCACATTTCCTTGCGCGGGGGCAAGGGGCGCAGCCCTATTCCTTTATTGGGCGGGCGGGTGGGTATTTTAGACTGAGGCTTTGATCTGCTCGACCATATCGAGTCTTTCCCAGGGGAGGTCAAGATCATTGCGGCCAAAATGTCCGTAAGCAGCGACCTGTCTGTAGAGCGGGTTTAAGAGCCCGAGGTAGGAAATGATTTTGCTCGGTCTTAAATCAAACAGCCTGCCGATGATATCTTCAATCTTCTCATCCGGGATGACACCCGTTCCGCGTGTGTCGACTAGAACGGATACGGGGCACGCAACGCCGATAGCATATGCCACTTCGATCTGGCATGCTTTGGCGAGCCCGGCCGCAACGATATTCTTTGCAACATATCTTGCCATGTATGCAGCGCTTCGGTCAACCTTTGTGGGGTCTTTACCGGAGAACGCGCCGCCGCCGTGGCTGGCATAACCGCCATACGTGTCGACAATGATTTTTCGTCCGGTCAGTCCGGAATCACCGACCGGGCCGCCTGTGACAAATCGGCCGGTGGGGTTCACAAAAATTTGTGTGTCCTTTGTGATCAGCTTCGACGGAATAACCGGTTTGATGATGCACTCAATAATACTCTCACGCAAATCCTTTATGCTGATGTCCGGATTATGCTGAGCGGAGACGACAATTGCCGGACAGCTGACGATTTTTCCGTTGCCGTCATATTCTACCGTCACCTGGCTCTTACCGTCTGGGCGCAGGAATGACAGTTCCCCGGTCTTTCTGGCCTGTGCCAGTTTGCGGGCCAAGGCGTGCGCCATGGAAATCGGTGCCGGCATATACTCCGGCGTCTCGTCACACGCGAAGCCAAACATCATGCCCTGGTCGCCTGCGCCTTCTTCACTTGCATCGTCATAAGCGTTGTTGACACCCATCGCGATATCAGGGCTCTGCTCCTTGATTGAGGTCAAAATGGCGCAGCCGTTATAATCAAATCCAAGTTCTGGGTTTACATAACCGATTTGCTTTATCGTTTCCCGGGCTATACCGGGGATATCGACGTACGTGTTTGTCGTGATTTCGCCCATGATAAGAGCCATGCCTGTCGATACAATTGTTTCACAGGCAACGCGCGCGGACTTATCTCCGGCAAGGATGCTGTCAAGAACGGCATCCGATATTTGGTCGCATATTTTATCAGGATGGCCCTCGGTTACAGATTCAGAGGTAAAGATTCTATTTGACATAATTGATATCCTCCTTGGACATTTTCTGTACATTCTAAGCCACTATACCATATATTGATGATAACATAAAGAGCAAATTCATTAGATACTCATACATTTATTACATAATAAAAGGTACTGCCGCTCGTTAACGCGCAGCAGTACCTTTTCATATAAAGTTTCTATCTCTCATCCAATGGAATAAAGACTGCTTTCGGCGCAATTGCTTTGTATGCAGGCCTTATTATTTTATTGTTGTTGAATACCTCTTCGATTCGGTGTGCGCACCAGCCGACCATTCGAGAAATAGCGAAAAGCGGTGTATAGAGTTCATGCGGCATACCGAGCATCTTATACACAAACCCGGAATACATGTCGACATTGGCGCACATCACTTTTTCGACCTGCCTCTCTTCAGTGAAGGCAATCGGGGCAAGCCGTTCAACAGCTTCAAACAATTCAAATTCTTCAGACATGCCCTTTTTATCCGCGAGCGTTCTGGCCATTTCCTTAAGCGTTACAGCACGCGGGTCGCTCATTGTATATATTGCATGTCCCATGCCGTATATCAATCCATCACCAGCGGCCGCTTCTTTTCTGATGATTTTCCGAAGATAGCGCACGAGCTCTGCGTCATCTTTCTTGTTTGCCACATCTCTGTCGATATAAGCGAACATCTCCATAACTTTCTGATTTGCGCCGCCGTGTTTGGGCCCCTTTAAAGACCCGACCGCAGCCGCTATGGATGAGTAAATGTCCGTTCCAGATGACGACAAGACGCGGCAGGCAAAGGCGGAATTGTTGCCGCCGCCGTGCTCTGCATGAAGAACGAGACATAAATCAAGAAGCTGCGCTTCTTCACTTGTGTAGATATTGTCCGGCCGCATGGTATATAGTAAATTTTCGGCTGTTGACAGCCCGTCTTTCGGTCTATGCAAAAAAAGACTTTCATTGTCATAATAATGCCTTTTTGTCGCAAATGCGTTTGAGACAATGATAGGGCATCTGGCAATGAGATGAAGCGCCTGATCCAGCTCTTTATAGATACAGTTAATATTCGTTTCGGGGTCCGGGTCATACGAATAAAGCGCCAGCACTGAGCGCGCAAGTTTGTTCATGATATCGGGACTTGGTGCTTTGATAATCATATCCTCTGTAAACCCGACAGGCAGATTGCGGTACTCAGCGAGAAGCTGAATAAAGGAGTCGAGAGAAACTTTGTCCGGTAATGATCCGAAAAGCAGCAAGTACGCCGTTTCCTCGTACCCGAGACGACCTTCACTGGTAAAGCCTTTCACGAGATCGGCCACATCAATACCGCGGTAAATAAGTTGGCCGGGAATTGCGACCCTTTCACCGTCCTGTAAATAATAGCCTCTGACATTTCCAATTCTGGTCACACCGGCCATGACACCGGTACCGTCATTATTTCTTAAGCCGCGTTTGACATCGAATTCACTGTAGACAGATTTATCAACGCCGATAGACTGCTGTATTTCAGCAGCTCGTTTGTTTAAAAACTCTGTTGCATCAAATAACTTTTCAGCTTGCATTTTGAACAACTCCTTTGTGTTGTAATGCTGATTATCATACAACGCGAACTAGTAATTGTCAACAAATATGAAAGAAGTATTTTGAAATATTGCATAATTGATATCTGCTCAGCTTTTCGATTTATGTGTATATTTAACTTATTAGTATCCCTTGGTATAATTCCCATTTTATAGCAAATCCTACTAATAAATCCGGAAATAAGGATACGGATACTTGAATTTTTATGGAGGTTTTATTCATGAAAGTAAGGAACAGCAAATCGGCTCGCGCTGTCATTGCGCTGTTGCTAGTGATGCTTGCGGGAGGTTTTCTGTGGGCTGGTGTTCCTGCTCTGGCTATGGGCGATGTGACGGCGGTTATTGCAAAAAATGCGAACCCCATAGCGGAGAACCAGGAATACAGCACATACAGAAACATCGCAATAAGAGGCTGCCTCACTGCGACCGATCCGGATGGTGATTATGTCACGTATGAAATATCCGACGTGCCTACTAAAGGCACCGTTCAAGCAAAAGCAGACGGCAGCTTTGTTTATATGCCGCGTGAAAATAAGAAAGGTCAGGATAGCTTTTCTTATGTCGCCATTGACACCTACGGCAATATTTCAAACAAAGCGACTGTGTCAATTTTGATCAACAAGCAGTCGACTAAAATAACGTATTCCGATATGGCCGACAGCAGCTCGTATTACGCCGCTCTGGTACTTGCAGAGAATAATGTGTTTATCGGCGAAAAGCTCGGCAACGAGAATTTCTTCCGGCCTGACAGCACTGTGACAAGAGGTGAATTTGTCGCGATGTGCTTAAAGCTCAGTGACGCGGAAACGCTCGAAGGCATTACGCGAACCGGATTTTCAGACGATGAGAGTATGCCGATGTGGGTGAAGCCATACGTTTCAACAGCGCTTATGACGGGAATAATCTCCGGATTTAAAAATGACGACGGAAAGCTCGTTTTCGGTGCTCAGGATCCGATCACCTTTTCAGAAGCAGCAGTCGTGCTGAACAATCTTCTTAAGATATCGGATGTCACAATTGTCAGCGCGACGGACCAGGCCACTTGTCCGGTTTGGTCATATCAAGCAGAGCTCAACTGCGCATCGTGCAGCATTATCCCGGCGATGGGCACGGAATGCTCTACAAGCGTCACCCGGGCCGAAGCAGCCGATATGCTCGTCGCAGCGATGACCATCATTAAAGAACGCGACAACAACGGTTCCCTTCTGAACTGGGCAAAATAGATAATTACAAGGGTGACGCCTCCGTAGGGGCGGATTCCATATCCGCCCTTCCCTCGAGCAATCTTTTTTTCCTTGTTCACATGTCTGCCGCGGAGGGCGGATATAGAATCCGCCCCTACGCTGATATTGCAGTTTTTGCGTAGTTGTGATTGGTGTATCGCCAGCAATCCTAAAAAGGCTCCTTATGCAAAGGAGCTGGCGGTATGCGATTTCGATGAAGTCGCTTTGCGACTGAGGATTGTCTCCTGTGCCGCGTAACACCAACTCAGTTGGACAGACGCCCACAGGTCACCTCCTGCAAGAGCCAAGATACAACACTTTCCAAACCACCAAAGCACCGTAGGGCGGACAATAACCGCCCTGCGGTTTATCATTTTTCTTTACACTTTTTCTCTGAAGCGGTAAAATGCATATAAAATAGATACGAAGGAATGATTTACTATATGACCGCTTCCATTACCCGCGAGAACGCTCTATCTTTACTGAAGCAATACAACAAAGAACCTTTTCACCTGATGCACGCCATGACTCTCGAAAGCGTTATGCGCTGGTATGCACTGAATCTGGGTTACACGGATGACCAAGACTATTGGGCGCTCGTTGGGCTCCTTCATGATATCGACTTTGAGCTTTATCCCGATCAGCATTGCGTCAAAGCCCCGGAGCTTTTGAGGGCAGCAGGTGTCGGAGATGACATGATCTGCTCCATCTGCAGCCACGGCTACGGTCTCTGCTGTGACATCAAGCCGGAGCACGAGATGGAAAAAGTTCTTTTCGCCGCAGACGAACTGACCGGCCTTATCGGGGCCGCCGTCAGGATGCGCCCGTCAGCCAGCGCTTCCGACCTTGAGGTGTCAAGCATAAAGAAAAAATTCAAGGATAAAAAGTTCGCCGCCGGCTGCTCCCGCGATGTTATTGAGCAGGGTGCTTTAATGCTCGGCTGGGAGCTGGACAAGCTTTTTGATTTGACAATTCAAGCGATGCGAGACTGTGAAGAGAGCGTCAATAAACAAATGGCTGAGTTAACATAGGTATTAACGAGGGATACCGTCTTTCTCTCCCGCATTTACTTTCTCGTCTTCCGTAGGGACGATTCACGAATCGCCCACGCACCAGATAAAGCCGCCCGCATAATGTGCAGAAAAACGGTGGTCGATTCATGAATCGACCCTACACATTAATACTGCATATTACCTGTAATAAGGCTAATAAAAAAGTGCCGCATCTTTCGAGGTGCAGCACTTTTTTGGTTATCTCACTTGTCCGTTACCATAAATTATATACTTTGAACTTGTCAGCTGTTCGAGCCCCATGGGGCCTCTGGCGTGCATTTTCTGGGTTGAAATGCCGATTTCGGCGCCGAGTCCGAAGACTTGACCGTCTGTAAAGCGGGTTGAGGCGTTAACGTAAACGGCGGCGGCGTCGACCTCGTCTAGAAAACGCTGGGATTTCGGATAATCATTTGTTACGATGGCTTCGGAATGCTTTGTGCCGTATTTATTGATGTGCGCGATGGCCTCGTCAATGCCCTCAACGACCTTGACAGCCAGAATGTAATCGCCGAACTCAGTGTAATAATCTTCGTCGGATGCCGGAACGACGCTGCTGCCTAGAATTGCTTCCGTCTCGGCGTCCCCTCTGAGCTGTGTATCTTTCTTATCCAATAACACTTTCACCATCGGCAGAAACTCTTTTGCGATGCTCGAGTCGACAAGCAGTGTTTCGGCAGCATTACAGACCGAAGGCCGGGAGCATTTGGCGTTATAAATAATCTCGGCGCCCATTTGCAGATCAGCGGAACGCTCGATGTAAATATGGCAATTGCCGACGCCGGTTTCTATAACGGGAACCTTCGAATTTTCAACAACACTGCGGATGAGTCCCGCGCCGCCTCTGGGTATCAGCACATCGATATACTCTGAAAGCTGCATCACTTCAGTGGCACTCTCACGGGTTGTATCCTGCACAAGCGCTACGGAATCCTCCGGCAGGCCTGCTTCTTTGATTGCCTGCCGCATAATCGCTGTCAGTGTATTGTTCGAGTTGAACGCTTCCTTGCCGCCTCGCAGTATGACGGCATTTCCAGCCTTCAGGCAAAGGACAGCCGCGTCGACCGTCACGTTTGGCCTTGATTCGTAGATGATGGCGATGACGCCGAGGGGGACCTTCTTCCGGCCGATGATGAGGCCGTTCGGACGCGTGGACATCTTATCAACCTGCCCGATGGGGTCTTCAAGCGCCGCGACTTCACGGACGCCTTCAGCAATACCATCAATGCGTTTAGAGTCAAGCGCGAGACGGTCCATAAGCGCGGCACTCATACCGTTCTCCTTAGCCTTTGCCATATCCTTTTCATTTGCTTCGATGATCGTCTCTTTATTATCAACAAGCGCCCGACCTATTGCCTGGAGAGCTCTATTTTTCGCGTCTGTGCCGCATGTCATGAGACAGAGTGCTGCTGCTTTAGCCGCCGCGCCTTGCTTTTCTATGGCTGTCATATATGATCCTCTCCTTTGATTAATTGCAGCTATACTGCAAAACCCTCGGTCGCCTTACAAGGTACGATGTTTAAACAGCGTTCCAACGCTGCCGCCGTCTATAATTGTGTAGAGGCTTTGTGGATTTTCACCGTTTGCAATAACCATATCAATGCCGCTGTCATTGGCGATTTTCGCGGCAGCCAGCTTTGTCGCCATGCCGCCGGTGCCAAAATCGCTGCCTGCGCCGCCCGCAAGAGCGATCACTGATTCGTCAATCTCATAGACGACAGGAATCAGCTTCGCATCGTTCTTTATTCTGGGATCGCTGTTAAACAGTCCGTCAATATCGGATAGTAAAACGAGCACATCCGCCGACACCAACGATGCGACAACAGCGGACAGCGTGTCGTTATCGCCGAATATCTTGTGTTCATTTTCTATCTCTTCAATACAGACCGAGTCGTTTTCGTTGACAACCGGAATAACACCGAGTTCCAGAAGCGCTTCAAAAGTTTCGAGCAGATTTTGCTTAACATTCGGTCGGTCAACATCATCACGTGTGAGCAGAATCTGCCCGACCGTGACGCTATACTCACCGAAAAACTTATCGTAGATGTGCATCAGCTCGCATTGTCCGACGGCGGCAACCGCCTGCTTCAAGCGCAGGTCAACAGGCCGTTCCGGTAAATTGAGCTTTCCGCATCCGGCGCCGATGGCTCCGGATGAAACGAGGATAACCTCATGACCTTTGTTTTTAATATCGGCAAGCGTCCTGGCGAGTAAGTCAATATTTCTTAAATTCAAGCCTTTTCCGCCATGACACAGCGTCGACGTGCCAACTTTTACGACAATGCGTTTTTTGTTTATCACGACGCACGTCTCCCCTCTTTTTATCTAGAATATCGCGGTAGCGAAATAATCCTCCGGCGTCTCAGCACGGCGTATGCGCTGTACAGAGCCGTCTTCGCGCAGCAGCAGCTCCGCCGAACGCAGTTTGCCATTATAATTATAACCCATCGCATGCCCGTGCGCTCCCGTATCATGGATGACAAGGAAATCACCGATGTCAATTTTCGGCAGAGGTCGGTCAATGGCAAACTTATCATTATTTTCACATAGGGATCCGGTAATGTCATAAACGTGGTCATTCGGTTGATTTTCCTTACCCATAACTGTGATGTGATGATACGCGCCGTACATAGCAGGCCGCATCAGATTACAGGCGCAGGCATCCAAACCAATATATTCTTTATATATATGCTTTTCGTGTAAGGCCTTTGTCACAAGGCAGCCGTATGGCCCGAGCATATATCGGCCGAGCTCGGTGAAAATAGCAATATGCCCCATCCCGGCAGGATCCAGGATTGTCTCGTAAGCGCGGCGTACACCTTCACCGATCACCATGATATTATTACCAGGCTGATCCGGTTTGTACGGTATGCCGACACCGCCGGAAAGGTTAACGAAGGCGATATT
The DNA here is from genome assembly GCA_942492735.1 of uncultured Eubacteriales bacterium. Classification (GTDB taxonomy): domain Bacteria; phylum Bacillota; class Clostridia; order Oscillospirales; family Oscillospiraceae; genus Sporobacter. The sequence goes on from OW818648.1 coordinate 3,046,577, forward strand.
AACGCCCGTTTCACGTTTTAGGTCGACAGCAAGCTCAAAAAGCTGAGCGGCAAGCTGCGGGTAATATTCGTTGGAAATGGTGTTGCTGGCCAGGAAAGCGTGAATCCCAAAGTTTTTGACACCCAAGCTTTTCAGATCATTAAAGGCATCAGCCATCTGCTTTCCGGTCATGCCGTATTTCGCATCGTTTGGATTATCCATGATCGTATTTGAAATTGAGAAGTACCCGCCTGGGTTATACCGGCAGCATATGGTTTCGGGTATAGGTCCGAGTTTTCTCAGATATTCTACATGTGTATAATCATCCAGATTGATGATTGCCCCGAGCTCTATCGCTTTCAAGAACTCTTCCGGCGGTGTGGCATTCGATGAAAACATAATATTCGAGCCGGTTATGCCGCAACGCTCGCTCATTATCAGCTCTGTAAGGGACGAGCAGTCTACCCCGCAGCCCTCTTCACTCAGTATCTTCAGAATCGCCGGTGTCGGCGTCGCTTTAACGGCAAAGTACTCCCGAAAGCCAGGGTTCCAAGAAAATGCTTCCTTCAGACGGCGCGCGTTTTCACGGATACCCTTTTCATCATAAAGATGATACGGCGTCGAATAATTCTCGGCTATCTTTTCAAGCTGTTGTAAAGTAACAAAGGTCTTCTTCATTGCATGTTCCCCTAAAATTTGTCATTGCACATTTTTACTGTGATTGTATTGTATTTTAATTCAATTTAGCTCGTTAATCAAGTAAAAGTATAGATAAAACCAGACATATTAATAAATGACTGATGCGCTTCCTTTGTGGAAACGCATCAAAACGATCTCTGTATGAAGCAAAAGTTACATAGGGCTTGCTCTTTTCGCTTAAATATTGACAGTCTCACGATCCCGTTTTCTTTTTTGCAAGAAATAAAGAGGCAGCATAAGCACAAGTATGGCAACACCGCAGGCGACAAAGCCGGTACTGGCGCTGTAATTCTCCGCAAATGCCCCGGCGAAGAGGTTGCCGAGTGGTGTCGAGCCTGCGACGACCAGCGAATAAACGCTCATAACGCGGCCGCGGAATTCGTTTGTCGAATTCATCTGCATTGTCGTGTTGACGCTGGCCATGAAAATCATATAGAAGTAACTGACCAGTAACAGTGTAATTCCAGTCAGAATATAAGCGCTTGTAAAGCCGATAGCAAGCACTAATGCACCGGCGATGATCGGGAAAACGTATAAAAACGTTTTTTTCGGTCCGCCCTTACTGACAGCAGCCATCGTTAAAGCACCCGCCAGCGCGCCGACACCGGCTAATGACATCAGCAGTCCGAAACCGGCCTCCCCCTGATGGAGTACTTCTATAGAAAAGACCGGCACAAGGACGTTCATATTCATGGCGAATGTAGCGCCAACCGCTAAAAACGAGAGCGGTATGAACAGTGTGCTTTTGTGGAAGATGAATTTGAGTCCTTCAGCGATATTGGCCATCATTTTAACCTGTTTCATCTGCACTTTTTCAATGAGGTAAGGCTTAACGAAAAACAGGCTGATAATGACAGCGCCGTAGCTGACGGCGTTAATCAGGAAGCAACTCGCGACGCCCCACGGACCCATGATGATACCCGCGAGGGCCGGACCAATAATTCTCGCGAGATTGAACTGGACGGAATTGAGTGCGATGCCGTTTGTCAGATCCTCTTTTCCGACGAGCTCGATAACAAAGGATTGTCTGGCCGGCATGTCCATCGTGTTGACAAAACCAAGAAGCGTCGAGGTGACGATCAGATGCCAAAACTGAATATGGCCGGTATATGTCAAAATAGCAAGTACCAACGTAATGACAAAAGAAGCTATTTGCGTTAAATAGATAATATTCTTTTTAGGAAATCTATCGATGATGACGCCTGCAAATAATGAAAATAGTAAGACAGGTAAAAATTGTAGCGCGCTGACAAGACCTAATAAAAATGCCGAATCTGTCAGCTTATAAGCCAGCCAGGGCTGCGCCACATTCTGCATCCACGTGCCGGTTGTGGATACAGCCATGCCGATCCAATAGTACCGATAGCTTTTATGCTTGAATGCGGAGAAGGGATTGGAAACCGATATGCCGGAACCGTTGCTATTTTTCAAATCTCAAACCTTCTTAATCCGAATCGTTGGATTTTCTATTATTTTCTGTAGTATACAGACGTAAACTCTCATATTCAATGATTTGTTGCAAAAATAGTTGGCTCGGAAACCACAGCTTACATAAGCCTGTCTCGTTTGGCTGAGACAGGCTTGAATCGGTTATTATTATGAAAACTTATCCTGATAGTTCTCTATCGCGCCTTGAATGATTTTGACGGCCTCTTCCCTGCCGGCGACGTCATCGACGACCGTCTCTTTATGCTCAAGCGCCTTATATACCGAGAAAAAATGCTTCATTTCATTAAATATATGTTCCGGCAAATCGTTCATGTCTTTTATATGCGCATAGCTTGGGTCACCAAAAGGTATGGATATAATTTTTTCATCCAGATGGCCGCTGTCGAGCATTTTGATGACGCCAATGGGAAAACAGCGGACAAGCGTCATTGGGATAATCGGCTCGGTGCATAAAACGAGGATATCAAGCGGATCGTTGTCGTCGGCATAAGTACGCGGTATAAAGCCATAATTGGCCGGATAAATGGTTGACGTGTACAGGACGCGGTCGACCATCAAAAGACCCGTCTCCTTGTCGATCTCGTATTTTGTTTTTGAACCCTTCGTTATTTCGATGACACCAAAATAATCCTCGGGCGTGATTCGTTTTGAGTCAATATCGTGCCATATATTCATTTTTTATCATCCTAACATTAAGTTTGACTATCATTCTAATGTGAACGGTCTGTCTTGTCAACAAATGCACTCAGAGAAAGGATTTTATGACGGGATATAGTTTAGGGCTGTTGATCACATAGCTCATATGACTTTCCTTCTCCAGGATTTTGAGAGTTGATTCCGTTATTCCTGCGGCAATAAAACGCGTGTCCGCTTCCTTAATCATATCATTTTCGCCCGCCAAAACGAGTACCGGAATCTTTATTCTACCGAGGTCCTGTGCCGAAATATGCGGTTGGGTGAGCATCAGGTGATATTTCCTGTCTCTTGTGATGAAATATATCGCCTGAAACAATCGCCGCCAGCCGTTTCTTGTACCCTCTGGTCTCGTGTTTGCCCCGCTGACGACTAGCCTTGAGAGTATATCCGGATATTTTGATGCCAGCATCAGCCCGATAATACCGCCGTCGCTGAAGCCGTAGAGAACTGGTTTTTCAAGCTGCAGCGCTTGGATAAACTGCGCGGTATCTTCCGTCATGAGCTCATAACTCAAGTCCCTGGTTTTGCTGCTCTGTCCGTGGTCACGGCTGTCAAGCGCATAAACGGTATGGCTCACGGAGAGCTGTTTTGTCAGAACACTGAAAATCTTATGGCTTTCGCCATTTCCATGCAGTAGGATAATTGGCGCACCGTCACCCGTCTTTTCATACCATAAATCAATTCCGTTGACATGCTGTATCATGAAGCCACTCCCTTATTAAAATACTGTTAAAATACCATTAAAACCACTGTTTCTAATTGTATTATTTTTAGTGTTATGCTATTATTTGGCAAAGCGAATTATTTTGTTGAGAGGGTGGGAAATTATTGGGTAATATCATTGAGGTATCCGGATTGCATAAATCCTATGGCAGCATCCACGCCGTCAAAGGGTTGGAATTTTATGTGGAAAGCGGTAAGATATTTGCTTTTCTCGGTCCGAACGGCGCAGGAAAATCCACAACAATCGATATTATCTGTACCTTTTTGAAATCAGACAGCGGGAGAGTCGTTGTTGACGGCAAGGAACTTGGAAAAGACGACAGCGCAATCCGATCCTCAATCGGTGCTGTTTTTCAGGACAGCCTGCTTGACAATCTGCTGACGGTGGAAGAAAACCTTAAAACGCGCGGGAGTTTTTATGGACTCAAGGGTAAAGCGCTCGACAAAGCATGTCAAACCGCGGCGCAGATTACCGGCGTTACCGATCTTCTCAAGCGTCCGTACGGTAAACTATCCGGCGGCCAGCGACGCCGGTGCGATATCTCGCGCGCATTGGTACATACGCCAAAAATTCTGTTCCTCGATGAGCCGACGACCGGGCTCGATCCGCAGACGAGAAAAAATGTCTGGGAGACGATCACATCGTTGCAGAAAAAGACAGGCATGACTGTTTTCCTCACAACGCACTACATGGAGGAAGCAGCGGGAGCCGACTATGTTATTATCATCGACGATGGCCTCATTGCCGCGAAGGGAACGCCGGCTGACCTAAAAGAGAAGTTCACAAGTGACAAGCTCTCCCTGGTCTGCAAGGAAACCGATACTATTTGCGCGCAGCTTGATTCACAGAATATACTTTATAAAGTAACAGCTGATCAGGTCGTCATTATGATTCCTTCCACGATATCAGCTGTGCCGCTGATTAATCAATTCAAAGACCTTATCACCGGCTTCGAAGTCACAAAAGGCACGATGGACGATGCTTTTATCGCGATAACGGGAAAGGAGATCAGAGAATGATTGCGTTTATGATGCGAAATCTTAAAGTGTTTTTCAGAGACAGAACATCCGTCTTCTTTTCTCTTCTCTCTGTTTTCATCATTATCGGACTGTATGTATTGTTTTTGGGTGACGTCTGGTCAAGCAGCTTTCAAGATCTGACCGGAGTTCGGTTTTTAATGGATAGCTGGATCATGGCGGGCCTACTGGCTGTGACTTCCGTGACGACAACGATGGGCGCTTTCGGTACAATGATCGACGATAAATCCAAGAATATTTCAAAGGACTTATATTCCTCACCGATCAGTCGACGCAGTCTTGCAGCTGGATATATTCTTAGTTCCTACATCATCGGCGTGATCATGACGCTCATCACGGTTGTTCTGGCTGAAATATACATCATAGCTAATGGCGGCGCGATCATGAGCGCCTTAACGCTTTTTAAAGTTGTCGGCCTTATTCTGCTTTCGACGATGACAAATACATCTCTCGTGTTATTTATCGTCTCATTCTTCAAAAGCACAAATGCTTTCGCAACGGCGAGCACCATTATCGGAACCATGATCGGATTTTTAACAGGTATTTATCTGCCTATAGGTCAACTCCCCGATGCCGTCGGATGGGTTATAAAGGTATTTCCTGTCTCGCATTCTGCTGTGCTGTTGCGCCAAGCCATGATGGAAGCTCCTCTCTACAATACGTTTGCAGGCGCGCCGGCAGATTCAATAGAACAATTCAAGCAGTTTATGGGCGTTACATTGAAAGTTGGAGATGCGACCGTATCACCTCTTGTAAGTATCGGCGTTCTCATTTTGTCGACTGTAGTATTTTTCATTTTATCAATTCTCAATCTTTCAAGAAAGAAAAAGTAGCTTTATTGTTTAATAATTGCTCAGTTTTTATGCTTTCTTGAATACCCATTTTTTTATTAAATAGACAAAGAGCATGAGAGCCGGTATCACGAATCCAAAAAGCGTTGCGTGCGGCATAAACCCAACTGTCAGCCAATTTGCAACCTCAATGGAACTGGGATAGATAATCCAAGCATATAAAAGAACGATTAAGCCAAAAGGTACCGTTATTTTTTTGTGGTCTTTCAGCCCTAATAATTCTGATACACCTTTAATAGTGATATAAAAAAACAACATGCCAATCATGAACTCCGTCACTGTCCACATGCTTGAAATAGCATATTCAAGTCTTGTTAAAACAGTACCGATGTTGATTTCTCTGGCGAGTAAAATTGTCGGAAATGATGATTTAGCAACGACCACATTACCTAGAACAAGCACAGATACGAGTATCGTCACGAATTCAACCGTGCTGCACCACAGGAAACCTTTCACGAGCGCTTTTTTACCGTTCTTCATGTCGTTAACATTGTTCGGAAATATCATCAGCAGTGCGACGCCGGTAAAAACAATAAAGGGTGATATCACGTATGCACCCTTGAGAATCGGCATTGCGCCGCTCTCAAAGACAGGCAGTAAGTTACCGATTTTTATATGTGGGAGAACGAGAACAATAGAAATGACAAAAAGCACCGATACGAAAATAAACGCTAATTCGGCGGTGCGTACAATTGCTTCCAGTCCATAGTATACACCAATAACTAACGCAATCACGTAAGGCAGCAATATAACGGGTACCGGTGTTTCATGCATTGTATGGGCGCCAAAACTGCCGATCCACCAGGGGACACCGTAAGCCAATGTAAAAAAGTAAAAAAGGTAAGCGGCTGAAACAATCCGCCCAATCCATTTGCCGAATATTTTCTGCGTGATGCCAATTAGAGTGAGTCCTATATATCGTGTACCTAAAAAACAGTAGACCCACATCATCAGCAATCCAAACCCCATTGTCACGAGTGCGGATAACCATACATCCTGCTTCGCAACGGCCGTGACTGTCGACGATATAACAAGAAGAGAACCGCCGAGAATTGATAATGCTGCAAACGTAAAGAGCTGATGTGCCGTAATCTTCGTGTCCATGTGTCTTACCCCTTTCCCATTCAATACGGATTTCACGTCAGAAGAAAGCCTAATGAGACTTAAGGAAGCGTTTTTTTATCAAGTAAACGATCATCATCATAAACGGAATCACCAAACCGAAGGTTGTGATCAGCGGCGCGTAAACAGTGTTATCCCAGTTTCCCTGATAAATAGCATTAGGGAAGACGACCCCAGACAAGACAAGGATGACAAGTCCCATTGGTAATACTATTTTTTTGCCATCCCGAAGTCCAATCAACTCTGCAAGACCCGTTATTGTTGAAAAGAAAAAAAACAAACCGATCATAAAAAATGTTAATATCCAAATTACTGAAATGATGTACTCCAATCTTGTTATAAAATTACCTATATCTATCGATGAAGCAAGGAGTAAAGTTGGGAAACCGGACCTTGCAGTCAGAGCGCTCCCAAGTACCAGGATTGACATCAGAATTGTTATAAAGGATATTATTCCTGACCACAAAAAACCTTTCACCAAAGCTATTTTCGCCTGTGGGAGTTCGCTTATATAGCGTGGAAATATCATCATAACATTGATCACCGAAAATGTTATATAACAGGATAAGAAAAAAGAACCCTTTAGTATAGGCGAAAATCCAGCTTCGAGCATCGGTGTCATATATTCGATTTTTATGTTATTTATCAATAATAAAATGAAAGCAATAAATAGTACTGTAACAAGCATAACAAATATTTCAGACGCGCGCGCGATTGCTTCTATACCATACAGTACTGCTATAACGATACCGGCTATGAATAAGGTATTAATAACATAGGTAGGGGTTTCATGCATGATTCTCCCAAAATAGCTGCCGATATACCACGGAATTTCCGCGGCTGTCGTCATGAATAGGACAACATAACAAATCGAAACAACAAGTCCCATCCATTTACCGAATATTTTTTTTATGATCCCGAGTAAACTCAAACCCGGATAACGGCTTCCCAAATAATAATACATCAGCATGACCAATACGCCGAAGATGATTGCAAATAAAGGCGATATCCAGGCATCCTGTTTTGCAATACCGGCAATCAAAGAGGAAATCACAAGAATTGATCCCCCCATTGAGCTCGTTGCAGTAATCGTGTAAAGCTGATGACTTGTTATCTTTTTGTTTCCCACGAGTCTCCTCTTAAGGCTTTAATAGCGAATTCATCAAATCAGATACCGGCGAATAAACCCAGGCCAACAAGTCGGAGGGGTTCGGCACTTTTAGATCAAGACTTTTCAAAACCGCGATAATTGTACCGAACAGAAGCAGTACCGAAAATGTGACGAGCTCTTTAATCAGCTTCTGCTGAAGCATTTTCGGTATTTCAACGAAGCATAAAATCGTGTCAAATACCAATACCGTTATGATTGTGACGGCTGCCATACTTCACCCCATTTTTAATGCTGGTGTCTCCGGATTATGACGTTTCGCCGGGAGGAAAAGTGCGTTTCTCCCGGTTCTCCTATTACTTTTGCGAGAGAGACTTTGTGATATCACCGGGCGCGACGATTTCAGCGGTCACTTTAATATTTACAGGAATATCTGCAAATACATCATGCCAATTTTCCTTAACAGTCTTCCAATAGACAGGGTCTTTAGCATGAATCCTCTCGCCAAAACCAAAAATATCAGTTCTAAGCTCCTGCGCTTTGTTTACTGCCTCGTCACACATTACTTTTATTTTGTCTTCGTGCATTTCATTAATAATCCCAATATTATCAATTTTCGAAACATCTAAATTGCCTCTCACTTCTGTAATAATATAGCTAATTTTAACCTCAACGTCTATTTGAGGTTGATTATTGACGACGCGCGCTTTAATCTTTGATTTTGCCTTTAAAACATCGGCGGAGATTTCGGTACCTTCCCCGTCAAAGCTATAACCGGACGTATGCTTAACATGATTGGTAATATAGTTATATCCCTTGGCTTCCGTTTCGTTTAGCCATCCGACGAGCTTGTCTTTTTGAAATGCCCCTATATTTGTAAATTTGAGTTTCTCAAAAGCAACGGTTTTCCTCAACACGTCTGTCGAATCAGTTTTGCTGCTGTCGTCAGATAGTTCAACCGCGTTCATTGATGGGTTAATGCCATCCGCGGCCAGGTCATTTGCCAGTTCGATGATTTTGATTGCTCTCGTTGGCGCCCACTCTTCAAAAGACATTTTTAGTTTGTTAAACATATCAACACCGGGTATCGCTTCCACAGGCGTCAGCGTGCTGAGGATTTCCTTAGCTGATGTCCCTTTTGCGATGGCAAAGTAAAAGTCTGTACGGTATTCATGATAACGAAGGAGATAATCAATAATATCATTTATTCCCTCTCTGGCTACATCTTCACTGAGTATAACCATTCTGAGGTGCGAGCTGTATATCTTTCGGGAAGTGATTGTCGTCAATCTTGTAATGGTCTCCTGGATATTCGCACCTTCGCCGGAATACACGACGATGGGCGATTCATTCGTGGCCCTTTTTGAGGCAATTGCTTTTGGGTTTATAACCTGTTCTGAAATGATATAACCGTCTTCTGATTTATCTATGCCAAGGCAGACACTGATACCGAGCGTGTTGACCTCCTGGCTGCTCCAGCAGCCTGACAAAAGCAAATTAAGCAATAACGCAAGACCAAACAATATTTTTTTCAGTATCATCGAAATTTACCTTAATTCCGGTTTTTCTTTGATTTTTGGATCCATGGTGTTTTGACCGTTTGATTTCTCTGTACCTGTCCCGCTGATGCCTGTCGGTCTGAATCTATTTTTTAGAAGTCGGAATCTTACAAACGTATCCTTATTGCCCCCCTTGATAAACGGCGCCACAGGTGACATGTACGGTACAGAGGCTGACTTAATTTTGCATAAATGCAATACCATAATAATTAAACCCATTGAAATGCCGTAAAGACCGAGCATCCCGGCGAGAAAGATAAAGACAAATCTCAATAACCTTATAGCATTGGACATCGCGTAATTTGTTATCGCAAGGCTCGATATGGCTGTCAGCGCAACAACAATAACGGTAGCAGCCGCGACAAGGCCCGCTTCCACCGCTGCCTGCCCCAAAACAAGAGCACCGACAATCGAAATAGCTGAACCGATAGCCCGTGGCATTCTGATGCCGGCTTCCCTCAGTATTTCAAAAGTCAAATCCATCAGCAGAACTTCAAATAAAGCGGGAAATGGGACACCCTCGCGCTGCGCGGCAATACTGATCAAAAGCGGCGTTGGGATAATCTCCTGATGGAAGGTTATAAGGGCGATGAATGTCGCTGGAACAAGAAGCGTAAAAATCAGCGCGATATATCTGACGATCCGCATTAAAGAAGAGATATAGAAATTTTGATAATAATCATCGCTCGCCTGAATAAAATCAGAAAATACGACAGGGCCTGAAAGTACATAGGGAGAGCCGTCGCATATAAACGCCACCCGTCCTTCGAGCAGGGCCGCAGTGATAGAGTCGGGTCTTTCCGAATTCAAAATCGTGGGAAATATTGAATATGGATCCGTTTTAAAAATTTCTTCTATATACGCACTGTCTAAAATGCCGTCATACTCAATTTTTTCCACTCTGCTTCTGAGATCGGCAACGATGTCTCCTTTTGCAATCCCATTCATATAAATCATCTTTATTCTCGTGTGTGTCACAGTGCCGATTGTCAGGTCTTCGACACGCAATGCTTCATTTCTGATTCTTTTTCTTATTAAGAAAACGTTTTTGTCGATATCCTCCGTAAATGAATCCTTCGGCCCTTTTATGATCGTTTGCGAAGACGGCTCAGTAATAGCCCTTCCTTCACCAGAGCTCGTGTTAACCGAAATAAATCTGCCGCAGCCATCAATCAAAAACACTGTATTGCCTGCAAGTATTTCACTGTACATCGACTTAAAGTCAAGACCGTTATTTGTTGTCCTGATGTTTGTTATCGTATTTCTTAGAAGCTCAAAAAACTCTTCAGGTCTATTCTTTCGATTATCATTGATCAGTCGGGCAAGCTCTTCAGAGATTGAATTTAGTGTCTGCGCAGCCGCCATATCATGAAGATAGATACTTGCAAACGAAACCTCACATTTTTGGTTTTTTTTCTCGTTTATAATCAAATCACTGCTGTTTCCAAAATCGCATCGGACCTTTTCAACGTTCTGCTCTAAGACTTTACTCAGGACTTTCATCTCAAAAGCTGGTTCAAGAGGCTGCCCACTTATCGAGCTCATATTGGCGGTTCATCTCCAAAAAGTGCATATCTTTGTATTTATTTGTAGTATCACCTTTTTAAACCTCAATATTTGCGCCATATTCTTCTAAGCATTTACATCAAACAACGCAGGCGGCAGCATTGATTATATGTCACAGCACAGTAAAATGTGACATATGCTGTTAATAGCCAATTGTCATTAGTGGGTTATTGGTTAATTTAGAGAAGAGGTGATTGTCGTATATGAATTATGAATCATCTTCAGTGTACTATACGAATGCAAGGAAGCCTTCAAAACTTGTGAAGTTAAATTCATCAACCGGAGGCGCCGGCCCGTTCCCCCTGATCACAACATTGCTTGCCGATCCGATTCCTGTTGTTGACGTTACAGTTGATACGACCGGCATGAGAAGCCCGGTTATTCTGCTGTCTTACACAAGTATCATCTGTCTGCCTATCGGTGTTTCCGTGACATTGAACTTTGAATTGAAAAGAAGTTTGGGAGATGGCGCCTCGATCAGCGTCGGCGCAACAAATACGTTCTCAACGCTCGTCACGGCTCTCGAAGCGGAATCCTTTGCTTTCCAGTACTTTGACAGTAATCTTGCACCAGGTATCTATACGTATTCCGTTCAGCTATCGACAAATTCTGCCATTGACATCACGCCCGGCTTGACAATCAATAATGCGACGCTGAGCGCTCTGGCTGTCGACAACGACCCGTGTTAAGCGCTGTTTGCAATATAATGTAACAAGGCGCTGCTGTGATTTCCACGGCAGCGCCTTGTTATGTGGTAAGATATGCATTTGACGAATTAGTTACAATTTGTTACCCTTTTCTTATGCCAGTATTCGATTATAACCCGGAAATTACGACAGGAGGGTACATCAGATGAAGATTGACGTCAGAAAATTACGCAAGGCAGTCACGGTAATTGCCATCGCCGTCATCCTTATGACGGGTGTCGGCCTGATGCCAAAGGCCTCAGCTGCGGAGGTCACGTCAGCGGCCGGAATCGTCACGACGACGTCGGGGTCGCTCAATGTTCGAAATGAAGCGCGGTCGAGCGGAACAGTGATAGCAAAGCTGCCAGCCGGTACATACATAACGCTCATCTCCAAGACCGGCAGCTGGTGGTATGTTGAATACATACACAATGGATATGGTTATGTCAGCGCTGACTATACCCGTTATGTCGGCGGCACCAATGCTGCCATAACATCAACTTCATCCGGAAATTTAAATGTCAGGAGCGGTGCCGGTACATCATACGCAGTTACCGGTACCGTCCCGAACGGACGCACGGTGCTTGTGCTGTCCGAGAGCAGTGGCTGGAGCCGAATCCTCTTTAACGGCACCATGACAGGTTATGTCAGCACACAATTCCTTAAGTCGATAATGGCCTGGCCTGTACCGAATAGCCATAAGATAAACCAGTACTACGGGACACATAAAGGTATTGACATCGGTGCCTCGGTACGGGGTGTAACCGGCGACAATATCGTCGCGGCGCAGTCAGGAAAGGTCGTCTATGCCGGATGGCTCAGTGGCTACGGCTATGTCGTCTACATTAACGCTGTTTATAATGGTCAACTGATTCAAACGCGTTATGGACATCTCGTCAGCGCGCCGCGTGTGACGGCAGGACAAACAGTCGCCGCCGGTCAGACAATCGGTTATATGGGGAACACGGGTACCTCCTCGGGCGTTCATCTCCACTTTGAAGTGCGTATCAGGAATTCCTCTGCCGATTGCATCGCCAACGCCGACAGCACAGCGGTCGATCCGTTTGGCTATGTGAAATAACAGCCCAGCAATTCGAAAGCGGAAACCGTTCTGGTTTCCGCTTTCCTATATAACATGATCGATCGCAGCTACGATACTTTACCACTCAAGTCCTAGAACCTTTTCGATAAATACCCTTGCAATTTCTGGGTCAAATTGAGTACCGGCACATTTTTTGATCTCTTCGGCGGCAACATCAGGACTTAAACCTTTCCGGTAAGGCCTGTCGCATGTCATGGCGTCATAGGAATCCGCAATGGCAATGACTCTTGCTTTCCAGACGATTTCATTTCCTTTCAAGCCTTTCGGATAACCTGTGCCGTCCCATCTCTCGTGATGCGCGAGCACATACTCGGCGATATTGTTAAATTCATTCGTCGCGCCGAGTAATCTGAATCCGATTTCCGGGTGATGCTTCATCTGAGACCACTCCGTCGCTGTTAGTGCGCCCGGTTTGTTAAGAACGGCCTCATCAATTGCAATCTTGCCAATATCATGGAGTTCGCCGGCTGCGGCGAGTTCCTTAATATTATCCGCATTTAAGTCATATGCATATCCGATACTTTCGCATATATCGCTGACTCTTAGCGAATGTGCCTCTTCCCTCGGGCATTTGATACTCAGCGTATTCAGTATGGATTTTATAATACCGTTTCGTTTGCTTGTACTGCTGAGCATTTTCTTCTGATACATGATATCCTCGGCATTTCTCAAAACGTCATGCGCAGATTGACTCTTTTCATATTTGGTATCCCAGCCGAAGGATATGGAGAGTTCAATATCCATGTAACGAAGCTGATCTGTTTGTTCCCGGAGTGACGCAACGATTCTTTCAACATCCTCACGGCTCGTTTTGGGGAGCAGCGTGACAAACTCGTCTCCGCCGACTCTTGCTACTATATGGTCTGGATTACCTACTGATTTATATATTTCAGCAACCTTCTGTATAATTTTATCACCGCTCTCATGCCCAAATGCGTCGTTAATGATTTTCAGACCATTGACATCGGAATATATAATTGAAAACGGAAGATTGCTTTCGACGTCGAGTCTTTTTAACGCATCTTCATAAAACCGCCTGTTGTATAAGCCGGTAAGCTGATCATGAAAGCTCAGGTATTCAATTCGTCTGTGTACTGCTTTCTTTTCACTTGTATCCTTAAAAACCAGTACGCAGCCGTTAGTTTTACCGGAGTTATCCTTTATCGGCGCGGCAGTATCTTCAATGGCTCTTTCTGTGCCGTCTTTGGAGATCAGTACCGTGTGATTTGAAAGCGCAATAATTGAGTCTGTCCTAAAAACGTCTTTTACCGGGCTTTCAACATGAACTCTTGTGTACTCATTGATGATATTAAACACGATTTCAAGCGCGTTTCCTTCGGCATCTTCTATTTTCCATCCGGTCAAAGCCTGAGCAACCGGATTCATAAATTTTACTTTTTCGTCTTTATCAACGACGATGACCCCGTCACCGACAGAGATTAACGTTGCGTAAAGCTCTTCCCTGCTGTCGAAAAGAGATTTTTGATCCGCTTCAATTCTGCGCAAGAGCATATTGATAGATTGACGCAGAAAGCTGAATTCATTGCGGCCTTCGTCCGGCAGGAACGAGAATTCTTTTTTTGTTATATCTATGGTCTTAATATCATGTATTAACAGTGAAATCGGTTTCGAGAGGAATCTGCTGAGGAGCAACAATAAAAAGATTGATCCGATAATGCATCCCACTGTGTTAAGAGCGGAAAACACCTTCATGTTGTTAATATCAGAAACAAACTGATCCCTTGGCATCGACAGCGTTAATTTTGCTGAAGACGCGGCGTCATACGCATTTGGTATAATGAGTTCGATAATTCGGGTGTCTCCAGATTGACTTAAACCTGAGCTGTTCAAAATTACGGTTGCGTTGCTATCCAGGTTGTCTGCTATATTCTCAACTTGATTTATAGAAGTAACACCGCAGCCTGAAATCTCTTCGATCTTATCTTTAACACTCTCGTCAATTTGCCTTCCCATAATAATTTTCCCGTTTGCAGGTGCTTCTTCCACTGAATCAGTTGTATACGTTGATGCGATAAAATAATAGCTGTCACCCAGTTTGAACAGGCCAAAAATATCATCTGAAAGCGCTGCGTATTCAAGAACCCTACCGAAATCTTCTATAAAACCCTCAGGAAAATCAGTTAATGCTTCTTCAGAATTGGAATAGAATTGTTTATATATAATAGAATCAGCTGCATCAGCAAATATAAGAAAGTTGATGTCTAAATTAGGATAAACACTTTCCATAAGATTCAGTCGAATATACTCGCTGTTATTTGTGTTAACAAATTCATATGTATCATCCCAATGACCCCAGTCATATGCCGTTCCTATGTAGTTTTTTGATAAATCATTGATGTAGGAGTCAATATTAACTTGTGCGTGCTTAATCTGGCGTGCTTCATTATTATCAATCGTTTTTTGAAAAAACAATCCAAATATCATATTAATAAGCAGTACCGACAACAACACTAAAGGAAGTAATGTTAAAGCGATCTTGTATCTTATCTTCACAATGTCAACCTTCTTTAAGATATGTATGGAAAAAGCGGAGATATACTTAATATATATCGGCGTTAATCGTTCTTTATTTAGTTAATACTGTTCAAAATTACAAAATGCGGTTATTTTAGGTATAACGACTTATAACTAGAAGTGTATCGCAAAGTTGTAGACAAAATCTCAGCAAAAGAACCTGCGTCTGAATAAAAAAAGTGGATTGGTTTAACCAATCCACTTTTTTTATAGGAATCTATTGGAGCGGGCGACGAGGCTCGGACTCGCTACCTCCACCTTGGCAAGGTGGCGCTCTACCAGATGAGCTACGCCCGCGTACTGCGGAATATTACATCCCCCGAATCCCTGTTGGTAAAGGAATCGGAGGATGTATTGATTTTGGAGGCGACACCCAGATTTGAACTGGGGGATCAGGGTTTTGCAGACCCATGCCTTACCGCTTGGCTATGTCGCCACTAGGGAACTTCAGAGGCGCTGTTGCGCCTCTGAAAATTGGAGCGGGCGACGAGGCTCGGACTCGCTACCTCCACCTTGGCAAGGTGGCGCTCTACCAGATGAGCTACGCCCGCGTACCGCGCAATATTATATTAATTCACACTGCGCTTGGTGCCTCCGGTCGGAATCGAACCAACGACACGAGGATTTTCAGTCCTCTGCTCTACCAACTGAGCTACAGAGGCATATGGGCACATGGTCAGTGCCCGTGGCGACCCAGAACGGGCTCGAACCGTCGACCTCCAGCGTGACAGGCTGGCGTTCTAACCAACTGAACTACTGGGCCGTGTATTTATGCGCCTCATGGCACATTGTGGTGGGAACAACAGGGCTCGAACCTGTGACCCCATGCTTGTAAGGCATGTGCTCTACCAGCTGAGCTATGCTCCCCTACAGCCGCCGCTCTTAGCGACGTTTGTTATTATACTAAAAGCACTCTGTGTTGTCAACACAAAATAAAACTTTTTCTCGGACGCCGTTTGAAGAAAATTGATCACTGTAAGATAACAGTTTTATCTGATTTTGTCAATAAAATATATTAAATTATTGACCTTTATTTGCGAAATGTGTCAATTTCACTCGGCATGACTTTATAGATGACGTCACAGAATTGGCACGTCACTTCGACCGGCTCGCCTTTTTCCTCCATGTCGTTAAGCTCGCTGCTGTCAATGCTCGAAAGCGCCTCAAGCACCCTGTTTCGACTGCAGTAACACTTATACTCAATTGGTTTACATTCCAGTATCTTTGGGTCAAAACCGTTCATCACACGGCTGACTAAATCCTGTGCGCTGCAATTCTTTAATATGCTCGTGACTGCGCCGGTTTCGGCAATATTTTTTTCAAGCGTTTCCATAAGTGTTTCAGGGGCGCCGGGGAGCAGCTGAACAATATAGCCTCCGGCCGCTAAAACAGTTTGATCGGTATCAACAAGAACACCGAGCGCGCATGCAGTCGGAATCTGGTCGCTCTCATAAAAGTAGGCTGTAAAATCTTCGGCAATCTCGCCGCTAACGAGCTTTGTACTGCCAATATACGGTTCCTTCATATTGAGGTCTCTTATTACCGTCAGCGTGCCGTCTGTCCCGACGGCGGTGCCGACATCAAGTTTTCCGTTCGATTTTCTCGGCAAGTCAATATGCGGGTTTTGGACATAGCCTCTGACATTGCCCTCATTATCCGATACGGCGATAATACTGCCGATCGGCCCGCCGCCGTTTATACGGACTGTTACCGAGGCTTTGGGATCCTTGATCATATGCCCGATGATCGACGTGGCCGCCAATGTCCGGCCGAGCGCCGCTGTCGCCACAGGCAGTGTCTTGTGAATCTGTCGTGACCGTTCGGTGAGGACCCTCGTTGAAACGGCCGATATCTGAATAAACCCGTCTGCAGAGACGGCTCTTATCATTTCATCCATAGTATACCTTCAATCTGACTTTGGTTTTCCGGCAGTCATAAAAATGCGTTTATCACTTTCACCGGGTTTCTCGAACGTCATATCCCCATAGACGGAGACATCCGCATACCCTTGTTCTTTAAGCATTTTTTCCAGACTGTGTATTTCATATGCGTACTCGATATGCTCTTCCCTGCTGCGTGTCCATTTCTTCCCTTCTCTGGCGAAGATGTCCATCCCGTAATGGCAAGCGTTCTCTTCTTTATCGAATTCTGCCCGCCAAACGCAATAGACGTCATCCGTTTCGTCAAGAAAAACTTCCCCGTCAAGGCTCTTCAGCTTTGACGGGGTATGTATATCAAAAATAAACATGCCGCCGGGTTCCAGAAACAGCATGACACGGCGAAACACTTCGGCTATCATGTCCGGTCTAATATAATTCATGCCGTCAAGTGAGCAGACAGCGGCATCCACCGTGCCGAAAAGATCAAGCTGCTCCAACGACTGGTTGATCAGCATCGGCCTATTTGCAGTGTTATAAGCCTTTTGTGCAGCCACAGAGAGCATCTCTTCAGACGCATCAACACCGATCATGTCAAAGCCTCTCTCCGCCAGGAGGCACGTCAGTGTGCCGGTACCGCAGGCCAAATCGAGGACTGTCTGTACCGGTACGTCTTTTCGTTTAAATAAGGCTTGATAATAATCCGCTATAGCTCCATACGGTACATCACAGGTCAATGTGTCATAAAACCTTGCAAGTAGGGAGTATGCGCTCATTTCTTCTTCTCCGCCAGCCTTTTAAACGCAATTTCATAACCATCAGCCCCGTACATGAGACTCCTGTTGACACGGCTGATTGTCGCGGAGGATGCACCGGTCTGTTCCAGAATGCTGTTATATATATGACCCTGATTGAGAAGCATAGCAACATGATAACGCTGTTCCATTGCCCGAAGCTCGGTGACCGAACAGAGGTCGTCAAAAAAACGGATGCATTCCTCGACCGTCTCCATCGTCAGTATTGCTTCATACATTTCAATATTTCTGTCTTTTTTGCTGTTCTTAAGGCTTTTATTCATACGTGTCCCCTCCAGGAAGCTTACATTGTTTATTTTTTATTTTACAGCACTAAAGCATTGAAGTAAAGATTAATTTTATTTTAACCCTTTTAAGCGTGCCAACATATTGTATGAACGAAGGGGCGTGATTTTTTATGATGAGTATTTCCGAGGGACGTCTGTCTGAAGAGCTTACATACGAAGGAATCACAATGGTCACAGCTGATTTCCGTTACCCCATCGTATCAAGCGGAGACAGCAAGGCAGATAAACGCATAAATAATTATTACAAGCATATAGCGAAAACGCTCATGCGAAAGGCGCGAAACGAACTTTTACCCTCAGCCGTTGACGAATGGCGATACTCTCAAGAAAATGGTTTTCCGTTCCGCCAGTTTGACAGTGTCATGAAATATACGGTGACATATAATGCGTCGGATATCCTCAGTCTATTTTACGATGTATATGAGTACACAGGCGGCGCGCATGGTATTACAAAGCGCTTTGGCGATACATGGCGCGCCTCAACCGGCTGGTTTTTGGAGCTTGCTGATTTTTTTCAACGCGGGACGAATTACAAGCGGCTGCTCGTTGATAACGCCGTTTCAACTGCCGCAAAGCAAATGGCGGAGGGCACGCACCATTATTTTGATCAATACAGAAAGCTCATAAAAAAATATTTCAGTCCAACAAAATTTTACATAATCACCGGTGGTATTGCCAACTTTTACGATCAATATTCGATTGCGCCCGGCTATGAGGGCACGCCTGTATTTGAGTATACAACCGAAGTTCAAACATATGCCTGAATCAGCTCATTAAAGCATCCTGGTAAATGCAGGACGGTAATCTAACCTAAGTCAGCTCATTAAAGCATCCTGGTAAATGCAGGGTGGTAATCTAACCTAAGTCAGCTCATTAAAGCATCCTGCATTGTGCAGGCATCTTCATCGAGTCCTTTGGTCATGCTGAGTGCTTCCTCAATATCATAATCGACGCATTTTTCGCCGTACATGCAGATAACCCTATTGAAGACGCCGTCTGCTAAAAGCCGAACCGCTCTGTAACCCATACGGGATGCCGTTACACGGTCACGCACAAGCGGTGTTCCGCCGCGCTGGATATGGCCGAGTGTTGTCACGCGCGTTTCAATCCCCGTCAGTTCCTTAATCTTCTCCGCGACGTTGTGTGCTGATGCCGCGCCTTCGGCAACGATGACGGTAAAGTGCGTATGTCCTGCCAATCGGGCTGAACGTATTCTGTCGGCAACATCCCTCTCAAAGTTGATTTCCATTTCAGGAATCAGTGTAACGGTTGCGCCGGTCGATATACCGACATTCAGCGCCAAATGACCTGCCCTGTGACCCATCACCTCGACGACCGAACAGCGTTCGTGCGCCTGCATTGTGTCGTCAAGCTTGTCACAGGCGTCGATCGCTGTGTTGCAAGCCGTATCAAATCCAATTGTATAGGTTGTACAACCAATGTCGTTATCGATTGTGCCCGGAATACCAATGACGGGTATCCCCGCTTTTGACAACGCCAGAGCCCCGCGGTAAGAACCGTCTCCGCCAATGATAACGAGGCCGTCAATACCCATGAATTTACAATTGTCCGCGCCGCGCTTCAATCCTTTTTTTGTCATGAACTCTGGGCTTCTCGCCGTGTATAGACACGTACCGCCGAGACGCGTAATGCCCATAACATCATCCGCCGTCATGTTAATGACATCACCGCTGATCAACCCGTTATAGCCCCGGCGCACACCCACACATTCGATACCGAGATGCTGCGCGGTCAGTACAACAGCTCTGATCGCCGCGTTCATCCCTGGAGCGTCACCGCCTGAGGTTAAAACACCGATCCGCTTAACGCTGTGACCCATAATACTGCCTCCTAATTCTATCTATAAATAGTATGATTCGCATCATAAACGTCAATGCGTTTGAATGCAGCAAAATCCGGCGCGCATGACGGCAAATGAACAGAAACCGCCGCAATCATATTATCTGGGTTTAAAGACGGATTCTGTGCCGATATCACAGCGTGGACTGCTATCATTTCTTTGCTTTTTTCTTCAAAACGGATGCTGTCGATCAATGGGATAATATCAGTATCAACATACCCCTTTTTTGATTTCTTTGATATGATTAACTCTTTTGACTTAAACAGCGCCGTCAGTTCGTCACTCGTCTGCTCCCGTATCCCCGCATCGTAAATAAGGTTTCCCTCAACCTCTGTCCAGACGATATCGACAAATTTCTTAATTGGTTGATATGCTTTTATTGCTTCAATACCTTCGGGCATTGTCCGGTTTAGAATACCTGGAAGCGTATCCAAATCAAGATTGTCCGACAGATCAAAATCAAGCATCTCACATATGCTTTCAATGCCAACAGATAAGGGCAGCGCGAATGTCATATAGGGGTGCGGATTAAATCCCTCCGTATGGCGCAGATTGACACCGGCGCGCAGAAACACGCGCTGGAACGTCCGCATTAAGTCGAGGTGGGATATATACTTCGCGCGACCCGTTTTTGAAAACAACAATCTCGTTCTAAGCATCGCATTTTCCCCCGCTAATTAAGTTTGACGCGCCGCAGCCCGTGCATTCGGTGCGGCAATCGGGGGTTATTTTATTACCGTAACCGGCATTCCGCTCTTCCCAGAGGTAGTTCTCACTGACACCGGCTGAAACCACGTTCCACGGAAATATTTCGCCGAAGGGCCGTTCCCTCTGCGCGTAGAACGATGCATCAAGACCGCAGGCGTTGATAGCGTTTATCCAGCGTTCGAACGAAAAATACTCATCCCAGGCATCCAGCCGTCCGCCGTTTTGAACGACATTCTCAAGCACTTTGCCGACGTTTCTGTCGCCGCGCGCCAGTACAGCTTCTATGAGGCTCGTCTCAGGCGAATGCCAATTGTACGTGATCGCCTTCGAACGCATCGCGCCGCGCAAGAGCTCCACCTTACGCCGATACTCCTCCAGTGGGACTTGTCCAGCCCACTGAAACGGCGTCATCGGCTTGGGTATAAAGCACGAGGTGCTGACCGTAATCTTGACGCCACGCGCTTTATTCTTCGCGTATTGCTTCCAGGTATATAGTACTTTGTCGGCAAGAGACGCGATTGCAATAACGTCCTCATCTGTTTCGGTCGGTAATCCGAGCATGAAATAGAGCTTGACGCTGTTCCAACCACCCGCAAAAGCAACCCGGCATGTTTCAAGTAGGTCATCCTGTGTGACATTTTTATTGATTGCGTCCCGCAGTCGCTGGCTGCCGGCTTCCGGGGCAAACGTCAATCCCGTTTTTCGAACTTTCTGCACCTTCTCCATGAGCTCAATAGAGAAATTGTCTGCCCGCAGGGACGGCAGAGAAAGACTGATGCTCCTTGGCTCGCACCAGTCAAGCAGTCCGTCGCACAATTTGAATAATTCTTTGTAGTCGCTTGTACTCAGAGAGGACAACGTGATTTCTTCGTATCCCGCGTTTTCGAGCGCCTGGATTCCGTATTCGACCAGCTTGTCCTGTGATCTGGCACGTACTGGCCTGTAGGTGTATCCCGCCTGGCAGAACCGACATGCGCGCGTACATCCGCGGAATAGCTCCAATACAACTCTATCATGCACAATTTCCGTCGACGGCACGATGGTTTCGACGGGATAATAGGACGTATCGAAGTTTTCAGCAATCCTCTTGATAACCGGCAACGGCACACCTTCCGGCGCGGATATTCTCTCGATTGTTCCATCGAGCATATAGCATATCCTATAGAGACTTGGAACATAGACACCCCTGATCCGCGCCGCTATTTTCAAAAACGCTTCCTTATCGAGACCGTTTTTCTTTGACGTCCTATAGGCTTCGATAACTTCGCCGTTAACCTCTTCTCCCTCGCCGATGATGAAAAGATCAATGAAATCGGCCATCGGTTCTGGGTTATACGCACACGTACCGCCCGCTATTACAAGCGGGTAAAGCCCGTGCCGAAGCGACGAGCGCATGGGAATGCCCGCCAGGTCAAGCATATTGAGCACATTTGTATAGGCCATCTCATAACCCAGCGAAAAAGCAATGATGTCAAAATCTTTGATAGCGTCACCGCTCTCGAGCCCATAAAGATGCATCTGCGCTTTGCGCATTTCATCTTCCATGTCACCCCACGGCGCAAACACGCGCTCACACCAGACGCCGTCTATCTTATTTGCCAGGCCGTACAATATTCTGATACCGAGATTTGACATGCCAATCTCATACGTATCGGGAAAGCAAAGCGCGATTCTCGTATCGACTTCAGATTTCGGCTTAATGACCTGCCCGTACTCTCCGCCGGTGTATCTTGCAGGCTTCTGCACCTTCGGTAAAATTCTTTCTAGTTTTTTATCCATGATTCACTTCCAACAATTTTTCGCTTCGATTTTATACTAATATTACTTCTTTTACAATAGCTGATTAACAGCCAAAAGGCCGTGAGGAGAAGTGTGAAGTTGACTTTTGTTCTGAGCAGAATGTACGTTCCGGCGGCAAGCAGCACCAAGATCACAGCACAGCTCAGTATGCATGACAGGCGTTCAGCCTTTTCAAGGCCAAAGATCAACGCTGCCGCAGCGTATATCACTTTACCGCCGTCAAGCGGCAGGGCCGGCAGTACGTTGAATACGCAAAAAATAAAACTGACGCCTGAAATGATATAGGCTTCCTGGTAACCGGTATACCGTCCAACAAACGAGGCAATAATGGCCAAAAGCAGGCTCGCGAGCGGTCCGGCTGCAGACGTGATGATTTCTGTTAAATAGGACATACGGCAATCGCTGCGCATTGTCAGACCCCAGAGCTCAAGTTTCAGCTCTGTGACACGCTGTTTCCGAATTTTAAGGGCGACAAAATGCCCTGCCTCATGAACGGCAGCGGCAATGACCACACCAACCACAATACTGCCCGAATCAAAAAAATACGCGGCAGCAAGCGCTAAAAGCGCTGCGCCGCTGATCTTCAGCTTTCCGATTGTTATTCCCATTTGATATAATACTCCGGATTCACATATTGCCCGTTAATCTTGAGTTCGAAATGGAGGCACGTTTCTGTCGCATTACCGGTATCGCCGACTGTTGCGATTTTATCTCCCTTTGCTACTGTTTGTCCGCTTGTGACAAAAAGGCTGGCGCAATGTGCATATTGCGATTCTATATCGCCGTGACTGATAATGACATACTTGCCGAGCGTTGTACTGTCTCCTGCCGCGAGGACCTTGCCATTGGCAAACGAGGTGATTGGCGTTCCTTTTTTTGCGCAGATATCAGTGCCATAATGGAACTTGACACTTTTTAGCGTTGGATGTATTCGATACCCAAACGAGGACGACACCACACCGTCGAGCGGACTATCATATGCAATACTGATTCTGGGCATATCATATGTGACACCGGCAGGTATCGCATAATCCGAGTATTCTTCCTGACTCTGAATGAACGCGGTGATCACGGCATTCGACAAGGAATCTTCATCATCAGCCGCATCTGATGCAGACGTGTCCAATGCACCGGCATTTAATGCACCGGCATTTAATGCATCGGCATTATCTTCAGCGAACACCGGTGCCGATTCTTCGTTCGTTTCAAGCGCGGTGAGACTCGCATCTGTGGCGGCTGTATCTGTCACGGCAGAGTTAAGATCATTCTCTGTTATCGCATCGCTGGCTGCTGCATTATCGTTAGAAGCCGGCATCCCATTCTCAGAAGGCGATGTTTGCGCTTGGTTATCATCTAGCTCAGATGGTTTCCCTGTAAAGGCATAGGTGAACGCTTCACCCAGGGCTGTCGTGAATTTCTTTTCACCGCTGATACCTTCACCGAGCGATGTCAGCGCCGCCTTATAATTCACAACGGTGTTGAGCTTATCCCCTATTAACGCAAGCTCTGACGGAAACAGTAATTTCATGAACGCCGCAACAACAAAAAGCCCGGCACAGATAAAAAGCTTAATCGCCCGGCGAGAAGATTTGTCGTTTTTTGTATGCGCTGAAGAGGAATGACGGCGTCGAGTAGAGCCTCTTCTTCCGTCATATGATCTGTACCTGTCCAAAATAATTCACCTCCACAGTAAATAATTATATTCATATTTGTACGAGCATATGCAATTTATGGGAATTAAAAAGGCTATACACTGATATAATGCCGCTTTCATGCAGAAAACAGAGGCCGGCGGCCTCTGTTTCATGTTCTGTGTTCGTGCTATTACGAAAGACGGTTGATTCTGACGATCGATTCCGTTATCAGTTTTTTAAAATCCGGTGCGACTTTATTTGTCGTTTCCTGCACTTCGGCATGTGTGAGCGGTGTTTTTGATAGTCCCGCCGCCATATTTGAAACGCAGGATATCCCGCATACCTTCATACCCATATGATTTGCCGCTATCGCTTCACATGCCGTGCTCATTCCGACGACATCGGCGCCGAGCGATCCATAAGCCTTGATCTCTGCCGGTGTCTCAAAATTCGGTCCTGAGGCCTGTAAATAGACTCCTTCATGAAGCTTGATGTTCAAGCTCTTAGCGGTACCACGCACAGCCTCTATGATGCTCTCATTATAGATATGGCTCATATCGGGAAATCGTGTGCCGAGTTCATCAATATTTGCGCCGATAAGCGGCGACGGTACATTAAACAAGATATGATCACGGATGAGCATAAAATCGCCCGCAGAAAAAGATGTGTTAATGCCACCCGACGCGTTTGTCAAAAACAGGCAGTCCGCCCCCATCATGCCCATCAGTCGGATCGGCATGACAATGTCGTTCACAGCATATCCCTCATAATAATGAACACGGCCCTGCATGACGACGACAGGCACATCTTTGACATAACCGAAGATATAGCGGCCGCGGTGCCCCAGCACCGTGCTGACCGGAAAATTCTCGATTTCCGTATAGTCGATATGCGATACAACATCGATCCCCTCCGCATAATCGCCGAGGCCCGAGCCGAGTACAAGCGCAATTTTCGGAATAAATGATGTTTTTTGCCGGATGACCTTCAGGCTCTTTTCAAGTTTCTCATATGTGCTGTTCATAAATCTCCGTTCTGCCGCAAAATTGCCGCTGCTGTCTGCGTGCCGCGTTTTCCGACATGTTTTAATGTGATTTTAATGGTAATTCTATCATCTGTATATTTCTTTATCAACCGCTATCATATATAATAATGAACAGCGAACATATTTTTATAAAACAGGAGTGGGACTAAATGTACAGCAAACCGGTATCGCCAAAGAGCAGACTCGCTGCTTTATTGCTCTGTTTCTTTCTTGGCTACCTCGGCATACACAGGTTTTATGTCGGAAAAGTAGGCACAGGTGTGATCTGGCTCCTGACAGCCGGCTTCTTCGGTATTGGTTACATCATCGATCTGATCATGATCATCGTTGGTTCGTTTACCGATCGCGCCGGTTATTTTGTTATGAACTGGGATTAGCAGACCAAAGAACCCAAAAAACACTTGACAGACTATCAAAAGTGTTTTATTCTACTTGAGCGAGTCGTTATGCGACTCGCTCAATAGCGGGGTGTGGCGAAGTTTGGTATCGCGCTTGGTTCGGGACCAAGAGGCCTCGAGTTCGAATCTCGACACTCCGACCATGAAAAGACTCAGAAATTGTTACAATTTCTGAGTCTTTTCAGTTATATGCGCTGCGCCTAGCTTGCTCTTACCTCAAGATTCTCGATTCTTTTCTCTAATGCTTGGATTTTTCTCTCAAGTTCCCATTGCTTTTCGTGCGTGAGCTTATATCCGTCAAATAACGCATCCATGCGTTTTGTTACTTCGTTTTCGATTTTTAGGTTAATCTGCGCTGTCTGATTTTCGATGAGATCAACAATTTGCCCCAACAGCTCATTATTATCCAAACCAATCACCCCCTTCGTCATTATAGGGTTTGTATTATTTTCTTGTCAAGCCACATTAATGATATTGGGTTACATTTCAAAATTTCTGTTCTTCTTCCTGAAAGACAGCTTGCCTCATTGCCGCAGATCAGTCACATCCAATCGGTTGGTAATTTTCGATCTCTATCGCTTATGCAACAGCTTTACAGTCCTTTAAATAAATGGTATGTTAACATTGTAATCCATTCATTAAGGAGTATTTGCTGTGCGAACTGAAGCGGAGATGATGCGTTTAATTATCAGCAAGGCACATACGGACGAACGGATTAGGGCCGTTATTATGAATGGCTCGAGAGCCAATCCTAACGCGCCGAAAGATTTGTTTCAGGATTATGATATAGTTTATATTGTGACAGACCTCGGCAGCATTTTAGCCGATCGCAGCTGGATTGAAGAGTTCGGCGAGCGTATCATGCTGCAGATGCCGGAAACGATGCGCGATCCGGTTGGTGACGGACGGTTCACATATTTGATGCTGTTCCGTGATGGCAATCGCATCGATCTACAACTGTACCCGTTGGATTCGCTCGATAAACTGCTGACGTACGACAGCGAAAGCATCCTGCTTTTGGACAAGGATCACATCTTAAAATCATTTCCGCCGGCCAGCGACGCCGACTACTTTGTCAAAGCGCCAACTTCACGAGAGTTCTCATCCTGCTGCAATAATTTCTGGTGGTGTACACAGAATGTGGCCAAAGGAATCCGACGTGATGAATTACCGTACGTCATGTATATGCTTCATTCGGTCGTGTACGCAGAATTACATTGCATGCTTGAATGGCACTTAGGAACACAGTACAACTTTCAGGTCTCGGCCGGAAAAGCCCGTAAATATTTCAAAAGATATCTGGATACTGATTTGTATGATAAATACACGACGATATATACAGGTAGTGCGCCTGATCATATCTGGGAGGCGTTGTTATCGGCCTGTACACTATTCCGTCAATCAGCGCCGGCAGTGGCTGATTATTTTTCTTTCGCCTACCCCTCAGATGACGATAACCGTATGACAGATTATCTTCAGCAGATCCGCAGATTATCAGACTGAAAAAGGAGTTGATGTGATGAGTAAAATCGAAATGGCTTTAGAACTGTTCAGAAATAACTTTAATTGCGCGCAGTCGGTATTTGCCGCCTTCAGTGAGGATTACGGCATACCGCGCGATACGGCCCTCAAAATCGCTAGCGGACTCGGGGGCGGCGTGCGGTGCGGCGAGGTCTGCGGCGCGGCGTCAGGCGGCGCCCTCGTCATTGGGCTCAGTTGTGGGCATTCTATACTCGGCGACATAACGACAAAGGAATTCTGCAACGGCGAAACTGTCGAATTCATGAAGCGTTTCCGTGAACGGAATAAGTCCTGCACATGCCGAGAAATTCTTGGCATTGATATCTCTGTTGGCGACAATCGACTAAAAGCAAAGGAGCAGAACCTATTCAACACCGTCTGTGTCGATATGGTGACAAGCGCCGTTGAGATTTTAGAAGATATGGGATACTGATACTGTTCTTCCATAAACACAATGAGATATCAGTATGTCCTGCGGTACTTGTCATTCCCGCGCAGGCAGGAATCCAGTCTCCCAGGTACGTGGATTCCCGCCTGCGCGGGAATGACATCGCGGACTATGTCGTTATTTTAATCGAATATTCGTATGAGAATAAATGTAACGGCGCAAAAAGACAACCCGGAAAATAATCCGAGTTGTCTTTTTCTATTTTTATTAGTACGTAACGCCTTGAGCCAGCATGGCTGAAGCGACCTTCATGAAGCCGGCGATGTTTGCGCCGACAACCAGGTTATCGTCGAAACCGAATTCCTTTGCCGCTGAGCTTGCATTTCTATAAATATTGACCATGATGTCCTTGAGTCTCTGATCCACTTCTTCGAAGGTCCAGGACAGTCTCAATGAGTTCTGGGACATCTCCAAACCGGAACAAGCGACGCCGCCCGCGTTGGATGCTTTACCGGGGGCGAAAACAACCTTGTGTTCCTGGAAATACTCGACAGCCTGCGGTGTGGTCGGCATATTCGCGCCCTCGCCGACAGCAAAGCAGCCATTAGCAACAAGTGCTTTCGCTCCGGCCAAATCAAGCTCATTCTGCGTCGCGCATGGCAGCGCGATATCACATTTGACGGTCCAAATGCCCGAGCAGCCTTCTGTATAGACAGCATCCGGATGATAGTTGATGTATTCTCTGATTCTTTTGCGCTCGACTTCTTTAATCTTCTTAATGACATCGAGATCAATGCCGTTTTTGTCATATATATATCCGGATGAATCACACATGGCAACAACTTTGCCGCCCAGCTGCTGAACCTTCTCGGTTGCATAAATCGCAACATTTCCCGAGCCGGAGACAACAACCGTTGAGCCTTTGAAGGATTTGCCCTTAATGCTCGTCATTGCTTCATCCATGAAATAGCACAAGCCGTAGCCGGTGGCTTCTGTTCTTGTGAGGCTGCCGCCGAAGGAAAGACCTTTGCCGGTCAAAACACCTGTAAACTCATTTCTGATCTTCTTATACATACCGAACATGTAACCGACTTCGCGGCCGCCCACGCCTATATCGCCCGCCGGAACATCGGTATCCGGCCCAATGTGACGCGCAAGCTCAAACATAAAGCTCTGGCAGAAACGCATCACTTCGCCGTCAGATTTACCCTTCGGATCGAAATCGCTGCCGCCTTTACCGCCGCCCATTGGCAGACCGGTCAGTGAGTTTTTAAATATCTGCTCAAAGCCGAGGAATTTGACAATACTGAGGTTAACAGACGGATGGAATCGCAATCCGCCCTTATAGGGACCGATGGCACTGTTAAACTGCACTCTGTAGCCTCTGTTTACAATGACGTCACCCTTATCATTGACCCACGGTACTCTGAAAATAATCATTCTCTCCGGCTCAACGATTCTGCTGAAAATACCGGCTTCAACGAATTTGGGATATTTTTCCGCAACAGGTTCAAGAGAATCAAAAACCTCTTTGACTGCCTGCAGGAATTCAGGCTCGGCTGCATCGCGTTTGAGTACCTGCTCGTATACGCTTTTTAGTTTTTCCATTTCTGTTGTCCTCCTAATTCTGCACACCTCTTTGTGTACATTTACAGTCTTTGCATCATTATCACCTTAAATGGCGAAAATGGTTTTAAGCCTCCTACATTATAAAGTGCAACCACGACTAAGTAAATAATTATTTTATTTTTTTGCATGTAATAACGCATAATATTGCAATTATCGAATTGTTATTTTTGCCATTTTGTCACAATTGTGTTGTGCTTTCACATTTCTCCATTTCACAAGAATGCATAATACTGCTATTGTTTCGTCAAATGAATGCTGCGCTTGTCAATATTGCAGCAATAACCGGCAGCGTAATCAATGACAAAAGTGTTGATACAAATATAAGTTTCGATGCAAATTCCGAGTCGCGCCCGTATTTTTGTGACAGCATCGCCGTCACCGTTGCGGCCGGCATCGCTGATGACAGAACAGAAACGCCGATGACGATTGGGTCAATGCCGATGAGCTTTAAAACGATGAAAATAAAAGCTGGAATTCCGAGAAGACGAATAAACGAAAAATAGAAACTGTCTTTTTCGAAAACTGCCTTGAAATCCACCTCACTCAAAATCGAACCGACAACAATCATCGACATGGCTGTTGTGCAGCTGCCGATCACGTTGATCGTATGGCTTAAAAACTCCGGCAGCCTAATCGGAGAAAAAAGATAAGCGAACCCCAGAATGACAGCCCAGATGCATGGATGCGTCGCCAGCCGCTTGAACTGCTGTTTTTTATCAGACGTTGTAAAGAGAGAGAGCCCCGCCGTCCACATAAAGATGCGCATCGGTATGAGGACAATTGAACCGTACAAGATACCTGTCGCGCCAAATACGGACTCAATGACAGGCAGCCCCATAAACCCGGCGTTATTGCAAATTGTGGCGTATTGCATGACAACGCGCCGCTCAATCGGGATACGATTATAGAGGACACGGTTGAGAAGCATATAGAAGAGCTGGGCACCGAGCGCTATGGCAAATACGACCGCGCATTCACGCAGGATACTTACCGATAGCTCTGTTTCGAACGAATGGAATATATTACACGGCAGCAGAATGTAAATAACGACATTCGTCATGTCCCGCCGCGCCTCAGGGCTGAATATCCCCTTCTTTGCGGCAAAAAATCCCACCGCTATAAGAATGATTATCTCTATTTGTATTTGTATGATTAAGACCACCAGCTTTTACATTTGCTTTTTGTGTATTATATAGGAAAAAAGAAAACAGCACAATTAGAATTGTGCTGTTTTTTACGTCAATCGTTTTTATTTTTTCAGTGCTTTTACTGCCTCGCGGATATCTCCGGAAAAATAGAGTGAGCCAAGCGCGCAGACAATGCCATCCGGTCCAGCTTGGTTGATTGCCTCACGAACACCGTCGGGTATGGCCGCGCAGGCTGTGGTTTGTTTGCCGAAAACCGAGAGGACATCTTTGAGTTTTTCCGATTTCATCGCGCGGGGGTTGTGCGGCTCTACGGTGACAAACGATTTTGCAAGCGGTGTGATGAAGTCTACCATTCCAACAACATCCTTGTCAGCCATGACGCCAATAAGGAAAACAATCTTTTTTTCGCCGAAGTGCTGCTTTAAGCTGTTTGACGTTGCCTCGATGCCATGCGGGTTATGCGCGCCGTCCAGAATGAACACGGGATGCTTCATCAAGACCTCGAACCTGCCCGGCCAGTAGACCTGCGATAAGCCTGTGACAATATCGTCATCATTGATTTTCCAGCCTTTAGCTCTCAAAGCTTCAAGTGCAGTAATTGCGAGCGCGGCGTTTTTCGGCTGATATGTTCCGACGAGCGGCAACCTGATGTTTATATAAGGCATAAAGTCAAAATGAACAGCATCCAGATCAAACGCATGAACGGTCAATCTCGAAAAATCTGCGCGATGAAGTTTCGCCTCGTTCTCCCTGCATGTACGCTCAAATACTTCCTCGACTTCCCTTTCGCCGCCATAGATGACGACATCGCCGCCTGTTTTAATAATACCGGCTTTCGCCGAGGCTATCGATTCAAGCGTTGGGCCCAGCTCCGCGGTATGGTCGAGACCGATCGCTGTGATCACCGCGACTTCAGGTGTATCAATAATGTTTGTAGAATCCAGTTCGCCGCCCATACCGACTTCGAGAACGACGATATCACATTTTTTATACAAAAAGTACTGCATCGCCAGTGCCGTGATAAGTTCGAACTCGGTCGGCGCGTCTTTCATATTGTCAGCAAACGGGCGGATTTCGTTTGTCATCTGCTCGAGTTCATCGTCTGAAATATGCACGCCGTCGACCTGCATGCGTTCGTTGAACCGGAGGATATACGGGGAGGTATATAGTCCTGTTCGATAACCGGCTTTTTGCAGGACAGAAGCAATGCAGGCTGCCGTCGACCCTTTGCCGTTTGTACCGGCAATATGGACGAATTTCAATGTTTTTTCAGGATTCCCGAGTGCTTTGAGGAGTTCTTTGGTCCTCTCGAGACCCGGTTTACTCCCCTGCCACTTAACGTTGTGGATGTATTTTAAGGTCTGCTCGTAGCTCATCCTTTTTTCCCCCGATATTGCCGCTCGTAACATAGCGGAATAAACCGCTTTTATACAGCGAGAAGACAAGTAAAATATCAACGACAGAGATGATGGCCTTTGCCGGCGCTCTTGAAATTAAGTTTGGAAGAAAGGGCATGTTGTACGCAAAAAATAGGCAGAAGTTCGTCCAGAGATAGGGGCCTAATATTTCAGCGGGAAGTATTAATGCAATAAAGATGACGAGGTTCGAACGTTTTTTGAGAAGCTTTCCGATAAGTGACGGGAGTACGCCCATGATGATCGGCGTCAGCATAAGAAAAGGGATATACACACCTGCGGGTTTAATCAAAAAACCCAACCCATCCGACAACAAGCCGACGATACCGCCAGCGATTGGTCCAAACATTAAGCCAGCAAGGATGATCGGAAGATTGCCGAACGAAATACGGAGATTCGGCAGTTGAATTCCGAGGAGCCGGTCAAGTACAATGCTCATTGACAGAAGAAGTGCAAGTGTGACAATCATTTTTGTTGTTAATAATTTCTTTTTGGACATAATAATACCTCCTTTTTAATGTGTGCGCATGTTTACATATGGCTATATATTTAGCAAAATGCTAAAAAGCAAAATGCTAAATAAATAGCTATATACAGCAAGCACGTGTTGTGCGCCACATATAGGAGGTTTTCTCCGGTATGTAGCAGCGGGATGCGAACATCGTACCGTGGAATAATCCTTCGTCCAACTGACAACTCCCCGTCCAGTCGGCACTTTACGCATGATGTCCTACTCTGCTTAGACTGCAGCCTATCTGCCACAGCCAAGTTATTACGTATATATAGTATCACGACAGTAATATATTGTCCATACTGTGTTTAGCATATTCTTTCGACAAATTTGTATATTTATATTGTTTAGTACTGGTATTTTTAACAGAAACGGCGCAGCCTGTTGGCTGCGCCGTTTACACTATTTTATCGGGTTAATTTTAATTTACAGAAGCTTTGAGATTTCGTCAGCGAAGTTTTCCTGCTTCTTCTCAATGCCTTCGCCTTTTTCAAAACGGGTGAAAGCCTTGATAACAATCGTTCCGCCGAGAGCTTTTGCTACCTGCTTGACGTGCTGGTCTACAGTGAGCTTGTTCTCTTTGACGTACGGCTGGTTCATGAGGCAGATATCCTCGTAGAACTTATTGATGCGGCCTTTAACCATGTTCTGCGCTATTGCAAGGGCTTTATCGTCTGGCAGGTTCTTTTCTTTATTCTCTTCAATAGCCTTGACGAGCTGAATTTCTCTTTCCTTTTCGAGTTCAGCGGGGTCTACAGACGCCGTATCGAGGTATAACGGACGCATTGCGGCAATTTGCATAGCAAGGTCTTTTCCGAGTGTGTTGACTGTATCCATATCGCTGATATTCGCAACATCCATATTGACCATAACGCCGATCTTGCCGCCGGCATGGACATAAGGGACATTAACGCCTGTCGTGTAACGGATAAAGCGGCGGACGGTAATGTTCTCACCGATGACCTGAATCATTTCCTGCTGCTTTTCCTGCACAGTGTTGTCAGTGCCGGGATATTTGCATGTAAGAAGTGCTTCAACGTCGGCAGGCGCATTTTTTACGGTAGCTTCAGCAACGCCTTTGACGAAATCGACGAACTTCTCATTCTGTGCTACAAAGTCGGTTTCGGCGTTGACTTCAACGACGACACCGATGTTATCGATAACGGCGGCATACGCAATGCCTTCAGCTGCGATTCGGCCTGCTTTTTTCTGCGCTGCAGCCAAACCCTTTTCACGGAGGTATATAATTGCTTTTTCCATATCTCCGTCAGATTCTGTAAGCGCTTTCTTGCAGTCCATCATCCCAACGCCTGTTGTTTCGCGGAGATCCTTAACGTCTTGTGCAGTGAATGCCATGATTATTCAGCCCCCTCGCTTGCTGCCTTTTCTACAGCTATTTCTAAAATTTCTTCTTTCTTTTCAGGAGCTGCGATCGCATCGGCGATAGCATCAGCACCCTGTCTGCCCTCCTGAATAGCGCCTGCCATTGCCTGTGAAATCAGACGGATGGCGCGGATGGCATCATCATTGCCCGGGATGATATAATCGATCTCATCGGGATCGCAGTTTGTATCAACGATAGCGACGATCGGAATTTTCAGCTTGCGCGCCTCAGCAATCGCATTTCTCTCTTTGCGCGGGTCGACAATAAAGAGCGCCGCGGGGAGCCTTTTCATATCCTTGACGCCACCGAGATATTTTTCGAGTTTCATAATTTCATTTGAAAGCTTGATGACTTCCTTTTTGGGAAGCATGTCAAACGTGCCGTCATCCTGCATCTTGCGAAGCTGAGCCAGACGGTCGATACGCGTGCGCATCGTTTTAAAGTTTGTGAGCATGCCGCCGAGCCAGCGTGCATTGACATAGAACATACCAACGCGCTCCGCTTCTTCCTTGACAGCATCTTGTGCTTGTTTCTTTGTGCCGACGAAAAGGAGCGAGCCGCCGCTTTCGCTGAGTGAACGGACAAAATTGTACGCTTCCTCAAGCTTTTTTACCGTCTTCTGAAGATCGATAATATAGATACCGTTGCGCTCCATATAGATATAAGGCGCCATTTTTGGGTTCCAACGCCTTGTCTGATGGCCGAAATGCACACCGGCCTCCAGAAGCTGTTTCATTGAAATTACTGACATTTACTTTCCTCCTATTTTTGTTTTTTTCCTCCAGCTCCGTCTTCTTTTATGCCAACCTCGCGCACATAGCCTCCGGCACATGGCATAAAATCGGGAACTGTGCGTATTTTTCAAAGCAAAGAGCATTCTACCAGAATCGCTTGGTAAAATCAAGTACTTATATTATATACATATTAACGCAAACAAAACATTGCCGAATGAAGTCACTCGGCAATGTTTTGTATAGTCGACATACTCGTCATTTATTGGCATATAGATGTTTTCATACCCAGACGATTTTTCGGCGTTTTTCCCTCCTGAATTCACCGTCAACATCAATGAGTATAATATCGTCGCCGATGCGCCGGATGCACTCCCATGGTATAACAAAATCGTCCTCTCTCCAGAAAAGCCCAAAAAAACGGCAGGGGCCGGGTACAATAATCGCCAGTATACAGCCTGTTAAGGTGTCGACAAGCACGTCGCAGACAAATCCCATGCGAAAACCGTTATGTATGTTGATGACCTCCTTGCACCGGAGATCTGCAATCCTGCACTGCATCATTTAACCTCCCCACAAAGTAATGCCTACTCTTTATATTGTATTCATACCGACAAACACAAATTACTGACGCACCGAGATAATATCAGCGCTTGTGAAACAGAAAATATTATTGAAACCTTTGACATTTCACACTATAAAATATGACAAACTGTTTTTTCACAATTAACTTCAAATTATCGTATAATATATTGTAATTAATGTTTTTTAGTATTATAATCAGGACACAATTAAATCATCGTTAGGTGAGGCTACTATACGGATACACGCTTCTGCCCTGAAACATCGAGAGATGCCAATGGGTCAACAGGTATTATCGAATTAAGGTACTACTTAATGTGGCTGGATGCGCAATCCTAAGCTGTATAGAGTTAAAGCTCAACGAATGATGGGTTTATTTTTTCCGTCATTCGTTGATTGACGGTTTTTTATTTTTTATCCGCTTAACGGAGGTGAACGGCATGGACAGCGACCCTGGCAGTACTGGAAACATACGACATTTAACGCACGTAGGGTTTATTTGTCATGTCGTTGTTACTCAGTAAAAATGTAATGACTCGTAAGCCCTCTGAACAAAATAAAAGCAGAGGGTGATCACTATGATTAAATTTTTTAAGTCAGTAAATGAGGAACTTATCACTTGCGATGTTTATGAGGACGGCGTATGGGTGTATCTGATCAATCCGTCAGAGGAAGAAATCAATACAACATGCGCTATCACAAAAATCGAAGCAGAATTTATCAGACCGGCGCTTGACGAAGAAGAACGCCCACGTATTGAAACAGACAATGGACAAACGCTCATACTCGTTGACATTCCAACAGTTGAAAACGACGGTGGCACGAACGTATTTTCCACGATACCGCTCGGTATCGTCTTTACAAAAGACGCAATTGTCACAGTGTGTCTGAAAGAAACACCTGTACTCGGCGATTTCATAAATAAGCGCGTAAAATCGTTTTATACACACTTTAAGAGCCGCTTTATTCTCCAAATACTCTTTAAAAACGCGACGCTCTATCTGCTCTATCTTCGGAGCATCGAAAAAATCAGCAACAAAATTGAAAATGATCTTCAGAAATCGATGAAAAACAAAGAGCTTGCGCAGCTTATGAAGCTTGAAAAAAGCCTTGTTTATTTTTCAACATCTCTCAAGTCAAACGAGTCCGTACTCGAAAAAATGCTGAAACTCGAAGCAATCAAGAAATTTGAAGAGGATCAAGACCTCCTCGACGATGTCATCATTGAAAACAAACAGGCCATAGAAATGACAAACATATACAGCAGCATTTTGACCGGCACGATGAATGCGTTTGCCTCCATCATATCGAATAACCTGAATATCGTCATGCGGTCGTTGACGATTATTACGATATCGCTTGCCGTACCGACAATGATTTCGGGTTTTTTCGGGATGAACGTGCCGAATTTTTTGGAGAATTACGGATTGGCATTTCCTTTAATTATCGGCAGTTCCGTTGTTGTATCGGTTCTTCTTTCGGTTCTGCTCATGAGGCGAAAACTGTTTTAGTTAATGTAATAATTGTAAAAACTCGCCTCGAATGCGTCGCAAGCGACGCATTCGAGGCGAGTTCTAAATATTTCTATATATTTTATACAAAAATTACAACCCTTGCCTCAGATTGCCTTCACTGTCATAAAAATGTTCTCCAGCCATACGCAGGAAGCCTTTCCCGTCGAAAAAGTTTTCGTCGTCCGCGCGCAGGATACCTTCAAAATCGTAGTAATTTTCACCCGGTTGTCTAATTACCCCCTGGTAGTCAAAAAACGCTTCGCCAGGCTCCCGCAATCGGCCTTCCCCGTCGTAGTAGCTTTCTGATTTAGAGAACATTGAATTCCTCCTGATGAATATGACGCTGTTGCTTTACAGTTGTTTATATCCTATTTTTGATAATAGTGTTATTATTTACACTTGTCAAG
Source organism: uncultured Eubacteriales bacterium (assembly GCA_942492735.1). Lineage (GTDB taxonomy): Bacteria > Bacillota > Clostridia > Oscillospirales > Oscillospiraceae > Sporobacter. The sequence goes on from OW818648.1 coordinate 3,083,345, forward strand.
TTTTTAAAGAAGGATAATTTGCTTACGACATGTTTAATTTATCCTTGACTTTTGTTCCTCGTTCTTGTAATATTAGTGTCTGTCAAGTATAATAGCTTAACATGCGGAGGCGGTCTATGTGATCAGCGACAAATTGCATATGACGATGCTTTTCGATTTCTTTGGAGATTTACTCACTGAAAAGCAGCGTGAATATTTCGATCTTTACCATAATGAAGACTTCTCGCTGTCGGAAATTGCCGAAAACGTCGGCATCACACGCCAGGGCGTTTATGATATCATCGCCAGAGCTGAGAATATACTCCTTGTAACCGAGTTGAAAACAGGCATTATTAAAAGATTTACTGAAATGCAGTCAGAGATTGCAAAAGCAGTCAATCTGGCAGAAGATATAAAAAACAGATCGCAGGACGAACAGTCCGCAGACACGGCTGCAAATCTTGTAGATTTACTTTCATCATTGAAAGGTTAGGTATCTGATGGCATTTGAGAGCTTATCCGAAAAACTGAATGCCGCCTTCAAAAAACTGCGCGGCAAAGGTCGGCTCCACGAAGCCGATATTAAAGAAGCCATGCGCGAAGTCCGACTCGCGTTACTTGAAGCGGACGTCAGCTACAAGGTCGTCAAGGACTTCGTCAATGTCGTCAGCGAGCGCGCTGTCGGCAAGGACGTTCTGGAGAGTCTGACACCGGCCCAGATGGTTATCAAGATCGTCAACGAAGAACTCACAAACCTCATGGGCAGTAAAAATACCAAGTTAACAATATCCTCGAAGCCGCCCACAATTGTTATGCTCGTCGGACTGCAAGGCGCCGGAAAAACAACGAACGGCGCGAAGCTCGCAGCTCTGATGCGTAAAACGCAGGGCAAACGGCCGCTGCTCGTCGCGTGCGACATCTACCGCCCCGCTGCGATCAAGCAGCTCGAAACTGTCGGCGCTCAGCTCGATGTTCCTGTATTTCAGATGGGTACTGCCAATCCAGTTGATATCGCGAAGGCCGCTATAGTCCACGCCAGCAAACATGGCAACGACATCGTCTTTCTAGACACAGCGGGTCGTCTCCACATCGATGAAGCGCTCATGGACGAACTCAAAAACATCAAAGCCGCTGTAAATCCGACGGAAATACTCCTCGTCGTTGATGCGATGACTGGTCAGGACGCCGTTAACGCGGCAACGGCCTTTAACGACGCGTTGGGGATCGACGGCATTATGCTCACGAAACTCGACGGCGACGCCAGAGGCGGCGCAGCCCTATCGGTCAAAGCTATCACCGGTAAGCCGGTAAAATTCGCCGGTACCGGCGAAAAGCTCGACCAGATAGAAGTATTCCACCCTGACAGGATGGCCTCACGCATTCTCGGTATGGGTGATGTGATGACGCTTATAGAAAAGGCCGAACAGAATGTTGACGAGAAAAAGGCGGCCGAAATGGCCGACAAGCTCGCTAAGAACAAATTCACGCTGACCGATTATTATGAACAGATGAGCCAGATAAAGTCAATGGGCAGCTTATCTGAAATTGCAGGGATGCTCCCCGGTGTCGACGCTAAAGCGCTGGCCGGCGCTTCGATTGATGAAAAGATGATCTCAAAAACCGAAGCCATCATATTATCTATGACGCTGCATGAACGCGAAAATCCCGGTGTTCTGAACTCCAGCCGAAAAAAACGCATTGCCGCCGGCTGCGGCATGCAGGTCGTCGACATCAACCGCCTGCTGAAGCAGTTTGAGATGATGCAAACGATGACAAAGCAGATGTCCAAAGGAAAAATGCCTGCCATGTTCGGCGGTAATAAGATGGGCGGCAAGAACATGAAAGGCAAAAAAGGACATTTCGGTTTCTGATCGTCGGGTAATAATAAGCAGGTTAATACTGAACAGTATTTACTGATAGATATTTAAATTATTAATACGGAGGAAATAACATGGTTAAGATCAGGCTTCGCAGAATGGGCGCAAAGAAAAAGCCCTATTACAGGATTGTCGTTGCCGACTCTCTGGCTCCCCGCGACGGCAGATGCATTGAAGAAATCGGTTCCTACGATCCGCTCACCGAGCCGATCACACTCAAGGTCAATGCCGAGCGTGCGGAATACTGGATAAAGAATGGAGCACAGCCGACGGATACAGTGAAGGCTCTTTTGAAAAAAGCAGCCAAAGCCGCCGCCGTGTAATTGAGGTTATACCGATGAAAGATTTGCTCGTTTATATCGCCAAAAATCTTGTTGACAGCCCTGACGACGTCACAGTGGTTGAAAAAGAGGCAGAAGCAGAGACCATATATGAACTCCGTGTTGCCCAAAGCGATATGGGCAAGATCATCGGACGTCAGGGTAAGGTCGCCAAAGAAATCAGAACACTCATGCGTTCCGTCGCCCAAAGGCAGGGAAAACGCATTAGGATCGATATCGTCGACTGACCGACATAAAAACGCAGGGCGGGCATGAGGTCCGCCCAAATTCTTTGTACTGCCGCTATTTTGCTATCGTTTTCGGAGGATAATCATCATGAAACAATACCTTGAAGCTGGAACAGTGACGTCAACCCACGGTGTGCGCGGAGAGGTCAGGATACAGCCGTGGACGAATTCACCCGAGTTTTTAGTCGGCTTCAAAACGCTCTATATCGACAATAAGCCGATGAAGGTCTTGTCTTCCAGTGTGCACAAATCCGGTGTCATCACTTTATTTGAAGGGATAGATCATATCGACGGTGCGATTCGTTTAAAAAACAAGACGGTTTTTATCGATAGGCACGATGCGTGTCTTGATAATGGAGAGCACTTTATAGCCGATCTCATCGGTCTTGAGGCCTTTGACGAGGGAACTGGCGAGAGCTTAGGCAGGATCACAGAAATTATGCCGATGAATCCAAACAACATCTACGTGATTACCGGTAAACGTGAAATTCTCGTTCCGGCCGTACCTGAATTCGTCAGGGAAATCAATGTGGACGCAGGTCGCATCACGTTCAGATTGATTGAGGGCATGTAATGAGAATCGACATTATGACGCTTTTCCCTGATACCGTCGGGGACATCCTCTCCGAGAGCATCCTTGGGCGTGGCCAGGAACGCGGATTTATCCGCATCGACTGTCATCAGATTCGTGATTACACGACGAATAAACAAAATCAGGTGGATGATTATCCTTACGGCGGCGGCCGCGGCTGTGTAATGCAGGCGCAGCCGCTCCACGATTGCTGGAAGCATATATGCGATGATGCCGGTTTTCGTGTGCATACCATCTACATGTCACCCTGCGGAAAAGTCTTTCGACAGGAGGACGCCACCCGTCTCAAAAACGATTATGACAGGCTTATACTTGTCTGCGGTCATTATGAAGGTATTGATGAACGCTTTATCAATATGTGTGTAGACGAGGAAATTTCTATCGGCGATTTTGTGATGACCGGCGGAGAAATTCCGGCGATGGCTGTTGCCGACGCTGTATGCCGCCTTGTACCTGGCGTGCTGCCCGACCAGGAATGCTTCCAAAATGAGAGTCACTGGAACGGCCTTCTGGAGCACCCGCAATATTCCAGGCCTGAAGTCTGGAGCGGCCTCAAAGTCCCGGATATTCTTCTCTCGGGCCACCATGCAAATATCGCAAAGTGGCGGCGCAAGCAGTCAATCATCCGGACCCGCGAGCGGCGACCTGATATGTACGATAAAATAGTATTTACAGACAAAATAGACATAAAAATCCTAAAAGAAATTGAAAATGATGTATCTACTAAAGAAAATTGATAAAAATTGAAATATAGTCATAGAATCAGTTTAAAACCTCTGTTATAATACCTCTGTTGTACTAAACAACAGAGGTATTATTCATGCAAAAATTCTTGTTTCAGGAGGCTAAAAATAGATGTTTCTCATTACGGCTAAGAAGAATTTAAACGAAACCGTTACCCTCATGGATGTCGAGGCACCAGAGATTGCAAAAAAAGCTCTGGCAGGCCAATTCATCATTTTCAGGCTCGATGAATTCGGCGAGCGTGTTCCCCTCACCATCGCGGATACAGATCCTGTACGCGGAACAGTAACGATCATCTTCCAGATTGTCGGTCGTTCGACGATGATTCTCAATCAGATGAACGCCGGTGACAAGATTTTAGATTTCGTTGGCCCTCTCGGTATGCCAACACACATCGAAGGTATTAAGAGAGTCGTCATCGTCGGCGGCGGCGTCGGCAACGCGATAGCCTATCCTTCGGCAAAAGCACTCTTTAATAATGGCGCGACGGTTGATGTTATCGCCGGTTTCCGTTCCAAGGATATCGTCATTCTGGAGGATGAAATGCGCGCTGTCAGCACAAATTATTACCTCATGACAGATGACGGCACCGCCGGTGAAAAAGGCTTCACAACCACGAAGCTTAAAGAGCTGCTTGAATCAGGAAATAAATATGACATGGTCATCGCTATCGGCCCGATCATCATGATGAAGATGATTGCGCAGACAGCGCAGCCGTTTGGTGTACCCTGCACGGTGAGTCTCAATCCGATCATGATTGACGGCACCGGCATGTGCGGCTGCTGCCGCGTTACGGTCGACGGCAAAATGCGTTTCGCCTGTGTCGAAGGCCCCGACTTTGACGCATATAAGGTTGATTTCGATGAGCTGATGAAGCGCAACTCCCTTTACAAGGAACGAGAGATACATGATAAAGATCATATCTGCAACCTGACAGGAGGTGTCAGAACACATGCCTAACATGGATTTGAAGAAAACACCGATTCCGGAGCAAGAGCCGGATATCAGAAACAAAAACTTTAAGGAAGTATCACTTGGGTATACGGAAGAGCAGGCCAAAAACGAGGCGGCCAGATGCTTGAACTGCAAAAACAAGCCTTGTGTTGCCGGCTGTCCCGTGAATGTCCGCATTCCAGAATTTATTACCAAAATCAGTGAAGGCGATTACGAGGGCGCTTACGAAATCCTCACGTCCACAAACAGTCTGCCCGCCGTCTGCGGCCGTGTGTGCCCGCAGGAGTCCCAGTGCGAAGAATTGTGTGTACGCGCAAAAAAGGGCGAGCCCGTCGGCATAGGACGGCTTGAGCGTTTTGCAGCTGACCGCCATATGACATGCGCCCAGAAAAACAGCTGTCCGACAATCCCAAAAAACGGGCATAAGGTTGCTGTTGTCGGTTCCGGTCCTGCGGGACTGACCTGCGCCGGTGACTTGGCCATGGCCGGCTGCGAGGTCACAGTTTTTGAATCGCTCCACGAAGCCGGCGGCGTTCTCATCTACGGTATACCCGAATTCCGTCTTCCCAAAGCAATCGTCAAAAAAGAGGTTGAAGGCCTGGAGGCTCTCGGTATCACGATTAAAAAAGACGTTGTTGTCGGCAGAACTATTACTGTTGATGACCTTTTCGCCGATGGGTTTGAAGCCGTTTTCATCGGCAGCGGCGCAGGTCTGCCCGAATTTCTGAAAATCGAGGGCGAATCTCTGCTCGGTGTCTATTCGGCAAACGAGTATTTAACAAGAATCAACCTGATGAAATCCTATCTCGATGGCTATGATACACCGGCTGTCAAAAGCAAGTGCGTTGCCGTCGTCGGCGGCGGAAACGTTGCAATGGACGCAGCCCGCTGCGCCAAACGCATGGGCGCTGAGCATGTTTACGTCATTTATCGCCGCTCAATGGATGAGCTTCCGGCCCGTAAAGAGGAAGTCCACCATGCAATCGAGGAAGGCATCGAATTCAAACTTCTCAACAATCCTACTAAAATTATCGGAGACGCAAACAGCCGCGTCACAGCGATTGAATGTATCCAGATGGAACTCGGCGAACCCGATGCCTCCGGACGCAGACGACCGGTACCGGTTGAAGGCTCAAACTTTACGATCGATGTTGACACCGTGATCATCTCCGTCGGCACAAGTCCCAATCCGCTCATTAAATCCACAACAAAGGGTCTTGAGTCAAATAAGTACGGCTGCCTTGTTGCTGATGCGTCCGGCGCAACCACGCGCGAAGGCGTATTCGCCGGCGGCGACGCCGTCACAGGCGCCGCAACTGTCATTCTCGCCGCAGGCGCCGGTAAAACAGCCGCGGAAGCAATACTCAAGTATTTAAAAGAAAAAACCGGTAAATAGCATCACCACCACTACCCTACCCAATATCGAAGCGGCTGCGGAGTATTCCTCCGCAGCCGCTCTAATTTTATTATTTTAGCAAATCAGAAATTGTGCGATATCTTTCTCAAATGCCTTGGTGTCGTCTTCATCTTCGACAACAAGCTTTAGGTCGGTCTCTATCGTGCAGAGCATCAGACCGAGAAGAGATTTTGCATCGGCATATCCGGATTTTCCGTGTACCCAGATGTCAAATGGGTATTTTTCAGCAATCTTATTCAGCTTCTGAGCATCTTCAGATGTTGTGATTTTGATATTAAAAGTCATTTAATATCCCCTTCCTTACATTCTAAAATTAGTTTAATTTGACGAACAAAGTGATGCGTAAATCATACAGCATAAACAAGCCCTCGTCAAGCGTTTTGCTGCCATAATATGCCTTCTGTCGAACAAAAATATGACGTCAATACCTGCGCTTGCTTGTCATAAAATTCTCATACTTTAAGTTCTGTCTCCAGATTGTTCCCTATGTTCTGCTTCCCCAAAAGCAGCGGCATGACGTGTCTTTCAAGAAACTCCTTCACCTGCTTCGGCGCTCTGCCGACGTACATTAAAGGGTCGAGTTCGGATCTGATCTCTCCTTCAGTCAAACCGAAAAGCGGATCATTGGCGATGCGGGATATGAGATCATTTGGCAGACCCTGCTCTTTGACGGCATTGCCTGCAGCGATCGAGTGAACGCGAATGGCCTCATGAAGCTCCTGCCGGTTGCCTCCCCTTTTGACTGCTTTCATCATAATGTTTTCTGTCGCCATAAACGGCAGCTCATCTTGAATATGCTTCTCAATGACTTTGGGGTAGACTTTTATACCGGACGCCACATTGAGATAAATGTTGAGAATCGCATCGACTGCTAAAAAAGCTTCCGGCACAGAGATGCGTTTATTCGCCGAATCGTCGAGCGTACGTTCAAACCACTGGTTATACGACGTCATGGCACCGTTTAATGAATCGGTGATGACGTACCGCGCTAATGAGCAAATACGTTCACAGCGCATGGGGTTTCTCTTATACGGCATCGCCGAAGAACCGATCTGCTTACCCTCAAAAGGCTCCTCGCATTCTTTAAGATGGCTCAGCAATCGTAAGTCTGTGGCGAATTTCCCGGCGCTCTGGGCAATACCGGATAGTGTCGCAAGTACTCCGGCGTCAACTTTTCTCGAATATGTCTGTCCGGATACCGGTACAATATCGTCAAAGCCCATTTCTTTTGCTATGAGTTCTTCCATTATTCTAATTTTATCATGGTCACCGTCAAACAGCTCCATGAAGCTCGCCTGTGTCCCCGTCGTCCCTTTTGAACCGAGCAGCTTCAGTGTCTCGAGACGGTATTGTACCTCGTTAAGGTCCATCAATAGCTCATTTATCCATAAAGAGGCGCGTTTCCCGACTGTCGTCAGCTGCGCAGGCTGAAAATGTGTGAAGCCGAGCGTGGGTAAGGCCTTGAATTTGTCAGCGAATGCTGCAAGCCGCTCAATGACCTGAAGCAACTTCATCCGGATAAGCGCAAGACCTTCACGCATCAAAATAATATCTGTATTGTCGCCGACGTAGCAGCTCGTTGCGCCCAGATGGATAATCGGGAAAGCTTTCGGACAAATTTTTCCGAAGGCGTGGACATGTGCCATCACATCGTGTCGCAGCTCTTTTTCCATTTTTGCAGCGTACACGTAGTCAATATCGTCAATATGCGCTTCCATCTCTTCAATCTGTTCCTCAGAGATGTTGAGGCCAAGCGCCTTCTCCGATCTCGCCAGCGCAATCCACAGCTTCCGCCATGTTGAAAACTTTTTGTCCGCAGAGAACAGATATAGCATCTCATCACTGGCATATCGTGAGGATAAAGGGCTTTCATACGTATTTGTCGGCATAATATTAGTCCTTTCGGTGGAAACATAATGGCTGCCTCGATTGTGTTAATCTAACCGAGACAGCCTAATTATATATCACATAGTTAAGATTTTCTAGTCTTTCCGGAATTTTTGCAGCCAATCGTTACTTCGTATTAGTAGTCATCTAGATTGAAGTCAACTCCAAAAGACTTGACGGTTGCAGCCTTCTGGAGGACGGACGGCATGGAAGCAATAATATAATCAACATCGTCAACGGTATTGTCTTCATTTAAAGAGAACCTTAAAGGTGACATCGCATCTTTTTTTGAATAACCGGCTGCCTGCAGTACGCGTGAAGGTTCACCGGAGCCGGCGCTGCAAGCGCTGCCCGAGCTGGCGCAGATGCCTGCCTCACTGAGCAGCGGTACAAGCGGTGCTCCTTCAAGCCCTTTAAAGATAAACGAAGCCAGCCCCGGCAGTCTGTTTTGTGCCTCTCCGGTCAGCTCGGCTCCCGGGAGTTTCAAAACGCCGTCAATCAGACGGTCTCTGAGCACTGTGATATACGCTATATGTTCATCCATATGGTCTGCTGCATCGCCAAGTGCTGCAGCCATGCCCACAATTCCTGGAACATTGGATGTACCCGAGCGGCGGCCTTTCTCTTGTCCGCCGCCGATCATCATCGGCGGGACAAGCATCTTTAAATTCACATATAACGCGCCGATTCCCTTTGGTCCTCGGAATTTATGCCCTGACATGGACAGCATATCAACACCGAGCTCTTCAACATTGACAGGTATGTGTCCCACAGCCTGTACGGCATCCGTATGAAACAACACCTTCCGCCGTTTTGCGACCGCACAGAGCTCCTTGATTGGGAGGATTGTACCGATTTCATTGTTCGCCAGCATCATACTGACTAAAATCGTATCTTCCCGTATTGCATCATCCAGCTGCTCAGGTTGCACCTGTCCATATTGATTGACGGGCAGATAAGAAATCTCAAAACCGTCCTGTTCCAATTTTTTCGCTGTTTTATAAACGGCGCTGTGTTCAATTGCCGTCGTAATGATATGCCTGCCCTTTTTTCTGCGTAGCTCTACAGCGCCGAAAAGGGCCCAGTTATCTGATTCCGTTCCGCCTGACGTGAAGAAAATCTCATTGATGCGTGCACCGAGTGCGTCTGCTATTTTCTTGCGTGAATCCTCTACAGCGCGCTTTGCTTCGGTACCGAAGCTGTGCGTTGCCGATGGATTGCCGTAATTGTCTCTTAAGTACGGAAGCATGGCATCAAACGCCACGTTCGACACCGCAGTTGTTGCGGCATTATCAACATATATTCTTGTATCAGCCATTTTTTCCCTCTCAGTATCGCCGCACCGGTATACAAACCAGAAGAATTGTTTCTTGTTCTGTGTTACGCCAACAATACAGGGCGGATACGAGATCCGCCCCAACAAGTATGCGAAGACTACAACAGTATTGTTTCTAGTCCTTGAGGAACTTTTCCAGCCTGTTGAGTCCCTCAACGATGTTCTCCATCGATGCGGCATATGTCCATCGGACAAAGTTCGGCGCGCCAAAGCCGCTGCATGGGACAACGGCAACAAGGCCTTTTTCAAGAAATGCCAAAGCAAAATCGTCGCCGTTATTAATGACGCGTCCGCCCAGTGTTTTTCCGAGCAGCTTCTCAATATTCATCATGATATAAAACGCGCCGTCCGGCTTAATGCAGCTGACGCCTTCGATGGTATTCATGCGCTCGACGATATAGTTCCGTCGCTCCTCGAACACCTTGCGCATTTCCAGGATGCCCTCCTGTGGCCCGTTCAAGCCTTCAATAGCGGCATATTGAGAAATCGTGCTGGGAGCGCTTGTTGCGTGGCTTAAATAGTTCGACATGACCTTTGCGATCTGCGCGTTTGAGGCTGAATAGCCAATGCGCCATCCGGTCATGGCATAGGATTTTGAAACGCCGTTGATGAGGACAGTGCGGTCCTTTAAATCCTTACCTAATGAAGCAATGCTGACGAATTCCTTATTATCATACACAAGACCGTAGTAGATTTCATCCGAAATAATATAAAGGTCGTGTTTGATGCAGACATCGGTCAGCGCGACGAGCTCTTCCCTGCTATACAGCATTCCTGTCGGATTTGACGGATTGTTAATAATAATGAGCTTCGATTGTTTTGTAACGGCTGCTTCGAGTTGTTTCGGTGTTATTTTAAAGTCATCTTTTTCTTCGGCATTAATGATGACCGGTATACCCCCTGCCATCTTGACCGCCTCGGTATATGTGACCCAGTAAGGCGCAGGAACAATGACCTCATCGCCGGGATTGATGAGCGCCATCAGGGCGACAAACACGTTGTGCTTCGCTCCGCTCGCAACGACGATCTGCGTGTAGTCGTAATCCACGCCGCAATCCGTCTTCAGCCTTGCAGCCGCTGCTTTGCGCAGTGGAATAATGCCGGCTGCCGGCGTATATTTCGTTTCGCCCGCACGGATAGCCTTGATGGCCGCTTCTTTAATATTGTCAGGCGTATCGAAATCGGGTTCTCCGGTGCCAAATCCGACAACATCCAGGCCATCGGCTTTCATTTGTTTTGCAAGGGCATCGACTGCCAGTGTTGTTGAAGCCTGCACAGACGATGCGATTTTAGACAATTCTTTCATGTAAATACTCCTTTAATGAATCCGAACTGCATCATTGTTTATCATGCTCGATTTTAAATTATTATATTTTAAATCCTGCAGATTTGCAAGTATTTCACGTCATATTCGTTAAGTTTTGCATTTTTTACAAAGCGAACATTCATAGTGCGGGTATTTATTGATATTATTCCGAAATTCTGCTTAAAAAATGAATGCAAACAAAAAAGCGGCAAGGTTTGGTTCACACCCAACCTGCCGCTTCACGTTATGATCTACATCTCGTATAATTCGCCGGGTGACGCCAGTATGACGCCTTTGGCCGATAAAACAGTGATGGCCTTATCGTTGTCCTCCACACGGATGATGACATATGCCCTGCCTGGCTCGTGCATAATAAAGGCGTAGACGTACTCGACGCTGATGCCCTCGTCTGAAAGAATCCTTAGGACTTTTGCCAAGCTGCCAGGTGTATCCGAAACTGACACGGCGATGACCTTGTTGACCGAGGTCACACAGTCGGCCTCACGCAAGACCTCCAAGGCCTTTGCTGGTTTATCGACAATGAGCCGTAGTATGCCGAAATCCGACGTGTCCGCAATTGACATCGCACGCAGGTCAATCCCTTTTGCCCCGAGTGTTTCGATCACTTCGACCAGTTTGCCGGGTTTATTTTCCACAAATACAGAAATCTGATCAATAGTCATAACCATTCCTCCGATCATTAATGGACCTCATAAAATCACTGTTCATATCTTGCGCTTGTCGATAACACGGACGGCCTTGCCTTCGCTGCGCGTCATGCTTTTCGGTGCTTTCAGCGTCACTTTAGCCGCGATGCCGAGCATCGATTTCAGCTTTTCCATCAGTTCTTTTTCTCTGTTCTCAATCGCCTTGACTGTATCAGAGAACATCTCAGGGTTCATCTCGACACATACTTCAAGCGTATCAGAATGGTTGACACGGTCGACGATTATCTGGTAGTTGGCTGATAAACCGTACCCCATCAGAACTGTCTCAATCTGCGACGGGAAAACGTTGACGCCGCGGATGATGAGCATGTCGTCGCTCCGACCCATGGGCTTTGCCATTTTGATGAGTGTTCTGCCGCACGAGCACTTTTTACGGCTGAGTATGCATATATCGCGCGTTCTATAACGTAAAAGCGGAAACGCTTCCTTGCTGATGCAGGAAAACACGAGTTCTCCTTTTGAGCCTTCGGGTAACACCTCTCCAGTGTCGGGATTGATGATTTCAGCGATAAAATGATCCTCATTGATATGCATGCCGGTCTGCTCTGAGCATTCGAAAGAAACACCGGGGCCGATAATCTCCGTCAAGCCATAAATGTCATATGCTTTAATACCCAGATTCTCCTCGAGTCGCTGACGCATTTCTTCGCTCCAGGCTTCCGCTCCGAAAATACCCGCTTTGAGCTTGATTTGATCTCTTAGTCCTGTTTCATTGATCGTTTCGGCGAGAAATTCAGCATAAGAAGGGGTGCAGCAGAGAATCGTCGAGCCAAGATCACACATAAACTGCAGCTGACGGTCTGTACTGCCTGAGGACATTGGGAGCGTCATGCAGCCGACTTTGTGCGAGCCGCCATTGAGCCCCATACCGCCGGTGAACAAGCCATAACCGTAGCTGACGTGAACGACATCGTCCTTATTGCCGCCGGCAGCGACAATTGAGCGCGCACAGCAGTCATCCCAGAGATCAAGGTCATTTTGCGTGTAGAATGCGACAACGCGCTTGCCCGTTGTTCCGCTCGTCGAATGTATACGGACACAGTCTTTTAGCGGGACGGCCAGCAGACCGTATGGATAAGCGTCGCGAAGGTCGGATTTACTGATGAAGGGCAGCTTGCCCAGGTCCTCGACAGACTTTATGTCCGCCGGTGTTACGCCCTTTGCCTCCATAAGATTTCTATAATATGGAACATTATCATATAGCCGCTTGACGGTCTGGACAAGGCGTTCATCCTGAATTTTTTTCATTGCTTCCGGTGCTGCGCATTCGATATCAGGCTGGAAGTAATTTTGCAAGTGAACCATTCCTTTCGTTTAAATTTTTAGAGATTGACGAAGTCTTAACCGGCATTCCGTCCCAGCTCAAAGGCCTTGCGGTTAAGCTCGAGGAATTTTGGCGGTACGCTTTCTTCTATCGCTTTTTGCCATGTCTCCAGAGAGAGCGGGAAATATTTCGATAATCTGCCAATCAATACGATGTTGACGGCCTTCGATGACCCGGCCTTTTCTGCAAGCGATAAGGCGTCGAAAGCGTCGATTTTCGCTCCGGTGTCCTTCATTTTACGGGCAAGTTCTTCTGGATATTGAGCAACACCCGTGATGACGGGCATCGGCTCAATCTGTTGGATATTGGTGATGATCTGCCCTTCCGGGGCGAGGTAATTAATCCAACGCGCCGCTTCTAAAAGCTCAAAGGATACAAGGTAATCGGCTTCTCCGGCATCGATGACGGGTGAGGCGACCTTATCACCGTAGCGGACATAAGTGACAACCGAGCCGCCGCGCTGAGACATGCCGTGAACCTCGCTCACCTTGACGTCATACCCTTCGTTCACGAGCAGCCGGCCAAGCAGTTTACTCGCCAGCAGCGAGCCCTGCCCGCCAACGCCGACGATCATGATATTTTGTGTTTTCATGACCGAACCTCCTTTTCACCGTTTTGCGACGACGTGTTTTCACAAGACGGGTCTACAAACGCGCCGAAGGCGCACATCTGCGTACAGACGCCGCAACCAACACAAAGCGTCACGTCAACCTTGGCTTTGCCGTCTTTAAAGCTGATGGCCGGACAGCCGATTTTCATACAGGACCGGCAGCCCTTGCATTTGTCTTCATTGACTGTGAGAGGCGGTTTTGCTTTAACCGTTTTTAGCAGCGCGCACGGACGGCGCGATATGATAACGGAAGGTTCCTCGGCAACGAGTTCCTCCTTAACAGCCTCATCGCATTGTTTAATGTCATACGGGTCAACAACGCGGATACGTTTGATGCCGACGGCTGAGCAGAGTGCCTCGAGATCGATCTTTCCGGCAGGGTCGCCTTTGATATTGTAGCCGGTTGTCGGATTCTGCTGATGGCCTGTCATACCGGTAATGGAGTTGTCGAGGATGCACACGGTGGAATTTGAACCGTTGTAAGCGATATTGATCAGACCCGTGACACCGGAGTGCATAAAGGTCGAGTCACCGATGACGCCGACTGTATGCTTTTCGCCCTCTTCTCCGAGCGCTTTATTGAATCCGTGGAGTCCGGAGATCGATGCGCCCATACAGATTGTCGAATCCATCGCGTTCAATGGCGCCATCGCGCCAAGCGTGTAACAGCCGATATCGCCGATAACATTGACTTTGTTCTTGACAAGCGCGTAAAACAGACCGCGGTGCGGGCAGCCTGCGCACATAACAGGAGGACGCGCGGGAATTTCAACATCCAGCATTCTTCCCGTTGTTATGGAAAGGTCGTTTTTTAGCGCCTTGCCGAGCTTCTCTCGAATGAGATTTTGTGAAAACTCATCAACAAGCGGAAAAATATCTTTGCCTGAAACGGTAAGTCCCAGCGTCTTGCAATGCTCCTCAATAAAGCTGTCAAGCTCTTCGACGACGATGAGCTGTTTCACCTGCGCGGCGAAATCTTTTATCAGCTTTGTCGGCAGCGGATGAACAAGCCCGAGCTTTAAAACACTGACGCTGTCGCCGAAAACTTCTTTCACATATTGGTATGACGTGCCGGACGTGATGATACCCATTTCCGTCCCGCCCATTTCAACACGGTTCAGGAACGACTCCTCCCCCAGCGCCTCAAGATCCTTGAGCTTCTGCTCCACGATCGGGTGGCGGCGTTTGGCGTTGCCCGGCATCATGATGTATTTTGCGGCATTCTTCACATACGGCACTGCAGGCGGAAGAATTCGCTCCCCCGTGTTGACAATGCTCTGCGAGTGCGCGATTCTTGTGCACATGCGCAGCAGAACCGGCGTATCCATCTGTTCAGACAACTCGTAGGCGTATTTTGTGAATTCCAGGCATTCTGCTGAGTCGGCCGGCTCCAGCATCGGCAGCTTCGCGGCTTTTGCATAGTGCCGTGAATCCTGCTCGTTCTGGGATGAGTGCATTCCGGGGTCATCCGCAACTGCGATGACCATACCTGCATTTATTCCTGTATAAGAGATGGTAAACAATGGGTCGGCGGCGACATTCAGGCCAACGTGCTTCATACCGCAGAAGCTCCGTTTGCCGCCAAATGCTGCGCCAAAGGCTACCTCCATAGCCACCTTCTCGTTGGGTGCCCACTCCGAATAGATTGCGTCATATTCCGAAATATACTCCGTAATCTCCGTGCTGGGCGTACCCGGATAACTGGAAACAACGCTGCATCCGGCCTCATAAAGGCCTCTGGCAACAGCTTCATTCCCAAGCATCAACGTCTTCAAAAAAAGATCCCCCTTGTGTAGTGACTAGTAAACAGTAACTGCTTATCTGCAGCACTTGCGCATAACCAGTTACATGTTACAGCATTAATGATTATAGCATTTACATGTATTATTGTACAAGCAAAAAACACATCAAATAAAATGAAATGCATGTACTTGCGTGCCTTAAAAGAGACTGCAAAACACAATCTATCCGTCCGGACAAATTATGTTCTGCAGCATATACTAAAAAGCAATCGACCGAGTATTACGCTTTCTTAATGAATATATTCAGGACCAGACCCACAACAGACAACGCAGCAAGTATAATAAATGTGGATTCGAAACTACCTGTCGCGTCTTTAAGAACGCCGGCCAGTGTCGCGGCAAAGGACGTGAGGATGAGCTGCAGATTCAGTATACTGAGATTCAGCGAGAAGTTTTTTTGGCCGAAGAAGGCGCCGATAAAGGCCGTGGAGCCTGTCGGTGCAAAGCCGTATGTAATACCGCTGAGGCAAAGTCCAGTGATGCCGATGGCAATGGAGTTCGTCTGCAGCGCCAGCACGATGACAAGCGGCGCAGCAATAGCGAGAATGCTTGTCACAAACTGCGTTTTTCTGCGGCCGATGTTGTCAAACAGCCAGCCTGATATGAGCCGTCCGAAGCCATTGGAGATTGAAATGATGCCGACCATTGTCACGGCGAGCGTCTCAGCGGCACCGGTATCTTTAATGATATCTTTTGCGAAGCTGATGGACGCGCTGCCGACAGACGCCAAAAGAATAAAGAATAAAAAGAGCTTCCAGAACGAGAGTCGCTTAATCATTTGAAGTGCATGATAATCTTTGACCTCAACGTCGTGATCCTTATGGGACACCCCTTTCGGCGCGGGAAACAGTGTCCCGGCGGGCGGAAGCTTGCTGATGAATGCTGCGATGATAAATACAACAGCAGTGACGATTGCCAGAACAATAAACGTCGTTCTCCAGCCGATATCCGGCATCTTAATATAACTATCAGCGATTTTACCAATCAGCAGCGAATTGAGGCCGAATCCCATCAGTAAAAAACCGGAGGCAAACCCTCTTTTATCGGGAAACCATGCGTTGACAGTGACGATGATCGTATTGTACACAAAACCAATAGCAAGTCCGCCCAGAACACCGTAGGCCAAGTAAAGCACAGCAATATTCCCCTGCATCTGCGAGGTGATAAAAAAGCTTGCAAAAATGAGTACTGCAGCGATCAACAGACGTGCCATCGCTGTTGTCTTCTTCGTGATTAGTCCGGAAATAAAGCCGCCAATGACGAAGAACCCGACTGTTATTGTGTAGTTTAAGCCAAGCTGCGCGGCACTCCATTTAAATTCCAATGCCAGCGGAGCCTTCAGAATAGACCATGCATAAATGATACCCGCGAATAGAAGTACGATGATACCGACACTGAGCTGCAGCCACCTGGCACTTGCTTTGACTTGCATTGACTGTCCCCTAACTATGTTTTCTTTTTCGATCTAAATATTGCGCTGCGACGACACTGTTAATCGGCTTGCTTAATCTTCAATTGCAGCCTTCTGATTCTTCTTTGCATCAGTTTTATCATAGCAGCTGAATATTTCACTGTATGATGCGGAATCAGGCCGTTTCGTCGCAAGCGAAACCACAGGTACTATGACAAGACTTGTCAGCATGGCAATGACACCTGCGTTAATCGGTGAGGCGATGTACCCAATAAACATATTCGATACCGTTATGCCGACTCCGGTGATAAAGCTGGCCCAAACCGCTGCTTTCGTGGTACGTTTCCAGTAGAGTCCATAAAGGAACGGACCAAGAAAAGATCCCGCAAGCGCGCCCCAGGAGATGCCCATAAGCTGCGCAATAAAGGTAACAGACGATTTAAACTGAATCAACGCTAGAATAACTGAGATCAATATGAAGACTGCCAAGAAAATACGAATCATCAGTACTTGTTTCTTTTCAGTCATTTCCTTGACAATATTGCCCTTAATGAAGTCCAATGTAAGCGAGGAGCTGGAGGTCAAGACAAGAGAGGACAAGGTGGACATTGACGCTGAAAGCACAAGTATGACCGCAACGCCTATCAGTATATCCGGAAGCGTGGAAATAACGGAAGGTATGATCCTGTCGAACATGATTTTTCCTGCGTCATTGTACAGAGCGGGAGAATCGAAAAGCCTGCCGAAGCCGCCCAGGAAATAGCACCCGCCGGCAATTACCAGGGCGAATACCGTTGTAATTACCGTGCCTTTCACCACGGATTTTTCGTCCTTGATTGCATAAAACTTGTGCACCATCTGCGGCAAACCCCATGTGCCGAGCGAGGTGAGGATAACAACCCCAATAAGTCCCCATGGATCGGGGCCGAGCAGTGATGTGAATACGCCCGTATTTCCTGAAGCATCTGGTATCTGCGAAAGACTGTTCAGCGCTTCCGAAAATCCACCCTGACCGTTTAAAACGGTTACAATTATCGCAACAATGCCTGCCAGCATGATTATCCCCTGTATGAAGTCATTTACAGCAGTGGCAAAATAACCTCCCGTTATGACATAAACAGCCGTCAGTACCGCCATCGCAACGATACACACGGTGTAATCGATGTTAAAGGCTATACCAAATATCCTTGACAGTCCATTGTAGAGCGACGCCGTGTAGGGAATCATAAAGATGAACAGTATTGCGGAAGCAGCGATCTTCAGATTTTTGCTGCCATAACGCTTTGCAAAGAAATCAGGCATTGTGGCGCTGCCGAGATGATGCGTCATAATCCGCGTCCGGCGTGCCAGAACCAGCCAGGCAACCATGCCTCCTATTAAAGCGTTTCCGATCCCGATGAGTGTCGCCGAGATTCCGTATTTCCAGCCAAACTGGCCCGCATAACCGACAAAAATCACGGCTGAAAAATAGGTGGTTCCATAAGCGAAAGCGCTCATCCATGGCCCTATGCTGCGGCCTCCAAGCACAAATTGATTGACATTTGTCGCTTTTTTACGGCAGTAAATACCGACACCAACTGTTATAATTACGAACGCCAGGAGCAAAACAATCTTTATACCCAAGACAGACACCTCAATTCACAAAATTTTACTTTCCTTCTACGATTTGTTCTGTGCCGCGACAAGGCTATCTCCGCCGTACATTGCTCTGAGTTTTGGTTTTTCGATTTTCCCTGTTGGATTACGCGGTACTTTTGCAAAGATGATTTTATGTGGGCGTTTGTAGCGCGGCAGCTCGTGACAGAATGTGTTGACGCTCTCTTCCGTACATGTATGTCCCTGTTTGATTTCGATAATCGCCGCGGATATTTCGCCGAGGCGCGCGTCCGGTAGACCGATAACTGCTACATCCTTGATATCGGGGTGTGCGCTTAAGAAGTTTTCGATTTGAACTGGATATAAATTTTCTCCGCCTGTGATGATGACGTCTTTTTTTCGATCGACAAGGAAAATAAAACCGTCCTTGTCCTCCTGCGCCATATCCCCCGTAAACAGCCAGCCGTCCCTGAGTGTCTCAGCTGTCGCCTTTGGGTCGTTGAAGTAACATGTCATAAGGCCAGGTCCTTTGACGCAGAGCTCGCCGACACCCCCCTTTTGGACGATTTCACCTTTTTCGTCGACAATCTTGACTTCCCAGCCGTAGCCGGCGATGCCGATGGCGCCGACCTTGTGGATGTTTTCAACACCAAGATGGACACAACCGGGACCGATCGATTCTGACAGGCCGTAGTTCGTATCGTAGTCATGTTTCGGAAAATAATGCTTCCATCGTTTAATCAGGCTCTGCGGGACGGGCTGCGCACCGATATGCATCAGCCGCAGCTGCTCCAGGTTGTAATCAGAGATTTTCAAATCGCCGCGATCCAGCGCGTTTAAAATATCCTGCGTCCAAGGTACAAGCAGCCAAACGATGGTACATTTTTCATTGGATATCGCTTCAAATATGTATTTCGGTTCAGTTCCTTTCAGAAGTATACCTTTGCCGCCGACGAGGAAGCTGCCAAACCAATGCATTTTTGCGCCTGTATGATAAAGCGGCGGAATGCACAGGAAAATATCGTCCTTCGTCTGCCCGTGATGCGCCTGCTCGCAGACACATGCGTGCATGAGGCTGGTGTGCTTATGCAGTATGGCTTTCGGGAAGCCGGTTGTACCTGAGGAGAAATAGATTGCCGCGTCATCATCGTCAGTTATCTTAATATCCGGTGAGCTGCTCGAGCAGTCGGCTGTGAGCTGGCCATAATCCTCGGCAAAGGTCGGGCACTCACCTGAACCGGTGTACAAAAGCATCCTGTTTTTGCTGATCGACTCGGCAATTTCCTCGATGCGCCCGATAAATTCCTGCCCAAAAATCAGTACATCCGCCTCGGCCAGATTCAGGCAGTATTTAATTTCCTCCGACGTATATCGGAAATTGAGGGGTACCGCAATCGCTCCGGTCTTCAGTACGCCGAAGTATATCGGCAGCCACTCGAGGCCGTTCATCATAAGAATTGCGACTTTCTTCCCTTTTTTTATGCCGCTGCCCAGAAGAAAGTTTGCGAAGCGGTTGGACTTTTCATTGAAAATATTCCAGGTGATCTCTCTGCGGTAATACGGTGCATGCGACGGCTCAATTAGCTCGTATTCTTTCCACGTGACGCGGCGGTTATCGTGACGTTCGGGATTGATTTCGACAAGACAAACATCACTTCCATATAGTGAACAGTTTTTTTCAAGTATCTCGGTAATTGGCATACGGCTTGCTCCCATCTTTGTATAATCTCTATAATCAATATTTTAGTCTATAAAGAAAAATAGTCATGCGGCTGCAGCTTTGACATAAATTGCTGCACTTGCCATCTATGACCAATTATTAAACAGCGGTCGGTTATCTCATTTAACTCAACAACCAACCGTTTATATGTAAATTACTTTAGCGCTTTAAACTCCCTGGGAATTAACGTGTTTGGACTTTAAATCATTGAAGCGACTATACCAAAACACCTCTCATTTGTCAAGAGTTCGTGCGCATTTTTTTCGTCTGTCGACAGCCTTAGACAACCTCTATGAAATTTGGGTAATTGGGCAGGAAGTGCTTTACAAAAAAATACCATGATGATACGATTACAGCGGTAAGACTCATGTATCCTTATGCGACTTTTGCTGCAAAGGGGTCAATCAAATTGAGAAAACTGGCAACAGGCGCCTTCGCATTTTCTGCCGCCGTTATCATGTCTCACTATTTAGTGCCAGCATCCTGGGGCACCTTCTGCTGCGTCATTTTTGTCTTTGTCTCCTTCATTGGCCTGTTCTTCAGCGGCAATACACGCCTCCGCATTTTCCTGATTTTTCTCGGGCTGGCTGCCGGCTTTTTTTGGAACAATCTCTACATTTCTGTATTCTATAAACCTGCAGAATATTTTTACGACCGATCCCAGACGGTGTCGGCAGTCGTCCTCGGAGAACCGGAACCAACCGACTATGGGTCAAAGGTTCTCGTCAGCATTATGACGAATAACGGACCGCGCATCAAAACGCAGCTGTATAGCTACGGTCGTGTGCCTGACGTCAAGCCGGGGAACACGATCGAATTAACAGCCCTCTTTCGTACAGCAGATACTATTTACGGTGAGGCAACCGAGAAGTTCGTTTCAAATGGCATCTATCTGATGGCACACGTCAGCGGTGATATAACAATTACTGACGCATCCGAACCTATCATCTTTTTCCCCATCCGGCTGGCTCATGAATTACAGCAAATGATTGAGGAAATATTCCCTCAAGACGTCATCGCCTTCATGCGTGCGCTTATCCTCGGCAACACGTCAGGTGTATACAAAGATACAGCATTGGCGGCGGCGCTCGGAACAACCGGTACATCGCATATCATTTCAGTTTCCGGAATGAACATTGCTTTTCTAATGGGCTTCATGGGCTTATGTATCAAAAAAAAACACGTCGCAACAGCCATTGGTATTCCGGTGATCGTTATTTTCATAACAACTGTCGGTTTTATGCCGCCCGTTACCAGAGCTGGTATCATGCAGATATTTCTCTTAAGCGCACCGATTTTCAAACGAGAAAACGATAACGTCACATCGCTTGCCGCGGCGCTCTTTCTTATTCTGCTCTGCAATCCCTTTGCAGCGGCCAGCGCAGGTCTTCAGCTGTCATTTTCTGCGACACTCGGCATCCTGCTTTTCTCGGAAAAGATTTTCTCGGTACTCGAGGACGCGCTTCACAAATGGAAAATCTATGAAAACCGCGTTATAAAAGCCACTGTTCGCTTTATTATTGCCAGCTTTGCAACGACAGGCGGCGCTCTTATTCTTTCCGTGCCCCTGATCGCGCTGCATTTCGGCACCGTCTCGCTGATCGCGCCGCTGGCCAATCTATGTATCCTTTGGGCGGTAACACTCGCTTTCTGCGGCGGCATCATCGCTGTTGTTATCGGCTTTATCTATGCCCCGATTGGTTCCATTATTGCCTTCTTTGTTGCGTTGCTGGCAAGATACTGTCAGGAAGCGATAAAAGTGCTTTCGCACTTCCCTTTTGCATCGGTTTATACGTCAAATCCAGTCCTCGTCATTTGGCTTGTCTATGTCTACATGCTGTTTATTACTGTTGTAAAACGAGGGGTCAGGCGCTGGCAGCTCCTTTATCCTGTATGCCTGTCCGCGATTGCTTTATGTCTCATTCTTCTTTGCACGTCAATTTTTTCGGACGGTCATCATCTCTCCGTCACGGCCCTTGATGTCGGGCAGGGACAGTCGATCGTCGTCACCTCGGGAAAATACACCGCTGTGATTGACTGCGGGAGCTCGAGCGGAAAAGACGCAGGTGGTATCGTTACGAAATATCTCCAAAGCCACGGACGGACGCAAATTGATCTTCTCGTTTTAACGCACTATCATTCTGATCACGCAAATGGCGCTATTTCGCTGTTAGAACGCTATCATGTCGGTTCCATTGCGCTCCCCGCCCCTTCTATTGATGACGGCGCACTTCCGGTTGAAATTATCAAGCTTGCACAGGTCAAAGAAATCGGTATCATCAACGTTTCCGAAAATCTAGTCGTGACGTTTGGCAATGCGACGATGACCCTATATGCCCCAATCGGAAGCGAAGGAGAAAACGAGCGCGGTCTCTCGGTTCTCTGTTCTGAGAAAGGCTTCGAAGCACTCATAACCGGCGATATGAATGGTGATAATGAACGCCGACTTATTATGTCCGCGCAGCTGCCGGACATCGAGCTCCTTGTTGTTGGACATCACGGTGCTAAACAATCGACATCGGATGAACTGCTGGTCACAGTCAAGCCGGAGACAGCTATCATCTCTTCCGGGTATAATACGTACGGACACCCAGCACCGGAAACATTGCAAAAACTTGCTCTTGCGGGTATTATGACATACCGTACAGATGAATCAGGCCATATATCAATAAGCGGATGGTAATTCAGACAACGCTATTGCGTAGTGGCGATTCACGAATCGCCCATCCCCCGCGGTAAACAGGGCGTTAATCGTACACGCAGGAATTGGGCGATTCGTGAATCGCCCCTACATTATCTTTAAACAGCATACGAAAGGTACACAAATATGGCTCAGAAAAAAACGGACAATACGGAATATGAAGCACTGAAGGCGGCTGTCAGTAATGGTCAGCTCGGCAACTTATACATCTTTCACGGTGAAGAGCGGTATCTCCTGGAGTACTATCTCACACAAATACGGAAGCGTTTGGTCGGCGACGAATTTTTGGAATTCAATTATAAAAAGTTCGACGGGACTGTCTCCATTGACGAGTTGGCATCCGCATGCGATATGCTGCCCGCTTTTGCCGAACGCACGCTCATTGAGGTCAACGATTTAGACATGTTCAAAGCCAAGGACGACGTTAAGCAGAAGTTGACTGAATTAATAGCCGACCTGCCCGATTATGTCTGCCTGATATTCGTCTACGATATTGTCGAATACAACCCGGACGGTCGACAGAAGCTCACAATCGCCATGAAAAGCGCCGCAAAAATCGTTGAATTTTCCGTTCAGCAGCAAGCAGAAATCGTCAAATGGATTAAGAAGCATTTTTCCGCAATCGGCAAAATAATCGACACGACGACAGCGGAATATCTTGCGTTTATCACCGGCGGGCTGATGACCTCACTCAATGTTGAAATAGGCAAGGTCAGTTCATTCACAAACGACGTGACGATTACACGGGAGCATATTGACGCCGTTGTGACACCCGTGCTTGATGCCGTTTCTTACAAACTGGCAGACTATATCGCCGACAGTGATTTCAATGCCGCCTCCAGCGTTTTATCTGAGCTTTTAAATATGCGAGAACCGCCGCATAAGCTGATCTTTTCAATATCTCTGAAGTTCAGGCAGCTTATGGCTGCCAGGCTTGCCATTGATAACGGCTTGGGAGAGAAATATTTGATGAAGCTCTGCTCTATACGGTTTGACTTTCAGGCCCGGAACCTGCTGACAAGCGCCAGAAAATTATCGCTTCAAGACTGCCGAAAATCTGTCATTTTGTGTGCCGAAACGGCCCGCCGGATGAATCTTGGCGGCGACCTGGAAAACCTTCTAGCAGAGCTCTTAATCTGTTTGGCTGAAAACAAGCGGAGCACACGTCTATGCTGAAGGTGAAAGAAGTTATCGTCGTTGAAGGTCGTTATGATAAGAACACCGTCAGCCAGGCTGTTGACGCAACCGTCATCGAGACAGCCGGATTCGGCATATTCTCAGATACCGAAAAAACGAACCTGCTCAAAAGACTTGCGGAAAAACGCGGCTTGATTATTTTGACAGACAGCGACAGCGCCGGATTTCTGATCCGCGGCTATCTGAAAGGACTGTTGGACTGTCAATATGTCAAGCAAGCCTATATTCCCGACAGACCGGGACGCGAAAGGAGAAAACGCGTACCGTCCAAGGAAGGCAAGCTGGGCGTTGAAGGCATGAACCGCGATACAATTATCAATGCTTTGAGACGCGCAGGCGCGACGTTTGAAGAGGAAACAGCGACCGTCAAAACAAGCGAATCGATTACAAAATCAGATTTGTACACCCTCGGTCTCACCGGTACGCCCGGAAGCGCCGAACGCCGATTGGAGCTGCTGCGGCGACTTGACCTGCCGGAGCATCTCTCTCCGAACGGCTTGCTTGACGTCTTGAACGCGCTGTTTTCACGGGACGATTTTATGCACCAATTTTACGCAGTTTTCAGCAAAATCGCAGAAGATTAGACAAGAATTTTGCTGTGCGTCCATCAGTAGAATCTACTCTAAAATCTCTTTACAACATCTTGTATCTTTGTCGAATCATGTCACTTATTGCGATATTTAAGTGTGGAATTATTTAGTTTGTTATGAAATAATTCCCTCAAAACCCGCGAATTTTTTGACAGGAGAGGTAAGCGATGCGACAAATGGAAATAAGCAGAAAGTCCTTGCAAACGGGCGATGAAGAGCGCACTCTTGTTTATTATGTGACGATCGATGATCTGAACGATGCACAATCCGGTATTGTGCTCGAGACATACGGTGTCGGTATCACAATATGCGAGAGTGGGGAGACAGAGATCATTCCAAATGTGACGTTCAGCAGAACAAGTATCCTCGCATTAGTCGACCTGCTTGCTTACCATCTTGTCACACCTGTTACAGCACGTGATGTTGTTAATGACTGGCTTTGCGATAACTGACAAATCACTGACATATCATATAAAAATTGTATGGGGATGCATCTTTTTTTGTAGCATACCCATACTTATTTTTATACACAATATAGTGTTCATATGTTATAATAATGCATATTGTATCAATCGGTCACATACAGGCTATAAAAAGATCGGAGGCCCTATTATGAAATGCCCATATTGCGGTTATTCTGAAAGCCGGGTAATTGATTCAAGACCCGCAGAGGAAGGTGCAACAATCCGCCGCCGCCGCGAGTGCCTCTCCTGCCAAAAAAGGTTCACGACATATGAAATCATGGAACGCGTGCCTCTGATCGTTATTAAGAAAGACGGCAGCCGGCAGACCTTCGACAAGATGAAGATTTTGAACGGTATGCTCCGTGCCTGCGAAAAACGCCCCGTCGCCCTGGCCGATATGCAGAAGGCCGTGGATGAGATTGAGCAGGAGCTCCAGAATTCGCTGGAGCGCGAGGTCGATTCGACAGCGATCGGCGAGCTCGTGATGAAAAAACTGAAAACGCTCGATGAGGTTGCATATGTCCGCTTCGCGTCGGTTTATCGGCAGTTCAAGGACTTGAACACTTTTATGGAAGAACTGAACAAACTTCTGACCGACAAATAAACGCCTAAAAAATACTGCCGAGCTTTATTTGTTCGATAGATGATATGCTTTTCAGTCGCGCGATAGCCGCCTGGGCAGCGCCTCGCATCGCGCCCGGTTCCTTTGCGTATACCTGTGCCAGCAGATTATATATGGCGTCTGTCGCCGACTCGGTCTCTGGGTGCCGGAGCACAAGATGCGTATAGGTTTCACTGCTATTCCA
Organism: uncultured Eubacteriales bacterium; assembly: GCA_942492735.1. Taxonomy (GTDB): domain Bacteria; phylum Bacillota; class Clostridia; order Oscillospirales; family Oscillospiraceae; genus Sporobacter. Next base: position 3,108,954 of record OW818648.1, read on the forward strand.
CAAATCTGCAGCTTCCTCGGCTTTCCTTTCAGCCTCAGGCCAATGACCTGCAAGCGCAGATGTCTCAGATTCTTCGATGAGGCTTGTCACATTATCCGTGAGCTTGTTCAGGAAATGTATATTGACAAATGCCGCCGCGAGAAGCGCTACTAGAAAACAACCAATAATGATTTCTTTTTTCATGCTTATGACCATTCCCTTCCCGGGAATTGTGCTGTGTCCGGCTATGCCGGACTTCGGGTCGTGAGATCCGAAAGGCACAAAACCTCGTTTGAAAGATGCCTCTTTCAAACGTTATCATCCTTGAGTGAGAAATAGATGCGGCCGTTATCATCGACTGTCAGCAGGTAGACGTCTTGTATATCACGCACTTTTCTGGCTGTCAGCTGTCTTTTGAGCCACGTCTCATTGAAACCCATTTTTTTTAGGTTTTTTTCAAGTACTCTGCCGTTATTGATGATCATGAACGGGTAACCGATATCCTCTGTTTGAATATTCATCTGTTTTGGCGTCACCGGCGACTGGTCAGCATACGGTAGTGTTGAAAGCGTTCCGTCCGTTTCAAGTATGGCATACTTAACGGTGCTGATATCCGTAATGCCTTTTTTCCGAAGCTGCTCCGACAATTCGTCGAGCGTAAACCTGTTGCTTTTCATTTCCTTTTGAACGATCTTGCCTTTGTTTATAATAAGGCTCGGTTTTCCGCAGACAAACGCTCGGAATTTTATGCTTTTCACGATAAATCCCGACATGAGCACCTCACAGCACAGGAGCGTCAATACAGGGATGAGTCCGTATAAAAGCGGTGTTCCGATATCCTGCAGCGGATGCGCGGCCAGATCCGAAATGAGGACGGCGACAACGAGCTCTGCCGGCTCAAGCTCACCAACCTGACGCTTTCCCATAATTCTGAGTGATATGATAATCGCTGCATATAAGATCAGTGTCCTGATTATAGCAATCGCCAAAACTCTCACGTCCATTCAAGTATTTCCGCCTGACTATTATTTACTGACGTCAGACGTATTATGTTTTATCAAGGAGACCTAAATGTCCATACACGAGGAATGCGGAATATTCGGCATATATGATACTGAAGGCCATTGCGCAAATAGCACATATTACGGCCTTTATGCCCTGCAGCACAGAGGCCAGGAGCAGTGCGGCATCGCGGCCGTCAATAATCTTGAGCTGACGTGCTATAAGGATTCCGGCCTTGTCGGCGATGTCTTTTCAGAATCCATTCTCAACGAATTGAACGGCACAATGGCCATCGGTCATGTCCGCTACTCTACGACAGGCGGCTCACGGCGTGAAAACGCGCAGCCGTTGACGCTGAAATATGTCAAAGGCTCGCTTGCTGTTGCGCATAACGGCAATCTTATCAACACCGAAGCACTCAAGCGCGAGTACGAATATAAAGGGGCAATCTTCCACACGACAACAGATTCCGAGGTTATCGCCTATATTATCGCCCAGGAACGGCTCCACAGCGGCAGCGTTGAACAAGCTGTCAAACGCGCCATGAGTCACCTGAAAGGCGCATATTCTCTTGTTGTTATGTCTTCAAGAAAGCTGATTGCCGCACGCGACCCCTGGGGCTTCAGACCGCTGTGCATCGGCAGACGCGGTGACGCGATTGTCTTTGCTTCTGAGAGCTGCGCTCTCGACAGCGCAGGAGCCACCTTTATCCGCGATGTCGAGCCGGGTGAGGTTGTTTATGTTGTAAACGGCGAGCTTAAAAGCCTCAAGGATAACTGCGGCAGAAAATCAAATCTTTGCATATTTGAATATATATATTTTGCACGCCCCGACAGTATCATTGACGGGCAGAGCGTGCATGACTCGCGTATGCTCGCTGGGGCATATCTCGCGGCTGAGCACCCGATTGATGCCGATATCGTCATTGGCGTCCCCGACTCGGGCCTCGTCGCAGCAAAGGGTTATGCCATGGCCTCGGGAATCCCGTATAACGACGGGTTTGTTAAAAACCGATATGTCGCGAGAACCTTTATTAAACCGACGCAGACGAGCCGTGAAATGGCTGTGAAGCTGAAGTTGAATCCATTGAAAGCGACGGTCTGCGGAAAACGCGTCATCATGATTGACGATTCTGTCGTCCGAGGGACAACATCAGGCCAGATCATCAGACTTTTAAGAGATGCCGGCGCAAAAGAGGTTCACATGCTTTCCTCCGCACCTAAATTCATCAGCCCGTGTTATTTCGGCACAGATATTCCTTCTAAAAACGAGCTTTTTGCCTGCTGCCATACGACAGAGGAAATGTGTGCGCTGATTGGCGCCGACAGCCTCGGATTTTTGAGCATCGAGAGTCTCGGAAAAATTGCGCCTGATTCTAGATGTGGATTCTGTGACGCCTGCTTCACAGAGAAATACCCTATTTCTTAATTGAGACGCGGGAGATATGCTGAATGAAATTTACGAAAATGCACGGTATCGGCAACGACTATATTTATATCAACTGCTTCGAAGAGAAGATCGATGATCCCGTTTCTCTGTCTGTGAAGTTATCCGACCGCCATTTCGGTATCGGCAGCGACGGTATCATTCTGATTTGTCCATCAGACATTGCCGACTTTAGAATGCAGATGTTTAATGCCGACGGCTCAGAGGGTAAAATGTGCGGAAACGGCATCCGCTGCGTCGCTAAATTTGTCTATGACCGAGGTTTGACAGAAAAGACCGAGATTACAGTTGATACGCGGTCCGGTATCAAAACTCTGACAATGGCCGTTGAAGACGGCGCTGTGAAAACGGTCCGTGTCGATATGGGTGAACCGATTATCCACGCAGCCGATATCCCCGTTCTGTCAAGAACGCCTGAATTTATTAATCAACCGGTGACAGTTGATGACACGAAATATATGATGACATGTGTCTCGATGGGCAATCCGCACGCCGTGACGTTTGTCGAGGATGTCGCTTCGTTGCCATTGTCTCTTATCGGGCCACCGCTCGAGAGCCATATGATATTCCCAGAGCGGGCGAATATTGAATTCGTCCAGCGCATTGACGATAAAACGCTCAAAATGCGCGTTTGGGAACGCGGCAGCGGTGAAACGCTCGCCTGCGGCACCGGCGCCTGCGCCGCTCTCGTGGCTGCTGTCCTCAACGGAAAATGCCGACACCGTGCCAAGCTTCTCCTACTCGGCGGAGAGCTCAACATTGACTGGAACGAAGTCAACAACCACGTCTATCTGACAGGCCCCGCAGAGTTTGTCTTCGACGGCGAGATATAATTCTACCTACCTTCCTTAAAAAGGTTCCTTTCAAAAGGAGCCTTAGTGGGGCGGAGAGCGATTAATCGTCCTACGTAAATAACCATTCTCACAACTATACTTTTTAAGGAGCATTATCATGGTCAAGATCAACAACAACTTTTTGAAGCTTCCCGGAGGGTATCTGTTTCCCGAGATATCCAGACGCGTCAAAGCTTTTTCGCAGGAAAATCCACCGAAACCCGTCATCCGGCTCGGTATCGGTGATGTGACGCAGCCGCTCTGTCCGGCCGTTATTGAGGCGATGCAAAAAGCGACCGAGGAGATGTCCAGAAAAGAGACGTTCAGAGGCTACAGCGATGATTCCTGCGGTTATGATTTTCTTAAGAACGCAATATCCGATATCGATTATAAAGCGCGAGGCGTCACAATTGAACCGGATGAGATCTGTGTATCGGATGGTGCAAAGAGTGACTGCGGCAACATTGGAGATATCTTCTCAGCGGACAATATCGTCGCGATCTGCGATCCCGTTTACCCTGTTTATGCCGATACAAATGTGATGTTCGGACGCGCCGGCGACCTTGGGAGCGACGGGAAATGGTCAAATTTGATCTATCTCCCCTGCACCGAATCTAACGGCTTTGTTCCAGCACTTCCAGATAAAGTGCCCGATATCATCTATATCTGCTCCCCCAACAACCCGACCGGCGCTGTCGCGACAAAAGAACAGCTGAAGGTCTGGGTGGATTTCGCCAACGCGCATCAGTCTGTCATTCTCTTCGATTCTGCCTACGAAGCGTATATCGTAGACAACGATATCCCCCGCAGTATTTATGAGATACCCGGCGCGGAAACGTGCGCCATCGAATTCCGAAGCTTTTCTAAAAAGGCCGGCTTTACTGGTACACGCTGCGCGTACACTGTCTTTCCAAATGCGCTCGTACGGAACGGTGTGCAGCTGAAGTCGCTCTGGACGCGCCGACAAAATACGAAGTATAACGGCACGGCTTACGTTATCCAGCGTGCAGCTGAGGCTGTCTATTCACCCGAAGGGCAAAAACAAACAGCCGAGACTATTTCTTACTATTTAAACAACGCAAAAATTATCAGAGAAGGCTTTGCTCAGGCTGGTATTACCGCGTATGGCGGCGTCAACGCGCCATATATCTGGGCGAAAACGCCAAAAGGCATGCCTTCGTGGGACTTTTTTGATCTGCTGCTTAAGAAGGCTTGCGTCGTCACGACACCGGGCGCCGGCTTCGGCCCCTCAGGGGAGGGCTTCATCCGCGTGACAGCTTTCGGTGATGTTGAGGCAACAAGGGAAGCGGTTAAACGTATTGCCCAGGTGCTCTGATCTCATTAGAATCTGATCGCGCCATCGGCTTAATAGGAGGGTTATTTATGTGTGGTATTGTTGGGTATACAGGACAGCAGGAAGCGACACCGATTATGTTAGACGGCCTCAAACGGCTTGAATACAGGGGCTATGACTCAGCAGGCGTTGTTATTAATCGTGATGGCGCGCTTTATCTCTGCAAGGCCAAGGGGTTTGTTGATGCGCTGAGCGATAAGATTGACGGCGGCCGCCTGATGCCGGGAAAAACAGGAATCGGTCATACGCGCTGGGCGACACATGGGAAACCGTCGGACGAAAACGCACATCCGCATGTCAGCAGCGGCGGTAAAATCGCGCTCGTACATAACGGCATCATCGAGAATTATCAGAAGCTCAGAGAAATGCTCATTTCAAAGGGTATCGACTTTAAGTCGGAGACCGATACAGAGGTCGCCGTCAATCTCATTCAGTATTTTTACAAAGGCGATATCTTAAAAGCAGTCTCTGAGGCGGCGCTTCGCATGGAAGGTTCCTATGCGCTCGGCGTTGTCTGCGAGGATTACCCTGACCTGCTTATCGCTACCAGAAAAGAGAGCCCGCTAATCCTCGGAATCGGTGAAGATGAGAATTTCATTGCCTCCGATGTCGCGGCTGTTCTTAAATATACGCGGAATGTTTATTACCTGGACGATGATGAAATCGCCATGGTGACACCAAAAGGCATTAAAATCTATAGCTGTGATCTTGAAGAAGTAAATAAAGCGCCGGTCTATATCGACTGGGATATTACAGCAGCCGAAAAGGGCGGATACGAGCACTTCATGTTCAAGGAGATTATGGAACAGCCCGAAGCGGTACGCAAAGCACTTTCACCGAGAATCCAAAACGGCCGGGTCGTGCTGGATGGCATTAAACTGGATCCTGATTATATTAATAATCTGAACAGAATCTATATTGTCGGCTGCGGCTCGGCTTACCATGTCGGCGTTGTCGCTAAATACAACATGGAAAAGCTGGCGCGCATCCCCGTCGAGGCTGTTCTCGCTTCTGAATTCCGGTACTCATCCCCGCTGGTCGACGACAAAACGCTCGTCATTTGTATCAGCCAATCCGGCACGACAGCCGATACGATCGCCGCAATGCGTGAGGCGAAAAAGCTGGGGGCGCGCGTCCTGTCCATTGTCAATGTTGTCGGCAGCGTCATCGCTACCGAATCCGACGATGTCCTTTATACCTGGGCCGGTCCTGAAATCGCAGTGGCGACAACAAAGGCCTACAGCACACAGCTCGCTGTCACCTACCTCGTTTCTCTGTGTCTGGCCGATATAAGAGGCACCGTATCGAAAAATGAATATGACGACCTTGTAGCCGGTCTGTTAACGCTACCGTCAAAGCTTGACGAAATATTGAAAAACAAGGAGCACATTCAATATCTCGCCTCGATATACTTCAACAAAGAAGATATTTTCTTTATCGGGCGTAATATCGATTACGCGCTGACGCTTGAATCGTCCTTAAAGCTTAAGGAAATCTCTTATATCCATTCCGACGCTTACGCAGCCGGTGAGCTCAAGCATGGCACCATCTCGCTCATTGAGGAAGGGACGCTCGTTATCGCCATGGCCTCTTACATTAAGCTCATCGATAAAACCGTCAGCAACATTGTCGAGGTCAAATCACGCGGTGCCGAAATCCTAACACTAACGACGGCTATCGGTAAAGAACACGTTGCCCACGCATCGGATGAAATGATCATCATTCCGGATATTAACGAAGTCCTGCTCCCTTCTTTGGCGGTAGTCCCGATGCAGCTTTTCTCATATTATATGGCCTTGATGCGGGGCTGCAGCATCGATAAACCCCGCAACCTCGCCAAATCCGTCACAGTGGAGTAACTTGCCCTAGATAGCAGCGCCATTTGTCTGTTTTAACCAGGTTTGTTTAATTGAAGCTCTAACCAAATAAAAAAGATCGAAGAGAATTCTTCGGTCTTTTCGTTTTTGTGGCTCTATGTCAATAGTTGGGGTAGGGCAAACGTACACGATGACAGAACGCCGCAGCTTATAAGCTGCGGCGTTCTGCTTAAGAATGGAGGTTATCAGAGAGACACAGGATATGCGTTCTTTAATTCCAAATCATTCTTTTAATTGTAGGTTAAGCGGCCTTCTTGTAGGAATCCGGGATATCCATACGAGCGTTGAAGGTTTCGCGTGTAATACCGGCTGGATCATAATCGTACTCAGCGGCGCCGGCATAGACGTCAGCCCACTCTAGGAGTGTCTTGTAGTTTTCGTGCGTCATCCAGTAGGAAGGCAGGAGCATTCCAGCATAGACACCGCCCGCTCTGGGGTCGTTTTCATTGATCCATGACGGCCAGATGGTCTCTGGTGTCGCCTGACCGGCCATGAATGCGTACACTGCGCCGACAACAGCTTCGGCATAGATGGATGTTGGGGTATACATAGCGTACTGCCAGCTGTCCTGGATACCATTATCCCACTGTCTTCTGAGTGATTCGCCGCCGATTGTGACGACGCAAGCAGTTTCCGCGTCAAAGCCCATGGAGTCTAAGGCTGCGGCCGAGCCCAGGGCAATGTCGTCAAAGAGGACGGAGACGAGCCAATGGGTATAAGTCGTCTGCTCGGAGAGGACAGCTGTGACAACCGTGTTGGCGCCGTCAAGTGTCGGGCCGGTTACGACGGTATCGGCGATAAAGAACTGATCGGCCATCTCAGGGTTCAACTTAAGGAATGCATCCTGAGCGCCGGTCGTACGCCAGTGGAGAACGTCAGCCATGGTGAAGTCGACCGAGATGTAGCCGATCTCTTCTTGCGGGACATCCTTCCAGGTCGTCTTCATATAGTCGTCCAGTTTCAAGCCCATCTGCTGGCCGAACCAGTAATGGTCAAACCCGACGAAGGGGTGGATCAGCGGTGTGCCTTCAGCTTCCATATTCAACGCAGGTGACATGAAGCCCATCCAGGCAACGCCTGCTTCAGTGCATATCTCTTGAATACGCATATAGGTATTCGCGTCGGGATCGAAAATAAAGCCGTCAACACCCTGGTCGATGAAGGTCTGGAGGTTGGTCAGGAAGGCGTCGTTATCGCCGCCGGAGGACCACATCGGCGAATATTCCATGTTCATTTTTCCGCACCAGAACGCAAACGCGGCACTGGACGAATCATAGAGCGGACCTGCGGTAGCGGTCATGTACTGGAGCGTATATCTCTCGCCTTTGCTGTAATCGAAATCCGGATCAAAGAACCCGACCTTGTCGAGTGGGTTCTCACCGTAGTTGCCTGAGTTCGACTGAGTGGCGTCCGGAGAAGCGACCGGTGCGTCTGTTGCAGGGGCAGTGCTCGGGGCAGTGCTGGCGCTGGCATCCGGGGATGTGCCTGTAGTTGTACCGCCGCATGCGAACAGCGACAATACCATCAGCATTGCCAGAACGATTGCAAGAATTTTTTTCATTTTTTTCCTCCTTATTATTATAAAACTACTTATATTCACTCTTCCGAGTGGAACCCGTAATTAGGATGCAGCCTTCTCCTTGGTTGCCGAGCCTTGCTTGATTGCAGCGGCTACCAGAATGCGGCGCATGCGCATAGCGTTGATATTGTCCATAAAGAGCGCGATGATCAGAAGGACGCCGGGCATGGCGGTGGTGACGTAGGCCGGAGCCTTTATCATGATGAGACCGGTGGTGAAGACGTTCAGCAGAACAAGTCCGATCGCAGCGCCGCCGATGCCGCCGGCACCACCCATGAATGAGATACCGCCGAGAAGAGATGCGATCATCGCCTGCATATTAGGCGCCGCAATGCTAAAGCCGGCTGGGTTGGCCTGCTTTCTGAGACAAGCCCAGATGAGGGCTGCGATGGCGGACATAACGCCCTGTGAGGTATACAGATAGGCGCGTGTCTTCCGGATATTAAGGCCGCAGAGCCGCGCGGCAAACATGTTTCCGCCGATCATATAGATGCTGCGGCCGAACCGCGTCTTATACAGAACAAAAGTGTGCGCCAGAACGATAACGACCATCAGTATGAAAAAGATGGGAATGATATCGAAAAGGGCTATTTTGCCGATATCCGTGAAGCTGGGCGCATTGATGGCGATGGAGTTGCCTCGGGTGGCAACGTTAGCGATGCCGAGGAAAATCGTCGACGTCGCGATGGTGGCGATGAACGGCTGAATTTTCAATCCATTCATTAAGCCGACGTTGATGAGACCGCACACAGCGCCGGTGGCTAGCCCCGCGATGACCCCTATGATCCATGGCAGTTCGCGGAAATTTTCAATAAATAGGCCAAAAATAAGCATGGACAGCGCCCCGACGCCGCCGGCCGACATATCGAAATTGCCGCTTAAGAGCAGAATCGATATACCCGCAAGCATGACGCCCTGAAAGCTCAAGGTGTTGAGCAGGTTGCGCACGTTTCCTTTTGCCAGAAAGCTCGGACTTATGAGCCATACGCCAAAGATAAGCACAACTGTTATAATGACGAGCCCGAATGTTTTTGTATTAAATACGCTTTTCTTTACCATGTTTCTCTCCTCAATCCAGCATGGCCATGACAAGGACATTCTCTTCCGTGGCCTCCTGCCTGCTGATCCGGCCGGTGATATGTCCGTTGTGCATGACGATAATGGTGTCCGCAACGTTGATGACTTCCGTCAGCTCCGACGATATGAAGATGACGCCGATTCCCTGCTTGGCAAAATCGCAGACCATCTGGTAGATTTCCGCTTTTGTTCCCACGTCGATGCCCTTTGTCGGCTCATCCAGGATGAGAATTTTTGTGACGATTTTTTCAGACGTCCACCGGCCGAGAATGACCTTTTGCTGGTTTCCGCCAGAAAGCTCCATGACCGTTTTGTCGATACTCGGCGTTTTGATCGAATATTGCTTGACGGCGGCAGCGGCCAGCTTTTCTTTTGCCTGTTCGTCCATGAACATCCCTTTTTTGAGCTTGCCCAGAACAGGCATGCAGACATTGTCCTTGATCGAGTTCCAGAGAATGAGACCCTGTTCCTTGCGGTCCTCAGGGCAAAGCGCGATGCCGTGGTCGATTGCTTCTCTCGGGCTTTTGAAATTAACCGACTTACCTTCGATTTTTACCTCACCGGAAACAATCGGATCGACGCCGAACAGCGCCCGCGCGACCTCGGTACGCCCCGCGCCCACAAGTCCGGCAAAGCCGATGATCTCGCCTTTGCGCATCTTAAAGCTGATATCGCTCACCACATTCGTGCTGAGGTTATCGACCTCCAGGAGCATCTCGCCGTATTCGGTGTTTCGTTTCAGGTTCGCGTATGTATCGCCGATGTCGCGGCCGACCATTGCCTTAATGAGATCCCGCTCGTTTGTTTCGGCGGTGTTGAGCGCCTTAACCTGGCGCCCATCCTTAAGGACAACGATCTCGTCGGTCACCTGGAATATCTCATTCATGCGGTGCGAGACGTAAAGGACAATCTTGCCTTCCTCTTTAAGCTGCTGAATAATCTTAAACAGGATCGAGATCTCCTTGTCCGTCAATGGCGCTGTCGGCTCATCAAACGCGATGACCGCCGAATTGCGCCGGTAAGCCTTCATGATTTCAACCATCTGCTGGTACGCCACAGGCAGAAGTCCCACCGTCGCCGCCGGATTGATTGGAAGTCCGAACTTGTCGATAAGCTCCTGCGCCTGTTTTTTAAGCTGCCCTTTATTGAAGAGCCCAAATTTCCCTACAGGCAGGTCGCCGGCATAGATGTTTTCCATGACGCTCACCGACGGGACGAGCTGCCGCTCCTGATAGATGACGCTGATGCCTGCTTTGAGTGCCTCGTTGGGTGTGTTGAACGTTAATTCTTTGCCGTTGAGGATGAGTTTCCCCTCATCCGGCTTCACGTCTCCGCTGAGTATCTTTAAGAGCGTACTCTTACCCGCGCCGTTTTCGCCGACGAGGGCCATAACCTTGCCGCCGCTCACTCTGAAGCTGATGTCCTTAAGAGCCTGAACGCCGGGGTACGCCTTTCCTATTCCTGTAATATCCAAGTATTGTTCCATATCATTCACCTCCATTTTAGCATCGGCCTAACGGCCGCTGCTCGCTTTCTCCGCAACTTTTTCAGCTCCGCTGTCTACTTTTTTACTGACGGATTTCGCCAGCTTTTTACTTCCGCTTAAGTCCAGCGTCAGGGCGACAACGAGCACTACGCCTTGCAAAAGGGTAGCCCAGTACGTATCGAAGTTGAGTATTGACATGCCCGTATTGAAGGTATTTAAGATGCATAAGCCAATAAAAACACCCACCATGCCGCCGTTGCCGCCGAAGAAGGAAATGCCGCCGAGCATGGCTGCGATCAGACCGGTAAACATATTGGTTGAAAGCATCAGCTGGCTGGCCTGACCCGTCCGCGCAACGTAGACGATACCTGTAAGACCGGCCAACATACCGCTGTTGGCAAACATGATGTACGAAATCCTCTTGGGATTCAGACCGGAAAGGCGGGCTGCCAGGGGATTGCCGCCGACGAGATAAACCTGTGCGCCGAATTTTGTCTTTTTGAGCATGACCCCGTATATAACAAATGCTATGAGCATCAGCACAATCGTGATCGGTATGAACCCGAACAGCTGCGTTGTTCCGAGCCAATCGGTAAATGGGTGGTCAAGCGCGATGTTCGGTGCCATGTTATTCTTATAGTCCCAACTGATCCACATCTGAATGCCTTTAAAAACAAACGATGTGGCCATCGTGGCGATAAACGGCTGCATGTTGAACTCGTTGACAAGCACCGCGTTGATGACACCAAGCGCGGCGCAGATGATAAGCGCCACAATGACGGCTATCGGCCACGGCCACAGCCAGGTTTTAAGAGCCATGGTGACGAATATACCACCAACACAGCCGATTGCGACAATCGACAGGTCCATTTTTCCCGTTAAGAGATTACATGCGGCACCAATCGCAAGAAACGACGTGATAACCAGGCTGTTAATGATCGCCAATAAGGTGTCCATAGTAAAGAAAGATTTTCCTACCAGCTGGCACAAGACCGTATACAATACGATCAATACTGCAAGGATGACCAGCAGTGTAAACTCTTTGGCTTTAAGAAATTTTTTTAAACCTTTTTCGCTTTCCAAAATAATCACTCCTCATTCGAACTTTACGAGAGCCAGAATGACCTTGGCTATCGCTTGTCACCTTTGTCCTGTTGCGTCTTTAACACAACAATCACTCACCCCCCGCCTGCGCTTTTCCCTATGAAAAACCCTTTTTTTATACCAATTTGCTCAAAGTTCTCATTCGTCTAGCCTGAAAATAGCTAAACAAAAAGACACAATTGAGTAAAAATATATACGTCAATCAAGTCCCGGCTTATTTCTTTCTTTACTTATTGCTGACAACTTTCTAAGAGTATAACAATCATATTTTGTTTATAATACATTATTTAAGTATTGTACATTAACAATAAATGTGTTATTATAACTTCAATGGAATGTCAATTATTGTATTAAGACGGCAATACTCCATACACGGCAGACAGCGCACCCCCTAATTGGGTGCCAGCGGAGGTTAGACATCGTGCTCAATATTACTTTTCAACAAATTGAAACATTTTTAACTGTGGCAAAATGCCTCAATCTATCAAAAGCGGCCGAAGCTCTTTACGCATCTCAGCCATCGCTCAGCAAAACACTGAAGAGGTTCGAAGAAGGCATTGGGATGCGATTATTTAAAAGCAGCAATCAAGGTATGGCTCTGACAAGCGACGGCGAATATCTTTATGCGATTATTGAACCGCTTTTCAAGACAATAAATAAAAGCATCCAATTAGCGCAATACAATTCATCAACACCGCTTCGTGTTTTACAGATCGTTGAACCGAGCTCTTATGATTACACGGAGATTTTCGATATTTTGAAAACCATTGTTAAGGCTTTCGAAATCAAATATCCGGACGTCAAGGTACAAGAATTACTGTGTGACTTCAAAGAAATGCGGCAGACACTCGAATTCGGCAACGCCGACCTCGTTTTTACTGAGGATTTTGTCGTCAGAGATATTCCTAATATCTCGATCAAGCGCCTGTCGAGCTTCAGATTATACATAGCGGTTTCAGGACAGAATCCCCTCGCCGCATCGGATGAGCTTGATCTGCCTGCGTTGAACAAGGAAACGCTCTTCACACTCCCGACACTGACAGACGAACAAGAGGATTTGGAAACCCAGCTGCGTGCTTGCCGTCTCATGGGTTTTACACCGAAGCGCGTTGAGTTTATATCGAATTTCCCAACGCTGATGCATGCGATCAAACAAGATAAAGGCATCTGCTTCTGTTCAAAGCTTAAAAGCCCAGGGTTTGATATCCGGTATTATCCTGTCAATCTTCCAGTTGCGCCCTCCATCTGTGTTGCCTGGCGAACAAAAAAACTGAGCCGTGAGGTGAAGAATTTTCTCAACATGCTGCCAGATGACAATATTATCAGTCAGGAAAATGATAATGAATATCAGGACGAAACCTTATTAGCATAGTTTTTATTGCTTGAAGCAAATAAATCCTCGTCTTATTAACTGAACCGAAATCAAAAAATAACATTGGAATCTGTGTTAAACGATGGTATAGTAAGGCAGTTGATACATATAAAAAGCCAACAAGGATATCGACGCAGCAACTCTGCTGAGGCATATCAAAGCTGAGAGGGAGACTGAAAAAATGAAGTACAACATTCAAGGCGACAATCTTCCGGTCGTTATATGCAATCTTGATCCAGGTGAGCAAATGATCAGCGAGTCCGGAGGCCGGACATGGTATAGGGGTAACGTACTGACGGAAACATCATCCGGAGGCGGCGCCAAAAAAGTGCTCGGCAGGATGTTCAGCGGAGAAAGTCTTTTCATGAGTGTCTACACGGCGCAAAGTCCATGTGAGATCGCATTTGCTTCTTCCTTCCCCGGCCGCATCATTGCCCGGCAATTAGCCCCCGGCGAGACGATCATTTGTCAGAAAAGCGCTTTCCTTGCGGCTACGGCGAGCGTGGAGACGGCTATTCACTTCCAGAAAAAGCTTGGCGCAGGCTTCTTCGGCGGCGAAGGCTTCATTATGCAGCGCGTCACCGGCCCCGGCCTCGTTTTCCTTGAACTCGACGGCCATTGTGTCGAATACAATCTCGCCCCCGGCGAACCGCTTGTCTGCGACACCGGCGTATTGGCGATAATGGATGCGACCTGTGCTCTTGATATCCAGATGGTCAAAGGCTTCAAAAACGTCCTCTTCGGCGGCGAGGGCCTCTTTGACACGTTGATTAAAGGTCCCGGCAAAGTTTATCTCCAGACAATGACAATACCGCATATCGCCAATCTCATTATACCGTTCCTGCCGAAAAGCAACTAAACAACTTTTTAGTTTAAGAACTGCCTTACAATATCAGTGAGGCAGTCTTTTTTTTCGGACATGATGGCGCGTCCCGAGCGCATATAGTATAGTACACTGTATATGCCGGAGGAGTGCCTATGGAGCGCGGCAAAACCCTGCTTAAAAATACAATATTGCTTACAGGCACATCATTGCTTATGAGAACCGTAGGCATTTCATTTCAGGTTTATCTGTCCAATAAGATCGGCGCATCGGGTATTGGCCTTTTCCAGCTGATTATGTCAGTCAGCATGCTGGCAGCGACATTTGCCATATCGGGAATTCGCTTCGCGACGACGAGGCTCGTTTCTGAAGAACTTGGCAAATCAAATACCGGCAGCGTAAAAACGGTCGTTCGCCGCTGCATGATCTATGCTTCGTGCTTTAGTACGATGGCGATGGTGGCTCTTTTTTTTGGTGCGGATATGATCGGCAACAGATGGATTGGAGACAGTCGAACAGTACTGTCGCTGCGGCTGCTTTCACTGAGTCTGCCTGCTTTTGCCCTTTCCCACGTTTTGTCAGGATATTTTACCGCCGTATCACGTGTCATAAAATCTGCTGCCGTGAACATTGCAGAGCAGCTTATTCGCATTTCTGTTGTTGTTGCAGCGCTTTCAATCACGAAAGATTATAATGTGGAGAGCGCCTGTGCCATTATAGTCATCGGTGGCGTCGTCGGTGAAATATTTTCATTTTCCATGCTGTTCCTTCTGTATACATTTGACAGGCGGCGGTATGCCTCACATGGTGAAAACACACGCGGAATCACGAGGAGACTGCTCGGTATATCGCTCCCTCTGGCAATTTCGGCATACGCGAGGACAGCGCTCGCAACACTGCAGAATCTTTTGATCCCCAAGGGATTTCAAAAATCCGGCGCAACTGCCGAAGGCGCGCTCGCTGATTACGGAATCATTGAAGGAATGGTTATCCCTATTATCACATTCCCTTCGGCTTTCTTTTATTCTCTTGCTGAAATGGTCGTCCCAGAGCTGACGCTGGCGCAGGTAAACGGGAGATCCGATTACATTTCTTCAATGGTCAACAAAATTCTTCAACTGTGTCTGGTGTTCTCAATAGGTGCCGCCGTCGTCATGTTCCAGTTTTCAACAGAGCTTGGCAGTTGTATCTACGAAAGCCTCAAAGTTGGATATTATATCCGTCTTCTCTCGCTGCTGCTGCCCATTATGTATCTTGACAGCATAACGGATGGGATGCTGCGGGGCCTTGGTCAGCAAATGTATTCAATGCGTTATAATATTATGGATTCGTTTATAACCGTTATCTTAGTGTATACCCTGCTGCCCATTTATGCAGTTTTGGGCTATATTTTTATTATCTACTTTACGGAGCTCTTCAACTTTACACTGAGTATTCACCGGCTGTCAGTCATAACGAAACTCCATTTCTCAATAGCTACTATTTTAAAGTCTCTTCTATCAGCGCTCGGCGCAGTGAACTTCGCTATCCTAATTCTCAGGCAAATAGGACTGCCAACGTCGTTTAGCAGCATATCGCTCATCATCCATATCGCCCTCACTGCACTGATCTACGCTGTACTTTTGCTGCTGCTTGGATGTATTGAACGCCGAGATATCGAGCGTTTCAAAAATTTCGTTGGTATAAAACGTGCTTTTTCGCGAAAAACCCTTTGAATCTTTTATATGATAAGGATATACTATAAACAAAAAACACAAGGAGAAATAACATGACAGACACGTATCTTGGCGAATCAATCGGGAAACTCGGTTTCGGTTTTATGAGGCTTCCGAGAAAAGACACTGGGTTTGATTATGAAACAATCAACAAAATGGTTGACCGCTATCTGGAGCAGGGATTCACTTATTTTGACACGGCATATGTCTATCAGGGATCTGAGGAAGCCATGCGGGAAACGCTCGTCAAGCGCCACCCCAGAGATAAATATCAGATCGCCTCGAAACTCCCAATGATGATGCTGAACAAACCGGAAGATATGCAGACGACGTTTGATACAACACTTCAGCGTCTTGGTACCGATTACGTCGATTTCTATCTGCTGCACGGGCTTGGCAAAGACCAGAATGAAAAGGCAGAAAAAATGGGTGCGTGGGATTTTGTCCGTGATTTAAAAGCAAAAGGTAAAGTAAAGCATTATGGTTTTTCCTTTCATGATTCGCCGGAGGTGCTCGAAAAGATTCTGACAGATCATCCCGATGCTGAATTTGTCCAGCTGCAGATTAATTATCTCGACTGGGACAGCGATGATGTCCAGTCCCGCAAGCTCTACGAAATCGCTCGGAAACATAAAAAGCCGATTTTGATCATGGAGCCTGTCAAGGGTGGTATGCTCGCGAGCAAAGGGTCTGCCATTGAAAAGGTATTAAAGGCTGCTAATCCGGATGTGTCTGTTGCCTCCTGGGCTGTGCGATACGCAGCCTCACTCGACGGTCTTATAACGATGCTCAGCGGTATGAGCAGCATGGAACAGCTCGAGGATAATATGAAAACCGTCAAGAATCTGAAGGTTCTCGACGCGGCGGAAATGAAAGTCATCGACGAGGCTGTCGACGTCTTGAAGAGCATTCCGAGAGTCCCGTGCACGGGATGCAGATACTGTATTGAAAATTGCCCACAGAAGATCAATATACCGGACCTCATGGATCTTTACAGCGATTATCTTGTTTACAATACATCTGAAAACAGTGAATTTCCGTTTATGATGGCGGTTAAGGGTGGCGGCAAGCCGTCCTCCTGCATCACTTGCCGCGTTTGTGAAGGTCATTGCCCTCAGCACATCGAAATCTCACAGATCCTGAGCAAGATGGTGCCACTGTACGAGAAATAGGCGGGTCGTATAAAATGTCAGAAGTAAAGCTCTTGTCCCAGCAGGAAATCGAAAAAATGTTCGGACGCTTTGCTGCTTTGAAGCTCGATACGTCCGCACTACGGCGTAAATTCTTCAATTGCCCGTACGGCGAGGATCACAAGCAATCTCTCGATATCTATCTGCCGAACGAGGGCGACGGCCCCTTCCCCGTTATCTTTTTTATGCACGGCGGCGGCTGGTCCGGCGGAAACAAAAAAGACGCGCAGGTTCTGCCCTTTATGAGCGGCGTTGAGCGCGGTTACGCCGTTATCAGCGTCGGCTATCGGCTCGTCCCAAATATCCTCTATCCCGACAACCTGTTTGATATCAAGGCCGCGCTCCGCTGGGCAGCGGAAAATGCCGAAACGTATCTTTTGGACCCAGAGCGCGTCGCGCTTACCGGTGCATCGGCGGGAGCGCAGCTTGCGATGATGGCCGCTTTTACCCAGGGACAGGCTGTTTTCGAGGGTGCTCCGTTAACTAAAACATGCAAAATCCGCGCCGTCGTTGATCAGTACGGTCCAACTGATTTCTTGAAACAGAACGCACAATTTGACGAATCGGGTTATACACGTATGAAAGCGCCGAACTCTGAAGCAATGGATTTTGTGGATCATATGCTCGGATTCCATTCGTCGCGTATACCGAATCTCATGCGATTTCTGAATCCTATCGACAATGTTCATTCAAATATACCTCCCGTACTCATTCAGCACGGGAGGTATGACCCTGTTGTCCCCTATCAGCAGGCGACAGAACTTTATAAAAAAATCATCGAGACCGCCGGCGAGAAAATGGCTGAACTCGATATCAGCGATCTCTATACGCACGCGGACCCCGGGTATGCGGACCCTCAAAGCGTTGAGCGCATTTTTTCATTCCTCGCAGCACATTTGAAAAGCAACTCATAGAATATTCTTTACCTAAATACTAGAATATTTGACAAAAGCATCTACTTTGTAATATTATTAATTTGTAAAAAATAAGGGATGGGCAGCATAAATATGCGCAAAAACCTGTTACTTACAATTGTCTTTTGTACTACAATATTAGCTGCTTTTGTCACAATAGTGATCGCCGGCCGTATGTATGATCAGAACGGCTTACTTTTTGGCGGCAAAACGGCGGAATTTGCCGAAGGCTGGAAAACAGCTGATGGGAATAACGTCGTATTACCCGGAGATTTACCGAGTGATAACGACGGAATGGTTCGTATCTCCAATACGCTTCCGTCAACCCTTCAGGATGATTCCGTGTTGTTTTTAAGAACAACATATTTGTCTGCAGATGTATACATCGACGGAAACAATATCTATTCGTGGAATATTCAAAATAGCGCGCTGTTTATCAGATCATTCGGGCTCTCCTCCCACATCATTAACGTCCCTGCGTCAGCAGCCGGTAAATCCATTGAACTCAGGCTATTTTCAAATCAGCAAGGCGGAAGTGTCTCAATTTATGGACTGACACTTGGAGACGGTATCACAACGACTGTATCGCTCATAAACCAAAACATTGACACCATTGTTTTATTTTTTGTCTTATCGGTTTTATTTGTGCTTGTTTTTACTTCTTCAATTGTATTCAGAAAACGCATTCCCGGTCAAAGCCCGGCGGATGCGTTATATTTATCGGCTTTCATCGCACTTTCGGCTGTCTGGATGATTACCGATTCCAACGTACTGCTTTTATTTTCCGTTAATGTCGTGATAACACTTTATACCTCACTATTTTCACTGATGCTTCTGCCGGTTCCTCTCCTCCTTTTCCTACGCCGTTTTACGCACAACGGCAAAAGCATCATAAATTTACTTGCTGCCTTGGTTATGCTTAATTTCTTTATTTGTCTCGGGCTTCTCCTTTTCGGTATTGCGGATCTCATACAAACGCTCATAACGTCGCACATTCTGGAGCTCGTTGTTTGTATCTCGATAATGACCTTGTTTATCATAGAATTTATAAAGTATAAACGCCGAGACATCATAGAGGTCATAATAGGCTTAAGTCTGCTTGGCCTGCTTGGTATATCATCAAACATCGTTTTTTCTATAGGCGGTAATCCGGGAGGCTCGTTTATTTTCCACATCGGGCTTGCATTATTTGTTCTGTCACTGGGCATCGGTGTCATCCGCCGCGGCATCAACGCGCTGGCGCGCTCGAAAAGCTATGAAAAACTCACATTGTCCATTCCGAGCGGCATCTGCCGTATCGAGAATTTTGAAACAGGCAGAATTATTTTCGCCAACGAGTTCTATTACAGGATGTACGGATATACGGAAGAAGAAGCGCTTAAGGTTGGTTTTACATCATCGCACTTTACCGTTTTACCGGAAGATCTGGCTGCGATGTTAGAAAATAAAACAAAAGATTCGGCTGTCCGTGTAACCCAGTTCAGTACGGAATCACGGCACATCAAAAAAGACGGTGAGATCATCTGGATACTGTCGCGGCATAAAGTCGACCGGCATAACCGCGGTGAAATTACACTCGTCATGATCGACATCACCGACCGCAGGCAAATTGAAGAAAAGCTCCGCATCAGCGAAGAAGAGTACCGAATTGCGACGCGGCACAGCAACAAGCACATTATCCGTCTGGATGTGCGAATTAAAACGGCTTACTTTCCATCTGACGCACCGACGGTTTTCGGTCCATTCTCCTATATAGAGAATGTGCCGGACAGCATCATAGCCACAGGTACCCTCGCGCAGGACAGCATTGATGCATTCAAGAGCTTTTATGCTGCCATATACGAGGGTGTGCGCGAAGGCAGTGTGGTCGTCAGCGTTTATGACAAGACCGCAAACGAGTACAAATGGTACCGTCACGATTTTACTTCTATATTTGATGACAGCAACAAGCCTGTTCAGGCCATTATTACCTTTTACGATGTCACTCTGCAGCGACAAAAAGAACTGGCGTTCCAGCGCTGGCAGCAGAGTTATAATTCCATACCGAAAAACGCCACAAATTATTACGAATATAATCTGACAGCTGACTTATTTGAGCACGCCGAAGGTGAGATGATACCGCCAATACCGGATGATATTCCGCGACAGCTTGAAGATGTGACAAGTTATATCGCGAAACACTATGTTTTCAGGGATGACATCAAAGTCTGGCTTGAATTCATGAGCAGAGATCGCCTTCAAAAAAGATACGCCAGCGGTTTACATACTGATAAAGTCGAATTCAGACGCCTAATTAACGATAATACAATGTGGACGTCGCTCAGCCTTCAGCTGATACCCGATCCCTTTTCTTCAGACGTTAAGGGCTATTTCCTCCTAGAGGACATAGATGAGCAAAAGAAAGCTGAGATATATCTGCAGGAGCGCTCGACGCTGGACTCCCTGACAGGCCTCTTAAACAGGGGGGCTTTTGTTGAGAAATTCAATGACATACTGAGCAGGAGCAGTCCTGATACGCAGCACGCACTGATCATGCTTGATATTGACAATTTCAAGACAATCAATGATACACTGGGCCATAATGCCGGTGACGCGCTTCTCGTCCATATTGCTGGCAAAATAAAATATGCGCTGCGCTCCGACGACCTCTGCGGCAGGATCGGCGGCGACGAGTTTGTTATCTGTTTGAAGAATATGAATTTAGGGAAGTCGCTCGAGGCACGCGTCAGCGACCTCTGCAGCTTGGTCTGTGACGAGCACACATGGGGAACACCCATATCGGCAAGCTTCGGTATCTCCGGTTTCCCTTACGACGGCCAAACGTTTGACGAGCTGTACCAGAAAGCCGACATTGCGCTGTATAAAGCAAAAGCAAAGGGGCGCGGTGGATTTGCTGTCTATGATCCACAGCTGAGCTTCGACGACCTCTCCGTGACGATACGGCACGCGTAAAAGCGGCGGACGATTTTTAAACGTCCGCCATTTTGATATAGTTCTATCATTTATAATGTTATAAAATAAAAGAAAGTAAAGAACAAGCAGTATATTTCCTTTATACTCCTCATAAATATTAACGGAAAACACAATCCATAAGGAGGAGTTAGAGTGAACGATCACAATATTTATGAGGATATCGCTCTCCGTACCGACGGGGATATATATTTAGGTGTCGTCGGGCCCGTCAGGACAGGAAAATCCACCTTTATTAAACGTTTCATGGAGACTCTTGTCATCCCGAACATCGAGAATGTATATATGCGCGAGCGTGCCCGGGATGAACTGCCGCAGAGCGGCTCCGGCCGAACGATCATGACAGCCGAGCCGAAATTCGTACCCGAGGATGCCGTGGATATCACAATGGACGGCGGGGCAACGTTTTCTGTGCGTTTAATTGATTGTGTCGGATACATGGTACCGGGAGCCATCGGTCAGTTTGAGGGTGATAGCGAGCGCATGGTGACAACGCCGTGGTTTGATTATGACATTCCTCTGACGGAGGCAGCAGAGGCCGGTACGCGCAAAGTCATTGCCGAGCATTCGACAATCGGTCTTGTTATCACGACGGACGGCACGATCACCGATATCGAACGCCAGAATTACATCGAGCCGGAAGCGCGCGTCATCAAAGAGCTTAAGGAAATCGGGAAACCATTTCTGGTCATCATCAACTCTGCTAATCCGACGGCTGAACGGGCGATAAAGCTCAAGCAGGAGCTTTCGGAACGTTATGGCGTCACCTGCCTCGTCAAGAACTGCATGACGCTTGACAAGGAAGACATCACCGGCATTATGAAATCCGTTTTATACGAATTTCCCCTATATGAGTTCGGTGTTTATCTGCCGGCGTGGGTCAATGCCCTTCCAATGGATCACTCGATTAAGAGCGAGCTTTTTTCAACAATCCGCAAGAGCTTGAGTCCAACTTATCGCATCAAGGATGTTGACGCGGCTGTCGCCGCTATCAGCGAATCAAACAATGTCAGCCTAGCCGCCGTCCGCGACATGGACCTCGGCAGCGGTATTGTCTCCGCGACGCTTGAGCTGCCGCACGAGCTCTTCTACAATACGCTCAGCGAGCAGTCGGGTCTCGTTATCAAGGATGACGGCGATTTGATTTCGCTCCTATCGCAGCTGTCTAAAATCAAACGCGAGTATGACAGAATTGATTCCGCCTTGCAGGATGTACGGTCGCGCGGGTATGGCATCGTGATGCCGGGCCGCGAAGAACTAAAGCTCGAAGAACCCGAGATTGTCCGCCAAGGCGGCCGTTACGGTGTCCGTCTCAAAGCGAGCGCCCCATCCATCCATATGATCATGGCGAACATCGAAACGGAAGTCTCCCCCGCTGTCGGCGGTGAAAAATCCTCCGAGGACATCATCAACTTCCTCCTGCAGGAATTCGAGGGCAACGTCGGCAAGATTTGGGAATCCAACATTTTTGGCAAGTCCCTCTATGACATCGCCGGTGAGGGTCTTAACGCTAAAATAAAAAAGATGCCCGAAGAGACGCAAGGCAAGCTTCAGGAAACCCTCCAGCGCATTGTCAACGAAGGCAGCGGCGGACTGATCTGCATCATACTGTAAACAAAGCTAAATGCCTAAGAAGGGGTGAAGCGCAACAAGCGTTTCACCCCTGAATTTTTAGGAATTACTTAAATTAAGTCAAAATATACACATATTATTAGACAAACCGTCAACAATGGATGATTGTATAGTAAGCTGAAATATACTATAATACTTTTGATATAAATTTACATAAAGTATACATTACTAGAGAAATTTATCGGGAGAGTATATGGGTATATTAATGGTTTTTTCTCTGCTGGGCGGACTTGGCTTATTCTTGTACGGTATGAAAATGATGTCTGACGGTCTCGAAAACATGGCGGGAGACCGAATGCGGCGTGTACTTGAGGTATTGACCAATAAGCGCCTGGCAGCAGTCGGCGTTGGGGCAGGTGTCACAGCGATTATTCAAAGCTCGTCTGCCACGACAGTGATGACCGTCGGCTTTGTCAATGCCGGCCTCATGACACTGCTTCAGGCGACAGGTGTCATAATGGGCGCCAACATTGGTACGACGATCACGGCGCAGCTGATTGCTTTCAAACTATCTGAGATTGCACCGATTATCTTATTTATCGGTGTGGTAATGTCGGTATTTTTAAGAAAAAGAAAAATGAACAGGCTCGGCGAAATCATTTTAGGCTTTGGCATGCTGTTTGTCGGACTGACATTGATGTCGGTTGCAATGGAGCCTCTCAGAGAAAACGAAGCTTTCAGAGACTTTCTCGTGAATTTTAAAAATCCTTTAGTTGGCGTCCTTGTCGGGGCAGTTTTTACCGCCCTTGTTCAAAGCTCCTCAGCATCTATCGGCATACTTCAGTCATTGGCAATGATGGGACTGATCGGTCTTGATTCAGCGGTATATATCGTGCTGGGACAAAATATCGGCACCTGTATCACAGCGATTCTTGCGGCTATCGGTACCAGTACGAATTCAAAACGTACAGCCGGTATCCATCTCATGTTTAATATCTTCGGTACGCTGATATACCTGATTGTGTTGGCTGTGTTTCCTGTCTTCGTCACTTGGATTCAGACGCTATCTCCTGAGAGTGTAACAAGACAAATTGCGAACTTCCACACGATGTTTAACGTGTCAATTACAATCCTTCTGTTCCCGTTCGCCAAGCAGATGGTCAAGCTTGTTTCGAAGATCATCCCCGAAAGAAGTAAACCCGGAACGGTGGAAAAAAGGCTCATCTATCTTGATGCAAGGATTGCTCAAACTCCGGCAATCGCGCTCACTCAAACCATGAAAGAGCTCAACCGCATGGGCACGATCACCTGCGGCAATTTCAACATCGCGTTGGACGCCTTTTTCAGTCAGGATGAGCAGAAAATCCGAAAGGTTATTGAGGTCGAAAAAACAATCGATTTCCTGAGCGACAATATCACGAATTATTTGGTTGCTTTCCGTGGTGCTGATCTTCCGGATCATGATCTTGTTCAACTCGGGAAGCTGTATCATGTCATTATTGACCTGGAGCGTATCGGCGACCGCGCTGAAAATATCGCCGAATACACGCTGACTCTTATCGATGCAAAGGAAAAGATGACAGCGACAGCACTGGCCGAGATGAAAAACATTGCGGACAAGACGATGGCCGTATTAGAAAAAAGCTTGGAAATATTTGAACACCGTGATTTATCGCTGCTTAATGAACTGGAATCCATGAAGAAAGAAGTTGTCCTGCTGCAGAGAAATTATACGCAAAATCATATAAACAGACTCCAAGAAGAGCTTTGCAGGCCACATACAGGCGTCGTATTTACAAACATGCTGGCTTCCCTAGAGAGAATTGCCAGTCACTCTATCAATATCGCTTATTCTGTCGAATCTGACTAAGCATACGACAACAAGAAACAGGCAGCCATGACGTTTCCACAGTCATGGCTGCCTGTTTCTTTACTCTGTTAATTCGGTACCGCGTTCGAATTGCCGATGCTCCATATAACGGAACTGATTTCGGCGCGGGTCATCGTGTTGTCGGGGTTGTATAAAAGCACACCCGTATCGGTGCTTCCCGCAATAATTTTGCAACGGTAAAGCGCAAGCACAAAGCCATCGGAGGTATCGGTGAAAACCGGATCATAATCTAGTGCCGTTAGGCCGAGTGCTTTAGCTGTGATTTGAGCAATTTGGAGACGCGTGATCGGCGCATTCAGGTCGCTGATTTCTCCCGGGTTCACGAGCCCCTTTGACACAGCCAGCTTTAGATATCCGCTTGCCCAATTGCTATCAACAGGAGTCTGAGCTTCAAAACCGACAGCACACAGAATCAGTCTGAGGGCTTCGCCGTTTGTAATGACTTTTTCGGGATGGAAATACCCGTCCGGGAGTCCGCTCAGGATATTTCTACTGCTCAAGTCTTTCACATAGGAGTAAAACCAATCTGTTTCACTGACGTCAGGGAAGATTTTATTCTGCACGGGTACAGCGCTGTCAGACCAGACTGCGGTAACCGCCAGGTTTTTTTCTACAACCGATGTCGGCGTGATATAGGTCCCCGACGCCGTTGCCCATCCGGCGAATATTTTATCGGTGCGTGCGGCTGTTTGAATTTCACCGTATGTCTTACCGTATTCAAAAAACACGATGCTGTTTTCGACGCTGCCATTTCCGGCGTTAAAGGTTAAGTATCTGTAGGAATGCGGATCTGTTCCGGCGTAATCACCATACAGGAATATCTTCGCCTCTTCAAGACGCCGTTCAACCAGTACACTGTTCACCGATTTCCCCTGATGGCACCATACACCAATGGCGTTGACAATTTGTATATCCGAGTAATTTCCGATGCCGCTGATCAGATAATTGTAAAGCCGGGTATTTGAATTCATCCAGCCGGTTCCGATATTGTATGTAAAGCTAAGTAGTGCATCAAATTGATTCTGTGTGACTTGAATATTATATTTTACCAGGAATTTATTGACTGCATCCTCTTTGATTTTTAGCGCCTGACGCATCAGTGCGTCTGCTGTCTCTCGTGATATACCGTCCGGATAATCCCACGAGCGGCATATGCTTCCGTACCCGATGAAGGCTGAACCGCTGTCCCAATAGACGTGACTTCTGAACCCTTCATAATCTTTTATAAATGTGATACAGCTTTCACTCGTCGTCATTGCAGCAGCACGGACTTGCGGCAAGAGCAGTGCGGATGATGATATCAGCGCAAAAAATAAGACCACTGCGAGCGTCCGTTTCAATCTCTTTCTCAATCAGGTTCACACCTCCCGTCTGTAAAAATGCAACTCGGTAAAAAAGCAGCACCAAGTTATAGTGCTGCTCTTTGTTTTTCAGCCAATACATTTAACCGAGACTGTCATTCTATATTGAAACATTTATGTATTCATTATAAGGGTTAAAGCAAGTTAATTCAACACAGTTATCTCAATTTTGTCATTTTTACTTTAATTTTGTTACAGTTTTGTATATATTTTGCCTATTTTTTATCGTTTCTTCCCCACTTTTAGCGATTTTTCCGCATATCGAGATTTTGAAATCAATTCAGCGTGTTCGCTTTGAGCTCAAAAAGCTCGCCGATCCGATATTGCAATATCCTGTTATCGGGATTTGATAGGTCGGGGTCCTTCTTCAACACATCGAGAGCCGCCGTTTGCGCCCTCGTCAGTACGTCCATATCAGAAACCAAATTGGCGATACGCATTTCCGGCAGACCGTGCTGACGCGATCCGAAAAAGTCGCCGGGACCGCGCAGCTTTAAATCTTCTTCAGATATCTTAAAGCCGTCGTTTGTGTCGCACATGATTTTTAGCCTTTCTTTCGAAACATCGCCACCTGCACCTTCAAAAAGGATACAGTAGGATTGATGCTGACCCCTGCCGACACGTCCCCGGAGCTGGTGCAGCTGTGAGAGACCAAATCTATCGGCGTTCTCAACGACCATCAGTGCGGCATTCGGGACATCAACACCGACTTCAATAACCGTTGTCGCAACCAGAATGTCCGTCTCTCCGGCGGAAAAGGCAGACATGACACTATCCTTCTCCTTGGGCTTCATCCGTCCGTGTATTAAGGCGACTTTGAGGTCAGGAAACACCTCTGTTTTCAGCTTTTCGGCATACGCCTGCGCTGATTTGAGATCGTCATCCGCCGTCTCGCTCTCCTCTACCATCGGGCAGACAATATAGATCTGTCGCCCCTCACCGATCAGCTTGCGCATAAAATCATATGTCCGCTGACGGAGCTTTTCGTTTGCCGTATACGTCGCTATCTTATGGCGCCCCGGCGGAAGCTCGTCGATAATCGAAACATCAAGATCACCGTAAATAATAAGCGCCAGCGTACGCGGAATCGGCGTTGCTGACATCACAAGCACATGCGGGCTGTCGCCTTTGGCTGTCAATGCCGAACGCTGGCTGACGCCGAAACGGTGCTGCTCGTCGGTGATGACAAGCGCGAGGTCAAAGAATTCAACGCCTTCCGACAGCAGCGCATGCGTGCCGATGACAACATCGACTTCGCCCAGATGAATCTGCGTCTGTATATTTTTCTTTTGTTTTGCTGTCATACTTCCAGTCAGGAGCCCGACATGGATACCAATCGGCTCAAGGAGCTGGCTTAATGTCCGATAATGCTGCTCGGCTAATATTTCCGTCGGTGCCATGAATGCCGACTGACAGTCGGACTTCCACGCATACCAGCAGCAGGCCGCCGCGACGACTGTTTTTCCTGAGCCGACGTCTCCCTGTACGAGCCTGTTCATCGGCGTATTTTGAAGCATATCACTGACAGCTTGTTCAATCGACCGGATTTGAGCGCCTGTTAGCTTAAATGACAGCACTTCATAGAATTCACTGATGTCGGCTTCCTTCAGGCCGCGCCCTGTTTTGACGCTGCGGCCTTTCCGCAGGATGCCCATTGCCGCTGAGATAATAAACAGCTCTTCGAAAATAAGTCTTCTGCGTGCGATCTCCAGCGCTTCAAAATGCGCCGGAAAATGAATATTTTCATATGCATAGCGGGCGTGCGCCAGCTGATAGGTCTCACGAACACTGAGGGGCAGATAATCCGGCATCAGGTCGCCGCAGGCGTCTAACCCCTGACGGACCGCATTGGACATCATATTCTGCGACAGGCCAGACGTCAGCGGATAAACAGGCACAATCCGCCCCGTCACATTGTGCGCCGTCTCCTTTTCAAATATGGGATTTGTCATTTCCAGCCGCTTGAGAGTACCGGTTACCTTTCCATAAAAAACATAGCTCTCGCCCGGTTTGATCGCATCCTTAACAAAGCTTTGGTTAAAGAACGTGAGTTCAAGAGCACCGCCCTCATCAACAACTTTCACCTTAACGAGGTCAAGTCCCTTGCGTACATGCGACAGTCTTGGGACTGTTGCGGCCATTGCCTGCACGCAGACGGTCTCGTCGGGGATCAGCATGGATATCGGCTTCATAATCGTTCTGTCCTCATACGCCCTCGGGAAAAAACAAACGAGGTCCCGAAGCGTGTGAATCTCGAGCTTCCCCATCGCTTTGGCGCGCGCTTCACCGACACCCTTGATAAACCGAATATCCGTCATAAGCTCTGCCACGTCACGACCTCCGTCCCGTCATGTTTTGACTAAGTTTACCATATTGGCGTTTATTTTGCAAAGCATCCTGATTGAAAGTAGTATCAAGTCCCGCAAAACTGCTTTATTCTGTAGGGCGCGGCATCCTTGACGCGCCGTTCTTGTAGGCGCGTCATATAATTGCGTCCGGTGTGAGAAATCGAAGGCAGGCATATATCTCGCCTCACAGATAGCACTTACGGCACGGAACAAGATTGGCGCGTCAAGGATGCCGCGCCCTACTAAAGACGGTAGCCGACGATATGTCTACATCGTACTTGGCGTTCTGCTCGTAGGGCGCGACGACCCGGCGCGCCGTTGATCTATTCGGACATAGCTTTTTGATCTTCTCTAAGTCCTCTGATTTTTCAACAGCTTCCTCAGTCTCGGCGCAATCACAGAAGCCAGTATAATTTTCACGGCGTCAAAAATCAGAAACGGCACGACGCAGGCCATCAGAGCGGCGGCAAGTGTGTATTTCAGTGAGATCATAATC
This sequence comes from uncultured Eubacteriales bacterium, assembly GCA_942492735.1. GTDB lineage: Bacteria > Bacillota > Clostridia > Oscillospirales > Oscillospiraceae > Sporobacter. Next base: position 3,137,343 of record OW818648.1, read on the forward strand.
CATACGGTGCCTAAAGCATAAAGCACAGCTGTTCCAACGACCATGGCGACAGGATACAGCCATTTTCTACATTCATGTCTGTCAATAATCAGTCCGATGATGAAGGCGCACGGTATATACCCGATGATAAAGCCGCCGGTTGGACCAACGAGCTTTTGCACGCCGCCGACGAAGCCCGAAAAAACAGGCAGCCCGACCAAGCCGATGAGAATATAGACGAGAACGGCGAGTGTGCCATACTTCCAGTTGAGCACCGACGCGGCAATATAAATCGCGAACGTCGCAAGAGTGATCGGTACTTCGCCGATTGGTATTTTAAAAGGCGAAACGACACATATGATTGCCGCAAACAACGCTGTAAAAACCATGTTTCTTATTTTCATGTTTAAGTATCCCTCACAAATTATATATGGTTCCTTCTTATTTTTAGTCTGCATGGCAAGAGCAGAGCCCTTGCCCTACGAAAAATACGGTCTGATGGACACTTCACCGGTAGACAGAGCTTCAACCAGGCCGTTATCAAACTGAACGACGAGCCGGCAGTCATCGTCGATATCGAGCACCTTTGCTTTTTTCGACGTATCGCCTGCGATGACGTTCACATCGTTCCCGACTATAAAAGAACGCGCTTTATACTCCTTCAGAAATATCTTTTCGGCCAATTGGTTGTAAAAGCCCAGGAATCGATTCAGTATTTCGGCAATCAAGCGGCTTCGCACTTCTGCTTCCGGTATCTGATCTTCGTAAATTGCCGACGCTACGTTTGAAATATCACCGGGGTATCCAGTTGCCGGCTGTACGACGTTGATACCGATGCCGAGCACGACGTATTCCATACCGCCGCTCTCCATATCAAACGCGCCTTCCGTCAGAATCCCACAGACCTTCTTGCCGTGACAGAAGACATCGTTCACCCATTTTATTTTTGCTTCGACACCTGTGACTGCTTCAATCGACGCGGCAACGGAGACAGCCGCCGCCGTCGTAATGAGCGTCGCGTCAGACGCTTTTACACTCGGCCGCAACAGCAGGCTGAAATAGATGCCTGTTCCGGCAGGCGAATAAAAGTCCCTCCCCTGCCGTCCTCGTCCGCCGCTCTGCTCTTCGGCGACAATGACTGTACCTTCACGCGCGCCTTTCGCTGCGTGCTCCTTCAGCGCCGTATTCGTCGATGTCAGAGTTTTAAACACCGCAATGTCGAAGGTCTTTTCAAGCGCGCCGAGATGCTTTCCAATACTGGCCGCCGATAAAACATCACTCTCCGGCGTCAAGCAATAGCCTTTATTGGTGACTGCCGTGATGTTATGCCCCTCCAGTTTGAGCGCGTTGACAGCCTTCCATACGGCGTTCCGGCTGACGTACAGTGTTTCGGCCAGCTCACCGCCGGAAACATAGCCGCCTTTATTTCTCTCCAGTGTCACGAGTACTTGAGCCTTCAAGTCCATCTTCATCACCTGCCTGCAAGTTTTTGCCCATTATAAAAGGAAAACGTCGCATTGTCAACCGTTTATACGCATTTGGTGACAATGCGACGTAATATTCTTTTAAGCCATTTATCTGATCTGCGCGGACTAGCCGGACGGCTAATGGCCGTCCCTACGGCATGACATGAGGTTTTTCGTAGGGACGCCCATTGGGCGTCTTGTCGCAGGGGCGAACTGTGTTCGCCAGTAAAACAACGGGGTCACGGCATCGTAAAGCAATGCCATAACCCCGCTGCGTATATTTTCGTTTATCCCATGATCAGCTTTTTGAGTTCTTCTTCCGCTTCGATGGCGTTGGCGCGGCCTTGCGATGCGCGCATGACGGCACCGACGAGCGCCTTGATGGCCTTTTCCTTACCGGCGCGGTAATCATCGACGGACCTGACGTTCTCAGCGACGGCCTGCATGCAGAGCGCATTCAGGGCCGATGCATCGAAGCCTGCCATATCTTCCTCGGAGATAAAATCTGCCGCTGATTTTCCGGTTTCGAGCATTTGGGATAAGACGCGTTTAGCAAGATTGCGGTTTATTTTATTACTCTCAAGCAGCTTAACGAGTTCACCCAGCTGAGGGGCGCTGATGCTCGGCGACCAGTGCTCGCGTTCGGCTTCCGTCTGAATCAGTCCGAACATTTGCGTGACCATGAAGGTCGCGACTGTTTTGGGGCTGTCTACGCCGGAGCACGCTGTTTCAAAATACTCAGAAACCTTTCTGTATTTTGTTAGCATACGCGCTTCAGCTTCCGGCACCAAAAGCTCGGCGACATAACGCGCGCGCTTTTTATCCGGCAGCTCCGGCAGTCTCCCAAAAAGCTGTTGGAGTACGTCATCTGGTATGATGATTGGAATGATATCCGGGTCCGGGAAATAACGGTAATCGTCGGCGTTTTCCTTACCGCGCAGGCTGCTCGTCGTCCCGGAGTCCGCATCGAAGCTGCGTGTCTCCTGGACAACTGTACCGCCACCCGACAGGAGCTCTTCCTGCCGATCAAATTCGCACGCTATCGCGGCAGCGACGGACGTAAAGGCGTTGAGGTTTTTTATCTCAGCCCGTGTGCCGAACTCTTCCTGCCCCTTCGGTCTGAGCGATATGTTGACATCGCATCGCATCGACCCCTCCTGCATGCGGCAGTCCGAAATACCGACAGCACGCAGGATTGTCTGGAGTTTCTCAAGATATTCCGTCGCCTCGTCGCTGCTTCGGAAGTCCGGCTCAGAGACAATCTCAATCAAGGGCACACCGCCGCGGTTGTAATCGACAAAGACCGCGCTGCCCTGATGGATAAGCTTCGCCGCGTCCTCCTCGATGTGGATGCGCGTGAGATTGATTTTTTTACCGCTGGATAATTCAACCCAGCCGCCTTCACAGAGCGGCAGCTCGTATTGCGATATCTGATACGCCTTCGGCAAATCCGGATAAACATAATGCTTGCGCGCCATGATGGAGCGCTTGTTTATATTGCAGTTGAGCGCAAGCCCGGCTGTGACGGCGTACTCCACGACGCTTTTATTCAGAACCGGCAGACTGCCCGGCTGGCCTGTGCAGACAGGGCAGCAGTGTGTGTTCGGCTCGCCGCCGAATTTTGTCGTGCAGGTACAGAATATCTTTGTGTTCGTCGAGAGCTCAACATGTGTTTCAAGCCCGATGACCATCTCATACATTACAACTTCACCCCCATATCCGCCATTTTCATAAACGACTGTGCCGTTTCGCGTTCGAATGCAAAGGATGCGTTCAGTATACCGGCTTCTTGGAACTTATCTCCGATCAGCTGCAGCCCAATCGGCAGACCGCTCTGATCAAAGCCGCACGGTATCGAAATCGCCGGCAGTCCGGCGATATTGACAGAACAGGTGCAGATGTCAGTCTGATACGTTTCAACAGGTGTCAAATCCGAGCCGAATTTCAACGCTGTAACCGGTACTGTGGGTGTGAGCAGGACATCACACTGCGAAAACATTTTTGTAAACTCGTTCTTGATGCTTTTTCTCAAAAGCTGCGCTTTATTATAATACGCGTCGAAATACCCCGCGCTGAGGACATATGTCCCAAGTAGTATTCTTCGCCGAACTTCCTTGCCGAAGCCTTCACTGCGAGTGCGGCAGACAAAATCATTCAGATCCGAAAATTCTTCCGTCCTGTGACCGTAGCGGAGTCCGTCATAACGTCCAAGATTCGAGGACGCTTCGGCGCATGCGAGGATATAGTAGGTGGGCAATGTATATTTGAGCATGGGGAACTGAAGCTGTACGATTTCCGCGCCCATTTTTTGATAGAGGGCTATCGCATCGTCAAGTGACTTTTGAATGGACTCCGGTAAGCCTTCGAAATACTCTTTGGCGATACCGATTTTAAGTCCTTTAATGCTACCTGAAATCTTGTTCGAAACCGGTGTTGAACCGTGACTTGTCATATCGGCCGGGTCTTTTTTGCAGATGGCGTCAAAAATGAGTGCGGCGTCTTCTACACATGTTGTGATCGGCCCGATTTGGTCAAGCGACGAGCCGTAAGCGATGAGACCGCGGCGCGAGACCGCGCCGTAAGTCGGCTTTAGCCCGACGAGCCCGCAGAAGGACGCAGGCATGCGGATGCTGCCGCCGGTATCCGAACCGATGCCGTACACGGCTATATTCCCCGCGACAGCCGATGCCACGCCGCCGGAGCTGCCGCCTGCAACATGTGCTGTACTGTGCGGGTTTTTCGAACCGCCGAAATATGAGTTTTCGCATGTTGAGCCCATCGCAAACTCATCCATATTGCCTTTGCCGATAATGACGGCATTCTGCGACTTCAGGCTCTCCCACACGGCAGCATCATAAATGGGCGTATAATTTTCAAGCATGCGCGACGCGCATGTCGTTTTCAGCCCAGCCGTTGATATATTGTCTTTCAAGACAAAAGGGACGCCTTCCAAGGGTGCGAGCTCTTCGCCGTTTTGCAGCTTTTTATCGACTGCGGCCGCCGCTGTATAAGCCGCTTCTTCTGTGAGTGAGATATAGGCATTCAGCTCTTTGTTTTCTGATTGGGCGGCACTCAGGAACTTCTCTGTCAGTTCACGGCATGTGACTTCTTTGTTTTTCAGAAGGCGTCTGACATCACCAATTTTGTTCATCCGAGCAGTCCTCCCCGCTTACGCGCCACAAAGCAGCCGTCCTGCTGCTCCCTGGCGTTCTTGAGTATGTCTTCAACCGGAAATGACGGCTGCAGCACATCTTCTCTAAAACGCCATTCGGCGTCTTCCGTATCGCCTTCCGGCAGATCAACCGCTGCCTGCGCAATCGCATCGGCAAATTCCAGGATGCTTGTAATATCCTGTGCCAGTGCGTTCATATCCTCACCGTCGAGCGACAGTTTCGCCAGCGCCGCCAGTTTGTTAAGTTCGTCGTATGTGATCATTTCGTCACTCCTTCGCGCATATACGTATGCGCCCGTGGTTTAAACTTCTCCTTCGTGTCATTGCTATGAAACACCGGCGGTTTGTCATTCTGAGCCTGCGAAGAATCTCCAGGCAAACTAATGCCGACGCAACAATCAGAGATTACCTGGAGATCCTTCACCAAACGCTCGTTCCGAGCATTGTTCAGGATGACACGCATTGGCGACCCGTTTTAGTTAACTTTGGCGTGCGAACGCGTGGTGGATTCCCACAAAGGCGGGAATTTACGTTCACGTACTGAGGCCTGGATTCCCGCCTTCGCGGAATGACAACAACATGTGCGTGCGCAGTCCGACGGCTCTGTGAGACGAGCAGTGGGGCTCTATCTCGGTTTAATGTGAACATCACGCATTTGGAGCTCTGAAACCTCGCACGGGGCGTTCATCAGAAGGTCCTGGGCGTTGCCGTTTAAGGGGAACGCAATGACGTCCCTGATTGTTTCCTCTTCAGCTAAAAGCATCACGATACGGTCTATGCCCGGTGCCATTCCTGCATGGGGTGGCGCTCCGTACTGAAACGCCGTATACAATGCGCCAAATCTCTTTTCGAGCTCCTCTTCCGGATAACCGGCTATTTTAAACGCCATTTTCATGATTTCCGGCGAATGATTCCGTACCGCGCCGGAGGAGAGCTCAACACCGTTACAGACGATATCGTACTGATACGCCATGATCTGGAGCGGATTCATTGTCATAAGAGCCTCCAGACCTCCCTGCGGCATCGAAAACGGATTGTGCGTAAACTCCATAATATTCGTCTCCGGATTGCGCTCGAACATTGGGAAATCGACGACGAAGCAGAACTCAAATGCATCCTTATCTATTATATCAAGGTTCTCACCCAACCACATACGGATGAGTCCGGCGTATTTGTCGACAACAGCTGAACTGTCGCTGATGAAGAAAAGCGTCTGACCCTCTTTAATATGGCATTGTCCGATCAAATATTGCTTTTGGTCGTCGGACAGGAATTTTTCGATGGGCCCTTTAAACGCGCCTTCAGTCAGCGTCATATACCCGAGACCCTTCATACCGATGGATGTCGCATATTTCAGGGAATTATCAAAGAAGCTGCGCGGGCGTCCCGCACAGTCGGCTACAATGCCGCGAACAGGTTTGTTTTTAAACGCGGCGAATTCGACCTTGCCAAAAAGCTCAGTCAGGTCGCAGATCGTCAGCGGGTTCCGCAGATCAGGCTTATCGCAGCCATACGTCATCATCGCGTCGGCATATGTTATGCGGCGGAAGGGCGCAGGTGATATACGCTTATCTGAAAATGTTTTGAACGCGTCATACAGGACCGTTTCGGCGACCTTCAGCACATCCTCCTGCTCGGCAAACGCCATCTCGAAATCAAGCTGATAAAACTCACCCGGCGACCTGTCCCCACGCGCGTCCTCATCGCGGAAGCATGGCGCAATTTGAAAATACTTGTCAAAGCCGGATACCATCAGCATCTGCTTGAACTGCTGCGGGGCCTGCGGCAGAGCGTAGAATTTGCCCTTATGCTTGCGGCTCGGCACGAGATAGTCCCGCGCGCCCTCCGGTGACGAGGCTGTCAGTATGGGCGTCTGGATCTCGAGAAAACCGAGGTCCTCCATACGTTTCCTGAGAAAACTGATAACCTTTGCGCGTAAAACAATATTTTTATGAATCTCCGGGTTTCGCAGGTCAAGAAAGCGGTACTTCAGTCGGACTTCCTCTCGCGTCGCTGTCGACTCCCGAATTTCAAATGGCAGAATGCTTTTACACGAACCGAGCACTGAAATGCTGTCGGCATGCAATTCGAGCATACCGGTATCCAGCTTTGGATTGAGATTATACGCATCCCTGTTTTTCACAACACCTGATACGGAGATGACAGATTCTCTGGTAACGCCGTCAAGCATAGAATCGTCATGAAACACAATCTGTGTAACGCCGCTTTGGTCACGCAGGTCAAGGAACTTGACGCCGCCGTGATCGCGGATCGTGTCCACCCAGCCGCTGAGGCTTGCGGTTATGCCGATATGTTGGGCGCGGAGCTCATTGCAGATATGTGTCCTGTACATATTTTTTCCTCCAAATAAAAAATCCCGGGAATTATTCATAAAATAATTCCGGGACGAGTCTTTTAAACCCGCGGTGCCACCCGCATTGAAGCGACACAAATGCCGCGACCACTTTCATATTCAATTCCCGGTTCAAGAATTCGCGTCACCGAATTCTGATGAAGTGTTCCCCTGCTTACTACTTATCCGTATCGCGCTCTCAGTCGGTGACGCGAATTCTCTGTCGGACTTTCCAATAAAGCGGAGTCTTCTGTGTAAATTATATGCCATGATAAAAAAGCTGTCAACATGTATTCTTAAATATAAAGAATACAGCAAATGAATTCATATTAAGACATCTTACCCAATTCATGAATATAAAATTCCTCATGCCCGATTGATTTTTTATAACAAATCGCTTATTATGGTAATTAATATAGTTTCTGGGGGTTGAATCAATGGCATTTTATAAAGAACCTTGTATGCACTGCGGCCAATTGATTGAAGCGGACTCGCGTTTCTGCACCAAATGCGGCAGCCACAGTCCGTTCTGTTTTAATTGCCCAGCATGCCTGCGTGTCATCCAAAAAGGTGACGCTGTGTGCCCCGGCTGCGGCAAGCCACTGTACATACAATGCCCGCACTGCAATAACAGGACGTTTGTGCAGGATAACTGCGAATCTTGCGGCAAATCGCTGATGGTTCAATGTGAGAACAAAAGATGCCTTAATTTTCAATTCTATCAAAACAGAACGTGCACGGCCTGCGGCAAAAAGATCAAAGCCGAGCTGACAAATAATAAGAATCATATTTGAGGTGTTATTATGCTGAAATCATTTACGAGAAATCATCAGGACGAATCAACTGAGGCCGGATTCCAGTTTACCTTCTATTGCGATTGCTGTAACGACGGATTTAAAAGCAGCTTCATTGAGTCGACAACATATAAAAAGGGGAAAAATCTTCGCGGGCTGACGCGCGGTGTCGGTGTGCTCGGCGATTTATTCGGCGGAGCGATCGGTAACATCGGCAATGCCGTCGAACGCGGCGGCTATGTCATGTCGGACCGATTTGAGGATAGAAGCCCCGAGTGGATGAAGGAGCATGAGAAGGCCTTTGAAATGGCACAGAATGAGGCACAGCGCCACTTCCACCGCTGCCACAGCTGTCATCAGTACGTCTGTGATTCCGATTATAATGAGGACGAGGGTCTCTGCGTCGAATGCGCGCCACGTCAGGAAATCTACGTTGCCAAAGCGAAAGCCGAAGCAATGCGCCGAAACATCGACGATAAAGCACAGACAGCCACCGTATGGGATGATAAGCTCGAGAGCAAGACCACCATCTGCCCCACCTGCGGCAAGCCAGCCGGGACGGGTAAGTTCTGCAACCACTGCGGCGCATCCATGGCGCTCAATAAATGTACCAACTGCGGGCAGGAAAACGCGCAAGGCGTCAAGTTCTGCAACAACTGCGGCTCACCACTAGCCAAACCCGGCCCCAAGCGCTGCGCCAACTGCGGCGCGGAAATACAGCCCGGCGTCAAATTCTGCGGTGAATGCGGAACGAAATCGATATAAACATTCTACGAAGAACTGCCTCACCTTTAATTGTGAGGCAGTTCTTTTATCAGCGTAGGGCGCGGCATCCTTGACGCGCCATTCCTCTTCCGCGCCGCAAGCACTATCCACGGGGCGGGACTTACGCTGCGGTTGTTCTCTTCGCTCGGATGTAATTGTTAGTCGCGCCAACAAGAGCGGCGCGTCAAGGATGCCGCGCCCTACGTACGAGGTTTAAAGCGATTGGAATATATGGCCAAACGTTTGCGCAGCAAAGGAAATGAGTATTATTACTTTGCGAAGAAGACGTAACGACTGGCGATCACAGATCGCCCCTACGTAAAAACCGAAGTATAACCAGTTGGCGTAACATAAAATTCGTACGATCGCCGTAGGGGCGAACTGTGTTCGCCAGTCAGTCATAGTATCTAACCATATTACAAAATATATCGGTTGAGCGTATAAATAGTTGAAATCCAGTAAAGACATAAACAAAGCCATCAGGTAACAACAGAGTCTTTTTTGGGAGGAACTTTAATGAAAAAAGCAATTACGGTATTACTGGCAGTTCTCATGATCTTCACACTTTTCTCATGTACCGGCACCGGTACGCCGACATCCCCCAGCGCAGCGGCAAGCCCATCAGCCACCCCCTCCCCTAGCGCGTCAAAGGAACCTACTGACGTCACAGCAAGTGAAGATTCGATTGGATTCTTCAAGAGCGGCGTTGATCCTGCGTCTAGGAAGACCTACAGCATCGTTTTTGCTTATCCCAGGCCGATGCAGCTCATGCAGAACATAACGACTGTTTTGGAAGAGCTTTCGACGAAACTGAACTACAAAATCAGCACGACAACCGGTGACAACGACATCGATGTGTATATCCAGAACATTGAGGTCTTGGCAGGTCAGGGTGTTGACGGTTTTATCAATGTTATAGACCCCAACTCCTCCGACCGTATCAAAGAGGTTCTAGATGAAACCGGTATCCCCTATATTGGCTTATTAAACACTGTCAGGGACGAGTCAGGCAGTTCCATTGTCCCCTGCGTCGCGCTCGATGGCTTCAAAGCCGGTCAGATTGAAGTGCAGTGGCTCTATGACAACTACAAAAACTACTGGGGCGAAATAGATGCGACACAAATCGGCCTGATTGATATCACTTTCTCTCCAAACAAGGATTTCCAAGACCGTCATGACGGCGCTATGGCAAAATTCAAGGAGCTGCTGCCGACGAACACCAGTATCTTCACTGCTGACGGTGTAACAGGCAAATTGGACACAGATACCGGCTATAATCTCGTCTCCACGATTTTTGCGTCAAATCCCGATGTACAATACTGGTTTGTCGTATCCTGTCTTGAAATGTACGCGCAAGGCGCTGCCCGCGCTGCTGAAAGCATTAAAATCGAGGATAAGGTTCTCATTTCCTGCGTCGGCAGCGATATCCTGAGCTCTGAATGGGACAACGGTTACGATGGCTGCTGGGTAACCTGCTTGGCGATCTCCAATTATCAATATGCAGTACCGACGATATGCGGTCTCATTGCGATGATGGACGGCAAAGCGACGCAAGAGAGTCTATGGTCCAGCAGGCGTGCTCCCGGTGATAAAATGACGGTTTACTATATCGGCATGGAGATGGTCACAAAGGAAACCTACAAAGCATATTTTGCCAAAATTTCCGACGCTCTGAAGCTCGATTAATCGTACTAAATCGATAACCAGGGTGAACTGTCAGGCGGTTCACCCTGGTTATCTTTATCATTTATGCTGCGAGATCTATATCATCCACTCATTGATACTGCTTTGCCACGAATCGAGCGTCCTGTGTATCGCTCTTCCCGCGAAACAGGAACGGAGGAACCGCAGCGCTCCGGTGCGCTTGACCGCCATGGCATACAGCGCGTTCGCATCAAGCTTCAGCTCACTGTCCGGCATGGATATTACCTCGCGGTGGAAGCTAATGGCTTCCATGGCGTGGTTGAGCCGCTTGAAAAATGCGGTTTGGTCGCCGCTGAATTTGTAAATGAAGGTTGCAGCGGAATCCTCTTCACCTAGAGCGAGCTCTACGGCGGCGATGCCTACCTCCGTTTTGCATTTAACGGCAGTGACCCAGATAATCTCGGCTGCTTCCTCGGTCCAAGTGAGGCCTGTTTTGATGCCGGTATAGAGGTTTTCGGGCAGGCAGATTTCTTTGAAGAAGGTGTATGTATCTGCAGCGCGGCTTGCGGCGATTCTCGCTTCGAGCGCCTTAATAAATGAAGGCGCGATTGAATTGAGCGCGGCCGTTTGTGCTGCTGCACCGTCTGGGACAAGCCAGGCGATATCGGACGATAAACGGGCGTTTAAAGACCCGTCTATGGCTTTGACAGTTGTGCTGGCGTTGTTATGGATTTTCATCATATTGCTTTGTATCAGGTCAAACAGGCGCTTTGTATGGTCGCCAAGACGGACGACTTCGTACGTCTCACCTGTATTAAGCGTCATTCTTATCATAAAATTCATCATGACGGGCTCCGTTAAGAAACAGAGCGGAATACGCCTGGCGTCGCTCGACGGCGGCAAAATACAGAGGCAGTTTTCATACAGCTTGATCTTCGCGATACCCTGCGACCGACCGCCGTCATCAGCATATTTGTATTCACCCTGCGCTTCAAACTGGGGTTCGCCCTGAACAAAAAAAGCTTTCAGCGTCCGCAAGTTATAAGCCTCCCAGAGCTTCTCGTATAGAACGTCCGTATCTCTGCCCAGCTGGGACACAACAACCGAATAAGCTTCGGCGTTTATCAGCAAACGGTAATTTTGTACCGAAAACCCGTCTATATCGGCATAAGGCATCACAAGAGATTTCCCTGCCCGATCAAAAACGATAGAATCCTCCTCTAGAGTTATAACAGCGTCGCCGTTAAAGGTGACTGATTGTACCGACCCGTTAAATCTGCCGTCATTTGTCATCGTTTCCCCTCCGTTTCCAGTCTGCTAAATCAGCTGCTGTTCGTTGATGATCAGCTTAAACTGGAGATTGAGCGTCTCGGCAGCCTTCCTGCACATAATCATACGGCCGAGGAAAATTTCAAAGTAGTCCATCACGGAACCGAATCTCGTGTCGATCGTCAGCTTCAGCTTGATGATCGTATGCTCTTCGTTGATCTTTAAAATCGACTTTTTGACGGAGTAATTCACACGGTCGTGAATATCCAGATTAATCGTATCTTTATTCCTCACGCGGCTGCGCCGTACATCGCACTTATCGGCCAGAATCAGCGCGGCGGCGACCGGATTGACAGCGATGCCTGTCCCCTCATCATGATTACCGATGGCCGATGTCACCGTCGCAATGCCTTCCGGGTCGCAGTTTAGATTATCGAGGATACGAAACGCCATGACAGCCCCGCTTTGAGAATGGTCGATCCTGTTAACGAGGTTTCCGATATCGTGCAGAAATCCCGCTATCTGCGCCAGCTCCACCTCGCGCTGCGGATAGCCCATTGTCTCCAGAATATACTTGCATTCTTCCGCAACCTTCCCCACATGCGCAAAACCGTGCTCCGTATAGCCAAGCGTGGTAAGCGTTTCATCGGCTTTTGTGATATATGTCCTGATCGCTGCGTTGTCTCTTACATCTTGAAAAGTCAGCATTATCTAGAAATCCGCCTTTCGTTTCTCTTTAGTATAGGCCAAAATCGGTTGAATTTTCATATTGACCACATCATACCATTATCTGCATGATTTGACAATCGTACAAGACGAGACGCCTTAGAAGCGCGGACGACCAATGGTCGTCCCTACGGCAATGATGTAACACGGTGCGATACTCCAAAACGCAAAAAGCTGTTGTAAACATCGTAGGGACGACCATTGGTCGTCCGCGTTGTACAACAGCTGATAATTTCTTACTCAACACTTATTTTCTGATAAACAACACCCCGAGCGTGCTCGGGCCGCAATGGCAGGAGATTGTGCAGCCGGCTTTTGTCTCAATGACTTCGTTGAATGACGCATATTTACTGATTGCCGTGCGCGCTGCATTTACAGCCGCTTTGGAGGCTGCCGGGTGTGTAATGAAAATTCTGTCTAAATCGAGATCAGGCCGACCTTCGAGCTTATCTTTGACATATGTTTCAACGCAGCTCTCAAAGGTCCCCTTGTACTTCTTCGTGACCTGCATAATCCCGCCGCTGACTTCAACACATGTCCGCAGATGGAGGAAACTCGCGCCGAGCGCGGTGGCAAGCGAGCATCTGCCGCCTTTGAAAATATAATCGAGACGATCAATAAGGAAGCTGGTTTCTACCCGTTCAATGACATTGATAATTTTTTTGCAGATGGATTCGGGGTCGTCACCGGAAGCAGCCAGCTTAGCAGCCTCGATGACGACATGACCCTGCCCAGAGGACAGGTTCTTCGAGTCTATCACAAAAACATTATTAAAAACCTTGGCCGCAGCATTGGCGTTCATATTGCAGACTGAGAAGCCGGAACCGATACTAAAATGGATAACCGCGTCGTATTTTGACGAGAAGCGGTCAAAAAACTTTATGTAGTCAAACGTATTAACGGCGGCAGTCGTGCAGAAATCGCCGCTGTTTTCGACATAACTAAAAATATCGGCAGGAGTAATATCAACGCCGTCACGATATGCTTTCCCGTTTTTCATGATGTACAGCGGGATGAGTGCAACATCATACCTGTCCAGGAGCTCCTTTGTAAGATCGCAGGTGCTGTCGGACGTAATCTTGATATTCATTGTAAACCTCCTGTCATGAGAAGATACTTATTCTGATTTGGACGATCCTAAATTCCGAAATCTCTTGTAACGCGCCTCCGAGAGTTCCTCCGGTGTGTAGACCTTCATTTTCATATACCAGCTCCAGATATCCGAAGCGAGCGAGGAAAAGAGTCTCTCCGTATCTCCGCCTTTTTCCGAGATAATACGCTCGACGATGCCGAGGCCGTATGCGTCTTTGGCTGTAAGTTTCAGGTTTTCAGCGGCTTCAGCCGCTTTTTCAGTGTCCCGCCACAGGATGTTCGCGCAGCTCTCCGGCGCTATGACTGAATACATCGCGTTCTCCAGCATCCAGACATCATTTGCAACCGCGAGCGCCAATGCGCCGCCGCTGCCGCCTTCGCCAATCAGTATGGATAACACGGGCACCTTGAGCATCATCATTTCAGAAATATTCTCAGCGATCGCCTGTCCTTGTCCGCGCTCCTCCGCGCCGACGCCGGGATACGCACCGGACGTATCCACAAAGCAGACGATAGGCCGGTTGAATTTTTCGGCCTGCTTCATCAGGCGCAGCGCCTTGCGGTAGCCTTCCGGATGCGCCATGCCGAAGTTGCGTTTTATTCTGCTCTTTGTGTCCCTGCCCTTTTCTGTTGCGATCACTGTCATAGGGAAGTCGTCAATATACGCAAGACCTCCGACGATGGATGGATCGTCTGCATAGCGGCGGTCGCCGTGGAGCTCAATGAACCCTTTAAATACGTGCTCGATGAAGTCCATACCCGTCTGCCGGTCTTTTGATCTGGCAGCCGTTACAATTTCATACGCTGTTTTCATAGCTACCTCAATTCACTTTCGCATGCATGGCGAGGAGTGTGCCGAGCATACGCTTCTGCTCATTGCGCGGCACGATCATATCGATGAAGCCATGCTCAAGCATCGTCTCTGCCTTTTGGAAGCCCGACGGCAGTTTCTTCCGCACAGTCTGCTCGACGAGCCGTGCGCCTGCGAAACCGATCGTCGCACCAGGTTCGGCGATGATAATATCGCCCTCCATGGCAAAGCTGGCCGTTACGCCGCCCGTCGTCGGGTCGGTAATCACGGTGATATACAGAAGGCCGCTGTCACTATGGCGTTTCACCGCGCCGCTCGTTTTTGCCATCTGCATGAGAGACAAAATACCCTCCTGCATCCGCGCGCCGCCAGAAACGGTGCAGCCGATGACCGGCAGTCTTTTTTCGGCAGCATACTCGAATAACCTTGTTATTTTTTCTCCGACAACGGTACCCATGCTGCCCATCATAAAGTACGGCTCCATGACAAACATCGCGCACGGCGTGCCATTGATGAGGGCCTCTCCGCAGATAACAGCTTCTTTCTCACGGGCTGAAACCTTAACGCTCTCCAGCTTGTTTTTATAACCGGGGAAATCCAGCAGGTCAACGCTCTCCATCTCGCCGAACAGCTCGTTGAAGCTGTCTCTGTCCGTCATGAACCGAATGCGCTGCCTTGATGTCATCCTGAAACAGTAACCGCACCGGCAGACATGCAGATTTTCCCACAGCACACTCAGCGGTATATTGTTGCCGCAGCCCGGGCATTTTTCTACCAACTCGTATTCCGTTTCAGCCTTTACCGGCGGAAGTCTCCCGCCCTTTTCGAGTTCGTTTTTCGGTTTCTTAAAAAAAGCCTCAAGCGCCATCAGTTGTCACCACGTTCTTTGATAAAATTCGTGTTATAGTCGCCTTTGATAAACCGCTGATCGCTCATAATCGAAATCTGTTCATCAATATTATTCGGCACGCCGTCAATGACTAGCTCACACAGCGCGGCTTGCATCTTCCGTATGGATTCCTCCCGCGTCTTAGCATGAACGATCAGTTTACCCAGAAGCGAATCATAATAAGGCGGGACGATGTAGCCGGTCCACAGCGCGCTGTCAAAGCGGACGCGCGGGCCGCCCGGCACATGCAGAAACGTCACTTTGCCAACAGCTGCGGCATTGACGCGGCATTCAATCGAGCTGCCCTCAATAACGACATCCTTTTGCGTAAAGTCGAGCGGTACACCGGCGGCAATTCGTATCTGCCACTTGACGATGTCGATGCCGGTGATTTGCTCTGTGATGGCGTGCTCCACCTGAAGTCGGACGTTCATCTCCATGAAGTAGAAGTTGTTGCTCTTATCCAGCAGGAACTCGATTGTTCCGGCGTTGCAGTATCCCACAGCTTTTGCCGCGGCTACAGCCGCGTTTGTCATCCGCGTGCGTAAATCGTCGTTAACGGCCGGCGACGGCGATTCCTCAACCAGCTTCTGATTGTTCCTCTGTATTGAGCATTCGCGCTCAGCGAGACAGACGATATGATGCGTCTCATCAGCGAGCAGCTGGATCTCTATATGCTTGGCCGGGTTAATCTGTTTTTCAAGATAGACCGCACCGTCGCCAAAGGCTTCCTGCGCCTCGTGCGAGGCAGCCAAAAAAGCATTTTCAAGCTCCTCCGGCGCATTCACGATGCGGATGCCTTTTCCGCCTCCGCCTGAACGCGCTTTTATAAGTACGGGATATCCGATTTTTATCGCTGCTTCGATGGCCTCTTCGGCGTTACTTAAAATGTCAGTTCCGGGAATAATCGGCACACCGGCTTCTCTCATCGTCTGTCTTGCTTTATCTTTATCGCCCATGAGCGCAATGATGTCGCTTGACGGGCCGATAAAGCCAATACCATTTTTAGTACAAAGCGCGGCGAAACGCGGGCTTTCTGATAAGAATCCGTAACCGGGATGTATCGCCTCGGAATTCGTAATAATCGCGGCACTGATAATCCGTTCGGCATTCAGATAGCTGTCAGAAGGCGGAGCCTCGCCGATGCAGACACTCTGGTCAGCCAGCGCGACGTGCAGCGATTCTTTGTCAGCAAGAGAATAAACGGCCACGGTTTGAATCCCCATCTCCTTGCAGGCTCTGATGATTCGGATGGCAACCTCACCGCGGTTTGCAATCAGTATTTTTGAAAACACTTTGTCACCTTCTCACTGCTATGGCTTTGTCATTCATGCGATTTCACAATCTCATGCGATTTTACAATCGCAAAGGAAAACGACGCCTTCACGCAAAGCTTGCCGTTGACGAAGCCCTGCCCATCTGCAAAATAAAACGGCGGCTTCGATTTTGTCAGGGTACACTCTGTTTCAAATGTATCGCCAGGCTTGACGGGCTGTTTGAACTTGACATTATCAAGACCGGCAAAAAACGGCGTTTTTCCGCGTATTTCCTCAGCGAGCAAAACGCAGGCGGACTGTGCGAGTATTTCGCAGAGAATGACGCCGGGTACTACGGGGTTCCCCGGAAAGTGACCCTGTAAAAACCATTCGTCTCCCTTGACATGATACTTTCCAAAGGCCTTCCCGTCTGCCAGATGTGCTTCGTCTACAAGAAGCATATTATCGCGGTGCGGCAATATTTCCATAATTTCATTTTTATCCAAGGCGCAATCTCCTTACAGAATAAATGAGTCGTCAAAAAGCATTATATCATTCAGTCAAGATTGATACGGAAGAGCGGATGACCGTATTCGACAATCTGCTTATTACCGACGCATATCTCTGTGATGATGCCGCTTTTATCCGATGTGATTTCGTTCATCATCTTCATCGCCTCGATGATGCAGAGTACGTCGCCGGCATTGACCCTGTCCCCGATCGACACAAACGGCTTTTTATCCGCTCCGGCTGCCGCATAGAAGACACCAACCATTGGCGATGTGACAGCATACACATTACTGCCGGCTTCCGTTTGTTGTGCCGGGAGCTCTGATTTGGGTTCACTATAAACAGGCGCTGCCTGCGCCACACCGCGTTCCATGCGGATACTGGCGTCACCTTTGGAATAGTCCAGAGACGTGAGTCCCAATTCCTTCATCATTAACGCCAACTGTTTGATGTCATTAAACTCCATCATAACCCCCCGAACCTTCCTCGATTGAGGACGTCTTATTCATCAAATTTTTTAAACGCAACGCATGCGTTGTGACCCCCGAAGCCGATGGATACAGAGATCGCAAGCGTCGGGTCAACTTTTCTCGCCACGAGCGGAACATAATCAAGATCGCATTCCGGATCAGGTTCGGTGAGCCCGACTGTGGGCGGCACGATTCCCGTATTGAGAGCCAGAACAGAGGCGATGGCTTCAACCGCTCCGGCCGCGCCCAGCATATGACCCGTCATGGATTTTGTCGAACTGATAACAACGTCATTAATTCTATCGCCGAACGCTTTCTTAATAGCGATCGTTTCGGAGGCGTCGTTTAAGGGCGTTCCGGTACCATGGGCGTTGACATAGATTCTACCGGACGGACTGCCCGCTTCAACGAAAGCGTCGCGTATCGCCCTGGAGCTGCTTCCCGCTTCGGGGTCTGGTGCTGTGATATGATGCGCGTCGCACGTTGAACCGTAGCCGACGATCTCCGCATATATTTTTGCGCCGCGTTTTTTCGCATGCTCATATTCTTCAAGAATCATAGCGCCTGCGCCCTCACCCATGACGAAACCGGCGCGCCTTTTATCAAACGGCAGCGAGGCCAGGTCTGGGTTGCTGGAGGTCGTCAGCGCTGTCATATTCGTGAAACCAGCAACGCTCAGCGGCATCACAGCCGCTTCGCTGCCGCCTGTAATAACCGCGTCGGCATATCCGTGCTTAATGGCACGGAAAGCTTCACCAATGGCATTGGAGCCTGTGGCACACGCCGTCACCACGCATATACAGGAGCCTTTCGCTTTATAGCGGATGGCGATATTACCTGCTGCGATGTTCGAAATCATCATCGGTACAAATAGCGGCGATACTTTTCTCGGTCCGCCGTTATAGAGCTTTATTTGCTCATCCGTCAATGTGATAATACCGCCGATACCTGAGCCGAAGGACGTGGCTAAACGCTCCGGTTCTACAGTGCCTTCTATCGCACTGTCATTCATCGCCTGAAAGGCTGCCGCCATGGCATACTGGGCAAAAAGATCACTTCTGCGCGCGTCGTTTTTATCCATGTAATTAAGCGGATTGAATTCTTTCACTTCGGCGGCCAGTTTGCATTTATAATCCGTACAGTCAAACCTCGTGATCGTGCCGATTCCGTGACGGCCCGCGGTGAGGTTTTCCCACATTGTTTTTATATCATTTCCGACTGGTGTCACAGCGCCTATTCCGGTTACAACGACTCTGTTCATATAAATTCCCCTCTTTTATTTACATTGCCAGACCGCCGTCAACACGGATAACCTCACCGGTTATGTAGTTGGCGCAGTCCTGTGCTAAAAAAGCCGCAAGCTCGGCGATTTCCTCCGGCAGTCCGACTCTGGCGAGCGGTATTTGTGCCAGCAAAGGATTATCACGCGTTATATTTTCCGTCATATCTGTTTGTATAAAGCCGGGTGCGATGGCATTGCAGCATATATTCCGGGAGGCCAGCTCTCTGGCGACCGATTTTGTCAGCCCGATAAGTCCTGCCTTCGATGCCGAATAATTCGCCTGGCCGGGGTTTCCCATGATGCCTGCGACGGAACTGATATTGATGATTTTACCGCTTTTTTTCTTGATTAACATGGGGCTGCAGTGCCGGATCATGTTGAAGGCGCCCTTCAGATTTGTATTGAGGACCGCATCGTATGCTTCTTCTTTCATCGACATGACGAGCCCGTCTTTGGTGATACCGGCGTTGTTGACAAGAATATCAACCGGTCCCAGCTTGCTCTTCACATCCTCAACCATTGCTTTCACAGCAGAAAAATCGGAGACATCGCACTTGAACGCTTCTGCTCTGACGCCGTACGCGTGGGCAGCCTGCACCACTTCCTGCGCTTTCTCATCGTTTCCGGCATAAATCACGGCGATATCGGCACCTAAGCTTGCAAATTTGATTGCGATAGCTCTGCCGATTCCGCGTGACGCCCCTGTTATGAGCGCAACTTTTCCGTTAAGCACCCTTTGTCACCTCCGCTATGGTATTTTTAAGACTTGCCTCGTCCTCGACGTTAAAGACGCGGACTTTATCTGAAATTCTGGAAACAAGCCCCGATAAGACTTTGCCCGGCCCGACCTCAATAAACGTCCCAGCGCCTGCAGCAATCATATTTTCTACAGTCCGCCACCATTGAACAGGACTCTTAATCTGCTGTGCCAGCAGACTGTTGAAATCATCCTCATAAGGCTGTGCGGAGACGTTTGAAAATAACGGCAGCGACGGCGGTGAAATAGTGAAATTGTCGAGTTCCATTAAGAATCTGTTGGATGCCGAGGCCATAAACGGCGAGTGGAAGCCGCCGCTGACTTTTAGAGGCAAGGTCTTGCCGCCTTTTTCCTTGACAGCCGCTTTGAATTCTTCAAGCGTGCCGACTTCACCTGATACGACGACCTGACCGGGGCTGTTGAAATTGACCGGATAAACTTTTTGGAAAGCGCTGCAAATCGACACGACGGTGTCATCGTCAAGCTTTAGGACAGCCGCCATTGCTGCTGGATTATCGAGCGAGGCCTCATACATATACTTTGCTCTTTTGCAGACCATCTGAAATCCGGCTTCATACGTGACGGCACCGGAATATGCGAGCGCCGCGATTTCACCGAGTGAAAAGCCCGCGAGCATATCAGGCATAACACCTGCTTCCTTCAAGGCTGCCGCTGCGGACAAATCAACGCAGTAGAGACATGGCTGGGTATTAACCGTCAGCGACAGCTCCTCGGCAGTACCCTCAAAGCATTGCTTTGAGGTTCCCGGACGAATCGCGTCAGCACAGTCAAATACCGCCCTTGCAGCAGTACTGCAATTGTACAATTCTTTGCCCATACCGCTGTATTGGGCTCCCTGACCGGAGAAAATGACTGCTATTTTATCCATTTGTTCGCTCCATTCAGCACGATTTCCGCTTGGCTGAAAATTTCGAGGATGATTTCAGCTGCCGGTTGTCTTTTATGAATCATGCCCGCAGCCTGCCCCGCAATAAAGCAGCCCTTCTCGCTATTTCCCTCGACTGCCGCAAAACGCAACGAGCCGACGCCCATTGCTTCGAGCTCTTCATCCGATATACCGGTGTATTCCGCTTTGAAATATGCTCTAGAGAATGGTGTTTTCAGACTTCTGACCGGATGGCCGAGGCGTTTTCCTGTCGTCATTGTGGCAATATCATTTGCGCTGATGATTTTGGCCTTGTAATTTTCGTGAACACCGCATTCATCGGCGACGAGAAAACGTGTGCCAAGCTGAACCCCCTGTGCACCGAGCATAAAACATGCGGCAACGCCACGTCCGTCGGCGATGCCGCCCGCCGCGATGACAGGCAGATTCGTGGCGTCACATACCTGAGGAACGAGGACAAGCGTCGTTGTCTCTCCGACATGACCACCGCTTTCGCCGCCCTCAGCGATAATCGCAGCGGCGCCTGAACGCGTCATCAGCTTTGCCATGGCAACAGACGCGACAACGGGTATGACTTTAATACCGGCATCTTTCCACATCTGCATATATTTAGAGGGGTTTCCGGCACCAGTCGTAACGACGGCAACCTTTTCCTCGGCGACCGTTTTACTCACCTCTTCGACGAAGGGGCTCATCAGCATAATATTGACGCCGAAGGGCTTGTCAGTCAGTTCGCGGGCAATTTGAATCTGCTGTCTCAGATAATCCGCACCGGCATTCATGGCGGAAATCAAACCGAGCCCACCGCCGTTTGAAACGGCAGCTGCCAGCTTGCCGTCGGCAATCCATGCCATTCCTCCCTGCAAAATCGGGTATTCAATACCAAGAAGATCACATACCGGTGTTTTAATCATTCTATCAGTTTCCTCTCGTTTTTCCCTTAGCCCATCTTTGCTTCGATGAATTTTGCAAGCTCACCGATAGTGGACAGTTTTTCCTCAAGCTCAATCTCGATGCCCAGATCCTCCTCGAGCTGCATAACCATCTCAACAGTGTCAAGCGAATCGATACCGAGAGACTCAAAGGTTGTTTCTTCCGTAATGGTCTGAATGTCTGTGCCAAAATGCTCCGAGATCATTGCTGCGATTTTCTCAAATATCATGATAATAAACCTCCATTTTTATATTTGCTGCGCTCTGTTAATTCCCAGAGCGAAACGAGCACCATATTTTTTACACGCCCCAGCGGATTACACAGGCCGCACTTGAAAGACCGCCGCCAAAGCTGCAGAGTACCAGATAATCTCCGTCTTTAAACTTGCCTTCCCTGTTGAGCTCATCCATAAGGATCGGGATGCTGGCTGCTGAAGTGTTACCGTACTTCTCAATATTTTTTCCGAACCGTTCGGCCGGTATATCAAGCTTCCGGCTTGCAGCGTCGATGATACGGGCATTTGCCTGATGCGGGATGACCCACGCGATATCGGACATCTGCAATCCGGCTTCCCGAATGACATCAGTGATATCTTGAACCATGACGTTCACGGCAAATTTAAAGGTTTCCTGCCCGTTCATATAGATATAAGGCTTTGGTAATTCGTTTTGATAAAACGGCGACGTTCCCCCGAAATGAGGGATTTTTATAACATTATCTCCGCCTTTTGCGAAAATCTTTGACGAGAGGTAATCATCGCCCTCACCAAGAACCAGCGCACCTGCCCCGTCTCCAAAAATGACACAGATATTGCGGTCAGACCAGTCGACGATTCTGCTCAGCCTCTCACCGCCGACAACAAGCATTTTTTTAACCTTTTTGCGTGCAAAAAAACCGGCGGCGGTCTCTAGCATGTAGATGAACCCGCTGCAGGCGGCGCTCACATCAAACGCAGGACATGTCGCGCCAAGCATGCTCTGAACCGTACAGGCCATCGAAGGTGACGCATCGTCCGGGCTGACAGTCGCGCAGATGATCATGTCCAGTTCTTCAGGTTTTGTGTTGCTCATACTGAGCGCCTCTAACGCCGCCCCGTAAGCCAAATCAGCGGCTGTCTCGGTTGTGCAGACCCGTCGTTCTCTGACACCGACGCGCTGCGAAATCCATTCATCAGAGGTTTCAACAATTGTGGAAAGCTCATCGTTTGTCACAACGCGTGACGGGACAAAGTGACCGGTACCTAAAATTTTAAAACTCATGTCGCAGCTCCAACGCTCTTTTCGAAAAATTTATTCAGTTTGGCCATAACTCGGATCAGTACTTCCTGCTCCTCTTCGCCAAATTCGCCTTCTATTTCATGGATCATACTCATATGATAACGCTTGTGATAAGCGTAGACCTTTTTGCCTTCTCTCGTCAGCGTGACACGGACGACACGTCCGTCGGTCACACAGCCGTTTTTGCAGAGATAACCCTTTTTCTCAAGTTTATTGACGGCAACCGTGACGGATGGCTTCGCGACCTTAAGAAAGTCGGCAATTTCACTGACAGTCTTCCCGTTTTCCTTGTCCATGCCGACGCACTCGACGAGGTGCATTTCACGGATCGTGAGGTTTATGCGGTCATTCTTCTGAAGAAATTCTTCTTCAACGCGTACGATATTATGATAGACTTCCATGAGCATATTGTTCAGAACAACCTGAAAGCTTTGCATCTAAACCGTCACCACCGAATCATTTAGTTAGTTAAACTAATTAATTATATCCGTGATATTACGTGTTTATGACCCAAATGTCAATAGGACACCTAAAAACAAATTCCGAAATAAATTTAACACAGCAAAGTATTGACACATATCATATGGTATGATAAAGTTACAGAAATAGTAACATCTCCCCATCTTTATTGAAGGAGACAAAATGAAAAACGTCCTTTTTGCATACGCATATTTTTACTTTTACTTTTTTAGAAATAAAGTAAGAGCGATTGATGCTGCAAAAAGCGCAATATAGTCGGTTACCGAATAAAGTAACTAACAAATTGCAAGAGGCTTCGCAGATAGATCGCTGCGGGGTCTCTTTTTATATATTCTGAGCGAAAATCATCATAATAAACAAGAGTCAAATGACTTAAGGAGGATATTTAAATGGTCGCAGTATTAAAACCGGGTGTCACCCAACAGCAGCTAGATAACTTAATAGCGTGGTTCAAAAGCAGAGGGCTCGACGTCCACGTTTCTGTAGGTGAGTTCCGTACCATCCTCGGACTCATCGGCGATACGAGCAAAATCGATACCGAGCTCCTCGAAGGACTTGATATGATCGAATCCGTCAAGCGTATCACCGAACCCTTCAAGAGCGCCAACCGTAAATTCCATCCGGATGATACGTCTGTCGATGTCGGCGGCGGTATTAAAATCGGCGGCGGGCATTTCCAACTGATTGCCGGGCCATGCTCGGTTGAATCGGCGGAGCAGATTATCGCCATCGCCGAGAGCGTCAAAGCATCCGGTGCCTCGTTACTAAGAGGAGGCGCGTTTAAACCGCGCACCTCGCCGTACGATTTCCAGGGCTTACGCGCGGAAGGCATTGAGCTCCTGCTCGAAGCCAAAAAAATAACAGGCATGCCAATTGTCACGGAAATTATGAATGCAAACCACTTGCCGATGTTTGAAGAAGTCGATGTTATACAAGTCGGCGCGCGTAATATGCAGAACTTCGAAATGCTGAAGGAACTCGGCATGACCCGTAAAACCATCCTACTCAAACGCGGCCTTGCCAACACGCTCAAGGAGCTCCTCATGAGCGCAGAATATATCATGGCGGGCGGCAATAATAACGTCATCCTCTGCGAACGCGGCATCAGAACGTTCGAAACCTACACGCGCAATACCCTTGACCTCTCCGCTGTGCCGATGCTCCGCGAGCTCACGCATCTGCCGATTGTCATTGACCCCAGTCACGCCACCGGCATGGCGCGGCTCGTGAAGCCCATGGCGATGGCTGCAGCCGCTGTTGGAGCCGACGGCATTATGATCGAAGTGCATAACGATCCGGCAAACGCTTTATGCGACGGCGCGCAGTCATTGACACCCGCGCAGTTCAAGGACGTCGCCGACCGCGTACGCCGAATCCGCGAGGTGGTTACAGAATGAACATCGGCATCGTCGGACTCGGCCTCATCGGTGGGTCACTTGCCAAAGCCTATAAGAGCGCTGATCATACTGTTTTCGGCTTTGACACCGGTGATGGCGTGCTCGAATTCGCTCAAATGGCAGGAGCTATAGACGGCATGCTCGATCAGGAGACGATCAGCAAATGTGACGTGCTGCTTATTGCTCTCTATCCAAAAGCAGCCGTCGACTACCTTAATGATATCGCGCCCTCCATCTCAAAAGAGACCATTGTCATTGACTGCTGCGGTATCAAGCGCACTGTTTGCGCGCGGTGCTTTGCGCTTGCCAAAGAATACGGGTTTACGTTTGTCGGCGGACATCCGATGGCTGGCACGCATAATTCCGGCTTCAAGTACAGTAAGGCAACACTGTTTAAGGGCTCGGCCATGATTCTCGTCCCCCCCACCTTAGATGATATGATGCTCTATGACCGTCTTGAAAAAGCGCTCGCGCCTGTGGGTTTCGGAAAGCTCACCATGACGACGGCAGAAAAGCATGACGCAATGATCGCCTTTACATCCCAGATGGCACACATCGTATCCAATGCGTTTATCAAGAGTCCAACGGCGCGGGAGCACAAAGGCTATTCCGCCGGAAGCTATAAGGACTTAACGCGCGTCGCTTGGCTCAATCCCGACATGTGGGCGGAGCTTTTTCTGGAGAACCGGGATGTTCTGCTTAAAGAAATGGACTTTTTTATCGCTTCAGTCGGTAAATACAGGGACGCGCTGATCAAAAACGACAGGACTGAATTGCGGGCGCTTCTAGACGAGGGCAGAACGATCAAGGAGGAGTTGGACGGCAGATGAAAAAGATCACGGTCGATACATCGAAAACGTATGACATCCTGATTAGCCCCGGACTTCTCGATAAGACCGGAGAACACGTGGCTCGTGTTGTTAAGGGCCGATCCGCCGCTATTGTGACGGACGATACCGTCGATGCGCTCTACGGCAACAGACTGGCCGCTTCACTCTGCAGCGCCGGCTTCAAGGTCGTCAAATATGTGATCCGTCACGGCGAATCGTCAAAGAATGCCGAGAACTTTATAACGCTCCTGAACTTCTTTGCTCATAGCAAGCTGACGCGCGTCGATTCCGTTATCGCGCTGGGCGGCGGCGTCGTCGGGGATCTTGCGGGCTTTGCGGCATCAAGCTATATGCGTGGTATCGGCTTTATTCAGATACCGACGACGCTGCTCGCTGCCGTGGATTCTTCGGTTGGCGGTAAAACAGCAATCGATTTAGATGCGGGTAAAAATCTAGCCGGTACCTTTTATCAGCCAGACCTCGTCCTGTGTGATTATACTCTGATGGAGTCACTCAGCGATGACGTTTTCCGCGAGGGTATCGCCGAGGTTATCAAATACGGCGTTATCTCCGACGAAAAGCTCTTTACGATGCTGCGCGCGCCCGTTAAGCCTCAGCTCGAGGAAATCATCGCACGATGCGTGGCAATCAAGCGTGATATTGTCTCCATAGACGAAACGGAAAAAGGTCCCCGCAAGCTGTTGAATTTCGGGCATACAGTCGGCCACGCGGTTGAAGCCTGCAGTCATTACACAATATCGCACGGCACAGCCGTTGCGATTGGCATGGCCGTTATGGCGCGCGCCTGCTCGAAAATGGGTATATGCGACGCCCAAACGAGTGAACAGATCGTCGACCTGATCAAATTCTGCACCTTACCTGTATCTGCTGACTTCAGCGCCAACGAATTGGCCTCAGCATCGCTCAGCGATAAAAAGCGAAGCGGCGGCATGATCACGCTCGTCGTTCCAGAACAGATTGGTCTTTGTGTGCTGCGTGAAACGCCTGTCAGCGAGCTGGAATATATCATCGGTCTGGGGTTGGATTGCGGTTAGGGTTTCGCTCAAAAAGCTCCTTAAGTAAAGGCTTTGCAGGTGACTGAAGATTACATTCAGTACCACGTTACGCCGACAAGGCGGACGGCCAATGGCCGTCCCTACGCATGACATGTTGATTTGTAGGGTCGATTCAGGAATCGCTCTCCGTCCTGAAGGCTCCTTTTGAAAGGAGCCTTATGAGGGCCGTTGGCGATTCATGACTCGCCCTCCGGTACTCCGTCATATTACATGCATTGATCAATCAGCATGAGAGCGAGGCATCATCATGACAGTAAAAATCATAAAATCCGTTCAGGGCGGCACGGTCAGCGCGATTGCCTCAAAATCCGAGGCGCACCGGCTTTTAATTGGCGCTGCTTTATCAACAGGTGCCTCGCATATCGTGTGTTCGGAGACATCTGACGATATCAACGCGACTGTGCGGTGCTTAAACGCGCTTGGCGCACAAATTGTTTATCAAGACGGTCTCTTCAACGTTCTGCCGGTAAAGACTCCGGTAAAAGGTGAAATAATTCTTGATTGCGGCGAAAGCGGGTCAACGCTGCGTTTTATGCTGCCTGTTGCCTGTGCTCTGGGCGCAGAAGCCGTTTTTAAGATGGCCGGGCGACTTCCCACAAGACCGCTGTCCCCATTATACGAGGAGCTAATATCTCACGGCTGCGCCCTATCCCCGCAGGGTATGAGTCCGCTCCACGCAAGCGGTCATCTGAGAGGCGGAAATTTCACAATACCGGGCAATATATCGTCCCAATTTATCAGCGGTTTGATGTTTGCGCTGCCGCTTCTACCCGACGACAGCCAGATCAAGATTAT
Organism: uncultured Eubacteriales bacterium; assembly: GCA_942492735.1. Classification (GTDB taxonomy): domain Bacteria; phylum Bacillota; class Clostridia; order Oscillospirales; family Oscillospiraceae; genus Sporobacter. Next base: position 3,164,273 of record OW818648.1, read on the forward strand.
CGGTGATATCGAGTCGGAGCCCTACATCGATATGACGATCGCGGCTGTTAAAAAATTCGGGATTGTTATTAAACCGGGAGATCACAATTATCTGATTAGAGGAAACCAGCATTATACGGCGAAGCAAAGTGTGAGCGTCGAGGGCGATTGGTCAAACGCGGCTTTTTGGCTCTGCGCCGGGGCAATTGGTGATGGTGGTATTAACGTACTAAACCTGAACGGTGCTTCACTGCAGGGTGATAAAAGCGTCCTGTCCATTCTGGAGCGCTTCGGCGCAAATATCGTTTTAAGCGGCGATAGCGTCACCGTTTCCCGCGGAAAACTCGTCGGCATTAAAATCGACGCCGGTGACACGCCTGACCTCGTTCCCATTCTGGCCGCTGTCGCGTCTATTGCGGAAGGAAAAACAACAATTTATAACGCCGGCCGGCTCCGTATCAAGGAGAGCGACAGGCTTAAAACAGTCACCGAGACCCTCAGTATACTTGGAGCAGATATCATTGAAACACCTGACGGACTCATCATTAACGGGAAAACTCAGCTTTCCGGCGGCACCGTCCATTCACATGGCGACCATCGAATCGCCATGATGGCGGCGATTGTCTCGACAGTGTGCAGCGAAGCTGTTACAATTATTGGTGCCGAAGCAGTTAAGAAATCGTACCCCGGATTCTTTCGGGACTTTGCCGCGCTGGGCGGTATTGCGGAGGAGGAATAATAAATGTCATCCACTTTCGGGCATAACATTAAAATCTCGATTTTCGGGCAATCACATTCCGAGGCCATCGGCGTCGTCATTGACGGACTGCCGTCCGGCTTTAGAATAGATTTCGATGAGCTGCAGCGATTTATGGCGCGGCGCGCGCCGGGTCAAAATAACTATTCGACGCAGCGCCGCGAAACCGATATACCGGAGATTTTGTCAGGCCTTGCCGGCGGCGTTACCTGCGGCGCGCCGTTTTGCGCGATTATCCGCAATAAAGACACACGTTCGGAAGACTACAATAGCTTAAGGGATGTCCCGCGCCCGTCTCACGCGGATTTCACGGCACAGTTGAAATACGGGGGTGCTCAGGATGTCGCGGGCGGCGGTCATTTTTCAGGCAGGCTCACAGCCCCCCTCTGTATCGCCGGCGGTATCTGTCTGCAGCTTTTAAAAAGAGAACATATTGAGATTGCCGCGCATATTGCTGCCATCGCTGCCGTGCATGACGAATTCTTTAATCCGGTCACCGTCGGCTGCGACGATTTCACCAGACTGCGCAGCGCTGCATTTCCCGTGCTGGATTCGATCAGCGGGACGCGTATGCTGGCTGCCATTGAGGAAGCAAAAAAAGACGGCGACTCGCTCGGCGGTGTCATCGAATGCGCTGCCATCGGTATTCCCGGCGGACTCGGCGACCCGATGTTCGACGGAATGGAAAACCGTATCGCCGGTATTGTTTTCGCTATCCCGGCTGTCCGTGGTATCGAATTCGGCAGCGGCTTCGGCAGCACTGTTCTGCGCGGATCGGAGCATAATGACAGCTTCTATACGGATGGCGCGCAAATCAAAACGCGCACGAACAATCACGGCGGTATTCTCGGTGGCATTACGTCCGGTATGCCTGTTATATTCCGTGTCGCCGTTAAACCAACCCCGTCCATCGCAAAAGAACAGCTGAGCGTCAGTTTGTCAGACAAAACAAATGTAAAATTATCGATTAAAGGCCGTCACGACCCCTGCATCGTCCCGCGCGCCGTCCCATGCGTGGAGGCCGCCGCGGCGATTGCGATTTATGACGCGCTGAGAAGCAGCTTTAAATAGCCGAACAAAAAAATGTTATGAAGGAGCATCAACATGGACATCAATGAATTACGTCAACAAATCGATCAAATAGACAGCGACTTACTGAACGCTTTCTGCCGCCGGATGGATATATCGGCAGAATTGGCTCTTTACAAAAAGGCAAACAGCCTGCCCGTTTATGATCCGGCGAGAGAGCGGCAAAAGCTGAACGCCGTCATATCAAAAACACCGGAGGAAATCCGCACGTACGCCTCGGCACTTTACGCTCTCTTATTCGACCTCAGCCGCTCGTATCAGGAGAAAATACTCAATCCCGAGTGTCCGCTCATGAAGGAGATCACAAATGCGATTGAGACAACTGATAAGCTGTTCCCGCGCGACGCCGTCGTCGCCTGTCAGGGTATCGAGGGCGCCTACTCGCAGCTCGCAAGCGAGAAGCTGTTTTCCATTCCGAATATCATGTACTGCACAACCTTCGACAGCGTATTTGCCGCCATCGACTCCGGTCTTTGCAAATACGGCGTGCTGCCGCTGGAAAACAGCACAGCCGGTTCGATTAATAAAATTTACGATCTGATGATGAAGTATCACTTCTATATTGTCCGCAGCGCACGTCTCAAGGTCGACCACAACCTGCTGGCAAAAAAAGGGACGTCGATGAAGGATATTAAAGAAATCTACAGCCATGAGCAGGCAATTAATCAGTGCGGCGTTCTATTGAAATCGCTCGGCGGCGTCAAAATTACAGCCTGCGAGAACACAGCTGTCGCAGCTCAAATGGTAGCGGATTCTCCTCGCAAGGACGTTGCGGCCCTCTCCTCGCGCTACTGCGCCGATCTTTACGGTCTGGATTGCCTGGCCGATTCCGTGCAGGATAAAGGCAACAATTACACGCGCTTTATCACGATATCAAAAGATCTTGAGATTTACCCGGGCGCCGACAAAACAAGCATTATGATGTCCATTCCGCACAAACCCGGTTCCCTATATAGAATCTTGAGCCGCTTCTATGCGCTCGGCATCAACCTCATCAAGCTCGAAAGCCGGCCAATCCCCGACCGCGATTTTGAATTTATGTTCTATTTTGACCTTGAAACACCCGTCTACTCCCCGCAGTTCATCCAGCTTATCAGCGAGCTCAACGGCATCTGCGAAGAGTTCCGGTATCTCGGGAGCTATTCGGAGATTGTGTAACCTGAGCGAGGGCGACCACATAGGGTCGCCCCTACGCAAAACTATAAGTAATGCTGTAGGGGCGATTATATGGCGACGTAACGGCGCCTGGCGCCCGCCGTATCTCATCTTCGTACGCGGGCGATTAATAATCGCCCCTACATGTTTGCATAAGGATTAATCAAAACTTGGAGAAATACATGAAACATTTCGGCCTTCTGGGAGAAAAGCTCTCGCATAGCTTTTCTCCGCAAATCCACGGGTTTCTCGGTGATTACGATTATAAGCTCATCGAAAAAGCACCCGGCGACGTTGGGGATTTTCTCTTGGGCGGAGATTTTGACGGTCTGAATGTCACCATCCCTTATAAAAAAGCCGTCATCCCCTTCTGTTCCGAAATTTCGGATACCGTCAGGAAAATCGGTAGCGTTAATACGATCATTCGGCTGCCGGACGGGCAATTGTTCGGCGACAACACTGACTATTATGGTTTCTATTATCTCATCAACAAAATAAACGTCGATGTTAAAGGAAAAAAGGTTCTGGTATTGGGCAGCGGGGGTTCTTCTCTGACGGTTCATGCGGTGCTGAGCGACTTACAGGCCGGCGAGATTATCATTGTTTCGCGCAGCGGTAAAGACAATTACGATAACCTGTACACCCACCAAGATGCTCAGATTATCGTCAATACAACACCGGTCGGTATGTTTCCGAATAACGGCGTCTCCCCTGTTGAAATTTCCGAATTTCCATTGTGCGAAGCCGTTATCGATATCTTGTATAACCCATACAGAACAAAGCTGCTGCTTGACGCCGAGGATTTATCAATCCCATGTATCAACGGGCTCCCAATGCTCGTCGCTCAGGCTAAAAGCGCCGCGGAGATTTTTACGGGCAGCGCCATCGACAATGGCAGGATCGGTACGATCAGCGAAGAAATATACCGACTGACAAAGAACATCGTTTTAATTGGCATGCCCGGCAGCGGTAAATCGACGACAGGCTTGGCACTGGCTAAAATAACGGGCAGTGAATTTTTTGATACTGATGAGCTGATCGCGTCAAGAGCCGGAAAAACAATACCGGAGATTTTCAGCGAATCCGGAGAAGCTGTTTTCAGAGCGATGGAAACGGAAGCTTTAACGGATGTCTCAAAAAAATGCGGCTGCGTCATCGCAACCGGCGGCGGTATTGTCAAGCAGCCCGAAAACCGGAGACTCATCCGACAGAACAGCACCTGCGTCTTCCTTGAAAGCGATATCACCGCGCTGCCGACAGAAGGCCGCCCGCTTTCCCTAACGAATGGCATTGAGGCGCTTGCAAAAGAGCGGCTGCCTCTGTACAATAGCTGGTGTGATTACAAGGTGACTGCCTGCGGCGTCGACGAAACGGCAAGAAAGATTAAGGAGCTGCTGTTGCTATGAAATTTCTCGTCATCAATGGACCCAATCTCAACATGCTCGGACTCCGGGAACCCGATATTTACGGCAAAAAAAGCTTCAACGACCTATTGGAGTTTATCCGCCAGTCAGCAGAGGACGCCGGCGTTGACGTTGAACTCTTTCAGTCCAACAGCGAGGGCGCGATTGTCGATATCATCCAGTGGGCCTATGGCCGCGTTGACGGCATCATCATCAATCCCGCCGCTTACACCCATACCAGTATCGCCCTCCTCGACGCGCTCAAAGCCGTCGCCCTCCCCGCTGTTGAGGTACATATCTCGGATGTCAACAGCCGTGAAGACTTCAGGCGCATTTCGTATGCAGGGCAGGCATGCATTAATACCATCGCCGGAAAAGGGTTTGAGGGATATAAAGATGCAATAGTGTATCTGAAGGAATATTTAGCACAAAATCGTTGAACTCACGCAGTGGCGGACCTCAAGTCCGCCATCTTTTTTTCATATTACGTAGGGCGCGGCATCCCTTGACGCGCCCTACGACACAAACACTTTCTTATTTGTTCGAATCTATTTTAGCTTAAGACTGAATTTGCGGTAAAGAAGCCATATCCATAGGCCAAGCGTGATGAGCGCAATCAGCAAATACGTCATATTGGCATCGCGTACGAGCTTCGCAACCCAGAAAGACGGCAGAACCGAAAATATATACTGTACATCCGACTTCAGGAAAAATGGAATAACCAGCCCGATCATAAGAAGTCCCGACATTTTTGCCATCGCCATTCCCTCCACCTTGTTGTGTGACAAAGAAAAGATCAGCAGAGAAACAGCAATGCTCAGCGCGCTCATGAGTAGGCAGGTGATAATCATCAGCCATAGCGGCCAGACGGTCAGCGTAAAAAACAGCATGATCGGTATAGCGATAATACAAGAAATAACCGCCGGGAATATCAGTCTGGATACGATGTAGCCTTTCCTGCCGACCGGCGTAACGGCCATATAAGCTGTCATATTCTCATCGGCCTCGGTCAGCATGACCATGGTAGACGCATAGCAAAACATGTACGAGGTGAGTAGGCTCAAGAAAAGATCAAAAAGCAGAAAATACCCTGCCAAAATAGACTGCTTCTCGAAGTATCGGCATAAGAGCGTTTCAGCTTGCGGCATGCCAAAGCGGAAAACAAAGCCTGCCAGAATGGGCGCAAAACAGACAGCCCACAGCATTTTGTCGTTCAATATCTGACGTATAAACATAACAAATGAGCGAAACAGCGGTTTCACAGCTTGACCCCTCCCATCGACCGGAGCATTTTCGAGGCCGCTTTTTCGGCAAAACCGGCGGTTATTACTGTCCACAAGGCGAGTACGAGTAAGGTGGGTAGCGCGAGCTGTCCATTTTGACCGAGTTCAATCATACAGACACCGGGATGCAAAAGCAGCCAGCTTTTATTCCAGCCGAACAGATACGCAATAGCCGGAATATTAATGATCAGCTCGGCCGGTATTGTCGTGAGTATAAAGCTATTGAGGGTCATGCATTTTGCCGCCACAATGAGACCGACAGCCGAAAACAGGCAGGAGCATAGAAACACACCGGCAATGAAGTAGAACGATATGATCGCTTTATCGCCGACAAGAGCAATGACGACAGCCACAAGTGTCGAAATGACGGCAATGGACAGCAGCTTAGACAGTATGTATTCCCTCGGCTTGACCGGGGACACGGCAAGGCTGTTCAATGTCCGTTCGCTCTTTTCAAATAGAACGATAGCGCCCATGAAGAAAAGGCCCATGGCGGCAGGGTCTGTAAAAATCATCAAAATCGCCGCTTTGTTTCTCCAGTTCTCGGGTAAAACAAAAAGCAAACCGATATATAAAACTGCAAACACGGCATATATAAAGTAAAAACCATATTTTATCTGGAAACGGATATCTCCGAAAAAAAGCGCCTTCAGCCTCATTGCAGCTGCCTCCCTGTCAGTTCGACAAAAACATCGTTCAGGGTGGGCTCACTGCTGTGAATCGACAGCAGCCGGTTTTCGCGGATCAGGCGCTGCAGCGTACTGTCCTCACCCGTATGGTTGAGCGCAATAGCCGAGGCTTCCTCATGTCCGTTATTCGAATAGGTATAACGAATCTCGGCTGCGCCTCTGGACATAACGAGGTTGTGCGGCGTGTCAAGCGCCCGGAGACCGCCGTCCACGATGAAGGCGACCCTGTCGCAGAGCTCGGATGCGTCGTACATGTTGTGCGTCGTTAAAAGAATGGTCTTTCCCTCAGCCTTTTGCTTTAAGATGATATCCTTCATCACCCGCGCGTTGGACGGATCAAGACCTGACGTCGGTTCATCCAGGAACAGGAGCACCGGGTCGTGGATCAATGCTTTGATGAAATTCAGCCGCGACTTCATGCCTTTGGAATAAGCGGAAATTTTCTTATCCGCGTCTGGAAGCAGTCCGACGCTCTCGAGCAGCCAGTCATGAGGCTGCTGTTTTTTATATAAGGACGCAAAAAAGCTCAGATTCTCCCGCGCGGTCAGATTCTCATACAGGCTCGGGAACTCAAAATCGACACCGATATTTTCGTAAAAACTGTTGTCGTGATTCTTCACCTCTGCGCCATTGACAACAACGCTGCCCTGATAGCTATCGAGTAACCCTGTCAGAATTTTCTGAATTGTGCTTTTGCCCGCACCGGACGGACCCAGAAAGCCAAAAATCTCACCGTTTTTAACATCGAAGCTCATATTCTCGATAAACGGCTTTTTCGTATAACTGAATCTGAGGTTATCAACTGAAATCATATGGAAGCCTCCCCAAACATTTGTATTACAACGCCATGCAGCATGATTTTCAGCACATCGTCAAAAACGTCTTCACCGATTTCCCGCTTATGCAGCATGGACAGGAAAATAGCTCTGAAAGATGCGCCGAAAGTGCTGCTGTTCTCCGGTTTCATGTCGGGCACCAGCGATAAAAACATCTCAATACTGAGCGTATCCTTGTCGGCATGCGCTTTGACAACCTCAGGCGGCAGCTTGCGCAGCAGCAGCTCCATATCTCCGTTCGTCATAAATTGAAACAAAAAAGAATCATCGACTTTCTTGTATACATAAAAGAGCAGCTCGGTGATCTGCGCTGCTGTTACAGGCTCTGTTAATCTCTCGAGCTGTTTCAACAGATCGGCTTGCAGCTCGTCGTGAAATGCGCAGAATACATCGAAAATTAAGAGCTCTTTTGATTCATAAAATAGATAAAAAGTTCCTTTAGGTATATTGACGCGCTTTATGAGCTCATCAACCGTCGTCTTGCGAATTCCGAATTGCTTGAGACAAATCCGCGCTTCTTCCATCAGACGCTTTCTAATATACGCGCGTTCACCCTCAGTAAATGTTTTTGGCATCGTATCACCCCGAACGATTCTATTTGACTATATTAGATATTATAGTCAAATAGAATTGATATGTCAAGTACAGAAACATAACGGCCGGATGATGTCATCCAGCCGTTATGTTTAAATATTTGCTTTTCGAATCACGCTTGCTCTGCATTTATGCTGAGCTCGACGAGCTTTCTCAGCCGGTGATTGAGACATGATTTGGTCAGAGGCGGTGAGGATAATTCCGCGAGCTCAGTCAGGCTGAGTTCAGGGTTTTGAAGCCGCAGTACCGCCGTCTTGCGCAGTTTGTCCGGCAGGCTGTCCAGACCGGTGGCATCGATGATTTTCTCAATCGCATCAATCTGAAGAATTGACGCGTCGACAATTTTCGAAACATTGGCTGTATCACAATTGACTTTTCTGTTGACGCTGTTGCGCATATCCTTTTCAACCTTTTGCGACATGAGCCCCATTGCCGACAGAGGTGCGCCGATTGTTGTTAAAAAGTCCTCAATGGCCGTGCTTTGCTTGAAATAATTGACGAAGTTGCCTTTACGTGTCGCTTCTTTTGGTTCAAAGCCCATATCAATAAGCAGTGAATACGTTTCCCTGCTGACGTTGAAGTGATCGGTAACCAGCTCAAGATGATATCTTTTAGCCGGATCGGTCACGGATCCGCCTGCCAGAAATACACCCCTCAGGAAACTTGGCTGGCAGCATTCATCTTCCAGGACGCCAAGGTTTAAATGGTGCGCGAGCATTTTGCTGCCTGAAAACCCGAAGGCTTCGAAAATACTCTGAAGCTTTTCCGGATCATTTATAATGAATGTCAGCTTCCCAGCCTTCTCATCAGCCTCCTTTAGGAGACCAGGCTGCGGCAGGATATCAAATGTGATATTGAAAGCGCGCTTGAACAGTTTGAGCAGCCGCTGCGCAAACTCACGGCTTTCTGTGATAACACGTATCTCCCGGGCAGAAAATGTATTGCAGTATAAAAGAAGGCCGTAGCTTTCAGCGAGCGCGCAGCATTTCCGGCTTATCGGATCCCTGCAAAGCTCCGCCTTCGTGTCATACGAAAACGACATACAGCGAACCCCCTTCTGTCTTATGTTTTGTCAATGTCCCGGTGATTGCAATCCACCGGATATCCCTTTTCTGTCAGAAAGTCCGAAAGTGCCTGGGCGATGGCTACCGACCTGTGGTGGCCGCCGGTACACCCAATACTTATGACAATATGGCGTTTACCCTCCTCGGTATAGCAGGGTAGTAAGAACTCCAACATTTCCAGAAGCCTTCTATAAAATTCTTTTGTCTGCTCAAATTCAAATATATAGGCTTTAACCGGTTCATCAAGTCCGCTTTGTTCCCGAAGCTCTTGGATATAGAAAGGATTCGGCAGAAATCGGACATCAAAAACAAGGTCTGATTCTATCGGGATACCGTATTTATATCCGAAGGAGACAATGTTGACATTCATTGACTTTTCATCGGAACTCTTATTAAAAATCGAAAACAAGCGGCGCTGAAGCCTGCCGAGCGTCAGGTCTGTTGTGTCAATAATGAGATCAGCCTGCTCGCGAACGGGCGCTAAGGTTTCTATCTCACGGCGGACGGCTTTTTCAAGATCTCCACCGTCTGGGTCGAGCGGATGGCGGCGTCTTGTCTCCTTATACCGTTTGACGATTGTCTCAAAGCTCGCCTCTACAAATACAATACGGTGGTCACAGCCCATGTCACGCATCTCTTCAAGTGCGACGAACAGCTCATTGAAGTTTTCAATGGCGCGGACGTCCGTTACAAGCGCGACACGCTCATATCTTCCGCGGGTGGCCAGGCACAGTTCAGCAAATTTAGGCATCAGGGCAACCGGCATATTGTCGACGCAATAAAAATCCATGTCTTCCAAAACGGCGGCAACACGGCTCTTTCCCGCGCCTGAAAGACCCGAAATAATAAGAATCTCCATAGTTCACCTTTCTTTATCTGCTGCGGATAATTTTGACCTCTGGCTCAAGCTCGATTGCGAATTGCTTAAAAACAGTCTCACGAATATGATCCATAACAGACATGACGTCTTTGAAGGTCGCGTCCCCCCGGTTCACAAGAAAACCGGCATGTTTGGCCGACACCATCGCACCACCGATGGCATATCCCTTCAATCCAGCCGCGTCGATCAAAGCGGCGGCGTAACCGCCATGAGGTCTTTTGAACGTGCTGCCGGCACTTGGCAGATTGAGCGGCTGGCTTTCACGCCGCTTCTTTGACAATTCATCCATTCTGCTTTTAATCTGTTCCGGGTTGCCTTTTGTCAGCTTCACTGACGCGCACAAAATGATATCATCCGTTTCGGAAAACCGGCTGTATCTATACGAGAAGCCGTGTTCTTCTCCGATGATATCATAAACAATCCCGTCTGATTTTATCGCTGTTGTTCTCGTTGCCACGTCTTTTATTTCTCCACCGTAAGCACCGGCGTTCATTGAAACAGCACCACCGAACGTGCCCGGAATACCGTGGGCAAATTCGAGGCCTGTTAGCGCATGGTCTAATGCAAAAACGGCAAGCCTTGACAAAAGCACGCCGCTTTCGGCTATGATTTCCGCGGAACAATCCGCAGATTTCGTTGTGCTCGCCATCTTAATGCCGTTTAAGTAACCGTGTGTTTTAATGGCCAGCAAATCAAGCGGACCGTCCTCGGCAAGGATGTTCGTTCCGTTGCCGATAATCAGCGGTTTAATAGCCGCGTCTCGCAGGATTTGACTGAGCAAAATAATCTCGCTTTGCGCTCGTGGAAAAAACATCGCTGTAACATTTCCGCCAATTTTAAACGAGGTATGGTTTTTCATCGGCTCGCCAAGGCGGTATTCTATCTCCGGCAATTGTTTCTTGATTGCTTCAAACACTGCGGAAATATTCTCCATAAATTAAGCTCCTGATATTATGATAGTTTTTCGTCGAAATGCTTATTAATCTGGCGTGTAAACTCAAGCGCCGCGTTGTAACCCATAAATTTCTGGCGTTGATTCATGGCCGCCACCTCGAGAATAACGGCCAGATTTCTGCCGGGCTTCACAGGGATTGTGATCGATGCAACGTCGACGCCGAGTATCGTCATATGCTGCTCGTTTATCCCAAGTCTGTCATAGAGCATACCCTCTCTCCAGGGCTCGAGGTTAACAACGAGGTGAATATTCTGCCGCGCTTTAATGGCGCCGACACCGAAAATCTGGCGCACATCGATAACGCCGATGCCGCGCAGCTCAACATAATGGCGAATGAGCTCCGGTGCGGTGCCTTCAAGCGTATTGGCTATCGCCTTAATCTCAACAGCGTCATCGGCAATCAGCCTATGACCGCGCTTTAAAAGTTCAATTGCGGCCTCGCTTTTACCGACACCGCTCTCACCCATTAAAAGCAGGCCGATCCCGTACACTTCAACAAGTACACCGTGACGCGTGACGCGCGGCGCTATAGCTGATTTGATGACTCTGATAATCTCCGACATGACGTTGCAAGTGTTCTGGCTTGTGGCGAATAAGGAAACATCGAATTTTTCTGACGCTTCTAAAAACTCCGGCATCATCTCAGCATCATGACAGACTATCAACGCCGGTATTTTTTTTGACACTAAAAGATCGATTTTTTCACGACGTTCTTCCTGTGTGAATTTAGACAGAAACGCTGTTTCCATTCTGCCGATGAGCTGCATGCGGGTTGGGTCAAAATAATCGTAAAACCCCGCAAGCTGCAGCCCGGGGCGGTGAACATCTCCTGTTAATAATTGTACCTGCTCGTAATCCGTTGAGGGGTATACAATATTGAGCTTCAGCTCATCCACCAGAGTTTTCAGTTTATAGCTGTACTCCCGATTCATAAAGTCCTCCTGCGCAGTATCTGTCAGTCTATGTACTGCTGAACAAATTGTATACAATACCGCTATCATTTGCAAGGATTTTATGTATTTATCAAGATATATGCGGATGTACCCGCCGGCAAATCGACAATATATCATTTGTTAAATTAATACTTGCATTTTTTCTGTCCATCTGTTACTATAATAAAGCTGTTTATAGAACAAATACGCACACGCAAGGAGGTGCAGCAGATGGCTAAGTGTGAATTATGCGATAAGGGTGTTTCTTTCGGAATCCGGGTAAGCCACTCCAACAGACGCACGAACAGGACATGGAAACCGAATGTCAGAAGAGTATCAGCTATTGTAGAAGGTACCCCTCGCCATGTTTACGTTTGTACTCGGTGCCTCCGCAGCGGCAGGGTTACGCGTGCAGTGTAAATAAAAACCAAGTGCTCACAGTTCACGCTGTGAGCATGATTTTTTATAGAGGATTTACATTGGAGGTACAATATGAAAATCGGTATCATCGGCTTCGGCAACCTCGGTCATTCGCTGGCCGAAGGCCTCATCAAATCCGGCACTGCGTCCGGCAAGGATATTTGTGTCTGCGATAAATTTCCTGAAGTCCGCGAACTGGCATCTGGCAAGTACGGTCTGAGCGTGACGGACGACATCAACGCCGCCATACGCGGTTCAGAGGTAATTTTCCTCGTCGTTAAAAGCTATGTCTTTGAGGAACTTGCGCCTGTCATTGACAGGCAGCTGCTCAAGGGCAAAACCGTTGTCAGCTTTATGGCCGGCGTTCAGTTTGAAAAGATTTTTTCACTCATCGGCGAGGTCACCCTCGTCCGGGGTATGCCTTCCCTCGCGATTGCCGCTTGCGACGGCGTCGTCGCCTATACCGCTGCGCCGAAGCATGTTGCGGAAATATTTCACAAGCTTGGTTACGCGTTTGAGGTCGTACCAGAGGACATCGAAAAGGTCATGGCCTTCTCTTCCTGCGGGTTAGGATTTGCCGCGTACTTAATCGACGCCTTTGCCGCAGCCGGTGAACAAATGGGCTTTGCCCCTGAGACATGTGCCAAAATTGCCGGTCAGACCTTCAAAAACGCCATAGACCGCGGCGATTATAAAAACACCGTCAAGGCCGTTGCTACCAAGGGCGGGGCCACAGAACAGGGTGTGCTGCATATGGATGCTTCCAATGTCTATCCTATTATAGCCGAAGCGGTTATGAAAGCATACGACAGGATGAAATAAGATTCTTAAAATTAATGCTGGCGGGATGGATTGATATCATCCCGCCTTTTGCTTTATTCACTGATATAATACTGTTCTTCCCGCTTTACTTGTCATTCCCGCGGGAATGACAGTGCGGACCGTAATGACAGCGCGCGGACCATGTCGTTATCTTAATAGAATCTTGTATAAGTTCTCATTCGATGGTGTACAGATCTCCTGTATAGAAATCGAGCATAACCATCACGCCGTAGGCCTCCTCGTATACACCCCTGTAATATATGTATCCCTGTGTATCATACCAGAAGGCGGTCTCCTCAATGATTTCAAACCACGTAAACGCTTCAATTGATGCGCCGTCATACCAGTATGTCTGAACATAGGCCGAAACGTCGGTACCCAGTGAGATGATGTAAATGTCAAGCTCCGCATCGTTCGAGTCAAAATCGGCGATACCAACAGCGACTCCGTCATTCCATGTATTCTCATAGATTATTGAATTCCCGTCGATTGTCAGCGTCACCATCACCGGGAAATTCATATCGTCGCTCTGCGGATAGTCATACGAAAAATCAATATCCAGAATCTCTTCTGTCCCGTTTCCGTCATAATCCGCCCGGACAGACACGTTATCTGTATACAGCAAATCCTCTGTTGAGCTCAGGGATTCATCGTAATACACCTGAAGCTGCGCGTCCTGTACAGCATTATTCGCTGCAGCTGTTCCTGCGCCTCCCGAAGACGACGGTGCGCTGCTGCCGCCGAACAGGTGCCCGCCGTTTGATTGGCTCGGCGGTCCCTCCGCTTCCGGTGATGGGGACGGCTTTACGGATGGTGAGGGCTTTTCGGATGGTGACGGTTTCGGCGATTTCGACGGGGTGGGGTCTTCCGTGTCGGCTGCTGAAGGCGTAGGTTTATTATTGCCGCCCACGAGCTTCATCAGATTGCAGCCGGAAAACAACAGCATCGCCGCAACCATAAAGAACAATACCCATTTTCTCATTATTAAACTCTCCATTCTATATTTGGATATATTTATCTATAGTCAAGGGCAAATATATAGTACCGTCTTCGCCTCAAATTGGGTCGCCCAGGAGGGCGACCCCTACAGACGCGGGGGCAGACTCCCTCAGTCAACTTCGTTGACAGCTCCCTCAAGAGGGAGCCTATGGAGCGTCCCAAGCTTGCATTGTTGAGATGCCTTCAATGGTTTATTGCACCATCTGGTCCGTTCTGCTGATGAGATCATCCTGCAGGGCGTTGTCGAGCTCGACGAAATACGCTGAAAAGCCAGCGATGCGGATGACGAGATTCTTGTATTTGTCGGGATCGGCCTGCGCCTCGCGCAGCTGTTCACCGCCGACGACGTTGTATTGGAGGTGCATACCGCCGAGCGAAAAGAAGGTTTCAACGAGCATCCGGAGCTTCATGACGCCCTCTTCTCCCCGAACTGACGCCGGGTGGAACTTCATGTTCAAGAGCGTGCCGTTTCGATACGTCGCATGGTTAATAGCAGCCACAGATTTCAGTACTGCTGCCGGTCCGTTTTTATCAAGACCTTGCTTCGGCGAGACACCTTCGGCAAGTGCTTCTCTTGCGATTCTGCCGTCCGGTGTCGCCCATGTACGCTTACCGTTGACAATGTGTGTTGACACGGGATATATCCCTGCCTGCCATTGGTTGCCGCGGTCACTTGTACCCTTCAGGAAGGCCTGCGCAAAGGCTTCCATGGAGATGCGGGCGATGTCGTCAACATACGGGTCGTCGTTGCCATAACGCGGCACTTCATTAAGAATCCGCTGCCTAAGCATCTCATAACCCACCCAGTCTGCCATGATGGCGTCATACAGCGCATGTCCTGATACAAGCTTTTTGTCGAACACCATATATTTGATGACCGCCAGACTATCCACGACATTGGCGCAGCCGACGCCGGAGGAGCCGTTGGAGTTGTAAGTCGCGCCGCCGTACATGACGTCTTTTCCCGATTCCATACAGCCGTCCATCGTCGACGATACGGATATAAGAGGCATTTTGTCACGCATAACAAGCCAGAAGAGGTTACTCATGGAGATGTGCCAGAACACATAGTGCTCCACCTGTTTGTTGTACGCTTCCATCAGCTCGTCAAACGATCTATAATCGTAAAGATAGCCGGTACTGAAACCGGAATACTCGCCGTTCAAAGGATTCTTGCCGTTATTGATGAGCATCGTGATGATGTTGCCCATGTTGAGATACGTCGCACGGCCGAGCCCGCCGCAGGCCGGGAAATCGTTCCCCGCGCCCGCCGGTTCGACGCAGCCGATGATGCAGTAGTCTCTGGCATCTTCTATCGTAAAGCCGCGCGCGAGCAGCGTCGGGATGATGATATCGTCGTTCTGGAGTGTCGGTATGCCGCCGACTTCCTTTGTACAGGTGATTGCCGCCTCCCAGAGCTTATCGGGCGTGCCTTTGTGAATTCTCAGCGAGAGCGGTGGCTCGTGCAGATGCAGCCGCCCCATGGCCTGCAGCATCAGATAGGACACGTCGTTCGTCGCGTCGTTTCCCTGTCTGTCAACGCCGCCGAGGGACATATGCTGTCCTGAAGAGTAGCCGCCTGAATTGACGGCTGCCGCCGTCGTCTTGGCGACAACAGCCTCCGAAATTTTCAGGAAGAAGCAGTCGACAATCTCCTGCGCGCGCGTTAAAGTGATTGTGCCGTCCTCTCGTTCTTTCTTCAGATATGGATAGACGTACTGGTCAAACCGGCCCAGCGTCAGTCCGTGCATCTGTCCTTCAAAGCAAAGCGTTAGATGGTATATGAGCGTTGCCTGTACCGCCTCGTAAAACGAACGGGCAGGATTTTCGATTATATGGTCGAGCGCATCGGCCATCATATTGAGTTCGGTTCTGCGGTCCGGCGCATATTGATCAAGCTGGGCCATGCGCCGGCATTCGGCGGCGTAGCGCTTACTGAGCAGCATAACGGCATCACAGTATATGACAATCGCGCGGTAAAAAAGATGCTGCTCCGCGTCTCCCTGCATCAAATGGCCGCTCAGTCCTCTCAGCTTTTCCTGCGCTTCCGCCTTAATGGCAGCAAACCCTTTGTTCACTGCCTTTGAATAGTTCGCCGAGAAATGCCCGATTGGATTCCCGCCCGTGCCGGTTTTCGCAAACGGCAGAATCGTCGCGGTCTCCACGGGATAAAATTCGTCCGGGATGATCGCGTCGCAAAGCGCGCCGAGGCAGCGGGTGTTCCAGAATTCCTCGATGGAGCAAATATAGTCGGCATCCTCCTCGGAAATCTCGTTAAATTCCTCATACGCTTCCCTGTTATAATATTGTCCGCTTTTAAGCTCGTCGACCATCCACTTGACCCCGGCGTATTCGGGGTTCATCGTCGAGCCGCGGTATGTCGGCGCTTGGTTGCCGACGATCAGATCATCGTCGCCGACGACAAGCGTCATCTTGCTGCAGATCTCATACATGCACTTGGCCCGTTTGAGCATTGAATGCTCCGTCTCGTGGGCCTTGTAAAACTCCGTAATGATCCTAGGCCGTTCGCTTGAAAACTTGGGTATCGTTATTCTGTAGCGGTCTCGTATGCGCGCAACTCTATCGCTGACAGGCGTAAATGAAAACATAAGATCTCCTTTTTGATGAAGCAGCACATTATTAAGTTCATTATAATTGTGTCTCCTTTCTAAATCAAGCTCGAGGGTGGCAGAATTCAGGTAGAACAGTAAAAATTGACGACCCACTCACGTAACCGGATCGACGGTCCGATGTGGGCATCGGACCCTACGGCAATAGTACGGTTTTCCTCTTTGCGCCGGCACGGCGAGATTGCAGTCTTTTTAATTATTTTATTTAACCTCTTGACTGCATCGTTGCGTCGTACTGTATCATGGTTTATAGTTCATCATGATTGGAGCTGGAAATATGAGCGACTTAATTAAAATCAGAGAAGTATCATTGAAATATGACGTTTCAGCCAGAGCCCTCAAGTATTACGAAGATATGGGACTATTGCAGAGCACAAAAAGCGATGATTACGCGTACAGGCTTTACGATGAAAACGCTGTCAAACGGCTGGAGCAAATCCTCATTCTGCGGAAGCTGAACATCAAAGTCAAAGACATACAGAGAGTTTTCAGTTCCGGCAGCGCCGATGTTGTTCTCGACGTGCTTTCTCAGAAGGTCACCGATATTGACGACGAGGTTTCTTTGCTGCACGAGCTAAAAGAGATTGTTCTTGATTTTATTGAGCAGATTAAGTCATATGATTTTCATAACGACAGTGATGTGAAGCTTCTGTATGAAAAGGCAAAGGATATAGAAAAGCAGCTTGTCAATGTCACCTACAACGGGAACGCCGCCTCGGTCAAACATCTCCTCGACGTGGTCGAAAAGCTTGAAAAAAAGCCTGTTGTGCGGGTTGTCGAGCTGCCCAGATGCCGCATGATGACATCGGGCATCTCCACAGAACCCGATCTGTTTGCGCCGGATGGCAAGCTCATGCGATTCAGCGATATGTGGTTAAAGCTCGATGCCAAAAGGAAGCCCCGCTTTTTTGGACGCGATTTTATGTGGTATGACCCTGAAACCAGCGGCACCGTGTGGTGGTATGCGTTGGAGGACTGGATGTCGGAATCTGAAATGGAGGGCTATGAGGTCATCGATTTTGAAGGCGGAATTTATGCCGCTGCCGTCTCAAGGGACGCGGACGACGCTGACGGCTGGCGCGTATATACCGGCATCGGCGATTGGATCTCCGACAGCGGCTGCTTCGAGCCGGACGAGCGCCCCGGACACTATACCATGAACCATATCTGCGGCTCCCCGGCCAGCGATAAAATACTGGGCTACAGTCAGCTCGAAATTTTCAGGCCTGTCAAGGCGCGCCTTTCATAAGCGATAGGCACATTCGAAAGAACGCAGGGTAACCTGGCGTTCTTTTCTTTTCACCGACTTCTTCCCTCTTTTTTAACGGATTCAACTCTTACTATATAAAAATGTTACGATAAATGTTTTATAGCGACCTTAGATTTCGAATTAGGCCAGACAAGATAGTTTTCATAATAATACCGGACAAATAGAAATTCAAGGAGTAAGAACAAGTGAAGTTAAAAAGGAAAGCTTTGACACTGCTGCTCGCGACAGCGATGGTATTGGGATTCCTGCCAGTGCCGCCGGCGCTTGCGGCCGGCGGCGATTTCATTGTGGAGTCGGGTTATACATATAACCCGGACGGCATACTGACGTTTACCGCACCGGGAGATTATACCGTGTCCATGGGGGCTCCCGGTACCACAACGGACAGGATCGTCATCGACGCTCCGGAGAGCACCGAGGGAAATCCGGTCAGCATTACGCTTGACAATGTGTATATTGACGTATCGGGAATAGAAAGCGCCTGCGCGTTCGAAATACAGGGAAATTCTACCGTTGAGCTCTTCAACGTCGGCCACAACATACTAAAAAGCGGCTCTGAAAAAGCCGGGTTGCAGGTACCGGCAGGGGCGACGGTAACCATCACCAGTACCGCAGGGCTCGGTGAAGACTGGGGGCTCTTGGAGGTGTTCGGCGGCGCATCCGCAGCGGGCATCGGCGGCGCTTGGCAAGGTGACGGCGGTACTGTCACGATTAGAAGGACATCGGTCTATGCGACCGGCGGCATCAGCAGTGTCGACGTGGGTGACGGCGGTATAGGCATCAGCGGCGCGGGCATCGGCGGCGGTGCGGGCAAAACGACTTTCCCATACAGCGGCGGCGACGGCTGCATCCTGACGATTGACGATGCCGATGTGAAAGCATTCAATGACGGCTACGGCGGCGCCGGCATCGGTGGCGGCAGCTGGGGCGGAAGCGGAGGCGACGTTACCATAAACAGCGGCTCCGTCGAGGCGCGAGGATGGAAAGAGGGCGCGGGCATCGGCGGCGGTAGCAACTATGGCGGCGATGCCAACGGCGGCACGGTCACCATCAACGGCGGTGTTGTCAGGGTTAACGGCGGTTATTTGAGCGCTGGCATCGGCGGCGGATATCAAGGCGATGGAGGCACGGTTACCATTAACGGCGGCGATATCGGAATTATAGGCGGTGCTGAAGCCGCGGGTATCGGCGGCGGCCGTTCTGGCGACGGCGGCACGGTAATCGTCAGCGGCGGCGAAACCAGTTCGACAGGTGGCGCTGGTGCTGCGGGTATTGGCGGCGGCGCCGGCGGTAACGGCGCTACAGTGATGATTACCGGCGGCAATGTCAGTGCTCGTTGCGGCATAACAGGTGCGGGCATCGGCGGCGGCAGCGGTGGCAACGGCGGTACAGTCACCATCAGCGGCGGCAATGTTGTGGCCAGCGGCAGCGGTACAGACTATGGCGGCGGCCACTTCAACGGCGCAGGCATCGGCGGCGGCAGCTTCGGTCACGGCGGCAACGTCACCATCAGCGGCGGAAAAATTACGGCAATAGGCGGCGGGTCTGCCGCTGGCATTGGCGGCGGCGGATCAAACACGGGATTCGGCGACGGTACTGACGGTGGCAACGGCGGCCCCGTCACGGTCAGCGGCGGCACTGTCTTTGCTATGGGAGCAGGCAGCGGCCAAGATATAGGAGCGGGCGGCGGCGGTTCGGGGGGTTCACTGGACATTTCGGGTTCGGGTTCGGTGTTTCTCAGAAACGACAGCTGCACCCCCCCCATTACGACGACGCACGAGCATTACGATATAGATCCTTGGAGCAGTATCATTTATGGATTAGAAATATGGACCGGTTATTCTGGCGCGTACCTGCGGCTTTCCTCCCTTACCTATGACCTCAATAACGGCCAGGGAACAACAGCAGCTTCCGTAACACAGCATATAGGCACAACGGTTGACATTGTTGACAGCAACGGCATATATTGGCCGGGTTATTCGTTCACCGGCTGGAACACGCAGCAGGACGGCAGCGGCACAACCTACGCAGCCTACAGTACCTTCACTTTCCCTCAGGAAGATACGATGCTGTACGCGCAATGGACGGCGTTACCGGTTGACGTTGATCCTGATACTAATAGCGCCTCCGTCAGCACCGATGAAAGTCATGGTGACGTACTCTTAGGCGGCGGCAGCGTCGCCATGCATCTGCCCTCTATCTCCAATGTGACGCACTATACCCTAAACATCTCAGCTGATCACCTGTCCGATTCCGGCGGCGGCGATGGTGCTTTGACCATAAATACCGATATCGGCAGCGTTACCCTTCCATCCGATATGCTGACAGGCGTTTTGGGAGCAGCAGGCTCAAACGCGGCATTAACTATCGGCACTGGCGATAAATCCGGACTGTCCGATGCTGTGCGGGCAGCCATTGGCGACAGACCGCTTATCCAATTCACGATGTCTCTGAACGGAGATCAGGTCGAGTGGAATAACCCTGATGCGCCGGTTACAGTTGCCATCCCCTACACATTGACGGCTGATGAGCTACTAAATCCAGAGAGCATTGTTATCTGGTACATTGACGGCAGCGGCAATACGGTTCCCGTTCCCAATGGGCATTATAACCCGTCCAACGGCACCGTGACTTTCAGCACAACGCATTTCAGTAATTATGCGGTGGTTTATCATCATGTCAGCTTCAGTGATTTGTCGGAGACCGCGTGGTATTACAAGTCGGCCAGCTTTATCGCAGCAAGAGGCATCACCGCAGGCACCGGTGAAGGCAAATTCAGCCCGGGGGCAAAGCTTACCCGTGGAGAATGTCTTGTTATGCTGATGAAGGCGTACGGTATAACCCCGGAATCTAATTTGGAAGACAACTTCTCCGACGCTGGCGATACCTACTATTCCGGCTATTTGTCGGCTTCAAAGCGACTGGGCATATCCACCGGTGTGGGCAGCAATCTGTTCGCACCGGAAAAAACCATCACCCGCCAGGAAATGTTTACGCTCGTATATAATACCCTCAAGCTGATCAGCAGCCTGCCGCTTAGCAGTTCCGGCACGTCTCTGTCAAGCTTCAGCGACGCTGATCAGATAGCCGATTGGGCAGCGAACGCCATGACGGTTCTTACTGAAGCAGATGTCGTCTCCGGCAACGGCGGCAATGTATGCCCAACGGATACGGCAACACGGGCGGATATGTCGATGCTGCTTTACAAGCTTCTGTCATAACAACGAACGGAAATACATACCAACACGCAGGGACGACCATTGGTCGTCCCTGCGGCGTTATCGCTTTTCAAGCAGAAGGCTGTCCATATACGTCAGCATGGCGATCAGGTTTTCCGCCAAAGCCTCGCTGACGCTGCTCCAGCAAAAGCTACAGCCCGGGAATAATGGACAAAGGAGATATATCTCAGCTTGATATGTCACAGGAATGCACGCCTTGGGACGTTTTCCCGTTTTATCCGTTTGTGTGCAGTAACCGCAGGCATCACATTTTTTTGTTTGCGCAACGACAAAATCCTTAACACGCGTGTCCATACGATCGAAAACCTCAAGGTAACGCTTTAAGCCATTCGGAATACGCAGTCCCAACAATTGAGGCTCTCGAGCCATCTCATCATAGCTTACCGATATGCCCGTGTGCCGAACCTTGTACAGGCTTCCTCCGAGCGGCAGATCCTTATCCCAAGACAAGTTTGCGTAATCCATAGACATCCGGCCGTCTAAACAGCAGTAACGCGCGTAACCACGTTCTGTCATCCATTTTTCGAGTCTGTGAAAAGCCTCCTGATCGCCGAAAAGTCTGGCAAATACGTCGCTTGGATAAGGATAGTCTTTTCTGAACAGGCACTTCGAAAAAGACAGCTGATTTCCACCCTCGCGCCTCGACATCCAGGTCCATGCAGCCGGCAGTGCTACCGTCTCTCCTATACCTAGCCTATCGAGAATGATGCGCTGCCTTTTACTGAGTTTCAAGGAATTTTCGTTAATGCCCATTTGATACATTGCAGCCAACAAATCATCGACAGCTTTTATGAACGTCTGCATGTTCTTTCTTAAATCCGGTTTTGCATACGATGACTTGTTGAAACGCCAGGGATATGCGTCATCCTCATGAAGCGATGAGACGAACAAAAGAGGCTCATCAAAAGCAAGCTGATATACGCTCTTCAATAACAGATAAAAATCATTCTGTTCGCTTGTACCGGGTCCGTCGTCAGATGGGATAAATTCCGGAAAAGTGTCAAGATAGGTATGCGCCAGACGTTGCTCCAGATTTTGATAAGCCATAAATATACCTCCCATTTTTACCGCGTTGCAAAATATGTATGCTGCTCTCGGAGCAAATTGTTAAAATCATCAATATCCTCGGATGCAAGGTCGGGAATTTCCACAACATAAGCGCCGCATCTGATAAACTCTTCCCCGTTCGGATATGTATAATGATAGCCGCGCTCTTGTTTTTCAGCGCCGCAGACGCCGCAGTCACTGCATACGTATTGTTTGTTTGACTTTAATATCGCGTCCCGGACAGCGTTTTGGAATTTCTCCGGCGGGTTTTTGCACGCGTAAAATTTGATGCTGTAGAATACGCCCTTGTTCACGCCGCTTCTGACGCCAATTTTTGCGATTGTCTGATTGACCTCTCTGTTTTTGAACGATAATACGAAGCACTGAACCTTTTGTCTCTGGGGGATATACCCGAGTTCTGTTAAGCTGTCAACAATCCTCCGGCAGGTATCTTTTTCGTCCTCGTTCAGCTGTGACATCAGCTCTGAAATCATTAGTTCATGCGTTTTCTTCATAATACCTCCCTTTTTTGAGTATGGCAGCTTCAATCGTTTTCCTTAACCACAATCTTCAATTGTGAATTTAGTGCTGTCGGGTCCGCCGTAGAAAAAGCCGTCTTTTGCCGTAAATTTCAAAACACAGTAATCCGGGTCCGTCGAGCCCTTGGGATAATAGCACTCAAAGCCCTCACGCCAGAGAAAGTCTTTCGTCTCCTGATCTTCACAAACCTTCATTTCACCGACGAAAAGCACGCCTTGATAATGCTCCGGCAAACAGTAATATACGGATGCTTTGGGATTATTCATGAAATAGCGCACTTTTCCCGAGGACGTGTTTGTCGAAAAATACTGCGTTCCCAAGCTGTCGTGCTCCAGGACGAGCATAGCACGCATAACGGGATACCCTTCGTCATTAATGGACGCCAGATACGCCGTGCCGCAGTTCTGCCTGAGTTCGGTTATGGTTTTCTTCGCATTAACGTTCACATTTCTTCATTCCTTCATCAGTTTCTTTAAGTATCCTTCGTTCAGCAAATGCACTGTTTCAAACCGGCCATTGTAAAAGACGGCCCAATTGTTGAAAACGCAGGGGACGGATTTTGCTTTTTCTAACGAGTCTACTGGTATTATCGTGTGCGGTATATCCTTTGCCGTGCAGTAGCTTTCAATCTGCTCGATGCAATTGGGTATATACGGACACTGCATACCATAGTAGATTGTCAAATCATTATTGGAAACGCACTGCTTCTTCGCGTTCTCCGAAAACCGCGGTATCGTTCCGTCGAATGATAAGGCCAACAATATGTATTCGCCGCCGTCTAATGTGTCGGCCGTTTTGAATCCGAACCGCTCCATAAAGCTTTTGTCGGATAAGAACGGCTTTTTCTTCTTGGCGCTGATGACACATACGCCAGACTTCCCTTGCCGCCTCGCGTCAGCCACGCAATACGCCAGGAGGTCTCTACCGTACCCCTTACCTTTAAAGCTCCCTGAAACCCACAGGCAATAAATATAGAAATAATTATCTCCGGTAATTGGAACCCACGCTTTTTCCAAAGGCGCGTACTCTATGAAAACCTTGCCTTTTACATTCAGCTTACGAAAAACATGCCCTTCGCCGATGCGCTCCTTCAGCCATTGTCTTTTGGTGTCAACGCCGCATTGATGCTTTTTATCGGCGATGGCGCAGCAAAGGTGTTCGCTGTCTAAATTGCCGAGTGTCAGATTAATATATTCCGCTCCCATATCTGCACCTCCATAAATACACTAAATGTAACATATATTATCCGACATCAGCATGTCATATTATTTTCACATGGACGACACGCACTCATTTATTTACGCTAAAAACAGACCTATCCCAGCTATAGCCAATAGTCCTCGCCCTCATCCCGCATCATGTCAAACAGCTGCCCATTATCTTCTATCGAATATCCTTTAATCACCATTTTTTGCGTCTCCTTTGTAATATTCTCTTCTCACTCGCCGGTTGTATTGTACTCGGTTTTTTGGCGACAATAGGTAAAAGTCCCAATTATAATAAGTAATCCTTAGATATGATATCACAAATACTGGGAAAATGAAAAGGACTTAAACCATAACGGCTTAAGTCCTTATAAAACTGTATGATGATTTCCTCAGTACTTTGGTTTAGGTCTGAAAGTGTTCTTGCGCGGTTTGTGGGTTTCAGCCAGCTTTTCTATGGTCACCGGCCTGCCGCTGATTTTGCAGCCTGCCATCGCTTCAATAACCGCATCGCTGCTGCCGGCGGGGATTTCAACGACGGTTTGATCCGGGAATAACTCCACCTTACCGATATCGCGGCCCGACAGGCTGGAACGTTCGGTAATCGCGCCGATAATATGATTAACCGCGGTGCGCTGGGATGTCCCGATATCGATCAGGATTGTCTCATACCGTGTCGGCTTCGGTTTTGCACTGTCTGCTCTTATTCTTGTCTTGTGCGGCGCAAACGACTCGTGCCGCGATTCGTAACGCTCCTCCCGATGCTCCGGCTCGGGTACCTCTGTTGTCAGCAGCGCGGGTGGGGCGCTATTTGTAAAACTGAGCTGCATCGCTGCGGCTGCGATATTCTCGGCTGAGAATCCGCGTTCCATCAGCTGGCTCGTCAATCCGACGTATACGGGCATCAGCGGCTCCTGCAAAGCCTCTTCCATAACGCGCAATAGCTTGGCGTCGTTAATTATCTTAATTTCAGCCGTTGTTGGCAGCTCGGTCCTGGCGATCACGGACTTCGCCGCTGAGGCGATGCCGCGCATGGCAAAAACCTCGCGCTTGCCGCTGCAAAATGTGATGGAACGACCGGATTTTCCGGCGCGCCCTGTTCTTCCGATGCGGTGTACATAATATTCGGAATTTGCAGGAATGTCAAAATTGATGACGAAGTCAACATCACTTACATCGATACCGCGGGCGGCGATATCCGTCGCAATGAGTATGGAGGTCCGGCCCTGCTTAAAGCCCTGCATCACGGATGTCCGCTGAGACTGCTTAATGTCGCTGTGGATGCTCTCGGCGCTGATATGCTGGCTGAGCAGCAGCTCGGTCAGCTCATCCACCATTTTCTTTGTGTTGCAGAAAATAATAGCACGGTTTGGTTCATGGAAACGCAGGAGCGCGACAAGCGCTTCTTTTTTTCTGTTATGGGCGACTTCGATAAAGGTCTGCTCAATGTCTTCTATCGTCACCAGATCTTTGTCGATTTCAATCATCTGCGGGTTTTTTTGAAACTGGTGCGTCAGCTTCAGAATCGCGGGGGGCATGGTCGCAGAAAAAAGCACTGTTTGCCTGTCATCCGGCGTATCCTGCAATATGGTTTCGATGTCCTCTTTGAAGCCCATGTTGAGCATCTCATCGGCCTCATCAAGCACGATCATTTTCAGATTGTTCAGCTTGATGGTTTTCCGGCGCATGTGATCCATAATCCGGCCGGGCGTTCCGATGACAATATTAGCGCGCCGCAAGCGGATGCACTGCTTATCTATGGCAGCGCCGCCGTAGATTTCAACAGGACGAATCCCTGTCTTAAATCGCGCAACCTTTCGGATTTCCTCGGCCCCTTGCATCGCGAGCTCTCTCGTGGGGCAGAGGATGAGCACCTGTATGGTCGCTTTCTCCTCGTGGGTGTCTACTCTTTCAATTGCCGGGATCGCAAAGGCAATTGTTTTTCCTGTGCCGGTCTGCGAGCGCGCAATGACATCGACGCCTGTCCGAATGAGGGGTATGGCCTCGGACTGAATGGGTGTTGCTTCGTCGAAGCCCATCTCAACGATCGCTCGTTCGACCTTAGGTGTCAGGCTCAACTGTGAAAACGGAATTTTTGTCATGAATCTCCTCAATTCTATTTGGTAAAGAAACGAGACAAGGTGCCCCGCTTCATGCTGACGACTCTTCTTATATTATTACAATCTATCAATTGCTTTATGTCAAGTGAAATATAACGGGGGGAGCTAAAACTCCCCCAGGATAGCCTATCCGACCCAGTTTTCCTCACCGGAATCCCATTCACGGCGTTTAGAGCGGCCCATGAGATCTTTCAACGCGGCGATGGCTGGTTTCCCTTCATACAGAACCTTGTAGGCTTCCTCACAGATCGGCATATCGATGCCGACCTTCTGCGATAGCTCATGCGCGGCTTTGGCAGCGTAATACCCTTCCACAACAGCGCCGACCTGGCGCATTGCCTCCTGGACCTCGATACCTTTTCCAATTAAAACACCGGCGCGTCTGTTACGGGAGTGCTGGGAGGTGCACGTCACGATGAGGTCGCCGAGACCAGCAAGGCCCGCAAGCGTCGATTTCTTACCGCCAAGTGCGACGCAGAGCTCCGCCATTTCGGCCAGTCCCCGTGTCATGAGCATGGCAATCGTGTTATCACCGAAGCCGAGACCGTCACTGATGCCGGCCCCGAGAGCAATGACATTTTTTAGTGCCGCGCCGAGCTCAACGCCGATCACATCGGTCGACGTATAGACACGCAGATAGTCATTCATGAAGATATCCTGCACCGTCTCAGCGGTTTTTATATCCTCTGAGGCAACGACGCAGGCTGTTGGAATCTGCCTTCCGACCTCTTCGGCATGTGTCGGTCCAGATAAGGATGCCAGCTTGACTTGATTGCCAAGTGTTTCTCTGAGGATTTGCGAAAACAGACGCGAGGTGTCCTTTTCGATTCCCTTGGAAATACAAACAACAATACAATTGCTCGGCAGCTTTCCTTTAATCGCTTCAGCCGTCTCGGCAACAGCGAACGACGGTGTCGCAATGACAGCGATATCAATACCGTCCACCGACGCGCTGATGGAAGTTGTAATCTGAATGCCTTCAGGAATTTTGACGCCCTTTAAGAGCGGATTTTCCCGGCACATATTGAGTGTTTCGACTTCTTTTTCGAATTTTGACCACAGCGTGACGTCATGGCCGTTTTCATATAACAGCTTGGCGACAGCCGTTCCCCAGCCGCCGCTGCCGAATACCGATATTTTCATCTGTATTTCTCCTTTACCATGCTCTGCATAAAAACGTAGGGGCGATTCATGAATCGCCCTCCCGTCCCAGGCAGGGCGATTCGTGAATCGCCCCTACATTCATAACGTTTATATCAATCAAAGCGGCTACGCTTCTTTTTTTCTCCTGAAACTGAACTTCGACTCTTTGCCCTGGATGATGCGTTTGATGTTTTCACGATGCCTGTAGATTAAAAGCGCGGTGCTGAGGATCGCAATCAAAAGCTCCCACGTTCCCCCGAGGCCGAGAAGACCCTGGGTCACGGGATACGCGGCACAGCCGACGATTGCACCCAACGACACATAGCGCGTCAAGAGCGTCAGCAGAATAAACATGCCCCATCCAGCCAGTGCGATGCGCCAGTCAACAAAAAACGTAATCGTCCCCATCGCCATGACACCTTTTCCACCCTTGAAACCGTAAAACAGCGGATAGCAATGTCCCAGCATGACGAAGAAGCCGGCGAGCTCACTGCCGAATAAGCTTAAATCAAAGAACCCGACCTCAACAAAATAGTCCGCCTTCAGAAAATGCGCAAACAGGAAGCCGCCGATTAAAACGGGTGCGACTGTTTTCACAACATCAATGAGGACAACAGCGATCGCGCCGCCTTTGCCGAAGACGCGATAGAAATTCGTCAGGCCGGGATTGCCGCTGCCGAATTTGCGAATATCCTTACGATAGAAATATTTAGATGTAATGATTGCGCCATTGATACCGCCGATTATATAGGCCTGCAACGCCGTCACCACTATTAATAATATTAACAACTTCATCATCCTCCGTGTTATCCGTGTCTATATTATATGGCTTAAAGACATGAAACGTCACTTATCTTCTTCACCTTTTTGCCTTATGAGCATACGAACGGGTGTGCCTTCAAGCCCAAAAACATTTCTGATCTGGTTTTCAAGGTATCGTTGATATGAAAAATGAAAGAGCTCAGAATTGTTGCAGAAGCAAACGAAGGTCGGCGGTCGGACACTTACCTGCGTCATGTAAAAGATTTTTAGCCTTTTGCCCTTATCCGTCGGCGGCTGCACCCTTGAGGTCGCATCCGCTAGTACATTGTTGAGCATACCTGTTGTAATGCGCATCGCGGATTGATTGTCCACATAATTAATGAGCTCGAAGATACGCTCGACGCGCTGTCCGCTTTTTGCCGAGATGAAAAGGACCGGCGCGTACGTCATATAACTCAGCTCTTTTTGGATCTCCTGACGCATGTGCTCCATCGTATTGGTTTCTTTTTCGACGAGATCCCATTTGTTGACGATGATAATGCTGGCTTTACCCGCCTCATGAGCAAGTCCGGCGACTTTCGTGTCCTGATCCGTAACACCCTCACGGGCGTCGATCATGATGAGGCAGACATCAGCGCGCTCTATTGCCATTTCCGAACGCAAAACACTGTATTTTTCAATTCTGTCATCCACTTTGGAGCGGCGCCTGATACCTGCCGTGTCGATAAATACGTACCGGCCGGTTTGATTTTCAAACTCTGTATCGACAGCATCGCGCGTTGTCCCGGCGACATCGCTGACAATGACTCTGTTTTCACCGAGGATATAATTAATCAACGAGGATTTGCCGACATTTGGTTTGCCGATCACGGCAACACTGATGGCGTCCTTCTCATCCGGTGTTTCTGATTTCGCGGGAAAATACGCAAGGCAGGCATCCAGCAAATCGCCGGTGCCGTGGCCGTGCGTTGCCGACAAGGCAACCGGGTCGCCAAGTCCAAGCGAATAAAACTCATAAATATCCGGATTTGCCGGACCGACCGAATCCATCTTGTTGACGGCGAGCACGACTGGTTTACGGGATCGGAGCAGCATATTGGCGATTTCCTGATCGGCTGCTGTGACACCTGTCGTGATATCCGTCACGAAGAGGATAACGTCGGCCATCTCAATGGCCAGCAGCGCCTGTTCGCGCATAAAAAGCAGAATATCGCTGTCGGCCGACGGCTCGATACCGCCAGTATCGACAATTGAGAATTCACGGCCAGCCCAATCGGATGACGCGTACAGCCTGTCTCTCGTTACACCCGGCGTGTCCTCGACGAT
Source organism: uncultured Eubacteriales bacterium (assembly GCA_942492735.1). Taxonomy (GTDB): domain Bacteria; phylum Bacillota; class Clostridia; order Oscillospirales; family Oscillospiraceae; genus Sporobacter. Next base: position 3,193,412 of record OW818648.1, read on the forward strand.
CGACAGCCTCTTTCCCGCTATTTTATTAAAAAGCATGGACTTGCCGACGTTCGGCCGTCCGACAATTGCTATAAGTGGTTTAGCCAAAATAATCGACTCCTCACATGTTAATAGAATTAAAATTGTGTGCTTATATATCTTCTAAAGGTCTGTCATCTTGAGCAAAGCGAAGGAGCTCCAGGTAATCTCTGATTGTTGCTCCGGCATTAGTTTTCCTGGAGATTCTTCGCAGGCTCAGAATGACATACAGTCCTCTTGTTATTGCTTAGTCTCCACAAATCGCACGAATCAAATCGGCGCCGTCCTGCGAGACGACTCTGATTTCGACGCCCAGCGCAGAAGCCACATCTTCGAGCGTCACATCGTCCAGAAAAACGTTTTCTCCGTGGCGGAGCATATTTTTCGTGATGAGCAGACGCGCGCCGAGGTTTTTACCGCGAAGCTGCCCGATGAGATCGCCGCCCGTTATAAGACCGGCAACATCGATCAGCTCACCGAAGAAGTTATTCTTTATTGTGAATATGGTGCCATTTATATTAGCACATTTTTCCGCCGCCGAATCCAAAACTTTTTGTAAACATTTTGCGGCAGCCTCGCCTGTGGCAATGGAAAACGGTGCGCTCGCTGCTGAATGCCGAGCTCCCAGCTCATTATCCGCCTGTGTCATGAGGAGTCGGAGCATGCCGACACCATTTTCGAGCTGCGGATAATCCTCGTAAAATCCGTCGGCCGGAATATCCAAACCTGCCTTAAGGTACAGCTCATCCGCCGGATAAAACATTCTGGTACCGAGTTTTTTCATGCATTTATCCCCGAAAGTCTCTGCCTGCCAGAGTGTTCTAAGCGCGAGGTCCGAGTTAAACGGCTTGAGCTCATAGAGCCCTTCTCTGTATCTCGTGAGGCCGACAGGTACAATGGACACGCTTCTCACCGCGGGATACATCGCCGCCAGATCCTTCATGCTTCTGTCAAGATGCGCACCGTCGTTCAGCCCCGGGCAGCAGACGATCTGGCAGTTCATTGTCAATCCGGCTTCCTTGAACCGCTGCAGCGCCGCAAGGCCTCTGACACTTTTTTTATTACCCAGGAGCAGCTTGTTGAGCTCCGGTTCTGTTGAATGAACAGATATGTTCAATGGACTGAGCCGCATATCGATCATCCGCTGAATTTCGGCATTGGAGAGGTTCGTCAGCGTGACGTAATTGCCCTGAAGGAAGCTGAGGCGGTTATCGTCGTCCTTGAAATAGAGTGTCTCGCGTAATCCAGCCGGAAGCTGGTCCACAAAGCAAAACACGCACTTGTTGGCGCAGGAACGCGGGCTGTCCATCAGGTCGGATTCAAAGGTCAGTCCCAAATCCATCCCCTCCGGCTTACCGATGCGTATAAGCCGGATTTTGCCTTCAGCATTATGGATTTCTAAAAGCAGGCGCGCGTCATAAGAATAATACTTATAATCGAGCACGTCTTTTACTTTATACCCGTTAATCCTGACGAGCATATCTCCGGGCTTTATATTCTTCCCGCTTACCGGGCTGTTTTCCTCAATAAATGTTATCAGGGAGCTCATGTCACACTCCATCCCCATCAAAAAGCGCAATGCTTATGATATAACACGACTACATTATGTTGCAGTAATGCTTCATTTAGACAGCCGAAATTATAATTTGTCCGTTAATCTTTTAACATAAAAGTCGGCGGGGTTAATCCCCCGCCGGCCACTTTTATTTTGCTTCGACTTTTATAACTTCTCGTCCGTTATATGTGCCGCAGGCCTTGCATACTCTGTGCGGAAGACGCAGTTCGCCGCATTTTGAGCATTTGACAAGACCCGGTGTTTCAAGCTTCCAGTGGGAGGAACGCCGTTTGTCTCTTCTCGCTTTACTAGTTTTTCTCTTTGGTACTGCCATGGTGACACCTCCTGTTATTCATTTTCCAGGAGCTGCCATAAGGACAGCGGACCTGGGTGCATGTTTCGTAATTTCCCGTATGCTGTCCTTTAGACAGTGGACCTGGGTGCTTATTTAGTAATCATCTACATTCTGTCCTTGGACAGTGGACCTGGGTGCATGTTTCAATCGTTTTCGAGCAGTTGTTTTAGGGCAGCGAGTCTGGGGTCTTCCTCTGATTTACATGAGCACGGGCCGTCATTTAAATCAGCGCCGCATTTTTCGCAGAGGCCTTTACAATCTTCGCTGCATAAAAGCCGCTGATCCATGTTCAAAATAAAATCCGTTGAGATGATCGCGTCGACATCGGCATAATCTCCCTCAAGGAGATAAAAATCCGGGTCGTCCTCACCCTGCTCCTGCTCTGTAAGTATGGTCTCAATATGCAGGCTGACGGGGTAATCGAAGTCCTTTAAGCATCTGGCGCATGTACACATCATGACGGCGTCGACATTGGCTTCGAATTTAAGCACGCCCGCGCTGTTTCTGATGCCGCCCTTCGCTCTCGACGGTGCTTTGACCTCTTTGACAGATCCGTAACACGTATCCGACAAATCAGGCTCATAGTCAAAAGTGACGCCAGTGCCCGGAATATTGATGATTTCACGCAGATCTAGACGCATATTCAACCTCGCACATTCGCTTCGATATTATAAGTCAAAAAGCAATTGTTGTCAAACTAATTTTTATATTGTATTATTATAATTCAACGCAGTGATCTTATCCCGACCACCGACCTTATAAGGATTCGCATGATTAGTATACAGCATCTTTTGCTGTAATGGAATATTACAATATGAATTGCGGTGCGATTATTGAAAGAATTTATTATAAAGATAAATGACGCGGGGCAGCGGCTGGACCGGTTTGTATCGAAAACTGTGCCGCTTCTGCCTTCGGCGCTCACCCAGAAGTATATTCGGCTTAAACGTATCAAGCTCAACGGCAAGGGCGCGAAGCAGGATACGAAGCTCACTGTCGGCGATACGATTCAAATGTACGTCAACGACGAGTTCTTTGAAGCGCCGACGGAGGAAAACGCGTACCTCAAAATCACGGCACCGGAGCTTGATATTGTGTTCGAGGACGAAAATATACTGCTTGTGAACAAAAGAGCCGGTGTGCTCTGTCACAGTGACAGCGAATGGTCATATAATACGCTGATTGCGCATATTCAGGCACATCTCTATATCAAGCACGAATGGCGTCCTCGGGAGGAAAATGCTTTCGCTCCAGCGCTCTGCAACCGTATTGACCGCAACACGTCCGGCATTGTTATCGCAGCGAAAAACGCCGAGGCGCTGCGCATTATGAATGATAAGATCAAAGCGCGCGAGGTTGAAAAGTTTTATCTGGCTGTCGTGCATGGTGACATAAAGCCGAATAACGGTCGGCTGGAAGGTTATCTATTCAAAGATGCTGTTAAAAATCAGGTGTTTGTTTCGGATAAGAGCGTCGTTGGCTCAAAAATAGCCGTGACCGAGTATAAGACGATTGCCTCAAAAGACGAGCTGACACTTCTCGAATGCCATCTTGTCACAGGACGTACGCATCAGATCAGGGCACAGCTCGCGCACGCCGGTTATCCGCTTTTAGGCGACGGTAAGTATGGCAGCGACAAAATGAACCGCCCCTATGGTGAAAACGGTCAGGCGCTGTGCTCGTACCGGCTTGTTTTCGATTTCAAAACAGAGGCGGGTATGCTGGCATATTTAAGCGGACGGGAATTCAAAATTAAAAAGGTGGATTTTGTCGAAAAATACTTTGATTTTAATTGACAATCATTGTATTAGATTATATATTTATTCTGTTTTATTTTTACAAAGTATTTCCACGATAATACTTTTGAAATGGGGGCCGATAGATGTCCAAAGAGTTGATACGCCTCAACCAATGCACGATGGCGTTTGACGGAGAAGTTGTTTTGAACAGCATGAATCTCCTCATAAATGATAAAGAATTCCTCACACTGTTAGGACCCAGCGGCTGCGGTAAAACCACAACGCTGAGGATTATCGGCGGCTTCGTGACACCAACGTCCGGAGACGTCTATTTTGATGGTGTGAGGATTAATGATGTTCCGCCCTATAAAAGGATGGTCAACACCGTTTTTCAGAAATACGCCCTCTTTCCCCACCTGAATGTCTTTGAAAATATCGCTTTCGGGCTTCGTATCAACAGACACGAGGGCGAAAAACTAAGCAAACAGGAAATAAGCCGACGTGTCCTCGAAATGCTCGAGATCGTCAGCCTCAAAGGTTTTGAATACCGAGACGTCTCATCCCTGTCAGGAGGCCAGCAGCAGCGCGTGGCAATTGCCCGTGCTCTGGTCAACAAACCAAAGGTATTGCTCCTGGACGAGCCGCTGGGGGCTCTAGACATGCGTCTGCGCAAGGATATGCAGAACGAACTCAAAAGAATTCACGAGGTGATGGGCATCACCTTCATCTACGTCACACACGACCAGGAGGAAGCGCTCGCGATGAGCGACACGGTCGTCGTGATGGACGGCGGCAACATCCAGCAGATCGGTACACCCGAGGCTATTTATAACGAGCCGGTCAACGCCTTTGTCGCCGATTTTATCGGTGAGAGCAATATCGTTGACGGATTGATGATATCCGATGGTATTGTGGAGATATTCGGGCGCAAATTCAAGTGCCTTGACAGCGGCTTTACCGAGAACGAGCCCGTCGACGTCGTCATCAGACCGGAGGATATCGATATCGTCAATGTGAAGGACGGCATGCTTTCCGGCACCGTCACAAACATCACCTTCAAGGGTGTGCACTACGACGTCATTGTCGATTTTAAAGGCTTTAAATGGCTGATCCAGACAACCGACTACTGCTGCATTGGTTCCTACATCGGTATCAAGATTGACCCCGACGGCATACATATTATGAAAAAGAGTGCCTACTCCGACAAGTTCGGCGATTACAGCTCGTACAGCGCCGAATACGATGAGATCGGCGACGTCGAATACGAGCCGGAAGAAGAGAGCACGGAGGATGACGGCTATGAGGCTTAGGTCATTCTCCATTCCGTACGTCGGCTGGATGGCTCTTTTCGTTGTGACGCCCGTCATCATCATCGTCGTCTACGCTTTTACAAATGCAGGCGGCGGCTTGACGTTTGAAAACTTCTCAAAAATGGGCAGCTATATCTCCGTATTTGGGCGGTCACTCCTGCTGGCAGCCGTATCGACCGTCATATGTCTTCTCATCGGTTACCCGGTTGCCTATATCCTGTCAAAGGAACGTCCGCGTATCCAGCGCTTTCTTCTGATGCTCATCATGCTCCCCATGTGGATGAATTTTCTGCTGCGCACCTACGCGTGGATGTCCATACTCGAGAATACTGGCTTGTTAAATCGTTTTCTGGCATTTATCGGCCTGCCCACAGTCAACATCATTAATACAAGCGGCGCCGTCGTCATCGGCATGGTTTATAACTTCCTGCCGTTTATGATCCTGCCCATCTATTCCGTTATCGTGAAAATTGACAGAAGCCTCATCGAGGCCGCGCAAGACCTCGGCGCCGGTCACGTCTCAGTTTTTAAGAAAGTCATCTTTCCACTAAGCCTGCCGGGAATTCTCTCCGGCATAACAATGGTCTTCGTCCCTGCCGTCTCCACCTTCGTCATCTCGCAGCTCCTGGGCGGCGGCATCGACATGCTTCTTGGTGACCTTATCGAAATGCAGTTTCTCGGGAATGCGTACAATCCCCATCTCGGCTCCGCCATCGCACTCGTGATGATGGTCATCGTCATGCTGTGTATGTGGCTCATGAACAGGTTCGGCGCCGGTGAAGATCAGGCGGTGCTTTTATGAAGAAACGCCCGCGTTCGGCAAGCCGCATCTTCATGGTTTTGATCTTCCTTTTTCTTTACGCCCCCATCTTTTTCCTCATCGCATTTTCGTTCAATACGACTAAAAGCCGCACCGTATGGTCCGGTTTCACGTTTGACTGGTACACGCAGCTGTTCCATGACAGCACCATTATGAGTTCGCTGACAACGACAATTACCATATCTATATTTGCCGCCATCATCGCGACAGTCGCCGGAACCTTTGCCGCCATCGGCTTTTATAATATGAAGCGGCGTTGGAGCGGTCCGCTGCTGGCTATCAATAACATCCCAGTCATCAACGCTGATATCGTCACCGGCGTATCGCTGTGTTTACTGTTTGTTGCGCTCGGGTCTTTCCTGAAATTCGAGCTTGGGCTCGGTACGCTGCTCTTCGCGCACATCACCTTCAATATCCCATATGTTATACTCTCGATTATGCCCAAACTCCAACAGCTTGATAAAAACCTCGTGGACGCGGCACAGGATCTCGGTTGTACCTGGATGCAGGCTTTTTATAAAGTCATCATTCCCGAAATTATGCCTGGCATCATTAACGGTTTGATCATCGCCTTCACGATGTCGATTGATGACTTTGTCATCAGCTATTTCACAGCCGGCTCGGGGGCACAGACACTGTCTATGGTGATTTATTCTATGACAAAGCATCGCATCAGTCCTAAAATCAATGCCGTATCAACACTCCTTTTTGTTTTTGTCCTGGCCATGCTTATCCTCGTCAACGTCAGGGAGATACGTCAGGAAAAACAGCTCAATAAGCAAATGTCAGTAAAAAAATAATCAGCGGAGGTATCGGATCATGAGAAAGTATGTCGCTATTCTTGTAGCAGTCGTTATACTCGCATCGCTTTATTCAACGGGATGCGCAGGCGGTAAGAAAGATGCCGTGGTGAATGTGTACAACTGGGGCGAGTATATTGATGAAAGTATTTTTGCCGATTTTGAAAAACAAACCGGCATCAAAGTCAATTATTCGACGTTTACCAGTAATGAAACGATGTATTCCGTTTTGAAAACGGGCGGATCGGAATATGACGTCATTATACCTTCCGATTATATGATATCCCGCCTCATCAGTGAAAACATGCTGGAGAAGCTCGATTATTCTAACATACCCAATTACAGCCTGATTGACGACAACTATAAGAACCTTAACTACGACCCGACCGGAGAATATTCTGTGGCATATATGTCCGGTACCGTCGGCATCATTTACAATACCGCGATGATCGCTGAGGACATAACGAGCTGGGACGCGCTCTTTGACGAAAAGTACGCGGGACAGATTCTGATGTTTGACAACTCCCGTGATGCTTTGGCCATCGCCCTTCTTGATTTAGGCTACGCCGTCAATACGACAGACGAGAAAGAGCTGGATGCCGCATACGACCTGCTTGCACTGCAGAAGCCTCTTGTTCAGGCCTATGTCATGGATCAGATCTTCGACAAGCTTGAAATCGGCGAAGCCGCCATCGGGCCTTACTACGCCGGCGACTATTTGACGATGGTTGAGAATAACCCCGACCTCAAATTCGTCGTTCCCGAGGAAGGCACAAATCAGTTTGTCGACGCCATGTGTATCCCCAAGGACGCTGCCAACAAGAAAAACGCCGAACTGTTCATCAACTTTATGTGTTCGACAGACGTGGCGATAAAAAACGTGGATCTCATCTGGTATACGACGACCAATAAAGAAGCCGCACAGCAGTATGCCGAAACGCTCGATGAGCAGACGGCCGCGGTTATGTTCCCATCTGCGGACATACTGTCCAAATGTCAGATTTTCGTCAATCTCCCGCTGGATACGCTCAGAAAATATGACGAATTGTGGGTCAAGCTGAAATCATAAAAAACTGTATGACAGGAGGCTCCGGCATGAATACCATTGAATCGCTTAATCAGGCAGGGTGCGAGCTTAACGATCTGCTAAAGCTTCGCTTCCCTCCCATCGCTTTCAAACTCATATTCAGCGAAGACGAGATTCCGGAAGGCTCAACTGTTCCCTTGAGAGATACCGGCAAGCATGTAGCCATGTGCCAGGCTTTCGCTATGGCGCGTCGGAACCGCAGCGCGCTGACACTTTTCAAAGAAGACAACTGGTGCGTCTGGCCGAACGCGTGCTTCAAATTCTGTCCGCTGGACGAGGATGATGTGAATTATATCGGCAGGATGCTCTTCATGAAAGACCAAGAGAAAAGCCTTAAATTTTTTAAAGAAAAATACCCGTGGCTTGATACGGACAAATACGATAAAAAGCCGATTGCTTATTCTGTCGCGCCGCTGGACACGTGCAATTTCGAGCCGGACGTCGTCGTCATCTACTGCCGTGTCAGTCAGATGCGTTCACTCATCATGGCGACAAAATTCCAGGACGGAGATGTGTTCGACGTCATGCCCGACACCATCGTCTCCTGCTGCTACGCGACGATTCCTCTCCTCAACGGACAGAAATACAATATCGCTGTACCAGATCCAGGAGAGTTCGAGAGAAGCCTCGTCGATGAGGATGAAATCATCTTCTCCTCCAGAGCCGATGCGCTCCCCAGCCTCATGGAAGGCCTCAAGGGGCTCGACGCGATGCGCTTCGGTTACCCCCACCTGAAATACGACATGAATCTGGATTACCCACGCGCCGAGTTTTACAATACCCTCAGTAAAAAATGGGGCCTTGATACCGGAGAAACCTGGAGTCACTAAATCAGATAACGACATGAAGGCCGCTGCTCCAATAATGAGCGGCGGCCCTTTTTTAGGGGTTTTGAGTACTATTCACCAGCCCTCTCATAAGAGTTTCTGATGAGCTTTTTCAGAATATCCATATCGACATCTTCAAGCTTATTAATATAGAGACAGCCCTTGCCTGTTTTAAACTTACCGAGTTGTGACAGCAGCGCAGCATTATCCAGTAAACCAAACATCAGATAAAGCGATAACGCCTTCTTCCTTGGTGCGAAACCAGTCCTCATCCAGTCGCCTTCCTGACCTGAGGCGTATTTATAATGGTACGTGCCGTAACCAATGATGCTGTCTCCCCACATCGTCGCATCTTCACCGGTTGCTTCGCAGAAAACATCCAGAAGCTTCAGCGAATCCTCCCGCCGTTTTGCCTGATCGACATGCATGATAAAATCCAGTACACTTGCATTATTGACCTTTGTTTTAAGTTCGTACATATCCGCGAATCCTTTCAAAACAGTAGTAATAGTTTTGATTTAACAGGCCTCCATCATATATATCGTGTTTATTTCATACAACGCCTTGTCGAAACAACAGATTTATACTACAATAACGTAACATATGTCAAGAATAATGCCTGTTCGGTTATTGGTAGGTGGAGTATATTATGGATTCAGGCGCATCTTTCAAGCTCGATATAAGTATGTCTAAAGTCATCAAGGGGTTCGCCATTATTTTGATGGTCATACACCATTGTTTCGGGTTCCCCGCCTGGTATATCGACGGCATCAGTTATAATAATGTTGTTATTTTGGGTGTCCCTTTATGGACTTGGATTATGAACCCAACCGAGATATGTGTCTCCCTGTTTGCCTTTTTGACCGGCTATGCTTATTTTTTCAATAAAATACCCTCACTGAAATACAGCATCAAAAAAATTCTGAGCTTCCTGAAGTATTACTGGTTTATCCTGTTTGTCATCTTCATCCCGTGTGCTGTAGCGCTTGGTACATATGCGCCAACACTTAAAAGCGTTATTTTCAACATGTTCGCCGTCAACAACAACCTCATCTGCTTTGCGTGGTACGTCTACTTCTATATCTTCGTCATGCTGACGCTTCCCTTTGTGACAAAGCTCTTCAACGGCCGACTGCTGTTTGATTTTTTCCTTGCCGTTGTCGGCTGTGTACTGCTATATAATCTCGCGTCCCATGTCACAATTCCCAAGCAATACCTCGTGTCGGGCCTGCTGCAGTGCCTATATTGGTACCCATGCGTCCTCATCGGCTATCTATTCGCCAAGCATGATATATTCAACCGGCTCAAAAAGCACTTTGAGCACCCAAACAAAATCCTCTATGTCTTCACGATCCTCGCCATGATGGGCTGCAGACTAAAATGGCAGCGCCTCCTCAACGTCAATCTCGACGTCATCTACGCTCCCGTCATCATTTTTTCATTCGTTATGCTCGTGCGAGACAGAGCAATTATCGTTAAAAATATCTTCGGTTTCCTTGGAAACCACGCAATGAACATCTGGTTCCTACACTCAATCTTTTTCACATCAGCCCTTTCCCTCTATTTCCAAAACATCGCCTATCTCCCCAAAAATCCAATCCTCGTCGTCCTCTGGGTTATCCTGCTGTGCCTCCCCTTTTCAATTGTCATCAACTTCATATTTTGGCAGCAAGAGAAGCTGTTTGCCCGAATAAGAAAGAAACCCGCATCCTAAATACACAAAACATAACCGCCCTTTCTTTATGCTATGCGCATCAAGAAAAGGCGGTATTTTATCACTTTTTAAGCTTCCTCGTAATTGTGCCAGACGTTTTGCACGTCTTCGTTGTCTTCCATGAGCTCGAGCATTGTTTGCATTTTTTTGATGTCGTCGGGGTCGGTGAGCTTGATGTAGTTCTGGGGGACCATTTCGATCTGGGCGGATAGGAACTTGTATTTCTTCTTTTCAAGAGCGGCGTTGACGGCGTTGAAATCATCGACTGATGTATAGACTTCAAAAACGCTGTCATCTGTAACCAGGTCTTCGGCGCAGGCGTCGAGCACATCGGCCATGACTGTGTCTTCGTTGAGGTCGCCGTCTTCGTTGTCGATGATGATGACGCCTTTGCGGTCGAAGGACCAGGCGACGCAGCCAGTAGCGCCCATGTTGCCGCCGTACTTGTCAAAATTATGGCGGACTTCTGAGGCTGTTCTGTTGCGGTTGTCGGTCGTGGCTTCTACGATGACAGCGACACCCGCAGGGCCGTAGCCCTCATAGGTAACGTTTTCGTAATTATACGACAGACCATGCTTGCTTCAATACTAATTTAAACTGCAATATTAAGTTTTTAAGGTACGTATAGCATCATTCGAACGAAACATAAAGCATCGTTCACTGATAGTATATCATCGTTCAAATGACAAAAACAAGCCCTGGGCGATGACGTACATAACAAAATATATAACTCGTTGGAAGCATAATAATACCGCTGAGCGTATGTCATACCCAGCGGTATTAATTTAAGTGACGATACATCTGAATACAAATCACGCTTGGGGATCCGTCTACCGCGCAGCTTTGCTATCTCTGGATGACCACTGATTTGCAGTGTATCACACTAAATACGCTACATTAATATTTGGATGCGCACCATTTGTATGGCTGTTATTACATAACCGCTAATAGGCCATATTCATTTGGTTCTATAGCAACAACAGTACAGTCTACTAGGCACGAGAAGCACTTCAATTTTAGCCACATCTAATATGCACAACGGTAGCTCCCCCGTAATCTCTCTTTATTTCATACTTAGAACCACAATGAGGGCAGGTAGCAATAATGGTTCCTATGTGCCGCGGTACGTAGAACGCATTGCTGCAGTCGCTACAAAAAATTGTTGCTTTGTCCTCGTTACCTATTTCGGATAACTTTGTTACGTTTTTGTTATCATTCTCATTTTCTTTGTGATAACCGTGCGCTTCCATATATTTGTAATATTCGATTTTCGATTCCTCTGAAATCATAGATTTATTTGGTTTTCCTTTCGCTATAACATTCCCCTGGTTATCTTTTATCAGAATTTCATCATCAAATAAGTATCGATTATAGCAGTTATCGGGTATGACTTGAAATTTCCTTGTTTTTGTTTCGGGACCTGCGCTCTTATGACGATCAGGGATCCACCCCTGATTGCATTTTACGCAAATACATTCACACGAACCTGCGCCAAACATTCCAGCAGCTAAGCCGACAGGTCCCGCAATTAATGTTGACGCAATAGCCCGTCCCCATGCGAATCCGTAATCGTGATATACATAAGCAAGTGAAGAACAAGAAGGACATTTTGTGTATATTCCTGGGGCATACCCTTTACAATGAACGCAAAACTGAGAAGCTTCAATTACTGGTTTTCCACAATGCCTGCAGAATACAAATTCGTTGTGTCTAGGTGCGTAGCTCACATTATAACCACCTTAACCTTTTTGCATGTTTGAAACATGATATTACAATTTACAGGACAATTCTTCGATATTCTCAATGATCCTGTTAGCCAAAATTGTGTGACTTATTAATAGCTACTCGTCCTGTTTATGACGATACACGTACTTATAAATCAGTAAGATAATTGTACTAGTTGCCGATGCGTTCTTGCTCTCGAGTATTTTTATCCACAATATCCTGGCTATAAACGCCGTGAGCCTTACAATTTCCACAGTGATAGAACCCTGTGCCGTTGTCGCGTACAGGTATAACTTTCTTGCTATTACTCCAACATATGGGGCATATGGTTTGCCTGGTTGCCTTGAGTATATAATAATCGCTATTCGGCACAAACTCAATTGCTTCAAATTCATCTATACGCGATTTTGCGACATCATATTTGCCCTCAAGTATATCATACTTTTCTTGTAATGTTATATATGCATCGTCTGTTTTCTTCTCCTGGCGTTCTTTTTTATGCCTCCTGTTTGACAGCCAATGACCAAGTAAGGCACCAAGAACGAGCGTTATAAAAGGCGAAGAAGCTTGAAACCAAATAGGCATAACAATCCAAATCCCTTTCTATTATTACTTGCTAGGAGGCTGACTGTAGACTCAAACAGATCTGAGTGTTAGCCACAAGAAATGGATGTAATGTGGCAAGAATTTTCTGACACCAAACACTCAGTTGTAAAGAGACACATTGACAGCAGTATCATCTTAAATACTCGACAATACCCCTAATCACTTTATTGCATGCACAATTGATGATTGTATCAGCTTCTTCAATCGAGATATATTCCGTTGTATGTGAACCGTCGTTTTTCATCCTGCGGATATAGTCGAGACTGTTAAAAAATTCCGAAAGCTCATTTGATGTAAGTATTCTTGAGAATACGGCTCCATTATTGGTTCTAATAAAATTTATATTTTTGTTGAATGTGTTGGACGGACTCCAATTATCGGGCGTGATGAGTCGGAGTTTTGCCTTAAGTATTATTTCACAGGGTGTTTTAAATGCCATAATAGATGCTTGCGAAATTCCTGGCGCTTTTCCGTTTTCCTTAATACTGTTGTAAATTGTGAGAGCCTCTTCAAGAACACGAACAAATCCCGTGTATTCATCTCTGTTATATTTCTTTTCAGCTGGTGTTAATACACTATATACACGGGCTTCGACATCTTTGAGATTCTCGTATAACGGGCTGCCGAACAGTTCCTGCAGCTTGAGCATGCCCAGTGCACGGCTTCTCTCATCGATATATTGTTTATGTTTTTCGGTCAAATCATTACGTGAAGAGCTGCCGTCAATCTGTACTTCTATATTCTCTAATACATCGCTAAAAACATAAAATCGGCTGTCCGCCCCGTAATTCTCAAAAATGTACTTGCATGCAGCGTCTCGGATGAGGTCGAGTGCCTCTGTACCAGGCGGCTCTATGGCGCACTTACTACCGCTATTGTATTCACATTCATCGCATTGCGAATTGTTCACGCAAAACGGCATACGCCAGAAATAATAGCGAAGATAATCAACAGAGACATCTTTCGTTTTAGGTATTATTTCTATAAGATTGTATATAACAGAGGCTTCGATATCTATAACATCATTGAAGAATACATTGTTTACCGCGCTGATCTTTTTCGTAAACCAATCTTCAGAATATCCCTCTGCCACCGTAGGCTCGAAAATGTACTGTTTGTCACTCCAGTCAAATAGATTTCCGTTAACGTCGATTATTGTGTCATACTTCTGCATCTCCACAACCAAGATATCATTTATCAATTCTCGAGGTATGGACATGCAATATTTGTTGTTTATATATTCATATATTTCAGCAGCGAGTAATCCAGTGGGTAGATATACCGCCTCATCACGCTTCAGATCTGTCAGTCTTTTATATCTTGGCATGTTGATAGTGAAGTAATCCCCGAAGCGTATTGTTGTAGTGTTCATTTACTCACCTCATTTATTATCGGGTATTCAACGATCATAACACCTGAGTGTTAGTCATATGCTAACGTAAATGTAGTTGTTGCAATAGTTTGACGATGCAGTACCCTAAAACTCGCATCTCGCGACATATGATTAGAGAACTAAATACAGTTTTTCTAATTAATTTCGGATCCTATTATAGCGTGTCATCCTGAGAGGTATCATCGTCCTAGTCGCCGTGATGACTCCTTCACAGTCATTGCTCCATGACACGCAACCTATGACCCCCATGTTCCCGTCGTAACTTTCAAATTGGTTGTGGACTACCGAAGCCTTCCTGTTGCGGTTGTCGGTCATTAGCCCGAAGACAACGGTAACCATCACTCAGATAACGTATGTTAATCCCAATCATTAAGGGAATCTATATAATTCTCGTAATCATCATGATGCTCAAAATAATAATCGCTTACCCAAACACCACCATCTTCTGAACTACTCGATATTCCATAATCATCATAATTATCACCATTGCTAGATTTTGCTTGTTCTTGCGATTTCTGTTGTGTTTTTTGATAACTGGGTTCACGATATCCAACAAATGTAGTTTTTGCACCAGTGTCGTAAACAAGGATTGTTATACTGACTCCATAATATTGGTAATTACCGCCACCCAATATTGCATTTACATAACATTTGTATTCCTTTCCTTTATCGAGTATAGGTGCGAGTCTTAATGCAAGTTCTCTATCGATATAACCAATTTGCATATCTTCCGAAAACACTGCTATCGCATTCCGATCGTATCTATTACTTGGCTCGCGTAATAAGCGTAAATCCTGTGTAACACGTAGATTCTTTATTGTATTCTGCCTGTTTCCTGCTGTGACACCTACAACCCTCGTCATCACCACTTCTTTTTCTTTTTTTATATGCACGTTTATATGCACGTTTGGTTCAATAAGAGGGTCAGGTATTTTTTTATTTACATCACTGTTAATAGGCACGACTTTGATTCCCCCGTTATCTATAGTAATTCTATACTTTTAATAGCAATTAGGGTATGTAAGAATTACGGTTTCTTCATCTCGTAGGAACTTTGAATGTCACCCATTCTGTTTGTTATGACATCTTATACAATAAAACTATTGCTTTTAACAAAAGTTCCATTTTTTATCGCAACATATCGACTTGCATCCAAAAAGCAAAATGCAAATAATCTATCATACACATTATATAAGCGCAATTCTTTGGTTAGTGATTCATTACGCTCTCTAAGTTTAGGTTCGCTTCCATACGGCAAAGTCTTAAAGTTGAGATTTTTGCCTGTCAATATTGTTATATATTTTTCACGAAATTCATCTGAAGGATAACGATCGAATATTTCTCCACCAAATGTAGGATTTAAAACTTCTTCTTTAACAAACTCTATAACTCTTACAATTGATTCGAGCGTAACATATGCCTTTTTGCTTAAAACATCAAGGAGCGAGATACGAGACAAATCCCTTATCTTCAAAAAACATTGCGATGAAAATTCCAGATATGTTAATGCCTCTCGGCTTGGCGAGTAAGGAAGTTCACCACCAGTATAAATCTCTATCTCTCTAAAGAAATGATCATAACTAAAATATCGATCAATACGGCCGAGAAAAGCTGATAATTTTCCTAAAAAGTACAATGAATAGTCATCTGGATTTTGACCTTTTGAAAAACTCTCATAGAAATTTGAATAGGCTTTATATGCCTCATCTTCCATATACGAGCAACTAATATCATTAAACTTTTTATCCCATAATTTTTGCGTTACATAGATGCCACAGCACAATTTGTTATAAACTTCAGGAGTCGAATAGCTCATTCCTTTTTGAAACCAGCTCATTGATTCAGTTATACCGCTTTCATTCAACACTTGAACACCATTGGAATAACACTGTTTTGCATTTAAATCCGACATGTTCATCCCCCAATTTTATTATTAGCGGCTAACTAAAAACCGCCATATACACATCTCGACGGACAGGATTGCAAACAGCAAATAATTCTTCAACATCAATCAAGGGCATTCACAAAAAATGCGTAAAGTCTATAGCATGCTCATAAGGCTCATTAAATCCTGGTAACTTGTCACTTTATAATCTTTCACATCACCGTTTCTCTTTAGGCACTTTCTCTTTGACAAACGAAGGGGAAGTAAATATAAAGCGCAGTTCGTCAATACTATCGAGCTGACTTTTCAATTCCTGATATGCATAAATTGAGAAGCAGGCAGCGGCTATCGACAGGCGGGTGCCTTTTCGATAGTAACTGCCAGATCGTCCTTTACGATTTTATTGATATTATCGAATACTTCCATGTCGTTCTCCGATATCGTTATAAAGTACAAAAACTGTATAAACCATTACTCAAAATACCACAAATCGACAGGAAATACAATTGTTTTAGACCTGTAATTGTTTAGTTCAACTATCCGCCGATACAAATAATACCCATATGAATAATGTGGATTTTAATATTTACGTCCCTTTAAGGGCAAAAGAAAATTGCATATACTTTCCAAGGGGTATATGTTGGTATTGCGTAACACCCGAAACGTTTGAACGACCCCACCCCCTCATTTTCAGCAGTCAATGTTATCAATCTTAGCCCGTTCATAGAGAATGGGGCATTAAGTTAAAGGAGTGATTTACAACGAACACAACATAATCTCTTGATCAGTTAACAGGATTGATCAAGAGATGGGCATTGAGCACAGGGAGGCATTTCGCCTTCCTTATTTTTTACCCAAAATCAAACCCCATTTATATCTCATCCACCAAGCAGCTCACGTTACTCAATAAATTTATTTAAGGAAGTGGCTAAATGAACAAAGGCAAAATCACACCAGCGCAAGTTACAATTCCCGAAACATCGATAACAACAGTGACAAGCAGCGAAGCCGACGCATTATTCTTCAGACATTTGGAGAGCGTGAACATCTGTCTAAATGAAAAGCAAATAGAAGCCGTGCGTAGCATACACCCCCGTTTGAAGGTAGTCGCAGGTGCTGGCTGCGGGAAAAGCATTTGTATTGTCGCCCGTGTCGCTTATTTAGTTGATGTAAGAGGCGTTGTCCCATCAGAAATCCTTGTTATTTCATATACACGCAAAGCAAGCCAGGAGTTGAAGGTTCGTCTTGACAAGCTTGTGTGCAGTAGCAATATCGTCGTCACCACTATCCACGGATTCTGTTATCGATTACTACGGGCAAACGGCTTTGGAAAGCACAGCCTTCTAACAGATGACACCCACAAGAAATCCATCATTAAGGGTATTCTGCGTCAGCTGGATTACGGTGAGGATTACGTCCCCGACAGTGTTCTGCTGGCATATTCACTCACCAAGAACTCCATGGAACTCAATACGGCAGCTTCCGACAACCTGCCCCTACTACGCATCTTTTACGCTTATGATAAATATAAGGAGGAGCGTAATTTCATCGACTTCGACGATATCTTGTCAAAAACATTTGAATTGTTGTCGGAACAACCCCAGCTCTGCTATCAATTGCAGCACAGGTTTCGGCATATTCTCGTGGATGAAATACAAGATATTTGCCCGCTGGAGAATCACATCCTGTCGCTGCTAATTGGCATTAATGATCTGTGTGTGGTGGGAGACCCGAGACAGACCATCTTCAGCTTTCGGGGCTCGGATATCAAAATCATCAGCGACTTTGAAAAAAGGTACCCCGATTGTCATGTTATTAGTCTGGATACAAACTATCGCTCCACAACCGCTATTATTGGCTTGAGCAACCAGATAATGTCGTCATACCACTATCTTTTAACAGCGAGAACTACTGAGGGGACAGTAAGGCTTATTCAACCTAAAGACGCAAATGCTGAGGCCGTTGATATCGCCAACCATATAACACAACGTGTTTCTTCTGGCGATTACAGGTACAAAGATTTCGCTGTGATATATCGAGCCAGCTCCTGTTCCTCCTTTGTATTTGACGAATTTGTGCAGCGCGACATCCCCTTCACCGTCTTTGGCGGCAGTCCATCCCTATATAACAACGGTATTGTCAAGTTCATCACAGCCCATATGCGGCTGGCGATTGACCCAGGGTGTATGGAAGCGATCTCGACAATCCTCCCTACATTATATATAAGCAAGGCAGCTGCATTAGATTTCTTGAAACACGGTAGGCCCTCACAGGATTACCTTACCGCCCTTTCAAATATGCCATCATTAAAGGAATGGCAATATGGCCTGATCTGCGATAAGCGTAAACTGATTCGGTTCATCGTCAACATGTCGCCAGTTCAAGCCGTTGAAACTCTTATTAATGATAAACAATTAAAGAAATTCATCACTCCCGACAACCAGCAGGCCAATACAGAAGACCATGACGATGTGATACCCGCGCTCAAAGCATCTATAGCAAGGTTTGATTCGACACCTGAATTCCTGGCCTTTGTGGATAAAGCAGCATGCTGTGCTCGAAATCCCCGTACTGATGCCGTCACACTGTCATCCATTCACAGCGCCAAGGGTTTAGAATTTCAAACCGTCTTTCTGATCAACGCAATCGACGGAATAATCCCTCATCAGCGTGCCATTGACCAAGGATTATCCGCAAATCCTGTCACGGCCAACATGGATTTAGAAGAGGAACGGAGGTTGCTATATGTCGCCGTTACAAGAGCAGCCGATGAGCTCATAATCTCCGTTCCAAAAGAACATCATGGCCGCCTAACACATATTACAAGATACCTAAAAGACATTATATAACCCGAGCCCGTTTATGACTGGCTCTTTTTTTATGCTCATAAGGAGGTGACTGGTTGATTATTCCCGCGTACTCAGCATCAAATTCAACATTAAATATTCATTATTAATAAGGAGGAAATCTCATGCAAAAATCAGTATCAGGTGTAAAGACCAGCAGCGAAGACAGCAAATTTAGTGTCCAAAATGCCCTGCAACAGATTGAGTCGGGCCTCGACAGCATTTCCACCAATGAGGAATGGCTGCGGTTCCTAACATTCCAGTCGCACTTTTTTAACTATAGCCTAAATAACACGTTTCTCATCTATTTCCAAAGGCCTGACGCCCGATATGTCTGCGGATACAATAAATGGCGGCAAATGAATCGCTACGTCAAAAAAGGTGAAAAGGCTATCAAAATCCTGGCTCCCTGCAGGTATAAGGTTGAGCAGGCTGATTCCGATACTGCCGCTGATAACATCTATGCCATTCGGGGATTCACCATCGTCAGCGTTTTTGACATCAGCCAAACTGACGGTGACGATTCCATAATTCCCGTGGTAGTAAAGGGCCTTTCTGATGATGGAATGGCAGCAGCTGATTTATACAACATCCTGCTCGACCATATTGTTGATATTCCTGTGCACGAAACTGACTCGTTATCATCCAAAGGGGCATATAGCCCGACAACGCAAGAGATTTTCATTAAGTCCGCTCTGTCAAACACTCAGAAAGTGAAAACGCTGCTCCATGAGTTCACTCATCACCTTCATCACAGCAGTTATAACGATGAAGAATCCAGGGCTCTTGGGGAGGTCATTGCTGAAAGTACAGCTTATGTCGTTTGTTCCTTTCTTGGCTACGATACAACCGATTACAGTCTCACATATGTAAAAACTTGGGCCAAGGACTCTAATCAGCTCAAGGCTGTCGGCACAAAAATCCAGATAATAGCGAGCGATATCATTAGCCGAATAGAACAGCATTTCATGAATATTTCTGAAGCCTCCTGACGCTTACGGGCGAACGGTGGCTTTTCTGTTTCTAAAGTCCACTATGTCAGCGTCAACCACAGCTACAAATAAATTCATTATAGAAAGTGAGAATTATTATGTTTACCCGATTGATTTCAACAGAGAACCTGACTAGAGAAGAATGGCTTGAATTCCGTAAAAAGGGTCTGGGCGGCTCTGATACCGCTGCAGTCTGTGGCATCAGCAAGTACAAAACGCCCGTCGAACTCTGGATGGAGAAAACCAAACAGGTTGAGTCGAAAGAGGCTGGAGAAGCAGCTTATTGGGGCACTATTATGGAACCACATATCCGAGAGGAATTTACACGCAGGACTGGCCTTGAAGTAAGGCGAGAATTGTCTATTCTCCAGCATACAGAACATCCATTCATGTTTGCCAATGTGGATGGTGTTGTCAGCGATCCCATCCACGGCAACTATATATTCGAGGCTAAGACCGCAAATGCGTTTCTGCAGGATCAGTGGGTTGAAACCATACCAGATGCTTATCAATTACAGGTTCAGCATTATCTGGCTGTCACAGACTATCGAGGTGCCTATGTCGCAGTCCTCATCGGCGGTAATACATTTAAGTGGTACTACATCCCCCGTGATGACGAGCTCATATCAATGCTTGTAAGGCTCGAGGAGCGTTTCTGGAATTATGTTACAACTAATACTCCTCCACCCATTGATGGCTCTGACGCGGCCTCAGAGCTTCTCAGAGGGCTGTATCCGAGCAGCAAAGTAAACAAAATCATACTACCCGATAATGCTCTAGAGTTGCTTAAACAATTCGAAGAAGCCAGTGAGCGTGAAAAGCAAGCTGAAGTAGAAAAACAAGAGGCAGAAAATAAACTTAAAGAACTTCTGCAAGATAATGAATCAGGGTCCGTTGGTGAGAGAACTGTATCCTGGAAGTCCGTCGAATCAGAACGTCTTGACTCAAAACGGCTGAAGAGTGAGCTGCCAGATATTTATTCAAAATATAGTAAGGTATCAAGTTCTAGGAGGTTTTCTATTAAATGATCAATGAAGGAGGTGAAATTCATTATGTCTAACATGCTTCAGTTATGAAGCATCCAAGGAATAAGCCCCCAAGCCTCACAGTATACAGCATATATCGTAGGCAGCAGTTAGCATTTTGAACTATTCAGTTCTGATGTTGCTGCTGCCTTTAACTTAAAATCTATCACAAAATATAAGGGAGATAAATAACATGACAACATTAAAAGAGAAACTGACCCAAAAGATCGAGCAGCACGCGTCACAGGAAATGGTGGTTGTTAATAACCAATCATCTCAAGAGGCGCTAACCCTTATACCCCCGAGCGACAACCTTACCAAAGTTGACTCCATACTTGCACCTCCAATAACCCCCGACCTCACAATCACCCTAAACGACGCAAAAGATCGGCTCAGGCTGCTCAATGGATTTATCAAAGACATGATGACGCCAGGTATTGATTATGGACTCATTCCTGGCTGCAACAAACCGACCCTCTTGAAACCTGGCGCAGAAAAACTCTGTGAATTCTACAGTTATGGAAAACTTGCTGAGGTTATTAATAGAGTAGAGAATTGGGATAATGGATTTTTCCATTTCGAAGTCAAGGTTATTCTGTTCTCAAAACGCACGGGTGAAACTGAGTCGGTCGGGCTCGGCTGTTGCAATTCAAAAGAAAAGCAATACAAGAATAAGGATGCATATAACATTGCCAACACAATTCTGAAGATGGCAGAAAAACGTGCCTTCATCGACGCTACCCTCAGCGCCACTCGAACAAGTTCAACATTTACTCAAGACATCGAAGACATGTATGCGGATCCTGTGCCGCCAACGAAAAAGCAAGAATCATCAATACCTACGCCAGACAAGGTTACACCCATCGACAAAAAGCAGCTTACGGAGATTTTCAATTTTGTCTCTCAGCACGCAATAGCCATTGGGACGGTCAAAATTTTGCTTCAGAATCGGTATGGTGTCGACGCATCTGTCAAGTTGACATCAGCGCAGGCAGAGGACCTAAAAGCTCAGCTCAAAACTCTCGTGGCATAAAACCCTGTCGCTGAGCAACATGAGAGAGGCTGGTTTGTGTTTAATCACAGCCAGCCTCCCCGTCATTCCCCTTCGGTGCCTCTCAGCACGGCCTGTTGCTTTAACAATCTGTTTAGAAGTCGCGTTTGATGGTAGTCAAAGTTGTCGACGAAAGCCAACTCGGGATTAATTGCGCGGCACTTAGTCAACCGTTCTGCCCGCAGAGCCAGTATAATATAGCCATGAACATCAAAGTCGGCTTCGCCCCACAGCTCGACATTCATATGTTGATATTCAGACATCTCCACAGCACACAGTGGCGGCAATTCCTCAACCTGATCCAGCAGCGGGCACAGCGGTGCATAATAACAAGCATCGCCCTTGCACGGAAGGATATCATCAACATTCAGCCCGTGACGGAGAGCGTTATACCTAACTCGCTGCTTACCTACCACCGTCCGAGGTCCGCTACATTCTGGCGGAGGCAGGTTGCGGCAAACAATCTCTATAAAAGCTGGATCAGAGTATCGTTGGTTTTTCGTATCCGTCACCGCTTTCATTGGTTTGTTACTACGAAATAGCAGTTTCGTACTGGCTCATTGTCTGGGCAACTACATCATTGTAACTATTAGCACCACTTTTTATCAAAAGTGGATAATCGAAATTTACACCAGAATCAAGGCGATTAGAAGCATGAAAAAAACAGTTGATCGCAGTGCTAGATCAATGATCTATTTCTAACTTGCATAGTATGCGTCACATATCTTATCGATGGCATCGTGGTCTATTGAATCACTGTATCGTATCTTGCCATAATAGCTGGATTTCAATTTTGCTACAAGACCAGTTTTATAGTCTCCATACTTATCCACACATTCACAAGCCACACTTTTTATGTCATTTAACATATTTTTATTTAGGTTACTTTGGCTGTAATATATCTCAAGGTCAATCTTTTCCTCAGCCGTCATCTGTTTCCGTTTCGGCGGCTGCTTTATTGTTGTTACTGGTTCTGCTACTTTCATTTCAATGTTTTCAGGCTGCTCAGCACATTCAACATGCGGTATATCTTTCTCAACTGGGCCAATCAGCTCTATCTGAGTTTCGCTCTCTATTGCTGCGGCTTGTGAAGCCGTTGCTATAATAGGCGCTTGATTCTCGTTGGTTGTACTTCCCTGCAGATGTTTAAGTATAAAATCCGACGCCCACCCATCACTTGGCCACATGTATTTATCTTCATGATATTTATTAATATCAGAAGCAGCTTTTTCAGCGATACCCAAAGTATATTCAGACTTTGGGTCATTTAAAGCAAAAAGTATATTGTCAATAATATCCAGGCAATATGTAGATTTCTCGTCCAATCCAAGTATCTTAATGACATCTTTAACTTCGGCAGTTATTTTAGCGACTGCATCTCTAGATAGCCATTTGTGTTTTGCATTCTGCGAGATTCCCTGTTTCTCATTTGTGGTAACAACCGCTTCAGATGCAGGCTGGGGCTGGGATATAGACTCTAAAACTTCATCGCCCCTAAGTTTTGCGTTGATATGGTTGAGTGGCAAGATGATATATCGATTTGCATCTTTCTTTATTTGCCCATGCTTATTACGTTTAGAGCTTCCTGCGCGAATAACTTTAATATATCCGAGCGCTTCTAATTGTTTAAGCCGTCTTATTATTGTTGGTCTGCTAGCACCGCTTTCTTCAGCAAGTTTATCGATTGTCGGGAAACACTCCCCTGTTGTATTATTCAAGTGATCTATCAATAATGCATATGTACCAAAAGCATCACCCATCCTTGCAATATGTCCCTCAACCCGCAGCCGCCTGTTTAGTTTTGTATAACCAATGCATTCCCTAGATTCCTGAAGGTATGCATTTTGCATTCTGTGTTCAAACTGATCCATTTAAAATCCTTCTATTCAAATCATAATTACAGCTTAGGCTGTTCTTTTACACCATTGTGCAAATAATGTTTCATATAGCACATTCTTTTCAAATCTAACATATGCATGTCCAAGTTTTCCGATCCCTGCGCCTACTGGAATAAGGCCCTGCGTCATATAAAAATCGGCTTGTTGCATATTATAGATGTATACTTTATCGGTAATCATTGTAATTATCTCCCTGTCGTAATCCAGGTCATGCCGCCGTGATTCGTGCATTGTTTAATGGCGTCTAAAACTCCTGATGCATGATCTCGCTTTCCATCATTTCATGCCTCTACCTATTATAATACCTAAAAAACAGGGGTGTTTGGTACACTGGGTATCAGATTATTTTTGTAACTTCTTAACAGTCTGATCCAAGCATAGCCTAGCAAGTAGAAGATTTAGTCTTGAGTTGGACAGCATGACCACAAATGCCACTGCCTGTCCCTGATCCATTGATATCACTCCGATATAAAATATAACCGCAACCTTTTAAGAGAACGGTTGATCCATTGTAAATAATTTTTACTATGGTATGTGCCTAAAAAGTCAGTATTCATGCGGAAACCATAGTAAAGATTTATTACTGTAACAATAAGAAAGTATATAGTAATACAAAATGCGGGGGCGTCGCTAAGCTCCCCTCCCTAAGCATACTCAATACAAAGTGCGTACAAAGGGATGAAATACATCCTATATTATCGCATAGGTAGTAACGATTGGCAGACGGAGGCACTGGCAATCTCTGATCAAAAGTGTTGAACATACAGGCTCATGGATTGAAACCGTTGCGTGTGTCAGCACTGTGGCACAGAATCCATAGGAGATTAGAATGTAACGATCCTTAGGTGCCACCCAAGCGACTCTAGGCAGGGATGGATAAAAACCATGTGCAACGTCGTGCTGGCTATCGATCGTACATCACTGTATTTTAAGATTGTTCCGCGCCGCTCCAAAGCCCATGATTGAAGGGGATCATGTATCCATGAATCCCCACCAGTGTCCCGCCCGCCCCTCCCCCTATTGTGTTTAACCGTCAAGCACTTCGCTGCCATCGTTATCATCGTCAATGCTTTCGAGATAATCAAAAGGTATAAGGTAATCAAGCTCCTGATCCACGCCGTTCCTGCATTGAGCGCAATACGCTAAAATATAACCTGTAAATCTCCCGCAAAACACGGCGTGTGCATGTGTTATGAACTTTTGAAGCGCATCTTCACCACTGTATTGGTCAGGCTCAAACCTTATGCATAGACAGTAAATCATATGCTCAGCTGCCGAATATAGCGCATTGTTGGTAAGCAATCCAGCATCTTCTTCCGTTAAGATATCTTTAAGTTTGTCGATGGCAAATTCTATTATTTTATCAAATTTTGATTCTATCATATCAAGTAGCTCTATTTTGTTGTAACCCATTGTTGTGCTTCTTTCTGGCGTTCAAGGACGCCGTATAATATTTTGTTTAAGCCGTCCGACTTCGGGAAATGGCCCTGAAATGCAAAATGCTCTCATAGCGCATCCGACCTGTTCATGGTCACGATACGGTATGAAAGCTCACTTTTTTTGAACGGGGTAATGACTCCCGATTACATTCATATGAAGGGATAAACCCTAATTCAAGTTATGGTGTGCGTGCCCGTTATCCTTACATTCCCCCTTATCGTCAAGGCGCTGCCTGACATTTACAATCTATGACATTTTTATATTACATCGAGAGAAAATACAATGCAAATTCCATATTCGGTGGTTTTCGTCTATATTTTGCCTGTACTTTAATCTAAACGTCGCCAATGCACAACTTTCGCTCTTATATGACGTATTCCATCTGCAAGCGCGTTTGCGGGGTTAATATCGCCCTGTGACGCTCAGGATTACGTGTACAGGGATAAGCGCCTAGCCGCCTCCTATGGCCTTGTAGCGCCTCACAGAGCATATGTAGAGGCCAAATAATAAATATAATTAATCCCATACTCCAATGTCTTTTTTTAATCGTCTTAGTAATTCTTTCGTCATGCTTTGAATGCGAACTAACTGATCCTTCTTATAAATAACACTGTCGCGTATTTCGTCTGATAATCCATCAAGTGATTGTAAATATCCTTCTATCTCTCTAGTGGATTTCTGAGGTAGGTATAGATATGCCTCACCAGCAATGTCTTGCCAATGATTTGTCAGCTCCCTAATCATCTTACGGATGGCATCTTCGGCTTCTTCATCAATTTCTTGCCCTGTATTTGGATCGAGAGGGACAGTTGTTAAAGAAATCATTCGAGTGTCCATAGTTAGAAATAAGGATATCATGTTTGCTATCTTTACGTAAATATCCCGCCTATTCTGGGTGTTGGTTATCAACAAGTTATTCCTCATGTTTCTATTTGTAACATAAACGCTTGTTACTAGGCTTACCCCTCCACCCAATAACACGCCCAACAAAGGTAATGCATCTGTAAGCTGTATATTCATTACTGTCTACCTCACTGTTAAGATTATGAAACATGTAACCTCCAAGAGATTATTTCGAGGTGCGAAAATACCGTATAATCAAAAGACAAACAGACATTAACTTGTTTGTTACATCGTTTAATTCTCGAGATACCTCTAAATCACCGTGAAATTTTGTATTTCTCTTTTTGATAATATCCGAAACAAACTTGTCATCAACATTGAAATTTATAACTCCCTGCTTAACCTGCGATATACCCATATTTTTCAGAATATTAAGTAATTTTTGATTACGATTTAGGTTTGTCACAGTGTTTAGCTCACCTATTTTGTTAACAACTCTATCTCTCTTAATGCGAGAGAAAGAGAGTCCTTTACATATATCACCAAAAGAACATTTGATAGCTTTTATATCCTCAGGTAAAAATACTTTTGTCGCTTCTCCCATTTCGTCAGTGTAGTTTCTTTCTATGTATTCAATAATTGAAAAAAGGTGAAAGAACTTTGCTAGATAATCCTCTGTGCCAAGCGCTGATGTGAATGAATTGAATATATATGAGAGTTCTCTATCTGATATTGCGTTGTAAACCGATTGAAATTCATCTATAGGTATTGTTTGCTTAATTGTCATTTCAGCATACGCATCAGATATTTTGAATCCGTCATAAAGATATCTAAATTCTCTATCTTTGTTCTTTAATAATTGATACTTTTCGAACTCTTCATATGGTATTTCAGAGGCTTTCAAATCTTGCAGAAAGAAAGCCAACTTCGGCTGGAATAAGTGTATATTTACATTATTCTGAGTAATAATCAGGTTTAAAGCCGAGCAAATTCTTTCACATTTATGTATTACTGATGCAATTGCTTCTTCTTCATTTTTACCATAAGCGTGTTCGATTTTTACAAAGAAATCTTTATCTGACTTAATCTCAATATAAACAACTTGAGTATCCTTAAAATCTCGTGACTCAATGCTTACTTCTTCTTTAAATGTCAGGGGTTCAGCAAAATAAAAATATGCTTTGTCATAAGAATACTCATGATCTCGAAAGCTAAGAGCTGTCGGGTCATACTTAATTGGTACCGTTATAATATATTTCTTCATATACTAACTACTCCAAACATCCTTTATCAATATGTCGATCTTTTCTTTACGTTTAACAGTTCTGCATAATCGATTTCAATCGTTAGACCCATCCCTTTTAGCATCTTATTGTTAAACTTTTTCAATGTAATGATGAGGATAGTTTTCTAATCACCTGAGTACATTTCATGAAATTTTCAAATGAACCACCAAAAAAACCAGCCTTTATTGCGCTCCAATTATCTTTTAGCTCAATTTCCTTTGAGAAGATTTTCTCAAAATAGGTACCATAACGTATTTTGTAACCAAAACGTCCAATAGGCGCCCAACTTTGTTCTAAAGGTATATTTTTCTCTTTTGCTTCACAATAACAGTAATTCGCAGCGTAAAAAAACTCAGCTTTATCAAAAAGTAATGTATACTCATCTTTATTACCTATTATTTGTTCCATAGGCTTCTTCAAATAAGAAAGCATTCTTTCTGATAATGGAACATGAAATTTTTGTCCATTGCCAATTGCTACGTTGCAGGCCTCATGGCTAATAACCTCATATGGGTATATCATAGATGAAATATTTCTTTCATTCTCATTGATGCTCTTAATTTCATTAAGAGTTGAAATAAGAAATTGATAATTCTCAGTTAAAATAGATGTCATTAATAGAGTGTATAATATTAAAGTTGATGGATATTTTTTAAGCCCAATCCATATAACAAGTCCATTATTCATATAATTTATATTGAAGGTATTCTTAAAGCAATTCTTCCATATATTTTCATATTCTTTGCCACCCCAAAAACTACCAAGAGTTAATAAATGAAGAAGCACATCATAATTGATTTCTATTGTTTCTATTTTTGTTTTTATCGTAATGTTATCAGGATTCTCAGTCCAGTTCATATCATTAATAAATCCAGCCGATTGCTGGCAAACATCATTGACTAAATCATTAACTAGAATGATATTCTTAGTATCTGGAAGTAAACGTTTCAGCTTTGCGCACGACATCTCTCGTGATAATACATTACCTTTTCGTGTTAGATCATTGATACTATTTAAATCATCCTTTAACTGATCAAAAAATGTATCAGCATCACTTATTTCTATTTGACTTGCTTTCTTAAATTCACAGATTTTTTGAGCTGAATCACTTAACGCTCCCCTTTTAAGCCAATATGTAGAGTACCTATGATTTTTACATCTATAAATGCTTTGTCTTAATGCAATATCCCATTCCCCAGACCACCCACAGATAATTAATCCAAATTCATCAAAGACCCTATCAATAAACTCACATAGTGCAGGATCATATTCAGATAATTCATCTTCAGTATTTTTTATTCTTATATCCATGTAATCTCCATTGATTTTTATAATCGTACATTTTGAGTGTATCAATGGGATAACACCATTAACTTGATCTGTATTCGAAATTACATCAGGGACAATACCAATCTCATTCAAGGCATTTTCTAGAAGCCTATCAAAATTTGTTGTTAGGATCACCCTTATAAACCCTGATTTTACCAACTCTGCAATTGCCTTATGTGCTTTTGTAGGTTTTTTATTATGTGGGTCTTCTTCTTCATTGTTTATCTCAAAATAACCACGGAGAAGACTATTGCGTTCTGAAGGGGTCTTTGCTACCTCTGCCAATAATTTGCTATAATCTGGTTCTTCACAAAAT
Source organism: uncultured Eubacteriales bacterium (assembly GCA_942492735.1). Classification (GTDB taxonomy): domain Bacteria; phylum Bacillota; class Clostridia; order Oscillospirales; family Oscillospiraceae; genus Sporobacter. The sequence continues at coordinate 3,222,272 of OW818648.1, forward strand.
TTGTCCTTATACCATTTATAATAATCTGTAGTTGTTTTCTCTCCGTACAAAATAGAAACTCTTTTAATTAAGTCAAGTGTTATTTCCCATCCAGTTGGTATACCAGCGGAGCGTGATATACCTGAACCAAGAAGCAGCGCATAAACACCAGGTTGATCATAAACTGATAATGCCAATTTTACTTCAGGTTTGATTATCATATCTATCCCCCACAGTTTTGATCCTAGTAATATTACCTCAGTATATTCCACGATTTTACTTAATTCAACAAATTCGTATTGTTTTTATAGCTTCTTAAATATACAATAGACATGGAGAAGGTGATTTTACGATAAGAGATATGGAAGTAATTCGAGATATATTATTTGCCATAGAAGAACAATATGTTGATGTTGCAATTTACGGTCTCGAAGTTAAAGATTACGATATGAAGACAATAGCGTACCATTGCAAAATACTCAATGATGCAGGGTTTATTAGTAATTATAAAGGACACTTTGCAAGTAATGAACTTTATAGTTTTGGGGTTGGTTCTCTCACCTGGGCAGGACATGAGTATTTAGACAAAATCAGAAGTGACACGGTTTGGAACAAGACTAAGAGCGTCATTAAGGAAAAGGGATTACCCCTTGTAATTGACGTTGTTAAAGAAGTTGCAACAGCTATTATTTCAGGTATGACAAATGCAGCACTTGGAGGAATATAACGCCTCCACTGCTTGAAAATACTATAAGAGGTGTTCAATAATTAGTACGCATGTTCCTTTATATATTGATATTGAATGTAAAACTAAGTGCAAAGAAATCAGTGAAAAACGACCTTCAATGATGCAGTAACTGTTACACACGGGCTGTATCAGACAGATAGATCGGCATCGTTTCCGCAGCATCAGGGCTGTGGGAATGTGGTAAACCCGTCTTACGCTAGGGTTTTCCATATTTCCATAGCCTGTCTTTTTTTATGCCGTGTATAATCAAGCATAGGCCGCCTGCACGGAAAGGAGGACGACATGGACAAGCAGGAACATGGCGGGTACAAGCACCTTACTGTAGCAGACCGGTTCGTTATTGAAGCCGGGATGAACCGGGGTTACAGCTTTAAGCGAGTAGCCAGGACCCTGAACAGAGCGGCATCCACAATCGCACGCGAGGTGAAAAATCACCGTGTCTTCGTTGATGCTGTGAACCCGGCGTTTAACGATTGCATCTCTCGGCCGACGTGTAGAGCAATCAACTTATGCGAGGAAGCCTGTATGGGCAGATGCGCCTATTGCAAGGAATTTGACTGCAGAAGCATCTGCGATAAATATGAGTCACTCAGATGCTCGGAGCTTGACAGAGTACCGTATGTTTGTAACAGCTGTCAAAAACGGGGAGGCTGTAAAAAGCTGCACGCCTACTATACTGCGCAGCGAGCTCATACGCTCTACGCTACAACACTCAGTGAAAACAGAAGCGGAGTCCGGGCTGAACCGGAAAGGTTGCATGAGATAGACGAGCTCCTCAAGCCGCTGCTGAAAAGGGGGCAGTCCCTCAACCATATTTTTGCCACGCACGCCGAAGAATTGGGCTGTTCCAGAAAAACGATCTACAACTACATAGACAGCCGTGCACTGAGTACAAAGAACATTGATCTGCCGAGAAAAGTCCGATACAGGAAGCGAAAAAAGGCAAAGCCGGTTTTCAAGCTGGATTATTCATATCGGCATGGCCGGTCCATTTCCGATTTCCAAAGCTATATGGAGCAGAATCCCGATATCCCTGTGGTTGAAATGGATACCGTTATCGGGAATCGGACGAAAAACAATGTGCTTCTCACGATGATATTTAGAAATTCGAGCTTTATGCTGATCTTCCTCATGCCGGACGGCACCAAGAAAAGCGTCCTTAAGATTTTCGATGACCTGACCTCAGCATTGGGATTGGAGCTCTTCAGAAAGCTCTTCCCGGTAATTCTTACCGACAACGGTGTGGAGTTCAAGGATGCGGTTGCCCTGGAACACACCAAGCGCAGCGATCAGAGAACACGCCTGTTTTACTGTGATCCACAAGCGGCCTGGCAAAAGCCTCATGTAGAGAAAAATCATCAATTTATCCGCTATGTCCTCCCCAGATGTACATCCTTTGAAGCTCTTACCAAAGAAGATGTAACCCTCCTCTGCAACCACATAAACAGTTTCTCAAGAGATAGCCTTAATGGTAAGACACCGTTTGATGTAGTGGATAAAGACGCAAAGAAACTGCTGGAGGTTCTTGGACTCGCTCGCGTTGCACCCGACGACGTCCTATTGAAACCGGCACTTCTGAAACGATAACCTAAGCCTGTGCAGGCGGCCGTCATTCCAATATCACATACAAGGCGGGTAGCAGTAACTTTTACACGAGTTTTGCCAGCCGTCTCTTTGTCGTGCCCTCTGTCATGCAGAGATCCAGCAGTTCGGCTTGATTATACCCTGTTTTCAGCTGTTTCTGCAATTCGAACCGCTGCCTTCTTTGCTTTTTATGATTGAGAGTCGGCTTTTACCCCCTCATATGGCGCTTTCTTCTTCATTCAACGCTTTATATATTGATAAAAAGTCTTGTGAGATTTGCGATGATTACCCAATATGTCTAATGGAAGGTAAAGAGGAAATAGTCTGTTCTGACTGGAGATTATCATATCTCGATTTTGAAAAGCTACTTGAAGAGCTTCCTAATGATCTGAAAAAAGAAGCTCAAGGTGGTTTCAACTGCGTGCTCGTCATTCGTGATGAAGGTAATAAGGTAGATTCTATATAGATACTTCCGTGAGGTGGCAATTTGAAAGAAATCGATTACCCGTATAGCAAGTACTCCTGGGTCTTGCTGACAAAAGATACCGCTGTTAAGGCGCTCGATAAATCATCCTTCCTGCATCACGGTACTGCTATACCTATTGAGATTAGGGATTTCTTCAGTGTGAGCAACTTGGGTGTCCGCGAATCTTTGAAGACGTTTCTTGTCTATGACAGCAAAAAATATGAAGCCCATATTGAAATGGATGAACTTGACAGCCCTAGAACCAGGCTGTTCTGGAGGTCTGATTTCAGTGAGTTGCTCAAAAGTACATTCCCAGACACACATGCAGCGTATATGAATGACGATGAACATACTGGCGCTCCGAAAATGAAGTTTACAAGAATTGACTATGTCTCAGAAGCAGAGGAATATGATATAGGTGGGTATAGCATTGAGTTAAGTGACGATGAGCCAAACTCCAGTAACGGTAACAGATGGATCTTTCCTTCAAATAATGACGCATATAAAGTAATCGAGGCTTTTGAACAGCTCAAAGTGATAGATTGGAGGAAACGAGTAAATCTAAGTGTGGGAGATACAGTATATATCTACTGTACCAAGCCCTATCAGAGAATAATGTTTGTTACATCCGTTGTGAAAGTTAACATTCCTTATTCAGAAACGATTGATGACAAAGCATTTTGGACCTCAGAGTATCGTGCCGATAACAAGAAATATACCTTTGCTCGACTTAAGCTAGTGAGAAAAATCGATACAGAACTACTATCATTAACGAACCTTTTGGTAAACGGATTATCTTCTGCCCCGCGTAGCGCTCTTAGGGTTAATGATAGTCTTAGAGCTTACATTGATAGTGTTCTAGATAATGCGTTGGATGATGAGCTGACTCTGCCCGAAGAACTCGACGACACCGAATCGATTACTTATCCTGAAGGTGCGAAGAAAAAAATTACTATTAACGCTTATGAACGTAATCCTGCTGCAAGAAGTGAATGTATTCGTATACATGGAAGTAAGTGCTCAATTTGCGGCTTTGATTTCGGTTCATACTATGGTGAAGCATTTAACGGCAAGATTCATGTGCATCATACAAAACCCTTACACGAAATTGATTCAACGTATGAAGTTGATCCTAGGAATGACCTTATACCTGTCTGCCCCAATTGTCATATGGTAATCCACTCAAAGCCTAATAGTGTATATTCAATAGAAGATGTTAAGCAGATGCTAAGTCGTAAACTTAATAGTTAAAACAGATGAAGTTGAGGTACTATATCAATTATGAGCATAAAAGAACTATTCAAAAAGAGAGATGACTTATTAGCACTTCAACAGCAGAATTTTATAAAAATATGTGAATTACAAGACAAGTTAGCAAAGATGGAAAAATCAGATAAAGCAGGTACAATACGCTATGATAATAACCTTCAGATCTTTAAAGAAATTCAAGATGATATTCATCGAACCCAAGAAGAAATGGATGAAGTGAATGATCAAATCATCAAGAGCCTATATGGAGGTTAACAGTGGCATTAACAATGATTAACTTTAAGAATTTCAGCATCTGTTATGAAGAATGGGACTTATGGTTAAGTGGTATCGGGATACTTTGTTCTGTAATTCTGAGTGTACTTATTATTTGGCAGACGTATCGAAATCATAAAGCAAATCAGAAAATTACAGAAATAATAGCAGAAAACGAAAGAAAACTTCAAGAAAAATTGGCAACTGAACAAGCTCGCCTGCAATATCAAGCTTTTCAGATAACACTGTTTGATAAGCGTCTGCCGCTTTATGAAGTAATAAATGATATGAACTACAGATTGCCTATATATATTAATTCAATTGAAGATGACATTGATAGTAGTACCCCCTATGCACCCTATTATGAAAAGGTATATATCCATTTAAAAGCGTGGGAAGAAGCACTAGATAATTGCAGCCCAACGGTTGAATTACTGTTTACTCCTGGTCTCGCTTCGAAAGTAGCGGGGTTATATTTGTGCTTGATTACTTTAGATGATTTATACATCTTAACGAAATCAAATGAGCGTAATGCGACCGATAAAATTGATGAAACGGTTTTACTTAAAATCTTTAAGAAGTTGTACTCAGAATTCCAGGGATATAATATATTATCTGATATTAAGCCTTATCTTGAAATGCCGCAGATATAATCTCAACAGAACATTGTAAAACTCCGTCATTAACCTCCGCTTGTTATATACCTAACATCCCTTACCTGATCTGGTCTATATGCGGCACAAAGATTACCTTCAAAGTGCCTATAGCCGTACTTTGAAATATACACAACATGCTCTTGCGCAATCGTTAGTGACGTTACAGGATATTGATAGACGACGTTTCTTATAGTGACATATACGATGTAATTCATGCTGTAGCCCCCTGAGAGAAGCATATAGCATTGTATGTACATTAATCAGGGCAACAGGCTAACACAAGGAGTATTATATGCTGACAGAAGATAATCTACTTCGTTACTGGCGTTATAGTTTGCTAATTGAGAGTGACTTGGAAGTTACTTCAAGATTTGTTGAGTTTCGATATGACAACTTTTCCACTTTTTCTGCTGAATACTCTAAGATAATCCTTCTAACTTGCTCCGAAATTGAAGTTATTTGCAAATTGTTATGTAACGAGATTGAACCAGGTTTTAAGGAAAGTAATTCAAATCTTGAAACATATGCAGGGATAATTCTTAAGCGATTTCCGATGCTTACTGAGTGCAAGCTTGTGGTTACTTATGATAAATCCATAATAATGCCATTTGAAGAGTGGAGGATAACGCCTTATTCATCTCCGCAATGGTGGAAAGATTATCAAGGTATTAAGCACAGCCGACATAACAATTTTAAGAATGCTCATTTGGCTAATGCGCTTAACGCTGTTGCTGGGCTTATTATTTTGAATCTATACATGTATCGACTTGTAATGAATAAGAGTTATGCTCGTCCGAGCACATCCCCCAAAGTATTCGATTCTGGATACCTCCCTGGATATTTTCTCATTAGAGGAGATGATGGATTACCCGATTTTGATCCATAATCATATAGCAATATCTAAAGAATCTATTTATTACAGCAGCTATCGTACTCTATTCAAGGCAGTTACTACGAAATAAAGGGGGCATTTCTATGTGCATTGATCAATATGTTAAGCTTGTATATGGCAAAGGATACAATGGTCAAACTATTGCAGAAGGCACCGTTGTCAAAAATCAGAATATGCCAAGTTTGCTTTTTAAATATCGGAAAGCAACCGATGAACACATTGAATCTTTAGCAAATGACTTCTTATATTCGGCTCAATTGTCAGCACTTAATGATCCATTCGAACTTGCATTAAAGCTATCTTCAGAAGATATATACATAAATATGCATGACAAAATTCTTCAGAATATACGCCAAGATTATCCGTTAATACCTGAACAATCGGTTCGAGATTCTGAAGAGTATTTTGTTAATCTAGCATTAGCTACAGGTGTAGATAGAAATGTTATTACAAATGACATTAAGAACGATCCTGTCATGTCCCAAATGTATAGCGTATTTACAAGCCTCTTTGACATTATGAATGTCAAAGCACTGAAGGATATATTAGAATGTGCGAAGACAATGTACAATATATGCAGCCTAAGTGAAACAAACGAATCATCCACTATGTGGAGTTATTACTCAGATGGTCATACAGGTTTTTGCATGGGATATGATATAAAGTCATTAGCCAATGATATTGCTGATCTCACTTTGCCCATTATCTATACTAATGATTACATTACTGTCAAAGATATTGAGGAAATAGATGGTAATTCATGTATGTATGCAATGACTGCAAAATCTCTTGATTGGCAGCACGAGAAAGAATGGAGAATATTTTACCCTCCTAATCCACCCACTCACAAAGAAAACATGCCTGTACCTAAAGTCGTTTACCTTGGGTGTAGAATGACCGATGAAAACAAGAAGAGAATAACTAAGATTTGTGCAGATAAAGGTATTGAAGTAGTTCAAAAGGATTATACAAATCATCACTACTTGAAATGAAGCGAAGCAGCCCCTTACCTTGAGTGGTTTAGGGCTGCTATTTCTTTTATTACAAGTTCATTAACGGACTAGACTTTATCGACCGTGCCACCACTTCGTTATCTTGAAGGCCCTCCAGGTATCGCTGTGTGATTTTTATATTCTCATGCCCGAGAACCCTGCTTAGGCTGTAAACATCCATACCGTTCCGCAGTTGCGCTTGAGCGAAGTAATGCCGACAAGTGTGCGGGCTGCAGCGGATTTGTTCTTTCACATTAGCCATCTGGCAGGCTCGCTTCACGATCCATTCTACCGCTGTGTTGGTTAACGGTCTGCCAGTTCTCGATAGGAAATAATGATCCGACTTAACATTCTTGTATTCAAAGTAGTATGATTTCATGCGTTCATGTTTTAATAGAATTTTTGCTAAGTATGGGCTTTTCCCCACCTGGCGCTCTTTTTTCCCCTTGCCGTATATCACGATGTAATTGTCCTTTACAGAGCCTTCCGTGAGCATACAAAGCTCGTAGCAGCGTATACCAGTATCCAGTAACAATGCCATCACAGCCTTGTTCCTGACGCTTAAGAAATCGTGCTCAGGAAACGCATTGATCATGCTCCTGACCTCATCATCGCTAAATGTCCTGATTATCGACTTTTGCTCTTTCATCCAGTTTACTTTCAGAATGGGATTTTGCGACACATATTCTTCCAGCATTAGGTACTTGAAAAATGCTCTGAAGGTCTTCAGCATACCATTAAGATAGCTTTCTTTACATTTCTTTTTGTTCTGATACATGAAAAATTGCTTTAGGTGGTGCGTTTGAACCTCCTCGATATTAATTAACTGATGTTCGTGCTGCAGATACTTGACCAGATAAGAGATGTTATTTCGATATCCCTTGATCGTCTTCCAGGTGTATTTACGGACTTCGCACTCAAAAATGAAATCCTTTAAACTTTCTTCCAATAACACAAAAAAGCCCTCCTAGCATGTAGTCAATACATACCAAAAAGGCTTAATATTGCAGTACGATTAGCACATTAGTAACTCAGCAGGTACGATCGGAACATATATCACAGAAGGTCGGATGTATGTCACCGTTCAGCTTGATTTTATTTCCACCGCACGCTTAAAACCCTTGCAATCAAAAGACTTCTATTATTCCTCGTAATTGTGCCAGACGTTTTGGACGTCTTCGTTGTCTTCCATGAGCTCGAGCATTGTTTGCATTTTTTTGATGTCGTCGGGGTCGGTGAGCTTGATGTAGTTCTGGGGGACCATTTCGATCTGGGCGGATAGGAACTTGTATTTCTTCTTTTCAAGAGCGGCGTTGACGGCGTTGAAATCATCGACTGATGTATAGACTTCAAAAACGCTGTCATCTGTAACCAGGTCTTCGGCGCCGGCGTCGAGTACGTCGGCCATGACCGAGTCTTCGTTGAGGTCGCCGTCCTCGTTGTCGATGATGATGACGCCTTTGCGGTCGAATGACCAGGCGACGCAGCCTGTTGCGCCCATGTTGCCGCCGTACTTGTCAAAATTATGGCGGACTTCTGACGCGGTTCTGTTGCGGTTGTCGGTCGTGGCTTCCACGATGACGGCGACACCGGCGGGACCATAGCCCTCGTAGGTGACGCTCACATAATCGTCGCCAGCGCCGCTGCCGAGACCTTTTTCGATCGCGCGCTTAATGTTGTCGTTCGGCATGTTAACTGCTTTTGCTTTGACAATGACAGTTGCAAGGCGTGAGTTGTTATTCGGGTCTCCGCTTCCGCCCTCTCTAACCGCTATGATCAATTCACGGGCGACCTTTGTGAATGCCTGACCTCTTTTTGCGTCAGTCGCATTTTTTGTTTTTTGTATGGTTTTCCATTTTGAATGTCCCGACATGAGAACATCTCCTTGTCACCGTTATCTGAATGCACATGAAGCGCACTGCATCGCTTTTTATAAGCATCGATGATTTTAACACATTTTACAGTGCCTGGCAAGCCTTGACGGCTTATTTTAAGAAGTCCGGACGATATTGTCCAATTAAATAAAATTTCTGTTTGAAATAACGTACAGATGTGCAGAATTTTATTAGTCTAGAACAAAGGAGGTGGATCTTTGTGCCCTCTAAAGGTAAGAATCCGCAGTCGGATATGAATACAAACTCGACGCAGCAGAATCAGCAGCAAAACAGGAACCTCAATCAACCACAGAATCAGACAAGCAATAATCAGCAGCAGAAGAAAAACCCCAACGCAAAGTAATTCCTACCTAAAAGAAGCGGCCAAAAGGCCGCTTCTTTTTTATTCAATGATGGAATCGATTTCATCGTTTTTCCCTTTTGGCAGCGTCTTCTTGATCTCATTTCTGTCAATACCGAAGGCCCGCATGGCGTTAATGATGGCCGCAAGCGCGAAGATGGTATCCGCCAGCACCGCTATCCAAATCGAGGCGATGCCGACAAGGACAAGAATAAGTATAAGTCCCTTAAGCCCCAGAGAAAGAATAACATTCTGCCGCACGATCTTGTTAGCGTTTTTGGCAAGTGTGACGGCTGCGGCTATTTTCGACGGTTCGTCGGTCATAATGATCATATCGGCTGCCTCAACGGCTTCATCACTGCCGAGCCCGCCAAGTGTGATGCCGACGTCGGCCATTTTCATAATCGGCGCATCGTCAGCACCGTCACCGACGAAAACGAGTTTATCGCCGGTAAGCTGCATCTCTAAAAGCCCCTTGAGTCTGGTGAACTTATCCTCAGGCAGACATTCGGCATAGAACTCCCTGATACCCAGCTGACTTGCAACGTCGGCAGCGGCCTCTTTTTTGTCGCCTGTAAAGATAACAATCCTGTCAATTCCAATCGCATGCAGGTCTTTCATGGCTTTTTTTGAGTCGGGTTTCACTGTATCGCTCAGCAGAATTCGACCGGCATATGTGCCGTTAACAGCAATGTACACGGCACTGAATTCCGCCTGTGAAATATCCGGCGCAATTCGGAGTTCCTCCATAAGCAACGCATTTCCAGCTGAAATTGTATTGCCGCCCATCTCAATTTCAGTTCCCTTGCCCTTAAACTCACGGTAATCAGACACTCTCGTGAAATCGGGCAGGATGTTTGCCTCAGCAACGATTGAACGGGCTATCGGGTGATCTGAAAAGAGTTCGGCATAAGCTGCCAGCATTAAGAGCCGTTCGACCGATATTCCATAGGCGTTAATATCAACGATTTGGTATTTCCCATCCGTCAGCGTTCCTGTTTTGTCGAATACCACGGAGGTTGTATGTGCCATTGTATCGACGACATTTGCGCCTTTAAAGATGATGCCCTTTTTTGCCGCGCCTCCCACACCCGCAAAATATGTAAGCGATATGGAAATCAATAATGCGCTTGAACTCGATACAACTAAAATTCCAAGTGCCCTACTCAGCCACGGTTGCAGCGGCAGCCCACCGAGCAGCGGAATGAAGACGCCGACGATTAAAGCGACACCCACAATTGCCGGTGTATAAATGCGCGCGAGTCTCTTGATTAACTTTTCTGTTTTTGTTTTTCTATTTTCTGTGTCCTCGACGAGCTTGAGGATACGCGAAACAGTGGAATGATCAAAATCAGCTGTCACATTGATATTAAGGACACCAGTCAAATTAACAGAGCCCGACAGGACTTTGCTGCCCTCCATAACACGCAGCGGCTCGGATTCCCCGTTTAGCGCGGAGGTGTCAAGCGCTGAGTCGCCGCTGATGACAACGCCGTCAAGGGCAATACGTTCACCCGGTGAAACGGATATAATGTCGCCGACGTTAATTTTTCCAGGCGACAGAAGAACAATCGCGCCGTTAATGACAGCATTGACAACCTCCGGTCGGAGATCCATAAGGCTTGCGATGATATTTGCTGACCTTCTGACCGTTTTGTTGTGTACAAGCTCACCTATTCTGAAAATCAGGATGGCGGCGGCACCCTCTGCTCCTTTGCCAATAATGAAGGCTGCGGCAGCCGCAATGACAATCAGCAGGTTTTCATCAAAATCGCGTTCCTTAAGTATCTTCTTTACCGTGTCTATGACTATGTCATAACCGGTCAGAATGACGCAGGCCGAAAAAATAAAAGTTTTTACTGCTGCAGGTACAGGCGCCAATAGCGCTGTCACAAAAAGAAGCGCTGATGCGATGATGCATACGATAAGCAGCAGCTCCGGCGGCAGAGACAACATCGGAATACGTCGCTTTTCTTTTTCTTTTACCAATTTAGATCCCTATTCCTCTCTTGAGTGTTCAAGCGCTGTATCAATGAGCTGCAGGATATGCCCGTCAGCCATACGATAATAAACAGTCTTTCCTTCTCGTCTGCTTCGGACGATATGTGCCTGTTTGAGAACTCTCAGCTGATGCGAGATCGCTGAATTGGACATACTCAAGAGCGCCGCAATATCACAAACGCATAACTCCGAAATAGTGAGCGCGGCAAGTATGCTGACGCGGGTTTTTTCTCCAAGAATTTTAAACAGTTCCGCGATGTCGATAATATGCTGTTCTTTGATCATCTTGCTCTTCACATCTTTCAACACATCCGAATGTATTGCGCTGACTTCAAATATTTCTTCGGTGATGTCGCCGATTTTCATGCGCAGTCTCTCCATTTTCAATATTTGAACATGTGTTCAAGTGTAGTTATAAAATAACGCCTGATCCCACTTGTTGTCAAGAATTATTTGAATTGGACAATGTCAAGCGCCTCAGGCAATTTGCCTGAGGCGCTTCGATTCAAACTTATGCGGCGGATTATTTACTCAATACCCTTTTCGTCATCCTCATCGAATTCGAACTCCAGCTTTTCGCTGCATTTTGGGCATGTGATTACGCCGTTTTCGAGGTCAGTTTCCTCAATGACAATATCTTCTCCGCAGGATGGGCAGGTTACTTCGTAGGCGCATTCATCATCGCCGCAGCAGCAATCTTCATCATCGCAGCAGGTGCAGTCATCATCGTCGTCGTCGTCATCATCTTCATCGTCATCATCGCAGCCGAAAAGAACCTCTTCCACATCAGCGAGATCGTCTGACATCGCATCCAGCTCATCGCCGATATCGTGGGCATTATCGCTGAGGTCTTCAAGCTCCAAAGCAATATCCTCTAGTGTATCTATGATAACTGATATGAGCTTCCCTTCTTTTGTCTCCGTATCAAGCTTAAGTCCTTCCGCGAGCCCTTTTAAATATGCTACTTTTTCCGATACTGTCATAATGATACCTCCTTCAGATATTTAAGCAGTTTCTTATTCTAATACATCTCGTTTGATGTTAGCCCTTTGCGCGTTCCAGGTATTCACCGGTTCTGGTGTCTATCCTGATTTTCTCTCCTTCGCTGATGAACAGCGGTACCCGTACTTCAGCGCCAGTTTCCACAGTCGCCGGTTTCGTTACATTCGTCGCAGTATCGCCTTTAAAACCAGGGTCTGTCTGCGTCACGACAAGATCGACGAAGTTGGGTGGGTCAATATTATAAACCTTACCCTTAAAGGCATAAATCGTACACGCCATGTTTTCTTTGACGAATTTGAAGTTGTCGCTTAAAACACTGCCGTCAATCGGTTCGAGTTCAAATGTCTCCATATCCATAAAATAATAGAGGTTGCCGTCGTTATAGCTGTATTCCATATCGCGGCGCTCGACAAAAGCATTTTCAAATTTATCTGTAGGGTTAAATGATGTTTCAACCACTGCACCCGTGATGACATTTCTTATTTTTGTGCGGACGAACGCCGCTCCTTTACCTGGTTTTACATGCTGGAACTCAACGATCTGCATGACCTTACCATCCATCTCAAATGTCACGCCGTTTCTGAACTCACTCGCAGAAATCATTTTATATCCTCCAGTTTATTGTCTTCTCTATTATCAATTTTATCCTATATGTGAGAGGTTTGCAAGGACAATTTATACAATTAGCAGCTTCTTTGACAGATTCGTTATGTTTTCGCACCCATCGTTTGTGATGTAGATGACGTCCTCAATACGGACGCCGTACCGGCCGGGAATATAGATACCAGGTTCTGCGGAAATAATAGCGCCCGCCGGTATTTCACCGTCATTAGAGGGTGCGGCGTTCGGTGTTTCATGAATTTCCAGGCCGAGGCTGTGACCAAAGCCGTGACCAAAATACATCCCATAGCCAGCGTCTTCGATGATTTTCCGGGCGGCGCCGTCAATGGCGATGCCCTTCACACCCGCTTTAGCCGCAGCAATTCCAGCCAACTGCGCACTCAGAACCGTCTCATAAATCCGTACCATTTCGTCATCTGGTTGTCCGATACAGAGTGTGCGTGTTGTATCGGAGCACCAACCGTCCAGCTTGACGCCGAAATCAATCGTCAAAAAGCCTTTTTGTATAAACGCATCCGTCGGGACACCGTGCGGCATGCTTGATCGGACACCTGAAACAATGATTGGGTCGAACGATTTGTCATCAGCCCCGTTTTTCAGGAAACGACAAACCAATTCAGCCGCGAGCTCTTTCTCCGTTATTTTTTCTGATAGGAGCGGCATTATTTCTTCATATGATTTTTCCGCAATCCGCTGTGCTTTAATCATACATCCGAGATCATCACGGCTTTTAACCGCGCGGAGATGCGCAAGGAGCTTTTGAGAAGGCAGGAGGCGAGCCTTCAGCTTGTCGCTCCATTCGGTGAATTCCGCATACGTGAGGCGGTCGTCCTCAAACCCCAATGTTTTTATATCTTCGTCAACTATGATTTTGTTTATACGCTTGCTGTACGTCTCCTCGCTGTTGACAATCATGACGACGGCGTCTCGTATTTGATCTGCAGCCGCCTCGACATACCGGGAGTCCGTAAAAAACCATGCTTTTTCCGCTGTCACGATAACGACGCCGGCGGTTGAGGGAAACCCTGTCGCGTAAAGCCTGTTCGATTCGCTCGTAATCATCAGCGCGTCCGCTTCGCTGCCGCCAACGGCTGCCATGATTTTTCCTATGTTGTTCATCTAAACGTCTCCCCTTTGGGTATTCATACTTACGTTTCTGCTCATCGCTTTGTATTCACCCATCAATCTCCGCATCCCTGTAGGGCGCGGCATCCTTGACGCGCCACTCCTGCCGTCTCGGCGTTACGCGGCACAGGAGACAATCCTCAGTCGCCTGCGGGCGCCAGCTCCTTTCAAAAGGAGCCTTTTGAAGGCAGCTGGCGATTCTTGAATCGCCACTACATTATCTGCACGGGTTAACAAAAAGCCAATATAATCATTACCTCATTTTATTCTTGCACAGCGCGCGGAAAGGCGCTTCCAGCCAGTAGCGCAGATTGAGCATCGGATTTCTGAGTTTCAGCGGCTCAACGACAATGGATAGTACACCTGCGCTGTTTGCGGCAACAATATCCGTATAGATTTGATCTCCGACAAGCGCCGTCTCAGTAGGCAGTCTGCCCTGCTGTTTAAGCGCTTTGTTAATACCTGTTGCAAAGGGTTTTTTCGCGCTCATAATATACGCGACCCCAAATGCCGCGGCCAGGCTCTCAACGCGTTTAGAACCAGTGTTGTTGGTGATAATGAAAAGCTCAATGCCGCTGGCTTTCATGTTTTCTGCCCATGAAGCGATGTCTTCCGAAGGCAGGACGGTTCCGTATGGCGCCATTGTATTGTCTAAATCCATCAAAAGAAGAGTTATGCCGCGTCTTTTTAAAAACTCGGGTGTTATCGCGCATAAGTTGCGAAATGAATAGTTCGGTATCAGAGAAAAGCTCATAAAAGACACCTTTAAATCATATTTTATAATACCAACTTTAAGAAACCGCGCGGTATGACTGTCATCTTATACTCTATAAGACAATATCGTTCACAGCGGATTGATATTACCACGCTTTAGGAGGAATGCACAATTGGACAATATAACTAATATTATTATCGCCGCTCCTCCGGAGTATGTTGAGGCTGCATCGAAGAACGGCTGTATCGTCGCGCATATGATTTACAGAATCGGTCGCGGTCATCATTTATTCCGTGCGCAGGGCATTCATCATATAAGCGGCGGTTTGATGGTTCTAGACACAGACGGGTATATTGGAGGCGGGCCGTCAGGAACGCTTATCATGGAAATCCTGGGTGAATGCGAAAAGAGGAATTTCAGGGGTATTGTTCTTGATACCGGCGGAAAATCAACAACACAGCTTATGCTGCTTACCGGCCATTTGGCCTCTGAGGCTTCAAAAAAAGGGTTGAAGCTTTACGTCCATGACGTTCTGTCTGCAGCCAGCGCACTGACGGTTATATTGCTGCCGACGGCATTGTCTGGCGGTACTTTGGCAGACCATATCAGCGACGCAGTACAGAAGTACGGAACCGGAAGAGTTGCGCTCGAAATCGAACGCATCCGAATGGATTTTACGCTGCCCGCAAAAAACGGTACAGGTATAGAGCTAACGGCCGAAGAGCTTCAGGCACTCATTGAGAAGCATCAAGCGCAGTCGTTTCTTTCAAAAGATCTCTGTGCGTACTATTTTACATACCATGACAAGAAAGGCACCCATTTTGTGCTCTACGACAATGGCACCAGCATTAAGCGCAAGCTCTCCGTCGCATCAAAATTGGGCATTGAGGATGCATTTATATTCTACCCGCATGTGTCCGATATCATCGATAAAATTATACCGGTTCTTCCCGGGTAATTTTCTTAATAGCCTTTTCTATATTGCTTCTCGTGCTCATGATCTCATGGCCGCAGCCTGTGCATCTGAGCTTGAAGTCCGCCCCTATTCGAAGCACCTGCCAGGTCAAAGCACCGCACGGGTGCTTTTTTTTCATTATCAGAATATCGCCGACACGGACATCCATTGTCATGGCCTCCTTTTTAACAGGAATATCCTACGCTCGTAGGGGCGATTCACGAATCGCCCATTGTATTTGTTGCATTTTAGGTCGATTCATGAATCGACCCTACAAAACTATCGTCAGGTTTCCTTATGCCCATATTTGATCAAATCCCAGTACTTTTTCGCGGCTTGCTCGGTTTTGTTGTCGCCGTATTCGTAGTACTTCGCATTTTTGATCTCATTGGGCAGATACTGCTGCTTGACCCAATGATTCGGAAAGCTGTGCGGGTACTTGTAATTCTGTCCGCGCTCGAGCCCAGTCGAGTCGGCGTGGACATTTTGAAGCTCCCGCGGGATATCGCCGCTTTTTCCGTTTCGGATATCCTCGAGTGCAGCATCGATCGCAAAGTAAGAGGCGTTTGATTTTGGCGCTGTTGCAAGCAACACGACGGCTTCTGCCAGTGGGATGCGCGCTTCCGGCAATCCGAGCTGAAAGGCGCTGTCGACACACGCCTTGACAATTGCTATAGCCTGCGGAAACGCGAGGCCGATATCCTCGCAGGCAATAACCAGCAGCCGCCGGCACGGCGAGATCAAGTCTCCGGCCTCCAGAAGGCGTGCCAGATAGTGCAGCGCCGCGTCGGGGTCCGAACCCCTGATCGATTTCTGAAGCGCTGAGATGATGTCGTAATGGCTGTCTCCGTCACGGTCGTAGCGCATGGCGCTGCGCTGAGACAAGGCTAAGGCGTCCTCAAGTCTGAGATTTATCGAATCGCCTGTTTTTTCTGAGGATGTAAAAAGAAGCTCAACGGAATTGATGGCCTTTCGTACATCACCGCCGCAAGAAGCTGATATATGCCCTACGACACCCTCTTCAATTTCAGCCGTGACGTTTTCCCGTTTTTCCATGATTCCAATGGCACGGGTAACCGCAGGCTTTATACTCTTGGCTGTCAGCTCTTTGAATTCAAATACAGTACTACGGCTTAATATAGCATTATACACATAAAAGTAAGGATTTTCTGTCGTAGAGGCGATGAGTGTTATTTTCCCGTTTTCGATGAATTCCAGCAGCGACTGCTGCTGTTTTTTATTGAAATACTGTATCTCGTCGAGATAGAGCAGCACCCCATTTGGGGTCATCATTGTGTCAAGCTCGGCAATGATGCTCTTGATATCCGCCGTACTCGCCGTCGTTGCATTGAGCTTGTGGAGCACTCTTCCGGATTGGAGTGCGATGATGTTGGCCACCGTCGTTTTACCGGAGCCTGAGGGCCCGTAAAATATCATATTCGGGATATTGCCGCTCTCAATGATGCGCCGCAGCAGCCCCTTTGGCCCCAGTATATGCTCCTGCCCCACAACCTCGTCAAGCGATGTCGGCCGTATCTCATCAGCCAGAGGACGGTACATGATATCACCATCTTTCCAGTACAAATCTACCCGACAATCGGAAAAATATCAATAGAATATTTTACGCGCCCAGGAGAAGGGCGGATATAGAATCCGCCTCTACAAAAACAGCGGGCGGGATTACTCCCGCCCGTTTAATATTCAGTTAGTCGTACAGCGGATGCTTTGCGGTGAGCTTGCCCACTTCGCTCCTGATATAATCCGCTTTGTTTGCGTAATCTGAGGCGGTAAGATAGATGAGCTCGGCGACCTTGACCATGTCCTCTTCCAAGAAGCCGCGGGCTGTGACCGCTGGTGTACCGAGGCGGATGCCGCTTGTAAGTGAGGCGTTTTCGGGGTCATTGGGGATCTTGTTCTTATTGGCTGTAATATAGACTGTGTCCAACAGCTTTTCCATATCACGGCCGGTTGTCTTGAATTTACGCAAATCGACAAGCACGAGATGGTTATCTGTACCGCCGGAGACAAGATCGAAGCCATAACGCATCAGCTCGGCGGCGAGGGCTTTGGCATTTTTGCAGATCTGCTGCTGATAGATTTTATATTCCGGTTTAAGCGCTTCGCCGAACGCGATGGCTTTTGCCGCGACAATATGCATGAGCGGCCCGCCCTGGGCACCCGGGAAAACGGCGCTGTTAATTTTTTTCGCAATCGCTTCGTCGTTTGTCATCAGCATGCCGCCTCTGGGGCCGCGCATCGTCTTATGTGTCGTTGTTGTGACGATATCGGCATACGGGACGGGCGACGGATGCTCGCCCGCGGCGACAAGCCCTGCGATGTGGGCAATGTCAACCATGAGATAGGCGCCGACTTCCTTGGCAATGTCTGAAAAGGTTTTAAAGTCGATAATGCGCGGGTAAGCTGACGCACCGGCAATAATCATCTGAGGCTTGCATTTCTTGGCGATATCGCGCAGCTGGTCATAATCGATCAGGTTCGTATCCGCCGTGACGCCGTAGGAGACGATGTTGTAATATTTACCGGAAAAATTGGCGGGGTGACCGTGGGAGAGGTGGCCGCCGTGATCGAGATTCATGCCGAGGACGGTATCACCTGGTTTCGTCAGAACCATATAGGCCGCGTAATTGGCCGAAACGCCGGAATGTGGCTGGACATTGACAAAATTCGCACCGAACAGCTTTTTCGCCCTTTCGATGGCAATCGTTTCAACAACATCGACTTCCTCACAGCCGCCATAATAGCGGTGTCCGGGATAGCCTTCGGCGTATTTATTCGTTAATACTGAACCTGCAGCCAGGAGTACAGCTTCGCTGACGCAGTTTTCAGAAGCAATCAGTTCAATATTTCTGCGCTGACGGGTAAATTCTTTCTCAATTGCCGTGCCGACCTCGGGGTCATAGCCGGTGATATATGCCATCATATCTTTAATCACGGGTTTTCCTCCATTAATCTATTAAAGTGTTGAAATGTATTATATCGAAGTCAACGGACATTTTCAACTGATAAACCGTAAAAAAAGTGGTGTTTCGCGAGCCCACATGGTATAATACTTACAAAAAGTAAGTATTATACCGCGCATTTGGGCACTCTGTGCCCAAGCTCTAAATATATAGCCTCGGCGTGGTACGCGCCGAGGGCATATGATTTCATGATTGAAAATCACGAAATCATAATGCATATATTTTCGGTATTTGGAGTGTCCATATGCATACAAAAAAAATAATCAATGAAATCCTACAGCTTTTGCAAGCCGATTATCCCGATGCGAAATGCTCGCTCGATTATGCGAAGGATTATGAGCTGTTATTCGCAACGCGACTGGCAGCTCAATGTACCGACGAACGCGTCAATAAAATCACACCGGCCTTTTACGCAGCTTATCCGACATTGCAATCCATTGCCGGCGCTGATATTGAAGACGTTGAGAAATATGTCCATTCCTGTGGATTTTACCACGCCAAGGCCAAAGACATCGTCTGCGCGGCACAGATGCTCGTCGCAGTCTTCGGCGGCCGCGTACCCGATAATATGGAAGACCTGCTCAAGCTGCCCGGCGTCGGCAGGAAGACGGCAAATCTCATCCTCGGCGATGTTTACGATCAGCCAGCTGTCGTTGTTGACACGCACTGTATCCGGCTGACAAACCGCATCGGTCTCGTTGACACGGAAGACCCCGTTAAAATCGAAACAGCGCTTCGAAAAATCCTCCCGCCGGATAAATCATCCGACTTTTGCCACAGGCTCGTCTTGCATGGCCGCGCCGTCTGCCCCGCAAGAAGCCCAAAATGCGATGCGTGCAGTATTCGGGAATATTGTGATTATTATAAGAAACGCTGAGTGGTATACAAAGAACGTGGATTCCCGCCTTGCGGGAATGACAAAGCGGCAGCTTTCTGCTCCAAATATGTCATTCCCGCAAGGCGGGAATCTATTTTCTGACCTGATTTACCTAGTAATTTCCGTCGACAGAGACGATTGTTTCAAGAGGCGGTGTACCGCCGACGAGTCCGACGGCATAGACCGAATAAGCCTTTCCCTGCTCGAATGTGGATATCGGCATCGTCAGCCCCGTCATGCTGCTTCCCGCCGGTCTCAGCTGAAAGCCATATATACCCGGTTCCACCGGAACATAGCGTGTATGTGCTCTATAAGCGACACTGCGGAAAAGTACTGTTCCTCCCGCAAAGGCGACGTCGAGGACAGGCGCATTCGGTGACAGGTTGACGAATCTGACATAGGCTTTGCATCGTGCGCGCATGTGTCTGCATATCGCATAGACCTCAGGTATCGCAAGAAGATAAACCTCACTGCCGATGAGCGCAAGCGTTACAGCACTGCGGGGGCAAATTTCAAAGCATCCCTCGGCTACAAGGACCTCGCCTTTTCCGGCGGTAAAGACTTGAATATGATACTGGCAGGGCGCAACTGTAAAATACCCTGCGAATTGTTTATAACTCAGATTTTTCGCAATAAGGCTCCCGTTGACATACACGTTGACAGACGGCGTATCCGGAGATGCGTGCAGGAGGCGCGTATAAGCAGCCGGCTGAGCCGAATATGTAGAACTTAAGCAACTGCATTTTATAGTGTTCATAATACTGATGACTCCTGATAATTGAAGTGTCAGTATATAGTATGGAGAATTACGTTTCGCGTTCTCGAATTTTCTGAGGCTTGCTTTTCGCCTGACCTAAAAAGGCTCCTTAGGCAAAGGAGCTGGCGCCCGCAGGCGACTGAGGATTGTCTCTTGTGCCGCGTAACGCCAACAAGTAAGACGCCCAATGGGCGTCCCTACAGCAATATTGTTGTCTTTTTTCTCGTATAGACCATGAGCTGCCTACTTTACTTTGAGCTTTTTGACAGTCTCCTCGCTCGGTTCGGCGATGATTGTTTTGTAATCTGTATACGTCACCATGCCCGGCCGGCCGCCGGGTATTTTTTTGACGTATTTGATGAGCGTATAATCGACGGCGACCTTTTTGCTTTCTCCGGCTTGTGAAAACCGTGCGGCGAGTGATGCGGCTTCATTGAACGTTGCGTTGTCCGGCTCACGGCCTTTGGTGGAGATGATGACGTGAGAGCCGGGAATCTTCTGCGCGTGAAGCCAGATATCTGTTTTAAACGCTGTCTTGTGCGTCAGGAGCTCATTCTGGACGTTGTTTTTTCCGACGTGAATTTCAAAGCCTGTACTGGATTGATAGCGTGCCGGCTGAGACTGCGTTTGCTTTTCCTTCTTCCCAGTTTTTTGTTTCCTCACATAACCCGTCTGCGTCAGCTCCTGCCGGATCTCGACGAGGTCCCGTTCTGTTTCGGCGCGTAAAAGCTCATCCAGAACACTCTTTAAGTAGTCAAGCTCAGCATCGCCCAACTTGATTTGCTCCTTCAAAATCGTTTCCGCGTTTTTTGCTTTTGAATAATCCTTGTAATATTTCGCCGCGTTCTGCTGCGGCGTCTTCAACGGATCAAGCCGGATATCGATTTCATGTCCATCCTCAGCATAATAGTCTGATGTCCTGAAGACGGAAACACCCTTTTTTATCGCATACAGATTGGCGGTAATAATATCACCAAGCTCGCGCATGCGCTCCCGGTCGCGCGTCTTTTCAAGTTCCTCGCGCTGATTCTCCAGCTTGCGCAGGACGCGGTCATGTGCATTCTTTATTGATTTCGTCAGCGCCTGAGACCGTTGGCGCATGCGCTCGGCAGCTGAACGCCGGGTATAAAACGTGTCAAGCAATATAGAAAAGCCTGCGGCGCGTTCCAGCTTGAGTACACTGCCATATTGTAATATGGGTGTGTAGGAATAATCCTGCGGTTTGCCTTCGGCGTCCAACAGCATATATGCTTCGAACTTGCCGGCGCGGATATCGCCAATCAGATTCATAAAGGCGTTAAGTAGCGCGTCGCCGTTGTCCCTACCCAGAACCTCAGCCATACGCAGCGATGTCTCGTTATAGGCCGTGTTGACGATTTCCCTGCATATGAGAGGTGAAAAACCGTTGAATGTGTCAAGTAACCATTTCGCGGCATCTTTGTCCATGAGGCAGTCCTTTAATAGCACCGTCAGATCTTCTCGCGTGATCTGCAGCGGATCGTGCTTGTCCTGCGCGGGCGGCAAACGATAAAACAGTCCCGGCAGAACCTGACGGAGTTCAGACATGCTGCCGTCGACGCGGCGGAAGCATTCGATGATGATACCGTCCTGTGCGGTGAGAATGATATTTGAATAACGTCCCAGGAGCTCGATGATCAGATGCTTCTCACTTGGTTCACCCATCACATCAAAGCAGTCGAGTGTTATATCGACAGCCCTCTCATGCGGCGGCTGTGAGATTGACTTAATCTTCGCACCGATTAAATGCTTTCGCAGCAGCATACAGAACATCGGCGGACTTTGCGGATTTTCGAAAACAGCGTCGGTGATGTGCAGCCGCGCATCCCCTATACCCGCCGAAATCAACAGGCGAATTGTCGTGCCGAAACCCCGGAGGCTCAGAATAATCTGGTCCTGCTCCGGCTGCTGCACTTTATCTATTTTTAAACCTGTAATCTGCTGTTCAAGCTCATTTTTCAAAGCCGTCAGGCAGATGGCATCAAGCGGCATATTGTGTCCTTTCAATGACGTGTTATTGTTGCGCCTGGCGGTAGCAATGTAGGTTATTTGTAGGGGCGATTCACGAATCGCCCTTTTTTGTCGGCGTCACGCGGCACAGGTTGGGCGATTCATGAATCGCCCCTACAAATCCACATCGTGTGCCGAAGAGGCGGCCATTAGCCGTCTCCCCAAGTAACCGCGGCGCCCTACGATTTATGAATTACGATATAATTATCTCAAACAGCGCATTCAGGCGCGCTGTTTCGCCTTTTAGATATAAGTAACCAAGCAGTGTTTCAAAGCCTGTCGACGCGTGGTATTCATCTACAGACGAATTTTTAGGGACCGAGTTGACGCGTGTATTGCGACCGCGTCTGAATACGGTCTGTTCGACTTCCGTCAAGAAGGGCATCAGTTTATTCATAGCCTGAGCCTGTGCCGGTGCTGAGACAAAACCTATAGCTGCTTTGTGCAGTCCCTTTGCCGTTGCCCTGCCGCTTTTACAGAGCCAGGATCTGATCATCAGCTCATAGACGGCGTCGCCGAGGTGCGCAAGCCCCAGTGATGAGATATTATGGATTTCGGCGTCGTCAAGCCTCATCGAAAGATAGTCTGTCATATGATATCAACTCCATATGTGATTAAACTCAAAAATTCAGCTGCTTTCGCTTTCGCCGAATTCTCTGATCTCGGGGGTTTTATGATAAACAACAAAATTAAAAACATTTCCCATAATGACAATGATACTGCAGATGTCAATCCAAAACATCAGGATGATAAAAGAGGCTAAAGACCCGTAAATAATCGGGTAATTGGCCGCCATGCCGATGAGCCGTGAAAATACTATACTCATTGCTACAAGAAGCACCGATGCGATAAAGGCACCTGGCAGCCGAGGGACTTTCTTAACCTCTTTCGGTTCAGAAACTTGGTAAATCAAGTAGATAACGACCAGCAGCAGTAGAAATAGCACAGCGAAACGCACCCATTGCCAGATTTCCAGCAGCTCGGAAAAACCGAATCTCTTTGCCAGAAAGTCGCGCAGCCATTCCCCGGATACGATCACCAGACCCGAAATATACAATGCGATTAATAGGCCAAACGATACAATAATGCTATAAACCGTGCCCCAGAAGCCTTTAAAACGTGATTTGCCCTGGATATCCGCCATGATCTTCATCAGAGAGCCGAATGCGGTGGATGATGACGAAACCGTCACAGTAATTCCTACAAATATCATTAAACCCGATTGCTTCCCGCCGACATAGCGGAAATATCCGAGGATAATTTCTAGAACATCGGCCGGAATGATTTGCTTCCACACTTTATAGAGGTTTTCATTTGAGATGTTCAAACTCGTCAGTATGGCGTAAACGACAATCAGAAAAGGAAATATTGAAATGGTGATGTAATAGGACATAGCGGCGGCGCTGCGTGTGACACGCTGTTTGATAAAGATATGGAACATCCTGTTTACGGTACATTTTAAACCGTCCATGGTGACACCTCTTGTTATAAAATATGGACGAGCAGGAATAACTGCCCGTCCATATTTTTAACTAAATTTCGATGTCCTATTGAGATTATCAAACATTATTTTGAATTAAATATTTTAAAAATCGTATCGAACGGGTCTTCTTCCTGAACCGGCTCCGGTGCAGGCTTCGGCTCATGTGCTTCCTTTTTCTCAACAGCTTCGGTAAAGAGGCCGATCGGGGTTTGCCTTTCAGCCGCAGCTGCTGTTTTAAAAGCAC
Source organism: uncultured Eubacteriales bacterium (assembly GCA_942492735.1). GTDB lineage: Bacteria > Bacillota > Clostridia > Oscillospirales > Oscillospiraceae > Sporobacter. The sequence continues at coordinate 3,246,137 of OW818648.1, forward strand.
TCGGCTTGTCGTCAAAGCGTGTGGCTATGACCGTGACACGGATCTCGTCATCCATCGTCTCATCAAAGGTCGCGCCGAATATGATGTTGGCATCGGGATGCGCTGCCTGCTGGACAAGATTCGCCGCCGACTCAACGTCTTCCAAACCGATATCGAGAGAGCCAGTAATATTGACGAGTACGCCTCTGGCGCCGTCGATCGAGGTTTCCATAAGAGGACTTGAGACAGCCTGCTTTGCAGCATCCTCCGCCTTATTTTTTCCTGCGGCATGTCCGACACCCATATGCGCAATGCCAGCGTCTTTCATGATCGATGTCACATCGGCAAAGTCGAGGTTAATAAAACCTGTGTTTTTAATGAGTTCGGATATACTGGTTACGGCTTGGCGCAGTACATCGTCTGCAATTGCGAATGCGTTGGCAAACGTCAATTTCTGATCTGTCGCGTTCTTTAAGCGGTCATTTGGTATGATAAGAAGAGAATCAACCTTGCCTAAAAGGCTTTTGATGCCCTCTTCCGCCTGCATCATACGGCGTTTTCCTTCAAAGCTGAACGGCTTCGTCACGACGCCGACGGTAAGTATGCCTGCTTCTCTGGCGATATCCGCTACGACCGGAGCTGCGCCGGTACCCGTACCGCCGCCCATGCCGCCTGAGATAAACACCATGTCGGCATTTTCGAGGGCCTTGGCAATATTGTTGCGGCTTTCCTCTGCCGCTTTTTTCCCAACCTCGGGATTAGAGCCGGCACCTTGTCCGTGCGTAAGCTTCTCGCCGATTTGTATTTTTTGATCCGCGTTGGATACGCCAAGAGCTGGCTTGTCCGTATTGATCGCAATAAATTCAACACCCTGTGTTCCGGCCTCAACCATCCTGTTGACTACATTGTTTCCCGCGCCGCCTATCCCAGCGACCTTAATCACAACGACGTTATCCGGACCACTTTCGAGTGAAAACGACATAATCTAATCCTCCTGTATATGATACTTATCTTTGGCAGGCAAAATATTTCCAATACGGTTTAGCATTGCCAGTATAGTCAACGATTTTCATATATTATAGCAATATTATTGTCTATTTTATAACTAATTTTTGTTCAGGTCAATAGTTCACATAATATTAATTTAAAATTTGGGGAAATTTATGTATTTTTTCGCTAAAATCAGAGCGCAAGTCAGTCAAGATGGAATGAATAGCGGTTCGTCTTCGTTTGATAGGTCTATCCTTCCTAAGGAATGTAGCGGGGTTCGTCTTCGTTTGATAGGACTATCCTTCCTAAGGAATGTAGCGGGGTTCGTCTTCGTTTGATAGGTCTATCCTTCCTTTGTCGTCAGGAGCTAAACTCGCTATAACATTTTGCAGCATGGCAATTTTATAATCGGCATTGTCACCGCTTCCCATGATAACCGTGAAGCGATCACCGTAAGTAAACCTGATGCTGCCGATATTTGATATATCCAGGGCGCGCACCTGGGCCGACAAGCCTACATTATGAATTGCGCCGAGAATATCGATGAGGTATTGAAGCTTCGTCTGCTGGTCTTCCTCGACGATAATTTCCAGCCCTTCGGCTATTGCGACAGGATCGATACCGTTGATTGCAATCTTCTCGGATGCGCTTGTTTGGTCTGTTTTCTCAAGTACTCTGGCTTTCTGATCAACGATCCAAAAGTCGCCTTTATAGCTTAGTACAGCGATTGGCTGACTTTCTGACACCGTGATAACAACCTGATCCGGAATAATCTTTTCGATGACGACATCATTCAGATACGGCAGATTCAAACCGATTTTTTCTGCGGCGGCTTTCGTGTCGACGAAAAGGAGATTATCTCCCCTTTCTATACCGGACACCGACATTATTTGCTCTGCCGTATATCTTTTCTCACCTATTACCTCAATGATGGATATGCGGAAGAATACGCTGATACCAAAAATTAGAATAATGACGATCAGAAGCACGGCGATCGGCGTATAGACAACTGCGCCGCGTCTGCGGCGTTTTGTATTTTTCTCTTCGACCATACCGTGCCTCCTTCATTTGTAGATAAGTAATGTTTTAATCAAATCTGATAATATCTGCTCCCAGTGATTCAAGGATCCCGACAATATCATCGTATCCTCTGTCGATATGCGCAACGCCGGATATTTCTGTTATACCCTCGGCCCCGAGTGCTGCAACGACGAGTGCGGCGCCGCCGCGCAGATCGGTTGATGTGATTGGCGCGCCGTAAAGCTTTTTAACGCCGCTGACGATGGCAACCCGTCCCTCTGTCTTAATATCGGCACCGAGGCGCTGAAGTTCGGCAACATGCCGGTATCTGTTCTCAAAAATGTTTTCGACAAAAACTGTTGTTCCTTCCGCCGTCAGGCTTGCCGCCATGAGCGGCGGCTGAGCGTCCGTTGGAAAGCCCGGATATGGCTTGGTAATAATCGGTTTAACAGCCTTTCTTGGCTTTTCGGCGTTAATGAACAGTGTATCACTGTCCGCTCTTATTTCACAGCCCATTTCAACAAGAGTTTCGGTTACCGTCATGATATGGTTCGGACAAACACCAGTCAGCTCAACGGCACCGCCTGACGCCGCGGCGCAGGCAAGATACGTCGCCGCTACGATGCGGTCCGGTATGACCCAATGCTCCGTATTCCCCTTTTGACCGCAGCCCTCTATCGTTAGGGTCGATGTCCCCGCGCCGTGTACCTTGATGCCGAGACGCCTCAAATAGCTTTGCAGATCCCATATTTCAGGTTCACATGCTGCATTTGTGATGATTGTTGTGCCGGCACACTTTGCCGCAGCGAGCATCGTGTTTTCTGTCGCGCCCACGCTTGGGAAGGCGAGATTAACGCGGCAGCCCTTCAGGTTTCTTGCTTTGCAGATGATGTTTCCGCCTTCCTCCTCGATCTCCGCGCCCATGGCGCGAAGCGCAGAGAGGTGTAGATCTATCGGTCTGGGACCGAGCTCACATCCGCCTGGCATAGAGAGAATTGCTTCACCGAGACGCGCCAGAATTGCGCCCAAAAAAATAACTGACGACCGCATCTCTTTCATAAGATCATGCGGAATATCGCTGCGCGTCAGCGTTTTGGAATCAACATAAACCTTTTCACCTTCGCGGTTCACCGTACACCCCAAATGGATAAGGATTCTGATTGCCGCGTCAACATCACTAAGGTTTGGACAATTATGTATCACCGTTTCGCCGCATGCAAGAAGAGATGCCGCCATAATAGGCAGAACGCTGTTCTTTGCTCCGTGCACACAGACAGAACCGTACAGCCGTCTTCCGCCATCAATACGTATTATACTCATAGTCAACCCCCGAAAACAGCATATAAATATCTGTATGCCGTATACTATGTCCAGAGGCTGTCTGACGTTAATCAGCACATCGAAATAATTAGCTCCGCTATTTTTTTCGCCGAATCGGGAACGCCGGCTTTTTTCATGGCATCCGACATCAGCGAGAGTTCATCCTTACTTTGAAGTATTCTTGCTACCGTTTGATAGAGTTTTTCGCCGGTACACGCCTTCTCGTCAATGACGACAGCACCGCCTGTTTTGCCTAATTGATGGGCATTTTTTTCCTGATGGTTATTCGTCACATTCGGCGATGGGACAATCACGGCCGGCTTTCCCATATAGGTGAGTTCAGCAAGTGTTGATGCGCCTGCGCGGCAGAGGACAATATCCGATGCCGCCATGACTATCGGCATGTTGTTGATATAGGCGCGGAGATCGACCCAGCGCGGAATATTCAAACCCGGCGATTTTTCGTGGAGGCGCTGAATCAGTGCTTCTGTGACGGATTCATTACCACCGGTGGCGTGGATATGGTTAAACAGCCTGCTTTCGATGTTCAGGGAGATAAATTCAGCGATAATTTCGTTCATTCGCTGTGCTCCGAGAGAGCCCCAAAAAGAGACGACAAGCGGTCTTCCGTCGATTCCGAGCAGATGCCGCGCGTCGTTTTTATTCTGCATCAAAAAGCCGGCTCTGACCGGCGTGCCGGTGAATACAACCTTTGCTGGATTTTTATATTGACTGGAGACGTCGGGAAATGCAACAAGAATTTTATCCACTTTACCGGAGAGCATTTTTGTCGTGAGACCGGGAACTGCGTTTGATTCATGGATGAATGTCGGTATCCCCATCTGCGCTGCTTTTTTTAGCACCGGATAACAAACATACCCTCCTGTGCCGATCGCCGCATCCGGTTTGAATCGTCCCAAAATGACAGCCGATTGCTCAGCGGCTGTCGCAAGATTTCTGATGGTTTTAATATTCTGGATTATTTTATTCGGTGTTATGCCTCTTTCAATCCCACTGATGATGATATTCTCAATATCATAGCCCGCCTGCGGTATCAGTCTGTTTTCCAATCGCCTTCCCGAACCGATAAAAAGTATTTTTGATTCAGGAACGGTACGCCGCAGCTCATCAGCCAGAGCAAGAGCCGGATTGATATGACCGGCTGTCCCGCCGCAGGTAAACAGAAATTTCATCTTATCTCCTCCAGATTCCCGGGTTTTTCGGCCAGTCAGCCTGCTTTTACGATAGGTATATCCCTGGAAACGGACAGAATTATACCCATCTCAACCAGCTGGATCCATAACGCAGTCCCACCGGAACTAAAGAACGGCAGTGAAATACCTGTACTGGGAAGCAGATTTGTCACAACGCCCACATTGAGAAACACCTGAATGGCCAGAAGACTTGTCAGACCAGTGACGACGAGGGAGCCGAATCTGTCCTTTGCGTGCAGTGCAAGCCAGAAACCGCGGACGATCAGCAGCGCGAAAATCAGCAGTATGAGAATCGCGCCGATATAGCCGAGTTCTTCGCAGACGACAGCAAAAATATAGTCGTTATGCTCTTCGGGCAAATAGAGGTATTTCTGACGTCCCTGCCCGATTCCCAGCCCCATGAGTCCGCCGGAGCCTATAGCATACAGTGACTGCAATATTTGATATCCTTTATCGCTCGGATCCAGCTCGGGATGCAGCCAGGCTGTCACACGGTCAGCCGCATATTCAAGCTGCGTCACCGTAACGTATGCCACAATCGCGACGAGAACAGCAGCGCAAACAAACCACCGGATTCTGGTTCCGCCCGCAAACATCATAATAGCAGCAATCATGACAATGATGACCGATGCAGACAAGTGCGGTTCAAGGTATAAAAGTCCGACGATGACGATGACGACGGCCGCAAACGGCAGGACGCCATATCTAAATTTCTTCATCTTATCCTTATAGACGCAAATCATAACAGAAAAGGTCAGTACCTCCGCCAGCTTTGTGATCTCAGAGGGTTGAAACGTTGTAAACCCGAGATTGATCCATCTTTTCGAACCGTTGACCTCCGAGCCGATAATCGGGACAAGCACAAGCATCAGTATTGAAACAGCAATAAGCGGCAACGCGAATTTCCTAAAGGTGGCGACGCGTATCTTTGATACAATAATCATCAGAACAATTCCCGTGGCGGCATAAAGCATTTGACTTGAGAAATACTCCATCGGTTTTCCTGAAGTGTAATAGGATCTGGCAAAGCTGGCCGACAGGACGATGACAACACCAATTGTCAACAGGACAAGCGTCAGCAAAAATAGCGGAAGATCAAAGCCGCCGCGCTTTACTCTCTTATCAGAGCGATAATCACGAAGCTGTCGCGCAGCCCGATCTGTCCCCATGATTTGTCCCCCCTATCGTTACAAGATTCGCTCTATTTACGGCCAAACAGAAAATCTTGAGCTGACCGCGAAAAATGACAAGACAGCGAACACTGCTGAAACGGCAGTAAAGACAAAAAACAATTTGTATTCACTCCAACCAGACATCTCAAAATGATGGTGCAGCGGTGCCATTTTGAAAATTCGTTTGCCTTTCGTCAGCTTGAAATAAAGAATTTGAATGACATCCGAGAGGATTTCTATGACATACACGATACCGAGCGGAATGATAATCAGCGGTATATCCGCAGCAAATGCCATAGCGCAGACCGCGCCTCCGAGAAACAGCGATCCCGTATCACCCATGAATACACGTGCCGGATGGAAATTAAAGAGCAGAAAACCGATCAGCCCACCGCAAAGCGCCGCGGCAAATATTCCGAGATACGTATACCCCCATATAAAAGCGATGGCAGCATAGCCGACGGCAACCGGGATAGAGACGCCTGAAGCAAGCCCGTCAACACCATCTGTAATGTTTACCGCGTTGACTGTTGCGACGATAGCAAAAGCCGCGAAAATGAAATACACGGGTTCAGGAATTATCACCGAGACGTTTAAAAACGGAATGTAGAGATTTGGGGTAAGATAACCTGTCAAACGCATCAAAAGGACGAATACAACGGCCGCGACAAGCTGAAGCAAAAACTTCTGCAATGCCGTCAAACCTAAATTGCGTTTTTTTATCAGTTTCTGAAAATCATCTAAAAAGCCGATAACAGCAAAAATTAGGGCGAAAACCAGAACATATATGTGTCCGAATTCGCCTTTTTTCATTTCGTCTAAGCCGGCAACCAAACAGGCGGCGAGAATACCGACGATAAACATGATACCGCCCATTGTCGGCGTCCCCTGTTTGCTTCTATGCCATACCGGCCCGTCTTCTCTGATTGATTGGCCGGCTTTTTTGCGCCGGAGTATCGGCACGAGAACGAGGCCTGTTACGATGGTGACACCGAGTGAAATAATAAACGCGGTCAGAAGCCTCAGTATCATATGTGTTCCCTCGCAATCCAAGATTTATGATCTGAGCACTGATTTATCCGCGCGTGGATTCATCCGCGCATGGGTTCACCAGCGTCCGTATCAATAGCTGACAGAAAATCTCTGACGACTTCACGTTCGTCGAAATGAATCTTTTGCTTTCCGATTATCTGATATGTTTCATGCCCTTTTCCAGCAAGGATGATGATGTCATTCGCCTGCGCGTTTTTCAGTGCCCAGCCAATCGCTTCGCGTCGGTTCTCAATGACACGATATGGCGTTTTCGTGCCCTTCATACCAGCCAGAATATCATCAATGATTTTTTCCGGAACTTCTGTCCTCGGATTATCAGAGGTGACGATCACGAAGTCGGATAAACGCGCCGCTATTTCTCCCATCAGCGGACGCTTCGCGGCGTCCCTGTCTCCGCCGCATCCGAAGAGGGTGACTAATCGGCCGGTCGTAATCTCGCGGAAAGTCTTTGTGATATTTTCTAAAGCGTCAGGCGTATGCGCATAATCGATGATAACGGTAAAATCTGTTTCAGTCGGCACTACTTCTGCCCGACCTACAACACCCTTACAGAACTTTAATCCTTCTGCAATATCTTCCAGATCAAAATTGAGCATGATCGCCGTACCAATGGTCGCCAACGCATTATATATTGAGAACATCCCCGGGATGTTTAATTCAATATTTTGCAGTTTATCGATCGTCAGAGCACAAAAGGCGACTCTGTCGGCATACAGTTTAATTCGTTTAGCAACCAGATCAGCCGTATCCTCCGCTGCGGAAAAAGTAAAAATCGGGCACGTAGCCGTTTGGGTAACAATATCCGCGTAGCTGTCGTCGACATTCACGACACCATATTTTGATTGAGAAAACAGGAGTGCCTTTGCCTGTGCGTACTCTTCCATCGTTTTATGAAAATCTAAATGGTCCGGTGTCAGATTCGTAAAGACGCCAACTTCGAACTCGATCCCGAAAACCCTGTCTAAAAACAGAGCGTGTGATGATACCTCCATAACAGCGTATGTGCAGCCCTCGTCCGCCATTTCTCTGAAGAGCTTATGCAGCTCATATGACTCCGGCGTTGTGTGCTCCGTTTCGATAATCCGGTCACCGATCATATTATAGTTCGTACCGATCAAACCAACCTTAGCACCCGCGCATTTTTCAATCATCGTTTTTATGAGGTTCGTCGTTGTTGTTTTTCCGTTCGTCCCCGTAACGCCGATCACCTTCATTGCTGACGAGGGGTTATTATACCAGTTTGCAGAGACGACGGCAAGACCGCGCCGCGTATTTTCTATTATAACATACGCAATCTCATCGTCCGGCTTTTCTTCGCATAGAACACAGACCGCCCCTTTTTGGATGGCGGTCTTTATATATTGATGGCCGTCGCTTTCATAACCTGTGACAGCGACAAAAATATCCCCCGGAACGGTCGTCCGAGAATCATAGCTGACACCTGTAATCTCAAGTGCCATATCGGCCTGAGATTCTACAACTGTAATCCCTTTAAGTAAATGGACAAGTTTCATGGTGTTTTCCCCAATCCGAGTACTGATTTCTTAGTAATTTCCTAGGATGGTTTTATCGACAAGCGTCACTTCGACGACCGAGCCTATCGGAATCTCCTCGTTTTTCTTGACCGATTGCGTCGATACAACGGCATTAGCAGACGATGACAGCGTCCCTCCGGATTTAATAAACAGGCCTGCGTCTTCAAGGGCTTTTTTCGCATCTAAAAAACCTTTGAAGTAAAGATCCGGCACCGCAACCATATCCGTCGACTTTTCACGTCCGGCATACAATATAATCTGGCTGCCCGGGGCGACTGAAATATTTGCCGATGGCAGCTGGTCTGTTACAGCGGTACCGTCTCCGATTATCCGCACCGTCAGGCCCAGTTTTTCGAGATTTGTCGTCGCTTCCTCAATGCTCTTATCTATCAGCTTCGGCACAGCAATGTCAAGATTCTGCTTTTCTTCATCAGTATAAACAGGCTGAACATCAAGATACGGTAAGACTTCAGACAGGATGTGCCCGACAACCGGTGCCGCCATATTACCGCCGCTGACAAAAATGCCGGTTTCATTGTTGGGATCGGGGTTGTCGAGTATCAGGAGGATGACGACCTGAGGATCATCCATCGGCGCGATACCGCAGAACGAAACCGTATACCGCTTCTTTCCTGTTAAGGCTTCCAGTGTTGTATCAACTGAGGTACCCGTCTTACCACCGATTTTGTAGCCCGGCACCGCGGCGTTTTTGCCTGTACCGCCTTTGAGCCCGACAACCGCTTCAAGGATGTCACACATCGTTTCGGACGTTTGTGCGCTGATGACTTGCCGTACGGTTGTCGGTTCATTGGCCAAAACGACATTCCCGTCATTATCAGCAATCTGCTTAACGACATAGGGTTCCATCAAATTCCCGCCGTTGACGACAGCTGATACGGCAGTGACGAGCTGTATCGGTGTTATGGTGAATGTTTGCCCGAAGGACGTCGCAGCAAGAGAGGATAAGTTTTTTGGATTGGCAAATTCATTTCTTGTCCACCAAAGAGGTTTACTCTCTCCGGGCAGATCGACACCTGTTTTATCAAAAAATCCAAATGCCTCGAGATAATCGTAGAAGGTGTCACCGCCGATTTGCAGCCCGATGTTGACGAGCGCAACGTTGCAGGAGTGCTGCATCGCCTCTATAAGAGTCTGTGAGCCGTGTCCCGGCGCCGCTTTCCAGCATTTTACCGGTTTAGGGCGGCCAACAACTTCCATAGAACCGCCGCAGTAAAATGTATTGTCGAGGCTGACGATATTTTCTTCGAGTGCTGTTGCACAGGTGATTATTTTAAACACGGAGCCCGGCTCATACGTGTCAGAGATCGCTTTATCGCGCCATAGCGCGTTCAATGCATCTGATACCGCTTTTTTGCGTTCCTGTTCATCGGCGATCTTACCGAGCTCAGTCAAAATTTCGGGGCTTAACGACGCGTAATGATTCGGATCAAAATTTCCGAAGCTCGCGAGTGCGAGTATCGCACCCGTTTTCGGCTGCATGGCGATGCAGACGCCGCCATTTTGGACATCATAGTCCTCGATCGCCTGAGCCATGTATTTCTCGACATAATACTGGATGGTAGAGTCAATTGTCAGTGTCACATCGTCGCCGTTTTGAGCATCGATATAATTCTCAAAATCCGTAAACAGCATATCTGTACCCTTGGCGTTTTTCAGCCGGACAATTCTGCCGTCTGTGCCCTGCAGATATGAATCGTACTGGGATTCCAAACCGTTCAAGCCCTTATTCTCATCGCCGACAAAGCCGAGGACATGAGAAGCGAGCGTGCTGTTCGGGTAATACCGCTTTGAATCCGTCTCCAGATGAATGCTCTTGAGCTTGTTGTCTTTTATAAATTGGCGGACTTTGTCTGCAAGGTCTTTTTCGATCTTCGGTTTTATTGTTTTATACTGAGAAGCCGTGTCTTCCATTTTCTCCAGAATCTTGGCCTCGTCGACGCTGAGAAGCTCTGATAAGAAACCTGCAATAAGCGCCTTATCCTCTTTGTATAGCTCTATCTCGTACGGGCTTATAAAAACCGTCTCAACTGACGCGCTCATGGCGAGTATTTTTCCGTTTGTGTCGAAGATCGTGCCTCGGGCGGCGGTCACCTTTGCTTCTCTTGTCTGCTGTTCGACGGCCAGCTCCTCATACTTATCGTGCTGAAGAATCTGTATCTGATAAAGCTTAACGGCGAGAACAATAAATGCAACGATACCGCACACGGCCATAAGCATGAGTGTGCGGCTGAGTATTGTTTTGTTCGGCCTTTGGCCTGCATCTCGTTGTTTTTTTCTGCTTTGCGGTTTTTCTGACATTGCGGTCCCCTTAATATGCGAGCGGCGTTTTCGTGTTTATCCGGTAAAGCATTATATTAAGGCTTTCACTTAAAATATGCCACTAAAGAAGCCAGAAATGTCACCATACTCTCCGAAACATATGTATCGTCATTTTCCGGATTAACGACAACGGCTTTATCATATACCAATGAATTAACTGTGCTGATCTGACTTTCGTCGGGCTTTGACATGCCCAGAACATCTGTGGCATACTGCTCGACATTATTAACATCAAAAGCGTCCTCATAGCTGATTTTTAGCATTCTTTCCTGCGCCGCGAGCTCATCGAGCGTCTTCTGAAGCTGAACAGTCTCAGCTGTGACCTCGTTATATTTGACATGAGCCAGAAGAACAAAAACCATCATCACCGCTACAACGACAAACCCCGTCACCGCAAAAAGCGATATACCGTAGGATTTCTGCGTCCTGCGTGCTGGCGCTGTCCGCTCCACAGCCTTCGGCGCAGTCTTAACCACCGGCTTCTCCGTCGGCTTTTGAACAGGTACTCTTTCGGGCACAGCCGACTCATGGGAATATTCTCTAATCCGGCTCAAGTCATACGCATTGCTTCCGGAGACGGCGCTGCGCGAGGCATATCTGACTGTCGCTGAATGTGTTGCCATTGTATCTTTCCTTTCTAGACTCTCTCCGCGATGCGGAGCTTGGCGCTTCTTGCCCTCGGGTTTTGTTCCGTTTCCGTATCCCCCGGTATGATTGGCTTCCTCGTAACAGACCGCATTGACGGGACGAAGCCGCATACGCAGACTGGGAAGTCCGGCGGGCATTTACAGCCCTTCTCCCTGCCGACAATCGCATTTTTTACGAGCTTGTCTTCAAGTGACTGAAAGCTGATGACACACAGTCTGCCTTCTTTGTTCAGTCTGTCCGGCGCTGTCCTGAGCATTTCTTCGATGGAGCCGAGTTCATCGTTGACGGCGATCCGTATCGCTTGAAAACTCCGTTTCGCTGGATGCTGCTTCTCGCGAAGCGCTTTTGCCGGCATGGCGTGCCGGATGATATCAACGAGTTCCAATGTGGAATCTATTTTTTTATTTCCGCGCTTATTGACAATGGCGGAAGCAATCCGTGGGGCGTAACGTTCTTCACCGTATTCGTAGAGGATTTTCTTCAGTTCATTCTCCGACCATTCATTGACGACGTTATAAGCACTCAGTTTTGCGTTCTTATCCATCCTCATATCGAGCGGTGCATCCGCCATATAGGAAAAGCCACGCGCCGCGTCATCAAGCTGTGGAGAAGAGACGCCGAGATCAAAAAGCATTCCGTCAACTTTATCAATCCCCAAACGGTCGAGTATATCACCAATATCTCTGAAATCGCCTTTGACAAAGGCGATTTTTTCGATGTAATCACCAAGGATTCTTCCGGCTTCTTCGATCGCAGCGTCATCCTTATCAATGCCGATAAGCCGTCCCTTGCCGAGCTTTTTAACAATCTCGAGGGAATGCCCGGCGCGCCCGAGCGTGCCGTCTATATATATGCCATCCGGCTTTATGTGGAGTCCTTCTATACACTCTTTTAAGAGCACTGGTATATGTTCCATTAGAAGTCAAGCTCCATAAACACTTTTTCAATATTTTCTGGTGTCGTCTCAGCTGTATCGACCTGGGCCCAAGTGTCTCTATCCCAGAATTCGGCGCTGTTGCCTATACCGACAACCGTTACGTCCTTGACCAGCTTTGCAAAATCTCTCAGGTTCTGAGGGAGCAGGATACGCCCCTGCCCGTCTAACTCACATTTGGCGGCATGCGCAAAAATAGGACGCGCTTTTTTTTGATCGATCCTGTTCATTGCGTTGACTTTTTCCTTCATTCTTTCCCACGTCTCCGATGAATAGGCGGAGAGACACGGCTCGGACGACAGCGTGACGTAGAAGGTTTCACCGAGTTCGTCTCTGATTTTAGCGGGGATAAACAGACGCCCTTTAGCATCTAGGCCGTGCTCGTAAATGCCGTTCATCGTTCCCCCACCTTTCAGTTTTTTGTGGGATTTCGAAACACTTAGTGCCACTATTCCCCACTTGTATGGTTAATTATAAAGGCACACTATTGAAATTGCAAGAGGTTTTTGAAAGAAATTTCCCTTTTTTCCTGTGTTTTTTCGCAAAATATCATAATTTTTACAGTACATAGAGAATACGGCGTCATTGTCGAAGCGTTATTAATGACAAAAATTACAAAAGAGCGCCGTTTTAATACGAAAAAACAGGAAAATAAAAAACCGCTTTCAATAATGAAAGCGGCTTACCGAGCGAGTTATTTGGTGTTTTCTAGTGATCTATGGCGATATCGATTCTCCCCGTGTCGTAGTCGCGTCCGGAACGCGGCGCGCGGGCTGACGAACCGGCAGCGCTCCTGAATCGGCCTCGTGTCTGGCGCATTTCTTCGAGAGCTGCAGCGAGTGCTTCCTCTGTGCGCCTCATGGCATCGTCGACATATTCGTTGGCGGCTCGTTTGAGTTCGTTAGACGAGGCTTCGGCATTTGTCATGATTTCATTGCTTTTTGCTTTTGCAGCCCTGATGACTTCCTGTTCTTCAACGAGCTGCTTGGAGCGCTCCTCGGCTGTTTTCCTGATGATATCGGCTTCCTTTTTGGCGTTTGTAATAAACTCTGCCCTGGCGTCAACGAGGCGCTTTGCTTCCGCCAGTTCATTCGGAAACTGCGATTTGATTTCATCTATCAAATCAAGCGCTTTATCGCGCTCAATAACGCATTTTTCTGCGCCGAGCGGGATCCCCCACGCTTCATTGACCATGGAGTAGAGCATCTCCAATAATTCCTGTACTCTGCTGCCCATTTGGCTCACCCCCTGTTTTTCATCTTTTCGGCGACATCCTCAATAATTTCTCTCGGCACGAAATCCCGCAGGTCAGCGCCGTATCTGGCCATTTCCTTGACGACTGTCGAGCTGAGGAATGTGTATTTTTCACTTGCTGCCATAAAAAGCGTATCAATTGCGGGATCGATTTTTCTGTTGGCCAATGCCATTTGAAATTCCCAATCAAAATCCGATACAGCGCGCAGCCCCTTGATGATGACGTTCGCGCCCTTGCTTTTCGTATATTCGACGAGAAGCCCGTCCGCCGTCTCAACCTCAACATTATTCAGATGCATAACCGTGCGTTTTATAAGCTCGATACGTTCTTCGCGATTGAATAGCGGATTTTTATCCGAGTTCTTCATAACGCAGACATAAACTTTATCAAAAATCCGCGCCGTGCGCTTGATGATATTCAGATGCCCAAGCGTGATTGGGTCAAAACTGCCGGGATACACGGCTATCTTCATATATACATTGCTCCATCTCTGCTGCGTCATATACGACGGTATGAATGCCGACAGCTGCCTAACTGTTCTTGCCGTAGAGCGCAATCTTTATTTTGCCGTACCGATATTCTTTACCCTTTTTATACGGAAATTCGACCTCAGGCATATGTCTTTCGACATTGGTTTCGCAAATTATTATACCATTTTCTTTTAGTATGTCAAATTCTATTATATTATTTAGTGCTTTTTCAATAAGACCCGAGTCAAATGGCGGGTCAAGAAAGATGACATCAAAGCTTTCGCCGCGCTTTAAAAACGCAGTCGCGTCTCCCCTCGTCACGGTCGCTTTGTCTTCGAATCCAATATTTTTGACATTGTCCCGTATAAGCTTGATGGCGTCATTTGATTCGTCGACAAAAACCACGCTTAAAGCGCCGCGGCTCAGCGCCTCAATGCCGAGCTGTCCTGTCCCCGCAAAAAGGTCGAGGACGCGACGCCCCTCAATATCAAACTGGATGATGTTAAAAAGGGATTCCTTCACCATATCCGTCGTCGGACGGATCGCGTTCCCTGCAGGTTCTTTTAGCTTTCGGCCTTTCGCGGTTCCGCTGATTACTCTCATTATCATATTTCCTCTCTGTATACATTGTCGTCTTGTAGGGGCCGACGACCTCGGCGGCCCGTTGGCATTACCGGTGGGGAACGACGGCGCGCCGGGGTCGTCGCGCCCTACGTCGTCTTTGCCTCCCTCTTGCGTGAAAGAATTTCACGCTGGGGAGTGTGGCGCGAAGCGACGGAAGGAGCATCCTGTTGCGCGTAACACGGACTCCCTCAGCCGCCAAGCGACTTCCTTGAAGTCGCTCCAGCGGCAGCTCCCTCAGGAGTGAGCCAAGACCGAGAGTTCTATTCCCCATCGTTTTCAGGGATATCTATGCTCTCTGACTGCTCTATCTCCCCACTTTGGCTGTGAAAGTGCTGATAGACGCGTTCAGCGGCGTCTTTCGGAACCACTGCGGTGAGTTCTTCTATTGTCGCGGCCTTGATTGCTTTCAGGCTGCCGAAGCTTTTTAAGAGCGCGTTACGGCGCTTTTCGCCGATGCCGCCAATGGCATCCAGCTTTGACTGATAGCTATTTTTGGATCGGAGGCTGCGGTGAAACTCAATGGCAAAGCGGTGTGTTTCCTCCTGAATAGTTCCGATAAACGCAAAGACGGCAGGATGACCCGAAATGCCGATCTCCTCCCCGTCCGGTGAAACGAGCGCACGCGTCCTGTGCCGGTCATCCTTTACCATGCCGTAGACTGGCAGATCGACACCGGCGTCCTGCAGCACACGTCTCGCGGCCTTTGCATGCGTCTGTCCGCCGTCGATGAGCATCAGGTCCGACAGCTGAGAGAACTTTTCATCGTCGCTTTTATATCTTGCAATACGGCGGGATATAACCTCTACCATGCTGTGGTAATCGTCCTGGTTTTCGAGTGTCTTTATCTTAAACTTTCTGTAATCCCTTTTTAAAGGCTTGCCGTCTACAAACACCGTCATGGATGCGACAATATCGGATGATCCCGTATTGGAGATATCGAATGCCTCAATTCTCTCGGGCGGAACATCCATCACGAGCGCCCTCTGCAGCCATTCCAGCGTTTTGGAAGTCTTCTCCTCATACGTCGTCGCACGCTCTGTTTCCTCACGTGCGTTGATATTGGCCGTTTCGACGAGCTTTGTCTTGTCTCCGCGCTGCGGGCTTTCGATATAGACACGGTGTCCGGCGTTTTCTGTAAACAGCTGTTCGAGTGCTTCCTTATCCGACAGGGTAAACGGCAGATAAATCGTCTTTGGCCAGACGCCGCGCCGCTCATAATACTGGCGCAGGATTTCCGAAACGGCCTCTTCATCTTCTTCGAAGGGTGTCTCAAAGAGCTCAAAATCTTTGTCGAGCAAGCTGCCGCCGATATAATGCAGCGAGACAAAGCAGCTTTTCGCCGTTCCGCGAAAATAGCCAATCACGTCTGTATCCGCCACAGACCCAGCAATGACAAACTGTCTTTCAGCCAAATGTGAAATGGCACGCAGACGGTCTCTTTTCTCCGCCGCCAGCTCGAACTGAAGATTTGCCGACAAGGCTTCCATCTCGGTCATCAGCTTTTTCGACAGCTCCGAGGTCTTTCCTTCAAAGATTGCCAGTGCCGTATCAATCGATTCCCGGTATTCCGCTTTCGTTGTATCCTTTAGGCAATAGGCGCGGCATGCACCCATATGATAATTCAGGCAAGGGCGCTCCTTCCCGATATCGCGCGGGAATTTTCTCCCGCAGGTCGGGAGCTTCAGCGCCTTTTTCACTGCCTCAATGGCGCTCTTCGTATTTCCTCTGCTGCCGTACGGTCCAAGATATCTGGCCCCATCCTGCTCGATTCTTGTCACAACAGCAAACTCCGGATATTCACTTTTCAGATCCACGCGGATGAAGGGATATCCCTTATCGTCTCTGAGCTTTATATTATAGTGCGGTACGTGATGCTTGATCAGCGAGTTTTCCAATACAAGCGCTTCAAATTCCGTGTTGGCGATGATGACGTCGAATTCATTAATCTTCGAGACCATGATTTCCGTTTTCGGCTCATGCTCCCCATGGAAGTAACTGCTGACCCTGTTTTTTAACAGCTTTGCCTTGCCGACATATATAACTTTCCCCGTTTTGTCCATCATTATATAAACGCCCGGCTTCAATGGCAGACCGTTCGCTTTAGCACGCAATTCTTCAAATGTCATACTTGTATCACCTCAGCTGGTGGATGTCTTTTGCCATTAACATTAGCAAAAGACATTATGGCATAAATGTGGGAAAAGGTAAAGCCTCCATTGGCTAATAGCCGATAATGGAGGCTAACGTTATTTTAGATTACTCAGCTATCGAGATTTGAACTGAAGTTTCAGTTTCATGGCGAAATGATAGAGGAGGACGATGACAAAAACGAGGCCGTACAGGATGATCGGTATCCAGAATATCTGATGGATCTGCGAAATCTGATGACCGGTTCCTAAGACACCGCTGTAAACAAGCACCGCCATCGCCAGATAAATGGCGGTAAATCCAATTCGGAGGCCTTTGAGCTTGACGACGCCGTACAAGCCGGAGACTATAAACATCAGAGTAAATCCGAACGTGAACATGCTCCAGAGCTTTTGACCCGCTTCAAGCGCGACGACTGTACCGTGAATGGCGACAAAGCTCTCCAGCATCGTCACCCATTTGATATTAGTATGCACCTTCGTGTACGCCAGCGACATTTGCAGCATCAAGAGAAACATGTAAAAGAATCCGAGCAGATGACTCCATGTGCCTTCCATCGGATGAAACCACAGTGTGTAAACAATAGCCCAGGCAATATAATAGCCATGGGTTTTCGATATGCCGTTGACGGCTGTTTGGGACAGCGGCAGCTTTTTACCAAAGAACAGACCGCGCCGCGCGTTGAGTAAAATCAGCATCAGCACGAGCATAACGATGACGGAGTACTGCGAGGACGCCACGGAAACGTACTGCGCGAGCCCGTCATAAAAAAGACGCGTCTGCAGCAGGTGAAGTATAATGAATAAAGCGTTGACAATCAAGAGCGCAGCATTGTATCTGCTGATCCGCTCCTGTCGGAGACTGCGCTTTTCATGCTGCAGCTTGTAAATAAAATACCAGCATAACCCCTGGTGAAGCGCATAACAGACCCACATTGTTATTGTCGCCCACAAGCTAAAGCTTGGGAGCTTCCAATAATACCACGCAGGTCCGCTGTCCGGCAAAAGCGTCTGCTGAAAAGACGCCAAGCCTGCTGCCGACCACGCTATCAGCACAATAAAAACGACTGAAGCCGATATACCAAGAATAAACGCATTTTTAATCTTCACGAGGTACGCCCCTTCATCATTCCAGATATAACGACAATTACAATCTCATTATGTCGTAAAGGGTCATCGTAGTCAATCAGATATTTCTGACCGAAATAAAAAAAGAACCTGCTCACGCAGGCTCTTTTTTTGTTTATTTGTTATTCGGCGAAATCGGAATCGATCAGCTGACACAGTGTGTCGACGGCTTGTACTTCATCGGTGCCGTCACCGATGATGCTGATTGTTGCGCCTTTTGCAACACCAAGGGAAAGAACACCGAGAAGACTTTTCGCATTGACTTTTCTCTCGTCCTTTTCAATCCAAATACTGCTCCTGAACTCATTCGCTTTCTGTATTAAGAAGGTGGCCGGCCTGGCATGAAGACCTACCTGATTCATAATCGTCGCTGTTTTTGTGTACATGTGCGTTCCTCCTTAAAGAAATACAGCATTTTTTTAATGGTCGTGATACTTTTTCTTCACCCTGATATATTATACTTTACCAAAACCCAGCCTTAACGTCAAGTCGATTTTGCTCAAAATCTTAACATTTTACAAAAACAATAGATAAAATAAACTGTGCACATCGCCATTGACGGTTATTGCTTGAGTTCAACGATGGTGACGCCCGTTTCACCTTCACCATATCTGCCGATGCGGTAGGACTTCACGTTGCCGTCTCGTTTTAGGCTCTGGTGGACAGCGGCGCGGAGCGCGCCTGTGCCTTTTCCGTGGATGACGGTGACAACGTTCAGCTTCCCCATACGTGCTGTGTCGAGAAAGCGTTCAAGCATCGGAATTGCTTCATCTGTCATCATACCGCGCAGATCGATTTCAGGCTTCGCCGCCATCTGGCTGAGCTTTACTGCCGATTTCGTGAGGTATTTTTTTATTTCGCTCGTCGAATCACCCTCGATTAATCGGACTTCATGCTGACGCACGGTGATCTTCATCATGCCGGCCTGGAGGTTCAGCACACCGTCGGCGCTGACGGAAATGACGTCCGCTGTCGTCCCGAGGCTTAATAACCGCACCTTATCCCCCGCGGCAGCCGGCCTTGTCGGCGGCAGGGCGAACGCCTCATCCTGCGTTGCACGCAGCGTATCCTCCGCCTCATTCAGCTTACGGAAGATTTCCGACTTCCCTGCGTTGGCTTTCTGCCAATCGGTATCGGCGGCCGCCTGAGCGCGCAGCTGTTTGAGCTCATCCATAACGGTATCGGCTGTGCTTCGGGCTTCCGTGAGGATTCTGTTTGCCTCCCGGCGGGCAAGCTGCGCGGCTTTGTCGCGTTCTTTCTCTGTTAAGCTTTTATTTTCCTCGGCCTTACGATTTTTTTCTACAGCGTCGCTCAGCAGCCGGCGTGTCTCGTTCTGCTCGATCTCCATTTCTCGGCGCGCCTTCTCGAGTGTTTCCAGCACTTCTTCAAAAGAGGCACTCTCCGTGTTAACGCGCTTCTTGGCGTCCGATATGACCGTATCTGGCAGCCCAAGGCGGGATGATATGGCAAAAGCGTTTGATTTTCCGGGTATGCCGAGGAGCAGCTTATATGTCGGCTTGAGGGTTTCGACATCGAATTCGCAGGATGCGTTCATGACGCATTCTGTCGTCAGGGCAAATACCTTGAGTTCTGAGTAATGCGTCGTTGCGGCAATTTTCGATCCCATCCGTCTGGCATATTCAATGATTGAAATAGCCAACGCAGCGCCTTCGACTGGATCAGTGCCGGCGCCCAGCTCATCAAATAAAAGAAGCGTATCGTCCGCGCTCTCTGATAGAATCTTGACGATGTTGGTCATATGTGAGGAGAACGTCGACAGCGACTGCTCGATGGACTGTTCGTCTCCAATATCGGCTAGGATCTTGCTGAATACCGGTACTGTACTCCCATCATCAGCCGGTACGTGCAGCCCACAGTAAGTCATCGCCGACAAAAGCCCAAGTGTTTTCAGCGTTACCGTTTTGCCGCCTGTGTTCGGCCCTGTGATGATCAGTGTATCGAACCCGCCGTCGCAATTGTCGCCGCCAAGTCGGATATCAATCGGCACAGCTGTTTTGGGATTCAGAAGCGGATGGCGGGCGCGTCTTAAAACGAGGCGGCCGTTTTCACATATTTCGGGCTCAGAGGCGTTTAACTTATATGATAGCTTCGCTTTCGCAAAAATGAGATCCATGGCCGACAGCACGACAAAATCATTGATAATGTCGTTACCGTGCGATGCCGCGTCAGCAGACAGTTCCATGAGAATACGCTCAATTTCCCTTTTCTCTTTGGCCAGCAGCTCGCGGATTTCGTTACCCTGCTGCACTACCGCCATCGGCTCGATAAAAAACGTCGCACCGGATGCGGAGACATCGTGCACAAGTCCCGGGACAGAGGATTTCTGCTCGGCCTTGACGGGTACGACATATCTGTCGTTTTTTACTGTAATAATCGGCTCTTGCAGCGCTTTAGAATAGGTCGGTGATGATATGATTTTGTTGAGCGTCTGGCGTATCTTGTCCCCCGCTATGCGCATGTGGCGGCGAATGTCACTGAGCTCCGAACTCGCCGAATCAGCAATCTCTTCAACCCCGATGATAGAGGAAGATATTTTTCCCTCCAGGAATTTATTTGATATAAGAGCGTCGAACAGATGGTCGATCGCCGTTTTCATTGACCTTTCGCCGGAAGCAAATGTGATCGCATTAGCCGCCGCGCGCAGCAGCGCCGCTATATCAAGAAGCTCGGATGTATTGAGCATCCCGCCCATATCTGCGCGCCGTATTGAGCTTCTGATGTCCCTGATACCCGAAAATGAGGGGCTGCCCTTGAGCGTCATCATGTTTTTCGCCGCCGTCGTCTCGCCGAGACGATTCCGCACCTCATGGATATCGTCGGTGGGCTTCAGGTCTAAAGCTGCCGTCTTCGCTTCCTCGCTGACCGCCTCGGCGGCAAGCATCGCGAGCACCGCGGGCAGCTCCAATGTGTTGAGTGATTTTTCGAATAGTGTCATAGTTTGTCCTTTATGTGATGTCATTTGCCATACTAAAAGGCAGGCAAACAGTATTTCGCGTCCATTTACAGTGCTTTAACACTGTGTTATTTTTTCCCCTTGTGATCATTCTGCCAAAAAAGAACAGAGTGTTTTTCAGCCTTCTTTTTCAGACGAAGCGTTCCTCTTTTTTGCGCGTTCTTTTTGTACTTGTCTGTATTTTTGATTGCATCATCCATCGCGGTAATTTTACCCGTGACATAAAACGGCAGCTCAAGCATATCGTTTGTTTCAGTGAGATCAGAACGATCGAAAAGCAGCCCGTTTTCCGACATGGTCAGCATCTCTTTTTCAGTTTCAGGCTGAAGCTTGCCAACAGTTAGATGTTTTAACTTTGCTATCGCTGAAATGGCATACAATATAAACGATTGCATTTCGGCGCTGTCGGCAAAATAAACGCTCGTAAACCATCCGTCATCATGAGACCAATACGCAAACCTGTTCTGCAACCGTGTAAAAACAGGCGAACTGAATGGTCGGCGTTTGTGCCCGAAATACAGCAGTTCCGCAATATCAAGGCGCGTCAGCTGGTCAAGAACAAATTCATCTTCAAAATCAAAACAACAGTAATCACCGTATTTGCTGACATTGAGTTTTTCTATTTCGCTGCCGACGACATATGAGAATCCACTGTGACTATTATAGTTTTTACCGTCCTTATCATGCTTGACGAGCAAGAGGTTATTCGGAGGCTTTACGAGCGCGCTCAGAAAACCCTTAAAATCAACGCCATGGCAAACGACATGCTTTTCGGCTGTATTTAAGTGCAGATAGAGTAGATTTCTTACCGGCATTTGATGTGACCTCGATTCTTTAATACGGCAGGGGCAAGTGGACGGGCGGGTTATAGATAGCGGCGGACTTTTTGCATGTATTTAATATATTCTTCTCCAAATTCCTTAACACACCAGTGTTCTTCCGCGAGAATGATCCAATGCGCGGAAATCTGAAAGACTATGAGGATTACCAGCAATATGAGTGAATGTGTCATCAGAACGCAGCCTACAAAGCAGAGAAAATACCCGATATACATCGGATTTCTGGAAATCCGGTAGAGTCCTTTGCGTGACGGGCTATTCTTTTCCGTTTGCGCATAAATGATCGTTGAGAAGATGCTGACGACTATCCCAAGCCCATAGACGGATATGCCAAGATAAAACAGATACCCGCTTGGCGTGATCTTGAGGAAAAACAGATAAACAAACAGCAGAACTGTTGCTATCTGATATATCCAATACGCCGTTTTCTCAAAACCCACCATCACAGGATAATGCGCTGCACGTTTTAATGCCTCATTATCGAGCGCGCCTAAAAGCAGATATCTGATCAGCAAAACCGGAATAAGCGCCCAAAATGCGTTCATGCCTCACCTTCTCCTCAATGCAGCTGCCTGTAATAATCCAGCGTTTTGAAGCTTCTGTCGAGTTGGGCAGAGACGTAGGCTTCAGATACGCGGGTTAAGCGCCCGATTGCCTCATCTGGCAGCTTGAAAGAAAAAATCTTTTTGCTGTCGCAGGATATGATATACCTCAGCGCGTCAAGCGAACCTGAGCAAAGCTGGGCTGTCTCGTTTGAGCCGTCCGCACGGCAGCCTTTACAGCGAACCATTCCGCCTCTGAGGTCGAGCCGAGGCGCGTCTATATCCTCTTTGCCGCAGACAGAACAGGCTGCCACAATCGGCTCAAAACCGGCCAGACACATGAGGCGGGTTTCAAAAGCCGCTTTGACGAGTAGTGGATTTTTTTCATTTTGGCTGAGCATAAAAAGCGCATTTAAACCCAGAGACAGGATTTCAGGATTCGGGCTGTCCTCATCGGATACGGCTTCGAGCAGTTCGGCAAAGTAAGAACCGAGCGCCAGAAGCTCGATATCGCTGCTCAGACCGGAAAAGAGCTCGATTGTTTGTGCCTCCGTCAGCGTCCAGCGGTCACGGCTGTGATAAAGCGTCATGTCAGAATACGCGAGAATCTGGGCAACAGCGGCAAGCTTGCTGCCGCGGCGCATCGCGCCGCGCGCAGATACAGTGAGCTTCCCTTCAGTCGAGGTCAGCACCGTCAATATCTTGCTTGAATCCTTATAGGCCGTTTCGCGCAGAATGAGGCCGGTTGTGTTTATGTACATGTTCGTCATCCTAAATTAACCGAATTTTGGGGCGGCGCTGTCTCGTTTCGCGAGATCGTTGAAACCGCCCCATACACAACTCCCATTGATAGAGTTTACGATGCGCGATCGGTATCCGTTGGTTCTTGTTTTTCAGATGATACGTTTTCTTCATTTGACTCGAGATACATTAGATAAAATCCGATTTCACCGGTTTCGGTGAACAAATCCCAAAATCCAGACATATTCGTATACCTCCGATAAATCTATTTTTATCGTTCGGCGGTATATTATCAGCGGTAATTTCTTGAAGATTGTCATAAAAAGATAGATTTCGACAAGCACAGTAAGGCAGCAACGGAAAATTACGGTGCTCATGTAGGGGCGATTGTTAATCGCCCGGTCTTGTGCGGCGCGGCACGGGGGACTCCCTCAGTCACCAAGCGACTTCTTTGAAGTCGCTCCCGTGACAGCTCCCTTGCGGAGGTAGCTTTGGAGACGGGGCGATGTGCCATAAAGGGATACGGCGCTCAGCGCCGTTAAATGGGGTACGGGACGAAGCCCCAATCTTAAAAGGGGTTATAGGGCGTAGCCCTATACCTTAATTGGGCGGGTGGGTGGGCTAATTCTTATAGCCGAAGTTTTGCATAGCTTTTTGACTGTCGCGCCAATTTTCTTTGACTTTGACCCACGTCTGCAGGAATACTTTTGTTCCCATAAAATGTTCAATATCGGTTCTGGCGAGCTGCCCGATCTTTTTGAGCATATCCCCGTTTTTGCCGATAATCATGCCTTTGTGGCTCTGCTTTTCGCAATAGATCGTCACGTCGAGATCAATAATGCCATCGTCCCGCTCGGAAAACTTCGTGACTTCGACCGCGGTGCCATGCGGTATCTCACGGTCAAGGCATATGAGGAGCTTTTCCCGCACGAGCTCTGCGACAACCTGCTTTTCAGGCTGATCGGTTACCATGCCGTCCGGAAAGAGCTGCGGGCCATCTTGCGCGTACTTTTCGAATTCAGTCAGCAGATCATCGATGTTCTCTTTTTTTCTCGCGGAGATTGGTATAATGGCATCAAATTTATATGCTTCGGCATAACGGGCGATAATCGCCAGAAGCTCCTCTTTTTTAACCATATCCATTTTATTAATGACAAGAATTGCTGGTACATTGCTGTTTTTGATCTGCTCGATAAGGAGCTGCTCCTGCGTACCGATGTAAGCAATCGGCTCAACGATGAGGGCGACGACGTCCACGTCGGCGACACTTTCCTTGACGATATTGACCATGTAATCGCCGAGGCGTGTTTTTGCCTTATGAAAGCCCGGCGTGTCAAGCAGGACAAACTGCGTGTCGCCTTTGTTGACGACAGCAAATATGCGATTTCGCGTTGTTTGGGGTTTATTTGTCACGATGGCGACTTTTTCACCTGTGAGGGCATTGACGAGCGTCGATTTACCGACGTTCGGGCGTCCTGCTATCGTGATCATGGCTGACTTTGTTATCATTTCCATATCTCCTGAATACTAAAAATACTGCAATCGGCAGCGAAATGATGATAAGTACTGAAAGTACGATATGGTCTTTAGCAAAAGAGACCAGTCTCATTATCTTTTCATTGTTGAAAAAAATTATCCCGCCAATGGCGGCGCTCGATAGTGCAAACATCAGCACGGCTCCCGCTGTCATGTCCTTGACCATGCCGATTCCTTTGTTCTGACTCGGGTGGAGCGTGTCACACAGCTTTTCTAGCGCTGTGTTGAAAATCTCTGCTCCCGTAACAGCACCAATACAGAGAAGCACCAATATCCATTCGATTTCTGTAAGGCGCGTTATAATCGCCGCCATCAGCACATAAAACGCAATAAACAGATGTATCCTGAAATTCCGCTCCGTTTTGATAACGGACAGCGCACCTTTAAACGCAAAAACAAAACTCTGCCTCATCCTGATAACACCTCTTTACACAGCTTTGCAGCCTCATATCCGCAAGGCTTTTAAAATCGCTTCTTCCCGAGCGCGCATTCTGCGTTTTTCGTCTGATTCATCCATATGGTCATAGCCTAAAAGGTGCAGCACGGAATGGATGGCGAGATAAACCATTTCTCTGTTAAAGCTTTGCCCGTACTCGATAGCCTGTTCCGCTATACGCTCATAGGACAGGACGATGTCGCCGAGCATTAGGTTGCCCGTGTCACGGTTTAGCTCGGGCAGGTCCGGACTGAAATGACCCGGCACGAGCGTCTGCATCGGGAAAGAGAGCACATCTGTCGCTGCGTCTTTTTGCCTGAAATCACGGTTAATAACCCGGATACCCCCATCATCAGTAATGAGGACGCTGATCTCGCAGGGCATGTCCACACCTTCGGCGTCAAGTGCCGTCCGGATACAACGCCGGAGCAGACCGATATCCAGCGTCCTGCCGATGAACGGCTTTGTGCTTCTGACGTCAATCTTATGCTTTCTCACTTGGTTTTCTCCTGTGCTTGGGTGGCGTGCTGACGGTTTCCGGCTTATTCTTTTCATAGCGCTCATACGCCGCGATGATCCGCTGAACCAGTACATGGCGTACGACGTCAGTGCTCGTCAGTCGGCAGATCGCCACATCGTCAACACCTTCGAGCACACGCATAGCCTCCTTCAGGCCGCATATCTTTTCTGTTGGCAGATCTATCTGCGTGATATCGCCTGTGATGACAATCTTCGAGCCGAAGCCGAGACGCGTTAAAAACATCTTCATCTGCTCACGAGAGGTATTCTGCGCTTCATCTAAAATAATAAACGAATCGTCAAGTGTCCGACCGCGCATATAAGCCAGCGGCGCGACCTCGATATTGCCGCGCTCAAGGTATTTTTGGTACGTTTCCGCACCGAGCATTTCAAACAAAGCGTCATACAATGGGCGTAAATACGGGTCAACCTTGCTCTGCAAATCACCCGGCAGGAAGCCGAGCCGCTCTCCTGCTTCGACAGCGGGACGCGTCAGAATAATTCTGTTGACGGATTTATCGCGAAAAGCGGCGACAGCGGCGGCGACTGCCAGATACGTCTTCCCTGTACCGGCCGGTCCGATTCCGAGCGTAATCGTTTTCTTTCCGATGGCTTCGACATACGTCTTCTGCCCGAGTGTTTTTGCCTTGACTGGCTTGCCCTTTGCCGTGATGCAGATCACATCGCGTGCCAACTCGCCGATCTTATCATCCTGGCCTTCCTTGACAAGTCCAATGATATAACGAACGCTTCTGGCATCGATGCTCTCGCCTTTTGCGGCCAGCGTTAAAAGACCGCTGATCGCCCGCTCCGCGTAGGCTACACCCTCATCGTCGCCGGCGAGATTTAGTTCTGAATTTCTGTCTGTGACCTTGACATTGAACTCGCTTTCTATGAGGCGCAGGTTCTCGTCAAAAGAGCCGAACACGCTGATGATATGCTCGAGCCTGTCAACGCTCATAGTTTTTTCCGACATTTTTCAGTTCCCCGTTTCATCTGGTTTTTCAGGCGGAATCGTCGCCTGTTGAATTTCATCTGCTGTGAAAGGGCGTTCCATAGCGATCTGCTCTAGGCACTCCGCTTTGAGTGTCACTTTCAGCACATCGTTTTCTATAACCGTGTCAAAAAGAGTCCGGACGACTTTTCCGTCTCCGATTTTCAGCATCAGGCGGTCCAGTAAACGCTTTTCAAGCAGCTCTTCAGCAGTCAAAATACTGAGCTTTGTACCGACGGTCTTATACTCGGTATACTTTTCCCGGATAATGGCGATAGGCAGCACATTGCCGGTTGGCAGAATCAGTGATTTTTCTGTTGTAATTTTATCATAATAATCATAGGAAATTCTACCATTAAAATATAAATTTATCCTAAAACCGGCGAATATTATCGCCATTCGCGTCTTAGCATCTCCCGTATACTCTTTTGTTGACGTTTCAAACATCATTTGGGAGGATAACTCATACCAGGTTCTCGCATAAACGTCCGCCATGGCGTGCACCATTCGTTTACCGCGGGCAATGGAATCCATGACGCCAGTGACAATAATGTCCCCCGCTTGAACCGTATCACCGACAGTAAAGACGCGTGCACCTTCAAGAACACTCATCTTTGATATTATACCCGATTTCAAGGCATAGACCATTGTCGGCGCATTCTCGTCCACGATTAACGGTTTTGGAATACGCTCCCGTACAAGAATATCGGCGTGACTGCCGCTTACGTTGATGGCAATCCACGCGAGCTCGGGTATTCTTAATATCATATCGTTTGAGACCGCCTCCGACTTGATCGACGGGCCGAACGACCCGATGCCGATATCGAGCTCCTTGAGTGCTTCTAATATCTGCTGCGACTGTACCTTTTCATTGCCATGTACGTCGATTTCCCAGACAAAAAGCGACAAGCCCCAGACAGTCATAAACATGAGGAGCATACCGGCAAGCAGAACGTACCGCTTTCTGACCTTCCACAGGAAAAACGGGACACCGGTTTTCTTCACCTGGCTGATCTCAAATCCGGCTTTATCCGATAAGGACCGGAGTTTTTTGAAACCGCCGAGGTGCATGGAGATATGAACCGTCGTTGGCGAAAACCGTTCAAGATCCCAAAACTCAATATCATTTTGCGCGCAGATATTAACAAGCCGTTCGGGATAAGGACATTCCACATGAACACGTATGCTGCCGCGAAAATAGTTAACCGCCTTTTTCATCATGGCCTCCCATACCTCTGCAATTCAGACAAACTCAATACCGACAATAAAGCCTTTGATAAGTATTTCCTCCGCGCTCATGGAGCATATGTCAAGGCCGTCTCCGCGGATTTTAATGATGACGGAACCGCCATTTATCGCAATCAGTCCCCCGTCGTATTCCAGTATCCCTTTATGACATTCGATGTGGAGCCTTCTGTTGCCGGTGACGGTCAGCTTCGGCATACCAGCCAGAACCTCTCCGGGCAGATCAAACGTGTCGACAGCGCGGTCTATTAAGCTTTTTTTAGTGTTGTCCGTTTTCAAACAGATACCTCCCAACATGCTTCATCGTTTATATTTATGCGCGTGAAGGAAAAAATACACCCCGGTAAGCATATGCTTTCCATGGTGGTAATTTGAAAACGACGTTTCAAATGTTGGAGGATTACATGCGTAGATTAAGGTTTCACCGAAGAATATTTGACGTGCTTATTATTCTGGCACTTTTTGCCGCCGTCGCGGCGCTTGTCTTATTTCCAAAGGAGTCCATCGCGGCTGCTCAAAGCGGTTTGACGCTCTGCTTCAACGTGATCATCCCGTCGCTATTTCCCTTTTTTGTGCTGTCGACACTCATTGTCCAGCTCGGAATTGCCCGATATTTCGGCAGAGTTCTGGAACCCGTCATGCGGCCGCTCTTTAATGTCGGTGGCGCGTGCTCCACCGCGTTCGTACTCGGCTTTATCGGCGGGTATCCGGTTGGAGCAAAAACAGTCATCGCGCTCTATGAAAACGGCAGTTGTACCAAAGCGGAGGCAGAGCGCCTTTTATCCTTTTGTAACAACTCCGGCCCCGCTTTCATCTTTGGCGTCGTCGGCGCCGGTGTTTTTTCCAGCAGTGCCGTCGGGTTGCTGCTGTATCTGGCGCATACGCTGGCCTCCATCTGTGTCGGCGTTATTTTCCGCCGCTGGGGTGTAAAAAACGAAAAAAGCAACACCGCACGTTTACCGGAGCTGCCCGGAAAACGTTTCACAATTGCCTTCACCGATTCGGTTAAATCCGCATTCCAGACGACGATCAACATCTGCGGTTTCGTCATTTTTTTCACGGTTTTTATAAAGCTCCTATTCCTGTCGGGTCTAATCCCACTCCTCTCCTCCGCAATCGGCGGCATCTTTGCCCCCTTCGGGTTTGACAAGACGTGGGCAGAGAGGCTCCTCACCGGCTTTATCGAGCTGACCTGCGGTGTCGCCAGCCTCCAGGGTGCCGCCGGTGAGCTGAGCCGTTCAATGGCAATGGCCGCTTTTATGCTCGGCTGGGCAGGCCTTTCCATCCACTGTCAGGTGCTCTCCTTCATCGGCGACAGCGGTCTCTCCGTTCGTACATACATTTACGGTAAAATCCTTCAAGCCAGCTTTTCCGCCGTCATCGCCTACTTCATGTCCCGCATCTTCGTATTCAAGCTCCCCGCCGCAATCTATCTCGCCCAGTCAGTAAAAGATATCGCATCACTCAGCTTCCCCTCAGCTGCAATCATATCGAGCTTGAGCGCCGCATTGCTGATGTTCCTTTTTGTCCTTGGCGCCAGAAGCGCAGCGCTGCGACGAGGCCGCTATCGGCAAAGATTAAAGCCGCACCGGTAAGGTTGCGGCTATTCTAAGAATAAATATAGTCGTCGTTGCTTTAAATAGCGGATATGCCATTGATAAGCGGTTTATTCTGGGCTATAATTAAAGAAGAAAGAGGCGATGTGAGATTAAGTATTTTGTGAAGGATAATATAGTTCATAAGTATCCGGTTCCAGCTGGTTGTTCTGCTAAATATCGAGTTGGACGGTTGCTTGATGTCAAGCCTGCCGAATGCGTCGAATGTGAGCATTGTTTTAAAAAAGAACAACCAAAATGAGAAAATCAGCGATAAAGTTTGAAGAAGCCGCCCCATTGTAAGGGCGGCTTCGGCTTTTATAACATTACGGGGTGGGGATTGTCGCCACAGGATCATCGCGGAGATCGACGATCGGTGTGCTGTCACCCTGAACCTGCGGGAGCTGGCCGTCCCACTTTTGAATTTTCTGATATTCCAGATACGCTTCGGCCTGCGCCAGCTGTTTCTGGATGATCTCAATCGAATAGGCCTGGGCATCGGCCTGTGCCTTCGTGGCATCGGCCTGCGCCTGGGCGTTGACAACGGTCTGCTCGGCTTCAATCCGGATGCGGCTCAAATCCTGCTGCGCTTTCAGGGCATCCTGCTGGGCAGTCTGCTTGGCTTCAATTGCGGCGTTGAAAGAAGCGGAGAATTCAAGATTCGTGATATTGAAGACTTCGATGATTAAGCCGTATGCATTGATTTTCGCCGACAGCGTCTCGGCGATGCTTGTACTGACGAGCTGTCTCTTTGTGATCAGTTCCTCGGCGCTGTACTGCGCGACAACGGATTTGACCGATTCCTGTATTGCCGGCACAATGATAACATTTTGGAAATCACGCCCAACGCTGGCATATAGCTTTGGCGCTGTCGCTTCTGTGACATGGTAGTTGACGACGATGGTCGTACTGATCGTCTGAAGGTCCTTAGACGCGGCGGCGCAAACAGCCTCAACCTTTTGTGTTCTCGTATCCATTTTTATGACCGTAGTTATAAACGGAACAACCGTGTGTAATCCCTCATAGAGCGGTTCGTTCTTGACGGCACCGAAAATCGACACAACGCCGACCGAACCCGAGTTGATCGTCGTCACACTCGACATACCCAGAATGATGAGAAGCAGAATAATGACACCCGTCAAGACGAGCCTTCTGGTTCTTTTTGTTTTAGTTGCAGTTTCCTGCATGAAATATCACATCCTCACAAAATTTATGGTCGCGTTCGTTAGTATATCAGAAGTATAAGAAGAACGTCAACTTTTCCGGTTCAAAAGTGAAATTGCATCTTATTGGTAAGGCATAAAAAATCGGGCGGCCAATGGCCGCCCGTATCTTTAATGCCGCTCAGTTCAATGTTTCTGGAGCAGCATGTATTTCCCGTTGCCGGTGTTATGTTCGTTCAGGTTGAACCGCGATACCTCGTTGAAAAGCAGCTCCGCCTGACTTGACAGCTCCTGTGAGGCTGAGGCACTCTCCTCGGCTGTTGCTGAGTTCGATAGAACGACATTCGATATCTGCGATATCCCGGCTTTCACCTCAGTCATGGCGCGCGCTTGAACGCTTGAGGAGATTGAAATATCGTTAAAAACCTTATTGACACTGATGACCTTGTCTGAAACATCAGTCAGCGCCGCCGCTGTGTTCTGTGCAATAGTGATGCCTTCGCGTACAGAGTTAATGGAGGAGCCGATCAAATCGGATGTCTTATTGGCGGCATCGGCACTCTTTGTGGCAAGGTTTTTAACCTCGGCCGCAACGACGGCGAAGCCCTTTCCGTATTGTCCGGCACGCGCCGCCTCAACGGCGGCGTTGAGGGCAAGAATATTTGTCTGGAAGGCGATATCGTCAATGAGCTTAATAACGGACTTAATACTGTTGGATGTTTCGCCGATCGTGTTCATCGCCTGCAGCATTGCCTCCATATACTGTGTACTCTCGTCGATTTTTGTCAGAGTGCCTTGCATACTTGATGCGGCTTCCTTGATATCGCGGACGTTCTTTTCCGTTTCGTCAGACACCTTATCGATTGTGGCAGAGAGTTCCTCGACAGCACTGGCCTGCTCTGTGGAGCCGTATGCCAGCGTCTGCGCCCCTGAGGAGATCATCGCCGCGCCGCTGTTGACCTGTT
Organism: uncultured Eubacteriales bacterium; assembly: GCA_942492735.1. Taxonomy (GTDB): domain Bacteria; phylum Bacillota; class Clostridia; order Oscillospirales; family Oscillospiraceae; genus Sporobacter. The sequence goes on from OW818648.1 coordinate 3,277,515, forward strand.
CCGAGGCTGAGCGTATTGTCTCAAGCGTGCCGCCGAGTGATTCTGATATGCCAACGAATGCGTCCTTGACGGATTTAAATTGGCCTGCATAATCATGCCGGAGATTAATCCGCATATCACCGTCAGACATATCGACGAGTGTTTTCGTGATTTCCTCGATGTATCCCACATAGGAGTTGAGCTGCAAAAGTATCTGTCCAGTTGCACCGACCAGTTTTCCGATTTCATCCTTACTGATCCGTTTCTGGTCAATTGTCAGCGACAGTTCTCCCTTTGCGATACGTTCGCTGAGATTTGTGATATATTTGATGTTACCTCTTAAATACGTCACAATCAGCGTGGATAATATCAGAATAAACACGATCACGGCAGATATGACGATCACCGAGGTGGTAACGCTGTTTTGCACATCGGCGTGCAGCCGCGCCGATTCGCTTCCGGCATAAGCTTCCAAAAGCCCGGTCATTAAGTCAATATCGTCGCGGGCAAGCCCGAAATTCTCATTATGGACATTGATGTCTCCCGAACCCGTGGCGTTGTCGTATGATGTAAGCCAGTTGGAGAAATGCGTTTGAAAGCTCGCGAAGAGCTGCTCAAGCGTCACGGTTATGTCGGGCGTTGTAAACGATGTATAAAGAGCCGCATTGTCCTTTATATTATCAATCGCGCCTTTAATACGTTCCTGCACCTGGTTCATATTCTCGTCGAAATCGGCGAGCAGCGCGTCTTTATCCGCAGCTGACAGGGCTATCGTCAGATACAGCTCTTTTTCAGCGACTACCGCCTGATAGAAGTCCCTATCGGCATTAATGATCGCTGCCGTACTGATATAAACCTCATCGTACAGCGTCGTTTTCGAACGGTTTTCAATATCACTGGTTTGTGAAATAAAAAGCAGCAGCAGACCTGTCAGCGCTATAACGGCAGGCAGAACAATCAGCCACAGTTTTAGCGATACACTCATATTTTTAACAATTGACATAAAGCTTCTCCTCAACAATTCGTTTGATATGGTCATTATAGTTATCCCATATTATTCTCATCGGATTATCATCAAATTCTATTTAGTACTGTTCTTCAATAAACACAATGAGATATCAGCATATCCAGCCAATTTTTCATTCCCGCGCTACTTGTCATTCCCGCGCTACTTGTCATTCCTGCGCTACTTGTCATTCCCGCGTAGGCGGGAATCCAGTCTCCCAGGCACGTAGATTCGCGCCTGCGCGGGAATGACAGCGCGGACCATGCCGTTATCTTATTCGAATATGAGTGTAAAAAGGCTCCCGATTAAATCAGGAGCCTTCCCTTGTGTAATAATTCTTGCTTAATAATATTTAGCTTTTCAAGGTAAAATCGACGACGATGCCGAAATGTTCCTTTAAAGCCCGCCGCAGCTTCTCATCTGTGTCGAGAAGCGTCTCCCGAACGGCACCGTCCGTGTGTACACGGAGCACATTATCATTTATGGCGGCGCTGCCGTTTTCACGCGAGATATTAACCATGCGCATTCTCTTAAAGTGGGAGTTTTTACTTTTCGACTGGTATTCGTTTGGCGCCAGAAAATCAATGTTATCGCACGGCCTGTCCGAGAACTTTAGGAGCTGTTCCCTGCCATCAGTTGTCAGCTTGTAGATAATGAAGTCGCCGTCCGGCGCTTTGTCGAATACAAAATCATTTTGGCCTGACGTCTGCGGATTTGTCTCATCCAGGCGGACTGCAGAATGCGGCGACGGTCCTCCGAAGCCGACATCGACGAAATAGCGCACACCATCAATTGTGACAATGCCGGCACGGTGAGAAATGGGCATATATACTGTTGACATCCAGACTACGCGCACCATGACGGGGTAACAGTCATACCCAAGGCTTTTCAAAAGACTCATGAACAGCGCGTTCAGTTCAAAACAATAACCGCCGCGACGGCAAATAACAATCTTTTCATATAGAGACGCGGTATCGAGCGCGACGTCCGTTTCGGCGTCATAGACACTGAGATTTTCAAATGGAACGGTCATTTGATGGGCAAGAATCAAACGATTGAGTGTGTCAAGATCGGGTGCCGTGATATCGGATAGTCCAAGTCTCTCGAGGAACCGGGCTTGGTCCGGCAGCGGCGCGTAAAATTCTTCGAACATAATGCCTCCTTTGTTTTTATTCAATATAATGCACGAGTTTTTGTTGAAAGTCAATCTCAAGGGTTGTATAATATTTTATAATACTTAAACTGCACGGAGGTGAGGTTCTGTTATGCTGTTCAGCCCGAAGGTCACGCCGTCTTGTTCATACTGCCGTCGCGGCACGAGCATTGGAAACGGAGAGGTCGCCTGCGTCCGGCGCGGTATTACGTCATTAAACGGTTCCTGCAAGCGGTTTATCTACGACCCGCTGAAACGCGAGCCGGAGATACCCCATTATTTAGCCAAGAACATTCTGCCGGAGGATGTCAGCGCGGAGGATTTTACAATTTAAACGCACCATACACGTCAAGCGCAAGCCTCATGTGGCCAATCTGACAACTCGACAATTAATGACGCCGTGTTCGATTTCGAGCACGGCGTATGTTTTTGCACCGAAAGCGATGCTCCCGGGGTTTATCATGTGTATTCCATCAACAACAGCATAATATGGGATGTGTGTATGGCCGTAAAGCAGAATGTCGGCGTTCCTTGATAAGCCGGCGTTCAGGACGGATGTGAGACTTGATTTGACGTTATACAAATGACCATGTGTCATGAAAATGCGTTTATTTTCAATGACGAATTCGTCACATTCAGGTTCTCTCGCCCGAAAATCGCAGTTGCCTCTGACGGCGCGCAGGTCAATTTGCGGGTATACGATGCGAACCTTGTCGCAGTCCTTTTCGTAATCCCCCAGGTGGAGTATCAACTGCGGATTCTCATCAAAGACAGCGTCAACAAGCGCCTGCGTGTTCCCGTGCGAGTCGGACAAGACAATAATTTTCATACACATCTCCGTAAAAGCAGCCCTCGATGTCACCACAATTCGTGGATTGAATATACTGATTTAGAGTACAAAATGACAATCTGCAGGTAAAAGTAAAATGAAAGGGTGATCATTTTAAATGGCAATTGACTTGGATAAGGTCTCAAATGATTTTTTAAACACACCTGCCGGCGCGAAATTGTCCGGTAAAAAAGAGGAGCTTGGAAAACTGATCGATTCACCGGAAGGCCAAAAAGTTAAAGACATGCTGAGCGGTGACGAGGCTAATGTCATGGCTGCTATTGAAAACGGTGATATGGCTGTGTTGAAAAAAACGCTTTCAAACATATTGAAGACGGAGGAAGGCTCGCGTCTGGCTGAACAGCTTCTCAAAATGATGAGCTGAACGTTAAATATTTATAATGGAGGTGCAGCATGAGCGAGCTAGAAGATAAACTTAATAAAATCCTGTCATCTCCTGCGGATATGGAAAAGATCATGGGTATTGCCCGCTCTCTTTCCGGCTCTCTCGGCTCGCAGGCTCATACGGAGGGTACGGCGGAAGGGCCGAAGGCCGCTCCCGATCTCTCGGCCATCACATCGTCATTAAAAGATATTGACCCGAAAATATTTAGATTAATGACGCGTCTCGTCGGAGAATATTCTTCCGGTAAAAATGATAAGGCGGAGCTTCTGAATGCAATCAAGCCATACCTCAAGGAGGATCGCCGTATAAAAGTTGATAGGGCTGCCGAGATTGCAAAGCTCGCCAAGCTGGCAAAAGTCGCACTCGCCGAGTTTACCGGAGGTGACAAGGGTGTATAACAAATACATCGGCAATACCGGTAAATTTGTTCGCGTCGAGGATCATGCCCGAGTCAACGCGCATAACGCAGAGCGTTCGCTGGCTAAACCGCCACCGGCGGAGCATTCTATGCCGGAGCATTCTATGCCACAGCATTCTATACAGCAGCAGAGTGAGCCGCCGCGACCGCCGGAACGTGCGAAAAACAAGTCAATACTCGGCGGGCTCGGCGGCGGTTTAGGCAATCTTTTCGGCGGGCTTGGCGGCGGGCTTGGCGGCTTAACCGGCGGCTTTAAGGGTATGTTTGATCATATGCCGTTTGGCCTGGACCTCGGTGATATTATTCTTCTGCTTCTGCTGCTATTCTTTTTTATTGAAAGCGGAGACGAAGAATTCATCATCATTCTCGGTGTTATAGCCTATAGTATATTTAAGGAACGCTGAGGGCGCTTTTCCCGTCAGGCAGGTCAAATACAGACGATACAGGCTCTTCGGCATTATAGCCGGATGACGTCATCGAATAAATCAGCGTACTTCCATCATATTGCTGAGCGCCTAAAAGCAGCCCGGTTTTGACCGATATATAGCATTTTGTCGTGTAGTGCAGCAAGGCGGAAACATATTGGACATAAATGCATTTCTCGCCGCTATATTCCACATAATCGGCAGCCGTGATGCTGCTTTTATCAATCACCAGGACATCTTCGTATGATAATATCTTCTGATATTCATCCGGAGATTTTTTTTCATCCGCAGATAAATTAATTGGACGACTATAAGATGTTTTATCGCCGTCAAACCAGATATAAAGCTTGCCGTCAGCGATGATGATTTTCTTCTTTGTCTGACCGAACGATATTTCTAAGGCTGTATTTGCGCCAGTGACGGCTGCTGCGATATCATAAACAGCGTATTCGTCTTCTATTTTGATAGTACGGGTATAATACGGCGGTCTTTTCAGTGATGCGATGACGTCCTGAACATTATCGGTTGTTATTTTAACTTGGTCAAGCTCGTTATTATCCGAGACGCCGATTCCGTCCGTGACGCTGTCCGACGCACTTATTATGGGCAGATTAACGTCCAGTATTTCCTTCGAAAACCTGTTGACGAGCACACTGACACCAATAACAAGCGCAATAAGAATAATGCCGGTTAAGGATATCAAACGTACCCTCTTAGAACTCATTCCTGTCCTCCCCGTCGGATGCCGGCTTGTCGGTATACTGACTGTCATCGTCCTGGTTGTCGGTATCTGCTCCACCGGGGTCAGGCACACCGTCATTAAATGCGTCGGCATTATATGCGTCGGCGTCAGACGCGTCCTTATCTGTCGCTCCCGAGATGACGCCGTCTTCTTTTTCCTGTTGTTCTTCACCCTGCTCAGAACCAAGCTGAGACAAATCGGAACTGTTTTCCGATTCGCGCCCTTTACCCTTGACGACGAACACAACAATGACCGCGGCAACAAAAAAAGCAGCCAGTAAAATCAACGCTTTAATCTCGCCGTTTGTCGTGATAACGACTGCCGATAAGCCAAGAATGCCGCTGATAGCATACGCTATTGCGACGGCCTGTTTCTGGCTGAAGCCCATATCGATGAGGCGGTGATGGAAATGCCCTCTGTCGGGAGACATCGGGTTTTTACCACTAAGAATACGGCGCAAGAAAGCAAACGCCGTGTCAAAAAGCGGCAGGCCGACAACAAGAAACGGCACAGCAAACGAAATAACGGCATAAAACTTAAACAGTCCGATAATCGATATGGTCGCCAGCACATAGCCGAGCAGCAGCGCACCGGTATCACCCATGAATATTTTTGCCGGATTGCGGTTATATGGCAGAAACCCAATGCACGAACCGGCGAGCGCCGCCATAATGATCGCGACATTGCCGTCCGAGACAATGATTGCGATGATCAGCATCGTGAAGGAGGATATGGTTGAAACGCCGGCGGCCAAACCATCGAGTCCGTCGATGAGATTGACAGAGTTCGTAATGGCGACGATCCAAAGAACCGTGATTGGGATTGACCAATACCCAAATACCAGATATTCAGAGGCGCTCCAGATGAACGGGTTGGTGATAACTTCGGCGACGACACCGTGGAAGACAGCAATAAGTGCCGCCAGAATCTGAACAACGAATTTAACAAGCGCAGGCAGCGGCACAATATCGTCGATAACACCGACGATAACAATAACGACGGAGCCGAGCAGGATACCCTGCACCTCCATGCTGATTTCAGCAAACAGCACAACGCTCAGGAGAAAGCCCAGAAAGATCGCAAGGCCGCCAAGGCGCGGAATCGGATGCGTATGCATCCTGCGACCGTCTTTCGGAACGTCTACCGCTCCGACGCGCTGCGCAAAGGATTTAACAATCGGCGTCGCCGCAAAACTGATGATAAAAGCTGCGACGATTGCTAGTCCTACATGTAAAAAAAGCTCTTTCTCCATAGTCGCTCCAATCGGTGTATCACGTGATCGCTGTGATATGATCCACCATCCGCCGTTTCGGCCGGCGTCATGCCGATTCTCTGTGGGTTATCCTTTTTGGACGAAGCCGATTTTCTTATATACCTTGCGGAGTGTTTTGTTTGCGGTGTAAGAAGCTCTTTCGGCTCCTTCTGTATAAACTTTCTCGAGATATGCTTTGTCGGACAGGAGGCGTGTGGCTTCCTCCCGGACAGGGCGCAGCAACTCGACAACGGCTTCGCCGACGGCTTTCTTGAAATCGCCGTAGCCTTTGCCGTCAAATTCACTTTCAGTCTCTTTCAGGCTTTTTCCGGTTGCGACGGCGTAAATCTGCATAAGGTTTGATACACCGGGCTTTTCTTTGACGCTATAGCATACCCTTGTGTCGCTGTCGGTGACGGCGCGTTTGAAGGCGCGCATGATGTCCTCCGGTTTATCCATAAGGCTGATGCAGCCGCCAGTGTCCTGCTCTGATTTGGACATCTTGCTCGTCGGGTCCTGCAGGCTCATGATCCGCGCGCCGACTTTCGGTATAAAAGGCTCGGGCAGCTTGAAAACATCTCCGTATATGCCGTTGAAGCGGCCCGCGATGTCACGCGTCAGCTCAACATGCTGCTTTTGGTCGTCGCCGACCGGCACCAAGTCTGCCTGATAGATGAGGATATCGGCGGCCATCAGCGCCGGGTATGTAAACAGACCCGCGTTGATATTCTCGGCGTTTTTCGCTGATTTGTCCTTGAACTGTGTCATGCGCGACAGCTCACCGTACATGGTATAGCACTCGAGCACCCAAGCGAGCTCCGCGTGCGCGGGCACCTGGCTCTGAATGAAGATGACGTTCTTTTCGGGGTCAAGACCGCAGGCGATATACTGCGCGATCTGCTCGAGTGTCGTGCGGCGCAGCGTGGCAGGGTCTTGCCTCACGGTGATGGCATGCATGTCGGCCATCATATAATAACAGTTATATGTCTCAGAGAGCTCGACCCAGTTTTTAATCGCGCCGATATAAGAGCCAAGCGTCAGTGATCCGCTGGGCTTGATGCCGGAAAGAATGATCTTTTTTTCGTCCATAATGTCAAATCCTTATCGATGATTTATAGTGGAACGGCGGGCGATTCATGAATCGCCCCTACGAAGCGCGCAATTCGTTGTAGGGGCGATTCACGAATCGCCCTGAAATATGTCAGGTATTTAGCAGAGCCTGTATTCCTGTGCCAGTTTCTTAAACGACGGCAGCGCGCGCTCGATTGTACTCTTCGCGACGCAGTAAGCCATCCTGACGTATCCGGGGCAGCCGAAGGACGTACCCGGTACCATGAGGATGTTGTATTTTTTAGCCGCCGCAGAAAATTCCTTATCATCAACGGGTGTTTTCATCCACATATAAAACGCGCCCTGCGGATAAACACACGTGAAGCCGCTGTCGGTCAAGCCTTTGTACAATAGTTGTCTGTTATCGTCATACGCCTTGACATCGGTCATTTCATTCAGGCATCTGGCCACGGCAAGCTGCTGCAGAGATGGCGCGTTGACAAAGCCGGACACGCGCGTTGCGATGCAGGCTGCGTCAAAAACGAGTTGGAATTCGTCTGCTTCGCTCGGCACAACAATGTAGCCGATCCGCTCACCCGGGAGCGACAGCGACTTACTCCATGAGTAACAGACGATTGTATTCTTATAAAACTTTGTGAGATAGGGCACTTCGACACCGTCATACGCCAGCTCGCGGTACGGCTCATCGGCGATGATGAAAATAGAGGTTCCGTATTCCTTTTGCTTGGCTTCGAGCACCGCAGCGATTTTACGAACCGAATCCGCCGAATAGACGACACCTGTTGGATTGTTCGGTGAGTTGATGAGCACGGCTTTTGTTTTGGGCGTTATACAAGCTGCGAGTTTATCCGGGCTCGGCTGAAAATCTGTTGTGTTTGGTTCAACGGCGATCAATACACCGTCATAATTCCGGACATAATTGCCGTATTCTACAAAATACGGTGAAAACGTCACGACCTCGTCACCGGGATTGAGGAGCGTCTTCAAAACGACATTCAGACCGCCGGCTGCGCCGACAGACATGATAATATTGCCGACACCGAACGATGTCCCGAAGCGCTTGTTCAGGGATAAAGCCACAGCTTCCCTTGTCGAATCAAACCCCGCGTTGGACATATAGCCGTGGATAAAAACAGAATCCTCGCTGTTTAATATGTCAACAATCGCTTGCTTAACAGCCGCCGGCGCCGGAAAATTCGGATTGCCGAGGCTGAAATCATAAACGTTCTCACGTCCGTACAGCGCGGCCATTTTATTCCCCTCTTCAAACATCGCCCGTATGGCGCTGTTGTTCTGGGCAAGTTTTTTCATTTTTTCAGATATCATCATCAAAACTCCCATCAAAGCGCGAAATCGCGCCGGATTTACATACTATAAATTGGTATTATAGCATAAAGCGATGAATTTGCAACGGAGAATCCCTGTATGAATGGGATGCGGCGGAAAACGACAGCGCAAATGTAGGGGCGATTATTAATCAGGGTGGGCTATTTTTGATAGTCGAATTCAAGATTATAGATGCTCACGGTGTCGCCCTCTTTGATGCCCATCTCTTCCATCCTTTGAAATACGCCGGCGTTGCGGAGCGCTCTGTCAAAGTATGCCATCGATTCGGTATCGCTGAAATTGACATTGCGGACGAGCTTCTCCATCCATTTTCCTTCGATCATCCAAACGTCGTCAACCACTTCTATTTTGAGGTCTTCCGGTTCAGTGTCGAGCGCCGGTTTTTCGATGTACTCGGGCTCATAGACGATGACCGGCGGCAGATGCGCCAGCTGTGCTGCGGCGGTTTGAACGAGTTCTTTGACGCCGATGTTTGTTGCCGCGGAGATTTCAAACAGTTCCAGCCCCTGTTCCTTGATAAAAAGTCTGAAATTTTCAAGCTGCTGCGTATCGCTGACGATATCGATTTTATTCGCCGCGACAAGCATTGGGCGCGTTGCCAGCCCCGGGCTGTATTGTTCGAGCTCGGCGTTGATTGTCTTGAAATCCTCTATGGGGTCTCTGCCCTCGCTGCCGGAAACATCCACGACATGGATGAGCAGGCGGCAGCGGTCGATATGCCGCAGAAAGTCGTGGCCGAGTCCCGCACCTTCAGAGGCACCCTCGATGATGCCGGGGATATCCGCCATGACAAATGAGGTACCTTCTCCGACAAAAACAACACCGAGATTCGGAAAGAGTGTTGTGAAGTGATAGTCTGCAATCTTTGGATGCGCCTTCGAAACGACAGATAAAAGCGTCGATTTACCCACATTGGGAAATCCGACTAATCCGACGTCGGCCAAGAGCTTCAGCTCAAGCGTCACTTCCCTGTCTTCGCCTTGGAGACCGCTTTTAGCAAAGCGCGGCGCCTGCCGTGTCGGGGTAGCGAAATGCCTGTTCCCCCAGCCGCCGTTGCCGCCACGGGCGAGGACATAAGATTCCTCACCTGTCATGTCTTTAATGATCGCACCGGTCTCTTTATCCCTGATCAGGGTGCCGTTCGGCACTGTGATCACAAGGCTCTCGCCGTCTTTACCGCTGCAGCCCTTACCGCCGCCGTTATCGCCGTTTAACGCCGAATATTTCCTTCTATACCTAAAATCCATGAGTGTGGACATGTTTATGTCCGTTTTCACTATCACGTCTCCGCCGCGTCCGCCGTCGCCGCCGTCCGGACCGCCGGCCGGAATGTACTTTTCTCTGTGGAACGAAACGGAACCGTTTCCTCCGGCTCCCGCTTTTACATGGATGGATGCACTGTCAACAAACATAAATCTTCCTCTTACACTTATAAATTAAGTGATTCATTTTACCCTTTTTAGGGCTGTCTTAGGCTTTACCTAGAGCTGTATATAATATTCTTGCCATTTCGGCACGTGTGATGGCATTTGTAGGTGCCAGCATTCCGTTAGCGCCCGATACGATACCCATATGCACAAGGGTCGCTGTCGGCGTCAAGGCGTAGGCTGTAACCGTATCCTTGTCTAGAAAGCTGCTTAAGCTGTCGGGCGACGCGTCGGTATAAGCAATGTGCAGGACACCGAGCGTGCGGTAGAGAAATGAGAAGGCTTGTTCCCTCGTCATTGTACCTGTCGGATTGAAAAGGCCGGTATCACCGCCCAGCGCGATATTATTAGCCTGACCCCAGGCAATAGCCTGCGCATAATAATCGTCCGCCAACACGTCGGTAAAGGTCGAGAGGCTAGAGATGGCCGGCTGACCTGCCGCCTTATAGAGCATCAGAATAAAATCGCCTCTCCTGATGCTGATATCAGGGGCAAAAGTGGTGGGCGACACACCGGCGACGATACCCATCTCTAAAAGTCCCTTGATCGCCGGTTTTGCCCAGTTGCTGGGAACATCCGTAAAGCCGGTTACCGTGACGGGGATTGACACAGACTTGCCGCCGACCGTCACATTAATCGTCCCTGTCACACCTGCTGCCGTGCCTGCCGCAAAGAGACCGGTATCCGACACTGAGCCGATGCCGCCGCTGGCAGTGTATTTGATTGCCGCCTGATCGGCTGCCACCGGAAATCCGCAATAGAAAGCCGCCGACGAAAGCTGAACGGTGTCACCCGGCCAGACGGTCAACGCCGTGACAGGAGCTGTCCCGCCGTTTGCTGTCACAGTCAGGTCTGTCGGATCATAAATAATATGAATCGTTGCCGACCCTGTTGCCCATGTTGAATTTGATGTCAACGTCAGCTTGTCCACGCCGTGTACGGGACCCGCCTTATAGGACGTGCCGCTGACAGCACCGAGCGTCGAGGATACTTTTATATCCCCCGGCGCGGCAACCGGTCGAAAGCCGCTGTCTGAAGCGAAATAACCGATATTGATGGATGACCCAGCCAGTACGACGGGGCCTTCATTTCGCATGGCAAGATACTTGACCCTTCCGTCCGACACATTATCTGTCACGAACAGCAGATAGGCTGCACATTTCCTTGATGACCCGTCTGATGGGCTATTAACGACAGCGCTCGTTGTCTGTCCGGGCAGTCTGACGCTGAGGGCGGAGGAGCCGCCGCCGTCAAAGTTGATGGCATTGATGCAGCCTTTGGCCAGCATTTCCTCAGCAAGATTCCAAAGGGTTAAGCCTGCCGAGTGGTCAGATTCTCTGCCGTCAACCACATAGCTGATAACCGTCCCGTCGGCCGTGACGCCGAAAGCCGTCCTCGGATTTTTTGCGGATATCGCTTTATCCCAAACCGATTGGTCTGTGATTGAACCGTCTTTGATTAAAATGTCGCCGCCGCCAGTCGCCCATTTCACATCATTAAGATTACTGTCGGAACACGATGTTGTCATGGTAATGGTATCGCCAACTTTGAATTTGGCAAACGCGCTATCGAGGTTCGCGCCCGTTGCAGCAGACAGAACAAGATAACCGTCACCGATCGGGACACCGCTGTCCGACGTCAATGTCTCGGCAACTTCGAGCGTCATAGAACCGGATACAGATGGCACGCCGCTCAGAATCTTAAAACGAACAAACCACCCGGGGGTCGTGGTGCGTGTGGTAACGGTGGAAAATGCTGAACTGAATATGTAAAGGCCGCCGCTGTCCGTCCGGTATTTATTAAAGTGCGTCAGTGTTTCGGTTTGACCGCTGTTTGTACTATCATTGATGCTGCCGTTGTTCAGCAGTGTTATTGTTACTTCAGGGTTATCCGAGAAGTAAACGCTGCCGTCCGGCCTAAAAGCGACAGCCGTATTGCATTCAGGACTCGATTTATATACACCATCCTCAACCACAATGCCCAGAGGAACGCCGGTTTTCATTGAAAAGAAATCCGTATTCACTGCCGCCAGAACATTTTTGCCCTGAGCCTCGGCATATGCGATCATCTTTTCAATCGACATAAATCCGTAAATCGTGTCGTTTGCCATAATGATAGGGTAAGCGTCGCCTTTTCCGGTCAGACTGAGCGCGTAGCTCGCCTGGCGTTCTGAATTGTTTATGTAGGAGACAGTATTTGTATAGCGCAGATTGTTTGCAATCTGCTGCGTGTTGCTATAGACGACGGTGCCGGCGCCTGCTGCCGATGCAGCTCCCGGAAAGGCTGAGGATACCAGCAGGCAAAGCACGAAGGAAAATGCAAGAATGCTGGAAATTAGCTTTTTCATTTTATTATGTACCTCAATTTTCTGTGCCGAACGAAATTCGCATATATGTATTATACAAAATTTCGACCGACTTTTCAACTCAAGCCCGGATGTTTAGACGAGATTCAGCATATCTGTTTGAATTGCTGTTGAATTCTCACGATGGTTAGGGTAAAATACTACAGTTATTTCATTTTTATCTGGTTTAATTTACCTGTTGTTCATAATGATTGGGGCTAAATAATTTATATGGCAGAAAAAAACAAAAACGCAGTCAAAACAATAAGTCTTGTCATGATCCTCACGCTCATCGGGAAGATCCTGGGACTTCTGCGCGACAGGCTCCTGACGATCAATTACGGCAGCGGCATGGAAACGAATGCCTTTTTGACAGCCAGCCGAATACCGCGTGTCTTTTTTGATATTGTTTTTGCCTCGGCTGTAGCCGCCTGCTTTATTCCAGTTTTCAGTGAGTATATTACAAAAAAAGGAAAGCGCGACGCGCTTGTGTTTTCCGGCAACTTCATTACTGTCATCGGCTTCTTTTCACTGATTTTAACAGTTCTTGGCATCATTTTTGCATCACCGCTTGTCCAGCTATTTGCCGACGGCTATGACGCGGCAACAACGGCGCTCTGCGTATCACTGACGCGCGTGCTGCTCCCAATGGTGCTTTTTACGGGGATCGCCTTCTCATTTGTCGGTATCCTCCAATCCTTTGACGAATTCAATATCCCGGCCCTCATCAGTGTCATCGCCAATATCGTTGTCATCGCCTATTACTTCACGTTAAATGACCGCTTCGGTATATACGGTCTTGCCGTCGCTTTTCTGGTCGGCTGGTTTGTTCAAGCTGCTGTTCAGGTGCCTTCACTTCTAAAAAAGGGCTTTTTCTTCAAGCCGTCTTTAAGTCTGAAGTCAGACGGAATGAAAAAGGTCTTCGCCTTTATGCTGCCTGTTCTTGTCAGCACCTGGGTACAGCCCATCAATCTGACGATCAATACGAAATTTGGTTCCCATCTATACAATGGTTTTGGCGCCTCTGCCATTGATCTGTCAAACAATCTGTATCTGATCATTGTTGGTGTCTTTATCCTATCAATAACGAACGTCATTTTTCCCCGTCTATCCAGATTGACGGCTGAGAAAGAGTCCTCGAAATTCAACGATACCATCTTTTCGACGGTGCACGTGTCCATGTACTTCGTCATTCCGATGACAGCGGGACTCATGCTCTTGGCTCACCCCATCATCAATCTCATATACGGCGGCGGCGAATTTACCGACTTGTCCGTATCGATTACCTCCGAGGCACTCCGTTATGTCAGTCTCGGCATGATTGGCTTTGCGCTTCAGGCGGTTATATGCCGGGCATATTTTGCGCGTCAGAATGGAAAAATACCTCTCATCGCCGGCATTGTTTCGATCGCGGTCAACATTGTGCTGTGCCTCCTTCTGGCAGATAAAATGGGCGTCACAGGGCTTGCGATTTCGTCCGCTGCCGCTGCGACGGTCAATGCTGTTATCCTTATCATCCCGCTCGAGAAAGCAGGTTCGGGCTTCATTAACAAAGCATTCACTGTTGATATCGCAAAGATGACAATTGCCACCGTCATCATGGCGATCGCTGTTCTCGCAGTCATGAAATTTTTGGGCAGCGCTGAGGGTGCAGATGCCGGTGATCTTGTTAAGGCGATCAAGGCGGTTGTGCCGGCAATAATCGGATTTATCATTTATTTCACAATGACGATCGTTTTCGGTGTCAGCGAGGCAAAAGAGGCTGTCGGGATATTAAAAAGGCGCCTGTCCGGACGTCATTGCCAAGGTTGAGGTGAGAAGTTTGAAAGATAAATCTTTCAAACAGAAAGGAATGGTCATATATATGCAAAAGATTTTTGAAGGCAGCATGCTGCTTCGAGGGCTGACGGCGCTTTTCGGCTGGATTGGGGTCAAATGGCATCAGAGCCGGATCGTCTCCTGGTTTTTAGCGTCAGGCCAAGGTTATGGTATTGACGAAAATAGTGCTTTTGCGAAGCTCGGCCGGTTTCTGCACAGCGTATTAGCCTTTATTTTTAAAAAGCTGCATTTAAACCGGCTTTTTGAAGGAAGCATTTTTAGGCAGGCTTTTATTTGGTGTGTTATTCCCGCCGCACTAGCACCGGTTTTGCAGCAGACCATGGCGATTTTATGCCTTGTCCTCGTGGGTGTTTTTTCAATAATTGTGCGGTTCGGCTGTGATAAGGAGAAGCGGCTCTTTGCTTCGCCTGTTAACAAGTACATCGTTTTATTTTCCCTCGTTTATTTGATTTCCACCTTTACCTCTGTTTCGTTTTCGGGAAGCTTATTCACCGGCCTTCTTACCATTTTGATGACACTTTTTGCCATTGTATTTGATAATGCGGTGACGACAAAAAGGCAGGCAGATCTCGCCATCAAGCTTTTCGTCATGATCGGCACCGCTGTATCATTATATGGTATTTATCAATATCTCTTTTATGACGCGGCTAGTGCCGGCGCCTGGATCGACAGCGACATGTTTTCCGAAATCACAAACAGGGTCTACTCCACGCTCGGCAACCCGAACGTGCTGGGCGAATACCTGCTGCTCATCACGCCGTTTGCTTTTGCCTGCGTTCTGACGGCAAAAACGTGGCAAAAGAAAACTTTTTTTCTGCTCTGCACCGGCGCTATGCTGCTGTGCATGCTGTTTACCTCGTCTCGCGGCGGATGGCTCGGTCTCATTTTCGCCATTGCAATTTTCGCCGTCATGATCGATGCCCGGCTTATTCTCGTCGGTATTGTCGGTATCGTCGCCCTTTATTTCGTCCTTCCCGACTGGGCGATACAGCGTTTTGTCAGTATAGGAGACATGGCCGACAGCTCCACCTCCTACCGTGTTTCCATCTGGCTTGGGACAATCGCCATGCTGAAGGATTATTGGCTATCCGGCATCGGCCCTGGTATTGCAGCCTTCAACAGCATCTATCCGGCATATAGCTACAATACAATCGCCGCGCCGCACACGCATAATCTGTTTTTGCAGCTCACGTGTGATGCCGGAATTATCGGCCTTGCGCTGTTTTTAATCATTCTGTTCAGCTATTACAGAACCACATTTTCCGCTTTTTCAAGGGAACGGGACAAGATAACACGGGTTTATCTCATCGCCGCGATCACCTCCGTCAGCGGCTTTCTTTTGCAGGGTATGACTGATTACTCCTTCTACAATAATCGTGTCACACTGTTTTTCTGGGTCGTTATCGCGCTCGGCTCTGTACTCACCCGCCGGTCCAGGATGGAGGAGGGAGCTAACTTATGGTCAAAGTCTTAAATGTCATCTGCGATTCAAACATCGGAGGCGCCGGCCGCGTGCTCCTCAATTATCTGAAGTACTGCGACCGGTCCGCCTTTGATGTCAGCGTCTGTCTGCCCGAGGGGAGCCTTCTGACGCAGCTTCTCAGAGACACAGGTATTGAAGTCTACGAGCTGTCCATGAACGCGGACAAGTCCTTTGATTTTAAAGACATAAAAATTATCAAAGCGCTCATTAAAAGTATCGACCCCGATATCGTGCACACCCACGGATCCCTGTCGGGACGGATTGCGGCAAGAAGAAGCGGTAAAATAGTTATTTATACGCGCCACTGTGTTTTCCCTCTCAGCCCCTTTATTAGATCCGCCCCTGGAAGATTCATTAATAAAGTTATCAACGAGCATTATGCCGACAGGATCATCGCCATTAGCCCGGCTTCCAAGGAAAACCTCACGAACGGCGGTATAAATGGTGATCTTATCGATGTGATCATGAACGGCGTTGAGCCGATAACACGCATGAATGATGCAAAAAGCAAAGCCCTTCGTGCGCAGTACGGCATCAAAGACAGCGACTTTGTATGCGGTATTCTTGCCAGAATAGAAGCGTATAAAGGCCATATGCTCATTTTGGAAGCCGCAAAAACGTTAATTGACGAGGGTCGTAAACTAAAAATATTGGTTGCGGGTATTGGTTCTTTTGAGAACGACGTCAAAAAGAGAGCCGACGCGCTTGGATTATCCGATATCATCGTTTTTATGGGATTTGTCGCTGACGTTGCGCCGCTTTTAAGCATTCTAGATGTACAGCTTAATGCGTCATACGGAACGGAGACCTCGAGCCTCTCCTTGCTGGAGGGTATGAGCATCGGTCTACCGGCCGTTGTGAGTGATTACGGCGGTAACCCTTACGTTATTGAGAACGGGAAAAACGGTCTCACCTTCCATAACCGCGACAGCACAGGTCTCGCCGACTGTATCAGACAGCTGATGGACGAGCCGGTCTTGAGATCCGAAATGGCTGAAAACGCCGTCCAAATCTTTAACAGATGCTTCACCGGACAAATTTTTGCCGAAAGCATCGAACGTATTTACCTGCAAACGCTGAAAGGAGCAAGAGATGGAAAATAAACAAAAAAAGCCGCGTTGGAAGCTCAACATATTTGATATGATCATCATCGCGGTCGTCATCATCGCCGCCGGAGCACTCTTATTTATCTGGCGTTATTCTGGCAAAAGCGATTCCGCCGTTGTTACAGCGCCCGTTCACTACTCGATTGAACTGAATGGTATGCTGCAAGGAACGTCTGAGAAAATAAATGTCGGTGATACGATCATGGACAGCACAAAAAAATTCATCATGGGCACAGTCGTCTCCGTCACACCTGGGCCTGCAACAACCCCTGAGACAAACCGTGAGACGGGCGACACACTGCCCTCAGTAGTACCGGGCAAGGAATCTGCAGTGATTGAGCTCGTTTGTGATTGTTCGTCATCAGATACAGAGATTAAGGCAGAAAGCGGCTACCTTATTCGCGTCGGCGTTGAAGTCAGCGCTTCCGGTCCCGGTTATGCGGGCAAGGGATATGTCGTCGCAATAGAGCGGGAGGATTTGGGACAATGAGAAAAATCATCGATGAGCACGGCAGAGTGTTCGGAAAAGTCAGCATTATTGATTTTTTTGTTGTCCTTATCGTGGTTGTGATCGGCGCTGCGCTGTACGTCAAGTACAATGTTCTTGAGGTGACAAGCGTCGGCGCAAAAACGGACACGATCATATATACGGTTACGCTAAACGGAACCCGCGATTATAGCGTCAACGCCTTTCAAATCGGCGACACCTTATACGATAAAAACGGCAGCGGCGGCAATGCGATCGGCTCGATAACGAATATTGAAGTGACGGATGCAAAAAAAACAGCGGCAACACTTGACGGCACAACTGTTATAGGCAGTTATGTCGGTCGCTATGACATTATCCTCACCTTGACTGCAACCGGAACAATCGGTGACGGCAGGTATCTCGTCAATAGAACGTATGAAATCAACGTCAATTCTGTCCGCAACTTATATACGAAATTCTGTCAGTTTGAAGCGACGATTTCGGGGATTTCATAATGGCTCTTAAAATCTTAATGGCCACAATGAGTCTTGGCATCGGCGGCGCTGAAACGCATATCATTGAACTCGCCTTCGAGCTGAAGCGGCGCGGGTATGATGTGATGATTGCCTCGAACGGCGGCGTCTATGTCCCGGAAATCGAGGAGCAGGGCATTCGCCATTTTCATGTCCCCATGAATAAACGAACTGTCTTCAATATGATTACATCCTATTTCCTCTTGCGGAAAATCATAAAAAAAGAGAAGCCTGATATCGTCCACGCGCATGCGCGTATATCAGCCTTCATTTGCGGCGTTCTGCATAATGCGCTGCGCTTCCCTTTTGTCACGACGGCACACTGGGTATTCGAAACAGGCGGCGGGCTCAGATACCTGACGAACTGGGGACAAAAAACCATTGCCGTGTCAGAGGATATCAAAGAATATCTTATTAAGAATTATGATGTCAGCCAAAGAGATATTATCGTCACGATCAACGGTATTGACACGTTGAAGTTTTCCGCCGAGACATCAGGCTCAAGGATTATTGATGAATTCGGGCTTGATAAAACATGTCCCATCATCACATATGTCAGCCGCCTCGATAAGGACAGGGCGCTCGTCGCACGCCAGCTCATTGACATTGCCGAATCGCTTGACCGCCAGATTCCAGGAATACAGCTTCTCATCGCCGGCGGCGGCGATTCTTACGCTGGCTTAAAAGCGAAAGCAGACGACGTCAATTCATCGGCAGGCCGCCGTCTTATTACGATGACAGGGCCGCGAACAGACATCAGTGAAATTATTGCCGCCGGTGATATTTTTATTGGCGTTTCCCGCGCGGCGCTTGAAGCGATGGCATCAATGAAGCCTGTGATTCTGGCCGGCAATGAGGGCTATATTGGCTTGTTCTCGCGCGATAATCTGCAGGCGGCACAGGACGGCAATTTTTGCTGCCGTGGTTTTGCGATGTCCTCAGAGACGCTTTTACTCAGAGATATCGTCCGCTGCTTTAACGCACTTTCCGATGAAGAACGCGCAGCCCTCGGCGCATATGAACGGCAGCTTATTTTAGATGAGTACTCTGTTAAGCGGATGGGCGATGACTGCCTTACGGCATATGAAGCGGTTCGCAGGAAAAAGTATAATGTCGTCATGAGCGGTTATTACGGCTTCGGCAACGCCGGCGACGAGGCAATTTTACAGTCCATCCATCAAAACATCAATTATTCTGGCGGTGATATATCGATTACCGTTTTATCTAGCGACCCTGAGGACACAAAGAACCGATACGGTTATGACGCTGTTAACCGCTTTAAACTGTTCACCGTCATCAAGGCACTTCGGAAATGCGACGCGCTCGTTTCGGGCGGCGGCAGCCTGTTGCAGGACCACACATCCACACGTTCGCTGTTTTATTACCTCATGATAATCCGCGCGACCGAATTCTTTAAAAAGAAAGTCATGATCTATGCCAACGGCATCGGGCCGGTCCGAAAAATAATCAACAGAAGGCTCGTCAAGCTTATTGTCGGACGCGCCGATGTCATCACCCTGCGTGATGATGTGTCCGCTCTGGAGCTGCGCAGCATGGGTGTCAAAAGAGAGGATATCCGCGTGACGGCCGACCCTGTTTTCACACTGAACGGAGCGACCGGCGAGGAAGCTGTCCGCCTGCTTTCAGAAAGCGGCATCCCAGCTGACGTGCCGTTTGTCTGTGTTTCTGTGCGCAATTGGAAAGGCATGGGGCTGTTCAAGGAAAACGTCGCCAGACTCTGTGATAACATTCATGAAACCTACGGCAGAGCGATCGTCTTCATTGCCATGCAAACGCCTCACGACATCGGTATCAGTTATGAGGTTCAGCGCTTGATGAAAAACAAAGCCTATGTTCTCGATACGTGCTACACCGCGCAGCAGATCATGGCGATCATCGGGATGGCCGACTTCGTTCTTGCCATGCGTTTGCACACGTTGATTTTCTCGGCTAAAATGAGCGTTCCCTTCATCGGCATCGTCTACGACCCGAAGGTCGAAGCGTACATCGACTCACTGGGCATGCTGTCGGCTGGAGACGTCAGGGATTTTAACGCCGAACATGCAATGGACGATGTCAAAGCCCTCATGGAAGACCGGGGAAAATACGTCGACATCCTCCGGAACAGGTCGGCCGATTTCGAGCACCTCGCCCGCGAGGACGCCATGCATTTGCTCAGGCTGCTCGAATCAAATACAAAAAACCGGACATGACGTCCGGCTCAGCCTATAGACAAAGCCGCTTTTGGTTCACAGACCCGAAAGCGGCTTTGTATTTTTATAGTTTTGCAGCAATGGCGTCGATGAATTCCTCGGTGGTGACAGCAGCAGCCTCGAAACCGTCATCCGTAAGGGCGGCGAGCTCTTTTGGCATCTTGCCGCTCAGGAGTGTGTCGAAGCAGGCCTTTTCGAGCTTGTCCGCAAAAGCAGCGAGGTTATTGAGTCCGTCGAGCTCTCCCCTTTTGCGGAGTGCGCCCGACCAGGCGAAGATTGTGGCCATCGGGTTTGTTGAGGTCTTTTCGCCCTTGAGGTAATTATAATAATGCTTTGTTACGGTGCCGTGCGCGGCCTCAAATTCATAGATACCTTCAGGAGATACGAGCACGCTTGTCATCATAGCAAGCGACCCGAAGGCCGTTGAAACCATGTCGCTCATCACATCGCCGTCATAGTTTTTCAGGGCCCATATGAAGCCGCCCCTCGAACGCATCACGCGGGCCACGGCGTCGTCGATAAGCGTATAGAAGTACTCGATGCCGAGCTTTTTGAAATCGTCCTTATAGTTTTCAAATTCCTCTTCGAAGATTACTTTAAACTGCCCGTCATAGATCTTTGAAATCGTATCCTTCGTCGAAAACCACAGGTCCTGCTTCGTGTCGACGGCGTATTTAAAGCAGGCTTTCGCAAAGCTTTTGATGCTGTCTTCCGTATTGTGCATACCCTGGAAGATGGCAGGACCTTTTGTCTTTTGAACCGTAACAGTCTTCTCCAGGCCGCTTTCACCTCTGAAGGTCATCGTGCATTCGCCTGCTTCATCTGTGAGCATTTCGGCGGCTTTATAGACATCGCCGTACGCGTGACGGGCGATTGTGATCGGCTGTTCCCAGTTTTTTACGACGGGCTTAATGCAGCTGATCGTAATCGGCGCGCGGAAAACCGTCCCATCAAGGATGGAGCGTATTGTGGCGTTCGGTGATTTCCACATCTCGGTAAGCTGTGGATACTCGACCATACGCTGCCGGTTTGGTGTGATGGTGGCGCATTTAACGGCGACACCGAGGCGCTTCGCCGCGTTAGCCGCGTCAACCGTCACCTGATCCTTCGTTTCATTGCGATGCAGCAGGCCGAGATCATAATACTCCGATTTGAGGTCGACAAAAGGGAGAATAAGCTTGTCTTTAATCATCTGCCACAGGACGCGGGTCATCTCGTCCCCGTCCATCTCGACAAGCGGTGTGGTCATTTGGATTTTTGGCATATATTTTTACCTCCGTGAATTGTTTTAGGGCGACCACACAGGGTTGCCCCTACAGAATAATATCAGGCTTTGGGTAGGGCGGCCTTAAGTGACCGTCCGCGTTTACAGCGCAGCATGCCTCATACCTCGGGTGGCGGGTGGGTTTTTATACTCCTCACGCAGGATTGAATAGCAGGCCGCGTCGGAAACCGCGCCGTTATAAAGCTGAATAGCCCGTCTCAGTGTCCCCTCATAGACGAATCCGCATTTTTCAATCACGCGTTTTGATTGAACATTTGAGGGAAAATGGTTCGTTGTCACAATATCGAGATGCAAGTGAGCAAACGCATGCCTGAGCAGTGCCTGTGCCGCCTCTTTGGCATAGCCGGAGCCCCAAAAAGCTTCGGATAAAGAGAACGTCAGCATCTTGCATTTATCCAGCGTCGGTCTGAAAACGTCAACATTGAGGCCAACCGCACCGATGACCTTTTTATGCAATCGATGCTCAATGGCCCAAACATCTTCTCTGTCGATATACCGATCAATCAATCCCGGCACATCGGCCCTGTTATCCATCGGCTTCCATCCCGCACCCTTTGCGACATTTGGATTGCCGACAATTTCATATAAATCATCCGCATCGCTATGATTCCATCCGCGCAGTATGAGTCGTTCGGTTGTCAGAGTCTGCATACGATACCTCCTGATGGTTATTTCCCATACCCGGCGGCGTAATAGTTCATGAGGCAGCCTTCGGTGAGGATGAGTTTTTCGTCGGGGCTGAGGCCTTTGCAGTGGAGGGTGATATCTTTGACGGTATCTTTCGTGATGACTTTCCCCTGGATTGTCTCAACGCTGTTCAAGATGGCTTCTCTGATGCCGGGGATATAGATGTAATCACCGTCTGTGAAGTCAAACGGTTCGGTTTTATCGATGGTAAACGGGACAATACCCCAGTTGAGGCAATTGGAGCGGTAGCGCTTTGTGGCGTATTCGTAGCAAACGTTCGCCCAGCCGCCTAAAACTTTTTGGCAGGAGGCCGCCTGCTCGCGGGCGCTGCCGTCGCCGGGTTTTTTAGCGAATACGCAGGAGCCTACGGTCGTCTTTCCGATATCGCCGCCGACCTTTTTCAAAATGTCAGCAGCCTCTGTGGGTGCTTCCCCGTTCCGGCGCGCGGTTTCTATATCGCGGACGGCTTTGCTCCGCTTCACATACTCCGGTACACGGCGCGAGAGTGTGAATTCAGAAAGAGCAATCGGATTTGAGCGATACGAGGAGGTCTCTCCTGATGGTATGAGCTCGTCCGTTGTTGTGACCTCATCACGAATAACGGCGCAGAGCTTCACAAGCAGATTGTCATCCATACGGTACATTTTCGGCCAGTCCGCGATGTTCGGCCCGAAGCGAAGCTGGGCGGACGGGTCGGGTTTGCCGTACCCGTTGTAAACGCGCTTTTCGTAGATTGTGGGGTCGTATTTATACTCACGCGGTATGACCTGATAATCGATATCGGTTGCGGCTGTGAGAATGCCTCCGTTTGCGGCCGTTGCGGCAATTGAACGCGCGTCCATCAGAGCGACAGCAGCAATCTGCCCGTTCCCGGGCTTTGAGCCCTCGCGGTTTGCAAAATTGCGCGTGGCGTGGCGGATGGACAGCGTGTTGTTCGCCGGTGTATCGCCCGCACCGAAGCATGGACCGCAGAACGCGGACTTTATCAACGCCCCAGCTTCCATAAGCGACGCGGATAACCCGTCTTTTGTCATGGCAAGGCCGATAGGGGTTGATGACGGATAAACAGACAGCGAAAAATAGCCGCTGCCGACGGATTTGCCGGTTAGAATATCAGTAGCCTCGGAGATGTTCTCATACATGCCGCCGGAGCAACCGACGATGACGCCCTGCTCGACAGCGACCTGTCCCTTTTCATTGATATTGCGACGCAGATCCAGCTTGACACTGCCGCCGAGCTCCTTATTGCACTCCTCCTCGATTTCAGCAAAAATGCGTGAAGGATCCTTTTGCAGCGCATGGATGGTATACGCCTTCGATGGGTGGAACGGTAAGGCAATCATCGATTCCATCTCGCTGAGATTTACTTTTATCATGGAATCGTAATACGCGCCGTCAGCAGTGCTGACCTTCTCATATGCCTCGGGACGTCCGACGTTTTTATAATACGCTGCGACTTTGTCATCCGTCTCCCAGATTGATGACAGGCAGCTTGTCTCTGTCGTCATGACGTCGATGCCGATGCGAAAGTCCATCGAGAGCGCGCCAATTCCGGGTCCGGCGAATTCCATGATCTTATTTTTGACAAGGCCATTGCCGAAGGTCGCGCCGACGAGTGCAATCGCCACGTCGTGCGGGCCGACACCATGCGAAACCGTACCTTCCACCCAGACGAGGACGACCTCCGGTGCATCGACATCATAAGTATTTTCCAACAGCTGCTTGGCGAGTTCTCCCCCGCCTTCGCCGACGCCGAGCGTGCCGTAGCAGCCGTAACGCGTGTGGGAGTCGGAGCCGAGAATCATTTTGCCGCAGCCTGCAAGCGCTTCGCGCGCATATTGATGTATAACGGCCTGATTGGCGGGCACGAAAATGCCGCCGTATTTCTTCGCGGCAGACAGACCAAACGCGTGGTCATCCTCGTTAATCGTTCCGCCAACGGCGCACAGGCTGTTGTGGCAGTTCGTCATGGCGTACGGAATCGGGAACTTCGTCATCCCCGAAGCGCGCGCGGTCTGAATAATACCGACATATGTGATATCGTGTGACACAAGCGCATCAAACTTGATCTTCATTTTTTTAGGATCTGTGCTCTTGTCGTGCTTGCGAAGAATCTGATAGGCCATTGTCTTTTCTCTGCCTGCATCCGTCACCTGGACATCCTGCGATTTCTGCGCCGCGACAGGCTTTCCTGACACGATATAGACGCCGTTCTTGTGAAGTTCCGTCATTGACATGTGTGTGGTCTCCTCTGATAGAATATCTTAAAATATGACGACGGGCGAACACAGTTCGCACCGACGCATTTGCAGGTATAAATGTGCATAGAAACTGGAGATGCATTGTTTTTATCTCGTAGGGGCGGATTCCATATCCGCCCTGACGTGTCGGCGTTACTCGGCACAGGAGACAATCCCCAGCCGCCTGCGCGCGACAGCTCCATTGAAAAGGGAGCCTAATAGTGTGCGGTTGAGTTAAAAATTCCCTGTGTGGTACATAATGGCCGACAGTGCGGCGAGGGGGGCTGTTTCGCAGCGGAGGATGCGAGGGCCTAATGATACGGAGCGCATGCCGTTTTGGATAGCAAACAGTGCTTCCTCAGGCTCAAAACCGCCCTCGGGGCCGGTCATGATTGAAACGGTTTTCGGATACTCGCATGAAACAAGCACATCCTTTATGCTCCGAACCTTTTCGCACTCATATAAAAATAGAGGCAAATCATTTTTGGAAGCGCTCAAAACCGCGTTCTCAAACGACTGCACGGCTGTCACCCAGGGAATTTTCCCACGTCCTGACTGCTTGGCCGCCTCTTCGGCAATCTTCTGGAGCCGCCCTGTCTTATGGACGACAGAGAGGGTTTCGGGTTTTGATACGCACCTGGCTGACGGGTACAATACAATTTCAGATGCGCCGAGCTCAACCGACTTCTGAACGACCAGCTCCAGCTTGTCACCCTTGGCATAAGCTATATAAACGGCACAGAAAACAGACGGTTCGCCCGCTGACAGCGCAATAGATGTTATTTCCGCTTCAGCGCCGCTGTCTGAAATCTTTGTCAGAATGCAGGTATAATCCTTCCCAGCGCTGTCGCATACCGTAAAGCTCTCGCCGTGACGGATGCGTAATGCCCGGAGATGCTCAATTTCCTTAACATTCAAATAGGCGACACCGCCGAATATATTCGAGGCGGCAACAAAAAATCTCGGCATATCAGCATCCCCTTTCCCGTTTTTCCATTCTAGCAGATTGACTGCACTCTGGCAATATTGACAGCATAGAATAATTTAGTCCATGGCACTCCATATCCTTGGAGAAACGCACAAAATGATCTATTTCTTCTTCCTGAAGGACTGATTTTTATGGATAACAATGATCTACAATTTGATAAAGCTAAATTCAACGCTGTATGGCAGCGGATCATGCCAGGGACGGAGGATATCGGGCAGCTCCGCAGATTTATGGATGATGAGGCAAGCGACGCGCAAATTTATTGCATGCTCGCTTCCATGTGCTCCGGCAGTTCACGGCAGACGCTCCTCCGAATCTCATCCGATGAAAGATACCACCTAAAAAAACTCAGAGCGCAGCACTTCATCCTCACAGGTGAGACGTATAAGCCCCCAAGCACCTGCCCGCTCATATATTCGGTGCCGGATACGCTCCGCAGAAAGTATACAGGCGAAAAAGAAGGTTCGGCCGCTTATCGTGCCGGCGCTGAAAAAACATTGAATAAAGATCTTGCGGATACTTATTTGGCTTTTTCTGAAGATGAAGCGCATCATTCCAGAATGATCGGCTGTATTATCGAGAATTTGTTATAAATCGATTTCCAGGTGGATGCAGGTTAATGCATCCACCTGCATTGTTTATCATATGAATTATTGCCTGTTTTTTATTGTCAAACCACAATTGACAAAGGCTGGGGAAGAAATTAGAATAGGGTCGTGCTAGATTACTCCTGCGCTATAACGAAAGGAGCATTCATTGTATGAGTGACTTAAAATATCCGCATGTTTTTGAGCCGATTCAGGTTGCCGGTACGCTGTTTCGAAACAGACTTTTCTCCTCTCCGCAAGGCTTTTATAACATCGGGCCCGATCTTTTCCCTAACGACGATATGGTCGCTTTTTTTGAGACAAAAGCGCAGGGCGGTTTCGCTTCCGTCTGCGTTGGCGACTGTATTGTCGATTGGAAAAACGGCCGGCACTACGACTGGCTGATTCCAATGGATGACCAGAAAATGCTGCCGGGCCTCTCAAAGCTCGCTAACGCGGTGACACGCCACGGCGCGATCGCCTCTGCCGAATTATCACACGCGGGAATGTTTGCATATGCGTCTATGCAAGCTGGTACATCACTCAAGGGTCCAATCGACATGATCAACAAATATGGCGAGGTCAAGGCCATGACGGAAGATGATATCGAGCATGTCATTGACGCCTTTGCAAAAGCAGCTGCTTTTGCAAAACAATGCGGTTTCGGTATGGTGACCATCCACGGCGGTCACGGCTGGCTGATTCCGCAGTTTTGGTCAAAGCAGATTAATACGAGAAAAGACAGATGGGGCGGTAGTTTTGAAAATCGTATGCGTCTGCCTCTGGCCATAGTCGACAGTGTTCGTAAAGCCGTTGGAAGAAGCTTCCCGATTGAATTCCGTATGAGCGGCTCCGAGACGAATCCGGACGGGTACGACATCGATGAAGGCATTGAGTTTGCCAAAGCTCTTGATGGCAAGGTCGATATCATCCACGTGTCAACCGGCAACCACGAAGTCCTATCAGCCACGATTATCACGCACCCGAGTATGTTCATGGAGGACGGCGTTAATTTAAAATACGCCGCTGCTATTAAAGAACATGTCAAAACACACGTCGCAACTGTCGGCGCGTTTACCGACCCGGCGCATATGGACGAGGTCATCGCTTCCGGCAAGGCTGATATAATTGAAATGGGCCGCCAGACGTTAGCAGACCCTGACCTGCCCCTCAAAGCAAGAACAGGACGGGACGATGAAATAAACAGGTGCATGCGCTGCTCGGCGTGCTTCGGCAATGTCGGTGAGCACCGTATCTTCTACTGCGCCATCAATCCCGTCATCGGTCACGAGAACGAGGCACGCTATCTCCCTCCCGTCAGAGAAAAAAAGAACGTTCTTATTGTCGGCGGCGGCGTCGCCGGAATGCAGGCCGCTCTGACTGCAGCCGAGCGCGGCCATCATGTCACACTCTGTGAAAAATCTGACAGACTCGGCGGCGTGCTTCTTTGTGAAGACAAAATACCTTTTAAGAACAAACTCAAAGTATATCTTGAGCATCAGGCAAAAATGCTTGC
Organism: uncultured Eubacteriales bacterium; assembly: GCA_942492735.1. Lineage (GTDB taxonomy): Bacteria > Bacillota > Clostridia > Oscillospirales > Oscillospiraceae > Sporobacter. The sequence goes on from OW818648.1 coordinate 3,304,860, forward strand.
CAAAGCGCCGATTGACCTCCGCCTTAATATCACCGTAACGCCGGATTACGCAAAATCACTTCACCCCGACGTTATTATCGCGGCAGTCGGTGCGCGACCCGCTATTCCGCCGATCAAGGGCCTCAAAGATGCCGATGGCAGCTTCAACAGCCTCGTCATGGGTGCTGAGGAAGTTTATTACCACCCCGAAAAGGCCGGACATAAGATCATTATTCTCGGCGGCGGTCTCGTCGCTGTCGAGCTCGGTATACATATGGCACAAAACGACCGCCGCGTCACCATCGTTGAGATGCTGCCGGAGCTGTCGCTCGGCGGGTTCAGCATGCATACATTGGCGCTGCTCGAAAAAATAGAAAAGCTCGGCATCAAGGTTTACACATCGACAGTCGTATCTGAAATTACCGCAACAGGTATTTTAGCAGAAGCACCGGATGGGCCTGTTGGCCTTAAAGCAGATACGGTCATCTATGCCACAGGACAGAAGCCGCTCCGTGAAGAAGCCGCCGCGCTCTCCAAATGCGTCGGTGAGTTCTATCAGATTGGCGACTGCCTCACCCCGAAGAATATACTCTCTGCGACGCAGGCCGCGTGGACGATTGCCAGAGACATTGGACGATAGAAGCAAGGATCAATACGCCGCCGCACCACACGTAGGGAACGGTCTTGACCGTTCCTCAGCGCTATACACGCGGGAGTGGAATGGATAAATCCATTCCCTACGGTTTAAAAAGATTCTTCGGTCAAGCTTAGTAGCGCATACAAAACTGGATATCCGCGTGACACTATAACTGTCTCACCACCCGCATACGTAATTTTATGTATGAATAATATCAGAGTGTGCTGCAGCAAAGCGAGAAAATGCTGCAGCACCTTATATAAGGATGTTTAACTTTTTTATAAATCTTACGATAAGAGGTATATAACCATACGTGGGGGATGATGCAGCAGATGGCCGTTTTCTTGAGAATCGATATTAATGTCGTGGCAATGATATTGCTGGGGATCGTCATATTCATCGCAAAAATGCGTCTGGACAAGCATGATAATGTCAACAAGACATTTCTGAACGTGTCCATGATCATCATTTTGCAGCTTTTTCTCGAAACCACTACTTGTTTTATCAATAAGAGGCCGGAATTATGGCTTGTCCCCGTCTCAGTCGCTTTCCATATCTGTTTATTTATCACCGGTCCAGTACTTGCGTACTTCTGGTTTGTTTTCATCAGAAGTATGGTGACCAGAAGCGACGTAAGCAGCAAGTGGCGTATTCTCCTGTTTGTACCAGTTATCGTCAATACGGTTATGACGCTGTTATCACCGATGTACCGGCTGTTGTTTTTTATCACGAGCGACAATGTGTATCACCGTGGGGCGCTGTTTATCGTATCGGCAGCCATGGTTTATATTTATCTCATTCTCGGTATTATGCTTATTATAAAAAACAGACGGAAAATTGTCCGACAAGACTTTCTGCCGTTTTTAGTTCTTGGCATACTGCCGACTGCAGGCGGCATCATCCAATCATTTTTTTACGGCGCTCTCCTTATGTGGAGCTGTTCCGCTTTTTCTCTGATACTCGTGTATATCTTCCTAGAGGAGAGAATGATTCATCTGGATTATCTGACCGGTGCATGGAGCCGTCATTCCTTTGATCATTTCATATCGCAGCGGATCAAGCAGAACAGCAGCGAAAAACTCGGTATTATCTATATCGACATCGACGAGTTGAAGAACATCAATGACAAATACGGCCATGCCGAAGGCGATGCGGCACTGAAAACTGTGATTAGAATCATTAAAAGCATTATCAGAAAGGGCGATATTGTCGCCCGTCTCGGCGGTGACGAATTTGCAGTGATTCTGAACTTCGAAAACGGCTCGAGGGAAATGCTGGAGAATACAATCAAAAGAATAGACGCGGCTTTTACAGAGCATAATCTTGACACCGGTCAACCGTATACACTCAAATGCAGCTACGGCGCCGATATATTCAGCCCCGAATCATGCAGCATAGAGGAGTTCATGCACGGCATCGACACGATGATGTATAACAGCAAAAAGTTGAAAAGGCTGGATATCTCATAGGATATGTTAGCAGAGGCGAAAGCCTCTGCATTTTTTTGAAAAATTATATTCCGAGGGGCTTGAAAAAAATAGTCAACGGCGTAGAATGCAGGTGTGTTGACCGATACGGTTAGACCAAAGCGGTCAAGGGAGGTGGTTAAATGAACAGAAAGTTTTATGAGCTGCCGGAGGAAAAGCAGCTTCGGATCATTAACGCCGGCTTTGAAGTCTTTTCGCAAAGCGAATACAAAAAAGCGTCGACGGAGGACATTGCTGTGAAAGCAGAAATCTCCAAGGGATTACTGTTCTACTATTTTCACGATAAAAAGACACTGTATCTATTCCTATATGATTATGCTGAAAATCTGCTGACGGAGAACGTTGTGGATGCTCATTTCAAGGAGATTACAGACGTTTTTGAATTATTTGAATACGCAGCGGGACGTAAATACGCAATCCTTGAGAAGAGTCCGTATATCATGGACTTTGTCATGCGGGCGTTCTACTCGCAAAAAGAGAATGTGTCCGACGAATTGAACGACAGGTTCCAGAAAAAGACGGCGGAAATATTTGGTTCCTATCTTGCAAAAATGGACTTCTCGAAATTCAGGGAGGATATCAATCCGCAGGAAATACTGCAGATGCTCACCTGGACAGCAGACGGGTATATGCACGAAAAGCAGAGAGTCGGCTCTCCTATTGATCTTGACGACCTGATGGAGAGATATAAGGTCTGGTCGTTTATTTATAAGAAAATCGCCTATAAGGAGGAATATTTATAATGAACGCGGTAATTGAAACAAAAAATCTGACAAAGTACTACGGAAAAGCACGGGGCATCATTGACGTTAATCTCATGGTGGAGGAGGGTGAAATTTTTGGTTTTATAGGGCCGAACGGCGCGGGAAAATCCACGACGATCCGAACGCTTCTCTCTCTCATCTACAAAACAAGCGGTGAAGCCAGGATTTTTGGGCTTGATTGCGAGATAGACAAAGTCAAGATTTTAGAAGATGTCGGGTATCTGCCGAGTGAGGTCTTTTACTACGACAATATGCGGGCGATCGACCTTTTTAAATATTCCGCAAGCTTCTACAAAAAGGACTGCTCAAAAAAAATTGAGGAACTCGCAGGCGTCCTTCAGCTTGATCTGAAAAAGAAGATTGAAGACATGAGCCTCGGCAATAAAAAGAAGGTCGGCATCATTCAAGGCCTGCTCCACTCCCCCCGTCTGATTATCCTCGACGAGCCGACAAGCGGTCTTGACCCGCTCATGCAGAAAACCTTCTTCGAACTCATTAAGAAAGAAAACGAGCGCGGGGCGACTGTTCTGTTTTCGTCGCACATTCTCAGCGAGGTTCAGCGCATCTGCGACCGCGTCGCCATCATCAAAGAGGGCAAAATCGTTAAAACACAAAAGATCAGCGAGCTGCAGCAGAGTGCTTACAAAAACGTGAGCTTCACTTCGCAGGATGCTGCCAACCTGAAAAATTTCAGTGTCGCAGGTGCGCTTAAAATTGAGGTCTTGGAAAACAGCGTCAGCTTTATTTTCAAGGGAGACGTCAATATGCTGCTGCGTGAGATCGGCAAATTTCAACTGGTAAATGTTGATATCACCGAGCCGACGCTTGAAGAGATCTTCATGCACTATTATTCGGAATAAAGAGGTGGCATGAATTGAATATCTATTTGTACGAAATAAAGTCTCAACTTAAGGGTTATATCATCTGGACGGTGAGCATTCTCCTTTTCTTCTTTATCTTTATGTCCGGTATGTATAGCGTTTTTATGGACAGCAGTGACGCCGTCCAAAAGATGTTAGGCGGCTTACCGCCTGGTTTCTCCGCCGCGTTCGGTGTCGTACTGGAACAGCTATTTTCGTACGGCGGGTTTTACAGCTTTATTTACACCTATATCGGACTCGTCGGAGCGATTATGGCGTCATCAATAGCATTAGCGGCCTTTTCGCGTGAGAAGCGCTCAAAATGTATGGATTTCATACTGACGAAGCCTGTCAGCAGAGCGAATATCTTTGTGTCAAAGCTGCTGGCATGTCTGACCCTTCTGCTGGCGGCGAATATCCTGTATGTAGCTGTGGCCGCCGCTGCTTATAAGAGCGCCGGTCAGGACACGGCTGAGTTGGCAAGGCTCATCTGGGCATCCTGCGCGCTGCTTTTTACGCAGATTGTTTTCATGTCATTCGGAATCATTTTCGCCGTTTTTGCGAAAAAAGTGCGCTCCATCTCCGGACTTGCTACCGCGTTCGGTTTCGCGGGCTTCATCCTCTCAGCGCTGCACGGACTCCTTGAGGAAGAAGCCATCCGGTTTATCGCGCCGCTCAAATATTTCGAGCCTATCAGCGTTTTTTCGTCCGGCGGTTATACGCTTCAATATGCCGTTACCGCCGCCGTCGTCGTCATTGTTTGCATCGGTGTGTCGTATATAAGATTCGGCCGCAGCGATGTGCCGGCCATATAGTGTAAAGGGAGGCTTGTCATGAATATCCTGAAAAGAGAACTGAGGTCCGGGCTGAAACCCTTCATCTTATGGGCAGTCGTTTTATTCTTTCTGATCTTTATTGGCATTGTTAAATTTGAGAGCGCGAGCACTGGGGGTGCAAACATTTCCGAAATTCTTGCGGAGTTTCCGCGAATCGTGCTGGCCGTGTTGGGCATCGTCGGCGTTGATATCAATACACTCGGCGGCTATACGGCCATCCTCACCTATTACGTTCTGATATGCGCTGTGATCTATGCAGTGCATCTTGGTTCCAGCGCCGTCTCCCGCGAGTCCATTGACAAGACTTATGAGTTTGTTTTCACAAAGCCCCGATCGAGATCCTACGTCCTGGTGATGAAGCTTACTTCCGGCTGGATTTATCTCTGCGCGTACTGCATTTTATATGCTGTCTTTTCCCTGATGGCCGCCGCTTCCCTGAAAACGGCGGAGAACATCACGTCACAGACACTATGGTTCACTTTATCCGTTTTTCTGATCGGTTCGCTGTTTGTTGCCTTATCGGCGTTTCTTGCGGGTGTGTCCAAACGGGCGGAAAAGGGCTCTTTGTATGGTAATCTGGCATTTCTGTATGCGTTTATCCTGGGTGTCATTTATGACATGCTCGAAAAGGGCGGCCTGATCCGGCTGATTTCACCGTTCAAATATTTCCTCCCGGACGAAATTCTGAGTAATACATTTGACCCGTTATATACCGTCATTACACTGGTTCTGATTGCCGCGTTCCTGTACGGCGCGTTTAAATCGTTTAGGCGAAAAGATTTAACATAAGAAGATATGTGTATCAATCGAAGTGGCAGTTCAAAGATGAACTGCCACTTCGATCGCTTATAACGCACAAAACTATAGACATTATTTTATACTTATTTATAGCTTTTCACTGTCTTGTCAATTGCTGCAATGATTTCTCCTACTGTACCGACAATAATAAGAACTGTTATAACGGTTATACCGATGCCGATGTATCTGGACAGCTCCGCGATTGGCACACTTAATTTATCGGCAAAGCGTGCCACAAATGCGTCGGTGATCACATTCGGCCTTGATATAAACGTGACGCTGATCACAGCCTCGAAGATACTGTAAAGCGTCTGGATTATGACGATGCTGACGGACCATCTGCCTTTAATAAGCTTCATGACTGCGAAAAACAGTGTAAATACCATCATGAATATAAAGAGCGGCAGAAACTGCAGTATAATCTGTTCATTAAAGAGGGGTGCTGTAGGTGCTCCCGCCTCATACCATGCGATAAACTGGGGATGACGGATCGTGCCGACGAGAAACAGCGTGGAAAACAGAGTAGAAAAAATTGCATTGGCAATCGTATCGCTGCGCTTGATGACGACTTTTGAATTTTGGGGGATCTCCGGCAGCTGTTTCGGCGACCAAGGTGTTAAACCTTTTTTGCTGCCAATATACTCGACGATGAAAAATATAGCCGTGACCCAGAAAAAAGCCTGTATAGCTCCGGTAAAGGCGGCCGTGATAAAACTTGTGATTATGGTCACAATGGAACTGACGACGCCTTCGGAGCTGACGCTGCCTGCATTACCGAATATAATTTTAAAAACCGCGAGCGCTGCGAGAAGTGCAGCCAGGCTGATGGCGACAACTTTTAAGACCATGAGATAATCATCAAAGAGTTCGGGTGAAATGAGATAGCGCGGATGCGGATTATACTGCACAGCCAATTTCGAGGGACTACCAAGCTCCAGGAGAACCTGTTCGATATCGTCGTCACTCGGACTCTCAGAGAGCATATCCTCAATATTGGAGCGCAGCTCCCGCTCTACATCGGCGCGCATGTTTTCCGGCAACCGTCTTGATACGTCGTATAAGTACCGATCTATGATGTTTTTCATCAGGCTTCCTCCCTTAATAGCTTATTAATCCCGTCACATGTGCCCATCCATTCTTTTTTTAGCGCCTCAAAAATCTCTATCCCCGCTTCGCTCAAGACGTAATATTTGCGCGGTCGCGCAGATGTTGTGTCCCAACTGTTCTCCAAAAGACCCTGAGATTCAAGCCTTCTCATGAGTGGGTATAGCGTATTGGCTTCTATTTGTATACCCTTGTCTACCAGACACTGCAGCAGTGAATAACCATACTGCGGTTTATTCATCTGGCTTAAGACGGCAAGCGTCAGTGTCCCCCTCCTGAGCTCAATAATCATACTGCTGAGAAGATTGTTATCAACCACATTATCACCACCTGCCCGCATTATACTATGCGTCACACAATATAGTCAATATAAATTAGTGTGATTTTTGTATTGTTAGTAATAATAAATTATTTCGGCACCTGTTCCCTACACCCGTTTTAACCGATATATATTAGAGATATTTTGCAAAGTGGAGATTAATATGAGTGATATCGGAGCCGTATTGGCAGCAATGATACGCTATTACACCGGTGATGCCAGGCGAATCAACCATTTCCTGAAAGTATTCGGTTTTGCCAAAGCAATAGGCGAAATGGAGGGCTTGCGCGCTCCGGTACAGAATATTCTTGAGATTGCTGCTGTAACACATGATATCGGTATAAAAAACAGCGAAGTCAAATACAATAGCGCGGCAGGCCATTATCAGGAAATCGAAGGGCCTCCCGAAGCGAGAAAATTGCTCGAATCGCTAGGCTTTGATACGTATACTGTCGACCGCGTTTGCTGGTTGGTCGCGCATCATCACACATACGGCGATATGAACGAACAAGATCACATCATCCTCATTGAAGCCGACTTTATAGTGAATGCTTATGAAGATAATATGACGGAAGCCTCTATCAAAAGCGTCAGGAGTAAAATTTTCCGCACCAAGACAGGCAAAGAATATCTGGACCTTTTGTACGAAAAAAACACGCACAATTAGACTTTATATATTGATTATTCATAACATCTCACGGTATAATTGAGACATAGTTTGTCATTATAAAATGAAACGACGGAGGATGACCCTGATGAGTTTCCAGCCAGACAACAACGCTCTAAAAAATACTGTCCCGGAAAACTCAGACCTGGTCATAGATGCTGTCATAAAGGTCATTATAAAAGACAGCGGTCTGACCGCTTGTGTTCGTATCGTCCCGCCGGCTAATGGCGGTGCCGAAATCACAATGGATTCACTCATGAAGGCGGTTGTTAATGACAACGGGATAAAGAACATTGATCTCATTAAGTTAAAAACTCTCGCTGCTCACCCTATTTATTATGATGATATTGTCGTCGCTTTGGGCGCAGAATCAATCTGCGGGATTGACGGGACAATTGATTTCTTGGTGCGGACTGAAAATATAAGCAAACCAAGGGAGTCTGAAAACGGCAAAATCGATTACTATGACCTCGACCTTATACAAAACGTCAGGGCCGGGCAGGTTCTATGTAACATAACACCGCCGACGGACGGAACGCCCGGTTATACTGTCAAAGGAGAAGTTATCCGACCAAAGCCAGGTAAAGTGGCGTCGTTTACTCTAGGTCCTAACACAGCAATGAGCGCTGAAGGCACACAGATAGTTTCGAAAATAGACGGACAGTTTGAGTATGACGGCAAAAAATTATCTGTCAATGATACGTACACCTTGAATCAGGATGTCGATACGTCGACCGGTAATATTACGGTGGCAGGTAATCTTATTATCCGCGGTATGGTAACGAGCGGCTTTAAGATTGAGGCAGGCGGATACATCAATGTCATCGGTGTCGTTGATTCAGCAAACATCATTGCCGGCAAGGATTTAAGTCTTAAAGGCGGAGCGAACAGCAGCAAGATCAGTTGCGGCGGAAACTTTGTATGCCGGTTTATCGAAAACTGCGATGTCTTTGTCAAGGGTGAAATGAGAGCGGAATATATACTAAACAGCATTATCCGCTGCAAAAAAAACCTCAGGACGGAAGGCGCCATTTCCAAAATTATAGGCGGCACATGCATCGTCATGCAGAATGTGGAATCTCGTACCATTGGCTCCGCTGCCGGCATTAAAACGAAGATATCAATCGGCAGCGACCCAGAACTCGTTGAACGTCAGCACGCGCTCATGGATCAAATACCGGAGCTTGAAAAGCAGATGAAGGGCCTCGAACCGCTCTTGAAGCTCCTGCACCAGCTTGAAGCGTCAAACCGGCTTGATAAGGAAAAAGCACAAATGCTCGAGAAAGCAACCTTTAGTTATAAGATGCAGACCGACCAGCTCGACAGCGCAAAGAGAGAACTGGAAGAAATCAGCGACGGGATTTTCAGTAAGAACTACGGGAAAGTCCTCTGCTCCGGTATCATTTACCCCGGAACAATTGTAACGATCGGCTCGGCAAATTATACCGTCACCCAAAATCTGATGAACACCTCTCTGTATCTTCATGAAGGCGCCGTCGCTTTTGGCTCTGTCAGATAAAAAAAATAAAAACCGGCTGTCAAGCCGGTTTTTTGGGATAATCGTGAGGTGATTATTTGGATCTTCAATCTGTAACAACATCATCGGTCATCCTGCGGCTTGTTCTGGCCGCTGTATTTGGAGGCGTTATAGGTTTTGAGCGCGAATCGACAAAAAAACCAGCCGGACTGCGCACGCATATGCTTATCTGCATCGGCTCTGCGCTTGTCATGCTGACAGGTCAGTATATTTACGAAACAGTCGCACCCGGCGTTGATCCGGCACGGCTCGGTGCACAGGTGGTTTCCGGGATTGGCTTCCTCGGTATCGGCACGATCATCGTTGTTGGCCGTCAGCATGTCAGAGGGCTGACGACAGCCGCCGGTCTGTGGGCTTCGGCCTGTATGGGACTGGCGATCGGCATTGGCTTCTATGCAGCCGCCGCTGTCGGCGGGGTTTTGATTTTTATTGTTGAAACCGTCCTGCGAAAGCTTGACGGATACATTTCAACCTTCTCCAGGACGCTCAATCTCTATATCGAGATTGATCACAGTGCAAGCGTCATTCCCCTGCAGGAACTGATCTCTACCCGTTACGCAAAGATTCAAAACATGGTGATGACGCATGACCACGCTGTGAAAGCAGATGCGATCGGACTGATTTTTTATCTGAGATTGAAGGAAAAAACAGAACACATGAAAATCATCACCGAGCTTATGACCTTGGACGGCGTGAAGTTCGTTCAGGAGGTCTAGTCGGTAGAAGCAGCCTTTAGGATACCTCGCTCAACGCCATCTGCCGTTGTAGGGAACGGTCTTGACCGTTCCTCTCCGAGGCATACGCAGGAGTGGAATGGGCAAGCCCATTCCTTACAGTAGTATACGATGTAATAACACAGAGGCTGCCTGAGGCAGCCTCTGTGTTATTACAAGCTATTCTTTATAACTTGAGGATTTTCTTTAGATCCTCATCTGGTGTGGAGATCGGCGAGATGCTGAAGTTCTCGACGAGGAAGTTCAGGACATTCGGTGAAACGAAGGCCGGGAGTGTGGGCCCGAGGTAAATGTTTTTTATACCGAGAGCCAGCAGGGTCAGCAGGATGCAGACGGCCTTCTGCTCGTACCAGGAGAGCACCATTGTCAGCGGGAGATCATTGACACCGCAGCCGAATGCTTCGGCGAGGGCGACAGCGACTTTGATGGCGCTGTAAGCGTCATTGCACTGGCCCATATCCATGATGCGCGGGAGTCCGCCGATTGTACCGAGGTCGAGATCGTTAAACCGGTATTTGCCGCAGGCAAGCGTCAGGATCACGGTATCCTTCGGGGTTTTCTGAACAAACTCGGTGTAATAGTTGCGGCCCGGCTTTGCGCCGTCACAGCCGCCGACTAAGAAGAAGTGTTTGATCGCTCCGGCTTTGACGGCGTCAATAACTGTCCCGGCGACAGACAGGACTGCGCCATGGCCGAAGCCTGTTGTAACCGACGTGCCGCCGTTGATGCCTGTCATGACCGTGTCTTCTTTGTATCCGCCGAGCTCAAGTGCCTTTTTGATAACCGGCGCATAATCTTTATCATCATCAATATGGACAAGTCCAGGATAAGCGACGAGCTCTGTTGTGAAGATGCGGTCGCGGTAGCTGTCTTTGGGCGGCATGAGGCAGTTTGTTGTAAACAGGACTGCGCCGGGGATGTCGGCAAATTCCTTCTGCTGGTTCTGCCAGGCTGTGCCGAAATTGCCTTTGAGCTGCGGATACGCCTTCAGCTTGGGATAAGCGTGTGCGGGCAACATCTCGCCGTGGGTATAAACGTTGATGCCCTTCCCTTTTGTCTGCTCAAGAAGCTGATAGAGGTCGTAGAGATCATGACCTGTGATAACAATGAACGGGCCTTTTTCTATTGTCATAGGGACTGTTGTCGGTACGGGCGTGCCGTAGGACTCTGTGTTGGCGCGGTCGAGCATCTCCATGCATTTGAGGTTAATATTGCCAACTTCCATCACGACAGGCAGCAGGTCACCCATAACTGCGTCCGTATTGCCGATTGCCTGAAGGCCTTTAAAGAACATATTGTCGACGTCGGCATCATGATAACCGAGTGCGAGTGCATGATAAGCGTAGGCGGCAACGCCACGCAAGCCGAGCAGGATCAAAGATTTGAGCGAGCGTATGTCTTCATCGGCGCTCCACAGCTTTAAGGGCGCTGTTTCGGTGTCACAGTCGAGACTGAGAGACGGGTCGGCAGCTTTTTGTTCTGCTTTTACAGCGCTGATAAGAATGTTTGTCGAGTCGCTGTCGAAGCTCACATTTGTGATGGTGGTGAAAAGACCTTCGATCATGATTTTAACCGCTGCTTTTGTCGGGGTCTTATTGGTATACGCACAGGCCAGACCGATCAGCTCTTTTGTCAAAGCATCCTGAAGAAGCGAGACGTCCTCCGTCTTACCGCAGACACCAGCCTTGCCGGTGCAGGCCTTTCCGCCGGCCGCCTGTTCACACTGAAAACAAAACATACTCATTGTTGATTTCCTCCTAAAATTTTTATTATAAAACATAAGTAAAACGCATATTTACGTGAGGCCGCCGCCGCTATCCCTTTATTGGAGTGGTATTTTTATTCATCCAAGATTTTGCCGTCTGTTGAGATGACGACGACCTTCCACGGGATGAACTTGCCGCTGTTCTGCATTGCTCTCTTCACTGCGTTTTCGATGCCGCCGCAGCAGGGGACTTCCATGCGGACGACTGTGACGCTTTTAATATTGTTTCTCTTAATGATTTCCGTGAGCTTCTCGGCGTAATCTCCCTCGTCTAGCTTCGGACAGCCGATCAACGTAATGTGGTTTCGAATAAACTTTTTATGGAAATCGCCGTACGCAAAGGCAGAGCAGTCTGCTGCGACGAGTAAGTTGGCGTTATCAAAATAAGGGGCATTCACGGGCACTAATTTGATTTGAACGGGCCATTGTGTTAATTCGCTGGAGGCCGGTTCATGGCTTACAGTATCATGATGTGCTCTCTCGAGTTTCTTCGCATTTGATCCGGGACAGCCGCATGGGACCAGCTCCTTTTGTTGGGCTTTTGACGCCATCACGGCAGCATGGTCATACGCCGGCGCTTCTCTCTCCTCGAAGCTGATCGCACCTGTCGGACATGCGGGGAGGCAGTCTCCCAAACCGTCACAGTAATCGTCACGCGTCAGTTTGGCAATGCCGTCTATCATTTTGATTGCGCCTTCATGGCAAGCCGCCGCACACTGTCCGCAGCCGTTGCATTTATCTTCTTCTATTTTAATGATCTTTCTGAGCATCATCGGATACCTCCTTGATTTATTGTCCTCATCGTACTACAATGAGCGAAGGCTGTATGTTGTATTTACAACACAGAAAAATATTTAAAATTATTATGGTGTAGGTGACAACGATGACCAAATATCTTTCGGTACTAAAAAAATGCCCGTTGTTTTCGGAAATCGATGAAACGAATATTGAGCAGATCCTTCCCTGCCTTTCAGCTACCGTCCGGCAGGCTGAAAAAAACACGTTCATTTTTTCTGCCGACGACAGCATCACCACCGTGGGGCTGATTCTCAGCGGCAGCGTTCACATCATCAGTGAGGATTTTTGGGGCAGAAAAGATATTCTCTCTCAGCTGGGTCCTGGTGAGCTTTTCGCGGAATCCTTTTCCTGTGCCCATATTGACAAGCTCCCCATCAGCGTGTTCGCTGTGGAGATGACCGAGGTTATGCTGTTAAATTGCCGGAAAATTATAAGAACCTGCTCAACAGCCTGTATATTTCATACGCAGCTCATTTCCAACATGCTGCAGATAATCGCAAATAAAAACATCAGTCTGATGCAGAAGATTGAACAGATGTCCAAGCGTACGACGCGCGAAAAGCTTCTGGCTTATCTTTCATCTGAAGCACAAAAAGCGGGACGCAAAAATTTCGAGATTCCGTTCAACCGACAGGAGATGGCCGACTATCTCGCCGTCGACCGCAGCGCGATGTCGTCTGAGCTCAGTAAAATGCGCGATGAGGGATTATTGGATTTCGACCACTGCAATTTCGAACTAAAAGCTTGGATAATCAGACGATGAGCCGTTACTTTTTTAGGTTATAATGAACATTTTTTTATTTCCCCATAGTTTTCACTTTTCAATACCTCAGTATTTCTGTAATTGTGGCGATAAATAGATTATATGAGCTTATATCAATGACGAGGTTATGATCGGAGGGGTTTTATGAAAAAGCGCGCTGTTTCATTTATCATGTTAGGTATCCTGGCGGTCAGCATCCTGCCGGTATATGCATCTGCTGCCGGAAGCCTGACGAACTTTGTTAAGACGAAAACATACACGGCGGGCCTGTTTACTGATGTCGCTGACCAATGGTTTGCCTCCGAGGTTAAAGCGTCTTATGAATATACCCTGGTAGACGGCACATCTCCTACAACTTATTCGCCCGAAAATAATCTGACAATATCTGAGGCAATAAAGCTCGCTGCATGTATGAACGACATTTACAATAACGGCACTTTAACGCTTAATAAGGGCGAGCCTATATGGTATCAGACGTATGTCGATTACGCGCTGTCTCACGGCATCATAAAAGCGCCTTTTCCAGATTACGCGGCTTATGCGACGCGAGCGGTCATGGCTGATATTTTTGCAAACGCTTTACCGGAACAAGCATTAGCGCCGATTAATGATATCGATAACAATACGATTCCCGATGTCTCTGTGACCCATATATACGGCGCTGCCATTTATCTTCTTTACAGGGCTGGAATCTTAGCAGGCATCGATGAAACCCACACCTATAAGCCCGATGACAATATCACCCGCGCTGAAACTGCTGCTATTGTAACGCGCATGGCGGGCATCGACAGAGTATCTTTCACAATGTCCGAAAATGAAATGCCGTCAGATCCCCCGCAAACGACGGTATACAGCATTACTGCAGCACCGCCGATAGTAACGGTCGAAAAGGATGCGCAGGCTGCGGTCAATTTCACCGTCAACGCACTTGGTTTTAGCAAAATCATCCCCGCAATTGACGATTCATCTGTTGCCTCATGTACCTGGGGTATACCGAGCGGCAAGGAATTTCCGCTGACGATAATCGGTCTTTCAGCCGGAACGACAGACATAACAGTCGGGCTTTTTGATGAAAGCAATAATGTCCTTGCAGAAGCAACAGTCACCGTGACAGTCACCGGCGGCAGCGCCACAACCACAGGAGCATTCTTCCCCGGCTATTATCCCGTGCCGGATTACGGGGTATATGTTGGCACAACTCCTAACGTCATATTGTACGACGCTTTAAACGGGTCCACCTTTTACGCTTATAAAATTGCGGCTTTGACCGTCAATATGGATTACGCGGTAAACGGATACATGACGTTACTCGAGCAGCATGGATTTTCATTTGATTCGTCATTTACCAACAAAGACGGTGATATTATCTACGCATACAAGAACACAACCTATCACTTGAGGGTATTACTGACAAATACAAAAATGAATGGTGTGTCGAGTATCGTTGTAAAGGCATCTCCTTTTTGAACAATAGTATATATTTACCATTTATGATAATATTTTTTATTTTCTCGCTGCGCTGCTATTAAATATCTCTGTAATATAACGATATATAGAATATTGAATCTTATTTCTCGGTGACGTGTTATGATCGGAGGCATTTATTTGAAAAAACGTGTTATTTCTATTGTCATGATACTGGTTTTAGCCCTATGCATTTTACCGCTGAATGCTGCAGCCGGAACGCTGTCCAACTTCTTGAAGTCTAAAACATATGCAACAGGTCAGTTTTCTGATGTGTCTAACCAGTGGTTTGCGCCCTTTGTCCAGACGTCCTTCGAGTATAGCCTCATGGAGGGCACAAGCCCTACCACCTTTTCACCTGAAAAAAACCTGACGATCGGCGAAGCAGTTAAACTCGCAGCATGCCTGCATAGCGTCTACAATACAGGTACAACAAGCTTTGCAAAGGGTATTACTCCCTGGTATCAGCCATATGTCGACTACGCACTCTCTAACGGTATCATACAGGCAAATTATTCTAATTATACAGCTTATGCCACGCGATCTGACATGGCTGTCATTTTCGCCCGTGCATTACCCGCGGAAGCAATGACACCGATTAATAAAATCGATGATAATACCATACCCGACGTATCTAACAGCTATACATATGGCGCCGCGGTTTATACGCTTTACAGAGCCGGTATATTATCGGGCAGCGGCGACAACCACGCTTATAATCCGAACAACAATATTACACGCGCGGAGGTCGCAACAATAGTCGCGCACATGGCCGGCGTCAACAGAACATCTTTCACAATTTCCTCGACAGAACTGTCAAAAACAGAAATCGCGGCAAAATGTTCACCAGCAGTATTTTATATTGAGGTTTATGATCAGAAAGGCGCGATACTCGGAAGCGCAAGCGGCTTCTTTATCAGCAGTTCGGGCCTTGCCGTTACAAACTACCACGTTATTGACGGCGCTTCTTCCGCAAAAATAACGACAAAAGACTTAAAGACATATGTCGTTGCCGGCGTTTATGATTACAGTATAACAAACGACCTTGCTCTTCTGCAGATCAACGGCAGTGGTTTTCCGTTTCTTGCTACCGGAGACTCGACAGCACTCCAGACCGGGGCGGATATTTTTGCCATCGGTTACCCGCGCGGTATTGACCAGACATTTACGGACGGTACAGTGACAAATGCCGCGCACATACTCGGCGGTGTCAGCGTCATCTTAAATAACGCCCAAATTTCACCCGGCAGCAGCGGCGGGGCACTCGTCAACACAAAAGGTCAGGTCATCGGCGTCACATCAGGCTCTTACACCGAGACGCAGAATGTCAATTACGCCGTCCCGATTCATTTGACACAAGGCATGAAACAAACAAATTATGTACCACTGTCATCGATTGCACAAACGCCAAAACTTACAGTCACTGCTGCACCAACAACAGTATCGGTAGCCAAAGGCGCGCAAACCACCCTTACCGCAACGGCTAGTTCAGATAATTTTGATTCGATATCTTATGTCGTCGAAGATAAATCAATAGTTTCATGTTCTTGGGGCAGTTGGAACGGTAATTCTATTCCGCTGATGATGACAGGCCTCAAAGCCGGAACAACAACTTTATATATAGGACTGCTTGATGCGAGTGATAATATGCTTGCCGAAACCTCTGTGAGCGTTACGGTTATCGGCAGCGGCAGTACGACCGTTGGTTATTATGCGGGGTATTATCCGATACCCGATTTCGGATCATTTACAGGTACTCCTTTATACGATTCGTGGTATGATCCGTCAACCGACGGCATGGGTTATTATTATGAGAACGATCTCATCCCAATGAACCCGGTGGATTATGTGACAGGCTATGCCAATTTATTGACGAATGCCGGCTGCGTTTATAGTGATTCTTTTACAAACGACGACGGTTTTACAGTCCTGGTCTACGAGTACGGTCCGAGTAATTTGAATATCATGTACGGTTTGACATATAATAACGGCGTTTATTACATGATGATACTTATTATACCTATAGATTAGCTTTCATCTTAAAATCTCAATATTTTTTAAGGAGGTATCTTTTTTATAAGATGGCTCCTTAAATTTCATCTCCGGCTCACTGAAACATGATCCCCGGCATGTTGACTTCGTGGACGCCGGGGCCGGGCATTTTAAGGTCGCCCATTAGGCAGGCGGAATAGATGGCATGCTTGCCGAAGCGTTCTCGGATGTCTTCTATCGCGTCGTCTATCTTCTCCCGCTTTTCTCGCCGTACGGGGTCGTCATACAGAAGCATCTGCACCGGCTGGGATTTTGGTATCAGGTTGATGGCCCGCACCGTCACAGAGCGGACGGGCGTATGCCAGTCGTACCGTTCATCAAACAGCCACCGCGCCTTTCTGGCCAGCTCCATCGGGCTCTGGGTTGGGATTTCAAACTGTGCCTGGTATTGCTTACACTGGAGTCCGTTGTCTCGGACAGTAATCTGCACACCTCTGGCCAGAAAATCATTGCCTCGGAGCTTATGCCCGATATCCTGCGTAAGCTGGAGCATCACCTTCCAGACCTCTTCACTATTGACGAGATCTTCAACGCAGGTGATCCCGTGCCCGATGGATTTGATCGGTACCTCATAGCCCTCATTCATAACGCGCGAGGTGTCGTTTCCTGAGGCGTACGTCCACAGCCCCGCGCCCACAACACCGAAAAGCTGCTTTAAAAAGTCCGGTGAAGCGCTCGCAATGTCGCCGATCGTACGGATGCCGTAAGCTGCCAGCTTCTTTGTTGTTGCACGGCCTACATAAATGAGCTCAGAGGCCGGAAGCGGCCAAATTTTTTCTCTGAAATTCGATTCATTGATGACGGTGATGGCATCCGGTTTTTTCATGTCGCTGCCAAGCTTTGCGAATATTTTATTGAACGAAACCCCTATGCTGACCGTCAGGCCCAGCTCTTCTTTGACTGTGTGACGAATTTTTTCGGCGGCAGTAGGCCCGTCTCCGCATTTGCAGCCGGTCAGATCGAGCCAGCACTCGTCCATCCCGAACGGCTCCACCCTGTTCGTAAACCGCTCGTAAATTTCTCTCGTCAGCTTGGAATACTTTAAATACTGCCCGAACGTCGGATGAATAAGGATGAGTTCCGGGCAGAGCCGTTTCGCCTCCCAACTGACCATTCCGGTTTTGATGCCCGCCTTTTTCGCCAGCTCCGATTTGGCCAGCACAATCCCGTGCCGGTCCTCCGTCGAGCCGCAGACCGCAACAGCCTTACCGCGCAGCTTTGGATCGAGCATTATCTCAACCGACGCGTAAAAGCTGTTTAAGTCACTGTGGAGTATCGTGCGTGTATCTGTCATATGAACGCACCTCCAAAAACAAAAAAACAAAACTTCCTGTTGACACTATTGACATATGAAGTTTCTTCGATTATAATGAAATCAAACTTCGTATACTTCGCTTTTAGTCTAGCACTTTAGTGAAGTTGTGTCAACACAAAACATGAAGTTTAAGAAGTTTTAGGCGAAGTTAATTTACGGCAATTTATGAGATTTTTTTCTGAGAGGAGTCTGACATGAAGATATTTTCGGATAAGGTACGGGAAGCGCGGCTTCTATGCAAGCTGACGCAGGAAGAGCTTGGAGCGCTTATCGGCGTATCGACGCGCGCCGTTCTCGCCTATGAAACACAGGGCGTCCGCCCGCGGCACAATGTCAAGGTGAAGCTCGCCGAGGCGCTGCGGATATCGGTCGACTATCTTGACCGGGACGATATCGACGACCCGACGTACGGCCTGGAAAAATCCGATTACATTGAGGAGACGCGTGAACGTTTCGGTCAGCGCGCCGCCCGTGAGATGGACTTTCTGCTGGACCGCAACGCCGCGCTCTTTGCCGGCGGCAGCCTCGATCAGGAGGCGAAGGACGCCTTCTTTGAAGCTGTCACCAAGGCATACTGGACCGCCAAGGAAGAATCGCGCAAAACTTACAGCCGTAAAACGGGCAAAATATAAACGGGAGCATCGGTTATGGTATACGCGGTTGATTTTGACGGAACGCTGTGCGCGAACGAATTTCCGGATATCGGTGCCCCGCATCATGATATCATCGATTTTATTAAGAGCCGCCGGGCAAGCGGAGACAAAATTATCCTCTGGACGTGCCGAAGCGGGCAAACTCTCATAAGCGCTGTAGCATGGTGCGGCGCGTTCGGACTAGAATTTGACGCCATCAACGATAATCTCGCCGAGAATATCGCCTGCTACAACAACAACAGCCGAAAGGTCAACGCGGATTTCTATATCGACGACCGGAATTTTCATTTTGATCTGCTCCGTCATACAGGGTAAGCAGAGGTGCGCCGAAAGTCGTAGGGGCGATTCACGAATCGACCGCAGCTTAAACAAGAATAATATAAAATCAGGAGGTGATCGGATGTCTATCGAGTTTATCAGCAGTGAAGTAAAACGTGTCAGGCAGAAATATGACGAGATGGATCCGGTTCGCCTCTCAAAGGCAATGGGTATTTTGCTTTTATTTGAGCCGATGGGCGATTCTCCGAACGCCTGCAAGGGCTTCTACATTCGCCAGTCGCGCGAGCAGGTCATCACGGTCAACAGCAGCCTGTCCGAGGAGCTCAAAAGAATCATTCTTATGCACGAGATCGGGCACGCCGTGCTGCACAAGCACCTGACCGGCAAGCGGGCATTTCACGATTTTCAGCTGTTTGACGAGACCTCTGTCTACGAATACGAGGCCAATATCTTTGCTGCCGATTTCCTGATGGAGGACGACAGGGTGCTCAGTCTGCTGAACGGCGACATCTCCTTCTTCGGTGCGGCCGCCGAGCTAAACGTTCCGCCGGAGCTTCTGGACTTTAAGTTCCGTGTTTTAAAACGCAAGGGCTATAAAGTCATTGACCCTCCAATTCAAGCGCACGGCAATTTCCTCAAGAAAATCCATTAACCTGGTGTTGTTATAAATATGAAGGACAAAATTGATTTTGTCAGCGACATAAAGGTCTATGTTAAAGTAAACGCTGTTTTTTCAAGCGACGGCAAGCTGACGCCCCTATCCCTCACCTGGGAAGACGGGCAGGAATATATTATTGACCGCATTTTAGACGTTCGCCCATCGGCCGCCATGAAGGCCGGAGGCCAAGGCGACCGGTATACGATCCGCTCGTGCGGTAAGGAAAGCTTTCTCTTTTTTGAGCGCAGCCCGAAAATCACCGACCAAAACCTGGGGCGCTGGTTTGTTGAACGGCGTCAATAATGCGAAAACATCGTTTTCGCATATGGAATAAATCGATCTCATCGATTTTTCCTGCAATATTATGCGTTCGTATTATTTACCGCTGCCTCGCAGCGGAGTGGGAGTTTGTTATGCATATAAAATCAGCTGTTGACCTTCGGTACGAGGCGCTTGTTTTTTCGGCGATTGCGTTTATGACCATGGGCGCGTTATATTTGATATCGTCGATGGACTTCTCTCTGCAGATGGCGACGATCGGCGGCGTTTGTGTTGTTATCGCTTCGGCACTTTTATTATGGTTCCTTTTCGGTTCATACTATGAGCTGAGCGCAGAGTATCTGTACTGCAAATGCGGCCCATTCAGCGAAGTCATCAGGTATGACGATGTTGTCAGTCTTCGTCTGTGCAAAAATACGTCCTCCTACCTGGCCTTGTCATCCAAAAGAATCGAGATCCGCTGGTACGACGACGGCTTCATCACAGAATCAATGATTTCACCGAAAAACCGCAAAATTTTTCTGGCGCATTTGAAAGCGCAGTGCAGCTATCTGGAGGACGCGGCGTAGACTATAGACTTCAGCGTTGACTTTATATCCAGGCGTCATTTAATCGATATCTGTGAGGTATTGTTATGCGCATAAAATCAGCCGTTGCTCCATGGTTTAAATCAGGAGTACTCGTCATAATCGGGATCATGATTACTGCAGTTTTGTTCTTGACACTGACGACACACTTCACACTGTACGAGTTTTTGAGCGGCTGTGCTGCCGTACTGATCGCCGCTGCCTTTCTGCTATGGCTTCTGTTCGGTACTTTTTATGAATTCCGCGGTGACTATCTATACTGCCGCAGCGGTCCGTTTTCGGAGAAAATCAGATACGATTGCATCACATATCTTGGTCTCAGTGAAAACATGCTCTCTTCTATGGCCCTGTCGTCTCAGATGATTGAGATCAGGCAGTACAATAAAAGCTATGTCACGGGCACAACGATGATATCACCGGAAAACCGTGAGATCTTTCTCGCGCAGCTGAAGTCCCTATGTTCAAGGTTAGACCCGTCGGAGCAGTAAAATAGTAATGGGGTGATTTTTGTGTGCGGTCGGTATTATATTCCGGAGCCCGATGACGACTCCGGCTTTCGGACCATTATTGAACTTGTCAAGAATAATTGCAAGGACTCCCCCGCTCTCGGCGAGATGAAGCTCGGTGAGATCTTCCCGACAAACATCGTCCCGGTTATCGCTAACAACACCCCGGTCTTAATGAAGTGGGGTTTTTCCCGTTTTGACGGCAAGGGTCAGGTCATCAACGCGCGGCTTGAGACGGCGGGTGAAAAGCCAATGTTCAAGAAAGCATATGACATGCACCGATGCCTCATTCCGGCAGGCTATTATTTTGAGTGGCGGAAGGACGGCGCATCCAAACAGAAATATGCGCTTGGGACCGGTGCGCCGATCTATATGGCTGGGCTCTATCGTTATGATGCGGACCTGCAGCTGCCTTTGTTTGTCATTCTCACCCGCCCAGCCGCACGGGACATTTCGTTTATTCACGACCGCATGCCGGTGATTGTGCCGGAACACATTCGTAATAGATGGCTGACCGAGCGTATCGATACGCCGGAGATACTGGCGGTTTCCGAGGAACACGTGCAATACAAAGAGGCCATATAACACCAACAAATTCGGAGGTTTCACAATGGCAGACAGACCGACAATCATAGCAGCTGCTCAAATTTGTGTCGAGGACGAAAATGTCTCGAACAACCTCAACACACATTACAAGCTGGTCCGCTTCGCTGCGGAGAACGGCGTACAAATGCTTGTTTTTCCGGAGATGTCGATCACCGGATACGTCCGGGAAGCTGCCGACAGACTGGCGTTTACCCGTCATGATGTGAGACTGGATCAATTAAAGAAGCTCGCTGCAGCATACAACATGATTATAATAGCGGGGGCTCCTGTCCGACTCGGCTCCGCCTTACATATCGGTGCCTTCATCATTCAACCTGATCAATCCGTATCTCTTTATACGAAGCAATTCTTGTATAAGGGTGAAAACGAGTATTTTATACCAAACTGCGGCAATAACCCGCTCCTCTGTCTCGGACAGGAGAAAATCTCTCTCGCAATTTGTTTTGATGTAGAGAACACGCCGCATGTCGAAAACGCAAAGGAAGCTGAAAGTTCACTATATACAGCAAGTATCTTCTATTCTAAAGATTCCATGAATAATGCGCACAAGTTGTTCAGTACTTACGCCAAAACGTATTCACTGAACATATTGATGGCCAATTTCAGCGGTCATTTGTACAACACACCGGCAGGCGGGCAGAGTGCATTTTGGTCCGAGCGCGGAGAACGGCTCGCAAGTTTGGGTGAAGACCAGACGGGACTTGTTATCGGCACAAAAGATAACGGTGTCTGGATAGGAAAAACCCTTGTTGACGACGGGGTCTATACGATTTGTCCGTCGTATAAAAACGATACTATTACACTCAGCCAGACGTCAATAGAGGACGCCGAGGAGCTGCTCAAGTGCTATTCCGACGAGAGAGCCGTCCCATTTTTCAATTCAGACAACTGCAACGGCGATAATTTTCATTACACAACACTGGAAAAAATGGCACAAATTATTGCATTTTGGGATTATTCATACAAGACCCGCCAGTTTGTCCGTTGGACGATAGTCGACAACAGCACCGGCGAGAAAATTGGGACTATTGAGATGTTTCATAGTGGTACTAACGCGTCACTTGGTCGGTATGGCATTCTGCGTATCGACCTACGCAGCGATTTTGAGACACCGCCGCTTATCGCCGCTATCCTTGACATGACCCGTGACCACTTTTACGATGCATTTAAAGTCGATGCGATCCTGACAAAAGCCATACCAGCGGCTACTTTGCGCATTGACACGCTAATTTCCGGCGGATACAGCGCGCTAGAGGGAAATCTGGTAAAGTTCGGCGATTATTATGTCAGAAGTTTTTCACGTTGAGGATATTTGAGCGCTCTTCGCGGTGTCTGTATACGTCAAAAATGGGGCTGCAGCAATTTGTTTGCTGCAGCCCCATCTCCCTGCGTGATTAGACGTATTCTTTACACCAGAACATCCGATTTCGTATACTATAATGAACCTGCCTAAAAAAGCATTTCAAACCGTAGGGAATGGATTTATCCATTTCACTCCCGCATGAATTGCGCTGTGGAACGGTCAAGACCGTTCCCTACGTGGGATTCGACGGTGTCCGAAAACAGTCTAATACCATTTCATATTTCCGTTAATGTCAAGTTGGTATCTCTTCTATTTCTGCCCTGCGAGCCAAGTCGGAACATCATAATAAAGATGTCTGTCTGCCATGTCGGCATAAGCAGGTATAAGACCGAGCCGCCAAAAGGATATACCGGTGACACCGAACATGCGCGTCAAATCCATCTTGGCCTCAACGCTGCGTGTGTCCTCATACCAGCCGATGTTGTCCGTATTGTCGGTATTATTATGATACGTTATGTATGGATTCTGGTACTTGACAGAATAATTGATGACAGACGGGGGATCAAGCATTCTGCTGTATAATGACGCGGGATCAGGCTGATAAGCTAACGCATTAATAACCTTGCCGTTCTGGCGCTTCCATTGAATACTGCCGATGCTTATGGCCAGCGCAATTTTACTTTTATCCTGAACACCTGTCGTACTGTCGGTAATCGCTTTAAGTGCCGTGTATATTTCATAAATCGGTGTCAATGGCGTGTCTATATAGCCCGCATTCATTTCTGCTGCCGTGAGCGTGACGGCGGCGTAATCGTGCGCCATCAGGATGACCTTGTCGGCGTATTCGCCAATGGTCCTAAAGTCGAAGCCGTCGTAATAGATACCGTCCGAAGTCACAGGCTGTACGCACACATAGAGGGATAAACCAAGTGCAGATGTTTGACTCTGTAGTTCCTGCAGGAAGAGATTGAGACCGCTTTTAAGCAACGCGCCTCTCAGGCCTTCAAAATCGATCGTTATGCCATTATAGTTGTTTTCACGCTGAAGTTCCGCGATAATCTGGGCTATTGCCTTTGTACGCGCGTCGGCACTGTTCAAAATCGCACTGCAAGGATCTGTTACAGTACCGTCAGGCAGAGTCACCTTCAAGTCTGAGCTCATATAGACGCTCAGATTGTCTGAGACGCCGTTGTTTTTCGCAAGCTGCACAACCTCCTGATAACCGTCCGGGATGCTGTAAGGGTTCCCGTTTGATGAGGAAGTATTGAGAATGGGCGCACCCGAACTGTCGACTTCAAGCCTGCTCCAACCGAAGGTTATGGAATTGAAATCAGTAATCATACTCTTCTGGAGATACGACTTAGACGCGTAAAAGACATGGCTCCAGTCAATCTTCGAGAAGAACCTGTCATTCAGCCGGACCATCATCGACGCGGCTTCCTCACGTGTCGCGAAGCCCTGCGGGTTGAAGGTCACAGGTGTCGTACCGCTAATGATCCCAAAATCGTAGGCCATCGTTATGTACGGGATGCTGCTGCTCACGTCAGCAAACGGTGTTTTAACGTTTTTCAGTGAATCAGCAAGCATTGTGTATCCAAGGGCGCGGACAAGCATGACTGCCATTTCTTCACGCGTGATGGGATCTTTCGGACGGAATAACGTGCTGTCGGCTATGACGGCGCCGTTTATAACAGACGTTTCAATATCGTCATAGTACCAGGCGCCTTTGTCTGCATTATCCTTGAATGTCGGTGTATCCGGGTTCACGAGGCTCCAGTGAAACAACCGCGGGAGCATGGTCGCGAATTCCGCTCTTGTCAAGACGTTCCCATATCCGAATACGCCTCCGCCAGGTCCGCCCATAATGTCCAAGGCGGCGACGGCTGTGATATAGTCCTTTGCCCAACTGCTATCTGGCACATCGGAAAACCCCGTACCCGATGCTTTCGCTGTTAAGCCGAAAGTAAACACGAAAACCAAGACGATACAAATAATTCTTTTTTTCATACTATGTACTCCAATACACTGTTAGCCTGTGTTCACCAAGATATGTTCAAAGCCTGTTCATTTGCTCCACAACCTGCTTGATCTCGTCAAGGGTCACGCCGCCGAAGCTTGTCAGACTGCGCAGCGGCATATAATCCATCATGGCGGCCAGCATTTCCGGTGAGATGGCCTCTCCCTCCGTCGCGCTTTTATCCGCACCGCCGAACAGCGAGCCCTCCAGCATCGGATTTATAAGCGCCAATGCTCTTTCATCGGCTTTTATATCAAGGAAGATGGAGTCCAAAGTATACGTATAGGGTATACCGACTGTCGACTCGACAAAAACCGTCTCGGTGAGTACCGACTCTGCTGAAGATTTGCCGATGATGACATCAAAATAACCGGTCTGAACATGCCAATCCATAATATCGGTGTTGTAATAGGCAAACGCTCTTTTATTAAGACGGAAAACGACCGTCTTTGTTTCATTTGGCTTCAGCGCAATTTTGTCAAAGCCGCGCAGCTCTTTGATAGGACGGATGACGGTAGATTCCCGATCGGCAACATAGAGCTGGACAACCTCTTTACCAAAGACGCCGCCTGTATTGGTGACGTCCACTGTGACGGTGAGTGTATCTGTATCCTTGATCTGAGACGCGCTCAACTGCAGATTAGCATAAGAAAACGAGGTGTAGCTCAAACCAAAGCCGAACGGGAATAGCACATCCATTTTCTTTTTTTCATAATATCGGTAGCCAACGAAAATGCCCTCACGGTACTCGACCTTGTCCCCTTCTCCGGGGAAATTGAGATATGATGGGTTGTCCTCCAGCTTCAATGGAAAACTCTCCGCCAGCCTGCCGCAGGGATTAGCCTTGCCAAAGAGGATGTCAACCGCTGCGCCGCCGACAGCCTGTCCGCCCAAGTAAACCTCAAGAAGTGCCTTGACATGAGTGATCCATGGCATTTCGACAGGAGATCCGTTGTGCAGGACAATGACGGTATTCGGCTGAACAGCCGCAATTTTTTCAATCAGCTCGTTCTGGGCGTCCGGCAGACGCATGTGCGCTCTATCAAAACCCTCGGACTCATAAGCATCAGGCAACCCGACAAAGATGACGGCTGCTTCTGCCGTTGCCGCAGCATCGAGCGCTTCATATAAGAGCACATTATTGAGCCTGTCCTCCGCGTCGTCAAAGCCTTTGGCGTAAATCACGCCTGCCGGTGCACAGTCCATCGCCGATGTGAGTTTATGTGCATTGATATGTGAACTACCGCCGCCTTGATAGCGCGGTGCGGCGGCATATTGACCGATGAAAGCGATTTTCTGACCTTCGCGCAGCGGAAGGATGTTGTCATTCTTGAGGAGTACAGCGGTTTCTGAGGCCGCTTTTCTCGCAAGCTCATGGTCGGCATCTTTATCAAATACGGCATCATGTTCACGCTTTTCGGCAAAACGGAAAACAATATTCAGGATGCGCTCTGCAGCAATATCCAAAATCGCCGCGTCAAGATTCCCGTTTCTGACTGCGTTCACGATCTCCAGGTCTCTGGCACCGCCCGAAAAAGGCATCTCCAGGTCCAGACCTGCAGAAAGGTCCGGAACACGGTCGTTGACGGCACCCCAGTCGCTCATGACAAATCCGTCAAAGCCCCATTCTCCGCGGAGTACGTCGGAAAGGTATTTTTTGTTTTCTGGTGCATAAACCTTGTTTATTCTGTTATATGAGCACATGACGGTCCATGGCATCGCTTCCTTGACAGGGATCTCAAAAGCAGCCATATAGATTTCACGCATCGTGCGCTCATCAACTTCAGCGGAAACAGACATCCGCCGTGTCTCCTGGTTGTTTGCGAGGTAGTGCTTGATGCTTGTTCCGACATTTCTGCTCTGCACGCCTTTAATAAATGCCGATGCGATTTCACCAGCGAGGAGCGGATCCTCGGAATAATACTCGAAGTTTCTGCCGCAGAGCGGGCTGCGCTTGATATTAACCGCCGGGCCGAGAAGAACCCCCACACCTTCCGCCTGGCATTCGTTGCCCAGCGCCTCGCCGATCGACCCGAGAAGCTCCCGGTCAAACGACGATGCCAACCCGCTGCCTGTCGGGAAACAGACCGCCTTGATGCTGTCATGGATACCGAGATGGTCGCCTTCCTCCGCCTGCTTGCGCAGACCATGCGGGCCATCGGATACCATAATGGCCGGAATACCGAGCCTGGGGATGGCCTTTGTGTGCCAGAAATCCGCACCGGAGCAAAGGCCGGCTTTTTCCTCGAGTGTCATTTGAGCGATAAGCTCTTTTATGTTCTCTGATGTCATATGTATACAATCCTTTCATACTTAACACTTGTATTAAATATCAGTCAATATCATCATCCCGAATAATATTTTGCCTACACTTTATTTAGTAAAGATCATTGATATAATGATTTTTAGAGCGTGTGAATTATCATTATGGTGAAAATAGGCTTCTAATTACGTGCATAAATGGGTCATTTTCACTGTTCTGTTTTACATAATAAGTTTCATTTTAACATTATTTGTTTTTATTTTCCATCATAAAATCAAAATTTTTGAAAACAAACGAGCGCATGAGATAACGCGAGATAATCGGCGCAAACTAGTCCACAATAGACAAATATTGGGGAATACGGTTTTTGATTTTTATGAATTTGTACAGTATAGTTAAAACAGGCTCCAGGGAATACCGAAGAGAATATATCAAAGCGGAAAGCCGCCACATGAAAATGTGGAAAGCAGAAGTACGGTGCAATGACACGAAAGTGAAATTGGCTGTGAATCAAGCGGATGACTGAGTTGCTTTAGAAGGATTGGTACGAAGGTTTAATAGCTTGAGTACTGGTCGGTCAGGGAAACAAGGTTCAGAAGTTCGGTTATAAACCTTCTGCACAAAAGGGCACTGTGATGAGATATCTGATGAAGGTTCGCTGGAGCTTATTATTTACAATCGGAAAGACGGGGATTTTCAGTCCCCGTCTATGTTATTTCCGCAATAAACGGAAGGTTGCGGCCTTTTTCGTCCACGTCCAGCCCATAGCCCAAAAGTCTGGCTTTTGAGACTTCAAAGCCGACATACTCTACCGGAATGCTGATAAGTTGTTCCTCGGGACTTAAAAGAAGTGTACAGATTTTAATACTGGCCGCGCCTCTCGTCTCGAGGTTATGCAGGAGATATCCTGTTGTCAAACCTGAACGAATGATGTCTTCAATAATGAGCACATGCTTTCCGGCGATATCAGAATCAAGATCCTTCGTGAGCCGGACAGCACCGGTCCGTCCGGTTGCGTTGGCGTAAATACCGATTGAAATCAGATCAAGCTGCAGCGGCAGCGCAATAGCCCGAGCGAGATCTGTGAGGAAGAAAAGAGAACCCTTTAAAACACCGACGAGTATGAGGTCAAGGCCAAAATAATCAGCCGTGATCTTGTTTCCCAATTCGGCAATTCTCTTTTGCAGGTCCGCTTCGCTGTAGATGATTTTTTTATACATAAAAGGCTCCTGTTACGACACGAGTGTTACGACACGAGTGTTACGACACGAGTGTTACGACACGAGTGTTACGACACGAGTGTTACGACACGAGTGTTACGACACCTTGTAATTCAGGTTGAAACGTTCGATGAGCGAGCAAAAGTCTTTTTTATAGACGATCTTAATATTTGTACCGGGGTAGAGCTCTCGCAGCCTCTTAACCTTCTTGTTTTTCAGTGTCACGTATTTTTGATCCATCGTCGTCAGCTCAATATAGGTATCGAATTTCGTCAGATAGAAATCGGGGCTGAAGGCCATCGTCATATTCCCTTCCGCATCCCATTCGATCGGAAATGTTTTCGGCTCATATTTCCATTCAATTTGGTACATGTCCAGTATCTTTGCGAATTCCTCTTCCGACTGATTTTTCAGGACCGGGCGATCCGACAGAGAATCTATAACCTCCGGATTGCTCGTCTGTTGTTCAAGACTTCTTTGACGCTCCCTTTCGCGGTACACGGCAGCGATAGAGGCAACACATTCGTCAACCGACATCATTGACGTGTTTAAAATCAAATGATATAAGGACGGGTCCGTCAAATCGGTATTATAAACCGTCGACACGAATTTTTTATGCTTTTTGTCCGCAGTGTTCAGGATGCTTTCGGCTTCATTATCGGTGACGCGGAACTGTTTTTTCGCTCTGGCAATTCGGACAGCTTTCGTTGCGATCAGGCGCACATGGAGCGCATCACGTCGTCCTGCAAAAAGCATCTGCGAGCCAAACCCGACAAGAACAGCCGGATTATTCTCAATAAATGCGGATAATTCCCGTGCCATGCGGTCAAGAAACGTCTCTTCTCCCCCGCATTGATTGAGATAATATTTCGCGCTCTCAGACAGCATATATCTATCATAGGTATTTGACGCAATACTGGGAAAATACGAGAACAAGTCCTTCCTCGTTATAAGCTCCCAGCTCAGCCTTCGCGACAGCGCCTCAGCGACATCGTCGCCGTAACTGCACATCTGGCGTGATATCGTAATAACAGGCAACAGATATACCTTCTTTCCATTGATACTGCGGTTTTTAACTATCTTCACATAATTATATTGTCGGCGTTTTTTTATCGGTTCAATCATACCATATTTGTTGTGGAATTGGAATCTAAATTTACAAAAATACCACTATATCTTGTGATATAGTGGTATTTTAGGTTCGCAGGAATGTGGGTGTGCTGTTATGGCGGGCCTCGTTCCATCCTGTCGTGTCGGAGTAACGCGGCACAGGAGGCAATCCTCAGTCACCTGCGGGTGACAGCTCCTTTGCCTAAGGAGCCTGAGAGGGTGGGTGGGTATATTAACGATCCCACTTATTAGCCAGAGCAATGACCTGATCGGCGAAGGCTGCGAGATCTTTGTTCGATCCGCCGTAATTTTTGGCGATGGAGCCCATAAGGCGTGTACCGGCAGAGACAAGCCGCTGATATATCGGCGATTCGCCTCTTGGGGACGCTTCTCTTCTGGACGGCGCTTCGCCTCTTGAGGGTGCTTCACCTCTGACAGGTGTTTCGCGTCTGCCTATTAATTCGTTTCGATCGGGTATTGCGTCCGCGCGATCTTCCTCATCTATTCCTTCGGATACGAGGGTTCCGGTCAGGAGGTCATAAACTGCTGTAAACTTTGGTGCCATTGCTGTGAAGCCCTCTGTGTTGAGCGTTTCTGCAAAGATGTCGCAAACATCTTCCTCACCGTGGACGATAAATACTTTCTCTGGTTTTGGCTCGAATGACCGGACCCATTTTAACAGACCGTCGCGGTCGGCATGCGCGCTCATGCCGCGAAAGCTGAATACATTGCATTTAACAGCAATCTCTTCGCCGAAAAGCATCACTTTACTGGCTGTTTTTTCAACAAGAATTCTGCCGAGTGTTCCTCTGGCCTGAAAGCCGACAAAGATGACAGCGCATTCCGGCCGCCAAAGATTGTGCTTGAGATGGTGCCTGATTCGACCAGCTTCGCACATACCGCTCGATGCGATGATGACCTTCGGTGTTTTATCAAAATTGATGGCTTTGGAATCATCGGAAGTCTCCGATATGTTGAGGTCTTCAAAGTGTAAATAGTCTTTTCCCGCCTTGATGACCGCAATCGTGGCCTCATCAAGATATCCTTCAAGCTTGCCGCCATATATCCTCGTCGCGGCGTTTGCAAGTGGGCTGTCAACGTACACCGGAAAATTCGGCGCGCTTTTCACGAGCCCCCGCTCCTTAATTTCTCTGAAAAAGTAAAGCAGCTCCTGCGTTCTGCCGATGGCAAAGGACGGAATTATGACATTGCCGCCCGCGCCAAGCGTTTCATCAATGAGCTTCGCCAAATCCTCGGTATAATCGGCGGCGACCTCATGATTCCTGTCACCGTATGTCGATTCCATGATAGCGATGTCAGCTTCCTTGATGTACTGCGGGTCTCGGATGATTGGCTGTCCGATATTGCCTATATCGCCCGAGTAAACAACCTTTTTCGTAACACCGTTCTCGGTCAGCCACATTTCCACAAATGCCGAGCCGAGCAGGTGGCCTGCGTCAATGAAGCGGATCTTTAAGCCGTCGTCAATGGTAATTTCTTCGTTATATTGACATGGTACAAAATATTGAAATACCGCTTCCGCATCGAGTACGGTGTAGAGCGGCTCTGTTCCCAGATTTCCCGCACGCCTTCCCCTTTTTGATTTCCATCCGGCTTCAACCTCCTGGATGTGCGCGCTGTCACGCAGCATAATATGCAGTAGCTCAATTGTTGCGCTCGTCGCGTATATTTTGTTTTTGAACCCCTGCTTGACCAATAGCGGCAGCCGTCCTGAATGGTCAATATGCGCGTGCGTCATGACAACATAATCGATGGCGGCGGGATTAAACGGAAAATCCTGTCCGTATGCATGCTCACTGCCCTGCAGCATACCGCAATCCACAAGAATGTTCTTACCATTAACCTCAACCCCGTGGCAGCTGCCTGTGACTTCTCTGTTTGCGCCGTAAAAAGAAAGCTTCATACTTTACCTCACATGTTTTTAATGATGTTATTTAACGACAATATTGTCGGAGCCGAGCATTTCGGTAAGCTCCTGAATCAGGGCTTCGTGGATGATGCATTTTGCGCCGCGGCGCTTTTTGGTGTCCTCGAAGAACATAATTATCTGTTCGTCACCCGGGAACATGACGAGAACATGCTTTAGGCGCTCGTAAGCAGCGTTATTTTCACTTGGGACTTTGATGTAGAGCTTCTTATCGACCGGTACCTCTTCACCTGGCATGGCATCGAAATCAGATAGCGGACGAATCGAATCAACGAGGAGCTGCGGCTCTTTTTCGTCTCGGGCTGATATTTTTCCTGTAATATAAACAGCAATGCTTTCCTTGACGTACACACCGCCTGAATCAAGTGCGCGCTGAAAGGCCAGAAGCTCCATACTGCCGGTGCCGTCCTCGATGGTGATATAAGCCATCAGGGTGTTGTTGCGGGTCTGTTTTGTTTTGACAGCGGAAATGACACCGGCGATTGTCACCTGTTGAGAGTCCGAGAACTCAGTGCATCCGCCCTCCTGCGCAAAATCCGTCAGGATTCTGCCGATATTGACGGCGCCGAGGTGCTTTGCGGCACGCACATATTCATCCATGGGGTGGCCGGTCAGATACAGACCGGTGACCTCATGCTCCATCGCCATCAGATCGCGCTGAGAGAATTCCGGCACATCGGGCAAGATGAGCTTCTGCCCCTGCGTTTTATCCTCCGCCGCGGCCGATAGCCCGAACATATCAATCTGTCCGTCCACATTTCTTCTCTTTGAGTCAGCCACACTCTCTAAAACCGATATGCAGACCATCATCAACTGGCGGCGGCGAACGTTAAAACTGTCAAAGCCGCCGCATTTGATAAGGCTCTCGAGCGCGCGGCGGTTTAAGTCTCCACCGTACATCCGCCGGCAGAATTCCTCAAAATCACGAAAATGTCCGTTGTTTCTCCGTTCTCTCATCAAGTCTATAATAAACCCGCGTCCGATATTTTTAACGGCAACCAAGCCGTAGCGGATATTGTCCCCGGAGACGGTAAACATATCTTCCGACTCGTTGACGTCGGGTGGCAGAACACTAATACCCATCGCACGGCATTCCGCGGTGTATTCAGCGACCTTTTCGGGGTAGTAAAGAACGGAGGACAAGAGCGCCGCCATGTACGCTTTTGGGTAATGGCACTTTAAATAGCCCGTCTGGTATGAGATAACTGCGTACGCCACGGCATGCGCCTTGTTAAAAGCATAATTGGCAAAGTCGAATATCTCATCATAGATGCTCGCGGCAACATCGCGCGGGATGCCATTTTGAAGCGCGCCGGAGATGCTTCGGCTCATGTCTCCGTCTATAAAGGTTTTACGTTCCTTCTCGATCTCAGCCTGCTTTTTCTTCGACATCGCGCGGCGGATCATGTCGGCTTGTCCGAGCGAGAAGCCACCCAGCTTACGGAATATTTCGATGACCTGCTCTTGGTAGACGATGCAGCCATAGGTCACTTTGAGTATCGGCTCCAAAAGCGGGTGCTTATATGTGATCTTGTTGGGATGCTTGTTGTTTTCCAGAAAACGCGGGATGGAGTCCATTGGTCCGGGGCGGTAGAGCGCGATGATAGCCGTAATGTCCTCAATGCTCTTCGGGCCAAGCCCTGTGCACACACCTGTCATCCCAACGGATTCAAGCTGGAAGACGCCGGAGGTTTTACCAGCGGTGAGCATATCATACGTCGCCTTGTCATCGTCGGGTATCGTATCAATCGAGAAATCAGGAATCGTTTTTCTGATCTCATTTTCAGCGTCCCGAATGACCGTCAGGTTCCGAAGCCCGAGGAAATCCATTTTCAGAAGGCCGAGCTCCTCCAGCGTTGTCATGGTATACTGCGTCGCTATGGAGTCATCCTTTTTTGATAAGGTCAGCGGGACATATTCATGAACAGGGTTTTTTGTGATGACGATACCGGCGGCGTGCGTGCCGGAGTCCTTGGGCATGTCCTCGAGTGCCATCGCCGTATCGATGACTCTTTTGATACGCGCGTCGCCGTCATACATCTCTTTAAGACGTTTAGATGAGGTCAGTGCCTGTTCAACCTTAATATTCAAAACTGTCGGAATCTCGCGCGCCAGCTCGTTTTCCTCGGCGTATGTTAAGCCAAGCGCCTTTGCGACGTTCCGAACAGCGTTTTTTGCTTTGAGTGTGTTGAAGGTGACAATCTGGGCAACCCTATCCTCACCGTATTTGTGTTTGACGTAATCGATTACTTCTCCCCGGCGGCGCTCGCAGAAGTCGATGTCGATATCCGGCATACTGACGCGCTCGGGATTTAAGAATCGTTCAAAGTATAGGCCGTATTTGATCGGGTCGACCGTTGTGATATCCAGACAGTAGGACGCGACGCTGCCGGCCGCAGAGCCTCTGCCCGGTCCAACGGGGATTCCCTGATTTTTCGCGTAGGCGATGAAGTCCGACGTGATGAGGAAATAGTCGGTAAAACCCATACGCTCGATCATATCAAGCTCGTAGAAAAGCTGCGTTTTAACCTCTTCCCTGTCCGTACCGTACTTTTTTTCAAACCCTTCAAGGCAAAGCTGTTTCATGTAGTCGGCTGCGCTGATCCCCTCCGGCGGTTTGAATTCCGGCAGGTGGTATTTATTGAACTCAAAGCGCAGATCGCACATATCGGCTATACGCGCGGTATTGTCATAGGCTGCCCCATATTTTGGGAACAGCGCCCGCATCTCTTCTTCGGATTTTAAGTAGAATTCCTCTGTTTCAAAACGCATGCGGTCAGAATCGTTGACTGTTTTTCCCGTCTGGATGCACATGAGTACATCCTGCGCGTAGGCGTCTTTCTTGGTAATGTAGTGGACGTCATTCGTGACGACAAGCGGTATCCCCGTCTCATCGCTCAATTTGATGAGTCCCGCGTTGACAGCCTGCTGGTCCCTGATGCCATGGTCCTGAAGCTCCAGATAGTAGCTGTCATCACCAAAAAGCTCCCGCATCTCAAGGGCTTTTAATTTCGCCGTTTCATAGTTGCCTTGGGTCAGACACTGCGGGATTTCACCAGCCAGACATGCCGAAAGCGCGATGAGACCTTCGCAGTGGGTCCTCAGCAGCTCCATGTCGATGCGCGGTTTTACGTAAAACCCTTCCGTATACGCTTTGCTCACTAAAAGACACAGATTTTTATAACCTGTCTCATTTTTACACAGAAGGACAAGATGATTCCTGTTAGAGTCGGCGTTATGGTCCATATCGAAACGCGAACGTGCGGCGACATAAACCTCGCAGCCGATGATCGGCTTAACTCCCGCCTTAAGCGCTTCCTTGTAAAAGTTGATGACGCCGTACATCGCGCCATGATCTGTGATGGCAACGGATGTCTGGCCCAGTTCGGCTGCGCGCGCAACGAGATCCTTGATCCGGCACGCGCCGTCTAAAAGGCTGTATTCACTATGAACATGCAGATGTGTAAAAGCCATAACCCGTCACCGCTTTTCTCATGAGACAATATAATTCTATTCTAATACTTCCTCGGCTCCTTTTCAACCTATGTTTATCCGGCTGCCAATTCAGACCTTCGAACAATGTTCTCGAATTTTTACGTCGTTTTAATTGAATTTTTTAAGAATCTAACGAAAATGCTACTAAATTATTGCATTAACGAAGTGATGTGATATTATGTTACTATTAAATTTTCTATCTGGAGGATTATAAATGAAAAAGATTTTAAGCGTATTATTGGCCCTTGTACTTGTATTCGCTATCGTCGGCTGCGCCGCCGGCACTGCACCCACCAGCCCGTCGGCTTCAGCGTCAACTGCGCCTTCACCCGCTGCCTCCCCAAGTGAGGAAGCCTCACCCAGTGCCGCAGCAACAACGGCAGATGCCGACGATGATTTAGCCTACATAATGGCCAAGGGCGAACTCGTTATTGGCATCACCGATTGGGAGCCCATGAACTATTACGACAAAGATGGTAAACTCATTGGCTTCGACACGGAATACGCCGAAGCAATATGCGCAAAACTCGGTGTTACTCCAAAATTTGTCGTCATCAACTGGGATACAAAAGAGATTGACCTGAAGGCAAAAACAATTGACTGCATCTGGAATGGCCTAACAGTTAATGCGGACCGCCGTGAAAACATGGCGTTTACGACATCCTATATCATCAATGAGCAAGTTGTTGTTGTCAAGGCTGACAACGCCGCAAAATACGTCGATACTGCAAGCCTATCCGGCATCGCTGTCGTTGCCGAGGCGGAATCAGCCGGACAGTCAGCCATCGAAGCCGACCTTTCCGACGCAAAGTTCTCTGCCGTTGATTCACAGGCAACCGCACTCCTCGAGGTCAAAGCCGGAACAGCTGAAGCGGCCGTTATCGACGCAACGATGGCCGAAGCGATGCTCGCCGAGGGTAAAGATTACAGCGATCTCGTTGTCGTTTCAACGATCGATCTGATGGACGAAGAGTATGCAATTGGCTTCCGACTTGACAGCACAGCCGTCGGCGAAATCAACAAACTGACGGCGGAATTCCTGAAGGACGGAACCCTCCCTGCCCTCGCCGAGAAATACGGCCTGAGCGCGCGCCTCATTACCGAGTAAGACGTATCAAAAATGACGATGTGACATGGTGGCAGGAGGAAAACTCCTGCCATCTGACACGATAGGGTACGGATATGAATTTTTTAACAATAACACTTAAGCTGCTGGAGGGCTTTAGTATCTCCGGCATAATCTTCTTTCTAACGCTGGTTTTTGCCATGCCGCTCGGTCTAGGGGTATCATTCGGGTCGATGAGCAATCTTTGCCTGTGCTTTGGCCCCAATTGTCGGATTTATCCGATCCGTTGGCTGACAAGAACCTTCGTCTGGATTATCCGCGGCACGCCGCTGATGCTGCAGCTGATGGTCGTCTATTATGGACCAGGGCTGATCTTCGGATGGACGGCGTTCCCGAAAATGACCGCTGTCCTCATCGCTTTTATCATCAATTATGCCGCCTATTTCTCCGAAATCTATAGAAGCGGCATCCAAAGCATCCCACGCGGGCAGTACGAAGCCGGACAGGTGCTTGGTATGACACAGTCGCAGGTGTTTTTCAAGGTCATCCTGCTGCAGGTGGTGAAACGAATCGTACCGCCGATGGCCAACGAGATCATCACACTCGTTAAAGACACCTCGCTTGCGCGTGTCATCGCCGTCATGGAAATCATCATGGTCGCGCATACGTTTACAACAAAGGGGCTCATCTGGCCGCTCTTTTACGCCGGCGTGTTTTACCTTTTGTTCTGCGGAATTTTGACGCTCTTGTTTGGCTGGATCGAGCGCAAACTCAGCTATTTCAGGGTATAGGGAGGAATGGACATGGCTATTTTAGAGGTCAAGAACCTAAAAAAATGCTTCGGCTCCACCGCCGTACTCAAGGGCATCGATTTCTCGCTCGAAAAGGGCGAATCTCTTGCAGTCATCGGCTCCTCCGGCAGCGGCAAGACGACGCTCCTCAGATGCCTCAATTTTCTCGAGTTGGCCGACAGCGGCATGATCAGCGTCGGCGGCGAAATGATTTATAACGCGGCGAATCCGGCCACGCAGCGCGACAGCGAAATCCGCAGCAAACGCCTGCATTTTGGGCTTGTATTCCAGTCCTTTAACCTGTTCCCACAGTATACGGCACTCAAAAACATAACGATAGCCAGTGAGCTTTTAGCGACTGAAAAGAAGGGTTTTAAGGAAAACAGGAAGGCTGTATTAGCTGACATCGATAAAAATGCCCGCACTCTTATGGATCAGGTGGGCTTGTCTGATAAGCTCGATTATTACCCGCATCAGCTCTCCGGCGGTCAGCAGCAGCGTGTGGCGATCGCCCGCGCACTGGCGCTGAACCCCGACATTCTATGCTTCGACGAGCCGACGTCGGCACTTGACCCGGAGCTGACCGGCGAAGTGCTTAAGGTCATCCGCAGTCTTGCCGACAAGAAGACGACAATGGTCATTGTCACACACGAAATGCAGTTTGCTCGCGAGGTGTCCGACAAGGTCCTGTTCATCGATAACGGTCTTGTTGTCGAATACGACACACCCGAAGACATCTTCGCAAATCCAAAGGAAGACCGGACAAAGCAATTCTTAGAGCGCTATTCGGGGGCATAATTTCATTGATTAGCAAATCGTATAAATGAATAAGGACGCAGCTTCCGAGCTGCGTCCTTATTGATATTCTGATGGAATTCTACATTCATTTGGAATCAGTTTGCCGTATAGCCTGTTGATGTGTCAATAACAATCGTTTTCAAGCTATCTTCCCATTCGATTCCAAAATTCATGACTGCTCCTACATCACGCAGTTTGAAATAGTTGCTGCTTCCAATCTGATACGCTTTCAAATTGATTTCCACGCCGTCCATGTATATCCTTGAAGTTGTTGATATTGCTGTTGCGGCTGTCCTGTTCTCAGATACCGTCAATTCATTGCCGACAGAAGTATAAGCACTATTGGTAGTTAGCCGGATGGCGCTATTCGCCTCGTCCCAGATCACCTCAAATTGTTTGGTCGTACCGTTCAATGCCATAGCCAGATCGCGCAGCTTAAAGTAATTGTTTTCGTCGATGGTATATGCGTCAAAATTCACGTTAACACCGTTAATCAGGACAGTGGACTGCGCCGGCAACGCCGCTTTGTCCAACGCGACTTCTATTCCATTCGATATTGCATATGTATGAGCGACCGACCCTTCCTGCACCGACATGATGACGCTACTGCCTGCATCGAATATGCCATCACGGATATCCTTGACGCCGGAGGGAATTCTGATCATCTTCAGACTATTGCAGCCAATAAAAGCCCGCCACATTATCGTCGTGACACTGTCCGGAATCTGAATAGCACTCAAGTTTGAGCAATCACTGAAGGCATTAAAATTAATCATCGTTACACCGTTCGGGATCGATATCGCCGTCAGACTGCTGCAACCGGCAAACATATGGTAGCTGATAGCTTTCAAGCCAGCCGGAAGCTTGACGGACGTGAGACTGACACATCCAGAAAAAGCAAAATTGTCTATCTCAGTCACATTGCTTGGTATGACAACCGACTTCAAGCTGCTGCAGCCTTTAAACGCACCCCCGTTGATTCTTGTCACAGAGCTTGGAATCGTATATTCAAAATACGTGGTGGGGATATAGCATAATGTTTTGCCGTAGTTAATCAGTATCGGCTCTGATAAGTCAGTCAAATCAAATGGGCAGGTACCGATACTCGTGACACTGTCCGGAATCGTTATTGTTTTAAGTGACACACAGTTAAAAAACGCATTGGCGCCAATAGATGTTACGCTGTGCGGGATAGTAACAGTAGTCAGTTTCACGCAATGCGCAAATGCGGAATGATCGATTAGGGTTATCCCATCCGGGATCAAAATTGAACTCAGGTTATAACACTCAAAAAAAGCGCCGCCACCAATCACATTCACGGTTTTTGGTATTTCATATTCTGAATAAGTTTCAGGAACGTGGCAAAGCGTTCTTCCGTTGTTTACAAGTATAGGCGATGATATATCAGTCCCAGAAAAGGCGCAAATACCAACCGAGCTTAATCCTGCGGGAATGTTAACCGATGACAAGCTTCTGCAGCAAAAGAACGCGTAATTGCTGATTTCTGTGACACTGGTTGGTAGTGTTACTGAATTTAAGTTGCTGCAGCGGTCAAACGCAGATTGTTCGATTGCTGTAACGCCATGCGGAATGACGACTGACTTTATGCTGTCATTATCATAAAATACATATTCTCCGATTTTTCTGATCCCCATATTTTCCGGAATTGTTACGCTGCCTCCACTGCCTGTGTA
The DNA here is from genome assembly GCA_942492735.1 of uncultured Eubacteriales bacterium. Taxonomy (GTDB): domain Bacteria; phylum Bacillota; class Clostridia; order Oscillospirales; family Oscillospiraceae; genus Sporobacter. Next base: position 3,344,012 of record OW818648.1, read on the forward strand.
TTTTGTTAAAACGCCGTTTTCAATAATAAAATCGCCCAAAGTTAATGCGAAAGATGAAGAATTGATCATTGCAAAAAGTATAATCAAAAACATTGCGACGCTAATAATCTTTTTTATTTTCATACTTACCCCTCTTTCTTCCGCCAAATATAACCATATACTACCATAGCAGATTAATATTGTAAAGCGGACACGCAGCCAAAGTCAGCTGCGTATGAGGTAAGATTTGACATTGCTGACGTACCGATGTACTATCTAAAATAGATACACGACGCATTCATCAAACAGATACTTAAAGGAGTTACGATAATGAAAAGCATAGTCGTCTTTTATTCCTTAGACGGGCATACGCGCCTTATCGCCGACATCATCGCCAAGGAGGTCGGCGGGGATACCTTCGAGCTGAAAACCGTTAAGCCATCGGCTGGGAAGTCCGGTTTTTCCAAGTTTTTTCTTGGCGGCATGCGCGCCAGTTTAAATCAAAAGCCGACGCTCAAAAACCCTCTGCCGGATCTGAAAAGTTATGAGCTGATTTTCATCGGCACCCCTGTCTGGGCTTCAACAAATGTCCCCGCTATCAATACGTTTATTGCCGGCAGCGACCTGACAGGAAAAAAGGTTATGCTGTTCTCGAGCAGCGGCGGCGGCGACGCAGCAAAATGCTTTTCAAAACTCAAAAGTCGTCTGAGCGACAGCAAAATACTCGGAGAGATCGCTTTTAAAGAACCATCAGCCGAAGACCGGGATACCCTTACCTCAAAGATAAAAGCATGGCTTTCAGCCGCCGGAGTCTAAAACGCGGCGTACAATTCGAGAACATGTCAATTAAGGTGATCAATAAGTAGATGCATATTATTCCCGCACAAAGGCGGGTAACAACTGTCGAACACAGTTCGCCCCAACGATAATTCCGCAATATTGCGGTAGGGGCGAACTGTGTTCGACAGTTAATCATAACGACAGTGGACGGGTGGGTAATAATATTTCAGGCTTCAGGGAAGATTATTACCGAAGGTGGTGATGCATATGGATGCGCCAAAAACTAAAATAAAGTGCAGCGTAAAGGATTGTCAATTCAACGAACGGTTTATGTGCGAAGCAGGCAGTATCGAGGTCAACCCGATGGGTGATAACAACGTGAAAACCTGTGACGGGACCAAATGCAGTACTTTTAAGAAAGATCCGGCATTGTAATTCAAAACCGCCCTTTCTAAAAATTCTGGAAAGGGCGGTCGTTATTTATGAAATGTGACTAATACTTCCCAAAATCCGAACTACCAGCATGCAGCCTTTTTGCGGAATTGGCGATAAGCGAGCGTTGCTTTAATTCGAGATTGATGGTGTGCTCCTTTTTCATCGCTACTTCACGACCGTTTCCGAGTCTAAACACGCTGACAATCTCTTTTAAGTGCTCTGCCTGACCAGACAACTCTTCGCTTGCTGCAGCGCTCTCCTCGGCCGTCGCGGCGTTTGTCTGTACGACCTGAGACACCTGGATTATTCCCCTGTTAATCTGATCTATACCCAACGCCTGTTCCTTTGAAGCGTTTGCGATATTAATATTGAGCTCAGCCGCTTTTTCAATTTGGTCAACAATTCGACCCAGAGATTCCGCCGTCTCAACGGCAATTTTTGTTCCCGCATCAACTTTTCTAATTGAATGCTCAATCATATCGGTTGTCTCTTTAGCCGCCGTTGCAGACCGCGCGGCAAGCGTCCTGACTTCCTCGGCGACGACAGCAAAGCCTTTACCATGCTGTCCGGCTCTTGCCGCCTCGACGGCGGCATTAAGCGCGAGAATGTTCGTCTGGAATGCGATATCATCGATAACTTTAATAATCTTGCTAATGCTTCTGGAGGAATCATTAATATCATCCATTGCGGTAAGCATCGATTTCATCTTTGTATTGCTTTGCTCAGCATTCTCTCTTGAATTTTTTGCTAGTTTACTCGCTTCTTCGGCGTTTTTGGCATTGACATTCGTCTGAGCAGCAATTTCTTCAATGGATGCCGTCAGTTCCTCAACAGCGCTCGCCTGATCCGTCGCGCCTTGTGATAACTCCATACTTGAGTTTGATAGCATATTCGACCCATCTGAGACCTGTTCGGATGCTGCGTAGATTGAGGACACAAGTTCTCTCAAACCTCTGAGAAGCTCTGTAATACCTTGGCCCATCTGATCTTTTTCCGATCGGAGGTCAATATTGACGGTAAGGTCGCCTTCCGATATAAGTTTTGCAGCCTGGACCTGATTTTTTGTGCTGATGATTAACTGATCAAATGACTTTGACAGTTTTCCGATTTCATCCAGACGTTTACCATCCTCATTTAACTCCGCATCTAAGTCGCCGATGGCGAGCTTGTCGGCAATGTCCACAGCTCTATTGAGCGGTCTACTGATGATGCGTGCAATATATCCGGCGAGAATGACCGATACGATTACCCCGATGACAGTAATAACCAGAATAGCTATACCACTGTTCAGTGCCACAGTCGAGTTCTCCTTGGACATTAAATCTGCATCTTTTGCGAGTACATCGAGAAAGCTGACAAATTCACTGTACATCGTCGTACCGAGTTGCGCGAGTCCCGGCACAAGCGCCTGGGCACCCTCACTATCGCCTGAAAGAGCCAGTTGCGTCAATTTCTGCATACCAGGCTGGTATGTATTTTCCCATTCTGCGACAATGATGCCGAGCTGCGCCTTGAAATGTTCTTTAACGATTGCAGAGTCGCATTTTGTCAGATAGTCAGACAATGCTGCTAAAAGCATGGTACTATTATCGGCAACATCCTGTAATTTAGCTTGATCTGTCAGAACAGACAGTTTGTATGTATTATATCTGATCAATACAAAAGTCGTCGATGCACTGCCGGCATACTCAAGAGCCAACGTGTTTTCTTCGTACATTCGTCTGTCATCTTTCCAAAGCTTATATAGACTGACTAAACCGATCGCACCAATAATCGCCGCAATAAACGCAATGATAAGAAACCCGACGATTAATTTTGTTGAAATTTTTAAGTCTACAAACCTTTTCATATGTACTAAACCCCTTTTCGTTTTTAAGCCATCACTTGATAAGGCTGTACAACATGACAATACACGCTACCTATTGTATTATTTATAACATAGCATGTACATCTCACCACATTCTCATTGCACACCACATAAAAGCGGTGTGCAATGAGAATTACTTTATTTAATCTATATCGTCAGCGTACCGCTCTCGGTTTCAAGCAGGATGAGGATTTTTTCTTCATCACCTGTCTGTGCGTTGACATAGACGATATAGTGGGCGCCGCTGTCGTTTTCACATTTGAATTCATGGCAGAATATTTCGTTCTTCCCGCTTGTGGGGATAATACACATCTCATGCGCTAAAATTGTCAGAAGAGGTGACACCTTTTTCTTCGCTTCATTCTCGTCAACCTTCGTCTCAGGAATGGTCCTTTCGGTATGATTCATAATATAACCCTGGCTCTCGAACCCGACAATCTTGCCGTTGTCGAGCGCAACAGATACTTTAATTAAGTCGGTATAGCAGACGACATTATCCTTTGTATAGGCAAAGTTTACCGTCAGTATATTGCCGTCAACAATTTGGTAGCTTTGCTTCATATTTTTATAGCCTTTTTCCTGAAGAAACCGCACGGCGATTTTTATACCGTCATTCGGTGTCATGACACTTGTTTTCACGATACGTGAATTGAATACATCAGCCACGATGCCGCCTCTTTTTGTGACCTCAAAGCTGATTGTTCCGCCTTCATCGTTGGCATAGAACATATAAACCGGCAGATTGCCCGCACGCTCACCGCTTGATTTGATAATGCTGCTCCTTGTTCCAAGAAATGCAGCGGCTTTTTTTAGTGCCTCATCACTCGTTATTTCGCTCTGGCCCTCCAAAAGCTTTGGTTTCATATCGGCGATATGGGATGAAAAAGGCCCGTCATAAATGAGTGTCGGGGTTTCGGGGAACTCCCCTTCCATGATTGTAAAACTGTCTTTGAGAACATTTGATGTTGCATCACTGCCGATCTTTGCCGCCGTGCTGCTGACTGCCTCTATTTTGCCGATAGACACACCTGTGATGTTGACATCGGCCATGAGCTGATTCAGGTTGTCTGCTAATATCGTCGCGGTTTCTGACAATTTCTTCAGGTTGTTAATATCTTCTTCGCTGCTAACAGCCCCTGATCCTGCCCTTTTGGACAGCATATATGCGTAATCACCGACCTTTGTGATAAAGCCGGACGTATTCTGGAATTCATACGTTGAAAACGGCATTTCTCCCAGCGCGTACTGCGCCGACAACGCTTTCCCGTATACCTCCGTGCACACCGAGCTCAGCATTTCCGGTGTTGCCGCGTATATGCTTTTCTGCAGCGCCGCATCGAGTTCCCCAACACCCGAGACAAGCTCACTGAACGCATGCTGGTATGTGTTCTCGAGCTGAAGTTTATAGCCTTCCGCCTTCAGGTGATAGGAATAAGCCAACCCCCCCAGCACAGTAAAGCCGGCAAGAATATAGCTTGTCAGCAAAACTGCTTTGTTTTTAACAGTTCTCTTTCTTCTCTTCATAATCATGCTCCATTTTTATCCCGTATTTACAACTATAAAAAAGCAAACGCCCCTCCATGGCTTATCGTTACCATAAAGGAGCGCTGTATGTAATACAATAAATTGTACAAGATACAAAATATTGTACAAGTTGTAAAATATGGTCCGTTTTATTCGTCGATGGTCAAAGTGCCGAGTATTTTGTAAAGCTTTGCCGTTTCGGCTTCCTTGTTTTTTAGATTATAGCTGGCAACAACGGCGAATACGCCCTTATCGGTATCAACCAGCCATGCCTCAAACTGCGTGTTCCCGTCATTCGCCGCTACTGTCTCGCCGGATATTTCAGTACCGGGAATATAGTTTTCCCCGGATTGCTCAAACTCGTTGTAGTTGATTAATTGATCAAGAAAGCTGGGGGCGAGCGCTGCTGCCTTTGAATCCTCAATAAAGGAGATACTCAAATACTCACCCGCTTCGGAGACATCCATAAATGTATCGCCGCCGTCCGTCCTTAAATGCTCAAAAACGGTTCTGTCCGTTATGACGGAATAGGAGATAAAAGAACCCGGCACCGTGATACTGTATTTTGTCCCGTCTGCTGTTTCTTCAGTCGTGACCGACCCCTCATCAGTCGTCACCGGTGACGGTGACTGTGACGGTTCAGCAGATTCAGATGGAGACGGCAATGCGGACGCCGAAACCGACGCCGAGGGCGAGGGCGTCTCATCTTTGCTGCCGACTGTCTGCGTCGCAAGAAGATAAATGATGGCAATAATAATGATGACAGCGACTAAAACACCCAGAAACAGGAGCATTTTTTTAATGTTTTTATTCATATCTTTCCCCCGGATAACTTCCTTATGCCGATATCGATCCGCCGAAGTGTCTCTTCCCTTCCAAGAATGTGGCATATTTCGACAGCGCCGCCGGGCGTTACTGCCTTTCCTGCTGAAGCTATTCTTAATGGCCACATCAGTGTTGCATTTTTTGTTTCAAGCTTCTCAGCCAGACCGATCAGCGCGTTATGAATTTCCTCCTGCGTCCAGTCGTTCAGTGAATTGAGAACAGGCAGAACCGTTTCCAGCATCTGGAGCGATATGGCCTCATCTGTTTTTGATTTTTTGTGAACATAAAGCGCCGCGTCGTATTCCGGCAGAGTATCAAAGAAATCAATTTTCTCCGGGATGTCGTTCAGCTTCTCAGTGCGCTGCTGCAGGAGCGCTGCAATCTCAACGGCATCTATCGATGGATTTGTCACAGCCTGACGGATATACGGTTCAGCGAGCGCAGCAAACATTGACGGTTCGAGCGCCCTGATATACTCCCCATTAAAGTAGGTCAGCTTTTCGATATCAAAAATCGCCGGCGATTTGGAAATACCGTTGATATCGAAAATCTCGGACAGCTCCGTGAGCGTAAAAATTTCGCGTTCCCCGCCGGGGCTCCAGCCAAGGAGCGCCACATAGTTGACAACGGCCTCCGTCACGTATCCCTGCGCTGTCAGGTCCTCAAATGAAGGGTCGCCATGTCGCTTGGACATTTTGTTGTGCGCGTCACGCATGACTGGCGAGCAATGGACGTAGACCGGTATATCCCAACCGAACGATCTGTAAAGCAGGTCGTATTTCGGCGCAGAGGACAAGTATTCACTGCCGCGAACGACGTGTGTAATGCCCATCAGATGGTCGTCTATCACGTTTGCGAAGTTATACGTCGGGAGACCGTCAGACTTGAGCAGAACCATGTCCTCCAGCGTTTTGTTCTCGACGGTGATATCGCCGAAAATTTGATCGTGAAAAGTCGTTGTTCCCGCGCGCGGTGTTTTCATGCGGATAACGTGCGCTTCGCCCGCGTCAGCCCTGCGCTGCGACTCTGTGTACGAAAGCTGACGGCATGGGTCTTCCTCCGCCGAGACAAGCCCGAGCTCCGCATGGTCGCGCTCATCATGCGCGACGTGTTGGCAGAAGCAGTAATAAGCGGCGCCCTTTTCGCACAGCAGCTCCGCATATGGCCGGTAAAGTGGTTTCCGCTCGCTCTGGATATACGGCGCGACAGGCCCGCCGACATCCGGCCCCTCATCATGCGTCATACCGCATGTTCTCATTGTTTTATAAATGACGTCAACCGCACCCTCAACAAGACGGGCTTGATCTGTGTCCTCTATTCTGAGGATAAATGTGCCGCCCTTGTTTTTGGCGATGAGATACGTATAAAGCGCCGTACGGAGGTTGCCGACATGCATATAGCCGGTCGGGCTCGGCGCAAAACGCGTGCGCACCTTGCCTCTCGGTATTTTTGCTTCCATATTGTCAAACCATGTTTTGTCGATAGTCATGTGTTATAGGGACTCCTTTCGGGGGTGGTAATTTTCTTGGGGGACGGTGGTGGGAGGAAGATCACGATTGTAGGGGCGATTATCAATCGCCCGCTCTTGTGCAGCGTAACGCAGCACGAGAGCCAATCCCAGCCGCCTGCAAAGCCTTTGCTTCTCAAAGGCATGGACAGCTCCCTCGAAAAGGGAGCCTTTTTTGGTAGATGATTTCATTTCATGCTAAGCGGCGCGGCACAAGGCGGGCGATTAATAATCGCCCCTACATGAAACCATGTGATAAGCCGAAGAGTGATTATTGGCCGTCAGAGTCGGGGTTAGGTGAGGATCCCCTAAAAAACTGGGTATGGTGTGGATGTGCGGGCTTATTCGTCTTCTGCTGTCTCTGGCGTATCAAATTGCTCCGGCAAAGCGTCTATTGGCGCTGTACCGTGGATGAATTGCATTTCACGCCATTGTGCCCTTGTGATGAGGAGCTGGCGCGGCTTTGAGCCTTCAAACGGGCCGACGATTTTGAGCTGCTCCATCTGGTCAACGATGCGGGCGGCTCTCGAGTAACCCAGCTTGAGCCGACGTTGGAGCATTGAAACGGAGGCCTGTCCGGATTCGAAGATGACATCGACTGCTTGAGGCAGAAGATCGTCATAGTTGGAGGCGTCTTCAGTGTCATTATCATTTTTCGAGTCGGATTTTTCTTCGGCTGCCTTCTCGATTTGATGAATAACCTCTTCGTTATACTGGGCAGCGCCGCTCTTTTTAATATATTCGACAACCTGTTCTCTCTCGTTGTCGGAAACCCACGTCCCTTGAATTCGCGTTGGTTTTGCCGAACCGATGGGTGCATACAGCATATCGCCGTTACCGACGAGCTTGTCCGCATTGCCTCCGGCATCGAGTATGATGCGCGACTCAAGGGCACTTGATACCTTCAGCGATATACGGGATGGGATGTTGGCTTTCATAAGACCTGTAATAACATCAGCGCGTGGGCTCTGCGTTGCGATGATGAGGTGGACACCGGCGGCGCGTCCCATTTGGGCAACACGGCAGACGGATTCTTCCACCTCTTTTGCCGCCGTCAGCATGAGGTCAGCGAGCTCATCGATCACGACGACGACCTGCGGCAGTGTGACACCGTCCTCGGATTTAAGCATGAGCTTGTTGTAACCCTCAAGATCACGGGCGTTTGCCTCGGAAAACAACCTGTAACGTTTCATCATCTCTACAACAGCCCACTGGAGTGCGCCCGCTGCCTTCTTAACGTCTGTGACAACCGGCACAAGCAGATGCGGAATGCCATTATAAACACGGAACTCCACCATCTTGGGGTCAATCATAATAAAGCGGACTTCATCAGGTGTTGCTTTATATAGGATGCTCAGAATAAGCGAATTGAGGCATACGGATTTTCCGGAGCCTGTCGTTCCTGCCACGAGCATATGCGGAAGCTTGGATATGTCTCCGACAATCGCTTCGCCTCCGATATTTTTACCGATCGCAAAGGTAAGTCTTGATGGCGCGTTCTTAAATTCCGGTGAATCTATAATGTCGCGAAGATGCACTTTACTGACGAGTTTGTTGGGTACCTCAATGCCAACCGTCGATATCTTGTTCGGCATGGCCGCGATGCGGACGCCGCTGGCGCCAAGTGACAGCGCGATATCGTCAGCAAGGCTCGTCAATCGGGCGAGCTTCACGCCGGCCTCCAGCTCGGCTTCATAGCGTGTCACTGTCGGGCCGCGCGTAAAGCTGGAGATTTTGACATTAACACCGAAGCTCCTGAAGGCAGCTTCCAGTCGTTCAATGTTCAGACGAACCTCCTCCGTACCATCAACGCGGCCTGTAGGCGCGGCGGATGCGAGCAGGTCAATCGTTGGATACGTGTAGGCAGATTTATTTTTATCGTGTTCTGTCCTTACGAGCGGCGTTTTTGGCGCTTCGGCCGACGCGGCGTCATTTTTCTTGTCAGGCTGAAGCTTTTCGGTATTTTTCTCCGATCTTTTTTCCATAAAAGGAATGTCAAGCGGAAGGTCCTTTTCCGGCGCTTGGGCCGTTTCGGATAACGGTGAATGCTCATTTGATGATAAACTGACATTCTCTCCAGCGATCAGCTCGGCGGGTGTTTTGACACCAGGATGTGTATTAAAGAACGGCGCATGCTTGCTTGTTTTGAGTGGCTCTGGAATATTTCGGGATTTCGGCTCATCAAGCGGAATATCAATGACCTTGTTCTTTCCTCTTGTTAAGCCGGGCCGGGCTTTAAAGGCTTCCGGCTCGTAGGGTGGGTCAATTTCCGGTTCATATCTTGGACGGCGTTTATACGCATCGACGATGCCGGCAATTGTTTGATTGAGTGACACAAGCAGCAGAAAGATAATGGCGCATATCAAAACGATGTAAGCGCCGACTTTGCTGAACAGATATGTAAAAATCTCCGTCAGCGTACCGCCGATCGCACCCCCGCTTTTGAGCGTTACGCCCGAACCCCACAGTTCCGAAATCATCTTAAAAGATATTGTGTAGTCTGTCTTATTGAAATAAAGATGGATGAGCGCCCCGATTGCGATAGATAGAATCAGCGTGCAGATAACTCTGAAGCGCACAGGTTTGCCTCTGTGGAAGCATAAAATTGTGGCACAGACAATCAGGAGCGGTGGGACGGCATAAAAGCCCCATCCGACGAGACCTTTCACGAGATTGCAAAAAATCTCGATAAACCACCCGGTTGAGCTGAAGTAGCCAATCAGTGAGAATATGCCGAGCAGGAGGAAGATACCCGCCGCGATCTCACGCCGGTATGTTCTCCTCTTATGTGGTTCAGAAGTCTTTGAGCTGCCGGTCTGCTTTGATTTGCCGGCTGCGGTGCTGTTTTTTTTATTCTTCGTTTGCGCCATAAGTCACCTCAGATGCTAGAGAGTTAATGATAAAATGATCGTGATGATGCCCAACAGCCAAATGTAATAGGAAAAATTTCTAAGCTTACGTTTCGCCGCTGCCATACGCAGCACCTGGATTGAAAAATATCCCGATAAAACAGAGACGACAAAACCGGCAAGATATGCAAAAAAAGACGACCAGTCAATCGCGCTTCGAAATGATGAGACAAATGATATAATGAATGCAACAATGACGGACGGCAATGATAAGAAAATAGAAAACCTGACGGCATAATCTTTGCCGAGCCCGAGCGACAAACCGACAGCCGCTGTTGTACCTGTCCGTGAAAGTCCTGGAATTGCAGAAATGGCTTGGGCTATGCCGATGATCAACGCGTCTTTGGTGTTCATCGTCTTTTCATTTTTGCGCCCGGGCTTGATAAGCTTGTCCGTGCAGAACAAGATCATCCCTGTAACGATCATCGCAGCCCCGACGAACGTTGTATTGCTCATCAGAATGCCGATTCTGTCATTAATCGGAATGGCAAAGAGGAGCGGCAACGTGCCGATGATGATGAAATATATCATTCGCAAGGAAGGTGACAGTCTCCCCTCGCTCATTGCGTTGTCTGATGTCCTGTCTTTCAAAAAATCAGCAGTTTCACTGATCATAGCAGCAATCTCTCTGCGGTAAACCATGACAATTGATATCAGTGTACTGAGATTCAGTAATAATTCGAATACACCGTTTTCAGGCGGATATTCGAGCCCGAAAATATTCTGGAAAACGGCCTGGTGTCCGGTGTTTGAAATAGGCAAAAACAGTGTGGCGCCCCTTAAGAGCCCCAGCAGCATCGCCATAAAGACCGACATACTCATCCCCCCAACACAACTGCACAGATTCTTACAGGACTATTTTCTATCGATATATCATCGGTTCACTCCCGAAACATATCGCCTGTCCTATCTGACGTCCGCATTATGCGGCATTATTTTTAAAATATTAGCGTATTCTGACTATACCATTGATATCACATAATATCATATCAGATTGATGATTTCCAGTATTTTATCAGCAGTAAAACGACGGGCGGCCCTTGGCCGCCCGTTTCAAATGATTATTTTGCTATGATGAAGGGTCAATGACTTCGGAGAATTCCGCGGCTTTTTTCTTTTTCTCCTCATCAATCTGCTCGTGCAGCCAGCTGAGCGCGTCCGACAACCCGCCGAGCTGGTCGATGAGGCCAATTTCCACGGCTTCGGCACCATAAATAACGCTTCCCACATCAGCTGCAAGCTCGCCGGTATTGAGCATCATATTGATAAACTTTTCTCGCGAGACATTTGAATTGGTCGTGACGAATTGGACGATCCTTTCTTGTATCTTGCCGAAGTAATTGTATGTCTGCGGCACGCCGATAACAACACCCGTTAACCGGACAGGATGGACTGTCATCGCAGCCGACGGTGCAATAATGGAGTGTTTTGCTGCAACGGCAAGCGGTACGCCGATGGAATGTCCGCCGCCAAGCACCAGCGAAACGGTCGGCTTCTTCATACTGGCAATAAGTTCCGCAATACCAAGTCCCGCTTCGATATCACCGCCGACCGTATTGAGCAGGATAATCAGTCCTTCAATCTCCTCGGATTCCTCGATCGCTGCCAGCTGCGGCATGACATGCTCGTATTTTGTGGTTTTAGTCTCCTGTGGGAGAATCTGATGACCTTCAATTTGCCCGACGATCGTCAGGCAATGTATAACACCTTTTGTTGACGCCGTCGTCGTTGAACCCATATCTTTGATCTGCGCGCGCTGATACTCACCAATAATCTGATCCCGTTCTGGGACGGTTTCCTCTTTTCGGTCGGTATCGATTTTAATTTCGGTCAAATAAATCACCTCCGCTTGCAGTGTTTGTAGGCAGAGCTGAAACAATGCATGACTTTCAAAATTAAGCGTATCCGGCTCAAACATCGTCGTTTTTCACATTGTTCAAAAATTGTTCATACTTTCTATGTTACATATTGTCTTTTTGGTTGTTATCTATTATAGAAATAGTAATGGACTGTTTGAACGGTTTGGTGGTTTTTATGATAGGAAATGACATCGCTTCACATGTTCAGGTTGAATACATATATCAGATTGCGGTAAAGCAATTATACAATCTGGCACTCTATTCCGTCGGGGACAGGCGTCTGGCCGAAAAAACAATGGTCGGCGCGTTTTCTGATGCCTTTAACCGTCTTCGGAACAAATCCGACGTCGCCCTATTTGAGAGGCATTGCCTCCGGCTGCTGTATGTGCACGGTAAGAAGGTCCAGCGAAAGTCCGAATACTATATCGGCTGCATTGCTCAAGACAGTATTACGGAAAAGCTCATTGGTCTCAATTTCGAAGAGCGGTATGTTCTGCTGCTCTTTTGTTGGCGGAAACAGTCAATCAAGCAGATCGCGCAAACAACACGGCTGCCCCAGTTTATGATCGAACAACGCCTGAACGCGGCAGTGCGCAAGGCAGCACGCTGGACAGCGTAAAAAATAGAAGGCGGGATAAAGAAATCCCGCCCTCCTTATTTTATCTGGTTATGAGCACATGTCGATGATGATTTGGGTGTACATCTTTGCGCTTAGAATGAGGTCGCTGACGGACACAAACTCGTCTGCACCGTGGAGACGGTTGTCAACACCGGGAAAAGCAGGACCGAAGGCGACGCCGCCGTCGATGTCGTGCACATATGTCTGCCCGCCTAAAGCGAGGCACTCGCCTTTTTCTCCGGTATATGATTCATAAACTTTAAGTAATGTCTGCACGAATGCGCTGTCCCGAGGCGTATGGTGGCAGAGCTTTTTTTCGACGTCGGAGATGGTAAAGCCCCGGTCTATAAGCGCTTTTAAAGCAACGTCGTCTAAATTTGCTTCCGTCGCGCATTCAGGTGAGCGGCAGTCGAAGTTGGCTGTGAAACCGGTCAGGTCCAAAGACAACACCCCGAAATTGAGTGTCAGCTCACCGGAAATATCGTCACGCATCGCCACACCAAGCGCTTTGCCGGATGTGTCACCAAAGGGGAGCAGTTTATTGAGGGCATTGATACAATTCCGGCAGCTGCCTTCGGCGAGCGGCAGCTCAGCGAGCACGGACAGCAGCGCTGTCTGCGCGTTTAGGCCTTCCCCGGGTATCATCGCGTGGGCGGACTTCCCAATCGACGTAATCTTTAAACCATCGTGATATGGCGCTGCTGATATGATAGCGCCGGTTTTCGAGGAAATTACAACGCAGAGCGCCTGAATGTAAGCGAAGGGTAAGCCTTCAACCAAGGCCTCCGCGTAATTCGGAACAACATTTGCCGTTTCGCCGCCCTTTATATAGGCAACGCGGGGCAATGTTTTACTTTCCTCCCAAGAAGCGCCGAAGGTCGGTTTGAGACGTCCTTTTTCGAGATTGACGACGGGATAAGACGCATCCGGTGTGAACACGTTGGGCGGCATTTCGTTGGATTTGCTGTAATACGTTAGGTCATCATGGCCAGTTTCCTCAGCTGTACCGAGAATCAGGCGGCAGCCTTTTTTGAGCTCCGGCGCAATTTCTCTGGCCGCTTTCATCGCATAAACAGCTGCGGTTGCCGGGCCTTTATTGTCAATGACACCGCGCCCGTATATGACGCCGTCACGTACCTTCGCCGAGAACGGATCGCTGCTCCAGCCATCTCCAACGGTGACCGTATCAAGATGCGCCAGAATCCCGAGCACAGGCGCATAGGCGTTTAAGTCTGCCGTGATGACATGGTTATCAAAGTTATCAGCTTTAAAGCCCTTTTCATTCAGAATTGCCGAGGCAGTTTCGAGCGCTGCTGCCGGTCCCTCGCCATAAGGTTTACCGGCGAGCGCCTCCCCGGCAACGCTTTTGACGGCAATCAGCCTGCCGACATCTTTAATCAGTGCATCGGCGTGCTGGTCGAACCAAGCGTCGATTCTCAAGCGCACAGACTGATCATTTTTCATGGTATACCGCCTTGATGCCCTTATATGTCATATAACAATCGAGCTTCGACGTGATTTCATACGGTGCATGCATCGATAGGACCGGCACACCGGCATCAATCGTGTCGATATTGCGGTTTGCCATATACTTGGCGATTGTGCCGCCACCGCCCTGGTCAACCTTGCCAAGCTCGGCCATCTGCCAGACGACTCCGTTTTCGTTGAAGAGTCTCCTGAGCTTGCCGACAGTTTCGGCAGATGCGTCCGACGAGCCGGATTTGCCGCGTGCGCCCGTGAATTTTAGAATGCCCATGCCGTAATTGAATTTCGCACTGTTGCGCTTCTCGGAGACATCCGGGAAATTCGGGTCAAAAGCGTTACAGACATCGGCCGACAGGCAAAAGGATTTTTCAAAGCAATGGCGCATCTTAATCTTCTGGCTGTCGCACAGGTCTTCCATGAAGTTTTCAAATACAGCCGACTGCATACCCGATACGCCGTCAGAGCCGACTTCTTCCTTATCTGCCAGGATGCAGATTGCCGTCTTTTCCGGTGTTTCAATATCCAGGAGCGCGCGCAGTTCGGCGTAAGCACAGGAGCGGTCATCCTGACCGTAGGCACCGATCATTGTGCGGTCAAAGCCGACGTCTCTAGCCCTGGCGACAGGTACTGCTTCAAATTCGGCAGACAAAAAGTCTTCTTCGATGATGCCATATTTTTCATTGAGTATCTGCAAAACAGTATGCTTGACGCGGTCGGTATCCTTCTCACCGCCGGTCGGTCGGCTGCCGATGAGGATATTCAGGTTTTCCCCGGTAAAGGCCTCGGCGAGCGTCTTCTTGGCTTGATCCTTGTCGAGATGCGGCAGCAGGTCCGTAATAAGAAATATTGGGTCGCTCACATCCTCACCGATGATCACATCGACGCATGAGCCGTCTTTCTTGATAACCATCCCATGCAGACTGAGCGGCATTGTGACCCACTGGTATTTCTTAATGCCGCCATAGTAGTGTGTCTTGAAAAAGGCAAGCTCGCCATCCTCATACAACGGTATCTGTTTGAGATCGAGGCGCGGTGAATCGACGTGCGCACCGGCAATGTTGACACCTTCAGAAAGCGACACCTTGCCGATAATGGCAAGCATGAGCGCCTTGCCGTGCACATCCTTATATATCTTCGTACCGGCAGAAAGCTTCATCCCACGCACATACGGCATAAAACCGTGCTCTTGGGCCATACTTATTGCTTTATTGACGGCTTCGCGCTCGGTTTTGGCGCAATCCAAAAAGCTCTTGTATCCCTCGCAGTAAGTATCAATCAGCGATTTATCCTCATCGCTGATTGTGTCATAGGCATTTTTCTTTGTAAAAAACAGTTCGTCACGCTCCGGCATATGTTGCTCCTCCTAAAATTTGTTTAAAAAATATCACGCATTTTTCTTCGAATTGCTCAACAGTGTCACTGTCACTGATTAGTACATAATCACAGTTGTCATAAAAGTAGCTGTCCGGCTTTTGCGCATTAATGCGCAGCTTCGCGTATTCCTCACTCAAACCGTCACGCGCCATTATTCTACCGACACGGATATCAAATGGCGCTGTAACGCCGACAATAATGCTGCACAGCACGCCGAGTCCGCTCTCAATGAGGGCGATCGCATCGATGGCCGCAAGTGTGCCGCCGCCGTCTTCCCATTGAGTCAGGCGAAACCTGACTTCCGCCATAACGAATTTATGGGTAATTTCATTCAGCGCACTGAGCGCCGTGCTGTCAGAAAACACAATCTTTCCGAGCGCCTTACGGTCGAGTGTCCCGTCCATCACAACGCCTTCGAATCGGCTATTTATCTCACCGATCATTTCGGCGCTTTGGAGCAGCAGCTCATGGTACAGCGCGTCGCAGTCAATAACGAGCGCGCCGAGGGACTGCAGCGCGCGGAGCGCCGACGTCTTGCCCCCGCCCGTACCACCTGTAATTCCTATTATAGTCATATTCCCTCCATAATATAAGGGCATTTAGGTACTTGACCGCACATCGCTCTGTAGGGAACGGTCTTGACCGTTCCTCCGCGCCGCACATACCGGATTGGAATGGATAAATCCATTCCCTACGGAGGCGCCGGCTTCCGACCCAAAGCGCTGACCCTACCGCTACAACGTTGTATTCAGCACCTGTTCAATCGTTTCACGAGGCAGCCCACCTTGCCGCAGTATCCTCGGCGGAATCACTGTCATATCAAGGATGGTTGATTCAATGCCGACAGTGCAAACACCGCCATCCACAACAGCATCAATTTTACCGTCAAAGACAGCGAGGACATCGGATATGTTTTTCGGGCTCGGTTCGCCGGAAAGGTTTGCCGAAGGTGCCGCAAGCGGCACACCGGCCAGTCGAATAATCTCCAATGTTTTCGCGTGGTCCGGGCATCGGACGCCCACAGTGTTACCGCCGGCTGTGACGATATCGGGGATGTTTTCCTTTTTAAAAAGAATCATCGTTAACGGGCCAGGCCAAAATTCTTCAGCTAATATATAAGCCGATTCCGGTATTTCGCAGCAGAATTTTTCAACGTCTGCCATGCCAGTCACAAGTAAATTGATCGGCTTCGTCTCCGGTCGGTTCTTCACTTCGTATATTTTATCAACGGCAGCATTGTTCAGACCGTCGGCGGCAAGACCATAAACGGTCTCCGTCGGTACTGCGACTAGACCGCCTTTTTTGATAATTTCGGCAGCTGGGGCCATGTTGTTGTCGGTGATTAAACGGGTCTTCAATGTAATGTTCTCCATAATAATGATGCATATCGTTTTATATGTAGCGAACGGTCTTGACCGTTCCTCCTCTTGTTCGGTGTTACGCGATACAGGAGGAAATCCTCAGTCGCAAAGCGACTTCTTCGAAGTCGCATGCTGACAGCCCCCTTGAAAAGGGAGCCTTTTGATGGGATGGGGCGGAGCCACTTGGGGTTACAGGGGCGAAGCCCCTGCGTCTCCTAATGGGGTCATAGGGCGCAGCCTTATACCTCTATTGGGTGGGTGGGCGGGTTTTTAGTCTTCGCTGATGGCTTTTAATTTTTCTGCCGCATCGGCCATACTGAGCGCATCAAAGACATCGTCTAAATCACCGTTCATGATCTGCTCGAGCTTATAGAGCGTGAGGCCGATGCGGTGATCGGTCAGGCGGCCTTGAGGAAAATTGTAGGTTCTGATACGCTCAGAGCGGTCGCCTGTGCCAACCTGACTTTTGCGTTCGGCCGCGTACGCGGCGGTCTGTTTGCGCTGTTCTTCCTCATATAGGCGCGAGGTGAGTATTGTCATCGCGCGTGCTTTATTTTTATGTTGGCTGCGCTCGTCCTGACATTCAACAACAGTGCCGGTCGGCAGATGCGTAATGCGGATTGCTGACGATGTTTTGTTGACATGCTGACCGCCTGCGCCGCTTGAGCGGAACGTGTCAATCTGCAGGTCGTCAGGGTTAATCTCGAATTCCAGTTCCTCGATCTCAGGCAGTACGGCGACTGTCACCGTACTTGTGTGGATGCGCCCCGACGATTCCGTGTCCGGCACGCGCTGGACGCGGTGGACGCCGCTTTCAAATTTAAAGCGGGAATAAGCGCCTTCGCCGATGATAATGAAGCTGACTTCCTTAATACCGCCGATTTCTGTCTCGTTGATATTGGCAAGCTCAGTTTTCCACCGTTTCGAGTCGGCGTACATTGAATACATGCGGTAGAGGTTACCCGCGAAAAGCGCTGCCTCTTCCCCACCTGCACCACCGCGAATCTCGATGATAACGTTTTTCGAGTCGTTCGGGTCAGAGGGCAGAAGCAGGATCTTAATCTCCTCCTGCATGCGCTCAATCTCGGATTTCGCCTTTTCGTATTCCTCCTGTGCCAGCTCCTTAAAATCCGGTTCAGACATCAGCGTGGTCGCGTCATCCATGTCTTTTTGAAATCTCACAAGCTTACGGTATGCCTCAACGATTGAGGAAATCTCCTTTTGCTCACGGGCGAGCTTGGCGTAAAGAGACGGGTCGGAATAGACGGTTGAGTCCTGCATCCGCCTCTCTAAATCAATGTATTTTTCTTCTATTTCCATGAGCTTATCGAGCATAAAATCGTCCAATCTATTATTTGAATTATGTTAAATCTGAAGTAAAATATTATCACACCGCAAAAGAATTGTAAACCCTTGGACAGCGTGGTATGACCGCAAAAGCAGCGGATTATGTCCACTGCTTTGAAAGTCATTTATACAATACGCATAGAAATATGGGGATAAGTGCTTTTCATAAACTCGACGAACTCCTTTTCTGTATTTTGCCCGAAACCATTCTTTGCTAAACGCAGGTAACTCTTACCCAACCCCGGTCCGATCCCTAGAGCCAAATAATTCTGAGAGTCTACAAGCTCGGTTACTTTGTCATAATCGAAGTGCGTTTCCGAGCAGCCGTCCAATATCGCAATGTCATCGGAAAATGTCGTGACCCGCTCCCATTCCTCTGCGCCCTGCATATATACAGTCTGGATGAACTGCTTATTTGCAATAATATTTACCCTGAAGAAAACACGATAAACACAGAACAAAGCCAGACCGCAGGAGAATATAATCAGGCTTATATTATTCGAAATTATTTGCAATGCGATAATACCGAGAGCGAAAACCAACAGGGCTATCCAAGCAAATCTAAGTAAATAATTCATACTTTTCTTTATGGGATGCTTAACCCAATCCATATACCGTTCTTTCGTAATAATAAATCGATTTTCAAATTCCATATTTGTCTCCCTAACTGCTTATATCAGTTTCTCGTATACCCTGAAATCCTTAAGGCCATATTCGCCTAAACCGATATCTATTGTATCGACATGTGTGAAGCCGAAATCTTCGTACAGCATGATTGCGGGCTTATTTCCATCGTTCACATCTAGACGGAGTGCTTTCATTTTATCCTTGCGCGCCTGATTATAAGCAAACTCAAGGATTGACCTTCCGATGCCGTGCCTCAGACATTCCGGATGAATGGCAAGCGTATGTATCACATAGACCTCATTGAGGCAAAGGCCCGACGGCCATGACACTTTATCGTAGTTTTGCTCCGGTGTGTGATTCAATATGACTGTACCGAGAAACCTGTCTTTTTGTTTGGCTATATACAGCGTTTTGTCTCTGACGCCGCTCTCTGCAATCTCACGAGTCGGATAAACATCCTTCCTCCAGCCGGCATAATTCGTATGGCAGGCCAGGTGGTCGTTGAGGGCATTGTAAAGCATTTCAATCCCATCGATATCAGATAGTGCCCCCAGTGTAATTATCGTATTTATGTTCGTTTTCATGGCAGACGATTCCTTCTGGGGTTTCTTCCCATTATAGCGTATGGGCCATAAAAGCACAACCCCGTATCCAATTGCGGATACGGGGTAAAATGATCATTAGGATAATGTCCTAGATCAGAATTTATATAGGACGGGGACGGTAGAAGTCTGACCTTTCTCGCCGAAGCGCCATGATGCGCTGTGGTTGTGCGAGCGGCTGAAAACCGAAATTCGCATAGAGACTGTGGTTATCTCTCGTCGAGAGCATCCACTGGTAGACGTCAGTTAAACTCTCATGGTTTAAAATATATTCAACGAGCCTGAGTCCGATTCCGTGGTTTCTGTAGGGTTCGTCGATATAAACGTCCGAAATGTAAGCAAACCTGGTTTTGTCGGAAATCACTCTGGCATAACCGATCTGTTCATTGTCTATAAAAGCGCCGACGACGAGCGCCGAATTGACAGCCCCCTTCATCACTTCATCCATCCCGATCCCTTCAGACCAGTAAGACTTCGACAGCATGTCGGTGACCTTTACAAAATCCATTTTTTCATAGCCTTCGAAGATATGTATCATTTATAACATCTTCCTTCCATCAAATGAGTGCCTTGACATCGTCGTATATGATTATAGCGCATTTACGACAATTGTACAGAAAATAATGGCATGTTTTCAATGTATAGCATGTCCAAATAAATCACTTTATAAAAGCGCATCCCCGCATCCGTCCAACGCAGATGCGGGGCTACCCGACTCGTTCAATTATCAAATGCTATTTCCGCCTTTCATCTAATCAGGATCATCGGTGCTCTAATCACACATCTCTGATGCAGCCCACGCGCTCACTGACTTTCTCCGTGGCTACGCTATTTTGGACACTACGTCCTGTCTGCCATGAACTCGTGATGATTGCCAAACGAACGCTGAGAATTTTTGCAGAAAGGAGCGCCCTATAGAGCTCCGTTATCTACCCACATTGGAATCACCCTTTCTGTCTACAATATACTACAATCCAGATATATTGTCAACTGCTTTTGTGTAATATTTATATATTTCTCCGACAAAACTTTAATAGTAAAGCTTGCCTCAGCCGGTGAATAATGATACCATAAACGCAACAAATGTAATGAAGGAACGAAATAATGATTAAACTTACCAACATCAGAATATCCGCATCGGCGGGAGATGCCGGGTTAAAGGCTTCAATTGCGAGGTTGCTCGACATCCCGGAAGCGTCAATAACGACCATGGCGATTCTGAAGCGATCAGTGGACGCGCGTCATAAAAACGATGTCTGCTTTATATACACGGCAGCGCTCACTGTTGAAAACGAAGCTGAGATAATAAAAGCAAAGAGCGCGGTTGTGTCGGCGTATCAACCGCCGGAGGTCTACTCCTTTCCATACCGCAAGGCTGAGCCAGGTAACAGGCCCGTTGTCGTCGGGGCAGGGCCCGCGGGACTGTTTGCCGCTCTGTGTCTTGCCGAAGCCGGCCTTCCCTGTATCCTTTTAGAACGCGGGAGCAAAGTTGAAGAGCGCACGCGTGATGTCGAGCTGTTCTGGAAAACAGGAGCACTCAGTGAACGCTCTAACGTCCAATTCGGCGAGGGCGGTGCCGGGACGTTTTCTGACGGAAAGCTGTCGACAGGTATAAATGACGCGCGTATCCCATTTGTGCTGCGGAAGCTTGTGGACCTCGGCGCTCCTGAGGATATTTTGTATCTGGCAAAACCGCACATCGGCACAGATAAGCTGCGCCGCGTCGTGATTACAATGCGTCAGGAGCTATTAAAGCTGGGCTGCGACATCCGGTTCGGACACAAGCTGGACGGGCTTCAACTCGAGAACGGCTGTCTGAAAGCTGCCAACGTCACGACGGACGAAGGCAATTATACCATCGAGACCGAGCACCTTATTCTTGCGCCTGGTAACAGCGCGCGCGACACGTTTGAGATGCTTGAGCACAGCGGCGTCAGCCTATGCGCGAAAAATTTCTCCGTTGGCGTCCGGATTGAACATCAGCAGAAGGATATTGATCTCACGCAATACGGCCATGCCGCAACTCTTGGTACACTTCCCGCCTCAGACTATAAGCTGGCAGTACATCTCAAAAACGGGCGATCGGTTTACACGTTTTGTGTCTGCCCGGGCGGGCGCGTTATCGCGTCTTCGAGCGAAGCTGGCGGGCTTGTTACAAACGGCATGAGCGAATACGCCCGGAAAAACAGCAGCATCAACGGCGGGCTGCTCGTCTCCGTTACGCCGGAGGATTTTGACACCGCGGGATTTGAGGATGGTCCGCTGGCAGGTATGCATTTTCAGCGCGCGCTCGAAAAAGCGGCTTTTACGCACGGCGGAGGGAATTTCTTCGCCCCGGTTCAGCTTGTCGGCGATTTTCTGGCAAAACGCGCTTCGACGAAGAAGGCCTCAATTACACCGACATATCTTCCGGGGGTCCGCTATTGCAATCTTTGGGATATCCTGCCTGCGTTTATTTGCGAGTCTATCGCCGAGGCGCTGCCGATGATGGAAAAAAGCGTCCACGGTTTTTCTCATAAAGACGCTGTGCTGACAGCTATTGAAACGAGGAGTTCCTCGCCTGTCAGGATTGTGAGAGAGGATTATCAGTCGATTGGCCTCAGCGGCCTCTTCCCCTGCGGCGAAGGGTCCGGTTATGCCGGTGGGATCATGTCTGCCGCTGTCGACGGGATACGCGCGGCGGAAGCGCTCTGCAATTCTTTGGTGTAAAAAGTACGACATGACGCATGCTTATGAAGGGATGGACCATATTGTCCATCCCTTCATTTTTGTAATATCTAACTAACTTTTTGTATTATTCGTGTTTTGTGTCAATGTTCTACAAATTACACTTTTCTATTTTATGTATATTGCGATAGTATCGTTCTAAGTTAGTTAAATTTTTAACATTTCATTATTGCATTTTTAAACATTGGGGTTTAGTATATGTATTTGTTATTGGTAAAAATTTATCTTCAATTGCTTTGCGGGCAAAACATAAACGGTAAAGGAGAAAGGAAATGAGCACGACGCAAAATCATTCTTTAAGCTGCACCGGCACGGAGGAAGAACTCATACAGCGTATCCGGCAAATGGCGGCAAGCTACAAGGGCAAGGAAGGCAGCCTTATTCAGGTGCTCCATATGGTACAAGGCGTTTACGGATATCTTCCGCTCAATATTCAGCAGATCGTTGCTGAAGAGCTTGATCTTCCGCTTTCCACCGTATCAGGAGTCGTTAGTTTTTACTCCTTTTTTGCAACAAAGCCGCGCGGGAGACACACAATAAGGGTCTGTATGGGCACAGCCTGCTATGTACGCGGCGGTGTCAGCATCGTTGAAGCCATCGAAAAGCAACTTGGTATTCAGGCAGGCGGAACAACATCCGACGGCGTCTTTACGTTTGATATTGCCAGATGTATTGGCTCTTGCGGACTTGCTCCAGCCATGACGATAAATGAAACTGTTTATCCAGAGGTTAAGGCAGCTGATCTCCCCGGCATTCTCGAGCCGTGGTATCACGAGTAAGTGAGAGGTGAAGAGATATGAATAAACTAATAATCAGGAACAGCGATGATCTCGCACGGCTTCGAGAGTCGATCCGCAGCCAGATATCTACATACAAGCACACGGTCTATGTGTGCGGCGGCGCGGGATGCGTCTCCTCGCACTGCGATAAAATCATCGAAGCCGTCAATAAGGAAGTATTAAACGGCGGACTCTCAAAAGACGTCCGGATCGTCGTCACAGGCTGCATCGGCTTATGCGCCCAAGGCCCCTGTATGATCGTTGACCCTGAAGGCGTGTTTTACGGTAACCTGACACCCGAAAAGGTCAGCACAATCGTTAACTGCCACTTAAAGGGCGGCGTCATTGCCAAGGAGCTCTGCTACTATGATCATGATAAAGGCGATTATCTCCCGTATACGAAAGACATCGGGTTCTTCTCAGACCAAGTAAAAATTGTTCTGCGCAACTGCGGCAGAATCGATTTCTCCTCCATTGAGGATTATATCGCAAATGATGGATATTTCGCTCTGGCAAAAGTCATAATGGAGATGGGCCGCGAAAAAACAGCCCAGGAGCTTATAGATTCCGGCCTAAGAGGCCGCGGCGGCGCAGGCTTCCCCACCGGCGTTAAATGGCAGTCCGGCATGAATCAACCCGGTACACAGAAATATATCATCTGCAACGCCGACGAGGGTGACCCCGGCGCTTTTATGGATAGGAGCGTCCTCGAGGGTGACCCGCACAGCGTTCTCGAAGCTCTCACAATCGGCGGTTACGTCATCGGTGCCAACAAGGGATTCATCTATGTCCGCGCCGAATACCCGCTGGCGGTCGAACGTGTGTCTGCGGCAATCGAGCAATCGCGCTCGGTCGGGCTTTTGGGCACCAACATTTTGGGCACGGGCCTTGATTTCGATATCGAGATCCGCATCGGAGCAGGCGCTTTTGTCTGCGGCGAAGAGACGGCGCTGATGAACTCCATCGAAGGCAAACGCGGCGAACCGCGCCAAAAGCCGCCCTTCCCGTTCCAGGTGGGACTATGGGGCTGCCCATCAATCATCAACAACGTTGAGACACTCGCAAACGTCCCCGCCATTATATTAAAGGGGGCAGCGTGGTTCTCGGCATACGGCGTCGGCAGAAGCCGCGGCACGAAGGTTTTCGCGCTTGCCGGCGACATTGTCAATCCCGGCATTATTGAAATTCCTATGGGCATGACGCTCCGGAACATCATTTATAAAATGGGTGGCGGTATGAAGGACGGTAAAGCCTTCAAGGCTGTCCAGTCGGGCGGACCCTCCGGCGGCTGTCTGACGCAAGAGCATCTTGATGTCTCCGTCGATTATGAAAATCTGTCCGCAATGGGCGCCATCATGGGCTCCGGCGGTCTGATTGCCATGGACGAGAACACCTGTCTCGTCGACACGGCCAGATACTTTATGGAGTTCGTGCAGGACGAGAGCTGCGGTCACTGCGTACCGTGCCGCAACGGCACGAAGCGCATGCTGGAACTCCTCCTAAAGATTACATCCGGCCGGGGTGAGCTTGAGGACCTCGACGAATTGAAGTCCCTGGCCGAAACGGTCGGCCAGACGGCCATGTGCCAGCTTGGTCAGACGGCGCCGAACCCGGTTCTCACAACGCTTCGATATTTCAAAGATGAATATCTCGCGCATGTCGTGGACAAAAAATGCCCGGCGCATATCTGTAAATCACTGAGCGTATACAGCATAGACCCAGAAAAATGCCGCGGCTGCACCGTTTGTACGAAAAAATGCCCGACGGGTGCTATCAGCGGCGAACTGAAAAAACCACATACGATCAACACCGAAAAATGCATCAAATGCGGCGCCTGCAAGGACGCCTGTAAGTTTGATGCGGTCGTATATTAATGGGGGGGCAGAAAAATGTTAGAACTCACAATCAACGGTAAAAAAGTATCTGCCCCTGACGGATCGACAATCCTTCAGTGCGCAAAACTGGCCGGAATAAAAATACCGACACTCTGCAATCTTCCGGGTATCCATACAAACGGTTCTTGTCGAATCTGCGTTGTCGAGGTCGAGGGACAGCGGACGCTGCTGGCCTCTTGCATTGTCAAGGCGCAAAACGGTATGGTTGTCAAAACAAATTCCGAGAAAGTCCAGAAAGCAAGAAAAGTGCTGTACGATCTTTTGATTTCGAACCACCCGCAGGACTGCACCTACTGCGAGCGCAATCAAAGCTGTGAGCTGCAGGATTTGGGCTTTACACTCGGCATCACGAAAGCAAAAATACCCAACAAAGTGACACCCTCCCCTATCGACATCAGCCCATCGATTACACGTGACCCTTCCAAATGCATTCTCTGCCGCCGCTGCGTGACAGCCTGCAACGAGATCCAGGGCGTCGGCGCTATCGGCAGCCAGAACAGAGGCTTTGAAACAACAATAGCCCCCGCGATGGATCTACCGCTCGAGGGCGTGAACTGCGCGATGTGCGGTCAGTGCTCAGCCGTCTGCCCAACAGGCGCGATCATTGAGACAGACGCCATCGACGATGTTTGGAAAGCGCTGCAGAATCCCGCAAAGCGCGTTGTCGTTCAGGTCGCTCCGGCGGTCAGAGCGGCGCTCGGCGAAGAATTCGGCTTGGAAGTCGGAACCCGTGTCACCGGAAAGATGGCCACGGCGCTCCACGACCTTGGTTTCGATGATGTCTTTGATACGAATTTCACCGCGGACCTCACGATTATGGAAGAAGGTACAGAGCTCTTGCATCGGCTCAAAGCTGCATTGACCGGGGGGAACGCTATACTCCCGATGATCACAAGCTGTTCACCCGGTTGGATCAAGCACATTGAACACGCTTTTCCTGAGCAACTCGATCATCTGTCGAGCTGCAAGAGCCCGCATACGATGCTCGGCGCGCTTGTTAAGAGTTATTATGCCGATAAGATCGGTGTTCCGGCAAAAGACTTCTTCGTCGTCTCTGTTATGCCTTGCACAGCGAAAAAATATGAAATTCAACGTCCAGAAATGCAAAATGATAATAATGCCAATGTCGATGCCGTTTTAACGACAAGAGAACTTGCCCGCATGATCAAGACGGCAGGTATCGATTTCATCAATCTTCCCGACGGCACATTTGACGATCCGCTCGGCTTCTCCACGGGCGCTGCCGATATCTTCGGCGTCACGGGCGGTGTAATGGAAGCGGCGCTCCGTACCGTCTACGAATTGACGACAGGCCGTGAGCTTCCATTTGACGGACTCCATGTCAGTCCGATTGTCGGCCTTGACAATATCAAAGAAGCATCTGTCACATTTGAAAATGTCAAGCCGGAATATATCTTCCTCGAGGGTGTAACAGCGCGTATCGCTGTGGCGAGCGGCCTGAAGAATGCCGATGTGCTGATGAAAGAGATTGAAAACGGCTCGAGCCCGTACCACTTTATCGAAGTCATGGGCTGCCCCTCAGGCTGCATCAACGGCGGCGGTCAGCCGCGTATGGCCGGAAAACCCGAGGACTACAAGATTCGCCGCATGAAAGCCATCTATGCCGAGGACGAGAGCAAGGTTCTGCGGAAATCTCACGAGAACCCAAGTGTTCAGGAATTATATACCAGCTTCCTGCACGAGCCCTGCGGCCACGTCTCCCATCACCTCCTGCACACGACCTACACTAAACGCGGCAATTTCAACGAGTGCGTGAAATAGTACGCAATAATAAAAGCGGATATACAATAAAAACAAAATAACGGAAGCTCGCTCACAGCTTCCGTTATTTTGTTTGGATTGAGAGGATAAAAATGAAAAAAGTTTTAGGCTTTGTATGATTACTATAGTATCTTGAATATGTTAAGAAAAAAACACTTCGATGTTTCTAAACTATTAATTCTTTAGATTTTTTTATGCTTACACACATTTAATATATATGGTATACTACTTGTACAGCGCGCAGCTCT
Source organism: uncultured Eubacteriales bacterium (assembly GCA_942492735.1). Classification (GTDB taxonomy): domain Bacteria; phylum Bacillota; class Clostridia; order Oscillospirales; family Oscillospiraceae; genus Sporobacter. The sequence goes on from OW818648.1 coordinate 3,370,543, forward strand.
GACGAGCGTAAGTCCAGTTGTCAATGCTGCTTTTTTGTCAACTGTTATTCTGCTTGTGATGTCGTCGGCTGCGAGGAGGAAAATGCTATGTTTGAGATCGGTGAATGGATTTTTTACGGTAACTCCGGCACGTGCCGTATTGTAGACATCAGGACTGTTGATTCTACAGGGGCAGATAAATCCAGGCTTCATTATGTTCTGCGTCCACTGAATCAGAACTGCACAATCATTACACCAATCGACTGTGCGAAGGTTCCGATGCGCCGCATCATCACAAAGGAAGAAGCAAAACAACTCATTGAAACGATACCGTCAATTCATGTAGAAGCGTACCAGAATCAGGATTGGCGCCAGCTGACGGAGTATTACAGCGCTCTTGTGAAATCCTGTGACTGCGCGCAGCTGCTCAAACTCACATTGTCCATTTATGAAAAGAAAACGCAAAATTTTAAAATCGGCTCAACAGACGAAAAGTATCTGCGGCTCGGTGAAGATTTACTGCTCGGCGAACTGTCAGCAGCGCTTGATCTACCAAAACAAGAGGTGCAGACTTACATAAAAACAAGAGTACAGGCATTAAACGAACCTGAATCACTTTAGTTCAGATAATCGCTGCCTGAAAATTTGTGGAGCGCGTGAATGCTTCTTTCATCCATACTAGTTCAAAATCCCTCCGAAAATTTTTCGGAGGGATTCTTATAGTCATTATAGGCATAGCATTGCCATTAAACGCCGAAACGGCGCATTATCCTTCTATTGGGCGGATTGGTTGGATTAGCCAACGAGTCTCGCAACCGACTCAGAATTCAGATTAGCCTGAGCAGACAAGGCCTCGAGCGGATTGTTCAGGATGTACCCATTCACGAACGATATCTTCTGTTTTATCATCGGTACGTCACCGGCATCAAACTCAAAAGACGGCGAACCGCCAATATCGGTTTCGCGCATTGTACTCATAACCGGTACTTTCTGGCTTGACAGCTCCAGTTCGTCACTTGTTTGAACAACCTGGACATTCTTTTCTGAGCCCGATTTCGGTGACTTCGAAATGCGGCCTTGCGTTTCATTTTTTTCCGGAATGTACCCCGGGGTCGTTTTGTCATTAAATATCTTCACGAAAATTTACCTCCCTGCTGTCGTTCCCTGCCAATAAGCGGAACGTATCTGAAAAACAAAAGGTTTCACTCTTCACTAATTCTATTAATACTACTCTAAACTACTCCTTTTTCTACCTTTTGTCAAGATTTTTACGATTATCAGAAAAAAACAGAGCGGATTAGGTCGATACTAACGCATTTTTTATCAGTTTCGGCTAAATTCCAAGGATTTGGACACGAATACAGTCTATTCCGTTTTGCTCTTTTACACCGAACGTCACAAGCAATCCATAAGCGTTATTCAAATAATAGGAAATTATCCTGCCATCTTCAATCGCATACCCATAAAACGAGAAGGTATTCTGTTCAAGGAGCGCAGCATAGCCCTCAAAAGCGTCCTCGACCTTTACGGACAAATCACTCGCCCGATAAAAATATGAAGCCGTCGCACCGTCTATCTCACTCTGGAATAGTACAGTTTTCGAAAATGCACCGAAATCTGGTACCGGATAACGATTCTCATAATAGTCTGTTTTCGGCAGTATCGACTCGAGTGTGACCACGCTCGTCCTCTTCATGTCTAAAATCTCATTGATCGGACGGGCGAGATTGATATTCTGCGCATTGACAGCTGTGGCCGTTGTCACACCAATGACTTTGCCAGACTTATCAAGAAGCGCGCCGCCGCTGCTGCCGGACGATATGGCTGCTGTCGTTTGGATATAGTTTCTGCCCTCAACATCACGCGAAGCACTTGAAATGAGTCCGGCTGAGAAAGAGTTTTTATAACCGAGCGGACTGCCGATCGCATAGACACTGGCGCCTGTTGCCACCTTGTCGGAATCGGCCAATTCGAGATACGGAAAATCTGTACCGTCGACTTTGATGAGTGCGAGATCCTTGTCCGGACTGTAATCAAAAATACCGGCGACATCGTATTCTTTGCCGTCTGATGTCGTGATGACGGCTTTTGCCGCGCCGCCAATCACGTGGTAATTCGTCACAGCAAGGCCGCTGCTGTCAACAAAAAAACCGCTGCCTGTTTTGATTACAGTACCTTTGACGTCCTGGATGACGATATAAAACACAGCCGGTGAGCACTTGTCAAAAAGCTGCTCTTGCGTTAAGTCAAGGCTCAGTGATATGGATTTTCGGAACGATGCGTTTGCCATTCGGGTAATAATGGCGGCGACCTCTGCTCTTGTTATGTGGTCGTTCGGTAAGAATAACCCCTTTGTATTGCAGCCTACCAGAACACCCGCTCTATATAACGCATAAACAGCCGGGCTGTAGCTGTAACCGATCGGGACATCGGGAATGGCGTTGTCCTGGACGTTGTTTTTAGCTGACAGGGCTTCCTGAGGAAGCGCTTTTGAAAGAATAACCGCAATTTCCGACCGCGTTGCAAGTGCCGCGTAATCCGTGTAATCTGCGGAGATTATACCATTATTTAGGGCATAATCTGCATATGGCCTGTACCAGGGTGAGGAGGCACCGAAGCTCGCAGCGCCCGTATTATAAATACTGTGCAGACATGCGGCCAGCTTAACTGCTTCAGCAAGCGACACATTTGAATCGGGGTCAAACATCCCCGACGGTTTGCCGTTAAAGAGCCCATACTCATATGCTGTTTGAACGCTGGAAGCGTACCATTTTGACGTCGAGACATCCGGAAACCGCCCACTTTGATAGGCAGCGACTTTGACAAAGCTCGAAAGTCCGCCTACTGCGAGAATGGTACCTGGCAGGACGCTGATAAGTAAAATAAGTATGAGCAGAGCAGATATGATACGCTTTTTCATTATGATCCTCCATATGATCGTCGCGGGCTTGCTGATAAGGCTTATCCGATTTTGGAGCCCTAATCCATCATAATTATACTTTATATGTCATGGGTAATACAATAATAACAACGAATGTTTACATTATTTTGTCCTTTTATGTCGTCATAGGATTATTTTCTCATTGCGCGTCGGGCAATGTTCACAATTTGTTCATAATTATTGACCTAATTTGCGTTAAAATTATGAAGATTATTGGTTAATTTTCTCGATTGATGCATCATCTCATGAACAAGGAGCTAAAATCAGTGGAGAATCGGTTGGATTGCAAAGGCAGCGCTCTGCATCGGATGCTGAGCGGCTTCAACGTGTATATCTGGCTTTTTATCAGCCTTTTTATTTCCTACCTGATCTTCTCCCCATTTGTCGCACTATACGGGACAAGCGACGTCATTGCAAATGCGACAGATCCTTACGACGGTGACGCCCGTGCCGGGATCGTCATGGCATTGCTTTTATTTGTTTTAGTTGTCACGACCCTTTTCATCACGTTCAGGCGCAGAATGACTTGTGAGAAACTGATATTTATCGTCATTCTTGCAGGGTTATTGCTGCGTTTCGGCTACATGCTGTATACGCCTTTTTTCATTCGTGGCCATGACGTGAACAATCTGGGTGGTTACGGGCACCTTGAATATTTGAATCATTTGTTTCGTCTGGAAGGTCTGCCTGCGTCCAACGGCGGCCAGTTTTACCATCCGCCCTTCGCGCATATCGCCGGCGCGGTTGTTGCAAAATTATATGCTTTGTTAACAGGCGAAAAAAATCTCGATACGATTTTCGAGTCGGCAAAGCTCATCCCCTGCTTTAGCTCAGGCGCGCTGCTCGTTGCTTGCCACCGCCTCTTTGGTGAATTTGGCTTTTCAAAACGGGCCAAGCTCATCGCCCTTACGCTCATCGCTTTTCATCCGACCTTTATTATCCTGTCGGCGAGCATCAATAACGACATGCTCATGATATTCTTTTTCACGACGGCTTTTCTGTATACAATCCGCTGGTATAAAAACCCGACCTATAAAAACATCCTCCTGCTGGCACTCTCCATCGGGTGTGCGATGAGCACCAAGTTCTCAGGCGCGCTTGTCGCCTTCTTCACCGCAGCCATATTCCTAATCGTCCTGATTCGGAAATTCAGGGATAAGGATGCCGTCAGGGTGATCTATCAGTTCACGGCTTTTGCTGCCGTCTGTATACCGCTCGGACTGTGGTATCACATCCGCAATTTGAGGCTATTCGGCCAGGCGCTCGGATACGTCGCCAGAATACCGCCGGAAAGCTCTCTGTATGTGGGAGATATTTCGTTTGTCGAGCGTTTTCTCACCATTTCCCTCCCCCGCATGCTGGGCAACGTCTACTGCAATCCGTATGACGATTTCAACATATGGGAATATACCGTCAAGTGCGCGCTCTTCGGCGAGTATACGTTTTCGGAAAAACACGACGTTTTTGCCGTCATCCTGATCATCTCAAGCCTGCTTCTGATCGTTTTTTCACTCGGCGCAATGGTTTGGCTGCTGTTCTTTGACAGAAGCAAAAACAAACTCGCTGTTCTAAGTCTTACAGCGCTGTGGGCCCTCTTGATGGCGTCCTTCGTCTTTTTTAATATCAGGTATCCCTTCGGCTGTACAATGGATTTTCGGTATATCGTGCCGACTGTCATCACAGGCGCGGCGTTTTTAGGGCTGCTGTCGGACAAACTGGTGAGCAGCAGATTAAGCAAGTCTATTTTTATCTGCTTGACCGTTATTCTCGGCGTTTTCTGCATTGCCGCAGCATGCTTTTATATTGTTTAGGTGGTCTTTCTGATGGAATTTGATAAAACAAATATGAAGCCTCTTTTTTTTGAATTTATGCGGTTTTGCATCGTCGGGGGTCTGGCATTTCTTGTGGACTTCGGTGTGCTCGTGCTGCTCAACAACATTCTGCCGGAGCTTTTCGGATCCAGGCTTTATATCGCGACAGCCGTTGGTTTTATTGCCGGCCTCAGCTTCAACTATATTCTGTCGATCCGTTTTGTTTTCATAAACGCACGGAAATTACATGTCGGCAGATCCATGAAGGCCTTTTTAGTCTTTGCGCTCGTCGGAACTGTTGGTTTTGGTTTGACAGAGCTCGGCATGTATATAGGAACCGAGCTTCTATTCGTCAACTACATGCTTGTTAAAATCTTCGTCACCGGCATTGTCCTGATATGGAATTACATCGGCAGAAAAATGTTCATATTTAAATAGGAGATTGACGTATGGCAAATAAAACGGCGATTATCATCGGCGCCGGTCCCGCGGGACTTACCGCCGCATACAAAATGCTATGTGAAACTGATATACATCCGATCGTTCTTGAAGAGACAAGCTATATCGGCGGCATATCCAGGACAGCCGAGCATCATGGCAACAGGATCGATCTTGGCGGCCATCGTTTTTTCTCCAAAAATGAAGACATTATGAATCTCTGGAATGAGATCATGCCCCTCCAAGGTGCGCCGAGTAAAGACGATATTCTGCTCAGCCGCGTTAAACCGCTTGTCAAGGGCGGTCCCGACCCGGAGGAAACCGACCGCGTAATGCTTGTAAGAAACAGGGTTTCGCGCATATTCTATCTGAGGAAGTTTTTTGATTACCCAATCTCACTCAAAGCGCAGACCTTTCGCAACATGGGCTTTTCCCGCACCGTGAAGGCCGGGTTCGGTTACATGCGTGCCGCCATATTCAAGCGCAAGGAAGAATCGCTTGGCGATTTCTATATTAACAGGTTCGGTAAACCGCTTTACGAGATGTTCTTTGAAGACTACACAGAAAAGGTCTGGGGTGTCCACCCGAGCAAAATAGCGCCCGACTGGGGCTCACAGCGTGTCAAAGGGCTCTCCCTCTCAAAGGCAGTTTTCAACATCCTCAAAAAACCATTTATCGGAAATAACAGCAAAAAGGTCGAAACATCTCTGATTGAGGAATTCAACTATCCTAAGAAAGGGCCCGGTCAACTCTGGGAACAGCTTGCGGCGCTTGTCACCCAAAAGGGCGGAGAAATCCGCATGAACACAAAAGCCGTCTCGCTATCCTGCCAAAATGGAATAATGACATCGCTGACCGTTGAATCGAATGGTCAGTCTCATCAAGTTCAGGGCGATTACTTCATATCCACAATGCCGGTCAAGGACCTCGTCGTCGGCATGGGTAATACCGTCCCGCCTGATGTCCGGGAAATTGCCGAGAATCTGCCGTACAGAGATTTTATCACCGTCGGGCTTCTGCTCAACAAACTGGAAATTCTGAACGAGACGAAGATGAAAACGGTTTCAAATATTGTCCCCGACTGCTGGATCTACGTTCAGGAGCGCGACGTCAAGCTCGGCCGTCTGCAAATTTTCAACAATTGGTCGCCGTACATGGTGAAGGATCTTGAAAACACGGTTTTTATCGGCCTTGAGTACTTCTGCAATGAGGGCGACGAAATGTGGACCGCGCGGGATGACGATTTTATAAAATTCGCCATTGATGAGCTTGAGAAAATCGATGTGATCAAGCGTGAAAATGTACTGGACAGTGTGCGCATCAATGTCAAAAAAGCGTATCCCGCCTATTTTGGGTCGTACGCACAATTTGACACGGTTCGGACGTATCTCGACACAATAGAAAATCTATACTGCATCGGCCGCAACGGCCAGCACAAATACAACAATATGGACCACTCCATGCTCACCGCCATGGAGGCCGTGACCGCCATCAAAGAAAACAAAAAGAGCAAAAACGACATCTGGAACGTTAATACAGAGACGGAGTATCACGAGACGAAGAAGTAAAAACCATAGCCTGAGCGCAAGCTCCGTAGGGGCGGATTCCATATCCGCCCGTTCCTTGTAACGCGCCGCAGGAGAAGCGCGGATATGGAATCCGCCCCTACAATTTACGAACAGTACATGCTGTTCAATGAGTAAAAGGCTGTTTCATCTAAAGTGAAACAGCCTTTTGTTATATAACTACTTTTTTTGTTTTTAGGTCATCATTTTTTGTTTTAAGGATTTTCTTTTCGCTGAGCGTATCGTCCGGCACAAGCTCTACGCCATCAACCGCTTCAACATCCTCTTCGTCATCCCAGGAGATTGTGAGGCCGTCCATCTTGACCATTTTGCCCTTGAGGTTCTCATTTTTTTCAACAAGTGCCATTGAAGCACCTCCTTTGTGTCTGCAGCCTGATTGTAGCAGAACGAAGGATAAACGTCAATGCCGCGCTTAAGCCCTTGACCTCTGTTGTTTCAGCGTTTTGATGAGCTCCCCTATTTTCGGCGGTTTGCCGTACATGAGAATGCCGATCCTGTATATCGCCGCCGAGAGGACGCCAATGCCGATCGTTGAAGCGATCGCAATCGTGACGGAGATGATAATCTCCAGCGGCGGGACTGACGACATGGCGATACGTGTAAACATCACAAATGGAGATGTAAACGGGATATAGGAACAAACGACCATGAGGGGCGAATCTATCTTCCCGGTGCTCATGCTGATTATAACGACAAAGTACGCAATCATCGTTAAAAATGTCATTGGCATGATTGCGGCGCCGACATCTTCCGATCTGCTGACAAGCGAGCCGAGCGCGCCGTACAGAAACGCATACAGGAAAAAACCGATGATGAAAAAGAGCAGCACGTATAAGAACATATCGAGCGGGATGTTAAATATCTGCTGGATCACGGGATTGCTTGCCCAGACATCGGCGTTTATGTTGTAGAATAAGAACGCCGAGCCGAAGATGATGCCGAATTGGGCGAGGCCGGCAAGACCTGTACCGATGACTTTGCCGAAAAGCAGGCTCATCGGCCGCGCGCTTGTAATGAGGAGTTCCATGGTTCGCGTGCTTTTTTCGCTGGCAACACCTGTCGCGACAAATTGTCCGTAAAGCATGATCGCCATATAAAGGCTGATAATGAGAATATATGTATAAATAAATGACTCCGCCTGACTCTTGCCGATCTCAGTAATCGTACTGTCAATGTTAGGATTAATGAGGCTATTTGCTTCATCCGGTGTGAGCCCCAGCTCCTCGATTTTTGTCAGCTGATATTTTTCCTTTAAGATAACACCGATGGATTGTGCCGGGTTTTCGTATATACTCATGCCGACCGTTAAGTATGTAAATTCAAGCGGCGACTCCAATATGATCGCACTGGCGTAATCCCCTCTTTGGACCTTGCCTTTTAACTGGTCCACGCTTTCATTTGTCGTCATGACTATATATGACGGGAAAGCCTGAGAAAATTTTTGCAGAATGTCGTCGCTCTGATAAATCTGGTCGACGAGCGCTATTTTTTGGGGTTCCGCGCTCGGTTGATTGTTCTCCTGCTTAAAGAGTGCTGAAACACGGGGATATGTGAGAAGTCCAGCGATGACAATGACAAATAACGCTGTGATGATAATATACGGCTTGCTTTTGGCGTATACTGAAAATTCAAATTTCAATACCTTAAAAAACTGCTTCATATGGCGTCCTCCGTATATTCAACAAAGATATCATTAAGCGACGGTTCAAAAACCATAAATCTATCGATATTGAGATTCTGCGCCGCTAGCCTTTTTAAAAGCTCCATTTTTTTGTCGGCAGATGTTAGCGTGACAGTAATCGTATCCTGTTTGGGCTCGATATGTGTGACAATATCCGCGGCAGCGCTTTTTATGTACTGCCCAAGTATTTCAGTATCATTCGATGACAGGACGATTTTCAGCCGCTCATAGCCGCGCTTGATGTCGCGGATTGGTCCGTCCAAGACAATCCTGCCGCTATTTAATATGGCGATGTCCCTACAGAACTCCTCTGTATAATTCATTTGATGGCTTGAAAACAAAACAATTTTACCTTTTTCTATCATTTCAGAAACGATGTCTTTGAGTATCATGGCGTTAACCGGATCAAGACCGGAAAAAGGCTCATCAAGGATCAAAATATCCGGGTCGTTTAATAATGCGACAGCCAGTTGTATTTTCTGCTGGTTCCCTTTTGACAGAATCTCCAGCTTTTTAGAGGCGTACTCAGACAATTCAAGACGTCCGAGCAGTCTATCTATTACTTGCTTGGTCTCAGCGGACGTCATGCCCTTCAGCGCGCCAAAATATGCGAGTTGGCTGCTGATGCTTTTCTTCGGATACAACCCCCGCTCTTCGGGCAGATAACCAATTTTAACGCTGCCACGGCTGATCGGTTTACCGTCGAGCAGAACACTTCCCCCATCCGCGCCGAAGACACCCATAATGATGCGTATCATCGTCGTTTTCCCGGCACCGTTTCTGCCGAGTAGCCCAAGGGCCTGTCCGCTCTTGATACTAAATGATACATCCTTTAGTACCTGTTTTTCGCCGAAGTTTTTTGTAATATTTTTTACTTCAAGCAGCATGTTCTTAACTCCTGTCTAAATATTATGCAAAGCTCGTCACACTATCGGTGCTCCAAGCGGAGGAACGGTCAAGACCGTTCCCTACATGATGTGCGGCGTTTCGCCGTAGGGAATGGGTTTACCCATTCCTCGGAATATTGTGTAGGGGCAATTCACGAATTGCCCTCTGTCGGAGGCTGCAGTTTGGGTGCATGATTCATATAATACAAGCTGTTGTCCATCGTGCGCTTAAAGCTTCTGTTGGTCAGAATAAACACGCTTGCAGCAATAAACAAAATAAAGCTTGACGCATACAGTGCGCCGGCCCATTTCTCGATATCCTCTGTCTTCACAAACTGACTGAGCAAAACAGAGGAGCTGTTGATTGTTATGTGGACGATCGTCGGGGCGAGGATTGAATTGCTCTTATACATAACATACCCAAGCAGCAAGCCGATGATGAACGCATAAGAGCCTTGTACGATATTCATATGATAAGCACCAAACAGCAGGGCCTGGATGACAACCGCTATCTTTACTTTTGTGATTTTCCGCAGTTCGCCGAATATCAGACCTCTGAAAAGAATCTCTTCAAAAATCGGGCCGATAATTCCGACAGCCAGAAGACTCAGGATAAAGTCCCCGCCCGTGATGAAATTGGCGAGCTGGTTGTACCGTTCGAAAATAGGCACGAAGGCCTTAATCTGGCTGGCGAGAGACAAGAGCAGTTCAATGATAAAGTTTGATGAAAGACCCAAAATGACAAGCACAGGAATGCTGATAACACCGATCCCTCTGATGCTTAAAAACGTCAGCAGCTCCTGATGCCGTTTCATGTAAATGATATAATATGTCGGCAGAGCAATAATGACCGAGAAAAACAAAATAAAAGGCGTCTGCGCGGCAACCGTGTTCAACAGCTCCGTCATCCGTGCGACATCAGGCTGAACACCTGATAAAACGTCCTGCATCATCGCCGGTATAACCTGGATGATTGCTATAACAGAGGTTACAATCACCTGCGCGACATAATAGATCACCATCAGCGCAAGGATAAGTCCCACAGCCTGTAGTATTTTTTTCATCAAACCACTCCAAATCCTGTTATAAAATATCAACACTATATCAAAGCTTCTGCTTTAACGCTTCAAAAAATGTGCCCAGAGCGGAAACATCAATAGTATACCTGACATATATACCCATGTCGAGGATAATATTCCTCTGTTCATAACGGTTAAAACAAAAAAATGTACTATTGTATTACTATATTAATACAATAGTACATCACAAACCTGTTGTCAAGACATAGATGCTTTAAACGACGGTAATCCACTTCAGGAGCAAAATCAGCGCGACACCCGGTATGCCGAGGACACCGACAATGACGGCGTTTATCCAGTTAACAGCAATGGATATGCCAATAAAGGATCCAAGATAGTTGATGGCAAACAGTGCCAAGAATCCAATTATTGTATTGAGGATCAGCTTAAAGACAATCTTAATCGGTTTTTTGAGTATGATGAAGACGACGAGCGCAAGAACGGCTAAAATAATGATGATACCCGTTGTCTGTAGTCCTGCCATTTAGTTCACTCCCTCGCATGCTTTTAGTCTGTCCACTAAAATATATTCAGGACCTTTCTTTAAATTTCAAAAATTTTCACGTTTATTTTCTGATTGGGCAGCCATAATAGAATTGGACATGAAAACCCGACTGTCAATCAGACCGGTGCCAGTTATGTATCATGTTGCTTTACGTGATGACTTATGGTGAATGGTCGAACAGGTCGGCAGGTTTAAGATTCAGTTAGTTTCGACTAAGAATCGAATTTTTGTGTCTGAGGGCGGTGGCTGTATTAAATGACAGCCACCGCTTTGTTTTTGCTCAGTGTGCGTGTTGGTCCATGCTGATCATAACTGATTTTACATATATAACATACAGCAAGGTAATACTCCAGATAATTAATCATAGTTGAAGCAATCAACATAAGGTGCAAATCCCTCTATTTCCTTTTCCGGCGCCGTCTGTAAAATATTCAAACTTCGCTTGATTTTCCACGGTTTATCATATATACTATATATCCGATAGGGCATCCCGTTTCATATCTATATATAGGGGATTAACCATGAAAACATCAGCCAGAACAGCTTCATACGGCAACGAGAGCATATCGTCTCTCAAGGGCGCCGACAGGGTCAGAAAGCGCCCTGGCGTCATTTTCGGTTCTGACGGACTCGAAGGATGCCAGCACGCCGTTTTTGAAATCCTATCAAATTCCATAGATGAAGCGCGTGAAGGCCACGGCAGTATCATTACTGTGACGCGTTATACGGACAACTCGATTGAGATTGAGGATTTCGGCCGCGGCTGTCCGGTCGACTGGAATCCAAAGGAGAACCGCTTCAACTGGGAGCTCGTCTACTGTGAGTTATACGCCGGCGGTAAATACCAAAACGCTGAGGGCGAGAATTACGAGTATTCGCTTGGGCTTAACGGCCTCGGCTCCTGCGCGACGCAGTATTCCTCCGAATACATGGACGTCACCGTCTGGCGCGACGGAAATAAGTACAGCCTTCATTTTGAGAAGGGCGAGAATATTGGCGGCTTGACGAGTGAAGAAGCCAAAGGCAAACGGACCGGCACATTGCAGCGCTGGAAGCCGGACCTTGACGTTTTTACAGATATCAGCATCCCGGCAGAGTTCTTTTTGGACACGCTCAAGCGTCAGGCTGTCGTCAATGCCGGTATCACCTTCCGGTTTAAGAACCAGTTGGGTTCGGGCTACGAAACAACCGATTTCCTTTACCCCAATGGCATTAGTGATTACGTCGCCGAACTCGTCGGTGAGGACGCGCTGACCCAGCCCGTATTTATCGAATCCGAACGCAAGGGACGTGACCGTGAGGACAAGCCCGAATACAAAGTCAAGCTCTCGGCCTCCTTCTGCTTTTCAAATAAAGTCAATCTCATTGAGTATTATCATAACTCCTCTTGGCTGGAGCATGGCGGCTCTCCTGAAAAGGCGACGAAGAGCGCCTTTATTTCCGAAGTCGACGCCTATTTGAAAAAGACAAATAAATATCAAAAAAACGAGAGCAAGATCAGCTTTGTCGATATTCAGGACTGTCTGATTCTGATTACAAACTGTTTTTCGACGCAAACCTCTTATGAAAACCAGACAAAAAAAGCCATCACCAACAAATTCATACAAGAAGCGATGACGGAATTTTTCCGGAGTCAGCTTGAGGTTTATTTCATTGAGCACAAGACGGAAGCCGACAGAATCGCCGATCAGATTCTCATCAATAAAAGAAGCCGCGAAACGGCCGAAAAAGCGCGGCTCAACATCAAGAAAAAGCTTTCCGGCGGTATTGACCTGAACAACCGCATACAGAAATTCGTTGACTGCCGAACAAAGGATGTGTCAAAGCGCGAGATATATATCGTTGAGGGTGATAGCGCACTCGGCGCGTGCAAGCTCTCGAGGGACGCCGAATTTCAGGGGATTATGCCCGTTCGCGGTAAAATCCTCAATTGTCTGAAGGCGGATTATGATAAAATTTTTAAAAATGAGATCATTACGGACCTTCTCAAGGTTCTTGGCTGCGGTGTTGAAGTAAACAGCAAGCACCATAAGGACTTAAGCACATTTGACCTGGGCAGTCTCCGATGGAACCGCGTGATTATATGCACGGATGCAGATGTCGACGGTTTTCAAATCCGCACATTAATATTAACGATGCTGTACCGTCTTGTTCCGACGTTGATACAGGAGGGCTTTGTTTACATCGCCGAATCTCCTCTATTTGAAATTGAGAGTAAGGGCAAAACCTATTTCGCTTACTCCGAACGCGAAAAGGCCGAGTTTGTCTCCGGCTTTAACAGTGCGAAATATACCATCAGCCGCTCAAAAGGTCTCGGTGAAAACGACCCCGAAATGATGTGGCTGACAACGATGAACCCCGAAACGCGGCGGCTCATCAGGGTCATGCCCACTGAGGAGCACTTAATGAGCGCAGCGTTTGACCTGTTCGAGGGAGACAATCTTGCGGGGCGTAAAGATTTTATTGCGGAAAATGGGTATAAATACTTGGACGCGGCAGATATATCATAAAACCCACCCGCCCGCCCGCCCAATTAAGGTATAGGGCTGCGCCCTATGACCCCTATTATGTAGGGGCGATTCACGAATCGCCCGAGTGATCCGGAGGTTTATTCATGGCATACTTCGTCCTTTCCGCATCCTACTGCGATCCCCTGCCGATGACGTTGGCAGAGGTTGATATGCTTTTACCGGCACACAAGGAATTCATCATACGCGGCGTACGCGCCGGAAACGTTCTCTGCGCCGGTCCGAAAAAATCTGGCAACGGCGGCTTCATCATAGCAAAAGCCGAAAACCGCGCGGCGGTGGAGGACTATATATCGACCGACCCATATTTCCAAAAAGGTATACTGCATTTCGATGTCACCGAATTTACGCCGTATGACTATCCTGAATATCTTACTGAATGGGTCAATTTGTAGGGCGCGACGACCCGGCGCGCCGTCGATCCGGGCGATTCATGAATCGCCCCTACACAAATTTCGAAGGGGTTCATCATGGCTAAAAAGAAACAGACAGATGAAAAAGGCACCATAAACCCCAATGTTATCGGGCTGCGGGCTGCGGTTTTGGAGCAGCCGATAACGGACACCATTGAAACAAACTTCATGCCATATGCCATGAGCGTTATCGTTTCCCGTGCGATCCCCGAGATTGACGGCTTCAAACCGGCCCACAGGAAGCTGCTGTACACGATGTACAAAATGGGGCTTCTGACGGGCGGGCGGACGAAATCAGCCAATATTGTCGGACAGACGATGCGTCTTAATCCACATGGCGACTCTGCCATTTATGATACGATGGTGCGTCTTTCAAAGGGTTATGAAGCGCTGTTGGCGCCGTTTGTCGATTCAAAAGGCAATTTCGGCAAGGTTTATTCACGCGATATGGCCTGCGCCGCATCGCGTTATACGGAGGCAAAGCTGTCCGCTATCTGCGCCGAGCTTTTTAGGGATATTGATCGCGATACCGTCGATTTTATCGATAACTACGACAATACGATGCTCGAGCCCACGCTCCTGCCGACGACATTCCCCAATGTGCTCTGCAGCGCAAATATGGGTATCGCCGTCGCAATGGCCAGCAATATCTGCGGCTTCAATCTGAGCGAGGTTTGCCAGACGACGATTGATTATATCAGTGACCCAAATCACAACATCATGTCGACTCTCAAAGCGCCGGATTTCCCAACGGGCGGCGAGCTCATTTACAACGCGCAGGAGATCGATGCCATATACAGAACTGGCCGTGGCAGCTTTAAGGTCCGGTCGCGTTGGCGGTTTGACAAATCCGAAAATCTCATTGAGATATATGAAATCCCTTATACGACAACGGCCGAGGCCATTATCGACAAGGTGGCGGAGCTCGTCAAATCCGGTAAAATCCGCGAAATTTCCGATATGCGCGACGAAACCGATTTAAGCGGTCTTAAGCTGACGATTGACCTCAAGCGCGGAACAGACCCGGATAAGCTCATGGCAAGGCTTTTTAAGCAGACACCGCTGATGGACAGCTTCTCCTGCAACTTCAACATCCTCATCGGCGGAATGCCGCGCGTCCTCAGCGTCACCGAGATTCTGGAGGAATGGCTGGCGTGGAGAACCGAAGGTGTTAAGCGCCGAATTTTCAGTGAACTCAAAAAGAAGAAGGACAAGCTGCATCTCCTGTTCGGATTGCAAAAAATCCTCCTCGATATCGACCAGGCAATTGTTATCATCCGCAATACGGAGGAAGAAGCCGAGGTCGTCCCAAACTTAATGATCGGCTTTGGCATTGATGAACTTCAGGCCGAATTCGTCGCGGAAATCAAGCTGCGCAACATTAACCGCGAATACATTCTCAAACGCATCGATGAGACAAGCTCTCTAGAAGAAGAGATTAAAGACCTCGAAGATATACTGGGCAGTACGCGGCGTATCAAAGCGGTCATCGTCGACGAACTCAAAAACGTCATGAAGAAGTATGGGTCCGATCGGAAAACCGCCATTATTTATGATGACGAAACGGAAGAGCTCACGGAAGACGACCAGGTTGAAGATTATCCGGTCAATATCTTCCTGTCCCGTGAAGGCTACTTTAAGAAGATCACACCACTCTCGCTCAGAATGGGCGGTGAGCAGAAATACAAAGAGACGGACGGCCCGTTTTTGAGCTTTGAATCCCAGAACAAAAACGACCTGCTGATTTTCTCCGATAAGCAGCAGGTTTATAAGGTCCGTATCCGAGATTTTGAGGATACGAAAGCTTCTGTTCTTGGCACGTACCTCCCGTCTTATCTCCAGATGGACGAGGGCGAGAGTGTTAAGTATATGCTCGATCCAGGCGACTATTCCGGTCATGTCCTTTTCTTCTATGAAAACGGTAAGGTTGCGCGTATTGAGCTTTCAGCGTATGCCACAAAAACAAACCGGAAAAAGCTGACCGGTGCGTATTCGGCTAGCTGCCCGCTTATATCAATTATTCCGCTCGGGAATGAGACTGAAATCGCCGTGTATTCATCAGAGGGCAGGGTTATCATTTTCAGCACGTCGCTGCTCACGCCAAAAACGACGCGCTCGACTGTCGGCGTCGCTGTCCTGACACTTAAGAAAAAGAGCAAGCTGGCGAAGGCTGTTCCCGTTACGGTCTCATCCATTAAGAATCAAGCACGGTATCGCATCAGGAGCGTTCCCGCCGCCGGTGCTCTTTTGAAGGAAGAAGACCTTGAGGAGCAGCAGATCGAAATACAGTTCGTTTAAGGAGGTTTTAATGACGGATATGAATATTATCAATATTGAAACTGCCGTTAACAATCTCGAAAAACGCGGTTTTGACGTGAAGCGGTTTGAAAGCAAGGAAGAGGCGCGCGATTATCTGGTTGGGAAAATGAGCGGGCAAACAATCGGCTTCGGCGGCTCCATGACCTTAAAAGAGATGGGCCTTTTTGAAGCACTGTCTAAGACGAACACGGTATGGAACCATTGGGTTCAGGAGCCGACTGAGGGCAGATCGAACGCCGCGCAGGCTGATATCTACATAACGTCTGCCAATGGTGTTGCTCAAACGGGTGAAATTATCAACATCGACGGAGCTGGCAACCGCGTTGCCTCCTCACTGTACGGTAAAAAAGAGGTTTATTTCATTGTCGGTATCAATAAGTTCGAAACGAATTATGAAAAAGCGCTATGGCGCGCCCGAAATATCGCCTCACCAAAAAATGCACAGCGGCTTGGCGCTAACACGCCTTGCGCGAAAAACGGCGACAAATGTTATGACTGCAGCAGCCCGGGTCGTATCTGCAAGGGGCTGGTCGTCCTTTGGGGTAAGATGCTCGGCGTCGGCAGAATGGAAGTCATCATCATCAACGAGGCTCTCGGATATTAACACCCTGAATCGGAGGTGAAGGCTGTGAAAAAGCGAACATTCGCTGTGGCTTTATGC
Source organism: uncultured Eubacteriales bacterium (assembly GCA_942492735.1). GTDB lineage: Bacteria > Bacillota > Clostridia > Oscillospirales > Oscillospiraceae > Sporobacter. Next base: position 3,387,371 of record OW818648.1, read on the forward strand.
TGTGTCGTCCTTTTTGGCGTTGGCGGCTGTAAGTCAATCCTCGACGGGGATATGTCATCAGTCACGCTGCATCAGGATCAAGCGGTAACTGCAACCGACAGCGTTATTAAAGCCAGTAACTATGAAGAACTCGTCGCTGATATGCTCGGATTCGTGACGAAGCACGAGGAGACCGGGCAAATCAATGTTTACGACTACACGGGCGATGTTCAGCAGGATGTTGACCGCGCATGCGCACAGATTATGAAGGATACCCCTCTGGGATCGTATGCTGTTCAGAATATGACTGGGTTTGCGACAAAAATCGTCTCGTATTATGATGTCGTGATCGATATCACTTATAAGAAAGCGATAACAAAGGAACAGATTGAAAATATCAGCAGCCCCGTATCAACGCTGCGATATCTAAAAATAGATCTTGAGAACACGCTGACAGAATACGAACCATCTGTGGTCATTCTCACCAATGGTATCACATTGACAGAAGCTGACGCGCTCAGCTATGTCAAGCAAATATATTACGAAAACCCGATTGATATCGTTATGCTGCCGATTACAACGGCCGACTTTTTCCCGGATCACGGTCCGGATCGGATCATTGAGTTCAATTTCGTCTACAGATATGAAAGCAGCAGTATCCTGAAGGTTATGGAAAAAACCTTAAAAAGCGCCGTGCAGAATATTGTAGAATCGGTCAGCGGCGACGATGGTAACATTCTGCTGTCTTTCTGCCAGCATTTGATAGATACCGTCGAATATGATACGGCGACGGCCGACAGCGGAGAGTATAGCAGGCAGAACACTGCCGCCACGGCATATGGCGCGCTCATCAACGGTTCGGCGATCGGCGAAGGGTATGCCATGGGGTACAAGGCGCTCTGCGATGAGCTCGTCATCGAATGCTATGTCGTTCTCGGCGAAAAGGATGGCACACCGCATGCCTGGAACATTGTTGCTCTTGACAATTATTACTATCACATTGATGTTAGCATGTGCGATGTCAATGGCATTGCAACAGCCTTCCTAAAGAACGACACCGAAATGGCGAAAACATATACATGGGATAAAACGAAATACAAGAGCTGCAACGGACCGCTTAGCTATGAATTCTTAACGGCTCAAACGCTCCCCAGTGCGAGTTCTACCTAAGTAACGAACTTGATGAAAGGCAGGCAATAACTATGAACGGTGATGTGCGTCATTTCAGGCGAAAATTATTCGGCGGTTTCGACAGCCACGATGTCATGCGTTATATCGAGGAATTGGCTGGTCAGCGCAACAAATACAAAACGACCGGCGACAAGTTGGAATCCGAGCTGAAGAATCTGAATACCGAAATCAGGAGACTGCAGAGCGCACTCGATGAGTCAGATCAGCGAATCAGGGATACGCTGGATGAAGCGTCGAGCAGCATTGCAACGCTCAAGGATTCCTATTCGGATATCCAATCCGAAATGGAGACAACGTCGAATACGATATCAAACGAGTTGGCCAAGCTGAGCAGCACACTTGAGGTTCTCTCCAGTGTCATTGATAAAACAGGCTCACGTTTTTCAGAGCTACAGTCAACGATGCATCATGACAAAACGGATTTCATCTCCTCAAAAGCCGCGAGGTTTGCCATTTGAATACATATCAATTCAATGTCTCAGATATGAGACTGTATACAGAGAAGCTGTGCGTGGGAGACCGCGTTTTACTCAGCGGTACGGTTTACACAGCCCGTGACGCCGCCCACAAAAAACTATTTTCACTTCTGGATTCAGGTCTCGCGCTGCCCTTTGATATAAAGGACGCCGTGATATATTACGCCGGCCCAACGCCGGCTCGTCCGGCGCTGGGCATCACGACGCCGGGGCACGATGATGTCAAAATCGGCTCCTGCGGCCCGACAACCTCCAGCCGCATGGATGCCTTCGCGCCGCGCCTCTATGACCTGGGATTGGCCGCGACGATCGGCAAAGGCGAACGCAGCAGTACTGTCGCCGAAGCACTGATCAGAAACCGCGCTGCCTATCTCTGCGCCGTCGGCGGAGCCGGCGCGCTGATATCCCGCCACATCAAAGACGCCGAGGAAATCGCGTTCCCCGAGCTCGGCTGCGAATCAATCAAGAAACTAACCGTCGAAGACATGCCGCTCATCGTCGCTCTTGACTGCTTTGGCGGAGACCTTTTCAAAGAAGGTCGCGAAGAATATAAGCTTGCATAAATAAAGACTAAAAAACGGCCTTACCGCATGCTGGGTAAGGCCGTTTATGTTATTCGGTATCCGTTGAACTTTTCTTTTTGACAATCGGTATAAACAAATCCATCTGATAACGCTCGCTGCCGTCTTCAAATGCCATAGCACCGACGATATGTCCCATGTCGTACCGCTCCGCTTCATCATTTTCAAGTGTCGACACCGCATAAACCCTGCTGGCGTCGACCCATTGATGCACCAGCCTGTTCACACGTCCCACATCCTCGTCGTCAAAAGCGACAGCGCAGGCATATTGTCCGCCGGGAAAATCAAACACCTCATATCCATGTGTATCCGTCAGGCCTTCGGGGATTGCGAAAAGCCATTCGAAATCATTGAAATGCGGATTGAACCACATAAAATCCCTTGGTAAGACGTCCTGTGGTACTTTTATACCACTCCACCATTTGAGGAAAACATCCAGGTCGGTATGACCGGAGCGTGCCATTTTAAGAGGCGGAAGGCTGATGATACGGATATCCGGCGTTTTTTCCAGCTTTTCCACCGCTTCTATGAGCTGCCGAACCGGCTGCACGTTTTTCGCGTCTTTATAGCCTGTGATATACAGCCCGACCTCATTCGCTTTTTCGTAGATGAGTTTCAAATCCACATCGTTGCTGATATCAAAGTTTTTGATCTGATCGATCAGAGTCAGAATGATCTCCCGCAGATTATGCAGCAGCCGCGCCTCGTTATCGATTTTCTTGATTTTTTCACTTAATACGTCGATTAAAATCATCGCGTTATTCGAAGAAAAGATCCGCTTAATATCCTTGATACTGATGTCGAGCTTTCTGAGTACCAGTATTTGCTCAATACATTTTATTGCCTCGTCATCATAGCACCGGTAAGAATACTCCTCTATATGCGTGGATTTGATCAGCCCCATATCTTCATAATATTTCAGCGCCCTCGTGGTGATGCCGTACCTCAATGAAACATCCCTGACTTTTAAAAGCGCGTCCTGCAATTTACATCCCTCCGTATTACTTGATGCCTATACTCTAAACGACGACGTAAGGTTAAAGTCAAGAGATATTTTCAATTTTTTACGCATCAAGTATAGGGTTTTATAAAGCCGCTTTTTAGAGCGGTTGAAGTCATTTGCTATTTAGTCTATATTTATTCGCCAACATAATAATCGACCTCGGTGTCCTGTAAATAGAAGCGGTGTGTTCCGGGCTTTTCCTTGATGCCGAGCTTACTTGAATCCGGATAAAAGACGACCTCCGGGAAACGATTGGTGTCAACATCCAGGTATGTCAGCGTTTCGGTCTCCGATGTATTCGTGAGTTTATGCGCGCCTTTATCTGACGCGGGGCATATGACGACGTCACCGGGTGACACCAGCTTTTCGCCTTCCGGTGTTTTAAGCAGGCCTTTTCCGCTGATGATGTAGAATATTTCTTCATTGGCGGTGTGGTAATGATATGGGTAATTGGACTTACCGGGAGGTATATCATAAATACTGACATTGCACTGATTTCCGGTATCGGCTCCAGCGATTATACGTTTATAATACTCGTATGGTTGGTGCTCGTTTTGGTGTTCCGGCGTAATGGATTCCTTATTCGAAAAGATGATATTATTCATATATCTCCTTCATACAAATGAGGCGGTCGACCCGACTCCTGCAAGTTAGCAGAGAGCAGGTCGCCCACCCATCTTTATTTATTTTCCGCCCATCAGCAGGTACATGATTGCTTTTTGCGCGTGGAGGCGGTTCTCAGCCTCGTCGAAAATCTCGTTGGCGTGCTCTTCGAAGACTTTTTCGGTGATCTCTTCTCCCCTATGCGCGGGTAAACAGTGCTGGATGAGGCAGCCGGGATTTGCCAGCGCCATGATCTCGTCATTGACCTGAAAGCCTTCGAAAGCGATTTTGCGTTTCTCTGCTTCCTTCTCCTGGCCCATGGACGCCCAGACGTCGGTAAAGATCACATCTGCGCCGACGGCTGCTTTTGCGGGGATATTCGTCAGCTCAAATTTCGCGGTCTTTTGAGACATGGCAAAGTCAAGCGCTGTTTGATGCGGCCTGTAGTCGTCAGGGCAAGCAGCGGATACGTCCATGCCGCACTTGAGACCACCGACTATAATGGAATTTGCCATATTGTTGCCGTCACCGATGTAGCATATCTTCAGCCCTTTGAGTTTCTTTTTATACTCACGGATTGTCTGCAGGTCGGCTAAGACCTGGCACGGATGCTCAAAATCTGTCAGACCGTTGATAACGGGAATAGACGCATACTCGGCCAGCTTTTCGACCTCCTCCTGCTCGAAGGTGCGGATCATGATGCAGTCGCAGTAGCGGCTCAGCACACGTGCTGTATCCTGAATCGGTTCACCGCGTCCGAGCTGGCTGTCGGCACTTGATAGGAATATCCCCTGCCCGCCGAGCTGATAGATGCCTGTTTCGAAGGACACGCGCGTCCGAGTGGAGTTTTTCGAGAAAATCATCGCGAGCGTTTTACCTGACGGGAACTGATGTTTAATCCCCTTCTTTTGCTCGGCTTTTAAGCTATCCGCCGTGTCGAGAATCTTGAGAATCTCTTCCTCAGACAGGTCAAGCAGCTTCAGTAAATGCTTCATTTTACACCCTCCATTACGGCTTTCAGAATCGCTAGGCCCCTGTCAATCTCCTCATATGTGATTGTCAGCGGCGGCAGCATCCTGATCGCGTCGCTGCCCGCCGTGAGCATCAACAGGCCGTTTTCTATGCACTTGTTGGCAATTTCCTTTGGTACAGCGTCAATGATTGAAACGCCGATCATCAGGCCCATGCCACGAATTTCTTTAACGAGCGGACTGTTCCAGCCCGCGATTACCCCACGGATATACTCCCCTTTTTTTATGACATCAGCGAGGAGTTCTGGTGTGAGCTGATTCATGACCTCGAGCGCACCGGCAGCCGATATCGGATTGCCGCCGAAGGTCGCCGCATGTGTCCCGGCTGTCAGGACCACAGCGCACTTCTCGTTTGCCAGAATCCCGCCCATCGGGAGTCCTCCGGCGATACCCTTGGCAAAGGTGACGACATCGGGCTTGATGTCATACTGTTGGTAAGCGAAAAGCGTACCTGTCCGGCCAATGCCGGTCTGGACCTCGTCGACTATAAGGAGCAGGTCTTTTTCCTTGCAGATTTCCTCAACTTTTTTTACATACTTTTTATCGAGAGGCAGTACGCCCCCCTCTCCCTGGATGAGCTCAATCATCACGGCGCACGTGTCACTGCCGACGGCGTCAATCAGGCTGCCTAAATCATTGGCTTTGGCATGCACAAAACCTTCTGTAAACGGAAAAAAGTAGTTATGGAAATTATCCTGTCCCGTAGCGGCAAGTGTCGTGATTGTCCGGCCGTGGAATGACTGGACGAGCGTCACTATTTTGCTGCGGCCTTTTCCGTATTTATCAAATGAATACTTGCGCGCGATCTTGATAGCGCCCTCGTTGGCCTCGCCACCGGAGTTTGAATAAAACACGACGGACATTCCAGCGCGTTCTGTCAAAATTCCGGCGAGCTCCGCGCCGGGCTCGGTGTAAAACAGGTTGGATATATGCTGCATCTTCAGCGCCTGCTTGAATATCGCATCGGCCCATTTGGTATTGCCGTAGCCCAAGCAGTTGACTCCGATGCCGCTCGTAAAATCAATATACTCTTTCCCCTCAGGGCTGTAGACTTTTGCGCCCTCTCCCCTGTCGATAACAACATCGAACCGCGCGTACGTCGCCATGACGTTATCTTTATATAAATCTTTAATTTCATGACTGTTCATAAAATACTGCCTCTTTTCGGTAATCTAACATTTATATTGTAGGGCCGATTCATGAATCGCCCACCGTTTTATCTTCCCTCATGCCGTAACTTCTATATGGTGCGTGGGCGATTCGTGAATCGCCCCTACTTGAGAGAAGTGGCGCGCAGCGCCGGAAGGGGTAAGGGGCGGAGCCCCGGGCGCAGCCCTATACCTTTTATTGGGCGGGCGGTCAATTAATACACCATCGTTCCGGCGCCTTCGTCGGTCAGCATTTCTATCAAAATGGAATGCGGGATACGTCCATCAAGGATGTGGGTGCGTTTGACGCCGCCGTTAATCGCGTCGGCGCAGCATTCAATTTTCGGAATCATGCCGCCAGATATAACACCGTCGTTTAGTAAAGACTGTATCTCATCTTTCTTTATGACGTGAATGAGCGTCGTATCATCCTTCGGATTTCGGAGAACGCCGCGCGTATCTGTCAGTATTATGAGCTTTTCTGCGCCGAGCGCTATGGCGAGCTGGGAAGCCGCTGTGTCGGCGTTGATGTTATACGATGTATCACCGTCGATGCCGATAGCAACTGTGGCCACAACCGGAATCAAATTGTCTTCGAGTGCCTTTTCAACAACGGCGGGGTTGATCGCTGTAATATCGCCGACAAGTCCATAGTCCTCTCCATCGTCGCGCTTCATTCGTCGCGCTTCGATGAGGCTGCCGTCTATGCCGCACAGGCCGATGGCGCGGCCGCCTTTTCGGATAATTGTGGCAACGAGATCTTTGTTGACCTTCCCGCACAGTACGCCCTGCACGATATCCATCGTCTCTTCGTCCGTGTACCGCAAACCTTTGACAAAACGGGACTCCTTGCCAATCTTTTTAAGCATGTCGTTGATCTCCGGACCGCCGCCGTGGACGAGCACAACGCGTATCCCGACGAGATGCAAAAGAATAATGTCCTCCATCACCGCGTCAAAAAGCTCGGTGCTGATCATCGCATTGCCGCCATATTTGATGACAACGACTTTACCGTAGTACTTCTGAATATACGGCAGAGCCTCTACGAGCGTTTGAGCCCGTTCCAGATTGCTATTAAGCATATCAACACCCCATTTGTATTATGTTCTGTAGTCGCCGTTGATCTTAATATAGTCGTACGTGATGTCGCAGCCCCAGCACGTGCAAGCGCCCGTTCCGGTCCCAGCAGTAATATCAATGATGATGTCATGCTCTGTTAAAATTGTTTTTGCTGTTGCCTCATCAAACTTTAAGCCGCGTCCGTCTTTGCAGACATCAATCTTCCCTGCCGCGGACTCAAAGGCAACAGAAACCTTTTCAGGGTCGAAATCGACGCCCGAATATCCCATGGCGCAGAGAACTCTGCCCCAATTGGCGTCAGCGCCGAAAATCGCCGCTTTGGTGAGTGTTGAAGAGATAACAGATTTTGATAGCATCTCGGCTTCTTTTTCATCCTTTGCACCCTTCACCGTACAGGTGATCAGGTGCGTCGCCCCTTCGCCGTCCGAAGCCATGATGACGGCCAGCTTGACGCATATTTCTTTAAGCGCTTCAACAAAAGTACGGTAATCATCGTTTTCGCTGCTGATTACAGCGTTCCCGGCTAAACCGCTTGCGAGCAGACAGCACATGTCATTCGTTGACGTGTCACCATCGACTGAAATTCTGTTGAAGCTGATGTTGACGGCTTCAAGAAGCGCCTTCTTGATCATTTCTGCAGAAATAGCGCAGTCGGTTGTCAGAAAGCCGAGCATCGTCCCCATATTTGGATGGATCATGCCGCTGCCCTTGGCGATACCGCCGATTTTGACGGTTTTCCCGCCGACAGCAGTTTCGACCGCGAACTCCTTGACAACTGTATCGGTTGTCATGATGGCGTTTGCCGCGTTCGGCGAGCCGCTTGTCTCAAGCGCTGCCGCGAGTGTCGGAATGCCGTCGATAATAACCTGCACCGGCAGCTCCTGACCGATAACGCCTGTCGAAGCGACAATAATATCATCAGTGCTGACACCGAGCGCTTTCGCTGCTGCGTTGCAGCAGGCCTCTGCGTGCATTTCACCATTTGGCGCACTGGCATTGGCATTGCCGCTGTTGACGAGAATGGCGCGCGCTGTGCCGTTATGAAGATGCGCCTTCGAGACGAGCAGCGGAGCAGCCTTCACCACGTTTTTTGTATAAACGGCGGCGGCGGCGCAGTCGACAGACGAGAAAATGAGCGCGAGATCTCTTTTTGTCAGATTATTTGTTTTGACGCCGACATGGATGCCGGAAGCCGTAAAACCCTGCGCGGCGCAGACGCCGCCATCTAAATATTTCATAATGCATACCTCATTTAAGCAAAACTATTATGTTTTCTTTGTTGGGGCGATTCAAGAATCGCCCACTGTTTTCGGCATAACGCGGCACAAGAGACAATCCTCAGCCGCCTACAAAGCCTTTGCTTCGCAAAGGCTTGGGCAGCTCCTTTCAAAAGAAGCCTTTTGTTGAGTAGCGGACGGGTTAAATGAGCCCTGTTTGCTCATCAAATCCCAGCATGATGTTCATGTTCTGGACGGCGGAGCCAGAAGCGCCTTTGCCGAGATTGTCAAAGCGGGCGGTGACGATGGTCTCGCTGTCTGTCCCGCTGACGGTGATCTCGAGGTCGTTTGTCCCGAGACCCCAGTTGCTGTTTAGGTAACCGGCCCCGAGCTCCGGTGCTACATGGACAAATCTCTGCGCTTTATAAAATTCGGCAAGCTCCGTCCTGATGGACTGCGCCGTCTGACGGCTGCTGAGGTACTCATTATGCAGCATGATTGTCGTCGCCATACCCTTGTAATAATCATCAACGACAGGGCAAAAGATCGGTGCGCGCTTGAGGCCTGTCACCTTCACCATCTCGGAAAAATGCTTATGACGGAGATTGAGACCGTAAATCCTAGGAGCAAACAGATCATGCGTTTTCTCTTCCTCATACTGCGCGATCATCTTTTTGCCGCCGCCGGAGTAACCCGTGAGTGAAAAGCACGTGAGCGGATACCCTTTGGGTAGAATTTCGAGCGTCACGAGCGGATAAACAAGCGAAACGAAGCCAATGGCATGGCAGCCCGGGTTGGTGACACGCTTTGCCGTCTTAATTTTCACTCTCTGAGTTTCAGACATCTCGGGAAAACCATAGACCCAACCGTCAACCGTTCTGTATGCTGTCGATGCGTCAATGACACGGGTTTTGTCGTTATCAATAAGCGAGACAGCTTCACGGGCGGCGTCGTCAGGCAAGCAGAGAATAACGATGTCGGCATTGTTGATGCGTTTTTTACGTTCGCTTATGTCCTTGCGCTTATCAGGATCAATCAGAAGCAGGTTAATATCATCCCGTTTGCCGAGTCGGTCATAAATCTGCAGTCCGGTTGTCCCCTCCTGTCCGTCAATATATATCGTTGGTTTCATATCGATATCCCTTACTACTTTCTCGCATCCAGAAAGTTTTGCAGACTATCTATCTGGGCTTTTACTGATTTTTGTGCCGGTCCGCCGGGTACCTTTCGAAGTTCAACACATGTTTCCAGGTTGACGGCATCATATACATCCTGATCAAAAAGCTGGGAGAATTGCTTGTATGCTGTGAGGTCAAGCGATTCCAGTGTTTTGCTGTTATCGATGCAGTGGTGGACAAGCTTCCCGATCACTGTATAAGCATCTCTAAACGGCATGCCTTTTTTGACGAGATAATCGGCGCAGTCGGTGGCGTTAATATAGCCTTCCGAGGCAGCCTTCCGCATGTTCTCCGGTTTAACCGCCATTGATGCGAGCATTACCGTAAAAACAGGCAGGACCTTTTTAACGGTGTCGACAGCGTCGAAAACCTGTTCCTTATCCTCCTGCATATCCTTGTTGTACGCCAGAGGCAGCGCCTTCATCACCGTGAGAAGCCCCATCAGGCTGCCGTAGACACGGCCGGTTTTGCCTCTCACAAGCTCTGCAATATCAGGGTTTTTCTTTTGCGGCATGATCGAGGAGCCGGTGGAATAGGCGTCTGATAATTCGATAAATTTAAACTCCCACGAGCACCACAAGATGATTTCCTCCGCAAAGCGCGATAAGTGCATCATCAGGATTGAGAGGTTGCTTAGCAGCTCGATGGCGTAATCCCGGTCGGAGACGCCGTCGAGGCTGTTTTCCGTGATGCGCGCAAATCCGAGCGCATCAGCGACGCTCTGTCTGTCGATGGGGTATGTTGTACCGGTGAGCGCCCCGCTGCCGAGCGGCATTTCATCCATACGCTCCAGGCAGTCTTCCAGCCGCGTCACATCACGCCGCATCATATTTGCGTATGCCATGAGGTAGTGGGCGAACGTCGTTGGCTGTGCCCGCTGCAGATGCGTGTAGGCGGGCATGATCGTTTTCATGTTTACCCCGGCGATTTCGAGCAGAACCGAAATCAGGTTCAGCGCACCGCCGCGAATTGTTTCGATTTCATTTTTCAGATACATCCGAAAATCGAGTGCAACCTGATCGTTCCGGCTTCTGGCCGTATGCAAACGCTTACCTGTGTCGCCGAGGCGCCTTGTCAGCTCCGACTCGATGCTCATATGAATGTCTTCGTCGGACAGCTTGAATTCAAAATTGCCGGCCTCGATATCCTCGAGGATATCCTTAAGCGCGGTAATAATTTTATCGGCTTCGGCCTTCTCGATAATGCCTTGTTCACCCAGCATTTTCGCATGCGCCATTGACCCGGCAATATCCTCTTTATAAAGCCTCTTGTCGAATCCGATGGAGGCGTTGAGCTCATCAACGAGCGCATCCGTATCGCTTGAAAACCGTCCTGACCAAAGCTTCATAGCATAAGTCCTTTCTCACAAGGCGTATATAATCGTAGGGCGCGACGACTCGGCGCGCCGTCTACCGATAACAAACATAATAGTGGAGGATAACGGCGCGCCGAGGTCGTCGCGCCCTACGATTTAACAAAATACTCGTCATCTACCCATCGGGCAGGGTTTGAGTCGATATAGTTCCATTTTGTGAGATAATCGGCCTCGTCACGTATTATGTGGTCGTGGTAGGATTGCTGCCATATAGGCTGACCGAGTTCTCGATTCACCATTTTCTTCAATGCAGCAATTATTGTTGGGATCAAGGCGTTCGTAGGGCGCGACGACCCCGGCACGCCGTTTTCCTCGGCTATCTTGATAATCATGTGAACGTGGTTTGGCATGATCACATATTTATCGACCGAGACGCCTTTATAGTGATTTTCAATAGATTCAATGTATTTATTTACACTTTTTCCATACTCGGATAATTGTAGCATCAACTCAAGCATGCTGCTGGCAGACGGCGCGCCGGGGTCGGCGCGCCCTACGATTTCTTCACTTAGTATATTGCGTCGATTCAGAGTACATATTGTTACAAAATAATATCCTGCCTGCGAGTAATCGTAACCCTGTAAACGTTTCTGTTTTCGAAACGGCGCGTCTACTATATTACTTTCCATTTGAATGAGTTAGTTCCCTCTCTGCTCATCTAGCAGTGCTTTTGTCTTAATGGGCAGACCAAAGAGGTTGATGAAACCCTCTGCTTCGGATTGTTTGTAATCGCTCTCGCCGAAGGAGGCCAGAGACTCGCTGTAAAGGCTGTAGTCGCTCCAGACGCCGGCGTTCTGGATGTTGCCTTTGTAGAGCTTGAGCCTCACTTTGCCTGTAACCGTCTCTTGCGTTTTATCTGTAAAGGCGGAGAGCGCCTCGCGGAGCGGGGTAAACCACTGGCCATTATAGACAAGCTCGGCGAATTTGACGGCGAGCTGTGTCTTTAAATGTGACGTCTCTTTGTCGAGGCAGATTGTCTCCAGCACTTCATGCGCGTGGTAGAGGATCGTGCCGCCCGGTGTTTCGTAGACGCCGCGGCTCTTCATGCCGACGAGACGGTTTTCGACGAGATCAAGTAGCCCGATGCCGTTTTTACCGCCGATCTCGTTGAGCTTCACGATGATGTCGGAAGCCTTCATCTTGACACCGTTGACGGCTGTCGGTATGCCTTTAACAAATTCAACTTCCACGTATTCCGGCTTGTCGGGCGCCATCTCGGGAGAGACACCGAGTTCCAGGAATCCGGGCTTATTGTAAAGCGGTTCGTTGCCGGGATTTTCAAGATCCATCCCCTCATGCGAAAGGTGCCAGAGGTTTTTATCTTTTGAATAATTCGTCTCGCGGCTAATTTTGAGCGGGATATTGTGCGCCTCGGCATAATCGATCTCTTCGTCACGGCTCTTGATATTCCATTCACGCCACGGTGCGATGATCTTCATATGCGGCGCAAACGCCTTTATCGTCAGCTCGAAGCGCACCTGATCGTTGCCTTTTCCTGTGCAGCCGTGGCAAATCGCATCAGCACCCTCTTTGAGCGCGATCTCGACGATGCGTTTGGCAATCACCGGACGGGCAAACGACGTGCCGAGCAGATACCCCTCATACTTCGCTCCGGCTTTCATCGTCGGAATAATAAAATCATCAACGAATTCGTCGGTGATATCTTCTGTATAGAGCTTGGAGGCTCCCGTTTTTTTGGCCTTTTCTTCGAGACCTTCAAGTTCAGTGCCCTGACCGACATCACCGGCGACGGCAATAACCTCGCAGTTGTCGTAGTTCTCCTTCAGCCACGGAATAATGATGGACGTATCGAGACCGCCCGAATATGCAAGTACGACTTTCTTAATACCACTCATTGTTAAAATCCTCCAAAATAACGATATTGATAATATACCACCGACTGCATTATTATGCAATAGTTATTTCACTAAAACTATTCATATATTTGCATCTATAGCGATACTTATATCCGTCAATCAATACAAAATGCATAATATCCTGAATATTCATGAATATTATGCATTTTATTCATTTTAAAGAAGCTCGCAGAGCTGTTCTAAGAGTTTATTTCCGCAGGTCAAGCAGCTTCTGTTTCAGCTCCCCTTCGATACGCCCAAGCTCGAGTTCAGCCGCTTTTCGTTTCTGAGAGCCTTCAACCTGAATCGTACGCACTTCTTCAAGCGTCTCGATGAGCTTCTGGTTCGTCTCGACAAGCGTTTCGATATCAGCAACACCGCGTTCAGACTCCTTGGCCACTTCGATTGTGCCCATCTTGAGCATTTCGGCATTCTTCCGCAGGAGCTCATTTGTCATATTCGTCACCTCGCGCTGTGCTTCCATCGCCTGCTGTGAGTGATGCATGCTGAGTGCTAGAACCATCTGAGACTTCCAGAGCGGTATCGTGTTGACGATGGAGGTTTGAATCTTTTCAACCATCAGGCTGTCGTTATTTTGAATAAGCCGGATCTGCGGCGCCATCTGAATGGATATTGTTCGGGTCAACTCAAGATCATACAGCTTTTTCTCAAAACGGTTGATCATATTCGCATAGTCATTAACGGCCTGAGCATCTTCTGGTTTGCCGGTTTCTGCGGCCTTATTCTTCAGCTCCTGCAACGTCACAGTGTTGCATTCCTCGAGCTTCTCTTTGCCGGCCAGAATATACATCGTCAATTCTTTAAAGTACGCTTTATTCATGTCGTACATCTTGTCCAGCATTGCCGCGTCTTTTAAGAGCGTATACTGATGCTTTTCGAGCATTTCGGCGATCTTGTCAACATTGACAGCAGCTTTGTCATACTCTGTCTTGATCGTCGCAATTTGGTTTTGGATTTTTTTCTTTAAGCCTAAAAAACCTTTTCTCTCATTTTCTCCGTAGTTAAAGCCTCTGAGCTGTACGACAAGACCGGTGAGCATATCGCCGACTTCGCCCATATCCTTCGTGCGGACATTGTCGAGCGTGCTGCCCGAAAAATCGGCAATATTTTTCTGCGACGATGCACCGTACGTCAATATGGCGTTTGTGTCTGTCACATCGATCTTCTTCGAAAAATCGTGCACCATTTTCTGCTCAGCGTCATTGAGCATGCTGACATCAAGCTTGACGGCTGTCGCATCTCTTTTCGCGGCCTGCGCATCGGGGATTTTAGCCTCCGCAGTTGTTGAATCGCTCGTGTTCAGTGTCAGGATGGGGGCTAATCCACTGGTGTTATCAGGCATATTATTTCTCCCTTTCTAAAAGTCCCGCCCGTGCAGTCTTCCCTCTTGATCATACTATAAATAACAATGTTGATTTCCACACTTAAAGGGCGTCACGCCGTGGCAAAAATTCATGGTAAAATATTGATCTTATTTTATGCTTAGCATACGACGGTGTCAAGTTGCATCTGCTTTTGCGCTTCACAATATCTGTTCTTCTTGACATGGTTTGATTTTATATATTATAGTCAATATGATTATGACATAAAAATAACGATTTTAGCACTTCGGGGCCGCGCCGGCATATTTGCCGGACAGCAGCCCCTATATGAAAGCGAGCGGCGCGCCAGCCGCCTAGTTAATAGTATGCCGCACGGTATGACGACGTTCACAGATAAAGGGGTATTTCGAAATGGTTAAAATCGCGCCATCCATCCTCTCTGCCGACTTCACGCGCCTCGGAGAAGAAATCAGAAGTATAAAGGACGCCGAATATCTGCACTTTGACGTGATGGACGGCATATTTGTCCCTAATATATCCATCGGTATTCCTGTCTTAGAATCGGTACGGAAGTTTACAGATATGATCCTCGATGTCCACCTGATGATCTCAAAGCCTGTCCGATATGTCGCGAACTTTATCGATGCGGGGGCTGATATCGTCGTTCTGCATGCGGAAGCGGACACACCGGAAAATACGGCCGAAGCGCTCAGGATTATAAAAAGGCGCGGTAAAAAGGCCGGATTGTCCATAAAACCGAAAACCCCTGCCGACAGCCTTCTCCCGTATATAGATACGCTCGACCTCGTCCTCGTTATGACGGTTGAACCGGGCTTCGGCGGACAGAAGTTCATGGAGGATCAGCTGTCAAAAATCAGGTATCTGCGTCAGATTATCGATAAGCGCGGCCTGAGCTGTGAAATTGAGGTTGACGGCGGCATAAACTGCAGCACGGCAAAGCTCTGTATAGAGGCCGGCGCTGATGTCCTTGTTGCCGGCAGCGCCGTTTTCAATGCCGCGGACCGCTCAGAAAAAATAAAAGCACTTAAAGGTTAAAAAAGCAAGGGGGACGGTTCTTTTGCTTCTCGATCTATTTACAGGCTATGAATAAAATAGTGTGAAGCATAAGAACCGTCCCCCTGCTTCCCTCGTCGAAAGGACCACCATCATGAGTTTTTTCCCTTCAACACTCGAAAATCTGATTGATAAATTTGCGTCTCTGCCCGGTATCGGAATGAAATCGGCGCAGCGGTTGGCATTTCATATACTCGCTCTCCCCGACGGGGACGCGGAGTCGTTTGCAGAAGCAATCATCGACGCGAAAAGAAGCGTGCATTGCTGCACCGTCTGCCAGAACTTGACGGATACCGATATCTGCGCCATCTGCCAGAGCCCGCGCCGAGACGAACGCACCGTTTGCGTCGTCTCCGACCCGAAGGCAGTTATTGCCATCGAACGCTCTCACGAGTACAACGGCCATTATCATGTACTGCATGGCGTCATCTCCCCGCTCAATCACGTTGGGCCTGACGATATAAAAATCAAGGAGCTTGTCACCCGCGTCGCCGACGGCCATATCGAGGAAATTATCATGGCCACAAACCCCGACACTGAGGGCGAGACGACGGCCAAATACATTTCGCGGCTTCTAAAACCCTTCGGCGTCAAAATCACACGCCTCGCCTACGGCATCCCTGTCGGTCTAAACCTGGAGTTCGCCGACGACGCGACATTGATGCGGGCTTTAGAAGGAAGACAAGAGATATAATACTCGGATATTTCGGAGGCGGACCTTTGCATAATATCATGAGTTGATTTAAAAGGAATTTAAGATAAATATAAAAAAGATTAAGACTTTCGGTCCGTATTAGCAACTTTCAGACGTCAGTCTTGTCAGAATTGTTTGACAATTAAAAGCATTAATAATATAATCATATTTAACAAAAATATGGTTATAATGTTATAGCATAATCTTAATAGCATTATTCTTACGGCGCACTGCCGAAGACGGCAACGCGCTTTTTTAGTTCAGCTTTTGAAACGGCATTATGTACAGAAGTACTTTTTTATAAATTGAACAGATCCAAGCAAGGTCAGAGGAATTTATCGGTCAAGGCGATTCAGGGTCAAGACCATTTTCCTTCGAGCTCTTGTCTTTATATGTTCACGCCCATTACATAACGCAAAAAATAATTTAAGGAGATATATTCTTTCATGGCAGAAAAACTAAAAATCATTGCTCTTGGCGGTCTCAGTGAGATCGGCAAGAATCTCTACGTTTACGAATTCGGTGGAGATATCCTCATTGTCGACTGCGGTCTTGGCTTTCCCGATGACGAAATGTATGGGGTTGACATAGTCATTCCTGACTTTACCTACCTCGTCAAAAACAAAAACCGCGTGCGCGCACTCGTTCTGACGCACGGACATGAGGACCACATCGGCGCCATCCCGTATTTTTTGAGGGAACTCAATGTGCCAATCTACGCAACACCTATGACCATTGGTCTACTATCAGTGAAGTTGATAGAACACGGCCTTCTCGAGAAGACGACTCTCAATACGCTCTCTGCGGGCGAATCCTTTAAGGTCGGGTGCTTTAAGGTCGAGTTTGTCCACATCAACCACTCGATCCCCGGCGCTGTCGCTCTGGCCATCAAGACACCTGTCGGCACACTCATCCACACCGGTGACTTCAAAATTGATACAACGCCGATTTCCGGCAACATGATCGATCTTGCCCGCTTCGGCGAACTCGGCAACAGAGGGGTTCTGGCTCTTTTGGCAGATTCGACAAATGTTGAAAAACCAGGCTATTCCATTTCGGAAAGCAAAGTCGGCGCGGGATTTGAGGAGCTCTTCAGCGGCTGCACGTCGCGCATACTCGTTACAACCTTTGCGTCTAATGTCCACCGAATCCAGCAGATCATCAACTGCGCTGCTAAATACGGACGTCGCGTCGCTGTCACCGGACGCAGTATGGAAAACATCATGCGCGTCGCAACAGAACTGGGCTGCATGGACGTACCGAAGGGTATCCTCGCGGAACTCAACCAGATTAAGAACATGCCGCCTGAGAAAATCGTCATCATCACAACCGGTAGTCAGGGTGAAACAATGAGTGCCTTGTACCGCATGGCGTTCTCCGACCATCGCCAGGTGGATATCAAGCCCGGCGACCGCGTCATCATCTCTGCATCTGCCATACCCGGCAACGAAAAGTCGGTCAGCCGCGTTATTGACGAACTGTTCCGCCGCGGTGCCGAAGTGTTTTACGACAAATATTCTGATCTGCACGTCTCAGGGCACGCCTATCAGGAAGAGTTAAAGATGATCATGGCTCTGACGAAACCGAAATTCTTCATCCCGCTGCACGGTGAATACCGCCATCTGTGCACGCACGCCAAGGTCGCCCAGCAGATGGGCGTTGATCCAAAAAACATCCTCATAGCGGACATCGGCCAGGTTATCGAGCTCACGAGCAGAAGCGTTAAGAAAAACGGCAGTGTCCCCTCCGGGAAGGTCTACGTGGATGGTACCGGCGTTGGAGACGTCGGCGCGGTGGTCCTCCGCGACAGAAAACATCTGGCGCAGGATGGCATGATCGTTGTTATCGTCAACCTGTCAAGCGAAGACGGCAGCATGATTTCAGGACCGGATATTATTACCAGAGGCTTTATCTACGTGAAAGAGTCCGAGGAGATGATGCGCGATCTCAAGGATGTCGTCGTCAACGCTCTTAATAATTGTGCAGAAGCAAAAATAACCGATTTCACTTCCCTGAAAAGCGCCGTGAAGACGGATCTGTCCAACTACCTTTACAAGAAGACGAAACGCAACCCGATGATTCTGCCTGTCATCACCGAAATATAATTTCGGACGAGATATAATCATATTAAAAAAAATGAACATACAGATATTCGGAAAATCAAAATGCTTTGACACTAAAAAAGCCGAACGCTATTTCAAAGAGCGCCGCGTTAAGTTCCAAAGCATCGACATAATGAAATATGGCATGAGCTGGGGCGAGTTTTCTAACGTAAAATCCGCCGTTGGTCTCGCTGCCATGATGGATTTAGAGGCCAAGGACGCCGAAATCCTTAAATATCTGGCGCATGACGCCGCTAAAGAGGAAAAAATCTTCGAAAACCAGGCGCTGATCAAAACCCCCATCGTGCGTAACGGTAAAAAAGCCACTGTCGGGTTCTGCCCAGACGTGTGGAAGGATTGGGAATAGCGATTTTTATAAGCATGCCCGGCTGACTATCAGTCGGGCATGTTTTTCTTTGCATTTGTGGAAAAATGTAGTATTTTGATAACAGGGATTATTATGTAAAAACGATTGATGAATGACATGCAAAAAACCTACTATATTGGCGGGTCGCCGTGTGCCGGCAAAAGTACTGTCGCAGAAATGCTTGTAAAAAAGCACGATCTGGATTATTACAAGCTCGACGATCATCTCGAAGAGTATTTGTTCAAAAGCAGCAGAGTTGGCAAGCCGCTATCTTCGCGGTATGCAAAAATGACTTTGGATGAGATCTGGCTACGCGAACCCGAGCTGCACTGCAACGAAGAATTTCTAATCTACGAGGAGTTTTTTGAATTCGTGACAGCAGACATCTTTTCGATGCAGGGTAACAAGGATATTGTCACAGAAGGCGCAGGCTTACTGCCGTCGCTGATGCTTCAGCGCGGCGTTACCCCATCGAACTACATATGCGTCGTACCGACAAATGAATTTCAATTTCAGGAATTCTCGAAACGCCCATGGGTAATGCACTATCTGAGCGGCTGCAGTAATCCAACACTTGCTTTTGAAAACTGGATGAAGCGGGATTATCTGTTTGCCGAGGCTGTTTATGACAGTGCAACAAGATTGGGATATCCGACGCTGATTGTCGACGGACAGCGCAGTCTTGAAGAGAATTATCAAATAATAGAGAAATCCTTTGGGTTAAGTTAAGCTGAATACGACAAAGATTCTTCTGTACACGACATACTGTTGTCATGTTCATATGATAAGATGACAAAGGATCGACCAGTCTGACAAAATAATCAACGAATCAGAAAGAAGGCGGATTTTTATATAATGGATAT
The DNA here is from genome assembly GCA_942492735.1 of uncultured Eubacteriales bacterium. Lineage (GTDB taxonomy): Bacteria > Bacillota > Clostridia > Oscillospirales > Oscillospiraceae > Sporobacter. The sequence continues at coordinate 3,406,532 of OW818648.1, forward strand.
CATTCTGATAACCGACAATAAGAAACAATTTCTTGATTTGCTTCTGCTTGCTGACGAGCAGGAGAGCATGATCGACAAATATCTGGAGCGCGGTGATTTATTCGCGCTGTATGATGATGATATAAAAAGCATCTGCGTCGTCACAGATGAAGGCGGCGGTATCTGTGAGCTAAAAAGTCTCGCTACCGATCCGCACTATCAGGGCATGGGCTATGGTTCAAAACTGATTGCTTACATATTTGATTATTACAAAGAAAAACACCGTTCAATGATGGTCGGTACCGGCGACAGTCCGATCACCGTACCGTTTTATGAGCATCGCGGTTTTGTGTACTCCCACGAGCTAAAAAACTATATTGTTGATCATTACGACCAACCGATTTATGAGAATGGTGTGCAATTGTTTGACGTGATCTACTTAAGAAAAGACTTATAATCGAGCGAACAGACTATGCCGAGAAATACATAATCTGCAAAGCAAAGCGGATACCGCCTTGGTATAGTGAATTCGGGAGGTGAGATATTGGATTGGCAAAAAGGGATGAATCAGGCAATTGACTATATCGAGAGCAATCTGACCGGTGAAATTGACCTCACCGTTACTGCGAGGTACGTTGGTTGTTCTGTGTGGGAGTTTCAGCGTGTTTTTGCGTTTCTGGCGCATACCTCACCCGGGGAGTACATACGCCGGAGAAAGCTGACACTCGCAGCCTCTGACATTCAAACATGCGACGAGAAAATCATCGACATCGCGTTAAAGTACGGGTATGAATCGCCGGCGGCGTTTTCTCGGGCATTCAGTCAAATGCATGGCGTCGCGCCGTCGGTGGCGCGCAGCGGGGGTGCCGAACTCAAGGCCTGTCCAAGGATCACTTTCGAATCTAACGAGAATGGGTGGTTGACCAGTATGAGCAAATACAGCGAAAGAGGCTATGTTGTCAGGGAAAACGGTCCGATTTACTTCTGCCGGGATATGGACAAAACGATCGCGTGGTTTACAGAGGTACTGGGTTGGTACGGCGATGTCGTCGCGCGCGATGAAAACGGTATCGGAGAATACGGCTGCGTTTTTGATTATCCAGGCGAAGTGGCCGTCGCGCACATTACACCGTTTCGGGGATTTCATTTATTCACGGGCGAGCCGGTTACCGGCTGGGCGGGCTTTATGTTGGTCGAAGGACTGGAGGCTTTGCACAAGCACGTCAAGAAGAGCGGCTGGAATCAGATGACGGATATCACGCCGCAGCCGTGGGGCGCTCAAGAATGCCGCGTGACAACGCCGGACGGCTGCGTTCTGCGATTCTTTGAGGCAGCGCGTTAACACACATAGGCTGGATGTTTGATGGGGGCATGTGCAGCCATGCCCCCATCAAACATGGTTTGTAACTAATATGCCAAAAAAGTCTGCGAACGCAAGGAACAAAAAAGTGACGCCCCGGAGGGCGTCACTCGTTTGTAATATTTTTCAGAGTTCTCAGCAGCAGACACCGCAGTGTTGCGATCTCCTCAGGAGATAAGCCTTTGACAAAAAGCTCTTCTGTTTCGGCCTGGTGCTCTTTTGCGCGCGTGTCAATCTGTAAGGCTTTTTCAGTCATGAAGATTTTTTTAACTCTTCGGTCGGTTTCGCTCGTCGCTGTGGAGATAAAACCGTTTTTTTCAAGACGCTTTAGGATACCGCTCACTGTGGGGTGCTGGAGGTTGAAATGCTGCTCGATCGCTCTCTGTGTCAAATCAACACTGGATGTATTATTCAAATATTCGAGAACCATTGCCTGAGACATCGTCAAATCCCATTTTTTCAGATAATTATCTGTGTCTTTTTTCACAGCATGAGATATCCGCCTGATTATGAGCCCGAATTTTTCATCTTCCATTAATGCTGTCCTCACATTTCGCTGTATGACAAATTGTGTAACTCATGGTAGCACGCTACCTTTTGAATGTCAAATAGGAAATAGCTTAGCCTCAATGAATGTTCATACAGCTGAGTATTCATTTATGCATAATTATAAGTCGTTTTTAATTTTTTAACTGCATATTATTCACAATCATCCTTTATTGTTGTGTAATTATGCATAAGCCAATCACAAAAAAGTTCTCGGTTTTCCATTAAAATTGCTATTGTTGTGTCCGAGTGTTTATGTTACAATCACTTGAGTAACTTGTAGGGGGACAGCGAATGGGCAAGGCATACTTAATTCTGGCAAACGGCGCAGTATTTGAAGGACAAGCCTTTGGATACGAAGGCGAAACAATCGGTGAACTTGTTTTTAACACCGGAATGACCGGATATCTCGAAACGCTTACCGACCCAAGCTATTACGGGCAGATTGTAATACAGACCTTTCCGTTGATCGGTAATTATGGCGTTATTCCTTCCGATTTTGAAAGCGGCGGTGTTCAGGTAAAAGCGTATATTGTACGAGAGTGGTGTCAGGAGCCTTCGAATTTTCGATGTGAAGGTGTGCTTGACACTTTTTTGCAAGATAACAGGATTCCCGGGCTGTATGGTTTAGACACGCGCGCTCTGACAAGGATTGTCCGCGAAAGCGGCGTCATGAACGCCAGAATATCAAAAAAACCAGAGCTGACGGCACAGGAATGGCAGGAGCTCAGGTCATATGTCATAAAAGAGAGTGTCGAAAATACATCGACTAAAAAGGTGTATTCACTCACATGCGACCACCCCAAATACAAGGTTGCGCTCTGGGACTTCGGTGCAAAGGGCAATATCGCAAAGGAGCTCGTAAAACGCGGCTGCACTGTTACCGTCCTGCCTTGGGATACGACTGCTGCGGAAATTAAGGCGCTTAACCCGGATGGTATTATGCTAACAAACGGCCCCGGCGACCCGCAGGACAACACACAGATTATATCGGAGCTCAAAAAGCTCTGTTTATACAATATCCCCACCTTCGGCATTTGCCTTGGCCATCAGCTGCTGGCACTCAGTCAAGGCGCTGAGACAAAAAAACTGCTTTATGGGCATCGTGGAGCCAATCAGCCGGTGCTGGAGACCGGAACAGGCCGGGTCTTCGTAACGAGCCAGAACCACGGGTACGCGGTTCTCTCGGATACCCTTCCAGAGACAGCCGCTGCGAGCTTTATCAACTGCAACGACGGGACATGCGAAGGCGTGACCTACAAAAACATACCCGTCTTCTCTGTTCAGTTCCACCCCGAGGCGTGCGGCGGTCCGCTCGACTCGCAGTGGCTGTTCGATAAATTCATTGATATGATGGAGGAGGGTAAGAAACATGCCTCTTAATAAAGACATCAAAAAGGTTATGGTTATCGGCTCCGGCCCCATCATCATCGGGCAGGCTGCCGAGTTTGACTACGCGGGAACGCAGGCCTGCCGCGCCTTGAAAGAGGACGGTATCGAGGTTGTTCTCGTGAACTCCAACCCTGCGACCATCATGACTGACAACCACATGGCGGACAGAATATATATTGAGCCGCTCACGCTGCCTGTCCTGGAACGGATCATCGAAAAGGAAAAGCCCGACAGCCTCCTTTCCACCCTCGGCGGCCAGACAGGTCTGACGCTGTCGATGCAGCTTGCCAAGGACGGTATTCTCAAAAAGCATGGAGTGAGGCTCCTCGGCGCAACCCCCGAGACGATTGACAAGGCGGAAGACCGCCAGCTGTTTAAAGACACCATGCAGTCGATTGGTCAGCCATGCATCCCATCCAAGGTTGTCACGAATCTTGAGGATGCAAAATCGTTTGCGCTGGAAATCGGCTTCCCGCTGATCATCCGCCCCGCCTTTACGCTCGGCGGCACTGGCGGCGGCATTGTCAGTGACATGGAGGAATTATGCGAAATCGCGGCAAACGGGCTGCGGTTGTCGCCGATTTGTCAGATACTCGTCGAGCAGTCTGTCGCCGGATGGAAGGAAATAGAGTTTGAGGTCATGCGCGACGCACTCTCAAACGTCATTACCGTTTGCTCCATGGAAAACCTTGACCCTGTCGGCGTGCACACTGGTGACAGCATCGTCATCGCCCCGGCGGTAACGCTCTCAGACAAAGAATATCAGATGCTCCGCACAGCGTCACTCAACATCATCAACGCGCTGAAGGTCGAAGGCGGCTGCAATGTCCAATATGCCTTGAATCCGGACAGCTTCGAGTATATGGTTATCGAAGTCAACCCACGTGTTTCGCGCTCATCGGCGCTGGCTTCAAAGGCCACCGGATATCCCATTGCCAAGGTTGCGACAAAGATCGCTATCGGCTATACGCTCAGCGAGATAAAAAATGCCGTTACCGGTAAAACAAGCGCCTGCTTTGAACCAGCACTCGACTATGTCGTCGTCAAATTCCCGAAGTGGCCGTTTGACAAATTCGTCTATGCAAAGCGTACACTCGGTACGCAGATGAAGGCGACCGGCGAGGTGATGGCGATCGGCACGACCTTTGAAGAGGCCATCATGAAGGCCGTGCGCGGCGCCGAAATCAGTCACGACAGCTTAAATGACAAGATCTGTATGACTCAGGATGTCGAAACAATTCGCAGGCGGCTCCACGACTGCACTGACGAACGCATATTTGTGGTCTATGAAGCGCTCAAGCGTGGCATATCCACGGATGAGATTTTTACGATTACCAGGATCGACCGGTGGTTCCTGAACAAGCTGATGAATCTCGTCAAAATGGACGCGCGCTTGGCGCAGTATAGTGTTTTGTCGCAGGGCATTGCGCTGGCGCAAGGTGTCGCTCTTTCTCAAGGTATTATGCCTGAGCAGGGCTTAGATGAAGAAATTTATATAAAAGCGAAACGTATGGGTTATCTCGACAAGCAGATCGAAGCGCTGACCGGGTTGAAGATCACGAACCCCCGTCGCGCTGTCTATAAAATGGTCGACACGTGCGCGGCGGAATTTTCCGCTGAGACGCCGTACTTCTACTCGACCTACGACGACGTCAATGAGGCCGCCGAGTTCATTAAAGCAAAGAACAGCAGCAAAAAGACTGTCATCGTTTTCGGCTCCGGCCCCATCCGTATCGGTCAGGGCATTGAATTCGACTACGCGTCCGTCCACTGCGTCTGGGCTTTAAAGGACGCGGGCTTTGAGGTTGTCATCGTCAACAACAATCCCGAAACGGTTTCCACCGACTTTGACACTGCGGACAGGCTGTACTTCGAGCCGCTGACGACGGAGGATGTCTGGAATATTATCGAAACAGAAAAGCCTTACGGGGCCGTCGTTGCCTTCGGCGGACAAACCGCCATTAAGCTCACGTCCTTCTTAGACAAAAGAGGCGTAAAAATCCTCGGAACCTCTGCCGACAGCATCGATGCCGCAGAGGATCGGGAGCGATTCGACGCGCTTTTAGAGGAGCTGGACATTGCAAGACCCATCGGCGGTACGGTGAAAACGGCGGCAGAAGCCCTCGTCGTCGCAAGCAGAATCGGTTACCCGGTGCTGATGCGCCCGTCTTACGTTCTTGGCGGGCAGAATATGATCATCGCGTTCTCCGAAGAGGATATCCACGAATATATGGCCATCATCCTCACACAGAACATCGAGAATCCTGTGCTCATAGACAAATATTTGATGGGCACCGAGCTTGAAGTCGACGCCATTTGCGATGGCGAAGAGATTCTCATCCCGGGAATTATGGAGCACATTGAGCGCGCCGGTATCCATTCCGGTGACTCGATCGCCGTCTACCCTGCCTGGAATATCGATGACGACATGCGTAAAATCATTGTGGACAGTACGGCCAAACTCGCGCTGGCACTCAAAACAATCGGTCTGGTCAATATCCAGTACCTCATATCTGAAGGCAAGCTTTTCGTGATTGAGGTCAATCCGCGCTCGTCGCGCACGATTCCATATATCAGCAAGGTCACGGGCGTCCCGATGGTGGAGCTCGCGACACGGTGTATGGTGGGTGAAAAGCTCGCCGACATGGGCTACGGGACAGGCCTGTATAAAAAATCTCCTTATGTTGCCGTTAAGGTTCCCGTTTTCTCGTTCGAGAAGCTCATCAATGTCGATACACAATTAGGCCCGGAGATGAAATCAACGGGCGAAGTCCTCGGCATCGCGACGACGCGTGAGGAGGCACTCTATAAAGGTCTTAAGGCGGCAGGATACCGGCTGCATAAAACAGGCGGTATATTCGTCACGGTCCGTGACCGGGACAAAGCCGAAATTCTCCACGTTGTCCGAAAATTCTCCGATCTCGGTTTTACGATCTACGCCACATCGGGAACCGCCGAATCCTTTAGAAATGTCGGCATTGAAGCAACGACAGTCAGTAAAATATACGAGGGTGAAGACAATGGTCTTTCGCTCATCGAGAGCGGCAAAGTTAATTACGTGATTTCGACATCCACTAAAGGCCGAATCCCGACGCGCGACAGCGTCAAAATCCGCCGCAAAACAGTCGAGCGGTCAATCCCCTGCCTGACCTCCATTGACACGGCAAACGCCGTCGTCGACTGCCTCATGAGCAAATACTCACAGTCCACGATTGAACTCGTCGATATCAATAACATGCGGAAAGAAAAAGTATTGCTGCCGTTTTCCAAAATGCAGACATGCGGAAACGACTACATCTACTTCAACTGCCTTGAACAGATGATCGACAGCCCTGAAAGCCTTTCCATCCGCCTGAGTGACCGCCACCTCGGCATCGGCGGCGATGGTGTTGTGCTCATCTGCCCATCAACGATTGCCGATGCGTCCGTCCGGATTTACAACATGGACGGCACAAACGGCGGTATCGGCGGAAACGCCCTGCGCTGCGTCTGCAAATACCTTTATGACAACACAATCGTTACAAAAAACGATATGACGATTGAGGTCAGCGGCAAAATCCGAAAGATGCATGTCTTTACGACGGGCGGCAAGGTGACGACCGTCACAGCCGATATGGGCAAAGCCGAGTTCTCTCCCCCGCTCATCCCAGTAAAGATGGCTGACGACAGAGTTATCAACAAGCTCGCTGTCATCGGAGGGCACGCGTATCATATTACATGCCTCTCTTTGGGCAATCCGCACTGCGTTGTTTTCATGCCGAACATCCACAGCCTGGACTTACAAAATATCGGTCCGATGTTTGAGCACGACCCGCTTTTCCCCGAACGCGTCAACACGGAATTTGTTCTCGTCATGAATGAAAACACGCTCTGCATGCGCGTCTGGGAGCGCGGCAACGGCGAAACCCAAGCCAGCGGTACCGGCGCTTGTGCTGCCGCTGTGGCCGCTGTAGAAAACGGGTACTGCAAAAAGGATACGGACATCACAGTGAAGCTCCTCGGCGGCGACCTAAAAATTCGGTATACAGACGACGGCGTATTCATGACCGGAAGTGCGACGAAGTGCTTTGACGGGATTGTGGAGATATAAAAATTTAAGCCTCCCGAAAGGGAGGCTTAATGCTAGAATGGGTTTCTCCAGTCTTCTGGGACGAGCATCCATAATGCCGGCATAACACATTTGTTTTCAGGAATGTAATCAGTCGGTGTATACTGAAAAGGCTTTTCAAGCTTTTTCAGTATCGCTTTATATGTTTCATGGTTTAGACAAGTTGTTTTTTGCTTACTATAAGACTCCATTTCTACATTTATCTCTATATCATTGCCAAATTCATAACTTTGAAGTTCGCTAAACCAACCATCGAAAAACTTTGATTTTGGACCGCCCATACCATGAGGACACCCATCGTTGAGTGGACTAGCTGGATTAACATAGCACCACCAGGTTACATAGTTAATTGCCAATCCCAAATTGCTGATTTCATTAACAAAACCATTTAAGGTATCTCTTAAAGTAATACAATCAATATACCCCCAACCAACTGGCTCAACCTTGTATTTTACCAACATATCATCTAAGTTTTTCTGAATTTCGCCTTTATTATTACTTAGATATTCGAAATATGTCATATTGAACCACCCCTGTTACCCGACTATTGCCATAGTATAATATAAATCCATATATTGCAATCCTAAGTCATTCTCTGATTTCTGTATTTTGTTAGCATTGATATTATGTCTTTATTGTGGTATAATAATCCCACAGTTAGGAGATGAGACAAATGCACATCATTCCAATACGTGATCTCAAAAATACGAGCGAAATATCACAGAAATGCAATACGATGAACGAACCGATTTTCATAACAAAGAATGGTTATGGCGATATGGTCATCATGAGCATGAAAGCATATGAGGAAAAAATGCATATGATTGATATTTATAACAAGCTGGCGGCAGCCGAAGAACAAATCAAAGATGGCAAGATGCTCGACGCTGAGGCTTCAATGAAAGGCCTTCGGGAAAAATATAATGTATAAGCTAATGATAACCGAGCTTGCCGCTCAGGATCTTGACAATATTGTCAGTTATATTACTGAGCAGTTATCTAACCCATCGGCGGCATCAAGGCTTCTGGACGATATTGCAAAGTGTTACGGTTATCTCAAAACCTCGCCGCAGATCTACGAAATCTGCCGGGATTCAAAGCTGTCCAGAGATGGTTACCGAAAAGCAGTGATTAATAATTACATGCTCATATACCGAATTGACGACGTAACCAAAACTGTTTTTATATTGCGTTTTTTCTATGGCGGCAGGGATTATGTAAAACTGTTGTAAACATGAATTGAATGTGGATATAATGGCAGGCAAGTGCTATGGCACTTCTAAAAAAATAAAAATACATTGACAATGTATAGTGTCTCTGATAATATAATCAAGCGTTCCAAAGACAGCAGGTGGTATTGCATTGATGTGCAAACTGTAAATCCTGCCGAGGACAGCTGACATGATTATTTGATTGTTTGCTTATGTTCTTGTGTTTTTACGCAGGAACATTTTTTGTTTCTTGGACGCTATTTCAAATTCCGGAGGTGAAAAAAAACATGCCAAATGCAAAGGTTTTAGGCGAGAAGCAAGCAGTCGTTGCGGAACTGGCCGAAAAACTCAAAGGTGCTTCGGGCGTTCTCGTCGATTATTCCGGTATTACAGTTGCCGAAGACACCGAGATGCGCGCAAAGCTCCGTAAGGCCAATGTCGACTATGCTGTTATCAAGAACACACTTTTGAGATTTGCCGCCAACAACGCCGGATATGAAGGGCTTGACCCCATATTAAACGGTACGACATCATTAGCTGTTCACTTGACAGACCCCGTCGCTCCGGCCAAGCTCATCAAAGAGTACGCCACAAAGTTCACAAACCACTTTGAAATCAAAGGCGGTTTCATGAACGGAAAAGTGCTTACCGTTGACGAGGTCAACGCTCTGGCAAGCATCCCCGCACTGCCCGTGCTGCAGGCTATGCTCCTTGGCACAATGCAGGCACCCATCACATCGCTCGCTGTCGTACTCAAGGCGGCAGCCGAAAAACTTGGCGGCGGCGTTTCTGCCGAAGCTACTGCTGAAGTTCCTGTTGAAGCTGCTGTTGAAGCTCCTGCTGAAGCACCAGTTGAAGCTCCCGCCGAATAATTACTCAAAAACAAAAAATACATTCTTAATAGGAGGATATGTAAAATGGCCAGTGAAAAAGTCAATGCTTTGATTGAAGAAATCAAAGTTCTTACCGTTATCGAGCTTTCAGACCTTGTACACGCTTTAGAGGAAGTCTTCGGTGTTTCCGCCGCTGCGATGGCTGCGCCCGCTGCCGGACCTGTTGCCGCTGCTGTTGTTGAAGAGCAGACAGAGTTTGACGTCGTTATGTCAAGCTTCGGCGCTGAGAAGATTAAGGTCATCAAGGAAGTCCGCGCTATCACAGGTCTCGGCCTTGCCGAAGCGAAAGCTCTTGTTGAAGGCGTACCTGCAAAGATCAAAGAGGGCGTCAACAAAGAAGAAGCCGAAAACCTTAAGAAGCAGCTCACCGATGCCGGTGCAACCGTCGAAATTAAGTAATACTATTCATAATATATCCCGCGCAGTTGATCAACTGCGCGGGATATTTGCGTTTAGATATAGATAGGACGTTACCTGCTTTAACGCTAAGGGAGATGCGTACCGTAGGGGCGGATTCAATATCCGGCCATTCTCTGTAACGCGCCGCAGGAGAAGGGCGGATATAGAATCCGCCCCTACATAGATTACCGACGTAACAGTGTATACCCCTATACATAAAAGAAAGCATGACGGTTGAATCGTCATGCTTTCAGGTTTATACATGTAAGTGGCGTGGTGTGCCGCTTCAAATTATTCTCTCTTTGATACTATATTACTTGAATAAATCACTTCAGTCAAGTACCTGTCCGTATCTGTAACAGAACAGTAACTTAAGCTATTACTTCGTTAGGGTCATCAGCCAAGTGGCTTTCGGTTCTCCGCCTGTCAGAGCATCCTTCCATGCCTGCAAATCCTTATCGCGCTTTTTCGTTTCAGACAATAAGTCGCTGTACTGTTTGCCCGGCCCGATGAAGCTAATGATATAGTAACCGGTTGCCTCGTTATAAACGACGGTATGGTCACCCGGTTTCCGCGCGGTATCGTAGATCCAGCTTGTGATCTCTGCCGGCATCTGCTCTCTGTAGACATTCTCATTGAGCTTGCTGTTATCAACAACTATTTCCGCGCTGTGTGCTGTGATCAACTCTGTGAATTTTTCCTGAGTTGCACCGCCGTCCAGCCACTCCTGGTGAATCTTATTGGCGGTATCTTCAGCGGTTTTCTTTGCCGCTTCAACAGCTGCATTATAAGCTGCATCATTATCGTCTTCCGGGTATTGCGTCTGATCTATTGTGTCCGGTTGAACTTGTATCTGCTGAATATTGACGGTCGTATAGTGGTTATCGTCCCGCGTCTCGAAGAAAACGACATAGTAACCGTTGGACGACTCAATAGCTGTGACATCTCCGAGCTTGCGGCTCGGATCTCTAAGCCAGTCACCGTAGGTTGAACCTAAAAGCTCACCTTTATATACTCTTTCAGAGGCGCTGTCTTCCTTATAGGTTTCGGGGTCATATTCCCTCGCCGCGTCTATAAAGCTCTGTTCGTCTGTAATTTTCGCCGCATATTCTTTGGCCTTAACGCCAGCTTCTTCAACAGCGGCGGCTTTGGCTGCATCATAGGCAGTGGTGTCTGGATAATCCTCTTCATTGACTTCCGCGCCGACGACCAGGAAATACCGATACGTAAACGTATCAAAGGTATCCTTATTTTCATCGTAATAGGATTCGATAACGTCCTGGGTGTACTCATAGGAATCATGCATGTAATTCGTGTAAGAACTAATCAAGTAGCTTCTTTCAGTATTCTTTTTGTAGGCGGCCTCATTCATAGAATTACCGTAGGCAGATTTGAGATAGTCGTCAAATTTTGCATATCCGTACGCATAGCCCATTGCTTTCATCTGGGCGATATCATCATCCATTTGGCTCTTTTCATCTTCAGGCAGCTGATAGCCAGCCTTCGTGGCTTCCAGATAAATTTTATTATCTGCTTTCATTTGTTCAAAGGCCATTTCCTCGAAGAAATCCGACCACGTTTCACCGGTGGTTTCATCATAGATTTGGCTCTTCAGCGAACTGTTCTGGTCCGGCAGCATGGAGCTCCCGAGGTCACCTGTACCACTCATTGCCTGATAATACTGCATATAAACGTTTTCGTAGTAATAGTTAAAATCCGTAATGGAGTATTTGACGTTGTCTATCGTGACCGCGGCAAAATTTTGCCTGAAATAATTGGAATTAATAAACGTCGAACCTGCAAATAAAACAGCAATAGCAGCCACTGTGATAATCGCTACCCTTGCCGTCATCTTTGCGCTGTCGGTTTTTTTACCTTTCTTATTACTGCTTTTTTCGATATTAAATCCGTCAGAATTGCGCTTTGTGTTTTTCTGAGCTGCACTCATACGTCTGTCATTCCTTCTAATATTCTAATATTTATGTAGGGTTGCGTGAAAATGGTATTAATGTCATACCAAACCGTGGAATTGGTATATCTGTCATACCATGCGTGGAATTGGTATAACAGGGGTTATTATACTCGAAAGCCATCGTGCTTACAAGCAAAATTCAAACTGTTCTTAATTAATTTACAAAATAATACTAATAAACAAACCCCGCTGTGCCGTGTAAGCCCATTTATAACCTGCACGACTCGGCAGGTGGGTTTCCTCCTGCCGGCTGCGCTGCTTCCAACATCCAAAGGCTGTCATTGTTCCAAGAACAAAGCTCTTAGAACGTTATGCAGCTCCGGGAGGCCTGCAATTCGCCGGGAGAGATCGGAATCCCTTATAAATAATGTGGGTTTAAAAAAGCCTATCACGCACACCGCAGGGTAATTTAATTCTATCATACGGCGCATCAATTATCAATGTCTTGCATCACCGCAAAATTCTGGATTTTCAGACACTGTACTTTCACGCGCTGGTTATCGTACAGCCTCGGCTATATCACGCTTCCGGTTCTTCCTCATCGCTGAATAGCTGCTCCATGAATTTATTATAAACAGTCTCCAGTTCCTCCTCATCATCAACGGTTGCCAGGATTTCCTCTCCGTTTTCATCGACGACCTTCAGGACGATCATGCCGTAGTCCTCGTCGTTTTCATCCATCTCCGCCGGCAGGAAAGCCATGTAAATTGCGCTATTATACTCTATTGTGTCCAGGTGTTCAAGTTCAAATTCATTCCCATCGTCATCCGTTACAGAAATAAAATCGTTGCCGAATTGATCGCTCATAAAAACCCTCCTCTATTACGCACTTAACAATGCTTTTGCTTTTTGAAATTATTGAAATTAGTGTTATTCTTTTGTCAAAAAAAAATATAGCACAATACGCGATTGCGCTATATATTTTACTCTAACAGTCGGTATTAATCAAGCTGCTTATTTTGTCTAGGAACCAAAATCCTCAAGAAGCTTTAGAACATCCTCGTAAGATTTCGCTTCAATGCCGTTTTCGAGCATTTGTCTGTCAACAGAACGCAGCCCTTCGACGTCAATTGTCGTTTCAATCATGGGCGAAAGGTCTGCTTTATTGTTGAACACAGCAAGATGGCCGTTATAGGACCGCAGCCAATAGTAATTATTCGTCTGGGTTTGGGTTAAAACAGTGGGAATATCCGCCGAAACGCCTCTGACAACGGAAGTGATCACCAGAGCAATAATCATTAATGCCGATACAAAGACCGCAAAGTATAGGAGGGTCATTTTCAATGCTTTATTTATCATGCAATCACAACCTTTCAACATGATACCTGCATTCTTATTATTTCCACAAAAACCCATTTATATGCCTTGCAACCGGCTCATATTCAAATATTTACAAAAAGAAATTGACAGGCATGCTATAATAGCAGTAACATGGCATAAGATTTCTCTGTCTGCGAGGTGAACAGCATGTCTCTCAATAAAAAAATCAACGCAAAAAAGATCGCAAAAACTGGAGTCCGGACGGCCGGCAGTGTCATTTCTTTAATATTTAAAACTATAGGCACTCTTGTACTTATCGCTGTGACGACAGGCCTTATTTTCGCCTGTATTTTCACTGTTTACATTCAAACGAACCTGACCACAGAGCTCGGCGTCAGTCTTGAGGAATTTGGGAAGAGCGAATCGAGTGCGATCTACTATAAAGATACAAGTACAGACGAATATAAAAAGCTTGTGACCATTCAAAGCACGCAATATAGAATATGGGTGGATTATGATGACATTCCTAAATATGCCGAGCATGCGCTTGTCGCTATAGAGGATAAGCGTTTTTATGATCACAGCGGTGTAGACTGGTACAGGACTGTCGCCGCATTCGGCAATATGTTCCTGCGCATGAAGGATAATTTCGGCGGTTCCACAATAACGCAGCAGCTTATTAAGACATTGACCCAAGAGGATGAAGTAACCGTCCAAAGAAAACTTCTGGAGATTTTTCGAGCTCTGGAGTTTCAAAAGTCTTATACCAGAGAAGAAATCATCGAAGGGTACCTCAATGTCGTTACGTTCGGCGGCAACTGCTATGGGCTCGGCGCCGCAGCTGACTATTATTTCGGCAAAACTGCATCTGAACTAACACTTGCTGAGTGCGCTTGCATTATCGGTATTACGAACAACCCGTCAATGTATAATCCGTATATTGACAAAGAAGCCAACAAAGAACGTCAGGAACTAATCCTGACAAATATGCGTGAGCAGGGTTATATAACAACGGACGCTGAGTTGGATGAAGCGATTAATCAGAAGCTCATCTTCCAAAAGGGCGAAAATAACACAAACAGTAATGAAATATACACCTGGTATGAGGACGCCGTTATCGAAGATGTCATCACAGATCTGGCGGAATTGAAAGGCGTCACGAGGCAGGCTGCGGAAACACTTTTATTCACCGGCGGTTATCAGATTCGATGCTGTATGGATCAAACGATACAAGCGCAGGTTGACAGCATCTATCAAGACCTTGAAGCGATACCAAAGGTCGGCGGGTCAAGCCAGCCGCTCGCGTCCGCTATCGTATTAGCTAACCCGTACACAGGTGAAATTCTCGCCATGGAAGGCAATGTCGGCGAAAAGACAGCCAGTCGTATGTTTAACAGGGCAACACAGAGCCACCGTCCGCCGGGATCATCAATCAAACCGCTGTCCGTCTATGCACCCGCCATTGAATTCCGCGTTATCACACCGGAAACACGGTTTGAAGACTCGGCTGATGTCCGGCTGGAAGGTACAGACTGGATGCCGAAAAATGACGACTGGAGCTATAGCGGCATTCTTAACATTCGTACAGCCGTCATACGTTCAAAAAATACAATTGCGGCGCAGGTAATCGATCAGTTATCCCCGAAAAGGTCCTACGACTTCATGGTCGATACGCTTGGCATTGAGCTCAGCCCGTTTGATGAAGATTATGCCCCATTGGCACTCGGCCAGCTGACAAACGGCATCACGGTACGCGAAATGGCATCTGCCTATACCATGTTCGATAATGGCGGCGTTGAGAATCGTTTAATCACTTATACAAAGGTGCTCATGTCCGACGGGGAAACAGTCGTCATAGACAACCAACCTGAAACGTCCATTGCCATTAGTGCTGCCACTGCCTACTGGGTCACAAGCATGCTGCGTGACGCCGCGACATACGGAACAGGCAGTGAGGCCAATCTCGGCGATCTGATGCCGGTCGCCGGTAAAACCGGTACGACAACCGACAAAAAGGACCGCTGGTTTGCAGGCTTTACGCCGTATTATGTCGCTGTCGTCTGGACAGGCTTTGATACGCCCGCAACTATGAAAGTTACGGGCAACCCCGCTGCTCAGCTCTGGAAAAAGGTCATGAAGCTCGTGCACGAGGGTTATGAGTGGAAAGACTTTACAACACCGCCGGACACCTATCTGTCACCGATACCCGGTGTGGATGAGCCGGTCTCGTATGTTGTCAGGGGTGTGAATATCGAGGACGATTCGGAGCTTTATAGAATCGATGATAAAACAGCGATTAAAGGCAAGAATATCACAGAAATCGCCAACCTCATCGAGGGATATGAAATTGTCGGAGAAACTGAAAAAACCAAAACGATTACTGATGACCCGAAAAATAACATCTTTGAGTTCTACTACCAGATGATTGCACCGAGCCCATCCCCATCTCTTGATCCGTGGGTGTCACCGCCGATTGACCCATCTTCAGACGTATCCGCAGAGCCGACGGCGCCGACGGAGTCGCCGCCTGTAACAGAATCACCATCGCCGCTCCCAACCGACGCAACGTCCCCCTCTCCCACGCCGTAATACGACACACTAACAAGACAGCGGAGCTCAAATGATATCCGCTGTCTTGCTTTTTTAGGATGAAATGTATACTATTGCCTATGATTGTTGAACAGACAGGAGTGGTCAATAAAAATGCTGCAGCCTGTTGACTGCAGCATTTATTAGAATATTCTGCGTTACTTGTCATTCCCGCGAAGGCGGGTATGACAGCGCGGACACCATATCGTTATCTTAATCGAATATTAGTGTTAGTTCTCGAAAAACTTAGCGTGAATAGCGGCGACGGCTCTGTCGGCGTCGGCTTCGTCAACGAGGACGGAGACCTTGATTTCACTGGTGGAGATCATGTTGATGTTGATCTTAGCGGCATAGAGCGCTTCGAACATCTGGACGGCGATACCGGAGGAATTGACCATGCCCGCGCCGACCATACTGACCTTTGCAACGTTACTCGACACGCTTATATCCTGGAAGCCGATAATGCTCTGCTGTTCCTTTAATGCTTTCTCGGCCTGCTCCATGTCGGACTTGGCGATTGTAAAGCTGATATCTTTTGTGTCTCCCCTGCCAATGGACTGAAGAATAATATCGACGTTTATTTTTTGTTTTGCCAGAACCCTAAAAACCTTGAATGCGACGCCGGGTTCGTCCTTTACGCTGACAAGCGCAATTCTTGCAACATTGGTATCTTTTGCGATGCCGCTGATTTTTGTCTGTTCCACTGTTGTGACCTCCTTGACTTTTGTGCCGGGTTTTCTAACAAAGCTCGACAGCACTTCCAGATTGACGTTATAGCGCTTTGCCATTTCAACAGACCGGTTATGGAGCACCTGTGCGCCGAGCGACGCCAGTTCCAGCATTTCATCGTATGTGATCTCATCGAGTTTTTTTGCGTTCGGTACTTTTCTGGGATCGCAGGTATAAACACC
Source organism: uncultured Eubacteriales bacterium (assembly GCA_942492735.1). Classification (GTDB taxonomy): domain Bacteria; phylum Bacillota; class Clostridia; order Oscillospirales; family Oscillospiraceae; genus Sporobacter. The sequence continues at coordinate 3,423,152 of OW818648.1, forward strand.
CTCGACGTCCGTGTAAATCTGGCACAGATCGGCATTCATCGCCGCTGCGATCGCAACAGCCGTCGTGTCCGAGCCGCCGCGTCCGAGCGTTGTGATATCGTCAAATTTATTAATCCCCTGGAAACCGGCGACGATCACAATCCGGCGCTTATCCAGTTCATTTTTGATCCGTTCGCATGTGACCTTTTTGATTCGCGCGTTGCCATAATCGGAATTCGTTTGCATCCCGATCTGCCAGCCCGTCAGCGATATGACAGGCAGCCCCATTTTCTCAAGCTGCATCGCCATTAGTGCAATCGATATCTGCTCGCCGGTTGACAGCAGTACATCCATTTCTCTTTTTGACGGATGCGAATTGATCTCTGTGGCTTTTTCGATAAGATCATCGGTTGTGTCCCCCTGAGCGGATAAAACCACGACCACATCATTGTTATCACTGTAAGTATCGGCAATAATTCCTGCCACGCGCCGGATTCTTGCACTATCTGCAACCGAGCTGCCGCCGAATTTCTGAACAATAAACGCCATCTTTTAGTCCTCCAATGTCAACGCTTAGTCATTGTAATGAAGTTAGTTATATTTTATGTCGATCACGATATGATTTATCATCTTATCATCCTTCAGTCAATAATTCTGAAGACCGAAAGAACCGGAATTTCTCTCAAAAGAATATCGGCATGCTTTTTGCTCATCGCTGCTGTTATAAACGCCGTCTCTCCGTCTTTACATCCGCTGATGATATTAACATCGCCAAATACGCTTCCTATTTTGCCGGCATTTGCCGATGTTCGTACATACCATGCGTTTTCTAAAAGATCGATATCATACATCATGTCCGGACTTCCGTCGGCCCAACTCAGCCATTTGCGCGCGTTGACATGCTTGGCTGCGTCGATAATATCAGCGACAACAGCACTTGCAGTCGGCAGTTTACCGGCACCGGCGCCGTAAAACATGACGTCGCCTATCGCATTGCCTCTGACGACAATGCCATTCATTACGCCTTCAACACCAGAGACCAGGTTTTCCTCCTTGACGAGATGCGGTGCAACATAGACAGCAATTTTATCATCGGCTGCCACATGAATTGCTCGACCGAGCAGCTTAATTTTATATCCTTTGCGACCGGCATTGCTTATATCGTCGAGCGTGACCGCCTCGATACCCTCGGTCGATACATGATCTGGATAGACATGACGGCCGAAACAGAGTGCCGCGAGGATGCAGATTTTTCGGCAGACGTCGTTCCCCTTGATGTCGTCGTCGGGGTTTGCCTCTGCATAGCCTTTCGCCTTTGCTTCATCAAGCGCTGTCTCAAAGGCGACGCTGTTTTTAACCATTTCCGTTAGGATATAGTTCGTCGTACCGTTTAAAATGCCATATATCTCATTTATTTTATTCGCTGCAAGACATTGTGTGATCGGTCTGATAATCGGAATCCCGCCACCGACGCTGGCTTCGAATAAATAATTGACACCCTTTTCTCGTGCGATCTGGGTCAGCTCATAACCATGGGCTGCGACAAGGGCTTTATTGGACGTCACAACGCTCTTACCCGCACGTAAGCTGCGCCGCGTAAAATCATATGCCACGCCGACACCACCGATCGTTTCAACAACCACCCTGACATCCGGGTCGTTTTCAACGATGGTAAAATCTTTAATAAACAGATTTTCATAAGGGTTACCGGTAAAATCCCTGACATCAACGATATACTTCACCCTGATGTCCTGAGCTGCGTTTTGGGATATCATATCGGAATTTTTCTCTATGACTTCCATCACACCGGATCCGACCGTACCAAACCCAAGTATTGCGATATCAAACATCCCAAATCCCCTCCCCTTTGTTGATACGCCGAGCATATTGCGTATATACCTTTTAGTATTTTAGTATACTACCATAGGTTGTTTTATTCTGCAACCGTTTTTAACCGCACTAAAGTCATAATTAACTAAAGTCATAAATTGCAAAATAATTGACAACCTTTTTTTGTATGTGGTGATGATTATGCCGGAAAATAAGCATTTGCGCCGTGGACTCTATTGCCTCTATGGCGCTGCAAGCATCATTTTTATATGGCTTGTTCTTCGGTATGCGCTACCTTGGCTTCTGCCTTTCATCGTGGCAATTGCCATCGCGCGCTTTATGGAGCCAGTCGTTCGCCAACTGGTGGAGAATTACCAATTCAGGCGCGGTATCGCTTCAGCTGTGTGCACGATTATTATTTTCTCAGCCCTGATCGCTCTGACGGTACTCATTATCGGCCGTGTCATTATTGAGCTGACCGCGTTTGTCAAAGACCTCCCTGTGCTTTTAACGAACACCACAAACACTATTTCAATAATCGGCAACCGCATAGAAGGCTACATCAAGGCCGCCCCGCCGGAAATCCAGGATTATTTGAATCACGCGCTGCAGGGACTTGCCAATAAGAGCGCCGAGCTGCCCGCCGCCCTTTCCGGTAAAATTCTTGAGCTTCTGTCGGGTGCTGCGAAATTCACACCGAAGCTTGTCCTGTTCTTCTTTACGTGTGCTTTAAGCGTTTTCTTTATGAGCTGCGGCTACAAAGATGTCTCCGCCTTTATTATGCGTCAAATACCAAAAAGCCGTCACAAATCGCTGCGCGACTTCAAGACCGATCTGATCAGCACCTTTGGTAAATGGCTCAAGGTGGAGCTGATGCTCGCGGGTATCACTTTTGCTGAAATGTGCACGGCCTTTTTATTTATGCGGATTGATTTTGCGATCCTGCTCGCGCTGCTCGTCGCTTTTGTTGATCTGCTGCCAGTGCTCGGTTCAGGCGCCGTTCTTGTCCCATGGGCTGTTTTAACAATGATCGGCGGAAATTTCGGCAACGGTATCACCCTCATTGTTGTATTCGCTGTCAATACAGTCGTGAGAAGCCTTCTTGAGCCAAAATTGATAGGCAAACAAATTGGTCTACCGCCGATTGCCACCCTCATTGCCATGTATGTCGGCTTCAGCGCCGCCGGTGTCGTCGGCATGATCCTCTTCCCGATTGGGCTCATTATGGTAAAGCATCTCAACGACAAAGGATATCTGAAGTTGTGGAAAAACTAAACGTTATGTCGCCAAAAATAAAATGTGCGGTCGCCGGGGCGCTAGCCGGAGCGCTGAACGGTTTTTTCGGTGCGGGCGGCGGTATGATCCTTGTCCCGCTCCTCAGCCGATGGGTTAAAATGGAGGAACGCAAGGCCTTTGCCACGTCCGTCTTCATTATACTGCCGCTGTGCGCCGTCTCCGCCATCGTGTATCTGCTAAAATTCCGCATAGACTTTATGCTGACGCTTCCCTATCTGCTCGGTGGTCTGGTGGGCGGTGTGATTGGCGGCTGCTGTTTTAAAAACATCCCGACTACACTCCTGCACCGCGCCTTCGGTCTGCTTCTCATTTACGGCGGTATCAGGAGCTTAATGCAATAGATTCGGAGTCACCTCTTATGCGCTTTATTATTTCCATTATCGCAGGGCTCATTACCGGTGTTATATCAGCCTGGGGCATCGGCGGCGGGTCGCTGCTCGTTGTTTTTATGACGGTTTTTTCCGGCGTTACGCAGCAGGCAGCTCAGGGCATTAACCTGATGTATTTTCTGCCGACTTCCCTGACAGCGCTCTACTCACACACAAAAAACAAGCTCGTGGAAACGAAGCTTGCCTGTTATGCCATCTTCACAGGCGTTTTGACCGCTATCGGAACGTCTTTTGCCGCAACAGGTATTGATACGACTGTTATGAAGAAGATATTCGGCGTTTTCATTGTACTGATTGGTGTGTCGGAGGTCTTTCGGAAAACGATAAAAAGAGACAAAAAAACTTAGAACAACAGGCGGCCACATAGGGCCACCCTTACGAAAATACCTGAGTAGTGCCGTAGGGGCAACCCTGCGTGGCTGTCCGACCCTGGGTTGCGAAGCTAAAACTGCACGGACCAGAACGTCAGGTCATTCATCATTATCCCCCCTCGTCAACGGATTATTATTTTATGCTTTGCAGGTAGCCTTCCAGTATGAGTGAAGCCGCGACGGCGTCAATTTTTCCTTTGCGTTTCTTCCCGCTGATGCCCGCTTCCGACAGGATTCTGTGCGCGTCGATGGTTGTGCGCCGCTCGTCCCACATGACGACCTCCAACCTATATTGCTCGCGGAGCATCACAGCAAGCGCCTCGCTTTTTTCGGCGCGAGGCCCGAGTGTTCCATTCATATTTTTCGGATATCCGAGCACAACGGTACCGACCTGCCGCGCGTTCGCTTCATCCGCGATTTTAGAAGCAACGCGTTCGGGCGACCATTCTGTAATGATAAAAGCATCGCCGACAAGCGTTCCCATGACATCGGACACCGCTATACCTGTCCGCGCATCCCCGTAATCAACGGCCATAATTCTCATGCGCATTCTCCTTCGTCATTTCTTCCTGTCGAAAAATGGATTCTTACCGGTTGAACTCAGTGGTATACCATATATAATCTGCACTTCATTGCCGAGTAAATTCAGCTCTTTTACAGCTTTTCCAACGGTAAACATAATGCGGTTGTCAACACGTTCATCCATTGCAACGCTGACTGCCGAGCCAATGGCGATGCCCAGATCACCTGTATTGAAGGCACACGGATGATGCGGGTATGATTGCTTCTCGTTACAGTCCGCAAAGCCGCATAGCCCGCAATTTTTTAGGCCGATTGGCGTAATCTTCGTCCCGATCAGTACAAGAATATCACATAAGAGAATATTATCCGCATCGCGGATAAAAAAATCTGCTGCGGAGCCTTCCCTCACCATATCTTTCATCTTTGCCGCTATTACTTCAATCACATCTCTCTCCGCAACGGAAATGACGAGATTGTCTTTTCCATGGCCTTTCGGCGCAGTTCTTGCTGCCGTCATCATTTTTTTCGCGACATCGTATAGAGCTTCTTTCCTGGCGTTTTCTTCAAGTATAAGTGACATAACGCGTGTATCCTTTCTTTAAACCTTATGTGTCGTTTTCGCCATTAGCTGCCCTTCGTTTTTATCTGTCATAGACTTATCTCTTCCCCAGTCATTAATGCCCATGCAATTAAAGCCGAAGAAGAGATAAGTTTTACGTTCTATTTCAGATGCTTGTCTAAAAACGCAAAGGCTTTTTCAATCTGTTCTGGGTCCATCCACCTTGGATCAAAGCCGCCGTGGTCAAAGCCCTCAAGAATCTCCACAGTCACACGCTCATTACCGCAGATGCTGCGTATCTTTTCCTCGAGCAGATACGCCTGTATTACCGGAACCGTTTTGTCGTCTGACCCGTGCTGCGCGAATATTTGAGGGAAATTCGGCGTGATGAAATTTAAGGGATTTGTAAAATGCATCAATCCTGAAATCTCGTCGGACTGCGCCCCGAGCCAGAGCTTGTTGATATCCGGCATGTTGGGGTCGCTGACGCCGTATCCTTTGATGGCTTTGTCCTGGGCAATAATGTCGAAAACGCCATACCAGCTGACGACGGTTTTGACACTGCTCGAATATTCCGAGCTGCCCATTGATAAATCTTCAAATGCCGGATTCCCTTGCGTTGCGGCAGCCATTACTGCGTAATAAGCGCCGGCACTGTCTCCGCAGGTGGCAAACCGGTTGCCATCTAACATATAGACCGCGGCGTTCGCCCGGAGGAACCGTATAGCGGCTTTCACGTCGAACAGCGGATCGGGGTATTTAGACTCAAAGGCCAAACGGTGCTCGACGGAAACGACGGCGTAGCCGCGGTTAATACCGTCAATAGCGTGCAGAAACTGCGTGTCCCTCTTGCTGCCGAAAACAAAGGCACCGCCGTGAATAAAAATCAGTGTCGGGAACGGTCCGTCCCCCTCCCTCGGAAGATAGATGTCGAGCTTCTGACTTGGCGACTGGGATGCGTACGGAATATCAAGATATTTTCTTCTGATTTGGCTGACATCGATTTCCGGGACCCCCATTGTACCCTCTGGCGGCATGATAATTGACCATTCTTCCATGTGCTTTCCTCCGTTTATGTGAATTTTATTTTTCCTGATAGAAACGGCGGCTTGCCGGGTCGTCACGCCCAACGGCGTCTTTGCCTCCCTCCCGAGGGAAGTGGCGCGAAGCGACGGAAGGAGCCTCCCGTGGCGCGTAGCACGGACTCCCTCAGTCACCTGCGGGTGACAGCTCCCTCAGGAGGGAGCCAAAGCCACTCGAAGGAGCGAAACTATTTTATCCGGGTTCATAGGAGCGCAGCTACTATACTTTTTACGTGGGTAGGTGTTATTTCAAACGTCTGTCAAAAAAGGCAAACATTTCATTGTTAACATCAGGCTCATTCCAACGAAGATCAATACCGCCATGATTATACCCATTCCTGATCACCATCTCGACGCGGTCAGCGCCGCATACCGTCCGTACCTTTTCTTCCATCTGGTAGGAGTGGACGACGGGCACGATGATATCATCCGTGCCATGCTCGAGAAAAATAGGAGGAAAGTCGCAGCTGATGAAATTGAGCGGGTTTGTAAAATGAACAAGGCCAACGATATCCTGGGAATGCGCGCCCAAAAGCTGCATTTCTATATCAGGGAAAAAGGGGTCTGCCTGCGGAGGGTCTTCGTGCGCCATTTTGCTCTCGAGTGCGAAATCATAGGGCCCAAATCGGCTGGCGACAGCCTGTACCGCGCTTGAATATGATGCGTTGCCCATCGACAAGTCCTGGAACGCAGGATTTCCCTGCGTCGCAGCCGTCATGACGGCGTAATGGCCGCCGGCACTGTCACCGCATAACGCAAAGCGGTCACCATTGAGCATATACGTCGGCACATTGGCCCGCAGAAAACGGACAGCCGCCTTCACGTCAAAGACTGCGGCGGGATATTTCGCCTCAAAGGCCAGTCGATATTCGATGGAGACGACAGCATAGCCGCGTTTGATCCCGTCGAGTACCTGCAGTAATTGGTTATCCCGTTTGTCGCCAAGGATAAAAGCTCCGCCGTGGACGAAGATGATTGTTGGGAATGGGCCGTCTCCCTCCGGCGGTAGATAAATATCGAGTTTTTGGTTTGGTGACTGTGCGGCGTACGGGATGTCCAGAAATTTGCGGTGGATTTCAGAGACATCGATGATAGGCTTCTCCATCGAGCCCTCAAACGGATTAAAGTTCAGTGGGGTTTCCATGATGCTGCCTCCGTATATAATAGTTAATATGACACGAGTCGATATCTTTTGCGCTTGACAGGCGTAACATATGCAATCTCATGTTCGGTTTGGTCAAATTGAAAACCATTTTTTTCGTAGAATTCAACCGCCGCAGTATTTGAGCCGATTACCCAAACCGCGATGCCTTCATACCCTTTATGACGAAGCTTTTCTATCGCTGCTGTCAGGAGTTTTTTCCCCAGTCCCATTTTCTGATATTGCCTGAGTATATAGACAGCATGGATATCTCCAAAGGAGGCAGGCAGGTCCCTGTCACGCGTCGGCCCCACGACGGAAAACCCAATAATTGTTTGGTCAGCTACAAGGACCAGGATATCCTTACAATCGCCCTCACGGAATTTTTCGGCGCTTTTTTCAGGACTGAGTGCGGCCAAATATTCGGAGTTGATGAGGCCTGCATACGTTTCAAGCCAAGCCGTGCAGTGGACATACCCGATCTGTTCAATATCCTCCGGTTTTGCGCTGCGGATTTCAAATAGCATAAGAGTACCTCAAATCATTGCAATCGTTCTGTCGTTGGCGGGAGCCCGCCCTACAGAAAATCCGTTGGCCTATGTAGGGGCAGCCCTCGTGTCTGCCCTGCTGTGTCGAGCACAGAAGGGCAATCCTCTGTCGCAAAGCGACTTCTTCGAAGTCGCATGCTGACGGCTCCTTTGAAAAAGGAGCCTTAGGTAGCGGGGGCGAGGGGCTGAGCCCCTTGTTCTTTGGGGTCATAGGGGCGCAGCCCCTATACCTTTATTGGGCGGGCGGGTGGGCATTTTATGGATTGGCGGCTTTGTCTGCGAGATCCTTGAGAATTTCGCCAAACTCGTCGTAATATTGCTGTTTGCTCTCATGCGAGGGGAGATGGTGCTCCATGCGTGTGAGGTTCGTCAGTACTGTCGGTATCCAGCGGTACGGGATACTGATGAGGAGCGTGTCAGGTGAATAGAGCTCCCGTCCGCGTGGGCCATGTACGAGCGCGGGTACGACGAAATTGACCTCACCGGACTTATATGGATACAGTAAAAACCAGGCGCAGCCCATGACGGGTGTACAGGTGGATTTATACAGCTCTCCTGTCGAATACGTTACAGCGCGCATGACGATTTCAGCGATTTCGGGCTTCGCGCTGATGACCAGCACGTCCGGCTCAAAATTAAGCTGATCTGCCGGACAGAACGCGACGTAGTTGACGCTATTCCTATCCAGCTTGGGAATAAACTGATAGAGATTCTGATTCGCCCGCGCCTCTTCGAAAACGCCGAGCCGCTCGCCGATCTGGCCGCTCTCCTCGAACGGCGCAAAATCCTCCATGCCTAAAAGGATTTTTCCGACACACGTCTCCTTGTTCTCTTTCGAGAAATAAAACGGCCTGTTTTCAAGCTGCGACTTTCTCATGATTTCACAGAGGGACAGCGCTGTGTCTGATTCCAGCGCCGGAATTCCTTCAGGTCGGAAGAAGCTGAATTTCACGCCGATTGGCGGTGCGTCAAGGCCCAAATCGCGCAGAGGAGAATAATCGTTCCGTAAAATGTTGTACATATCGGTCGCTCCTTGAATTTTTCAATCTATTTGCTTATTTCTTTAACTGCATTACCTGTTATCGAGTCATTTTCACTTTTTTGATACCCGCGATGGCGGCGATTTTGCTTAAACCCCAGTCAATACCAAAGTATATGTAGCCCAATGCGGTAAAGGCAACCGCCATCGCTAAAACCGTCAGCAGCACTGTCCCCCACCCCAACTTATCGACATCGATAAATGGATACGGATACCGCGACTGATACCCGATGCCGTCGCCGATCCGTGCGGCAATCATAGCATAGACGAAATACACAAGTGGTCCGAGCGCCCAGAGAAGCGGCGAATAGGCTTTGATCAGTCCTTTCAGGTCAAAAAAAAGCCAGTCGCCAATCGTCATGATCGGAACGACGTAATGAACAAGCAGCAGCGATATACCGCTCGAATTATTCATTGTAAAGCGCATACCCAGTATAAAGTGCGCCACCAGCAACGTGACGGTTACAGCCATCATCGCTATCCCCTTGAGCGCCGGGCACCAGACGGTTTTCACACCGTCCCACCTGTTTTTGAGTATGTAAACGATGTCGGCGGTGAAATAGACAACGCACAGGATATTGCTGAGAATGGTAAAGTAATTGAGTAACGACATGTTGAACTGTCCATCAAAGACCCCGAAAACGAGCAGCAGTCCATACGTCCCGGCCAACACGAGGAGCAGTTTGAAGACGATCGAAACGCCGATGTTTTTTAGTCGCATATACGCGGTTTCCCTCCACCCGTTTGTGCTTCCAGTATACCATTTTGGTACAGTATAGGTAAAGCATCTCTTCGTAAAATCCAAATCCCAGCGTTCCTCTAACAAGATTATCTATTTAAATCAATATAGACCATTTTATGGCATATGTAAATAGAGCGGCAGCTCCGCACGATGGCAGGGCTGCCGCTCTATTTTGTGTTCTATCTATTTAAAATAAATCTTATTCTGCTTTCTGACTTCATCCATGATGCAGTCATTGACGCCCGGGAAAATGCTGCCTTCGCCGCCGTAAGTCAAGACCGGAATGAACATGCCGCCTTCGTGATAATCTTTGCAGGCACGTGCAACTTCTGCGCGAACAGTCTCCTCGGTCCAATCGCGACGGTCAACAATTGACGCGTCAATGCCGCCCATGAGCGTCAGCTTGTAGTCCGTGTCCTTCTTGATCTGCTGGATGTCATTAGAGGGGAGAATGCCTTCCCAAATGTCGATGCCGATTTCCACCATATCCTTGGCGATGGGCTGGCAAAAGCTGTCGGAGTGATGCATCGTGATGATACCGTGCTTCTTCATGAGACCGTAAATTTCTCTGGCCGGCTCCTTGTAGAATTCACGCCAGAGATCGGGCTGCATAAACAGACTGTGCTTGGAGCCCCAGTCGTCGTGGAACATAAGAACGTCGGGATGCAGATTGTCTATGAGCATCTGGATCTGTTTCAATTTAAAATCTTTGATAGCCGCAATCAGCTCATGCATCGCTTCCGGCTCTTCAAGCAGGTTGCAGAGCGTATCTTCAAAGCCCATCAGGAAATGGCTGGTCTCAAAGAGGCCTGTGACGTTCCAGACCATGACGAATTTGCCATCGTCTTTACACTTCTGTGCATCGGCCTTGGCCTGCGTCCAATCGAACGGTATCGTGTCGAGGTCGGGAAACTTAACGTACTTGCGCCACTGTGTCACATCAGGGCAGACCTTCGTTTTCTCATTAACCATCGGCATGGCGCCGGGTTCATCGGGGCCCCAGTAAAGCGTGACACCCAACGGGTTAACCGCAGTCTGGCCGGGCGCAACCGGATTCATATAGTAAAAATATCGGGTCCCAAACCTGCGGGAACGGTTCCCACTCGTTGACAAACGCATCCGGTTTGCCGTGTTTTAGAGTTTCTAATACATTGTCCTTTAAAGATAACACAGAAAATCCTCCTTAGTATAATAATAAATAGTCAAACTGTCATGAGCAACAAAAGTGAAATTGCACGACACTTCTGTCTCAATAATAGCGCCTAAATCTCGCCAAAGTTATAATAAACCACGTTATGGCATTTGTAAACACCCTTTTATTTGTTGAATAGGACGATTTGGGCGGTATTTTTTACTCGGGTGTGCCAAAGCAAACAGTGTACCATCTAAGAAATTCAGTGCAGCGCCCTACGCTATACACCTCATTGTGCAGGCGCACTAAAATAATCCTCCGTCATTGGCGAGACTGCCTAACAATACTTTCACAATGCATGCCGTCGGCCACAAAACGCTGATGTTGCAAAACGGGCTGTACGCAAGGATGTACCACGCCCAGAGAAACAAACCGAAAACAGGATACTGCATCTATCGCAATACCCTGTTTGGTTTCTTGTATTCACTAACTCACGCAGCGCGGTCTGGGCGGCGGTTGGCATTAAAGCCTAGCTAGTCTACTATTATTTTGCTGGAGTTACTTCTGCTGCTTCGGCAGGTTGCGCGTCCCTGACAGGCTTGGCAACGGCATAGATTTCATGCTCTGCATCGAGTATTTTGAGGCCTGAGGGTAGATTGAAATCTATTGCGACAATGTTTTCTCCAGCCGTTTTTTCCGAGACATCAACGACGGCCACATCGGGCATAAGGTCTGGTTTTCCCTCAACTTCGATTTCCGATTTGTAGATTTGCAGCTTCAGCAAACGATGCTCCAACTCACTTTGGCCATGGAAGTTAATCGGAAGCTTCATTTTGACCACTTGATCTATTGAGACGAGTTGAATTGCTACATGAAGAATATTCCCTTCCACAGGCTGTCTCTGAACTTCCTTAATAAACCCGAATTTTTTCTCATCACCTAATTCGACCCATATTTTTGCATTGTGCCCGTGTTTTGTGATGACTTTATTCAGTGCTATCGTTTCAAATTTTACGGAGGCAGAAGCTGTACCCGGACCGTTTAGAACGCCAGGAATAAACCCTGCATGCCTGACCTGATTGGTTTTCTCGCTTCTTTCCATTGCCTTTAAAAATGTTTTTTCCAAAATGCTCCTTCTGGCTTCACGCCATTGTCTATGCTACGATTCTATTCGTCTCCTCCATCCTATACCTATATTCATCGAAGTCAAGTTATGCCGACTGACAAGCCCCGAATAACCTCGGTGATTTATGCCGTTTTAAGCTTTTCTCCGCTTCCAGGAGATAGCGACATGTTTATTGACCATCAATAACAAAGATGCCCCACCTGACGGCGAGGCATCTTTGTTATTAAAATCTTACAACTGTTTCAACCTTAGATGTGCAGTGCGGCTTGGAAGGCGCCGTTGACGGCGGCGGAGAGGTTTCCGCCGATTTTCTTGGCGTCGCCGACAATGTAGCATTCTGTTTCGGGGGCGCAGTGGCGGAGCTCCGCGATCAGGTCGTGGTTGATGCGCATGCCCATTGCAAGCAGCACGGTGTCGGCTTCGATTTCAAATGTCTTGCCGTCCGGGCCTTTTGCGATAATGCCCTTATCCGTGACCTCAACGAGAGCCGTCTCGTACTGTACTGTTATGTTTTTGTTATCCAGGAGCGTTTTCATTTCACTGAACAGGAAGACCGGTTTTGGCAGCATGTCGATAATGCCTGTGATTTCCCTGCCGTCTTCAGCAAAGTCGTCCGCTGCTTCCATACCGACTTCACCGCCGCCGATAACGACGACCTTTTTGCCGACCTTATTGCGGAATTTTGTTTCAGCGTCAGCAGCCCACATGACGTTTGGCCTTGTGATGCCGGGGATGCTTCTCGGTACGAGCGGCTCGGCACCCACAGCGATGACAACCGCGTCATAGCCTTCGAGCTCGACCATCTGCGCAGTTGCTTCTGTATTGAGCAGTATCTTGGCCTTCCCGGCTTTGATGGCTTTTGTGGCCTGACCATTGAGCCACTTCAGGTAGTCCTTCATATCGATCTTGCTGGGGTGCGCTACAGCGCTGTTGACACAGCCGGCAATACGGTCAGATTTTTCATAGACCGTCACGTCGTGGCCGCGATCGATGAGCGTGTGCATCGCGGTAAGTCCTGCCGGGCCGCCGCCGATGACCGCTACTTTTTTCTTTGTCTTAGCAACCGGAATTTCACCATCGCGCAGCGTGCTCGTCATGCCGGAGATAGGGTTGATGGCGCAGTTGATAACCTTCGGTCCGCCGAGGCGCATGGCGCAGGCGTTGCAGCGAAGGCACGGACGTATATCGTCTCTGCGGTTTGCTGCGGCCTTTTTCGGCATATCGGGGTCAGCCATGAGCGGACGGCACATAGCGACGAAATCGCACCAGCCCTTGGACAGATATTCCTCGGCAAGGTCGACGCTCGTGATGGAACCGACAGCGGCAAGGCGAATGTCGCCCTGGAAATAGTCCTTTATTTTCTGCGTCCAATGGACGTTGAAGCCGCGCTGCATCGTGTAGCCTTGGAGCCAGTAGCGCATATACTTCATAAGGCCTTCTGAGTGAAGTCCGGCTGAAACATTGAACATATCGACGCCGTGATCCTTGAGTATCTTCATGAGCTTGAGTGTTTCGTCAAAGTGCTGACCGTCTTCGATGATCTCGTCCGCCGAGATGCGGTAGTCGATAACGAAGTTCTCACCGCACAGCTCGCGGGTCTTTTCGACAACCTCGATGGCAAAGCGCGCGCGGTTTTCAAACGAGCCGCCGTACTTGTCCGTCCGCTTGTTGTAATGCGGGGAGGTAAACTGGGAGATCAGGTTGCCGTGGCCGCCGTGCAGAAGCGCGATGTCCATACCGGCGCGCTGCATGCGTTTGCACGCCATAGCATATTTCATAACTGTCTCGTCAATCTTCTTCTGATCCATCTCGATGGGTATGTATGGTTCGCGGCCTGCCATCGCGGCGCGCATCTTTTCACTGTCACCGGGAATGGGGCTGGAGGTAAACGGCACATGCCCGACGGCTTCAAACGTCGTGTCCTTGCCGTTGTGGTTGACCTCGAGGGAGGCATGGCAGTCAAACTCCTGAGCCATTTCCGCATACCACGACAGCGGCAGAACACTGTGGTCACTGGCTAAATCCAGCTGGCATTCCTCGTCTTTACATTCGCTGATATCGATGGACGAGTTGCCGACATACAAGATGGACGCGCCGCCTCGGGCGAACATGCGGAACCAGTCCACAAACTGGTGGGTCACCAGACCGTCGGGACTCGCAAGGTTAGGAGACGGAGGCGCTAGGATAATGCGGTTTTTGAAATCTACACCGCGAATTTTTGTCGGAGTAAAGAGATGCGTGTAATTTGATGCCATCGTTTAGTTTCCTTTCACGTCAGTATAAGTCTATATTCAGTTGAAGTAATAATACAATAAATACCGATCGGTAGCAAGCTCCAGATATCACATTTTGTGTATTCTCACATAATGTGATATAATACCAATGTTATCCTAGTCAAAATGCGGATATGAACAAGAACCCGACTAGAACCATTAACGATAGAGCTTCGTGAAAGGATTACATACCTGAATGAAGGCTTGGCAAAAAAGAGTGATAGGTTTTATGTCTATAATGACATTAATGCTGATTTTAGCGTATCCATTTTCGGATATGCTAAAGCCCAAAGGTTCTATTCGGCTGCGTGAGATCGTATCATACTGTACCGGCGATGCGACGAACGATGGCACACTCGAGCTGCTTGCAATATCAGGTGACGGTGAAATCGACACCGGGCAAAGGCACGGCGCGCTTCTGCTTGTATGCGACGCCTCAGCCGAAGATGACATATTAGGACTTGGGTACATCCCGCCCGCAAAGATACAGCAGGCTATTAATCTCTCCAGAATAAAGCCGATGAAGGTGCAGCTTGGCGATGTCAATGGCGACAGCGTCAATGAGGTCGCACTGTGTGTTTACAAATTCACTAAATTTCATCCCGATATGGACAAGCGCCCATTTTTCTTTGACCTCGTCGAGGGTAATCTTATTCCTGTATGGCTTGGTTCCAGGCTTTCGCGTCCATTTGATGACTATATTCTGCAGGATATCGACGGTGACGCTATTGACGAAATCATATCAATCGAGCGCCTTGAAAGCGGCAGCCGCGTGATTGCTGTATACGATTGGAAAGGTTTCGGATTTGAAATGCGCACCCAATCGGCGGAATTTGACGGCCAGCTGCAATTTAATTCAGACACCGCCGAACAAACGGGATTTCCCGAGGAAATCAGCGCTACTTTTACCAATTACAGGGAACATACTGAACTTATATTTCGTCTGGATAACGGTGCACTCGTTTACACCAAAACAAACTGAATTGGGGGATTACTGTGAAGCGTAAAAATAATGTCTATCAACTCGTGTCTCTTATTCTGATAACCGCTCTGTTGACCAGCTGCACTGCCGGATGCAACAGCAACAGCAATATCAAAACGACGGTCGAGCCGACTGCCAGCCAGCCCGCAATCCAAGAGACTGATCCACCTGTCGAGACGACTGATGCGGGCAGCACTGGCTTTATAAACATTGGATTTAAGCCTAATTTTGGAAACAGCGGCAAGGCTTATGTTCCGGTCGAGGTCACGCCGCGTGTCGCCGATTATACAATTAACCCGGATCTTTCGAACGTCGTGAATCTTGACCAGTTCCCGAATCTGACAGCAGAACAAATAAAAAAGCTTGCAAGCAATGGTTTTGTTGTCGCGCCGGGCAAACAGGAGCAGCTTTTCTACATTTACGAGGACAACACCTATAAAAAAATCCCCAATTTCGTAACGGTCGACTCTGTATTGCAGGTTTACCATATTTTTTATGACTATGCGCTCAGAAGCACCGAAGGTATGACGCTGCTTCCGAACGCCGTGGCGCTCAACAAGAATATGCTCGCTCAGCTTATAAAGGAGTACGCCGCGATTTCCGATCCCTTCGTTAAGACCGAAGCGCAAAAAGCGCTCGGTTATTTCGGCGTCGCGCAGCTCGCCTTCGGGGAAGCGCTTCCCGATGGCTTCCCCACGGAGGTCAAAGCGCTTATCGATAGTGAAATGGCACTGTTCAATGATGCAGACGGGCGGTATCTGTCTCCGCTTTTTGGATACGAAATCGACTATTCCTTATTTACCCCGCGTGGACACTACACGCGCAGCGAGGAGCTTGAAAGGTATTTCAAGGGCATGAGCTGGTATGGCGTCGTCCCCTTCCCTCTGTACGAAAGCGACGGTAAAACGCGCGATACCGAGTCGGCGATACGCGCGATCATCACCGTAACCGCACTGTGCCGCCTGCCCGAAGCGGACGGCGGCGCGCTATGGGAAAGCATCTATAGTCCAACGGCGTTTTTCGTGGGTGCAGCTGATGATCTAACGCCTTATCAATTAGCAGGCGTTATTGACAAGGTTTACGGCAGCAATCCCAAGCTTGATGACATTTCAAGCCCGGCGAAGCTTGATTTATTCTACGTGGAGGTCGAGGCGCTGCCCAAGGCTCAAATCAACGCCAAGAACGATCTCGCTATCGCCGACGGCAAAAACATTCCATCCGGATTGCAGTTCCGGTTTATGGGCCAGCGCTACATTCCGGATTCTGAAATTTTACAGGAGCTCTGCGAATCAGTCGCACGGCCATTCCCGACCGGGCTTGACGTATTCGCAACGCTTGGCTCGCAGCGCGCTGCCGACATTATCGACTCGGTATATAAACCGACTGAAGCCTGGCCGGAATATACAGAAAACTTCGAACGCTTAAAAACGAAATTCACGGCGCTGCCCGATACGACATGGCAGTCGAATATGTATTTCGCGTGGCTGTGGACACAGAATTCACTGACCGGCGAATACGGCAAGGGATATCCCATGTTCATGCGCAATACGGCGTGGCAGGATAAATCTCTCGCCACAGCGCTCGGAAGCTGGTCGGAAATGCGCCACGACACGATCCTGTATGCGAAAGGCTCGGTGGCGGAGTGCGGCGGCTTTGACGCGCCGCCGGTCGTCCGCGCTTATGTTGAGCCGAATGTTGAGCTTTATAACCGCCTGCTGTGGCTGACAACTTATTCGCGGGAAAATCTCTCCGCGCGCGGAGTTTTACCGGAAAACCTTGAATATGTGTGCGACAATTTTGAGTATATGCTGACCTTCCTGCGCGACTGCTCGATCAAGGAACTCAGGGGTGAGGATTTAACGACCGAGGAATACGACAGCCTGCTCACGTACGGTGGATATCTCGAAAACCTGACGATCAGCAGCGTGGAAAACGGTTATAAGTGGTTCCAAATCGAATCGGAAACGGACCGCAACATGGCGGTCATTGCCGATGTTCACACAGCAATCCCCGGCGGATATCTGGAGGAAGGCGTCGGAACGGCAGCGGAGATTTATGTCGTCGTGCCGATGGGCGGAGCGCTTTACCTCACGCGCGGCGCGGTGTTTGACTATTTTGAATTCGTATCACAGGAACGGCTGACCGATGAGCAGTGGCAGGCGATGCTCAAGCAAAAGACGCCCGAGCGTCCGCCCTTCACTTCAAGTTTTATCGCGGGCAGCGCCTCGGAAGTACCGGCACCGATCGAACCATATACGACAGGATGTTAGCGAACAAAAAGCGAATAGCGGCGGTAGTGATCATCACCGCAGTGATTATCGTCGCCGCTGCTGCCGCTGTCGTTATAACAGCAAATCAAGGCGTCATGCGTCTTCTCAGGAAGGATGTTGTGATATCCATCGCAGGGGACATCCTTCTGAGCCGGGGCGTCGCCGACGCGATAGAGCAAAAAGGCGCTTCTTACCCTTACGAGGGCGTCTCTCAGCTATTTCGTCAGGACGACATCACAATCGCCAATCTCGAATGCCCGCTGACGATAGCGGGTGACGGCGCTATGAAGGAGAAGCGGTTTGTGTTCAAGGCCGATCCAATGAGCGCCGACACTCTTAAATCGTCGGGTTTTGACGTACTGATGCTGGCCAATAACCACACGATGGACTATATGAGCGAGGGCCTATCCGACACGATGAAAGCGCTTGGCAGTGCCGGGCTTCTCTATGCCGGCGCCGGACAGAGCAGGGATGAAATTAAGCCGTGTTTCATTGAGAAAAACGGCCTTTGCATCGGTATCCTCGCGTACAGCGCGCTTCCGCCCGAGGGCTTTATGTACGACGGCGGCAGCGCGACGATCGCTTATGCCCGGGCGGGATTTCTCGACGACATGCGAGGCGCGGTAGCATCCGCGGCGGCGCAGTGTGATTTTTTACTTGTTTATTTCCACTGGGGCACCGAATACCGTCACGACGTCGGCGAGGCGCAGATAGAAACCGCCCACGCGGCCGTTGATTCTGGTGCCTCGGCCGTGATCGGTACACACCCCCATGTACTGCAGGGCAGAGAAACATATAAAGGCGCTCCCATCTATTACAGTATCGGCAACTTCGTTTTTGATAAGCAAATACCTGATGGGACGGACGAAGCCATCATCGTGCAGTTTACCGTCGGCAAAGACGGAATTATCGGCACTAATGAGCTTCCGGTCGTCATAGAAGCCTGCCAGCCGCTGCTCGCTGGCGATCAAAGAGCTGCTGAAATAGAAACAGCTTTGATTCGATTTTCACGCCGGTTCAAGTAGTGAAGCAGGGAATCACATCTTTTGAATGCGATTCCCTGCTTATTTTCGTTGTGTGATTAGTACTTAGCTTCACGCCACGACCTGTGCTATGTCTGGCATAAGAGGGCTACCTAATTCGTTAAATAATAAAGCGCACTGGGGAAAATCAGGTGGATGAGAAGAAAAAATAAAACAACGAGTACCATTCGCCGGTGCCAGAGGAACAGGCTCCTTTTTTTCAAGAGGTAAAATGAGCCGCCTAATGTCGCCGTCACCAGAATCGCCAGAAAAACAAGAATCCCTGTGTGCAGCCGTATGGTACCTAAAGCCAGGTATCCATGTATTGCGGCGACGATGAGAATAACAACGCCAAGAGGTTTATGTATTGCGCGCAAGAATTTTATGACCTTACCGAATCTACCCCCTTTTAGGTGGAGGGTGTGATCATTTAGGAAGCGAAGCCAGAACGGCGACGTCATCACCGCAAGCAGAACAATATTTAACAGACCAAGAAAAACATACATATTAACACCTATTTCTCATTCTTCTAGTTTTCCGACCACCGGGAGGTCTCCTAATTTTGAAACGCCGTGCGGTGAAATGTTTTTTATTTCGTCCGAAAGATCCCGTCCTGCAGAAAACCCGTTGTGATCACCATTTTTCCACATCGGAATGTCTGTCACATCGTAGATGACGCCGTCAACAGCAATATACGCGGGATTTCCATTTTTTCCGTCATACTCAGAGAGTTCCTCAAGCGTCAGGACCACCCCGGTTTCCTCAGTGCCGGACACGACAGTTTCTGTGGAACCTGGTTCATCCTTCTCATTGCCTCCCGAACTGCATCCTTGAAAAGCAAACATTGCAACGAGCAGCAGGATGGCACCTATAGCTACTGGTTTTTTCATGTAACTCCTCCTCACCATATAATATACATAATAATCATTTTCCGGGTTAAAATAAAGATGTTATTATTAAAAAGGAGGAAATTAATATGAATATGAAGCACAATTCAAGCATCGGCTGTTCGGTAACAGAATGTAATTATCATTGTAAAGAAGATAACTACTGTACTTTAGATAAGATAGACGTCGTCAAACATACTCAAAAGGCAGATACGATCGAAAGTACAGACTGCGGAAGTTTTAAGAAAATTTAGCTGTAATTGAGTAAAAAGCAGGGTATTGCATCAATCAAATGCAATACCCTGTAAATTTAAAGTGCTTATGTCTCTTCCGCCTTCGGTTTTGATACACTGCGGCGCACTTTCGCTTGTAACAGCTTATACAGTGTTGCCGAAGTCGGAACACTAATAATCATTCCGACAATACCACCGATACCTCCACCGAGTACAATTGCAGCCAGCACCCAAATTCCGGGAAGTCCAACAGAAGCGCCGACAACTCTTGGATATATCAGGTTGCTTTCTATCTGCTGCAGCACAAGGATGAATATGATAAAGAAGAGCGCATTCATCGGATCGACAGTCAGAATCATAAACGCCCCGACACCAGCGCCTATATAGGCTCCAACAATTGGTACGAGTGCTGTTATTCCGACGACTGCGCCAATCATTGGCGCATAGGGAAATCCGAAAACCAGCATCCCTAACATGCACAAACTGCCTAAAATCATTGCTTCCAAACACTGACCGGAGATGTAGTGGGAAAATGTCTGGTTCGCTACACGGAGGACGCTGTTGATTTTAACCACAAGCGACTCCTTCAAAAACAACTTCATGACTCTTTGGAATTGTTGATTCAGCGTTTCTTTTTTCAGCAGAAGAAAAATCGCAAAGATAACCCCAATCACACCGTTTACGATCCCGCTGCCTAAAGTGCCGACGAGCGTCATTGCTGAACTAAAAATCGAACCCACTCCCGACAGCGCATACATTAAAAGGTCCTTTAAGGTGCTGTTCCAATCGATATTAAGTCCTTCCAGCGTATCTGCAATAATTGGATATTGATCACTGTAACTTAGCAGCCAATTCTTGAGACTTTCAAAATAAACCGGGATTTCATTTGCGATTAATGTAAGCGCACGTAAAAGCTCAGGGACTACTAGTACGATAACAAGCCCTAAAATTCCCGATATGAGAATTATTGACAAAAGAATGCATACCAGTCTTCTGGAACGGATAACGATTGCTTTCTTTGATCGCGGAAAATAAATTCTCTCCAGAAGTTTCAAGACAATGTTCAAAGCATAGGCAATGACGCAGCCGAGAATCAACGGAAAGCATATCTTCAGCAAGGCGGCCACAGCTGCAAGTCCCTTTTCAAAATATAAGATGACAAGTACTGCGATGACCAGCCATACTAGATATTTGACTACTCTTTTTTCACGTTTCTTTTCATTCATCTAATTTTTATTCCTTCTCCCAGGTACGTGGATTCCCGCCTTCGCGGGAATGACAGCGCGGACAACGTGCACATATATGTTCAATTATACTTTATAAGTTATTAAACAACAAGCTCAAGAATCACAGCAAAACAGAGCATTGCTCTCATCACAAGATGCTATGCTCTGTTTTGTTAGTTTCTACGTCTTCATTGTTTAGTGCAAGATTACATTCCGGCTTGCGCGAGAATGTCCGGCACCTTTGATTCCCAGCCCAAGGCCATGATATGGACGCCCTGGCAGTACTGCTTGCACTCTCTGATGATACGCGCAGAAATTTCGACGCCGGTAATGCCGGCTTTTGTTTTTTCCTTATCTGCCTGTAGCTCAGCAATCATTTCATCAGGGACGCTGATACCGGCGACATTTGCGTTCATGTACTTGGCCATACCCGCGTTTTTCGGAATAACGATGCCGAGTTGGACCGGCACGCCGAACTGCTTGGCTTTTTCCATGAATTTGATGAATTTCTCAGGCTCATAAACCGCTTGCGTCTGGAAATACTCCGCACCGGCTTTAACCTTGGCCTCCATTTTGGCAAGCTGCACGTCAACGGAATCGCTGCAGGGTGAAACGACGGCGCCTTTAGAAAACTGAGGCGCTTCTCCGTCGATCGCGTTTCCTGCCATGTCGACACCCGATTCTATCATTTTCACCATATGCAAAAGAGAAACAGAGTCCAAATCGAAAACGGGCTTGGCCTGCGGATTGTCGCCCAGGGTGGTGTGGTCGCCGGTCAGACAAAGCAGGTTGTCAATACCGAACAGGGCCGCGCTCAATAGGTCTGACTGTAAGGCAATACGGTTCCTGTCGCGGCAGGTCATTTGGAATATCGGGTTTAAGCCCATGTTTTTCAGGGCTATGCACGTTGCCAGAGAGCCGAGGCGCATAACAGAAGACTGGTTATCCGTTACGTTGACCGCATGGACCCTGCCCTTTAAATATGTTTCGACTTCGTGCAGCAAATGCTCAATATGGAATCCCTTAGGGGGGCCTACTTCCGCAGTAACTACAAACTCGCCACGTTGAAATAACTCAGTAAGCTTCATTTTTATCGCTCCTAATCATTATTATCTTTATGAAATTTCACGGCAAACATGGCGCTTGGCACCATGCTTCGATCAGTCGGCATTCTGTGAATCCTTGAACGGCTTGGCGTAATCGCGTACTTTCGTGGAATAGTTTAACGTATCGAGTTTTTTAAGCTTTTCAAGCTTCCTGTAAATACGTTCCCAGCCGCAATCCATTTCTTTGTCGACTTCGCATTTTCCGTTTTTGGAGCCGCCGCACTGCCCGTTGACGAGACTTTTCGAGCAGGCGGTAATAGGACAGATACCGCCGGTGTAATTCAGGTAGCATTCCCCGCACTGGCCGCAATCGAATTCCAGCGGCGTCACGCCCTGAAATCCCGGCAACGGCAGGGTATCGCAGCCTGCACAAACTTTTTTATCCGCCAAAAATGCCGCGACGGTTTGTACGCCGACTCCGCAGGAAAAAACCAGTACCGTGTCAGCATCATTAATTTTATCCATGAACTTTTGCAGCTGGAAGCACAGATTATCGGGGTTGCAAATGTAATCTCTTGTGATGATTTCCGTCACGATCCCGCTATCCGACAGTTTCTTCTGCAATTCTGTCGCTTCCTGTTCTGGGAAATAGACTTCCCTGCAGCCGTGGCAGTTAATAATGACGGTCTTGCCTTTTGCCAACGCCTCAATCGTATCCTTATGTTTCAGTTGGGTAATGAGCATATTATTTACCCTCCCTTATCGCTTTTTTTCCTATTTTTATCATGTTGACGATGGGAAGCTTTGAAGAACAAATGGTTTCACAGCATTTGCATTCGATGCAATCCATCACGCTCTGATCTTTAAAGCCCTGCCAGTTCTGCGTTCCCGCGTACTTTGTATAATACAGCGGTTTGAGTTCCATCGGGCAAACGTCGACACAGCGGCCGCACCTGATGCAGGAATATGGTTCTGAGCAAACCGGCTCCACGGCAATGATACCGTTTGTGCCCTTCATAACCGGCACATCAAGATTGCCGAGCTCAAAGCCCATCATCACACCGCCCATTTTAATTGTAACGTCGTCGCTTGTGACGCCGCCGCAATAGTCAATGAGTTCCTTCACTGAGGTTCCGATTTTGACGATGAAATTTCCCGGCTTTTTAATCCTTTCACCGGTAACTGTCACAACGCGCTCAACGAGCGGCATACCCTTTTGAATCGCGTCGGAGACGGCCTTGACGGTACTGATGTTGCTGACAATCGCACCGACGTCAGCAGGCAAACCACCCGACGGTACAGCGCGACCCAAGACGCGTTTGATCAGCATCTTTTCAGCGCCCTGCGGATACTTCGTTTTTGCGATGACGACTTCGATATTCGGAGTATCTGCGGTTTTTGACTGCAGTATTTCAATCGCGTCGTGCTTATTGTCTTCAATGGCGATAATGCCTTTTGCAGCGCCTGATGCCTTGAGCAATGCCTTCAGGCCAAAGATAATATCATCGGCATACTCAACCATAACCCGGTGGTCCGCGGTTAAGAGCGGCTCACACTCGCAGCCGTTGAGCAGCACAGTATCAACCGGCTTCGGTGGTTTAATCTTAACAGAGGTCGGGAATCCGGCACCGCCCATACCAACAATACCGGCTTCACGGACAATGTTGACGATGTCATCCGGTGTCAGGCTGTCAAGGTCTCCGGCCGGTTTGACGGATTCATGCAGCGTGTTCTTGCCGTCAGACTCAATGACGACAGACATGACGTTTCCGTTTGTCGCGTGCAGTCTCGGTTCAACTGCGATGACTTTACCGCTGACGCTGGCGTGAATATTGGCGCTGATAAAGCCCTTCGCTTCCCCGATTTTTTGACCGACATCAACATGCTGTCCAGCTTCCACAATCGGTTCTGCCGGCGCGCCGGCGTGCATCGATAACGGGATGACGACAGTATGTACCGCCGGGAACTTTACCAGAGCGAGATGCTCGGCAAGCTCTTTGCGCTCTAGGGGATGAATGCCGCCGTAGTAGCCTTCAAACCGCTTCTCGCGGACGGATTTGACATAATCGTTTATTTTCTTGAAATTGACTTTCGAATAGTCGCGGATCTGTGTCGGCTGGTTTAATAAATCGGCAACCCGCCCCTGCTTCTCCATTTTTTCATAGATTTTCTGCCATCCGCAGTCCATCTCTTTATTGACTTCGCATTTACCGTTTTTCGCGCCGCCGCACTGTCCGTTCGTCAGGCTCTTTGAACAGTCGACAATCGGGCATATACCGCCGGTAAGGTTTAAGTAGCACTGGCCGCAGGCGTCGCATTGGGTTTTTGTTAACGCCATGCCGTGGTGAGCCCTGTAAGCAATCGAATCGGCCGCGGCATAAACCGGCTTCTCAACCAGATCAGCAACCGTTTGAATGCCTAAACCGCAGGAAATGACAAAAACGTTTTTCGCTTCCTCCGGCACCATAGCTTGAAGCGTCTTCGCTGTCGTCGTTTTGTTGCACAGAAAATCTACCCTTGTAGAACCAACGAGAGTTTTACCCTGGCTACCCGCGATTTGCTCAAATTGGCCGCTTTCCGGTTCATCACAAATTTCGAATTCTTTGAAGCACTTGTTGCAGGCGATGACAAACAGGTTGTCCTTGCCCTCCAGTAACGGGGCCAACTCTTCATTGCTTTTAAGTTTAAACTTAGTATAATCTTCCAACTGCATTCTCCCCCCTAAACTTGCTGTATAAATTTAACTCTATGCTTTTTGGAATTTTAGAGATATAAATGGCTCAATACACAAATCTACAGATTATCTTTAAGATAATATCATAAAATGCTATTGATTATCTAGCCAAATTTATTGATTTATATAAAAATACGAACCTGTTTTTCCTGTCTTATAAGGCTAAAGTATAAAAATGAATCCATTACCAGGAAGAAAGTTAGCATTTGTAAACTATACGAACCCGCAAGATATCGGCCAAATAAGGCATATTGCAAGTAAGGGTGTGCAGAAAAAGGGCGCCAGCATGCTAATTCATTCGAGATTTAGCTGCCAGCGTCCTATTGTCCTGTCCTCTTGTCTCGTCAGCTTACCATGTTTTTTCAATAGACTGAAACTTTTCATTCAACGGCTGTGTGCTGCCCGGTCGGAATCTCCTGTACACACCTGCAAATGTGAGATCCTGGAACAACATCGGTTTTTTCGGGTCAAACACCTCAGTGAAGTTCAGTGGGCAGTGGAGCATTCCGGCTTTTATGTACACGACTGTCGGTTTTGTGATAATGAATTTCTCCAGGTTACCTCTTTCATCACCGAGATAAAACTCCGCGACACCGCCCAATTCATCCATATGGAGCGCGTCTCCTCCGGCAAAGTAGCACATCTGATCAAAATCATGCCATACAGGCTCCTGCTCCATGAAATACGGTTCCGTTATCGGCAGCCATGTCGAAATAAACCCCTGATCGCCGTTTAAGTTGGGATAATAGTTACCCGGCGCATTAATCCCTACTAAGGTACCTGTGGGAATGGTAAGGTTTTGAAAAACGTGCTTTTCATTCAAATCGTCAAACAGCTTGGACATAGTCAGAGCCTCCTGTTAAATTATTACGATATCATAAAGCCTTTCATTTCGCTGTGCTTGTTGTGGATTATTATAATAGATATGTCACAAATTAACAAGGTGATAAACAGGGTATTACACTTACCAGAAAATCATAATGCTAACAATTGGTCTTTATAGTTAAAGCGCGGCCTAATAGACCAATCGCAGATTTTCACAAACTGGAACTCTATTGCAATACTTACAAACATACCCTTTTACTTATTGAATTTAAGACACAGAGATGATAAATTATGGAGAGAAGGGGTAGTATCCGATTATTGAAAGGTAGAAGGTGTGATCTTATGAAATGGCATGAACTCTTCCCAAGTGACAAAGAACCCACATTTGATGATATCTCCGGTTATGTCGGGACAGTCAAGGATTTGTGGCTGTCGCTCGTTTCCTATTTTGAAACGGCTTATAAGGCCAAGCCGAAATTGACGTATAGCGGCTGCAGCGGGATGCCCGGCTGGAACATAAAATTTCAGAAAAGCGGACAGGCGTTTGGAACATGGTATCCGCATCAAGACGCTTTTTATGTTATGATCATCGTCAGTTATAAGCTTGATGCCGAGATGGAGCGAATCTTGCCCGATTTAACCGAATATACGGCTGATTTATACCGCAAGGCCGGCGATTACATGAAGATCGGTAAATGGATGATGCTTAAAGCTGACAGCGAGCGGATATTTGAGGACTACAAAAAGATCGTCGCAGTTAAATTACCTCCAAAGTATTCGTTAAACTAAAACAGTTACATGTGCTATTATTACAAGTCGAAAAGACAGGGTATTGCATCTTACGAACAATGCAATACCCTGTCTTTTACATCATAATCTATTCTCATTTTTGCAGTATCTCCGCGCTTATGAATCCGACAGAAAAAATTACGATATATATATCAGAACTGCTTTTACCCAAAGCGCTTAACGAGGCGGTTTTGAGATGGAGGAACGTAAAATGCTGCAGGATACGGGGCGGAACAATGCTGTTGGAAATGGGTTTGATCATAGACCCGCATATGATGCGCATCTACTGAAAAACTTGACGGATCATCTTCCAGTCGCTCTATACCAATTTTTAAAGTATCCCAATGGCATGTCATGTTTTCTTTATGTCAGTAACGCTGTTGCAGACATTTTTGAAGTTACTCCTGAAGAATTATTGAAAAACGAGCAGGCACTCGCCAAGCGTATTCATGAGGATGATGTCGGACGCGTAAATGCGTCTATCAATCAATCCGTTGAGAATATGCAGATATGGGATTGCCAATTTCGTGTCGTACTGCCGGGTAAAGGAATTCGCTGGATCCGGGGTGTTGCGCGTCCCGAAAATCTTGACGACGGCGGCGTAATGTCCCACGGTTATTGGGAAGATATCACAGAGCAGAAGAAGGCAAACGACTGGATAAGCTACCTGAACACAGCGCTGATGAATATATCCGAATCCATCATTATAACAAATATGGAAAGCAAAATAATATATGCCAACCAGAAGGTAAAGGATATTCACGGATACGAACCCGACGAAATCATTGGTAAACCCGCCGATATGATGAATGTCAACCCTATGAGTGAAGAAGAGCTGTCCGCTTTGATTCATGCGATGAACGAAGGGCGGACATACTCGGGAACAGAGCTCAGCCGACGAAAAGACGGTTCTACATATAACTGCGAATATAGTCTTACCCCAATACATGGGGATGATCAAGCCACTTGTATCGGTGTGCAAAGGGATATCACGGAAAGAACGCAAATCATAAAAGCTCTTGCGGAAAGCAACGAAAGATACAAGACGACGCTTTTCTCCGTCGGCGAAGGCATCATCTCGACCGATTGCGACGGAATGATAACGGTTATGAACCCATTGGCAGAGAAAATGACCGGCTGGCTACAACAGGAAGCAACCGGCAAAGTCCTTACTCAGGTTTTGACTATCCTGGATGAACAGACCGGAAGGATGTGTGAGAATCCCGCAAATATTGTTCTGGAAACCGCCGCAGCATATCAACCGGACTTCCCTACTGTGCTTGTCTCTCAATCCGGCAAAGAAACTCCGGTTGAGATTATAGCCGCACCGATCAAAAACAACATCGGAGAAACCACCGGCGTCGTCATTGTCCTAAAGGATTTCTCGGAATACCGGGACAGACAGAAGCAAATTGAGTTCTTGAGTTTCCGTGATTATTTGACGGGCTTGTATAACAGGCGTTATCTGGAGAAAGAAATCAAAAATTTGGATATTCGCAGAAATCTGCCGCTGACGGTTATGACGCTGGATGTGAATGGGCTGAAACTGACCAACGATGCC
This sequence comes from uncultured Eubacteriales bacterium, assembly GCA_942492735.1. Classification (GTDB taxonomy): domain Bacteria; phylum Bacillota; class Clostridia; order Oscillospirales; family Oscillospiraceae; genus Sporobacter. The sequence goes on from OW818648.1 coordinate 3,450,756, forward strand.
TTTGGACACGCAATAGGCGACCGGCTGCTGCGGACAGTTGCCGATATATTGCGAAAAGCCTGCAGGTCAGATGACTTAATAGCGCGTGTGGGCGGAGATGAATTTACAATTTTACTGCCGCAGACCGATGCGGTGAAAGCCGGAATAATAAAACAGCGAATCCTGCAGGCGGCGATGAAAACCACCCTGGACACTGTCGTTGTTTCTCTGGCTATCGGCTATTCAGTTAAAACAAGCATGCATGACCGCATCGAAAATGTTCTTATGAATGCGGATAAACTGATGTACAAGGAAAAGTTTAATCAGGGAAAAACGATGCGTAACCAGACAATTGACATCGTGCTCAAGAACATCAATTCTAAATTCGAACAGGAACAAATCCATACCGAAAGAGTTTCGCAATATTGCCAGTTGATTTCAACAGCTTTGAGCTTGAGTCAGAAAGAAAAAGCAGAAATTAGGCTTGCAGGGCTTTTGCATGATATCGGTAAAATAATGATTCCGTCAGAATTGCTTAACAAGCCCGAGAAACTGACGGACGAGGAATTCGACACGATAAAAAGACATCCGGAAACAGGCTATCAGATTCTTAAATCTGTAGATGAATATGTCGCCATAGCCAAATATGTGCTGCATCACCATGAACGCTGGGATGGGATGGGCTATCCTGCGGGGCTCAAGGGTGAAGACATTCCGCTGCAGTCAAGAATCATAACCGTTGCCGACGCCTACGAAGCCATGACCTCAAAGAGAGTCTATCAAAACACAAGAACAATCGACGAAGCAAAAGAGGAGCTCAAGCGGTGTTCAGGTACTCAATTTGATCCTGCTATTGTTAAAGTATTTCTCGAATCAGTCCTAAACGAGGCGTAGATCAAGACGATGGGATGGTTCACACCCTATTGACGGTCAGTTTCAAAGCTGTATAATATAACCAAACGAACTTAACGGGAGGTATTTATGGAGCATTTAGCTGGCAAAACCGCGTTTATCACGGGTGGGGCAAGCGGCCTCGGACTTGGAATCGCCAAGGCCTGCGCGAAAGAAGGTATGAATATCGTCATCGCCGATTTCCGTCAAAAGGCGATTGACGAATCTCTGGCGATCTTCAAGGATAACGGCTGGACGGCTCATGGAATTGAGCTGGACGTAACGGACCGGGCCGGGTATGTGAAGGCTGCCGACGAAGCCGAAGCAAAATTCGGAAAAATTCACGTGCTGGTCAACAACGCCGGTATCGGGGTCCGCGAGGGCAAGTTGTGGGAAGATGATATCAGAGACGTAGACCTGTCCATCGACGTCAATTACAGGGGCGTCCTCAACGGCATTATGACAATCGTTCCCCGTATTCTGAAACACGGCGAAGGCGGTCACGTCGTCAGCACTGCGTCCAAGGCTGGTCTCGTACCCGTTCCGGGCTTCACACTGTACAATTCCCTGAAAATGGCTGTGATTACGGTCATGGAAACACTGGCCTGCGATCTTGAGGGTACGGGCATCGGTTCCAGCGTTTTCTGCCCCGGACCGTTCCAGACGAATCTGGGAATGTCGTCCGGCGAGGTCCGTGCCAAGCACCTCGGAATCGAGGTTCCGTCCTTCGCACCGCCCCCTCCCCCGAAGGAAGGCGACGCGCCCCTGCCGCAGGTCGATTTCAACAAGATCATCCGGGATCCCGACGAGGCGGGTGAACGCGTCGTGCGCGGCATCAAGCGCGGCGACCTGTACATCCTCACGCACTCGGATTTCAAGGGAGGCTGGGAAGCCCGCGCTGCCGCAATCGCCAAGGCGTTTCCTGACGAGGCGTTAAACGAAGATTTCAAGAAAATTTTCAGTATGCTCGCATATAATCCGATCTTCGAAAAACAGACCCAGGTTCCGGGGTATAACAAGTAAACACGGAGAATAAGAAATGAGGGTGACCGACAAGCTCGGTTCACCCTCGTTTACTTCTTATATCCTTGATCAAGATCGCATGGTGTTGAGTTTTTTCGCCATAGCGAATGCGTCACGCAGCCAATCTTCAGCCGAACGTGAATTATTGGGGGTTGTCGAACCGGGGCCTCCGGCAGTGCATTCAAGCGTTGTCGAACCTGTGTAGCCAGTTGCCGCAATTTTCGCCATTTGCTCCTGCCAGTCTATTTTCCCCTCAAACGGAATGAGATGCTGGTCTCCGGAACCGTTATTGTCGTGAAGATGCAGCGCAACGAGTTTGTCGCCAAACATTGACAGCAAATCGACATTCGGTTCATTACAGTTTCTGTGACCTGCGTCATAACAAAAGCCGAGATTCGGTGAAACGACGCGCTCAAAAACGTATGTCAGGTAGCTATGTAGGTGAATGTTCTCAATCGCAATCGTCACGCCGCATTCTTCCGCCGCGCCGACAAGACGTTTAATGCGCTCAATGCCCAAATCGTTCGCTGGCGGCGCGTCGCGTTCCTGCAGATGGATAATGAGGTTGCGCACACCATCGATCGCGGCTTCATTAACAGAGCGCAGATATGTTTCATAGGTTGTTTCTCCGTCAAGGTTCTCCAGCCACAGCGCATTGACAAAATCATACTCGCGCGCAAAAGGCGCATGCCCGTCTGAAATCTGCAAACCCGCAGCCCGCGCCAAATCCGCATAATCACGGTGCCCCGACCACCCGAACCAATCGTCACGCCACAATCCGACACTATCAAACCCTGTTGCCTTTATTAATGCGAACCGTTCTTTTATCGGCATCTCGTAGCCGAAATATTGATATATTGAATACAAATGTATCCCTCCCGCTCGTTATTGGCGCACTATCATACTTAATTATACAATATATGTTAATAAATAACAAGCTTCGGAATTGAAAAGAGTAGAGTATTGCAGTTCATCGTTCACTTAATAGCGCCGTTTTGCTCATAGATCACATCGGCCTGAACATCGATTTGTGCCTGCTTATAGACTTCCCCCCAATTAATGCGGTTCCAGTAAGCATACTCACGCGCCTCGATCAAGTCTCCAAATCCAATCGGATCACTGCCGACTGACTGCAGGTAAGCGATTAAGTCGTTCAATTCTCTGGTAATCTCGTCTGTCATAGCCTCTTGAAGGCGGGCTTGCTCTGCTTCATCCGCCGCGTTATTCCACTCGTACTCGGACAGATACCCGCTGAATTTAAGGGAGACATGTATCACAGGAACATTGTCACTAATGGTGATATCAATTTCAGGGTTCACTTTTTTGATGAGCATATTGAGGCCCTTCCGTGGGCTTTCGTCCGTATTATTGCTGTTAAATATCTCGTCTTTAAAGGTATATTCGGCAGGCTTAAACTCGTTCTTCATGGCCAGTAGGAGCTTTGTTTGACGCGTATCGATTTTTCCGACCATTTTATCCCCGGCAAATAACGCGCTGCCCGTTACGACGACTTCATCACCTTCCAGCTTGAGCATTGGCGTGATGGGATCGATTCCATCGGCGTAATAATCAATATCATAGGAATAGACGCGCATTTCTGGAATTTGTGCTTCCTTAATATTTTGTTCCAGAAGCTGATGCACCGCCATTGGAAACAGCGGCTGTTCCTCAACTTCTGAGGTTTTATCAATTAATTCCTTCGGACTGCCTTCAACGACGACGACATAGGCAAGGGCCGGGTTTGACGGATCACGTTCAAAAACCTCAATAATGTCATGTACACCTCTTTGGGCTAATTCCTCAGAAAACAAGATCTCCTGTGTCTTTCCTCCACTCAGATTAATAAAAGCCTTGTTATTACCGAGTTCTCTGGATTCTCTTGGATTATCCGCCGTCATTGATACAATCTTGACCTGATTTTTTTCGCTTGAGCCAATCACAGGCACAACGTCGGTTATCAGCAGGCTGTCCTTATCTGATAATTCCACGCCCTGCATGAGAATAAAGCCGACTTCCTCGATGATGGCCTGATCCCAGCAGCCCGACAGCAAAAAGGTCATCAGTACAACGAGGACTGCAACACGTTTCATGGCGTACCTCTTTTCCGCAACAGCGAGATTAATAAGCTTATGAACATCACCCCGATAACTGACAGTCCGAATATCGAAATCACCTGCATGATAGAACTCTCCTGATTGAAATTCTTAGGGGCTCTGGAGAGCGCGAGCATCATAGCAGTAAATAGGCAAAGTGCCAATTTATCCCGACGTTTGACATGAAAGAGCTGTTTGATTCCAAGCTCGGCAGTGAGAAAATAGGCACCCACAGAGGTCGCCAGATTTGGTACCCACAGCGCAAAATAGAGCAAATCGATGCGTTCGAAAATCGGCGCAAAATATGTTCTCGACAAGACGATAACCGGGATGACAAGCTTTTCCAGCATTTTCTCTCCAAACATAGCTGTTGTGGCCGCGACAACAATCGCATAAAAAAGCGTGGTGATTGTGTTTGCCAGCAATGTATACTTCAGCGCCTTCTTCTTATCAGTCACATAGGGAAAAAGGATAGCGAGAATTTCCGGACCCAGCAGGGCGTAGGTAGTAGAATATGCGCCCTGTAAAATAGACGGAAGGCCCTCACCGCCCACCGGCATGAGAAAAATATAATGCAGCTGATTGCTGATTAAAACGATAATGACGATGGTGACAAAGATACCGACGTAGGAGATCACCGAAAAGCGTGCAAAAGTTTTGAGTCCGAACCAGGCTGTATAGAATATCGGGAGTATGATAAAACACGTTAAAATCAGCGGCGGCGTGTTCGTTAGAACAGTCAGCTTTATGAATTCACAGTAGAGACGAATCCCATTGAAGGTGCTCAGGCAAAAGTATGCCAGCAGAATAACATTAACGACGTTTCCAATAATTCGGCCATAGAGAAGTGTGTTTATCTCTATTATTGATCTTGATTGAAAGCGGCTCAGCAGCGCATACATCAAAAGGATCAAAACAGTAAAGACGAGTCCGCCCAGCAAAACGGGCATCCACGCGTCGTGACCGGAAACCTCAGCGATCTCGGCGGGAAAAGTCAGTATCCCCAACCCGATCTGAGAGGATAGGACAACCGTCATTAATTGTAATGGCGTAATGGCATCTGCTTTTTGATCCAACGGTGCTCCTCCAAGTGTCCCCAACGCAGCTCACCGCTTCAGACGTTATGGACTTTTCAACTTAAATGGATTCTGCGGATATAAATAAGGCTGGCCAAGTGAGTCCAGAGATACGAGATGCGCGAAAAACATCATGAAGAAGACCGCGATTCCGATAATCCCGAAAATCGCTGTAAATAGTAGGCAGAAAAATCGAATATAACGGATCCCCAAGGCGTGGTCATACGCCGGCAGCGTTGAAGCACTGATGGCTGTAAAACCAATGACGATCAAGAGGAGATTACTGATGATTCCGGCATCCACGGCTGCCTGTCCAATAACTATACCGCCGACAACACCGATCGTCATGCCGATATACGTTGGCAGTCGAATCGTCGCCTCGCGCAGCACTTCAATGGCAAATTCCATAATTAGAACCTCTAGAAATGGCGGGAACGGCACCTTCACTCTGGATTCCGCCAGCGTTGTAATCAGGTTGACAGGAATCATGTAGTGATGGAATCCCGCAAAAGCCAAATAAATTGACGGCAGAAAAATTGTCACCAGCATGGCCGCATAGCGTAATAATCTTAGGAAAGCGCCGAGCAGCCAGCTGCGCCCATAGTCGTCAAGCGTCTGAAAGAAAGATAGAAATGTGACCGGCGCGACGATCACATTTGGGACACCATCCATCATGATAACGAACCGACCCTCTATAAGCGCGGCGGCCGCTTTGTCTGGCCGCTCCGTCAGCTGCACCTGCTGAAACGGCGAATTTGGCTGTGAGGAAATTATTCTGGCGATAAACCCAACGGCGGGGACATTTTTCAAGTCAACCCCGCTTATCTTTTTCATAAGCTCCGCAAGGATAATTGTATCAGCCAGTCCGTCCAGATACGCAATGCAAAGCGACGTATGGGCCTCAGTCCCCACGCTTAGCTGTTTGAATTTCAGCTTCTGATTCTTGACTTTTTGCCTGAGGATACCCATATTCGTGTCAAGACTCTCAATGAAACCGTCATGGGCTCCTTTGATGTTCTTTTCCGTCTCAGGCTCTTTCAAGTCGCGCTCAATTTTCTTCGGCGAATGGTGAATCGCCGCGAAGCTCAAGTTTTCAGAGATAAAGATGGCACTTCCTTTCAGCAGTTCCTGCGTCAGCACGTTCAAATCGCTGCTCGTCATCAAATTTGATGCTGGAAGTTTTTCCATGCTTTTCTCATCGGGCTGCCCTTGGTATTCCAGTGAAATAACTGGGAGGATAAAATTTTGCTGCAGATGATTTTCATCAACAATATCTTTGAAATAAATAAAGTAGGCCGTATCGCTTTTATTGTGCACGACCCGACGTCTTATGAGGTCAGGGCAATCCTGAAAATTCATGTCGAGAATAGTCATAGCTTGTTGATAAAATGATTCTGTTTCATTGTTTTTCGATTTTGATTTTTGCATCTTTCAACCACCTGCTCATATCCATTATTTGCGACCATTCTGTTAAAAATTCATTAATCTGTCAAATTTAAACGTATCTCACCTCTTCACCGTCATATGTAACCCATTTGTCTTGCCGGATTTTCATTGGATATAAATTTCAAGAGGCTCTCCACGATGCACGCTATCTCGACTATGCTACCAAACACAATTTTCAGTATAAAGACAGGGTGTTGGAACACTAAAATACATAAGATTTTAGTCTTCAACACCCTTAATTAATACAGTCTGACGTAAGGTAAGATAGTGTATTGTAAACTATCTCTTCTCTCTTTCCTGCGCAACGGCGATTTTATTACCGTCAAGGGTCAAGGAACCAAAACGAATACGCGCCCCACGGCTTCCTTTCGGGCGGTGAGATTATCTCTACATCGGGGATTTCGCGCAGCAACCGCTCGTATAGCGCATCAATGTCCGCATCAAAGAATTGCAGCCATATATTCTTTTCCTTTGCCACCTTAACCTCGCCCGGATCCCAGACGCTCATACTGCCAAATCCGTAGTGGCTGCCCTCGACAAACGGCTCCTCTTGAAAAACAATCTCGTAAAATTCCGCGAGACGCGGCGCGTCATCGGTCGTTATACATACTCCGCCAAACTTCATAATATCTCTCCTTCATAAGACAGGGGACGATTCTGTGTCCTGCGCAGGTAACTGTACGGTTGACACGGCTCGACTGCACTGTTAAATTTTTGAATAATCATACTATAATTGTTAATTAACATCAAGTGTTACGTCTCAAAAACAGGGTATTGCATCTTTGATGATGCCATACCCTGTTTGACTATTATTCGATTGGTCTTTATTGTTTCAGCCCGACCTGGGCGTTTGCTAACAAGTTTGACCAATCACATTTTTTCACATTACGGAACACTTTTGGGTTTATTGACGCAACCACGATAACCATCGCCGCAATTATGATAGCAAATCTCTGCCTAATGCATAAGCTTCGTTCATAATCTCCTTGTTTTCTGTAACCATCGGTTTATAGTCTTTATCCAGGTTATAAGCCAATAAACTGCCTTTTATTTCAAAACCAACGTACCCAATCATGGATTTAATGGTATCTATATGCCCTGTAAAAAGATCGGGATAAGGTTGGTTTTGAGTAAATATGAAAGCTGCTTTCTTACCTTTTGAAATAAGTGAGTTTACGTTTATATCAATATACGGGAACATTCTGTCCAGCCATGCCTTGGTTTGTGCGGAAACTCCTCCAAAGTAAATCGGTGTTGCAACCAGGATTCCATCAGCTTTGTTGATTGCTTTATAAATTTTCTGCATATCATCCTTTACAACACATTCGGCAACATTATTTTTTTTACAGTAATAACATGCTTGGCACCCTTTTATATCCATCTCGTTGAGGTAGAATATTTCGCAGCGTACGCCCCTATCAACCAAGCCTTTTTGGGCTTCCTCCACGAGTATATGTGTATTGCTATTTTTTCTTGGGCTTCCAAAAATAATCACGACATTTTTTTCAGTTAACATTATCATAGTCCCCCATCCCATACTTTTCTTTTATAATATGGCAAAAGTTATCTTTCCTCTGAGGTGCCTTAAGCCCTGTGTTTTTTGAATACCCCAGTGAAACTGCATAGTATGGCTTGTAACCATTGGGAATTTTCAATATCTCCTGAAATTTCTTATAGTCATTTTTATGTATATCCCGGAACAAGAAATTGATGAATCCAATCCAGCAAGATCCTATACTCAGGCTTTCTGCAGCAATCAATATGTTTTGAGTCGCTGCGGCGCAGTCAATTTCATTTTGCATGTCGGATTCCTGACCACAAACTATTATAGCAGTAGGAGCATTGTAAAATACGTGAAATTTTTCTCTAATGGCCATATTTCTTATGGATTCATTCCCAAGTATTTTTGCCGCCGATTTCGCTTCATAGCTTAGTTCATCAAGTAAATCCTTATTCTGGATAGCTATAAAATACCAGGATTGCATGTTATGAGCGCTCGGGGCAAAACATGCTGCTTCCAAAATTGCATTCAGTTCCACATCATCAATTTGTTCAGGCAGGAAATTTCGCGTACTTCTCCGTTTTTTTATTATATCAAGGACATTATTCACTTATTTTGTTCCCCCCCAGCAATTACCAGACATCTCCACTTCAATTCTGTTTCTCAACGCACTATAAACTTTTTAAAGAAATGCAGTGGGATGGTTCTCGCATCTTATCCATCAAATGGTTTATTATGGTTAATTATACTACATATGTTATTAAATTACAAGTTCTAAACCGCAAGAAAACAAGGTGTTGCATCTATCACCGTTCGTTGAGCACTTTATAATACATATAAGTCCAGCCGTTTTCGAATATCTTGTAATCAATCAGCTCCAGCTGGAATTCACCGGAATCCGCGTAGTTTTTTGTACCGGTCCCGAGCAGGACTGGAACAGTTAAAATTTGAATGCCGTTGAGTTTTTTCAATTTCAGTAAATCCCCTGCCAGAGACGACGAACCGACCAGAACATCGCCCGGCACTTTGTCAAGCAGATTGTCGATCCGCTCTGCCGTCAGCTCCTTCCACAGTAAGTAGTCTTCCCTCTCCTGCATGCCGCTGGTATCGTCCACGATGATCTTTTTAATATGCTTCCACTGCTCCGCATAAGATCTGACGGGTTCATCGAGTAAATCGCTATCCGTTGGGTCGTCCCAATACTTCATGATCTCATACCCATATCTGTCGAGTATCATGACGGCAGTGTTTTCGTTCAATTTGTTGATATAACGGTGGACCTCTTCGTTGGGCGTATGGAAATCGATATTATTCTTCCTGTCGGTGGCAAAGCCGTCCAGCGATATCATCGTAAACCAAATCGTTTTTCCCATGACTTACACCTTACCTTTTTCTTAATTTAAGCACGTCTGTGTACCTCACTGCAATCACGGATCTCTAAAAATACGGTATTGCACAGTTTGTAATGCAACACCCTTTTGGGCTATTCAACTATTTGCTCTTAAGTCTGCTTCAGCACGTCCTGGGCGGCTGCTAACAATGAAGACCTATCGCGGATTTTCACATTACGGAACTTTATTCTAGCAACGCCCATTGTTGATGACTATAAATGTAAATCTGGATTATAACTGTTAACCAATACTAAGGGATATCCAAATAATGTTTATCTTTTTGTCCACTTAAGATAAAGCTGGCTTCAAATTTAGCAGGCATACCACCTACAAGTAGGCTTATTACACAGCCTTGTCATTATAATACTGCGCCTGTGCGTTCCACAATTCATAATACTTTCCATCCTTATCAGAAAGTAACGAATCGTGATTGCCGCGTTGGATTAACGCACCTTCATGGAACACAGCGATGTCGTCACAAAAACGGCAGGAGGATAAACGGTGAGAGATATATACCGCAGTCTTGTCGCCGACGATCTCGTTGAATTTCGAGTATATTTCAAACTCTGCGATCGGGTCAAGCGCGGCTGTCGGTTCGTCTAAAACGATAAATGGTGCATCCTTGTATAAAGCTCTGGCAAGCGCGATCTTTTGCGCTTCGCCGCCTGAAATTTCCACGCCATCTTCATCAAAATCTTTATATATCGGGGTATTTAACCCCTTTTGCATATCTATATATCTGTTGTTGAACCCGGCTATCTCCAAACACTTTTCAGCCTGCGCCACATCATAATCAACAGAAGCCGCGACGTTTTGTCCGAGCGGAAAAGAAAATAACTTAAAATCTTGGAACACCACGGAGAATATGCTTAAGTACTCAGCGTATTCGTACTTTTTTATATCAATACCATTGAGCGTTATTTCACCCTGGGTAGGGTCGTACAAACGGCAAAGCAGTTTTATCATGGTGGTCTTACCGCTCCCATTCATACCAACCACCGCTGTGTGCTGGCCGATATTGAATTTCAAATTGAGGTTTTTAATAGCATATGCTTCTGTGCCGGGGTATTTGAATGATACGTTGTGAAATTCTAACGCATATGCGTTGTCGGCGCGTTTTTCAGTTGTGAGCGTACCGTGATATTTTTCGTTTGGTATATCAAGAAACTCAAATAATACTTCAAGATATTGATTGTTTACCCTAAGCGCATTAAAAGAATTAAGAAAACCGGTCAAACCTCGGCTAAACTGATTGATTGCAGTAATATATTTGAACAAATCACCCAAACCAATAAGGCCGTATATTGCCCGCACACCGATAAAAATATAGACAATCCATTCGATGACAGAGGATAACACGGTATTTATGTTTGAATATTTACGTTGATTGCGCTCCATTTTTGAAAATATGAGTTCAAAGTTTTTAAGCGTCTTGTTAAACTTAGTCGTTATCATTTGCTTTTGATTATATAACCTAATGTCTTTACCGGCATGATAGCTGTTTATATAACTGGTTAAAATATAAACTAATACTCTGTTCTGCGGGATCGCTTCGTCCCATGTTTTATGGGTCTTTGAAGTAGCTACCCCATTGACATAAATCGTAAGCAATGTATTTGAGATGATAAATAATAAAAGCAGGACAGAACTTGCCGGAGACGTGATAATGTCAATAATATTGTTCTGCGACGTTGTATTATGGACAATAAACGCTTTATACGTTACGGCGATAGCTGTAATCACAGTAATAATACCGCTGAATGCGTCCCGGCTCTGGTAAACGAGCTTCCATATACCGCCACCGCCCACCCTTCGTATATCGTCTATCCTCTGCCGCTTAATATGTATGTCGGGGTTTTCAATACTCCCGTAATCCATGTCAAGGGTCTTATTATTTAGAAGCATTTTAAATTTGTGCTCAAATAGTTCGTTTTTCACATTGATCGTCCGGGCAGCAAATTGCTTGATTTGCTGCGTTAAAAAACTTGATAGAAGCGTTATCCCTAATAAAAAATAGATATGGCTTAAGTCATCTCCGCGGGATAGTGCATTTAGTATTTCTGCACCCATATAAATAATGATGAATGGGTAGACAGCTTCAAGTATCGCACTTATCACATTTAGCGGGATAAGCATTGTGTCAATGGAAAAGATAATCCTATATCCGCGGGAAAGAGTTTTCAGATCCTTTTTAAGCCTTTTCACTGGTTAAACCCTCCCTGTAATAATGGCTTTGCATATTGTATATTTCAGCATATTTGCCGTTTAGAGCCATTAATTCGTCATGCGAGCCTGCTTCGATTATCTGACCTTCTTCTAAAAAGAAAATTCGGTCACAAAACCGTGTGCTTGCCAAACGGTGCGATATAAAAATTGAGGTTTTATCTTTGGCAAATTCGTTATATTTTAGATAGATGTCGTTTTCTGCAATCGGATCGAGAGCTGCGGTCGGCTCATCGAGAATTAACAAGAGTCCGTCTTTGTATAATGCACGCGCGAGGGCAAGTTTTTGCCTTTCTCCACCTGATAGTTCTATTGCATCATCGGCGACGCTTTTTATTAACACTGTATTATGTCCTTCGGGCAGACTGTCAATTTTATTTTGCAATCCGGCAAACCGGATGACCCGCGACAATTTATTCATATCTATCTCGTTTTCTTCGCATAAAGCAATATTCTGCGCGATAGAAATGGGAAAAAGATAAATATCCTGAAACACCGTGGATATGATCGAATAATATTCGTCTCTGTTATATTCTTTAATATTCGTGCCGCTCATTCGGATATTCCCGCTAGACGGTTGATACAGACCGCTTATTAGTTTAACAAGCGTGGTTTTTCCCGCACCATTGCGTCCCACGATTGCTATCTTTTCGCCTCTGTTTATTTTAAACGACAGGTTTTCTAAAACACACTTTTCGGATTTCGGATAAATAAAGCGCACGTTTTCAAATTCAATATCGACGGCTGTATTAGGTATATCCGAACCTTTTTCTCTGTTTGATTTGTTCGGCATATCCAGAAATTCACGTAAGTGAGATATAGCTAAGCTCGCCTCATTAAGTTTACCGGCGCTATTGACGACATCCATAATAACACCTGTAAGTGTCCCTATAGCGGATAGGTAAAATACCGCGTCTGCTATCGAAATAGACCCGTTTGATACGTTGGTAATCAAATAGACAAACGTGATGCCATTGCAAATTATCAGTTGGATAACGGCTTGATTAATGTCGTAATAACAGAACGACGCTTTTTCTGATTTTTTATACCATCCCGCTCTTTTGCTAAGGACATCAGAAAAAACATCCTGCAACCACGATTTTAGGTTATACAGCCTTATGTCTTTAGCCCTATCAAAATCACCTGACACAAAATCTATATGGTTTAGTTTGCGGTCAAAGGGAGCCCATTTTTCAGCACTTCTATACTGCCAACGATGCCCGGCCCTGTTAATGAAATGCTGGATTAGCGTTAATGCTACCATAGCAATTAGAAGCAGCGGGCTTAGTGTTGTAATGATAGCAAATAATAACACAATACTGAGAATACTTGTTGCCGCGTCTACCAATATATTCACGATATTTTGCGTCGCAGAGTCAGGATTCATAACTGTACTAAATGCTTTTTGCATTTTATTCATTCCGTCAGGATTCTCGATATTTTGATAATCAGCGTCCATGTTTTTGTAATTTACCATATTAAGATAATGGAATCGAATTTTATCTTGCCGCCATCGAATTTTTGCAGAAAATATGTTGTTAGCTATTTTCAAAAATAGTACGATGATAATAAACACAGAAACTTGAATGATAAACATTCCAAAATCCGAATTGCTTTCGATGAGTGAAATCACAAGCCTAACAATATAAAGGCTGGCTAATACCAGTACGACTTTCAACGGAGCCTGAAGCATACTTATGGTTACAAGGAATTTATCCCATTTCCACATATTCGATAGGGTAAAAGCGACGTTTTGTCCTGTCGTGTATAAAGGCTTTTGTTTATCGTTCTTTTTCTTCATGGCATTTCCACCTCCTTCACGATAAAAAATATATCATGCTCTACACCCCTTGCGTTGGAACTTGCGTGAATTGCAGGTTTTACGACCTGAAAGTAAAATTGCCGCTTCGCAGCGGCAACGCAGTTGCCAAGCAGCAATATAATCGCCAAGCGGCAATATAATTGCCGCATTTATAGCGGAAACATAACCTCGGAAGTGAAAGCACCGTCCTCGTCTCGGCGCTTGATGTAGCCTGCATACTTCTCCACGATTTTATCAACCCGCATAAGCCCGAACCCGTGGTTCGCACCCTTACCACTGATATACCGCCCGTTCTGCTTCTGCATCTTGCCGCCCGACGCATTTGTTACGGATATATATAAATTTTCTCGCTTCAAGTCTACATAAACGCGAATAAACCGCTTGGCTTCATTGTCAATCAACAAACACGCCTCAATGGCATTGTCAAGCAGATTGCCAATAATGATGCACAAATCTATTTCTGGTATAGTGATGCTTTTCGGCACGACGGCTTTTGCATTGATAGATATTTTTCGGTTTTTCCCAAGGGAAAGCTTCGAGTTGAGAATAGCGTCAACCATCACGTTGCCGGATTTTATCAACGTGTCAACGCTTGTGAGGTCTGTATCAAGCGCGTTAAGGTATGCGTCAATTTTATCGTTTTCGTCAAGGGAACGATAGGCTTTCATGGTCTGAATGTGGTTGTGGTAGTCGTGCCGCCAACCGCGCATTTGCTTGTAAATATTTTCGACTTCCGTAACATGCTTTTCCATTAAGTCGTTTTGAAAAGCGGCGATCCGGCGGTCGATTGCGTCGCGAAAAATAAAACCCCAAAACCTCATACCGCTTTCCTCCTTAATTATAGTTGATGAACGCTTGATTAGCAGCGTCGTAAAGATTACGCGACAACGGGATTTCACGCCCATCGGTCAGTACCATTGCCGTTTTCGTTACCCGCCTGACATACTTCATGGATACGATATACGAGCGGTGGCATTTAAAAAATCCATCGCCCAATAAATCCTCCATATCCGATATACGCACCCCAAATTCTTCTTTGCCTTTTTCGAGATATAGGCTGACCGTATGCGATAATACTTCCGCATATATAATATCGTCCGCGTTTATCTTTATGTCGCCGCCCGTTTTCGGAAATATAATTATTCGGGGCGTTTTCTGTAAATGCGATATTGCTTTATCAAGCACCTCAAGGAGCTTATCTTCTTTGACAGGTTTCATCAGGTAGTGTAGAGCCGAAACATCATAACCCTCGGCGATAAAATCCGGGTAGCCTGTGATGAAAACAATTTGCACGGTTTCATCATCCCGGCGTATCAGCCGCGCTAACGCCACACCGTCCATTTCCTTCATCTGTATGTCGAGCAGAAGAATGTCAACGGCCTTTTCATCCTCAAAGGCAAACAAAAAACTCTCCGCGCTTTCGTAACTTGACAGACGCACGGCAATACCCCGTTCTGCCCCCCATTTTCCGACAAGCGCGGTAAGATATGCTATTTCGGCGCGTTCATCGTCGCAGATAGCTATTTTTATCATGCGGTTTCGTTTGACTCCTTCTTTACTTATACGGTTCACACGTCTTAACCACAACGCTCTTTATAATTCTAAATTATACAATATGTGTTAATAAACAACAAGCTATTGCATCACAAAAACAGGGTATTGCACCTATCTTAAGCTGCAATACCCTTTTGTTATGCCTGATTGGTCTTTACATATTATGCTGATTATATAAGTATGAGTGCTGATTCAAGTATGTCGAAAGCTTTGTTATAATGTTCAGACGCTTCTTTCAATAGCGGATAAGCTTTCATGTTACGGTCGGTATCCGCTCCCCATGGTGAACTCCATGTTAAAAGAGGAAAGAGCTTTTGCAGGCATTCTGCCTCTTTATCGAAATATTGAGCGGAATCTATTAAAGAACTCATAGCGGAAGGATGATTACCGGCAATTTCACGTAAAAATTCACCTGCTCTAGCGTGGCAGCTCGAATAAATATCAAGGCAATATGAATCGCCTGCGCCGCGTTCTTTCTCAGGTTTCGAAAAATCATCCGCCCAACGGTTTAGTGCCGCCTTTCCCTGTAGGAAAACCCACTCTCCAGTGTTTATCTTGTCGGTATTCTCCGTATCATTAGCATGGCGTACCGCTTCCTTAAGAGCCGAAATTTCGGCTTCCCTGCGGTTAAATGAACCTGATTTGTTTTTAATTATAATAGCCAATAAGCCAACCAAACCGGCTTGCTCCTTTGATTTGTCCCAAGGGCTTTTTTCGTATTCGTCTTTACCGTCCCGCCATGGTACTCTCCCGTGAAATATCTTTTCCGTTTCATCATATCCGGTCACGATACCCCATTCACAGGGCGCAAAAGCATTCCATACAAGCGCTGGAACGCCATTGTCAATGGAAGTTCGGACGGCATTAATCATGCATTCCAAATCAACCTCGCCGCTGCTTTCGCTAAATGGCAGTTCCACGTAATCGTAACCAAGCAATTTTATGAGTTGCTGCAAAGACATAGCTGTAGTGCATGTCGGAGCGCAAGGGCATATGCCTCCAGCACGGAAAACCGTCCCTGCGATACCGTGAAAATATGCCGGTGAATACTGTTCCCCTAAATAATTAAGCACAAGCCGCAGGCTCTCGAAATTAGCTTCCCTTATTCCGCAATCCGTAACGCCACTTAGAATTTTCATGTTCAATCAACCTCCAATAATATAAAAAACTCCACATGACCGGGACGGTTCTGTGTCCTGTGAGGTATCTGCACGGTTGACACGGCGCGGTTACATTGTTAAATATTTGAATAATCATACTATAATTGTTAATTAACATCAAGTGTTAAGTTTCAAAAACAAGGTATGGAAGATTGCAATATTAAATGTCCAAGATTCAAAAATACACGCCACCAACCTGTGATCTTTTCCTGTTTTTAGTGCCGGCCCTTTTGCTCCAACCGACCTCAATTTCTCTCGTTTTCGTAGGGCGCGACGACTCGGCGCACCGTCTTTCAGGTAGTAAGACCAACGGGCCGCCGAGGTCGTCGGTCCCTACGAAATACACGAAAGACTGCGTATAAATCCGGGTGCAGCCGACGCGGCACAAGTTGCAATCCTCAGTCGCTTACAGCGAAAACTCCTGTTAAAAAGGAGCAATATAGAACGCAGCGCCGGGATTTTATTCCCGGCGCTGTTTCATATGGTTTTATGCTTTGAGCTTCTTGATTGCTTCCGTCAAGGCCGGCATGATCTGCTTGGCGTTGCCGACGATACCGTAGTCCGCTACCTCGAAAATCGGGGCTTCGGCGTCGCGGTTGATGGCGACGACACAGCCGGAACCGGACATGCCGGCCAGGTGCTGGATCGCGCCAGAAATGCCGCAGGCGATATAGAGCTTTGGGCTGACGGTCTTGCCGGTCTGTCCGACCTGCGCTACCTGAGGTACCCAGCCCGCATCGACGGCTGCGCGGGAAGCGCCGACGGCGCCGCCCATGAGTTTTGCCAGCTCTTTGAGCGTATCGAAGCCCTCGGCGCTGCCGACACCGCGGCCGCCGGAGATGACAACGTCGGCATCCTCAAGCTTGACGCCTTCAGCCGTCTCGGTGATCTTCTCAACGATGGCGGTGCGGATTGTACCAGCAGGAACGGCAATGTCTTCCTTGATGATCTCGGCTGTACGTGCCGTGTCCGGCTCGCCGCGTTTGAAAACGCTGGCGCGGACGGTGCCCATCTGAGGACGGGCTGTCGGGCACTCGATAACGGCAAGTGAGTTGCCGCCGTAGACGGGTCGCGTCCACTGGACAACGCCTGTGGCTGTATCCAGAGAAACGGCGGTGCAGTCGGCACAGAGGCCTGTCTTCATACGGGCAGCCAAGCGGGGTGCTAGGTCACGGCCGTTGATGGATACGCCGATAAGAAGTGTCGCGGGTTTGTATTTATTAACCAGCTGTGCCAAGGCATAGGTGTAGCCTTCTGTGCTGTAGTCTGCGTAATCTGCGCCGTCCACCACGATAACCTGATCCGCGCCGTAGGAAACGGCGGATTTGACAGCAGCGTCCGTGCCGCTGCCGATGACGACGGCAACAACCTTTTCGTTTGCGGTGTCTGCCAGCTTGCGACCGCCGACAACCATCTCAAGACCCACATTTTTGGCCTGGCCATTCTCTGTTTCGATAAATGCCCAGATATTCTTATATTCGCTCATTTTTCCGCTCCCCCTTAAATGACGCCGGCGTCACTAAGGAGTGCCACCAGCTTGCTAACGGATTCTTCGGCGGTTTCTTCCTCAATCTTCACGCCGCCCTTTTTACGCTCCGGTACAAATGTCTTGACCACTTTTGTCGGCGAGCCGCCCATGCCGACGGCTGCGATGTCGAGGCCCAGATCGGCTGCTGTCAGGACGGGAATTTCAGCGCGGTTGGCCGCCATCTTCGTCTTGACAGACGCGTAACGCGGCTCGTAAGGTGTCTGAGACATTGTCACGACGGCCGGAAGCGCAGCTTCCTTCACGTTGACACCGTCATCCGACGGGCAGCGGGCCTTGACCTTGCCGCCTTCCACCGTCAGCTCCATGGCGGACGTGACCTGCGGGTAATTCAGATATTCGGCAAGCTGCGGGCCCACATGGCCGGTGTCGCCGTCGGCAGCCTGCTTGCCGCACATGATCATGTCAAAGGCTGCGCCTTCGCGGGCTTCGATGGCCTTGGCAGCCGCACACAGCACATAGCTTGTGGCCAGCGTGTCCGAATCGTTCAGCGTGTCGTCGCTGATCATATAAGCCTTGTCGGCGCCGACTGAGAGGCAGCTCTTCAGCGCATCCTTCGTCTGAGCGGCGCCCATGGTTACCACAACAATCTTTGTGGAAGGGTCGGCGTCCTTGATCCGGACGGCCGTTTCCAGCGCGTACGTGTCATATTGGTTGACGATGAGCGGAACACCTTCCATGATCATGGCTTTTTTTGCCGTATCGATTTTGATTTTTTCGATATCCGGCACCTGTTTGATGCAAACGAGTATATTCATCCGATTCTCTCCTTTGTTATTTACCAAATACCTGACCGGCGATGACCATCTGCTGGACCTGGGAGGTACCTTCGAAGATGGTTAAAACGCGCGCGTCGCGGTACAAGCGCTCAATGGGATATTCCTTGATATAGCCATAGCCGCCGAACATCTGCAGGCAGTTGTTGACGATTTCAAGAGCCATTTCGGTGGAGAAGTATTTCGCCATAGAAGCTTCCTTTGTGACATCCTGCTTCATATCCATCATATAAGCCGCGTTATAAACTAAGAGGCGCGCGGCGTTCAGCTTGGCTTCGCTGTCGGCGATCATGAACCGGAGGCCCTGGAAGTCCGCCAGACGCTGGCCGAACTGCTTGCGCTCGAGCATATACGGGATCGCCAGATCCATTGCGCCTTGGGCGACGCCGATGCCCTGGCAGGAGACGCCGAGACGGCCCGTGTTCAATGTCTTCATCGCCGTGATGAATCCCTTGTCAATTTCGCCCAGGATGCAGTCTTTGGGCACACGGACGTCTTCCAGTACGACGTCGCTGGTGGCCACACCGTGCAGGCCCATTTTTTCCTCGTTCTTGCCAAGGGAAACGCCAGGCAGGCTCATGTCCACGATAAAGCTCGTGATGCCCTTGGCGCCTTTCTCCGGGCTTGTCTTGGCAAAGATGACCGTGTTCTTGGCAAAGGGCGCGCCTGTAATAAAGCATTTGCGGCCGTTTAAAATATAGCTGTCGCCGTCTTCTACAGCGCGTGTTGTCATGGAGCCGGCATCGCTGCCAGCACCTGGCTCGGTCAGTCCGAAGGCCATGAATTCCTCACCGCTGCAGATCTTCGGAATATACTTCTGCTTTTGTTCCTCAGTGCCCGCCAGCAGCATCGGCGCTGTCGACAGTGAGTTGCAGGAGGACATGACAAGGCTGCAGGCGATGCTCACCTTGCAGATTTCCTCCATAACGCACACATAGGAGCGCGCGTCAAGACCCAGGCCGCCGTACGCTTCCGGGATTTTCAGTCCAAAAAAGCCCATCTCCGCCATGATGTCATAAATACGCTGGGGTATTTCGTCGTTCGTGTCTATATCATGAGCTATAGGCGCGAGCTCTTTCTCGGCGAATTCTCTTGCTAATGCGCGGATATCATTGTGATCTTCGTTAAAAAACATATTTCATCCTCCAATATATGATTTTGGTTCTCCTGTTACAGTTCCAGCATGCCATTATGATAATTATGAACATGTTCATTATATGCGGTTAAAATATTGTATCATCTGCGGCTACGCACTGTCAAGTCATGAATAGCTGCGGCTATGAATAGCTGCGGCTATCAACTGCTTGCGATATTGCCTAAAACGTGTTTATAATAACACAAAGAATGTGATGAGCACCGCCAGTGCGCAGAGGAGTCTAATTTTATGCCGTATAAAAAATCAGAACTGACCAAGGAACTCGTTTATAAGGCTGCGCTGGAGCTGATGGAGGAAAACGGCTACCGCGGGGCGACCATCCGAGACATTTGTAAGCGTGCCAAAGTCTCTATCGGCACCTTTTACTCCTATTTTAACACAAAAAGCGACATTATCCAGGAGATTTACTTCTCCGGCGACAAATTTTTTCTTGAGTCCGTTACCCCAGAGCTTGAAGGAAAATCCTGTTTTGAGCAGCTGCGCCTCTTTGTCAGATATTATGCGCAGATCAACCTGGAAACCGGCCTTGATATTGTAAAGGTGTTGTATAATCCGGATAATGAATGCTTTCGCCAGACACGTCCCATGCAGAGCGTACTGGAGGAGATTATCCGCCGCGGACAATCGTCCGGCGAACTGCGCACGACATTGGACACGCCGCATATAGTGGAGTTTTTTTTCGACCTCCTCCGCGGGATATGCTATAACTGGTGCGTCTATGACGGCAGCTTCGATCTCGAAGCCAGAATGGCCGATTCCCTGAAGCTCGTTTTTGACGGCCTTAGCGTATAAAACGGTATATAGTATGTGTTCTGTTGCATGAAAGCTTCGTAAATTCCGCTCCGCCACCCCATGTAGGGAACGGTCTTGACCGTTCCTCAGCGCCGATCACGCAGGAGTGGAATGGATAAATCCATTCCCTACTGCAAAAACAAACGGTTCCTGTGATTATTGTATATTCACAGGAACCGAATCTTTATTATCGCTTATTCTTATTGGATACCCGGCAGACTTGGAATAACGGCAAAGCCTTTTTGAAGGTCGGCGTCCGTCGGGACATAGTCTGTCATGGTGCCGTCGTTGTAGGCTTGATATGCGCCAAGGTCGAAATAGCCTGTGCCGGTCAGTCCGAAGAGGATTGTTTTTGCCTCGCCGGTTTCTTTGCACTTGAGCGCCTCGTCGATAGCGACCTTGATGGCGTGGGCTGATTCCGGCGCGGGCAGAAGGCCTTCAACGCGGGCGAACAGCTTTGCGGCTTTGAAGACGTCGGTTTGTTCAACAGCGCGCGCTTCATCCAGATACTTGTCGTGGTAAAGCTGGGATAATATCGGGCTCATACCGTGATAGCGCAGGCCGCCCGCGTGGTTGGCTGACGGCATGAAGGAGGAGCCGAGCGTATACATTTTCGCAAGCGGTGTAACCTTTCCGGTATCGCAGAAATCGTAGGCGAACCGGCCTCTCGTCAACGACGGGCAGGATGCTGGTTCGACAGCGATAAAGTACGGAGAAGCCTTCCCTGATAGCTTGTCGGCCATAAATGCCGACATGAGTCCGCCCAGGTTTGAGCCGCCGCCCGCGCAGCCGATAACCATATCGGGATACTCGTCGATTTTTTCCATGGCGATCTTTGATTCAAGGCCGATAATGGACTGGTGCAGCAGCACCTGGTTTAAAACGCTGCCGAGCACATACCGGTAGCCTTCAGTAGATACTGCAACCTCGACAGCCTCCGAAATCGCCGTACCAAGGCTGCCCGAGCTGTCGGGGTCATCCGCAAGCATTTTGCGGCCGACATTTGTCGTATTCGACGGCGACGGGATAATCGACGCGCCGTACGTCTCCATGACGGCTTTACGATACGGCTTCTGCTGATAGGAAACCTTGACCATGAATATCTTGCAGTCGAGTCCGAAATAACCGGTAGCCATGGATAGCGCCGTGCCCCACTGTCCTGCGCCCGTCTCGGTCGTTACGCCCTTCAGGCCTTGTTTCTTGGCGTAATACGCCTGGGCGATGGCGGAGTTCAGCTTATGACTGCCGGAGGTATTGCCGCCCTCATATTTGTAATAAATCTTCGCCGGTGTGCCAAGCTCCTTTTCCAGGCAATAAGCCCGGACAAGCGGTGACGGCCGGTACATCTTGTAGAAATCCCGGATTTCCTGCGGGATCTCAATAAAGCGATCCTTATCATTGAGCTCTTGCTTCACCAGCTCGTCGCAGAAAACGGGCGACAGATCCGCTTCCGTGACGGCCTGAAGTGTTCCCGGATGTAAAATCGGCCGGTGGTCTGTTTTCATATCCGCGCGGACATTGTACCACGCCTTTGGGATCTCCTCTTCGGAAAGATAGATTTTGTACGGGATTTTTTTGTCTGACATTTTCGTTTTCTCCTTTCATATTTTGTGAAACTTGTTTCACTGGTGAACCTTGGTTCATTGGTGAACCGTGTTCACTCGAGACAGATAGGCAAATAAGCAAATAAAAATGCCCCTGTCTCTGCATATAATCTGCAGGGACAAGAGCTTATACTCCTGCGGTACCACCCGGCTTGACGCTTCAAAACGTCCTCTCATTGCACACAAAAATGTGCCGGCATTTATTAACGGAGTGCCATCTCCGTCTCCCCTACTCGGTATGCCGCGTGTGCGGCAATGTGCACGCGCACTGCCTTTCAGTTTGCCCTCCCGAGCCCATTCGCCGTCTCGTCCGTACCGCATTTCCACCATCAGCGGCTCTCTAAATCGGTTTCAAAACAGTTACTTGCTCCCAGTCAACAGTTTTACTTGTATATTTTATGATTATACATACAAAAGTGCCTCTGTCAAGCTGATTTTCCTTACATCGGTTATTATTGCACATTTTTATTTTTTAATGTTGTCTTTGGCGGTTTTTCATTTTATAATATCGCTGTTAAGATTATCATCTGTTCAAGCAGTAATTTATAAGGAGGTCGCGATATGTATCAGCAATTTTCTCGTTCTGCAGCGATTATTTTCGGGTGTGGCGCCGTCTCAGTTCTCGGAGAAAAGGTCAAGGAGCTCGGCTGCAAAAAAGCCATGTGTGTTATCGATAAAGGCATCGAAGGTACAGGGATTCCGGAAAAGGCGATCAAAAGCCTGAAAGACGCCGGCGTTGACGTCGTCGTATTCAGCGGCGTCGTTGCGGACCCGCCGGTCGACGTCGTTGACGAGGGCGGCGACCTGGCCAAACGTGAAGGCGTCGACTGCCTGATTGGCGTTGGCGGCGGCAGCAGCATGGACACGGCAAAAGCGATCTCCATCCTCCTGTCGAACCCCGGAAAAGCCAAAGATTACATTCTCCCCAAGCCGGTTTACTATGACACAAAAACGCCGGTCATACTCGTCCCGACGACCGCCGGTACCGGCAGTGAGGTCACGTCGGTATGCATTATATCGCGGCCCGAAATCAACGCCAAGTGGAGCGCCTTCGTCAACACGAATTTCGCCATCGTCGACCCAGAGCTGACGATGTCGCTGCCGAAGCGCGAAACAGCACATACTGGTCTTGACGCGTTGGCGCACGCGGCAGAGGCGATGACAAGTCTGGATTGGAACCCGCACAGCGATGTCGTCGGTGAAGCGGCCATACGCAAGATCGCAAAAAATCTCGTCACAGCATACAACGAGCCAAGTAATGTCGAGGCGCGCTCGGAGATGATGCTCGCCGCCAATTTCGCGGGGCTTGCGTTTAATAATCCGTTGACACATGTCGGACACGCCGCGGCAGACGCGCTGTCCGGCCACTTCCACACGGCGCACGGTTACGGCTGCGGCATCTGCCTGCCCGCCGCCATGAAGATCTCCGGGCCCGCTGTACCGGAAAAAATGCGCGTGATCGCCGACGCTCTTGGCATTTCGCTGAAAGGCTCGGAAACGGGCGAAGATCTCGGAAACCTTGTCGCAGACAAAATCCGAGAAATGATGCGCGCAGTAAACGTGAAGTCTCTGAAGGAAATGGGTTACTCGCGAGAAGACGTCCTGAGCTTCGTCCCGGATGTCGTATCGAGCCATCTGTGCAATCACTGCGCGGTTAAAATCACAGACGAGGTCGCCTACAGCGTCCTGGCCGACATCTACGACAGCTACCAATAACAGACAAGCAAACCAAATGCGGCTGAGAAATCTCAGCCGCATTTTTTTATCATAATCCGGAATAACACCGGGGTTGCTCTCTCCGTGTCATTGCTATGAAATACCAGCGTTCTGTCACGTCCCTGCTGCTCTATCCGTGTCATTCCCGCGCAGGCGGGAATCTACGTCCCTGCTCGGAGGCACTGGATTCCCGCCTGCGCGGGAATGACAATGACAATGCGGAAGCGGGAATGACAGTGCGGAGGCGGGGGGCGGGTTTTAATCTATGTCCTCGGCGATTGTTTCGGGCGGGATGTCGAGCTGCTGCGGATGGCGGATGAAGCTCTTCAAATATTTAAAGACTTGAGCAAAAAAGAATCCGTCGCTGATGCGCTCATCGAGTACAAGCGTATAATCGACATACTTTTTCTCCACAACCGAGCCATCGAGCTGGACCTCCAGTTCCCTTCTCTTGGCACCGAACGCCAAAAAGAGGGGAATGGTTCCGAAATTATACAGATGGTGGTAGACAGGCGGGATGCCGATTGAACCGAGATCGGTCACGAACATAGAGCCGTGAAACGGACTAACATCCACGAGGCTCTGCGGCAATTTTCCGAAATACTCCAGTATATTTAAGAAAAACACGCAGAATTTAAGAAGAACACGCGGAATTTTCATCAGCGTTCTCGCCATGTCATCTGTATCCGTATCTTTCCCGGTCTTGATCTGTTCCACTTCGGCGTTGATTTTATGATAAATATCGGTGATGGTATCGCGTGGGTCGAGCTTCACCTTAATTGATGTCTCAGCCGCTTCGACAGACATTGTTTTTTTGACGATGAGCACAATTTCAATACAGTTTCTTGCGTATATTCTCTGGCCTGCAACAAATCGGTTGAGCGCGGGCTTTTGGCTGACTACACGGACGAAAGAAGCCAGAAACACATGCAGCATCCCCATGCCGGGGTAGCCCTCCGCTCTCTTCTTTTTCAGAAAGCGGTCAACCTCCGTAATCTCAATACTGTCGGCAAAACTGTTATTGGCATCGTTTTTCATCTTCATGATATACGGCGCCAACCTGTAAAATGGTTCAAGCGTGCGGAGCAATCTGCCGTCTTTCCTATCGCCGAAGCGTCTTTTTCTGGTTACCATATGCTAATTACCAACTCCTCAGGCTAAAAGCTTTTGGATTAATAATAAATGAATCAACGTAAACATGCAATACAAAATAACAGTGACGGGTATTAGTAAGGACCGACACGGGGGTCGGTCCCTACGGACGGTTTTATTATCAGAGACCAGTTGGCAGCGAATCGTCATTAAATACCCAGTCGCGCACATTTGTGACCGAAAACGTCTCTTTTTGCACACGTCCGATGACTTTCACAATTCCGGCATTGATAATGAGTCTGCGGCACATCGTGCAAGGTGTTGTTCCATCAACATACTCGCCTGTTTTTGTTTCCATACCGACGAGATAGAGTGTTGCCCCGAGTGTATCTCTGCGCGCCGCCGATATGATCGCATTGGCTTCGGCGTGGACACTGCGGCATAATTCATAGCGCTCACCGCTCGGTACTTTCAGGCTTTCTCTTGTGCAGTAATTGAGGTCATCGCAGTTCTTTCTGCCGCGCGGCGCGCCGTTATAGCCCGTGGCTATGATTTCATCATTGAGTACGATGATCGCACCATACTTCCGGCGCAGACAGGTCGACCTTTCCATAACGGTCTCGGCGATATCGAGGTAATAGGTTTCTTTATCTGTGCGCTTCATACTGTAACCTCCACACGACATTTTTTTGCCCGATTTTCTAATATTATACAGAGAACAACAAAAGTGGTCAAGCTGATATGTTCTCTAAAATAATCGAATTATTCTCATCATTATGTACCATATCTGCTAATAACTCAAGTATTTACCACAATATATTGAATAATTCCGAAACATTTAGATTGCTATTGCTTTTTGCTTGCCGATATGCTAATATACCAAAGTGCTGCATGCGCCTGTAGCTCAGTCGGATAGAGTGCACGGCTACGAACCGTGAGACCGGGGGTTCGAGTCCCTTCAGGCGTACCAAAGAACCGTATCAACTATTAGGTTGATACGGTTCTTTTCGCAAAACAGCTCCGCTGTTTTTAGCTTGATACAAATAATCCCGCTTCGTTAAGAGGCGGGATTATTGTTTTTATAACAATTAACGAATGTCTATAGGTAAAATATGAAATTGACAATGAAGGTTATAAAGAGTATCGTAAGAGAACCCAATTAGGTATGGGTAGGAGAAATGAGTTTTACTTTAGAAAGGAAACGACTATGAAGTCAACCGGTATCGTGAGGAAAGTCGATGAGTTAGGTAGAATTGTCTTGCCGATCGAGCTTCGCCGCACATTGAACATCGCTGAGAAAGATGCTCTGGAAATTTATGTTGAAGGATCAGAGATTGTACTTAAGAAGTATGAACCAGCTTGTATTTTTTGCGGAAACGCAAAAGAAGTCGCATTATACAAAGGCAAAATTATCTGCGCCGCATGTATGAAAGAATTAAAGAAAAAGGCGTAAGATACCACGACTTGGACCCATCACCAGTATACGTCGATACAACAATCCCGCTTCGTTAAGAGGCGGGATTGTTTTTTTATAAACTGATTAAACAAAGTAAAGAAACTATTGACTTTAAGGCCAACAATCTGTAATCTTATTCTAGAATATTATTCTAGTTATTCGTCCGTATAATTAATATAAGTTTGTATTTTGGGGAGGTAATTTTCATGGGCAAATACGACAATTTGTTCTTAGCGTACGATGGTAAGCAGGATTTCCCATTGGGGCATGTCATTCAGCGTTTCACCAGTACCGAGATACCGGATAGTAATTTCTATTTTCTGCATTGGATTGTTCCGAATGACTATTCGGCCGATGAGTTTCAGGTAGGACATCCAACCCATACGCACGATGCGGCTGAAATTCTATTCTGTATTGGCGCCGATCATAATAACCCCTCGGATCTCGGCGCTGAAGTTGAATTTTACATTGGCGAGGAGATGGAGAAACATATTATCAACAAGTCTACCGCCATCTTCATCCCCGCCGGCGTACCGCATTCTCCCTGGCGTCTCAAGAAAATTGACCGTCCATTTCTTTACCTCATGGTTGAACAATCGAAAACGCATACAAACCACTGGCGTGCCGATCTGATGTCCAAAGAAGATCAGGCAAAAATCGACTGGTCGCTGTGGGAAGGCGGAGAACGCATAAAGTAAAAACGACCATAACAACGCCCCCCAGCTGCTATCATAGCAACTGGGGGGTATCTCGTCAAGACGAGTGAACCGTCCCCTTGTCTTGTTCGTAGCTGGCGATCTTGTAATCAAGACGGTCCAGCGTTTTCTGCATTTCACACATTCGATCAATCAGTTGACGACGCTGTTCA
This sequence comes from uncultured Eubacteriales bacterium, assembly GCA_942492735.1. Classification (GTDB taxonomy): domain Bacteria; phylum Bacillota; class Clostridia; order Oscillospirales; family Oscillospiraceae; genus Sporobacter. The sequence goes on from OW818648.1 coordinate 3,477,921, forward strand.
ATTAGAAGCTCTTTTCTGGCTTTGACCGTCGCCGCGCCTTGCTGAAACAACGCGACATACTCTATGAGCACTTCTATAGGAAGTCCGGCGCCGCGCATACACTTAATAAATTCAACCCACCGGCAGTCTTCCTCCGAATAGCTGCGGATGCCCCCCTGCGTTCTGTTCACGCTCGGAATTAAGCCGAGTCGTTCATAATAACGCAGCGTGTCGGCCGAAAGGTCGTATTTTTTGCTCACTTCAGATATTGTCACAATAGTCACCCCCATTTACTAATAATAACACTTTGGGTTAACGCGCCGTCAAACGTTATCTTATTCCCTAACGAATAAAGTTGGTGGCGACTCTCTCCTCCTGTTCCGGATATGGAATTCCCGCTTTAACGCCAGCCTCCTTGCACTTCATCAACCACGCCATATTCCTCGCCAGAATGCGCATAATCTGCAAGCCCTCCAAGTCTTTTTTGACCTCCTCGGGTGTTGAGCCATGCACCATGTTCCAATACCTGGACGAGACAACCGGCATTTCGGAAATTGTGAAATACTTTATCAGCTGGTCAAAAGCAGCGGTCGTTCCGGCTCTGCGAGCGGATACAATACATGCCGCCGGCTTCAGGTAAAACGCCTTGCGGTTTCCGCACATATTTGAAAAGAATGCGCGGTCCATAAACGACGTGATCGCCCCGCCCGCGGAAGCGTAATGGACAGGCGAACCGAACACGAAGCCATCTGCCTCAATGGCGCGTTCGACAAAGATATTGACACTGTCATCAAAAACACACCTGCCGGTTTTAGCGCAATTCCAGCAGGCAATACAACCGGAGAGAGGCTTCTTCCCGATATGGAATATTTCGGTTTCAACGCCTTCCTTATTGAGTGTATCAGCGACCTCACCCAGCGCCGTATATGTGCACCCTTTCTCATTTGGGCTTCCATTTACTAATAAAACTTTCATAATAACCTCCACTTATAATGATTATAACACGCTTGATTCAATCTTTTTCAGCAAGTCGATACTTCACTCAACACAGCATATCACTTGGAGTTAACTCCAAGTCAAGAGGTTTATATAATATTTTCCGGGATGTGAATAACCGCTACTCGGTCACTCAAAATTACGAAGAGACTTTTGTAACTATATCACAGAGTGGAAAATTACCTATCAGGTACACTTAAACCACATCTGTATAGCGACAGATGAATACATTCGAATTTAGGTGGTTTAATGAGTGATATGCGCAATTACTACATCAAGACAAACAGGATTTTTAATCCTATCAGGAAATATACGTGGCTCGTCACAGTCATAGTAGCCATTGGCGGCTTATGGTTTCCGAAGCTAGGTCTTGTGGTCCTCGCCATCATGGCAGCTTTGATGACAACCGCGTTTTTTGACGGACGATTCTGGTGCGGAAACGTTTGCCCTCACGGCAGTTTGTTCGACAGGGTGATCCAGCCGATCAGCAAAAACGGTAAAATCCCGGCGTTTTTCAAAACACAAGTCTTCGTCGTTCTGTTTTTTACCTTTTTCGTGTGGAATCTTTCGAGAAAAGTCATCAAAGTATTTTCTCTGTGGGGTACATATGAATTTCTTGACAAACTGGGGTTCGTGTTTGTCATGACGTATCTTGTCGTGATGGTGGTTGGCGGGCTCCTTGCTATCATTGCAACGCCAAGGACCTGGTGCCAATTTTGTCCGATGGGTTCAATCCAGAAAGCGGCGCACAAGATCGGCAAGCTCGTCGGTGTTGCTAAAAAGACAGAAAAGAAGATAACATTAGATTTTCGCGAGAAATGCCATAACTGTGGGAAGTGCGCGCGTGTCTGTCCGTTTCAGTTAAAGCCGTACTTGGAATTCTCAGATAATAATCAATTTGACAATCCTAATTGCATCAAGTGTAAGACCTGTGTGGCTAACTGCCCTTCCGGAATCCTTTCTGTCAAGAAGGAGAGCGACGTCCCGAAGCCGCAGAGTATGGTGCCTGTCAAAGGTTACGAGAATGTGGCGGATATCCAATCGAGAATCGCTGAAATAAATGTCCTTGGTGATGATGTCAATGAGTATGTGTTTGAGTTTGTATCTCCGGAAAAGGTAGATATCAAGGCTGGCCAGTTTATTCTGATCAAAATAATAGACCATCCGATACAATACAGAGCGTATTCAATCTCCTCCATTGGTTCGGACCGCAAAAGCCTCAGCGTTATCATTAAGAAGGTCCGCAAGGGTTACGGTACGGCCAAGATCTTTGAAGGATTCCAGGTTAACGATATCGTCGACCTGAAGGGGCCTATGGGTGATGCGCTTGTTGTAGATGAAAATGCCGAAAAAATTCTTTTTTTAGCAAATGGCATCGGGATAACACCATTTATCGCGCTTTCTAAAAGCGTACTTGAAAGCTTACCGAACATCAAGAGCGTGAAGCTTCTTGCCGGCAAGCGAAGAAAAAACGAGCTGCTTTATGATGCGTATTTCAGAAGTCTTGAAAATGACAGACGCTATGAGTATATTCCCGTCGTATCGCGCGATAAGGACAGTGGTCTCAGAAACGGATATGTGACCGACGTACTCAAAGAGATGGACCTTGAGGGCTACCAAATTTATATGTGCGGGACGAAAAGCATGATCATTGACAGTTATCGTATACTGCTGGACAAAGGGATCAAAAAGGAAGATATCCATTATGAGAGCGAAGAGAGAATCGATGTCGACCGGCTTATCTAGTCAATATTCGAATGAGGTAAAGCCGAGGAGCGCGTTTCACGACTGTGCATCTTTGCAAATAAAGCAGGCGAATCATAATTGTGCCACAATTCAGGCTGATAATTGCTTTAGAGATTAATGAAAATACTTAAGACATGAAGAAGCGAAGAATTTAGGAGGTAATTTATTATGATGTTTAATCGAGGATTTGAGTTAGCCGGGCGATGCCTGGAGAACGGGATTGGATTTATGCGCGGCGGGCACGGCCTGTTCATGATGGGCGGTATGGTACTTGCGGCCGTCGTGGTTATTGCGGCCATCGTCGTACTCGTCAGAAAAGCACATAAAAGGAATACATACAGTGAGACAACCAGCGAGGCGGCGGAGCTCCTGAACGCGCGTTTTGTCAAGGGTGAAATCACCGAAGAAGAATACACAAAGATGAAGAAGGTTCTCAGCGGCAAATAAGCGTTGCCGTGAAATCTAAATAAAACATCCCCTCGCACGATTCGATGTAAGTCATGCGAGGGGATGTTTCGCTGCTCGACAGACGATGGTCCCGATGATATAATGCGGACGAGGTGAATGCGGATGATTTATCAGATTCTGGTTGTTGAGGATCAGACCGATATCAGTAATATTGTTGTAAAATATCTCGAAAACGAGGGGTATCTGCCCTTTACGGCGAAGGACGGGTTTGAAGCCCTGGATATTTTTAACAACAACAAAATTCACCTCGTTTTGCTTGACGTCATGATGCCGGGAATCGACGGCTTTGATGTTCTGAAGGAAATTCGGAAAATATCGGACACGCCTGTCATCATGCTGACGGCGAGAACTGAAGAAATTGACAGACTCAAGGGATTTGATACCGGCGCAGACGATTATGTGCTCAAACCATTTAGTGTGAAAGAGCTTATGAAGCGCGTCAACATACTTATCAAAAGGATTTATCACACTGCCGATGAAATTATATTGAAATATGGCGACCTGAGTTTGCATGTTAAAAGCATGAAGCTGTATAAAAGCGGTATTGAAATACCGATCACGGCGGCGGAATTCGGTCTACTGCAGGCTTTGTTTAAATATCAGGGTCAGGTACTGACGCGCGAACAGCTCATCAATACCGCCTATGGTCTTGAATACGAAGGATATGACAGGAACATTGACAGCTATATCAAAAGGCTGCGTCAGAAGATTGAAGACGATCCCAGGAATCCGCAGATTCTCGTCACAAAATACGGCGCGGGATATGTGTTTGGGGGGAAACGATGATGACGATACGGCGGCAATGGCTGCTTGTACTGACAATAACGGCCGTGCTGGCTGTCAGCATTAATTCCGTTGTCCTCTCCTCACTGATTAACCGGTATTTTTTATCGTATACAACGGAGAATTATAATAGCCATGTCAGCCAGATCGAACAGCTTGCGAAAAACGCGCTGACTGAAAACAACTATTCCGCCAAGCAGCTGTCTGTTCAATTCGAATCCCATCTTGACGATCCGATTGTCAGCATCAAGCTCTATGATAACGACGGTCAGCTGGTGGCAGGAGCGGAAAATGACAGTGCCAAGCCATACGGCATGATGAGCGGTAAGATGGGCAGCATGATGGGCAAGAATGCCGAGGAGGTCGACAGCTATTCGATCGCCGTCGCCGGCACCACGCTCGGGCAATTGAATATCACACGGTACAGCGCGTTGAACGATTCTGTTGTTTCAAGTTTGTTCAAAGCCTCCCTCGTGCGCAACAGCTTCTTTTCTTTGGGGATTGTTCTCCTGACGCTTATGCTTATCGGTATCTCTATCAGCAGGAAATTGAGCAGAGACTTAACCAATACCGCATCGCAGGCACTCGATATCGATTTGGGAAACCTATCAGCCTTCAAGCCGTCAAAGGTCAAGGAAATCCGGATTATTCAGACAAGTCTCGATACACTGAGCTCTAAATTAAAGATAAAGCAGATCGGTAGGAAAAGGCTTGTCGACGAGCTTGTACATCAAACCAGAACACCGCTGACCATACTGAAAACCCATCTCGAAGGACTTGAAGACGGGATTATTACGATGACTCCCGATGAAATAAGGATATGCGAGGACCAAACAGAGAGCATTACCTCAATAATTTCGAATATGAGTATGCTTCTGGATGCGGACAGGCCTTCAGAAGCAGCAATAATGGAAGAAATTGATATATACAGTTTGCTGAATCAAATAATCAGTGGGCTGAAGGTGCAGTTTGAGAAAAAGAGCATCCGTCTGCAATTATTAAGTCATCAAAAGGTAACGGTCATTACTGATAAATATAAACTGAGCCAGTGTATCTATAACTTGCTGACGAATGCGTATAAATTCACTGAAGCAAGCGGCCGGGTAGAGATTTCTTATATTACAGCCGGCTCGGAGTTGACGATAAGTATCAAGGATACAGGTATCGGGATCAGCAGCCAAGATCAGCCGCATTTATTTGACGCCTATTACAGAGGCAGTAATTCTATGAACGTTTCAGGTGAAGGACTCGGTTTGTTCGTCGTCAAAGAAAACTTGAATAAAATAAACGGAAAAATAAGCCTTGATTCCGGGCCGGGACAAGGCAGCACTTTCATTATCACGATACCAATTGGATTATAAGAAATATTCTCGATATTTGTTCTGCAATCACAGCAACCGGAATAACATGAGCCGTTATTCCGGCTGCTGTCTTATTTTCATTGTCAATTCGAAAAGTTCATAATGAATGCGGAGAAAATACATTTTTCTATTGTGAAACCAAAATTTTCATGTAAAATAAAACCAATATGAAACATCATATATTCTGTTTTTTTAAAGGAGAAAAGGTATGAAAGATTTTGCCGGGAAAATTGCCTTTATTACGGGCGGCGCGTCCGGCGCAGGACTCGGACAAGCGAAGCTGTTCTCAAAAGCGGGCATGAAGGTCGTTATTGCAGATGTGCGTCAGGAGGCTCTGGACAAGGCAGTCGAAGAGCTGAAGGCATACGGCGCTAAGGCGGATGAAATACTCGCGCTCAAGGTCGACCTCACCGACCGCAAGGATTACACTGCAGCGGCTGACAAAGTCGAAGAGGTTTTTGGCGGCCCCCCGCATCTGCTCATACAGACCGCCGGCGTCAACTCGTTCGGACCTGCCGAGGCCTCCACTTTTGAGGATTTCGACTGGGTCATGGGCGTCTGCCTCAATGCCGTCGTGAACGGTTTACTTATCTTCGTGCCGCGTATGATTAAGGCTTATGCGCATAAAACCTCCTTCCATATCGCTGCGACCTCCTCTTGGGGCGCGTTCATGGCCGGCTCGACGACGGCGCCTTACTCCGCCGCGAAAGCCGCGGTCAACAACCTGATGTACAGTTACAACGATGCCCTCAAGCCTTACGGTGCCGGCGCGACGGTTCTCACCCCAGCCAATATCAACTCCAACATAGGCGAGGCCGAAAAGTATCGCCCCGCGCACCTGAAGAACAGCGGCTATAATGTCACCGATGACACCATCGGCCTCTTAAAGGCCATTCATGCCGGCGGTATGGACCCGGTGGAGCTGGCGGGCTGGCTCAAAGAAGGCATTGAAAACGAGCAGGTCATCGTCGTCCCCTACAAGGAATCTCAAGAGATGCTCAAACGTGAATGCCAGCGGATTATTGACTATTCAAGTCCGGAGGGCATGAAGAGAATTGAGGCAGAAAGCAAAAAGATGGCCGCAGAAATGGCAAAAATGATGGGTGACCATAAGGACGTCGGCTTTGCTAAAGCAAAGAGCGATATTGACTGGGTCGATGCCAGCAAAAAGTTTAACTAATTGTACCCAGGGCGCACGATAACAGATTCTGCCAACTAAAAGCCTCATCGATACAAAATAGATATCATTCAATACGAAAAAGGCACAGAGCCAAATAGAGGTTTTGTGCCCTTTTCATTGATTTATGATCAATATTAAGGTATTCTATAGATAAACAATCAGTGATAGTCTAGGGAGGTTTTTATGTCTAATCAAAAAGATTCAGCAGGCGTCCCCAACGGCTCACCCGGCAGCGTGACGTTCACGCAGGCCTCCACGCAAAAGCAGGCTCTTGACGCGATCAACGCAATACCCGCAACACTCAAAGAATTCCGCTGCCCGACCTGCGGCAGCAGCTTCGGAAGCCTGGCGGATTTAACCTGCCACAATGCTGCCGAGCACCCGGATACCGCTCAGCCCATCACCGTCATTCTTCACATAAATGATAAGGATTGCGAGGTGCTGATCGAACCCCATTGGACGCTGCACCGCGCCCTCCAGTTCAAGCTCGGGCTCACGGGCGCCAAGCATATGTGCGACCGCGGCGTCTGCGGCTCCTGCACCGTCATCATGGACGGCAGAGCGGTCCTCTCCTGCACCACCTTAGCCGCGGAATGCGAAGGAAAATCCATCATGACAATTGAAGGCATCGCGGCGGAACCGAAATGGAAGCCGCTCATCGATGCTTACTGTCGTTGGGATGCCATGCAGTGCGGTTACTGCACGCCAGGCTTCCTTGTCACCGCCAAGGCACTTTTAGACAAGAACCCGAATCCATCCGAAGAGGAAATCCGCGAGGCACTTGCCGGCAACATCTGCATCTGCGGCACGTATCCGCGCCACTCCACCGCGATTATTGAAGCGGCACTCAAGATGTCGAAGGGAGCGGAATAGATGGCTGATTTAGCAGGTGTCAACGGACTAAGAGAAAACTTCCGAGTCGTTGGGCAAAAGAATCTCCCCGGCAAGCTGAGCTATGCTCTGGCGACCGGCATTGGAAAATTCGGTATAGACTATGTGCTCCCGGAAATGCTCCACGCCAAGTTCCTCCGCAGCCCTTACGCAAACGCAAAAGTCCTCAGCGTGGACACGGCGAAGGCAAGAGCCATCCCGGGCGTCGTCGACATTGTCACCTGGGAAGACGAGGATATGAAGCAGCTTGGCAGCTCACCCTTCGGTTTTGGCCCCCGCCGGCCGTGGCTGGACAACATCGCCGACCAGGAGGGCGCGGAGGTGGCCGTCATTGTTGTGGCGGAAAATGTGGATATCTGTGAAAAAGCGCTGCAAGCGCTTGATATCGAGTGGGAAGTTCTGCCGCATGTCGTCAATATCCTCGACGGCAGAAAAGAGGACGCCGCCGTCATACGACCGGCGGAATTCAACAATCTCCCTCCGGATATGTTCGGGCCGCGCGCCGACCCCAATCACCCCAAAAAAGGCAATGTCTCCTACTCCATCGTGGTTCAGGGCGACATTGAGGCCGGATTTAAAGAAGCCGATCAGGTAATCGAATACGATTTGAAAATTCCGGTTTTTGCATCGCACATACCAAATCCGCCGGGCTCTGTCGCGTGGTGGTTCGATGATCCATATCACGGGGAAGGCAAAAGCCTGCATATCGAGGGCGCTGTCCAGAGAAAGGACGCCATAGGTGCCATGTACGGCATGACGCCTGATAAGACGGTCCAGGAAGGCGTTTTCCAGGGCGGCAAGTACTGCGACTGGGGTATGCGCAAATCCCAGGAGATCACACCCCTTCTGGCAAAACGAACCGGCAGGCCTGTCCGCTGCGTGAATACACGTGAGGAAACGTTCGACTTTTTGATGAACGAGCGCTATATGCACCTGAAGGTCGGTATTAAAAACAACGGCCTGATCACTGCCATCGACGATTTTTCGATCTCCGACGGGGGCGTCCAGGGCAGTTCATCTTTTGGTACAGCCAACGACCAGGGCTACGGTCCTTATTTAACAACGAAGTGCCAGAACATTCGGCAGTTTATGGAGATCGTCGACTCCAACCGCGGGAAAATGTATCTCAGCGGTCAGCACTGCCCTTTCAACTGGGACGCCGGCACTATGGCCATTTATCTGATTGCCGAAAAGCTGGGCAAAGACCCGATTGATATCGCAAAGCTCAACCTGCACGGCCCGACATCGCAGGCCGATACCGATCCCGTACCAAGCTTTGAGGCCTGTTTAGACGCGGGCAAGAAGCTGATGAACTGGAACTGGCATCCTGCCGGCGCGAAAAAGCTGCCGGACGGACGGCTGCACGGTGCCGCTTTCCGTTACCAGATCTGCCCGCGCCACGCTTTTTCAGGATACGACTGCAAGCTGGAGCTGCGCCATGGCGTGGTACATATGCCGACGCAGGGACCATGCACCGGTATCTATGCTGTTGAATGCAACGCCATGGTCATTGCGGAGGAACTCGGCCTGCAGTACGAGGATATCAGTATCGATTTCGACTACAAGGAAACCTTTACGCCTGTCGGCGGCGGCTCGGACGGAACGACTGCTTCCTCCTGGGCGATGAAGGAGTGCGCAAATATACTGAAGCTGAAGATACTCGAAGCTGCGAGTGATGAAGCGGAGAATCCCCCTCCCCCGTCGATGTTCGACTTCGGCAGACCGCAGGAGCCCAATCCTTTAAAGGACTGCAAGCCGGAGGAGCTGGACATGGCTGATGGCAAGGTATTCGTCAAGGCCGATCCGACAAGAGCGCTTCCGCTAGCCAGGGCAACACAGAGAAACGTTATCGCCACGTACTCCGGCAGGCCGCCGGCTTCCATCTGGACCACGGGTCTCGGTAGGATGCTGGACACCATGAATACGGCTTACTGCGAAGTGGCGGTCGATACAGAAACAGGCGAGGTTGAAATTCTCCGTTTCGGCGTAGTTGCCGACCCGGGCAAGGTTATCAGACCCACCTCGCTCGAAAGCCAGATTGACCAGGTCATGTACTTCAGCCAGGGCTGTCAGCTGCTGGAGGATATCATCTACGACGAAAGAACAGGCCTCCGGCTCAATAACAACATGATCGATTATAAGAAGCCCACCATCCTCGATATACCGCCCGTCGAGCGCGAGTTCCTTGAAACCCGCTCGGGCAACGCGGCTTACGGCGCGAGCGGCATAAGCCATTCTCTGGCCAATACCCATATGGTCATCATCGCCATTCACAACGCGACAGGCGTATGGGTAGATCCGCCGGCAACACCGGACAAGGTCCTTAAAGCATTGGAAAAAGCATAGGAGAACAAAGAATAATATGAATAAAAAAGTTACGACAGACACAGGCGTATCCAGCAGCGTCACTTTCTCACAGGCATCCACGCAAAAGCAGGCGCTTGACGCGATCAACGCAATACCCGCAACACTCAAAGAGTTCCGCTGCCCGACCTGCGGCAGCAGCTTCGGAAACCTGGCGGATTTAACCTGCCACAATGCTGCCGAGCATCCGGATACCGCTCAGCCCATCACCGTCATTCTTCACATAAATGATAAGGATTGCGAGGTGCTGATCGAGCCCCATTGGACGCTGCACCGCGCCCTCCAGTTCAAGCTTGGGCTCACGGGCGCCAAGCACATGTGCGACCGCGGCGTCTGCGGCTCCTGCACCGTCATCATGGACGGCAGAGCGGTCCTCTCCTGCACCACCTTAGCCGCGGAATGCGAAGGAAAATCCATCATGACAATTGAAGGCATCGCGGCGGAACCGAAATGGAAGCCGCTCATCGATGCTTACTGCCGTTGGGATGCCATGCAGTGCGGTTACTGCACGCCAGGCTTCCTTGTCACCGCCAAGGCGCTTTTAGACAAGAACCCGAATCCGAGCGAAGAGGAAATCCGCGAGGCACTTGCCGGCAACATCTGCATCTGCGGCACGTATCCGCGCCACTCCACCGCGATTATTGAAGCAGCACTCAAAATGTCGAAGGAGGCGGAATAAGATGGCAGATTTAGCAGGCGTCAACGGACAAAGAGAAAACTTCAGAGTTGTCGGGAAACCCAATCTCCCCGGTGTCCTGAGCTATGCCTTAGCGACAGGCGTCGCCAAGTTCGGCATTGACTATGTGCTCCCAGAAATGCTCCATGCCAAATTCCTCCGCAGCCCGTATGCAAATGCAAAGGTTCTCAGCGTCGATATTACAAAGGCAAAAGCAATCCCCGGCGTTGTTGACATTCTCACCTGGGAAGATGAGGTTATTAAAAATCTTGTCAGCTACGGCGAGCACTGGGGTTCACCAAGACCGTGGCTGGACAATATCGCCGACCAGGAAGGCGCGGAGGTCGCCGTCATCGTCGTTGCGGAAACCGAGGATTTATGCGAAGAAGCCCTCCGGCAGCTCGACATTGAATGGGAGATTCTGCCGCACATCGTCGACCTGCTCGAAGGCAGAAAGCCGGACGCTTTTGTTGTCCGCCCGCAGGACAGATCAACGCCGCACTTCGGCATGCCCGATCCGAACGCCCCGCCCAATCCTCCAAAACAGGGAAACGTCGCCTACTCAAATGTCATTCAGGGCGACGTTGGAGAGGGCTTCAGGCAGGCTGACCATATTGTGCAATACAGTATGTACATCCCCGCCTTTGCGTCCCACATACCCAACCCGCCCGGTTCGGTGGCGTGGTGGTCAAAGGACAGCTACAACGCTGAGGACGAAACCCTGCACATCGAAGGTGCCGTCCGCGAAAGACTGCCCATCAGTAGGATGTATAACACACCTCTTGATAATGTCGTCCAGGAAGGCTTATTCATGGGCGGACGGTATTGTGACTGGGGTCTTCGGCGGTCTCAGGAAATTACACCGCTTCTTGCCAAAAGGACCGGTCGTCCCGTCAGCTGTGTCATGACGCGTGAGCAGACGTTCGACTCCGTCATCATGAAGCAGCGCTATGTGCAGATGAAGGTCGGCTTCACAAATGAGGGTCTCATCACCGCTGTCGACGATTTTTCGGTCTCGGACGGCGGCACCTGGGGCAGCTCGAGCTTTGGCCACGTCGGCGATCAGAAGCAGGGTCCATATAACACCCTCAAGTGCAAGAATATATCGCAGAACATGGAGGTCATCGATTCCAACCGCCATATGATGTGGGTCAGCGGCCAGCATACGCCCTTCAATTGGGACATTGTGACGATAGCCCTCTACCTGATATCTGAAAAGCTGGGAAAAGACCCAATCGACCTCGCGCGTCTTAATCTCCACGGACCTACCTCAAAGGACGACCCGAATCCTGTCCCGAGCTTTGACGCGTGCATTGACGCCGGTAAAAAGATGATGGACTGGGACTGGCATCCCTCGGGCACGAAAAAACTCCCGGATGGCCGACTGCACGGCGCGAGCTTCCGGTACCAGATGTGTCCGAGACACTCTGTCTCCGGATACTCCTGTAAACTCGAATTCCGCAACGGTGTGGTTCACATGCCGACGCAAGGCCCGCTTTTCGGTGCCTATATGGTTGAGCCCAACGCGATGGTTGTCGCGGAAGAGCTGGGCCTCGAATACGCCGATATCCATGTTGATTTTAATTTCCGGGCAAAATTTTCACCCGTCGGCGGCGGCTCGGACGGCTCCACCGCATCCTCCTGGGCTATGAAGGAATGCGCGAACATTCTAAAAAAACAGATTCTCGAAGCTGCCATTGAATATGCCGACAGCTGGCCCATGTTTATGATCGCGCCTCTGAATGATCCCCCGCTTCTGGAACCGGGCCCATTTAAGGGTCTAAAACCGGAGGAGCTTGATATCGCGGACGGCAAGGTCTTTGTCAAAGCCGACCCCGACAAATCGGTGCCTCTGGCACGCGCGACGAATCGCGAGCTTGTCGCGACCTACTCCGGAAGACCGCCGCTATCCCTCTGGCTAATCGGCGGCTGCGGCACAATGCTTGACACGATGAACACCGTTTACTGCGAGGTCGCTGTGGATACAGAAACCGGCGAAGTGGAAATCCTCCGTTTCGGCGCGGTTGTTGACCCGGGCAAAGCCTTGCGTCCGACATCACTCGAAAGCCAGATCGACCAGGTCATGTTCTTCAGCCAGGGCAGCCAGCTCTTGGAGGATTTTGTTTTCGACCCAAAAACCGGCGTCAAGCTCAACAGCAACATGATCGATTACAAAAAGCCGACTATACTCGACGTACCGCCGGTGGAACACGAACTTCTTGAAACTCGATCCGGCAACGGCGCATACGGCGCAAACGGCATCAGCCACTCGATGGCCAACACGCACCTTGTCATCACAGCCATACACAACGCCGTCGGTGTTTGGGTGGATCCGCCCGCGACACCCGATAAGGTTCTTAAAGCTTTAGGAAAGGCATAGGAGGAAGAATATGAAATCATTTAATCATATAAACGCGAGGTCCCTGGATGACGCCGTCGCTGTCCTAAAAAAAGGCAAGGCGAATCTTAATGCAGGCGGCACCGATCTTCTCGGCACACTCAAGGATAATATCCTGCCGGATTATCCCTCGACCGTCGTCAACATCAAATCCGTTCCGGGCCTTGACTATATTAAAGAACAGGACGGCACGCTAAAAATCGGGGCGCTCACCCGCCTCGCCGATATTACCGAAAATGCAGTCGTCAAAGAAAAATATGCCGCGCTGGCGCAGGCGGCAAAGAGTGTTGCCACGCCGCATATCCGCGAAATGGGAACAATCGGCGGCAGTATCGCGCAGCTCCCCCGCTGCTGGTATTTCCGCAAGCCGGAAAACCGCTTCAACTGTATCCGCAAGGGCGGCAAGGAATGCTTCGCCATCCTGGGAGACAACCGCTATCATTCCGCTTTCGGCGGTGCCAAGGTCTGCGCGTCGCCGTGCACGCAGGAGTGCCCAGCGGGAACAGACATCCCCGGCTATTTCGACATGATTCGCAGCGGAAACTGGGAAGACGCCGCCCGCACGATCATGAAGGTCAACCCGATTCCGGCTGTCACCGGCCGCGTCTGCGCACATTTCTGCCAAAGCGGCTGCAACCGCAAGCAAAACGACGAGAGCGTCACCATCAGCGGCGTTGAGCGGACACTCGGCGATTACATCCTGGATAATAGCGACACCTTCTATGCGCCGCCATCGACCGAGACCGGAAAATCGGTTGCGATCGTAGGCTCAGGCCCATCGGGACTTTCCGCCGCCTATTACCTGCGCAAGGCAGGCAATAAGGTAACGGTCTATGACAGCAAGGCGGAAGCAGGCGGCATGCTCATGTATGCAATCCCGGCTTACCGGCTGCCCAAGGATACTGTCCGCCGGATTATAAAAGCCTTCGAAAAAATGGGCATCACCTTTGTTGTGAACGCTAAGGTCGGAGAAACCATCATGCCGGAAGATTTGGAGAAGAAGTATGACAGCGTCTGCTTCGCGACCGGCACCTGGAAGCGCCCTGTGCTCGGTATCGCCGGTGAGGATCTGACGGTTTTCGGCCTTGATTTCCTCGTCGATGTGGGCAATTGGATGGCAGGTAAGGTCGGCTCTGAGGTGTTCGTCATGGGCGGCGGCAACGTCGCGATGGACGTGGCGATCACAGCCAAACGCCTCGGTGCCAAAAAGGTCACTCTGGCATGTTTAGAGCCGAGAGACCGCATGCCTGCTAGTGCCGAAGAAATCGCCCGGGCTGAAGAAGAGGGTGTCATCGTCATGCCGTCCTGGGGTATTTCCAAGGTCGTCGAGGAAAACGGCGTCCTCAAGGGCATGGAGCTCAAGCGCTGCACAACAGCCTGGGACGAAAACGGCGTATTCAACCCGCAGTATGACGCATGTGATACCACCGTCATCAACGCCGAGAACATTCTTATGGCTGTCGGGCAGAAAGTCGATCTCTCCTTCCTGGACGAGAAATATCAGATTCAGCTCAACCGGCGCGGCCTGATCGACGTTTCCGGCGAAACATCGATGACCTCCAGAAAAGGTATTTTTGCCACAGGCGACGCGACAACCGGTCCCGGAACCGTTATCGGTGCTGTCGCCGCAGGCCACAAGGCTTCTAACGGCATGAACAGCTTCCTGGATGTGGATTTCGACATTGAAAACGGAAGCCGTGCCAAGACCGTCAACTGCGACGCTGATGTATCGCTGAAGAAAACGGCGCTCCGACTCAAGGAGCTCGATGCCGGCAAGCGGCGTCTGGATCTCGAGGATTCGAGCACGCCAACGCTGGAAGAAGCCAAAAGTGAAACCATGCGCTGCATGAACTGCGGCTGCTATGCCGTCCATCCGTCCGATGTCGCGCCCGCGCTCATCGTGCTCGGTGCCAAAATTGTCACAAATCAGCGGACGATCGATGCGGAGAATTTCTTTGACGCCAAAGTCGCGAGCAATACGGTTCTCGCATCTGACGAGGTCATCAAAGAGATCCAAATCCCCGCTCCTGAAGCCGGAACGAAAAGCGCGTTTATGAAATTCGCCTTCCGTAAAACAATCGATTTCCCTATCGTCAACTGCGCCGTCCTAGTCGGCGGCAAAAGCCCGCGCATCTGCCTCAACGCCGTCGCCCCCAAGCCTTACCGCGCCACGCTCGCCGAAGCCGCGATTGCCGGTAAAGCGATAACCGAAGCGACAGCCGAAGCAGCCGGCGCCGCCGCCGTTAAAGACGCAAAGCCCTTCACCGCAAGCAAATACAAAATCCAGATCGCCAAAACCCTGGTGAAGCGCACACTCCTGTCCACAATCAAATAAGCATCTCTAAATAGTCCGCGAAACGAGAACCACCCTGGAATCGGCTGATTTCAGGGTGGTTCTTGGTTGTAACGGCATGTATGTTCAACCGAGGGGACGGTTCTCTCGGTTAAGTATTAAGAATAACTGATCTGCTTATACCTGTTAGTCTTTCAATTTGTCTTGTTGACAGACCTTCATTTTTGAGTTCCCTAATGTAATTGTCTCTTTTTTCTTTTCCAAAATCCTTAAGCTGCAGGCTGCTTGTTATACCACATTTTTTCTTTATTATTTCTTTCGCTTCTTCATCTGTCAGTCTGAAGCTCTCTTCTATCTCAAGGCATTTTTCCTCTACTTGTTCGTCATGATACTTTATGAAACCGACTAATGCCTTGTCTCTGTCTTCGTTCATCATGTTTAATGCAAAGTCGATATCAGTAAATCCTTTTCTACAAATATAGTCGTTATAGCTGCTCCATTTGTATTCCGACATTTTCTTTACCAAACCGGCTTTGACCGGATTCCGATGAATATATCGCAATGCTATTAAGAAGTACGCATCTGTCTCTACCGCTTCGCTTTTGTATCGATCCTGAAATAAGTGCCCGCAACGTCTATATTTCCAATTGTACCAATAGACATAACTCGCGCCGATCCGCCGCATGATTATCCCTGTTTCCTCTTTCGTTTCGTGCAGCAGCAAATGAATGTGGTTACCCATCAGGCAATATCCGTATATCTTGAATCCGCTTTTTCTTTTGCACTCTTCTAAAGTTTGCAAAAACTTCTCTTTATCCTCATCATCTTCGAATATTATCTGCCTGTTCTGCCCACGCAGAATAATATGATATATCCCACTTTCACTTTTCTTTCTCGCTCTTCTTGGCATTATTCACCACTCCCGCAGTTATCGTAACACAGCTGCGAGAGTCTTGTCAACCGGAAGAACCGTCCCCTTGGATCTTATGAAAGCTTCAGAATTCAGGCCGCTTTGTGCGCATGATGAGCACACCCACGAATTTGACGAAATGATTGGTTTTATCGGGTCTGACCCTGAGAATCCCAACGACCTGGGCGGAGAAATTGAAATTGGCCTCGGCGGTGAGCTGCATCGGCTTACCAAGAGCAGCATCATTTTTATGCCGGGCGGAATCAAACATCTGCCACTTTCAATTTTAGAGCTGCACCGGCCGATCTTCCATTTTTCAATCTCTATGAATCCCACGTATTACGCCAAGAAGACCGAGGGTGACGTAACCTTGGCTTCAGAGTCGTAAAGTAACCGGCAACTCACTGGCAGGCAATGATCGGAGATATTGGCTCATTTTCGAATACTACCCATTGATAACCTAACCTTTCCAAAAGTAAATAGACTTAAAAGCCCGGAGCATCAGTTCCGGGCTATGATTTTGCTTGTCATACGTTGGGGATGAAAACGATTCTTTTCAACGACTCAGTTAAACGGGTTAAAGGAGAACGGGTAGAGGAATCTATTGAAGAAATAGGGGCACGCTTCGGGATGAATGCCATACGCGCTGCCTGCCTGATGGGTAATTTAAAATGCCGGAGCCAGGCGTACATGAGGATAATATGCCTGTGTTGATGTATAGGTAAGTACAGAAAACAAAACAGCAGCCTATCGAAGACATGATCCTCGATAAGCTGTTCAGCTTACATTACCCGCGGTGGCTCTAGTTGGATACTTTCGATGCAAATGATCCGAAAAGATTGGTTTCTGCCTTGCTTTCTGTCATTTCGGGGAAGGTATGGCTTTATGTACGCATGAACGTAAAAGACGCTGTGACCAAGGCGGTCACAGCGTTTTCTTTTCGCGGTTCATTTTTTGTTGGCGTTGCCTGCACCGTCGGAGAGTGTCCAGTGGCGGTAAGCACCGGCGGCATCCTTGGTCTGGATGGCTTTCTTGGCGGCTTCGGTGTAGAGACCGTATTCGTGGGCCTTCACATTGTCGGTGTAGCTGCTGTCAGTGTGGGGATTCCGGGGCAGAGGAACGTCCTGCTCGCCGGCCAGTATGTTCTGTACTTTGGAGATATCCAGCGTATGGGTGCTGCTGCCGTCCATGACGGCTACCGCGGCAGCCACACCGGCGGCCTGGCCGGTACCTACGCACTGGGGGATCAGATTCACATTGTCTATGGCCACCCGGTCAGCGGAGATGTGACGGCCCGGAGCCAGAAGATTCTCCACCTTCTGGGGCAGAATGGCACGGTAGGGGATCTCGATGGGGGCATTGTCGTTGAGAGAGTCCACAGTGCAGTGCCAGGCAATGCAATCGTCGTGCTCCTTGGGGAAGGCCCAGTCGTTGGCGGAGATGATGTACTCGCCCACTATACGGTGAGAGCCGCGGGTGCCCAGCTGAGGTGCGATGTCGTAGAGATAGGCGTCGTGGAATACCTCGGGGCAATTTTTGCGGTAATACTCCACCACTTCCCGCAGCTTGATGCGGGTGCCCATCTCGGTGGCGGTTTGATCGGCGATCTTGGAGCAGTCACGCCTGGGCTGCCAGTTATTCATCCAGCTCACATTGTCAGTTGGCCCGGCGATCATGGCGGCGCGGAAGCCGTGGATGTCCGCCAGACCCTGAGCCAGCGCCCGGGCGGCGTCACTGTTCTCGGCAGCCCACTTGTTGAAGGCTTTTTTGCTGAATCCGCCGATGCGGTAGACCAGCGCCGTGGAGGAGCAGCGGCACTCGTCGTCGATAGCAGAGGAGGTGGGAGCGCCGGAGAGCCGGCAGAGGTCGGCATCGCCGGTGGCGTCGATGACCACCTTGGCCAGCACGGCCTTGCGCCCTTCCTTGGAATCGAAGATGACGCCCTTGCAGATATTGCCTTCCATGATGGGATTGGTGCCCCAGCTGTGGTAGAGGACTCGGATGCTGTTGCTAAGCTCATTGAGCATCATGTCCATCTCGATCTTGAGCTGGTTGGGCTCCACCATAAAGGCGTGGATGATGCGGGGATTTGCGCCGCGGGTGGCACCACCGGCATCGGCCCAATTTTTCACCACTTCGGGGTCGGTGCAGCCGGTCAGATCGTCTGACGGGCCCCAGACGGCCCCCGGGACTTTGGACAGACGGGTGAACCACTCCTCTTGGATTCCCCGGACATAGGTTTTTGCGTGGAAGGAAAGGCTTGGGATCAGAAGTACGTAACCGCCAGTCACGTCACCTCCGCAATAGCCGTAGCGTTCCATCAGGATGACGTTTTTGCAGCCCGCACGGGCAGCAGCCACAGCGGCGGAGTGGCCTGCCGAGCCGCCCCCGACTACAAGAACGTCACAT
The DNA here is from genome assembly GCA_942492735.1 of uncultured Eubacteriales bacterium. Classification (GTDB taxonomy): domain Bacteria; phylum Bacillota; class Clostridia; order Oscillospirales; family Oscillospiraceae; genus Sporobacter. The sequence continues at coordinate 3,496,375 of OW818648.1, forward strand.
TCATCGTAGACGGGAATGGTAGTCTGTGGCTCGATGTATGTTTTAGCGCTCGTATATATTCCTCCTTGTTATATCGCTTTACAGTCAGAGTATAACACGTTGACAAAATTATCAAGTATTTGCAGGATATTTTTACTTTTTTTGGGCAAACCGAGGGGACGGTTCTCTCGGTTAAGTATTAAGAATAACTGATCTGCTTATACCTGTTAGTCTTTCAATTTGTCTTGTTGACAGACCTTCATTTTTGAGTTCCCTAATGTAATTGTCTCTTTTTTCTTTTCCAAAATCCTTAAGCTGCAGGCTGCTTGTTATACCACATTTTTTCTTTATTATTTCTTTCGCTTCTTCATCTGTCAGTCTGAATCTCTCTTCTATCTCAAGGCATTTTTCCTCTACTTGTTCGTCATAATACTTTATGAAGCCGACTAATGCCTTGTCTCTGTCTTCGTTCATCATGTTTAATGCAAAGTCGATATCAGTAAATCCTTTTCTACAAATATAGTCATTATAGCTGCTCCATTTGTATTCCGACAATATGATATATCCCGCTTTCACTTTTCTTTCTCGCTCTTCTTGGCATAATTCACCACTCCCGCAGTTATCGTAACACAACTGCGGGAGTCTTGCCAACCGGAAGAACCGTCCCCTTGGCTCCAAAGAAACAACCACCCTGGAATCGGCTGATTTCAGGGTGGTTCCTGGTTGTAACGGCAGGAATTGATACGGCGGCCTTCGGGTTACGAGTAAGCAGACGTCTTATGGCGACCTCTGGTTATCACAAGTTTCCTTTGATTCTTAAAGGTTTCTTGAAGGGTGACTTCTTGTAATCGCTAGTCCTTAATAGAGTTCCCCAACTATTGATATAGAGCCATTATTGATCAACAACAAAGACCTGTTCAATATAATGATTATAAACTGTGTTCAGCGCGGGAGATGATGTCTTCCTGCATTGCCGGAGTCATATCTATGAAATATGCACTGAATCCTGCAATACGAACAACGAGGTTATGATACTCATCGGGTTTTGCCTGTGCTTTTCTCAGTGTAGCACCGTCTACGACATTGTACTGTACTTCCATGCCGCCCTGTTCAAAGTATACCTTGGTTACATCCTCGAGCTTGGTTATGCCGTTATTGCCTTTCAGCGATGTCGGATGGATTTTCAGATTGAGAGCCATGCCGTCCATGAAATGTGAATGATCAAAGCTGGTGGCTGAAATAAATACAGCGGTTGGTCCGTTGACATCTCTGCCCTGTGCAGGACTGGAAGCGTCTGCAATAGGCGTGCCTGTCAGGCGTCCGTCCGGTGTTGCCCAGGTAATCTCACCCTGTACGACATGGTCTGATGCACCGAATGTACCGCACTTATATACCTTGCAGCGGTGTGTTGAGAACGCTCTGGTAATGTTATAATACAGATCAAGAGCATACTTCATTTCAGCGTCGGCATAAGGATCTGCATTGCCGTAATGAGGAACTTCGTTGAGGATTCTCTGACGCAGCGGCTCATAGCCCTCCCAGTTGCTTAGGATTGCGTCCAGGTACTCTTTTCCGGAAATAAGCTTCTTGTCAAATACCAAGTATTTAATCGCAGTCAGGCTGTCGGCAGTCGTTGCAAGTCCGGTTGCTGTGCCGCCGTAAGAATTGTATTTTGCGCCGCCTTCAGATACGTCCTTGCCGCTTTCCATGCAGCCCGTGGTCGAAATGGAAAGGTTCGGGAACGGGAATATCCTCGGATATTCATGCTCTGTGTAATTGTTAAGTGTTGCAGACCATGTAAGCATCCATGTTGCAATCTTTTCAAACGCAGCACGGACTTCATCCATGGATTTCATGTCAGTCAGATATCCGGAACGTACTTTTAGAGGCGCCTGAGCTCCGTTCATTGGGTTAATGCCGTTGTTAAGCGCCATATCCAATGCAATAGCCCAGTATATACCGCTGTGAGACATAGATGATCCGTTAGGCGCCGGATAATCACATCCTGAACCGGTGATTTCTTGGCAGCCGATAAACGCAAAGTTTCTTGCATCCTCCAAAGAGAATCCAAGCTCACTTATAATTGCGGGTACGATTACTTCATCATTCTGTAGCAGCGGCAAACCGCCTACACGCATGGAGGTTGCCATTGCGCAATCCCAGATTTCCTTTGGTGTATTCTTATTAATACGCAGTGATACTGTCGGCTCATGCAGTTCAAGGCGTGACATAGCTTCCAGAACCATATAAGAAACGGGGTTTGTTGCGTCCTCGCCGGTCTCGGGGATGAGGCCGCCGATGGTGGTATGCTGACCAAGGTGTCCTACACCTGCGGTCTGCATCATCTTGCCGAAGCCGCCGCCATAAAAAGTGTTGATTTTGAGGAAGAACGCATCGACAAGTTCCTGTGCCTCTTCCATTTTGATTCTGCCTTCTTCAAGGTCTTTTTTCAGGTACGGCCATGTGTACTGGTCAAATCTGCCCATACTTGTTACGCCGGGATCGTTATCAACCTTGAGGAAAACATTATACATCATTACCTGCTGGCAAGCTTCCCAGAAGGTGCGTGCCGGCATCGTAGCGATCCAATCAAGGCTATCCGCCATCTTTTCAAGTTCAGCTTTTCTCTCGGCAGTCGGAGCTGTCTTTGCCTTTTCTCTTGCGCAATCAGCATAACGGTGGGTCATGGTGATTGCACCGTCACAGGCAACAGTAGCAGCCTTATAGAACATGTACTTGCCCATATTATCGCCCTGAACATTGCCTTCATGCGCATCAAGCCAATCCTGAGCCTGCTTGCGGATATCAGCATAGCCACTCCCCAGGATATTCTGGAAGCCGGGAGTCAGATGACCCGGAGGCAGCATTGTTGGAAAGCCGCCGACTTTTCCATAATCCGAAGCCTGCAGCTTGAAAAAGTCCAGTGCGCCGTCCGGCAACCATTCATCAGGCATAACGTTTCCGTTTGCAGCCATCTGCTGTGTGAAAATACCACGCAGCTCTTTCAGATCTGCCGGGGAGATAGCCAGCTTCTGATGAGAGTAAAGCGGGTCATCATCGGGAGCGTGATGTAAGCCGTCAGCCTCAATGGGCCAGGTGTTTTCAATATCCGCCATAATCCACATTGTGCCGTTGGCCGCGCCCCAGCCTTTGTTTCCAAGGTCTCCTGCAAAATACTCGTCTTCTCTGATGTCAATAGGCATTTTGGAAATGACATAGAGCGATTCGTAAGGCTTTTTAAGCATTGGCGGGAAATTATGATATTTCTGCGTTGCTTCCAGCTTTAAACGAGCCTTTTCTGCATCCGCAACGATAACTCTATCACGAACCTTGTCGCGCATTCTTTCAATGCGTTCCATGCATGGTTTAAAGGTATACATAGAATTCTTCCTTTCACTTGAGTCTTAACGATTTTTTATTTGATTTCCGATATTATACCAAATAAAATGTCATTTGTGAACCGCAATTCCAATACACATTGTATCAAAAATGCAAAACCGCCATATTTCTAAAGATGGCGGTTTTGGGAGTATTAATTTCTGGTCAAAATGCATCACTCGGCTTTGCAAAATCATCGTATTTTTGGTAATATTATCTTTACTTATTCCGTAACTGCCGTTATAATTATAGTGTGTAATCCTCTTCCAGAAAGTTAAATGTTTTTCTATTTCATTGGCTAATCTGTTTATGGAGCTGATTCTATGAAAAATGTTAATAGGATTCTGATTGCCGTCTTTTTTGTCATAACAATTGTATTATTGATCGCCTTCACATCCATATACCCATTCACCACGATCAATTATCTGTGGCAATGCGCCTTGAGTGGATTTTTTGGATTGCTATGGATCATCTGTCTCTTGATTGAGACCTGGAAAAATGATGTTGAATCATGTAAATAATGCTCGGTCTCTTTGCTGCAGATAGTAAATAACGCGACGATATTTTTTGGTGCCTTGCGGATACGGACAGAAATGATGACATTGGGCGGCTCGTGGTGGAACCGGTCGCCATGGTGAGATTTCCTGTCAATCCGCAGAGCAGCATTGCGTTCAACTGCGTTTAGAGTTCAAGTGTGCTCCGGCTGATTTTCGGCCGGGGCACATTTTTTGTCTGGTTATTCTTATAAGTACGCTCACGGTCTGCTTATGTAATCATGTTCGTTTACAATGTATGATCAGGGAAATAACTCCTGATCACTTCAAGAAACAGCTTTGAACTTGGGTTGCTCATTATTTTCGGCCATGCGCAGACATATTCGATTTCAGCACCAGGAAAATCCAATGGGACGACATCAACGGCGTCCGACGAAAATGCTTTAGTCAACCCCTGCGGGAGAATCGATACGCCGAGACCTGACCCAACTGACAGCAGGACAGACTCAGCTTTGTCATAACGTTGGACAACCTTGGGGACTGTGTGCTGTGCTGCAAAAATATCCATAATCTGACTGTGCAGCTGGGGACTCTCGGGTTGGGAGATCATTATGAAGCGTTCATTGAACAACGTGGGAAAGTCGAGTGTTTCATGTGTCAGCTTGTGCCCCTTTGGTACGACCAGTACAAGATTGTCCTTGTGCGTAATGATGTAATCGAGACGACCATCCTCAGGAATCATGGATAGATGAGCAAAATGGAAATCATACCTATTTTCCAGCATCGCCTGCGATTGAGCACGACCAGTGTTCTGAGTGATGTCCACAAGGATTTCCGGATACCGTGGAGCAAACACGGACAGACAACCGGCCAAAATGTGCCCTGTCGTTGAGACAGTGGCTATCGAGAGATACCCCGTACGCCCAGAGTGAATTTGCTCAACCATAAAAGCGGCCTTCTGAGATGTAGCGAGCAAATCAATCGCATAAGGTAGGAAAGCAGCCCCTTCTCTCGTGAGGAAAACGTCACGCTTCGTCCGAGAAAATAACAGCGCGCCCAGCTCTGTTTCAAGATCAAGGATGGTTCTGCTGATTTTGGGTTGAGGTACGCCATTCTGACGGGCCGATTCAGTAAAATTCAAGGTATGTGCAACTGAAATAAAAATTTCCAAATGCTTGAGGTCCATAGCACTCTGCCTCCAACATCCAATAATACAGAATTTTGTTATACGATAATTATATAGAATTATGCATTATTTGAATTATAGCATATCACAATTCAATTTACAATAATTAAGTCCCATGTTGTTCAAAATGTCAGTTGACGTCCTTTTCTTTTTGCGCTATTATTGATTTATTGTATTAGTCAATACATATTTTATATTTATGATTTATGTTATATGTAAATTCCTTTGTTTCGCAATTAGTCTTTACTGAGTCGGAGGAAAAGAGTATGAAAAATACGCGTTCATCAATCACCCCCATTATCGGTTGTCTCGTTATCCAGATTTGCGTCGGGATTCTATATCTTTGGAGCGTCTTTAAAACCCCAATCATAAACTCATTTGATTGGTCTAAAGAATCTGCGACGATGGTTTCATCCTACATGCTGTTTGCTTTTGTCACCGGTAATCTTATTGGCGGCCTCGTCAACGACAAAAAAGGCCCACGCCTAACGGCGATGATTGGTATCGTTATGTTTTCCGCCGGAGTCGGCTTGACCGGACTTCTGACAAAAGACACAATCAACTGGATGAACCTGACGTATGCTGTACTCGGCGGACTAGGATCCGGGTTCGCCTATGGCGCCTGCATCAGCTGCATCCAGAAATGGCTCCCGCATCGGAAGGGCCTGGCATCGGGTTTGGCTGTATCAGCATTTGCCTTTTCAACGGTCATATTCACCCCCATCTCGCAGGCACTCATGGCTGCAAATACGGTAACCGGCTTTGTGAACTTCAAGCCGGTCTTCCTGACGCTGTCAACCGTGTTCTTAGTCTTCGGTCTCGTCGGTACTTTCTTCATTAAGCTCCCAACTGCGGAATACTTAAGATCTCTTCCCACCACTCCCACATCTGGTAAAATATTCACCGGCAGAAACTTTACACTCTTTGAAGCTATGAAAAAGCCAGTCTTCTGGCTCATATTTATCGAGCTTCTTTTTATCAACGGCACTTGGACGCTGTCCATACCGCTTATTAAGAATCTCGGCATGCAGCGTGGCCTGTCAGAGGCAGCCGCCATTGCAGTAGTCTCTCTGACTGGCTTCTTTAACGCGGCTGGAAGGCTTGTCATGGCTACTGTATCGGACAAGCTTGGAAGAGTATCGACGATCATCATCCTCTCCGTGCTGACGTTTGTCGGTGCCATCCTGATGATCCTGAATGTCCCTGGCGCGGGCTTTATCGTCGCTATTAGCATTATCGCCTTCGGGTACGGCGGCCCCGCTTCCACGAATGCAGCGTTAGTGACAGACTTTTTCGGACCGAAAAACTCCGGTACAAACTACGGTGTCATTATGCTCGCGCTCGGTTTCTCATCGGTTCTGTTCAACACAATATCATCCTATTTTCTCAAAGGGGATGTCACGAAAACATATATCATGGCGGCGGCATCCGCAATTGTTCCGATCATTATGATGATTATCATCAATGCCCGAATGAAAAAAGTAAAAGGCGAAGCCGTCTCTCTATCGGAAACACTTCACATACCAACCGAAAAGATAGCATAATAATATTTGGCTAGAAAAAATCTTAGGAGCACCCCGTGAACAGGGCAACACAAATGGGCTCAGTCGTTATGGCTGAGCCTACGACTTTGCCGACCTTCGGGTTATGAGCGCAATCATAAAGACGAAGGGACGGTTGGGTCTTGGGTTAAACGAGACGAATGAACCGTCCCCTTGTCTCGTTCTAGAACTCTAGATAATCAAAGAATAACTACGATAATAGTAGTATGCGCGAGCGATTCCTACTTCCTCACAACTCGAAGGTAATTGACTTTACGACCAAACTCAACAGGATATGGGTTCGTTGTCATTCGTAAATTAACTTCCGCTTATTAAACGGCGCAGAAACAAATCGTATCATCGCCTTCGTGTTTGTCAGCCACTCAATCTGCACATTGTTTCTCGTGTTTGCAAGCATTTTGGGTACAAAGAATTTTGCCACCGTTTCTGGCTTATCGGCTAATATGTTGAAAATCCTTTGAAAGCTCTGTTCGCTTTCAATGGCGGGAACACTGCCGTCCGGTGATTTTGTGATAAAGTCGGTAAGCATCATGCCGGGGGACAGACGGCCTGCAATCACTCCTGTTCCCTCAAGCTCCTTTGCAAACCCTTTCATAAAGTAGGTTAACGCGTGTTTTGTTGTACCATATAGGATCGTCTTCGACTGTATCATATTGTTTGAGCCAAGTCCCTCCATCGAATAGATTGCTCCGCTTTTTGCACTATCATTCCATGACTTGCCACCTGACAGCCATAAATCATGCCGTTAATATTGGTAGATACCACTTTATTAACATAGCTCTCATCGGTATTACAGATGTACTCATGCGGTGCATTTTGCCCTGAATTGTTTATCCAAATATTAATACTGCCCCATTTTTCTATGGATTTATCCCATAGGTTTTGGACATCGCACATGTTCTGCACATTACATGTAACATAAATAATCTGCTTTTCAAAAGCGGATAGTTCCGCTTTTACACTTTCGGATAGCTGCCCACCCCTTCCGGAAAGAGTAACATTACAGCCACTTTGCAGAAATTCTTTCGCCATGCAGAGCCCGAGACCTCTTGTACTACCTGTTATAACTATATTTTTCATATAATACCTCATTTTGTTTATGTCAAAAATTATAAGCACAAATCCCGTTGCTCTTGATATTAATTCATAGCCATTATGTCGCATTAACTCAAATGGAAACTAGATTGTAGGTTGGAAATTAAACCATAAGAACCCAGAGAATCAAGCACTTGTTCGGCAGGGATTACCTAACTGTTCTATTGAATAGACGTGTTACTCTTTTAACTTCTTCATCACACCATACTCCATAAGCTCATACATTAAAGTAATAACTCTATCGGCCGGTAAAGATTTGTTTTGCTGAAACCAATAACTCATAATGCCTATCATGGATGAGAGCATGTATTCCAGAATATAATCCATTTCAATTTGATCAAGACACGACTTACTCATAAGAATATTCTTGACTACTGGTTTAACAGCGAATTTTAGCTTCCCTGCGAAGGCTGGATCGCCATTCTCCCCAAGTAAAACAGTATAAAATTTACTATTTTGCTCATATAGTTTTATGAACATATGAAGCGGCGTGTCAATGTTTCCTGTCGGTGCTATAACTGGCGGGAACTCATTAATTTTTGGGATAAGAGAATTTTCAATTTGCTCAAGTACATCATAAACATCGATAAAGTACTCATAGAAAGTTCCACGGTTATACCCGGCTTTCAGCGTTATTTCCTTAACCGATATTTTCTCAATTCTGTTCTCACAATAAAGTGACCAGAAGGCGTCGGTAAGGTTCTGCCTTGTCTGTGTTGTTATTTCTGGCTGCTTTTTCATAGTTCACCTCAAAAAACCGACACTGGCGTATATATTGTTGGTTGATGCGTTTCGATAGTATAAGTACAATGATATCATACAACAAGTTGTTGGATAATAAAGAGGAGAACTCTTCTATGATTACAATTTTATGCTCCGGTTCACGCGGTGACTTCCAGCCGTATAGTGCGTTGGCGCAACAGCTAAAAATACTTGGTAAGGATGTCAGGATTGCGGGCGGAAGAAGTATTGAGAGTTTTATACGAGGATATGACATCGATTATTATACTTTAACAGCCGATTATCAAACGGCAAATATTGATCCAGATTTACTTGCCGCAGCGCAATCCTCGGATAACCCGATAAAAATGCTGCTTACCTTTAACAAGATGAAAAAGTATGTATTAGGACTAACAGCGGAAATGTATTATGCTTGTGAGGGAAGTGAGCTGATTGTTTATCATCCCGGCTGTACAATTGGATATTTCGCTGCTGAGATGCTAGGCCTTCCGTCCGTCCTTGCAGCACCCTTCCCTATGCATAAAACAACAGAGGTAGCATCGGTAATTGCTTACGGAAAATCAAAAATGCCGATTGCATTGAGTTATACCTTACTCCAGGGCATGCTGTGGATGGCCGGAAAAACCGCTATAGAAGCATTCTTTAAGAAAAAACACGGGAAGCTACCGAAAGGTTTTGGTAGTCCCTTTGAAAAGGTTGATAAACGACATCCAGCGATTGTATCATGCAGTAATTATGTGTTTCCGACTCCAAATGACTGGAATAAGAACATTTACCAGCACGGGTATTGGTTCGTAGAAGAAAATGCGGAATATACGCCATCAAAAGAGCTTGCCGATTTTCTTTCTACTGTTGACAAGCCTGTGTATTTTGGTTTCGGAAGCGTGTTTAACGATAATGAAAAAGAAGAAATCGTGAATATAATCGTCCAAGCAGTGAAACAATGCGACAAGCGCGGAATTATATGTGGTATGGGAGAAATTGAAAACTTGCCGGAAAATATAATTGCAATCGGCAGCATACCCCACAGTTGGCTATTCAAACAATGTGCGGTTGCATGTCATCACGGCGGAGCCGGGACTACCGCCGCAGCATTCCAGGCTGGGGTTCCAAGTGTCATCATTCCATTCTCAAACGACCAGTTTGCATGGGCACATAGGGCATATGATCTTAATGTCGCATCAAAGCCAATATACAGAAAGAAATTATCTGCTGATCGTTTGGTCGAGGCTATTACTTATGCCCTGAATGAAGATATTAAGAAAAATGCTGAGAAGCTTGCAAAAAACATTGCGACAGAGAACGGGGCTTTAGATTGTGCGAAAGTCATTTACGGCACTATTGAGAATCAGTAAAAACAGAAAACACCCAATGACCCTATGAACGTCTCAAGATCAAAAACCTCTCACCATTTGCCGAAATGATCTTCGATCGTGCCTAAAAGGTTGTCGATTTCGATAAAACTGCCGTCGGCGGTTTTGATTCGTCCGGAGAAGCGGCCGATCATTTGATGGACTTCTGAGACGATGATGCCTAGATTGCTTTTTGCGACTCTTTCATAAAACGGCGTCATAACAAGATCGACCCAGTTGCGCTCGGCGTCTTTAATTTTCCATGGCATCATCAGATTGTTTTTGTCATATTCAAAAATCATATCCACACTGATTTTTGACAATTTACCGTCAACTACAACCGCGTTCTCATTCATTCCCGTATTGTCGGTCCATTGTCCGCCGAGGTTTACACCGATTCTTCTGCCGTTAGATTGACCGCTGATATTCGCCCAGTTCCAGCGAACCTTATACGGCCAGATGCCGCGGCCGAAATCCAGGCAGCCATATGTCTCTGTTGCCAGATTGTAAGTACGCGCTCCAACCTCTATTGTGCCGCTTGCCAGCATCCCCTCGTGTTTTGAAGTGAATTGAAATGTGCGTTTGTTCCAGGGAATGACAACATTGAGCGTTTCGTAACCCTCATCGTAATGAACCAAGATGTCTGCATGCAACTTTTCGCCGCCGAAATCGTCAGACCGTACAATCAGATGCGTCTCGGCGCCGGTGTGTAGAAGCGCTATTTCAATTTGAGTATTTTTAAAGCAAACAGTATCATGCACGCCGTCCGGCATTGAACATCCGCTGCCAAACGGCGTCATAATTGTTTTTTCAATGAATTTCTTTGTTTTGTAATCAAGAAAGTAGACAAAAACCATTCCGACATAGTCGATGTTTGAAATCGTTGCTGAAAAGAGGCAGTCTTCGCTCATGATACACCAGTAATTCCACTTCTTTTTGCGTAGCCAGCTGCCCTTGAGATTACAATTGATGACCGGACTTCTTGCCCAGCCGACGCATTCCTTATTCAGTTCGCCGTTGTTTTTGCACAGATCGGTTTTTTCAATTATCTCACGCTCAAAATACGCGCTCATAGAACAGCTCCTTTCAGATGATGCTTGGCTTTTTTATTATACTAATTATATAAAATATAGCAAAATTTATCAATAGAATTCAAAATAGGGCTGCAGCAAACTCTTCGTTTTGCTGTAGCCCCATTTCATTTATGCCGGCTCTGCTCAGCCTGCGGTTGGGTAGGTATGATAGTAATCAGGAACCTCCGCGCGCGGACTGAACAGGTTCAGATCCGTGACCGGATCATAAGTATACTGACCATCGACGCCGGGGCCATAGGCGTACAGGTCGGTCCACTCATAATATGATTTGTAGTTATCCTTATCGACCCATACGGTGGGGAGCAGGAGCGATGCATAGCTGTGTGTCTGCGTTGTGACGGGTGTTCCGTTTTCGAATTTAACGACCTGAACTGAATATGTCGGATCGGTTTCTCCCGTATACTCGAACACATCGCCCTTATCCCAAACGTTGACCCACTCCGGCCAGAGCGTTTCCGCAGTTGCCTGCCCCGCCAGCTGCGCCCACAGCGCGTTAATAATGGTTTCGCCAAACATGGAGGGAACGGTGGTCAATGCATACCGCCATGAATTGAAGATACCGGCATCCCACTGCGCGTTCAGTAACGCACCGCCGAAGGTGACGACGCAGACCTTATCGGTAAGACCCAGGTTATCGGCAGCATTCGCCGCGCCCATGGCCATATCGTCAAAAATTGTGGGTACCAGCCACACTTCGATATCACCCGGGTCAGAGAGAATCTGCGTGACGAGGTTCTGCGCGCCGGTCTGGTCCATCGTACCTGATGCGGCATCCGCAAAGAAAAAGTTCTTCGGGTTATTGGCCGGATCGACACTAAACGAGCCAAACGTGGGGTTCATCTCAATCCAAAGCTGCTTGCTGCCAAGCGTACGCTCCATGAGCTGCGGCACCAGAGAGTAGCCGACCGAGATGACGCCGACCTTTTCCCACGGGACGTCCGGATATGATTCGTCCTTCCACTGAAGAAGCTTGTTCAAGAGCTCTCTGCCGACCAGCGTGTTGTTGAAGCCAACGTTCGGGCAATAGAGCGGGCCGGGCAGATATGTGCCGCCGATGGTGTACGGATTGCTGTAATCGCGGGCTTGCGCCATGCAGAGCATCCAAACGACACCGAGCTCACTGCAGATCTCATTTATTCTGTTGCAGAGGTTTGGGTCAGTGTCCATCAGCAAGCCGTCATAGCCATTATCAACATAAGTCTCAATACCGGAGAGATATTCCTCATTATTACTCGCGACTGGCGCCCACATGCCAGTGTAATTGAGATTAATCTTTGTCGCCCAATCGGCGAACGCCTGGTCAAACGTATCATAGAATACGCCGGCCGCGCTGACTAGGTAGGCAATCTTGAATTTCTCATGCTTTGTGTAATCATAGTCCGGGTCATAAAAACCCATTTCCTTCGGCCAATCCCCGGATGACGGATTGTCCCCGGACGGCTGGCTGTCGCCCGACGGTTGGTTGTCCCCGGACGGCTGGCTGCCGCCGGATGGTTGACTGCCGCCGGATGGTTGACTGTCGTTGGGCGGCTGGCTGCCGCAGGCAAAAATAGAGATTACCATACCTAGAACTAACATGATCACAAGTAGCTTCTTCATTTTCTTCCTCCTTATTATTTTGTCGGTATCCGTTTGTATCACTCAGGCACGTGCGCTGAGCATCAACACTAGCTTACTTACTAACGCGAAGTACCCTGAATTCGTTTACTTTGACATACCGGGCATTACAGCGCCGCCGCCGCCCATCTTGATGCCAAGCTTTTTGAATCTCCTGCGCATATTGAAGCCGTCTATTGTGAGCGCGACGACGAGGAGCATGCCGTTGACCCATGTGATAAACCAGAGCGGAAGGCCCATGATCTGGAGGGAATAAGCAAGGACGTTAATCAGTATCATACCGCAGAACGCGCCGCCCAGCGAACCGGAGCCGCCTATGAAGGATACGCCTCCAAGGAGTGTGGCGGTCAGCGCTGTCATGTGCGGCATCAAAAGTGTGAGTCCTGTTGGGGTCGCCATTTTTTGCTGGGATGCCCACATGAGCGCTCCCAAAGCGGAGAGGATGCCGTTATTGATATACAGTATGGTTCTTATTCTTTTTGGATTGAGCCCAGCGAGCCGCGAAGCCGCGGGATTTCCGCCGGCCATTAGGATGCTTCTGCCGAAGGCCGTCTTTTTTATCAGGATGCTGTAAAAGACGACCAGCAGCGCCATAAACACGAAGAGCACCGGTATTGGTGTTCCGGGTATATACTGCGCGCTCAGATTGTTGAACGGTATGTTCCTGATTTGTATCTGTGTGCCGCGGGTAACCCACGACGCGAGCCCGGCCCATACCGACGACATTCCTATCGTGACAATAAACGGCATGAGGTTGAGCCCGTTGACGAAGAAGGCGTTTACGCCGCCGGCTACAGCACCGGCAATGAGCGCCGCGATCAGCGCGACTGGCCACGGGAGATTTGGCGACCATATGAGTATCTGCGCGAACAGCAGCATTGCGCATGTCGCGTGGGCGCTGCCCGCAAAGTCGATGCCGCCGACGAGCAGCAGGATCGCCACACCGCAGAGGAAAGGGCCTGCATAGCTGAGGTTGGACAAAATACGCTGGGCGTTGCCGAACGTAAAAGAGCCAGGTCTCACAATGTAGGTCACGATCAGCACGACCGCGGTAAAGATCAGCATCTGAAATACCTTGGATTGGACTATTCTTTTGCCAAGAGAGGGTTTATACATAATTTTCCTCCTCTATCCTAAACGATGTGAATCGTACGTTCTTAAGCGCCGACACGTTTTTGCTGTCTCCTCAGGCTGAAGTAGTCAAACGTGAGCGCGGCGAGGAGCAGCGCGCCCGACAGCACACTCGTCATATAAGGGCTGGCGCCGCTTGTGGTCATTCCCATATTGAACGTTCTGATGACTAATAGCCCGACGAACGCCCCGCCCATACCGCCGGCACCGCCGCCGAACGAGATGCCGCCAAGGATAGCCGCCGTCAGACCGGTAAACTGATCGGTTGCCAGCGCCGCCATACCGCCCTGCTTCACGCGGGCTGAGTATATGAGTCCCGCAAGCCCCGAAAGCAGCGAGCAGTTGATAAAGAGCACATAGGACATCCTTTTCGAGTTGATCCCCGCCAGCCGCGCGGCGGCCGGGTTCCCACCGACAAGGTAGATCGTCCTGCCGAATTTTGACTTTGCCAGCATCAGCCCATAGATAACGAACATGATCACCATAACGAGCGACGCCGCGGGAATCCGGTCAAAAAGCTTGTAAGTACCAAGCGTGGTCAGGGGGTCGGAATTAAAATTGATGACGCCCTGAACCTGGCCGCCGGCGTCCGTACACAGCAGCATCATAACGGCTCTTAAAATTGCAGCCATTGCCATTGTCGCAATAAATGGCTGAAATCTCAGCTCGTTCACCAGAAGCGCGTTACACAGGCCAACGACGCCGGCAAGCGCCAACCCCAGGATTGCGGCGAGGTACCAGGGCAGACCCCACCATGCCACGCCGACCGCAACAAGAACGCCGGCGAGAGCGCCCGCAGCCGATTGCGAAATATCAATGGACCCGGAAACGATAAGGCAGCCTGCGCCGATCGTCAGAAAACCGGGAACGGCGAGATCCTGAAGAATGCTCATGAATCTCTTCAGCGTAAAGAACCTGGCGTCGTTAAGCGTCGCTGTGACGGTAAAAAGCCCAATGAGGAGTAACAAAAGGATAAGCAGCGGAAACGCCTTTGATCTTACTATTTTTTTAATGGCAGATACTTTTTTAACAGTTCCCATGTTCTCTCCCCCTAATCAAGCATCGCGAGAGCAAGGACGCCTTCCTCTGTGGCCTCTTCTCTCTTCACCGACCCTGTTATACGACCATTGTGCATCACCATGATTGTATCCGCCACGTTAATGACCTCTGTCAGTTCAGATGATATGAAAATAACGCCTATTCCCTGCTTTGCGAAGTCGCACACCGTCTGATAAATCTCTGCCTTTGTCTTGACGTCGATCCCCTTTGTCGGCTCGTCGAGGATCAGAATCTTGGTTGTCATCAAGCTCGATGTCCAGCGCCCGAGGATGACCTTCTGCTGGTTGCCGCCCGATAGCTCAATGACCAGTTTGTCGACGGTCGGTGTCTTTATGTCGTACCGCCTTACCGCCTCCATCGTGAGCTCTTCACACGCTTTTTGCTTAAGGAACGGCCACTTGCGCAGCTTGCCCAGTACAGGCATACAGACATTGTCCTCAATGGAGCGCCAAAGCACGAGCCCCTGATCCTTGCGGTCTTCGGGGCATAGCGCGATGCCCGCGTCAATTGCGTCCTTCGGCGTTTTGAGGTCCAGTTTCCGGCCCTCCAGCTTGATCTCACCGGATATCAGCGGGTCCGCGCCGAAGACGGCCCTCATGACCTCTGTCCGCCCAGAGCCCACCAGCCCAGCGAATCCCAGTATCTCGCCCTTCCTCAGGGTAAAGCTGACGTCACTTACCGCGTATGACGTCAGGTTGTTGACCTCCAGCAGCACATCGCCGAGCTTGTCGTTGCGGTTAAGGTTGGCGTAGGTATCTCCGATGTCGCGTCCGACCATCGCCGCAATAAGCGACCTCTCGTCGGTCTCGGATGTGATCAGCTTTGACACGAACTTTCCGTCCTTGAGGACGACTATTTCATCGGCAATCTCAAATATCTCCTTGAGCCGGTGCGAGACGTAGACGATTATTTTACCCTCTTCCTTCAACTGCTTGATGAGGTCAAATAGTATTTTGATCTCAACGTCGGTCAGCGGCGCCGTTGGCTCGTCAAAAGCGATGACCTTCGAGTCGCGCCTGTACGCCTTCATGATCTCCACCATCTGCTGATTGGCGATCGAGAGGAACATGACAGGGGTCTCCGGCGCGATCTGAAGCCCAAATTTATCGATTAACGCCTGCGTATCCGCTTTCAGTTTCGCGCTATCGAGCAGCTTCATTTTTTGGGGCAAGGCGCCTATGTAAATGTTCTCCATAACGCTCATGGTAGGTATCAGCTGCCGTTCCTGATAGATGACGCTGAAACCCACCTTGATGGCTTGATTCGGCGTCATAAGGTTAAGCTTCTCGCCGCCCAGCGTGATAGAGCCCTCATCCGCTCTCAAGTCTCCGCTCATTATTTTGAGGAGCGTACTCTTCCCGGCTCCGTTTTCACCGAGCAGGGCAAGCACCTTCCCTCCTTCCGCCTTAAAGCTGATGTCATCGAGTGCTTTGACGCCGGGGAACGATTTGCTGATACCTTCAAACTCAAGACATTGTGCCATTGCTTCCCTCACTTTCTTCCTTCATAAGAATGCGGTTTTGTTTGCCTGCACGCCTGTAAAAACAGCCTTTAAAACTTGTGGCTGGCGTCGACCCAATCCAGGCCGCTCCGCGCCTTGGCAAATCCGACGTCCTCATGGGGCGCGTTTTTCATCATTTCCTCAAGTCCCTTTTTCCGTATTTCGTCCAGTTCGTCGAGCTTCTTCATACCCTCCGGGCTTGCGTAAAAGATGACAGCCCCCAATTCTCTCTCGAGAATCTCCTGTGAATTCTCGTACGGCACGCAGACAACCTGCTCGTTTTCGATAGCCGCCTTCAGCCATCGCGCCAGCTCCACCGGATCCATGCCGCTCGCGTGGATCGCCTTTAAAAGACCGATCGTCTTGTCGGTCACGCTATAGCCGGTATTTATGAATTTCTCAGGGCGGTGCTTCTCCGCCTCGCCAATGTTCGAGTTTATATTTGCCGGGAACAGCACGGTCACGCCGAAGCCATAGGGCTTTAATGCATCGTAGTAGCTGTACATGAGGTTATTGACCGCCGCCTTTGATGCCGAATAGGGTGCTGTCGTCGCGCCTCCCATAAACGCGCCCAATGATGAGGTGGTCACGACGTGGCAGGATGTTTTGCCCGCGTAAGCTTTTATCATGCGCGGAACAAAAATGATGCGCCTGTTGACGACAGCGCCCAGGCAGACGCCCATGACCCAGTCGAAATCTTCAAAGGTGGAAGCTTCAATGCGCTCCTTATTCTGTTGATTGTATATGCGACAACAATCATACATTAACAAAAAATATGCTCTTAACTTTGAGGTTATGATAATTATTAACTGAACAGATCTAAACAAAAATCGCCTACCGAAGATTAACAATCATCCTCGATAGGCCTTGCGGCATTTCCCTTTTAATCGCAAAAATATAAATATACCCATTTACTTTTTATATAAATATGATAAAATATTTGCAATTAAAGTAAAATATTTGTATATATAGTAAAATAATCTAAGGTGGAGAGTCCTTGAAAAAGGCTATTGCGTATTTCATGTCAATAGCTATCCTGTTATGCGCATCGGCCTGCAAGGCGGATGCGTTTAAAACCATGCCTATGGGCAGGGATGAAAACGGGCAATGGGCTTTTCAGGGCACAGTCCTCGTGGGGCGTGTTGTGCCTCTCAGCGGGGATCTTGCCTCTTTCGGCGCGGGAAGCCCCTATGTGGAGCAGACCGCCATTAATGGGATAAACGAGAACGGCGGCGTGGTCATTGACGGGAGGCACTGCCGCCTTGAGCTGGTTTACGCCGACTCAGGTTCCGACACGCTCAGGGCGTCGGAAGCGGCAATGTCTCTGATTGAGCAGGGCATAGACATCATGATCGTTTCAAATACTGCCGATACGGTTTCACCAGTTTCTGCCGTTTGCGAAAGGATGGGTATAGCCTGCATATCTGTGGATGCCCCATCTGATGCATGGCTGAGCGGCGGGCCCTACGAGAATAGCTGGCACACCCATTTTAACAACGAAAGTGAACTCAGTTGCTTCTTGGATGCATGGAACGCCGTAGACAGCAATAAAACCGTGGGTTTGCTGGCGGCCAATGACATCGAGGGTATCGAAATGGCGACCTTCATCAAGGATTTCGCTTCCTTTAAGGACTACACCATCGTGGATCCCGGACGGTATACCACTGGGACCGGCAATTATGGGGAAATAATCAAGATCCTAATGAGCGCTGACTGCGACGTCGTCGTGGGCGTTATGGTGACCTCAGAATTCTCGAATTTCTGGACCCAGTGCATCGAGATGGGTTACATTCCGAAGATTTGTACGGTGGCCAAGGCTTGCCTGTTTGAGGAGGATGTAAACGCTCTTGGGGAGATTGCAGACGGTCTTATCACCGAGGTCTGGTGGACGGCGGACTTTCCATTCATATCCTCCATAAACGGCTGGACCGGCAAAGATATTGTGGCAGATTATCTTAGAAATTTCGATCCAGCCCAACCAGCGGCGCCGCCAACGGTGGGTTACAAGCACGCCAACGTGGAGATTCTTTTCGACATCCTCAAAAGAGCAGGGTCACTTGACCTGGACGCCATCAACGCCGCTGCCGCAAAGACGGACTTAAACACGATCGTCGGGCATGTGTCCTTCAATAAGGATCACATTTCGGTTATGAACTGCGTTACCGGACAGTGGGTAATGGCGTCGGACGGCAGCTTCACTCTTGAAATCGTCTGCAACACCCAGATGCCAAATGTAGCAGTCACTGCGCGGATTAAAACAATGCTCGGAAGTTGAGCGGAGGATGAAACATGAAAGGTCTTATCATTGAGGATGACAAAATGCTGTCGGACAAAATCTGCGAAAGCCTGCGGTACATATTCGACTTAACGCAATCATTTGATGGGGAGGAAGGATTGCTCACGCTCATGTCGGGCAGCTTCGATGTGGTCATTTTAGACGTTATGATGCCGAAGCTGAACGGCTACGAATTGGTTTCTCAGATGCGAAGAGAGGGGATCACCACCCCGGTGCTCATGCTGACGGCTCTGGGACGGACAATAGATCAGGTGCGCGGACTGAAAGCAGGAGCGGACGACTACCTCATCAAGCCATTCGATATTGATGTGCTTGAAGCACGACTTGAGGCCCTCGTGCGGCGCTCAAAGTCTGGCACGTTCCAGACCGACAACACGGTGAGCTTCTTGAAATTAGCCGTGAAACTGAACACCCGCACGGCGAAAATCGGTGACAGCAGGCTGGAGCTCCCCGGCAAGCAGTTTGATATGCTTGTCTTTCTTATGGAGCACCGCAACGTCATCGTTCACAAGGAAAAGCTTTTTCAGCATATCTGGGGTTTTTACAGCAGTACAAGCTTTTCGGTCGTAGAGGTTTACGCCTCCCAGATAAGGAAAGAGCTGCAAAAACACGGTTATGACAAATACTTCAAAACCGTCAGAGGCATTGGATATATCCTAACGGACGACGGCGAACTTTATGGATAGAAAAAGGTTTCTGTTAAAGCGTCGTCTGCTGTATATACTTATTCTTTTTTCTGCTTTTCTGGCTATTTTTACGGTCTTTGACGTCATTGTTTACGCCAGCACCGAAAACGCCCTCTATGAAGATATAGACAGGCAATTCGCCGACGCTGCCAAAGCTATTGATACAAACACAGCAGGCGGCTTAGAAAATTTTCTGAACGGCAGGAATATTGTGTACACCGGCAGCGGCAGCTATATCATAACCTACAAAATATTTCTGCTCCTCCGAAACGGCGAGGGGGAAATACTGAACGCCGCCTACTTAACCGCCTTTGACTACATGCTGAATATTGGTTTCTCGGTATCGGAAAGCGGCGAGAATCGGACGGAGGCGGTCGTCCGCAACAACGCCACCCTTTTTTACCGCACGTATACCATGTCTGTCGAGACCGCGTCCAACGCGCTTTACTATATCCAGATGGCAACAGACTCCACCGAAATTGAAACCTCGCTGAGCATCATACTCACGGTACTGCTACGGTGTACCACGGCGGCACTGGTTCTGGTGCTGGTGGTGGGTTGGTACCTGAGCAAATCACTGACGAAGACTGTTACGGAGGCGTGGGAAAAGCAGGACGAGTTCATAAGCTACGCTTCCCATGAGATCCGCTCACCTCTCGCGGTTATCCACAACTCGCTGGAGCTCCTCCTCCGAAGCCCCGGAGGAAAGATCATTGACCACAGTGACCTCATAATGAATTCACTGACCGAGACCAACAGACTCCGAAAAATGTCCTCCAACCTACTCGATATGGCGCAGCTCCAGGCTTCGGATATCGTGTTGAAACCCGAAAAGGTCGACCTTGACAAGCTCATTGAATCCTTTATCGACCCGTTTCAATGCCAGGCGGAGCTTGCAGGCAAGAAACTGGGCGTCAGCCTTGGGTATGGAAAACAACTGATCGCAGACAGGCAGTTTATTACAGAGCTTGCCGTCATCCTCCTTGAAAATGCCATAAAATACACCGAATCAGGCGACAGTATCGAAATCTCCACCCGTGAAAACAATGGCAAGGTATACCTCATTGTGACCGATACCGGCATCGGCATCAGCGATCATGCTATGGAAAGGGTTTTTACCCGATTCTACAGAGAAGAAAGGCAGCAGAGCAAGAAGGATGGAAGCGGTCTTGGCCTCTATATCGCCAGTCTCATCGTGACGCGCCATGGGGGTAAAATAGTCACAGAGCACAACAAGCCCAAGGGTACTATATTCACGGTGGTTTTGCCTACAAAGAATCTATAAGCAATTCGCACAAAATTAAGACACTATTTTCTACTGATGACGATGCCGTAAAACAGCATTATTAAGGAAATATTTAGGTAATTTTTAGGATTATTTAAAGTATGCTCTGATAGAATATTATTTGATACGACGTGCCCCCTATACAGACGCGATTTTATCAATGAAATATTTTGGAAGGAGTGTCACAGATGAAAATAAGTCGCATTATCGCCCTACTTATGGTGTTTGCCATAGTCATCTCCCTGTTCTCCGGCTGTGCTGGCACCAGCACGACTGCATCCACTGCCTCCGCCACCTCCGCTGCGCCTACATCATCCGGCGAACCTATCAAAATTGGCATTGTGAACCCCACCACCGGAAAGCTGGCTGGTTTCGGCGAGGGTTGCCCCTGGACCGAAACCCTCATTGTTGATTATGTCAATAAAACACTCGGCGGAATCACTGTTGACGGCAACAAGCGACCCATTGAGATTATCATTTACGATTCTACCTCTGACACGACTGTCTGCGCCGAGATGGCGCAAAAGCTCTGCGAAGAAGATAAGGTCGACCTCATTATCGCCCGTCACACGCCCGAGACCGTCAACCCTGTAGCCGCCATTGCTGAACGTTACAGTATCCCCTGCGTTGCTATCGAAGGACCCGTCGACGCGGTTGCTCATGCAGGCCCATACAAGAACACCTACCATTCCTTCTGGACGCTGGATATGATGTACGAGCAGTACAAAGCACTCTGGACTAAAGCAGGCTACGGCCCCAACAAGGGTTATAAGATCGGCGTTGCCTTTGCCAACGACGCCGACGGCACAGCCTGGTACGGCGTATTCACCAAGAAGCTCGTGGCTGATGGCTACCAACTCGTAGACCCAGGCCAGTATCCCGACTCCACCACAGATTTTACCAGCGTCATCAAAACCTTCAAGGATGCCAACATCGACATCCTCCTCGGCACCAATATTAACCCCAACTTCCACGACTTGTGGACCCAGGCATTGGCTGCAGGACTTAATCCTCCCGTTGTGACCATGGGCAAGGCGGCCCTGCTCCAGTCCGACGCTGAGGCTATAGGTAAGAAGATCATGGACGGTGTCATGGGTGAGGTATGGTGGAGCCCGACACATCCCTATGTCTCCGACCTTACAAAAATGACGTGTACTCAGCTGGCCGAGCTCTATAAGAAGGATACCGGCAACGAGATCACACAGCCTATGGGCTACAAGTACGCTTCGATGGAGATAGCTGTCGCCGCGCTCACAAAGGCGGCGTCACTTGATCCAGCCGTCATCACCAAGGCACTCTCCGAGATAAACATCCAGACGATCGTCGGCCCCATCGCCTACAACAAACAATACATGATCGACGGACAGAACTACCTCTCGTATGCCGAAACGCCCCTTTGCGGCGGTCAGTGGCTGTATGACGAAGCCACCGATACCTTAAAACTCGTCATCGTCGATAACAGCCTTTATCCCAACATCCCCACCACCGGCGCGTATAAGGCGAAGTAGGTCTTCCCTACATAAAATTTTGCCGGGCGGAGAGCGGACTGTTCTCCGCCCGAATTACAAATTCCCGTAGAGGAGGGAACTTATGGACATAATGCTATCCTTTAAAAATGTTGAGGCTGGGTATGGAAGGGTTCAGATACTTAACGGCCTGAGCTTTGAGGTTCAAAAGGGTGAGGTCTACGGCGTTATCGGGCCCAATGGCTGCGGAAAGACCACCATGTTCAACGCCCTCATCGGGCAGAGCAGCATATACGCCGGCGAGATCATATTCAACGGGTGTAATATTACGAAAAAAAGTGCGAATGCCCGCTGTCGGATGGGCATTGGAAGAACATATCAGGTGCCCCGCCCCTTTGAGGGTATGAGCGTGTACGAAAACGTTCTTGTGGCAGCTGTACATGGGGGCGGACACTCTGAGAAGGCGGCTAGGCAGGTCTGTATTGATGCTCTGAAGCTTACCGGTCTATACGATAAGCGGGAGACGAGAGCGGGTTTGCTGACTCTACTGGACCGCAAGCGCTTGGAGATTACCAGGGCCTTGGGCACGGGGCCGAAGCTCCTGCTTCTTGACGAGGTGGCGGCAGGTCTCACGGAAGCCGAGGTCGTGGAGGTCATGAAGATGGTGGGCAACCTTAAAGCCGGAGGCTACACTATTATTTGGATAGAACACGTCATTCAGACCATGGTACAGGCCACAGACAGCCTCATGTGCATGTCCGACGGCACTCAATTGCTCGTTGGCCTGCCGCTTGAGGTCATGAACTCTAAGCTTGTGGAGGACGTTTATCTGGGGGTGGAAGAAAATGAGTGAGCCTATGCTCAAAATTGAGAACATTGAGGCGAAATACGGCGACTTCATCGCCGTGCACGGCGCTTCATTGGAGATACCGGCGGGGAAGATCATCTCCGTCATCGGCGCAAACGGTGCCGGTAAATCCACACTCATGGATTGTATTGCCGGGGTCCACAAGCCCTCCTCCGGCAAAGTATATTTCAAGGGCGAGGACATCACGGGACTTCCTGCCTGCGAGATCGTCAATAGGGGTCTCTCGCTTGTTCCCCAGGGCAGCCGGTGCTTTATCCGAATGACAGTGGAGGACAACCTCCATATGGGCAGCTACCCCAAAGGGGCCAGGAAATATGCAAAGGCATCCCTTGAACGGGTGTATGAGCTGTTCCCGGTACTCAAGGAAAAACGTCGCATCCTGTCCGGCTGCCTGTCCGGCGGCCAGCGCCAGATGGTGGCCATTGGCAGGGCGCTGATGACAAGGCCGGAGCTGGTGCTCTTTGACGAGATATCATTAGGCTTAGCGCCTACCATAATCAAAGACATATACGTGAGGATAAAGCAAATCAATGCCGAAGGCACCACGGTGGTGCTGGTGGAGCAGGACGTCAAGCGCAGCATAAAGACAAGTGAGATAAGCCACGTCATGCTCAAGGGACGGGTCATCCTATCAGGTCTCTCCAAGGAACTGGGTGAGGATAATATCAAGAACGCCTATTTCGGCATAAATGGGGTGCAGCTATGATACAGCAAATAATCAACGGCATCCTTCTCGGCGGCTTCTACGCAGTCATCGGTGTGGGCATGAACATGATGTTCGGCATCGTCAAGCTCACGAACCTCGCCCACGGAGACTTTACCATCCTTGCCGCCTACCTCAGCGTCACCATATGCACCTATCTTGGCCTTCCGCCCCTCCTGAGTCTGATTATCACGATACCGGTGATGTTTTTGCTCGGGGTGCTTTTTCAAATGGCTCTCATAAACCGGGTCATGCTTCGGGGCTCGGAACCTGCCCTGCTTTTGACCTTCGGTCTTTCGATAATACTTCAGAATGGCCTTCTGCTCATTTTCTCTGCCGACGCCCAGCACCTTGTACCCACGGTCACGTATCCCACCTGGGAAATCGGCAGTGTTAGCTTCCCTTCTCTGTACATCCTTATTTTCGGTATCGGCTTACTCACAATCTTCATACTGACGATGTTTATGAAAATGACCTACATCGGCAAGAGCATACGCGCAGTCAGTGACGACACCACAGTGGCAGAGCTCATGGGTGTCAATGTCAAGCGTACCTACGGTATAGCTTTGGGCCTCGCCCTTGCTACGGCGGCCGTCGCCGGTGTGTGTATGGGTATGCACTACACATTCTATTCGAACAGCGGCTCGAGTTACCTTCTTATCGCCTTTGGCGTGGTTGTCATTGGCGGCATGGGGAGCATTCCCGGCACTTTGGCCGCAGGACTCATCTTCGGAATAGCACAGGTGCTGGGCGGAGCGAACTACGGCTCACTCATAGGCTATATCGTTCTGCTGCTCATGTTGGTGATCAGGCCCCAGGGCCTGTTTGCCAGTAAATAAGGGGGGATGGATCATGACCGTTAAACGCAATCGCCAGAGGATGATCGAAATGGGCATCGCATTTATCATCATTGTCATTCTGTACGTGTTCGGCGTTACCGGGGTTTTTTCCTCCAACGTGATGCGTATCCTGCTTAAGGTCGCTCTTTACTGCGCACTCGGCACCATGTGGAACTTGATGTCCGGCTACACCGGGATGGTCAGCCTCGGACAGCAGAGCTTCATTGGGATCTCCGGCTATACACTATGTGTTATGACCACCTATTACGGGCTTTCATACTGGGTGGCTATCGCCGTCGGCGGTATACTTTCAGCAATTCTTGCCTTAATCCTGGCGCTTATCTTGTTCCGTATGCGCGGCATGTATTTCGCCGTGGCCACCTGGGTTGTGGCTGAGGCACTCAAGACCTGGATCACAAGCTGGGATTACGTCAAGGAAGGTGCGGGGATGACCGTAAAGCTGTATCCTTACCCCGGCTCTGGGGAGATTTATATTCTGGCTGTCAGCTTAATGGTCATCAGCCTCGTTGTCGTGTACAGCATACTCCGTTCGAAGACAGGCCTTGGTCTCACTGCCATGCGGGATGACGCTGACGCTGCTTCGAGCATGGGCGTCAACATCTTCAAGTCCAAGCTCTTCTGCTTCGTGGTCTGCGGCTTCTTCACCGGCATTGCGGGTGTTGTCTTCTACCTTAACAAGGGCTCTATCTTCCCTGCTGGCGGTTTTGGTATTGAGTGGACGGTGTCCATCGTGTTTATCGTCATCATCGGGGGCATTGGCACCACCGCTGGGCCGCTTGTAGGGTCCATAATCTATGTGGCCCTGTCCGAGTATCTCGCCAAATACCCCGGTTATTCCAGCTTAATTCTTGGTATCATCGCTATTCTTGTCATCATTTTTTTACCTAAAGGCATCATTGGCACCTTCCAGAATAAGTTCCATTTCGAAATATTCACACAGAAGCGCCTATCGAACGAATAACAGTCGTATACAAATGAACGATGAGTGAAGAGAGACAGCTTCAATAGAAACCTCGTATGTATCCAATAGTTGGCTCATTTAAGCTTGTAATATTCAACAAATAGGAGTACACTATCTACAAGGTTGTTGTGCAATACATGCTGATTTAACCAGTTTATGGCACTATTTCCTATTTGTGATCGATCAATAATAAGGGGGAAAAATTCATGGACATAAAGGGTAAAATTGAAGAAATCGTCGAAAAAGTGAAGTCAGACAAGGATTTTGCAGCTAAGTTTAAGAGCGATCCGATAAAGACTGTCGAATCTGTGATCGGCATGGATCTTCCTGATGATCAGATTAAAAAAGTAATTGAAGGCGTCAAGGCAAAAGTATCTCTGGACGAAGCAGGCGGCTTACTCGGTTCTGTCAAAAAACTGTTTTAACGGAGGTTAAATCATGGGTGATTTTAAGGAAAAATTCGGAAAGATCATTGACAATGTCAAGGATAAAGCCGAGGATGTATTTGAGGATGTCAAGGATAAAGCCGGAGATATCATTGAAAATGTCAAGGACAAAGCAGATGACCTCAAAGACAAAATTGAGGACAAAGTCGAAGACCTTAAGGGCGATAAGCACGAATAGGTAAAGAAACAACTTATAACCCCATGAATTCAGGAATGGCGAACAGTCATGCTATTCGCCATTCCTGAAAAATTTTGCAGCAATCTCGAAGCCGGACTTATGAAACGCGCAGCAGGACAACCTTAGTGCAGAAAACTATAGGATTCTGCGTCTGTAATATCAGTTGCATTCCAGCTTGCAAAGGTGCTGTCTCTGCCGTATTATTATGGTAATAATCTAGTTGCATATCCTGATTGCCTTACTGAAATCAATGAAATCATTCCGCTAAAGAAACCGACTATATAATGGTTTCCTTCCACATTAACGGTGAATCATGTCCAGAAGGTTCAGAAGAGAATAAAACGGATAAAGGTCAAATATAGATAACTTACTATTAGCTTTATTTTAACGTTATGGAGGTTCATTGTAATGGGTAGAGGCGGCGGAGGCGGCGGAGGCAGTCGGGGCGGCGGCGGCTCATTTGGCGGCAGCCGGGGCGGCGGCGGCAGAAGCGGAGGGTCGTTCGGCGGTGGTCGGGGCGGCGGTTCGTTTGGTGGCGGCGGTTCGTTTGGCGGCGGTTCGTTTGGCGGCGGTTCGTTTGGCGGCGGCAACTCCTATAGACCCAGCGGCGGCGGTTCGTTCGGCGGCAGTTTTCTGGGCGCTTTCATAGGCAGTAAGATGGGCGGTGGCTCTTCAGGCGGCGGCAATAATTACCAGCCTTCCGGTGGCGGCGGCGGCTCCGGCGGCTCCGGTCGCGGCTGCGGTACAGCGGTCCTTGTTCTGGTGATCATCGCGATCGTTATTGCCATTGTATTTGCAGTCGGTTCGGGTGGAACAGACGTAGGAAAATCAACCGTTGCGCGCGAGCCTTTACCGAAGGGCTCTGTCAATGAGACCGATTATTATGAAGACGAACTGGGGTGGATAGAAAGTAAGTCGGTTCTCGTTTCGGGGCTAAAGCATTTTTATGATAAAACAGGCGTACAGCCGTTTGTCTACATTACAGATACTATTAATGGTTCGCATTATCCCTCATATAGCGATGTTGAAGCATTTGCCAATCGTAAATACGATGAATTATTTACCGACGAAGCGCATCTACTGCTCGTATTTTTTGAATATACGCCCAGTGATTATATGGACTATTATGTGACCGGAACCCAGGCGAAGGGCGTTATCGATGATGAAGCCGGTAATATTCTGCTCGATTATATCGACAAAAATTACTATGACTCCAGTCTGTCTGAAGACGAATTATTCAGCAATTCCTTCAGCGACGCCGCTGACCGGATGATGGAGGTAACGAAATCACCCTGGATCATCGTGCTCGTGGTTCTTGGCATCATCGTGGTTGTTGTTGTCTTGTTTGCCTGGTGGACGCGCGCCAAAAAACAAAAAAACCTGGAGGCAAAGCAAACGGAGCAGTTACTCAACACACCAATTGAGAAATTCAGCGATAATGAAGTAGAAAATCTTGCAGAAAAATACGATAGTGATAATAAAGACAATAAAAATCTATAAGGAGGAAATATCATGGCTATTCTAGAAAGGTTCGGCGACATTATAA
Organism: uncultured Eubacteriales bacterium; assembly: GCA_942492735.1. Classification (GTDB taxonomy): domain Bacteria; phylum Bacillota; class Clostridia; order Oscillospirales; family Oscillospiraceae; genus Sporobacter. Next base: position 3,523,859 of record OW818648.1, read on the forward strand.
AGGCGAATATCAATTCAATCATCGACAAAATGGAAGACCCCTCAAAGATGATCGATCAGTATCTGCGCGATATGATAGAGGATTTTGCCGAGGTCAAGCAAAGCACCGCCGGTGTCATGGCTGAAGAAACACGGACCAAGAGGCTGTTAGATGAAAACCAGGCCGAGGTTGCAAAATATTCTGATTACGCTAAAAAAGCGCTGACGGCCGGAAACGAAGGCGATGCACGCACATTTATCGCAAAAAAGCAAGAGTTGGAAAATGTTGGCGCTTCGTTGATGACCACTTATGCCGCAGCCCACGAGAACGCAGTCAAGATGCGTCAGATGCATGACAAGCTGGCCTCTGATATTGAGACGCTGAAATCACGCCGCGAGATGATTAAGGCGAAGGTTGCCGTCGCAAAGACGCAGGAAACCTTAAATGAGGCTGCAGCCTCCATCGGTACCGCACAGGGTGCTATGAGCGCATTTAATCGCATGGAGGACAAAGCCAGCAAGATGCTCGACGAGGCAAACGCAATGGCTGAGCTTAATTCTGAGCCTGTTGATGAAGCAAAGGCGTTGGAAGAAAAGTACGCGGCTAAGGGCTCCGCTTCAGTTGATGACGAATTGACGAGACTGAAAAGTGAACTTGGAATGTAAATTTTACGGCTCAAAGAAATATTCAGCCTCTCTCTCCGCATAATAATTGATTTCGGCAGATCACCAGCAGGTGTTCTGCCGAGATTTTTCTGTTGTTTTGTTACCAGCAGAAGCGTTTTGTTGGAATTACTTAAACAAAGGTGTATTATTATATCAGAACGAATGTCGGTGATTCGTGAAATCGTTTGGGAAAGTAGCTGGGGGGCAAGCAATGAAGCTAAAAACTTGGCAGAAAAACATAGTGGCAATAGTTGTGATTATTGCTGGCGGGTTTATTCTTTTTAATCGCGCGGCTGCCCGGACGAATGAACCGTCCTCTTGTCTTGCTGAACTGTGAGGATATGTTGAAAAGATTTAAGAAGATATACTTAGAGATTACAAATGTATGTAATCTGAGATGTACGTTTTGTTCCGAAACAAAAAGGGCTCCGGCGTATATGACGCTCGAAACCTTTAGCAAGATCATTGAACAAATAAAACCATATACGGATTACGTCTACTTTCATGTCAAAGGGGAACCACTGCTGCATCCTGATATTGATCAATTTTTAAATCTTTGTTATGAAAATGGCCTCATGGTCAATATATCAACCAATGGCACGCTGATTCATAAGGCAGCCGAAAGATTATTGGAGAAGCCTGCTTTAAGACAGGTCAATTTTTCTTTACATAGCTTTGATAGCAATGCTTTAGGAGATAGCAGTGATGACTATCTTGGCAGAATTTTCTCTTTTATTCGACTGGCAAGAGCAAGTTCAGATACAATCATATCCTTAAGGCTATGGAATCTCGATTCAAGAGATGCTATAACGGATGAAATAAATCAAAACTGCGATATCTTAACTCAAATTGAAAGCGCGTTTCAGCTGCCTTACAAAATAATTGAAAGAGCTGATCCGGTGCGGAGCCTAAAAATCGCGGAGAAGGTATTCCTAAGTCAGGATTACCAGTTTGAATGGCCATCCCTCGACAAACTTGATATGGAAGAAGATATAAGTAAAGGCTTTTGTTATGGGCTGAAGTCTCATGTGGCAATTCTGGTTGACGGAACTGTTGTCCCCTGCTGTTTGGATGGTGATGGACTAATTAGTCTCGGTAATATTCATACGACACCATTTTCCGAGATCATTGATAGCGAAAGAGCCGTATCAATGCGTCAAGGTTTCTCAAAAAAAGAAGTTGTCGAAACGCTCTGCAGAAAGTGTACGTATAGGAAACGGTTTGATAAAGCTTAAAAAGAAATACTTGGGAATTATGTCAAACAGGGTATTACGCGCAATCAGCCGCAATACCCTGTTTTCGTTTTTATGCTAAAAGCTGTTCTTAATTCTGTGGGATTATAAAAGTATAATCCGACCAAAACGGATTGTCCGTTATGATATTTGTCTCGATGTATTCGTACTTAACGGCCATTTCCAAATGATCTCCCAGCGCGTGCGGCATCTCGATGCTTAAGATGACGCCGATTTCCGTCATATAAAAGGTTGCTTCTGCCTGTGAGAAGAAGTCTGCTAATTCCTCATATGAATATTGTTCGCTGATGATATCAGAGACGGCCGCTCCGGATTCTTCAAGGTCTAAACCCTTGATCAAAGGTGCGTAGGTCCCCATCATAAAAGCTTCAACAAACGTGTCATCTATGACAAAGAAATCTGACAGGGGGACGACCTCAGCTGTATTCAGGTTGATTGTAATCGTATGGAAAAAGCTTACAGGGTAGGCAGCGGCTTCGGCATAATATGAGCCCAGGTAACTGATGCTTATCGCCGGCCAGATACTGTCGGTATATTCATAGGTACTCTCTATCGTCATCGATGCCGGATCTTCCGCGAGGCTTAAAAAGCCGTCTATCAGATTGTACATATCCGCGCCTATTGCCTCATTGATGAGATCCGCGCGCTCCTCGTTATTCGTATTAACTAATACCGGATATGTGACGTCGATGATGCCTTCTTCCTCCCAGACTCCGTCCTCAATTTCATAAGTAAAGGGCGGCAGGGACATTGGATCGCCGCCGATAGGCTCCACAGACGGTTCTTCAGTAGAAGGCTCCTCTGATGGTTTTTCCGTAGAAGGCTCCTGCGTTTGCACGACGTCTTTCGATGGTGTAACGTCATCTGTTTTTGGTTTCATCATTGAACAAGACCCCAGGCTGAGGCACATAAGCAGAATGCATGTAATGAGTAAAATCTTTTGAATCGCTTTCATTTGTTCTCTCCTATGTTCTAAATTTACGCAGTATCTCTCTTCGTATAAGCACAACGATATATATCATATCAAGAAATAATACCGCTGCGTATCACCCATCGGGTGATTGTAATACATTTTTATGTACGATAGTATCAATATATGGAATGCTGTAATTGCTTAACCGACAAAAAACTAAAGATAAGTGGGATCATTCAATAACACTTAACTGACTGGAGAATAATCAATGAAAAAAAGCCTTGCTGCTTTAGTCCTTTGCATGGCGATGGCTTTGACCTTATGCGGCTGCGGCACTGTCATCGCTGATCTAAAGCCGACGACGAGTGAAAACCAATCTGCGATAACTTCAGAGTCGGTTGAGACGAGTCAGCCTCCGGAACCTACTGTTGAGGCCGTTTCAGAAGAGCCGACGCCGGATTATATGATACCGATAGATTTCACCTGGCAGCCTTATGTATTATCCAAAGCCTTCATACAGGCTTACTCAGATGATTTTCCGGCTGAGTTCAATTCCATGGTCGCCGCATTTCTTGCATATGAGGGCACCTTTGGCTGCAGCAGCGCTGAAAACGCCGAAGCGATCAACACAGCCGCAGCCTGCTGCTTTCCGCTGCTCGCCATGGATGTTGGCCGCGTCTCGTATGATGACGAGCAAAATGTTGGTGTCCTCGCGTATGTCTGGTCGGAAGAGGAGCACATGGCCGGAATCGACCGGTTTGCCGATACAATAGACCAGTTTATAACGTCCTGTGTGATGAAATCCGATAATGAAGTCACAGCGGCAATGGCGATGTATATGACCTACGCGCGGATGATCACCTATGATTATTCGGCACTTGGCAATGAGGTCATGGCCGATTTATCCTCTTATCGCGGGCTGACGCAGTATGCCGGTATATGTCAGACCTTTGGGCCGGCTTATGCCTATCTCTGCCTGCAGCTGGGGATTGATGCAGTCAGTGCCGGCAGCTTGAGCACCGACGATACGGCACATGAATGGACGCTGGTCACACTCAACGACTTATACTACTACATGGATACGACCTTCGAAAACGGCGATGGCGGATATGGCCTGAAGTATTTTGGGATGACAACAGCCGACAGGGTAAGCGCCGGTAATTACATCGAAAAAATCATCAATGTCGGAGGTACCAATCTGATATGGGGGCCGGATATCACTGTCACCGATAAAAAATTCGCACCTTTACGAAACGCGGTCTGTGCTGAGCTCAACCGCGAGCAGAATCAAGTCAGCTATACCGATAACGACGGCAAAGAATGGACATTTCCACTCGACTGATACGCATCGCATAACAAAAATGTCACTAAAGTGACTTAAATATATAAATTTATATTACAAGGAGAAAAATATGAAAAAGAACGTCGTTATTCTTATTGTGAGCATCGTCATGATTAGCGCGATGCTGTGTTCGTGTGCAAAGACCCCACAGACTGCCAAACCATCGGCAGCAGCTACAACGGCAGTACAGCCGTCAGAAGATGCTTCGGGACAAGGAGAGTCTAACGATTCCTCGCTCAGTATCGTTGGCAGATGGAGTAATGAAGAGTCTGATGTTACGACAGAATTTTTTGAAGACGGAACTTACAAAACGGAACAAGGTGGCGACACCATCCTTTCGGATACATATACCTCGGAGGTAGTGGATAGTAACACTCTATTGCTTAAAACCGGACAGGGTGATAGTTTGGAAATCGTATTCATAGATGAATATACAATACAATCAGAAGGCGCGACAATGGTCAGAGTAACGCAAAATGAGAGTATTCCCGAAAACGAGGATTCCGGTTCATCTCTTGAATCGCTTATTATCGGCATTTGGGTTTCTGCTGATGGCGCCATGGAATTTGACGCGTCCGGCACACTGACGGTTGTCGAAAGCAATAATGAGGACGTCAGCTCATATCCTTACACTATCGTCGCAATTGATGATAGCACGATTGAAATTACCATAACAGATTTTGACGGTACGACGTCCACTGAAACAGCGTATTTTGAGGATACCGCAACGTTGATTATGGGCGATACAACATTCATTCGCGAAATTGATTAAGCGCGTCTTCTGAAAAAACATACTACAAAAAAACTCCGGCTCTGTGCGACATGACGCACGGAGCCGGAGTTCTGCATGTGGTATACATTAATTGTTTCAGCCGAGTCTTTTATCTGTCGAAAGATACAGGATATTTGAGTTATCGTCCGATTCGCTTGTGTCTTTGTCCTGAGCGGCAGTATCCTGTGCGGGTTGCTGTTCAGCAAGAACGTTGTCAGTAATGACAGCCTCGCTGACCGCAGAATCTTTATTTGAGTCCTGATTCTTGGATTTCTTGTTTTTTGCTGTGTTAATTGCAGCCACAGCTGCCGCTCCTGCTGCCATGCCGGCAATTCCAGCAACGGCACCCACAGCGCCCGCGCTCTCGCCCGTCTGGGTTGCATCAATAAAGGTAAAGGTAGGACCTGAATGGGCTTGCGTGCCGGGAACGGTTGCGCCTGTTGAAACAGTGCCCGAACCGGCATGACCAGCGACGGTTGAGCCCGTAGACGCAGTGCCTGACCCGGTTGTTTGGTTGGCCCCTGCCGCGCTGCCCGCAGCACTCCCGGCTTGTGCATGTCCAGAACTACTTGATGCGCTGTTTCCGTGATAATCGGTTTTTGCTACCCCGGTATTTGTAATTGTTTGCTTCGTCGCAGTTTCGTGGGTTCTATATTTCTCGGTAGCACTCACAAGAATTTTACCGGCCTCTTTCATCACCGTATAGGACTCTGTGAGCTGTGCGTTTAAAGTCTTCAGCATCGTTCTGACCTCTGTCAGCATGGGGTCAGAGCTGAGCTGCTTACTGACAGATGCGATTGCTTCAGTGCTCACGGCCATATCCTTTGATATGTTCACAAGCTCATTGCCTGCACTATTTAATTTGTCATAGGAAATTTTGTATCCTGCCAAATTATTCCCTCCCTTTCAATCCAAGTATTCTTGAGTATGAGAAATACTTGACTTGTATTATGCCGTTTCGTTATTTAAAAACACCTGAGGTTGGGAGCTTTTCCACTTGCGCCTTTGCTGCTGCTTCGCTTGAAGAATATACTTGAGCGGCTTCCTTTAAAACAGCTTCATGTTTTTTCATCTCATTTAAAATTGCATCACAGGTTGCGTACATTGCTTTAAACTTCACTTGAAATTCATCTGCAGCAGTTCCTGTCCATACACCTTTTAGACTGGCGATATTCGTCTTCGCAGTCTCCAGAATGCGCAGCATTTGTGTTCTCTGTGTATTGAATTCCCCAGATTTCTTTAGAAGCTCTGCTGGGTTAACACTTAAAATTATATCAGCCATACTTTATCTCCCATCCATTCTAGATTAGCCTCGAGCCATGCCCTTGGAAACAATATCTTTTGCATCATTTTCGGCTTTGGAATATATTGCCGCGCTTTGCTTTAGCATCTCTGAATATGTGTCCAACAGCTTTGCGAGCGCTTCAAAGTTCTGCTGATCATTATGGAAAGTATTCATAAATGATTTGCTGGCATCACCTGTCCACATTTTATCAATCTGCTGACCGGTCTCGTATAACTTCTTTGTCGCCGTTCTGAAGTTGCCGGAGACCTCTTGTAGGCTTTTCGCTACGGCGTTGAGCTTCGATGTATCAATTCCTGTTGCTGCCATAATGCACCCTTCCTTTAGTGTCAAAAACACATTTTATTCTTGTATTGCGAATTTTGTTTACTTATCCTCTTGCCAAGCCATTGGAGACAATGCTTTTTGCGTTTTCCTCTGCTGTCTTCATGGTTTTTGCGACTGCGCGCAAGGTTTGTGCTGTTTTCGCGAGGATGTTTGCCTTGCTGCGAACATCCTCTTGCATGAGCTTAAAGTAATTTAAAAACTCCTTAGCCGCGGCGCCACTCCAAGCAGCGCCAATATTGTCAATGGATGCTGCCATGCGTTTATTAGAGACAGCCAGTAGATCCTGCGTGATTTCTTCCAAGCGTGCTGCCTGCTGAATTGTCTTGTTATAGTCAAAATTTATTGCCATCGACGTTTTCCCTCCAACCTGACCGAAATTCTTATTTAAAAACATTATCCGTAGGCAGTGACTGGGTTTTCTGTTTCACCTGTTGCTCACTATTGACATAAACACCCGACAGTTGATTGAGCTTCTGCGTGTACTCATCCAATATCTTAAGCATCGTCTGCGATTTACTATTCATCTGCTTTGCTGCTTCCATTGCTTCAGCTGACGCCTCGCCTTGCCACTGGCCGCAAAGCTTTCGTGTTTTTTGATACCAGAGATCAACCTGATTTTGCATGTTGGTTTTAGCCTTAGCTACTTCCTGCGCCTTGTTTGTAAACTGCTCAGGTGTCACCTTTATTTCGAAGTCTGCCACGCTTTCCGCCTCCTAAAACTAGATCTTCAGCTTGGATATATCAGACAATACCCCTTCTTCTGAAGTCTGGTAAGCTTTACCCGACTGCCTCAGCGCATCATTCAGCTTCTGATATTCCGCTGTATGCGCGTTAAACAAGGCTTTGTCACCTTCAAACTGGGACATGAAGGCTTTAGCTGCCTCACCGCTCCACGTATTTTTCAGTTCTTCAATACTTGCGACAACGTTTTTAATGATGCTGTTCATTTGCGAAACATAAGTATCAAGCGCAGCGGCAGTTTGAATGATCAGCTCGGGATCAACATCTGTTATTTGGTTACTCGCCATAACCTAATTCATCTCCCATCTTAGTCTATAGTAGTATGAGCTTGTATCCGCTTTTTACATTCACCTCTGACAATGTATCCGAGCCTCTGAGCATACCATTAAGATTGACACAGCAGAATAATGTCTTCTGCCGATCTAAAAATAGCTCTCTGTTTTCGAGCTCGGTTATCTGATCCATGACCTGATCCTTTACCTTTGCAATTGTCATGGAATTATCCACACTGAATTCATATGTTTTATCATTTCCCGGCACATGAACTTCAAGGAATATTTTGGCCATGTCGTCACCCTCCTGTTTATTTAATCCATGGGACGAGTATCTTTTGCGTTTGCCCGGCGTTTGACACATAACCAATACCGGCAGATAATTTTCGTGCGCGGTCGGCCGGAGATAAATCGAACTCCAAAATACTTTGCTGGTCAAAAAGACCGCCGAGTTGAATGCCCTCATGCCATGACACAAAATTCCGCATAACTGTTTGTACCATAAACTCGTCGTAATCATTTGGCGTGATGCACGCAAAGAAGTAGATCTTATGTCCCTTGCCCTTGGCAAGCGCCAGCTCCAAAAATCCGCTCATGTCTTTTTCTTCATTGTAAGCCGCCTCGCAGAAAGCGGTCATATCATTAATCAAGAAGAACATCCGTCTGTGTTCTGATAAGGCAGATTCTAAACTCGCGCCGTTGTCCCGGCTCGCCGCGACGAGAGGATTTCTTTCCTGAAATGTGGGGACAAGGACATCCCTCATACAGTCAAATAGTGCGTCAACCCCTGTGATGTAGCCTTTTACCCCTATTTCAGCTGCAAAACTCTCAAGTTCTTTGTCCACCCCATCAAAAATGAATACATCACCGTCGATCTTTTTGGCTTGTAGGGCAATAGATTTGAGCATGTTGGTTTTTCCGGTTTTACCGGTTCCCCCAACCGTATAGCAGAAAATATCAGATAAATCGATCGTTGAAATTTGCGCGCTTTCGAGTTCCAAGCCTGCGGCCAACAAATGGGGACTTAAGCTGTTCACATCAGCTCTGCTTACAAAGTCCTTATACGATAATTCCTTTATTTCTTGAACGATGTTTTTTACCACTGAAACAGTATTTTGACCCGCCATCGTTTCAAATCGACGCCGCAGCTCAATATTGAGAGCGATGGAATCCGTCGCATTGATGCATATAGCAGTCTGGAACTCAACCGGGCTTGATGCTTTAATGAGACCACGACCGGGTGTTTTAGCTTCAGCAACAATATCAGTACGCTCACCGATGGCATTCTCATATTCAAAGCGGTCACTCAGCTGAAGCCCGATGCCGAATGTGATGTTCTGCCGAATTTTCATACGGATATCTGAAGGATTGTTGCAGGTCAGGACGATGTAAATGCCATAGCTTGCCGCTTCCCTTGTCAGCTGGACGAAAACATCCTCATACTCAGGATAACTCTCTGAAAAGGATATAAAGTTGTCCACAACCAATACAAGCGCCTGGACATCCTGATAGAGTCTTACATATTCCTTAAATGATCCGATGCCTTTTTGAGAGAAGGACTGCTTCCTGGAAGCCAAGGTTTTTTGAAGCATGGTGATAAGTTTCTCGATTTTTTCATCATCACCTTCGAACACCACACCGCCCACATGAGGCAATGTGTCGAATATGCCCAAAGTTCTGCTGTTAAAATCCGCAATATACATATTGACTGTTTCCGGTGCGTAGCTGTTCGCTATTGAATATAAAAGTGTCTGTAAAAGTGTTGTTTTGCCGCTGCCGGCACTGCCGCTCACGAGCACATGACCTTCACTTAAGAAGTTTATTGCAACAGGAAACTGGCTCTGGTGTACGGGATCATCCGCAAGCCCAATCGTCGGACAAAGCGCCCATTCACCGGTTCTCCAATTCCCGCTGTTGAAATACCCATCGTCAGATTCAAGCATTTCGCTTAAATACAGCTTCTTCGGCAGCGGTGCAAGCCAAATTTGCCGAATCGGTTCTACAGCCTTTTCCGTGGCCAAATTTGCGATATAAGCCACGAGTGCGTCTAATTGAGATATCTTTTTGGCATCAGGCTTTTTACTGCCATCACTGGCCTTTTTCTTCTGCGCTTTAATGACATTGGGTTTGCCTATGATATTTATCATTTCAACTTTGCTGTTTTTATCATCTGAAAAAGGAGCTTCCGGTTCATAGGGTGCCCCGCTCCAGCCAGACTGGAATTCATCAAATATTTCGTCATTTCCTACCTGGAAAAACGCGCGGCCCGCATTTGTAATAAATGCCGCGTCAGGGCGACGAATCATCTCATTTGAGTCTTGTTTATCAGCAACACGCAGACACAGACGGAACCTTGTATTACCCCAAATTTCGTCATCCACGACACCTGATGGTTTTTGTGTTGCAAGTATTAAGTGAACGCCAAGGCTTCTGCCGACACGCGCCGCGCTGACAAGAGCACGCACAAAATCCGGTTGTTCTTTCTTAAGTTCCGCAAACTCATCTGCAATGATTAACAGATGCGGTATTGGCTCGGTCGCCTGACCATTCCTATAAAGCTCAATATATGTATCAATGTGTTTGACTTTGAATTCTCCAAAAACAGTCTGCCGACGGCGTATTTCACTGTTGATCGAGGCGAGTGCGCGGTTGGTCTGATTGCCTCCCAGGTTTGTAATAATTCCGGCGACATGTGGCAGCTTCTCAAAACTTGCAGCCATACCGCCGCCTTTATAATCGATGAGTATAAAGGACACCTCGTGCGGGTGGTAATTCACAGCCAGAGACATGATATACGTCTGCAAGGTTTCGCTCTTTCCGGAACCTGTCGTACCGGCCACCAGTCCGTGCGGGCCATGATACTTTTCATGAATATCCAGATAGAGCGGGACGGCTCCGCCCTTATAGCCCACAAGAGCTTTCATACTTTCATACGTTCTGTTTTCCAGCCATTTTCTGTATACGCCTAAATCGTTCACATCGGATGTTTTGTACATATCCAGGAAAGTCAGTGTTTCAGGCACGGATGTAGAGGTGCTTATCTCGCGAACGCGTATATTTGAGAGCTGATGCGAAAAGGAATCCATGTCATTGATACTCAGCATATCAAAACGCACGTTGTCACGTCTGTCAAAGGCGTTGTCTAGGCTGTAGATGCTCTGGCAATATTTATCGTCCTCTATAATAGCTGTGCAGTTGCTTGGCAGCTTGTCAATCGAGTCAACAAACATGACTGTCGTCATGCCCATTTGGGTGGTGGGTGAGAAGATTGATTTTGCGATGGGTTCATTTTCTATTAATTCAGCATCGCCGATAAATAGGCAATAATGCGGTATCTCCCGTGCACCTTCCGCCGCCTTACCCTTCTCTTTTTCCATGCGGTCTCTGAGAACACCGGAAATATGAACCAGAATATTTCCAAGACTGATCTTGTCATTGGCAATCATCCGAAGCTTCTCGTCAGGCGTCCAGGTATGCGGAAGCCATTTAGAAAATGCCCAATCATCTGATTCCTTGGAATTAAAAGCAAATAGCATTTTAACATCTGTATAGGAGTGTGCGCCGGCAATTTGTGCAGACAGCGCTCTTGCAATGTTCAATACATTCGAGCGCTCTTTACTCACCACACCAACCAGTCTATGGTCAAATAAAGACACCGCCACCGGCACGCCAGCCAAAACGCTCATTTCTTTTTTGATTCTTGACGGTTCTCCCATAAGATTATCGAGATCCGTCGAAAATTTTTCCTTTGGGATATGAATTGGGTTTGGTGAGGGCATGTTGCCCACACCAAGCCGGACACTCAGAAAATCCTGATGCGTTATACTCTTCTCCCAAAGTCTGCGATTGCTTTTTTCTACCCATTTTGAATAGTCAATTGCTGAAGGATACAGATATTCCAGTACATTCCTGTTGTCCTGTTGTTTTTGTGTGATTTCCGAAATGATGCCTGAAATATACTTCTGGTAGCTGTTGATGCGATTTGTTTCAGTCTCCAGCGTTTCTTTCTTACTAAAGTTCACGTTGATTATAGCCCACATTGTGCCTATAACAGCAGCACCGATCGACATAACCAACCCACCGGCGCCAAATCCGCCTCCAGTTGACATTGCTGCGCCAAGTGCTATAGGTATAACCATTGTAAAGGCCGGTCCAATGGTGAACATGAGGGGTTGTCTTTTTTGAGTGCTTTTTGCAGGACACGCTTCTATTTCCACGGCCTCGGTATCGAACGCTGCAATTTGCCGTGGTGTTCGCAGATAGTATTCATCTTGAACTCTGGCCGTTCTCTCTTTTTCCTTCGACTCATCACTTATTTGAATAGGACGTATATTGCTGACCGTCACGTTGTTTCTGGGGTTGTTTATCGCAATAACATTGCCAAGGAAAACAATCTTCAGTCCAATAATATAGATGATATCGCCAAATTTTAGAGGTTGGGTATCCGTCACAAGCTTTCCATTGAGGAAGGTTCCGTTGACGCTGTTCATATCCTGAACGACATACCCATTGCTGTTACCCGAAATGACGGCATGCTTGGGCGAAATGAATTTTTCATTATACTGGATTGTATTCGATTTATCATTGCCTATCGTCACAGGTGAATTGTCAATCAAGAATTTTTCAAAGCGAATATTGCTGTCTGCGGCCTCCGCAATTGAAATCGAAAACGCTTCCTTTTCATGTCGCGGGGTGCACTGAAGCACAATGTCGGGCATAATCTGAACGGATTTGAGTCTGCCTTCTTTATCCGCTATCGTGAGCTGCTCATTTTCAAGCAAGAACCATTCGTTGTCCCATACTTCTAGGGACAGCATAAGCTCCTTGCTATAACCGGATATTTCAGGACTGATACTGATTGGCAAAGACTTGTTGTTCACATTGGGCAAATATAGCTCGTGAAAACGATCGCGAAAAATTAAGGTCATCATTAAATTCATAAGGAGACCTCCTTCCTGTATTCTATTTTTACTTCGCTGTTATGGTCTCACTAATGCTTTGCCACACTTGTTGGGTGCTTTCCACATTATCGGCTTTAGCTATAATTGCATCGCCGATCATTAAGTTATCCATTATAGCTACTTCGGCAGTTCCTTCATATTCGTTGATATCATCGCTAGCCTTAAAAGTGGCGTTGGTATAGACTGTATCGCCGGTTGATTCGATCCCAACCATATAATCCTCAATATAAAAGCCTTCCTTAAGGTTCTCGATGATGTTCTCCAGTTGAAAACTTGCCGCTTCTTCTAAAGAGCCTGCGTAATCAGCGGGAACAGCCATATAGTAAATAAAAAATGCGGATTCAGACTCGTTATCCTGCAAAACAACCGCGCCGGGGATTGTCGTCATTTCCAAATAAGTAGGGAATTCAAAATAGAACCCAGATTCAGGGTCATAAAAGGAACCCGCCTCAGCGTTTTCGGTACCTGAATTCGAACCGGATAATGCAATAATTAATACAATAATAATAACCAAGGGTGCGGCTATTATTGCAAGTCTGAAACCCAGCGGACGCCTCTTAAACGATGCAATTAGGTCATTCAGTGTTGACTTTCTCATCGGTTGCTGTGAAGTCTGTTCGGCATACGCATTATAAATGGGGGGCACAACAGGTGCAGCTACAGGTGCGGCTTGTCTGACCTCTTCCTTTACCGGTTCCGGCGGAACCTGCTTTTTTTGTCTGGAATTTACAAATAATGATACTGTTTTGTCCTCATCAGCCAATTCATCGCTGCTGTAGCGAACAGTCCCGATGAATTTTTTTTCTTCTTCGGCTTGATTTGACTCGTTCTTGCTGTCATCCATGATAAATCCCCCTCAATATTTCTATATTAATTATCTTTGTGCAATTGCTCCGGTGTCAAAGAAGGCTGTCGGTCTATTCCGAAGGTATATCCTATTCATTATAAACTGAAATATTTTTAGTGAACATCACCCATCGGGTGATGTTTTCCGACTTTTTGTGAGCGCTTTTTTATCAAGCACATAGACACAAAAATTCCCCGGAAGTCACCATATGGCCACTCACCGGGGAAGCAGTCTTGGTAATACAGGACGAATGAACCGTCCCCTCGTCTTTGGCGATATCATTCACTGTAAAAGCTGTTGATTATAACGATAAGATAGAATAAGATAAAACAGCAAAAACTAAAGACTAAGGGGAAGCGCAAATGAAGATTGGCATAGGAATTGACACCGGCGGAACCTGTACGGATGCGGTTGCATACGATTTTGAATCGGGAACACTCCTCGCAAAGGGAAAAGCACTGACGACGCGCGAGAATCTGTCCATCGGAATCGGCAAGGCACTTGATATGCTGCCGTCCGAGTTAATCCGGGAATCATCGCTCATCTCACTTTCAACGACGCTTGCGACGAACGCGTGTGTCGAAAATAAGGGCGGCAGAGCAAAGCTGCTGATCTTCGGCCTCACAGACGAATTTATTCGGCGATTTAACGCCGAGGCCGATTTCGGCTTCAAATACGACAGCGTCCGCTGTATTGACACACATGGGAGCGCCGACGGACTGATCGTGGACGAGCCGGATTGGGACGCCGTCATATCGGAGCTTGGGGATTGGCTCGCTGACGCAGATGCCCTCGCCACGGCGGAGGTATATGCAATATATAATGGCGCTCCGAGCGAAAAACATGCGAAGAAGCTGGCGGAGGAGCTTTACGGGCTCCCCTTGGTGTGCGCAAGTGAGCTGACGAGTGACCTTAATGTTCTCACACGCGGCGCGACAGCACTTCTCAACGCAAGACTGCTCCCGATCGTGCGCGAGTTCATTGAAGCAGCACTTTCAGATTTCGCGGCCCGGCGATGCCGGGCACCTGTTATGGTTGTCCGGAGTGACGGCAGCCTGATGTCCGCGAAACTTGCGCTCTCCCGGCCTGTTGAGACTATTTTGTCTGGCCCCGCGGCTAGCGTCCTCGCCGGACGTACATTCACAGGCGAGAAGGACTATCTCATCATTGATATGGGCGGTACAACGACAGACGTCTCCGTCGTTCTGGGCGGCAAGCCCGTCATGGCTGACAGCGGCGTGCAAATCGGCGGCTGGCAGACGTACGTGAAGGGTGTCTTCGTCGACACCTTCGCCCTTGGCGGCGACAGCGCGGTGCGTATAGAAAACGAGAAGCCGAAGATCTTCTCTCGTCGGGTAATGCCGATTTGCGCAGCGGCTTGGCGCTGGCCGGAGATCAAGACCCTGCTGACAGAGCTGCTCTCCGACACCCGCAAGTCCCAGTTCCCGCTTCACGAATTCCTTTACCTTGTCCGTGAGCCTGCCGAAAAGAAGCGTTACAACGCGGACGAGCTAGCCCTCATTGAGTCGCTTAGGAATGGTCCCTGCATCCTCGGCAAGCTCAAGAAGACGGCAGGCATCGACCTCTACCACCTGAACAGCGAAAGACTCGAGGCAGAGGGCATTGTCATGCGCTGCGGTCTAACGCCGACGGATTTCATGCACATCAAGGGTGACTATTCCGAATACGACCGGGAAGCATCGGAGCTTGCCGCGAGGTGCCTGCTTCGCAGGCTTGAACGAAAAGATACGCCGGAAGAGCTTTGCGCCCTATCGGACGAGGTTTATGGCTTGGTTGGAGAGCATTTATATGTCAATCTGCTCCGCATACTTCTCGCGCAGCAATATCCTTCACAGTTTGCGCGCGGTCTCGATTCGCAGACGGAGTTTCTCATCCGGCAAGGCTGGGCAAAGCGCAGTTCGGATGAGGGTGTACTCTTCCGTTATGCTCTCGGCACGAAGGCAACGCTCGTCGGCATCGGCGCTCCGACACACGTCTTCCTTCCCGACGTGGCCAAGGCCCTCGGGACAGAATATATTCATCCGGAAAACGCGGAAGTCGCCAATGCGCTCGGTGCCTTGAAAGCGGACATCAACACCGTCGTTCGGGTAGAAATTTATCAAGGCCTGTCGTCGTCGGGCCATATGTATTACGTCGTGCATGCGCCGCTCGGCAGCAGCCGGTTTGACAATCTCGACGAGGCTATTGACACCGCAAAAGCCGCGTCCGAGGAGGCCGCTTTAAAGGAGGCTCGGGCGCGCGGGGCGCTGGGTGAGCTTGCAGTCAGCACGTCTATCGAAAGACATTCCGCCATGAGTAATTGGGGCGCTAAAGTGGAGCTGGGCTGCGCGGCAGTTTCCGAAGTAACAGTGCGCTTCGGATAAAAACAAACACCGTTTGCTGCAGGGGTACTCCTACAGCAAACGGTGTTTTGAAGTTATCCGTATGTCAGTTCTTGTTCTTGTGATGATCATCAAAATCGGGATGTCGTCCAACTGCGAGGGGATGGTTTGACGTCTTGGGTAACCAGACGAATGAACCGTCCCCTCGTCTTTTCTACGTCTTTTCGAATTCCTCGGAATCTTCATAGGGAGATACTTTGGTGCCTGTCAGCTTAATAATAAAGCCGCCGAGCAGTCCTGCTGCAAATGCAAAAACCACTGTAAATATGATACCGCAGAGCTGCGCCACGGCAATACCCGGGACAACAATTATCGCAATCAGCCCCCCAAGTAAACCCGGCATACCATGCAAATTATGAACACCGCAGGTATCTACTATTTTGAGTTTTGCTTGCAGCCTGTCTTGAATTACTGCATAGCCGGTGACGCACAAGGCTCCTGCCGCGATGCCGATTGCCAAAGCGACGGCAGGACTGACAATATTGCATGTCGCGCCAATTGCCACACCGCCTGCCAGCGAGGCGTTTGCAATATCCGCAATAGCCGGTTTTCTTTTTCTGAGTACAAAACTCATTACAAATGTACCGAGCGTCGCGCCGCAAAGTGCTAATATTGTATTGACCACGGTGAGCTGAACTTGCTCCGGCGCAACAACCGCGCTGCAGAAGCTCGGCCAAAATATCCATAAAACCATTGAGCCGAGCAGTGCAAATCTATCTGAGGTGGTATCGCTCGTTATGCTTATATTTCTGGCTTTAGCGGAAGTGAGCAGCATCGTCAGCCCTAAACCGAAATATGCACCAAAGGCATGGATCCCGATAGATCCCGCAGCATCGACGAAGCCCTTTGTAATGCCTAATCCACCGTCATAAACCAGCCATTCATTCAATAAATAAACGGGGATAATGATGATGGCGAGTAGTGCATATTGATAATTACGCAGTCTGCCGAGCACCGCACCCATTGCGATCAGTGCTGCTGCCGCCGCAAATTCTGCATAAAGTATTGATTCTATACTGCCAACAGAAATCTCCTCTGCAGATAATACGCCGGCGGACCGGAGGAACATATACAGCGGCAAAGCAGTTGCAACGACCAGATATGTACCTGTTGTCGCGCTAAAACCGTAGTTTTTTACAAACACCATCAAAAATCCGAAACCTACTAATAACATTGCGAGGATACCAATCGAAAAATTATATTGCTGAACTTGCTGTATTTGTTCAGAAATATTGCTTGTTTCGGATGATGCTAAACATCGAAATGTCAGTAATTGCATCATTACAATTGATATGCTGAAAAGCTTGACCTTTTTCCCCACCACAAATACCCCTTTGTAATTATAGTATTTTAGTTTTCTAAACAGCGTACTCCTTTCTTCGGTAACGCCATTGTTTACCGATAAATTATGTGCCGAGAAGCAACAAGACGTTTTAGTTTAACATAGGTCCTTATAAACATCAAATAATAATAAATGCAAAAAACGCGGGTGATCAGCCTGCGTTTCTTGCATGGATTTATAAAGGGAATGTCAAAAACTTAATTGCTCATCATAAATGACAGTAACGCAATGCGCCTATGCTTATTCCCTTGTTCCTGATATTAAGCTTTACCGGTGTCGACACAATACATATAGTATGCAAGGTCAACGACTTTGGTCGAGTAGCCGATCTCATTGTCATACCAGGCTACAAGCTTTACAAACTTATCGTTGAGAGAAATGCTGGCCCTGACATCAAAGATGCAGGTATTGGTATCATCAAGGAAATCAGTCGATACGGCGTCAAAGTCAATGTATTCGACAATGCCCTTTAATTCATTTTCAGAGGCTCTTTTAATCTCTGCGCAGATTTCATCAAATTTAGCCGGTTTAATGAGCCGGGCCGTCATGTCAACAACAGAGACATCTGATGTTGGAACACGCATTGAAATGCCGGTCAGCTTGCCCTTGAGCTCCGGAATGACAAGGCCGACTGCTTTTGCGGCGCCTGTCGATGACGGAATGATATTGTTGAGAATCGTTCGGCCGGCACGCCAGTCTTTGCCCGACGGGCCATCGACTGTTTTCTGGGTTGCTGTTGTGGCGTGGATTGTTGTCATAAGACCTTCTTCGATTCCGAACTTGTCATGTACCACCTTTGCAAGCGGTGCCAGACAATTTGTTGTGCAGGAGGCGTTTGATACAATAGTCATATCGGAACGGTAGTCTGTATTGTTCACACCCATGACAAACGTCGGAATGTCCGTCGCAGGAGCCGAGATGATAACTTTTTTAGCACCGGCTGCAAGATGCTTCCCGGCACCTTCGGCATTTGTAAATACACCGGTTGACTCGACAACATATTCGGCGCCGGCCTTCGCCCAAGGTATATTTGCGGGATCTTTTTCGGCAGTTACCAGTATTCTCTGGCCATTGACCACAAGATACCCGTCGTCTTTTTCAATCGTCCCTTTGAAGCGTCCATGTACCGAATCGTACTTCAATAAATATGTCATATATTCCAGGTCAATAAAGGGATCATTAATGCAAACGAACTCAATATCCTGACGATCAATCCCCTGCCTAAGTACTAGCCTGCCAATTCTGCCAAAACCATTAATACCAACTTTCAATGCCATTTCCATTCTCCCTCGACAATATTTTCGCCCTTATAAATCTCTATGTACCAATCTTTACAAATGTACCATACGTTTGTGATAACATTGTAATACAAAATATACTATTTGTAAATAAAAAATACGTGTTTTTTGTCCCGGATGACGGTATAGTTTCAGCCTTACCAATTGCTATTTCCCGTATATGTGCTATAATAATTAAATCTCATTCGTGAGGAGTTTGATAATGACTATAAACCCCATTCTTGAAGCCAACCTCCAGGCTGACAGCAACGTGCCGCTTTATTTTCAGCTGGTCAGTATTATTAAACGCTTGGTTTCAACCGGCATGATGTCACCCGGTGATCTCCTGCCATCCGAAGCAGAGCTGTGCAGGAACCTCGAGATCAGCCGTTCGACAGTCCGGCAGGCTATCGGTGCTTTAGAGGACGAGGGACTTGTCGTCCGCAAGCAAGGCCGCGGAACCTTCGTCGCGGAACCAAAAATGAGGCGTCGCAACGAAAACGTCTATTCCTTCACCAGTGAAATCACCGCTATGGGACTGACGCCCTCCTCGACTTTGATGGAATTCGATATTATCACCCCACCGCAGGACATTATGAAAATGTTTTCGATCAGCACAAACGATAAATTATTCTATCGTTTTACACGAATAAGGCGGGTTGAGGGTGAGCCGCTCATGCTTGAAACATCCTTTTATCCCCAATATATCTATCCGAACCTGACGCGAGAGCTCGCTGAGACGCATTCCATATATTCTCTTTTATTTGAAATTGGCATCGTGCCGGCCTCGGCTGTTGATTCATATGAAGCCGTGAAATTCACCCATGATGAAGCCGATCTCCTAGGCTGCAAAAGCGGCAGCGCCGGTTTTTTCCACCAGAGACAAACGATGTCCGAAAACGGTGAGATATTTGAATTCACACAGTCTCTTATTCGGGGTGACAGAACAAAACTCGAGGTCATGCTGCATAAAAACGGCGTCTCTTTCTCCAGGACCGTCGACAAATGACGACGCTTACAACCACAAATTAAAGACGAAAATGCAAAATACGCGGAGGTTGCGCTCCCCGCGTATTTTACTGGAAGATGAAATTGTGTTCTATGATCAGCAATCAAAATGATTGATGACTTAAAAGTTACTCGTACCATACGTTTGATATATCTATAATATCACTTATAGCGCCATTTGTAAATACTGCTTTTCATATTTTCTTGCTTCTCTTCTATATGCGGGCAGCCCCAAGAGGGCTGTTTTGTTTTTTATATGTCACAATTTGTATTGCTTTATCAATAAGCAAAATGCCTTCGAGATGGTCAATTTCGTGGGCGAATATCGGTGCCCGGCGATTTAGCGCTTTTAGTTCGATTCGTTTTCCGTTAATATCAAGTGCCTCTATAACAGCGAATTCAGGTCGTTTTATCTTCACATAAATACCCGGCAGGCTCAGGCAGCCTTCCAGGGAAATCTGCTCGCCGACAGATTTAATAAGTGTTGGGTTTATCAGCTTTACATAGTTCGTTTCGATTTTTACCACAATAAGCCGCAGCAAAACGCCGACTTGAGGCGCGGCCAAGCCGTTTCCACCGACGTTCTTCAGTGTTTCAGCCATATCTTCAAGCACTGATAATACTTTTGTATCAATTATTTCAACTTTTTTTGCTTTTTGCCTTAATATATCGCTTCCTTGGTATTGAATGATCTCTCGTTGCACTATCACTGCCTGCCTTGACTTTTACATAAACGTATTACATTTTATGTGGCTGCATCATAATGGTTATTTGACATTAAAACAGCCGCATTATCCAATGCGGCTGTTTTATATCTATGTTATTATTTCGGGTTTTATATATTCCTTAATCGCCAAATAGGCTAACCAGAAGGAAACGATACTTTCTGCCCCCTGATTTGGATTCAATCTGTCCGATTCAATGCCGTCATGGCAGCCCCCGGTCTCATAATCCAAAAGCGTGTTCTTTATCGAATTTCTGCCGATATACCAGGAAAAACAAGCTTTTGCCTTTTCGAGATATTCTGCATTGTTCGTCACTAAGAAAGCTGTGACATAAGCAGAGGTTGATTCGCTGGCTTCAAGAGTTTGCTCATCACACCGGGCAGCTTCTTTTTCCTCATAATGCATCCCGTTATTGCCAATTGGTTTGAAATAATTCTCGGTAAAAGTCATCCTTTCCAGAAACAGCAGGCTTTCAAGGCCGATTTTCATATATCTTGCTTCTTTTGTCACTTGAAACGCCGTCAGCAGCGCCCATGGCAACGCTGCATTGCAGCTGGTCAATCTATCTTCGAACCAATGCCAATCACCGTTTTTGTAATGTATATAATGATCTGCAAGCGAAGCGGCCAGCTTTGAAATCGTTCTGATGGTTTTTTCATATCCAAGATAATTAAGCCCGATGATCACGTATGCGATGGCTCTGGACGAGGTTAGGTTCGTGCATTGCGGCATCGCTTTATCAATCATATCCCTTGCGGCTTTCTTGATACCATGCGGTACATGATGACCCGAAAAAGTATAGCACAACGCCCACATGCATCGTCCAAAGCATTCTTCAGAGTTATGTTCCTCTAGAAATTCGCGATTATACCGCATTGTATTCCGAAAAGTACCCTCTTCGGTTTGGGCATTTGACAAGAAGGATACATACCGATAAATCAGACCCTCAACTTTTTTCGATTGCGTTTGATCAAACAGCTTTACAGCCATAATGAGCGCTCTCGCGTTATCTGTTGTCTTATATCCTTCTGAGAGATCAGGTACCCCATAGTTGGAATGATGGAGTATACCGGTATCGTCGGTCATTCGGAAAATATGATCTGTTTTTAAACTTTTTGACTTTTTATTTGCTATCATCAGCTACCCCCATATTGTCATGCCTGTGTCTCTGCTGGCTTCACAGCATTCTTATATATTATTTTCTATGTTGCTTCCGTATATTTACATTTATTCAATAAAAAAAGCCACTTTAATAAAAAGTGACTTCTCGTGGTGATATCCATTTTTATTGTCGTGCTCTTACATAAAGAGCTCTATACTAATATAACACCGCGCGCGCGCAAAGTCAAATCATATGAGAACAGTTATTAAGTGAGCCCTGCATATGTAACTCCTCAAGCTGTCGAAATTGCGTATAAACCCGAACATTATATCATAATATTCCACTACGTCAATAATTATGTAAATATACAAAATAATGTACGGTAACGAATCAAAGGACAGGGAAAATTGTCAAGATTTTATGGTTGTTTTTTACAATGTAATAGCTTATTGTTATAACATATATGTATATTTTTACCTATATGAGGGTGATATGATTGTCAAGCGTTAAACGTTCTATTCTACTTGTCGATGATAACCGCGCTTTTACTGAAGTTTTCTCCGATTATTTCAAGCTATATGATGATCCAAATCTCGAAATAACCGGCGTTGCCAATAACGGTATAAAGGCAATCGAGATGATTCATTCAATGCAGCCGGATTTTGTTTTGCTGGATATCAGCATGCCGCATTTCTCAGGTTATCACGTCTTAGAAAACATCGCTTTTATGGATCTCGAGAAAAAACCGCAGGTTGTAATGATGACCGGTGTGCGTATATATGACAGCATTAAGACATCCATAAATCTTGGAGCTGTCGGTTTTATTGAAAAACCCTTTGGAATGGAGAAAGTTATATCGGTATTATCCCGCCTCTAGAGCAATGCCATATACTATTATTCGATTACGATAACGACTTCGTCCGCACTGTCATTCCCGCGTAGGCGGGAATCCACGTACCCGGGAGAATGGATTCCCGCCTACGCGGGAATCCCCCACTTGTTTGCACACCACAGTTAACGAAAACGGGTCACCAATGCGTGTCATCCTGAACAATGCTCGGAACGAGCGTTTTGTGAAGGATCTCCAGGTAATCTCTGATTGTTGCGCTGGCATTAGTTTCCCTGGAGATTCTTCGCAGGCTCAGAATGACAAAACGCTGGTATTTCTTAGCAATGACAGGTAACGCGGGATACACTGATATTACATTGTGTTTATGGAGGAACCGTATTAGCGTCAATATACCGAAACAGCCCGATCGGGGCTGTTTTATTTTTAATGCCATCATAGAATACACGACAATATCGCCGTAGGGGCGGATTCTATATCCGCCCTTCACTTGCGGCGCGTTACCAGGAATGGGCGGATATGGAATCCGCCCCTACTTAATCGTAGTTGCCGTCTCCATGGCAACTGCTGTCTCCAGTGCTATTTTTATCATTTGACCGAAGGAATTTTGCCGCTCGTTGGCTGAGGTGGCCTCTCCGGTCAGAATGTGATCCGAAACCGTGCAGATGGCAAGCGCTTTTTTCCCGGCCCGTGCGGCGTTCATATAAAGCCCGGCCGCTTCCATTTCAACGGCGAGCACACCCATCCTAATCCATCTCTGTAGCGCTTCGGCATCATCTGAATAAAACGTGTCTGAAGAGAGCAAATTGCCGACATGGTATGTCGCCCCAGCTGCTCGGCTGGCTTCAATGGCGGCGTGCATCATCCCATAATCCGCGATTGGGGCAAAAGCACCGGGGAGCTGGTACTGCGCTGCGTAGCCGGAATTCGTGCATGCGCCCATCGCGATAATGATATCACGGATGTGTACACTGTTCTGGCAGGCTCCCGCCGAACCGATGCGCATGATATTTTCAACACCGAAGAAATTATAAAGCTCATAGCTGTAAATCCCGATCGACGGGATTCCCATCCCGCTGGCCATCACCGATACGCGCACACCCTTATAGGTACCCGTGTAGCCATGAACGCCGCGCACATTATTCACGAGCACAGGATTTTCAAAATACGTTTCAGCAACGAATTTGGAGCGCAGCGGATCGCCTGGCATCAGGACTGTTTTACCAAAATCATCGGGGACTGCGTTAATATGCGGCGTCGGATAAAGTTTTTCTGACATGGCGGAACCTCCTAAAGACATGATTTTGTCCTTTCCTTATTGGCAGCTTTCACAGGTCGAATAAAAAGCATCGAATCGTTCGTTTGTACTGCGTTTTTCCATCAGAAAGGTGTTTCTCCATTGACCGAATCGATCGCAGCCGATCTTTTCCCTGTAACCAACCATACGAAAACCACACTTTTCGTGCATCCGGACACTAGGCGCGTTCTCCTGCATAATGCCTGATTGGAGTGTCCATATGTCATTTTCCTCTGACAGCTTTATTAACGCATTGAGTAATTGTTGTCCAGCACCCCTGCTTCTGTGGTTTGCGTCAATGTAGATACTGACTTCTGCAACGCCGGCGTAGACACAGCGGCTTGATACAGGGGATAGAGCGGCCCAACCGATAACTTTACCATCTAAAATTATGAGGAGTCTGCAAATTCGCAAATGGGTTCTGTCCCATTCCTCATATGGCGGACAGGTGCCACAAAAGTCGCACTGTTTGTGTCCATTCCTTGCTGATAAATTCTGCGTACATCGGTCCAGTCGGATACCGCCATTTCTCTTATTTCCAGAATCATGATTTTCTTTCCTTTACACTGCTGTCGTTTGGAAAAAATACTTCCGAGATGAGGACATCCAGCCATTAGCCGATCAACAGCACGTCGGTTCCGTTCCTGTCAGGAGGCCGATGATAATAGCAGCAGCGCAGCCGACGCCTTCCTCTACCTCGATGGCGTTAAACGGGCAGTTTTTTTGACATGCGCCGCATTCCATGCATTTGTCTCGGTCGGCGATACGGACTTTACCCTCGAATTTTTCGAAAACCCTGTGGGGGCAGACATTCAGGCACATGCCGCAGCCGGTGCATTTATCCATATCGTGCTGCAGCGTCGCAACATCTTTTAAATATTTCATATCAGTACCCCTTTCTCAGCTAAAAACTAGAATAAAGTCATTCACGAGCAACAGTATAACACCGATGGCAGTGGCAATGAGCATCATCGGCAGCGCAATTTTCATTTCCTTATCGACACCCGAGAGCGACGTATATGTGGAGGCGCCTGTGAAATTCATTGTGCAGAACGCGGAGACGGACGTCAGAATGAGGAGGAACGAGATTGCCTTCAGCCAGCCGAAGCTGGGTACGCCGGGGAAGCCGTTTAAAAAGCAAACACCAGCAGCCCATAGAAACCCAAGAAGTCCTCCTTTAAAAGCAAACGCTCTGCCGGGTATCCAAGGCAGCAGCGCTGGCGCGAGGATGCATCCGACAAGAACAGTGCCGAGCACGGCATATAAATCGACAATACCGTAATGCCCGAGGCCTATGGCGTTTAATATAAAGAATATACCGAAAACGATGAGGAGCAGTTTGAGCGAACCGACAAGCTCCATTGGCGTCAGGACAATTCTCTCACGAAAGGTGAACGTCACCGTCCGCATTTTTTCCGTCGCGACCATGCCCGCCGATAGGAATGCTTTGAGGTCGTTGGCTTTGACAGGACCGTAGACGACGCGGAAGCCGGATTGCTTTTTCACCTCATGCGCCGCAACGCCCGTCGCCCCAAGCTGCGGTAGAATGACGGTGCGGTGGGAAACTATTTTATCGAGCCCCACAGCTTTGATGCGACCAATAACTTCTTCCGTGCCAAACGTGCCCTTCCCCGCTGCACACCAAACATTGATGCCGTCTGTATCTAAGACGACGATCCACAGACTTAAACCGCCGAGCTGCTCGCGAAGCCTGTCAAACGTCATTTTGTAGTTGGCTGTCACGAGTACCGGAGATGAATCGTCCGGTGTACCAACGCTGTAAAGGCCGGGCTCGACCGTATAATCCATCCGGCCGATCGACCAGCGGCACTTCCACGAGCCGAACGTATCAGAAATGTCAAGCGACGTTGAACCCTGTGGGACCTCTCCCGACGGCGTCTGAATGTATCCAGTAATCCATTTCGCTTCTATTTTTTCATTTTCTCCGCAGCCACATTGTGATTTTTCAATAGGTTCTTGCGTTAAACCCGAATTATCACACACCGCTTCACTGCCGCAGTTACATATATCTTCATTCGTATCACCCGAGGCGCAGCATCTGACCTGCTTGACTTTGACCTTTGGCGCTGAGGACGAGCCTCCGCAGCACGATTTTGCCATACCAGTTCACTCCTTATGATTTATAGAAATCTGACCCCAATATTAATAGTTACCTTGACATCACTTTGAAATACCGGCAGCCGCCATTGTTATGAAACACCGATGGTTTGTCATTCTGAGCCTGCGAAGAATCTACAGGTAAATTAATGCCAGCGCAACATTCAGAGATTACCCGGAGATCCTTCGTCAAACGCTCATTCCGAGCATTGCTCAGGATGACACGCGTTGGCAAACCGTTGTCGTTTACCTTTTTCTAAGAGCAGCAATCGGTTTGGGTGATTGCCGTTACCAGGACCTGCAGGCTATCTAACACCTGATCCCGCTTTTGGGCGGGAATGACCTCAAAAATCTGTTCAAAATACAGATTCATATTTTTTTCAATCTCATCATAAGCCTTGATGCCTGCCTCTGTGAGCTTAATGGCGACATACCGCCTGTCGTTCGGGTCGAGCTCCCGCTCAGCCATACCGCTATTGACAAGATTATTCACCGTCCGGCTCATTGTGCTGTTATCGAGATCAAGCAGCTTGGAAAGCTCGACAAGTGATATGCTCTTCTCGCGCCCTATTTCGACAAGGGCATGGCATTGGGCCATCGAAATACCGCAGCAGGATAGTTCACCGTCCTCCAGAACACCGAGTTTTCGCTCCAGCACGCGGACTAATTCGCGCAGCAGCTTTGCTTTGGTTGCCTCGTTCATTCGTACCACCTCTTATCGCAATTATTGTATCACGAAATAGTTGTAATATGCAAGTATTGTTGTAAATTTTTTATTGACTAAATTATCATCATGAGATATCAAATCTTCGACAAATGATAAATATAAAAGATTATAGCTTTTCATGTTTTCGGACATGTGGTATAGTCTTCATATGTGAACAAACTGTGCGGATACCCTATGTATTGTTCCGCGCACGCATAAGAAAGGATGTTACTTATGAATAAAGCAACCGAACTACTTCAGCAGGCCAAGACATTTTTTATCGCAACGGTTGAAGGCGGCCAGCCGCGCGTCCGCCCCTTCGGCGCAGTCGCTGAGTTCGACGGCAAGACGTACATCTGCATGAACAACACCAAGGAAGTTTTCAAGCAGATCATGGCAAACCCCAAGGTTGAAATCTGCGCGATGATCGGCCCGAAGTGGTTCCGCATGCACGGTACGCTCGTCCGCGACAACACAAATGACGCCAGAGCCGAATTCCTGAAGCTGTGCCCGATTTCCATGTATAAGCCCGATGACGGCATCTACGAGGTCTTCTATTTCTCGGAAGTCTCCGGCACCATCGAATCCTTTTCCGAACCGAAAGAGCAATTCTAAAATTCGCTAATCTTTAAAAATTAAAACCGGACTGTCATTTCAATCCAAGGGATTGCTTGCAGTCCGGTTCTTATTTTATGAGAAAAACTTCTTATTCTTATTTTTTCTAGCCGCCTCAGACTTCTTGCGGCGCTTGACGCTTGGGCTCTGATAATACTCTTTTTTCCTGAGATCTGAGAGCACTCCTGCTTTTGCACAGTTGCGCTTAAATCTCTTTAAGGCACTGTCAATGGATTCATTATCCTTGATGTGGACTTCCGACACTAATTTCCCCTCCCTCCAAATACGCGCCCTTCGGCACGTTTTAAGGGCCATTCGTATGGCTTTAACATAGTTATTATAAGTTGACGGCGCAAAATTGTCAAGTGCTATTTATCCTCGGTACGGGAACCAGCGGTATGGCAACCAGCGGTATGGCAACCACGCTCTTATGTCATTCCCGCGAAGGCGGGAATCTACGTTCCCCACGCGGAGGACTGGATTCCCGCCTTCGCGGGAATGACATGACGGCGGGTAGGTATGACACGACGGCGGGTATGACATGACGGCGGTTGGCTGTCTTACTTAATAATGAGATTAATCAGCTTGTTTTTTATGACGATGACTCGAATTATTTCTTTGCCTTCAAGCAGTTTTTTTATCTTGTCGTCATCTTTGGCCGCTTGCAATATTGTATCGTCTTCGGCATCATTCGGAACCATGACGGTCGTCTTTAGCTTTCCGCCAACCTGAACGGCAATTTCACGCTCACTGTCGATTGTTTTGCTCTCGTCGTACTGAGGCCATTCGGCTTGACATGCCAAGCCTTTAAAGCCCTGAATCTCCCATAGCTCCTCGGCGACATGCGGGGCAAATGGTGTCAGGAGCGCCAGGAGCGCTTTGATGTCTCCGCGCGATGGGGTTTTCTCATAGAAATCGTTGACGAGCGCCATCAGCGTGGCGATTGCCGTATTGAATTTCATGTTCTCAATGTCATCGCCGACCTTCTTAATGGCGCGGTGAACAGCAGCCTCGTTGGCTTCTGAGTAGCTGTCGTTCCCGCTCACGCGCGTCTCAGACAGGTTCCAGATGCGGTCGAGGAAGCGCTTGCAGCCTTTAACTGCGATAGACGACCACGGCGCGGCTTTTTCAAAGTCGCCGATAAACATAATATAAAGTCGCAGTGTATCGGCACCGAATTCGGGTAAATAATCGTTCGGGTTGATGACATTGCCGCGGGATTTTGACATCTTTACCCCGTCTTCACCGAGGATCATCCCGTGGCTGGTACGCTTCATATATGGTTCGCTTGTCGGCACGACGCCGATGTCAAACAGAAACTTATGCCAAAACCTGGAGTACAAAAGGTGCAGCGTCGTATGCTCCATGCCGCCGTTATACCAGTCAGTCGGCGTCCAGTAATCGAGAGCCTCGCGGGAAGCGAGCGCGTTTTTATTATGCGGGTCGGCATACCGGAGAAAATACCAGCTTGAGCCTGCCCACTGCGGCATTGTATCGGTTTCGCGGGAGGCGGAACCGCCGCATTTGGGGCATGTCGTGGTTCGCCATTCGGTCATCGCGGCGAGAGGACTCTCACCTGTTTCTGTCGTTTCATACTTTTCGACTTCGGGCAGCAGCAGCGGGAGCTCGCTTTCGGGCAGGGCGACATATCCGCAATGCGCGCAGTGCACAATCGGGATCGGCTCACCCCAGTAACGCTGGCGTGAGAATACCCAGTCACGGAGCTTGTATTTGATGCTTGTCTCGCCCAGTCCCTTTTCGGTCAGCCATTGTGTAATTCTCACAATCGCGTCTTCAACAGACAGTCCGTTTAAGAAGCCAGAGTTAACCATTGTGCCGGTCTCGCAGTCGACGAACGCTTCTTTATCAATATCACCGCCGGAGACGACCTCAATGATCGGCAGACTAAATTTCTTCGCAAATTCCCAATCGCGCGTGTCATGGCCCGGGACAGCCATAATGGCGCCTGTGCCGTATGTCGCGAGGACATAGTCGGAAATGAAAATGGGGATTTCGTTTCCTGTTACGGGGTTTATGGCACGGACACCTTTGAGCTCAACGCCCGTTTTGTCCTTTGCCATCTCTGTCCGCTCGAAATCGGATTTTCTTGAAGCTGAATCCTGATAATCGCAGACCTCCTTGCGATTCGTCAGTTTGTCTGCCCAGTTTTTTATGATTTCATGCTCCGGCGATATGACCATATAAGTCGCACCGAAAAGAGTATCCGGCCGCGTCGTGAAAACGCGAAGCTTGTCGCTTGCGGTTGTGGCAAAATCCACCTCGGCGCCTGTCGATCTTCCAATCCAGTTCTTCTGCTGGGTTTTGACGCGTTCGATATAATCCAGATCATCCAAATCGTCAATGAGGCGCTGGGCGTATTTCGTAATTCTCAGCATCCACTGGCTCTTTTCGCGGCGGACAACCTCAGCCCCGCAGCGCTCACAGACGCCGCCGACAACCTCTTCGTTGGCTAAAACGCACTTGCAGGAGGTGCACCAGTTGACTGGCATGGAGGCTTTATATGCCAGACCATTTTCAAACAGTTTTAAGAATATCCATTGCGTCCATTTATAGTATTCGGGGTCTGTGGTATCGACGGCGCGATCCCAGTCAAAGCTGTAGCCGAGCATTTTGAGCTGCTCGGTGAAACGCGCAATATTCCGCTTTGTGACGATAGCGGGATGAATCTTATTCTTGATGGCGTAGTTTTCTGTCGGTAGACCGAAGGCGTCAAAGCCGATCGGAAACAGGACGTTATCGCCCAGCATACGCTTCTTCCGCGCAACGATGTCCATTGCTGTATAAGGGCGCAGGTGGCCGACATGCAGCCCCTCTCCGGACGGGTATGGAAACTCGATAAGCCCGTAGAATTTCTTGCCGCCGCTATTATCGGATGATGCAAAAGCCTTCGCTGCATCCCACTTCTCCTGCCACTTCTTTTCAATACGGGCAAATTCGTACTTCATTAAATCAGTCCTTTATTTCTCTCATGAATTCTATCGGCGCACAGGCGCTTTCGGTTAAACGCCGGGTGCCTTTATCGTGTCTTCGTCGATAATCCAATTGCTGATGTCAAGCTCTCGAGCATCTCTCCAGAGTCTTTCGAGAGAGTAGAATTCTCTGATGTCTTTCAAAAATATATGCACGACGATTGAGCCGAAATCGACGAGTACCCATCCGCCGCCGCGATATCCCTCGGTACGGAGAGCCAGCTCGCCTTTGCCCTTGAGCACTTTATCGACTTCGTCGGCCAGTGTCTTAATTTGCGTCGTTGAACCTGCGGTGCAAATGATAAAATAGTCGGCCAGCACCGTGATGTCCTTCGTTTCCAGCACTTTGATATCCTGTGCTTTCTTACCGTCAAGAACTCTAACGGCCAGTTCCGCTACTTCTAAAGATGTCAGCATTAATGCGACCATTCCTTTCGTGTAATTAACTAAAATATATTATTCCTCACTTTGAGAAAAACGTATCAGTTTTATTCCAATATTTTCAGTTCCCACCCTGACTTGACGCTGTTTACGTCGAGCCGCTCGGACTCGGCGGCGTGCTGTCGCTTGGAGTCTGACTCGGACTCGGAGATGCGCCGCCTCCCGTCTCTGTCGGGCTGATGTCGGGACTGCTGTCCTCACCGCTTGGGCTCGGCAGCGTATCGCTTGCGACCGGACTCGAAGACGGGCTTTCGCTCGGACTCGGCTCGGTGCTCGGCTTGGCCGACGGGCTCACGGCAGCACTGCTCGAGCCGGATGAACTGCTGCCCGAGCCCCAGGATTTTTTGCCCGCCCAAACGCCGTTGGTGACATAGAGGCTGCCGTTATCGTCCCGCGTCAGGATACTGAGGTCTTCGGCCTTGACTTCAAAGTCAAATGGGTTAAGCTTCGTATTGATGACGTTGAGCCACTCGTTGACGTTAATAGTGCAGTACGAGTCGCCATTTACTGAGTCATTGTATTCCGCGGGTATCGTTTCAAAACTGATGTTCACCGCGTCCATTTTGAAGAATTCCTTGGCAAGCCACCCCAGATTTCCCAGTGTGAGGTCGGTATCGACATCATTCAAAAAGATATCGATCAGCGCCGATATTTTTATTGAATCCTTCTTTTCCAGTATCTGTTCGGCCGCTGCTTTTAAAAAGGCCTGCTGCGTCTCAATACGGCCGATATCACCGGTAGAATGGACTTTCAATCGCGCGCGCACCAGTTGGAGCGCCTTGTCGCCGTCAAGTTTCTGCGGTCCCGCATTCAGATGGATATGGAGATCCTGTGAGTCGTCATCATAATTCATATCCTTCGGCACGTCGAAATCAACGCCGCCGATGGAGTTGACGAGTTTGGAAAACGCGTCCAGGTCAACCTTGACATAATTTTCCACCTGATAACCCAAAAGGTCTGTCAGGCCGTCGTAGACTCTTTCCATTTTGCCATATGCGTAGAAGGAGTTCGCCTTTTTTACCGGCCAGGAGACGTTCACAAGCGTATCACGCGGTATGCTGACAACATTCAATGTATAGTTTTCATCGTCGAAGGTAGCGACCATCATTGTATCGGCATTGCCGTTGCCGTCGTCCATCCCGAGGATGGCAAATGTGTATTTCGTCTTGTCTCTGCTCGGCGGCTCCGTCAGAACGGCGGAGGCTCCGGGCTCCGCAGCATCAGCGCTGCTGGTCGATGGCTTCGGTACTTCATTTACAGCAGGCGGCTTGAGACTTAATTTGAGTATGATATAAAAGGTCACCAGCAGTGCCAGAATGACAGCCAGTATGACGATCAGTATCTTAGCTGCTCTATATAGTCTTTTCTTTTTTGCTGCGGTTCTTGCCAACCTCGGGTCAACGCCTTGTTCTCTTTGATTATGGTTCGCCGGAGGCATCTGATCCCGCCGACTGCCCGGCGTAAATCGCCCGTTTTTCTTGTTACCGGATAATTTCATATCACTATCCTTCCCGTCTGCTGCGGTGATCGGACCCGGTCTTGATTTGGGCATGGCGCTTGGATTGGATGATATTTATGTGCCGCTCGGACTCGGGGTCGGGGACGCCTCACTGCTCGGCGTTGGACTCGGAGATGCTTCTCCGCCCGCTTCGGTCGGGCTGCTATCGGGACTGCTGTCCACGCCGCTTGGGCTCGGTGACGGTTCTTCGCTTGGGCTCGGGGACGCGCTGTCGCTCGGACTTGGCTCGTCGCTCGGACTTGGCTCGTCGCTCGGGCTTGGGCTCGGGCTGGGTACTGCGCTCGGTTTTTCAGACACCTCAGAGCTGTCAGTCGATTCTGAAGCGCTGCCACCAGAACCCCAGGATTGTTTACCAGCCCAGACACCGTTAGTAACATAGAGACTGCCGTTCCCGTCGCGCGTTAGTATGCTGAGGTCCCCCGCCGTTATCTCCTGCTTATAGGGATTGATTTTCTCGTTGAGAAGCTTCAGCCAGTCGTTTAAATAGATTGTCACATACGACGAATTGTTAACGGTATCGCCGTAATTGGCCGGCAGCGTCTCGAATGTGATATTCGCGGCATCCATTTTATAGAATTCCTTGCCGAGCCATACGAGATTGCCCAGCTCGAGATCCGTATCAACATAGTTGATAAAGATGCTAGCAAGCTCCGTGATATTTAGCTCATTCTGTTTCGCCAGAATCTGTTTGGCAGCTGTCAAAAGGAAATCCTGCTGCGTCCCGATTCGTCCGATGTCGGCGTCAGGGTATCCATTTACGCCCTTTCTAAAGCGCACGACCTCCATGGCTTCCTGCCCGTCAAGGTGCTGAATTCCCGCTTGATAATGAATGCTCAGATCCTGCGAGGGATCATCGTAATCCATATCCCGCGGTACATCAAATTCAACGCCGCCGACAGCGTCTACAAGCTCAATAAACGCCTTCAAATCGACCATTACATAAAAATCCACCTGGAAGCCGAGGATATTCGACAAGCCGTTTGTCACACCCTCAATGCCGCCGTTGGCATACAGCGAGTTGATTTTTTTTGTATTCCACGAAACATTGACGAGCGTATCGCGCGGCAAGTTGACGACGCTCAGTGTATGATTCGTCGCATCGAAGTTGGCTACCATCATTGTGTCGGTGTTTCCGTTGTCGTCGTCAAAACCAATAATGGCAAAGGTGTAGTCATACTCGCTTTTTCTGTCAGATGAGAAAGACACCGGTGACTCCCCATCAGTAACTGCTTGATCATTTGCCGGGCTGCTCGGTTTCGGCGGCGTATATGGCGGCGGTTTAACGCCAAATGTGTAAACACAATATAAGACAGCGGCAAGAGCGATGATGATGACTAAAATTGCTATCAGAACTCTTCTGGCTCTTCTTGCTTTCTTTCTTTTCGCCGCGGCCTTCGCTGCTCTCGGACCAACATATTGCTCTTCTTGACTTTTATTATTCTTGGGCGCCGCATACTGTTGATTACTCGCAGAATACCGCCCGTTTCTTTTATTGCCGGATAATTTCATAGCCTAAT
Organism: uncultured Eubacteriales bacterium; assembly: GCA_942492735.1. Taxonomy (GTDB): domain Bacteria; phylum Bacillota; class Clostridia; order Oscillospirales; family Oscillospiraceae; genus Sporobacter. The sequence continues at coordinate 3,557,140 of OW818648.1, forward strand.
CCCCTTTGTTCTGCGGACCGTGCACGTTGAGCCAGTCTAATGCCTCGGCAGTCCGCAGGTGCGGCATAATGCCGCGTGACCTCATATCTTCTATACTCATTCTCAAGCCTTTAATAATGGCCAAATCAAGGTCACCATATGCAAGCCTTCGCAGTTCATCCAAACCGTCAAATTCTCTTGTCGGCTCAATATAGTCGGCAATATAGATGATTTTTTCCAACAATGTCATATTTGCTCGGCCTGTCGTATGCCACAAAATCGCGTCATGTACCGCTTGTGAGGCACCGTATATATCCCGGGCAACCGCTGCGCCTGTTTTGGAATGGAGCAGTTTGACCTCCGCTATTTCGACAGTGTCAGTCATAATATCATATTTTCGACATAGTTGCAACTGATCATCGATTTCAAGATGCTTCGTTATGTCATGTAAAATAGCGGCTTCACGCGCCTCGCTCTCATCGGCGCCCCACCGCTGGGCAAGCCTGACGGCCTCCGCTTCACAGCCAAGGGTATGCGGAATCCGTTTCGGTTTCATCGTATCGAAAACGCGCGCTCTCAGCCATTTAAACTCTGCTTTTGCGCCGTACAGTTTGTTTTTTATGATATACGCATACGTATTTTCATCAACAAATTCATTGCCCTCGCGCTTCGGCAGCATCTCACGGAGCGCCGTTGATGAAATCTCAGTGACGTCATTTTCAATGATGATTGTCCGGGTGTTGAATCTTTTTTGTATCTGCTCGGCATAAGCCTGTAATTCTATACCGTCGCTGTCTCTTCTAGACAGAACAGCCGGCACGGAACAATCAAGGAGGCGGTGTATATCCTTCCATGTCTCCAGCGAGAGATACATATCCGAGCCCATGATAACGAAAACCTCTGCGCCCGGGTGTTTTTTAAGCAGTGCTTCAACCGTATCGACAGTGTAACTAACGCCCTTTTTCAAGAGTTCCACATCACTGAATTCGGCACACGGCAACACGGAAAATGACAGCCGCGCCATTTCCATCCGATCTTTCGCGGTGGGCGAGCCCGACGGCAGAGCTTTATGCGGCGGTATCCCTGTGGGTACGATAACCAGGACATCGAGCATCAGCTGCTTGGCTGCAGCTAGCGCCGCCCTAACATGACCAATATGCGGCGGATTGAAAGTACCGCCGTAGATCCCAAGCCTCAATGACATCACTCACTTAATCAGTTTTATTCTTTTTTCCTTTGGAATTTCATGATTCTCTTTGTAAAGCACAAATCGGGAACCGATTGTAAAAACAGATTCAGCCCGACATAGACGGCCGAGCTCATCGGCAGCGTCACGCGCTGTGAGCATGGAAGACTCCAGCACCCTGCCCTTGATGAGTTCTCGGGCGGCTAAAGCGTCCGTTACCTGTGCGACGATGTTTTCGGTTATGCCGCCTTTGCCAATTTGAAGGATGGTATCCAAAGAGTTCGCCATTGCACGCAGCTGCGCCCTCTGTGCACTGTTCAGCATGTTGTTTTACCCGCTTTCTCTAAATATTCCCGGAGCTTCGGCTCGAATTTTCTCAGAGCTTGTCCTCTGTGGGAAACAAGGTTCTTTTCGTTTGGTGTCAGCTCCGCCATGCTTTTTTCCATTCCCGAGACAAAAAATACGGGGTCATACCCAAAGCCGCCGCTACCTTTTGGTTCATGCAGAATGGTGCCCGCGCATTCGCCTTCAGCGGATACGATGATGCCGTTTGGAAAAACACACACGATAGCTGAGACGAATTTCGCCATCCGATGTTCCCCCGCGTCTGCGATTGTCGACATATTTTTCAGAAGAAGCGCATTCCTGTCATTATCGTCGAGGCCCTCGCCGCCGTATCGTTTTGAGTGCACACCCGGTTCTGCGCCCAAACAGTCGACAATCAGTCCAGAATCATCGGCGATTGCCGGCATGCCTGTCGCTTTCATCGCGGCTTCCGCCTTTAAAAAGGCATTTTGATAAAACGTATCGCCTGTCTCTTCTACCTCGAGCGTAATGCCGGCTTCGCTCTGCGATATAACACTGAATCCGAGCTCCGATAAAATGGCCCGCATTTCCTTCAGTTTGTCTTCATTGTTGCCTGCAAGTATAAATGTCATCTAAGCAAAGCCTCCACAAAAGTCCGGGCGTCAAATTCAATGAGGTCTTCCGGCTTCTCGCCGACGCCAATGAGTTTCACTGGGACCTGAATCTGGTCGGCAATCGCAAACACGATACCGCCTTTGGCCGTTCCGTCGAGTTTTGTAAGGACCAGTCCTGTAATCCCGGCTGTCTCTTTGAATTCGCGCGCCTGTATCAGTCCGTTTTGGCCTGTTGTCGCGTCGATCACTAAAAGCGTCTCTCTGTCGGCACCAGGCAGCTCACGGTCGATGATACGGCTGATTTTATTCAGCTCATTCATGAGGTTCGACTTGTTGTGGAGCCGCCCTGCCGTATCACAGATGATGACGTCGGCACCCCTGGCTTTGGCCGCTGCGATGCCGTCAAAGATGACGGACGCCGGGTCAGAGCCTGCCTCATGGCGCACGATATCGGCACCTGACCGCTCCGCCCAGATCGTCAGCTGTTCGGCGGCCGCCGCGCGGAATGTGTCTCCGGCGCACAGTAGCACCTTTTTACCCTGGCTTTTAAACTTCAGGGCGAGTTTCCCGATCGTCGTCGTTTTTCCCACGCCGTTGACGCCGATAACAAGGATGATTGACGGTGTTGTTTCGAGTGTCAGGGCGCTGCCGCCGATATCGATCAGCTCCGTGAGGATGTTCTCGAGCGCTTTGCCAATGTCCTCACCCTTTATATAGCCTTCACGCTTTGTGACCTCGCGCAGGCTTATGACAGCCTTCGATACTGTTTCGACGCCGAGATCGGCCATGATGAGCGTCTCTTCAAGCTCCTCAAAAAAGTCCTCGTTCGCTCCCGTAAAAGAGGCAAACATGCTGCTGAGCTGGACTGATATATTTTTTTTTGTCTTTGCTAAGCCTTCCCTAATCTTATCGAAAAAACCCAATGTTTTTCCTCCTGTTTGATTTTGTTTTCTAATAACGACGGCGTGCCGGGTCGTCACGCCCTGCGGACACGCAATCGTAGGGGCCGACGACCTCGGCGGCCCGTTGTCCTCGTACAGGCCTTACGATACGTCTTTCTTCAACGTTTTTTCCGCTTCGGCGAGGTCGATGCTTAGAACGCGGGAAACGCCCTGCTCCTGCATCGTGACACCGTAGAGCACGTCCGCCTCTTCCATTGTTCCGCGGTGGTGCGTGATGACAACCATTTGGGTTTTGATGGACATTTTTCTCATATTGTCGGCAAAACGAATGACATTGCTCTCGTCGAGCGCCGCGTCAATTTCGTCCATCACGACGAACGGTGTCGGCCGGACCTTTAAAATAGCAAAATAGAGCGCAATGGCGACAAAAGCCTTTTCTCCACCTGACAATAGCGTAATCGTCTTGAGCGATTTCCCCGGTGGCTGTACCTTGATCTCGATGCCGCAGCCCAGGATGTCCTCTGGGTCATCGAGCTCCAGGGAGGCTTGTCCGCCGCCGAAAAACTCCAAGAAGGTCTCTTTGAAGCTTGAGCAGATGACATCAAATTCTCGGGCAAAAAGGGTGCGCATTTCATGGGTGATGTCTTTGATGATCGACATAAGCTCGCTTTTTGCTTTTTCGACGTCGTCGCGTTGTTCGGTCAAATATGTGTAACGGGTGTTGACGCGATCGAATTCCTCGATGGCGCCGATATTTGGGTTACCGAGTCCGGCGATATCCCGTTTGAGCTCCGCGATACGACGTTTTGCCTCTGTCAGGCTCTTTATCTCCAGCCGGACTGTCATCGCTGTCGTCCGGCTTATCTCATAGGTGTCCCACAGGCGGTCAATAATCTGTTTTTCTTCCATCTCGGCAGTGATCTTCTTCTGCTCGAGGCGGGCGCATTCTCGCTCAAGCTCAAGCAGTTCGTGGTTTTTATCCTGCATCATTTTGTCTCGGCGTGTACGGACAGCCTCCAATTCGAGCTTTTCCGTCGTAATCTGTGCGGTCCTTATCTTCAGGGCTTCAATTTTTTCGGTCAGTCTACCGAGAGCTGTTTCATTGACTGAAATCTCACCCTGAATTTCGTCACGCCTTAATTTCAGTTCCTCGAGGAAATCAATCTGCTGCTGACGTCCGCCTGTCAGTATCTCGCGCAGGTCAGACAGCTCGGAAACAGCCTTTTTTAGAGCGTCGCTCTCCGCGTCGAACGAGGCTTCCAGTGCACGCAGCTCTGATAAGGCGTTCGTGAGCCTATCGCGCTCGCTCGCAAGAAACTCCTGTCCCTCCGTATCCTTGACGATTTGCGCTCTGATATCTGACAACTGATTTTCATGAGAAGCGATTTCTTCCCGGACTGCTTCCGTTTCACCGACGTTGCTCATAATTCTGTCCGATAGTGTGGCCGCTTCTGTTTTCAGTGAATCAAGATTCCCGGTGGATGCCTCTAATAGCGCCTCGAAGTGCTTCATATTCGTTTCAAGCTTCAGAACACGGTCTTCAACGGCGCGCATCTGGGCGTTTGACGTTTCAAGCTCGTATTCCGCCGCGTTTTTGTCTCTGACAGCGTCGTTATATTCACGCTCTACGCGCAAAACGGTCTCTTCCAGTATCTTTTCCTGCTCTGAGAGCTGCCCCAGTTCGTTTGCCCGGGAAAGAATGCCTGTATTATTTGAGGCCGAGCCACCCGTCATCGATCCGCCGGCATTCAGGACCTGCCCATCGAGTGTGACGATGCGGAAGCTGTTGTTATTTTTCCGGGCAATCCGGATGGCGTCATCAAGATTATCGGCAATGACGACTCTTCCCAAAAGGCTTTTGTAAATGCCCGTATATTTCTCGTTAAAGCGGACGAGATCAATAGCGACGCCTTCATAACCTGCTTCACCTGAAAGTATTCTCGACTCGAGGACGTTTCCGCGTACTGTTGAAATCGGCAGGAAGGTCGCCCGGCCGCCGTCGCGCCGCTTAAGGTAGTTGATGGCCTCCTTGCCGGCTTCTTCGGTATCGACGATGATATTTTGCAGAGCGCCGCCAAGCGCCGTTTCAATCGCGATGGTAAACTTGTCATCTGTTTTTATAAGTCCCGCCACTGTGCCGTGCACATGCTTTAGTATGCCCCGCTGCGACTCCTGCATGACAAGCTTGACGGCCTTCGAATATCCCTGATACTCCTTTTCCATCTCTGTTAAAAGACTAATCCTGGATTTGAGAGAATTCATCTCAATTGTCATCTTCATTTTTTTGTCGCCGGCTTCGTCTGCCTTGCGTCGACGGCTTTCCGTGCGCATTGTATAACCGCTGATGATGTTTTTAAGACTGTTCAATTCGACGCTTGCGCTCTTCAGGCTATCTGCGCATGCGCGCGCGTCGATTTCAAGCGTGCTATGCTTTTCAGCTGCCGCGGCGGTATCGAGTGCAACCGTGCTTTCTCGGTCGTACATCTCCTGCGCCGTCGACGCGAGCGCCGAAAGCCGCGATTTGGTGTCGCTGATATCAGACAGCAGCTTATTCTCGCTGTTCATAAGCCCGCCGAGACGCTTTGACGACTCGCCCGACGTATCGGCAAGGTTCTGCTGCTCACCAAAAAGAAGGCTTGACTTTTCGTTTAGCAGCTTCTTTTCAGATGCTATTTCGATTATTCTCTGCTCACGTTCATCAATCTGGGACTTAATACCGCCGTCGCGACCTTCCTGCTCATCGAGCTCGCGTCTTATTCTGTCTGACTCACTGATGTTGTTTTCGAGTTTCGCCTTCAAAACAGCCGTCGCGCTGTCCAACTCGGCACTCTGTGCTTCATGCCCGGAGATCGTCTCGCGGACACTATCAAGCTCGACGTCTTTTTCGTGCATCTTATCGGAGAAGCTGAGCGCCGTTTCATAATAAGAGTCGATTTCCTGACTGACGCTGTTTTTTTGCTCCACGATAGTCGTGTAATCCGATTCGGTCTTCTTGCTTTGCTCCTGCAGTGTATCGAGATTGTCCATCCAGACAGATATCTCCTGTCCGCGCAGCTCGTCTCGGAGCAATAGATATTTTTTTGCCGTTTCGGCTTGTTCGCGCAGCGGCTCTACCTGTAGGTACAGTTCTGATATTTTGTCGTTGATACGAACGAGGTTTTCATCTGTGCGTTCGAGCTTGCGTTCGGACTCTTCTTTTCTGTGCCGGAAACGCGAAATGCCGGCGGCCTCCTCGAAGATTTCACGCCGGTCCGTGCTTTTTGCTGACAGGATTGCGTCGATTTTGCCCTGCCCAATAATACTGTAGCCTTCGCGTCCAAGACCGGTATCCATGAAAAGCTCACTGATATCCTTCAGACGCACGATCTGTCGGTTGATGAAGTATTCGCTCTCGCCGGAGCGATAATACCGCCGTGTTATCATAATTTCCGTATAGTCGAGGTCAAAAGCGCGGTCGGAGTTGTCCAAAATCAAAGAAACCTCGGCAAAACCCACCTGGGGGCGCTTTAACGTGCCACCGAAAATGACGTCCTCCATCTTACCGCCCCGGAGTGTCCGTGTTGACTGTTCACCCATTACCCAAAGGAGCGCATCGGATATATTTGACTTTCCGCTGCCATTCGGCCCGACGATGGCTGTTATGGGTTTTTCAAATACCAGTCTCGTCTTTTCCGGAAAGGATTTAAAGCCTTGAATCTCCAATGACTTTAAATACAATTCAAACCACCGCCCCTGTCCAATTTTCTTGTCAATATTTTTTTATTACAGAAATTTGAAATCAAAACTTTAACGCGCCGGTTTGAAAGCTTTGATTTCAAATTATGAACTCATAATTAAGTTATTATAATCTTTTTACGGGGTATTTTCAATGCACAATATGACGATTTCTCCCGGTCTGACATTTGTCGCTTGGATGGTGATTTGAGGACCGCCGAATTCATGACGAAGCGCCTCAATATTACGCCTCTGATGGCCCGTCATCACCGAGACGCGCCCCGGGGAAACGCCGAGCGTTACTTTTTTGAGGCTTCCTTTGTCCGAAAGCAGCTGCGATGCTTTCAGCAGCACCCGAGCCTTGTTCAGATAGATGCGTGAATAGACAAGTTCTCCGAAAGCCGGATGATAGGCCCCTGCCACTGCCTCCCCGGCGGAGAGGTCTTCCGTCGGGTTAAGACCAAGCCGGATGATTGGAATATCCGCCTCTTCAAAAAGCGCGCAAAGAGCCGCGCACAGACTGACGGCATCCTCAACTGTGTGGGCGCTGTATTCCCCGGCGCGCCACATATCGTGGAGCTTCGTTCCGCGGATAACGACAGTCGGATAAATCCTAACACCGTCGGGCATAAGCTCGATGAGCTTTTTTGCCGTGAAGACTGATTTCTCCGGTGTATCTTCCGGCAGGCCGGTCATCATCTGGAGGATGACCTCCAGACCGAATTCCTTAATGAGCTGTGAGGCGGACGCGGTGTCCTGCGCCGTATGGCCACGCCCGGAGGCTATGAGCACGTCGCTGCACATCGACTGCGCCCCCAGCTCGATCGTGGTGACGCCATGACTTTTCAGCCGCCGCACCGTGGCTTCATCAACACAGTCCGGCCGTGTCGATATTCTGAGCCCGGCGTTTTTATATTTGTCCAGAAACGGCTTTGCCGCTTCGAGCAGCGCGTTCTGATCAGCTACAGGAATCGCAGTGAAGCTGCCGCCGTAGAAGGCTATCTGCTTTTGTACCGCATCCGGCATTTCTTGTATGCCTTTGATTACCTGTCTGACCCCATCCGGCGTCGCGGGCAGCAGCTGACCCGTTATGCGGCGCTGGTTGCAGAAAACGCAATCGTTCGGGCAGCCAAGATGTGGAACAAAAACAGGGATTATATGCCGCTTCGGTATCATTTCGTCATCTCTTCATAAGCAATTTTTGCCGCGGCCTGCTCGGCTTCTTTTTTGTTTTTGCCGGAGCCCTCGCCCTTGGCTGCGCCGTTCAGACAAACCTCAACAAAGAAGAGCTTTTGATGATCCGGGCCGCTTTCACCTGTCATACGATAGGTCAGTATCTGTCCGCTCTTTCTCTGGACGAGTTCCTGCAGGGCAGTCTTAAAATCATACCCCGTCGGCTCGCCTGCTTTGTACTGAGACAGAACAAATTTTCCGACCATCGATTTTGCCTGTTCCATTCCGCCGTCGAGAAAGGTTGCAGCGACAACGGCTTCAAAAGCGTCGGCAAGGATGGACGGCCGTTTTCTGCCGCCGCTATGAACTTCACCACGGCCTAGGCGCAGCTGCGTCCCGATATCAAGCGCATTTGACGCGCCTTCAAGGCTCTTCTCGCAGACGAGCTCGGCACGCATACGGGTCATCTGCCCCTCAGGCATGAGGGGTTCATTTTTATATAAAAATTCGGCAACGATAAAACCGAGAATTGAATCGCCCAAAAATTCCAGGCGCTCGTTACATGCGATACCGCTATTGATGTTTTCATTTGCCCAGGAGCTGTGCGTCAGCGCCTCCTGCAGGAGCGCTTTGTTCCGGAACGCGTAGCCAAGTTTATTTTCAAGCTTTTCCATTGTTCAACCAAACCTTATGATACTAATATTCGATTAAGATAACGATATGGTCCGCGTTGTCATTCCCGCGCAGGCGGGAATCCACGTACCTGGGAGAGTGACACAATATCTCGTATCAATAATAAAAAGGGCGGGGATTACCCGCCCAAGATTTGACGCTATATCAATCGATTTTGCTTGAGATATATTTGAACACATCGCCGACGGTAACGAGCTTGTACAGCAACTCTTCATCTGTTTCAGGAATGTCAAATTCTTCCTCAAGCGCCATCGTCAGTTCCACGACATCAAGTGAATCGGCTCCCAGGTCATCTGTAAATGAGGTATCCATGTCAATGGAATCCTCGCTGACTGAAAACTGCTCGGCAATAAGGGCACGCAGTCTTTCAAAAATCACTACTTTCACCTCATCATTACTCAAATGCGGTTCCGCTGTACGGCGGTTTTTCCGCTCACCACAGCGAGCTAACGCTCTCTGATGAAATATTAAAACGCCACGTATCATTTGTCAACTGTTTTTATGGGCGCGGCAATATTAATTTTTATCTGATGGTTCCGCTATTTTCATATGCTCGATATTGTTTTGAATTTCCACAGCGATTCCGGCATTTACCGTCTGAATCGCTTGAAAAACGGCGCTTTTTAGTGCTTCGGCGTTTGAGGACCCGTGTGCCTTGACGACCGGCTTTGAAATCCCGAGCAGTGCCGTACCGCCGACCTTGTCGGCATCCATACGCTCTTTGAGCACCACAAAGTGTTTCTTCAAGAGGAGCGCAGCCACTTTCGTCACAGCGTTTTTTAGAAAAACCTGCTTGATCTCGCGCATCAGGTAGGAAGCCGTCCCCTCAATCGACTTGAGAAGGATATTTCCCGAGTAACCGTCGCAGACGACAACGTCGCAAACATCCTGCATGACGCTTTTTGATTCCACGTTGCCGACGAAATTGATTGACCCATCTTTCGACGCTTCTTCAAGAAGGTTGTAACCGCCAATCTGAAGGTCGGTTCCCTTGATACGCTCTGTTCCTATATTCAAAAGTCCGACGCGCGGCTTCTCAATTTTCAGGACACGATTGGCGTAGAACGAACCCATGTACGCAAACTGCAGCAGGTATTCCGGTGTGCATTCGGCATTTGCCCCGCAGTCGATGATAATAATACCCTTTTCATTCACAGGCAATACAGGTGCCAGCGCCGCGCGCCGGATGCCGCGGATACGCTTGACGATCAGCGTCGAGCCCGATAACAGAGCGCCCGTACTGCCCGCCGAGACCATAGCGTCCCCAAGTCCGTCACGCAGCATGGTGAGGCCGACGATCATGGATGAATCCTTTTTCTCACGGACCGCCGTGACAGGGTCTTCTTCCATGGTAATGACATCGTTCGCGTTCGCGATTTCAATGCCCTTGGGCAGCTCTTTTCTGCCCATTTTCTCCAGGCTTCTGAGGATATCCTGGCCTCTGCCGGTCAGAATTATCTCAATCTTATATTCTTCACATGCCAGTATCGCGCCTTTTACTATTTCATCCGGCGCGTTGTCTCCGCCCATGGCGTCTACAATTATTTTCAAAGTAAAAACCCTTCCTTTCAAGTTTGAAAGACTTATATTTCAAACTTTCCTCCCACTTGGATACAGTCAATGATTTCAAGGGACCGCTGCGATATGGCAAGGTTCTTGTTTCTTTTGCCTTTGACTCTGTGCCCAAGCGGGCTGATGATGCCGAAATTGATATTCATCGGCTGAAAAACAGATACCGAGCCGCCGGAGATATAGAGCGCCAGTGCGCCGATTGCCGTCTCCATCGGAAAATCGTATGGCGGCAGATTCTTCATCTCCCGCGCGGTTTCGATTCCGACAAGCAGTCCTGAGGCTGCCGATTCAACGTACCCTTCCACGCCGGTCAGCTGTCCGGCAAAGCCGATACGCGGATCATCCTTCAGCCTGTAATATTTATCCAAAAGTCGCGGTGAATCGAGATAGGTATTCCGGTGCATCACACCGAAGCGTACAAATTCGGCATTTCTGAGCGCCGGAATCATAGAAAAAACGCGTTTCTGCTCGCCGAATTTTAAATGTGTCTGAAACCCGACGAGGTTGAAGAGCGTCCCTTTAGCATTGTCTTTCCGGAGCTGGACGACGGCATACGGTTCGCGTCCGGTCTTCGGGTCATTAAGGCCAACGGGCTTCAAGGGCCCGAAACGCATCGTATCCTCACCCCGGCGCGCCATGACCTCAATCGGCATGCAGCCCTCAAAGACACCGGAATCCTCAAAACCATGAACAGCTGCTTCTTCAGCTTGGCTGAGCTCCGCTTGAAACGACTTGTATTCCGCTTGCGTCAACGGACAGTTGATATAGTCTGCCGTACCCTTATCATATCGCGAGGCAAAATACGCATTGTCCATATCAACGCTCTCGAAAGCGACGATAGGAGCCGCCGCGTCAAAAAAGCTGAGATACTTTGCACCTTTGATGAGCGTACTAATTTGACCGGCAAGCACGTCCGATGTCAGAGGACCCGTCGCAATGATGACCCTGCCTTCGGGTATAGCGTCCTGCTCACGCGATTCACAGGATATGAGCGGATGCTCTTTGATCTTATCCGTGACCAGCTTGGAAAAACCGGTTCTGTCGACGGCTAACGCGCCGCCCGCAGGGACGCGTGTTTGATCGGCACACATCATGATGAGGCTGCCGAGCCGGCGCATCTCCTCTTTCAAGAGCCCAACGGCATTCGTTAATTCATCGCTGCGCAAGGAGTTGGAACAGACAAGCTCGCTGAAATCATCTGATACGTGCGCCGGTGTCTTCTTGTCCGGCTTCATTTCTATGAGCGCTACGGCAATCCCCTGCTGTGCGAGCTGCCAGGCTGCTTCACAACCGGCAAGCCCGGCGCCTATGATTGTGACTTTCATCATTTTTTACCGGCTGCAGCCGCCTTCTTTCCGGCTTCTTTCTTTTTTGCTGGCTCTTTCTTCTTCACTTGTTTTTTCTGCTTTGGTTTACCGGCAGCCGCCTTTTTCGCTGCGGGTTTGACGGACTGCTCTTTATTTTCCGGTGCATCCGTTTTTTCAGCAGTCTGTGCCTCCTGCTTTTTTGGATAACCACGCTTATCCTCCGGCAGGAAGTTAGGGCATGCTTCATTGGCACAGAAGGGCTTTTTAAAGCCTTTGCCTGATTTTTTAAACAAGGTTTGTCCGCATTCCGGGCAGTTATCCTTGACAGGCACGTCCCACGTCATAAAGCCGCATTCCTTAAGTTTTTCGCAGGCGTAATATGTGTAACCGTTTTTCGATGTACGTTTTAGAATCCGGCTCTGGCATTTCGGGCATTTACCCGGCATTTCCACGACGAGCGGTTTTGTGAAATTACACTCCGGGTATCCAGGACAAGCAAGGAATCGTCCGAACCGCCCCGCTTTGATGACCATTTGCCGTCCGCAGCGGTCGCACACCTCATCGGATACCTCGTCGGGTATCTTGATCCTTTCGCCTTCCAACGCGGTCTCGGCGTTTTCAAGCGATGCTGCGAAACCTCCGTAAAACTCGGCGAGCACAAGCTTCCAATCCTTAACGCCCTTTTCAACGCTGTCAAGAGCTTCTTCCATACGGGCTGTGAACTTTGTGTCGACGATATCTGCAAAACGCTCTTTCATAAGGCCCGTTACAACTTCGCCAAGGGCTGTGGGACGAAGGACTTTCCCTTCCTTGACCACGTATTCGCGATCCATAATCGTTGAAATCGTTGGCGCATACGTACTCGGGCGGCCGACACCCGTCTCCTCCATAGCTTTGATCAGTGTGGCCTCAGTATAACGGGACGGCGGCTGCGTAAATTTCTGTTCTTGTTTGATATCCTCAAGCTTTAGCGGTTCGCCGGCTTCAAGATCTGGAAGGGGTGAATTGTTCTCCTCTTTATCATCATCGCGGCCTTCTTCATAAACCGCCGTAAAGCCGGAGAATTTGATGACGGAATTCGTCGCTCTGAAAATATAACCTGCCGATACGACATCAACGGTCACGCTGTCATATACGGCATTCGTCATCTGGCATGCGACAAATCGACTCCAGATGAGGCGGTAAAGCTTATACTGATCGCTCGTCACACTGGCCTTGATTTGATCCGGTGTGATAAAGACGCTCGAAGGCCTGATTGCTTCATGGGCATCCTGCGCCGAATTTTTCGTCTTATACCGTATCGGACTGCCGGGATAATACGGCGCGCCGAATTGAGATTCAATAAACGTTTTCGCATCCCCCAGCGCCTCTTCGGACAGACGCAGCGAATCGGTACGCATGTAGGTGATAAGACCAACGGTGCCTTCACCTTCGATATCGACGCCCTCATAGAGCTGCTGTGCAATCGACATGGTCCGGCGCGGCGTCATTCCAAGCTTGCGTGACGCCTCCTGCTGGAGTGTTGACGTGATAAATGGCGGTGCCGGTGATCTCCTTTTTTCTGTGCGTTTAACGTTACCGATAGAAAACGGCGCTTTCTCGACAGCCTTAACGATCGTGTTCACGTCGTTCTCGCTGCAAAGCTCCATCTTTTTGTCATCTTTTCCATAAAAGCTCGCTTTGAAACGTCCGTTTTTTACTGTGCGGGAGACATCAACGTCAAGTAGCCAGTATTCCTCTGGAACAAATGCGCGAATCTCATCTTCCCTGTCCGTTACCATTCTGGTTGTGACAGACTGGACGCGCCCTGCAGACAGCCCGCGCTTTATCTTGCGCCACAAAAGAGGGCTCAGCTTATAGCCGACGATTCTGTCAAGAATGCGCCGTGCCTGTTGGGCATCAACAAGGTCCTGGTCGATCGCGCGTGGGTTTTCAATACTCTCGCGTACTACTTTTTTTGTTATTTCATTGAATGTAACGCGGTACGCTTCTTCATCTTTGAGACCAAGCAGTTCTTTTAAGTGCCAGGATATTGCTTCACCTTCGCGGTCAGGGTCGGTTGCAAGATAAACTTTGGCGCTGTTTTTTGCTGCCGCTTTAAGTTCGCTGATCGTATCCTCTCGCCCCTTGACGGGCTGATAGCTCGGGATAAAGCCGTTCTCCAGGTCGACACCAAGCGTGCTTTTCGGAAGGTCGCGCAAATGCCCCATGGATGCCGTCACCTTATAATCGCTGCCGAGATATTTGCCTATTGTCTTTGCTTTGGCCGGTGATTCAACAATGACGAGAATGGTTTTTGCTTTTGCCATTCGGTTAATCCTCATTTCAAAATATGTAAATGCCGCAAACATCTATCTCTTTTGTTCATACAGCAATTTAAAGTATTTGCCTTTAGTCTGCTCGATATAGCCGTCAAGTTCGAGCATTGTCAGTGCTGAGAGTACAACGCCGGCACCGAGGCTGCAAGCAGCGATGATATCATCAATATGCTTTTGCTGCCACCCGATGGATGAGATGACCTTGTATTCATCTTCACTCAGGTGCTCTTTCAGTTTTACTAAGTCAATATATTCCACGGTTTTCTCGTTGTCAATCTCTTTTTTTGGCGGATTCTGCGGCTTTTTGACGGATATGCTGCTGATAAGTTTTTCCGTCTGCAATGCATCGAGCGGTACTTTTTTCCGCTCCACCTGAATTTTATCCGGGAACAAGGCCACATATTCCTCTGCTATTTCCCTGCCCGAGGTCACAAGGATAGCGCCTTCCCTGAGGAGTTGGTTAGACCCTTCGCACGCCGGTGAATCTACGTTTCCAGGTAGAGCAAAGACATCCCTGCCCTGATCGAGCGCATACGTCGCCGTAATCAGCGCGCCGCTTTTGAGCGGTGCTTCAACGACCGTCACACCCACAGAAATGCCGCTCATTATCCTGTTCCTTTGCGGAAAATGGTCGCCGGCAGCAGGCGTTCCAGGCGGGTATTCGCTGATGATCGCCCCGATTGTGACGACATCGTCATACAGCTGCTTGTTTTCAGGCGGATAAATAATATCAAGCCCCGACCCGATGACGCCGACAACACGTCCGCCGGCGCGGAGCGCGCCTTTGGCCGCGGCTGTGTCAATTCCCCTGGCTAAGCCTGAAACGACAAGGCAGCCGTGCCTAGACAGCTCATAACACATGCGCTCTGCTGCCTTAATGCCGTACGGCGTACAGCTCCGCGTTCCGACGACTGCAACCGCAGCCTCTTCGTCAAGTACAGGCAGCCGTCCTCTCACATAGATAACAATCGGCGGGTCCGGAATATTGCGCAGCCGCGTCGGATACTCACCGTCGCAGATTGTAAGAATCCGATATCCGTATTCCTCGCAGTCACTCAGTATTTTCCTGGCAACGAGAAGATTTTTTTCAGACAGGGCGGCTGTTTCTTTTTTGCTGAAACCATAGATTTCGCCATAGTCCTTTTCCTCCGCAAAATACACCTGCTCCGGCGATCCAAACCTCTCCAAAAGCCGGTTTGCCGTGTATGCCCCGATACCAGGAAGCGATGAAAGCCATACCCAATACTTCAGCGATGCCATTTTGCCTCTCTCTCTTTCTGTTTGAGAATATGCCGATATCTAAGGCTCCCTTTTCAAGGGAGCTGTCACCCGCAGGTGACTGAGGATTTCTTCCTCGATCGCTGTGCAAACTCCTGAGAAATTACGGTCTATATTGTTATTTGTAAAACGCGAAAAAAGCGCTCTATAATAAGATGAAGCAAACTCTTTGGAAATCCTCAGTCGGCTTCGCCGCCAGCGCCCTTGAAAAGGGAGCCTTGGATGCGACGGGAGACTATTACAGCCAGCTTTCCGCTTCACATTGCTTTTGCCATCGCTGCAGCCAGTCGAGCTGATTATCTATAAACACTTCGTCCACACAATCGAGGCCATAAATCTCAATAATTGTTGCTTGCACTTGAAAATGATAGATGGCCATCAGGTCGCCAAATGCCATGATCTCTGCTTGGCTCAGAGAATTGCATGATGTATAGCCTGATAAAAACTTGCTAAGTGTCTTTTTTGTTTTGATTAAGCCGTCGTTTTTATATTCGAAATAGTTGGTTTCGTTGCAGAATAAAACGGCATCATATATCGGAAAGGCATTGCTGGAGGTGTCAAAGTCCAGAATGTAAAGTGAACCATCCTTTGCTTTATGGACGTTTCCGCGGTATAGATCGCAATGACAATAGCCGCGGGGCAGAGCCTTCACCTTTTCCCATAAGGCATTTCCCATTTCGTTGAAAACATCAGCTTTTGGGTAATGCTTTTTGCGTAATATCTCTATGTATCTATCGACGAAAAACAGCTTGTCGCGTACTGTCAGTACGCCGGTATAACCCCGCATTATACGGTGAAACTGTCCGACGAGTTTGCCGACATTTTCGGCATCACTATGCTTAGGCTCCAAGCCTTCAATGAATTCGTACAGCACGTAGAGATGCTTGTTATCTTGTTCGCCTGCTGTGATATAGGGGGTACAGTCTTTTGTCAGAATGATGTTGGGGACGGGAAAATTGCTGTTGGCTAAATATAAATGTATATCAATCGACTGCAGTGCTGTGTTCATGAGCTCCGGACGGATAATTCGTAAGAAGAATTTTCTATTGTCAGCAAAAACGACGTAGGACAGGCTCCCGCCGTCTCGGTTGAATTCTATATTTTCAAAGGTCATGGGATAGTTGCATTTAAGGATATTTAGAACATCGTTTTGATCCGGCATATTATTTACCTCTGGTGACTTCCCACATGATGATGGCTGCGGCGACGGCGGCGTTGAGGGATTCGCATTTGGGAGACATTGGGATAATAAGTTTCTCATCGCATAGGCTGATGAGGTCCGGTGTCAGGCCGCGGCCTTCACTGCCGATGGCAACGGCGGCGTTATCAAAGGAGACGTCGCGGACATCGCGGCTCTCTGGGCTTAAAGCTGCGCCGTAAATCTTGAGGCCGGATTCTTTGAGGGCACGGACGCCGTCAAGCTCCATATCCAGTATAGACTGCCGGAATATCGCACCCATTGTGGCGCGGATCGTTTTTGGGTTATATGGGTCAGCGCAGCCGCCCGTTAGAATGACGCCATTGACATTAAACGCGTCGGCGGTCCGAAGAATTGTACCGACATTTCCCGGATCCTGAATCCCCTCGAGAATGATATAAAATCCGTCGGCGGCCGGATTGATGCGGCGGTCCGGTATACGGCAGGAGAAGACAATGCCCTGCGGCGACTTAAGCGGCGAGACGGTCTCTATGATGTCGTGCGCGACCAGGTAGACGGGTACGGATAGCGGCAAAGCGTCCGGCTCTCGGCTGCTGTACAGAACGGCGGTTATGTCTGCCCCGTTATATAGCGCCTCAGTCAGCAGTTTGTCGCCGTCACACAGAAACTCACCGCTCGCGCGTCTGTAGTCGCTGTCGGCACCGAGCTTTTTCATATGGGCTATAAGCGGGTTTTTGCGGCTCTTTATTTCATCCATATTTGTGTTACCTTACCTTTATAATAACAAAGCTGTGGCAGTGAGGTTTGCCTCAACGCCGCAGCTTTGGTTTTATCAGTCTTCGATGGGCTTCATGGTCGGGAACAGCAGGACGTCCCTTATTGACGAATTATTGGTCAGCATCATAACGCAGCGGTCAATTCCGATACCGAGGCCGCCTGTCGGGGGCATACCGTATTCCAGAGCGTTGATGTAATCGTCGTCCATCATCCCGGCCTCATCATCGCCGGCTTTGCGCAGTTCGACCTGACGCATAAAGCGCTGCTTCTGGTCAATGGGATCGTTAAGCTCCGAAAAGGCATTGCCCATCTCATTACGGCAGATAAAGAGCTCGAAGCGCTCGGTGAGACGCGGGTCATCCGCGCGGCGCTTGGCCAACGGCGATACTTCGACGGGGTGGTCGATGATGAACACAGGCTGGATGAGCTTGTCCTCAACGCGCTGGTCAAAGCACTCATACAGCAGCTCGCCCCAGGACGGTGCTTTACCGTTCGGCATTTTTACTCCGATGGCGGCTGCGGCTCGGGTGGCATCCTCTGTCGACTCAAACGAATTAAAATCAACGCCTGCGTATTGTTTGACGGCTTCTGCCATTGTCAGCCGCGGCCAGCCAGGGGTCAGGTCGAGCGCCTCACCCTGCCACTCCGCCTTGTACGACCCCAGGGTATTCATTGCGGCAGATGATAAAAGCTCTTCAAATAAGTCCATCATATCGTTGTAATCGGCGTAGGCCTCATAGAGCTCTACCGTTGTGAATTCGGGATTGTGTTTTGTGTCCATGCCTTCGTTTCGGAATATGCGCCCAATTTCGTAAACGCGTTCGATTCCGCCGACGATTAAGCGCTTGAGGTGCAGCTCTGTTGCAATACGCATGAACATATTGAGATCAAGCGTGTTATGGTGTGTAATAAAAGGCCGTGCTGTCGCGCCGCCGGAGATTGTGCCCAGAACCGGCGTTTCGACCTCCATATAACCGCGCTTATCAAGAAAAGACCGGATGTGCCTGATAAAGCTGCTCCTGATTTCAAACACACGGCGTGTATCGGGGTTCATAATCAGGTCAACATAACGCTGCCTGTACTTGAGCTCCTGATTTGTCAGTCCGTGGAATTTCTCCGGCAGCGGCCGCAGTGATTTAGCAAGCAGCTTGACCTCTTTGCAATGGATCGAGGTTTCACCCATACGCGTTCTAAAGACAAAGCCTGAAATACCGACGATATCACCAATGTCGCTCTTTTTGAAATCGGCAAAGGGCTCTTCCCCGACATCGTTCATGCGGATATACAGCTGTATCCTGCCCTTGTCGTCAAGTAGGTCAGCAAATATTGCTTTACCCATTTCGCGCTTGGCCATAATACGTCCGGCCATGGAAACGTCTTTGTTTTCCATGGCTTCAAACTGGTCAAGGACGTCCTTTGATAACGCCGTCCGGTTGAATTTTGTAATTTGAAAAGGGTCTCGGCCCTCTTCCTGAAGTCGCTTGAGCTTGTCCAGCCTGATCTGCAGAAGCTCAGACAGTTCCTGCTCTACCGGTATATCGATTTCATCCGCCATAATATTCTCCCATATCGCTGCCGTGCAGCGGTTTGTCATTTGTCTATTTTAAGTATTTCAAACTTAAGCCGCCCCGCGGGCGCGTCGATTTCAACTATTTCTCCGATTTTATGGCCCATCAGGCCTTTGCCGAACGGCGAATCGTCTGATATTTTGCTAACAATCGGGTCGGCTTCCTGAGACCCAACGACCTGATATGTTTCCTCCACATCAAACTCGCAGTCTTTGACTGTGACAATACTGCCGATGCCGACCTTATCGGTCTCATCACTTTTTGTGATAATTTCGACATTTTCTATTAAGTTCTTGATCTCGGCGATTTTTGAATACAGCTTGCCCTGCTCCGTTTTCGCCTCGTCATATTCGCTGTTTTCAGAAAGATCACCAAACGATCTGGCTTCCTTGATCTGCTCGGCTACCTCTTTTTCTCTGACGGTAACAAGGTATTGAAGCTCTTCCTTAAGCTCCTTTAAGCGTTCCTCACTCATTTTGTATCTTGTTTCCCTAGCCATAGCCACCATCCTTTCGATTGTTTAAATCGTCATTGTTTTATTGTCTTATTATATGATTATAAAAATATGGAATATTTTTCTAGCTTGTATTAATTTAAAAAAATACCGTGCCGGATAAAACCGACACATGGGAATGAAATATATTAAGTTCGTCTAAAAAATATTACCGCTGAAAATTAACGGCAAATTGTGATCGTGTATGAACACTGATTATAGTAAATATTTGAATTTTTGTCAAGTCACTAATGATGGTAACTCTTGATGGCGTGTTCATTACACATACATATCCGTTATTTTGATGTCTTTTAGGAGCACATCTTCCCGGCGCAGCGTCCCCGCATCAATAGCCGCGGCAAAAAGCGGTTCATGCGGAAAGCCATCCGGTATAGACAGTGCCCTTCTGCTATTGAGTTCAAAGGTCACGCCGGTGACAGCCTTGCTGTAGATGACGTCGTCGAGATACGTATCACTGACAGGTATCGCAATGCATTTCTCGGGTAACACAACTGCCGAACGCGGCGGGCTATAGAAAACGGCGACATCGGCTTTCGACAACTGCTGTATCGTCGGCTGACCAATCACGGATATTCCGAGCCTTCTGCTGAGCGAGCCTAAAAGCCGGCTGCTGTCCGAATCAAGAGCGGCCATAACGTATCTGAAATCACGGCACATTTCGCAAAACGTCCGTTCCGCGCTGCCGGTCAAACGGTTTGCAAAGAAGGCTCCGACTTTATCCCTGCCGGAAAACTCTGTGACGATTTTTCCGATCAATGTCTCCATCAGAAGGCTTTCATCTATGTCATCAAAGCCTTCCCGCAGAACAAGCTCTCTATACGGGAAGTTTTTAGAAAACAGCACTTTACCGGCATGAGACGCGCGCATCCTTTCGGCGGCGTGTTTGACCCTGTTTTGAGCGGTTATCGAGGGCATCGACGGCGTTTTGTCAATGGTAACATAAAGCGCTCTCATCCCTAAAACAATGATATCTTTATAGTTTATGCCTTTATAACCCCTATGGGCACGTGAGACGCGTGTTATGATGCCGACTTTCGGCGTGTCTTGCGTATCGATCAGACAAATCATGGCAGGCTCACTCCGCTGCACTTTCTAAAGCTGGGTCCAGACCCGGTCCTTAGAATATATGAGCGGAATTGCCTGTTATGCCTGTTTCAGAATTTCCATTGCTTTGCGAAGCTGTGTGTCCTTGTCTTTTTCAAGCTGCCCGTTATACAAGAGCACATTATCATCATCGGATAAGACGATTTCAAAGTCGGGCGTGATCCCGCCCTGCTCGGTTAAGCTCACACGCTGCGGCGTTAGGTATTCACCGGACGATATATGAAGTGCGCCGCCGTCAGGGAGCTCTAGCGTAATCTGTGAGCGGTTTTTTCCAGTCGTCTGCTGGCCAATGACGGATGCGTAATCATATTCCTGCAGGCATGCCGCAAAGTATTCTGCAGCTGAAAACGAATACGCGTTGACAAGAACGACCGACGGTAGTTTTACATTATCCGGTCCGGAGGATGAGACATCCTCTTTACCGTTTTTCTCGACAGAAACGAAAATGTCGATGGCCGGCAGCAGATAATCAAGCATCGCTTTGAGCTCCGACACTTTCCCTCCGCCGTTGTTCCTGACGTCAAAAGCAAACGTTTCAGCGCCCTGCTTTATCAGATCATCCGCCGCTTTGATGAATTCCTCGGCGGCGCTGCCTTCAAAATTCTTGATCTTGATATAGCCGACCGATCCGTCGAGCAGCTCGTAACTCACGGGATTCGTTTCGATCAGCGCATATTCTGCCGTCACAACCCTTGTTTTGCCGTCTTTGCCCGTGACCGTCAGCTTGACAGTCTGCCCGATTTGCCTGTCGATCAAAGCTGTCGCGTCTACAAATTCCATCTTCGAAATATCCGTTCCGTCAATGGCTGTAATGACCTCGCCTTCTGTTAAGCCGGCCTTTTCAGCCGACGATCCGGCGAAGACGCCCATGATAAGTATGCCGCCGGTTGCATCGTCTTTTTTTACGCTGATGCCCAGGCCGGAATACTGATTGTTTGAGGAATTGATATATTCCTGGAAATCTTCAGGGGTCATATAATATGACCATTTGTCGCCCAGCGCCGTGACGACTGCCGAAAGCGCTGCTTCCGATACTTCTTTGCCGTTATATTCGCCGATATACACATCTTTGATCTCACGCCGCAGCGCGATATACGTTCTGATCTCCCCGAACATATCCGTTCCCAGACCGAGGTACAAACCAATAACCGTCAATAACAGAACACATGTGAGCGCTGATGCACAAAGCATCAGCGCTGCTGCCGTTTTTAATCCGATTTGTTTTTTCATGTTGTATCCCTAAAGTTCATTTCCGGATTACTGGTTAACAATTAATTACCAGTCCTTAACATAAGTGCCGCTGGCGTAATAATTGAGAGGATTGACTCGCGCGCCGTTTTTTGACACCTCGTAATGGAGATGCGGTCCTGTCGAGGCGCCGGTGGAGCCAATTTTCCCAATGACTTGACCTTGCTCGACCTTGTCATTGACCTTAACGCCTCTGGTACTCAAATGCGCATACAGCGTCGTGATGCCATTGCCGTGGCTGAGAACAATATAGTTGCCGTACGATGAACTGTACTGCGAAATGACGACGGTGCCATCGTCTGCAGCAAGAACGCTAACGCCATATTTTGCACCGATATCGATGCCGTTATGCATCCTATAGTCTTTATAAATCGGGTGCTGTCTCATGCCGTAAGGAGAGGTCACTCTATTGCTTGACGGTGTCGGCCATACCAGGTTGCCTGTTCCGACGACCGGCTGCGTCTGTTTTTTGAGTTCTTCTATTCTTTTGTTTATATCGTCCTGGATTTGCTTCCCCGCATCAAGTTCCTGCGCGTACAGCTCCTTGGCCGCTGCGATATCGTTCTCAATTTTCAGCAGGAGTTCGTCCGCCGCAGCTAATTGTGTCGTCAGTTCCGCTTCCTTGACAACAAGACTGGCTCTCTCGACTTCCTGACCGGCTTTCGCTTCTTCAAGGGTTGCCTGTGCGTCTATTGTCGCCTGTTTGGCCACCTTCAGCTGCTCATAAAGGTTCTCGTCGGCCTGCATGATTTGGCCGACAATGCTGATGCGTGATAAAAGCTCGGAAAAGCTGCTTGCCTGGAAGATGACCGATATGTATGAAATAGTGCCGTTTTCCTCCATCGACCGTATACGGACTTTATATATCTCCCACTGCGCATCCTCTTTTTGCTGTGACTGGATTACTTCCACCTTTTTATCTTCGATGAGCTGCGTATATGATTCTATTTGCTCATTGATATTTGCGATATCATCCTGTGTCAGCTGGATCTGACTGTCCAGCACTTCTTTTTTTGCCAGTGCGGTGGATTGCTCGTACTCCATCGAATTTATCTGGGACTGGATCTCCTGCTTTTTTTTCTCAATTTCTTTCTGCTGCAATTTTAAATTGTCAATCTGGCCCTGTGTAACGGCTCCCGCAGTCAGGCTGCCCACCACCACATACAGAACGGATAACATCATAATAAGCGCCATAATAATAGCGACTACCCTAACTATCCACTTTCTTGTCATGATTCATACCTCGTCAATGTTTCCGTCACACTCTTAAATAATTCTTGATAGCCATTGAGCTGCCAATGACGCCGATGCCGAAACCAATGGCAATAAATACAGCAAACATCGGTATCGCGACCGATGAAAACGGAATTGTCGTAAAGATAAAGCTCATGGAGTAGCTCTTAAACATCAAATTCGTGACGACTTGATAAATGATCCACTGTGCGATAAACGCAGTTAAAGCGCCGACAATTCCTAGAATAAAGCCCTGAAAAACAAAAGGCCAACGAATAAAGCTGTTTGTCGCGCCAACCATTTTCATGATGGCAATTTCGTCGCGCCGGTCAAATGTGGCGAGCTTGATCGTATTGGACATAATAAATAACGATATGGTCATCAGGATTGCCACAAGAACAAATGAGACGCCGTTGACAACATTCTTGACGGTCACAAGCCCTTTAGCGATGGCGAGATTTGCGTTAACTGTGGCGATACCGCTGACTGCGGCAAGGTCATGCTGTGTCTGTTCGGTCAGAGAGACGTCGTTCATATAGACATCGAACTTGTGCCGGTAGACGCTGGCGTCAATTCCTTCAAAAAGGGACTTATTCTCGAATTTACCTTCAAAGCTCCGCTGTTCCTCTTCACGGCTCGTAAAAGTCGCGTGGTCGACATTGGGAATGCTTTCGATTTTACTCTCAAGCGCTCTGGCCTCTTCTTCCGACAAGCTCTCGTGGACAATTGCCAGAAGGACATTTTCTTTTTCAAATTTATTGATAATAGAACTGACATTGAAAGCCAAAAGCGCAAAGCTGCCCATGATTATAAGGCAGGCAATAATGATGCAAACGGAGGCGAATGACATAAACCCATGCGCAAATATGCTGCTGACGCCTTCCTTTACATAATATGCTGTGTTATACCTCTTCATAATTGTAATACCCGTCCATTCCGTCACTGATGATTCTGCCGCCGTCGATGGCGATGACCCGCTTTGAAAAAGCATCAACAAGCGCCTTTTCGTGCGTTACGACAAGAACCGTTGTTCCGAGTTCGTTTATTTTCTGAAGAAGCATTAAAATCTCCAGGCTGCGTGCCGGGTCAAGGTTGCCTGTCGGTTCGTCTGCGATGACGAGGCTTGGGTTGTTAACAAGTGCCCTTGCAATGGCGACACGCTGCTGTTCGCCGCCAGATAATTCAAACGGTCTGATTTTTGCTTTCATGTCGAGACCGACAAGGTCTAAAACATAGGGAACACGCTTTCGGATATCCCTGGGGGACGCTCCAATCGCGTGCATAGCGAAAGCTACATTTTCATAGACTGATTTTTTTGGAATTAAACGAAAATCCTGAAAGATAACGCCGATAGATCGACGGAGAAAGGGCATCTTGCCCATTTTAATATTGTTGAGATTAAACCCGTTGACAATCACCGTACCATCGGTCGGCGCGATCTCGCCTGTTAGAAGCTTGATGATCGTCGATTTTCCGGAACCGGAGGGTCCGACAAGAAACGAAAACTCTCCGGCTGCCAATTTAAAGTTGATCCCTCTGAGTGCTTTCGTACCGTTTTCATAAGATTTAAATACGTCGATAAGTTGAACCATTAAATAATACCTCAATTACACTTCACAAAGGCAAAACACGAATGTTTTGCCCTTACGAAAAGTGCATCGTTAACTAAAATTTCGACTCCTGCGAATTCAGATATTTCTTGACCATGAGAGCGACCTTGAATACGATGGCGTGGTCAAATTCGCGCAGGTCAAGTCCTGTTAATTTTTTAATTTTCTCAAGCCGGTACACCAGCGTGTTTCTGTGAACAAACAGTTTTCTGGATGTTTCGGAAACGTTTAAATTGTTTTCAAAAAACTTATTTATTGTGTAAAGCGTCTCCTGGTCAAGAGACTCAATCGGGTTTTTCTTGAATACTTCAGAAAGGAACATCTCGCAAAGCGTCGTCGGCAGCTGATAAATAAGCCTGCCGATGCCGAGGTTCTCATAGTTGATGATCGTTTTCTCCGTATCAAAAACCTTTCCGACATCGATGGCGACCTGCGCCTCCTTGTACCTGTCAGCCAGTTCTCTCAGATGCTTGGACGGCGTGCCGATGCCGATGACTGTTTTTAGTCCGAGCTCCTCGCCGAGCTTGTGCTCTATGGTCGCTGCCAGTTTTAGGACGTATTTTGAATCAATAACCGAAGTGACTTCTTTGATGAGAGCAATGTCCGTTTCGCTGACGGAGATGACAAAATCATGCTGCTTGTCCGGGAAAAGGTTCTGCAGCAGTTCAATAGCCGCGACTTCCGCTCTGCCGATCTGACGGATGACAAGAACAACGCGAACAATATCCGTCACGAAGTGTAATTCCTTGGCACGGACATATATATCACCGGGGAGAATATTGTCGGATATGATGTTCTTAACAAATGCGCATTTATCATGATTTTCTTCATAATAAATCTTCGCTTCGGATATGGCGATGTATGCCATAATACAAATCGTTTTGGCGACATCGTCTTCTCCGTCGACAAAAACCGCATAGTCAAACTGTGTGCTGGCACTGCCCAGCATCTTAAACGTCCGTCCGAAGTTTTTGACAACTTTTTCGCCCGTCTCTTCAGCTCCGGCAGGGAAAACGCCAATATTTGACCCGACAAGCGCCAACTCGCTACTGGCTACCACGGTCCCATCCGAATCAATGACGCCGATCAGACGCTTCGTCGCTTCTTTCATCTGGACAATAACGCTCTGAAAGATTCTGCTGGACATGACATTGTCCTCCCCATTCTCTTCATTTAATCGGTTATGCCTTTAGTGATTTTGACCATGGCTATAATAGTTACATAATAAACTGTTATCCAACAATTTTCAATAGAAATTTCATCGTTATTTGTTAATATTTTTAATTATTTGTTATATATGCAGCAGATAACTACCAATAGTATACAAAACCTTCAGAAATTCTTTTTGTTTTCTTTATATTTAAGACAACAACAGTCGTACCTGTGTAAAATTTCACAGATTTCTGCGTATCGATTCTATAAATATCGATTCCATCTCTGCTTCCGATATTTCCCTGTATTGCCCCGGCGCAAGATGTTCGTCCAGAGTGAGCCCGCCGACAGCAATACGCTTGAGATATATGACGGATTTGCCCCGAGATGCCAGCATACGCTTGACCTGGTGATACTTTCCTTCCCGTATTATAACTCGGGCCGTGCTCTTTTCTCCCGATGTCATGATTTCGAGGTAAGCCGGCAGGCATAAAAGTCCGTCCTTAAGCAATATACCCTTTTGAAAGGCCGTTTCATCTCCCTCTCCGAGGGCTCCGTCCGTTTCAACATAATATGTCTTATATACTTTTTTTGAGGGCGTGATGATCCGATGGGCAAAATCGCCGTCGTCTGTCAGTATGAGCAGCCCTTCAGCATCCTTATCAAGCCGCCCCGCCGGAAATAAATCAAGACGGCTATAGGCGCCTTCCAGCAGATCGCTGACTGTTTTTTCACTGCGATCTTCCGTTGCGGAGACGTAGCCGGCCGGTTTGTTCATCATGAGATAGTGCTTTTTGCGGTATGCGAGCCTTCTGCCGCTCACGATAATTTCGGATAGATTGGGATCAGCTTTGTCGGCGCCTGTAAGCGCCGGCTGACCGTCAACAGTAACAAAGCCGTTCTTAATAAGCTGCGCGGCTTCTCTTCTTGAAGCAAAACCGGCATCAGATATAATTTTGTCGAGTCTTATCCGTTCCATACAGTCCTCCGACGGTTAATATAGACATCACCTGAGCTGCCTCACCCAAATCGCGTACATGTCATAACTCGGGACAAAGGCGAATAAGCTTTATTATCTTGATGACGGGGTGTAAGATATGTTTATTTTTACCACAAAATTCAACAAGAAGAAAGCCGTTATAGCGGTACTAATCCTCGCAGTGATACTTATAGGAATCATTTTGATTGCCGGCAGCATTGACAGATCAAACTCTAAAGAAACGGCGGCACTCTCAGCAGTCGTTAAAAATAACGATCAGCGTGTCAAGTACCTGAATTCACTCGGCTGGGAAGTGGATAAAAAAGTCGTGGAAGAACAGAAAGTCGTCATTCCCCGAGATTTCTCCGATGTCTACAAGCAATACAATGAAATCCAGATAGCACAGGGGTTCGACCTGAAGAAGTACGGCGGTATCGAGGCGACACGTTATACCTATAAGGTGCTAAATTTCCCTGATGCCAGCGGAAACGTGGTGGCCGATATCATCATTTACCGTAACGAGGTTATTGCCGGTGATGTCCAGTCAAACGCCCTCGACGGTTTTATGACCGGCCTGAAGTATCCGAAAGCCGCAACGCCGAATACCGCTGCGCCAAGTTCTCCCGCTCCCAGCGCGACGGCGCCGATTACCGCAGCTCCGAATGCTATAACATCGGACTCGATGGCTTCGGATTCCTTGGCAGCAGACGTCATCGTAGCGGACGAACAAGCGACAGAAGATGCAGCGCCATAAACCTTGCGATCCGGCCATACGGTAAATCAGACAATCAAAATGCTTTGAGAAAAGGGCATCGCCTTAACCGGCAATGCCCTTTAAAACACGGTGAAAGACTCTTATGCGTTGACGCCGGTAACGACGCCGGAACCAACGGTACGGCCGCCTTCACGGATAGCAAAGCGGAGTCCCTGCTCAATGGCGATAGGGGTGATGAGCTCGACATTCATGGTGACATGGTCGCCGGGCATACACATCTCAACGCCTTCCGGCAGGTTGACAACGCCGGTAACGTCCGTTGTACGGAAATAGAATTGGGGACGATAGTTGTTAAAAAACGGTGTGTGACGTCCGCCTTCTTCTTTGGAAAGGACGTATACTTGACCGACAAACTTTGTGTGGGGCTTGATGCTGCCGGGCTTGGCAAGAACCTGTCCGCGCTCGATATCGTCTTTAGCGACACCGCGGAGCAGCGTGCCGATGTTGTCGCCGGCTTCGGCATAATCGAGCAGCTTGCGGAACATTTCGATACCGGTGACTGTCGTCTCTTTCGGATCTTCCATGAGTCCGACGATCTGGACTTTTTCGTTGATCTTAACCTGTCCACGTTCAACACGGCCCGTCGCGACAGTGCCGCGGCCTGTGATGGTGAAGACGTCTTCAACAGGCATCAGGAACGGCAGGTCGGACTTGCGCTCCGGTGTCGGGATATAGCTGTCGACAGCGTCCATGAGCTCCTTGATGCAGACATACTCCGGCGCGTTCAAATCAGTTGAGGTGGAGCTGAGTGCTAGGAGACCTGAACCCTTGATGATTGGAATATCGTCGCCCGGGAATTCATACTTGGTAAGCAGTTCGCGGACTTCCATCTCGACGAGCTCGATGAGCTCAGGGTCATCGACCTGGTCAACCTTGTTCAGGAAGACAACAATTGCGGGCACACCGACCTGACGGGCAAGCAGGATGTGCTCACGTGTCTGGGCCATCGGTCCGTCGGAAGCGGCGATAACGAGGATGGCGCCGTCCATCTGGGCAGCTCCGGTGATCATGTTTTTTATATAGTCAGCGTGGCCCGGGCAGTCAACATGGGCGTAATGACGCTTTTCGGTTTGATACTCAACATGCGCTGTATTAATTGTGATGCCGCGCGCTCTCTCTTCAGGGGCCTTGTCGATCATATCATAGGACTCAAACTTGGCATTGCCTGTGAACGACAGGTACTTTGTGATGGCAGCGGTAAGAGTTGTTTTTCCATGGTCAACGTGACCAATTGTGCCGATATTGACGTGCGGCTTTGTTCTTTCAAACTTTTGCTTAGCCATGGTGGATTTATCCTCCTTACAGTTCTTATATTTGAATTAAATTAACATTTCCTTGTAATGCGGTATTTTACAGCATTTTTCGTATTTTATCAATAATTATTTTTTTACGGCTTCTTCCCAGTCATAAGCTCCTGCGACAGCGATTTCGGCAGTTCGACGTAATGACTTGGTTCCATTGCGTACGTGCCGCGTCCCTGTGTCTTGGAGCGCAGGTCGGTTGAATAGCCGAACATGGTGGAAAGCGGTACTGAAGCATTGACAACAGCCGCGCCGCTTCTTGTCTCCATACCCGAGATCTGTCCGCGCCTGGCATTCAAATCGCCGATGACATCTCCCATATTTTCTTCAGGAACTGTGACGACCACTTTCATGATCGGCTCCAGAAGAACCGGGTTGGCTTTACGCATCGCTTCTTTGAATGCGATGCTTCCTGCAATCTTAAAGGCCATCTCTGAAGAGTCGACCTCGTGGTAGGATCCATCGTACAGTGTGACTTTGACATCGACGACCTGATAACCAGCCAAAATACCTGAAAGCATTGCGCCTTGTATGCCTTGATCAACAGCGCCGATATACTCCTTCGGAATCGAGCCGCCGGCGATCTTGTTGATGAATTCGTAGCCCTTGCCGGACTCATTCGGCTCAACGATGATCTTGACGTGGCCGTACTGACCCTTGCCGCCTGACTGTCTGGCGTACTTTTCATCGACGTTGGCTGTACCTACTATTGTCTCTTTATAGGAAACCTGGGGTTTGCCGACGTTTGCCTCGACTTTAAACTCGCGCAAAAGCCTATCGACAATGATCTCAAGATGGAGTTCTCCCATGCCGGCGATAATTGTCTGACCTGTTTCCTGATCGGTGTACGTCTTGAATGTCGGGTCTTCCTCGGCGAGCTTCGACAGCGCTAAGCCCATCTTTTCCTGTCCGGTTTTTGTCTTCGGCTCGATTGCCACACGGATGACAGGTTCAGGAAAATCCATTGATTCCAGAATGATCGGGTGTTTCTCGCTGCATAGCGTGTCACCCGTCGTTGTGTTTTTAAGCCCGACGGCGGCGGCGATATCGCCTGAGTAGACCATATTGATGTCTTCTCTGTGATTGGCGTGCATCTGGAGGATGCGGCCCAGGCGTTCTCTGTTGCCCTTCGTTGAGTTTAAAACCGTTGCGCCGGCCTCAGCCGTACCGGAATATACCCGGAAGAATGACAGGCGGCCGACGTACGGATCTGTCATGATTTTAAACGCAAGCGCTGAAAACGGCGCTTCATCATTAGCTAGACGCGTTTCTTCTTCATCCGTACCGGGAATGATGCCCACGATATCCGGGACATCGATCGGTGACGGCATATAATCGACAATCGCGTCGAGTAGTTTCTGTACGCCTTTGTTTTTATAGGAGGTGCCGCAGACGACAGGGACCATTTTACCGGCGACAGTCGCTTTTCTGATCGCTGCTCTGATCACTTCAGTCTCGACTTCGAGACCTTCGAGATAACGGTCCATGATTTCGTCGTCGAAATCAGACACGGCTTCCAGCAGCTTAAGACGGTATTCATTCGCCATATCCAGCAGGTCATCCGGAATAGGCTCGACCCGCATGTCTTTGCCAAGTTCATCGTAAAAGACATCGGCTTTCATATCAACGAGATCAACGATCCCCTTGAAATCAGACTCGGCGCCGATTGGCAGCTGAATTGGCACAGCGTTGGCTTTGAGTCTGTCTTTGACCATTTTGAGCACGTTAAAAAAATCAGCGCCCATAATGTCCATTTTATTGACGTAAATCATACGCGGAACGTTATAGCGATCAGCTTGACGCCATACCGTCTCGGATTGTGGCTCTACGCCGCCTTTGGCACACATGACTGTTACCGACCCGTCAAGCACACGAAGTGAACGTTCAACCTCGATGGTGAAGTCCACGTGGCCCGGTGTGTCGATGATATTGATGCGGTGGTCATTCCAGAAACACGTTGTAGCAGCGGAGGTGATTGTGATACCCCGCTCCTGCTCCTGCTCCATCCAGTCCATCGTTGCGGAACCCTCATGGACTTCTCCGATTTTATACGTTTTGCCTGAATAGTACAGGATACGTTCGGTGGTTGTGGTCTTTCCCGCATCAATATGAGCCATTATGCCAATATTTCTGGTTTTTTCCAAAGAATATTGTCTTGGCATAATACTTCTCCTTGTTATCTTCCGTTAGTCTCTGGCGAAAAAGACCTGTGTGATTACCAGCGGTAGTGAGCAAATGCTCTGTTAGAATCTGCCATCCTATGGGTATCTTCACGCTTTTTCACGGAGTTGCCAAGGCTATTGGCGGCATCCATGATTTCGCCTGCGAGACGTTCTTTCATTGTCTTTTCGTTGCGATCTCTTGAGTATTTTGTCAGCCAGCGCAAACCTAATGTCTGGCGTCTGTCCGGTCTGACCTCAATCGGCACCTGGTAGGTGGCACCGCCGACACGGCGGGCCTTAACTTCTAGTGACGGCATAATGTTCTCTATCGCTGCTGTGAAAACATCGAGCGGCGGTTTGCCGGTCTTTTCACTGATGATGTCAAATGCGCTGTAGATTACTTTTTGAGAGACACCCTTTTTGCCGTCCAGCATGATGCTGTTGATGAGCCTCGTTACAAGCACTGAGTTGTAAATAGGATCCGGCAAAACTTCTCTTTTCGGTACGTTACCTCTTCTGGGCACTATACTTCCCTCCTTCATATAAAATGATTTTCAAAGGTACTCCGAGTTTTTAATGCTCGGTGGGTGCCTGCCGCTGAGGTACCATACACATGTCATTCCCGCGCAGGCGGAAATCCACATTCATAATGTATATATACCTTCATGGCAAGGCGTTCAGCCCTGGCTGCTGCCAAGGGCAGCGACCTTACGCATAAAGCGTTATCAGCCTCTTAATTTTTTACTTCTTTTTTGCCGTTCCGGCGGCAGCAGGTCCTTTTCCAGCCTTCGGGCGTTTAGCGCCGTACTTGGAGCGAGACTGCATACGTTTGGCAACACCCTGCGTATCAAGTGTACCACGGATAATATGATAACGGACGCCAGGTAAATCCTTGACACGACCGCCGCGAATCATGACGACTGAGTGCTCTTGAAGGTTGTGGCCGATTCCGGGGATATAGGCTGTAACTTCATAACCGTTTGTAAGGCGTACACGGGCGATCTTACGAAGCGCTGAGTTCGGCTTTTTTGGAGTCGACGTTCTTACTGCGGTACAAACGCCTCTCTTCTGCGGAGCTGAAAGATCAGTTTCCTTATTTTTAAGCGTATTAAGGCCTTTTTGCATGGCCGGAGATGTGGATTTAAAGGTCTGCTTCTCTCTCCCGTTTCTAACAAGCTGATTAAATGTTGGCATTATTTTCCTCCTTTCTTTCGTGATCTTTTATTTTCCCGAATCGCTTTTAGACGTTTCGTAAAAAACTACTGTTAATTATCGTACAATATCACACGGACTATTACGATAACACAAAACAGAGCGCGCGTCAATATTATTTACGAAGATATAACAATATTGCGTTTTCATGCATGATACTTTACTTTGTCTAAATCAACCGTATTTATTCCGTTTAATTCGTAGGGCGCGGCATCCTTGACGCGCCTTCTTTGAGGGCGCCGCCCGGAACGGCGCGCTAATGGCTCGCTACGCGAGCCTATGGAAGCCGCGCCCTACGAAATGGTTATGGCTTTCTGTTATAAACCCTTACAGTACGTTACTGGAGCTTGCGAGGACGGAGAGGTCGATATCATCTTCCTCTTCTTCTTCGTCAGTATCCCAGCTGACATCATGGGTATTTCTCTCAAACTTTCTGTACATAGACAGACCGCTGCCGGCTGGGATGAGTTTACCGATGATGACGTTTTCTTTAAGTCCGACAAGATGGTCGACTTTGCCTTTAATAGCGGCTTCCGTCAGAACTTTTGTCGTCTCCTGGAACGATGCCGCAGACAAGAAGGACTCTGTGGCAAGTGATGCCTTTGTGATGCCCATGAGAAGCTGTGCGGCGGTTGCTTTGCGAAGTTCCGTTTCTCCGGATGCG
This sequence comes from uncultured Eubacteriales bacterium, assembly GCA_942492735.1. Taxonomy (GTDB): domain Bacteria; phylum Bacillota; class Clostridia; order Oscillospirales; family Oscillospiraceae; genus Sporobacter. Next base: position 3,589,640 of record OW818648.1, read on the forward strand.
ATTCTATTGTCGATTTCATGGTTCGCGCGTTTAAACTCCAGAATGTCGACCGTTGTACCGGAGAGAAGATCCGCGTCACCGCTTTCATCAACCTTGACCTTCCGGAGCATCTGGCGGACGATTACTTCAATGTGCTTATCGTTGATTTCAACGCCCTGCTGGCGGTAAACTTTTTGAACTTCCTGTATGAGATACGTTTGGGCCGCCGCCTTGCCGCGGATGCGCATAACATCATGCGGATTGAGCGCGCCGTCCGTCAGCATATCGCCTTTCGTCACAAGTTCGCCTGTCTTGATACGGATACCGGCAGAATAAGGCGACTGATAGACCTTGACTTCTCCGTCATCAGGATTCGTGACACTGATGGCGACGATGGCATTTTTCCTCGTCTCCTCGACTTCTACCGTACCGCTGATCTCTGAAAGGATGGACATTTTTTTCGGCTTGCGCGCCTCGAAGAGTTCTTCGACGCGGGGAAGGCCTTGCGTGATATCGTCTCCCGCGACGCCGCCCGTGTGGAACGTTCTCATAGTGAGCTGCGTGCCGGGCTCGCCGATGGACTGGGCCGCTATAACGCCGACGGCTTCACCGATGGAAACAGGTCCGCCGGTCGCAAGGTTGATGCCGTAGCACTTCGCGCAGACGCCGCTCGGCGATTCACAGTCTAAGACGGTGCGGATTTTAATCTCTTTGATACCGTGGGCTTCGAGCTTCTCGGCATCGGTGGTCAGGAACATATGATCTCTTGTGAACAGAACTTCTCCTGTATTCACATCGATGAGGTCGTCCGTCGGGAACCGTCCGTGAACAACGTCCCCGAGGCTTTGAACATTATTGACTTCCTCAGATGCCGTGACGGTAAAACCGTCGTGCGTGCCGCAATCGTGATCGCGAATAATGACATCCTGAGAGACGTCGACGAGACGGCGCGTCAGATATCCGGAGTCGGCTGTACGGAGCGCCGTGTCGGCCAGACCTTTACGCGCGCCGCGCGAAGAAACAAAGTATTCAAGCACGGTAAGACCTTCACGGAAGTTCGCCTTGATCGGGATTTCGATCGTTTTACCGGCTGTGTTCGCCATCAGTCCGCGCATACCGGCGAGCTGACGGATTTGGTTCATACTGCCGCGGGCGCCGGAGTTTGCCATCATATAGATGGGGTTAAACTCACTCAGGGCATCCTGCAGGGCGTTTGTCACGTTTTTAGTTGTCGTTTCCCACTCTTTGACGACGAGGCGGTAGCGCTCATCTTCGGTGATGAAACCGCGCTTGAACTGCCGCTCGATGGCAACAACTTTCTTCTCCGTTTCCTTAATCAGCGTCCGCTTCGTTTCGGGCACCGTCATGTCAGAAATCGAAATGGTAATCGCGCCTCGGGTGGAGTACTTGAAGCCGAGTGACTTGATATTGTCCAGAAGCTCAGCTGACAGCGTGAAACCGTGCTTGGCAATCGTTTTCTTAATGATCTTTTCAAGCTGTTTTTTCCCAGCCTGGAAGCTGATTTCGTAGTCAAACATTTGGTCGGCGTCAGTTCTGTCGACAAAGCCGAGATCCTGAGGGATCGGTTCGTTGAAAATGATGCGGCCGACAGTTGCCTCAATCGTTTTTTGTTGCAGGCTGCCGTCGATCATTTTTGTCACACGGACGAAGATGGGCGCATGGATACCGACATCACCGTTCTGGTAGGCCATGAGCGCCTCGTTCGGCGAAGAAAATCTCTTGCCCGCTCCCGGTTCATCCTGGCGCAAGAAGGTCAGATAATATGATCCGAGAATCATGTCCTGCGTCGGAACCGTCACTGGCTGGCCGTCCTTCGGGTGAAGGAGGTTATTTGCGGAGAGCATGAGAATCCTGGCCTCTGCCTGCGCTTCGGCGGACAGCGGAACATGGATGGCCATCTGGTCACCGTCGAAGTCGGCGTTATATGCCGTACAGACGAGTGGGTGCAATTTAAGGGCGCGGCCTTCGACGAGAATCGGTTCAAAGGCCTGTATGCCGAGGCGGTGGAGCGTCGGCGCGCGGTTCAACAGAACAGGATGTTCCTTAATGACAACTTCAAGCGCGTCCCAAACCTCTGTAAGGCCTTTATCGACCATCTTTTTAGCTGATTTGATATTGTTTGAAACGCCGTCCTCGACGAGCTTCTTCATAACAAACGGACGGAACAGCTCAATTGCCATTTCCTTCGGTACGCCGCACTGATACAGCTTCAAGTCGGGCCCGACGACGATAACGGAACGTCCGGAATAGTCGACGCGTTTACCCAGGAGGTTCTGGCGGAAACGACCCTGCTTGCCTTTGAGCATATCGGACAGTGATTTTAGCGCACGGGAGTTTGCGCCCGTGACGGCGCGGCCGCGGCGTCCATTGTCGATAAGCGCGTCAACGGCTTCCTGCAGCATGCGCTTTTCGTTTCGGACAATGATGTCCGGTGCATTGAGTTGGATCAGCCTTTTAAGGCGGTTATTTCTGTTGATGACGCGGCGGTACAGATCATTTAAGTCCGATGTGGCAAAACGGCCGCCGTCGAGCTGCACCATGGGGCGGATTTCAGGCGGAATGACGGGCAGGACGTCAATGATCATCCAGGTGGGGCTATTGCCAGACTGGCGGAACGCTTCGACGACTTCAAGCCGCTTGACAAGCTTTGCTTTTTTCTGTCCGGAGGCATCCTTTGCTTCCAAGCGAAGCTGCTCGGAAAACTTCTCGCAGTTGATATCCGCCAGGAGGTCGCGGATGGCTTCCGCGCCCATGCCGGCTCTGAAATCGTCTTCGTATTTTTCGCGCATCTCGCGGTATTCTTTTTCGGAGAGAATCTGGTTTTTGTGCAGCGGTGTGAAACCCGGGTCTATGACGATATAAGCAGCAAAATACAGAACCTTTTCGAGAATCCTCGGCGTCAGGTCGAGCAAAAGTCCCATGCGTGAGGGGATGCCTTTAAAATACCAGATGTGGCTGACAGGCGCGGCCAATTCAATATGGCCCATGCGCTCGCGGCGCACATTGGATTTTGTAACTTCGACGCCGCAGCGGTCACAGATCTTGCCCTTATAGCGGATCTTTTTGTATTTTCCGCAGTGGCACTCCCAATCCTTCGTCGGCCCGAATATTTTCTCGCAGAAGAGGCCGTCCCTTTCGGGCTTAAGTGTTCTATAATTAATGGTCTCAGGCTTTTTAACCTCGCCAAAGGACCAGCTGCGGATCATGTCCGGAGATGCCAATCCGATCTGGATGGCGTCAAAAGGTGCCATACTCATATTTTGTCCTCCTCTTCATCCAAGAAATCATAGAGCTCAGGGTCCTCAAGATCTTCTTCCTCGTCCTCAAAATCGGCCACGAGGTCATCGCTCTCTTCAAGGTCGACATCTTCTATGCTGAAACCGCCGGAGACGATCTCCTTCTCATCGGCGTGATACCCGCTTTCTCGCATGTTATCACGGATGTTATCCCGAATATCGTCATCGTCGTCGTCGCTCTGAAGCTCGATCTTCGCGCCGTGCTCATCAAGAACCCTGACGTCCAGACAGAGAGACTGAAGCTCCTTAACTAGGACCTTAAAGGATTCCGGTACGCCCGGCTTCGGTATATTATGCCCCTTGACGATTGATTCATAGGTGCGCACGCGCCCTGTAACATCGTCCGACTTTACCGTCAGAATTTCCTGCAGCGTATAAGCCGCGCCATACGCTTCAAGGGCCCAGACTTCCATTTCTCCGAAGCGCTGACCGCCGAACTGTGCCTTGCCGCCGAGCGGCTGCTGTGTAACAAGACTGTACGGCCCTGTCGAGCGCGCATGGATTTTATCGTCGACAAGGTGATGCAGTTTTAAGAAGTAAACATAGCCGACAGTAACCGGGTTATCAAACGCATCCCCCGTTCGACCGTCGTAAAGAACGCTCTTGCCATCGGTTCTGAGACCGGCAACAGCAAGCGTGTCGCGGATTTCCTGCTCGTTGGCACCGTTGAAGATGGGTGTCGCTACCTTCCAGCCGAGTGTGTGTGCCGCATAACCGAGATGGACCTCAAGAACCTGGCCGATGTTCATACGTGAAGGAACGCCGAGCGGATTCAAAACGATGTCGAGCGGCGTACCGTCCGGCAGATATGGCATATCCTCTTTCGGCAGAATGCGGGATACGACGCCTTTGTTGCCGTGGCGTCCCGCCATTTTGTCGCCGACACTGATTTTTCTCTTCTGAGCGATATAACAGCGAACGACCATATTGACGCCGGGATTGAGTTCATCGCCATTTTCACGGGTGAACACCTTGACGTCAACCACAATGCCGCTTTCTCCGTGCGGCACTTTAAGTGAGGTGTCACGGACTTCTCTGGCCTTTTCACCAAAGATGGCACGGAGCAGCCGCTCCTCAGCCGTCAGGTCGGTCTCACCTTTAGGTGTGACCTTGCCGACGAGAATATCTCCCGCATGAACCTCAGCGCCAACACTGATGATGCCGCGTTCATCGAGATAGCGCAGCGAATCTTCACCGACACCCGGGATATCACGTGTGATTTCCTCAGGCCCGAGCTTTGTGTCGCGGGCGTCGATTTCATGCTCCTCAATATGAATAGAGGTAAAAACGTCGCCCATAGAAAGACGCTCGTTGATGAGGATTGCGTCCTCATAGTTGTAGCCTTCCCATGTCATAAAGCCGACGAGAATGTTTTTACCGAGCGCAATCTCACCTTGGCTTGTCGACGGGCCATCGGCCAGGATGTCGCCTGCTTTGACACGTTCCCTGACGTCGACGACAGGCCGCTGATTCGAACAGGTGCCTTGGTTTGAACGCGCAAACTTGGCAAGCGCGTAATCCTTAATCTCTCCGCTGTCATATCGGACAGTTATCTTTGTCGCGGAAACGGTCGTTACAACACCATCACCCTCAGCCAGAACAACAACAGTAGAGTCGACGGCGCATTTATGCTCGATGCCGGTTGCGACGATAGGCGCTTCCGTTGTGAGGAGCGGCACAGCCTGACGCTGCATGTTCGCGCCCATGAGGGCACGGTTGGCATCGTCATTTTCAAGGAACGGAATCATGGCCGTTGCGATTGAGACCATCATGCGCGGCGAGATGTCGATGTAGTCAACGCGTTCACGGTCGACCTCAACGATCTCATCACGCATACGGCAAGTGATACGCTGGTTTGCCAGGCAACCGTTTTCATCGATCGGTTCTGTCGCCTGGGCGACAATATACTGATCTTCCATGTCGGCTGTCAGATAATCGATCTGGTCCAAGACACGGCAAGTCTTCTTTTCCATTTTCCGAAACGGCGCAATGATAAAGCCATATTCGTTGACTCTCGCGTAGGATGCAAGATACGAGATGAGTCCGATGTTCGGACCTTCAGGCGTCTCAATCGGGCACATGCGGCCGTAATGGCTGTAGTGAACGTCACGGACATCAAAGCTCGCGCGCTCACGCGACAGACCACCAGGGCCGAGGGCTGACAGACGGCGTTTATGCGTCAATTCTGCCAACGGGTTGGTCTGATCCATGAACTGCGACAGCGGTGACGAACCAAAAAACTCTTTGATGGCCGCTGTGACAGGCCGAATATTGATGAGAGACTGCGGGGTGATGATATCGAGGTCTTGCAGCGTCATGCGCTCGCGGATGACGCGCTCCATACGGGAAAACCCGACACGGAACTGGTTTTGCAGAAGTTCACCGACGCTTCTCATTCTTCTGTTGCCCAGATGGTCAATATCATCGGCTTCGCCGACGCCGTGAGCCAAGCAGTTGAGATAGTTGACAGAAGCGAAAATATCATCGGGGATGATATGTTTGGGAATTAGATGGTCAAGACGATCCATGATAGCGTCTTTGAGCTCCTGACCACTGTATTCGTCAAGGAGCTTCTTTAAAACGACATAGCGGACGCGTTCTTTGATACCGAGTTCTTTTATCGGATCGAAGTCTACAAAACGGTCGAGCCGCACCATGCCGTTTGAAAACACTTTAACGTCTCTGCCGTCATATCGAACATACGCGTCCACAACACCCAGAGCATCAATTTCAATTGCTCTCTCGCGTGTCAAAACCTCTCCGGCTTCGGCGACGATCTCACCTGTCATGGGGTCGGCAATCGGCCGCGCTAAAACATGGCCGTTAATCCTGTGCCAAATAGCAAGCTTCTTATTGAATTTATAGCGGCCGACTGTTGAAATGTCATACCGTCTGGCGTCAAAGAAGAGATTGTTCAGGAGCGTCTCGGCGCTGTCGACAGTTGGGGGATCTCCGGGACGCAGGCGTTTATAAAGCTCAATGAGCGCCTCTTCACGGCTGCGGCAGGAATCCTTGTCGAGCGTGGCGTTGATGCGTTCGTCGTCGCCAAAGATGATTTTAAACTGCTCGGATGTTTCTGCACCGTATTCTCCGCCGGGGACCGAGAGCCACGTATACGGATCGGCGGTCGGACGGCCGATAGCGCGTAAAAGCCACGTGATCGGCAGCTTCCTGTTTTTATCGACGCGGACGTAAAAGTTATCGGATGCGTCTGTTTCGTACTCGAGCCAGGCGCCTCTATATGGAATGACTGTTGTGGCGAAGACTGTCACAGCCGTTTTTATATCGGTTTTCTTCTCATAATAAACGCTGGGTGAACGAATGATCTGGGAGACGACAACGCGTTCGGCACCATTTATAATAAAGGTACCGGCATCCGTCATGATCGGGAAATCGCCCATGAAGATTTCCTGTTCTTTGATCTCCTCGGTCTCGCGGTTCCGAAGACGCACGCCGACCTTTAAAGGAGCGGCAAACGTTGCATCCCTGGCCTTGCACTCCTCAACGGAATATTTCGGCTTTTCATCAATATTATAATCAATGAAGGTGAGTTCCAGATTCCCTGTGTAATCGGTAATGGCCGCGACATCATGGAACACTTCCCTGAGTCCGGTCTTCAGGAACCATCTGTAAGAATCCTTCTGCACCTCCAAAAGGTTCGGCATATCCCTGACCTCTTCCGACTTGGCAAAACTCTTTCTGATCGTTTTGCCGTACGCCACGTCTTTCGGCATCGACTTCACTCCTTAAGTTAAATATGGGTCAAAGTACATCATTTTTCAGCAAGATTCAATTTAGGCACGCACGGATGCGTTGTTTATAATTGTGCGTGTATTCTTGATTTTGCGTGACAGTATGTTAGAATATAAAAAAGTGTCCGAATAAATAGTTCGTCCATTTTAGTGCATAGCAATTAATTTTAACTGAATTTGCATATGATGTCAAGTATTAATTTACGGAGAAACGTGTCGTTTCTCCGTTTTTTGCTGTTTAGTTAGCTTTTTACAGTATGTTTAATCTATTTTTAATGTTATTTATATTGTATCTACCACTGTATCGTTTATATTCATTGTATCACCAAAAAATATATAACTCTTTTTTTAATATACCTTGACAGGCGAAGTATCTTGTGCTATTTTATACTTGCAGTTCTGGAATAACTCGCATTGGAGGGATACTATGTCAATAGCTTCAGATCTTATTCGAGGCCATACCGATACCATCATCCTCGCCCGATTGATGGGCAGCGACAATTATGGATATGAGATCAACAAGGCAATAATGCAGCGGACCTCAAACAGATACGAACTGAAAGAAGCAACGCTCTATTCTGCGTTTCGAAGGCTGGAGGAAGCCGGATGCATCGAATCCTACTGGGGAGATCAACAGACAGGCGCGCGGCGGCGATATTACAGAATCACCGAAATTGGCCGCGAAACTTATAAAAGCCTTAAAAAAGAGTGGAGAACAGCAAAGGAACTTATCGACAACCTAATTGAATGGGAGGAAAAATAAAATGGAAAGTAATATTCGCAATTACGTTGAGGAGCTTTTTTTCGGCACAATACCGTCAAAGAAAGCAGTAGAGCTCAAGGAAGAGATGATTCAAAACCTGACCGAAAAATACACCGACCTTCTCAGCGATGGAAAAACACCGGAGGCCGCCTTTAATATCGCCATCGCCGGAATCGGCGATATCAGTTATCTGCTCAAGGACCTCGAAAAAGACTCTGCGCATCCGGACGTCCTTGCAGCGTACCGGCAGAAATCGGCAATGTATACGGCTATCGCTATTATGATGTATATCATCAGCGTTGTTCCGCTGATCATCCTCGGTGCTCTCGTGCGCAACCCCGCAGCGGGAGTCGTTGGCGTCGTCATCATGTTCCTCTTCATAGCCGGCGCGACAGGGCTCCTGATTTACAACGGTATGACAAAACCGAAATATTTAAAGACCGACGACACTATTGTTGAAGAGTTTAAGCAGTGGCAGTCGGGCAGCGCGGAGAAGAGAGCGCTCCAGAACTCCGTCTCCAGCGCCGTCTGGGCCCTAATTGTCGCCATCTACTTCCTTGTCAGCTTTTTTACACATGCTTGGCATATTACATGGGTCATCTTCGTCGTCGGCGCTGCGGTTCAGTCCATTATCAATATCGCCTTCTCGGTCAAGAAATGAGGTAAATTGAATGAAAACAGCAAAAATAGTTTCAATCGTCTGCTGGCTGGTCACTGCGCTTATCCTGATCGGTCTTGCTATTTGGTTCCTGACCGGCAACCTGTTCGGCTTCAGAACCGGCTTTAAGCTCAACACCCCCGCTTTCGGTATCGATATTATCGACAATCTCACCGGTCCAATGAACGAAGTCGGCACGTATACTGTACCGGCGGACGGGATAGACACCATTGATGTCAACTGGATTTCAGGGGCAGCAAGCATCACGCCGTATGACGGAGATACAATCAAGATAACGGAATACGCCAGACGCGACTTAAACGACAACGAAAAGCTTGTTTACAATGTCAGCGGCGGTAAGCTTGAAATAAAATACATTTCTCCCTCCCTGCGGATTAATATGATTTCCAAGAATTTGGAATTGCTTGTACCGAAATCCATTGCAAACAAGCTGGATAAGCTGAATATAAACGCAACCTCAGCTGATCTCAACGTGAGCGACTTTGAAGTCAAATTATTCGAAGTCCATGAGACGTCCGGTGAGTCAGAGCTTATAAATATCAAAGCAACGACAGCAGACGTCCATTCTATATCCGGTACAATCGATATCACCGCTATGACGGCGTCTGATCTGAATATGAGCACTGTTTCCGGCGAGATCTTTCTAACCGACGTCACGGCCGATACTGTCAAATCGGGTACCACCTCGGGCGAACAGGAATTCAGCGGTACATTTAAAGACATTGATGCCGGCAGCGTATCCGGCGAAGTCAATATCGCCAGCAGCGTTGATCCTGATAAAATATTCTGCCACACGACATCGGGCGACATCACCGTGGCACTCCCCGGCGCCTCTGACTTAACCGTATCCTATTCAACGGTATCTGGTGATTTCAACAGTGACATCCCGGTCAAAACCGGTGGTTCAGCATCATACAGATTCACATCCGTCAGCGGCAGTATCTACCTGAGAGCAGCATAATGACCAGAAAAAACGGCAGGGTGCGTATTTATACAACCCTGCCGTTTTTTACGAATATTTGACACATGTATACATATATGTAGTATTGTTGCATTTCTGCGATTTCTGTAATAAAATCCTTTAAGAAGCACGAAGAATCAACGGTATGCAGCTTGAGCACTTTTATTACAAGAAAAGGAGATTACATTGAAAATTGCTTTAATTGCCCCGTTAAAAAACGCTGATAAGAAAACAAAGGATATTATACGTTTCCCAATGATCTCGCTTTTATATATCGCCGCGCTGACGCCGAAGGAACACGAGCTTACCATCATTGAAGAAGAAGTGGCGCTTGTGAACTACGACATGGATTGCGATCTTGTTGCCATTACATGTATGACCGCAACAGCGCACAGAGCGTATACCATTTCGGAAGAATTCATGAAACGGGGGAAAAAGGTTGTCCTGGGCGGCATTCACCCCACCGTTCTTCCTCACGAAGCGAAGCTGCACTGTCATTCGGTTATCACCGGCGAAGCAGAGCCTGTATGGCACTTGGTTCTGGAAGACTTCAAAAATAATAGGCTTCAGGATTTTTATAATGGTGGCGCCATGTCCAATTTGGATGACTATCCCCTGCCCCGCCGGGATTTGATCACGCATACTTCTGCGCTCAAGCTCGAACCAATTGTCACTTCTCGAGGCTGCCCGTTTTCATGCGAATTCTGCAGCGTCTGGAAGTTTTTCGGCAGAAAGATCAGGCATGTGGGCGTTGACAGAGTGCTTGAAGACATTGCAAATTCCAAAACAAAAAGGTTCATGTTCCTGGATGATAATATCGTCGGAGACCCGATTTATGCAAAAGCGCTTTTTACTGCGCTCAAAGACCTAAAGATTGATTGGGTCGGACAAGCCTCCATCTCGTTTTCTAAAAACGAAGAGCTCCTGAGGCTTGCGCACGAAAGCGGGTGCAAGGGCTTATTCTTCGGTCTGGAATCCGTATCTGAAGAAAAAATCAAGCGGATGAGTAAAAGCATGCGCACCCAGGCGGATACCATCGAAGCAATCAAACGCATCATAGGGAGCGGCATTTTATTTCATGCCTCTCTTGTCTTCGGCTTCGATGATGACGATGAATCGGTTTTCGACGAAACCCTGGAGTTTCTGTCTAAAACAAAAATTCCGTCGGCAACTTTCAATATCTTGACGCCATATCCCGGCACTGATATTTATGATCAATTTAAAAGCCAGAACAGGTTGATCACCGAAGACTGGGATTTTTACGATCATTGTACCGTAACCTATCAGCCGAAGGGTATGACGATTGACCAACTGGTTAACGGGTATGAATATGTCAAAGAAAACTTCTATAAAGTCGGACCGATCATGAAAAGATTTCCCGCAAACATAAGGACGCCGATATTGTTTTCCGTCATTAATTCAGGCATGAAACGCAGCGTTGATGCCGAAAAATCGGAAGCCCGAACAAGAATCGATCAGCTGCATCAGATTATTGCGGATGCGGCATCTCCTTAGATAAGGTGACGTTATGAATTGGAAAGAAGATAGAATCGGTTCTGCAGTACGCGGCGAGAATCCGACAGTTCTTGCTAGAATAAAAAGCGGCTTTGTCGTCCTCGGCGATGCGCAGTTTTTGCCGGGGTATTGCATCCTTCTCGCGTATCCGAAGGCCAATAGTCTCAATGACCTGAACGCTGTTTCACGCCTCATGTTCCTCCGGGAAATGAGCCTTATCGGGGACGTGATTTTGGAAGTCTGCCGCCCGCGGAGGATCAACTACGAGATTTTGGGCAACACAGACGCCTATCTCCATGCGCATATCATCCCCCGTTATGACTGGGAGGAAGAATCGTTAAGAAAACAGCCGGTCTGGCTGTATCCGAAAGACAGCTGGAGCAACCCCGGCTATCAGTTCAACGAGGAAAAGCACGGGGAATTAAAAAGATTGTTATCAAAAAAGCTTAATGAATTGAGTAAGTAAATATGTAATAGGGCTAACGCACAATTAAAGCGTCAGCCCTATCGTTTTATGTAGGGATGCCCATCGGGCGTCTTGCCGTGTCGGTGTAACGCGGCACAGGAGGAATTCCTCAGTCGCAAAGCGACTTCTTCGAAGTCGCATGCCGCCAGCTCCCATGAAAAGGGAGCCTTTAGGACGGTGGGCGATTCTTGAATCGCCCCTACATAAAACCGCAGTATCGCCGTAGGGGCGATTCAAGAATCGCCCAACTTTGTCGGCGTTACGCGGTACAGGGGACAATCCTCAGTCCCCTGCGGGCGACAGCTCCTTTGCCAAAGGAGCCTTAGAACGAGTTGGCGTTTATAATTCCTTCAGCGTCTCGGACCAATCAGAATACTTTTTTATTTTTTCGTCGCACTCTTGCTTGCTCTTACCGTTTGCCAAAAGGTAAACCTTGACCTTTGGCTCTGTGCCGGACGGGCGGACGATGATCACCGTTCCATCGGCCATTTCATAGCGCAGGACATTCGACCCGACGAGCTCCATTATTGTTTTTTTGTCTGCTATCGTATCAATAGCGGTTCCGTCATCGTAATCTTTTATGACACTGACAGCTGTGCCGGCAATTATTAAAGGAGGTTTTTCACGGAGATTTTCCATCAGCTTCTTCATATTCGCCAGACCTTCCAGCCCGGGCATGATAAGATTGAGTGTTTTTTCATCATAATAGCCGTATTTGGGATACAGCGCCTGCAGCGCGTCATAGAGCGTCATGTTTTTGCCGGCATACCAGGCGGCCATTTCGGTCAGGAGAAGCGACGCTGTGACGGCATCTTTATCGCGAACAAAGTCACCGATCATATAGCCGTATGATTCCTCATAGGAGAAAATAACTTGACCCGCACCCGATTCCTCGAGCTCGTTTTTCCGCTCAGCCATAAATTTAAAACCGGTAAACGTGTCGATACACTTGATTCCATTGAGGTCACAGACACGCCGCGCCATCTCGGTCGTTACAATCGTTTTGAGCATGACGGGGTGAGGCGGCATCGTACCGGCCCTTTTTTTTGCCCCTATCATATAATCCAGAAGCAACACACCCGTCTGGTTGCCGGATATCGTGATAAATTCGTTGCGGCTGTCACGTACCATGACGCCGACACGGTCGGCGTCCGGGTCTGTGCCGAGTATAAAGTCGGCGCCGTTTTCTTTTGCCAGTTTGACGGCGAGATAAAAGCCCTCGGGGTTTTCCGGATTCGGTGACTTCACCGTTGGAAAATTACCGTCAAGAACCATCTGCTCCGGAACACAAATGAGGTTTTTAATTCCGAGCCTCCGAAGCGCTTCCGGCACGAGCCTGTACCCTGTCCCGTGGAAGGGTGTGTATACCATTGTAAATGTATCTGCGACTTTTTTAACAGCATCGAAATCGTTAGCCTGCGCCATCACATTTTTCATAAATAGCGCGTCTGTCTCTTCTCCCATAATAGAAATCAGGCCTTTAGATACAGCTATATCGTAATCCATGCTCCGGACGGACGAAAAGACATCCAGCTTTTGCATTTTCGCAGCGATTGCCGCGGCGTGGTGCGGTGGCAGCTGCGCCCCATCACTCCAATAGACCTTGTAGCCGTTATATTCCTTTGGATTATGGCTGGCTGTTATATTGATCCCCGCCGTGAGGCCATATTCCCGGATAGCAAAGCTCAGCTCCGGCGTTGGGCGAAGCGATTCAAATATTTTGACACGGACACCATTGGCTGCCATGACACAGGCGGCTTCTACTGCAAATTCTCGGCTGTTGTTGCGGCAGTCGAAGCATACAGCGATCTGGGCGCTGCTGTTTATGCAGGCGTCTAAAATAACCTCGGCGAATGATTGCGTTGCGTGCCGGATGACGTATTTATTCATCCGGTAAAATCCAGTACCCATTATACCGCGCAGACCCGCCGTTCCGAATTCCAGCTGGCTGAAAAATCGGCTTTCAATTTCCTTTTCGTCAGCGGCAATTGCGCGCAGCTCTTCCCTTTCGCTGTCGGTAAGCGCAGCACTGTCAAGCCATGAGGCATATGACTTCATGTAATCCATTAAACGCACATCCCTTAGCCTATTTATCCTCGAACTCGTCGGCTGAATCGTCTTCGACGATATCGGCACTCAATATGTCTTTTGCCTCGTTTAGGAGTGTTTCCGGTACAAAAACATCAACGCCGCCTGCCGCATGACCGATGATCAGCTTACCGAATTCCCCATCGTTCGGATATTGGCAGACAGCCGGAATTCCGTATGCATCGAGTAAACTGAGCGTTATCTCGGTATCCATCGGATTCCCGCCGGCATGCAGAAGAAAAGCCGGGGCAATCATGTCACCGTTTTCTTTTTTCGGCCATACGTCCTCGAGTTTTTTCTTTTTTCCAAATCCCCAATCAGCCATAAAATCAACCTCCTTTAAACTAATGCATATACAGAACCACAGTGCAAATGGATTCCCGCCTGCGCGGGAATGACATAATAGGCATGGGAATGACATAATAGGCATGGGAATGACATAATAGGCGCGGGACGACACAATAGGCGCACGCCCTTCCGGTCTGTCATTCCCGCGAAGGCGGGAATCTAGAAAAGCGATTACTTGTGGTATTTTCCGCCCTCGGTTATTTTAAAGCTCCGGTAAATCTGCTCGAGCAGCATGATGCGTGCCAGGTGGTGCGGAAACGTCATGCGCGACATGGACAGTTTCAGGTCTGCTCGCTCCTTTATCGATGGATACAGACCATATGAACCGCCGATGACGAAGCACAATTTTGACACACCATCGGTTGCGTATTTTTCTATCTGAGCCGCCAAGCCATCACTGTCCGTCTGCATCCCTTCAATACACAAGGCAATTACGACAGCACCTTTGATCAGCTTGTCCCCGATGGCGTCAGCCTCCGCCTTCAGTGCGGCAGCAATTTCTGCTTCAGAGGGCCGTTCTGGCAGACGCGTTTCGGAGATTTCCGTCATCTCTATTTTACAATAACCAGACAGACGATTCAAATATTCTTTGGACGCATCGATATAAAACTTTTCCTTTAGTTTACCGACACAGATCAGTCGTATCTGCAGCATTTTTTATCCTCGATTAAAGTATGTAAAGCTTACCCATATCGTCTGCAGGCGCGGTTTCGAGTTCAAGGTCACCGCCGACAACCGCGCCTTGTTTTTTGAGTGCGGCGCCCACAGTCTCCCAGGCCAGTCGCGGTGTGTTGTTCTCTTTGCTCAGATGCGCGAGGACGATCCGCTTTGTGCCGGTCTCAGCCAGTCTTGACGCCAGCCGTCCGCTGTCGTCATTTGACAGATGGCCGCGCTCTGAGAGGACCCGCCGTTTAAGAAATGCGGGATAGGCTCCGGTTTTCAGCATCTGGACATCGTGGTTCGCTTCGATTACCGCCATATCAGCACCCTGCGCCGCATCCAGAACCGTCTGCGTCACACAGCCGATGTCTGTCACAAAAACAAGCGACGACCGGCTGGTGTCAAATCGGTACCCCACGCTCTCGGGTGTGTCATGCGGTGTCAGAAAGCTTCTGACGGCAATCTCACCGAGGACGAATTCTGTTCCGGCATGGAAATATGTGATGCTATCTCGGGCATCAGGAATGATGCCGCATAAAGACTCAGCAACACCCAGCGGCGCATAAACCGGCATTTTATGATACTTTACTAGCATTTTTACACCATTAATGTGATCCGAGTGCTCATGCGTGATGAGAACACCTGTCAGCTCATCCGGTGAGACGCCAAAATGCTTCAAACTCGTAGTAATGCGCCGGAGCGATATACCTGCGTCGATTAGAATATGCGTACTGCCCTGGGATACGAGTGTGCAGTTGCCCGATGACGAGCTGGCAAGCGTACAGATTTTCATAAGAGGCACTCCCTGTTTCTAAAGTGCAGCAAGATAACGGCGGGGGCAAGCCCCCGCCCGACATTTTGTTGATGCGTCATCCAGTGCTTGTCATTCCCGCCTTCGCAGAAATGAAAGAAATAATCAGCCGACTTCTCTTTCGGTAATCTCGGGCTCATCCGGTACGATAACCGTTGAAATATCGGCGCCGAGAGCCCGCAGCTTTTCCACCAGATCCTCATAGCCGCGCTCAATATAGCTGACGCCTTCGATTTCCGTCGTACCGCAGGCAGAAAGGCCTGCGATGACGAGTGCCGCGCCCGCCCTCAGGTCGCTGGCTTTCACAGGCGCGCCAGTCAGTTTTTCGACGCCTTCTATGATGGCCGTCCTGCCGCTCACCTGAATTTGAGCGCCCATTTTTGCCAGCTCGTCGACGTATTTATATCTGTTGTCCCACACGCCCTCGGTCACGACGCTTGTGCCTTCGGCAAGGCAAAGAACCGTCGAAATTTGTGGCTGCATGTCTGTTGGAAAGCCAGGGTACGGCATCGTTTTGACGTTCGTTTTCAGGATCGAGTGAACCCGGCGGACGATGACGGCGTCTTCAAGGTCTTCGACCTCGACGCCCATTTCGCGGAGCTTTCCCGAAATGCACTCAAGATGCTTTGGTATGACATTTTTTATGGTGACTTCGCCGCCTGCTCCTGCAACAGCGGCCATATATGTGCCCGCCTCAATCTGGTCGGGGATAATCGAATAAAAACCACCCGTCAATCTGCCGGCACCATTGATTTTGATGACGTTCGTACCGGCGCCGCGGATATCGGCACCCATCGAGTTTAAGAAGTTTGCGAGGTCGACGATATGCGGCTCTTTCGCGGCATTTTCAATAACTGTTCTGCCTTTGGCCAGCGTCCCACCCAGCATGATATTGATCGTTGCGCCGACCGAAACAACATCGAGATAAATCGATGCCCCTTCAAGGCGGCCTGGCGTGTTGGCGAAGACAATACCGTTTTTCACATCAAGAGTCGCGCCCATTGCCGTAAAGCCTTTAACGTGCTGATCGATCGGCCGTACACCCCCGAAATTACAGCCGCCCGGCATGGCGACTTTCGCTTCCCCGAAACGTCCGAGCAGCGCGCCGATGAGATAATAGGATGCGCGAATACGCCGCATCATGTCAAATGTTGCCACAGAGGTCTTAACGCCCGTGCAGTCGATGTCCATCGTGTTCTTGTTGACCGTTCGGATCTCAGCGCCCATTTGCTTCAAAATATTAAGCAGCATCGTCACATCGGAAATCTGCGGTATGTTTTCGATGCGGCAAACGCCGTCGACCATCAGCGCTGCTGGAATAATTGCAACAGCGGCATTTTTCGCGCCGCTGACGGTGACTTCACCATTCAGCAGTTTTCCGCCGTTTATGACGTATTTTGTCAAAGGCTCACCCTCTCAACGATTTTCTCTTCGTTTACAGTATTACCCGATTATAAACAAATTTTTCTCCCAATTATACTATATGGAATTTTTTTTTGCAATACCATGCGTATTATTGTTATAATTCGGTCAGTTACTGTACTGATTTAAATTTTCATCCATCTAACGTGTGTCCCTTTCAATAGTTCCCGTCACCGCATCGATGTAGTAAGTGTCAGTGTCGGTTTCAATGCGCCAGGCGGGGCTGATCCTAGTCCCAAGCGCATTGAGATTATAGCCCGGCTCAAGCTTCTTAATCTCAGTACAACTGATACTTCCTGCTTTTACTGCGCCTAAAAAATTTATCATGGCCGTCGCGGATGAAGACATATCCGTATTGGTAGATGTAACAGTGATCTCGTTGGTGTGTTTACCGACGATCTGATTCAGGCTGCCATCCTTGAAAATAAATATGATCTGGCAGTTGAAAATTGGCTGATGATTCCACGAGCAGACGGCAGTTACTGTTTCATTCCCCGGAACCCCGGTTGCTTTAACCGATGTCGTTTCAATTTTCATTGTCCGCAACAAACTTTTTACCGTCGTCACTTCATTGATGGTGATATCATAAACATGCGGACTAAACGTTATATCAAACTCGCCGCCGTTTTTGAATACCGCCTTGTCATCCTTTCCGGGAACGCTATAGGTGTAGATGATGCCACCCTGCTCCGTCACTTGCGTCTGGCCAAGCAGCGTTTCCGCCAGCCTCCGCTCTCTTTGTATATTACGGCTGACGAGAAGCGCCGGAAGCGCATCGCCCTCATGAATATTATCGGTGTCTATATATATTCCGTTTTGGCTCAGCAGGGTACCAAGGTTTTCGAGTGCTTCAGCCTTTTGAGAATGATCGTCGGCTAACCGCCACAAGAAAAAAGCAAGAAAAAACGCATTAATGATGACGAGCGCCCAAATAACGATATTCTTGATATTAGTCACTTTCATTATTTCTCCCCATGCTCACCATACGATCCATGACGGTTCGAGGCTGGCACCGCCGTTATCATAATAAC
Source organism: uncultured Eubacteriales bacterium (assembly GCA_942492735.1). GTDB lineage: Bacteria > Bacillota > Clostridia > Oscillospirales > Oscillospiraceae > Sporobacter. Next base: position 3,607,432 of record OW818648.1, read on the forward strand.
AAAGCATCAGCGCGCCGCCGACCGCTGCCGCGGCCTGAATCTCAGGAAGGATTTCCGTTTCGCCGCTGGATTCAGCAACGGCGTAGCTCCTGAAACGGAGTTCCGCTTGGCTGATGACGCCATTTTCTATCGTCACGGCAGCTGCATATCCATCCTGGCCGAGATGAATCGGACCTCCGGCAATGACATATCTGAAGAACACGACGTAACTGCCCGCACCCCGGGAACTGACGGCGTCATAATATATCCTCGCATCTCCGCTATTACTGCCGATTAAAGCGGATACGTAATGCCGGGCCAGCTCGATAGCCGCGCTCTCGTCTAAAAGTGCAGGCGGCGCTTCCTGACTTTTCGTCAGTTCGTAAATAACTGTTCCGTCAAGCGATAGCTTAATTGTGAAGTCGGGATCAATATAGTCCTGGCTCCCGTCGGCGTTAATGATGGGCATCTGATGCTCACTGACGCCGAAGTACTGGAGAACACCGACTTTTATCTCATCCGTCAGCGGGTTGGTGGCGTTAATTAATGGATGCTCCGATATTTCCGGAATTAGAAGCGAGTAAGGATCTTTCAGTGCTGTGCTGATTTTTTCATAGGCAAAGAATGCTTTATTTTGGGTTTTTGTCTCAGTCAGATTCACTATTTTGTCGGTCGCTACATCTGTATCTTTAGCATAAAACTTCCCGTCCGTATCCTGAAAATAAAGGATGCTTCTCCCACTCTTCGCCGCAAGGCAAAGGCGGCGAACCGAGAGCTCTGCCCAGCCGGCTGTAACCTCTGCGCTCAACCATTTGTGTAATATGGATAATGGGATGGGGGACATAAATTCAAAATAAATCCCGGGCGATTCGAGCGATTCGCGCCAGGTCTGTTCATCGATTTCATCCGGTACATGCGAGGAGACAAGCGCTTCGCCGAACAGCTGAACCGTCTTGTCATAAATACTGCCGACTTCAGCCATATCATATTTTGCTCCGAAATGCGACCCGTCGCTGCCTGTCACTGCAATGCTTATAGGCCTTGCTTGCCCTGTTGTTTTCTGCTCGTCTGCCTGTGCGCCACTGTTATCTGAACTCACTGCCTTATCATCGATCATATTAAAGAGACCGCTGAGTTTTACAGACGAATTGCCGAACAGTCGCGACTCCCAAGCAAGTAACACCGCGCTGACAACGAGCAAAATAATGATGATATTTTTTACCTTTTCCGGAATAACCCTACGCATCTTCACGGCTTGGCCCCTCAATCGGCAGAACGACGGTAACCGTTGTACCATTGCCCGCCGCGCTTTCAATCAGAATGTCGCCCCCATGCCTTAAGACGATTTCTCTGGCGATTGACAACCCAAGCCCGGTGCCTCCCGACTCCCTCGAGCGAGCCTTGTCCACTCTATAAAACCGGTCAAAGATGCGCGATAAATCCGCTTCGGGGATTCCAATGCCGTTATCCTTGATTTTTATCCAGACCTTATTCCCTGTTTTCCCGCTAGAAATATTGATGTTCCCGCCGTCTGGCGTATATTTCACCGCGTTTGACAGGATGTTTATAAGAACCTGCTCAAGCCGGGCTTTGTCGCCGGACATTCTCGGCAGATCTTTTCCGAGCGCCATGCTCATTTCATGGTTATGCTTTTTTGCCTCAAGCGCGATCGCGTCGTACACTTCATGAATGGATCGTTCAAGCGAGAACTCTTCAATCGACATCAAACTGCTGCCGGCGTCAAAACGCGACAACTCGAGAAGATCCTGTACGATCTTTGTCATTCTGTCGCTTTCGTTGAGTATGACGTGAAGAAAATCATATTCCATTTCCTTCGGGATGTCGCGATAATCTGTCAAAGTTTCGGCATAGCTTCTGATGCTCGTCAGCGGCGTTCTGAGCTCGTGAGAAACGTTTGCGACAAATTCACGCCGGAGTGCTTCTGATTTTTTAATCTCCTCAAGTGTCGTTTCGAGCTGAAACGCCATATTGTTGAACGTATCCGCCAGAATGCCGATTTCATCATCGGATTCCACATCAAGTTTTCGCGAAAAATCGCCGCTGGCCATCGCCTCTGCCGCCTTCGTCATGCCAAGAATCGGCTGCAGAAGTGTTTTTGACAGGATAAAACTGAGCGCGACCGAGATACCAAGCCCAACAACGATGGCTTCGAATATGAGCTTAATAAGCTCCCTGTTGAGATCGGTAACGGTCTGCTTGTTATCCCTAATGTAGATAACATATCTGATAGTACCGCCGTCGTCTTTGATTGGAACCGCAGTGTCCATATATTCGGCATTCGATTCTATTTGAAAGGCGTCGCCGCCCGTCAGCGCTTTCAAAATATTCGGCGTTATTTCAATGCTCGTGCTGCTATCAGCTCTGGAACTCTCAACCGATTTGCCGTTTTCATCTAGAATATCGTAATTTCTCGTTTTAAAGTCAATGCCAAGTTTACCGATATAGCGATCAAGGACGACTGACAGATTTTCCGCCGGGTTATCTTCTTCAAGCGTGCCCTCAAGCCTGGATACTAATTCTTCATCAGAAAAGGCTGTTTTCATTTGCTCAATAAACTCATTCCTGTAAAAGCCCTGCACGCCCTGTACCAAAAAGACACCGACAACCGTCATCAAAAGCAATATTAAAAGCAGCATGATAAAGACAAATTTCCATCGCAGGCTTTTGTTCATTGAGGCTACTCCTTGCTTTGTGTTAAAATATCACATTAATGCTCATAGTAATATCCGACGCCGCGTTTTGTCATAATATGTTCAGGTTTGGCTGAATCATGTTCGATTTTCTCGCGTAAACGCCTGACAGCGACATCAACAGAACGGAGGTCACCGAGATAATCATACTGCCAAACCTCACGTAGAAGCTCTTCCCTCGAAAACACCTTGCCAGGCTGCGCGGAAATGAATTTGAACAGCTCAAACTCGCGCTGCGTCAGATCGGCGCTCTTCCCGTCGATATAGACATCGTACCGCTCTGTATCAATGATGACACCCTCGGCTTTTATCGCTTCCGGCAGGGCCACAGGAATAGTCCGGCGAATATTCGCCTTCACCCTGGCCAGAACCTCACGAATTGAAAAAGGCTTTGTTATGTAATCATCGGCGCCGAGTTCAAGACCGAATACCTTGTCCGTTTCTTCCTCGCGGGCCGTCAGCATGATAATCGGTGTCCTGAAATCCGTCTTGCGGATAGTTGAACAGACCTCGAACCCATTAAGCTTTGGCAGCATCACATCCAGAAGGATGAGGTCGAGGGTTGCCTCACCGAATATTTTCAAGCCTTTTTCTCCGTCGAAAGCCGTTAAGACGTCGTACCCTTCTTTTCTAAGATTGAAGCTCAGTATGTCGACAATGTTTTTCTCATCGTCGACGACAAGAATGGTTTTGCCCATGCTTACCCCCATTCCGCTGCATAGCAGCGGCACATTTTGTATTGTGAAAATTTATTTTCACATATTGCTCCTTTTTATCAGTTCTGCTCCAGATACTTTTTCGCTTTAAAAATGCCGATGATCGTTTTGCCGTCCTTTATTTCACCGGACATAATCCTCTCAATGAGCGTATCCATCGGGATAGCCTCAACACTTAGAAACTCGTCTTCATCGAGATGCATATTTCCCAGGGTAAGCTCGGTTGCAAGATATATGTATAGTATCTCTTTGGAGAAGCCCGGGGAAGGATAAATTGGACCGAGAAAAACGATTTTCTCCGCGGTGCAGCCGGTCTCCTCTGACAGTTCACGTACGGCGCAGTCGAAATGGTGTTCGCCGTATTCGAGCTTGCCAGCCGGTATTTCGAGCAGCTCCTCTTCCATGGGGTAACGGTATTGACGCACCATTTGAACATGACCGCGTTCGTCAACCGCGACAATGGCGACGCCGCCGGGATGCTCAACGACTTCCCTCGGGACTTGTCTTCCGTTTTTTATCTCCGCAATATCATTTCTGACATTGACGATTCGCCCTGTATAGACTGTTTTCGTCGAAATTTGTTTTTCAAAAAATTCCATTTTATAACCTCAGCAGCGTAATTTAGCAAGGCGCTCCTTGCTTTTTCGCTTATTATATACTCATTCAGTCTAAAATGGTAGACTGTTTTTAGTGTCAGATATTAGTGTGATTCACATTCTATTTGCAAATACAGTCTATGTTGTGTATAATGAATGTTCTTGAAGAAAAGTTGAAGGTGTATAATACATGAAAGATATCAGAAACGTGGCGATCATCGCGCACGTCGACCACGGCAAGACAACGCTGGTCGATGAAATGCTCAAGCAGTCCGGTGTATTCCGTGACAATCAGTCCGTCATGGAACGCGTGATGGATTCCGGCGACCTTGAACGTGAGCGTGGGATCACAATCCTCGCCAAAAATACCGCCGTTTTGTACGGTGGTATCAAAATAAACATCGTGGACACGCCAGGCCATGCCGACTTCGGCGGCGAGGTAGAACGCATTTTGAAAATGGTCAACGGCGTCATCCTTCTGGTAGACGCTGCAGAAGGCCCAATGCCTCAGACACGTTTTGTCCTCACGCGGGCGCTTGAGCTGGGCCACCGCGTCATCGTCGTCATCAATAAAATTGACAGGGCGGACGCGCGGATTACAGAAGTTGTCGATGAGATCCTTGAGCTCCTCCTTGATCTTGATGCAACGGAGGAGCAGCTTGATTCACCCATGCTTTTCTGCTCGTCCAGGCTCGGCACGGCTTCCTATTCTCCGGAGGTATCCGGCGTTGACCTTATCCCGCTTTTTTCAACGATCGTCGACTATATCCCGGCGCCCACCATGGATGTTGACGCCCCGCTCCAGATGCTCGTCTCCTCTGTCGATTACAATGAGTATGTCGGCCGTATCGCCATCGGGCGCATCGAACGCGGCACCATCCGGCAGAATCAGGAGATTATCGTCTGCGATTTTCATGGCGAGAAACCCGCAAAAAAAGCAAAAGCCGTCACCATCTATGAATTTGACGGCCTCGCCCGGACACCTGTTTTAGAGTCCACCGCCGGTAATATCATCGCTTTATCCGGCATCGGTGACATTACGATCGGGCATACGATATGCGACCCACAGTGTATTGACCCTCTGCCGTTTGTAAAAATATCAGCGGCTACCATGGAGATGACCTTTTCTGTCAATGACAGCCCATTTGCAGGCCGCGAGGGCAAATATGTCACAACACGCAATATCCGCGACAGGCTTCTCAAGGAGACGCTGAAGGATGTTTCGATGCACTTCAACGAGCTTGAGAACAGTGACAGCTTCAATGTGGCAGGCCGAGGCGAAATGCACCTGTCCATTTTGATTGAAACGATGCGCCGGGAGGGCTATGAGTTTCAAGTCTCACCGCCGCGCGTTCTCTATAAGGAGATTGACGGCGTACTGTGCGAGCCGATTGAGCGTGTCGTTATCGATGTACCGGAGGCCAACGTCGGCGTCGTCATCGAAAAGATGGGGTCACGCCGCGGCGAACTGCTGGAGATGGTGCCTGTGGGGAACCGAATGAAGCTGCAATTTCTCGTCCCGTCGAGAGGTCTCTTCGGCTATAGAAACGAATTTCTCACCGACACACGCGGCGAGGGTATCATGGGCATGATTTTCGAAAAATACGAAGCGTTCAGAGGCGAGCTCAGCCGAAGGAACACCGGATCGCTTATCGCTTTCGAAACAGGCGAGGCTGTTGCTTACGGGCTATTCGGCGCTCAGGACAGAGGCCAGCTTTTTATTGCTCCGGGAACACCTGTTTACGCGGGGATGGTTATCGGCGTCTGTCCAAAAGCCGAGGACATGTCTGTCAATGTGTGTAAGAAAAAGCAGCTCACAAACATGCGTGCTTCCGGCAGCGACGACGCACTTCGGCTGATTACGCCGAAAAACATGAGCCTCGAGCAGTGCCTCGAATTTCTCGCCGACGACGAGCTATTGGAGGTCACGCCTTTAAGTCTCCGCCTCAGAAAGAGCATTCTCGACCACGGTCTCAGAATGCGGGCGCTCAAAAAAGGGTAAGTATAATTAAGACGCAGGCGGGATTGAAACATCCCGCCTTTAATTATACATCATAAACTAATTCCGCATTTCTAAAACCCTTGAAATTCAAAGACATATGTGTTATCTTAATAATAATCTCGTCTGAGATTCTAAATATGTGAATTGCAAACTTGCCGAAAGACAGGGGCGCAAAGCTATAGGGTCTAAAACAGAACGTTTTACAAAAATGTCTGTTATGACAGCCAGTTGCCAAGTATATCGTTAATTCGGCAGCTGACTTCATGCAGCTGCTTTTTTTCGCCATGTTTTTTAGTGGAATACTCCTGAATAAGAACAAACGAAGGTGATTATTTGGATTTGTCAAGCAACGTCATCCTCAACATATTTTCAATTGCAATACTGGGGATTATATTCGTTCAAGCAATAAAAAGCACCGAAAAAAATCTTCTGCAGCAGAAGTTTTTTATACTGACGCTCATCGTCACCTTTTTGATGCTTGCGATGGATATCTTCAGCAGATTTGATGGCAAACCCGGAACTTTTTATGCTTTTATCAATCAACTCGGTAATTTTATCATCTTTCTTCTGAGCCCGGTTCTGCCGGCGTTCTGGCTGATGTATGTCTATTCCCAACTGAGATCGTTGCAGCAAAAAATCAAGCGCTGGTTGTACCTGTTGCCCGCTGTTATCGTCTTGAATACCATAATGCTCGTTTTATCGCAATTCTACGGCTGGTTTTATACGATAGGCCCGGATAATATTTACCACAGAGGGCCGCTTTATTGGTTCCCTGTTTCCGTTACAGCTATACTCGCCGTTTCGGCGTATATTTTGGTGCTTGTGAATCGTAATAATATCAATAATAAGCATTTCATTTCGCTCGTTTTGTTTCCGGTACCCCCGCTTGTCTGCATCGTTTTACAAGTCTCATTCTACGGTATTTCGTTCATATTAAACGGCGCCGTGCTGTCCTTACTCTTCGCCTTTATCTCGATTCAGAACGAGCGTCTGAATACGGATTTTCTCACAGGCGCATATAACCGGAAGGGACTTGACGCCTATATCAGGCAGAAAATTAATGCATGCGCAGAAAACAAGACTTTTTCAATTATTCTGTTAGATCTGGATAACTTCAAGATGATCAATGATACGTTTGGCCACAATAAAGGCGATCAAGTATTGGTAAATTCCGCAAAAATTCTGAAGGGTTGTCTTAAGTCAAATGATTTTGTCGCCCGCTTCGGCGGAGATGAGTTCTGCATTGTTCTCAATATCTCAAGAAGAGACGAACTGGAAGCGGCTGTCAGCAAAATACATGAACACATCGAAAACTATAACCAGAACAGTTTCGAACCGTTTAGGCTAAGCGCCAGCATGGGTTATGCGGTTTATGACTATCACTCCCATATGAACGCCGAAGAATTTCACGCACAGGTTGACGCATTAATGTATGAGAACAAACGAAATAACAAAGAACGTCTTCAGCAGAACAGCCGTCGCGCTTGTCAAGGCCTATAGTAAAAAAAATAAAGTCATACATCAACATGTATGACTTTATTTTTATACTGCGAAAAACATGATATAATCGTTTAAGGTGATTATATGGACAAAACGTTTATCTGCAGCGTCTGCCCCCGCCAGTGCCATGCTTTAAGAACTGAAGCTTCCGGCCATGGCCTCTGCAGCATGGGCTCATTGCCGATCGTCGCAAAAGCGATGCTGCATATGTGGGAGGAACCGTGTATCAGCGGCGAGCGGGGCTCCGGTACGGTTTTCTTTTCCGGCTGCGTGTTAAATTGTGCCTACTGCCAGAACCAGGACATCAGCCTCCGCAGGCACGGGAAAATGATATCCGTTCAAAGACTGCGCGAAATTTACGAAGAGCTGATGACGCAAGGGGCGCATAATATCAATCTTGTGAACCCCACACATTTTTCGGAAGCCATTCTGGAATCCCTTGAAGGCAACCTCCCAGTTCCTGTTGTTTACAACACGGGCGGTTACGACAGCATTGACACGCTGCGCCGGTTTGAGGGAAAGATACAAATCTATCTCCCCGATATGAAATACGCGCTGTCGGAATCAGCCGCGCGGTATTCCGCGGCGGCTGATTATCCGGAAACCGCTAAAAAGGCGATAATGGAGATGTTCCGGCAGACAGGCCCCTACGTGCTGGACCCAGACGGACTGTTAAAAAGAGGCGTCGTCATCCGACATCTTATCCTACCCGAAAATTTAGAAAACACCTTCCGCGTCATCGACTGGGTTGCAGACACTTTTTCTCGCGGCGACATTTTGTTTTCCCTCATGAGCCAATTTACCCCCTGCGGTGACTTGTCAAAACATCCGGAGCTTTCACGCAGATTGACACAGGAGGAATATGACACGGCCGTCGGTTATCTCGAAGATTCCGGTATTGAGGACGGTTTTTTTCAAGAGCTATCGTCGGCGAAAGAAGAATACATCCCCGACTTTGACTCGAGCGGCGTATAAAAAACGTGGACCGACACAGGGGTCGGTCCCCACGGGTTCCATATGATTGGGGCGGATTCTATATCCGCCCACGCTTGTACCGTGCCGCAGAATAAGGGCGGCATAGTCTCGCGTTGCGAGCCATTCGGAATCCGCCCCTACGGGATAACCATAATTATAGTATATTGCTTACGGCGTTAATGTCACGATCGACACTTCAAACGCTGTTCGTTCGGTCAATATCCCGTTTTCTGTTTTTATGTATTTCCTGCTTTGTATCCGGCCTTCGAGCGATATCATATCGCCGATTTTGAGGTCTGCGGTGCTTTCGGCGAGCCTCCCCCATGCGATGCACGGCAGATAATCCGACCGGCCGTACCGTCTGTTAACGGCGAGCATGATATCGCAGATCTGGCGGCCCATCGGCGTCTTTCGGAGATTCGGCTTCTTGCAGACGGCGCCTGTCAGGCTGACACTGTTTCTGTCCTCGTCGTTGGTGAAAAAAATCTCCTTTGCAAAAACGCTGATAATAAGACGACTGCCGTCGCCGCGCTTGTTATTAAACGAGCGAAGCTCTCCGGTAACTGCAAGATGCCGGCTGTCATCTATTTCAAGTCTGTCCATCATTTCCTGCCGTATGATAATATTGATTGTGTCAACAAACCCTGAAAGACGTTCAATATCAAGGGGAAATGAAAAATAGTTGTCGCTGCCTCCTACATGTGAAAATTTTGGCTTATCGGCTATCGAGCCGCATAATTGAGCAACGTTATTCATCCCTTCCAAAACTGCCACCCCTTACAATAACCACGTATCTGTGGACAGTATATGTCCCCGGATTCACCAATAGACTATTGGTTTATGTCCGAGATTTTTTGTCCGAGGATGAGCAGCGCCCCCGCCACGGTTAATAGACAATCCGGACGCAAACCACCTTTGATCTTTATCTCCTGACGTTCCAAGACGTCTCCTTTTGTTGTGATAAGCTCACGCTGGAGAGCAAGAACGCATGTTTCTTCACTGATTGATGAGAGAGTGATTGTATTTTTCGGCGACATGCCATAGGTAACGATACAATCGGCATCAAAAATATCGCTGTCAGTGTCACAGACTACAACGTCACCGGGTAGAAGCAAAATGCCGCAGCTGATATGCCTGTGCTTTTCAGTACGGGTTTCGTCATGACAGCATTTTGCGGACTCTTCCGTCAGAACCAAGACATCCGGTGCTTTCTTTGAAATTTCGCTCAAGGATCGGATGCTTCTGATGAGAACGTCACCGTTATTACCGCCATATTCCTCAATGCCGGAGGCTATTAGACCGGCAATATCATTGCCTGAAATATCATTGCCTGAAATATCATCACCCGCGCTGTCGTTGCACCCGGTATCGATGACTATTACTTCCGTCATATTCACGAACCTCCCTTATTCTCTTTAAAGATGCTGCGCTCGACGAACTGCAGCAGCCATATTCCAGGTATCGATATCAACATCCAGAGCAGTGTATACAAAAGGCAAATCTGCCCGAACAGGTTTGCCCAGCTGTGCGCATAGCTCCAAACATGCCAGCCGAGTATGATATTCACAATAATACCTGCCAAGAATTCAACTGTCGTGATGACCACGCCGCCCATAATCCATTTTTCCCATAGTGGTTCTCTGCTTTTTACGGCGATCAGGTATAATAGCACAGCGCAGATACCACCGGCAACCAACATTGACCAGTGCGTACGGCCTCTGAAGAGCAATTCCACCCCCGCGTAAACAAGCCCGCCCGCATTGAATATAAATGCAATCTTAAGAGTTTTAGTTTTGATTTGCTGGCACCTGGTCATTTGTTACCAGCCTTTCTCGGCAGTCTATAAAGCGCGTATGCGCAGCATGCATGCTTTGCTTTAGAATTACCGATAAAAAATGATTTATGCTGTGAATATGCCGAAATAAATCGGCAATGTCTAAATAAATCCGATATTGTTATTGACAAACGAATGATGCTCTGTTAGACTTTATCAGTCACAATAAAGTAGTACGGCATCCCCGTTCTCACCCTGCCGCGTTCGTGCGCAGTGGTCAACATTGAGTCTTTCCGGTTCGTTTTATGCCGGTTTGAATTGTCTTTGTGCGCGGATGCTATTGCATCCGCATTTTGTGTTTTCGGGCCATATTAACAGGAGGTGCTTAATTATCAGCAGTACGGCTTATCAAATTAACGAGGAGATCCGTGATAAAGAGATTCGTCTCATCGGAGATGACGGCGCGCAGCTTGGCATCATGTCATCAAATGACGCGCTGAAAATCGCCGTCGAGCAAGAGCTTGACCTTGTAAAAATTGCGCCGGCATCAACGCCGCCAGTCTGCAAAATTATGGATTACGGCAAGTATCGTTTTGAGCAGGCAAAACGGGAAAAAGAGGCGCGCAAGAACCAACATATCGTTGAGGTCAAGGAGATACGTATGTCTCCGGGTATTGGTTTAAATGACTTCAATACGAAGCTGAAAAACGGACAGAAATTTCTATTAGACGGCGACCGCTTAAAAGTCACGGTCAGATTCAGAGGCAGAGAGATGGCTCACACCAACATTGGTGAGGAGCTTCTGAAGAAATTTGCCGAAGAATGCTCCGAGTTTGCCACCGTTGATAAGAACCCGAAACTTGAGGGACGATTCATGGCGATGTTCTTGTCCCCAAAAGCAAAATGATTATTTGACAAGATATGTCTGTTAGTACAATTTGGAAGGAGCACCAGCAATGCCTAAGATCAAACTGAAGACCCACAGTGGGGCAAAAAAGAGATTCAGTCTCACAAAATCCGGCAAAGTCAAGCGCGCGCACGCTTTCAAAAGCCACCTTCTCAACGGTCATGGGAAGTCACCCAAGCGCAAGAGAGGTCTCCGTCAGGGAACTTACGCCGATGTGACGAATGCAGCGACAGTCAAGCGCATGATACCGTATAAATAAGGAGGTTTTATAAATGGCCAGAGTTAAAGGCGCGATGATGACGCGCAAAAGAAGAAATAAAATATTAAAGCTCGCCAAGGGCTATTGGGGCGCGAAGTCGACTCATTACAAAATGGCTAATCAGGCTGTCATGAAGTCCCTTACGTATGCTTACGTCGGACGCAAGCTCAAAAAGAGAGATTTCCGCCAGTTATGGATTACCAGAATCAACGCAGCGTGCAAAATGAACGGCATGAACTACTCCCGCTTTATGCACGGTTTGAAGCTCTCCGGCATCGACATGAACCGCAAAATGCTCTCAGAAATGGCGATTCATGAGCCCGAAGCATTTACCGCTCTCGTCGGCACCGCGAAAGTCGCCATCGGCGCTTAAATAACAAAAAAGATACAGCCTTCCGCTCCATGTGAACGGAAGGCTGTTTGATTTTATGCGCTGTGACTTTTGGTATAAATGTAGGGGCGATTATCAATCGCCCGCTCTTGTTACGCGTAACAGGAACGGGCGACTAATAGTCGCCCCTACATCACGCCCCTCGCGGCGGCGTCTATTTTCTCAGCGCGTTCTGTAAAACTGTGATCAATTCTTTTTCGGCGCGGCGGCTGATTTCGCATATTGGGGTGAACATTTCAAAGGCGTGAAAGCAACCGGGATAAACGTGAAGCTCGGTCGGCACGCCTGCTTGCAGAAGCTTTGAGGCATAGTTGATTGTCTCATCGCGGAACAGATCCAGTTCACCGACATATGTATAGGTCGGCGGGAGACCAGCGAGGTCATCCGCGCGGGCAGCGGCGGCATATGGCGAAACATCGCCACCGGTCATTATGCCCAGATACGCCTCCCAACCGAAAACGTTCTTATCTCTGCTCCACATCCTGGGATCGGTAAATTCACAGCTGGATGGTGTCATATTGCGGTCATCGATCATCGGGCATAGCGGCGCTTGAAATGCGATAGGCGGACCTTTTCGGTCTCTCGCCAACAGAGATAGACCTGCCGTCAAGCCGCCCCCGGCACTCGCGCCGACAACGGCGATATTGGCAGCATTCACATCGAGTTCCGCCGCGTGCTCAGAAAACCATTTGAGCGCAGCATAACAGTCCTCCAGGGGTGCGGGGTATGGATGCTCCGGCGCCAAACGGTAATCAACCGAGACAACGACACAATCAATTTCCGATGCGATCAGCCTGCAACCCGGACCCGTCATTTCCGGTGTACCGAGTATATATCCGCCGCCGTGTATGTATAACACACCCGGACGGCCGGCAGTCCTTTTTTTCGGCTCGTAAATGAGCACCCGCACATCTGGATCGCAATCCGGGCCTGGGATATACCGATCAGTCACGGTGACATCGTCATTTGCCGGCACTTGTGCGCCAAACACCCCCATGGCAGTGCGGAGGTCATCAAGCCCTTCTCTGGTGAAGTTCTCCTGCGGCATCGTTAAAAATGCGTCTCTGAGCTGTGGATCGATCCGAGATTTCATATGCGTACTCCTTAAATTTAGGTTTTCGTGCCAATGATAATAATATGGTGCGGTAGGTTGTTCAATTTATTCTATCAACGATTTTGAGCAGGGTTACACGGTTATTATCCAGTGGATTCTCAATCACATGCTCCAGAAGCTTTTTAAGCATATCGCCTAGTCCTATGCCCGGAGCGATGCCGCGAGCGATCAAATCGTCTCCTGTCACTGCCAGTTCGCTGAACGAATAGCACTCGCCGCTCGAGATGACTTCCTCCACACTTCGGATGGTGCTTCCGCCTCTTAATATTTCTTCCGCGGCAGCGGCGCAAAGTGATGCCTCGACGCCAATGTCGGCCATGAGGCGCTTTAGGCTCATCCGGTTATCGGGAAGCGGACCGGCAAGTGCCGTCACAGAACCCGCTCCGGCATACCGGACAGTTTTCGCGTCAAGGCGCATCGCATATAGAAATTCTTGAGCGGATTCGATAAGCCCTGCGCGTTTTAAAACAGCGCAGAACGCAGCCCAGCGCATCAATCGGTCTTTTGGCAGCGTTGAGAGTTTGTCCAGATTCTCAGGCAGGTCCACCGACTGAAGCAGACGGCCTGCAAAAAGGCCATAGGCTACCGCCTTACCGGCTGTCTCCGGCCTGTCCGACTGCAATATTTTTTCTGTCTCGTCGCGGACACGCTCGGCGGAAAGTGCCGCGCACAAATGCGCGCACTTTTTTATTGCCTTCATCGTCTCGTCTTCAATGTCAAATGACAGCTGGGCAGAAAAGCGCAGCGCACGGAACAATCGAAGTGCATCCTCAGAAAAACGGTCCTCGGCGCGTCCGACACACCGGATGACGCGGCGCTTTATATCCGCCTGACCGTCAAACGGATCGCTTAACAAACCGGTGTTTGTCATTGCCATGGCGTTTATCGTAAAATCCCGCCTTTTCAAGTCCTCGCCCAGATCATCGACAAACCGGACATCATCCGGCCGGCGTTTGTCGGTATAGACACCGTCGCTCCGAAACGTCGTCACCTCGACAAGGCCGCTCTCTGTAATAACGGTAACCGTACCGAACCGTGCGCCTGTTTCAACAGTTTTCGGAAAAAGCGTGATAATCTCCGGGCAGAGGGCCGAAGTCGCGACATCCCAGTCATGGATGTCTCTGCCAAGCAGCATATCCCGCAGACAGCCGCCGACAAGGTATGCTTTATGACCATTGGCTTCTAATGTATTCAATACATTGCGGACATATTCCGGCATGATTGCCACCGGCATCACCTCCCCCTTGCGCATAAAAACGCTGTATTTATGCGCTTAATATGCCAAAAAACGCGCTATAATCACTCTTGTAAAAGTATCCTATACGTATTATAATCATTTGGCGACGTCAAAACAATGATGTTTTATTAAACATGTTTTTTACACGCGTTTAACAATAGTTTTTTAATCTCTGCCTGGGGTGTTATATGAGTATATCTGAATTTGAAACCTGCATTAAGTCCGGCTTGAGGGGACATCTCGTCGGAATCGGCGGCGTGTCGATGTCTCCGCTCGCCGAAGTCCTGCACAATATGGGCATCCTGATCTCCGGCTCCGACATGAACGACAGTGATGCCGTGCGGCATCTTAAATCTCTTGGCATCGACGTAAAAGTCGGCCATCAGGCCGAAAATATCGACGGCGCATGTTTTGTTGTCAGAACAGCTGCCGCCCGCGAGGACAATGTGGAGATAGCCGCCGCCCGCACCTTAGGGATTCCTGTTTTTGAACGCGCGGAAGCGTGGGGATACATCATGCGCGGCTACAAAAATGCCGTCTGCGTTTCAGGCGCGCATGGGAAAACAACAACGACCTCCATGGCGACACACATCCTCATGGCCGCCGGCGCAGACCCGACAGTCATGATCGGCGGAACCTTACCGAAGCTCAATTCCGGATACCATGTCGGCAACGGCGACGTCATCGTCCTTGAATCGTGCGAATACTATAATTCATTTCACAGCTTTTTCCCGACAGTTGCCATTGTTTTAAACATCGACGCCGACCACCTCGATTTTTTCAAGGATCTCGACGACGTAAAAAAGTCTTTCCGGCAATTTGCGTCGCTCGTTCCAGAAAACGGTTATATCGTCTGCAACGCAGACGACAGCAACACGATGGACACGCTGAAGCCCTTAGGCCGCAAGCTTTTCACGTTCGGTTTAAGCGATAACGCAAGAGTCCGGGCTGTCAATATCGTCCAGAACGGCGGCGGTTTCGCATTTGATGTGCTTTATGACGGCAGCTTCTTTTGCCATATCTCCTTAAGCGTTCCCGGGATGCACAATGTCATCGACGCGCTGGCCGCAGCCGCGGCAGCTATTACGCTGAACATCCCAGCTGACGCTATTACAGAAGGCCTTGCGGACTTCAACGGCGCCGGCAGACGCTTTGAATATAAGGGCACATTTCAAGGCGCAGCGATATACGATGATTATGCCCACCACCCACGCGAGCTGCACGCCTTGCTCGATGCTGTCAGAACGCTTGATTATCAGCGTGTCATTATTGCCTTTCAGCCGCACACCTATACCAGAACGCATATGCTGTTCGATGACTTTGTCACTGAGCTGCAAGGCGCAGACCTCGTGTTTCTTGCCGAAATATATGCCGCGCGTGAAAAAAATACGATCGGTATATCATCAAAGGATCTGGCAGAAAAAATCCCTGGTGCTGTTTTCTGCCCAACATTCGGTGAAATCGAAAAACAGATACATGATGTAGCAAAAAAAGGTGACATTATTTTAACCGTCGGTGCCGGAGATATTTATAAGATCGGCGAAAAGCTGGCCATTGATGGTGCGCTGCGATAGATTAAGTACGGGAACGAAAGGCTACTTTGGGTTATGGAAGACGCTACACCGAATAAGGAAAACCTTTTAGAGAACGAAACTGCCAATCTTAGATTGAGCGGCACACATGATGCGCAGCTGCCGATATCCGTCGTGGGTGGGCTCATCGGTATGCTGATTGGGACTCTTCCGGCGGCAATATGGGTGCTTATCTTTGGCGTCACTTTTTCTCCACTCTACGTATTTTTGCCGCTTCTCATTTATTGGGGCATCAAGTTCTTCAAGGGCTATCGCGGAAAGCGTGGTTTTATCATAATATGCTTTTACTCAGTCATCGGCTTCTATCTAACCATCCTGTCCTGCCAGGCGGCGATCGATGTCATTAAGTATAAAATGCTTTTTACAAGTCTGCCGCTGGTCACGATAACCATGATCGGCAAAATAGAGTCGCTTTCCGGACTCAAATTTTCATCGGCATATGTTTTTCCGACGCTGTTCGTCCTCCTCGGCGCCATGCTCACCCTTGAGCTGCTGATGCACAAAAATGAGACCGCAGCAGCACCGGAGCGACGCCATAGGAAAGAGGACTAAATAAAGTCCATTATCATGATTAATAGTCCCATGCCGCTCTTGAGGAGAAACTGGCATGGGATTTTATACTGTTCTTACATAAACTTAACGAGATATCAGCATATCCCGCGATACTTGTCATTCCCGCGAAGGCGGGAACCCATTCTCCCAGGTAAGTGGATTCCCGCCTTCGCGGGAATGACAGCGCGGAGTATCAGGAATAACCGCAAGCATTAACAATGTCATTACTTAATATAGATTTTCTTTATATATTTTGAGCTGCCAGACGAAAGCAGGCCCTGATAATTCAGTCTGAATGTCACCTGGTCACCAACACTGATTTTATCACCGGCATCATTGACATCGATAATCAGGTGGTCGCTGCTCCCTCCGAGTATGTGCGTGTTTTCATCAACAGGGATCAGTCCTTCGATGTTGACGTCCTGTTTACCTAAAGCCACGATTGCACGTTTTCTTAATCCCCTGTCTACAAATACAGGCTTATTCCCGGAAGAATCCTGGCCAGTTTCACCGATGGGCATAGACGGCTTAATCTTCAGCTCAATGACTTCCGTCCTGAGAAGAAATGCGTCCTGATGCAGCCACGGAATGACGTAATCGTGCGTTGTATCAGTTCCTAACAAAATGCCTTCACCGATTCTGAGCTGATTGATGCCGTGTGGCATCATTCCGTTATCTATGAGTTTGAGCGACGAGGTGCCGCCGCCGGAAATCGTTTTCAGCTCGATACCGGCTCGCTTCTCAATATCTTTTTTCATTTCAAGCAGCAAGTTCAGGTTGTTCATCGTCGGTAAAACACCGCCGTAACAGCCCATATTCGTACCGATTCCGGATAACGCGATGCCTGATAGCTGAACAATCTTTGCGGCGAAGTCCGCGGCATCTTCCGGAAGTACGCCCTCTCTGAGATCACCTACATCAATCATGAGGACGACATTATGTTTGATACCTTTCCTCAATGCGCTGTCTGCAAGCGCACGAATTACTGTATATTCTGAGTTAATGCTATAGTCAGCAAACGCAATAACCTTGTCGACTGAGCTCAATCTTGGAATTCTAAGCAGTGTCATGTTTTGGGAGAAGTGTTTTTTTCTTAAGGCAATAATGTTATCAAGTCTTGCATCGGCTAATTCTCTGATACCGCCGCGAATCATCGCCTCAACGATACGCGGCAAAGCTGAGAACCCCTTTGTTACGCCCAGAACCTCGATGCTCTGCTGTGCGCATTTGTCAACAATTCTTCTCGAGTTCTCTTCGAGCTTACTTAAGTTAATTTCAAGGTGTGGTGATAGCTGCATCGTAGCCTCCTTTATCTTCGAATTGTTATATGAGTGATTTGCGCATGATATATCTGTGTCGTTCGCCGTACATTTTTTTCTCATCCGCGATTTTAAAGCCGTTTGCTTCCAAATTATTCAGACTGACTGTGTTTTCAGGGGAGACTGTCGCCAGTGCTTCGATAGCGCCGATAGCTCTGGCCAGCTCATCCTTCATCGATATGAATACTTTCTGGATTCCATAACCCGTATACTCAGGATGCACAAACGTCGTATCATACGTCACACATCCGAGGCACTGCTCCTGTGTGTAATTCAAGTAATACCCCAGATTTCTGGGGCTGTACGGATTTGTGAGCACTAGGGTGAAAGCAATCAACCGGCCATTCAGATAAGCCCCGATACAGATATCGCTCATCAGCGATTCTGCCAGTTCCTCTTGTGTCGAAAACACAAATGTGTCTTTGACGATAACAGCATCATGGACTTTTCTCTGCAGCTCGATAATATCATTCAGGTCCTCTTCCGTGCACTGACGGACACTAACCGAAAGGTCCCGCATCCCTTTCCTTTTCAATAATACGAACGTCTCCGTTCCACAGCTTCCATTGGCGGTTTTTTCTGAATTTTCTGCGCCCATTGACGATTCTCCTGACTTTTTTGCCGCCGCTTACATACGCGTCAGATTTATTATTATATCACGATAATATTAAGGAATCAGTTGCCATAATATTACAGAAGTATTAAATGTGAGTTAATATTTATCCCCTGCCGGTAACTTAATTTGCCGGCAGGGGATTTGTGTTTGTTTATGTAACGTTTTATTTAGCTTTCTCTTTATCACTGCGCTTTCGTATATTAACCTTGAAAATAAATAGCATCAACAGGATGAAATACACAATACATAAACCAAGGGTCACAAAAGTCATAACTGTTGTTTTCCATGCCATGCCGATAAACACAAGCATCGGGGCTCCAAAAACAATCGCAAAGCTTGAACCTGTAATCAAATTGTTGGCCGCCGGTGTTTTATAATCGGGATCGATCTCACGAAGCAAAAGGATACCGGAACTGATCGTTCCTGTCATCATACCGTACATGGACAGCAGACCTTCATAGAAATAACCCTTATAAACTTTTTTACAGACCCAAACAAGGAAATACCATGTAATAATTCCACCTGTGACAGCCATTAAAACAAAGGGCAGCCATAGTCCGGATAAGTCCAGAAAATTGATTGAAGCGATACCGGCGACAATCATCGCGTCGAAAAAGAATCCTGAGATTCGTGAAAGCAAGTAATTGTTTTGGTATTGGCGGGTCATCACTTTGTAGCCCTTGAGGTTTTTAAGGATGACACGGGTGAGAATCGCCAAGGCAGAACCGATAATGAAATTAAATCCCCACAGCAGTGTATTTAAAGTCGCCGCAGCACCCGGCAGGTATGATGAAAGCGCCGCAGTAATGCCCCAGGTTATAAGATAGGTTGCCAGGTAGACAAGCAGAACCAGCGCCACCTGAATCGAAAATTTATCAACCGATTCCGCTACCGGTATTTCGTCTTCGTCTTGAAATTTATCGACATTGACCGACCCCATCGCTTCATTGCTGCTGCTGACCTTAATAATTTTCCCTTTTTTGGACAACACATTCAACGCGATGACACCGACGATGCAGGCACATAAATAACCTGACGCCGCCAGCGACAATCCGAAGCTGCGTCCGCCAACAAACCCGTTGGCTTCGTAGATTGAACCGATATTGTTGGCTTGTCCGGGACCTTGTCCGTAGCCCATGGGCAGGAGTATACCCGCCGCTTTGAACATATCCGGCATCAGCGTATAAGCCAACCCGATTGATATAGCCAGACCGAATACTGCCTGGATCAAATAGGACCCAACGATGATCGCGCCGCTTTTCGGACCGGTGAGATTTCCTTTTTCTTCTGTACTTTTGTCAGGCACACGAAGTGACATTGCAATAAAACCCAGCGCAATGCCATGATAGATGAGCTTTTCCATAAATGCCATATCAAAGTCAAAAATTCCGACATTCCGTACAATCAGAAGGATAAAACCACCCAAAACGGCAGTAGGTATAAGGCTGTTTCTGATAAACGGAATTTTTCTGCGCAAAATGTTTGAGAGCAAAATGACAACCGCGATAATACCGAATTGAATAATGACATCCCAAAGTGAGACGTTAGCGTTGGAATAGTCCATATCCTACCTCCGAGCCTCATATTTTATCAACCGTATGGTTTTCATGATATATTAGCGGTATTTGGCCTGCCTCTGACCGCAGTGTTTGTCAAAACGCCCAGCATCGACTCGTATTTTCGCCCGCTCCGAACGATCTCAGACTTAATTTCGTAGTTGACGCCCTCGGCTGAAAAAACGATATGCGCGTCGCCGTAAACACTCATCTGATAGAGCTTATTGAGCGGGACAGAAAAGCTCCCAAGAACAAGGCGGTCCTTGTAGAGCGCAAGCGCCCCTTCTGTGACAAACTCCTCGCTGTGGTCCGGCCCAATCTGCCACAGGCTCTGTTCGGAATCCTCGTAGATCGGCCCGTCGCCGGCGGTGAGCGCGTGCTGGCGCAGGAAACTCTGCTGCCACGCATCCCATTGGGCCACAGTCTCAAAGGGTTTGTTCTCTCCCTCGAAAAAGCCGTATTCGTTATATTTGACCTTCAAGCCGCAGGAACATTCGAAATCGTCGCCCCGGCTTTTCAGGGTGCAGACTTTTTTACAGGCAGGACAGGCGTACAGCGCATTTTCGAGCCCGGAGGCCAGCGCCTTACCGCGGTAACGGATACTCACCCGCCGCTGCGTTTCAAAGGCATCCTCACAGATATCGGTATTGATGGCCTCGGTGATAGCTTCCGCCGTCATGCCCATGAGCTGTTCCGGTGTATAGACCTTCACCATGCGCCCATTTATCCAGCCGCGCCGTGAGGTCTTGCTCCACCTCGGACTGGACAGATAACCGCCGGTCAGCTTGTATGTCACAAGCGCGGCGCGCGAGGCTTTGATGAGCCGACCCGTCGTCGGATGCAGTTGTCCTGTCAGCCCGTTCCAGGATTTGTCACCCTCGGCGAAAAGCCCGACGTTCGATTTGTTCTTCAAGGCGCGCATAATGCTCATGGCCGACACGGTGTCCGTTGACCCTTTAATCCGTGGAATCGGCGCCACGAGCCAGACAAGCAGCTTCGTCATAAAGCCGCGGCGGAAAAGATGCTCGCTCGCCACAAAATACATCTGCTGCCTGAAACTGCACCCAACCATGACCGGATCGAGATCCGTCACATGATTGGCTACCAATAGAAACGGTCCGTCAATTTTCGGCGCCCGTTCGCAGGAATAGTTGAATTTGAGCTTTAAAAAGATGTATGCCGGAAACCGCAATATACTCCACATAATTCTGTGCCTCAATCGGCTCATACAGGCACCTCCCTCGTGCTGTCCATCATCAGAGGTCATAGCATTCATTTTTGTTAATATTATTATATACCTTGCGCGGCTTCGCGCAATTGTGGAATTTTGAGTTTTTTCATTTGTATTTATTACTGTATTGTGAATTACAACGACGGCAGAAACAATTTAATCAGAAAAATCGGTATTTGTACAGACCTAAAGGTGCCTTAGCTTAGAAAAAAATCCTGAAACTCAATTGTTTCAGGATTTTTATGCTTATTCTTTCAGAGTAAATTTCCAGGCGCAGTTGCAGGAATTGTCCATCAGCTCAGGATAGCAGCTCAAACACTCCGTCTCAAACCGGCTGTCGATCGTCCTAGCGAAACCGCCGTATTCGATCATACCGACTGATTTGCAGGGATGGAATTGCATGCCTTTCTTGGCTCTGGCGTTCTGTACGCGGCAATCGAGCGTGCGAAAGATGACTGTATTGCCGTTGACATTGATCTCGTCGCTGTTAATGTTCGCGTACAGCCGGTACTTCAGGGCTTTAACGAGTCCATCAACCCCCGCCTGCTCCGGCAGGTTCAGAAACTGCTTGATGCGGGAGGCTTCGATGACCGTAAATTTCTTCCAGATGCTCTCGTCATGAGCCATGGCCTCGTCCATGCCGTACTTTTCTTCAACGGATTGAAACCAAACGCCGTCCATTGCCAGCCAGTGCTTGGCGTATATTTCGATGAGATTAATGAGGTCGTCACGCGAGAGATTTTCGAGTTCTTTATTTATCAATTACATCGTCCCTATGTTCTCAGGAATAATCAGTGTCGCTTCGGTCTTGGACTGAATATCGTCTACCGTGACGCCGTGAGCCAGCTCTCTCAAAACGATGCCGTCCTTTGTCATTTCCATGACGCCAAATTCGGTGACAATCCAGTCGACGGCATTTACAGCCGTCAGGGGCAGTGTGCATTTCTTAAGTATTTTAGGCGCGCCCTCTTTTGTTGTATGCTCCATAGCAATAATGACCTTTTTCGCACCGACCACAAGGTCCATTGCTCCGCCCATGCCGGGCACCAGCTTGCCGGGAACGATCCAGTTGGCAAGATTCCCTTTTTCATCAACCTCCAGCGCGCCGAGGACTGTCGCATCAACATGCCCGCCTCTGATGAGCGCAAAGCTCATCGCGCTGTCAAAGCAGGCGCCGCCGGAGACGATGGTCACGTGGCTGCCGCCGGCGTTGACCGTATCCTTGTCTTCCTCGCCGGCAGCCGGGCTGGGGCCTATTCCGATAAAGCCGTTTTCCGACTGCAGCTGGACATTGATATCGGCGGGTATGTAATTGGCTACCATGGTAGGCATGCCGATGCCGAGGTTTACAAGGTCGCCATCCTCAAAGAATCTCGCGACTCTTTTTACAATCATTTCACGAATATCAGCCATAATTTTACCTCCTATAGTGAAAATGCAATTTTCAATTTAAGCCTTTACAATAATATCGACGAGGGTGCCGGGCGTTACGACTTCATCCGGATTCAGGTCGCCGACCTCGACGATTTCTTCGGCTTCAACGATCACAAGGTCAGCGGACAGAGCCATCAGAGGGTTAAAGTTCCGTGTTGCCCTTCTGTACACCAGGTTGCCGCTCTTGTCGGCCTTCCAAGCCTTCAGGATAGCGACATCCGCTTTCAGCGGCAGCTCCAGCAGGTACTCCATACCGTTAATCGTCAGCTTCTGCTTCCCTTCCTCGACAATCGTACCAACACCAGTCGGTGTCAGAATGCCGCCCAAACCGGCTCCGCCCGCACGGACTCTCTCCGCCAGTGTGCCCTGGGGGACGAGTTCTACGTCAATTTCACCGGCGGTCATCTGGCGACCGGTTTCCTTGTTTGTACCGATATGGGAGACAATCGCCTTTTTGATCTGCCGGCTCACGATCAACCTGCCTATGCCCCGGTCTGTATAGCTTGTATCATTGCCGATAACGGTTAAATTTTTGACGCCTTTTTTTATCAGGCCGTCCACAAGCAATTCCGGTGTCCCTACAGCCAAAAATCCGCCAAACATGATCACCTGACCGTCGTTGAATTTTGCGTAGGCTTCCTCCAAAGTCTTTATTTTGCTCATAACGCTTACTTCCTCATTTTACTTTTTTAACAGTACTAAATAACATTGTCACTATTTCGCCCACCGTGGCAATAAGGATATATTATCACATCATAAGAAAATGTACAGAGTGAATTTGCGTTTTTGAATACAAATGCGCGTTAAGCAGCGCCCCGCTGTTGAGCAGCCGAGGCGCTGATTGCGCTGTGCTTATCTTATTTTACGCCCATATGTCCGGCGATAACCATTCTCTGGACCTCGCTGGTGCCTTCGTAGATCTCGGTGATCTTCGCGTCGCGCATAAAGCGCTCAAACGGATACTCACGCGTGTAGCCGTAGCCGCCGACGAGCTGAAGGGCGCGGCGGGTTACGTCGCTGGCCGTCTCAGAGGCGAACAGCTTTGCCATAGCTGCAAGGTGGCTGTACGGCTCGTGGTCCTGCTTGGCCTGCGCCGCCCGGTAGATCAAGAGGCGGGAAGCCTCGACCTTCATTTGCATCTCGGCCAGCTGGAACTGCGTGTTCTGGAAGGCGCTGATTGGCTTGCCAAACTGGACGCGCTGCGTCACATACTTAACGCATTCTTCGATAGCGCCCTCAGCTATGCCAAGTGCCTGCGCCGCGATGCCGATACGGCCGCCGTCCAGCGTCATCATAGCGACTTTGAAGCCCTTGTTCAGTTCGCCCAGCAGGTTCTCTTTCGGGACGATCATGTCTTCAAAAATCAGCTCTGTTGTAGATGAAGCGCGAATACCCATTTTCTTCTCATGGCCGCCGACACTAAAGCCCTGGAAGTCTTTTTCCACGATAAAAGCGGTTATGCCTTTGTTGCCGGCAGCCTTGTCGGTCATTGCGAAGATGACGAATATATCGGCGACGCCGCCGTTTGTGATGAATATCTTTGTGCCGTTAATAAGCCAGTGGTCGCCCTTGTCGACGGCCGTCGTCTTCTGCATGGCGGCGTCTGTGCCGGCACCCGGCTCTGTCAGTCCGAAGGCGCCGATTTTTTCACCGGTCGCGAGCGGCGTCAGATATTTCTTCTTCTGGGCGTCGGTACCGAACTCGCTAATCGGCCAAGTGCACAGGGAGCAATGAGCGGAAAGCGTCACGCTCGTACTGGCGCAGTATTTGGCGAGCTCTTCGCAAGCTGCAATATATGTCACATAGCTGAGTCCGGCTCCGCCGTATTCTTCGGGGAACGGCAGGCCCATCATGCCCATCTCTGCCAGCTTGTTCATCGTCTCTGTTGGGTAACGCTCCTGCTCGTCGAGTTCTGCTGCGATCGGCTGTACCTCTTTCAAGCAAAAGTCCTGCAGCATTGAGATAATGTCCTGCTCTTCGATTGTAAATTTAAAATCCATACTTATGTCATATCCCTTTCAAAAATTATGTCTACCATGTAATGTCGGCACATTTCGTTCATTGCGTAGTTAAAATAATAACGCGATCTTGTTATATTTTTAAACGATACTGTTAAAAAAATAACATTGTTTGATAATATTATTATAAACCTTGGGACAATACCAATGTCAAGAGCATAAATTACAAAAAAATAAGAGGGCAGTAAAAAACCCCGTTTTTAACAACGGGGTTGGCTTCTTATATTCCCGAAACAGCACGGACGGCTTCAAGCGCCGCGCGCGTCAGTTTTTCAGCTTCCTCGGGATCAATCAGGAAAACGATGGCTGCAAGGTTGATTTTGATCTCCTGGTCGGGCGCTTTTTTGACGGTGACAGCCATCTCCGTCACAGAGAACATCTCGACCGCGCGCACCGTGCATGAGGCCTTGATGTGACCGACAATCCCGCCGCGCTCCTGCACCGTCTTGGCCATCTTTTCCAACTGGTCCGCCAGCGACTTTCCGACCTTGTCATAATCGGCCGTGAGCGTCAGGTGCCCTGAGATGACGCGGGCGTCGTCGTGGAGATGCGCCTCGGTATGTACAACGCCCGGCGCGTCGGTTTCCGCCAAAATGCAGCTGCCGTTTTCGTCATGCGCATGGTGCGCATGGTCATTTTTGTGCATACCGCAGGCGCAGTTCTCCGCATGACCATGTTCATTGTGTTCATGATGATCGTGAAGGTCATGTCCGTTCATGGCGCACACTCCTCGACCGTCGTTTTTTGCCAGACTTCCGCCGGAATATCCCCAAGCGCAGAAATCTTCAGGATGACGGCGTTCGGCTCAAATCCGAGTATATCGTGCTCAATTTTAGCTATTGTCCCGAGATCAACGAGATCGGTTTTGTTAATTAGAACGGCATCCGAGCCTTCAATCTGACCTTTGAGCAGGTTGTTCATCGGAAGCAGGAGCCTGTTCCACCGGGAAGCGTCAACAAGGATAACGATCCTTGAGTCCAGCTTAATGGCATTTTTCAGGTTCTCTTGCATATTCCTAGGATACGCAATACCCGTCGTCTCGACGATAAGCCATTCGGGGTTATATTCCTTCCATATTGTGACGGCTGCGGAAACAAGCTCTCCTGATACCGTGCAGCAGGCGCAGCCTGAAAACAGGTTGTTGACCTGAAATCCGCCGCTTCTGAGATAGGCATCGTCAATACCGACCTCGCCGACCTCATTTTCCAGAATAATAACTTTGTTTTCAAGATTCGAAACAGAATGGTTCACCATGTAGCGTGCCAGCTGCATCAGCGCCGTTGTCTTTCCGGAGCCGAGAAAACCGCCGAGTATCAATATTTTCATGCGTTACTCCCAGAGTTATATTGTAGCTTATTTCTTATAATAGCTGAGGCATTTCTCGTCGACGTATGCGTGGAGAACCGCGTTCTTACGAATGATTTCCTTGTCGTCGACAGGGCCGAGGAAGCCGCCGCACCATGCAAAGCCGCCGCCCGGGGCAAGCATATCGAATGTTTCGTCAACAGATGCGCGGATTTCTTCATCTGTGACGTTTTGATCAAGCAAATGGCCCGTGGAATCCCAGCCGCCGCCGATAGCGAGCCTATTGCCGTATTTTGCTTTGACGGCTGCAAGGTCGTTGCAAGTCTGAGCAGGCTCCCACATGTTGATGCCCATGCCAACGAGCAAGTCGAGAATGCCTTCGCATTTCCCGCAGTTGTGCATTGTCATTTTCAAACCGCGGTCCCGACCTCTTTTTGCCCATCGGTCATGGCATGGTATAAGGAATTCTTTATACATTTCGGCGGAGATGAAGGGGTTTGCCCAAGCCGCCGTATCATCCATGAAGGTGAGAATTTCCGGCTTATATATATCGATGCAGTGATCGGCGACCTCCATATAGAAATCGCAGATATAATTCAAGAGCGCTTTGACCTCGTCCGGCTCCTCGAACATCGCCATGAGGCCTTCGGAGAAACCCATAAAGGACATCAATGTCTGGAAATAGCCCATGTGCAGGTTCATCGCCAGAGCCGTCTGACTGCGGTCAATGCAGGAGTGCTCAATATCATCCTTGACTGTTTTTTCCCAGTCGATGCCCTGGAGAGAGGGTGCCTTGATGACGTCTCGCCACTTAGTGATATCTTTCAGAATAAAGTTATTGGGCTCCGGGATGAGCGCGCCGCCTGTTTCGTATGTTGCGACATAGTTGACGCCCCAGATATCAGCCCCGCCGTTGTTTCTGCGGTGCTGCGAAATGACGGTTGGCTCGAACATGTGCGTTGGCAAAATCTTTTTCTCCCCAACCTGCGGTCCAAAGGCGTACTGCGGTACCCACTCAGGCTGTTCGCCGTTGAGCATCATCAGGTAGTTTTGTTTTTCGGTCAACATTGATTTGCCCCCAATAAAAAAGATTCTGGTCGTCACGGCCGACTATTTTTCTGCATTGATTATAGTGTGAAATCCCTAAATTTGCAAGGTCTATATTCGTATAAGTTCATGTCCTTTATATATTGCTATGATGGTTTCGCAGTTTAATATATTATACTGGCAGATTGTCTTCCTCGAGCTGCATGGCGCGGCAGAGTGCCGAGTAGCGGCCTTCTTTTTTCACGAGCTCCTCATGTGTTCCGCGCTCGATGATTCTGCCGTCGTCAACGACTAAAATGATATCAGCGTGGCGGATGGTTGAAAGCCGGTGGGCGATGATAAACGAGGTGCGCCCTTTGAGGATATGCGATATGGCGTTTTGTATGAGCAATTCCGTCTCTGTGTCGATACTCGACGTCGCCTCGTCAAGCACAAAGATCGGCGGGTCGGCGAGGATGGCGCGCGCGAAAGAAACTAGCTGCTTCTCTCCCGTTGAGAGGCGGTCTCCGCCTTCGCCTACCTCTGTCTGATAACCATCCGGCAGCTTCGCGGCGACGACATCGGCAGAGACGAGTTTTGACGCCGCAATGACCTCCTCATCCGTCGCCGCCAGGCGGCCGTAGCGGATGTTTTCCATAATCGTCCCTGAAAACAGATGCGGGTCCTGCAGAACATACCCGAGCGACGAATGCAGCCACAGCTGACTCCGCTCCTTGTAATCCCGGCCGTCAATCAGCACACGTCCTTTTGTTGGCTCAAAAAAGCGGCACGCGAGATTGACGAGCGTCGACTTGCCGGCACCTGTCTCTCCGACAATGGCCACCGTTGTTCCAGCCGGTATATGGAGATTGAAGTTTTCGAGGATATACTTATCACCATCCGGGTATTTAAACCAGATATCTTCATAAGTGATGTCGCCGCGAATCTCCTCCCAGTTCTCCCTCTTGGGGTTAAAAACATCGCCGTATTTCTTAATAACCTCAGGCGTATCTGAAATCGTTTTCGGCGCGTCAAGGAGTGCTG
This sequence comes from uncultured Eubacteriales bacterium, assembly GCA_942492735.1. Taxonomy (GTDB): domain Bacteria; phylum Bacillota; class Clostridia; order Oscillospirales; family Oscillospiraceae; genus Sporobacter. The sequence goes on from OW818648.1 coordinate 3,635,286, forward strand.
TTACACGCTCGATGCCAACCTGGGCGGACACCATCTCCGAAAATATGCCTGTCGTCTGGACGATGGGTTCGACAATACCGACCGCATAGGAAATAAATGCCGACAGCATACCGTAATCAAGGAGCTGATCCATGACGAGAAGGCCGCCCTTATAAAGGATAACGCCGACAGCAATGGAGCCGCAGAATAAGACAAGCGGCAGCATGATCGCCGAGAGCATGGCGTTTTTGACGGATGCCCTGTACATGCTCGACGTGAGCGTGCTGAATTCCTTGCAGTTTTTGTCCTCGATGACAAGCGTTTTTGAGGCTTTCGCGCCGGTGATCCCCTCATTATATGATCCTGTGATCTGAGAGTTGATCGCCCGCATGCGCCTATTAACGACGAGGATTTTCTTTTGAAAAAACCAGGTAATAAGAAGCACGAGCGGTATCACGGCTATCAGCAGAAGCGCAAGCTTCCAGTTAAGTGACAGCATAAATATCAGCGTGCCGAAGATGTAGCAGATGTTCCAGGCGGCATGAGAAAATCCCCAGGCGACCATCCCGCTGATCCTATCCGTATCGGACATGACTCGGGCAATCAGAAAGCCAACCGACGTCGTATTATAAAAGGATACCGGCAGCTCCTGCAGATGGACAAAGCAGTTGCGCTTGAGCATGCGCCCAATGAACATCTCGACCGTGATTGACTGGCGGGCGAATAATATGACTGTAATGCCTTCAAAGACAATAAACGACAGGAATAGGACCGCAAAGGTAAGCAAACCCTTTGTGGCACCCGGCATCACGAAATTGTTGACGGCAAAGCGCGTAAAAAGCGGATAGGAGGATTCGGTCAGCGCCGACACAAGCATCAAGACGATGATGAATATCATATGCTTCTTGACTTGCTTCACATACGGGAAAAGGCGTGACCATATTTTCAGGCTGAATTTACCGGCCTGTTCTTTTTCTGTTGATTCCTGCATAATTATCACTTCCCTATGTTCTAGCAGCATGCGGCAAACTTTTTGTTCTCCCCGACGGGCCGCCGAGGTCGTCGGCCCCTACGATGACGAGAAGCTCAGTCTTAAGCTTCCACGTTACGCATCTCCGTAGGGCGCGACGACTCGGCGCGCCGTCATCACAGACGCCCAATGGGCGTCCCTACTTATGTCGTTTATGTTTAATGATCGCCCGGATTATTATTGCGGCAACTATTGTAATAGCAAGAATTATTGCGGCAATAGCATACCAGTTGGCGCTTGACGTCACATAAATGCTTGTAGGTCCGTCCGAACCGCCGATAATACCTATATCCATGTGTTCCTCCGTTGTTTTTGTTGGTCAAACGGTCGCGAAAACCAATTACATGCCGCTCTGGAGGTCATACACTCTTTTATAAATACCGTTTTTCTCGAGCAGCGCGCTGTGCGAGCCGATCTCGGCAATGCGGCCATTGTCGAGTACCATAATCGTGTCGGCCTGCATCAGCGTCGAGATACGGTGCGATATCAGGATGACGGTGGCCTCATTTGTATTCTCACGGAGCGCCTCCCTGATTTTTGCGTCGGTCTCCATGTCGAGGCTTGACATGGAGTCGTCAAATACCATGATCGGCGCGCCCAGCATCAACGTGCGCGCAATGGCGACGCGCTGCTTCTGGCCGCCGGATAAGGTGACGCCGCGTTCTCCGACGATCGTATCGTATCCATGCGAAAAGGCCAGAATGCTGTCGTCCACAGCCGCGATCTCAGCTGTTTTCCGCACTAAACCCAGATCTTCACTGCGGGCGGCTATATCGATGTTTTCAAAAATTGTCTTTGAGAAGAGAAACGGCTCCTGCAGCACAAGGCCGATATTACGCCGCAGATATTGGCGGTCAATGTTTCTGATGTCTATGCCGCCGATGGCGATACTGCCACCATCATCGGGCAGATCATATAGTCTGTTGAGAAGATAGGTGACCGTTGATTTGCCTGAACCTGTCGTCCCAAGTATACCGAAGGTGGATCCGCTTTTGATCGTGAAGCTCAGGTCCGTCAGAACATTCTGCGCAGCATGCTCATTCTCAGCGTTATAAGAAAAGCGCACATGGTCAAACACTATATCACGATCCAGCGGCGGCGTCTCTGCTGCCGGCTCTGCGGCTTCGACAGGCGCGTCTAGAATTTCTTTAATTCGTTTGAGCGAGACACCCGTTTTACTCATTTCGGAAAGGATTCGCCCAAGCTGGCGGACAGGCCATGCCATTGTCTGTGTATAAAATATAAACACGAGAAATTCGCCGAGTGAGAGCTGCCCGGCGGCGGCCATGATTGAGCCGACGACCACCATGATCAGCAGTTCCCCCGAGGAGACGATATCGCCGACACCCCAGAAGACGCCCAGCGTGTAGCCAAGCGACAGCCATTTGCCGATGTATGTTTCGTTTTTCTCATCGAAACGATCCGTTTCATAGCGCTCGCGCCCGAAAGCGCGGACGACGCGTACACCTGTCAGGTTTTCCTGGACATGGATCATGAGCTCGCCCTCAGCCTCATCGGCTTCGAGGAACTTATGTGCGATTCTCTTGATGAAAAAGGTTGAATACCCAAGAATCAGCGGAATAAAGGCGAGGGCGATAACCGCCATCGTTATATTCATTGAAAACATGAATATGAGGGCAAATGTTATAAGGATCAGCGTCCGCACAACCTCAATGAGCTGTTGGGATACAAACCGCTGGGTGATATCGACGTCGTATGTGCACCGTTGAATAATGTCACCCGTCTGGTTCTTCGTATGCCAAGCAAAAGGTAGGTGCTGGGTATGATTAAAAAAGCGTGTCACGGAGCCTTTTAACAAAGCGCTCCGTCCCGTTTGCCGAGCCCATACGTGAAATATAGTTGAATACACCTGATAAAACAGCGCACAACACAACGCCTGACGCGCAGATAATGAAATTCGCGCGCAGAAATTCACGCCCGCCAATTTTCTCATAGAGTCCCGATAAGTAATCGGGCAGCGCAATGCCTTTTGTGCCAATAACGGAATCAACAGTAAACCCGACAACCTGCGGCATCAGAAACGAAAACAGGATGGAGAAAATTGTGCCTAAAATGGCAACAAAAAAATACCGCTTTGATCCTTTGGCAAAACCGGCTAACATATGAAATAATTCATTTTTAGAGTTTTTCATTTTACACCATATACAGCCTGAATATTTTTTACATTTTCATATATTCTGCCATAATTACATCAAAAAAGCAATAGAGCTGTGACAATGCTTGGAAATGTTAAAAAATTGTAATATTACGAAATATCTATACAGATAATCGATTTGATATGGTATAATACCTGCATTATTGGTACTATAATCATCTAAATATACGAAGTTGGGGTGCGGGAATAGTGCAGATCGGTAAAAAAACCGAAACAGTGACGCTGAATAAAATACTCTCAAGAATTGACGCACATGCCGAGCACGGTTTAACTTCCGGACAGGCAAGAGAACGTTTGGAAAACGGATATTCAAACGTCAGTCCGGCATCGCCTGAAAAGACTGTCGCGCAGATATTTAGTGATAACATCTTTACATATTTCAATCTCGTTTTTTTTGTTCTCGCTGCTCTGATCATTCTTGTCGAATCTTACAGAAATCTCACGTTTATGGGCGTTATCGTCATCAACACAGCGATTGGTATTATTCAGGAGCTGCGCGCTAAAAAGATGCTCAGTAAACTCAAATTCGTTGTCGCCCCGCACGCCGACGTCATCAGAGACGGTGAATTACGCAAGATCCCTGCTGAAGACGCCGTTTTAGACGACATTGTTGTTTTCACCGCGGGGAATCAGATATATGCCGACGCCATTGTTTTAACCGGCGAATGCCGCGTCAATGAAGCACTCGTTACGGGCGAAGCGGATGAGATAATGAAACCGGCCGGCAGCACGCTCCTATCGGGCAGCTTTATCGTCTCCGGCGAATGCAGAGCCCGGCTCGACAAGGTCGGAAGCGAATCTTTTGCCTCTAAGCTGACGGTCGAGGCGAAAAAGCACAGCAAGAAGCGCCTTTCGGAAATGATGCGCGCTCTGACGCGTCTTGTTCAGATCATCGGCTTCATTATCATCCCCTTCGGTGCTCTACTATACTACCAGCAGACGCAAATACTGCACAAACCCATCACCGACAGTGTTGTATCCACGGTCGCCGCTCTTATCGGCATGATACCGGAGGGGCTCTATCTTCTTGTCTCAGTAGCGCTCACTGTCAGCGTTATGCGGCTTGCCCAGAAAAAGACGCTTGTGCACGATCTGGGCTGTATCGAGACGCTGGCCAGAGTGGATATTCTCTGTGTTGATAAGACCGGTACAATTACAGAGAATAAAATGACGGTGCGTGAAGTCTCACTTTTGTGTGAGGACAAGTTCCCCATGAACACTGTTTCGTCCTTGATCTCGGATTATGCTTCGAGCATGGGGACGGATAATGAGACGATGATCGCGCTAAAAAGCTACTTCACCGAGACACCGAAACAGCAGGCCGCTCAGGTACTCCCCTTTTCTTCCTCCACAAAATACGGTGGAGCCACATTTACTCAAGGCGGGACATATCTGCTCGGCGCACCGGAAAAGATACTGCTTGGCGCGTATGAAACGTATCAAGCCGCAATTGAAAAATACTCATCGCAGGGCTGCCGTGTACTGCTTTTTGCTCGGTACGGCGGATCTTTGAACGACAAAAGTATTACCGGCGATGTCACACCGCTGGCCCTCATCGTCCTCACCAACAGAATCCGTCCCGAAGCACCGGCGACATTCCGTTTTTTCAGGGAGCAGGGCGTCGCGATAAAGGTCATTTCAGGTGACAATCCGCTCACGGTTTCTCAGGTTGCGCAAGAGGCAGGAATTGTCAATGCGGACAAATATATTGATGCTTCAGTACTCACAACAGAGCGCAAGCTAAAAAGCGCCATAAGAGAGTATACCGTTTTTGGGCGAGTGACGCCGGACCAGAAGAGAAAGCTCATCCGTGCTTTCAAAGCAGCCGGGCATACAGTCGCCATGACGGGTGACGGCGTCAACGACGTTTTAGCGCTCAAGGACGCTGATTGCAGCATTGCGATGGCGTCCGGCAGCGATGTGGCCTGCCAGGTCTCGCAGCTTGTCTTGATGGACTCGAATTTCGCCGCCATGCCTTCGGTGGTCAATGAAGGGCGGCGTGTAATCAATAATATAGAGCGCTCTGCCTCGCTGTTTCTTGTCAAAAACATTTTTTCATTCGCCGTTACACTGACGGTTCTTATATTCGCCCTCGGCTATCCCATTACACCGTCGCAGCTCTCGTTGTTTAATATAACACTCATCGGGATCCCCTCGTTTGTGCTGGCTCTTGAGCCGAATACAAGCCTTGTACGGGGCCGTTTCTTAAAAAATGTCCTGTTTCGAGCGCTGCCTGCCGGCGTGACGGATTTTCTTGCGATGCTGGGTGCCATACTGGCCTGCTCGTACTTTAATATCCCGAATGAAGAGTTGTCCACCATGACGACGATCATTATCGGCGCCATTGGCTTCATGATGCTCTTCCGCATCAGCCGGCCGCTTAATTTACTCAGAAGAACTCTCATCCTCTCGATGATGGCGTTGTTCGCCATCGGCGGCTTCGTCTTCACAGACCTCTTCACACTGTCACCGTTATCGCTTATAGCCATTGAGATCACAGTCGTGATCATTGCCTTATCAGTACCCGTTATGACGGTCTTCGCAATGATTATCAGAAAGCTTGAACTCAACAGTAAAAAACGACATCATCGCCAATAACGCAACTTGCTTTAGATCGCCTTCTGTGATAATCTATTACGACAATACACAAAAAGGATGAACACTAATGTTTAATCGTAACAGTAACGAACATAAAACACCGAAGCAAAAAGCTGATAAGGCAGTGATGAACATTTTCGCCCGTCTGGGCGGATGCGGATTGCTCATTTATTTTATAGTCCAGCTTCTCAGCATGCCAAAAGAAGATTTACCCGACGGGGCCGCCGCAACTATAATGGCCATTGTTTTACTTGTTTTATCTGCTGTCGTCATTGGATTTACAGTTATGGATCTGATCCGCGGTTTAAAGGAAAGCCGTTTCAAGTCTTCGACCTACGAGGATGCAGAAATCGCCGAATACCTTGCAGGAAAAGAAACAGCGTCGTCTGCCAACGATAGCGAAGATGCACAGCAGGAGCTCGATGCGCATACAAACGATGAAGCAGAATCGACGTCCGAGAATAAAGACAGCGACGATCAATAAAATAGGCACTTAAGAACAATAATAAAAAAGATTCTTCGGCTTGGTATGTACCTTGATTTTGCCTGAATGGATCTTTTTTTGGATTGGCGGCGTGATTTAAATTGGCAGATATCAAAAAAAATGCACTATATAAAGTAACAATCGAAGGCTATACGCACGAGGGAGACGGTGTCACCCATATTGACGGGCGTGTTGTTTTCGTAAAAGGCGCGCTTCAAGGCGAAATGTGCGAGGTCAAGGTCTTGAAGGACAGTAAAAACATTATCTACGCAAAATTGGATAAGCTTCTATCCCCTTCACCGTCCAGAATTGAGCCGAGCTGCCCGAATTTCGGCAAGTGCGGCGGCTGCGACCTACTGCATATGGATTACGCCGAAGAGCTGCAGCTGAAGCGCCGGCGTGTCGAAGACGCATTGCGCCGTATCGGCGGGCTTGATGTACCGATCACCGGTATCGTCGGCTCCGACCTAATAGAAAACTACCGCAATAAGGCTATCTATGCCGTCGGCAAAAACGAGGGACGTACCGTGACCGGTTTTTACCGCGAACGCAGCCATGATATTGTCCCGACGGAAAAATGCCTCATTCAGGCCGATGTGTCCGATAGGGCGGCAGCCGCCGTCCGCCGGTGGATGGATCAATATTTCGTCACGGCCTACAGCGAGGAGCGCCGCAGCGGCGTTATCCGGCACGTCTTCTGCCGTTACGCTGTTGCCACAAAAAAGGCACAGGTCACGATTGTCTCATACGAAAAAGACCTGCCCCATCCAGACGCTCTCATAAAGGAGATCCGCCGCCAATGCCCAGAAACGGCTGGGATTGTTCTAAATATCAACAGGACACGCGGCAACACTGTCCTAGCCGGAGAATTTAAGACCCTCTGGGGCGATGACTTTATTGTGGATGAGCTCTGCGGGCTCAAATTCAAGCTGTCGCCGCGTTCGTTCTATCAGATCAACAGTGCACAAGCAGAGAAGCTCTACGCCAAAGCGCTTGAATATGCCGCTCTGACCGGTATTGAAACAGTACTTGACCTCTACTGCGGTACCGGAACGATCACACTCGTGATGGCAGGAAAAGCGAAGCACGCCGTCGGCGCCGAAATCGTCGAGGCAGCCATTCTCGACGCATGGGAAAACGCCGGACTCAACGACATCAAAAATGTTGAATTCATCTGCGCCGACGCCAACGACGCCGCCATAGAGCTCAAAGCCAAAGGCGTGCTCCCCGATGTCGTCATCGTCGACCCCCCGCGCAAGGGCCTCGCCCCCGACGTCATCGAAACCATTGCCACTCTCTCCCCATCCCGCGTCGTCTACGTCTCCTGCGACCCCGCGACGTTGGCACGGGATTTGAAAATATTCGAAGCGAAAGGGTTTAAAGCTGTCGAAGCCACCGCGTTTGATATGTTTCCGAAATGCGCGCACGTTGAGACTGTGGTAAAGCTGGACAGGAGTATGAAATCGTGAAACTCCTGAAGACTAAAAGACTATACCTGAGAGAGCTGCGAAATGAAGATATAAAGGAATTATACAAACAATAACTACGACTTGATTAAGCCAATGTTAAGGAGACAAAGATGAGCCGATTTGCCGTTATTGACACAGAGACAACCTGGGGCGATGCGGTTATGTCCATCGGGATTGTGATAGCCGAATCAGAGACCTTCGAGTTGATTGAAAAGCGGTACTACATCCTCACGCCTTTCAAAAATCACGGCGGTATGTATACATACGCTTTATATGCCAACAACATCAAGCCAGACCTTGAGTGTTCGCGGGAAAAGGCGATGGCCGAATTGCGGCAGTTTCTCTCGGATAATGAGGTCTCTGCTATGTTTGCGTACAACGCCGCGTTCGACTATCGCCATCTGCCGGAATTAAGCCATCTTGCTTGGTATGACATCATGAAGCTGGCGGCGTATAGACAGCACAATCGCAGAATACCGCATTGTGCCGAATGCTACGGCACGGGCAGGTTGAAGCGCGGATATGGCGTGGAGAGCGTTTATCGAATGTTAAGCGAGGACTTAGAATACAGCGAAATGCATAACGCCTTGACCGACGCGATGGACGAGTTGATAATTATGAGGATGCTAAATCACGAGCTCGGTAAATATGCTTTGGCGAGGATATGAGTAAGAGCATAGTGAACGGGGTATCATTCAACGATTAACCGAGGAATGATAAAGGAGGCAGCGACGGTGTAAACCGAGACACAATTTTTGCTCCTTTCAAGGATGGTACCTATACTGGTTTCAGAATGAGAAGTCCAATGATGTGTTCACTGTCAACGGAGCTGAGTGCGTTTGTACAATCCTATGAAATCACAGACTCCGGATCGGTTCTTTCGTCTTAATACTGAGAGTTATAAATGAGCAAATATAAACGGGCTGAGAGAATTATTTTCGGCCTGTTTTTTGTTAGATATTAAGCGACGGCACGCTGTGGATGTACACACGCGACAGCACCGGCCTCCATTTTGAAGAGGGCGAGTTGTTCGATGGCTGCGCTGATGCAGGGCCCTGATTAAAAATCTTCGTTGACGCCTGCTTCGATCGAAACAGTCTGATTACCATCCAATCATCGCCGCCGTTGATTTTCCCCCTGTTGAACAGGACGTCGCATGACCATTCCTGCTCCTTGTTTCGCAATACCAGCATATCAGGTACGCCGTCGCCGCCGAGGTCGACGCTGTATTTCCTTTATGTCCGTCATGCCGGTAGTAAATATTATGTTTCTGTCTCGTCTATCAATTGAGTTGGACAGCAAAAAATATTATGATATAATTTATGATAATCGATAACATAATATTTGATACGGAGGTACCAGTTATGGCAGGACGACTAGAAGGAAAAGTAGCCCTTATTACAGGTGGCGGCACAGGTCTTGGCGCTGAATTTGCCAAAAGGTTCGTAGCTGAAGGCGCAAAGGTTGTTCTAACTGGGATAGACAAAGAAGAGCAAGAGCGCGTCGCTGCATCTTTTCCTAACAGTATAGCTAAGGCTATATATGGTGATGTTTCCGACTTGGAGCAAACTGTAAATATAGTTGAAGAAACAGTTAAATTCGGCGGAAAAATCGATATTTTAGTTAACAATGCAGGCGTCGGATTTCCAGGGAACGTTGTAGACGCAAACGTTGATTGGTGGAAAAAGACGATAGAAGTAAATTTGACGGGCACCTTTTACACGATGAAAGCTGCCATTCCGCATATGGTGAAAATCGGCGGCGGCTCCATTATTAATATCGCCTCTCTCGCGGCAGTACGCTATTTCCCATCTATGCCGGCGTACTCGGCATCTAAAGCGGGAATTGTGGGTTTAACACAAGCGACGGCGCTTGATTTTGGCGCCTCGAATGTCAGAGTAAACGCTATTTGCCCCGGTCCTATCAGAACAGGTCTTCTTGAAAAAGCAACGGCAGGAGTAGCTGCGGCATTACACACTGACATTGACGGTGGTATAGAGGCATTTACTAAATATACACCGATGAAGCGCGCCGGTCGTCCTGAGGAGGTCGCCTATGTCGCAGCATTTTTAGCCAGTGACGAATCGTCATTTATGACGGGCAACGTCATTATGGTAGATGGCGGAGCGTGTTTAGTTGATCCGTGCGGTACTGCTACTCTTGCAGCTATGACAATTTAGTTTTCTTTATGAACGCTGCGGTTTGTTGCGTTTGTGTTGTGTTTTGTGTCGTTGCTTTTCGAGCAATTCTCGATAAATTTTCATGTACAAAATTCTTATTATACAAGGAGATATAAAATGGAATTATCACCTGAAAAACGCGAGGAAGTATTTCGAACATTAAAGGTCCGTTTTGAGAAAAACATGAATCGCCATGAAGGTCTTGAATGGGCGAAAGTACAAGCAACGCTGGAAGCTCATATTGAAAAGCTGTGGTCGCTCAACGAAATGGAACGAACGGGCGGTGAACCGGATGTTGTTGGTCTTGATATCAAAACAGGCGAATACATTTTTTATGATTGTTCTGAGGAGAGTCCTAAAGGCCGCAGAAGCCTTTGCTATGACCGCCAGGCTCTCGAGTCAAGGAAAGAAAACAGACCGGATAACAACGTTATTGATATGGCAGCCGACATGGGCATTGCGCTTTTAACGGAAGACGAATACCGAAACTTGCAGGAACTCGGAAAGTATGACCCAAAAACATCAAGCTGGATAATGACCCCTCCTGATATCAGAAAGCTCGGTGGTGCCATCTTTGCTGATTTCCGTTACGGCACTGTCTTCGTGTATCACAACGGCGCAGAATCCTATTATGCCGCCAGAGGTTTCCGCGGCTCGTTAAGAGTTTAAAGGGCATAATATGACACTATCGAAAAAAGAAGAGCGCAGTTTCATCCTAATGACCAAAAGATAAATTATTGTAGCCTATAATCAGAATATCGGGATGCAGATGAACAGATGTATATTTTCAAAAATGGCCGAATGAGATAAAACATGCCGCCTACCAGCAATTCTGCTGTAGGCGGCATCGAATATTTATATCGGCGTTGTGTGCCATTTTTTAGCACAAAAGAACCGTCCCCATGTGTTTAATCAGCGCTTCAAGCTCTTCAGATAAAACTCTTGCACGAGCGAAATCAGTATCCTTTAAAGCCAACGCTATTTTCGTTTCTACTGATTTTTTCTTTTCTTCAAGTTCTAAATAGTTTCTATCAAAATGACTGGTATAAATCATCTTCCTAAATTTGCGCATACTCATTTTTCTGATCGTCTTATTTTCGATGATTAAGACATAATCCATACAATTCACGATTGAATAGAAATCATGAGAAATCATAAGAATCGAACCTTTATAGTTTTTAATGGCTTTTTCGAGGGCTATTTGCGAATAGGTGTCTAAATGGCTTGTCGGTTCATCAAGAAGCAGCATGTTTGCTTTGCTTGCAGAAACTTTCGCCAATTGAAGTATATTCTTTTCTCCGCCGGACAAAGCGCTGATCTTTTGATTGATGACTTCCTGGTCAAAACCATAGCTTAAAATGTATGCTCGAATCTCATCGGACGTTTTGAAGCCCGCATCGAAGAACTCTTCTAGTATTGTCTGAGACTCATCGAGCACTTCTCCTTGAAGCTGCGATAGATAAGCCATTTTTATGTCTTTATTTATCTCAATAGCATCATGGTTATTATTAAAAATTTCTCGGAGCAGCGTCGTTTTCCCAGTGCCATTTGAACCGATAAGTGCGACTTTGTCCGTCGATTTTAACTCAAAGTTCACATTTTCCAGAAGAATATCACCAAAGGCCACGCTGTAATTATCCACCTTTAGAGCAATGGTTTCTTCGATTTCACCATCTGCAGCCAAAATGATATCCGGTTGCTTAATATCAACAAAGGGCGTTTTAATTCTGCGCGCTTCTAGTCGTTCTTGAAACTTAACTCTGGCATTTAGAGATTTGCCACGAGCAGCTTCAGCATTGTTCGTCGCGATAAATCTGAGCTTATCGGTTAATATATCATTTCTCTCAATTTCTACGGTATCAGCAGCAGCGAGTTCTTGTAACTCGATTTTACGTTGAAGCAACCAAAAATTATACTCAATATAGCTTCCGTTAAACTCTTGCATCTCCATGTTTTCAAGGTGCAGTATTTTATTAAAACAGTGATTCAACAAATATCTGTTGTGTGTAATAATCAGCATGATGCCTTTGTGTGCATTGATGAGATTCTTAAGAGCATTCAGGTTTTCAAAGTCTAAAAACACATCAGGTTCATCCATGATTATGACATCGGGATGCGTGAGCATTTCCTTAATCACTTGAATAAGCTTGAACTCACCGCCACTCAGCTCTGTTACATTAAGTGCTTCATGCTTAAGTAGGTTTGCTAGATTCAATTTCTTCTTAATGTTGCTTTCGAAATTATCCCCATCAATAGCATTTAAGGCGTCTAAGGCTTGTTGGTACTTTTCCAGCAAACAATCGATATCTGAAGACGTTTCCATTTCAATACTGATAGATGCTAAGTCATTCTGCAGCTTCATAAATTCTTCCGCTATATATTCGAAAACCGTCATTTCTTTCGTTTTGTCTAAGAACTGACTGACATAACCAATTCTGCAATTGGGGCTTATTTCAAGATTTCCATCATACATGTATTCTTCCGGGTCCATAATTATATTTACCAGTGTACTTTTTCCACTGCCGCTGGTTCCTATAAAAGCACAGTGCTGACCATCTTCCAGTGTAAACGAAATTTGTTTATATAAATCCTTTTGCGGAAACGAGTAGGACAGCTTATCAACTTTTATCATATAGTTACCTCTTTATTTCATTAAAAAAGAGCTTACAAAAATAAGCTCTTGAATATAGTATCTTTCCAATCGCAATTGTTAACCACTGCTATTATAGCACTTAATAGGACGAATATCAATTTTTTCATATAGGCTGTAATATTACACAAATTTGTTATTATTAGCTTTGAAAACCATATTGAAACAGTTTATAATGTAAAGAAAAATATATGGAGCGTATTATGGCGCAAGATGACATTAACACGAGCGGGCAATATTTATATGATGCATTTATCAGCTATCGTCACAAGGATTTAGATATTGCAGTAGCAAAGAAGCTGCATGGGCTCTTGGAGAATTATCGGATACCCGTCAGTATAAGAAAGCAGACAGGCATCAGGAAAATCAGGAGAGTATTCAGAGATCAGGAAGAGCTGCCGACCTCCTGTAATCTTAGCAATGATATCCAGCATGCGCTGATGCATTCCAAATATCTCATTGTTATATGTTCAAAGGATACGCCGTCATCAAAGTGGTGTGCCGAAGAGATTGAGTCCTTCCGGCAAACGCACGGCAACGAACGGATTTTATCGCTTCTGATTGACGGAGAGCCGGATGAAGCATTTCCGAAGGAACTGCGATATCATAAAGTCAGAATGAATACAGCAGATGGCGGCAGTTTTGAAGAAGAAAAGCAAATAGAACCTTTGGCTGCCGATATCAGAGGAACAAATCTTAAAGAAATGTTTCAAAAGCTTAAGGTCGAAAAGCTGCGGCTTCTCGCGCCTATTTTAGGTGTCGGCTTTGATAACTTGAGGCAGCGTCACAGAGAGCAATTCATAAAAAAAACAATAGCTTTTGTGCTGGCCATTTCATTAGTGCTGGCTGTATTCGGAAGCTATTCTCTGTATCAACTGAGTGTGATATCAAGTAAGAACCGGGAACTGGCTGAGCAAAAAAATCTGGCTGAGCAGAATGAAGCGCTCGCCATTGAGCAAAAAAATAACGTACTTAAAAACCAATCGCTTTATCTCTCCGATTTGTCGGGAGAACAGCTGAGAAATGGTGACAGATATAACGCTTTGCTGCTGGCATTGGAAGCGCTGCCTGAGGATCCGGATCATCCGGATCGGCCATATGTCCCAGAGGCCGAAGTGGCTCTGCGGAATGCAGTCACCGGATATGGAATAGGTAAATATACCTCTAATATGACTTTTCAAACTGAGCTGAGAATTGCTTCGATGAGTTTTTCTCATAACGGCAAGTTTATGGTGACATGCTCAGACCCGCGTACCGACTATCCAATTTTGTGGGATACTGAATCGGGAGAGAAAATCGCTTTGCTTAATTCAAGAGCTGATTCGTGCTCCGTCCGTTTCAATGCGGATGATTCGCAGGTCATGCTTTTGTGGGATATCGGACTTGTCAGTGTATGGGATACGGCAACACGGAAAGTAATATATTCACATTTTGATCTCTTTAATCAGACACAGTCAGCAGAATATACGCCTGACGGCAAAAAAATCATAACAGGAACCGAAAATGGCATATCAACATGGGATGCGCGCAGCGGAACTTTGTTGTCTGAATTTAGAACAGACAGTGCCTTTAACCTCATAAAAATCAGCGCCGACGGCACTTTATTGGCCATGATCACAGATGACATAACCATAAGAGATATGCGCACAGGTAATGATATAAAGCTCCAAAACGCTAAAGGAAGCACCAAAACAAGCGTTGAATTCTCGCCCGATGGCACGAAGCTGCTTGTATATTCCAAAGACGAAAGTCTGCCGGGAATCTGGGATACAGCAACCGGTACAAAGCTGATGGCGCCCGACTACATAACCTCGGCACATGTGACGTCATCTGACATCAGTAACAGCGGATTAAAAGTTGTTACCGGTTATGATGACGGAATGTCTGTCATTTGGGAAATGAGCAGCGGGAAGGTCTCCGTACAGTATAACAAGGAGTTTAGTTTTACTACAATTTATAATGTCATATCCGTCATGTTCAGCCCGGATGATAACGTGATTATATCAAGTGTTGCGTCGTTTGATTCGACAGCTACCGTGTTATGGAATGCCCATAACGGCGAAAATATTGATAAAATTGACGGGCTTTCTCCGGCCTTGGCGCCAAATGGTTATATCGCGACAGCAAACGAGAATGCTGTTAAAATGTGGACGACCGGAAAAGTTGAGGAGTATGATAGCAATTATGCCGATAGGCGTATCTGTTTTAACAATGACGGCAGCCAAATCGCCTCGGCATTATGGGAAAGTAATATCGTCAACGTTCAGGACTCGCTTTCAGGTAAAGTAATGCTTCAATTGTCCGGGCATATAAAGCCTATTCTTGAGATCGTATACAGCCCTGATGATTCTATGATTGCCGCAACCGGTAAAGATGGGCAGACCATTGTATGGGACACTGAAACAGGTGACAAATTGATGACATTACAGTGCGGGACGGACGAGGATTATGTTTGGAGCGCCAGATTTAACGCTGATGGGACGAGGCTCGCTACCACAGGCGGTTATTCTGTCGTTATTTGGAATATGATGAACGGAAAGGAAGAACTGCGTATTTCAGATGAGAAGGATTATAAGGATGCCGAATTCAGCCAGGACGGATCAAAACTCTTAGTCGCAACATTCGATGCCGGGGGTTATGTTTTAAATTCAATCTCCGGTCAAAGAGAAGCTGCTATTGGGGAACAAGATTCTCATCTGAGCGAATTAAGATACAATAAAGATTCAAGCAGGATTATTGCTATATCGTATGGCGCAGCGGAGTTATGGAATGCAAATACGTATCAGCTCATGAGCAGCCTCAACTCAGAAGAAGGTGATATAAATTCCGTACAGTTCAATAAGGACGGAACAAAGCTGGTGACAACCTCTAATACGAATAAAGTAATTGTCTGGGACGCTGTGAGCGGGAATATGGAAAAGCAGATAGGAAATTTTGGTAGAAAGACAACGTATGCGGAATTCAGTCCTGATGGCAGCAAACTATTAGTTGCTTCACAGGGCATCTCGGTTTGGGATTTAAACTTGGATATGGAATTAACGCATATCGGTACCGAGGGCTTCGTGTATCAGAATATAACCTTCAGCCCCGATAATAACAGTATATTTTCCAGCTCTCCTTTTTTAGTCAGCTGGAGATTGGATTCGCTTTCAGAGATTATGAAAACGGCAGAAAGTATCCTGCAGGGACGCACTTTATCGGACAGCGCAAAAACAGAGTTTTATATAGACTAGAACGAGACAAGGAAATTCTAACAGTAAATAAGAAAGAGATTATGTATATGCTTTTCAGACAGGCGCTGCCTCAAGAGAGAGATTTAATTTTTAGTGAAGGTTATAAGGAGTGGCGCAAAAATAGAACGCTTGAGCAATATTGTGCCGATAATGCTAAGGAAGACGCGTATGGCACAAGGTATGTCTTAGATGTCAATAACGAAATTGTAAGCTCGCTCATTATATTAAGGCTGGCGGATATTGTCGGTAAAAGAGTTTATGGTATAGGCTCCGTATTAACACCAAAAGTTCATGCCGGCAAAGGTTATGCGACGGAATTACTTAAAAATTGCATAAGGCAACACGATGATGAGGATTCATTTGTCTTTTTATTTTCAGATATCAATCCTGATTTCTACGAAAGATTGCGCTTTAGAATATTGCCTTCTGATTTTCAAAAGTACGAAAAAAGCGTCTGCATGGTCTATTGTAAAGAGGACAGCTGGACTGCGCTTCTCAAATGTTCGATTGATGCAATTCCAAACTATTTTTGAATTTTGAAATATAATGAATCGAGCGCCTATACCAATAGCATTGATGGTATAGGCGATTTTTTTATGTTAAGTCAAGCTGCAGATTATACATAGGTTTGTACTTGCTATTTTACCTGCTCGCGAAACAGCGCGTATATGCTGTCGTAACAGGCCGCTGATGCTCGTATCTTGTCGGCGATGGCCTTTCTTTTCACCTTTCATAATTCGTTGTAACACCTCATCACGAAGGAAATATAATGGTTTTAGACAAGTAAAATAAGAGAGGATAGAAGACATGAACCCACCATTCATCAGCTATTCCACTTTTCACAGGCTTGGGTTGACAGCCAGGAACTTAAATTCTCTTTTAAGCAATACAACAGATGACTTTGAGCTTCATATAATTGATAATAATTCGCAGGACGGAACCTGGGACTATATCCAGAGTTTAACCGACAGCCGAATTAAGTCTAAAACACGGTTTGAAAGAAATTACGGTCCTATTTATCCGCTTAACTATAATCTGACGCACCGTAAGCCGGATCAATATTTTATCGTTCTTGAAAGTGACGTGTATATTTACGTCCCGGATTGGATCAGCCGGTTTATGAAAATTTTCGAGACATTCCCTGAGGTTGGACTCCTCGGCTTATCAAGGGCTGCTCCATATCCTGTATACTATCCGGCGGTCACGCTTAACGAAAAAAACGGCGTATATTACCTGGAGCTCACACATACTGAGGTAGGCAATGTCTTGGATTTTATACCCGGCCAATGCCAGATTTTGAGACCGGAACTCATTGACCTGCTTGGTTATTGGTCTGAAGAAAACGGGTACGGTGACGCGGAGCTGTCTCTGAGAATTAATAAATATACGCCATTTAAAGCAGGGTATGCCATCGATATTCCAATCGATATGCATCAGAGCGTCCCCTGCGAGACCTGCGAAGGCAAGCAGTGGTGCAGCTTTGATAAGACGACCAACAAATGCTTTGACCTTTGGCGCAGCAAGCACAAAAACGAATCCTTCGTGTTAACCCATGGCTGGAAATATTACCAGTGCTTTAAGGAACTCAGTGAAGGGACGAGAACAGTTTATTGCGCATCCATTCATGACCCAGAATCTTATAAAAACCATCTTTACCAAAAGGAATGGGCACAGGAGAACTTCGATTACTATGGTGACAATGCCAATTAATTCAACTGAGGTAAGGGCTGGTTAAATGAATACGACCAATAAAAAAATTGCTATTTTGGATGACTTTTTTCCGAATCTTACAACCGGCTTCAGAATAGCCGAATTCAACAATTATTTTGAGCGGTATCCAAACTGCGAGGCTTATGTGCACCGGTTTGACAACCATTATCCCGAATATGCCGCCACTTATCCCCAGTTCAAGGATAAGGTAAAATCATTCGATCAGTTTGATTGGACCGGAAAGTCTTACGCTTTGTATTACACCGTTTTTCTGAGTAACGCCGCCCACTTTACCTTTGCTTATGAACTGGCCGGCACGCCCTTTGTTTTCGAACTGTATCCTGGGGGAGGGTTTTGGCTCAATGATACCGAGGTTGACGCGAAGCTGAAAAAAGTTTTTAGCTCTCCCCTTTTCAGGAAAGTGATTGTCACACAGAAAATAACGTATGACTATATTGTTAATGGGGGGTTTGTCCCACCGGATAAAGTGGCCTATATTTATGGATTGGTAACGTACCCCGACTATTTCCACCCAACATTCCACAAGCAATATTACCCAAAGGATAAAAAAACCTTCGATGTCTGTTTCGTGGCTCATAAATATATGCCGTCTGGAGCAGACAAGGGTTACCCGATTTTTGTTGAAGCTTTTAAAAAGATCCTAAAAACAACAGACAATATCCGGTTTCATGTTGTGGGTAATTTTGAGCCAAATGAAATCGACGTTAGCGAACTGGGTTACAGAATCATATTCTATGGTCTGAAAGATAAGCGCTTCTTCCCTGTTTTCTTTTCAAAAATGGACATTATCGTTTCGCCCAATCAACCTTTTATCCTCATACCCGGAAAAAACTATGACGGTTTCCCAACAGGCTGCTGTATCGACGCCGCCTTGCACAACGTTGCTGTTTTCTGTACGGACCTGCTCAATATGAATGCGCACTTTGAAAACAAGAAGGAGCTTTTGATTATTCAGCCGAATGCTGAAGAAATCGCTCAAAACATTCTGGAATATTATCACGCTCCTGACAAACTATACCAAATGTCCGCATGCGGGCAGGCTAAATTCAGAGAGGTTTTCGACTTTGATAAGCAAATGAATGCCCGGGCATTAGTACTAGAACAATTCTTGTAAAGACCTATGACAGGGAGCGGTAAAACCGCTCCCTATTATCACGATTCGGTTAAGATTTTGTATTATACCGATCTTCCAAAAACTCAATGAGATATCAGCATATCCCGCGTTACTTGTCATTCCAGTCCGCCTGTCATACCCGCGAAGGCGGGTATCCACTTACCTGGGAGACTGGATTCCCGCCTTCGCGGGAATGACAAGTAACGCGGGAATTACAGCGCAGACGGGAATTACAGCGCAGACGGTGTCGTTATCTTAATAGAATATTAAGATTGCTTCTTAATTTTTTCATTTATGAGTAATAGATTGTTTTTGAGTCTCTCGTCGTCGGGACTAAATGTTAACGCTGCCTCCGCATGATGGAGGGAACGCTCAAGCATACCCAGTCTGTAGCAGCTTATGGCGCCCAAATCATCGGGTGTAAAGTCCCAGGCATACCCCATATTGACATACGTCCTTGATTTATCTTTGATTTTCAGCGCTTCTTCCACCATAAAAAAAACCGTTGGCCAGTCAGACATACGATATGCCAGCTGCGCGCATTCAATATACGGCTCGCGCAGTTCGGGCGCTTCTGCGATGGCTCGGAAATACCAGGCGACCATTTCTTTTATATCGCCGAGCTCGTAATATGATTTTGCAATCCACCGCATGGACGCGCAGCGCTCCTGATTCCACTTCGCTGTCGGCAGAGAAATATGGCGTTTTAGTGTGTCGATGCATTTCTGCCACTGACCTTTGTACATATATTCTCTGCCGAGGTAATAAGCAACGCGGTCACCAGTTGGATCTTCTTCAACGGCCAGCTCCAGCAGAGAAAGATACGAGCTCCTTGATTTCGAACTGTCAGGATAATGGTTTAGGACAAGCCCCTCAATGATCACTTCCAATCGCGGCTCTTTTCCAAGGTACGTCAACCATTCATGCACCGGGTAGCTCCATTTAAAATCATTGCGGGCGTGTATTTTTGAGTAATAAATCTGCACATCGGGCGAACCGTCCGGTTTAAGACTCCAGTTAAAAACATACCTGCCCAATTTCGTTTCAGGGGTCCAGGCTTTTTCCAGGAGCGCCCGCCAGCCCGGTTCAAAGACTTCGTCCAGATCCGTGCAGACACAGATATCAACATCGGCCGGTACATGACCCAGCGACACGTTGCGAGCGACATCAAAACGCCAGGGTTTGATCTCATCGATATACACCGTAACGCCTCTGTTTCGCAGCTTTTCGACAGTATCGTCTTCAGATCCAGTATCTGTGACGACAATCTGATCTGCTTCGGACATCGAGTCAACCCATCTGTCGACGAATTTCTCTTCATTCTTACATATCGCGTAAACGCAGATTTTGTATCTATTCATAGCAGACATCCTCCGCTGGCTGCGTCTTTTTCAGTTCAATTTCTATGAGTTCCAAGTTCTTCTGAAGTCTTGCGTCGCTTGGTTGCATATCACAAGCCAGTTTGGCATAGTGATACGCTTTTTCGAACAGCCCCAGGCGATAGGTACAGATGGCACCCAAGTCATAAAAGCCATACCCCCATGCTTCCGGCTCCATCAGATAGCTGCCTGACTTTTCCGTGATACTCGAGCCTTTTTCTGTCATCAGAAATACAAGCGGCCAGTTCTCTTCCAGATAACCCAGCTGGGCCATTTGAAGGTACGGTTCACGCACACGAGGGCATTCGGCGATTGCCCTGAAAAGCCATTTTTGAGCATCAGCAAAGTCGTTATTCGCCTGATAACATCTGGATATGAACCGCATGGACGCACAGCGCTCTTCATCCCATACCGCAGTCGGCAGTTCCAGATGGCGCTTAAGTGTGTCAATACACTGATTATATTTGCCGTGATAAAAATATTCTCTCCCCAGCCAGAACATCGTCCTGTCATCCTGCGGGTTTTCTTGCAGCGAGAGCTCCAGGAGCGGCAGATACTGCGCCCGGGGTTTTGATGAATCGGGATAGTGCTTGAGAACCATGCCGTTTACCCAAACCGAAAAATCCTGGTCATCACCGCTGTACTCCAGTACCTCGTGAACCGGGTGTACCCAGCGGAAGCCATGACGCCTATGGATTTTCTCCATGACAAATTGCTTGCTGGACGTGCCGTCGATATTATAGCTCCAGGTGAAAAGATACCGCGCGCGGGTACAACGCGGCTCCCATGCGACCTCGAGCCTTTGCCGCCAGCCGGGTTCAAAAATCTCATCCAGATCGTTTGACACGCAGATATCAGCATCCTCTGGGATATGGTCCATTGCACTATTGCGAGCTGTATCAAAGCGCCAGGGTGAAATGATATCCGTATAGACGACAGCACCTCTTTCGCGAAGCTTTTTCACCGTGTTATCCGTTGAGCCCGTATCTGTGACGACAATCATATCCGCCTCCGACACGGCATCCATCCAGCGGTCTACAAACTGTTCTTCATTTTTGCAAATTGCATAGACGCAAACTCTATATTTATTCACAGCAGCGCTCCTTTTACAGATACTTTTCCGGCATTATATATCTATGTCCAGAGGTCTTGATATGACACTCCAGGGCTTCGCCGACCTCATGAATTTTATCTCCCATACCGGTATCTAAGGACACTGATCAAGAGATAAAAATATCATAGATATCAAATACAAAGAAAGCGCCAGAACGCAGTCAATGAACTGCGGTCTGGCGTCAGCAGGTTATTTTAAGTGAATGTTATAATATTTTCTTCAATATTGGTCCCTGTATTTGCGGACGTAACGTTCGACGCCGAGGTTACAATGACTCTGACACTATAGGTCGAAGAAGGGTTTGTGGCAGGAACAGTATCAACATACGTGTTGGAAATCGTGTATCTTTGATTTCCGGCAGTTGTGCCAACTCTATTGTTTGTTCGTGTATTTATTAATGCCGCATCCCTGTATAAACGAACTTCAAAGACAAAGGACCAGTTCGTCGCAACAAGAAAGTCGATACTTAAAGCAAAGTCAATTTTAAGCCTCTGAGCCGCTGTGACGGCTTGAGTTACGCTAACCACCGTTACCTCAGTATTTAGGGGTGGAAAAACGGAAATCGGACCAGTAGCATTTGTAAAAGCCAACGTTGGTAATGCACCTACTCCGCCTGCCGGGCCTGTGTCACCTGTCGGTCCGATTGGCCCTGTGTCTCCTATCGGGCCTGTTGGTCCGATTGGCCCTGTGTCTCCAATCGGGCCTGTCGGTCCGATTGGGCCTGTGTCGCCGTTCGGTCCTGTCGGTCCGATCGGGCCTGTGTCTCCGATCGGGCCTGTGTCTCCTATCGGGCCTGTCGGTCCGATTGGCCCTGTGTCGCCGATCGGGCCTGTCGGTCCGATTGGGCCTGTGTCGCCGTTCGGTCCTGTCGGTCCGATTGGACCCGTGTCGCCGATCGGGCCTGTCGGTCCGATTGGACCTGTGTCGCCGTTCGGGCCTGTCGGTCCGATTGGACCCGTGTCGCCGTTCGGGCCTGTCGGTCCGATTGGACCTGTGTCTCCGATCGGGCCTGTCGGTCCGATTGGCCCTGTGTCGCCGTTCGGGCCCGTCGGTCCGATCGGGCCTGTGTCTCCTATCGGGCCTGTCGGTCCGATTGGCCCTGTGTCTCCAATCGGGCCTGTCGGTCCGATTGGACCTGTGTCGCCGATCGGGCCTGTCGGTCCGATTGGACCCGTGTCGCCGTTCGGGCCTGTCGGTCCGATTGGACCTGTGTCTCCTATCGGGCCTGTTGGTCCGATTGGCCCTGTGTCTCCAATCGGGCCTGTCGGTCCGATTGGGCCTGTGTCGCCGTTCGGGCCTGTCGGTCCGATCGGGCCTGTGTCTCCTATCGGGCCTGTCGGTCCGATTGGACCCGTGTCACCGATCGGGCCTGTCGGTCCGATTGGACCCGTGTCGCCGATCGGGCCTGTCGGTCCGATTGGACCCGTGTCGCCGATCGGGCCTGTCGGTCCGATTGGACCTGTGTCGCCGATCGGGCCTGTCGGTCCGATTGGACCTGTGTCTCCAATCGGGCCTGTTGGTCCGATTAGGCCTGTGTCACCAATCGGGCCTGTCGGTCCGATTGGACCCGTGTCGCCGATCGGGCCTGTCGGTCCGATTGGACCCGTGTCGCCGATCGGGCCTGTCGGTCCGATTGGGCCTGTGTCGCCGTTCGGTCCTGTCGGTCCGATTGGCCCTGTGTCGCCGTTCGGGCCCGTCGGTCCGATCGGGCCTGTGTCTCCGATCGGGCCTGTCGGGCCGGTTACAGTACTCGGATCACCGGTCGGGCCCGTTGGACCTGTCGGTCCTGTTGGCCCTGTCGGTCCAGTCACTGTGCTCGGATCACCGGTCGGACCGGTTGTGCCTGTCGGTCCTGTTGGCCCCGTCGGGCCGGTTACCGTGCTCGGATCACCGGTCGGGCCGGTTGGACCAGTCGGTCCCGTTGGACCCGTTGGACCCGTCGGACCCGTCGGTCCGGTCCCACCTGCACCCGTTACTTCTAACAAAGCGATATCATCAATAACGATATTAGAAGTGCCCGGCTGGGCCAGCTTAGAGATTAAAACAAATGCTTGGGTTGCTCCGGCAGGAACAACAAGATTCGTCTCATAGACTTCCGTCCAATCTTCCGTCGTTACATCCGGAAGACGATCGGTTGGAATGCTTAAATTAACCCCAATTCCCAGAAGGTTAAAAACAGAATCATAATACGCGATAACAATACTTATTCCCGGATTTGGCAGTGGTCCGATTCTCGCCAGAGAAGCTAGAAATTCATATGCCTGCCCCGGTGTGACAGGTACCAATTGATAAATCACCGCATTCACGGTATCGTCTGCCAATTGTGCAGAGAACATGCCGGTATGACTGAATGCAGCAGTGACAGTTGCTCCGAATCCAGTCCAAGGAGATAAGGCGCCGGTCTCAAAACCTCCATTAATTATGAGGTTGTTAAAAGGCATTTTTTGATACCTCCAAATATTCAATTTTGTCAGCGTAAGAGCATTAACCTAATATGGCGGCAAAATGACGCCGCTATATCATATGACAAGTCTGATGCCAGTGTGAATAATCTCGTTACGGCTCCAGAGGGCATATCAATAACGTGTCTTATGTCTTTTGAATATAATGTATAGGCAGTTTACAATATCCTACACGATCAAGGAGTATAAGAATGAAAGGTATCATCTTAGCGGGAGGAACAGGTTCAAGACTGTATCCACTCACGATCGGGACATCAAAGCAACTATTGCCTGTTTACAGAAAACCATTGATTTATTATCCTCTAACGACTCTTATGCTGGCAGGAATCAAAGATATCATGGTGATATCAACACATGAAGACATGGCCAGATTTCAAAAGGTGCTCGGAAACGGAAGTCAATTTGGGATTTCTTTGTCATATAAAGTACAGCCCTCTCCGGACGGTATCGCACAAGCCTTTATTCTGGGTGAGGCGTTTATCGGTTCTGAAGGCTGTGCGTTAATTTTGGGAGACAACATTTTTTATGGTAACGATCTGGAACTCATTTTAAAGGACGCAGCGAAGCAAACAACCGGTGCGACAATATTCGGCTATCCTGTAGATCATCCGGAGAGCTTCGGCGTGGTCGAATGTGATGCTGCGGGGAAGGCTCTGTCTATTGAAGAAAAACCACTCTATCCGAAGTCGCACAACGCCGTTACTGGCTTATACTTTTATGATAACAGGGTGGTCGAATTCGCAAAGAGCCTAAAACCCAGCGCGCGCGGCGAGCTGGAAATCACTGATCTAAACAGGTTATATTTAGACAGCGGCGCGTTGACCGTTATACTTCTGGGGCAGGGCTACGCATGGTTTGATGCTGGAACTGCCGACAGCCTCATTGAAGCCGCAAATTTTGTTAAAATGCTCGAAAAGCATCAGGGAATACACGTCGCCTCTCCAGAGAAAATCGCACGATCCAGGGGATGGATTTTATGAGATTATTAATAACCGGCGGCGCCGGTTTCATCGGTAGTAACTTCATTTTTTTTATGCAGAAGATTCATCCCGATTATAAGCTCGTCTGTGTCGACGCTTTGACATATGCGGGAAATCCGGAAACGCTTGATAAGGTCGCAGGGAGAGTCAAATGTCTGAAAATAGATATTGCGGACAAAAACGCCGTTAATAATCTTTTCGAGGAAGAGCGTTTTGACGCGGTTGTTAATTTTGCCGCGGAATCTCATGTGGATCGATCCATTGAGCAGCCCGAGGTGTTTTTAACGACGAACATTTTGGGGACACAAACTTTGATGGAAGCGTGCCGCCGCTTTGGCGCCCGTCGATTTCATCAGATTTCCACCGATGAAATCTACGGTGATTTACCGCTGGACAGACCGGAGCTTTCTTTTGATGAAAACGCGCCAATCCGCACCTCATCACCATACAGTGCAAGCAAGGCAGCTGCTGATTTATTGGCGCTCGCCTATTTCAGAACCTATGGCTTCCCTGTGACGATATCCCGCTGCTCGAATAATTACGGGCCGTATCAATTCCCGGAAAAACTCATTCCGCTGACCATTACAAAAGCGCTTCATAATGAACAGATACCCGTCTATGGCAATGGACTAAACAAAAGAGACTGGATTTATGTTGAGGATCATTGCGCCGCAATCGACCTGATTTTACAAAAAGGCAGGATTGGAGAGATATATAACATCGGCAGCTGCAGCGAACAGTCCAATTTGGATGTCGTTCGATCGATTTTGTCATTACTGGATAAGCCCGAGGCGCTTATCTCTTTTGTTGCTGACAGACCGGGGCATGATCTGCGGTATGCGGTTAATTCCAACAAGGCTCAACTCGATCTTGGCTGGATGCCAAAAGTTCAATTTAAAGACGGGATGGTCAAAACAATTGATTGGTATCTAAAAAACCAAAGCTGGTGGCAGAATATTTTAAACGGCAATTACAAAAAATCAAACGCGTTTACCGCACATGATGATACACAGCTGTCTCTGTTCTAAGAAATGAGTTTAACTCGTATAAAACTGAAGCGAGGCTTTTGAACAGCCACGCTTCAGTTTTTGTTAAATTTAATTTGACGTTAACCCCAAGCTTTAATTCCCGTTAATTATATAATAGCTGAAATTATCGTAAGCCCATTCTGTATGATATTGATGCGTTCTCATGGATTCAGGATCATGAATTGAGGCACAATATGCCGTTCGCTGTCCTTCTTCGAGTTCCTTGAATGCTTGTTTGAATTTCCACATATTTTTCGCAACGAAAGATTCATTTTTGTTGTATTTTTTGCTCAGTGAGAAGCAGTCGACAACGCTTCTAGCCAGTGTACAATAATCTTTGCCAAGACATTCATTGCATGTGATTCTCTGCGTCATGTCGATTTCAATAGTTGTCAAGAAACCCACCTTGAAGTTTGTATAGTGGACGACTCTTGGCGAGAGCTCCGCATCTCCAAAACCATTTTCCTCGCTCCAATACCCGATTTCATTTATCAAAGCAGGACTCAAGCATTGAAGATGGCCGGGAATGAAGTCCATTTGGGTTTCAATATCGGCATTTTTTAACTCGAGATACATTGCATTTCCATTCACTCTGGGGATAATCGGCGGAAGATATCTCGGATAAGGATTGTCTCTCATCAAACCCAATACGCCCACATCCGGAAAAGCTTCAAAAACCTCCATAAACCTGGCAATCCAATCCGTCGTTTTGATATAGGTATCACTGTCTAACGTAAAGAAATACTGATTCGGCTTCCGTCTTGAAAGAGCAAAGTTCACTGCGTAAATCGGACCGCAATTTTTGTCAAAACGGATTTTCGACTTTATTCTACTGTCAGTCAAGCTCAGGATATAATCCCAGCTGTTATCCTTTGAATTACAATCGATGATATTGAGTTCAAAATCTTCATTTGAATCGAGCAGCCGCGTCAGATTTTTAACTGTGAGCCCGAGACGGTTGAATGTAATAAAGTTAATAAAGGGCGGCACAGATGAGGCGCCTAATACAGCACCCGTACCCTCCGCCGGTTCATCAGCAGCAGGCTCCGACATCTCAATTACCGTATGGCCTATTGCCTGCGTAGGCTGTGTTCCCAAAATCATACCACTCGGGTCAACCGCCAGATGAATCTCCATAACCAAGCAATCCGGTGCATCTTCCTTCTGCAGCAATGCAGTATTGGCGCACGGCACAGACTCCGTCGGCTGCACCTCGGTGGCGGCGGCGCTTGGCACCGCAACCTTCGGCGCCAGCTCGACGGCGGCGGCGCTCGGCACGGCAACCGTCGGCGTCGGCTCGACGGTGACGGCGCTCGGCACCGGCATCATCGGCGTCAGCTCGACGGCGACGGCGATCGGCACCGGCATCGTCGGTGCCAGCTCGACGGCGGCGGCGCTCGGTACCGGCATCGTCGGCGCCAGCTCGACGGCGGCAGTGCTCGGTACCGGCATCGTCGGCGTCAGCTCGACGGTGGCGACGCTCGGTACCGGCATCGTCGGCGTCAGCTCGACAGCGGCGGCGCTCGGCACGGCAACCGTCGGCGGTAGCCCGACGGCAGCGGCGCTCGGCACCGGCATCATCGGCGTCAGCTCGACGGCGGCGGCGCTCGGTACCGGCATCATCGGCGTCAACTCGACGACGGCGGCGCTCGGTACCGACATCGTCGGCGCCAGCTCGACGGTGCCGGCGCTCGGTATGTCAACCAGTTCCTCAACACTTATGACCGGTTCAGCCTCAGGCTTTATATCCATAACGATGCCGGCATGCTGAGGCTGAGACTGCAGATGCGTGATATTGCCGTGCGCAGTTACTGCCGCTGCCTCAAGCTCGGCGTTCAGGTGAATATTTCTTAGATTTTCTAACACATTACTATTCAGGTCATCTCTGTAATTACTGGTATCGTATTCCGCATGCTCAGATTTGAACCGGATTTTGTGCGTGGGTATGTTCCCATACGTTATATGTTTATAGTCAATGATTCTGGCAGTGCCATTATTGAGCATTTCATTAAATTCAACGTTCGGATGGATTTTCATTTGACCAGATTATGCATCTCCTCTGAATATTTCCTTACATCGCAGAGAATATCTACTACTTAATTTTCCAGCCTGCTTTGACGAATCATTGTGCAAATATAGGCGACAGCTTGAAGCGACAATTCGCCATATAATGGCAGCGCCAGTACATCATCGGCTACCTTGTTTGCAATGGGAAGCTTGGATATGTCGGATGAAAGCAAATGGTGGTAGCACTGGAGGTTACTGCACAGCGGATAGAAATATCTGCGGGCAATGATGCCCTTTGCTTTCAGGCTTTCCAAAAGCGCGTCACGGGATATTCCAAATTCACTTTTATCAATAGTAATTACATAATAAGGATAGTTATAAACAACGCCGTCAGAAGGCTTGTTTACCTTGATTCCAGGGACATCTGTGAGCAAATTGGTATAAGCGCGTGAGATTTCTTCTCTCCTTCTTATTTCCTCAGTAACTTTATCCAAGAGTAAAATCCCTACGGCTGCTTGCACCTCGTTTAATTTCGCATTGGTTCCAGGTTCAATCACATCATCATTCGGCAAAATACCAAAGTTTTTCATTTTATCGGCTCTTTCCTTCAAGAACGGATGACTGAAAACCAGCGCGCCACCTTCAATGGTGTTATAAACCTTTGTCGCATGGAAACTGAACATGGATATATCACCATAAGCAGCAATAGACTTTCCATGGACCTTCACGCCAAATGCATGCGCGGCATCATATATGACTTTAAGACCATAACGATCGGCAATGTCTTGTATTTTATCCACGTCGCACGGGTTTCCGAAAACGTGTACAGGCATAATTGCAGTTGTTTTTTCTGTAATCAATGCTTCTATGAGGTCGGGATTCATGTTAAATGACTGCTCCTCGATATCACAGAATACAGGTGTCAGCTGATTCCAAGAAAGTGCATGCACCGTGGCGGGAAAGGTAAAAGGCGTCGTTATGACTTCCCCTGAGAGCTTGAGCAGTTTGCATGCAATTTGAAGCGCAACTGTCCCATTTGAAAATACAGAAAGGTAATTAACATCAAGAAAATTGGAAAGATCACTTTCAAGCTGGAGGACCTTTTGCCCGTTGTTGCTCAGCTGCTTGCTATCCCAGATTTCCTTTAACATATCATTGATATTTGTCAAGTCAGGCAGCAGAGGCTGCATAACTTTAATTGGCTTTATCAAGGGCTCTGACAAGAGACTACCTCCTTTGTGCTATTCAGTACCAATATATTGTGCCATACAGCAAATGTTACAGTAACATTTATCATGGCGTTTAATACAATACAGTAGCTTCATTTTCTGTAAATGTGTGTGTATATCAAAAATAACACGCAAATCGACATAAACTTGATCAGGAAGGGTTGAATTATGGTTCCGCCGTTCATCAGCTACATCACCTTCAACCGTCTGGGTTTAACAGTTAAAAACCTGCCGGCGCTGCTCAGCAGTACGGAAGATTTTGAGTTGCATATTATCGACAACAATTCCAAGGATGACACCTGGGATTATATTATGAGTCTGAATGACTGCCGAATTAAATCAAGAGATCGTTTTGAATTAAATCATGGGCGAACTTATGCTTTGAATTTGAACCTTTTGAGAAGATTACCGGAACAGTATTTTTTTACTGTTGATACTGACGTTTTTGTCGAAACGCGTGATTGGCTCAGTAGGTTTCTGAATGTGTTCGAGGCTTTTCCCGAAGCAGGCCTTCTTGGTGTTGAACCGAAAAACGGTTTTTTGCCGCCGGTGATCACGAAAACAAAAGCGAACCTGTCCTACCTGGAACTCAGCGGCGTTGTACCAGATATTGACAGCAGCTACATACCAGCCAGCTGCATGGGTTTAAGGCCGGAGCTGATAAAGGAAATCGGATATTTCTGCGAAGAAAATTGTTTTGAAGATATAGACTTGTCTTACCGGGTATGCCATTATACCAATTTCAAAGCGGGCTTTGTGCCCGACGTGCGCTTACAAAAGACCCCGCTTTGTACTTGCGCAGACTGTTCATATATAGACAGATGCAAGCTGGCAAAGGTCACCAACACCTGCTTCACAAAATATAATGCGTTAAATAAAACAGTTGATTTTATGCAGAAAAACAGATGGAAGTTTGAAGAGACGATTCGGGATATGGAAAGCGGTGCGCGGCCGGTGTATTGCGCTTCGCTTCTGGACCGTGCCTCTGCCAAGGCGCATATTTACAACGAGGACTGGGCGATGGACAATTTTATGTATTTTATTAAAAACGCGAATTGAAGGCTGATATAAAACGTCTGCATAAAATTCCATTGAAAGCTGCGCGTGCGTGATGAAAGACATTGTCTTATACGGATCAGGTGGTATGGCACTTGAAGTTGTTCAATTAATCGAAGATATTAACGCCATAGCACCTTCATGGAACATACTGGGCTATATTGATGATTTCACTGGTGCTCAGGGCGAAAACAACCCTGTCATCAACGGTTATAAAGTATTAGGCACCAATAACGCAATACAGGATTTTGACGATTCGGTTTATTGGGTCATTGCCGTCAGTAGTCCAACGGCTAAGAAAGATATCCATGATACAATAGAAAAATACAACCTGAAATATGCGACACTCATCCATCCGACGGCTAAACTATCAAAAAATGTAACGCTCGGTGAAGGTACTATTATCAACTATGGCTGTATCCTGTCCGTTAATGCTGTCCTGGGGTCACATGTTTACTTAAATATGAGATCCATTATTGGCCACGATACTGTGATCAAGGATTATTCGACCTGCCTGATTAATTGCATCGTCGCCGGAAATGTCGTGATAAACCAAGGCGTTTTATTGGGCTCGAACTGTGTGATCAAAGAGAAAAAAACCATTGGCAAAAACTCAAAAATCAGCATGGGCTCAGCCGTCTTCTTCGATGTCGACGACAATGTCACCGTTCTGAATCAGCCTCCAAAAATCGTAACGTCTGACAAGGGGACGGTTCATCCGTCTTGTTCGCAGTAATAAAAATGGGGAGCGGCAGTGAGCCGCTCCCCATTTTATTTTCATTCGTCTTTTTTCCTGAATAGTCTTCCTGTGATACGCAGGATCAGATATAAGAGTATCAGCGAGAGGAATACGCCGCCGAGTCCTAAGCCCGTCAGTTTCAGGGCGATGAGAATGCTTTCCATAATAACCCTCCTTTATTGTCCGAGCAGCATGGGCACGAGAGACAGGATCAATCCGCCGGCGACAACCGAGCCAAGCTGGCCCGCCACGTTGGCACTGGCCGCCTGCATGAGGATGAAGTTTCCCGGATCCTCCTGCTTTGCCATCTTCTGTACAAGTCTGGCCGCCATCGGGAAGGCGGAAATACCGGCCGCGCCGATCATGGGGTTGATCTTTGTTTTGGAAAAGACGTTCAACAGCTTGGCGAAGAGCACACCGCCCGCCGTATCGAACACGAAGGCGACAAGCCCAAGGCAGAGGATGAGTAATGTGGTTGGCTGAAGGAAGGCGGAATACTCCATTGTTGCGCCGATGGTGATCCCAAGGAGCAGTGTGACGAGGTTGGTCAGCTCATTCTGCGCTGCATGGTTGAGCCGCTCCAGCACGCCGCTTTCCTTAATAAGGTTGCCGAACATCAGAAGCCCGATCAGCGGCGCGCTGATCGGCGCGACAATCGCAAAGACAATGGTAACGAGAATGGGAAAAAGAATCATCGTTGTCTTGCTGATCTTTTTCTCACTGTACTCCATCCGGATGCAGCGCTCTTTCTTTGTCGTCAGCGCTCTGATAATGGGGGGCTGGATGATCGGTACCAGCGCCATATAGGAATAGGCCGCAACCGATATGGGGCCCAGCAGCTGCGGCGCGAATTTGCCCGCCACCACGATGGAGGTTGGTCCGTCCGCCGCGCCGATGATGCCGATTGAGGCCGCTGCCTTGATAAGAATCTCCATGGGCGTTGCGTCCTTAAACATCTCCAGCTGCTGCCCGAGCTGCACAATATTGTCCCGCAGGGCCGGGATGAGGTTTGTCAGCACGAGCACGGCAATAATTGTCGCAAAGATGCCGAGCTGCGCCGCTGCCCCGAAGAATACCATCTTTGGGGTCGAAAAGAGCGGCCGGAAGTCCATCATTGCGCCGATACCGATGAATATGAGCACTGGGAAGAGCTCTGTGAGTATCCCGGCCTCGTAAAAAATCTTCAGTACGCCGGGGCCTTCTTCCGAAATCCATATCGTATTAAACGGGAGGTTTGCCAGTATCGCGCCGAAACCTATCGGCAAGAGGAGCATCGGCTCATAATCCTTGGCTATGGCGAGGTAGATTAAAACGCCTCCAATAGCATACATGATCAGAAACTGCCAGTGAAACGCGAATACGCCGGTAAAAAGCGACTGAATTGTATCCATAAAGCCTCCTATGTCATTCCGGGCGCGCCGCCCGGCGATTTGTCATTTGTATTTATAACATATTCTTTTACGATTGTACATAAAAGCTGCAGCTTTGACAAAATAAAAAATACATGATGCCATACCTCAATAATACTGCAGACCGCAGTGATCATATCTTGCCAGATTACGGTTTAAATTATATAATAAGGATATATTGAAAATGGGTGAAGAATTATGATGAATAGACTGAACAGCTTCAGCAGTATAAATCCTGCGGTTATTTTAGCGGCCAAAGAAAAGTATGGAACGCCTTGTTATTTTTATGATGAAAAACTGCTGACCGAGAAATGTCAGCAGGCCTTATCTATGCCAAACGCCTATGGAATTCGTGTCCGCTATGCGATGAA
Organism: uncultured Eubacteriales bacterium; assembly: GCA_942492735.1. Lineage (GTDB taxonomy): Bacteria > Bacillota > Clostridia > Oscillospirales > Oscillospiraceae > Sporobacter. Next base: position 3,667,704 of record OW818648.1, read on the forward strand.
AGCAAATTCCAGCAGAACGGTCTTGCAGATAATCGCACAGCAGGGCCTTTTTATCGATGCCAGCTCATTGAACGAGGCGAAACGCGCCGAAATGGCCGGCATCAATCCGGAACAGATCATGCTGACGACGCAGGAGGTCCCGGAGGACAGTGACAGACACGCGCTGGAACAGCTGATGCGCCTCGGTATGAAGTATAACGTCTGCTCCTTGCGCCAGCTGCAGCTTATCGGCGATTTCGCACGGAAAAACAAGCCCGAGCTGTCGATCAGGGTCCATCCGGGAATCGGCTCCGGTGAGTCGTCCAGCCGGAATACAGGCGACGACTATTCCTGCTTCGGCATTCATCTGTCGGACCTTGATAAAGCGCTGGGTTATGCGTCTGATAACGGCATCATGTTTACCCAAGTCCATGTCCACATCGGTTCCGGCGGAGACCCGGAGCTGTGGAGGCAGAACATCGACCTCGAGCTGGGTTATATCGAGAAATATTTCCCACATGCCCAAACGGTCAGCTTTGGCGGCGGCTTGAAGGAAGCCCGGATGCCTCACGAAAAGGCGGCTGATATCAACGCCCTTGGCCTTTACGCAAAGCGGCAGATTGAAAGCTTTTATGAGAAAACCGGCAGAAAGCTTCTGATGGAGATTGAGCCGGGAACTTTCATCGCGGCCAATATGGGTTATGTGGTCACAACAGTCCGTGACAAAAAAAAGACAGGCGACAGCGGACTTTGTTTTGCGATTGTCGACGGCGGTATGGACGTGAATGCCCGTCCGCTGCTATATGGCTCACAGCATCCGTTTTACGTCATATCAAAGGACGGCAGACTGTTGTCATCAGAATTCAGCCCTGAGACGTCAAGCAGTACCGAGCGCGACATGATGGTTGTGGGGACATGCTGTGAGAGCGGAGATTCGCTCTGTCTGGACAGTCATGCCAACAGCGCGCCTCGAAAAATCGCGGAGCCGGAGATCGGCGATGTCATCGTCATCGGCGGCGCGGGCGCCTATTGCTCAGCGATGACCCCTTTTAACTATAACTCACACACCCAGATCCCGGAGGTTCTTCTGATGCGAGACGGTCAGCTGAAACTCATCCGAAAACGACAAACGCTGGAGCAGATTGTGATGAATGAATTGTAAGTGAACCCGTTATACTGTCGGATTCGATAGGTACAGAACTGGAGCTGGACGATGCGTAACGCACTTGACATTTTTGATCCGATCACCGCGCGGTGGTTCGCGCGGTCTGTCGGCGCGCCGACGGCGGTGCAGGAGGCGGCTTGGCCGGCTATCGCAGCGGGAGACAATACGCTGGTGTCAGCGCCGACCGGCACAGGTAAAACGCTGGCATCGTTTCTTGTTTTTATCGACAAGCTCATGGCGGAAGCGCGTCACGGGACGCTCAAGCAGGAGCTTCAGCTTATTTACATATCACCGCTCAAGTCACTTGCGGGCGATATACGGGAAAACCTCCGCCGTCCGCTGGACGGCATTACAAAAGAAATGCGCGATGACGGCGTGATGCCACCTCAGGCGCCCGGGTGCTTCGAACCTGCTTTGAGAGTCGCCATTCGGACGGGTGACACGCCGCAGAGCGAACGGCGGCAGATGATTAAAAAACCGCCGCATATTCTGATCACGACACCGGAATCGTTGTACCTGATGCTGACGGCGAAATCCGGCCAGACCATACTGAAAACGACGCGCTGGATCATCCTGGACGAGCTGCACGCTATGATTGACACAAAGCGCGGCGCGCACCTGATGCTGTCTGTTGCCCGGCTGGATATGCTCTGCCCCGCTCCCCTGCAGCGCATTGGTCTGTCCGCGACGATTGAGCCGCTGGACATGGCCGCCGAATACTTATCGCCCGACCCAGTGACCATTGCTGCGCCGAAGATGCATAAGGAAGTCCGGCTGACGGTGACGAGTCCCTTTGCCGAAAGGCATGCCGCGAAAAAGGATCCTGTTTGGCAGGCACTGGCGGCCGCTGTCTATGAGCGCTGCAAGGACACGCGCAGCGTCATCGCTTTCGTCGAAGGCAGGACTTACGCCGAAAAGCTTTCATATTATGTCAACCAATTGGGCGGCGACGATTTTGCCCGAACGCACCATGGCAGCCTCGCAAAAGAGCGGCGCTTCGAGGTAGAAACGGCGCTCCGCAGCGGGACACTGCGGCTCTTGGTCGCCACGTCGTCAATGGAACTCGGGATAGATGTCGGCGAAATCGATGAGGTTTTTCAGGTCGGCTGCCCCCGCTCCATCTCCAGCACGATGCAGCGGCTCGGCCGCGCAGGCCACAACCCGAACCGCACGAGCGTTATGACCATGTTCCCGCGCGTCGCCTCGGAGGCGCTCTACAGCGGGCTCGCCGCCGAGGTCGTCCGTATGGGCGGTATTGAGCATGTCCACCCGCCCAGGCTGTGCCTGGACGTATTGGCGCAGCACCTCGTCTCCATGGCATCGGGCGATGGGTATGAAATCGACGATGTGCTCCCGATTCTAAAGCGCGCGTATCCTTTCCGTGATGTCACGCGGGACGATATCCGTGATGTCCTGTGCATGCTGTCCGGTGATTATGAGCATCAGCGTGACATTCCCGTCCGCCCCAGGGTGCTATACGACCGTATCCATGACAAGGTCGAAGGCGATCCTTACAGCCGCATGCTGGCGGTCTCGGCCGGTGGCACGATTCCGGACAGAGGTTTATATGCCTGCCGCACGGAAACCGGCGTGCTGCTCGGCGAGTTGGACGAGGAATTCGTCTATGAGGCGCGCGTCGGCGACAAACTCCTGCTGGGTACCTTCACCTGGCAGATCAGAGAGATCAAAAAAGATACCGTCGTCGTCTCTCAATCGTCCCCGGGCGGCTGGCGGGGGCCCTTCTGGAAGGGCGATATTAAAGGCCGTCGAATGCAGACGGGCATGGCCTACGGCAAGATTTTCAGGCTTCTCGAAGAGGCACACGACAATCAAAAGCTCTTTGAAGCGCTGCGCGCGCTCGGCCTCGATGACAAGTCCGCCGAGGCGGCAGAGGATCTGTTGAAGCGGCAGATCGCCGCAACAGGCGCGCTGCCGGATGACAGGACGCTGCTCGTCGAGCATTTCCGCGACGAAACGGGCAATCACCAAATGATGGTGCACTCTGTCTTTGGCAAGCAAGTCAACGAGCCGCTGGCCATCCTCTTAACGGAAGAGGCAAAACGCCGCTTAAACACGAATATCAGTTTTGTGGCCGACGACGACGGCTTATTGCTGTTCCCCTATAACGACTGCGAATTCCCGGAGGGTCTCCTTTATAATGTCTCGCCGGAAACGGCACAGAGCGTCCTGTCGGTCATACTACCGGTGACACCGGCTTTCAACATGACCTTCCGATACAACGCCGCCCGCGCTTTGATGATGGGCGTGCGCAAAGCCGGACGCCAGCCGCTTTGGGTTCAGCGCATGCGCGGCGCGGAGATGCTCGACGCGCTCGTCCGCCAGGATAATCATCCGCTTATCCGTGAGACGACGCGCGAATGCCTGGAGGATTACTGGGACCTGCCGGGCGTTCTGCACATCCTAAATGCCATCCATGCGGGCACAATCCGCGTACGCGAGCTATATCTCGAACTGCCATCACCGATGTCGTTTTTACTTAGGCGTCAAACCGAAGCGGCGATGATGTACGATTATTCACCCACACCGCGCAGCCTACAGGCGGCCGTCGAGGAGAACCTGAACCAGACGGCGCAGATAGCGCCTGGCCCCGAGCAGCTGGCGCTGTCATCTGAACGGACGCGCCTTCCCGAAAACGAATACCAGCTCCATTCGCTCCTTATGATCGAAGGCGATATCGTCGCAGGCGAGCTCGACATCCCCATCGCCTGGCTCGAAACGCTGGAACAACGGGAACAGGCAAAATACATCGAGCCGGGATTATGGATCGCTGCTGAGCATGCCGGAGAATATGACGGCGCATTGTCAGATGATAATATTGAGTCGAGAGCGCACATTGTGCGGCGCCTGCTGCGTTACCGCGGCGGTCAGCCGGCGCCTCAGATTGCCGAACGATACCTCTGGACGGAAGCGACGGCGCGGGATGTTTTGGACGCATTATGTCAAAACGGTGACGCCGTGGAATACGAAGGGCTTTTCTATCATTTAAAGATGTTTGACCGGGCACGGAACGAAACGGTCAAAATGCGCCGCAGACAGATAAAGACGCTTCCGCCGGAGCGGTATGCCGCTATACTGGCACGCAGGATCTCTATATCAGCGCCTCCTATGGAACAACTTGAAGCGACGCTGAAGATGCTCTGCGGTCTTCCCTATCCGCCGGAGCTGTGGGAAAGTGTTCTGCTGCCTGCGCGCGTCAGCAGTTACCGTCCGGAGCTTCTGGACACGCTGCTTTCACAGGGCAGTTTGTTCTGGCGTATTACGCCGGAGTCAGGACTCAGTTTCCATCAGTACGATGATATTGACTGGGACGCAGACCTCTCGGAGACCGGGATTTCGCTGACGGGTGACGAAAAAACCGTCTTCGAAACACTCCGAAAGCGCGGCGCGAGCTTCATGCAGAGGCTTAGTGAACTCTCTATTGGAGAATCGCCGTATGAAACCCTGCTGAAGCTGACTGAAAAGGGTATTGTCTGTGGAGACAGCTTTGTACCGGTACGTATGCTCATGAACAGGGATAAAACGGAGGCCAGGCCGGTCAGGCAGCGCGTGAGGGCGCGCGTGATGACAATGACGTCCGGGCGTTGGGAGCTGTCGCGTCAGCTAAAAGAGCAGACATTGGAACAGCAGCTCGAGCGCATATTTGACCGATCTGCCATCCTTTGCCGAGAAACGGTACAAGACCTGAACTGGGGAGAAGCGCTTAAAATTCTGCGTGTATGGGAATATACCGGCCGTGTTCGCCGGGGATACTTTATTGAGGGTCTATCGGGCATGCAGTATATCCGGGATAAGGATTTTGCCGGGATAATTACTGCCTTAGAGCAACCGGAAGATCGTATCATATGGCTGTCGGCTATTGATCCGGCGCAGCCGTGGGGTAAGTATCTGGCACACCTACAGGATAGATCGTTCATTAATGTACCAGGTACCGTCGTCGCGCTGCGCGCCGGCGTTCCGATTGCCGTATTCGAGCGCCAGGGTAAAACTTTTCGGGTTTTTGACGGCGCATCATTAACAGACGCGCTGCTTGGATTCGCACAGGCCTTTTCAGGCCGGCGCGTATTTCCGGCGCTGCATCGCCTGACGCTCAAGGAATATCCGCAAGAGGCAGCAACTGCCATAGAAAGCGCCGGTTTTATGAAGGAAATGCAGGACTATACGTTATACCGATAGCGGAATCATCCTAAAACCGGTGCGGCCCTGAACAAGAGCGGTACGACACAGGGGTCGTACCCTACAATTTTCGAGGTAGCGCCTTCGCACAAATCGATATCCATATAAAATCGACTGCGGTCATTGAGGACATATTTTATGAATTTTTACGTCGCACCGATGGAAGGCTTGACCGGGTTTGTTTATAGAAATGCGCATCATGCTTTCTTCAACCATGCGAATAAATATTTTTCACCGTTTATCGCTGCCAATCAGAGCGACAGCTTTAAAGCCCGGGAGCTCAATGATATTTTACCTGAAAACAATCAGGGGATATTTTTAGTTCCGCAGCTACTGACCAATAACGCGCGGGATTTTATACACACCTCAAAAAAAATCAAGCGCCTAGGGTATGGTGAGATCAATTTGAACTTAGGTTGTCCTTCCGGCACTGTTGTTTCAAAATACAAAGGGTCTGGCTTTCTGTCGAAACGAGAAGACCTTGATCGGTTTTTAGATGAAATTTTTTCGCAGCAGGAAACAAAAATATCCGTCAAAACAAGAATAGGTAAAGATCAGCCTGAAGAATTCTATGACCTCATAGAAATATTCAACAAATACCCCATGGAAGAGCTGATCATCCACCCAAGAATTCAGAAAGATTTCTACAAAAACAAGCCAAATCTAAAGATCTTTGAGGAAGCCTTGCTACTAAGTAAAAATCACGTGTGTTATAATGGCGATATTTTTACAGTCAACGACTATAACGTGTTTACGGCTGATTTCCCCCTTGTCGGCTCCATCATGCTCGGCAGAGGACTCATAACAAATCCCGGTCTGATCAATGAGATTTCGAGTCATGCCTTACCCGACAAAAATCTGCTGAAAGACTTTCACGATCAAATCTATGAGGACTATAAAAGAATCCTCATAAGCGAACGTAATGTCCTGTTCAAAATGAAGGATTTATGGTTTTATTTAATCGAAATGTTTACCGATCAAACAAAATATGCAAAAAGAATAAAAAAATCAGAGAGATTTTACGAATACGAGGACGCTGTTTCAAGCCTATTCAGAGAACAGGATGTCGTGTCATAATGGGTTTAGTTTCGAATTACAATACATTTACGATCTGAGGAGGACTGTTTTTATGGCATTTGAAAGCATCAAATCGGGCATTTCAAGTCTGGACAAAATACTCGACAACATCCGGCTTGGGGATAATGTCGTTATGCAGGTGACGCACCTCAGTGACTTTAATAAATTGGCTCAGGTGTTTGTCCGTCAGGCTATCGCTGACGGGAGAAGTGTCAGCTATATCCGTTTTGCCAATCACGAGGCAATTCTGGAACCGCAGGACGGACTGACAATATACAAGCTTGATACCTCTCAGGGCTTTGAAACGTTCACTGTCAGAGTGCACGAGATCATCGAAAGAGAAGGTTTCGAAGCCTTTTACGTCTTCGACTGCCTGTCGGACCTGCAGGTCGCCTGGTTCACCGATCTCATGATGGGCAATTTCTTCTGCGTGACGTGTCCTTATTTATTTGAACTCGATACAGTGGCCTACTTCCCTGTGTTGCGCGGGCACCATGACTATACAACGATCGCGCGCATTCAGGAGACGACGCAGTTATTGCTGGATATCCACTCAGGCGACGGCGTCATGTACCTGCACCCCATCAAGGTCTGGAACCGCTATTCTTCTGAAATGTACCTGCCGCACAAGCTCAATGAAGACGGCGAATTCGAATCGCTGACGGACAGTGTAACCTTGGCCGATTATTTCCGTCTCATCCATTCCGAGCAGTCCAATTACACAGAGCAAAATATCGACAGCTACGAGCGGTTTTATAAAGCCGCCAGAGCGGCTTATCATAACGGCGATATCAGCAAGCTGTCCATACGCAAGATCATCCTGAGCATGATGACGCACGACAAAAAAATAGCCGAGCTCATTAAAAAAGAATTCACACCCGAAGACTTCTTTTTTATCAAGGAACGCGTGATCGGTACGGGCGCCATTGGCGGCAAGGCCTGCGGGATGCTGCTGGCCAGAAAGATCGTCGAGAAATATATCCCTAACAGCAGTCGGCTTCTGGAGCCTCATGATTCGTTTTATATCGGAACCGATGTGTTCTATTCCTTCATTGTTGAAAACAGTCTGTGGAGGCTCCGGATTCTCCAGCGCAAGGAGGAGAATTATTTCAGAATAGGCGAAACCTTATCCAAAGCAATTTTAGGCGGGCACTTTCCAAAAGCAATCCGCGAGCAATTCAGGCGAATGCTCGAATATTTCGGGTCGATTCCCATTATTGTCCGATCCAGCAGCTTTCTCGAGGACGGTTTCGGAAATGCCTTTGCCGGCAAATATGAGTCTGTATTCTGCGCCAACGCCTTCAGTCCGGAAGAACGGCTCGAAAATTTTGAAAACGCCGTTCGCCTCGTCTACGCCAGCACAATGAACCGTTCAGCTCTCGAATACAGGAGAAAAAGAGGCATGGCCGATGCCGACGAGCAGATGGCTATTCTGGTACAGCGCGTCAGCGGCACAAAATTCGGCGACTATTTTATGCCCTGCGCCGCGGGCGTCGGGTTTTCATACAGCGTCTACCGGTGGAGCGACAATCTCAGCGCGGATGCCGGCCTATTGCGTCTTGTCGCGGGACTTGGGACAAGGGCTGTCGACCGGACAGGCTCCGATTATCCGAGGCTTGTCAATCTCGACAAGCCGGAAAGCACCCCCCTCGTCAGCGAAGAGGAAAAACACCGTTTTTCACAGCGTACCTTTGATGCCATCAATACCAAATCAAATACATTTGACGAAGTCCAGGCAACCAGCTTAATTCCAGCGCTTCCGCAATGGTATGCCGATATGATCACTGAGCACGATTACGCCGCCGAGGATTTATTCAGAGAAAAGGGTCAGCCGCGTTCGATTCAATTCGTATCGTGTCAGGGCATCGTCAAGAAAAAGGCGCTGATGACGCTCATCAAGAATATGATGGCGACGCTGCAGGAGCATTACGAAACGCCGGTGGATATCGAATATGCGATCAATTTTAGTCCCGAAGGTAAATTTGTTGTCAACCTGCTGCAATGCCGGCCGCTTTATATCTGGCAGATGACCGCAGACCTCAGTATCCCCGAGATTGCAGAGGACAGCGTGCTGTTTAAAGTCGGCAGCACCTTTATGGGCAATAAGGCGAAATTGGGCGTTGATGTCATTGTCTGGATTGATTCCCGGGGATACTATAACACCCCCTACAATCAGAAAAGCATGGTTGCTGGCATTGTCGGTCAGATCAATCAGTTTTATAAAGACAGCGGCAAAATATTGATGCTTCTCAGTCCGGGCAGAATCGGAACCTCTTCGCCTGACCTGGGGGTCGGCGTGACGTTTTCCGATATTTCGAATTTCAGCGTGCTGTGCGAATATGAAGATACCGAAATCGGGTTCGTCCCCGAGCTGTCTTATGGCAGCCACCTGTTTCAGGATTTGGTGGAATCAGAAATGTTCTATGTCGCCATTACGGATAAGAGTACTATCTTTCAAAGGAATTTCTGGCCTGAGAAGGATTCGGTACTCGAGACGATTCTGCCCGAGGGCATAAATCCTCTGAACATCGTGCGCGTCTTCGAACCGGGGCCGGATAAGCCCCTGAGCCTGTATGCGGATTTCAAAAACCAAATCGTTGCATGCGGGTATTTTGGAAACCTGCTGTTACAAGATGAATAACCGTTTTTGATTCATCTGTCGCCAAAGGAGATATGATAATGGCGCACAACAATATAACCAACGTATCAGTCTGTTCTACCCCCAGAGGAATGGCCATTGCAGCAGCAGAGGACGAAACCGTACTCAATGCCGCTGTGAAGGCTTTTAAACGCGGATTAGTAATACCCATTCTGTGCGGAAACGAAAAGAAAATCAAAGAGATCGCCGATACCTTTCGTATCGATATTTCGCCGTTTGAGATTGTTCACTGCGAAACGGCGCGCGAATCTGTTTTTGCTGCAATATCTCTGATCAGAGAAAACCGATGCGGCATCCTGATGAAGGGAAATGTTCAGACAGCCGAGCTTCTTCGTCCGGTACTCGATAAAGAAACCGGCCTGCGCGGCGAGGGCTTTTTGTCGCACGTGAGTATTCTTGATTCCCCTATTCTAGAAAGACGTTTTCTGTTGACCGACGCCGCGATGGTGACATATCCCGACTTAAAAATGAAAGTGGAGCTGATAAAAAACGCCGTTCGCGTCGCCGCGGGACTTGGTATACAAAATCCCAAGGTCGCCGTGATAGCGGCTGTTGAAGTCGTTAATCCGGACATGCAGGCGACGGTGGATGCCGCAGCGCTCACGGCCATGAATCGACGGGGTCAGATACTGGGCTGCATTGTCGACGGCCCGCTCGCCATGGATCTCGCGCTCTCGGAGGAAGCGGCGCGGCATAAGAATGTCCAGTCCGAGGTTGCCGGGCGCGCCGATATCTTACTGATGCACAATATCGAAGCGGCAAACGCCACATTAAAGGCATTTACGTATGGCGGCAACTGTTTGTTCGGCGGCCTGGTGATGGGCGCAACAGTGCCGATCGTATTAAATTCACGCTCGGATATGGACGACAGCAAGCTGTTTTCCATCGAGTGCGCCGACGCGGTCAGCCGTGCATCTAAAGAATGAAAGGGTTGGTATCATATGAACACAATTTTACGCCTCGGCGTTTATGACAGTCCTGGCGTATTGGACCGTATTGCCGGTCTCATCCGGCGCAATGGGTTTAATATTATGAGCCTCAATACAGGGACGTTTAAGAACGGCACAGCGCAGATCAACATCGTGCTTACCGATGCACGTGCCGATGTCCACAAGTTGGGCAAGCAGCTGTATGACATTAATTTCATCTCCAATTACATGGTGCTCAGTTCCGAAAATGCCTGCATCCGCGAATTGGCGCTCGTTCGCATGAAAACCTCTGACTTTGACGCGACGCATTTTAAAGATGCTCGGATTATCAGGAAGGATGCACTTGAAATAAGCTTTGAAATCACCGGAACGCCCCATGACATTGAAACTCTCCTCCTGCCTGTACAGGACAAACTCCTCGACATCGTGCGGTCAGGTGCTCTGGCAATATCAAAGGAAGGAGCTGATTTGCATTGAGTACTGATAAGACATATCGCATTCTGGTCATCAATCCCGGCTCAACGTCTACGAAAATCGCTGTTTATGAGAACGACAGACCAATAGCCGAACAAACCATTCAGCACAAACCGGAAGAATTCAAGGACTGTGCGAGTACACTTGAGCAAAAGGATATCCGATATGATTATGTCATGAAGATGCTCGAAAGTAACATGATCTCTCCGGAGAGCCTGAACGCCATCGTTGGCAGAGGCGGCGTTATAAAGCCGATCGAATCCGGCACATATTACGTCAATGAGAAAATGAAGCAGGATCTGATCGACAATGCCGGCACTGTCCACGCCTCAGCCCTCGGCGGTCTGCTCGCTGATGATCTTGCTGTACAGTACGGTATTCCAGCTTTCGTCGTCGACCCCGTTGTCGTCGATGAGATGGAGCAGCTGGCAAAGCTCAGCGGCATTCCCGGTATTGAGCGGCGGAGTATTTTTCACGCGCTCAACGCGAAATCTGTCGTCCGCAAGTGCGCGCAGGAGCTCGGCATCAAATATGAGGACGGGCGCTTCGTCGTCGCGCATATGGGCGGCGGGATCACCGTCGGCGCGCACCGCTACGGCCGCGTTGTTGATGTCAACGACGGTTTATCCGGTGAGGGCCCCTTTTCACCGGAGCGCTGCGGTACAATCCCTCTCGCACCTGTTATCGAGATGTGCTATTCCGGTAAATTTACGAAGGATGAAATGACAGCATTTCTTACAAAGCGCGGCGGTATGCTCGCTTATTTGGGCACGAATGATATGCGCCTTGTCGAAAAATACATCCGCAACGGCGATGACTACGCGGCGCTCGTTATGGATTCGATGGCCTATCAGGTATCAAAGGAAATCGGAGCGATGGTCGCCGTATTGGAAGGACGCCTGAACGCCATCATTCTGACGGGCGGTCTTGCGTACTCACACCGTTTTACAGCGTCAATAAAGCAGCGCGTCGACCAAATCGCACGGGTTGTCACCTACCCGGGAGAACATGAGCTCTCCGCCCTAGCCGAGGGCGCGCTGCGCGTCCTGCGCGGCCAGGAAAATGCGAAAGTATACGCATAACAGTCATTCCGGGTCAGTTCAAACCAGGCTGACGCTGCCTCTACCGATACCCGAAAATATTCTGTTTTATGTTGGGGACACTGATGATCTGTCAGTGTCCCTCTTTTTCCTGTATTAAGGCTTTATATAGGCGGAGTAGCCCTTAAACGTCAGAGTGACGATGATTTCGGCCATTTCCGAGGCAGATTGCTTCATCCCGTTTTGAAGCCATTTCTGCACGATGCCGACACTGCCGTTCACCCCGAACAGCAATAAGTACTCAACAAACTCTTCGTTCAATTCTATTTTGCTCCACCAATCCTTCATGCCCTCCTGCTGGACAATCATCATGATTTTCTTCTGCAGAGCGATATCCCCGTTTTCGCCGAGAATGACCTTGAACAAGCCGGCGTTTGCAATGATATATTCAAATATCCTGCTGATAATCTGGATGGATTCAGCGCCGCTGTCCAAATAACTGAAGTTATCCATATAGTCGTTCAAATCATTCATCGCCGACTGAACAATCCGCTGCAGCAGGTCATTTGGGTCGCTGTAATGGGCATAGAAGGTACTTCTATTGATATCGGCTTTTTCGCAAATTTCTTTGACTGATATTTTATCAATATGTTTTTTTTGCAGCAATTCGATCAGACTATCTTCCAGTACCATCCTTGTGTATTTGACTCTTCTGTCGTCGTTTTCGTTTTGCATTCGCCCACACTCCCTTTATCTCGTTCATAATATGTTTACAATTCTAATTGTCTGAAATCCGACAGTAACACCTTTAATTGTTGGCGATAACGCAATTCACCCGCATTTGTTTGTTGTAATGCAACATCGTGTTTATTATAATCCAAATTGGTTATTTTGCAACGTATTGTTGTTTAACGAGGTGGTAGTAGTTCAATGCGATCCGTATCGATATTCGTCACAAAGCACAAAAAACTCGTCATGGTCCTTTTTCTCGTCATTGCGCTTGTATGTGCTGTCCTGCAGTTAGGTGTCTCCATCAATTACAATATGATTGACTATTTGCCCGAAAATGCACAATCCACGACGGCTCTGGACATCATGGATCGGGAGTTTAAGCAAGCGGTTCCAAACGCCCTCGTGATGCTCAATGATGTATCACTTCAGGAGGCACTGGATTACAAAGAAAAGCTCAAAGCAATCGACGGCATTTCAGAGGTCTTATGGCTTGACAACGTCATCGACGTGAAAGAGCCTCTAACGATGGCGGACAGCGATACAGTAGCAAACTATTACAAAGATGGTAAAGCACTGATATCCTTTACAATAAGAGAAGACGACGTTGTTGCCGTAACCGATAAGGTATATGACCTTATTGGTGAAAACAACGCCTTATCAGGCAATGCTGTCGATATGGCGGCCGCTCAGCAGCTGACTGGCAGCGAGACCGGAACCGCAACGCTTATTCTCATTCCGGTTATCATCCTTATTTTACTGCTGTCGACGGGTTCATGGCTTGAACCGATTCTATATCTCGGTGCCATCGGCATATCTGTCTTGATCAATATGGGTACCAACTTGATCTTTGGAGAGATTTCATTCATGACAAACGCGGTCAGTCCGATTCTTCAGCTGGCCGTTTCACTGGACTATGCCATCTTTTTGCTCCAAAGCTTTGAGAAATACAGAAAGCAGACGGATGATGTGGGCGAGGCGATGCGTCTGGCGATGAAACGATCGTTTTCATCCATTGCCGCCAGCGCTGCGACGACGCTGTTCGGGTTCTTAGCACTCGTCTTTATGAAATTCCAGATCGGTTCCGACTTAGGTGCCGCGCTCGTCAAGGGAATAGTTCTCAGCTTTATATCCGTTATGGTTTTTCTTCCGGCGCTGACACTGTGTACTTATAAATGGATCGACAAAACGAGACACAAACGAATTATGCCGGAATTTAAGCATATCGGCAAGTTTGTGACAAAAGTCAGAATACCCGCGCTGATCCTTGTTGCGCTCGTCATCGTCCCGAGCTATCTCGCCCAAGGTGAAAATAACTTCACATACGGTACCAGCACGCTAAACACGTATAACAGAAGCGGTCAGGATAAAACCGCCATCAACGACACGTTCGGGCAATCCACCGCCATCGTCCTGCTCGTACCAAAGGGCGATGTAGCCAAAGAGAAGCTGCTGAGTGACGCGCTGAAAACACTGGGCCACGTCAAAGAAGTAATATCCTATGCCGCGATTGTCGGAACACAAATTCCAGATAGCTATCTGGACAGCTCTGTGACAGATCAGTTTTACTCCGAGAATTACAGCCGGATTATTGTCTACACGGATACGGCTGACGAAGGCGCGGTGGCATTTTCCGTAGTCGAGCAGGTACAGGGCATATCACGGGATTATTATGGCGACACAGTTTATTCATGTGGGCAGAGCGTCAATATGTATGATATGAAAACCGTCATCACCGCAGACAATAAACTTGTCAACCTGATAGCCGTTATATCAATTCTGCTCGTGCTGCTGGTCACTTTTAAATCAATAACACTGCCGCTGATTTTGATTGTCACAATAGAAGCTGCGATCTGGATCAATTTGTCCTACCCCTATTTTATCGGCAGTCCGCTTTGTTATATCGGTTTTCTTGTCATTAGTACCGTTCAACTCGGCGCGACGGTTGATTACGCCATTTTACTGACCAATCATTATATATTTAACCGTAAAACCCTGCCAAAAAAAGAAGCTTTGAAAATGACATTAGGCGAAGTGTTCAGTCCAATCCTCATATCCGCATCTATTTTGTCACTGGCAGGGTTTACACTGAAGCTCACATCAACGAATCCAATTGTTTCCGACCTTGGTGTGCTGCTTGGTCGAGGGACGATCTTATCCGTGCTGATGGTCATCTGCTTCCTCCCCGCCGCGCTGGTCTTATTCGACAAGTTGATTCAGAAAACCACCTGGCGCGTCAATTTCTTCAAGGAGCGATAAAGTTTGAGTGATAAATCTTTCAAACTGGGAAAGGAATGGTCAAAATATGAAAAAAAAATTAATAAAACTCATAACAGTGCTGATGGCCGCCGTTTTGCTGATGCCTATACTATGCACGGGGACAGCGCTCAACATGAAGGCTTCCGCCGATAATGAAACCGCCTCAGCCGCCGATATAAGAGAAGAAGTCGTCTATGCGAATTTATCATCAAACGGCGAAACAAAGGAGATTTACGTCGTCAATATCCTGCGCTTCGAACAAGCCGGCCTAGTCTCCGACTACGGCAGCTATAACGACGTTAAAAACCTTACAAGCACAGAGACGATTGCTCAAAACGGTGATCAGATAACGGTAAACGCTCCTGCCGGGAACTTTTATTATCAGGGTACGCTCATTAGTACCGATCTGCCCTGGGTCATTTCTATAAAGTATTATCTGGACGGGGTCGAGCTGCCGGCAAATGAACTGGCCGGAAAGACCGGACATATTGAAATCAAGCTCGGCACAACGCCAAACGCCGCGATCGATTCGTCCTATTTTGATAACTACCTTCTGCAGATATCCATGACGCTCGACGCTTCAAGGTGCTCAAACATCACAGCACATGGCGGCACCATCGCTAACGCCGGCAAAAACAAGCTTGCAACCTTTGCCGTCATGCCGGGGAAAAACGGCGCTGCAGACCTCACCGCTGATGTGACCAACTTCTCCATGGCGGGTATTGACCTGGCAGCTGTCCCTCTTTCAATGAAAATCGATCCGCCCGACACAAGCGATATGACCACCGACCTAGAGACGCTCTCTGATGCTGTCGCAGCCTTAAACGACGGTATCGCGACGCTTAGGGACGGTACTTCCGAGCTGAAAAATGGCGCTGCGGATCTAAAAATCGGATCGTCTTCGTTTGCTGGTGGCTTAAACGACTTAAACAGCAGTTCGACAGACCTTGTCGGCGGCTCAACGGCAATAAAAGATGCGCTCAGCAGCATATCTTCCTCCATGAACAGCTCCTCAACAAACGATTCCTCGGACGGCCTAAACCTTAATGACCTCAGTCAACTGCCCGACGGGCTTTCACAGCTCGCGGCCGGTTTGGATCGTGTTTCATCAGGGCTCGCCGACTTAAAGGCCGGCTTCTCAGATGCCTACGCGCGTCTGGATTCCGCTGTTCTCGAAATACCGGACAGTACAGTTTCACAGGAGGAAATCGCCAAGCTGTACCAGGACAACCCGGATAAAAAGGACACCATTGACAAGCTTGTCGGGTTTTATTCGTCTGCAAGCCAGGCAAAAGGGACATATCTGGCAGTAAAACCGGCTTTTGACGCCGTTGGCAGCTCCGCTCTACAATTATCCGGTGCAATTGGCGGAATATCTGAGACTCTTAAATCGATGTCCGCGCAGATAAAAGGCGCGCTCGAAGGCAATGATGCGCTTGCACAAATGGCGCAATTATCCGCAGGACTTTCCGAACTCTCTTCAAGCTACAGCGCGTTTCATGAGGGACTCGTTCAGTATACAGCCGGCGTATGGATGCTCAATGATAACTACGGCGGACTCCAGGCCGGAATATCCGGCATCTCGGGCGGCGTTGATGAATTATACGGCGGAATCTTGAAGACGTATGACGGAACGACGATGCTTAACAACGAAGTTAAAAATATGCCAAGCCTCGTCGATGAGGAAATCAACAAGCTCTTGAACGAATACGATAAATCAGATTTTAAGCCCGTGTCCTTCGTATCCGCAAAAAATGATAACACCGCTTCGGTCCAGTTTATATTAAAGACTGAAAAGATCGAAAAAGCCGTCACGTCTGACGCGCCGCCAGAACAGCCCCAAGCATCGAACTTATGGACCAGGTTCCTTGATCTTTTTAAGTAACAATCAACAATGAGGAGCGGCGGCCTGAAAAGGCCGCCGTTGCTCATTGTTGAACCCGAATGCAAAAGCGATAGAAGAAAAAATACAAGCTTAATATAAGGTACGGATGATTATTGCCGATAATACATTAAGTAGCGTGACGAATTCTTGGCTCACGCATCAAAGTGGGGTACTTATGCCGATACTCGAAGATTATTACAGAATCCTTCAGGTGCATTTTCTAGCTGAACCTGAGGTCATTGAGAGCGCCTACAAGCGGCTCGCGAAGAAATATCACCCGGATGTCAATACGGCAGCGGGGTCAGATTCCCGAATGAAGAAGATCAACGAAGCGTATGAGACGCTGAGCGACATCGGAAAAAGAAGAGCGTACGACACGGCGCACATCAGAAAACCGGAGATAAAGCACACCGCTCCGGATATAAAGCCGTCGCCAAGAAGAGATGAAGAGGTCTTTTGCCCGCCGCCTGCTAAAGAAGTGCTTATACAATATTTTGACTGTATCAAAACCGGTAACGTTGTCGGCGCGTATGACCTCATTACGCAAATGGACAAAAAGAACATTACGCTGGACGATTTCGTCAAATGGCAGAGCGGTGTTGCGCGGATCTATATTTTACAGGAGTATTCTTATAGACCGGACAAGCTTACCGCTAATCAAAAACTAGGCGGGCGGATATTCAATCAGGTGGTTGAATTCTCCGTTAAAACAGTCGAGCATAATTCCGTCATGGGACGGCTAGAGAATGATACGATCGGCAAGAAGGTCGTTTTAGAGGATAAAGCATGGCGGATCTATGTCGGTTTTGAGGACATCCAGCCTTATATCACGCGATTCGAGGAACTCAGCGGCCTCCTTGCGGCGAAATCCGTCATCAGCGATATGGCCCTGCATTATAGCTACAAGGACAGCGGAACGGGCCTATACAATAAAAAAGGCTTTTCCGAAGCGGCGCAGCGGGAGATTCTGCGGTTTGACCGCTACGGGAATGTTTTTTCCGTTATGCTGCTTGAAGTCGAACTCGGACGGGACATCAATCATTCTAAAAATCAGGATTTATTACGGTTTACAGCCGAATGGGCGGGCAAAATATTAAACGACAGCTTTAGGAAGCTTGATATACTCGGCCGCTGGGGAGAAACCGGCTTCATCATCCTTCTACCCGAGACAAATCTTATCGGCTGCATAAAAGCTGCAAAGAAAATCAAGAATGTCTTTGATGTTGCGTCGCTGATCTATAACAAAAAAACGTATCGGATCAAGGTGAACATTGGTATTGAGGAATTCCGGGGTTCCCTTGAGGACACAATCCGGAATCTCAATAACTATCTCGGAATCGCAGGAAAAACCAAGGGCAGCAGCATCGTCTACAACAGAGGAATTTATGAGTAGCGTCGCTGTCATTACGTTTTCGTTTTTTATTTATATCACAATCTTCCTCACATGAACCCTTTCGAATCTGTATTATATACTATATTGACTTTATATCTTTAGCATGATAAACTTAACGCAATCATCTTACAGGCAAGGAGTTATGTGCATGTCCGCTTTATATATCAATGAAATCATAATTATTAGCGTACTTGTACTCGGACTTATTATCCGGGTTACTTCTCATGTTAATAACGACGATTTCGCTGTAAGTAAGAGCAGATAAAACGACTCCAAACGAAGAAATGGAGCCCTGCAGTGAAAACTGCAGGGCTTTTTAGTATATAAACCGATTTTAAGTGGTATCACATTAAAGAAGTGAAGGAGGACGAAGCACATGTTATTAACAGGCGCGCAGATTCTGATCAAAGTACTCATCGAGCAGGGTGTTGACACCGTATTTGGATACCCGGGCGGCACAGTGGTTCATATTTATGATGAGCTTTACAAAAGCAACGACAAGATTAAGCATTACACGACATGCCATGAGCAGGGCGCTTCACACGCAGCCGACGGCTACGCGCGTGTTACCGGCAAAGTCGGCGTCGTCATCGCAACCTCGGGCCCAGGCGCTACAAATCTTGTGACAGGTATCGCCAACGCCTATCTCGACTCGACACCGTATGTTGCTATTACCGGAAACGTTGCGACAAGCATGCTCGGACGTGACAGCTTTCAGGAGGTCGACATCACCGGCGTCACGATGCCGGTCACTAAGCACAACTACCTTGTAAAAGACATCACGAAGCTCGCAGACACGCTCAGGGAGGCTTTTACTCTGGCGAAATCAGGCAGACCAGGTCCGGTTCTTGTCGATATCCCAAAGGATATCCAGACGAGTGAGACGGAATATGAACCGGTGTTCTGTGCCGAGCCGGAAAAAACGGAAGACGACATCAATAAAGCGCTCTTAGACAAAGCGGTTTCGCTTATTAAAGAAGCAAAACGGCCTTACATCTACAGCGGAGGCGGTACAGTCTTATCCGACGCTACACCAGAGCTTCTGGCGCTTGCCGATAAAATAGATGCACCCATTGGCTTGAGTATTATGGGACTGACAGCAGTCCCTTACACCAACCCCCGTTTTCTGGGCATGGTCGGTATGCACGGCCGTTATGGCGCGACGAAGGCGCTGTACGAAAGCGACCTTCTGATCGCAGTCGGCACGCGTTTTTCTGACAGAGCGACCGGTAATAAGGCCGAATTTATGCGGGACAGAAAAGTTCTTCAGATTGAAATTGATCCTGCTGAAATCGGTAAAAATATCGGTGTCACGACATCCATCAACGGCGACGTTAAAAGTGTTTTAAGGGCGCTTAACGCCATCACACCCAAGCTTGAACACAAGCAGTGGAGCGAACGCGTTTCATATATAAAGGCCCATCCCGACAACAATCTCGAAATGAACCCCAATTGCCTGACACCACAGTCCATCATCGAAGGCGCGTGCAGAAAAAACGGCGACAATGTTGTGGTCACCGATGTCGGCCAGCATCAGATGTGGACGACACAGTATTATCAGTTTAAGAAGCCCCGGACGTTTGTGACAAGCGGTGGCCTCGGCGCAATGGGCTTCGGCATGGGGGCAGCGATGGGCGCCTGTATCGGCAGCGGTTTTAAGAGAACGCTCCTCTTTACCGGCGACGGCAGCTTCCATATGAACTTGAACGAGCTTGCTACGGCCGTCACGAACAAACTTCCCCTGATTATTATCATCCTCAACAACCACGTTCTGGGCATGGTCCGTCAGTGGCAGACACTGTTTTTCGACGGAAGATATTCCAATACAACGCCTGAAAGAAAAACAGATTATGTCAAACTGGCGGAAGCCTTCGGCGCCGTTGGTATGCGGGCCGAAACAATCGCCGATTATGAGCGCTGCCTCGATAGGGCCTACGACTGCAGTACGCCGGTGGTGATCGAGTGCCCCATTGACAGTGACGAGCGCGTCCTGCCGATGATCCCGGCAGGCGGCAGCATCAACGATATTATTCTGAGATAGTAGGAAAGGAGGTCATGAAGATATGCAAAATCATCAATTCATCGTTTCACTCCTTGTTTTAAACCACGCAGGCGTTCTTACAAGAGTGTCTTCCCTTTTCTCGCGCAGGGCCTTTAACATCGACAGTCTGACCGTCGGCGAGACGGAAGACCCGACACTATCAAGAATGACGATCGTCTCCTGGGGCGACGACTACATGAAGGATCAGATCGTCAAGCAGCTGCAGAAGCTTCAGGATGTCAAAAAAGTGCAGCTGATGCAATCGGATATGATCGTTGTCCGCGAGCTGATGATGGTCAAAATCAAGCTAGACAAAGGCATGCTGCCTGAGCTCATGGAGGCTGTCAACGCCTACAGAGCAAACGTCGTTGCTCTGTCCCCTGATTCCATGGTGATCGAGATCACAGGCGAAACCGAAAAGCTGAACGCGTTCCTGGACTATATGCGGCAGTACAGTATCATCGAAATGGCAAGAACAGGCCCCACGGCAATCGGCAGAAGCACATATTGCCTGGAAAATGACTAGCCCTTACCGCTCTGTCATTCCCGCGCAGGCGGGAATCCAGAGTGACACGCAGGAGGCGTGGATTCCCGCTTTCGCGGGAATGACATACTAAAGAACACAACCCAAAAATATTAGGAGGAAAAGTAAAATGGCTAACATGTATTACGAGAAAGATTGTGATTTCAGCTTACTCAAAGGAAAGACCGTGACGATTATCGGCTACGGCAGTCAAGGTCACGCCCATGCGCTTAATCTGAAGGACAGCGGCGCGAACGTTATCGTGGGATTGTATGAAGGCTCAAAATCTGTTGATACAGCGACTGCCGCCGGACTTAAAGTTATGGTAACTGCAGACGCCGTTAAGGCTGCTGATGTCGTCATGATCCTCATCAACGATGAAAAGCAGGCAGCCCTTTACAAGAAGGACGTTGAGCCCAATCTTAAGAGCGGCGCTGCCCTTGCCTTTGCGCATGGCTTTAATATCCATTACGGCCAGATTCAGCCTCCCAGTGACATTGACGTCATCATGATTGCCCCCAAAGGTCCCGGCCACACCGTCCGCAGCCAGTATGAGGAGGGCAAGGGCGTACCGTGCCTCATCGCCGTCCAGCAGAATGCCAGCGGTAAAGCCCGCGACATCGCTCTGGCCTATGCTTTCGGCATCGGCGGCGCGCGCGGCGGAATCCTTGAAACAACATTCCGGGAAGAAACAGAGACCGACCTCTTCGGCGAGCAGGCCGTCCTGTGCGGCGGCGTCACCGAGCTGATGAAAGCCGGCTTCGATACGCTCGTCGAGGCGGGCTACCAACCGGAAAATGCTTACTTCGAGTGCGTGCATGAGATGAAGCTCATTATCGACCTCGTCATCAAAGGCGGCCTGAACTTCATGCGCTACTCCATCAGCGACACGGCAGAATATGGTGACTACACCATCGGCAAGCGTATCATCACCGACGAGACGCGCAAGGAGATGAAAAAGGTCCTCTCCGAGATCCAGGACGGCTCTTTCGCCCGCAACTGGATTCTTGAGAATCAGGCCAACCGGCCGTACTTCAATGCCCGCCGCCGCCAGGAGCAGAACCTGCTCGTCGAAAAGACCGGCGCAGAGCTCCGTGCGCAGATGAGCTGGCAAAAAGAGACGAAATAATCTTTAGATTATTTCTTTGGGAGTTTTTAACCTTTCCCGCTGTCGCGGGAATCCGGCTTCGCCGAAACGGCTAAAACCTCCAAGGTAGGGGCGATTCATGAATCGCCAGCTGCTTGAGGCTGACTCTACTGAAAGGACTGCATTTATATGAACAGTGACCGAATTAAGGAAGGTGTTGGCCGTGCACCACACCGTTCGCTCCTGAAAGCGACTGGGCTGACAAACGACCAAATCAGAAAGCCGATCATCGGCATCGTCAATTCCTTCAATGAAATTGTGCCGGGCCATATCCACCTCCAGACGATTGCCCGTGCTGTTAAGGACGGCGTGCTCGCCTCCGGTGGGACACCGCTTGAGTTCAATACCATCGGCATCTGTGATGGCATTGCCATGGGGCATGAGGGCATGAAGTATTCTCTCGCTTCCCGCGAGCTCATCGCCGACAGCATCGAGTGCATGGTGCGCGCGCACTGCTTTGACGCACTCGTCTTCATCCCGAACTGCGATAAAATCGTGCCCGGTATGCTGATGGCGGCCGCGCGGCTCAATCTCCCCGCTCTGTTTGTATCCGGCGGACCAATGCTCTCCATTCCGGACACAAACGGCAGCTGCATGGATTTAAACAGCGTTTTTGAAGCGGTCGGCAGCTACAACGTCGGCAAATGCGACGATGCGCAGCTTTCATATTACGAGGACAACGCCTGTCCTGGCTGCGGTTCGTGCTCCGGAATGTTCACGGCCAATTCGATGAACTGCTTATGTGAGGCCATCGGCATGGCGCTTCCAGGCAACGGTTCAATCCCAGCTGTTTATGCCCATCGCACCAGGCTAGCGAAGTCAGCCGGCGAAAAGATCATGGAGCTTTTAGAGAAGAATATCAAAGCTCTTGATATCCTCAATGAAAAGGCCTTCGCGAACGCTTTGACGGTTGACATGGCACTCGGCTGTTCAACAAACTCCATTTTGCATCTTGCCGCGATCGCAAACGAAGCCGGCGTGGCGTTCAATCTGAAAAAGATTAACGAAATCAGCCAGAGAACACCAAATCTGTGCAAACTGGCCCCTGCCGGTAAGCACCATTTGCAGGACTTAAACGCCGCGGGCGGTGTTCACGCCGTCATGAGCGAGCTCGTCAAAAAAGGTTTCCTGGACACGACCGTTTTAACGGCCACCGGGAAAACGCTGGCCGAGAATCTTCAGGGTGTCCGCGTTATCGACAATACAGTCATCCGTGATATCGATGATCCATATTCCAAAACGGGCGGTATTGCCATCTTGTTTGGCTCGCTTGCCCCGAACGGCGCGGTTGTTAAACGGAGCGCCGTGGCTGAGAATATGCTGGTGCACAAGGGCCCGGCACGCGTCTTTGACAGTGAGGATGCGGCGCAGGACGCCATCAATGCCGGACAGATCAATCCGGGCGACGTCGTCGTTATTCGTTACGAAGGCCCAGCGGGTGGCCCGGGTATGCGCGAGATGCTCTCCCCCACCTCGGCTATTGCCGGAATGGGACTCGACAAGCAGGTAGCACTCGTCACAGACGGCCGGTTCTCCGGCGCGACACGCGGAGCGGCTATCGGTCACATCTCACCGGAAGCCGCAAGCGGCGGCAATATCGCCTACGTCAAAGAGGGCGATACCATCTCTATCAATATACCTGAGTATAAGCTCGATCTGATGATATCTGACGAAGAGCTTGAGAACAGAAAAAAAACCATGAGTCTCAAGCCAAAGAAAGAGCTCAGCGGCTATATCGGACGCTATATGCGCTACGTCTCTTCAGCTGAGACCGGCGCGGTCGTGAAGTAAGCGTGACGCCTATCCATTAATGGTAGAGGGCTGCGTCCTATAACCCCGTACCCCGTTTTCGTATTCTAAACCCCGCCGGAGGCCGGAAGGGGTATCGAGCCGTAGGCTCGTATCTAGGGGGAACTGGTTCCCCCTAGAAGATGCGGCTTAGCCGCGAAGCGGCACATTTTCCGAAGAAAATGTCCGCATCTAAAAGAAAGGAGGATGCTTTAAAATGGAAAACACAATTCGATTTTTTGACACGACACTGCGCGACGGCGAGCAGTCACCGAGCTGCAGCATGAATTTGAGCGAGAAACTGGAGGTAGCGCGCCATCTTGAAAGACTGAAGGTAGATGTCATTGAAGCTGGTTTTGCGATTTCTTCCCCCGGCGATTTTGAATCCGTCAGCAGAATTGCAAGCGAGATTAAGGACTGTACTGTTGCGTCTCTCGCCCGGACAAATGAAAAAGACATCGACGCGGCGTACAACGCTATTAAGCATGCTGTCTCGCCACTGATTCACACGTTCATCTCGACGTCGCCCGTCCATATGTACCACAAGCTGAAAATGACGGCAGATCAGGTGCTGGAGAAAACAGCCGCTATGGTAGCTTACGCTGCGAAGAAGTGTCCGGCGATCGAGTTCTCGGCAGAAGACGCGACAAGAAGTGAGTGGGAATTTCTCGTCAAAGTATTCGAGACAGCAATTGCAAGCGGTGCGACCGTTATCAATGTCCCCGACACAGTAGGCTATACAACACCGGAGGAATATGCGCAGCTTATTCGATATTTAAAAAGTAATATTAGAAATATCGATAAGGCGATTATTTCAGTACACTGTCATGATGATTTGGGTATGGCCGTCGCGAATTCTCTGGCCGCCGTCGGCGCCGGGGCAACACAGATCGAATGCACCATTAACGGACTGGGCGAACGCGCCGGCAACGCCGCGCTCGAAGAGGTCGTTATGGCCTTAAACACCAGAAAAGACTTTTTCAAAGCGTCCTCCCGCATCGACACGACGCAGATTTTTCGTACGAGCAAGCTCGTCTACAGCATCATCGGCATACCGGCGCCAATCAACAAAGCGATTGTCGGCGCAAACGCCTTTGCGCACGAATCCGGCATCCATCAGCATGGCGTCCTCTCCGAGCGGACGACATACGAGATTATGTCACCCGAATCGATAGGCCTGTCGAAAAACAAACTTGTCCTCGGTAAGCACAGCGGACGGCACGCCTTTACCGATCGCATTCAAAGCCTCGGCTATGCGCTGTCAGAAACTGAAATCAACAAGTATTTCGATGAGTTTAAAAAGCTTGCGGATAAAAAGAAGTCTGTCAATGACGATGATATCGAAGCGCTCATAACGACCAACATCTCACAGGAAAGCAGCTTCTACAAGCTGCACAGCTTTGACATCCACACGAGCAACAGCACAACCGATAGCTGCGTCATTCACTTAGAGCATGACGGGACGATTTTAGAGGATGTGGCGCTCGGTGACGGGCCGATCGATGCGGCTTACAACGCCATCGACAAAATGATCGAGGCGCCCGATCACTCTCTTGAGGATTACTCAATACATTCAGTTTCGGATGGTAAGGACGCGCTCGGCGAAGTGATCGTTAAGGTGAAATACGGCGATACCATCGTCACCGGCAGAGGTTTATCCACAAACATTATTGAATCGAGCATTCTCGCCTATCTAAACGGTGTTAATAAAATACTTGAAAGGAGAGATAAAAGTGCGAAAACTGGAGATGTTTGATACAACACTCCGAGATGGGGCACAGACGGAAGGCGTCTCGTTTTCGGTCTCCGACAAACTGGCTATTGTAAAAACGCTGGATGAATTTGGTGTCCGATATATTGAAGCCGGGAACCCGGGTTCAAACCCCAAAGACATGGAATTTTTCAAGTCTACCGCTGAGCTCCATCTTAAAAACGCAAAGCTCGTGGCATTTGGAAGCACGAAGCGCAAAAACATCCTCATCGAAGACGACAGCAATGTGATGTCTCTCCTGCAAGCGAATACGGATTGCGTCGCAATTTTCGGGAAATCGTGGGACCTGCACGCAACGGAGATCCTGAACACAACGCTAGATGAAAATCTGAACTGCGTCCGTGAAACAGTGCGTTTTTTCAAAATCAATGGCAAAGAGGTTATCTTTGACGCGGAGCACTTTTTTGACGGCTACCGCCACAATTCCGCGTACGCCATGCAAGTTTTAGCTGCCGCAGTTGACGGCGGGGCGGATGCGCTTGTCCTGTGCGACACCAACGGCGGAACGCTCCCGATGCAGGTTTATGAAATTGTAAAAACCGTCTGCGGAAAATTCCCAGACATGCGCGTCGGCATCCACTGCCATAACGACGCAGGCTGTGCCGTGGCGAATTCGATGATGGCTGTCGAGGCGGGCGCCTGCCACGTGCAGGGCACCTTCATGGGCATCGGTGAGCGCTGCGGCAATGCGGACCTCTCCATCATCATTCCGAATTTACAGCTCAAGGGCGGTTATTGCTGCATCGCCGGCAATCTCGAAACACTTTCTGAAACGGAAATCAGAATTGCAGAGATTGCCAACATGACGGTGCCGAACAACAAGCCATACGTCGGAGAAAGCGCTTTTGCGCACAAGGGTGGTATGCATATTGACGGTGTTGATAAGCTGTCCCGTTCGTTTGAGCATATTGATCCCTCTCTCGTCGGCAACAGCCGGAAATTCCTGCTCTCGGAAGTATCAGGCAAAAAGGCGGTTCTTTTAAAGATAAGGGATTTTGCGCCGGAATTGACGAAGGACAGTCCGGAGACGACCGCGATTCTTGAACGGCTCAAAGAGCTAGAGCACGAGGGGTATCAGTTTGAGGCGGCGGATGCAAGCTTTGAACTGATGGTGAAAAAGGTCATCGGGACATTCAAGCCGCACTTTGACCTCAACATGTATAAGGCCACCAGCGAATCACCCGCTCCCGTCGGCGAGCTGAATTCGTTCGCCATGATAAAAATCAATGTCGACGGCAATGCCGAAACGACAGCTTCCCCGGGGAACGGCCCCGTCAACGCGCTTGACCTTGCTTTGCGCAAAGCGCTGTGCATCTTCTACCCCGTATTATCGACTGTCCATTTGATCGATTATAAGGTACGTGTACTGGAGACCGGAAATGCCACAGGATCAGGCGTCCGCGTTTTAATTGAATCGACAGACGGACATCGCAAGTGGAACACCGTTGGCGTGTCCACGGATATCATCGGCGCAAGCTTCGCCGCGCTCGTTGATTCACTGGAATACAAATTATGCTTGGAGGAAGTCTAAATGGGAATGACAATGAGTCAAAAGATACTGGCGGCCCACGCAGGGCAGAAAAGCGTGACGGCTGGGCAGATCATTATGGCAGACCTTGATCTGGTGCTCGGCAACGATATCACGACGCCGGTCGCGATCAACGAATTCAACAAGGCCGGGTGCGACTGCGTCTACGATAAAAACAAGGTTGTATTCGTTATGGACCACTTCGTGCCGAACAAGGATATCAAAGCCGCGGAGCAGTCCAAGCAGATCAGGGAATTTGCTTGGGATAAGGGTGTCGTCAACTTCTTTGACGTTGGCGAAATGGGTGTTGAGCACGCGCTGCTGCCTGAAAAAGGCATGGTCATATGCGGCGATCTCGTTATCGGCGCGGACAGCCACACCTGCACCTACGGCGCGCTCGGCGCGTTTTCTACGGGTGTCGGCTCGACCGACATGGCAGCAGGCATGGCCACCGGCAAAGCTTGGTTAAAGGTGCCGTCTGCCATAAAGTTCAATCTCACGGGCAAGCTTTCAAAAAATGTCTGGGGCAAAGATGTCATACTCCACATCCTCGGGCTCATCGGTGTCGACGGTGCACTGTATAAATCAATGGAATTCTCCGGCGACGGTGTCAAGAATCTCACAATGAGTGACCGCCTCTGTATCTGCAACATGGCCATCGAAGGCGGCGCGAAAAACGGTATTTTCCCGGTTGATGAGCAAACGCTCGAATTTGTCAGTGCGCGTACGAGCCGCAAGCCGGTTGTTTATGCTGCCGATGCTGATGCGGAATATGATCAGGTGATTAATATTGACTTATCAAAAATCAAGCAGACCGTCGCCTTCCCGCATCTGCCGGAGAATGCGAAAACCTTTGACGAGATTCCGGATATCCGCATTGATCAAGTCGTCATCGGCTCCTGCACAAACGGCAGACTGGAGGATCTCGTCATCGCAGCTGAGATATTAAAGGGTAAAAAAGTCGCCAAGCATGTCCGAACCATCGTTATACCGGCGACACAGAAGATCTATCTTGATGCCATGGACCTGGGTCTGCTCAAGATATTTATAAATTCCGGCTGCATTGTGTCCACTCCGACCTGCGGGCCGTGCCTCGGCGGACATATGGGCATCCTCGCCAAAGGTGAACGCTGCGTCGCGACGACGAACCGCAATTTCGTCGGGCGGATGGGTCATCCCGAGAGCGAAGTCTATCTCGCGAGTCCGGCAGTAGCGGCAGCCTCGGCAATTGCGGGCAAAATTGCCCCTGCAGAATAGTGTGAAAGCGAGCTTTCACACTTCTAAAAATTGACTCATCCTTTATAAGGAGTCAACGTCTGTTTACTTCGTAAACCGTCAATTTTCCAAAAATGTGTCGCCGCTTTGCGGCGAAATGGAGGATATAATTATGATACTCAAAGGCGACGTCATCCGGTACGGCGACAATGTCGATACGGATGTTATTATCCCGGCACGGTACCTCAACACGTCAAGTGCCAAAGAGCTGGCCGCCCATTGTATGGAAGATATCGACGCAACATTTGTCAGCCGCGTTAAAAAAGGCGACATCATCGCCGCCGGCAGCAACTTCGGCTGCGGCTCCTCACGCGAACACGCGCCCTTGGCCATCAAGGAATCCGGCGTCGGCGCTGTGGTTGCAAAGAGCTTTGCGCGTATTTTTTACAGAAACGCCATTAATATCGGGCTGCCGATCATTGAGACTGACGCCGATATCACCGAAGGCGATCAAGTGGAGATCGATTTTGACAAGGGCGAGCTCAACAACCTGACAAAAAACATCGTGACGAAATTTGCGCCCTTCCCGCCGTTCCTACAGAACATTATCGCCTCCGGCGGACTCCTCAATTCGATCAATAAGGAGTCAGTGTGAAGATGAATCTTCACACGCGGTAGAAATTTATAAGGCCGCCAATATGGCGGCGTCCATATAAATTTTTCCTGTAGATTTGAAACGCTGCTACGCAGCGGAATGGAGATTTAAATGAACTACAATATTGCAGTTATTGAAGGTGACGGCATCGGACCTGAGGTCGTCCATGCCGCCATGGAGGTACTGAATGTTATCGGTAAAAAATACAAGACGACCTTCGTCTTTAAGAAAGTGCGCGCCGGTGGAAATGCGATCGACGCGACAGGCATGCCGCTGCCACAGGACACCATAAAAACGTGTCTCGAAAGCAACAGCGTTCTCTTAGGCGCCGTCGGTGGTCCAAAGTGGGATCTTCTGCCCGGACATCTCCGCCCCGAAAAAGCACTGCTCGGCATTCGTAAGGAGCTCGGCCTGTATGCTAACATCCGCCCTGCCAGGCTCCTTCCCGAGTTAAGGGATGCATGCCCTCTGAAAAAAGAAGTGGCTGATGCCGGGTTTGACATGGTCATGATCCGCGAGCTCACCGGCGGTATGTACTTCGGCGAGAGCGGCCGGCGTGACGGCAAATACGGCCCCGAGGCCTTTGACACCGAGTGTTACAGCGAGATGGAAGTGGAGCGCATCGGCATCATAGCGTTTGAGCTGGCTATGACGCGCGGCAAGGAGCTCATCAGCATCGACAAGGCCAATGTCTTGGAGAGCTCCCGCTTATGGCGCGAGGTCATGCATCGGCTCGCAGCCAAGTACCCCGACGTCCAGCTCAGCGATATGCTCGTCGATAACGCGGCGATGCAGCTCGTCAGAAATCCAAAACAGTTCGACGTCGCTGTAACGAGCAACATGTTCGGTGATATACTCACCGATGAAGCCTCTCAAATTACTGGTTCCATCGGCCTGCTGCCCTCAGCATCTCTGGGTGAGACGAAGCGCGGCATGTACGAGCCAATCCACGGCTCAGCTCCCGACATTGCCGGACAGGACAAAGCCAACCCTATCGCGACGATTTTGTCGACAGCCATGATGATGCGGCTGTCCTTCAATCAGGAGGAAGCGGCACAGAATATCGAAGACGCCGTCTCCCGCGTCCTAGCCAAGGGCCTCCGGACAGCCGATATCGCTCTGCCTGGCGAGGCTGTGCTCTCCTGCAGCACAATGACAAAAGCGATTCTGGACGAACTGAAATAAATTAACTGGCTGCCTTAACAAGGTCTATCCGACCTCACTAAGGCAGCCAATTTCTTAACACAGACGTTTGGCTTTTTTCAAGACGTCGTTAAGGGTCTCCATATAACCCTATAGCTATTACGACAATATAAGGTTATGTGGTTAGATACAACGCTGAGGATCTTTCTAGTTAAAAAGCCTTCCCCTCGAGGGCAATGTCATCAACTTATTATGGTGCAATATTCCAATATGGCTATAACGTTAGCTCAGGTATTTATACAGCTTGTTTGAGCCAACCCTATGGTTGACTGGCGAACACAGTTCGCCCCTACGACGATTGTACGGTTTTTGCGTAGGGGCGATCTGTGATCGCCAGTCGTTATGTCGTCTTCGCAAAGGAATAATACTCAATTCCTTCGCTGAGCTAGCGTAATTGCCATATATTCCAATCGCTTTAAACCTCGGATGTAGGGCGCGGCATCCTTGACGCGCCGCTCTTGTTGGCGCGACTGACAATTACATCCGATTGAAGAGAACAACCACAGCGTAAGTCCCGCCCGCGGATAGCACCTGCGGCGCAGACCAGGGATGGCGCGTCAAGGATGCCGCGCCCTACGTTGATAAAAGAAACGCATATGTGCAAAATTACAGACAGTTGTCGTCGAGGCTGCGTTCCAACAAAACGGTGATCTCCTCTAGGTAATTTACTGCTGCCGATTCCGCTTTTTCACGCCGATTAATGGTGCTTGTAGGCTGTTGTCTTAATATTCTATAAAGCCCGATCTCCGCCTTGAGCGCTTTGATACAGCTGCAGGCGTCATACACAGGCACGGTTTTGATCAGCTGCGGCATATACTCCGGCGCGATACTTTCAAGACGGCGGACACCTCTGGGCTGCCCGCCGTTTTTGACGTGCAGGAGCGGTCCGATGACCGTTGTGCGTAGAAATGAGATGGCGTCGAGCGCTTCAAACAGCTCGCCTCTGCCGATTTTTAACGCCGTATAATGCACCCAGACCCAGAACCTGTCCTCTAGCCACTGCGGATCAAGTGTCGAGTGAATAGGGTCAATGTTTCGATAATTTGCCGTCAGGCAACCGTCTCTGTCATAAATGATGGCTGAGCCGTCAAACCTGTGTCCCGCCTTATCATAAGAGATAAAATTAAAATCCACATGCAGGAGCGGCGCATCATAAAGACAAATCAGCAGATCCGGTACGCCGATATGGTCTCCCGAAAAAGCCGACAGCAGATTGCCCAGCTTTGCGGCAATCGTTTGCCTCTCGTCGAGCATCTGCCCGAAGCTCTCGGGTTCAATGGCGAGCATGAAGTCCAGGTCCGAGTATTCGTCCATATTGCCTGTTGTGTATGAGCCGCATAAGGCAATCGCGCATATTCTTGAATCCTGTTTTAGAATGTTAACAGCTCTGCCGATGAATTCCTGATGGTTCATTGGTATCATAGAGGTAC
Organism: uncultured Eubacteriales bacterium; assembly: GCA_942492735.1. Lineage (GTDB taxonomy): Bacteria > Bacillota > Clostridia > Oscillospirales > Oscillospiraceae > Sporobacter. The sequence goes on from OW818648.1 coordinate 3,698,788, forward strand.
CTCACAGTCAAAATAGTATCCGCCATTTTACACATTATACCATATTAATAAATTTTTCGAAGAGTTTTTTATTGTGAATGAAATTAATCGGCATAATGATAATAATCATCATATCATGGTCGATGTTTCTTCGCCTTTGCAGAACGAACTCACTACAATTTTGTGCATTTGTTATAATTGTATAGATTTTTCTCAAATTTTTATGTTAATTTTCACTAGTTTTTACTACTCACTATCGATATTATAGGTATGGACCATATTACAGCATAACACCTTGTTCCTCTGTTTTTTTACGTTCTCATTTATATAGCTGTCCGAGCCTCAGGCGACTGACGTTCGGGCAGCATTATTATGTTCTATATCCAAGCCGAATCCGGCAGGTGCAGCGATCATCAACATAAAATAGTTCTAACATGACACAAGGATGTCGTGTTATGATGGATGAGGGTGATACAATGAAAATCGACAGACTCCTAGGCATCATCACGACGCTGCTGCAAAAGGGAAAGGCGACGGCGCCATATCTCGCCGAAAAATTCGAGGTATCCCGACGAACGATACTTCGGGATTTAGACGATATCTGTAAGGCCGGCATCCCGATTATCACGACGCAGGGCGGTGACGGCGGCATTTCCATTGCCGAAGGGTACAAGCTCGATAAAAGCGTTTTGACGACCGACGAGCTGCAAAGCATCCTCGCGGGTCTCCGGAGCATCGCGAGCATTGAGAAACCGGTGAATATCGAACGGCTTATTCAGAAGCTCTCGCCGGATGACGGCGCGATCGTATCCCTGCGCGACAGCATCGTGATTGATCTCGCCTCGCACTACAAAAACGACTTATCTGAGAAAATCGGTCTCATTAAAGACGCCATCGGCGCTCGGCGTATGATCGAATTCGATTATTACTACAGCAAGGGTACCTCGCAACGGATGATCGAGCCGTATTTCATCGCTTTTAAATGGTCAAGCTGGTATGTGTTCGGCTTTTGCAAGGATCGGCAGGATTTCAGGGTTTTCAAACTGAACAGATTATGGGCGCTGAAAAAAACTGAGATATGCTTTACGATACGCGAGATACCGGCCCAGCGGCTTGAACTCGGCGGCGATCTTACCGATGATTTTGAGGTCACGCTGCTATTTGACCCCAGCGTCCGGTACAGGCTGATTGAGGATTTCGGCTTTAGATCGTTTACCGAAACCGATAATGGAATGCTGCTGTTTCATGTCGGATACACAAATAGGGATTACATCGTCAGCTGGATTCTTGCGTTCGGCGACAAAGTTAAGATACTCCACCCGCCAGAGCTTGCCAAGAATATGAAACAGATTGCAAAAAATATTTATAACTGTTATAACGAACACGACATATAGCTGTCGTGTTTAAGGCTATATACTGATACCAATTTCTTCATAAGAGGAGAAGTGTGAATGCAAGCATTCACAAGTAATTTTTGTCGCTGCTTTGCATCTGAATAGGAGAATTTTATGAAAATCGAAATTGGTGAAACGAGACCAGCGCATTTTAAAGAGTACTGGCCTTCGCAGTACGAGCTTTTCTCACACTTCGAATTTGCCGCGGGGATTCCCAAAATGCTATTTGCTATCGCGACGGTCAAAGAAAACGGCAAGCCGAATATCTGTTTATCCAGCTGGAGTACTTTTTCCGGAAACGGCTGCGCCTACTATGCTGTCCTCGGCGGCGTGAGCAAGCGCAATCACACATATGACAATATCATGCGGACTGGCGAATTCACCGTAAATTTCCTGAGCAGGGACTATTACGACGCACTTGCGAAAACAATTCAGAGCAATGATATTGATGACGATGAATTTATGGCGGGCGGCTTTACACCTGAGGCATCAAAAGCAATCTCCGCGCCGCGTATCAAAGAGGCCTTCCTGAGTCTTGAATGCACTCTGGAAAAGATTGATGAATTACCGGATGGATCGCTCTTACTCATTATCGGCAAGGTGCGCCTTATCGCCATGCAGGAGGAATACACCGGTAACTTCGACGCCAAGTACGGTGAAAACGGCTTTATGTTTCATATCCACAGCCCAATCGATCTGCACACCGGCGAGGGCAACAACGGCGGCGTTACCGTCTGCAATGATATCAGAATCGTCTATTAGGGCGTAGAATTCGCAGAACAGAGGAATAATAAAGATACCGCTGAATGTCAGTGGGAAAGGGGTATGAAGATGCTGAATACATATGCGGAATTTCTGGCGTACGCTGAGCAATGCGGCGTCCTGGTCTTTGCGGGGAAATTCGTCGAGGGTTTTCCGAATCTGTCCGAGCTGACGTCAAGGAATCAGTGGCACACCGGCGATTTAGATACCGACCCGTGGCAATGGCGGGACCGCGCCGCTACGGAACACCGTCTGGCCTTCGGCAATATCCTCGGCGGGCATAAGGGCTTCATCTCCCGACAACTGTATCCGCTGTTTTATTCAGCCTGTCGCCCAGACGGGACGTTGGACGAGCACTATCGCAGCGGGACAGTAACGAGAACGGCTATTGACGTGTACAAATTATTTGAAAACGGCGACGACCTCGATACAGGGGAAATCAGGAAACAGATGGGCGTGACGAAAAAGGAAGGCGCATCTGCCGTGGATACGGCCATCGTCTGGCTTCAGAGCAAGTTTTACATCACAGTCTGCGGTAACAGGCGAAAGGTCAGCTTTGACGGAATTGAATACGGTTGGCCTGCCAACGCGTACCGCCTTGCTGACGATTGGGCAAGCGACTGGCTTTTAGCTCCGCTTGCTTCAACAGCAGACGCGAGAGCGCAAATTCTAGCGCACATAGCAGCCCTGGGCAGCAGGATTGATATAAATATGGCTGAAAAGCTGCTGTTCAGGACGTAATAGGATCGAACTAAAATGTGTGCGGCAGCAAGACGAGCGAACTCAGTTCGCCCATACGGCTCGCACTTATCGTTGGGGTGATCTGTGATCGCCAGTTATTCATATCGACTTATCGGTCAATTGCTAAACGAAAGAGAGCTTGTGCTTATGTCATTTCTAGGCTTTACCGAAAAAACACTGGAATATTTTATGCAAATCTGCCTCGACAACACAAAATCGAATTTCGAAGCAAACAGGTCGCTTTATAATGAGCATGTCAGAGAGCCGCTGCGCGTGCTGCATGGCGCGCTTGTACCGGTTATGCTTGAGCTTGATAAAGACATCTGTGTGAAGCAGTCGCGCTGCGTTTCAGGAGCTTATAACGATGCGCGGTTTTCGAGAAGTGATCCGATCAAGACATATATGTATCTGCACTTCTGCGCCGAAACGGGCCGAGAGACAGACATCCCCGGCTTTTTTATGGACGCCTCTTATGACGGTTACAGGTACGGCCTGCAGATGTATCATCGAACAACGCAGGGCATGACAAAGCTCCGGGACGCTGCGCTTAAAAATGAAAAGAGCTTCACGGAGATTATCACAGAAATTGAAGCGGACGGCGTTTTTCAGCAAGAAGGCGATCTTTTCAAAAAAGACCACTTTCCTGCCGCAACGCCGGAGCTGAAGAACTGGCTGAACAGGAAAAGCTGGTGGCTCGGACGGACAAACATACCGGACGACGTGTTTTTTACATCCGATTTATCTGGGCTGCTGTCGAATGGTTTTATGTCTCTTAAGGCATTGTATTGTTTTATGTGCGATGCACTATGACGCTGATACGTGTACATCATCGCTTTGAGCGTCTTGCCGGCCAGCTCTACACTGATTGTGCTTGTTGTTAGCATTAATCTCTTCTATCGCTGTCCATTTCATTCTGCATATACAAATCGCCTACAAAGATCCCATTGGCCACAAAAAATTGACCGTTGTAATCGAAGACAAGCTGATAAACTGTATCGTTGTATTCTCTTTGGTAAACAAACTTAATCTCAGCGCTACTTCCGTCATTACATAATAATTGATCACCTGGGCGAAGATCTTGAGCACGAATGACTCCCCGTTCCGTCGCCAGAGGCTGCGATTTAGAAACGGCAATATAACCATCATCACCGTATCTTATCGTTATGACGCTTTCCTCCGCACCTGAGACTACATTCATTACATATAAAAGCTTGCCATCCATACCCAATAGCTTATCATCACGTTTTATTTCGCTGATGTACTTGAGCGTACTGTCAGCCATTGTTACCCGCGTATCTTTGGCGCTGCAGCCTAAAAGCTGGGTTTTATCAGCAGCAGTAAGTGTTGTCAAATCGTCATAATGATCGAGCGTAATTTGTGCGTGTAGATTCGCGCTGTCAACCGTAACAGGTTCTGCAGGATTGATATTTTCATCGGCATCATCATTTAGAATACCGTGATGATATAAATACTCAATGGCTTCAACGGCCCACGCGCTGACGCTCTCGGCGTCGCTGAAATCGAAATGCGAACCATCGGATATGTCGCTGTCGATGCTTGGGTCAAGCAGTTTCAGCGTGTTATAGAGCATGACGGCTTTCTGCTCCACATTCAGCTCCTGCCCGGGCATAAAAAGGCCTGCACCGCAGCCTTTGACGATGCCCAGCTGATACGCTTTTAAAACATCAGGATTATCCGTATCCGTAAACGGATTTTCCGAGGGCAGCGCAGCATGTATTTTTGATAGGTATTCATATAAGCTGACCAGAGTGGCGCAAAATTCTTGTCTTGTAATATTTCTCTGCGTATCCGTCTGTAAATGATCTGGGATGAAATCGTTTTCTATTTCGGTTTCATACCCATTTATGGCATCGTCCGCCGACGCAGTAAAAGCAAGTGCACTGCACAGCACAGCGAAAATAGCAAGGGCTGATATTATTCTCTTCAACATTACCGCTCCTAATAAAAACGAATTTACAGGTTATTCCTGTATATTACTAATATCGAGCTTTTTTACGTTTTTTTAAGACCGATCGCAAATAATATATCATGTCAAGAGCAAGACGAACGAACCGTCCCCTCGTCTTGTTCTTGACATATGTCGGAAAAGATGTATAATCATTAACGACATATGTCGATAACGAGAGGAGGACATGATTTGCCGAGACCGAGAAAATGGCGGAATGTTTGCCGGATGCCAAGCTGCAGCCGGTTTGGCCCGCTGGAGCCGCCATTAGACGCTGACCTGATCATCATGTCTGTCGACGAATTCGAAACGATCCGGCTGATCGACCTGGAGGGTTTGACACAGGAAGAGTGCGCCGGTCAGATGAACGTCGCGCGGACGACTGTACAGGGTATCTACAATGAAGCACGGAAAAAGTTGGCCGACTCTTTGGTGAACGGCAAGGTGCTGCTTATCGAAGGCGGCGAATACCGGCTGTGTGAAGGCCACGAGGTAACATGCCATAAAAGCTGCTGTCAACAGCACCAGTGCTGGAAGAACCCAGAACTCCGGGAAACTGGCAATGGTCTGTCTTCGAAAACTGAAAGCGGGGATTTATCATGATTATCAGAGCGCTTGCGGAGAATACGTCGGTGAGCAGCCAGCTGGGCTGCGAGCACGGACTGAGTCTGTATATCGAGACACTAAAACACAAAATACTATTCGATACCGGCGTGGGGGAGCTTTTTGCCAAAAATGCTTTTTTACTGGATGTGGACCTGCGTCAGGTAGACATTGCTTTCATTTCCCACGGCCACTATGACCACGGCGGCGGGTTGAAAACGTTTTTAAACCTGAACGAAAAGGCAAAAGTCCATATATGCAGCAAAGCGTTTGATAAGCATGTCGCAAATTTCGAAAACGGCGGTATCAAATCTGTCGGGCTCGATGTCACGCTGCAATACAGTGACCGGTTCGTCTATGTCGAAGAGCAGCTCAAAATCGACGAGGAGCTGGAGCTCTTCTCCAATGTCCGCTGTATGAGGTTGAATCCCACAGGAAATGCCGATCTCTTGATGATGGACGGTGACAATTATGTACCGGATGATTTTAAGCATGAGCAGAACCTTGTCATCCGCGAATATGGTAAAACAACACTTGTCGCAGGCTGCTCACATTGCGGAATTGTTAATATTCTCGAGCATTTTTATCGGGAAAACGGCGCATATCCGGATACTGTAATCGGCGGGTTCCATCTGTATAATCCGGCGCGTGATGTATATGAACGCCCCGAGATCGTCAGGGAGATCGGCGAATTTCTTCTCAAGACGAAGGCGAAATATTATACTTGCCACTGTACCGGCCTCGAATCATACAAGCTTCTCAAAGAAGCCATGGGCGATTCGATTGAGTATCTGTCGGGCGGACAGCTGATAAATACCTAAAATAAAGGGAGTTGGACACATGAGTACAACATGCAGTGAAAGCTGCTCAGCCTGCGGCGAGGAATGCGCGGAGAGAAAGGAAAAACCCGATCTGATGGCAGCGCCGCACGAGCTCAGCCGTATCAAAAAAGTCGTCGCCGTTGTCAGCGGCAAGGGCGGCGTCGGAAAATCTCTTGTCACGTCGATGCTCGCTGTGACAACGAACAGACTGGGGTATCAAACAGCGATACTCGACGCCGATATCACGGGGCCGTCGATTCCGAAGGTTTTCGGCCTTAATGAAAAAGCATCCGGCAATGTGCTCGGCATTTATCCGGTCCGGAGCAGGACTGGCATTGATATCATGTCGATCAACCTTCTGCTGGAAAACGATACGGATCCCGTTGTATGGAGAGGTCCTGTCATCGCCGGTTCTGTCAAGCAGTTCTGGACAGACGTGATCTGGACTGATGTTGACATTATGTTCATTGACATGCCGCCCGGCACGGGCGATGTGCCGCTTACAGTTTTCCAGTCTATTCCCGTCGTCGGTATTATCGTCGTCACATCCCCGCAGGAGCTTGTCTCAATGATCGTCTCAAAAGCCGTCAAAATGGCAGAAATGATGAACATCCCCATTATAGGGCTTGTCGAGAACATGTCGTACTTCAGATGCCCCGACAATGGCAATGACTATGCAATTTTCGGAGAAAGCCACATCGACGACATTGCGCAAAAGCACGCGCTGAAGGTTCTCGCCAGGCTGCCGGTCGACCCTCAGATCGCTATGCTCTGCGACAACGGGGCGATCGAAATGTATGAGGGCGATTGGCTGGACGGTGTCGCTGATATGCTCGAAAAAACAATTGAAACAACCAATAAATAATTCACAATATTAAATATGGAGGAATCATTATGAAAATAGCCGTGGCAAGTGAGGGCAATTCAGTAACGCAGCATTTTGGTCATTGCGCGAATTTTAACATTTTCGAATCGGAAAACGGGAAAATCATCGGCAGCATGTCGATGAGCAGTGGCAATCACGAGCACGGCTGTGTGCCAGATTTCCTGACTGAATCCGGTGTGACGCTCATTATCACAGGCGGCATCGGCGGCGGCGCTGTTGAGAATCTCAAAAGAAAGGGCATTGATGTCATCATGGGCGCCAAAGGCGACGCCAAAACGGCAGCCGAGGCTTTTTTGAGCGGCGCTTTGCATTCACAGGGGGCACTTTGCAGCGCGCATCACGATCATCATGGTGATGGAAACGACGGTCACAGCTGCGGTGAACACCACGGTACGCCGCATCAGTGCCATCACGGCAACTGAAAAGACAGAAAAATATTGAAGTCTTTTGTCATTTGTGCGATAATCTGAAAAAACGAACTGAATAGTCAGGAGATCACATATGCTCATAGCCGTAAGCGCCGACGGACGGGATTTGTCGAGCGCGGTTTCACAGAAATTCGACGCATGCCTTTATCTGCTTCTAATTGAGACGGACAACATGACAATTACTACTGTTGAGAACGAGGGCAAGGGCGCACCGCTTGCGCAGATAATCGCCGCGAGTGACTGTGAAGCCGTCATTACAGGTTCATTCACCCCGGAAGTCTTCAACATCATTGCCGACGCCTGCATCACCCGGTATAAGGGCGACGATTTGACAGTCAAGGAAGCGCTTGACCTTATGGACAAAAACAAGCTCGACTACATTCGCTACGCGGATGAAAACGACACGTGCCACGGTGACCACAGCGGCGGCGAATGCAACTGCGGAGAAGACGATTGATGAAGTAAGCTGACAGCGAGCCTGCCCAAATTGGGCAGGCTCGCTGCATAATATTCAGTATGTTGATAGAAAAAAGATGCTGTAAATAAGCGTAATCTCATATACCGCGTAGGGGCCGACGCCACTAGCTCGCGGAGCGAGCTAGTCGTGGCCCGTTGTCCCTCGTTCCCGCAGGGATAGGAACGACGGCGTGCCGAGTCGTCACGCCCTACGGATGCGCACAATCCGACTTTTACTTTATATCATCATGGTCAACTGTAATGACGGCGTTATATGTTATATCAAGCTCGGATATGCGATCGGATATCATCATGATCAGCTCCTTATCACGCCACTCGAATTGAAACGGAACCACAACATCAAAAATCAGATTCGTATGGGAGATGCTCCAGACAACGCGGAAATCGTGGATGCTGATAGACGGTGAAATCTGTGCGACGAGATCCTTTATGCGCGCTTTCAGCTCATTTGTTTTTTGATCGCCTGTGACGATGGGGTCAAGATGTATGACCAGATGAATGCCATCCTTCAAAAAATCGCGCTCTATGTTGTCGATGACATCGTGGCTGAGCATCACGTCCTGTTCGGCTGGTACCTCGCAGTGCAGCGATGCAAAACATTCACACGCACCGTAGCTATGCACTGACAGATCGTGTATTCCAATAATATGATCATAGCTCAAGACCTGGCGGTGGATTCGTTCGACAAGCTCCTTCCGCGGCGCCGTGCCGAGCAGCGGGCTGATTGTTTCGAAGGTCAGCCGCATTCCGCTGATGATAATGAAGAGGCCGACAGCTGCGCCCATATATCCGTCCAAATTGAAGCCGGTAATCATCGTGATGACAGCGGCAATCAATACGGAGGTTGTGGCAATCACATCGTTCCGGCTGTCCGTCGATGTCGCAAGCAGTGTCAGAGAGTCAATATTTCTCCCTATTTTGCGGTAGAACAAGCACTGCCAAGCTTTAATAATAATAGATACCGCTAAAACGATAATCGTATAGACGTCGAATCTCGTTTCCTGCGGATGAACGACCTTACTAATTGAGCTCGCGATCAGCTGATAGCCGATAATTACAACAATAAAAGAGACGATCAAGCCTGCGACATACTCCATTCTGCCGTGGCCGAACGGGTGCCCCGAATCCGCCGGCTTCCCGGAAATTTTAAAACCGATGAGCGTCACCAGTGAGGAAACCGAGTCCGTCAGGTTGTTAATGGCGTCCGCCGTAATAGCAATACTGCCTGATATCGTACCGACAATAATCTTAATTGCAAACAGAATAATGTTCGTGACAATGCCGACGACACCGGCAAAATTCCCGTAGCTTATACGGATAGCTGGATCTGAGGTATTCTCAGCATTCTTAATAAATGCTTTAATCAATAATCGCGTCATATGATAATGACTCCCTTCAAAACAAAAAACAGCGTCTTGCTATAAAAAAGCACACCGACGGAACATATTACTGTCCCACAGGTGCGATTTTACTCACAATCTGCTGCTTTCGAATGAAAGCCCGGCCCCACGAACCTGTTCGGTTCATCGCCTGCTCAGTTTGTACTGTAGACACACTTCGTGTGTTGATGTGCAGTGCAAAGAGATGATTTAATTATACTGAATGAAGTATATGCTGTCAAGACCGCAAAGATCACAATATACATTCACACGATAAAAGCGATGGATTTTCATCCACCGCTTTTTTTACAATCTATCTTTTCCAAATTTCGCCGGTATCGAGGCCCCACATCTTGAAGAGGTCATCGTAGAATTGCGGACGCGGGAAATCGGTTTTCAGCTCCATGTGCAGCTGTTTGTAACCGAAACCGACGTTGGATAAAAGCGTGAGCCCTGCGACGAGGTCATGCAGCTTATCTGCCGGAACGGATAAAATCATCTCGTCTTCATCCGTCAGCCCGCGCTCGTATTCACCCGGGTCCGGTACGGTGATCTTATAATTTCCGTCTTTTATCAACGGTATGGTGGAATGGACGCAGGAATCGACAGAGTCGAGCTTAACCTCTAAGAGCGCGCCGGACTTGTATTTGATGGACATCAAAGCGCTTCGTAGCTGGGCAGGCTTTAAGTAGACGAGAATCATATCCGGTATGAAATTCGCCATGTCGAGCGGCGCGAGCGCCAGGCCGATATTGCTGCCCTCCTCGAGACGCGGATACGATGTTTCAAAGAACGCCCTGGCTTTATGCGGATCCTCAATGAAGTTCGCGGTGACCGCCTTGTCGTAATAACTGGTGCCCTGGCTGAATTCGACGAGGCCGAAGCCGATGAGAGGCCAGACGCACCAGTGGTCCTCCTTCAGCATAACGATACTTTTCCGCTGACGCCGTACCATGGCGTAGGTCTGACAGAGGGCCAGATGCTCGCCGAGGTCTCTTTTCGGGCGGATGGCACCTTCGGGAATGTCCTCTTCTGTCTTCAAGAGCTTTATGGCGATGGGCGCGTAACGCAGGAGCAGCAGCTTTTCCAGTTCTTCTCCAAGCTTGTTATACTGCATGACTAATGACATATCTGTTATACCCCCTCAATCTTCTGCTTATTTCTTTTATCGCAGTCCCTGCAGTAGCCGTACATTTCGACACGGTGCCCAAGAACATGAAACTCGTCATCCGAGAGCTTTGGCTTGAATTCTGTCATCGGGCAGCCCATGAATGAAACGATTTTATGGCAGTCAACACAGACGGCGTAATGGTGGTGGCCGCGACGGCTCCGCTCATAATATGCCATATCGCTGCCCACCGTTGTTTTGGAAACAACGCCTTTTTCCGTGAAAAGCTCGAGAATCCTGTATATTGTCGAAAGCCAGACGGGCGACTCCCCTTTTTCAATCTGCGCAAAAATATCCATGGCGGAAAGCGGTGCGTCCGAGCGTTCCAGAACGTTCATAACGGCTTCGCGCTGTTTTGTCCGCTTAATACCTGCAGGCCATACGGATTCTGTCATTGAACAACCACTCCTTGCTTCCGCGATTTTTTCAGCTGTTGCAGAATTGCTTTGGCAAGTATGACGACAACGAGGATGAATACCGAAACAAGTGCCGTAAAGCCGCCCGGCGCAACACCCAAATAATAGGATACTACAAGTCCGAGCATGATGTCAATGATACTGAAAACAACGGAGAAAATCAACGTCGTCTTGAAACCGCGTCCGAGCTGCAGTGCGGCGGCGACAGGCAGTGCAATCATGGAGCTGATGACAAGGACGCCGACAATCCTGATTGTCACCGATATCGCCGAAGCGACAAGGATTGAAAAGATATAGTTAAGCAGCCTGACCTTGACGCCGGCGATGGCGGCAGCCTCTTCGTCATAGGCAATATAAACAAGCTGATGGTAGAGGAGGATGAGCGTCAAAACCGATACAAGGCTTAGTATCATCACCATGATGGTATCAAAGCCCGTGACGGTCAGGACACTGCCGAATAAAAAGGAATCGGCGTTCGTATGCAGCTGTCCGGAACTGATGATCGTAATTGCCGTACCGACACAAAGTGCCAGCACAATAGACAAAATGAGATCCGTATTCTTCTTGAAATAGCTCCTTAAGAGCTCAATAAGCGCACCAGCCAGAGATGTAAAAACAAAGGCGCCGACGACAGGATTTTGCTTAAACAACAGCCCAATTGTGATACCGGCGAGTGACGCGTGCGAGAGTGTATCCCCGATCATGGAGTATCGCCGCAGGACGAGGAAGATGCCGATACTTGGGCATAATATTGCAATGAATATCGAGACGATCAATGCGTTTTGCATGAAGCCATAACTGAGCATTTCCTACCCCTCCTTCCTGTTATTGATGCCTGTCAGCTCTGCGGAGAATTGGGCCGGCGTGCAGATATGCCCGTGGCCGCCGTCGAGATGATAGATGAGCGTTGAATTCGATATAGCCGCAACAAGGTTATGTTCAACCGAGACAATCGTAATCCCATGTTCGACGTTGAGCTTTTTGATGATCCCGTAAATTTCCTTCTGGCTGCCAGTGTCGACTCCTGTTGATGGTTCGTCCAGTATGAGCAAATCCGGACTGCCCATCAGCGCTCTGGCTATCAGAATTTTTTGGCTCTGCCCGCCGGAGAGTGTGCCCATGAGCGCACCGGAAAAGTCGGTCAGTCCCACCTGACGCAGGCTTTCGGCAATGACATCTTTACCCTTAAGCTTCAGCAGATGGCGGTATGAATCGAGCATTTCAAAGACGGTAATCGGAAAACCGGCTTGCGCCCCGTCGTTCTTCTGCGGAACATAACCCGTTCTTTTTGAAAAGGTCTCAATACTTCCGCTCGTCGGCTTAATGAGCTTCAGTATCAGCCTTATCAGCGTACTTTTCCCGCTGCCGTTGTCGCCGACGACTGAGACGTATTCTCCCTTGTCTACATGCAGATTGAGCCCTCTTAAAATATAAGGCGTTGTACCGGTATAGGAAAAATGAAGATTTTCGGCCTTGATCATGACGTTCACCTATAAAAAAGTTTCTTGTCCCTATTGACAGATTATTCCTGTGCTTGTTATTATCTATTATAGACGCAAATGCGAATCATTTGCAAGTAGTTTCTGTTAGGAGTCCGTCAACATGGTTAAAAAAGTCATCGCTGCTCTTTTAGGCGCTGCAGTCGTCGTCATCGTCGTATCCTGCAGCCGGTCGCCGAGCACTACCCACGAATCCGGCAAAGTCAATATCTCTGTTTCATTTAACGCGCTCAAGGAATATGTCACCGCAGTCGGCGGCGACAAGGTCACTGTCTCGGTTATTATTCCCGACGGCACAGAGCCGCATGATTTTGAGCCGAAGGCGCAAGACCTCGCCGCGCTCGGCGAAGCGGATATCTTTGTTATGAACGGTCTTGGGATGGAGCCTTGGGCGGACGATGCTCTGAAAGCCTCCGGTAATGCGGACATTGTCACCGTTGATGCCTCCTTCGGCGTCGTCGTCATTTCGAACGCCGACGTCACCAACGCGCAGAATCAGAGCGATCCCCATATCTGGCTGAGCCTCAAAAGCGCAGAGGTTGCGGTTAAAAACATCAAAGAGTCGCTCATTAAAGCAGACCCTATCAATAAGGCCTTTTACGAGAGCAGTTATGAGACATATATCGCCCAACTCGAACAGCTTTATAACGAATATGCAGAGAAATTCTCCGATGTCCAAAATAAAAGCTTCGTGACGGGACATGCAGCGTTTGCCTACCTCTGCCGTGATTTCGGACTGACCCAAAACAGTGTCGAGGACGTTTTCGCCGAAGGCGAACCGAGCGCGCAGCAGCTGTCAGCACTCGTCGATTATTGCAAAGCCAATAACGTCACAACAATCTTCAGTGAGGCTTTCGAAAACCCCGATGTCGCCGACACCCTCGCCCGCGAGACCGGCGCGCAGGTGAAGTCAATATACACCATAGAGAGCACCGAAAACGGCAAATCATATCTCGAGCGCATGGAAGAAAACCTGAACGTGATATACGAGAGCCTGGCGGGCTAAAATCCGCGGCGCAACCGGCGAACCTTCGTTACTGCTATGAAAAACCGACCGCTTCATGTAAGTGAAACAGTCGGTTTTTTATCTTTGATATCTTGTCTGATAGGTGTTTTTCGTCCCATCAATGCTTTAACGTTTTCTTCAGCTTTTTCATTGCGTCTTCATATTTGACGGACCGCATTTTCGGGAAAGCGCGGACGAGGCGGGTATTCTGAAAGCTGCTCAACCGGCACAGCAGGGCAATTCGTTCGGTATTAAAAGCGCTCTGCTCAAAGCTCTCCAGCAGGGAGTCTCTGAGTTCTTCCGCACGTTTGATCTGCTCTTCAAGAAATGCGTTGATGGCGCTTTGTATCTCATGCAAACGTCCATTAAGCACCAGAATATGGCGGACTGTGAAAAAAGTATCCGCCGCTAAAGCCGCCAGCACAACCGCAGCCGCGGCAAACAGAACATCAGGGGGCAGCCTGCTCGTCATCCCGCGCACAAACGGGTGCACGTATTTTATAACCAGCACGGCCATGACACCGAATATGGCCACTGCGGCGAGGCTCACCCGGCCGTTCAGGTTAAAGCGCCTGCTTGAATAGTCCCACCATTTTGCGTGAAAAAGCTTCTCCAGCAAGACGGACGTCAGATATTCAAGCGTACCGGTTAGAATTATTGCGGACACAAACAGTACAAAGACATTGTCAATCCGTCCCTCAAGAGCTAACAGGACCACCAACGCGCCGAAACCGTAAACGGGACAAATCGGTCCGTTAAGAAACCCTCTGTTGACAAACTTCCGCTCTCTGATCGAGAATAGGACCGTTTCATAAATCCATCCGACTAAGCTGTAAATAACAAACCAGGAAAACCATGCGACGATCATCATATTCAATCCGCCTGTGACGAGAGTGGGTTTTGCTCCTTCATTATACAATGCTCCTGATTTTATGCAATTACTTTCAAATGAGTTCTTTGATTGTTTCGCCCAAGCGTTTGAGCCCATCGGCGAGCCGGTCTTCGGGCATGTTGGAGAAGTTGAGGCGCATGGTGTTTTCGTGTCCGCCGTTCGGGAAGAAGGAACCGCCGGGGACAAAGGCAACCTTCCGCTCCAAGCTTCTTATGAGCAGCTGACGCGCGTCCATGTGTCTAGGCAGCTCAGCCCATGTGAAGAGCCCCCCCTGCGGCCTGGTGAACGTGACGCCGTTGGGGAATTCTTTTTCCATGACAGATATAGCAATGTCGCGGCGCCGTTTATAAACGGTACGTATCTTTTCAATATGTCTGTCGATATTGTAAAGCTCGAGCCATTTCATGATTTCGCGTTGGGCGAGGGTATTGCACTGGAGATCGGCCCCCTGCTTGACGAGCACGTATTTTTTGATGGCTTCCTTGTCGCCTGCCACCCATCCAACCCTGTACCCGGGGCAGAAAATCTTTGAAAAGGTGCCAAAAATGAAAACACTGCCGGAGCGATCAAAGGACTTAACGGATGGTATACGTGAACCCTCAAAGCGGAGCTCGCCGTATGGATCGTCTTCAGTAACGATAACGTGATACTTTTCGGCTAGCGCATAGAGCTGTTTTCTGCGCTCCAGGCTCCAGGACCTCCCTGTGGGGTTCTGAAAATCCGGAATGACGTAGATGATTTTGACGCGGTCGGTTGACTTGAGTATTTGCTCCAGCGCTTCAGGGATCATGCCGTCATCATCGGTCGGTACCTCTTTAAACCGACAGCTATACGCTCGAAACGCGCTGATTGCAGCCAGATATGTCGGGCATTCGCAGAGGACCGTGTCGCCTTCATCGAGAAACACCTTACCGGTCAGATCAAGTGCCTGCTGGGAGCCGTTTGTGATGAGGATACTGTCCTCGTCAAGGCGCGTGCCCCGCGTTTTATTGACCCTATCGGCTATCCACGCGCGCAGCGGGCCATACCCCTCCGTTGCTGAATATTGCAGCGCCGATCGGCCCTCTTCCTGAAGGACGCGCCGGGACGCTTCAATGATCTCTTCAACCGGAAAAAGCTCCGGCGCGGGCAGGCCACCGGCAAAGGAGATAATATCGGGCATCTCCGTGATTTTAAGCAGCTCTCTGATTTCGGAGGCTTTCAGATCGGCCATCCTTCGCGCGTAGTTGTATTCCATATTTCCACATCCCGTCTTTTTGATGTTCCTAATAAGTCGCGTTGGAACGGTCAAGACCGTTCCCTACGTGATGAGTGGCTTTGCCGGCGTGCCGCAATGTGATGTGCCCAACGTAACTGCCGTCTTTCCCGTCGGAAGGGCCTACGGACCGCCGAGGTCGTCGGCCCCTACGATATGATAAGCGGGATTACCTGAGGCGAACTTGGTTCGCCTCCGTTTCTCACACAATCGGATTGACCTCAGAGATTGATTCATCGTTAGTGTCAGCTGCGTCTGAAAGCAATTCCTTCATCGCTTTACAGAGGAGCTTAATGCCCTCTTCTATGCGATCTTTCGGTGCATATGTGAAATTGAGCCTTATATAATCATCACCCTGCTCTGAGTTAAAGAACGGTGTACCGGGGATGAAGCTTACTTTATATTCAGCGGCCTTTGAAATAAGCTTATTGGCCGATAACCCTATTGGCAGACGGCACCAGATGTAATAGCCACCCTTCGGCCTGTTCCAAGTGACGCCTCTCGGCGCGTACCGCGAGAGCGCGTCAAACATAATATCCCGTCTTTCTTTATACTCCAGGCATATTGCTTTCATATGGGTACCGAGCCCTCCGCTTAAAACAAATCGTTCGATCAGCCACTGTGACAGGCTGCTTGAATGCAGGTCCATCAGCTGCTTTGATGATGAAAACGCCTTTATAATTCTCTTGTCGGCCGCCAGCCAACCAAGCCGCAGTCCGGAGTAGACGTTTTTTGAGAAGGTGCTGAGATAAACAACATACCCGCTGTTATCGAGCGCTTTGAGAAGCGGCAGCTGGCTGCCTTCGTAGCAAAGGTCCCCGTATGCGTCGTCTTCCAAAATGACGACATTGAATTGCCTTGCGAGTTCGACGAGGCGTTTTCGCCGGTCAAGGCTCATCTCAGTACCCGTCGGATTCTGATACGTCGGAATTGTATATATCAGCTTCGGCCTGTATCTGTGCAGAAGCTGCTCTAGCACGTCGACTTTCATGCCGTTTTCATCGACGGGAACTGTCATGATCCGCGCGCCTGCTGTCCTGAAGAGCTGAATCGCCGGGAAATATGTCGGCTCCTCAATGACGACGATATCTCCGGGGTCTAGAAATACACGCGCCGCGAGGTCAATCCCCTGCTGTGAACCCGAGAGCATCATGACTTCTTCGTAATTGCAGTATACGCCTCTCTTTTGCATCACAGCGCACATTGCACGGCGCAGTGATAAAAATCCTTCCGTCGGCGAATGCAGCAGCGCCCTGATGTTTTCTTTTTGAGCAAGCGCATTTTCAAAACCGTCCAGGATATCAATCGGCCCGCTGTCAGGAGATGCGATTCCTGTTGCAAACGATATAAAATCAGTACGGCTGGCAAGCTCGAGCAGTTCTTTGACAAGGCTGGAATCAAATCTGGCGGCATATTGGCTGAACATCTGATTCCATACCGGCTCCGACGAGCCGGCCTTGTGATCATTTTTCTCATCAAGGATTCTCTGCACAATTGTACCATTCCCGACATGCGCGCCAAGCAGTCCATCTGCCTTCAGCTCACTGTAGGCGTTTAACACCGTTGTTCTGTTGACACCGAGAAGCGCCGCGAGTTTGCGCTCAGAGGGCAGGTGCTGTCCATCAGGTATTTCCCCGATTTCAATCTGCCGTCGTATCTGATCGGCGATCTGGATATAAACAGGTGTCTTTGATTCTCTTGCTATAGTAATTCTCATACCAATTCACCTCATTGGATTGATCCATTTCTATAATATTCTTCTTAAACGCGCAATTCAACAACCATTTTCGAAAGATTTTGGTCATCCATTTATTTGACTAACAAAACAGGCTGGCGGATAACTAAATGAGCCTGCTTTGTCCGACACTTATTATGATTACTGGCGAACACAGTTCACCCCTACGCGATCGCATGGTGTTTTGCGTTACGCCGACACGGTCGGACGCGCAATGCGCGTCCCTACACCGATACTGTGGTTTTTGCGTAGGGGCGATCTGTGATCGCCAGTCGTTGCGTCATTTTTGTACACGAATTAAACGCTTGATTAAATCGTTTGTTTAATATAAAATAAGATATAAGAAAAGGCGTGCTGATAGAGCACGCCGATAGGATAGGGTGATTCGTATGGACACAACAGAGCAGCGCATCCTTGAGGCGGCCATCGCCGTCATTGAAGAATTTGGTTTTCACAACGTCACAGTTCGGCGCCTTGCCGCAAAGGCAGAGGTCAATATTGCGTCTATCAGCTACTACTTCAGATCAAAAGAACAGCTTATGAGCAAGGTGCTCGAGATGATGGTTGACAATGCCTTCGATTGGAGCGAGCTTGAGCACACCGAGAGCCTCCCACCAAGGCAGCAGCTGCTTGCCGTAATGGACCATCTGACAAAGGGTGCGCAGAGCTTACCCGAGGTCACCAGGGCGTATTTCTATGATGCGCTTGTAAACGGAAATTATGAAGCCCGGACGGTAAAGGAAATCAACAGCTTCATGGACACCCTCTGTCAAAAGCTGCTTAACAAAGGCTGCAGGATGCACGAAAAAGACCTGCGCACATCAATCACGCAAATCTTTATGACTGGCTTGTTATCTGTCGGTGTCGTACCGAATATTTTCAAACCGTTTGCCCTCATCGACCTAACCAGAGACAGTGAACGAAAAACATTCCTGAAGTCCCTGATTGACAGACTGATCGACGAATAGTAAATACGGCTGTTTGGTTCGCTTAGGAGAGCCTTTGGCTAACCGTCTTCGCCCTACCTCGTATGGGTCGATGTTCACATCGACCCGTCAGGGTCAGCCAGATTGAACACATGCGCATTGGCACTTTTTCGTTGCAGATCGAGGTTTGCAGGACCGACGGGCCGATGTGGGCATCGACCCCTACAGGTTACAACGTAAATAAAGAAACGGCGGAAATCCGCCGTTTTTTTAAGAGTTATTGCTCCTTAATAGTCGCTGTCCTTGAAGCCGGAGGGTTTTGTGACGATGCGTTCAACCTCAATCCTGTAATTTGAGACCATATTCATCAGCATGGCGGCTTGGGCTGCCATTTCCTCGCTCAAGGCGGCTGATTCCTGCACTGTGGCCGTATTGCTCTGAACCACCTGCGAAATCTGCCCTAAGCTGATATTAACCTGCTCAATGATCTCAGCCTGATGCGTAAAGTCCTCGGCGATTTCCTTTATGGACAAGACAGAACCGTCGATACTTTCAACGATCTCGCGAAGTGCTTTTTCCATATCCTCACCGATGACGAGACCCTGCTTTGATTTGGAAATGCTGTCTCCCAGGAGTTCATTTGTTTCCTTAGCCGCTTTGGCACTGTCGTTTGCCAGTTTTTTTACCTCATCTGCAACAACCGCAAAGCCCTTACCGTGAACTCCGGCACGCGCCGCCTCAACCGAGGCGTTGAGCGCAAGAAGATTCGTTTGGAATGCAATATCCTCAATCACCTTTATGACGCTTGTTATGTGCGACGACGACTTATTAATCGCGTCAAGCGCGAGGAGCAGCTGCTTCATTTTAACACTGCCGGTTCTTGCTTCCGAATTTACTTTCACGGACAGTTGCTGTGTTCTGTCTGCGTTTTCGGAATTACTCCTGGTCATCTGCAGCACATTGCTTACTGTGGCAGATATTTCCTCAATCGCCGACGCCTGCTCTGTCGAGCCCTGCGCGAGGCTTTGGGCTCCGGTACTGAGCTGCCGCGATTCAGCCGCCACATTGACCGCCGCATCCTTAATATTTCGTATGAGTTCGCAAATCGAGTCGTCTATCTTATTGCTGCCATCCATAATTTGGCCGAAATCACCCGGAAAACAATTTGCATCTACTCTGACCGATAAATTTCCATTGATAATGTCGCCGGAGGCACGACCCAAAATGAGGGATGCTTTTTTGAGTGAAAGCTGAATCTCACGAATGGATCGGCCAAGCTGACCGAGCTCGTCGCCCCTTTTTGCCGCCTCCACCTTGAAGTCCGTGTTGCCGGCAGCAAGGTTCTCCGAATAGCCAACCAGTTTTTTGATCGGCTTCACAATGGCGCCTGACATCAGTATGACCGTCAGGAGCAATATCACAATACATACGGCGGATATAACTATATCCTGTACCACAATTGCTTTCGCGGCTTCCGCCGAAATCGTATAGGCTTTAAATGATATCGTTAATATGTAGAAGTCCAAAAAAGCATAACATATAAGCGCCGGTAAAAATATACTCAGAATCATCCTCATTCTTAAATTCATGCGTCCCGTTTTTTCCTTGCCCTGCATTTAAAACACCGACCTTACATATGAATTTTGTTCGCTGCTTAATGTATGTATCGGCATTTATTTACTTTTTATTATTTATTTTACTTTATTTTTTTGAACTATTACCCATTTTTTCGTCTTTTTGTTTCATTGTCGTCGTAATTGCACAGGTCGGACAGGCACGTCGGCAGTCTCCGCAGCGGATGCATTCGGTACTGTTTGGTTTTGTCATAACCGGGATAGCCAGCTTGCAGGCCTGCTGGCAGGCACCGCAGTCTGTGCATTTTTCTTTATCGATGCTGTATCTGTAGAGCGCGAATTTGTTGAACGGCCCGTAGATCGCGCCGAGCGGGCATATGTAGCGGCAAAACGGGCGATAGACGACGACGGACAGCAGGACAAAAATGATCAGAAGCAGAACCTTCCAGTCAAATAGCCAACCGATGGCGCTGCGAATGCCGGGGTTTGTGAGGACGAGCGGAATGCCTGCCATAAACGTGCCGGAGGGGCATATATATTCGCAGAACCACGGACTCCCCTGACCCACGATATCGAGAACCAAGAGCGGCAGGATGATGACAAAAAGCGCGAGTATGACATATTTTAGAAATTTGAGCCACCTGTCTCCCGGCAGCTTCTTGATTTTTTTGACACCCGGGATTTTGTATAATAAATCCTGAAGAAGTCCAAACGGGCAAAGCCAGGCGCAAACAACCCGCCCGCAGAGCGCGCCGACCATGATGAAAAAACCGATGATGTAAAATGAAAAATCAAATTGCCTGCTCGCAAGGACCGCCTGAAGGGAGCCGATTGGGCATGAAGCGAAAGCGCCGGGACATGAATAGCAGCTCAGCCCCGGCACGCAGAATTTTTTAAGATCGCCTGTATATATTTTCCCCTGAAGAAACCCTGCGGCATAGCCGTTCGTCAGCGCTGTAAAAGCGATCTGCACGGCATGGCGCAGGCGGCCTTTCATCCTACCCAATACCGATACACTCCAGACATATTCTGATGGCTTTTTGCAGAACGACATTGACTTCGCCGCGGAAGATGCCGATGAGCAGGAACGAGAATCCTACAAAAAAGACAGCAAGGGCAATATGCGGCTTCGCTTTCACTTATTATACCTCTTTTAAAAGGTTATCTATGATTGACGCCCATTCATCACCGGTGCGAGAACCGACATACGCCTCGCCGATTTGTTTGCCGCCATCATCTACAAAAATCGTCGTGGGCACAGCCGTCACATTGCCGAGCAGCAGCCTGTTTATATCAGCAGACGGTAAAATGTGCAGATAATCGGCACCGGTTGCATCAACAATCTCCCTGGCTAAATCGACCATGTTCTCTATTATGGCGCCGTCGCCGTCAGCGGCGTCTGCTATAATTCCGACGATCTGAAACCCCTTGTCGGCATACTGCGTATTCAGCTTGCCGAGATCAGGCATCTCTTCGATGCACGGCGTGCAGAACGTCGCCCAGATGTTGACCATCGTGAGCTTGCTGCCGCTGAAAATCGCCGCGTCCACAGGATTGCCGTCAATGGCGGTTGACGTGAACGTACTCAGTATACCATCAGATAATGCATCGGATGCTTCTGTAGGCGTTGGGCCTGATGCGGAAACCGTGTCGTAAGGCCAGTCAATGATACCGCCCATGTCGTATACCGCCGTATAGCCTAAGGCTATGAGCGCTTGCGCGGCCACTGCGCTGCGCGCGCCGGATCGGCAGTAGAGAATGATTTTCGCGTCGACATCCGGAAGCTCCGCCGGTTTTTTGTCCGATATCGTCTCGACCGGGATATTGATAGCGCCTTCAAGACGGGCGCTGTTATACTCCCCCGCCGTGCGCACATCGACGAGGACCATGTCGTCGCCGTTATCCATCATTTTTTTAACGTCCTCAGGCTTGATCGTCTGATAAGTGCCGGACGCTGCCTGGGATGCGTCTATGTTTCCGTTATCCGGCGTCCCTGCGCAGGCAACCGCGTAAATTGACATAACTAAAACGATAGCCAGCGTGAGCAGCTTTTTCATCTAATAACTATTCCTTTCTAAAGGGCGTCCATCAGGATGCACTTGGGAGTTGTGCTGAGTACGGCTATGCCCGACTTCGGGTCGGAAGACCCAAAAGGCACAAAGTTTTATTTGTTTTCAAACAGATATTCTTCGACGTATTGGGATGCGACAGCACCGTCGGAAGCGGCAGTAACGATCTGGCGCAATGGTTTTGTCCGAACATCACCGACGGCGAAAACGCCCGGAGCGCTCGTCCGCGTTGTTTCATCGGCCATAATATAGCCGTTACCATCCATAGCAACCTGTCCGGCTAACAGCGCCGTGTTCGGTATCCTGCCGATGGCAATGAAAATACCTTCACAGGCGAGCTCTGTCAGCGTACCAGTCTTGATGTTTTTAATCTTTGCGCCGGTTACCTTTTTTTCGCGAAGGATTTCCGAGATGATTGAATCTGGGATAAACGTCAGATTCTCCGTGTTCTTAATCGCAAGCATATAGCTCTTAGATGCCCGGAGCGTATCGCGGCGGTGGATGAGATAGACGTGCTTACAAATTTTCGCCAAAAATAGCGCGTCCGTGACGGCTGTATCACCGCCGCCGTTCACGATAACGGTTTTCTCCTTGTACCGCATACCGTCGCACGTGGCGCAGTAGGCCACGCCGCGGTTCAACAGTCCTGCTTCTTCCGGCAGGCCGAGCTCTCTTGGGGAAGCGCCCGTCGCCAGAATCACAGTCTCCGCCTCGTAATCGCCGTCTGTTGTGTGCACGATTTTGGGCCTTGCCGCCAAATCAACAGATGTGACCTCACTGAAGACGCTCACTGCGCCGAATCGGTCTGCACCGAGCTTCATCTTTTCGCCAAGCTCAAACCCGTCAACCCCGTTTTCGAAGCCCGGGTAATTTTCCACCCAGCTTGTCGTCGCCATCTGGCCGCCCGGCGAGAGCTTTTCCAGGAGCAGCGTTGAAAGCCCTGCCCGTGCGCAGTAGAGCGCCGCCGTATAACCGCCAGGTCCACCACCGATAATGACCGCATCATAATGTTGTGTCGTCATAATAAATCACCTGCTGTCTGTTTTTTTGTATAGCTCGCAGCTCACGCTTCTATTTACTGGATGCCCTGCTCGCTGAGCCATCTATCGATATCCGCTCTGGAGCCCGGATTGACAAGCGGCGCACCCGGCTTCCCGTCCTTAAAGAGCAGCAGTGTCGGAATTGTCATGACCTCAAACCGGTCCTCCAGCTCCTCCTGCTCGTCCACATTGATTTTTCCAAAAATCAGCTTGTCCTCGTAATTTCCGGCGACCGCTTCGACCACGGGTGCGATCCTCTTGCAGTATCCGCACCACGGCGCCCAGAAATCGATAAGAACCGCTTTATCCGCCTGCTGTACCTCGCTCACGAAATTATCTTTTGTCACACTGATGATTGACATTATAAACCCCTCCTAAAATGTTTTTTCTATTGTGTTTGTATTATATAGTTTCCTATTCTGTAAGAAAGTGATTACATCACATACAATTCGTTGTTTAATACTATAATTATTATAAAGATAAATCTACAATATAACAAGCAAATGTGGTATATTTAACCTAAAGGTTCTATAAAATGCCCAAAGGCGGCTGACAGGTTTTAATGGAGGTCATTTTCATGCTCAAACTCACCGGTATCGGCGTTACAGGCGAAGGAGAAAGCGGCGCAGTCCGCATACTCCGGGACATCAATCTTACGCTTGAGAACAAAAAAATCTATGTCATGACTGGCCCGAACGGCGGCGGAAAAACATCACTTGCCAAAACTGTGATGGGGATCTATAAAGCTTCCGTAGGTCAAATTGCATTGGACGGTACAGATATAACGGATTTATCAATCACTGAGCGCGCCAAGCTTGGGATTGGCTATGCGTTCCAGTCACCGGCGCGCTTCAAAGGCCTGAAGGTCAAGGACTTTTTAAAGCTGGCCGCAGGCCCCGGCAGCAATGTTGATTACTGCAGCCTGTTATATGACGTCGGCTTATGTGCCCAGGACTACATAAACCGCGAGATCAATACGAGCTTTTCCGGCGGCGAGCTGAAGAGGATTGAGATCGCAAGTATTCTAGCCCGGGAACTGAAGGTCGCTCTCTTTGACGAGCCCGAGGCCGGTATCGATCTCTGGAGCTTTCAGCGGCTGACCGAAACCTTCCAGGCGCTGAACGAAAAGACGGATGCGACAATCGTCATCATTTCGCATCAGGAGCGTATCCTGCGTCTGGCAGACGAGGTCATTCTCGTCTCGGGCGGCACGATCACTGAGATTACAACGCAGGAAAAATTCCTCGGCGACTTGAGCGACAACGAATCCGCGTGCCGATGCCGGGTCGGATGTATTAAGGAGGGCGCAGCCGATGCTGGATGCAGTAGATAAAAAGCTTTTAGAAGAGGTCGCAGGTCTGCATGAAATACCGCAGGGCGCTTACAATATACGAAAGAACGGTCAGGGTGTACAACGAAACACGACGGCAAATATCGATATCATCACAAAAACTGACAAGCCCGGTATTAATGTCATAATTAAACCCGGCACAAAAAATGAGAGCGTCCATATCCCCGTCATTTTATCCTCGAGCATGGACGACCTTGTCTACAACACGTTTGAAGTCGGGGAAAACGCCGATGTCCTGATTGTCGCGGGCTGCGGCGTTCACAATTCGAGCAGTAAGAAGGCCCAGCATGACGGCATCCACGAATTCTTTGTCCGTAAAGGCGCAAAAATGAAATATGTCGAGAAGCATTACGGTGAGGGCGACGGCAGCGGCGAACGCATATTAAACCCGACGACGATCATCGAGGTCGAGGAAGACGGCGTCGCAGAGCTTGAGATGGTGCAGATCAAAGGCATCGACAGCACGAAACGCGATACGCTCGTGAAGCTCCACAAGAACGCCAAGCTCATTGTTTCAGAACGGCTTTTAACATACCTTGAACAAACAGCGGTGTCGGATATTACCGTGGAGCTTCTTGAAGAAGGTGCCTCGGCGCAGGTCATATCCCGCTCGGTTGCCCAGAACAAATCCGAGCAGGTATTCCATCTCAATCTGAGAGGATACGCCGACTGCCGCGGGCATATTCAGTGCGACTCGATCATCATGCATGACGCCCGAGTATCATCCATTCCCGAAATTTCCGCCTTCCATTCGGACGCGCAGCTCATCCACGAGGCGGCGATCGGCAAGATTGCCTCGGAGCAGCTTATTAAGCTCATGACGCTCGGCCTCACCGAAAAAGAAGCTGAAGATACGATTCTGCAGGGTTTTTTAGCCTAAAAATCATGGCTATCCAAATAACCAAAAAATAAAAAAATATTGGAGGTAACTTATGAAGAAGTATGTATGTAATGTTTGCGGTTACGTTTATGACCCCGCCGCCGGTGATTCCGACAGCGGCATCGCTCCCGGCACAGCGTTTGAAGACCTGCCGGACAATTGGGTCTGCCCGGTTTGTGGCGCCTCAAAAGCCGACTTCACCGAAGAATAGTCTCCACTTGTGTGCTGCTTGAATGTGAGGTACTGCAGATGATTTTTGAACAGCTTAATCCGCATTCCTGCCGAACATACCTGATCGGCAATGAAAATGACAGCCGCATAGTACTCGTTGACCCCGTGCTCGATCATTTCAACGATTATCTTGATCTGCTGAAATCTCGGAATCTCGTATTGACGCACGTCATCGATACGCATACACATGCCGACCACATTTCAGCAGGCTCGGCTCTAAAGGATGCGACGGACTGCCATTATATTATGCATGAAAAAGCCCCCGCGCGATGCGTGGACATCCGCGTCAAGGACGGCGGTCATCTGGAGTTGAACGGCATCCGGTATGACATTATTTTCACACCCGGACATACGAAGGATTCCATCAGTTTGATTGTCGGCGATAAACTGCTGACAGGAGATTTCCTCTTTCTTGACGACGCCGGTGGCGGCCGCGATGACCTTCCCGGCGGAAGCGCCGCCGAGCACTGGGAGAGCCTGTCCAAGATGTTTGATCAGCCGGACGACTTGATTGTCTATCCGGCCCACGAATACAGAGGGCGGCAGCCGTCCAGCCTCGGCCGTCAGAAACAGCTTAATCCGCACTATAAATCCAGAACAAAAGAAGAGTTCGTCAGCTATATTGAGGATCTCCGCCTTGGACCAGCCGATTGGATGGCTGATGTTCTCAAAGCTAATTATACGTGTGCACAGGACCCAAAAAGCGCCTGGATACCAGTAGATGTTGCCGCCTGTGAGATCAAAGGCACAATGGAGAAAGGCGTCAACGAAATCGAGGTCGCGTATATTTCCGCAACGGCGCTCAAAGAAAAGCTGGCTTCAAGCCAAAGGCCTCTGCTGCTGGATGTCCGGCAACCGTCGGAATTAGCATCCCCGCTGGGGGCGCTCGACGGTGTTTTGAACATTCCAATCGGCTTGCTCGCTTCGAAGCTGGATGAAATTGCAGATTATACCGATAAAGAGATCATTGTCATCTGCAGATCCGGTGCGCGGGCGACAACAGGGACGCAGATACTTAAAAAGTCCGGTTTTCACGACGTAAAGGTGCTCGAAGGCGGCATGCTCGCCTGGCGGCAGGTTATTTGATAAACAAAAGGCAAAGCCGCCGTTTTACATAAATGGCGGCTTTTTTCAAAGATTGTCATATAGAGGTTGTTATGAATTACGATGTTCTTGTTATCGGCGCAGGTCTCTCGGGCCTCACAGCCGCCAGCCTCCTGGCAAAGCGCGGTCTGCACGTTGGTATTGCTGATAAAAGCTATAATCCTGGTGGCTCCTGCGGTATTTTTAAACGGAGGCGCATGACATTTGATCAGGGTTCGGCTATGCTCTATGGTTTCGGTGAAAACGGCTTCAACGCGCACCGGTTCGTTTTCAACTGTCTTGAAGAGCCGTTCCATGTCATCAAGCACGATCTCTTATATTGTGTCAACTTTAACGGCAAGCGAATAAAATTCTGGGCTGATCCGGACAAATTCGCCGAGGAGCTTTCCATGGTTTTTCCAACGGAACGCCGGAATATCAAGAGATTTTACCGTGACCTCGGCAAGTTGTACCAGCACGTGATGGTTGAAAATCCAAATTACACAACTGCTGACGAGACGGATCCGAAGGGCGCCCTGAAGAGCCTCCTGCGGCATCCTGTCTCCTATGCAAAGTTTCTAAGTTATCTGAATAAAAACGCCAGGAGACTTCTTGAGAAATATTTCAAGGACCCCGAAATTTTTAAATTTTTTGATAAGCTCACCTCAACCTACTGTTACGCGACACTGGAAGAGGCTCCTGCCGTCCTCGCATCTGTCATGTTTATTGATAATCACGTCGGCGGCAGCTATTATCCGGCCGGATCAACGCTGTTTCTGCCGGGTAAGCTGGAGAAAGTACTTGAAGAGAACGGCGGCGATATGCTGCTCGAACAGGAGGTCACTAAAATCCTTTTCGAGAACGGACAACCTGTCGGTGCAGAATTCAAAAACGGCGACCAAATTCATGCCGACATCATCATCTATTCCGGGACAGTCTGGAATCTTTATGGAAAGCTGATCGATAGCAAGGAGCTGACCCCGGAGAGGATGGCATGGGCAGCCGGCCAGGTTCCTACATATCCAAGCGTCGTTCTATATGCGTATGTGGACGCCTCTGTTATTCCTGCCGACACGGCACCGATTGAAATGCTCATCGGCAATCCAGACGCTATAGACGAAAGTGAAGTCACCGTCTATATTATGAGCATCGACGACAAAACGCTGTGCGACGAAGCAGGCCATGTCGTCATGGCTATAGGGCCCACGTTCAAAGAATGGAACAGCTCGGACCAAACGGATTATCAGGTAAAGAAGGCAGAAGAGCAAGCGCGGTTAACTGCCATTCTCGAAAAGCGGTTCCCCGGTTTCACGGACGCTGTAAAGTTTGCGGAGATCGCAACTCCGCTTACGATTGAACGCTACACGAATAAAAACGGCGGCGCTGTCGCCGGCCCGAAGCAGATGCTCGGTCAGCACATGTTTAAGCGGCAGCATACCAGAACCGAGTGGGACAACCTATTCTGCTGCGGCGAATCGACTGTAATGGGAACCGGGACGCCGACGGTCACGACGTCAGGCCTGTCAGCTGCAAACGCTGTCCTAAAAAAGCGCGGCATGAAGCCCTTTGTTTTTGATCCCGCCATGAAAAACCGAGTTGTTACCTTAGATAAGCCGTTCTCCGATATCAAATGTCTTTATGACAGCTATGAGGCAGACGCGCAAAAGGTCATGCAAAAGGCAATAAGATGCCAGTTCTGCGAAAAGCCCGCCTGCCGTATAAACGAGCGCCAAGACATCAGAGGCATCATGCGACGCGCAGCCGTCGGCAATATGACTGGCGCAAAAAGGTGCATCGACAAATGCCCCGGCTGCTATACTTCGGAGGCGCTCAAAATAAGTGAGGACAGCTGCCTCATGTGCCAAGATCCAAACGGCCCCGTTGCGCTGCGGGAAATCATCGGTTATATACAGCAGAGGTGTTAAATGAAACAAAAAGCTTTTGATGTACTCATTGTCGGAGCCGGTGCAGCCGGTCTGACAAGCGCCGCGTATCTGAGCAGAGAAAATTATGCCGTTTTAATGTGCGAAGCCTCAGACAAGACCGGCGGACTTGTTGGCTCCTTTGAGACGGGAGGGTATGTCTTTGATTCCGGCATCCGGGCTTTCGAAAACTCCGGCATTATCTTCCCAATGCTCAAGGATCTTGGCATTCATTTGGACGTCGTCAGAAATCCTGTCTCGATCGGTATTGACGATCGTCTCGCAGAACTCTCGGCGGAATGCGGTCTGGAAAACTATCGAGACCTGCTCATTTATATCTTCCCAGATAGTAAGGCCGAGATCATCGCCATAACGGAAGAAATCAAAAAGTCCATGGAGTATATGGAGGTGCTGTACGGGATAGAAAATCCTCTCTTTGGCAATGTTATGAAGGACAAAAAATATCTCTTGAAAACGCTTTTGCCATGGCTTATCCGATACCGCCGCAGCACGAAAAAAGTTGCCAAATTGAACGTGCCTATTTATGCGTATCTCAGCCGCTTTACAGACAATATGGCACTGATTGACATGATCGCCCAGCACTTCTTTGAAGGCACGCCCGCCTCCTTTGCGCTCAGCTATTTTAGCTTATACCTCGATTACAGCTATCCTGTAGGCGGTATGCGTGTACTCGCTGAGAATCTGACGGACAAGGTTATTGCAAATGGCGGTACGCTCTGCCTTCATTCAAAAGTTGTCTCTGTCGATGTTAAAAAGCACGTAGCGCAGCTCTCTGACGGACAGATGATTTCTTATAAAAAGCTGATTTGGGCGTGCAATATGGCATCGCTCTATGACTGCGCCGATACTGCAGGTCTCAACGATCAAAAGCTTATTTCACATATCGAAGCAAAGCGCAGGGCGATTAGCGATGCGAAAAGCGGCGACTCCATACTGTCACTTTTTTTAGCCGTCAACAGTGGAAAAGAAACCTTTGAAGGTCGGTGCACAGCGCATAACTTTTATACTCCAAACCGTACAGGTCTTTCCGGCTTGGGCACTTGGAAAGAGCTTCAGGCCGTAAGTGATATACCGGAGAATCATAAGGACGCACTGAAAAGATGGATCACTGATTATTTACGCCTCACAACATATGAGATTTCCATTCCGGTCCTGCGGGACACGCTGCTCGCGCCACCGGGAAAAACTGGGGTCATTATCAGCACACTGTTTGATTACGAGCTCGTCAAAGCCATACACGCGCAGGGCTGGTACACAGAGTTTAAGGACTACTGTACAGACACGATCATAGACACGCTCGACCGGTCATCATTCCCTCTCAATAGCGCTGATGTGACGGAGAAACTCTGTTCAACACCCCTGACGATCGAACGGCTCACGGGAAATATGGGCGGCGCGGTCACCGGCTGGGCTTTTACGAATAACATTCCCGCCGTCAGTACGATGCAGAAGGTCATGCAGGCCGTCAACACACCGTTACCCGATATCTATCAGGCTGGGCACTGGTCGTTCTCACCATCCGGCTTGCCGATTGCGATTCTCACAGGCAAGCTCGCCGCCGATACTGCACATAAGAAACTGAATTTAGCCCGAACAGGACAATCACATGATTGTTGAACTCGTCATCGCTATCGTTGGACTGCTTTTAAGCTTTCTTTTATTCGGAAGACTCCGGGTTCTCAGTCCGACCCAATCGGTTGCCTCCAGTCATAAAATCTCGGTGATCATACCTGCAAGAAATGAAGAAAAAAGCCTTCCGCTTCTGCTTGGGGATTTGATGAAGCAGACGATGCCGATCCACGAGATCATTTGCGTCGACGACGGTTCATCGGACGGCACCGCTGCGACTGCGCGCGCGCTCGGTGTTATAGTTGTATTGGTCAAAGAGAAGCCCGACGACTGGACGGGTAAATCATATGCGTGCCAATGCGGCGCTGACGCGGCGAGCGGCGATATCTATCTGTTTCTTGACGCTGACGTCCGGCTAGCCCCTGGCGCATTGTCCTCTTTGATATCGGTATTTGATAAAACCGGTGACGTCATTTCGGTGCAGCCCTATCACAAGACAGAACGTATTTTCGAGCAGCTTTCCATGTTCTTCAATATCGTGCAGGTGGCTGCCAACGGACTTGGTCTGTCTGTTGGCACTGTTCAGGTCGGCCTTTATGGTCCGGTGATTCTGATTCCAAGAGAGGCTTATAATGCCATTGGCGGGCATCATGCCGCAAAAAACGCCGTCACGGAAGACCTGGCTCTCGGAGAGGCACTCAAATGCTGCGGCATACCGTACGCACTCTATCACGGAGACCGCGTCATATCCTTCCGGATGTACGGCTCCGGGCTCCGAGCGCTCCTAGAGGGTTGGACGAAAAATTATGCCACTGGCGCGATGAAAATGCCCTTTCTTTTGTTTTTGGCAGTTTTCTTTTGGGTAACCGCCAGCATGTCTCCGCCATATCACCTTGTGGTTTTGGCTTTTTTACCGCTTCAGCCATTCTTCTGGATATATATCGCATTGTACCCAATCTGGATCCTGACATTATGGATTCTCACACGCCCCATCGGCAGTTTTTCGGTTTTCTCCATCGCCCTTTATCCGCTCTTATTACTGTTCTTCATCGGTGTCTTTCTCGTCTCGCTCTTCAAGAAGTTGTTTGGGCTGCAGGTTACATGGAAAGACCGAAAGATTAAACTAAGGGGGTAGCCATGCAGATTCTTTTCTTACCGGATGCAGCGGCGCTCCTGCTCTGTTTTGCTATCTGGCCGCTTTTTCAGGTTTTCGCCGCCTTGGTATGCAGGAGGCTTCCCGATCGGCTTCTCAACCCGTCTTCTTTTTATTTCAGATCACATAACTGGGAGAAATCGCTTCGCATCTACGAGCGTGTATTTAAAATCAGAAAGTGGAAAAAATACCTCCCGGACGGCGGCGCCGTCGTCAAGGGTGGATACAAAAAGAAGCGCCTAACGGATTTTTCGGAAGAAAACCTTAAAAGATTCCTCATAGAATCCTGCCGCGCGGAATTAACGCATATTTTCGCCATCCCGCCGTTCGTCCTATTTGGTTTATTTGTGCCGGTGTATGTCGTCGGGCTGATGCTTGTTTATTCGATACTCGTCAATATACCATGCGTCGTGTCCCAGCGTTATAATAGGCCGCGCGTGGCTGCGTTGTTAAATAGAAAGCACGGAGGTGTCTGCAATGTCACAACAAAAAACCTATGAGTTCGAAGCGGAGATTAAACGGGTCGAGGGCATCGACGGGGCTTATGTCGAGATACCATTCGATGTTAAGCAGGAATTCGGAAAAGGACGCGTACCGGTGACTGCCACGTTCGACGGCGAAGCTTACGAGGGCAGCCTCGTCAAAATGGGCACCCCCTGCCATATCATCGGCATCCGCAAGGATATCCGCGCAAAAATCGGAAAACAGCCGGGAGATATTATCAAGGTCACGCTTCAGGAAAGATAGTGACTTGCCGTCGTTGTCATTAACAGCAATCGCTTATGGTATCTTCTTTGATTTGTGGAATTCGATGGTTGAAGCAGCGGTGTAAAAAATGTATAATTGATGCATTATATTTTTTGGAGGGCCGATATGCTGAAATTTTCGAAATCAAATCTGCTCGAGCAGCATGCTTATAACTATACGCTGCAGGATGTTGAGACGCCGAACCTGTATCGCGACCTCTTTCCGTATACGGACGCACCGAAAACGGCTTTCAACCACCGTCATGTGCCGATAAACGTGCCCGATGAGCTTTGGATTACCGATACAACGTTTCGCGACGGCCAGCAATCGCGCTCACCATACACGACCGAAGAGATGGTGGATCTCTACAAGCTGCTGCATCGGCTCGGCGGCGAAAAAGGCATCATCCGTCAGACGGAGTTCTTTGTTTACAGTAAAAAGGACAAGGAAGCCGTCCGCAAGTGCCTGGAGCTCGGCTATAAGTTTCCCGAGGTTACCACGTGGATTAGGGCCTCAAAGGATGATTATAAACTGCTGAAGAATCTTGGGATTAAAGAGACCGGCATCCTTGTCAGCTGCTCTGATTATCATATCTTTAAGAAAATGAAAATGACCCGCTCGGAGTGCATGGAGCATTATCTGTCCGTCCTGAGAGACGCCATTTCGGAGGGTATCATCCCACGCTGCCATTTTGAAGACATCACGCGCGCAGACTACTACGGCTTTGTCCTGCCCTTCGCGACCGAGCTGATGAAGCTATCCAAAGAGGCGGGGATACCGATTAAAATCCGCGCGTGCGACACGCTCGGCCTTGGCCTGCCCTATCCGGGCGTCGCCCTGCCGCGGAGCGTGCCGGGTATCATCTACGGCCTGCGGCATTACGCCGAGGTACCCGATAATTGGCTCGAATGGCACGGTCATAATGATTTTTACAAGGGTGTCGTCAATGCTGCGACAGCATGGCTGTACGGCGCCGGCGGTGTCAACTGCGCGCTTCTGGGTATCGGTGAGCGGACAGGCAATGTCCCGCTTGAGGCGATGATCTTCGAATACATTTCCCTGCGCGGCACAAACGACGGCATCGACACGACCATCATCACAGAAATCGCCGACTATTACAAGCATGTACTGCATTACGAAATCCCGCCGATGACGCCCTTTGTCGGGAAGAGCTTTAACCTGACGCGGGCAGGAATTCATGCCGACGGACTCTTAAAGGACGAGGAGATTTACAATATTTTCGATACAAAAAAGGTGTTAAACCGGCCTGTTACTGTCGCCGTCAGCAACACATCGGGCCTCGCCGGCATCGCAATGTGGCTGAAGGACAATATGAACATAAAAGCCGGCAAGAGCGACGATATCGTCCGGTTTATCAAGGAATGGGTGGATAAGCAGTACGAGGTCGGCAGAGTCTCCATGATATCCGACGAGGAAATGGAGAAGCTTGTGCTCGAATATCAACAAGCGTCACAAATATAGCCAAAAGTGTCATTCTGAACGAAGTGAAGAATCTCCAGGTAATCTACAGGCGTTGCGCCGTTGTAAAATTACCTGGAGATTCTTCGCAAGCTCAGAATGACATATCTCTGTCATTTCATTGTAAAGACATGTTTTATACTTTGGTCTCCGTACCGACGCGCGCATCGCCGTTTCTGACGTAATTGCCTTTGTACTCGACGGTGCCGATATCGCAGCCGGGGCCGATCATGACGTTGTTGCCGCGGACAACTTTGGCTGTTGTGTTTTCGAGCATGATTTCATCGCCCTCGATGATTTCCGCTTCGAGCGTCGGATTGAGTAGCCCCATCGAAATGATTGTTTTAATGACAGCCAGACCATGCGACGGCCCAAGGGTTATCTTGATCCTTCCGCCGCCGATTTCTCTCGCTTTACTCTTGAATCCCAAAAGGCTGATATTAATCTCATCGGCATTCAAAAGACCGCCGATTTCAAAAGCACCGTCCGACGTAAAACTCTCGGCGGTGCAATCCTCTCCGATTTTCGTATGGCCTTCGATTTTGACTTTTTGTACCTGAACGTTTTTACCGATAGTCCCCGAGCCGGATACCGCGAATTCGTTGCCCGTCACCGAGCCCGTCACTTTCCCCGTCCCGCTGATTTTAAACTTATCGGCCTTGACATCGCCCTCGATGGTGCCGGAACCGTTAATTTTCCCGTCTGATGTCTCGAGATCTCCGTCAACCGAGCCGGTGCCGCTCACCGAGAATATGTTGCATTTTAGACTACCGTTGATTTTACCCGCGCCCTTGATGATAACGCTGTTATATGTTCCGCCGCCGGCGCTGCCGGAGCCGTTTATTTTGATATCACCGCGAAAATTGTTATCCATATTGATATCTCCCTAAATAAATTAAACCAGTTTCAGTTTGATTTCTTCCGTCAGCGCCGCGATGTTGAGCCGACTGATCACTTTGATGCCTTTGTCGGTGACAATGCTGCACGGCGGTTTGACGACAAAGCAGGAAAATACGCCGAGCTTCCGCATCAGGAACACCTCGCAGGCTTCAAGTCCCAGCCTGGCAGATGCCTCTTTCAACACTTCCAAGAGTGTCCGGCCTTCGTCAAGGCCGATATCACCAGATGTGATCAGGCGGTCCAGTATCGATACGGCCAGAATATCATGAAATGCCAGTGTTTCGCTGCTGCCGCCGGCTTCCTGATACATTCTAAGGACATCGGCAGTTGCAAGGCCTCGCGTCACGATTTCCCTGTGGTCGAGCTTCACCTCTCCCAGCGTCGGCGTAAAAACATCCGCCAGGTCGTCAAGCGAAACATCTTCCTTCATATTTTTAATTTTTTCAATGCGGGAGAGAACCTTGTATTTCGGAAAATATGTCTCCTGCCCTGTAAACGATGATTTCTTAATAAACCAGTCCTCGGGTATGAGCCCCTTGCGTTTCCACCTGTAAAGCTGACCATATGATATATCCGTCGCTTCAAGCAGTTCTTTTTTTGATATGAGTTCTTCGTCCATGTCATTCACCTCTTGTGTGTACAGCGTAACATAACATTGTTACGCTGTCAAGGGGCTTGATGGATTTTGTAACACTGGCCCTCGTGTCCGCCCTGCTTATTGAAGTTACGCGGCACAAGGCGGGCGATTAATAATCGCCCCTACAAAAGACCGCAGTAATACCGTAGGGACGCCCATTGGGCGTCCGCTTTGTTGGCGTTACGCGGCACAGGTGGAAATCCTCAGCCGCAAAGCGACTTCTTCGAAGTCGCTTTGCGGCTGCTCCCTTGAAAAGGGAGCCTAGATGGGTAAGGGACGCAGCTCCAATAAAAGGGGTTATAGGGCGCAGCCCTATTCCTCTATTAGGCGGGTAGGTGGGTTAAGTTTAATTATGCGTATAAAATCCGGTGTTTTCCAAAAAATAAAGCATCAATGTTATTAAGAAAATACAGATTCCGCAAAGGAGATGCTTATGCCGGATCAGGATAACAAGATGGACGCGCTGTCGGCGCGTTCAGCGTACCAGCTCTCAGATGTTTCAAAAACTGCGCCGCAGTTTATATCGATCACGCCGCGGTGGCTTGCTCAATTTTTGGAGCTCAAGCCCATCGACACGGGTATATTCCGCTTGAACAAGGTGAAGGACTGTGAAAAGCTGCTCGACGTTTTATACACGCAGCAGAATACCGACGATATACCGGAGGGGTATATCGATTACGAAGAGTCCCCCCGAGAATACATTCTGACATCCGTCTCTTCAATTATAAAAATCGGGACGAGGGTATCGGACCTCTACAGTAAACCATACGACCAGATAAAAGAGCAAATTCGCCTCGGGATGGAAAGCATAAAGGAAAAGCAGGAGTACCTGATCGTCAACAGCGACGACTACGGCCTTCTGAAAAACGCGGCACCCTGTCAGCGTATCACGTCGCGCACCGGCTTTCCAACGCCGGATGATTTTGACGAACTGATTGCGAAGGTATGGAAGGAGCCGTCCTTCTTTCTGGCGCACCCTTCTGCAATTGCCGCCTTTGGGCGCGAGTGCACACGGCGCGGTGTACCGCCGCTTGCTGTCACGCTCTTCGGGACAGCGTTTCTCACCTGGAGGGGCATCCCGATCGTTCCGTGCGACAAGCTGCTGGTTGACGGACAGAAGAAACCCAGCGGAAAAGGCGGCAAAACAAACATCCTGCTGATACGAAGCGGCGAAGCAAAACAGGGCGTTATCGGCCTGTATCAGGCCGGACTGCAGGGCGAGCAGTCGAAAGGGTTGTCGGTGCGTTTTATGGGTATCGACAACAAGGGCATTGGTTTCTATCTGCTCTCGATATACTGCTCGGCGGCGATTTTGACGGACGATGCCATAGCCGTCCTCGAAAATGTCGAGACGGGAAATTATTATGAATATAAGTAACGCTGATGTTGAAAATTGTATATATAGCGAAGCTCTTTCTTATTATCCTGAACTATTTGGCATTCAATCGCCGCATGCGTCGAATCAAAGCCGGAATATCAATAGCGCAGGGCTGCTATCGAATATTTACAGTAGCTTTGATTTACCTGCGGCACTCGAGACAGAAGTAATAGCGGCAGTCGTATCGGCAGCAACTCCGGCAATGATACCGGACACGAACGCCTATTCCACGCGCTTTAGAACGGATGCGCGCGGAAAAGCATATCCGCCGCTTGATCTGTCGAAAATCAGGTCTGATTTCCCCATCCTTGACGAGAGGGTGAACGGTAAAAAACTCATCTGGTTTGACAACGCCGCGACGACACAGAAGCCGAGCTGCGTCATTAATCGGCTCCGGTATTTTTACGAGCACGAGAACTCCAACGTCCACCGGGCAGCCCATACATTGGCACGCCGGACGACGGACGCTTACGAGGGTGCGCGTCGCATCATTGCTGACTTTCTGAATGCGCCAAGACCGGAGGATATCGTTTTTGTCCGCGGTGCCACAGAAGCGATCAATCTCATTGCGTCGTCTTATGGCCTGGCGAACATCAAGGAAGGAGATGCGATACTGATATCCGAGCTGGAACACCATGCGAATATCGTACCGTGGCAGTTATTGTGCAAAAAAACAGGCGCGAGGCTTAATATCATACCCGTCGATGACAGCGGACAGATCGTCCTCTCCGAATATCAAAGGCTTCTGACGAGTCGGACTAAAATCGTCGCTTTTGCGCATGTTTCGAATGTGCTGGGAACTGTGACGCCGGCGGAGGAAATGATACGTCTGGCACACATCGCCGGCGCTAAAGTCGTTATGGACGGCGCACAGGCCGTATCGCATCTGCCCGTGGATGTTAAGGCGCTCGACTGCGACTTCTATGTTTTCTCCGGCCATAAAATTTTTGGGCCGACCGGCATCGGCGTTCTCTATGGAAAAACAGAGCTGCTTGAAGTGATGAACCCGTATCAGGGCGGCGGTAATATGATATCGAGCGTTACAATAGAAGAAAGCAGGTTTAAAAAGCCGCCGCACAAGTTTGAGGCTGGTACCGGCAGTATCGCCGACGCCGTTGGTTTGGGGTGTGCCGTCGACTATGTGTCCCAGCTCGGACTGAAGGAAATCTGCCGTTATGAGCGCGAGCTTCTCATGTATATGACATCAACAATCGGTCAGATGCCAGGTATCAGCATCATTGGAAACGCCGCATCCAAATCAGGCATCGTCTCATTTTACGCGAAAAATTGTGACAGTGATGAGCTTGCCGAGCAGCTTGACCGTGAAGGCATCGCCGTTCGGGCAGGCCACCACTGCGCGCAGCCGGTCCTCAGGCGATTCGGCTGCGATAAAGTCATCCGCGCTTCTTTAGCCCTGTACAACACGTTTGAAGAAATCGACATCTTCATATCAGCACTATACCGGGCGATTTCTCACCCCCTGATTTTTCCATCAATAGGTTCGGGCATATGATCCATACTAATGACTGAAATATATTGCGTAAGGGAGTTGAAGAAATTGAAAAGAAATCCGGACAACAGGGACGACAATGTTGAAAATATTCAAAAAAGCATAGACGGCACACTCCGGAATATACGCCATGCCGATGAGACAATCCGGGCAACATCAAACGATAAAACAAGGGATGAGCTCATCGCCAAAAACGAACGGCGGGAAGACGCCTTGAATGCTTTCCGACACGAAATCAAGGATGAGGCGGATTATCAGAATAAAAAGCAATAGTAAGCCAACAGCTCTCAAGACAATTGGTCTGAGAGCTGTTTTTTGGTCAGAAAAATTCGATAGATACTGTATTGATATATTTGTTGTAATATAATATCCTGTGTATGTACAAAGTATATCATTTTTCGGCATGGGTTTCCTGAAATTCAAGGCGTATTACACATATTTTGGTAGAAATCGTATGGCGGAGGGTATCATGAGCGGATATGTCACCTTTGCGATGGTCAACAATGCGACCTTACTGCTGGCTCTCAGCATCGTTTATGAGATCAGCTATATCTTCCGTTTTCGTCTCAAAAAATGCGTTTCCATATTTAACGGCATTGTGATCGGCCTCATCGGGATTGCGATCATGTCCTATCCTTTCACGCTTTTCCCAGGCTTGTTTTTTGATACAAGATCAATTCTGATCTGCGTGACCGCGTTAATATTTGGATTCGCTCCCGCCTCAATCGCCGCAGTCATGACGATTATATACAGGATAACGATCGGCGGCATCGGCGTTTTGCCGGGCGTCATGGTCATTATTGTATCATTAGCGTTAGGTCTTTTGTTTAAGCGCTTTACGCCCTTAAGCAGGACGAGATTCCGTTGGCTGAAAATATACGCGTTCGGCATCACTGTTCACATCGGCATGCTGGCCTGTATGCTTTTGCTGTCATGGGAAATGGCCATACAGACGCTGATTCAGATCGGCTTTTCTGTCCTGTTGGTCTATCCGGTTGGCGTTGTTCTACTTGCGCTTTTGCTTCTGCGTCAGAGCGAATACAAAGAGGCAATGGCAGTCATTTCTGAAGCTGACTCGCGGTATAAAAGCCTATTTTCCGATAATCACTCGGTCATGCTTCTCCTTGATCCCAGCAGCGGGCAGATCGTCGATGCCAATCCTGCCGCCATTGCTTTTTACGGCTGGCCAGAGTCTGAGATCAAAAAGATGCATATATCCCAGATTAATACGTTATCGCAAGACCAAATAAAAGTTGAAATGAAAGCGTCGAGTGAGAAAAGACGCAACTATTTTCTATTTACGCACAATCGGGCTGACGGCAATCCTATTGATGTTGAGGTGTATTCGGGCCCAATTGAATTTAGCGGACGAAAGCTTTTATATTCGATCGTTCACGATATCTCTGCACGTACCGCCGCTTTACACGCATTGCAGGAAAGTGAAGAGCGTTTTCGAACACTTGTTGATAATGCGCCGGATACAATCTTTGTTATAACAGACGGTGAATTTGTTTTCGTTAACAAAGCCGGTCTCAAACTGCTTGGCGCCTCCAAAGCTGATGAGCTGCTCGGCAAGAGTGGGCTGAGTATTATCCATCCTGATTATCATGATGATGTTGCGCAGTATATGAGCGACCTAAGGGCCGGCAAAGCTTCGCCCACTCCGGAAGAACGTGCCTACATACGTTTAGATAATACGACGGTTTATGTTGATGTTATCGTCGTGCCGATCCGGTATAATAATAAGGACGGCGACCTCGTCTATGCGCGTGACATTACAGAAAGAAAACATCACGAAGAAAAAGAACAGGATATGGAAGCGCAGCTGCGCCAGCAGCAGAAGCTTGAGGCCATCGGCACGCTCGCGGGCGGTGTCGCGCATGAGATCAACAATCCTTTAAACGGCATCATGAATTATGCGCAGCTCATATTAGATGCCTCCGACAAGGAGACAAACACAGCGACATATTCAAGCGAGATTATCCACGAGACAGAACGCATCTCCGTTATCGTTAAAAATCTGCTTCAATTCTCACGGCATGAAAAAAGGTCACACAGCTACGCCAGCATCTATGATATCATTGACCAGACGATTTCACTCGTCAATACAATTATCAATAAAGATCAGATTAAGCTCGAAATCCGGCTCGATGATAATCTTCCGGACATCAAATGCCGGAGCCAGCAGATACAGCAGGTCATTATGAACCTGATCACAAACGCCAAAGACGCTTTGAATGAAAGGTACCCGGATTATGACGAAAATAAGGTCATTGAACTATACTGCAGTGAGTACCAGAATGAAGGCCGCCGGTGGCTCCACCTCATCGTCAAGGATTATGGCATCGGCATTCCGCTAGAGCGCGGGGAAAGAATATTTGAACCATTCTATTCAACCAAGCCTAAGGAAATGGGCACAGGACTTGGTTTGTCGATCAGCTACGGCATCGTCAGCGAGCACCATGGAAAAATGACATTCGAATCTGTGGTCGGTGAATATACAGTCTTTATGGTTGACCTCCCTGTTGATAATGGTTGGTCGTTATAGATACAAGTGATATCACGAAAGGGATGAGCTTATGGGCAAGGTTTTAATCGTCGACGACGAAAAAAGCATTCGCATCACCTTATGCGAGTTTCTAAAAAATGAAGGCTTTATTGCAGACTCCGCACCTGATGCAGTCGTTGCCTGCAGCATGATCGAAGAGAAAAATTACGACGTCGTTATCACTGACATTATTATGCCGCGCATCTCGGGCATGGATCTACTAACAAGGATCAGAAAAATATCTCAAACGCTTCAAGTGATCATCATGACAGGCGAACCGTCTGTGGACACGGCAATACGGGCAGTTCAGAGCGGTGCCAACGACTATCTGACGAAGCCCATCAGCAAGGATATTCTCCTCAAAACCGTCAAAACTGCCGTCAACGTCAAGAAACTGAGCGATGAAAAAGCGGCACTCGAAGAGGAAAATAAGTTTTATCAGAAGCAGCTTGAAGAACTCGTTGATCAGAGGACGCAATCGCTGCATCATGTTATGCAGGGCGTCATCTATCTTCTGACCTCCGTCGTCGAGGCCCGCGACCCGTACACAGCCGGTCATCAACTGCGTGTTGGCAATCTTTCTGCCGCAATTGCTGAAAAAATGAATTTATCCCGCGAGATCATTGACCTCGTCCGGACGATTGGTTATATCCACGATATCGGCAAAATCAGTGTACCGGCTGAAATTCTATCCAAACCGGGCAAGCTGTCGTCGCTTGAGATGGAAATGATCAAAATACATGCGTACAAGGGCTTTGAGATGATATCAAAAGCAAATCTGCCGGACATCGTCGGCAAGGCGATTTATCAGCACCATGAACGCGTCAACGGCAGCGGTTACCCGCTCGGATTAAAAGACGCTGAAATTATTAACGAGGCAAAAATTCTGATCGTCGCCGATGTCGTTGAAGCTATGGTTTCGCACCGGCCATACAGACCGGCGCTTGGCCTTGAGACGGCGCTTGCCGAGATTGAACAGAAATCGGGCATTTTATATAACGCGCAAGTCGTGACCGCTTGTATCAACCTGTTTCGCGACGACGAATATTCCATCGAGGACGACGAGAAAAACGTACATATACCGCTGTAATAGACAGCCTAATAAACTACATAAAAAAGCTGGCGGACGACTAAAATCGTCCGTCGCTTTTATGCCAATCGTAGGGGGCGATGCCCACATCGCCCCGTTGGCCTTGATCGGGCACCTCACAGCAGATACGTGAACGACGCGGCGATGTGGGCATCGCCCCCTACGGTATCGCACTATTCTTATACATTCCCAATATAGACATATTTGAGATATCGCTTCGCAATATCCCGCAACCTGTAGAGCGTTTCAACCGATGTCGGGCTTTTATCTTGATATTTAAACCGCGGAAAAAACCGTGACAGATGCAGCGGGATATCCGGGTTGACACCAGACAGCCAATTTGACAGCGACGCCATTTCCTCGTCGCTGTCATTTTCATCGGGGATCACGAGCGTCGTTACCTCGACGTGGCAGCTCTTTGACGCAATTGCAATGCTCTGCTTGACTGTCTCGAGGTCTCCGCTCAGCTTTTTATAAAACGCTTCCGTAAAGCCTTTCAGGTCAATGTTCATCGCGTCGATGCGCGGCAGAATCTCCCTCAAAGGTTTTTCACACACATAGCCGTTCGTCACCAGAACATTTTTAAGTCCCTGCTGCTGTGCGAGGACGGCACAGTCAAAGACATACTCGAAGCCAATCAGCGGTTCGTTGTACGTATAAGCGATGCCAATGTTTTCCTTCGGACGCAATTCAAGCGCTTTATCAACAAGCTGTTGCGGCGACATATCATACGTTTGGGCCGACAGTCCATCAGCCATTGAAATCTCACAGTTCTGGCAGAATGGGCATTTCATATTGCAGCCATAACTCCCCACCGATAATATGAGGCTGCCGGGCATATAGCCATAGAGGGGCTTTTTTTCAATGGGATCGAGTGCAATTGACGTCACCTTGCCGTAGTTTGTGCTGGTCACCTTACCGCCAACCGTGCTCCGCGCGCCGCAGAAGCCGATATGACCTTCCTCAATAATGCAGCCATGCGGGCATATTTCACAAAGAACCCTCATGAGTGGCGCACCACCTCGAAGCGCTCAAGGCTTATTTTTTCACCGGATTTGATCCCTGCTTTCTGCGATGCGATGGATATCTGCTGCGCCACTGTATCGACGCCCTCCAGATTTGGCAGCAGCAACCCGCGTTTATGCCCAGACGTGACAATCACGCCGTAGCGCCGGACGTCGAGCTCCGCCTCCGAGCTGATTGGTTCGGGAGGTGCCAGCACGTCGACGCTGTAGACAAGGTCCGGCAGCTCATCAACGCGCACTCTGTCAAAGCGCGGGTCTTCCGAGCAGGAACTGACGGCGTTCCTCAGAATTTCCTCCGCGATACAGGATGTTACCGGCGAAATGGTACCAATGCAGCCGCGCAGATTCCCGTGCTTTTTCAACGAGACGAATACACCGGCCTTTTCTCTGAGAAAATTATCAGGAAGAGCGCCTGGGAGCTGTGCCCTTTTTCCTGTCGTCACAAAATGCTCAACAGAATATCGCGCCAGCCTGACAAAGGCGTCTTCACCCTCTTTTAATTTTTTCATCCGTTCTTCTTCCTGCTCAAGATACTGATCGAGAAAATGTCTGTCAGCGTTTACCCCCTTCGGCATGAACGACGCAACGCCGTAACCGACGCCGAATGTTCCCTCATACGATAGGAGTTCAGAATCGACGCCTTGCCCGTCAAATGCTCCGGCCATAATGACGCAGGACCTGAGGCCGCATTCCGCAGCCTTTTCCGCAAATTCCGACGAAAACGAGAAAAACCGCAGGAAGTCACCGGATGCCATTATCTCCGTTATTTCACGGTCAAATTGCACGCCCTCGGCAGCGTAACCGTAAGGTCCCTCCGCACGAACCTTGTGGGACAGGTCGCCGCTGGCTATGAGCACGACCTTCTTGCCTGTTTTTTCGGCGGCAGCTCTGATGCACATGCCGAACCGGTAGTGGTCAGCCATAGGCAGGCCGGACAGACCTGTGCGTACCAATTTATAGCTGGTGTATTGCTCATTGACAAACAAGAGCGGGAGCATCGTGCCATGGTCGAGTGCGGCGCTCTTCTCCCCCTGTGTTCCGGTTGGAATACCGGCTGATATCGATATATCTTCGAGCGCGCGCACAAATTCCGTATCATAAGCCGCTTTTACGGTGATCTGAGGCGCTCTGAACTGGCGCATATCCCCTATGGCCTTATCACCCGGAGAAATGTGGATATAGTCGGCATACATGATGCTGTGCGGCGATGTGATGACAATTGTTTCGGGCGCCAGGTTCTTGATCCTGCGTGCAACCTCCCGGAATGAATCGGTCGTTTTCTGTATTTTCTTCTCCTCGCCCTTCCCGATTCCCGGCAGAATGATCGGCGGATGCGGCAGTATAAATGCGCCAACGATCGGCAT
Organism: uncultured Eubacteriales bacterium; assembly: GCA_942492735.1. Taxonomy (GTDB): domain Bacteria; phylum Bacillota; class Clostridia; order Oscillospirales; family Oscillospiraceae; genus Sporobacter. The sequence goes on from OW818648.1 coordinate 3,742,692, forward strand.
AATATCCCTCCTATTACATAATGGTTTTTTTATTAATTACAACACATAGTTTATGCGTTTGTCCCAAATATTCGTCTAAAAACATAAAGCCCCGAGGCATAGTACGGACCATACGGGCGTATCATGCAACGGGGCATTTTAACGGAGCTCAGAGCCACTGCGATGATACCGTTCATCCGTCAGCCCCAGAAATGTTTCTATCTTATTGTGAATGCGATAACAAGGCCTAATGCCGCGCCGACAAAAACCTGCATTGGCGTGTGACCGACGAATTCCTTCAGCTTCTCCTCCGGAGATAAGTCTTTACCCATTGAATCGATGAACTCGATCATATCGTTGAGAACCTTTGCCTGCTTACCCGTTTCAAGGCGGACACCCATCGCATCATGCATGACGATAAAAGCTAAAACGACAGTGACGCCGAACTCAAAGGACCCAAGCCCATAGGTCAGCGCGGATGTCGCTGCCAGTGCCGTAACGGTCGCCGAGTGGCTGCTGGGCATACCGCCATCCCCGACAAGACGCCGTACATGGATTTTTCTGTTGATGATCGCATAAATGATCATTTTAAGAATTTGAGCGATTACCCACGCGGCTAACCCGTTAATGAGTACTCTATTGCCGATCAATTGTTGAAACCAATTCATAATCGCGCGTTATCCTTTGTAAGTAATGACGTCATAATATCAAAATCCAAGACAAACATCAACATGAACTATTAACCGTCAGCCGATAGCCAAGGTGCGATGTCCCGCTATTGCGCAGCATACGGGATGTCGCCGACACCGTTTAAAACGATTCTCGGCCGGTAGGGGGACTTTTCCATGATCTTTTCCGTCGTGACGCCTGACAGGACGAGTATTGTATCGAGGCCGCTTTCGATACCGGCGATAATATCGGTATCCATGCGGTCACCGATCATGGCGGTCTCTTCGGAATGGACGCCCAGCATGACAAGGCCTGTCCGCATCATCAGCGGGTTCGGCTTACCAATATAATATGCGCTCCTGCCGGTCGTTAATTCAATTGGGGCGATGAGCGCGCGGCATGCCGGTATGATGCCCTGTTCGCTTGGACCGGTAAGATCCGAATTTGTCCCAATGAGCTTTGCGCCGCCTGAAACGAGATGCGAGGCACGGCATATCTTTTCAAAATTGTAACTGCTTGTCTCTCCGACGACGACATAATCGGGATTCACATCGTTAATTGTGATGCCAACGTCATGCAGTGCGTTAAATAATCCTGGTTCGCCAATGACGTACGCGCTGCAGCCGGGATTCTGGCGGCTCAGGAATTTCGCCGTCGCCAGCGCGCTCGTATAAAAGTGGCTCTCGTCGACGTCGAGCCCCATTCTTTTTAGCTTGAGCTGAAGCTCTCTGGGTGATTTGCCGCTTGCATTTGTGAGAAATAAAAACTTCTTGTTTTCTTTGTACAACCAGTCAACAAATTCCTTAACGCCCGGCAAAAGACGATCTCCGTGATAGATCACACCGTCCATATCAATGATAAAGCCTTTTTTAGATCTGATTGTTTCCATTGCTTCTTTACCGCCTGCATGTTTTATTTCTTCAGCTCTTATTATATGGACATTATTTTCCCGCGTCAATCAAATGTCTGAAAATTTCATTTACATACCTGCAGATGATATGTTAAATTATTATATTAGAGAGCAGAAGTGAACAAGCGCACAGAGAATGATTTGAGGGGAGTAAGAATCATGAGATTTTGTACTAACTGCGGTAAAGAGATGGATGAAGGCGCCGTGTTTTGCACCGGATGCGGAACGAATAACGGCAGCGCATCAGGTATCGCAACGGCCGATCAAGCTGAAAGCGGCAGTACAACTGTTTCCGAGCAGCCAAACACAAACGGCGTATACTATCAGTCCGGCGCGCAAGGCACTCCAAGCGGCGCCTATTATCAACCCGCAGCACAGGGCACGCCGACGACATATAGCCAGCCCGGCGCACAGGGCACGCCACCGACGTATACCCAGCCCGGTGCACAGGGCACGCAAGGGACGCCTTACTACCAAACCAGCGCTCAAAACACACAAAGCGCGCCATATTACCAGCCTGGCGCACAGGGTGCTCCAAACACGCCTTATTACCAGAACGGTCCGTATACCGGCGGTCCGAATACGCCTGGCGGCGGACCTAAAAAAAGCAACAAAATGGTGATTATAATCGTTTCCATCATTGTCGGGATCGCCTTAATCGCCGGCGGTATATTACTTTATTCTAAACTGTCAAATAACAATAATGATGACCCCGATGTATCCGACAACAGTGACGTCAGCGATACGACCGAAGATGTAGAACCATCAGAGTCCGTCGAGCCGTCAGAAGATGTCGTTTCCCCCACACCGTCCATAGAACCCGACGAGACGGATGATTACACCACATCGAGCAGCGCAGGGCTCGACATTTTCGACGCCGTTACAAAGGACTATATCATCGCCGCATGTGAAGATACCGGCATGGATATAACCAAAATCGAAGATGTTGAATTCTACGGCACATGGTTTGAGGGCGATGTCTACACAATGACGTACTACGGCTCCGTTATCGATATACTCCTGTATGACGACGGGAACGTTTTCAGCTTGGAGACGAACGGTACACAGATTTACCTTACAGGATATGAATCGTTTTTGATCGATGATTACATGGGTTACATGACGCACTTCGATGAAAGCTACCCGGATAACGGTTATGCCTTCTACGTTAACGGCAACTATGTAGACAGCACCGTTAATATGGAAACGAGCTACGATTTTGACTACGTGATAGAATTTATCGACGCCAATGACGGCAGTATGGCTCTTGCGTTCTTTATGCCGGCTGGACAGACTTTGCAAATGGGCGTACCAACCGGAGACTACTATATTCAATATGCAGCCGGAGTTGAATGGGCAGGCGTCGATTATTTATTCGGTGATGATACGGTGTTTTATAAATCCGACAGCATCTATTCCTTCTATCCGGAAAATGACAGCACAATCACGCTTGATATAACCGGCGGCGCAGGCATCCCCTCCACCGCTATTACACTCGATGATTTTTAGTATTGTTCTGAACTATAACACGAAAAGCGAACACCTCATACAAGTGAGGTGTTCGCTTTTTGAATGCTTTCTTAATGATCCGCGCTGTCATTCCCGTCCTCACTGTCATTCCCGCGAAGGCGGGAATCCACGTACCTAGGAGACTGGATTCCCGCCTTCGCGGGAATGACAAGTAACGCTGGAAGGACAAGTAAAGCGAGAATGACAAGTAACGCAGAATGTGCTGATATCTCATTGTGTTTATGGATGAACAGTATTATTCACCGGCTATTATATCTGTCTGATTGTTTTCTTTTCGCGGCTTCAAGCTGATAACAGTGATTCCAAGAGTATAAAACGCACAGGCCAGAAACACAACAGTCCTCAGATAGGGGACGAGCAGCAGGATACTCACCGCTGCGGCACCGATACTCGCCGAAAGAAAACGGTTCATTCTGCTCATCAGCAGGCGGCCAAGGATTGTGCCGGTGATAAACGGCGAAAGGTATAGCAGAATACCGTACAGTATTAAGACGATAATACTGACGGGAATCGCGAAGACAGTCAGCATGCAGATGAGCGCACCGAAAGGAATGACAATGAGTGCAATCAGACCCGCCAGCACAGATTTGCCCCATCTTTTCTTTAATTCCATAGCCCTCGCTTTGCAATAGCCGCCTCTGAAAAGCGTTATCAATAGAGCGATAAAAACAGCGATGATAACGCCGACGATAGCCATGACTACTTTTAGCCTGCTGATCCCCCGCTCGCTTAAATCGATATTGGTTTTGTTCGCGTGTATGATGCGTTTAAACGTTACCTGTGACTCATCGATGTTCAGCGGCAATTGCGGCTTTACCGTACCGTATATCGTGACATGTCCATTCACCGTCACATCCTTACCGAACGTGATGTGGTCGCTGAGGATAATCAGATTCTCGTATATTGTCCCATCAACAGAGACGGACACACCGGCCAAATAGGCATCAACGGCTGTTCCGCCGAAGGTGACGGTACCGCCCGACAGGTACGCGCCTTTGACATTCGTTCCAGTATTGAGGGTAATATCACCACCTGCGGCATATATGTTGCGGACGCTTTGCGCATGCACGGTGATATACTGTCCGACAGCGTATATATTCTGCACCGCGTTTTCATCCGTTATGATGATGTTTCTGCCGCCGGTAATGATGTCACCGGTGACGCCGGATTCGAGCTTTACATTTCCTCCGAAAGCGATATAGTCTCCTTCGACATTTTTATCGGCAATCACACTGCCTGCAAAGTCAAACCTGTTTTGAGCGCTGTCAATGTATTTCGCCGAAGCCGTGCCGGTCAGCAGAAAAACGGTCAATAGCAGCATCATTAATATTCTTGGTTTTTTCACAAAATCATCCCTTATCATATACAAATACCGTCTGTATAGTATTTGACAGTCGAACCGGGATAATGCCGGAAATTATTTTACATTTTTTACATTAGCGCCGCATTAAAAACAGAGAGCCCGCGGAAGCGGACCCTCTCGTCTTTTCTGGCGATAAATCAGTAGAGCATTGAAACATCCATGAAGCTTCTCAAACCGTTATACGTCACGTTGTAATAATCCGGCCATTCACTCGTCGCTGACGGCACTGATATGATCAGATCTTTTTTATCGATCATAAAATCAACGGGCTCCTGCAGGTCTTTCGGCGTGTCAGCACCGAGTATTGACTGCAGCAGCTGATCCTTAAAGGCATCAAGCGGTTTTCCCACAAGGTCGCTGAGCGTGACACTGTCCCCTGTTTTCATTTTAAGCATCAAAAAGGATTCTGTATAATGACCCATATCGCTCTCTATGCTGTAGCTGTACAAAAAGTTAAAGCTGATATAGGTGTCGTTTGTAAAACTAATATAGCAGTTTACCTCTTGATTGTCTCTGCCGGATTTAACAAGAGCTTTGGCTGCAGCCATGACAGACGTGTTCACTTTTTCCATCACAGCCGCATCGGCGATGCCTGTGATTTGCGGGACGACGAGCTCGGCGCCGTTAAAATCGATTTTGATCTCTGTCATTATTCTGGAGTCTCCCGGCGGGAAAATGAGACTGTCTGAGATGAAGTCAGAAACAGCCTGTTCTCCTTCACCCTGCTTCAGGAGAATGGATTTGCATATAGCGCCAAAACTGGTTGTTGCATATTGTTCGGCGAATTTTTCAATATTGGAGATAATTTTCAGATCCCCGGCCATAAACATGCTTAAAAACGAGCCCTCAGGTCCATATAAAAGCCTACCGGCCTGAACCGTATAGAGCTGAACCAGCTGCCAGCGCACGAAACCGATGTCCGTTATTTTAAGTGCTTCCTCTGTTGCGGCAATGTCTTCAGCCAGGAGGACGAAATTATACGGGTCCCCGTCATAATACTGCCCCTGCAGCCTGTTTCGGTACTCAACCATGGCCGCCGCCTGTGGGCTGAACGCCCCTTTCATCGAATCCAGCGCAGCCCAATCCGGCTCAAACACAGGTGTTTCCTCATACCGAACCATCGTCATGAGGCTGTCTGAAACCTTCTGAAAACCGCTGCGGACGGTTTCATCTGTAATTTCCGGGATTTTCGAGGCGTCGAGCACACCGCCCAGTGTCTCGTTCAGCGCCGTCATGTTGGCCTCATCCCAGATCCTGAGGTTCATATCCGCCGATATATCAAGCTGGAGCAGCAGCAGCCTCTCTAAAAGGAGGTCCGCGTCCTCGGGAGACAGGTCCGCCGTATTTTGCCTCAGGTATTTACCGACCTCCGGTGCACTAGGCTCGACTGCCAGAAACTTGGCCGCTGCCGATTCTGTCGGTGAGGGGCTCGCAGCGTGTGATGGTTCTGCAGTCGCGGGTTCCGATGATTCGCTCGCTGCCGGTGTCTCCGACGTTATCGGGAAGAATCCGGAACAAGACGCTAAAGACACAATGGTCACGATGGCCATAAATATTACCAGATATTTTTTCATAGCTCCTCCTTGGATTATATCTATTTTATCTATCAGAATATTTGCCGCAGGTAACACCGGTATTCTCAACCGATTCAGACAAACTGAACAGCAGCAGCACGGGGTTGTGGTCTGAATGCTCAAAGTCGGTGTCGATGATCTCCTCGTGGGCCGGTATGACATTATCAGAGACGATAAACCCGTCAATCGCTGTGACAAACGTGACGCCCTCAACATACCCCGTGTCGCAATCGCGCGCCGTGGGATTGATGCCTGACATGAATTCCGGTCTGAGCGCGGCGAACCCGACGGGTATTAATGCTCTGTTCAACGGCTTTGCCCAATTGGCGATATCGGTCTTTGTATCGAAAAGCTGCGGCGCGTCGCCGAGGATATCCTTATTAAAATCGCCGCCGATGATAACATAATTGCCTGCGTCATATTCGCGTTTGGCATCCTCAAACAGCATCTTCAGCTGCTGCTCACCAATGGTGACATCTGTTGTATAAGCCGACAGATGCACGTTGATGAGAACAAGCTCTTTGCCATCCGACACCGGAAGCCGCGTCACGCTATAGCAGCGATCAAGGTCGAGTATCTTCATAAATCCGGACTCGACCGGGAGGCTCCGGCGCAGCGAGGAGGTTATATCAAATTTCGAATAGGTGACGATACCTGAAACAGATTTTCCGATTGGCTGTTTAAACGGATACATTAAAAACGGCGAGTCGTAATTTTGCGCGTATACGGACGCATATTCGGGGAAGCTCTCACCGAGCAGCGTCACCTCATTGAGATGGTAGCTCCTCGTCGAATCGGTATCGACCTCCTGGAAAAAAGCAAAATCCGGGCTCCTCTTTGTGATCTCAGCCGCCGCGCCGTTTATATTTTTGATTGCTTCTTCTTTGCTGTACGCCCAGGCATATTTGCCGCCGTCCATAAAGAAGCTGTAATCCTGGCTATATGCGCCAAAGCCCACATTGTATGTTGTGATCGTATAAATGGAGCCTGTCTGCAAAGAATCAGACCCGATATGACTGACATCGAGCTTTATGTTGTCGTCGAGCCGGTGATACGCGATAAAAACATACGCGACGTATCCGCCGATCACCAAAATGGCGCATAATAAAATTATTCCTATAATTTTTAGTATTTTTTTCATAATATTCCTTCCCTTTCGCTTATCGGGACATTTATCCAACTACCATATATTATACGATGAACCGAAAGCGTTCACAATACATTCCGGTAGAATATGTCCTATACCTGAATAAAGCCCGCGGTGATGATCCGCAGGCTTTACAATGCTTTCTGCTATTTTTCCATGTTCTGCCGTTTCTGCTTGGAGGCGACGAGGGCGATAATGATGCAGGCGGCGGCGAAAGCGAGCTGGATGAGCATGTAACCGAAGATTGGTTTCAGGCTGTCGAAATTGAACGATGTCAGCTCTTTTATCGCATTGACAGCTTTGACATACCAGAAGCCCGGTGTGAAGCTGGCGATTTTCAAAACCGTATCACCCATCAAGTATTGGTCCAGGAAAACACCGCTCAGAAAACAAACGCCGAGTGAAACAACATTGGTGGTAGCTGCCTGTACGATGGCACTTTTAATGAATTTCCCGGCGAGGAAAGCGATGGACACACAGAAGACCATAAAGACAAGGGCGTTGATACAGAGCAGGATCGCGCCGGTATTAAGACCTGCTTTAGCGTAGAGTGACAAAGAGATGACGCACAGAACCGCCCATACAATGAGTGCGAAGACGGTATTGCCCATAAAGAGCTGTATACTCATTTTAAAAGGACTAAGCGGCGCGCATTGATTTCGTTTTTGCATTTCCGGATCATTGAAAGCCATCATGATCGACGTTATCCCCATCAGGAGAACTGCGAGAATCGGATAGGCGAGATATCTGAAGACGTCTGCCAGGCCGGTTGTTTTGATTTGCACCTCACTGCTTTTCAACTCGACGGCTGTTGACACGTTCAGATCGCGATGAACATTTTCGGCAACTTCGCTGGCTGTGATGCCGGGGATATTTTGCAGATAGAATCTTGATAGGTTCAGATATTTGTTCACGAGCATATCCACGCTGATACTGCCGGGATTCATTGGACGCGCAGTTCTCTGCAGCTGTATTTCATCTTTACTGCTTAAAAAGTCATCCGTGAAGCCCTCCGGAATTCTGAGTACATAATCAATCTTTCCGTAAAACAACGCGTCCTGAATGCTCTCGGTCTTGTCGCTGACCGGAATGAAATTCGCGTTCTGTGATAAACTCTCCTTCAACCCGTCAACGAGTGGGGTGTTATCCTCGTTAAAGAAAGCGATGTTGGTTTTTGTCGCCGTGAAGGATGCGGATGCCGGACTGCTGCCGCCCAGACCGAAGAAGATAAACGCCATCATCACAAAGACGAAAAAGTAGATGAGCAAGGACACAAGGTTCTTCTTAATGACCTTGAAATAAGCATTATATACTGGCATACTTCTGCCTCCTTGTGACGAGATATACAACAAGGGTAAACACAATCGAAAATGCGAGGAGCAGAGCGTTATTCAGGTAAAACCGTGGGCCGACGCCGTAGTAGTAAAGCGCAAAAAATGAATCGGAAATGAGGTTCGCTGGGTTAATATATGCCATAATCGGTACTGCCTGAGTAACAACGTATTTGAGGCCTGGGTAAACCATACCGGCCAGCGTGGACAGGAGGAGGCTGACAGAGATCATGATGCCCATTCTGACGCTTTCGCTTGTTTTGATGAGCGCTGCGACCATCGCCCCGAATGTGACGCCCATGATGCTGGCAAAGAAACAGGTGATGAGAACCGGACCGAGCTGACTGCCGAAATCCACGTTGAGAGCGAGCGCCATAAAGGCGACAAGCAAAACGAGTGAGATGAACTGGATCAGGACAGTCGCCAGGATCGAATAAGAGAAGACTTTAAGCTTGTGGACTGGCACGAGATTCATCCGCGCGCCCTGCGGCGACAAATCCGCTTGCATATTTTCAACTTCCGACTTGCCTCTGAAGCCGCCGAACATGGCCGCCATCGATATGAGCGCAAAAAAACTGATGATGATTGAGTCGGCACCTGATCTGTCGGTTGCAATCTCTTTGACAAAAGACTTGTCTGCAGTATATTGGATACCGTCATGCGCCTGCGGAAATTGACTCAATATGGATGTATATGCCGAGCTGGTCTGGAGATAGCTGTCCATGAATTCCGTCAGTATTGTCTGCTCAATGCCTGTTGATTTCACGACAATATGCGCGCCGTTTTCAAAGATGATATAACCTCTGATCCAATTTCTCTCGAGACGTTCCTCCGCATCTTCCCTTGACGTCCGTGTGACATTGAACAGCCGGGTATCGTTATTTTTATCCGAAACCGAGTCAAGCACCGACGCGAAAATTGTATCGTTCCTAAATTCCGCGTTATCCACGACGGCAATCTCGATGGCTGAAAAATTACCGACATTTGACAGATTCGAAAACGCCATGGCAAAGAATATGGCGAGGACAATCGGATAGATGAGCGTCCAAAAGATTTCCGCCCTGTCTCTTAAGAGACATTTCACCCGGTATATAAAGATGTGCGCAAACATTCACTCACCCCTAATCCCTTAATTCTTTGCCGGTGATTTCAAGAAAAACATCGTTGAGCGTCGGCAGCTCACAGAAGATTTTACCATAAGCGATATGATGCGTATTCAGGTAATCCAGCACGGCTGCGAGGTTATTTTTACCGTGTTCGGATTTGACGATGAGCTGCGTGCCAGAAATCTCTGCCGAGGTGATATACGGCAGCTGTTTGAGAAGCGCGAGGGCGCCGCTGTCTGCTCTTAACAACTCGGCTGTAATCTTCTCCCCCGTCTTTATCATGCCCTTGAGTTCGTTCGTGGTGCCTGTTGCGATGATTTTACCCTTATCCATGATGGCGATTCTGGAGCATATCTGCTCAACCTCCTCCATGTAATGCGATGTGTATATGACTGTCGCGCCAAGCCGGTTCAGGTTTAAGATACCCTCCAGGATGTTGTTCCGGCTCTGTGGGTCAACGGCGACGGTCGGCTCGTCTAATATAATAAGCTTCGGTTTATGGGCGATGCCGCAGGCGATGTTCAGTCTTCTGAGCAAACCGCCGCTCAGTTTCTTCGGCAGGAATTTGCTGTAGTTTTCCAGTCCGACGAAATGGATCGCTTCTTCGACAAGCTCGGCGCATTTCTGCTTATCGGTGATATACAGTCCGCAGAAGTAACTGATATTCTCCTTGACGGTCAGTTCTTTAAAAACGGCGACATTCTGCATGACGATGCCGATATTTCTCTTTGATTCATAAGAATCCGGCTGCATCGGGTTCCCGAACACCTCGACGGACCCTTTATCATATTTGAGCAGCGAGAGAATGCAATTGATTGCCGTTGTCTTCCCCGACCCGTTCGGTCCCAAAAGCCCAAAGATTTCTCCCTCTTTAACTTCCAGATTAAAATGGTCCAGCGCGATCAGATCGCCATATCTTTTGACGAGATTGTTCACTTTGACTACCATATAGTTTTCCTCCCCTTGATTTCTGATTGTATCTTACCGCAAACAAATGTCAGGCATAAGTGAAAAACCTCCTGAAATGGATATGACATTTGTCATACCGCTCAAGAGGCACGATTGAAAACGTTCCCGTAATCTGGTAGAATGGCGTCAATCAGAAAAATGAGATGGGATGAAGTTCGTGGACAAGTATATCGACAAAGTGACCATATTTATTCTGAGCGCCGTCTTCTACATCGAATACCGTATTGATATCTACATCGTTGTGCCTCTCATCTGCGTCGTCAGCATCAGCGCGTTTTTGAGCTACCTCGATGATGCGCGGGTTAAGATTCTGACGGCGGTACTCTATTTTGCCGCCTGTATCATCTGTCCTGTTTTTCTGTTTTTTCTGCCTGTCATCTTTTACGATGTCTTTTTTACAAAATATCAGGCCGCACTTGCGCTCGCCGTGATTCCAGCCGTGATTGGGTTTCCGACGCTGCCGCTGACCTCCTGTATTTTTATCGTCCTTTTTATTGGTCTTTCGTATCTTATTAAACGCCGGACGACAGTGCTGGAAAGAACAAGAACCGATTATATCGCACTGCGTGACAGTACGAAGGAGTTTTCGCTCCTGCTTGAAAACAAGAATAAAGAACTTATGGAAAAGCAGGATTACGAGGTGAATCTCGCTACTTTAAATGAGCGCAACAGGATTGCGCGCGATATCCATGACAGCGTCGGTCATATCCTTTCCAACTCAATTCTTCAAACCGGCGCCCTTATAACCACGAGCGGCGATGACGCTTTGAAAGAAAAGCTGCGTATTTTAAAGGACACGCTGAGTGCCGGTATGGACAGTGTCCGGTCGAGCGTCCATGACCTGTATGAAGAATCCATTGATCTCTATTCGGAAATACAGCGGCTCTGCGACGGTTTTAATTTCTGCGAAATCGTTTTGGATTACGATATGGACAGCAATCCGGAAAAGACTGTGAAGTATACGATTTTATCTGTCGCCAAGGAGGCGTTTTCAAATATCATGCGGCATTCGGACGCATCACAAGTTCGAGTCACAGTACGGGAGCATCCGGCACTCTACCAGCTCATCATCAAGGATAACGGAACACAAAAAGAAATCGGCGGCGATGGGATCGGGCTTAAAAACATTGCCCAGCGCGTCGAAACCCTCGGTGGCATCGTCAACATCAGCGACGACAACGGTTTCACCGTATTCGTATCCATACCAAAAACGAGGTAAATTCCTGTCATCCCGAGCGAAGCGAAGAATGACAGGTCGCCGGTATTTAGTTGCAATGACACACATGCGCATGGAGGTAAAAATGAAAATTGTTATTGTTGACGACGACAAGCTCGTCGGGATTTCTTTAAAGACAATTGTCGAAGCATCAGGCGAAATACAGGTTTCTGCCATTGGATATAACAGCAGTGAAGCGATAAAGCTATACGACAGCCTGACACCTGATATTCTTTTAATGGATATCCGCATGGACACGATGACAGGCCTTGACGCGGGCGAGCAAATCCTCAAAGCGCATCCCGACGCAAAGATTCTATACCTTACGACGTTTGCCGACGATGATTATATCATGCGAGCGCTCAGAATCGGCGCGAAGGGCTATATCTTAAAGCAGGATTTTGAGAGCATCATCCCAGCCTTAAAAGCGGTAAATGCCGGTCAAAGTGTTTTTGGCGAGGATATTATCGCAAAAATCCCAAGTCTTTTAAGCCATAATAAAAAAATTGATTTCGGCGATTTTGGCATCACCGAAAAAGAGACGGAGATCATCGGCCTCATAGCGGAAGGTTTGTCAAACCGGGAAATTGCGGGCACGCTCTACTTAAGCGAGGGTACCGTACGCAACGCCATCAGCGTCATCATGGATAAGCTCAGCCTAAAACGCCGGACACAGATTGCAATATTTTATTACAAGAATATACAGGAGTAAGTATCGGCGAGAACGGCGTCTGGTTAGCTGATTATAACGAGGTATTGGAGTATTTACAATGAGACGAAAAGACAGGGAAATCGCGGATTTCGAGGAGATCAAGGCGGTTATGAGCAAGTGCAGCGTTTGCAGGGTGGCTTTCTTCGATGAGGTGTACCCCTACATTGTACCGCTCAGCTTCGGTTTCGGTGAGGACGACGGGAAACTGACGCTGTATTTCCATTGCGCCAACGAAGGAAAAAAGATGGATCTATTAAAGCGCAATAATAACGTCGCCTTTGAGATGGACTGCCCGGATAAGTTTTTTGACGGGGAGAAAGCCTGCTATTCGACGATGGCTTTTGAGAGCATCTGCGGAATCGGGACGCTGGAGACTGTCGACGACGAAGAGAAGATTCCCGCTTTAAAGCTCCTGATGCAGCAATACTCCGACAAGCGCGAATTTGAATTCGATGCGTTTGAGGTCAAGGCCGTTACGGTCCTGAAGCTGACGGTTAAAGAGATGACAGGAAAGCGGCTCAAGAACGGGTAGGACATATTGGTATTGTATAAAACAATAAAAATGCCTGAGAACGCGGCAGGAGCAAGCTCCTGTCCTACCTTCTCAGGCATTTTCTGCAGCTAAAACGGCTTTCTATGCGTAGAACATGTGATTACCGACGGTGGTAATCAGGCTGCGGTTTTGCATGGTCCAAAAATTTGACGAGATTGTGGGATTGAGGAAAAAGAGACTGTTACCGGCGACCGACGCGCCGTCAAGGCAAAGTTTTGCCGCGAGGATACTGTCAGCGGTTGGGGTATTATTGATCGTTCCGTTTTTTACCGGCTCAAACTGTCCACCCCATCTTGCGTCAAAAATGACGCCGTAAATGCTGTCGGGGAAATCCGGGCTGGCGACTCGATTGAGAACAACATTGCCGACGGCGATTTTGCCGGCCAAGGATTCCTGCTGACTCTCCGCGCTGATGATACGCGACAGCCAGTAAACATTGTCGCTGTTATAAAAGCTCTCGCCGGATTGTATGGATCCGCTCCCGCTCTTGACCGAAACAATGCCGTTGGCACCATCCCAGGCGACCGACGCGCCGAGCGCTTTGGCGAGTACCCGTATCGGTATTATAATACTGCCGTTTTCTATTTTAACGCCATTTTGTACATAGAGCATGCGGCCGTTAGCATCCACATAGTTATTGCCGGGCCGCGCGGTCAACGTGAGGCCTGACATACTTACAACAGCTTGATTATTCTCCCATGAGATTTGAGCGTCGGGGCAGAGCATTTTGGTTACGGCTCTGAGCGGGACATAAGTTGTGCTGTTACTGACTGACATGGTGATTGCAGCCGGCTTGTTGTCAACCACGAGCGATACGGCTGCGGCCGACATGACCGTCATCGAAGCTAAACTCAGCATTAAGCCAAAAGCAATTATATATTTTTTCATTGATCTCACTCCTTGCATTACAATTTGTAACCCCATTGTAACCTTTTGTATCTATTTATGCAAGGCTAAAGATTTACCACTCCCCCTGTATCTCAGCATCCATGTGATCATCATTAAAATTGATTCGATCAAAATAATTGCTGTTTTTGCTGCCAAAGGTCGTGTCGACAGCAACCCAGATGTCATTCTTGTCAATATAAATCTCGTTCCAGGAGTGGTCCAACCACGCACTCCCGTTGAAGGCGTGGCCTGTGATGAGCCTCACCCTGACGCCAACGGCACGGCACATTGCGACGTACAGACACGCTTTGTCAAAGCACACGCCAGTTTTCTCGCTGAAGGCCGGAACGGCCCCCGACCATGTCTCAAAGGCATCCTCTGAAATGGTTTCAGCCTTCTGATGGTCATAGCTGATATTTTCTGCAATCCAATCGTATAGGAGCCGGCCTGTCTTATAGTCGTCATTTTCAGCCCCGACCAGATCAATGGCCATATTGTCAATATCCGGTGTCGATTCAACGGCGTCCTCAAGTGTCACACCATTGATATAGACCTTTATAAGGAGCTTTCTCCCCTCCGGTGATAGGCATTCGACGGCTTTTTCGACAGTGTTGTCTATGAATACCGGTATCTGCTGCACGGCGTTTGATGCAATGATCGGCTTCAGGGCATTCTCGTCGACAAGCCGGTAGGTTTCGGAGCTATGGATATACGTATCGAGCACCGTGTTTTTTGATAAAACCGAATAGAAATTAAAAAGGAGCGAAAAAACGAGAACGAGCCATACGGATTTTGGGAACTGCCACAGACCGCTGAGGAGACGCCGCACAAATATGTTGGCCGACGCGATATGCGATGCCATCATATCCGACAGCGGCATGAACACCTTTTTATGAAGTGGAATAAAAAGCAGCTGCAGTAGGCTGCAGAGACCGATCAGAACAATAACCAGAAACAGAATATAAACCAGCACATCCTGGCTGAGGATCGAATAGCGTATAACCTCGACATTTATAAAAAGATTCGCCAGGAAATTATCACCGTTGTTTGAAAATAGAAAATTCGTGAAGTCAACGGCAAGTACGGCGGATATGATCACGATGGCTGCGCTGATGGTTGTGTTGATCGAGTGGAAAATCCGCGCGCCGGTAAGTGGACAAAAGAGTCCAACCACAATTGGCAGAATAAACAGCACGATGAGAAATACCGATATCAGGTTGATCTGCTCAAACAATGACATTCTTCTTCTTGCACCCCGCTCAGACTACTTCCAAATTATGCCTTAACATATTATGCCTGCTTTCACCTTGCTCAAACCAATGATGTCAAAAAAATAGTGCTGCCTCAGACGAGGCAGCACTATTTTTCTATTGTGGTGTTTATGGATAAGAATCAAGGTTAATCAGGCTTCCGCCAATGCAGTGATGTCATTGAAAATGTGTTTGGTTTTCGCAACTGTCTCTGAATTGAGTGTATAATGCGTCCATTTGCCGTCTTCCCTGGCTTTTACCAGTCCACTCTCGCAGAGGCTCTTCATATGGTGCGATAGTGTTGACTGTGACAGATCAAATTGCTCCAGTATCTTGCTTGCACATAACTCGCCGCCGGAAAGCATGTCTACAATGATGGCTCTTTTGGGATTGCTCAGTGCTTTGAAAACCTGCGAACCCGCAGTGTACTTATCACTCATTGCAGCACCTCACATTTATACTTATCGATTTGATGATTCGATTATATGCCCCAAATCGATAAATGTCAATATGATAAGTAAAAAAATAACAGCGCCTCCCAAATTTTTGGGAAGTGCCTTATTTTTCTGCAATATTGCAGTTACATAACCGTCCCCTTATCTCGCCGCTGTCATTCCCGCGCAGGCGGGAATCTACGTACCTGGGAGACTGGATTCCCGCCTGCGCGGGAATGACACGTAACGCAGGATATGCTGATATCTCATTGTGTTTATGGAAGAACAGTATATATATGGGTTTATTTCTCAATCTCTTTCCAAATGAGATTATCCGTTTGATAACCCCTTAAATCATTGAAGGCAAGTGAAATCTCGACGTGGTCCCCCATGACATGCGGGGCGGAAACGGATATCACAAGAGCGCCTTCGTCTAGATATGAACATACTTCAGCGCTCTCCGAATCGGCTTTTCTCAGCGCGCTTACCCAGCTTTCGGGACCCATTTCAGTGAGATAATCCTTGATTGACGACCTGTATTCATCCGTCATATCATAACCCATCGAACTGTACTTGCCACTCAGCAAAACATCGACAAAGCCTTCACTAATGCTGACGAGTGCAGGCAGCGGAACCGTTTCTTGCTTTTCGGTGTCAAGCGTCACTGAGCGCAGAAATTGGTACGGGTGTGCAGCTCCGGGAGTATAGCCGTACCCGTCAAAGTACATACTGACCACGGTCGGTCTATCGAAAGTAACTTTGTAATTCAGATCATATTCCGTCCCGCTTTCAAGAAAACCTAAGTCTCTGAGCGCCGTATCGGATATGATTTTGTTGAGTTTTTCCTGTGCTGCACCATCAGACATGCCTGTAATTTGGGGGTATTTTATTGTAATGGTGCCTTCCGAATACGTCTTTTCCTCAAAAATAAACCCTGAAGCGGACGCAGCTGATGCAGCTGTCACCGGAGCAGAAGCGTTCGCCGAGGCCGATGAACCTATCGGCTGCGATGACTGTATACCGTCGGTCACCGGAACGATATAAGAAACGGTTGGCGTTACGAATGAATCTGCGGAAGATCCGGCAGGCGTTTTTGTGGTTGAAGTGTATGAACCGACGAGCCTGCATGCGCTGAAAAGACCGGCGGTGGAAATAATGAGGATAACGATGATCAGTATTGGGGTTTTCTTCATCAGATGACCTCCACAAATATGTATATATGGGTTTGTAATATCTACTTATTCACGTATTGCCGCAAATACTGTTTCTGCAATGATTTTTGCCCCGCCGGCATCCGGGTGAATTCCGTCAAACTTGAAGCACTCCGGGTGATTTTTTGTTGCGGCGTTGATATCAATAACTCTTATAATATGCTCTTCACCCATTTTTGTAATCGCAGCCGTTATTTCATCAAGCCGTTCATTATGCATTGAGTGGATAACTTTGGTGTAATTTTCGACTGGAAACTGTGTTGGGGGTGTCATCATGAAAACGGCAGGATGAGAAGGCAGTGACCTGTAGTGCTCGGCCATTTCACGATAATCGATTATGAATGGGTCAATTCCCTTCCAGTTACGATCGGATGCATCGTTCGTGCCAAGCATCAGCAGCAGTATATCCGGCTCAAATTCCGCGCTCGCCTTGAAGTGCTTATGCTCCCAATACGGCTGATCCGCTTGTTTCTGAACCGCATTCCCGTTGACGCCGAAATTACGCACCGAATAACTGCTGCCGAGCAGTTTCTCAAGCTGTGCGGGATAGCAGTTTCTTTTTCGAGACTTGACAAGAGCGCCGTACGTAATACTGTCTCCGACACACGCGACCTTTATTGTGCCCGGCAGAGCCGGGGGAACGGGTGCCGCGAAGTCCTTGGCGTAATATAAGAGCCCCAGACTGGTAACAAGTAAAAGTAAAAACAGCCCTAAACCGATGTAGCCTATCGTTGTTGTGATCATATTTACCTCTATGAAATCGCTTTTTTAATAAGTTTGGCGGCCGTTTTTCCGTCGGCTATCGCCGTGCAGATGCCGCCGCCGGGTGTCGTCCACTGGCCGCAGAGACAAAAACATTTCAAACCGGGTATTGCTTTTTTGATCTTTAACTTCAGAACGGAGGGTGTTGGCGTGAACCCTTCAAACGAGCCTTTATACACATTTGTCAGCCGGACATACGTCGCCGGTGTGGCAACATCGACAACAGCGATGGCATCTTTAAACCCAGGGTATTGTTTATCAATCTTCGAAGCGAGGCTCTCCGCTAGAAGCTCCTTTGCGATTTTATACGCTTCCGGATTTTCGCTGCGCAGCTTCAACCAATAATCAAGCGGCGCATTAAACACCACCACGACGCTGCTGCCGTCCTTCGGCGCGGAGGTCGGGTCAAATTCAAACGATCGCAGATTATAACTGTATTTCTTTACATCCGGTGCCACCGTAAATCCCTCGAGACATTCGCAGATCACCGAAAAAGGAATATCGAGCTTTTTATCAAGACCGAAGGAAACAATAGCCAGTGGGTTAAAAAGCGCTGCTTCCTCCAGCAAAGTACTGATTTGCGGATGCTTGTATCGGCCGCGGAGCATTTTTTTAAGCGTGTCATGGGCATCACAGGCAGCAACGACGCCGTCGGATTTATAGATCATTCCTTTAGAACGAATACCTTTTGCTTTGCCATCGACAATCACGATTTCGTCTACTTTAGAGTTGAAGTTAATTTTTCCGCCGAGTGATTCATATTTCCAAACCATACGTTTGATGATATCGGATGCACCGCCCATCGGATATCCGGCATTGCCGCCCATGCGGGTTCCAAGCATTAAAAAAAGCGCTATTGCTGAAAATTCTGCCGGCATCAGGCATGTTATAATATCCCTGATTATACCACTTTTGAAATCCTTTACAACCTCTTCAACCGTCATACCCTTGTATTTGCGCATCAGCTCTATATAGCACAGCCTGTTTTTCAGTAAACTGAATAATTGGGAGCATAAGGAGCTACCAAGCACCATTTTCGCGTTTTTCATAACCGCAATCTCTTTACAAAAGATATCTATGGCGCAGGTGTCCTGAGCAGACAGGCCATGCAGAAAAGCTCTGAACTTAGCCAATTGCATCGGGACATCATACTCGATGCTTTTACATATGATGCGCACAAATTCGGCGTTATGAATAACGGTGTCGTCCGTCAGTGCCCCGACTTCCGTATATAAATTGTATAGTGGTTCACCCTTTTTTGTGCCGACCATCCATTGAATACACCCATCAAAGCGATACCCTTTTCGAAACCACGCCGTACACATCCCCCCGGCCCATGGCGCATGCTCAAATATCTGCGTTTCAATGCCCCCCTGCTGAAGATAAATGCCGGTACTCAGACCGGCAAGTCCCGCACCGATAATATGCACTTTTTTTGACATCATCTATCACCTTCCTATATAATATAGATAAACGGTGGGAGCCCTTCTCCATATTTTACCCGGAAATCCTGTAATAATATCCAACGGAGGCTTGTATGACTTTTGCGGAAGGCGCAATCCGATTTATTGCGGGCGGAACACTCGTTCTGCTCATTGGTATCATCGCAAAGAACGGGAAATCAAGTCTTGCAGGAATCATGGCCATGTTTCCCGTGATTACGGCAGTCAGTTTCTCGTTTTTAACACAGTCATCAGAAGTACGGATTGTCAAGGATGCCGTTCTCTCAGGAATTTTTTCGTTACCGGCAACACTGATCTTTCTTCTGGTATTTTATTTATGCATCGCAAAATGAATTACTTCTATACATTAACTGTCAGTCTCCTCGCCTGGGGTGCCGCAGCTGCGGTGATATACTTTATTAAGTCATAATTTAGTAGCAAGACCTGAGACGCGCAAAAAGTGGCCATAAACCGGATCAGATGAATTCTGTCGGTAAATGGCCACTTTTATCTATGATGGTATTCGTCACTAATTCTAACTAACGTTAATATATAATTTGGTAATTTTGTTTATCTAACGTACGTTATTACTTTATTTAACGATCGTTATATTGTGTTATTTTATTTCACACGCACTTATCATGCGTTCTTTCGGTTTATACCAAAACGTCTATCGGGAAACAGAGGTCGTTGCAAATAACGCAAAATTGGTTAACATAATATATCGCTTGAATCTTTCGTAAGTCTCGTCGAAATAATTGTTATGTCAACTTCTTGGCAAGTTAGCAGTTAACCTTTGTCTTCTGAATTTATTTATCGAGACATTTTTCAATAAGTTTAGCCCTAAAAGCGAATTTTTTTGTTTTTTTCGCTTCTTCTGTATTTTCGACTTCACCGGAGAACTCCCTGATTTTATCCCTGAAGCATCATTCATGAGAAAAAGCTGCTGCTGCTCGCAATCGTACCGTTAGGGTCCGAGGCTTGCAGCAGCAGCTTATATAAAAGTTTAATATTGTGCAGTCAGTCTTAATATTTACCGAATTCGTTATCAAGTAAGGCGATTTTAGCTTTGGCTGTGCCTCCAGCAGCGTTCGTTCTGCCCGGCAGCTGGCGGTTTTTCGCCTGAGAATTCAGTTTGTTTTTAATGACGTCCTGGTCAAATGTCCGAGCCGTATTTTTTGTTTGAAACACAGCGATTGTCTGATTGAGCTGCTCTGCCTGAGCGGAGAGCTCTTCGCTCGCTGCGGCACTCTCCTCGGCCGTGGCGGCATTTGTCTGCACCACCTGTGAGACCTGCGCGATGCCCTGGCTGATCTGCTCAATGCCGTGCGCTTGCTCTGTGGAGGCCAAGGCAATGGAATTGACTAGCTCCGCCGCTTTCTCGACTTGATCGACAATTTGTCCCAAAGCGCCTGCCGTTTCATTGGCGATTTTGGTTCCTTTTTCAACCTTCTTGATAGAACCCTCGATCATGTCGGTCGTTTCTTTTGCGGCATTTGCGGATTTGGCCGCCAGCGTCCTGACTTCTTCGGCAACAACGGCAAAGCCTTTTCCGTGCTGGCCTGCCCTTGCGGCCTCAACCGCGGCGTTGAGGGCAAGAATATTGGTTTGGAATGCGATATCATCAATGACTTTAATGATTTTGCTGATACTGCTTGAGGATGTGTTGATATCCTCCATGGCTCTTTGCATATCTTTCATTTGCTCGTTGCCGTGAGACGCATTATCTTTAGCTTTTCTTGCCAACTCATTTGCCTTATCAGCATTCAGCGCGTTTGTATGCGTCTGTGCGGATATTTCCTGGAGTGAGGCCGTCAGCTCCTCAACGGCGCTTGCCTGCTCTGTAGCGCCCTGAGACAGCGCCATACTCGATTGTGACACAAGCGCGGAGCCTGAGGTAACCTGGTCAGAAGATGTCGCAATCGTGCCAATCAAATGGTTGAGATTATCCACGAGCTGACCAAGTCCTTTGCCCAGCATATCTTGCTCTGAGCGTTGATTAAACTCAACGGTGAGATCTCCGTCTGCCACCTTTTGAATTGCCCTTACCTGCAGAGTTGTCGCGACTATCAAGTTGTGAAATGATAAGGCAAGGTTGCCTATTTCATCCTGTTGCTCTTTCATATGCATGTCGCTGTCACTTAGAATACTTTGTACGTTTATATCCCCCACAGCAAGCATATCGGCCATCTTGGCCATCGTTCCGATCGGCTTGCTAATGATACCCGATATGGCAACGCCAAGTATGATGGCAATGACGACTGCAACGACGACGACAACAATCATAATGATGATTCCGGTCAGTGCCGTCGCGGCGTTATCCTTCGCAGTGGCTTCAGCTTCAGCGGCGACAAGCTGGCTCAGTTCCAAGAATTCATCACGTAATGTCCCACCGAGCGGTGCCATCGTCCCAAATGCGAGCTCGTCTCCCTTGTCATATTGACCGGCGTCCATTAAGCCTAAATATTCTACAACATATGTCGCATATTCTTCTATTTGCGTGTTTATTTTGTCGTTAAGCGCAATAATATCCTGATTTTCGAATGTGATTTTATGAAGATTATCGAAACCGTTATTTGTCGCCGTTTGAAATTGCTCAACAAGCACCTTCGTCGCCTGAACATCCTTATCATTTTCCAGTGTTGTCATTTTCAGAAGATTATATCTGAGCTGCATGAAATTAACAGCCGCATCACCTGAATATTGCAGCGCCTTCGCTTCATCCTCATAAAGCGCTGTATCTGCTTGTTTCATTGTCGCTAAATTAATTATTCCAACAACACCGACAATTGCGGCAATAATCGCGACAATCAGAAACCCTAGAATCAATTTTTTTGCAATCTTTTGGTTTTTATACCAAGACATACGCTTGTACCCCTTCTCAAACCTATTAATTTTCTCTGCTTATACGAGATCGCTTAACGTCTCGATTTCTTCTTCACTTAAAAGTTGTTCGCAGTCCAGGATTAATACAACACCGTTTTCTGTTTTACCGATGTTTTTAACAAATCCGCTGTTTTGCCCTCTATTTGCTTTTGGCACCTCGGATACATCGTTCGTTGGAATTGTAATGACTTCCGATACTCTGTCAACAATCAAGCCAATTGGTATCCCTGCGATATCGATGACAATAATGCACGTTCTGTCATCGAATTCACGAACATCTTTTCCGAATAACACCCTGACATCGAGTACCGGAATAATTTTGCCCCGCAAATTGATGATCCCTTTCATATAGGCCGGCATGTCGGGCAGTTCTGTAATCTTCTGCATGCCGATGATTTCTGTTATGTACTGCATCTCAATGCCGAACAGAACGTCCCCGATACTGAAGGTCAGGTATCTGCCGGTTTGCATATCTTCTGCAGCCGCTTCTTCGTTTTTGCTGAAATCCATGATTTTCTACTCCTTTCCAATCGTATTCCTTACGACCGTTCGTAATATGATATGTCGGAATAATTCTAACAAACTTTAGTCTATTGTTAATATTTTTCTATATATATGTTAAATAATTAACTAGCACTTGTAACCGATCGGATAAACTACATAATCGTATTATCAGTGATGAACCGGCAGCTATCGACGACAGGAGGATATATGGTTACTAACCATTTGTCTTCCTGAATTTTTCCCTGAAGCATCATTCAAAGGCCAAATCTGCTGCAGCGAAGCAATAGGACCGAAAGCACCCCATGCCTGCTGCAGCAGCATATATTGAGGTATATTGTTGAGCAGTCAGTACTAATATTTACCGAATTCGTTATCAAGCAATGCGATTTTCGCTTTCGTTATTCCTGCAGGTTGGCTTGTCCTACTAGGCAGCTGTCGATTTTTTGACTGCATATTCAGTTTACTATTATTACCGTCTCGTTCAAATGTCCGGGCCATTTTTTTTGTTTTGAATATGGCAATTGTCTCGTTGAGTTGCTCGGCCTGAGCGGAGAGCTCCTCACTGGCGGCGGCGCTCTCTTCGGCTGTGGCGGCGTTTGTCTGAACAACCTGAGAAACCTGTGAGATTCCCAAGCTGATCTGTTCTATACCGTGAGCCTGTTCCGTTGAGGCCAATGCAATGGAATTGACCAGCTCGGCTGCTTTTTCGACCTGCTCAACGATTTGCTCAAGTGCGCCCGCTGTATCTTTCGCAATTTTCGTACCCGTCTCAACCTTTTTGATCGATCCTTCGATCATGTCGGTTGTTTCCTTTGCGGCATTCGCTGATTTAGCTGCCAATGTTCTGACCTCTTCTGCAACAACGGCAAAGCCTTTTCCGTGCTGGCCTGCCCTCGCGGCCTCAACAGCGGCGTTAAGAGCGAGAATATTTGTTTGGAACGCGATATCATCAATGACCTTAATAATCTTGTTGATACTGCTTGAGGAGGTGTTGATATCCTCCATTGCCTTGAGCATGTCTTTCATCTGTTCGTTGCCGTTGGATGCGTTATCTTTTGCTTTTCTCGCCAGTACATTTGCTTTTTCAGCGTTCAGCGCATTTGTATGCGTCTGTGCGGAAATCTCTTGAAGTGATGCGGTTAATTCCTCAACAGAGCTTGCCTGCTCTGTGGCCCCCTGTGCCATTGCCTGGGCGCCGTTTGCCACCTGCGTCGCGCCTCTGTCAACATCATCTACCGTTAGACTTATCCGGTTTATTGTGACACTTAAATTATCGAGCATTGCAGCCATATTTTCTCTTAGTTTACTGAACTGGCCTGCATAATCTTTATGCATCTCTACCACGAGGTTTCCATCTGATACGCTGAGCAGCGTGTCGGAGATTTCATCAATGTACTCTTGATAATTCACTAATCTTTGAATCGTCAGGTCAAAGGATTTTGCAAGCTGTCCCACTTCGTCCTTCGACTTTACCGATAGCTTTACGTTAAACTCGCCGTCAGCAATCTGCTGCGCAGCATTTGTTATTCTCTTAATCGGGTTTGCGATTGACCCTGCAATGAGCCAGCTGATGATGGCTCCAAGCACAACAACACCAACAATTATAAAAACGACCGACCTAATTGTGGATGAAATCCCCTCGTTGAGCAACTCATTCACCACTGTACTTGGAACGCCGACAAAATAAATGCCGATGATTTGCTTGTTCTCACCATAAATAGGGACGTAGCGCGTGATGTAGTCATTCCCCAGTATGGCCGCCTGACCGAGAAATGATTTACCCAACGATACTTCTTTATATGCGCTGCCCTTAGAATCCAGCTCGGTTCCGACGACACGATCTCCCTTTTCGTCTTGAATCGTCGTCAGAACTCTGATGTATTTATCTCCCTCTTTGGCAAAGATCGTGGCGACAACATCCATACTTTGAGCTAATTTATCGATATATTCGTATCTTCCTTCAATTGGCTGTCCATCCTTGTCAATAAGTTTGCCATCATCATTCATGCCGAGTGCGCCGAATTGATCAGCAAGATAAATTTCAAGCATATTACCGGCAGCAGTTAACTTATCTTCAAACTGTGTTTGACTGATGTCTCTTGTCAATTGAAACCCTTGATTTAATCCGAGCGTTACCGCCGATATTGTTGAAGCAATAACGATGGCTATTATGGAAAGAACGAGTTTAGCTTTTAAGCTTTTCATCAATTGAGCCCCTTTAAGTAAATTAATGTGGACTATGGCAGTGCTTACGACCGTTCGTATCTACTATATTTGTCGGAATAATTATCCAACACTTTAGTGCTTTGTTAATATTTACTACATTTGTTAAATAATAAATTAGGTCTTGCATCAAAACAGATATTCGATATAATTGTATAAACATTATTGTGAACTATCGATTTTCGAAGAACGGAGGTCCAATGGCGACGAAACAGGATATAAAGGATACTGCATTCACGTTATTTGCGCGAAAAGGTTATGTTGAAACCACAATGGAGGATATAGCCAATGTTTTAAATCTAAAAAAACAATCTCTGTATTCACATTTTACAAGTAAAGCAGAGATTTTTCGTGAAATTATGCAAGATCAGTCCTTTTTTATGATAAATGAAATAAGCAGCAAAATGGGAGAATTGGTTACCCAGTCAACCGAAAATCTACTCATCGGTATTGTCGAAAGTTACATAAAAGTATTTATAAACCGCGATAGATTATTGCTTTGGAAGAGAGCAATTCTCATGGCTGGAAATGACGAATTCGGTGAAATGCGCAGCAATATAGTACCGTTTGACAAAGCTTTGGGAACAGAAATTTATAATGTTCTGAAGATGAGTAACCCATGGCTGAATCGACCAATATTTAACTCTTTTTTTTCATCATATATGGTGTTGATCTTTGGTTATTTGGAATGGATGCTGCTAAATAACCACGATGATGCTGTTTTCAAGATTGTCTGGCGTAATTTCTGGCATGGGGCAAAAAACCAGTTGCAGCCCGGCTGAGCGACCTCGATAAGCAATATTATTATATCGCAAGAGAGACTGGCGCAACGAATTGGGCCAGTCTCTTGCTGACGTGTCATACCATCGATTGACATATTTTTTTTTTACGCTTATACTCAGTATAATTTCGAGAAATCGTTTATCAATCCTACAGGAGTTAAATATGGTTTTTTCCAGTATCGGATTCCTTTTCTTCTTTCTTCCTTGCTTACTCGTCATATACTACTTAATACCGCGGCGTTTGCGTGAAATCAGAAACGTTGTGCTACTTGGTTTCAGCCTTTTCTTTTATGCTTATGGCGGCCCGAGGTTTCTTCTATTAATGCTCGTTTCAATCTGCATAAACTATATCTGCGGTCTGTTTGTTTCAAAGGAACACACAGAAAAAACGCGCCGCTTTTTTTTAGCTGCAGCTGTCGTCCTTGGTCTTGGGCTGCTTGGCTGGTTTAAATATTCAAGGTTTTTTGCCGAAACGATTAATAGCTTGGGAACGGGCCTCCCCGTCCCCAACGTCACACTGCCAATCGGCATCTCCTTTTTTACGTTCCATGGCCTAAGTTACATCATCGACGTTTACAGGGGTACGGCAATGCCCATGAAGAACCCCTTACGGGTTGCCCTGTACATCTCCCTTTTTCCGCAGCTCGTGGCCGGACCGATCGTGCGCTATTCAACAGTCTCCGACCATCTCGGTATGAGGGATGAAAACCTCACCGATTTCTCAGAAGGCGCAATGCGCTTCGTCTTTGGTCTCGCTAAAAAAATGCTTTTAGCCAACACGCTCGGCATCATTGCCGATAAGACATTCGCCGAAACCGGCGGCGCGCTGTCGACAGGTCTCGCCTGGCTCGGTGCTCTTGCCTATACGGGACAGATCTACTTCGATTTCTCGGCGTATTCTGACATGGCGCTGGGGCTTGGCAGGATGTTCGGTTTTCATTTTCTGGAGAACTTCAATTACCCGTATATCGCCAAATCCATCACGGAATTCTGGCAGCGCTGGCATATATCTCTGACTTCATGGTTTCGAGATTACGTCTATATCCCGCTCGGCGGCAACAGGTGCTCAAAATATAAAAACATCCGAAACATCGCCATTGTCTGGTTTTTGACAGGCTTCTGGCATGGCGCGGCGTGGAATTTCATAGTCTGGGGTTTATGGTTCTGCGTCCTATTGCTGGGTGAGAAATTCATCTGGGGTAAGCTTCTTGTGAAAACCCCATCTGTTATCCGCCATATCTATACGCTGCTGATTGTTGTTTTAAGCTGGGTCCTATTCAGAACCGACAGTCTCAGCCAGGCCGTGTCTTATATTGGTGTCATGTTCGGCACCGGTGGTGCTGCTTTTGACGGACAAACGATCTACCTGCTTACGGAATATTGGCCGGAGCTCATTGTCGCTGTCGTTGCCGTCATGCCTCTTAAAAACGCTGCGCGGAACGTCCTCGAAAAGGGTCAGTCTGGATTCTGCAAGCAGCTTCTTGTATGGGGCCCGCGGCTTCTGGGGCTCGTGCTGCTCGTTTTCTCATATATGAAGCTGGTCAGCGGCTCATTCAACCCGTTTATATATTTCAGATTCTGATAAAGGAGGATATATTGAATGAAGCTTCAAAATACGGCAAATATCCTTTTTATCATGTGTTTTCTCGGTTTTTTGTTTATTGGGATGACTGTAACCATCGTCAGGCCGAAAGAAACCGAATCGTTCTATGAAAACCGCATGCTCGCTTCTGTACCAGTTCTAAATAAGGAGTCATTTATAAGCGGCAGCTGGTTTAACGATTGGGAGACTTATCTGAAAGATCACGCCGCTGCACGCAGCACACTCCTGAAGGCGGGCACGTATATCGACCTGTTTATTCTCAAACGCCCTGTCGTCAACGATATTGTCATAACCGATAAATATCTCCTTAGCTACAACAGCTATGATACGGTCGACCCAGCTAAAATCGCCGAGCAATCTGCGGCATCAACAGACAATTTATATGGGCTCAAACAGTTTGTCGAAGACAGCGGCGGTGTTTTTTATTACGTCGCCGTGTCGGGCCAGCTTCCGTATGACAGCAGCGCGTACCCCTCTTATCTCAACAGCCGCGCGGACTATTATCAATCACTCTTGAGTATCTTCAGCGCCGATATGTCGAAGCGGGGCATCAATCTGATAGATATTGGCGCGGTTTTCGATGCATTGGGGCACCCGGAGGATGTGTACCACGCGAGCGATCACCATTTCACCTATGAGGGCGCAATGCGCACATATCAGACGATTATGGAACGGATCAACAGCGATAACCAGCTCTCCCTGCCGGTACTGACGTCTCGAGATATCACTGTAAAAGACCTGGATAATCCTTTTCTCGGCTCGCGCATGCGGCGGATATTTAATCTTCTGGAAACGGCGGATACACTCAAAATCGGCATTTTGAATCAGGCAATCCCGTTTACGAGAATGGACAACGGCAACGCAGTCGAATCGGACGTGTATATGCTGCCGCAGAACACCTGGGATACGGTCAGCTATACCGTTTATATGGGTGGTGACATCGGTGAAACGGTGATTGATACGGACCGCCCGGCGCTCCCGAATGTCCTTATTGTCGGTGACAGCTTCACAAACGCCGTGGAATGTCTGCTTTATACGAGTTTTAATGAGATGCATTCCATCGATCTGCGGTGGTATACGGAAAAATCTCTGGCAGACTATATAAATGACTACAAGCCCGATGTCGTCGTTCTCCTTCGCGATTACTCGGTTCTCCTGTCCCTCGACGGAAACAGCAAGTGGTCTTAAGTAATATTTAGGAGTAATGAATTTGATCATCGATTTTCATACGCATGTTTTTCCAGACGAACTCGCCGAACGAGCCATCAGCACACTTATGGTTAATATCGATGAAGTCTTTACGCCCGTCACGGACGCCAAGGTTTCAGGCCTTTTGGAGCATATGCAAAGAAGCGGCGTCGACCTCTCCATCATCCAACCGGTCATCACAAAGCAGAGTCAGTTTCACGACCTGAATGAATGGGCCAGAAGCATTTTCTCAGATAAACTTATCTCATTCGGCGGCATTTACCCGCATACGGACGATTATAAGAGGGACATCGATTTTGTCGTCAGCTTAGGTCTCAAGGGTCTTAAATTTCATGCTGAGTATCAGGATTTTGTCATTGATGACCCAAAGATGCTCCGTATTTACGATTACGCCTTAAGCCGTGGGCTCATCATCCTGCACCACGCCGGCTTTGACCCCGGCTTCTCGGAGCCGATGAAATCGAGTCCGGTCCGGTTTGCCAATATTTCCGGCGCGATGAAGGGCGGCGTTATTGTCGCCGCGCATTTCGGCGGCCACGCCGAGTGGGACGATGTGGAACGATATATTGTCGGTACGAACATCTACCTTGATACATCGATGGGCTTCGAGTTTTTTCCCAAGGAGCAGTTCCTGCGGATTGTCAAAAATCACGGCATTGAAAAAATCCTATTCGCCTCCGATTCGCCGTGGAGCGACGCAACAACCGAGATTGCACACCTTAAAGCGCTGCCCCTCAACGAAGACGAGAAAGCCATGATTCTTGGCAGAAATGCGCAAAAAGTATTAGGTATTTAGTTTTAACGTTCGTTAGTTTTATATATCACCTCATGTATAGTAATGAAATTTCATGCGGAAACCGAGTGAAACGCCCTTACGTTGGAGGAAACATGAGAGAAATTAAGACAGGGCGATTACACATCAGAAACTTTGTTATGGATGACTGGCGCTCGCTGCAGGACATGATTGTTTGGTATATGTCGTCTCCGTACGCGGCTTTTGATCACCAGTGGCCGACATCGGACGATGAGATCATAGGCGTCTGTCAAGGGTTTGCCTCGACAGATAATTTTCTCGTCGTTCAACGGAATGAAGACGACCGGTTTATCGGGTATGTCAGCCTGAATCCGACAGAAGACGCCGACGTTTTTGATCTGGGTTATTGCTTTAACATGCCGTACCACGGACAAGGCTATGCTTACGAAAGCTGCAGCGCGCTCATTGATTTTGCTTTTCACGAATTGAAAGCAGAAAAAATAGTCGCCGGTACGGCTGACAATAATATCCCGTCGTGTAAGCTGCTCCAGAAGCTTGGAATGAAAATTGTTAAGCACGTCACAGCTTCTTTCCGAAATGATGAAAATGGCCGCCCAATCGAGTTCAGCGGATGCGCATATGAGTTGAGTAGCGAACGCATCTAGTTAAGCAAAATACAACGAGATCGATGTTATTTTTGAATAAAGCCATTTTGTGAATATCACCGTCCATCACCCTGTAGGGCGCGGCATCCTTGACGCGCCATTCCTGTTTCACGCCACAGACGCTGTGCTATTTGTGGGGAGGGACGTGCGCCTGCCGCCGTTCTCTCCCCGCAGATGTAACTATGCCGTGCCATCAAGAACGGCGCGTCTGTGAAGCCGCGCCCTACGCCATAAACAGACTTGCATATTGCTGAGCTATACATTCGAGCAAACTGAATAGGGCTGTCATGCTGACGTCTTTACGACATAAGCATAACAGCCCCTGTTTATTTATGAAAATAACCGTTATCCCTCAAACAGCTTCTTGATGCCATCTGCATTCAGACGGTAGCCTGTCCAATCGTTCATCGGCGCAGCGCCCAAAGAGAGGTAAAAGTCGATGCTGGGTTTGTTCCTGTTGAGGCAGGCCCATTCGAGACGACCGCAGCCGCGCGCATGGCATAATCCGGCGATGTGCTTGAAAAACGCTTTGCCGTATCCTTTTTTGCGATACGCCGGTTTAATATAAATATCTTCGATATAAATGCCGGCCTGACCCAAAAAAGTCGAGAAATTATAGAAAAACAGCGCGTAACCGATTGGCTGACCATTGCGCTCAGCTATCAGCACTTCCGCCTTCTGCTGCTCAAAGAGCCATTCCGTCAGAATCTCTTCTGTTGCCGTCACCTGTTCGGAAAGATTCTCATATGCCGCCAGTTCTTTTATGAACGTCAAAATCAACGGAACATCCTGTTTGACGGCAGACCTGATATGCAACTCACCCATGTATAGTATATACTCCTTGTCACTTGTCAAAGACGACAGTCTATAATAATAAATCCGCGCTTGATAAATTACTTTCGCTCTCTAGCCGTGCCTTTTCTTTGTCCTTCTGCGCCGATTTATTTGTACCGATCGAATTTTTGAAGACAACATAGCGGTCAAAAAGAAATTCGGTGACGAAATTGACGACCAGCGTCCCGATGATAATGACGTAAAAGTTCCAATTTATCAGTGTGAGCTTATCTACCCACCAGGTCGACAGCGGTGTAAAGACCAGATAATACCCTGTTACTTTCATCATTGCCAGTGGGTAGTTGGTTGCCGACTTAAACGTAAAACGTCTGTTCAGCGTGAAGTTATAGACAACTGATAGAATAAGCGGCAGTAGATACGACACCCAGTCGGGTAGGTTTGTCAGCTCATGAAGCGCAGCGCTGCTTAAAAACTGTATCGCTCCCGCAGACGCTGAAAATAAGGTGAATTTGATGAATTGGATCGTCGCTTGCTTCGCCGTTAATTTTCGAGCTGGTTGATCAGACATATTTTATCTCACTTTTCTTTAGCGAAAAATATTACGTAACCACAAAAAATGTTTACATAACATTTACACTATTCATACTGTTATGACTTTATGGTATACTTTTTATGGCGACAGGTTTCATTATAGCTTTAAATGCTCATTTTTGAAAGATTTTTGTGAATAAGTAAAACTAAAAATATGTGAGAAGGTTTATGATGAAGAAAATCGTTGTACTGAATGGGAGTCCCCATGAGCACGGGTGTACCGCGGTGCTGTCTGGCGAAGTGATCAAATCGGCGATGAAGCAAGGCGCGGAGGTCACTTCGTATTACCTCAACGCTTTAAAGATCAGGGGGTGTCAGGGGTGCTTTCAGTGTATGGAGCAGGGGCACTGCGTCCAGATGGACGATATGCAGCCAATCTATGACAGCATAACTGAAGCTGACGGCATCATCCTCGCCTCCCCCGTCTACATGTGGTCCATGAGCTCTCAGCTTAAAACCACCGTCGACAGACTGTTCGCCTTTTTACGTCCGGAGCATAAAAGCGCTTTAAAAGCTGGCAAAAAAGTCCTGCTCCTCTTCACACAGGGGCAGAAGGACACAGACATGTTCCGCCATTACTTTGAGCATGTCGGTAAAAACATGCAGTTTATGGGCTTCGGCGATTACAAAATCCTCGTCGCCGGCGGTACGCACATGCCGGAGCAGGTGCTGTGCCAGGCGGATGTCTTAAAGCAAGCCGAAGACATGGGCCAATGGCTGAGTGAATAACGCCTTTCGAATGAAGAACCGGGACGCATAGGACTGCGTTCTGACAAAGCTAAAACCGCTGCAGTAGTTGCAGCGGTTTTCGACTTATAGCGACAGACTTTCTAGTACTTATCGTAGCTGATGATCTCTCTCATTTCTTTTCTGGGACGGACCTCCGGGTTCTCGGCGGGGTAGCCGAGCGGCGTAAAGGCGACAACGCTCACGTCTTCAGGGATGTGGAGCGCTTTTTTGACCTTGTCTGCGTAAAAGTGGCCGAGCCAGCAGGTACCGAGGCCGAGCGTATGCGCCTCAAGAATCATATAGGACAGCGCAATTGAACAATCAACTGTGTCTGTGGGCTGGCCGCAGTCCATAATGCGTTGCTTTGTACCGCAGACGACGATGGCACACGGCGCTTGCCCAACTGAGGGCTGCCCGTCTGCCGCTTCCATGAGCTTTTGAAGCTTCCCTTTATCTCGGACGACGATGAACTGCCAGTTCTGGCCGTTTGTGGACGACGGCGCCAACCTGCCCGCCTCCAGTATAAGTTCCAGCTTTTCATCTTCAATCGGCTTGTCGCTGTATTTTCTGACACTGCGCCTGCCTTTTATGGCATCCATAACATCCATGTGATTAACCTCCTGTGAATTATGTCTGGTGAACAGAGTTCGCCCCTAAGACGCCCCCGCCCGTAATCAGAACGAGTGATTTATTGATTATTATTCTAGCACATTACCCTAACATATTCCATGGTTCATTTAAAAAGTGTCACGATCCAGCAGATGAGGGGCGCGATGATAATCGCGGGCAGATAATTTGCTACTTTTATTTTGGTGACACCGATGAGATTGAGGCCGAGCGCAACGATGATCAGCGATCCGGCGCATGTGATTTCATTAATGGCGGACGGCGTCAGAACTGGTGCGAGATACTGCGCGAGGAGGACAAGCGTTCCTTGAAAGATAAAGACGAAAGCGGCAGCAAAGATAACGCCGACGCCCAGACTCACTGACAGTATAACCGACGAAATGAGGTCGAGGAGCGATTTCGTAAAAATCATTTCATTGTCACCTGTCAGTCCGGCATTCAATGAGCCGACGATTGTCATCGCGCCAATGCAAAACAGAAGCGACGCCGTGACAAAGCCCTCGGCAACCGATACTGTACCGTTGGTTTTTTTAAACCGCTTGCCGATCAGCTCGCCAAGCGCGTTGAGCTGCTTGTCCAGATTAATCGCCGTACCGATGATCGCGCCAAGAACAATTGAGCCAATGAGGATGAGTGTGTTTTCTCCCTTGAGCGTACCGGATATACCGATATAGATGGTGCATAGCCCGATACCGAGCATCACGGCATCCGTCAGTTTCTTAGGGATGCCTCTTTTAAAAATCAGTCCGATGAGACTGCCGATAAGAACAGTCGCCGTATTGACAAGAACTCCGATCATTCTTCTTTCTCCCCTGCCCCCGAACGTTACAGCGACATCTTAGATTATTAAAGAGCATATGTCAAACAACATACTTCAAGGTGATGCCATGTTGTAATTACAACAGATTTTTTTACTGCTTGCCATTATAATGAAATCAACCAATAAGGAGGCGAGCAACATGCTTGGAGGATGCCACGGTACGGATAAACTGAAAACCCCGACGCTTGAAATTAAAATTTGCCCGCAGTGCGGAAACGAAATTGAACTCTTCTCTATTGACACAGAGATGGCGTGCGACAACTGCGGTTATGTCGTCTATAACGATATCCAGTCCTGCGTCCAATGGTGCAAATACGCGAAGATGTGCGTCGGCGAGGAGCTCTACAACAAGCTGATGAAGGCGAATAATGCTGAAAAATAAATCGTGGGCGGTCAGAAATGACCGCCTGCGTTTCACTCCACTTTTCCAAGAATAAAGCTGATGATCAGAACGATAAACACAAATGATGTAATCGCCACATATAGCTTATCCTTTTCCTTGATGAAAAGGATAATGGAGACACCGACACGAAGAACCGGCGTCAGAATAAGGATAAAAAGTCCCGTCAGCATGATGGCGTAGGGCTTCAATGTCATTATATCGCTTAAAATCAAGAGCGGATTCGTCGGATACTCGTTGTTGTCATAGCCGCTCACACCGGTAATCAGATACATAATAAGCCCAATAAGGATAATCGCGGCGCTCGATAGAACGACTGCTCGGATGAGCTTGGCAATCGCCAGCTGCGCCTTTTCTGCATCGTATTTCATGAAGGCCAGACCCCCTTGATGATCATCTGGATCGATACGAAAGCAAGCACCGGTACAAAGATGAACCGTATCAGTCTGCTGCTCATTCTCTGCATCACCCGTGTCCCGACTGTCGCGCCGATTAGAACACCGAGCGCGACAGGCGCGGCGATCAGCGGATCAATACTGCCGCGGAAGAAATAAACGCCGGCGCTCGCCGCTGCCGTCACGCCGATCATAAAATTGCTTGTGGCGCTTGACACCTTCAAGGGCAGCTTCATAAACAAATCCATAGACATGACCTTTAAAGCACCGCTGCCGATACCCAGAAGACCTGACAGCGTCCCAGATAGATACATCATCCCAAAGCCGCTGTACACACCCGCCACGTTATATGATATGGTTTCATTTGTGATGGCGTCGAAATATGAGCTATTCAGGCGGAGCTTTTCGGCCGCCGGATGCGTCTCAACACTCTGGTTCTTTTTTCTGCCGAGCTTCGTGAGCATCATGACAGCGGAGTAGAGCATCAGCAGACCGAAAATAATATACAGATATTGCGGGTCAATCACACCGCTGAGGTAAGCGCCAGTAATTGCGCCAAGCGTTGTCCCGATGACAAGAAACATGCCGATGCGGATATTTGTCAATTTGCTTTTCAGGAAGGCAGCCGCCGAGCCGCTCGAGGTCGCTATGACGGAGATGATGCTCGCGCCGATAGCGTACTTGATATCGATTCCGAAGAGCAGCGTGAGCGCAGGCGTGACGATAATACCGCCCCCGAGCCCAAGGAGTGAGCCTAGAAATCCGGCAGCAACAGCAATGAGTAAAATGATCAGTATAGTATCCACGTGTTCACCCCTCAGACTTTAGTATATAACTTCCTGCCGCCGATATTAAACAGCAGGAGACCCGCCAAAATAATAACGCCGCCGACGATCGTCGGCAGCTGAATTGTTTCGCCGCCGATGATGACGCCCAAAACGGAGGCGAGAAACGGCGTCACAAACATGTAATTGCTGACGGAGGAGGTCTTTTCCGCTCTGGCGAAGGCCGCTGCCCACGCGCAGTAAGCAATCGCGCTCGAGCCGACGCCGAGTACGATGATGTAAACAAGCTGTATGCTTGGGGCCTTCAGTACCTGACTGACTGAAGAGGGCAGGAACACCGACAAAAGGATGGTACCGGCGAATATGCTGAAGGCCGACGTCTGCAGCGCGGAATATGTTTTCGTCAGCTTCCGCTGCAGGATATTGAAAACACTCAGCAGGAGAACGGACGCAATCAGCCAGAGAATACCGGCACTGAGCTTCAATCCCCCGCTCATAACCGTCAGGACAACAACGCCCCCAAAGGACACGGCAATTGACAGCCATTGAATCCAGCGCAGATGCTCGCGATATATTAAGCGTGCCAGAACCGACGTCACGACGGGTACCAACGCGATAACGACACTGCTGATCGACGAACTGAGCATTGCCTGGCCTGTGTTGAATGTGATCAAATACAGGGCAAACCCGCTCACGCCGGCTGCGAGGAACCATTTGAGATCTCTGCGCGCGGGCGGTTTCATTTTTGTGACAATGACGACAGAAAGCAAGACACATGATGCGATAATGCACCGTAAAAACCCCAGCGAATAAGCTGTAAAATAAGTAAGAGCCAAACGCGAAAGCACATAGGCGCAGGACCAGAAAATGATGGTCGTGATCGCGTACGGATGAAAGCTGTCTTTAAACTTCATTGGATACCTCTGAATCATCTATAGGAGCGCGTAGCGTCTTACTTTTTCTTCGCCCGGCGCTTTAAATACCCCTGCAAGAGCCCGACGGCGGGTTTAAAATAGAACTTCTCCATTTCATTCGATACTTCTTTTAAATGCTCGCGGATCGGAAGACTCTGCGGGCATTTCTTTTCGCATACGCCGCAATCCTTGCAGAGCGATGCGTAAGATGGGCTGCCGCCGTCAAAGCCGGAGGTTCGGATGAGATAGCTTGTCTCCCTGTTGAGACCCTTGTGAATGTGCTTATCGTTATAGATCGAAAAGCAGCCTGGGATATCAACGCCCGCGGGGCACGGCAAACAGTACGCGCAGCCGGTGCACGGCACTTTTATGGAATTCCTGATAGCAGACTTGACCTCCTCAAACATCTTGAGCTCGGTTTCCGTCAATGATTTCGGTGTCATATCACCTGCAATGCGAATGTTTTCCGAGACCTGGGCTTCCTCGTTCATGCCGGACAGCAGCATCGTCACCTCCGGATGATTCCAGACCCAGCGCAGACCCCATTCAGCAGGTGATCTTCTGGTCGGCGCTTTATCGAAAATGTCGCGTACTTCTTTCGGCAGCTTGTTTACGAGATAGCCGCCCCGGAGCGGCTCCATGATAACGATGCCGATCCCCTTTGACGCGGCATATTGGAGTCCGTCTCTGCCCGCCTGATTATTCTCATCGAAATAGTTGTATTGGATCTGCGCCATTTCCCACGGATAATCGTCAACGATTTTTTTGAATTGGTCTTTTGATCCGTGGGAGGAGAAAGCGACATGCCGGATTTTTCCGGCGTCTTTGGCTTTTTGGAGAAATTCTTCGGCACCGAGCTGCTTGAGCCGCTCCCAGCCCTGCAGTGTCATGATGTTGTGCATCAGATAATAATCGATATGGTCTGTCTTCAGCCGCTCAAGTTGAAGATTCAGTATTTTTTCCATGTCTTTCTGCGAGGTGACCTGTACGGGCGGCAGCTTTGTAGCGATCATGACCTTATCCCTGTACCCCTTGGACAGAATATTACCGAGTATTGCCTCGTTGCCGAAGTAGAGATAGGCGGTGTCAAGATAGTTGACGCCCTGCTCAATGGCTGTAATAACCTGGCGCTCCGCTCTGCCTTCATCAACCCTTTGTCCACTTTTGGGAAAGCGCATGCAGCCATAGCCCAATATAGAAGTCTTATCACCTGTTTTGCCCATTTCGCGATAGTGCATCGAATATCTCCCTGTTATAGTCTATATACAGCTCTGGTATTATCGCCAATAATTAAAGGCTTTGTCAAAATCCTCTGTGTAACCGCTGTGCCCTGTCAAGACGCAGCCGATGTCGGACATCTTCGCCAGCTTGCGGATTGACTCCTTCTGCATCTCATAGTCCATCGTGTAGTGTTTACCTGCGTATGCTTCTCCGTTGCGGAGCTTACAGGTGTCTCCAAGGAACAGAAACGTATCATTCAGGAGATAGGCCATCGAGCCCGGCGTATGTCCCGGCGTCGCAATGGCTCTGATACGGTCATTGCCGATCACAACAGTGTCACTGTCGCCAAGGAGGTGATAACGACGCCATATCCTCGGGCTGCGTACGGCGCTCCTGGGTGATCTGAGCCCCTTGATCATCCGCTCCTCGTCAACCGACATATAGACATCGGCTTTTTTAAATAGTCCGAGGCCGCCGACATGGTCCAAATCCGCATGTGACAGAAAAACATGCGTCACCTCGTCGGGATCAATACCAATGCTCTTCATTTCTCTTTTGATGACCTGCGGTCTGTAACCCGTGTCAAAACAGATGATACCGCCGTCGCCGAGATACACATAAAAATTGGCGGTATCGGTGTTGACGACATATAAACGGTCCAAGACCAGTCCGGTTTCAATGGGGTCAAGACCGTATTTTTTTTCAAGCGCCGCATTGATCCTGCCGCTGATGCTCTTGCCGCGTTTATTCAGCACTTCAATCACTTCCGGGTAATTTATTTGCTGTTTTTGATGATGTCGATAAGGCTTTGCCTGATGTCTCCCGTTACGAGACCGCCGTGATAGCAGATGACATTTTCGATATCATAATCGAGTAGTTTCTCGAGAGATTTGATCGCCACGCCCATATCGAGCGTGAAATTCGAGTCAGGCGGACAGAGCTTACCGTCCCGTGATGTAAGGGCGTCGCCTGTGATAAGCACTTTATCCGCTGGAACATAGACGCAGAGATGGCCCGGCATATGGCCGCTGACTTCGATGATCTTAATGCCGCACTCCGGCAAAAGCTGCCCATCCTCCACGATGGTCACCTTGTCGATCGTCATGATGGCGGACAGCCGCTTCATCTCCTCTTCGAGTTCCTTCCGCTCCTCTTCAGAGGTACAATCATCGATCCTCTTCTCGGCCAGCTGCAGCCGGAGCGGCTTCTGCATTCCTGTGATATGGGGTGCTTGTTTGGCTGTACTCATGACCTCAATACCGGGATATTTGTCTAGTATCGCCTTGAGGCAGCCTATATGGTCACCATCATGATGCGTAATGATGATCTTTTTGACATCAGCAAGCTTTAGCCCCGCTTTGTCCATGGTTTCCTCAATTTTTTGCAAAAAACCAGGAAAACCGGCGTCGACCAGAACGAGTCCGCCGTCAAAACGGATGGCCGTAACATTGAGAAAGGCTTTAAAGTCACCAAAGTTGAATTCAAGAGGCAGTATAGTCGTATATTTCATAGGGAGCCAATCCTTTCAAGTATAAATAATATATATATTATATATACCATGAAGAGACTATAGACAAGTAGTATTGCATAAAAGAGCTTCTTGACTCACGTCTTAGGATGTTTATCAGGCAGGCTCAGGATGTCAATCAATTGGCATTAATGTATAAATATACTTATCAATTATGGGCCATATTAGGTCATTCTTTTCATGCCCACTTGCGCTGCAAAGTATGATATAATCCCTACAAATAACAACTAATGTAAGGAGAATCGGATTTGAAACAAGAAAATGTACATGGATCACGGCTTATACTCGTTATTATTGCGCTCATGGCAAGCCTGCTCTTGGCCGCTCTTGATTCCACCATCGTCAGTACGGCGATGAAAACGATTGTAGGTGAGCTACAGGGCATCGAGCTTTATGCCTGGCCGTTCACGATCTATATGCTTTGCTCCACCGTCATCATTCCCATATCGGGCGGCCTTGCTGACATCTTCGGCCGCAAGCCGATATTCCTCATCGGAATTTTCACCTTTCTGCTCGGTTCTGTTCTCTGCGGCTTATCGCAGAGCATGACGTGGCTCATATTAGCCCGCGGCTTTCAGGGCATCGGCGGCGGCATTCTCACAACGAGTGTTTTTACCGTTGTCGCTGACCTCTTTGCTCCCCAGCTGCGCGGTAAATACATGGGCATCGTCACCTCCATGTTCGGGCTCGCGAGCATTGTTGGCCCGCTCATCGGCGGACTCATTACGGATTATCTCAGCTGGCGCTGGATTTTTTACATTAACATCCCAATTGGCGCTATTGCTGTCATACTAATCGTTTTGTTTATGCCGAATTTCAAAACAGAAGGCCGCAAGGTCAAAATCGATCTTCCGGGTACAATCTTTGTCGTTCTGGCGCTCGTACCGATGCTCCTCGCATTCAGCTTGGCCGGTTCGACCTATGCGTGGGCCTCATGGCAGATCATCAGCATGCTGGCATTTTCCGCTATGATGCTTGTTGTCTTTATACTTTTCGAAAAAAAATCTTCAAACCCTATTGTTCCGATGACCTTTTTTAAGGATCGCAGCATCTGGGTCACGCTCATTATCGCCTTCTTATCGAGCGCTGTCATGTTCTCCGCTATTGTGTACATTCCGTATTTTGTACAGGGTATCCTCGGCACAAGCGCGACGACATCGGGCGCTGTCACTCTCCCGATGACAATCGCGCTCATGATTACGGCGAATGTTGTGGGTGTTGCCGCAACAAACAAAAGCAGCTATTTCCGCCGGATGATACTCATTGCCTTTATTATGGGCGCGGTCGGCGCGATACTGCTGTCCACGATGAATACCGGCAGCTCGTATGTGTCCGTCATAATCTATATGGTCATCTTCGGGGCGGGGCTCGGCGTCACGATGCCGATCTCCAATATGAATGTCCAGAACGCCGCGCCGATCGAGCAAGTGGCGTCCGCGACAGGCGCTACGCAGTTTTTCCGTTCAATCGGCTCCACCGTCGCTTCTGCGTTATATGGGACAATTATGGCATCCACGATGGCAAAGGGATTCAAATCCCTTGACCTGACAGGCGTACCGGACGCCATACAAGCGTCGCTTCGTAATCCGCAGGTTATCACAAACACCGAAGCCCTCGGCCAGATCGTCTCACAGGTGCCGCAGGATCAGATCGGCATTGTTCAAAACGCCATCAGCGGCGCGAAAAACGTCCTCCTCAGCGGCATCCAAAATGTCTTTACCTTCTGCGCCGTTATCGCTGTCATCGGCATTATCGCCTCTTTCTTCTTTAAAGGCGCGCCGATGCGGATCGTCCATCTCGGCCAGCCACAAGGCGCGCAGCCGGAACCGGACACCGGAACGGAAACAGTAGAATAAGGATC
Source organism: uncultured Eubacteriales bacterium (assembly GCA_942492735.1). GTDB lineage: Bacteria > Bacillota > Clostridia > Oscillospirales > Oscillospiraceae > Sporobacter. The sequence goes on from OW818648.1 coordinate 3,783,030, forward strand.
AGGCACAGCTGAAGACATTGACTCAGCCACACCATGTAGGGAACGGTCTTGACCGTTCCACCGCGCTATACATAACGACGAGGAATGGATAAATCCATTCCCTACATTATAACACAGGCTGCCGGATATAAGCGTTATACGATGACCGTCTGTCCGCCCGCATTAGCATTAATATCAGAGGGCTGTCGCGTGACAGCCCTCTTTGTCATCAGATGTTTAATATTTGTTGTTTCCGCGCTGACATTCCCGCGAAGGCGGGAATCCACGTAACTGGGAGACTGGATTCCCGCCTTCGCGGGAATGACATGTAACGCAGAATGTCAAGTAACGTGGGATATGCTGCTATCTCATTGTGTATATGGAAGAACAGTATTGCATGATTGTTGTTTATGTCCGGCCATTACATATTTAAGCTATCACTTGAGGATTGCACAGCGGACTGAGGCGTTTCGGAGGATGATTCAAGAAACGGCGGGTACATCATCAGCGCATGGTTCTCGGTGATAAACTCTTCCTCGACAAAACGGCCATCACGGTCATAGCATATGCGGTACAGTACATTGTGTCGGCTAAAGCCACCCCAGTATTCGCCGCTGAAATAATGGTCTTTCTCGACGATCTCATACAGGTGCTCTGTGGGCTTATCCGACCGCCATTCGCCTTCAAGGTTTTCAACCCCGACGCGGACACAAAGTTGAAAATCCTGATTTGTCGTGTTTTTGATCATCAGGTCGCCATACGGATAAAAGCAGGTAGCGCCGCTGCCGAACGGCTGGGTGCGGGACGCATCGGGAAAAACGTCATAACCGTGGCGATGCCGCTCTGTGACGATGAGCGGCGAATGGAGCGTCATCCAATAGACCAGATTGGACAGCTGGCAAAGACCGCCGCCGCAGCCCGGGACGACTTTTCCGTGACTCAGTGTCACACCGTCCAGATAACCCTTCCTGTACGTCGGTTTTCCGATACGCTTCCAGAAGCTGAGTGTCTCTCCGGGATGAATGATTATGCCGCTCAGTTTCTCAGCCGCAATGCGAAGATTGATGATTTTATTGTATTGCCATTGCATGTCTACATCCTTGAGCTGCCTGAGCAGTACCGTATCATGACGAAAAACCAGGTGCGGCAATGGCGCATCAGTGTATACCTTGGCGAACTGCTTATGGCGCATCAGCCATAACATATACCGCTTGCCGCTGTGAAACGCCGTTGCGGCTTTTATCCTCAGCACCGACCGCATTATCGGTTTCGATATCGGTTTTGTAATCAATTGTCCGCCTCCACAGCAATTTATTTCCCTTATTATACCATTTCTCGCAAGCGGACACAAGTGTCAGCCGCTACGGCAAATCGTTTATGCCTAAGAGCGGATTCCATATCCGCCCAACCATATCAGCATTACACTGATTTTGTAGGGGCGATTATTAATCGCCCGGCTTGTGCCGCGTAACGCCGAACAAGCCAGGCAGACACGAGGTCTGCCCCTACGGCAATACCGCAGTTTTGCGTACGGGCGATTCACGAATCACCCACCGAGGCTGACTGTGACGATAAAACCGTCAGCGTTGTTGCCCGATACGGTATAGACTTCCCTTTTCGGAATTTGTACTTCGAAACCGGTGGAGAAATAAACCTCGTATTTTTGTTCACCGGTGTCAATAATAAGATGCGCGCCATCGTAGGGATACTGGCGCAGCAGGTCGATGTATTCCTCAAGGCAGAGGTTATTTTGCTGCATGTAATATGCGTGCCCAAGGCCGACATATCTGAAATGCCAGGGCTCATCGGCGACATCGGTAACGGACGTTTTCGATTCGGAGAAGCGCTGCACAAAACCGAATTTCCAGGAGTTATCGGCAAGCCAGCCATAGTCTCCCGTACCGTCAAATTCCGCGCTGTCGCCCGAGGTGCTGTGGAAAATCGAAAAATCGACGGCGAGCCCGGTGTGGTGCTCGCTGCAGCCGGGCAGCGCGACGTATTGGTCGGTATGCTCGTGACCTTTTGTTTCGAGCGTATTATTATAGAGCTTCTGTTGGGCATCGTACGTCCGGTAACCCGCCACAACGTTGACATCACAAACGCCGGTTTCCTCAGCAAAACCTTTCATCAAGTCATTAAGTCGCTCCATAACGTTTTTCTCGAGAAGGACATTTTTATCACGGACGAAATTACAGTCTTTCTTATGGTCATAGATGCTGATGAGCGCAAGCTTGTCCGGAAAAATATAGGGGTGGTCCTTGTTGACAAGCACAAGGTCACCGAGGGCAAGGTCCGCGCTGTCCATAAGGATGACTGGATAGTATCCGGTTTTGGATATGCTGTTTTGTTCATTTCCCTGATCATCTATGCTCAGACCTCTGGTATCGGCGCTTATTTGTCTGTACCCTATAAATATCATGACGCCGATGGTCAGCGCCAGAATGAGCTTGACCCAGCTTGCTTTTCTGCGTCTTTTTCCTGCCTGCCGCGTTTTTGATGCCATGCTGCACCAGCCTTCCTAAAGACGGACGCTTTCGCCATGCCTTTTAAGAAAGGATAATAAAGCCCTGCATCACAAAGCCATATGAATTGCAGCATTTCGGCATGAATTTCGCATCAAAACAGCATCATATATTCACCATAAAACCATAGCCGGTGAAAGTGACGGCAATAGTGATACTCTCCTGACCGTCGTTTAAGTCCAACAGCAGACGCTTATACTGATCGCTTTTAGCGGGTTCCCACCCAACTAAAGTCAACCCATAGTAATCGGCGATGGTTTGACCTATCATCTCCGTGTCGAACGACATGGGTTTATCCGACCGTGTTGTCACGGGAATATCTGTTTGATATTCCAGCAAACTTGTTCTGTATTGCAAGGACAGCAGCTTCCCTGTTTCATCATCGACAGAGACAGCGATATCGTGCATCTTGTCCTGGATGAGCAGGTCCCAGACAATAAGGTTTTTCGAAGGATCGGCAGAATCGATAAAAAAAGAGACGCCATACTTACTAAGCCTGCAGGCTGCCGTATCTAAATCAATGACATCCAAGCTGTTGAATGTACCGAGCTCCGAGAGCGCTGTTTGATATGCCGTTTCAGCATTCATGTTTTTACCGTTATCCAGAGAAATGCTTGGGGCACTCGTCATCATTTTTAGGCGGTCAATGATACCGAGTTCTGATTTTGTCTCGAAGCTGATACCGCCGCCGTCTGTGACGTCAAGCTTTCCGATCGTCTGACGGTCCTTGAAGCCGGAGATATAATTTGGTAGAAAAAAACCGCCCGTCAAAATGAGAACCGTGATCAGAACGACGGCGGGGATTGCGATACGTCTCATCGATTTCCTCCCTTCAGCGTTACGGTCACGACGGTCCCTTTTCCGACGGCGCTCTCAAAAGACATTGTACCGTTGTGCAGCGCGACGATTTCACTGCAGAGCGCGAGACCGAGGCCGACGCCGCCCTGCGCGCGCGAGCGCGACTTATCCACTCTGTAGAACGCATCCGTGATTTTCGAAAGCTCCGACGCCGGTATGCCCTTTCCATTGTCCGCGACACGGATAACGCAGCCGTCCGGTTGGATTTTTGCTTCGATGTAGACTTCGCCGCCACCGTCCAGCGCTTTTCGAGCGTTGTCGATCAGGTTTAAGATCAGGGATTTAGTGAGGTCGGGCTCGATCATGCATAAACCCTCATCACATTTATAGCTGACGTTGATGCCATACTTGACGATAACCGGTTTAATCAGCCGCACAATCTGGGTCACGATTTCACAGACGCTGGATTCGGTGAAGGTGAAGTCTCTTCTTTTGAGAACAATCAGATCCAGAAGCTTCAGCGACAGGATTTCAAGCCGTCGTCCCTCGGTGAAAACGTAATTTGCCGCTTCCCGGCGTTCGTTGTCTGACAGCTCATGGCTGCGCAGCAGATCGGCGTAGCCGATGATGGAGGTCATCGGTGTTTTCAGCTCGTGGGCAAAGCCGCCCATAAACTCCTCCTGCCTGTGCATCGTTTCTCTGAGCTCCATCATATTTTCTTCAAGCTTGTCTGCCATGTTATTAAAGTCCAGTGCCAATTTACCGATTTCATCTTTTGTCTTAACGCGCACGCGGCATGTCAAGTCCCCTGCGGCAACAGTCTGTGTCACCGACGATAAACGCCGTAGCGGCCGCGTCAGCAGGATGGATAAAAACCAGGAGGCCGCTGCCCCGAGTATCGTGACAACCGCAAAGACCTTCTGATAAATGTCATGCTGCGCCTGGCGCGCATCAAAGACGGAGCTGATATCATATGCGCTCTCAAGATAAAGCGGCCCGTTTTTCGTGTCAAACCGTCCTGCAATCAGCAGCTGATGATCGCCCTCATCGGTCACTCTGATTTTGGAGACAAGGTGGGTTGCATCAACATCCTCCAGTATATCATCATCAAACTCTGTGCGGTTTTTACCCTGATACAGCGTATTGCTTCCATCTGACAGCAACAGCGAAATCCAGCTTTGACCCCCCTGCGCGTCAAGCTGACCCAGCGTTGTCACCATCTCATTGCCATAGGATGGTCCGTTGCTTACAGCAGCCAGTGTGTAGAGCAGCAGTCTGTGCGAGGCAAGGCTGCTCTCTCTGGCACGACTCAGGGACTCATCAAACGACGCTGAAATTAAGAGGCTGCCGCCGATACCAAAGGTAATCGACAGGAGTATAATAAAGCCAAGCATAATTTTTGTACCGAACCGAATAATACTCCCTCCTTTGTCTGTACTCTTAACACCTCAGTTTTTATGATCCAGCCGGTATCCTACCTTATAGACAGCCTGAAGCTTGTCCTCCCAGCCGACTTTTTTCCGGATGCGCTGGACATGCAGATCAACCGTCCTGCTGTCACCCATATAATCGCTGCCCCAGACGCGCTCATAAATCGTCTCGCGGTAGAGCGCCGTACTTGGATTCCGGATAAAAAGCAGAAGAAGCTCGTATTCTTTTCTCGTGAGGAGGATCTCCTCACCGTCTCTTTTGACGGTCATAGACCGTGTATCGATCACGAGGCCGCCGCACTCGATGATGCTGTCGACCTTCTGATAGCGCCGAAGGACCGTTTCAACACGCGCCAGGAGTTCAATAATCTCAAAGGGTTTGACAAGATAGTCATCAGCACCCATGCGCAGGCCTTTGACCTTATCGCTGACGGCGCTTTTTGCTGTAAGGAATATGACCGGCATTTCCAGCGGCCTGATATACTCCATCAGCTCGAAACCGTCAATACCCGGCAGCATAATATCGAGCAAAATCAGATCGAAACGCTCGGATTCCAGAAGGTCAGCCGCGGCGATGCCGTCATATACGCAGGTGCAGGTGTATCCCGCTTTGCTGAGGCTCATCCTAATGAGATTTGATATTGGTTTTTCGTCCTCGACAATCAGTATTTTTATCATACTAACCCCCATTCTAGCAATGCTGTCAGGTGCGCTACTGCATATAAATTACATCGTCATTGTATCATATTTGTACCATTAATCGGAAAATAAAACCAGTCAAATTTCAGCTTTACTTTTTCTGCTCTATGAGATACGCTAACGATGGGAATTTTTGCAATATGGAGGGTATAACATCACATGAAAAGAAAGCTCCTCCCTATACTTATAGTGGCGCTTTTAGTGAGCCTCGCTTCCTGCAGGACCGAGTCACCCGTCACGGCGAGCCCCGGTCCATCGGATACGCCTACGGCAGCGGTGAGCCCGTCTGACGCATCTGCCGTCAGCAGTACGCCCTCGCCGGTCTCTACAGAAGAGGTTTTCGTATTCACGAGAGAAAATTTCCCCCGGATGGACGGCTCTACGTCCACAATCCCGCTCGGCCAGGCGATTGCCAGCGTTCTTCTTGGCGCGCCGCGCGACGAGGTACAGGACCTAGCAATGTTCAATAAAACGTCCCAATCTTACCGCAACCTGATGAATGGTGATGCCGATATCGTCATTGCCGCGGAGGCGAGTGAATCCGTTTATCAGGAGCTGAAGGACGCCGGCTTCAAATATGAAATGGCCCCAATCGCAAATGACGCGCTTGTTTTCATCGTCAATAGCGATAACCCTGTCGACAGCCTGACGACAGAACAGGTCCAGAAGATTTACACGGGCGAAATTACGAACTGGAAGCAGGTTGGCGGTCCAGATATGAAAATCGAGGCTTTCCAGAGAAATGAGACCTCCGGCAGCCAGACCCTCATGGTAAAGCTCGTGATGAAGGACCTCGAAATGACGCAGCCGCCGGAAGGTTATGCCGTTGCTGAGATGGAGGGTCTTATATCCGCCGTCAAGAGCTTTGATGGTTCGGCAGCCGCCTTGGGTTACACTGTCTATTACTACGCGGACGACATGAAAATGGCCGACGGTCTTAAGATTATCTCCATAGACGGCGTCGCGCCGAACGATGATACGATTGCAAGCGAAGATTATCCGTTTATTAACCCCTATTTCGCTGTTATCGCACAAAACGAACCGGAGGACAGTCCTGCCCGAATCCTGTACAACTGGCTTTTAATGCCCGAGGGGCAAAACCTGATTAGAATTGAAGGCTATGTACCTGTTAAAGGATAAAGAACAGGAGTTATCAATGAAACGTAAACTTCAACACATTTTAGTATTGATTGTCGTTCTCCCCCTGATGCTGCTCACATCTTGCGTCAGGATACCGGGGCTGGGTACCGGCACGCCCAAACCAACTCCTTCCGAGTCGCAGGAGGCTGAAGCTGCTTCTTTTACCCCATCGCCGGTCCCGACCGATTGGCACTCCGGGGTTCAGACCGATTATTCGGGGCTGACGCCGTATAAACCGATAGCGGAGACATATACAAAGCTCAAAGATGGTGCGATGCCAGCCTTAGTGCCCTCCGGGCAATACGGGGAACTGATGCCCTATGTCGGCGAAACGATGTACGCAGATAACGGCTATAGCATCATCCGCAAATTCGGTCTCGTGACAAAATCCGGAATGATCGTCACGGACCCTGTTTACTCCAATATATATCAAGGTTACTATTACAATAACACCGTGTATACAAGCGCTATTGTGCCGGCCTACCACCTTGTTCATACGCTGAATAAAATCAACGAGGATAATCCGTGGGACAGCGAGGTCCATGCCGTATGCGCGTCGGACGGCAGCTGGACGACGAAGTTCGAGTATGAGGGCATATCCTTTTATGAAAATGCGATCATGCTGGTGCGCAGCTATGAGAACAACGATATCGATATCATGGATTACAACGGGAAGCTTTTATACAACACAACATCACTCAGCTGTTTCAGCGACCTTCCGGATCAATCATCGTATTCGTTTATGAGCGGTTACGGAGAAGGTGTCATCATGCTTGCGCTCTCGAGCGGCGGGACGGTCTTTATAGACCTTGTCACAGGCAAAGAGACTTTTACGGAATACACACAGTGCAGCGCTTTTTCGGGCGGGCTTGCCGCCACCTATCAAAACGGCCTGTTCGGCTATATTAACAAAGAATACGCCATAGCTATCCCGCCCCAATATATTTGGGCCGATTACTTTACAGGCGGCAAGGCCATCGTCCAGCTGCCTGACAGGTATGCAGTCATTGATCAGAGCGGCAATATCCTGCTGGAGAATCCATATTCTATCAACAAATGGGACAGCAGCAGCTACAGTGTTGTCGACGCGGACAACAACGTCACCTATTATGACAGCGAGCTGCGAAAAGTCGCTTGGAAACAAGCGATCACACCGCTCAATGACGGATGGTTCTATTACACCGAGGGCAGCGCCGTCACCGTTTTCAGAGGTAATGAAAAGCATATATTCCGGGCCATTACAGGCATCGGCTCAATTAGCGGCGGTTTGGCAACCGTCTATAAAAACGATAACGCGATGTGGCAGGAGGGTGTCATGACGCTTGACGGAGACGTCGTCATCCCAATGACAGAAAGCCTTAGTATCTATCTCACCTCTAATAAAAACACCAACGAAACATATGCCATTGCGAGTGCTTATGACAGCCGTCAGTCATTCACTGTCTACAACGAAGACGGCGAGGTGCTGTTTAGAGGTAACGGTTATGCCTCCTACAATGCACAGTATGACCTGTTTGAGGTAAACGACGAGCGCAGCTTCGCGTATGTCAATACAAATGGGAATGACGTCTTCAGGCTATCACTGCTGAAATACTTGCCGGACTGATGTGCCAGCATGACGAAGAATCTCCAGATAACCTTACATCGGAGCAACAGCCGAAGGTTACCTGGAGATTTTGGGTTCCCGCTATTTATCCGATTGACAACAGACCCGTGACGTCTTTTTCGATCAGCTTCGGCTGCCTACCGCCGTTGTAGAGGTAGGCGTCGCCAGTGCCGTCATCCGTATCAAAGTTTGTGATATACGCGAGCACGCCGTTATCGTTTACTAAATAGTTACGGACATCATCCGCAATTCTGACGGACTTCTTGCCGTCATACTCCTTCAAGGTGCCGATGTAGTCATCGGGATTGACATCTGTCCTATAGATCAGGCTTTCTTTGCCGCCTGTCGGCCTGATTGAGTAGCGGTGGACATCTGAGTCAATATTGTTTTTATCGATGTAGAGATCACCGCAGTCCGTCTCATTATCGATATCCTTGAAATACAGCAATGAATCGCTGCCCCCTAAGACATAGAGTATATAAGAGACGCCCTCTTCGTAAAGCGTGGGAGTGCTGACAGTATCTCCGGTGATGGCCGCAGTATAGAGGTCACCTGACGCATCTTCATATGAATAACTATCGAGGATATAGACCATGGTTCCGGCATTATTGAACTCGAATTCAGATGCCTCCTCAAGATCCAACGGCGTCTCCTTCGCCCCGATTGAAATAAATGTATCAGAAGACGCGTCCATCGCACCGTCGAGAATTTGCTGAACATCATAGGACGACGATATATCGGCGAGATTCATTTTTGGTATATCGCCGCTTTGATATTTGCTGTAAGCGAGCATCGGCTTGTCTGCAGCTGACGACATGTATGAAGAATAGGAATCCGTCACCTTTACCGATTCCTTGGCGTCATAGTAATAGAGGGACGCTTCTGTCACGGAATTCATAGTTTGCTTAAGCTCATCGCGGAGCGCATCACGGTCAAGTTTTTCATAATAAGCATCAGAAGCGTCATAGTAGGCATCGTAATCGATGACTGAATAACCGTAACTGTCTTTCGTTATGAAATCTTCATAAGATGGTTCTTTCATCGCCGCGTCGGAATTGGCCAGATCGTCATCGACATAATCGTAATACGGGACTTCCTTCGTCGCGCTCTTGATATAATAGAGCGCACCCGTATCGTAAAAAGCCGGAACGCTGCCGACATCGGAATCTATCTTCACTTTTTCCTTATCGGTTTCCTTGAGATAAAGGTTATCGTTCTTGATGTAGTATACTTTGCTGAGGTCCTCCGCGACATGCTGTACCATAACGTCGCTGTCGATTTTCACAGCGTCATTTTCGCCTTTCATATCCTTACTGTAGAGTGTTCCGTCGCTATCAACGTACATGAGCTTCTGTCCATCGTCTCTGATATAGAATTCATCGACATCCGAATCGATTTTTACCTTTTCCTTCAAATCGAAGAAGTAAAGCTTATCGCTCTTTAAGTAAAATACCTTTGTACCATCGAGCGATGTTCTGTACGATGAAACGCCGGAATCTATTTTGACAGAGCTGCTGTTTTTTGCATTATTAACCTTCATGTTGATGCAATAAAGATCAAACGAACTATCTGCAGCGGATATGTTCTCAGGATAAAAAAGGTATTTGCCGTCGTCGCTGAAGTCGACATAGGCGTAATAACCAATGGCGTCACTGTCTTCATATAGACTTTCCGTCAACTGAAACGGCGCGATCTTGTTCACACCCGTCATGCTGAGCTCACCGTCTTTGAGGTATATCAGAGTCGATTTGCCCGAAGGCTTCAGTACGAAAATACCGATGATGACGGCAGCAACCACAACGACTGCCGCAGCTGCGAGCATCAGGAATTTTGCAGGTAATTTCTTCGGTTTTGCGGCGTCTTTTGCCGTATAAGTCCTGGCTGTTTGTGCAGCTGCAACCATCGTCCCGCATTCCTGGCAGAAAACGTCAGCTTTGTCAATCGGCGCGCCGCAGCCTGAGCAAACGCGCGGTACATCCGCCTGTGGGACCGCCGCCGCCGGAATCGCCGCGCCGCAATGCGCGCAAAAGGCTGCCGCGTCATCTTGCGTCGTGCTGCAATTTGGACATGTTTTCATTTTTACCCTCCGTGCTTTTATCGGGCTCTACTTTACCCGTCACTAACTTTAAAACAATAGTATAAAAAAAGGTGGTTTTTGTCAACTAAATTACCCCTCTTATGAAAGCCCGAAAAACCACGAAATCGTCGAAAGAGTGAGGCTTTGAGATATTATGATGGACAGGACGAAAATCAACACCCGGTATGGCATCAATATGAAGAAATACTGCGCTGCGTACGAGAAAATTGTAGACAAACGTTTATCAGACGGCGATGACCTCGACGCTCTGCTCCGCCTGCATGCGCGCAAAATCGGCTGGCTGCAGCACGAGCGGCTCGTCCATCTCCTTGTAACGGTCTTGATTTCGGTGCTGTTTTTATTTTCGATCTGGCTGCTGATCGTTTTGGAAAATCCACTTGTCTTTGTCCTCATAACCATTGTGCTCGTGCTGCTGGGTGCGTATATCCGCCATTATTTCTTCCTGGAAAACAAGGTGCAGCACTGGTATCTGCTGTATGATGAGATTGACGAAAGACAGCAGTAAATAAGAAACGCTGGCGAACACAGATCAACGGCGCGCCGGGTCGTCGCGCCCTTCGAGCAGAACGCCAAGTAGATGTGGATATATCGTCGGCTTCCGTCTTTTGTAGGGCGCGGCATCCTTGACGCGCCATTCTTGTTCCGCGCCGCAAGTGCTATCTGCTTGGCGGGACATATGCCTGACTCCTTTCTCTCACACCAGACGCAACTTTCTGACGCGCCTACAAGAACGGCGCGTCAAGGATGCCGCGCCCTACAGTATAAAGGTGTCTTGAATTCTCAGCGAATCTTATAACCGTATTCATGAATCGACCAGCTTCTTGTGCGCTACTCAGCTCAGTGGGAAATCCTCAGTCACCTGCAAAGCCTTTTCTTCGCAAAGGCTTTGACAGCTCCCTTGAAAAGGGAGCCTTTTTTAGATGGCTGGCGAACGCAGTTCGCACCTACGATTCGCAACCCGCGTAGGAGCGAACTGTGTTCGCCAGTATTACTCGGAAATAAGCGCATTAAAAAGACGAACCTCGGCGCTTACGATGCGTCGGGGTTCGTTTTATGTTACCTTTTTCGCCACAGGCTTAACCGACAAACGATAAGCGTGATAGCGGCTCAGTTGAGCGATATCTTTACAGCTTTCTTTTTGGCGACGGTTTTCAGATACAGCAGGAGGGCAATCCCTGTTAAAACTGCCGCTGACCAGTAGACGAAGCTGTAGCCAAAACTGTCGGCAATAAAACCGAAGGCGAAACCGCCGATCATGAACCCGATATCGATGGCGGCAAAATAGGCCGCTGAGGCTGTTCCTCTTCTCTTCACTGAGCACCGAAGGAAGATGAGAGAGTTGATCGACGGGAAGACGGCGCCGTTCGCGAGGCCAAGCGGCAGCGCGAGCGCAAATAAAAAGCCCGTTGACTTTACGTGGGGAATAAGCGCCATGCAAATGATGATTCCAACCATACCTGGAATCACAACAATATCAGGGCCGCGCTTGTCGGTTAATTTACCAAACAACATTCTGGATAAAAACAATCCGACAGCGACAAATGTAAAGAAAAGACCGATATTACCGAGCAGCCTTTCCTTGGCAAACAGCGTCAAGAACGTGTTGATGCTGCTCTGCGCAAAGAAAAGGAGAATGAGCACGGCAACCGGCAGAAATACTGCGTATTCAAAGCCGAGAAACGTCTTCGGCAGAACGTTTGCTTGCAGATTGTCTGCTTGCAGCTTTTGCGGCGATGCTTCTTCGCTGTGATCGTCTTGTGATATCGCTTTGTCCTCTTTCTTTTTCCTGCGCTCATATGTGATGAGGCAGTCAAAGATCATGCTCAAAAGACATATGCCGGCGGCTAGGAAAAACAGGAGTTGAAAATCGCGAAGCTCACCGCCACCGACAATGGACAGCGCGATGACAGGTGCAAAAGCCGACGCGACTGTGCCGTACAGCCCGAAATATCCGATCCCCTCCGCCATGCGCGATTTGGGTATAACATCGGCGGCGACAGCGCCCCCGCTCGTCGAATGCATACCGAATCCAATACCGTTTAGGCCTCTGATGGTGAGAATCAGGACAATTGATGTCGTAATGCCATAAAGAAAGCATGCAACGGCGCAGATCAATGCGCCAAAGATGAGCAGCTTCACTCTGCCGACTTTATCCGAAATAATCCCTGCAATCGGTCTGGCCACAAGCGCCGCTAACGAATAAGTGAAGATCATCATGCCGCCGAAGACATTGGACCCGCTGATTTTTATAGCATATAGGGGTAATGCCGTAAAGAAAAAGTAGTTGCAAAAGGCTGTTCCCATACATGCCATCATGATAAAAATGTAATCTTTGCTTATTAGCCGCTCACGGCTTTGGAGTCGCTCACGGCTTTGGAGTCGCTCACGGCTTTGGAGTCGCTCGGGTTTCTCATTTGTCATTGCTTGTTCCATCTTCCGATCTTTAGTGGCGGCCAATCATGAAGACGCGTTATCTCATCCACGATCGTGCCTTTGCGCGGCTTATTTGCCGGATTGATTTTCTGTCATAATTCTTATAAAGACATCGACAAGCGCTGGGTCGAGTATTGTTCCGGCATCGTTACGAATTTGCTCGAGCGCTTCCTCGTGGCTGACCGGATTTTCACAGCTGAGGTTTAGAATCGTTTCATAACGTCCGGCTACCGCGATGATTCTGGCGACGAGGGGAATATCATCACCTTTGAGCCCTCTGGGGAACCCGGTGCCATCCCACTGCTCGTGATGACTGTAAACACTCTCGGCCAGACTCATGGTGCTGTCAAAGATATTAAGTATTCTGTAGCCAATGACAGGGTGCTGCTTGTATTCGATCTCCTCCTGGTCGGTAAACTCTCCGCGGTTTTTTAGGATACTCTCACTGATACTGATTTTGCCGATATCATGGAGAAATCCCGCGTTCCGAAGCTGTGTGATCTCTGTTTGAGGCAAGCCGAGCGCCGCCCCTATAGACCGGCATATCTCGCTCACATTTGCCGAATGCTGCTCCTCATGAGGGCTTTTGCTGTAGAGCGACATAATAATCGCATTGATCATATCGGTTTCGTTTTTGTTCCTGTTGAGCGCCTTCTCCTTGTACATCTGATTTTCGGCGTTCTTTATTGTCATATCGATAAATTCACTTGGTGATGTCTTCGTATCACAGCCCATGGACATACTGAATTTGATGACACCCGACTTCTCTTTGCTGAGTACGTCCTTTATTCTGGACATAATTTGCAGGGCATCATAATACTGTGTTTTTGGCAGTAAAATGATAAACTCATCACCGCCGAGCCGGGAAATGATATCTTCATCACGGCAGACTTTTTTGATAACTTCAGCAGCCTTGATGAGCAGCTCATCACCGGCGGCGTGGCCAAATACATCGTTCGTCAGCTTCAGGCCATTGAGGTCGCCCATGATGACCGAGATCGGCAGATTATGGTGTGAATCCGCCTTACTGAGAAGGTGCTCAAAATAGCTTCTGTTGTATAGTCCGGTGAGCGAGTCATGCGAGCTGTAATATTCGATCTGCTGCTCGTGCATTTTCCTTATTGTATTATCAGTAAACGTCACAACAGCGCCGATGAGCTGACCGTCTTTATACTGCGGATACGAATTATATTCAACGTCAAAGCTTGTCCCGTTTGTTCTCCAGAAAACTTCGTTTTCCGCGTGGGTGGCAATACTTTCCATACACGTTCTGATGATATTGCATTCGTGCCGAGGCAGTGGTGAGCCGTCTCTGCTTTTGTTGTGGAGCAGCTCATGAATATCCTTTCCGAGCAGCTCGCCTTCACTTTTGAGCCCAAGTATCTCCAGACAGCTGGAATTGCAGAAGGTACACCTGCATTCTATATCGACGCCGAATATCGCCTCTGCTGTAGAGTCCAGTATGAGGCGCAGTCTGTCTTTGTTCTCAATGAGCGCACGGTTCGCCACTTCAAGTTCAAGGTTCTTTTTTTGGACTGCAGCGGCTGCTTCGCCTCTGCTCGTCTCAAAGTAACTGATCATCAGGATCTGGGATATCGCTGCGCCGATAATATTCTGAATAGATTGGATGCTAAAACCGTCAAGACTCCACTTTTTAAAGCTCGCTATAATAATGATAAATATAAAAACCATGAAACCGGCTGATAAAATGAGTGCCTTTTTCTTGCCCAGCGAAAAAAACGTCAATGGCAGAAAGACGCTGACCCAAGCAAATATATAGTGTTTGTGGCCAACGTCGATAAAAGTGGCGAGCAGCGCGCAAAACATAATAGCAACAACAGCATAGGCGCTTACATTAAGATTGTCGGTTTTATGAAAGTATATAAAGACTATTAAGCATAAAACTGCGGAAACAGCATTCACAATTGTTCCTGTGTCACAGCGATTGATCGCATTTAGAATTGTGAATATAACTTCAACACAAATATAGAGTATAAATATGATATTTATCAGATAGACGCGCTTATATTCGAGGTCATCAGTATCGAAACGGTGATTATTTGTCAGCAGTTTTTTTAGCGCAGAAGTATTCATTGTCCGCCTCCTTACGTCAGTTTTAAGTTATAGCAAATACTACCATTTATTCAATTAATTATTTTATTCTCCCAAGGTAGCCCATTTTAGTGCAGCACGCATATATTATTACAACGGTCGACAATTATCAACATAAAATTATAGAAATCTGTCTCGTGTTTTATGAATACCTCACGATTATTTTCGTCCTCTGTTCTTATATCGGCCCCCTTGGCATACATAATAGTACAAGTATCATGTGGAAGGGGAATATCAATGGATTTCGGCTTCACCTCTGTAGCGGCCATTACCGTCATCTGTTATCTGATTATCGAGATTATTAAGACAACCCAACTCAACCGAAAGTGGCTCCCGATCATCAGTGGCTTCCTGGGCGGCGGACTCGGCGTCATTGCTATGTTGATTATGCCGTCCTACCCTGCTTCAGATTACCTTAACGCCATCGCCATCGGTATTGTCAGCGGGCTCGCAGCAACCGGTATCAATCAGGTAGCAAAGCAACTCAAAACAGGCCATTAAGACACTCAACGCATACGCATTCAGACGATATTTGTTTATAGTGAGCAGTACATATCCCAAATCAACCGATTTGGGATATGACTGCTCTTTTTTATCGCCGCAAATCATTCCCGCATTACTTGTCATTCCCGCGAAGGCGGGAATCCAGCCTCCGTGGAACGTGGATTCCCGCCTTTCGCGGGAATGACAGCGCGGACGGGAATGACAGCGCGGACCATGACGTTGTCTTTATCGAATATGAGTATAAAAAATATTAACGATCCCCTTTACAAACATCGCGCGATATGCTATATTAATTTTAATAATAATTACTATTATCGTTATTATTATAAATCCAGAAAGGTTAAGCTAATGGGTGGAATTAAAAAGTACAGCCGTAAACGAGAAGCCGTTTTGAAAAAGATTCGCGGGACAACAGCCCATCCTACAGCAGACTGGGTCTTTGAAGAGGTGAGAAAAGAGATTCCCGACATCAGCCTTGGCACTGTCTATAGAAATCTCTCGGTTTTCAAGGATGAAGGGCTCATCATCTCCGTCGGTGTCGTTGGCGGGCAGGAGCGGTTTGATGCCAACACCAAGGAGCATACGCACTTCATATGTCTTGGCTGCGGTGATGTTCTTGATATTGAATCGGTCGAGTCGAAGGACGATACATCGCTCAATGAGCGCGTATCTCAAAAAAACGGACTTGACGTGATGTTCCGGCAGCTGACTTTCTACGGCAAATGCAAAAAATGCAGTGATAAATAAATCTCAATAATCAAAACAGGAAAAAAACGAAACTAAAATTATGGAGGAAAAGTTATGAAAAAGTTTGTATGCAGCGTATGCGGATATGTCCACATGGGTGACGCTCCCCCCGAGAAGTGCCCGGTATGCGGCGCCCCGGCTTCTAAATTCGTTGAACAGTCCGACGATATGCTATGGGCAGCCGAACACGTCGTCGGCGTGGCCAAAGGCGCACCGGACGATATTATTAATGATCTCCGCATGAACTTCACCGGTGAATGCACCGAGGTTGGCATGTATCTGGCAATGGCGCGTGTCGCCATCCGCGAGGGTTATCCCGAGATCGGCGCCTTCTGGGAGAAAGCCGCTTACGATGAAGCAGAACACGCCGCCAAATTTGCCGAGCTCCTGGGCGAAGTTTTGACCGACAGCACAAAGAAAAATCTGGAGATGCGCCTGCAAGCCGAAAACGGCGCGACGGGTGGCAAAACAGACCTCGCTAAGCGCGCCAAAGCATTGAACCTTGACGCCATCCATGACACCGTTCACGAGATGGCGCGAGATGAAGCCAGACATGGCAAGGCCTTTAAGGGTCTGCTCGAAAGATATTTCGGTAAATAAGGACATCATTTTAGGAAGCCCCTGCCACAGTTGTGACAGGGGCATATTTCTACTTATTTTTATTGATTAAGATGAGAAATATATGAGAAATCGCGTTTAAAATATATTTAAATAGGCAGCGATATTGGAGTTGATAATATATTGAGTAAAGATAACAAAAATAATAAAACTTTGCACAATAAGCTGTTTGGCGATGATCAGATAAATAAGCAAATAGAATCTGGGAATTCAAATGAGCTCTATAAAGGCATGTATGTCGAAATTGAGGAAAAGCGCGCTTTGTTAAAATCACTGATCAGCGCTATCCCGGATATCTTTTTTTGTAAGAACACAGACGGTGTTTACTTAGGCTGCAATAAAGCGTTTGAAAACTATTCCGGAAAGCCCGAAAATGAGATCATCGGTAAAACAGACTTTGATCTGTTTGGTGATGAAACGGCAAGACAATATAGGAAAATGGACCTTGAAATGCTGAAAAGCGGCCGTACAAAGGCAAATGATGAAATTATCACATATCCTGATGGCCGCATCGTATATTTGGAAACGCTGAAAACACCTTACTATGATGCAGCAGGAAATATAGTCGGTCTGATAGGCATCAGCAGGGACATTACCGGGCGCAAAATGAGAGAAGAAGAAATCCGGTATCTAAGCTATCACGATGTATTGACCGGTCTTTATAACAGATCCTTTTTCCAAGAGGAATGCAAGCGTCTCGATACAGCTCGCCAACTTCCTCTGTCCGTCATCAGCGGTGATGTCAACGGTCTCAAGCTGATCAATGATTCGCTCGGACATGCCGAAGGAGACAAGCTTCTGAAGGCCGTCTCAGAAATATTGAAAACCTGCTGCAGAAAAAGCGATATCATAGCCAGAATAGGCGGAGACGAATTTGCCATATTGCTTCCGAGAACCGACAGCGAAACCGTTCAGATGATTGTTGCGAGAATCGTAGATACCTGCAACGACTATTCAATTCAAAGGAAAGACAATATTCTTTATACAAACATCGCGTTGGGATGCGCAACAAAGCATTCAGTAGAGGAGTCTCTCGATAAGGTCATCAATGTTGCGGAAGATTTTATGTACAGGCGCAAGCTGCTGGAATATAAGAGCCTGCACAGCACAATCCTGTCCTCAATTAAAACAACAATGACAGAAAAGAGCTATGCAACGAGGGCGCACGCTGATCGGCTTACCAAATTATCGAGAAACCTCGGCGAAGAACTCGGACTTCAGGAGAGAGTCATCGATGAAATCGAATTGGTGTCGACCCTACATGATATCGGAAAAATAAGCCTGGATGAGAAAATCCTGAATAAATTGGGGAGTCTCACCGACGAAGAGTGGCGTGAAATCAAGAAACATCCGGAAGTAGGATTCAGAATAGCCAATGCGACCCCGGAGCTTCGGCACCTTTCGGAATACATTCTCTGCCATCACGAACGGTGGGATGGAAAGGGATACCCGCAGGGACTATCGGGAGAGGACATACCGCTGATATCACGCATTATCACTATAACAGATGCTTTCGACGCGATGACGCAAGACAGGCCATACCGGAAGGCAATGACAGAGGATGTGGCAGTTGCAGAAATCGTCAGAAATGCGGGTTCCCAATTTGATCCGAATCTCGCTATGATTTTTATCGAGAAGGTATTGGGCAAAAACCTGGCGATTTGAAATATGTCGTCTAACGCATGAGCGTTGTGCCCCTGACACATTTAACAATGTATCAGGGGCTCTTTTTTGCTGTCTTTATTTTTCTATTAATCGGGTGTATCCTGATAGGGTAAATCAGTCAGGAGTGTAATATGGATAAAGAGCTTTTCAGACAAGCCTGTGACAAGGTCATTATTAATAAAGAAAGCTATCTGACAAAAGGGATTGGGACGCTTGGCGAAAAAACGCTGCATTCGGTCCTGAAGAATTACTTTGAGCCTGATGAAAACTACCATGAAATTAAGATGGCGGGTTATGTGGCGGACATCGTATCGGATAACCGCATCATTGAAATTCAGACACGGGCGTTTAATGCGCTCCGGAATAAGCTCGAGCGCTTTCTTGCCCTAACCGACGTGACAATTGTCTTTCCCGTCGCAAAAACAAAATGGTTGATCTGGATTGACCAAGCGACGGGCGAAATAACGAAAAAACGCAAGTCTCCCAAAGCTGGAAAGCCTTATGAGATATTCTATGAGCTCTATAAAATCAAAAGCATGCTGTGCCATCCGAATCTCCGCCTCTGTATTGTGCTTCTGGATTTGGAGGAGTACCGGTACCTAAACGGTTGGAGTGACGACAAGAAAAAAGGCTCCTCCCGGTACGACAGGATCCCGGTTGACATCGCTCAGGAGATACACATCAGCAGCCCGGACGATTACATAAAGCTGATACCCGAGGTGCTCAATGAAAGCTTTACAGTAAAAGACTTTAAGGCAGCCTCCGGCCTCTCCTTGTCCTCTTCACAAACAGCACTTAATGTGCTCCATTCCGTCGGTGCTGTTGTCCGCACCGGCAAAAGCGGCAATGCGTATGTGTATAGCAGGAGTTCTGGACGCTGAGGACAGCGTCCCCTGCGTATAATCATCTGCCTCGTTTCCCACTTAAAGCTTTGTCATCGACAAAGCAAAGTCCCTGAGTCCGCCCGGCGGACATTTTTCGGCGAATTCTCCGAAAAGCGCCTGGCTCTCTTTTCTCAGGATTCCACCCGTTATTTTCGGCAGACGATACGCGGCAAAATCGTCACTCTGCGGATTCCATTTTTGCGCTATTTCAACTGCGCCGTCACTCGGAGACTCGAGCGCATAATAGATTTCTCCGATAAAGGAGGACATGGCCGCGCCCATGCACATCATGCACGGCTCCAGATTTGTAAACAGCTGCAGCCTTTTGCGTTCTTCAAAAGAATACCGTTTCAGGTCCGCATCAAGCAGCGCGTTAAGCTCTGCGTGAACCAAGAGCCGCCGCTCAGAAAACTCTTTCGTGTAGCTCTGGGCAATGATGTCGTCACCGAGGAAAACAATGGCGGCGATCGGGCATTCTCCATGCGCCATTGCTTCTTTCGCCAGGCTGAGCGTCAAGCGCATTTTTTCTATAGTCTCCATAATGAGTTCCTTATGCATAAAGTTTGGCGCAGAACGCATGCCACTTCGTAGGGGCGGATTCTATATCCGCCCTTCTTCTGCGGCGCGTCACAGGGAATGGCGGATATGGAATCCGCCACTACAGTTGCGCAAGGCGAATCTCATGACTGGTTGCGTTGTTATTCCGCTGACCACGAAAACTTGTAGATTACATTATCAGGGCGCTCAATCGGCGGTTCACTGCCGAATATAAATGACCCCTTCAGCCCTTTTTCTATAGCAGCCAGATGAAAGTGGCAGGCGGCAATGCCCATATCAAGGGCCTGCATGTCGAAGCTGAAAGCGCTTGAATAGCCGGGTGTTTTATGCTCATAAAAATGATACAGATTCCCCGCTTTGACGATACGCCACGGCTGCTTGTTCGAGGCTGACGGCGCGAGGCGCACCATTTCGAGCCCAAATGCGTAAGCTCCTGCCGTGCTGCTTGTTAAGGGCGTTTTTAAGTCTCCGTCAAAGAAAAGCGTTCCCCACGGTTTTCTCGAGTCCGCCCTAACAGCGCCTCTGACGAGTATTTCTTTAAAACTCTTCTTCTCAAAATAGCCGACCGGCGAAACAGCCGGAAAAAGCACATCATCAGAAGCGCCCATCGCCTTTTTGAATTCGTCTTTATTAAATGTTCCGCCGAGCCAGCAGGTGCCGAGATTCAGCGTTGTTAAAAAGAGGATCAGCTCCTCAAATTCGTAGCCGAGGGCTTCAACGGCAAAATCCGCGATTGTTATGGCTGCTCCGACATAGACGGACGCACCCTTGATCATCCCGTAAGTACCGAGCTTCTCGCCGTTTGGCTCCTGCTGCGTTTCGATAAGCTTAAAGGTGGTTTTACCGGGAAACGGACTCTGCAGCGTCAGAATGAACTCATTAATCTGATTTCTGACCTCCTGTGGGATCGGTGCGTTCGTAAAGCTCCGGACAGAACGCCGCTGCTTGACTATTTCTTCAAGCGGTTTTGAAAATTTCATTGTTTTCTCCTTATTCATCTCACGATATTCTTTTTTACAGTTTAGTGCCGCTGATAGAGAAAAAGCAAGCCGAATATGCTCCGGCTTGCCGTAAAACCCTTTTTTTTAGTTACATCCTGTTATAATGCGCTGAATTCCGAACTGAATGAGCCAAAGTCCGTGCCGAAGTTGAGCGCCGCTATAATAATGACGACAAACAAGATGATCATCAAAATAGCTAAAACCAGCCCGATAATCGAGCAAATCATGCCGGCAGTTGCCTGTCCCTGGCCCTGTTCGGGTGTGAGTTCCTTCCGGGCACTGTTTCCCATAATTATCCCAATGATCGAACAAACGACAGAGATGACGGCCAAAAAGCTCATCCAGCAAAAAACAAGCGATATAATGCCTAAAACGAGGGCTGCGGTCGCCCTGCCGCGCGCAGGGTTGTTGGCGTTATAATATTGCGGCGGATAGGGATACTGCGGCCTGTAACTATTCGGCGCCTGATAATTATTCTGCGGTTGGTTGTAAGAATTTGGCCTCTGCTGATAAGCAACCTGTGCTTGATAGGTATTCTGCGGCTGATTGCCATTTTGCATATATGTGTTTTGCTGCGGATAGCTATCCTGCGGCTGATAGCTCTGCTGCGAATACGTATTCTGGGGTGGGATTATATTCTGCGCAGCTTGGTCTTGAGTCGTGTTATTCTCGAGCGGCAGCTCATTTATCTCCGGCGTTCTGTTTTCAGGATCCTGATAATCGTCCATATCTGTTATCTCCTTTTTTACGGATGATCTGCACGCCAGAGCTTCCGAAAAGCGCACATAAACCTTATTTTATAGTAGCACAGGCGGTAATTAACGTCAATAATAGGCAAAGGCGCAGGTGAAGCATAATGGCTTCCCTTGCGCCTTAAGCACGAATGTTACATAAGATCCTGAAGGTTGTAAACGATACTCTCGAAGAAACCCTGAAGTGCAATAGAAAGAACAATACTAAGAACAATGCCGATGACGAGCAGAATCAACCAGGCTTTTGCTAAATTCCGATAGGATTTTTGAAATCCGGAGCTGGCCGCGACGACGATCGCGAAAATCAGGTTGACAAGCGGTATCGCCGAGAGGATAAAAAACAGGATATACATTCCAATCGATACTGGCCTATCACCAGAAGACTGCTGATACGTCGTGGTTGTCTGATATGCCGCAGGCTGCTGATATGCCGGCTGCTGTGTGTAATAGGACTGCTGGGGCTGCGGCTGTTGGGACGGCTGCTGATATGTCGGCTGCTGATAATCGCCGCCGGATTCGATAACAGGCTCGTAATTACCGCCGCCGCACTTAAAACAGAACTTGGTATCATCACTGAGAATCTGCGAACACTGCGTACATTTTTTCACAATAACCCCTCCATTTTCTTTTTCTAACAATCCAATTTTAATCCCACATGAGTGAATCTTGCTGTGCCATTTTGTATAATGACACATTCATACTGTATGCCACTGTTTGGTATAATAAACCATGTAATATATTATCACACTCAATAAACGTTTGCAATCCAAACTATTTGTCTTGCAAAAATCCAGAATCGATAATAGAATGCTTCCATAATGCTGTTGAATAATTGATCGGGGGACTACTTATGTGGTCGAGAGCTGAGCTTAAAGCAAACGCCAAGGTATTACTCAAAAACAATTACTGGGAATGTATCCTTGCCTTCCTGGTTTATGGCGCAATTACAATAGGCGTCTCGCTTGTAGCCTCGCTTTTTTCCTTTTTCCTTCCGTTTGCAGGGATGCTTGCAACACTGTTCCTGACGCTGCCGCTCAGCGTCGGGGTTCGATACTTTTTTATGCAAAACCAAATTGCACCGGCACGGATACAGAATATTTTTTATGCATTTAAGCGCGGCGGGTATGGTAAAATCACCGGCGCAATGGCTTGGATGTATCTTTTCATTGTTTTGTGGTCACTGATTTCAATGGCGGGTTTTTTTATTTTAATGGTTAAAGCCATCACGTCAATTATTCCGGCCCTCATGTCCAATGGTGTTACACAAAGCTTGCCAGCAATTGACGGCAATTGGTCTATGTTTGATGGCAGCTGGTCGATGCTTATAGACAGTTTTCCCATGTTTGACAGCAGCTGGATCCCCGCGCTCGCTGTCAGCATTATCATTTATCTTGCCGGTATGATCATCGCTTATACAAAGGTACTGTCATACAGCATGACGGCATATATTCTGACCGATAATCCGGTTATTGGCTATGAACGCGCGCTGAAACTCAGCATTGCCATGACGAACGGTCATAAATGGAAGATATTCGTGCTGTACCTGTCCTTTATTGGGTGGGGCCTTCTCGCGCTTCTGACTTTCGGCATCGGCTTTCTGTTTCTCGCCCCTTACGTTTCAGCGACGGAGGCGGAACTGTATGTTAAACTAAGAGACAGCGCCATAAGCTGCGGTTTAACATCACCGCAGGAGTTGAATGTGCTTCAGAAATAAATCATATAAGGGGGTAACATGATGATCAGTGTCGTTGCTCATAATTATGTTAAGGAAGGCTGCCTTAACGAATTTCTCGCCGTCATGAAAGAGCTTGTCGAGGAGACTAATCAATATGATGCAGGGTGCATAAAGTTTGCGATGTACCGTGATCTCACCAATCCACTGATCGTTACGGCTTTTGAGGAATGGGAGAATCAGGAGGCCATCGACAGCCATCTGTCGTCCAAGCATTTTATCGACTCAGTCTCTAAGCTTATGCCTTACTGCGCAAAGCCCACAGATGCCCGGCAGTTTGAAAAGCTCTTTTAACACATTATAGGAAAACCAAAATAATGAAATATAGGATGGTAACATATGATTAAGGTTGTCGCAAAGCAGTTCGTCGTGGCCGGGAAACTCGATGAGTTTCTGCCTCTGGCAAAAATCCTCGTTGAAGAGACAAATAAGAAGGACGCCGGCTGCATCGCGTATGAGATGTATCAGGATTTGTCGAATCCGCTGGTTGTCACCGTCATCGAGGAGTGGGAAAGTGACACAGCGCTGGATGCTCACATGAAATCAACGCATTTTCTGGAGTTAATCCCGAAAATCGGCGGTTTGTGTGATAAACCGGCAGAAGTCAGTATCTACAGGAAACTCTTCTAGTAAGTAAAAAAGCGGCATGCAGTGCATGCCGCTTTTTTTATGTTTTTATTGTTTTCGGAGTGGCATCTCCGCTGGTTTATCTGCCGTCTTAGCGCCTCGCCATTGCCATCTGCCGCAGCCCTTATAAGTTAAATTGCGCTCAATCTGGTGCATGCTGCACTGGTCTATGTATGCGCAGTATTTGCAGTCTCTGCCATCGGCTAAATCTGCTATCGAGGCATTCAGAAGCTTCTGTTTTTCACCAATAACGGATTGCAGCTCTTCGATCGCTCCAGCCACTTGGTCATATGGCATGTATCTATTATCGGAAGGCTCAATCGATTTCAGCAGTTCATCATAGTTATTCATGGTGTACGCCACCTCTCACATTAATATGTTATGTCCTGTTGTTACAAACGTTCGATACGACTGTTGTATTTATATTATAATGCACTTATATTTAAATTGCAATACAAACGTTGGGACTTTTTCATTGTTTATATTCAATATGCATTAAACAGATGCGACTTAACGCAGTATCCGCTTAGATGACGATAAAAAACCCTGTTACCATCGCGCGGTAACAGGGTTCACATGCTTTGCAGGTACTTCTCTGGTTATCTAGTGGACACAAGTATTGATTCATCTTTGAGCAAGGTCTTCTCCGTTTCATGAGCAGGCATCGGCTTAAAAAAGTAGTACCCCTGTACCTCGTCGCAGATATGATCTCTGAGAAATTCATACTGGTTTTCCGTTTCGACGCCCTCAGCTATGACCTTCAACCCTAGGTTGTTCGCAAGATTGATGATGACTTTGACAATAGCTTCATCCTTATCGCTGACGGATATCCCATGGACAAACTCCATGGCCATCTTGATCCTGTCGACGGGCAAGCGTTTGATCCGGGACAGTGACGAGTATTCCGTACCGAAATCGTCAATCGCAATAGATACGCCGAGTTCTCTGATCTCAGTTAATATGCCGCATATGTCGTTCATATCTTTGCTGGCAACGCTCTCCGTGATCTCGAGTTCAAGGAATTTCGCATCAAGGCCCGTCTCATCGAGCACTTCATTGATCATATCCGCGAGATCTTTTCTTCGAAATTGCTCAATGGAGAGGTTAACGGCCATTCGTATGGGCTTATACCCTGCGTCCTGCCACGCTTTATTCTGAAGGCAGGCTTCTTTGAGCACCCACTTACCGATCGGGAAGATGAGTCCCGTCTGCTCCGCCAGCGGAACAAAAACACTCGGTGGGATCATGCCGAGCTCCGGCTGCATCCAGCGCAGCAGCGCTTCAACACCGACGACCTCCTGTGAGGCAACGTCAACAAGAGGCTGATAATAGATTACAAGCTCGTTCTTTTCCTGCGCTCTGTGCAGCAGATTTGTAATCCGGACTTTCTGCTCGAAGTCATCCTTCAGCTTGCTTGTGCAGAATACTGCTTGATTTTTCCCAAGCTCCTTGGCCGAGTACATCACAAGGTCCGCGTTCTTTCTTAGTGTGTTGGAATCCAATCCGTCATAGGGATAAATGGCGACGCCGGCACTTGCCGTTACAAAGAATTCCTGATTGTCGATGGTGACGGGCTTATGGAAAGCAGCCATCACGTGATCAGCGAATTCCCTGACATTATCCGTTTCATTGATATTAGGCAGGAGGATGACGAATTCATCACCGCCCTGGCGTCCAACGATACCATGATCACCCAGCTGCTCTTTGATATTGAGGCCCACCTGTCTGAGCAGCGCATCACCGCCTTCATGCCCGATCAAATCGTTAACAGACTTAAAAGAGTCGAGATCAATGAACATGACAGCCAACCTCATGTTATGCATTCGGGCTGATTCAATGGCCTCATCGAGTTTCATGTTGAATTGTATACGGTTCGGTAAGCCGGTCAACGTGTCGTAATAAGCCATATAGTTGATTTCTTTTTCATCTTCGACCTTTAAAATCGCGTCGGCCAGCATATTCGTCAGTACATCCAGCAGTTTGATTCGCTCGTTTTTCCAATGCAGATATTTTGTCAGTGATTCATAAAATAGTACGCCGCAAACCTTATCTTTGACGATAATGGGCATTGAAATCATGGATTTGATGCCAACATTCTGAAGCCCCGTCTTTCCCGGCATCTCCCTGATATCCATTTCGTCCACATTTGGAATGATCCACACTTTTCTGTCTTCAACCAGATCAATGCACCACGGGGTTGTATATACGTCGAAATCATGGATCCTCCCAATAAGCGGTGATTGTCTTTCGCTGACCCACTCATGTGTATACTTCAGTTGATTCCCGTCTTTTGACAGCAGAAAAACACATGCGATATCAGCACCGTAATAAAGACCGCTTTTTGCCAGCATCGCATTGATTTTCGTGTCGAGATTCTCTGCGCTGACGGTAATAAAATCTGACGAGAGCTGAGACACCATCTCCGATTCATGTAAATGATACCTGATCTTTTTATAGCGCTCGGAATTAAGCTTCTGCACGCATAGCGCGACTGCGACCAAGATGACCGCTGAGACAATTTGCGCGATATAATATGCGGCGCCATTTGAGGAAGGAAGATCATTGAACCATACATAGAAACCCAATAATACGACAAGAAATGCCATCACAACGACCATCACTCTGTCGTTTCTCGTCATTGCAAACATAATGATGATGCCGGTAAATGACCATACGGCCGGTCCAACGAGCTGATAATACCTCAGAACAAAAAACACCGTCAGAGCAGCCAGCAGCGAAATGGTGATATATGATTTCAGCCGTTCCGATTTGCTCAGTTTGGGGATAAATAACAGTGCGGCAACAAACAGCAGCCAAATGAGGCTGTTTGTCAGGACCACGCGGCTGTCTTCCAGGCGTATAATATTAAAAACGATCAGATTTAAGATCGCCGCCAGCAACATCAGCGGAACAACGCTGTGTACAAGCAGCTTGTTCTCATACTTGAAGGCATCCTGTTCATTTTTTGAAGCTATATAGGCAGTTATGATCGCATTAATTTTCTTCATATAATTCCCCATTCCGCCGCAAAGCGGTGGCTCATATAGAGTGAAAAGTATTTTTCACGCTATCACCTGAATGTTAATTTTAGACATGCTGTCACATCAAAATCTCATCAATAGATAAAACTTCCATACTTTAATAATTGAGATATGCAGATAATAAGGCAGGATGCAATTTTACCGGCAGCAGCATCTTGTCATTTTACCGGCGGGAGATGATAAGCGTCTTCACATATTCCAGTTCCGCCGGAGAATAGGAAGTTTAATGAAATTCAAGAGATTCATTGCACTGTTTTTGATACTTGTAATGGTCGTTCTGCCAGTGAGCGTTTTTGCGCAAGGCGGCACATATACAGTCCGGTCAGGCGACACCATGTGGAAAATCGCCGTCCGGTATCAAATCGGCATCAGCGAGCTGATTAAAGCCAATCCGCAGCTGAAAAATCCATCGATGATACGCGTTGGTCAAGTGATTACCATCCCGAGTATTGATAATGTCAAAACACTTGAACAGCAGGTCATTGACCTTGTCAACAAGCAGAGGGCAGCGCAGGGGCTCCAAAGGCTCACTGCGAACTGGGAGGTCTGCCGTGTCGCCAGGTATAAGTCACAGGACATGATCAACAAGAATTACTTTGCCCACCAATCACCGACCTACGGCTCACCGTTTACCATGATGCAGTCGTTCGGCATCCGGTTCTCGGC
Organism: uncultured Eubacteriales bacterium; assembly: GCA_942492735.1. GTDB lineage: Bacteria > Bacillota > Clostridia > Oscillospirales > Oscillospiraceae > Sporobacter. Next base: position 3,810,642 of record OW818648.1, read on the forward strand.
TGGTGGTGAGAATATCGCTTACGGGCAGCGCACACCCCAGGAAGTGATGACTTCCTGGATGAATTCACCGGGTCATCGCGCAAATATATTAAGCGCTGTTTATACCCAAATGGGCTGCGGCGTCGCCAAAACGTCCAGCGGCACGTATTACTGGACACAAATGTTCATCAAGCCCACGTAGTCGCGTAAAAATACATGGGACAGTAAAACCAGCTTGGTTTTTTCCGTCCCATGTATTTTTCTGTAAATTTAAGTGAATATGTGGTATTATGAGTGAAAACACTCGACGAAAAAGAGGTGATGATATGTCAAACGTGTTTGACTATCTTAAATGGCGCGGAGATTTGAGCTTTCAACAGGACGGCTTCAACGAAGTTGATAATCTTGTATTTGCTGGCCTCTCTTACATAGATTACGAGGGAGTCGTGCCGACCGGCACATGTGCCCACAGCATCACGATGGCGCAGGCTGCCGCGCAGCTTAAGGCAGAGAATCGTCTTGAGCTGAAAGGTCTTTTCCTGACCCGTTATCCCGAGCTGCTTGTGGAGGCTGCACAAACGGAACGATATAAGGATGTGCGTTTGACCTGCTATATCAGCCAGATGGATGAGGTAAATCCGAACCAGTTTTCAGCTATCGTCTTTTCCATTAGCACCAAAGAGCATTACATCGCTTTCCGCGGTACCGATGACAATCTCGCCGGCTGGAAAGAAGATTTTCTTATGAGCTTTAAGGACACGGTGACAGCGCAGAAGCAGGCCGTCAAATATGTTAACTTTGTCATCCCGCAGCTTCGAGGCAGCATCTATATCGGCGGCCATTCCAAAGGCGGGAATCTGGCTGTCTTCGCGGCAGCACGCACCTCGGACAGGCTCCGGAGAAAAATCGCTGCCATCTATAGCAATGACAGTCCCGGCTTCCACACGTCCATTATCATGAGTGACGGGTATAAGAAAATCGAAAACCGTATCGCCGCGTTCATTCCGAAATCCTCTGTTGTTGGGATGCTTCTGGAACACGGTGAGGATTGCAAAATCATTTCCAGTTCAGAAAAAGGGATATTGTCGCATAACCCTCTGACATGGGCCGTCATTGGCACGACGTTTGTTCACGAAAACGAGCTATCTAAGTCCAGCCGACAGATTAACGACACGCTCCGATCCTGGCTCAGCACAGTCACGATGGAGCAGCGGGAGCAATTCGTTGAGGCTCTTTTCGATGTCATCAGTGCATCCGGCGCACAGACGCTGTCCGACCTATCAAAGGAGCGGCTGCTCAACATCGACGCCATGATTAAGAAATTTATCAGCATGGATAAAGTAACACGGAAGATGCTTAGAGATACCGTCATCACCTTTTTCAGTGTCCGCCAGCGGATTTTCATGGAATCAATCAACCAAAGCTTAGATACATTAATGGTGAAAAAAATATAGGGCTAAGAAAAAATAAAAGCTGTCCCAAAATCATCTTATATACCCGTCTGTATGTCATAAAAATGAAATACAGGCGGTTTGTCATTCTGAGCCTGCGAAGAATCTTCAGGTAAACTAATGCCAGCGCAACGGTCTAGATTACCTGGAGATCCTTCACTAAACGCACGTTCCGAGCATTGTTCAGGTTGACAAATTGGGTATAATTGTGATTTTTGAGACAGCTTGTTGTTGCCGTAACTACTTTTTCAGTTTCGCCCGTCTTATAATCAGCGCTACAAAGATAACCGCAATTGCCATGAATATGATACAGGCGCCGGCGGTACTGATGACCAGGTGATATTGACTGTTGAACCCGCTGATTGAGGTGTGTTTAATCAGAATGCCAGCGTAGGCCCAGATCATGACAAGCAGGTAGGCGATACTTTTAAATCGGATGCCTGACAGAACGCCGATAATAGCGCCGACAATGAGGATGATAACGGTCCATAGCTCATCGGATAGGCCGAAGCCGTTCCAGCCAAGGCTGACGAGCAGGACCGTGGCGTTGGCGATGGTAGCGACGGTAATCCAGCCCGTGTAAACGGCAAACGGCAGCTTTATAAAAAACTTTTCGCTGAGCAGATGCGTGTCCGTCGTCACCATGCGCATCATTAAGATGAGACAGACAAGGATAATGACCATGAAGGCCATGGATAATGGGATTATTTTGTTGTGCCAAGAAAAAATCCAAAACACATTAGCGACAGATGACACCGAAAACAGGAAATTCACCTTGGAGATGAGCGCCGCCGGTGCTTTATCCGCGGCCAGCATATAAATGGTGTAGAGCGCCAGAAGCAGATAAATGAGACCCCATATGGAGAAGGTAACGCCGGCCGGAGCGAAAAGGTTCGGGTAAGAATCAGAGACCTCTGCCGGTGTGACACCGTTGATCGGCAGGATGGCAGACAGCGCGTTAACAATGACCATGGTGATGAACGTGAGCAGTGTGATTATTTTTGTGATCGACCATTTTTTTGGTTTATTCAAGATGCTTCCTCCCTATCTGTATACATCTTTTACTGTTTCCATTAAGTTCATGCCGAATACGTCTATACCTCCCCGTTTGCGTTAAAAAACGACACTGTCTGCGGTTTATGATAAACCGCATGAGGGTGATTTCATTGGCAATTTCAGGCTCGGCAAAAATCTGTCTCGGCGGGCTTTTAACTTCCTCTGTTTTTATAATGCAGACCTTCTGCGTCTTCTTCCCCGTTCTGGGGACGCTGTTCAGCGCCGCTTGCACGATACTCGTCGCCGTCGCGGCTGTTTTACTCAAACGCCATGCCGTCCTTGTTTATTTGAGTGCAGGCATTTTAATACTCGCCATCAGTCCGCGAAGCGCGTTGGAATTTTTGATGACGACGGGCTTTGCTGGATTAGCCCTGGGCTTGTGGATTGAGAAAATCCATGTGCTTTCACTGCTCATTTCGAGCATCGGAATGTTCACAGGTTTATGCTTCCTTACTTATCTGCTTGGTACCGCCACCCTTGGCGGATTGTTTGCTGGCCTCCCTGTTGTCACCTGCCTGCCATTATATGCCGTTTTTTCTGCGGCGTACAGTGTTTTGTGGTTTTATGTATTAAAGAAGTGGCTGAGAAAAGCTATACATAAATATTGTTATCAGTATTCACCCTGATGAAACAGGAATCATGTAGCCTTTCTCCTGCTGCGCGCTACAAGGTGTGGGCGATTCGTGAATCGCCCCTACGGAATCTTTACGTAGGGGCGATTCACGAATCGCCCAGTGCTTAAATTGCTGAAGCGCCGCCGTCGATAATGAGGTTGCTGCCGGTACAAAAAGACGACTCATCGCTGGCGAAATACACGAAACCGTAGGCGATCTCCTCCGGCTGCGCGGCTCTTCCCATCGGGATATGCGCTGCACTTGCTTTCGCGATGTCAATGCTTTCAGGCGTCATATCCGTGCTCGTTAGACCCGGCATGATGGAGTTAACGCGTATGCCCTGATCGGCATATTCACCGGCAAGCGAGCGTGTAAACGCTTTAATGGCGCCTTTGCTGGCGGCATATGACGAGATACCAAAGGCTACAGCGTCGCCGCCATCTGAGGCCGTGTTGATAATGGAACCCTTCTGCTGCCGAATCATACATGGGAGGACTTCACGGCACATGACGAGATAGCTCTTGATGTTGACGTTAAATAGCTCCTCATAGTCCCTGATTTCATCGAATTTGGCTGATGACGAAGGGGACATGACACCTGCATTGTTGACTAGTACATCGATACGGCCGTATTTTTCAACCGTCGTATTGACGAGATACTGTAAATCCTCCGTCTTTGTCACATCGGTCATGACAAACAGCACATCCGGGCTTATCAGCTTAAGCTCCTGTTCAAGCGCGAGCCCGCTTTGCTCCCCGCGCCCCGCGAAAACGACCTTTGCCCCTTCCTTGACAAACAGTGCGGTAATAGCCCGGCCTATACCGGAAGTGGCGCCGGTGATAATTGCAACCTTGTTTTCCAAGCGGCCCGCCATGTACAGTACCTCCTGATTTTGTTACTTTTGCCATCATACAAGTAATTGCATTTCGTTGTCAAGAAATAATGACAGTTTTTTCTAAAACCCACGTACTAAAGCGTCTTCTAAGGCCGTCATATTCTGCTCGATCCATGTGCATAATTTCAAGAAAAAAAGACATCCTTCTTATCATTTCAGCCAATATGACTTTCCATCTTTTGTCCTGTCCATAAAGCCGTACTCAATCAGGTAGCGCCTGACCGTGGCGAAATCGTCGTAAATCTCTATCAGTATCGTGTTCAGCTCTTTTTCAGAATACTTCCGGTCTGATTCGAACTGCGCGGCTATTCGTTTGAGGATGACGATTTTCTTCTTTTCCTTCGGCGAAAGGTTTTTCAGCCTGAGCGGCTCGAGCGATGCGAACATATTTGCAATAATCGCATCTTCCTCCGCTTTTGTAACCTGATATCTTTCATCAACCATTGTGGCACCCTCGTGTATATCTATAAATTCTTCTTTTTCATCCGTATTGATTCGATTTTTCTGCTTGCCCAAATTGGCACACTCATAGATGGCAAGATAGAGCTTTGCCTGCTTGGCCTTTTCCTTAAACATAAAGCGTTGGTGCCGGATTGTCGCGGTCACCGTCCCTGTCCGATTTGCTATTTCCTTATCATTCAGACCGGCTGACATCATGATAAGAAGCTCTTTTTGATTATCGGTCAGTCCTGTGTATCTCTTCTCATAGGACATCAAAACGTCCAGCATACTGCCATGCTCCGCTTCGACATGGAGCTCTACCATTTTTTCGGCGTTGAAAAATCGTTCGCCGACCTTGAATACTTCGCCGTTTTCAAATGTTTTACGGCAAATATGACAGATGTATCTGAGTTTTTCGGGCTCGTACCCAAAACCGCGCTGCATATCACATAACGACCAAGCGAGAATATCGTCCATTTGATCTTTCTCCCTAATTTTATAAACATATTATAGTTATGTTTATAAATTTTGTCAACATCTTCTTGTATTCGCTCTGCAAAGTCGCATAAGAACTGTGAATAAAAACACTTTTCGTTTCAACCGCATGAAGTACAGGGGGCGCTAATCGCTAGGATAATACCTGCATTTCACCATTTCAATAATATTTCCTTTGATTTCTCGTAAAATTATTATTAAACTCGAGTACATTTTTTTCTATTTTTTACGATAAATAGAATAGTGACGAAGTGAGGTGTGCGCTTTTGTTCAGAAAAAAAATCCTGGTTGTCGACGACAGCACTTTTTTTGCAAAAGTGATCAATAACGCGCTCACGCAGGATGGCTATGATGTCGTATGGGCGTCGTGCGGTGAGGATGCGTTGCGCCTTGTCCGCGCCGAAAAACCGGATCTCATGCTGCTTGATGTCGTCATGCCGGACATCAGCGGTTTTGAGGTATGCCGCATCCTTCGCGCGGCAGAAAGCAACAACCTGATGCCAATCATCATGCTGACAAGTCAAGACGCGCATAAAGATATGCTCATCGGTCTGGATCTCGGCGCCGACGACTATATTTTCAAACCGTTTGATAACCGCGAGCTGCTGAGCAGAGTAAAAAACACATTGAAACGAATTGACCGAAACAGGAACGCCAGCCCACTCACCGGCCTGCCGGGGAATCTGCAGATCATGCGCGAGATTGACTACAGAATTGAAAAGAATCTGCCGTTTGCAGCAATTTATGCTGACCTCGATAATTTCAAGTCATATAACGACGCTTATGGTTTCTTAAAGGGAGACGTCGCCATTAAGCTGACGGCTGATATTCTGAGCGATGAAGCCGGTATCAGCGATCTCGATTCGTTTATCGGGCACATCGGCGGCGATGATTTTATAGTAATTGTCAATCCGGCGTTTGCCGATAATGTCTGCAGTGGGATTATTGAAAAGTTCGACAAGCGCATCAGGGCACTGTACGTCGACGAAGACCTTGAACGGGGGCACATTGTCACATATAACCGCCAGGGTGACCAAACACAATTCCCGATCATGTCGATTTCGCTCGCCGTCGTTACAAGTGAGCATAAAGCCTATACGTCCTACCTTGAGATATCGGATATCGCGGCAGAACTCAAGAGAAAAGCAAAATCCATCAGCGGTAGTATTTGCGTCAGAAACTGCAGGGCAACTTAATAAGCAGGGAAAACGGATGAACCGTTATTCTCTGCTTTTTTTGCTCTTTATTTGATTTCCAGTTCTTCAGGTCCGACATATCGAAAGCCTAAATAATCAAGAACCGAGACGAGCACCTCTAGTGATTGCTTGATATTTTCGGGTTTTGAGAATGACGCAAGCTTATGCTCACCGGTGAATATCGACGCACAAGCCTCTTTGAATTCACCGGTCATCGGGATAAAAACAGGTTCTTTCGTCGTCGTATCGATGATGTTTTTGGCAACATAGTCTTTGATGAGTTTCGTCAGCTCTGCCTTGGCATACGCACCGAATTCATTGGATTTAGGGCCGGTGGATATATAATCAGCCGCGAAGCGTTTCATCTCGGCATGTTTCGAATTGACCGTGCCGCTGTGGATATTGAGAAAAACGGACAAAATGCCGAACTCCGCCGTCAGCTTGTTCATTTTAAGGCCTCTGAGTTCATCCGAAAGCTGATAAACGCGCCCCTTACTCCCATAAGCCAGGCAATATCCGATCCAGAGCTGCAGCAGTATATAGGGAAAGTAGAATGCAAAGCTTTCATGAGTAAGCCGCTCATCTTCATCAGTTTGCAGTTTATTACAGAGCTCTAAAATACGGTCTTTATCTAAACCTTTAATGGACGGCGCATTGAAAATACGTAAAAAATCCTGAGCGATTACAGAGTATACGGCATTCGAATATGGCAAAAACCGCATACCCGGTTTCAAAAACTCAGATAAGTCACAATTCAAACCATCGAAATCCCGCTCAAGCAGGCCGATTTCAGCCGGCCCTGATAATTCCCGCAGCTTAATTTTACACGGCTTTGACTTCAGCAGATAGTCCTGCCACGCGCCTTCGTCATCGTCAACACGCAGTGACTTGAAAAAAGGCTTGATGGCGATGAACAGATCAAATATCTTGTAATACTCGTCGGGATTTGCCGGGTTGCTCCATTTGCAGAACCAGTTGATCTTCCTGTTGACGAGTCGGAACAGCAGCGGTTCGCTCATTCCTTCAGCAAACTCAATGTAAAAAGAGTCCTCTTCTTTGACGATTTTGCAGTTCATGCCGGCCGACTGTTGGAGTACTGCGTCATATAACGCTTCAGCACTGCCGCTGTCCTTCAATGTGCCCTTGTAATAAATCGTACTGCTCATATTTACCTCATGCACTGTCGTTTACCTCGCTTTTATTCGCGAAGGCATATCGACTATTTTACATGAGCTTGAGGTTTTTATTCAGGCGGTCGATAATTTTTGCCAGGCGGGTGATTTTTGTCTGTTCTAATTTGGCGTCCAGATAGAAGCCGGCGTAGCTGCGTTTCACCGATGGAGACATGGCGAGGAAATTTGTATGGGCCGGTTCGTGGCCGTCTAAGGCCGACGTCAGAATAGCTATCTGCTCGTCCGTGATTTTAGCAGGAGGCGGGGCGTCCCATTTCCCGTTTTCTTGCGCTTCGACGACCTTGGCACGTCCGTAATCGGTCATGAGGCCCTGCTCTTCAAGGGCAGCAACAAGCGCTTTGTTTGTTTCGGACCATTTGCTGCCTTTACGCCTGGGCGACAGATACCGCAAATATGTTTTATCGTCGATTACTTTCATGAGTGAATCGACCCAGCCGAAACAGAGGGCTTCCTCTAAGGCCTCCTGATATGTCAACGTCTGCGGCCCGCCTGGCTTACCAAAAACAAGCCATACCGCCCCGCTGACCGCGGCATTTTTCATAAGCCATTTGCGGAATTCACCGCGCGAGGCAAATAGTAACTGTTCGGGCATATGTACAATCCCTCTCGTTGTATCTTTTGTTAAGACGCGCAGGCAGAGCAAGTATAAGAATCGTTTCTATAAGGTTATATGTGACGAATATCATTGTAGGGCAAGGGCTTTGCTCTTGCTGTTTTTGTGCGTGTAAAAACAAGGGACGAGGCAAGAGCAGAGCCCTTGCCCTACAAGAACGTGGAAACAGCGGCAAAAAACACAAAAGAACCGTCCCCTTGTGTTATCTTCTTCTGCCGAAGATGCGGAGAAGGTTGAGGAACAGGTTAATCAGGTCGAGGTAGAGCTTCAGGGCGCCGTATAGTGCTACCTTTTCGTATTGCTCCGGCGAAAAGCTGTTACTCTCGTACATTCTTTTCAGATACTGGACATCATAGGCTGTGATGCCGGAAAAGATGAGCACGCCGATGAAGCTGATGATATACATGAGCGGCGAGCTGCTGATGAAAAGATTGAGGACAAGTACGATGATAAAGCCGAATAAGCTCATGTACAAAAAACGGCCCATTGCAGATAAATCCTTCTTCGTTATATACCCGAAAAGTCCCATGACAAGGAACAGTCCCGCGGCGGCGAAGAAGACCATGAAAATTGATTCCAGCGTGTAAACAAGGAAAATGAGCGACAGTGTCACACCATTAACAAGTGCGAAGACGACGAGGCCGGCGTAAGCGGCACCGACGCTCATTGTCATAATCCTTCTGGACAACGTAAAGACAAGGATGACTTCAAGCGCCATTAAAATCAACATGCTGATCGGATTTGACACAATAGCCATCGCAAACGGCGGGTAACTGGCGACACCGTACGCTGTCAGCGCTGTTAAAACAAGTGCCCACGCCATATTGAAGAACACGCGCGAAAAAAATGTGCGTTCGTTCGTTTGGGAATACATAAAAATCACCTCACAGATGCTTTGATTATACTAAGATTAATCTTTTTATATGAATTATTTATCACGGAATTGTTAATTTTTATGTGTGCCGTGGAATTCAACGGGCATATCGGAAATACCGAGCAATTCCTGCAGTTTCGCGACCCATACCTCGATCGTTTTCGGGACAGCTGTGATATAGTCTGCATTCGTATAGACTTTAAACGAGCCGCCGTCAAAATCAATGACAGCCGCGCAAATCTTACCATCCGGCAGGAACATGACAGTAGATTCATATGTCCCGCCAAAACTGGTCACCCACCAGTTGAAAACCTGCGCGCCGAAGCCGTCAAGCTCCTCTTGCTCTACTTTAATCTGTGCCGTGTTCAGAAACAGCTCGTAAGCCTCGCCCGTCATGCTTCTGAATGCATCGTCGCGCGCCTTGTCCGGCACATAACCCATGGCGAGGAGCGTGTCCTCGGGGAGCTCCCCATGCGTATAGCTGCCATCAAAAAAGACGTTCGCACCTGCGTAATAGAAGATATCGCCTTTGGACAGAACATCGATAAGGCCGTTTTTCAGGTTGAACACCAGTTCCGCGCTCGTCTGCTTATCTTTAAAGTATGCCGAAGTACCGTCGATGATGGCAGTGCCGTCAATAAAGCCCATGTGTGACCCATAAAAAGCGTCGATCTGAAACGCAAAGCTGCTCTGTGTCTCGTTGAAAATGACAAGCGCCGCGCTGGCGAACCTGCCAGTTTCTGTCCGCTTCCACTCACCGGCCCAAACAGCGTCGGACGGGATGCCGTCCATGACGTCGAGGCTGATACTTAAGACTTCATCTGTCTTTGCGTTTGTCCAACTGCCGCTGAGACGAATGCCCGGTGTATACCATCCGTCAAACGTGCCGGTGAACGTGCCGTCAACGTCGTATTCCTTTATGGTGATCATTCTGTTTGCTTCAATTGTGCCGTCAAGCCTGATATCTTGCTTGACCTTGTCGTAATAATATGTGCCGGTCACCGTGCCCTCTTCGATCTTAAGACTCATGTGAATCGCGATATCGCCGATTGTCCCCTCAAGCTTGATCGTATCCTTATCAGCTGACGGTGCAGAGGAGGATGACGGCGGCGCTGATGTGTCCTCCGCCGCGGTGCTGCCGGCTGATGCGCTCTCGTTTGACGCTGACGGAGGGATCGGAGAAGAGGCTGCGTTCTCAGACGCATCAGGCGCTATACTGCCGCCGGCGGACGTACCTTTGCACGACGCGCCTGTCAGTGAAAGAATAAGGATCAGTAATGCGATAATCAGTCGTTTCATTGTTGTTCTGCCCATCTGTATATTTTTTTGCCGGAGGCAAGAGCAGAGCCCTTGCCCTACAGTATTTGATATAGCGGCGCACCGGTGTTGGCCGGTTATTGTATTCTTTTAGAGAATAAAGCTTGCCAAGAGCGCAATATTGAGGCCTGTCACAATGACGGCGAATGTCCAGAGCAGAATTTTATCGATGAGTGAATTTGCGTATTTACCCATGACTTTTTTGGACGATGTGAGGTAAATCTGCGTAAATATCGTGATCGGCAGCTGGATGCTCAGCAGCATCTGAGAATAAATAAGTCCGTCAAAAGGCGATTTTATGAAGAATATCGCAGCTGTCGCCGCCAGCATGGTGATCAGAACGCCGATTTTGCTGTGGATATCCGCAATGTCGTACGGCTCGCCGTATATACCGGCAAATATGCTGCCGCCCGCCATACCCGCTGTGATACAGGAAGCTATTCCGGCAAAGAGCAGAGCCACGGCGAAGACGATGGCCGCGCTATTACCCAGTATCGGCTGCAGCATAACCTGCGCCTGTGACAGGTCGGTGACAACTGTCCCCTGCTTGAAAAAGGTCGTCGCGGCGATGAGAATCATAGCGCTATTGATCGCCCAGCCGAGAATCATGGATAAAAGGGTGTCGCCAAACTCATATTTGAGCTGCTTTTTGATAACCTTCTCATCCTCCAGATTCCACTGCCTGGATTGGATGATTTCACTATGCAGAAAAAGATTGTGCGGCATGACGACGGCGCCTAAAACGCTCATAATCACCGGCATCGCGCCGGGTGGGAACGACGGCGTCACCCAGCCTGACACAGCCGCTGACCAATCTACTTGGATAATCAATATCTCATAGAGGAACGACAGACCAATGATTGAGACAAACCCAATGATGATCTTTTCGATTTTTTTATAGGAGTTTGTAAACTGCAGGAACAATACAAGCGCCAGGACTAAAATGCAGCCGAGCTTGATAGGCAGCTTAAAGAGCATATTCAGAGCAATAGCACCGCCCAGAATCTCCGCCAGCGCTGTCGAGATGGATGCCGCCATCGCCGAGCCGAGAACGCTGTTTTTCAGCCACGGTCGCATGTTTTCCGTCGCCGCCTCGCTTAGGCATTTACCTGTTGCAATCCCAAGATGTGCCGCGTTGTGCTGCAAAACGATGAGCATAATTGTCGACAATGTCACCATCCACAAAAGAACATAACCGTATTTCGATCCTGCGGCAATATTCGATGCCCAGTTGCCCGGATCGATAAAGCCGACCGTCACAAGCAGCCCCGGTCCGATATATTTTAAAAAGCTCAGCGCGCGCCTATTGGGCGTGTGTTTTTTTAAAAACGAAAAGTTCATCCATCAAACCTCATAGCACATTTCGGTATCACCGATATTCTATCTATTATTGCATAATTTTGCAAGTTCTGTCTGACAAATGAAAAGCAAAAAAGCCGGAACGGTTTCCCATTCCAGCTCTTATAAAATATATAAATTGCAGACTGCAGAGTAATGTTCTAGCCTTCGGCTGTTTTGACAACCAGGCCAACTGGCGGAAACTCTCTCATAACAACAGAATTTGCGGCAATCATTAAAATCGTATTAATACAGGCGTACAGCGTGAAGACGATATCATGTTCAAATGCGTGTTCTTCATCGAGATATGCATTATGTAGTGTAACAAAACCGCTGTGTATTTTATCAGGATGCTTAATAGGGATCTTTTGACCACCAAAGTCTGCCCGATTCAAAACGCGATTGTTTTGCTGCGTATATCTATAAAGCTCCCATTCGTATTTCATATGCTGGTAGGTGCCTCCATCAAATGCTTCCGTATGCGGGTAGCAGAAGAAATCGGCATAAAAGTGGCAAAGAACGCCAAGGCGCTTTGAGTAGTTGGATCCTAAGTACGGGCTCACCTGCTTATGGTCAGACAATTTTTTGATCTCGCTTTTCAGATAGCGCGCCCAGCTGTCTGGTGTATGCGGCATTTTTTTATAAGAAGGTGTAAAATCCGGAAGCAGGCTGCCGTATATAAAGCTTGCCCAGTTGAGCTCGATACCGTTTTGTTCTTTTATGTATTTATAGATGAGGTTGCCTATTAGAATATGCGAAAAGGTATGCATTCGTGATATCCCTACAATCATTATACTTCACGTTACATTATAGGCCTTTATTTCTAAATTGGAATGGTAAATTACTGGCTTTTGAAAAGTCTGTGAAAGTTATACATTAATCAGAGATATTAAAATATCGCTTGATGTTATACATGACCAAGAAAATGAGATGCGGCGGGGTCTTCTCACTGGCCCCGCCGCCTTACTCAAGTTGTTTTCTTTATTATTTTTTGTCACATCTCGGTTTCTTTACTATTATCAGCAATAACTCAGTAAATATACATATTGATCAATAAACGTATTGTTCGGCTATAGTTATTCTCGATTGTTGCGCAGGCATTGTTCCGAAGCGCTTGTTGTGTCGAAATATATAACGAACGTTAGATTAGACTATTTGTATTTTTCTATTCTTTGTGTCACCCTTGATTTGATCCAGTGCGTGCTCCCACGCGGCCACACCGATATTCTTATCGTAATAGAGTGTGTTTTCCTTCAGATGCGCCAGTACGATTTTCGCCGTTGTGAGCCCGTCATCGTCTGTGACATTGGTTTGGGCGTCTTGAATGCCGTGCTCAAGCTCCACGTGCAGCCCATCCAGAAATTCATCGGCGGTAAATCCTGCTTCGCTAAAGTCGATGTTCAGCTTTCTTGCCAGTTCGACAGCTTCCTGCATTGCAAACTTTTTCATAATGACTCCTTTTCTAGCGTTTTCGACCTTTTTCGACATATTCTGACTGTAAAGTCAATCTATATATGTTAAACTGAATTAGACTTCAATAATATCGCGACCGCCGCCTGTTACACATTTTGCGCCGTTTTTCGTGACGATATACGTGTCCTCCACGCCGAATAAACCAACGTCTTTAATGCCCTTCTTCGGCTCGATGGCGAACACCATGTTTTCTTCGATCGGATCGTCAAAGCCTTGGGCGATAACGGGAAACTCATCTACATGGAGTCCGAGACCGTGCCCTAAAAACTTGACCTGCCGATTCCCGAACCCCATAAAGTTACGCTTGAAATGATCGCTTAACCCGCCCATCACTGTGCTGTACACGTCAGACGGATGAGCGCCGGGAATGAGCAGCGCTGCCGTTTGCTTTTCGATATCAATACAGGCACGCTGCACGCCGGTCATCTCCTCGGTTGGCTTTGCGCCGAAGATGTATGCCTGCGACTTGTCACTGTTGTACCCCTTGATGCCAAAGCCGATATCGATAAAGATGGTATCGCCTGCTTTAAGCTTGCGTTCCCGGCTGCCCATGAGCGGAACGGCGGCAGACAGACCGTGGCTTCCCCCAGGTCCGTCAAAGAACGTCGGGTATAGCGAGCTTGTCCCGAATCCGATCTGGCCGATACCGAGATCGGTCTGGAACATTTGAAACCGTGTGGCGCCATGGAAGCCGCAATCATACATCTTTTCCAGAAGCGCGACGGATAAATCGGTCTCGCTCATACCTTCGCGTAAAAGCGATGGGATGACGGTCAGCATCAGCTCATTATGCAGCCGTCCAGCTTCTTCTATCGCTGTCAGCTCATATGCTGTCTTGACGGCACGGACGGCGAGGACGGTCTTATCAAGCGAACCGAGCGCACTGATCGTGAAATACTTTTGAACCCGCTCCAGAATGGCGATCGTCATGATCTCCGATTCGATATATGTCTTTCCCAAATCAGTGCCGATGACACAAGCGGCGTCTTTATAGCTCTTCATTGGGCTGATGTTTTCAAATGGCGACTCATCCAGCGCGCGCTCATAGCTTCTGCGGACGAAATAAACCGCGTTCCCATCCCGTTTAATAACGAGCAGCCCGTCCTGCATCGTGCCGGTGAAATAGTACTGATTGATTTTGCTGACAAAAACCGCAGTGTCCCAATCGGAATTTTTACAGGCCATCTTCGTACAGAATTTTTTGAGCCGCTGTGCGAGCTCTTCTTTGCTTAGTTCTTTAGCCATTGTCCCTCCGATAATGTATGCCACTCTTCAGCGAGTATCCCATATAAATAAGAATCAACCCAGATGGGCTGTCCTGTGCCATCCGTTTTGAAATAGATGTTGCGTTTCAGATGACCTTCGCGGCGCAAGCCCAGGCGTTCAATCAGCCGCCAGGATTTTTCATTCTCAGGATTGCACATGGCGATAACCCGCCATGCCCCGCACTTGTTGAATGCGTGTTCAATAATTGCCCGCGCGCTTTCAAACGCATATCCCTGCCCTTGGAATCCCTTATTAAAAACAAAGCCAAGCTCAAAAGTATCGTAATCCTGTTTTGACAGATAAAGATTGCCGATCACCTTGCCGCCTTCTTTCAAACAGACAGCAAAAAAATCCATATCGTTTGAGCGCCTGATCGCCTCAGCTTTGCTTTCTTCGGGTGTATATGCGCCATACGGTTCATAGAACACAACATCCGGGTCGGACAAGTATTCATGAAGGTCGCTCCAATCGTCAGCGGAGAACTGCCGGATGTTAAGTCTCATGGTTTCGATCATCAACGCGCCTCCACACCGCTGCAGCTGTCATTCGAGCCGCTGCGTGATGTGCAGGCCTTCATGCAGATGCCGCAGACGGCGCCGCGGCCAATGTCCATAAAATGCGTGCGCATATAGCTGTTGCAGGCATTGGCGTCAAGCATCTCGTCCCGCTCAATGCCGGGATGCCACAAGGTACCCTTGATGGCATTCGCAGGACAGGCGTCAACACAAATCCGGCAGCTGCCGCAGAGCGACTGCGCCGAAGCAGCTGTTTCTGTCAGCGGGCAGTCTGTAAAAAGCGTGCCGAGGCGGACGCGCGGGCCAAGATCTCGGTGCAGGAACAAGGCGCTTTTTCCGACCGTTCCAAGACCGGCGAAAACAGCGGCTTTTTTATGCGAATACCGGCCAAAATGCTCCCGCGTGTGGCCTGTTTTAATTGTTTGCGACGCCGCAATCGGAATGTATTTATACCCTTCTCGCGCGAGTTGCATGCCGGTGCGGAGCAGCATATTATCAATAAACGCGTTCACCGTCCTGTAGTGGTGAAAATACGTGTGCGTCGGCATGCCGATATGATCGGCGCTGTCGATCTCATCAATAACAGCATCTGACAGCGCCGCAACGATGGAGACGGCGTAATCCAAACCGTCCGGTGCATCCGGAACACGGGAGTACCCGACGTCATAAACGCCGTTTGTTATGAGCATTTCTTTTATTTCTGCTTTCAGAAGCATAGAATCCCCGCTTTTTCTATTCATTAACACGCTGTTGCAGCCTGAAGAGAGAGCACCCGATCACAGCGCCAAATCAGATATATTTTCTATTATATGCCAGATTACGACTGAACTCAACATCAATGATGTGTAAAATACTAAGTAGTAGGATATCTAACTATTTTACATCATGTCAAAATTATCCTGTATACACTTGACAAAACACGCGCCGGAGCATATATTGAACTTGAATTCAATCGGGTAATACAAACAGGTATAGGTTTTAGCCGGAATTTTTTCGCTCTAAAATGGAGGGATGTCATTACATGGCAAGGACAGCAGCGCAAAATAAGAGGATACGCGACGCCAAGCGGGAGCTTATTTTAACAACAGCGCTCAACCAATTCTCCCTGAAGGGCTATTACTCCACACGAATTCAGGACATCGCAGAGGCAGCCGATATTTCTCAAGGCCTCATGTATTATTATTACCCTTCAAAGGAAGCAATCTATATCGACCTTGTCAGTGATTCGATTGAAAAAATCAACGAAACAGCACGGTACGTGCGCGAAATGAGTAAATCCTACGGTGAAAAAATCATGTACGCGCTCCGTGTTCTGTTTAAAACGATTGAGACAAGCTATCGGTTCCGTCAGACTTGCCGCATGATTGCGCAGTCCACCTATCAGGCAGATATTTCTATGGAGTCACAGACCCAGCTCGATAAAAAGCGGGACATCGCCTATAGAATCATGGCGGAAATATTCCGTAAAGGCCAGGTAGAGGGCAGTGTTGTCGACGGCGACCCGATGGAACTGTCAATCCTGTTCTGGACAAGCGTCAACGGTCTTGCAATCTATTACGCCACACGCGATATCGCCGCGAGATTGCCGGATTACAAGCTTGTCGCGCCCATGTTCTTAAAGAACTTCGTGGAGATATCCGAAGACGACGAATAAAGCTGGAATAAATTGCGGGGCGACGATGAGTCGCCTCGTTTATTTTTCCGACGCTTGTTTTGCCCGTTTTTTCGGAGGAATCGCTTCGTTTTGTGAGACCCTGAGCCGGACAATCTCAGCAATGAGATCAACCGGCAGCGGCTTTGTGTAAGGAAACTGTACCGCGCCTTTTGAAAAGCTAAGCTTTGCTTCTTCTAATCTATTCCTGAATAATTCTATACCTTCGGCACCGGGATAAAAACCGGTATGCTTTTTAAACCCAGCAAAATGGACGAGATTGCCGTTTAAATAGAACGTCGGCATTGCCCAACTGATTTTTTCCGTCGCTTGGGGCGCGGCCTCCCTAATGGTTTTTCTTATCAGGTGCAGCCGCTCCTGTATCTCAGGCGAAAACAGCGCGATATAGTCATCTATTGTTGTAACCGTCACATCTCCAGCCATAAAATAACCTCTCTTTATCGAAATACTTCTATTATGATTATACCGCCAGCGCATATTAAACACAATATGTGTCAAGAGTTGTCCATTGTTGTATTCATTGTTCGTATCATGTATAATCCGGGTATATATAGCTCCCAAAATGCAGGAGGGTGAATGATGGGTTTTAAGTCACAGATTTTCAGCGCACCCGGTAAATACGTACAGGGTGCCGGCGCTATTGACGAGATCGGCGCGCATATTGCCCCGCTCGGCAGCCGCGCTCTCGTCGCAGGCGGGAAAACCGGCCTCCTTGCAACGCGCGCAGGGCGTGAAAAAAGCTTTGGAGCGCATGGCATACATCAAGTTGAAGAGTTGTTCAGCGGCGAAACAAGCGATAAAGAGATTGATCGTTTAACAATGCTCTGCAAAAAACACGGCTGTCATGTCCTGATCGCGAGCGGCGGGGGTAAGGTGATCGACACCGTCAAGGCCGCTGCTGAAGATCTGAATATCCCAGCTGTCATCGTCCCGACGATAGCTTCAAATGACGCGCCGTGCAGTGCGCTCACCGTCATTTACAATGAGAACGGCTCCTTCAACCGCCTTCGCCCGCTCAAGAACAACCCGGCGCTGGTCCTTGTTGATACAGAAATTATCGCCAGAGCGCCCGTTAGGACGCTTGTCGCCGGAATGGGTGACGCGCTCGCCACATGGTTTGAAGCCGATGCCTGCCGGAAATCGAATGCCCTGAACATCCGCGGCGGACACATCTCCGAAACAGGTATGACACTCGCCAAGCTCTGCCGCGATACGATCCTTGAATATGGGTGCAACGCTAAAATCGCCTGTGAAAACCAGGCGGTCACGCCCGCTTTGGAGCGTGTTGTTGAGGCGAACACGCTGCTCTCCGGCCTCGGTTTTGAATGCGGCGGCGTCGCTATCGCGCATGCGCTGAGCGAAGCCTTCTCTGTCATTCCGGAAATGCACCACGCCGCGCACGGCGAAACAGTCGCGTTCGGGCTGCTCGTTCACCTCATCATCGAAGACCACCCAACAGCTGTCATTAACGATATCTACAAATTCTGCAGCAGTGTCGGCCTTCCGATCACGTTATCCGACCTGGGCTGCGACACCATCGATAAAGACGTCCTTCGCCGTGCCGCCGAGGTCGCGGCTGAGCCGGGCAAACCGTCGTCTAATATGATATTTCCCGTCACCGGGCAAATGATTTATGACGCCATACGCACCGCCGACAGCCTCGGCAAAAGGCTCAAGGGCATGTGTTGACATATAAAACCTAAATATGTATGATGGATAAATAAAGCGGTGAAACTTCTCTATGGGTCCAAATTACATAAGAGGTGTCCAGAACATGCAAATCGGTCTATTTGATTCCGGCGTCGGCGGGCTTACTGTCCTGCACGATGCGCTTAAAATAATAAAAAACGCTGATTTTTTGTATTACGCCGATACACAGAATGTCCCTTACGGCACAAAGACAAAGGCAGAGGTCAGAGGTTTTGTTTTAGACGCGGCTGATTTTCTGATTCGTCAGGGTGCCGGTGTTCTGGTCGTCGCGTGCAATACGGCGACGAGCGTCGCCATTGAGGATTTAAGACAAAAATACGATATACCGATCATCGGTATGGAGCCCGCCGTTAAACCTGCCGTCGAAAATCATAAGGATAAACGGATTCTCGTCACAGCGACGGAGCTGGCGCTGAAGCTGGACAAGCTCAAAAAACTCATCACGCGGCTTGACTGCGAGGATATCGTCGATCTCCTCCCGCTTCCCGGTCTTGTACGGTTTGCCGAAAATATGACGTTTGACGATGACGCGGTGTATGCGTATTTAAAGGATGAATTATCGCGTTTCGATATGAAGCAGTATCAGACGGTCGTCCTCGGCTGCACGCATTTCATCTACTTTAAACCTGTTTTCGAAGCCTTGCTCGGCCCAGATATCGACATCATCGACGGCAACACTGGCACGGTCAACAAGCTCGTTGCAACGCTGGCGGATCTCAATTTTCCTGCGGACGGCAGCGGTAAAATTGCCTATTATGAGTCCGGCCGTAAGGTCACGGATAGAGATACGCTGCAGAAATTTGATACCCTGCTGAAACGGCTGGATATCATTAAGTAACGTACCCGTAGGGGCAGACCTCGTGTCTGCCCCTCTTTGCGGGCAGAAATATGACCCATCAAGAACGAGGGCAGACACAAGGTCTGCCCCTACGGAATACGTTTTATCTTTTGGTGCGGTGCGGCGCGGGAGACAATCCTCAGTCGCCTGCAAAGCCTTTGGAGCCTTTTTTAGTTGGAACGAAGCCACATACCTCTGGTGTGTGGGCTATTTTATTGACTGCTTTAATTGTACTTTAAGGCCGTTCGGGTCTTGGATGAAAAAATACTTCACGTTGGGGTGAACCACCGGGCCGCTGAGGATGGGGATGTTTTTTTCTTTGACCATTGTCAGGGCGACGTCGAGGGAATCGACATCGAATCCCCAGGAGACGGCATCTCCGACGGTTGCGTTGCGGCTTTCTCCGTTGCAGACGAGCTCAATCTGTGTTTCGCCTGTACCTAAAAACGCGATTTCAAGACCCTGCATCGCCTCGAACCGGCTGACGAGTTCAAGCCCGATAACCTCCTGATAAAATCTCAATGACTCTTCCATATTTTTAACGAGTAATGTGCTCCAGCAAAACTTCATGTCCTTGTCCTCCATTAAGATAGTATGCTTGTCTTCATTGTAATTCATGTAATTATGTCCGTCAAGACAAGGGGACACAACCTTTTTGCTCAGCGCCACAATAATAAAAGCTGCCACAGAATTCTGGAGGCAGCTTTATATTTCTTATTATTTAATTAACCGGCATTCGAGATAATACCGTTTGTCCCGCGCGTGGCCGATGGAAAAGCTCTTTTTCGGAAAAACGATGCCGGCGGCGACTGTGTGGAAGAAGTCGGATTTGTCCATGGCCGGCAGTAAAAATCCAATGCTCCCGGGCTCTTTTGTCAGGGCAACCACAGAGTCCTCCCCGTGAATATAGTCAATGACGCAGTCAGTCCGCACGACATAATCGTCGAGGAACGCCTGCAGCATTTCGATAAGCTGCCCGATGGTCGCGGCTTTGACGCGGACGCTGCCGCTATCCGGCCCGCCCTGCGCGGCGGCTTTTACCCAGCGTACCTCATAACCCTCACTGCCGATTGGTAACGTGTTTTTGAGCGCTTCAAGCAGCGTTTCGGGTTGGGTATTGAAGACGACGCGGTGGATGGCTTCGAAGCTGATGGCGGGATCATAGACATTATTGAGCTCGACAAGCGCGAACCGCGCCGGATGGGTTTGACGTTCCCCAGCGCTGAGCCCACCTTTTATCTCATCCCAATATCCTTTTGCGGCGGCCAAAGAATGGTTTCCATCGCCGATAATGATCTGAACGGGGCTGTTATCTGCCAGGCAGGACAAGCCTGCCTCTATTGTCTTCGCAGCTTCTCCGGTGACGCGCCAGCCTTTAATGGTGCCGCCGCCCTCTAAGAGTGTGAAGCTGTAAGCCTGCTCGAGGTCTGCAGTTTTTTCCCGCAGAGGCTCGATGATACGGCAATCCCTGTCGTCGATGAGCGCCATGATGTGCGGCAGCTCCAGAAAAGCCAATCGGCGCACATCGATTCGGGCTGGGAGACGGGAGACGATTGTTTTCTCACTGGCGCGCACCGGTGTCTTTGCACCGGGCGTGTAATCATACAGCTCAAGGTCGAGCTGCCCGACGAGTCCTCTCCGGACACGTCCGTCGGATATTGTCCGCTCGATATAAATATAGGAATCCTTATAGGACGTAAAAATCCCGTCCTGTTGGTACTTCTGCATCATTTCAGCGATGGCGACGGCGCTCTCGGCCGTATTCACCTCGTCGAGGTACGCCTCAGGCACAATGAGCTTCAGCGTGGAGGGCGCGTCTCCGACAGTTTCCCGGACACGCTCCCAATAGGCACGCTCCGAAGAAAACTGGTCACAGGCGATCACGCTCCATTTTGTCATATCCGCGCCGCGCGGGAGCAGAATGTCCGCCGGCAAAAAAGCGTTATCAGTCACGTCAGTGCTCTCCCGGTTCGTTATTTTTCATAAATTACTGCCGCGCCGAATTTTGTCGCGATGTCGTCAAGTGTTTTTGTATCACCGCCGGGGCTTGATATCGCTGCCGTGCCGGTGACAAAGTGCAGCGCCGATGACAATACTGTCAAATCATTTGAAATCAGATAAAGCGGCCTGTCGCTCTGACTCTGTAAGCTGCGGACAATATGCCCCGCTGTATCGGCTGATACACCGTCGGGCAGCTGCACAGTGACGATTTTTGCACCATTATCGGACTGCTCCAGCGCGTCCTCAATAATTTCTTCCGCTGTGGCATCAGGCTTTTTCATAGCGGCGTCGAATGTCAGCTTGTCAATGCTTTCAATTTGAAGAGGCGTGCAAATCTTCACTGTTGTATCTCTGATCACGGCAGCCGGTTTTAGGCCGCCGAATATGCTTTTCAGCTCCCTGATATAATCGGATGATGTCCCGCAACAGCCGCCGACGATCTTAACGCCGAGGGACGCAAAAGGCGCCATCTGGCGCGCGAATTCCTCCGGGCCAATATCGTATCCGCCGGTGATACTGTTCGGGAGCCCCGCATTCGGTTTAATGATGACGGGCAAGCTTGTGCTTTTCACGATCTTCTCGGCGATCGGAAAAATCTCGCTGGGCGCCAACGAGCAATTGATGCCGATCGCCTTCGCGCCTAGCCTTTCGGCCGTAACGGCAAAGCTCTCCGGCCGGCAGCCGGTGAACGTCCGTCCGCTTTTATCAAACGTCATCATGATGAAAATCGGCAGCTTTGTGTTTTCCCTGACGGCGCGCATGACGGCTTTGACCTCATATAGATCGCTCATCGTTTCAATGGCGACAAGGTCGGCCCCGGCTTTTTCCCCCGCGACCGCCTGCTGACGGTAGAGCTCATACGATTCGTCGAAAGTCAGCGACCCGAACGGACTGATAAACTCTCCGATCGGCCCTATATCTAAGGCTGTCAGCGTCCTGCCCTGTCCCGCCCTTTTCGTAATAGCGACGGCAGCTGTGATGATTTCTTCAACGCTGAAGCCTGAGCTTTTCAACGATTTGGCGTTTGCGCCGAAGGTATTTGTATTGATGATATCGCTGCCCGCATCCGCGGCTTTCCGCTGCAGGTCTTCGATAATCTGAGGCGCCGTGATATTCATAATATCAGGCCTTTGTCCCGGCTTCAGACCGCTTTTCAGCAATATCCAACCGGGTGCATTATCCAAATAAACGAAATCCCGCTTTAAAAGTTCGTCGAGCAAGTAACACACCTCCTGATTCTGCTTCGTAGTATGTGTCAATAGTAATGGAATAAGGCATAAAAGTAAAGCCATTTTGCAATTATAATATTAAAATTCCGTTTGAATATAGCACCGATTGTGGTATGATCTATTTAGATGTTTGTCCCTTTTTTCTCTTTATTCTTCTGTTAACATCAGCTTGACAGACACCAGTTATTAATAACGGAGGTTTATATGGATAAGTACATTATCACGATAAGCCGTGAATTCGGCAGCGGCGGCCGGCTCATCGGAGAAAAACTTGCCGCGCGACTCGGGGTTGAGTTTTATGACAAATCAATCATCCAGCTGGCCGCGGAGAAAAGCGGCCTGTCATATCAATTCATTGAGCAGAACGACGAACACATAACAAACAGCCTGCTCTTCAATATCAATGCCGCCGCAACGTCCTACACAACCTTTAAAACCGCGGCGTATTTTGATACGCCGGTGAACGACAAAACTTTTTTTGCACAAACAGAGGTTATCCGTGAGCTTGCCAAAACCAATTGCGTCATTATCGGCCGCTGCGCCGACTACATCCTTCGCGAGGATCCGACACTTATCAGAATCTTCATCACCGCCGATTTTGACGACCGTGTCCGGCGCTCCGTCGAAGAATACAATGTCTCTTCAGAGGCCGCGTCGGAGAAAATTAAGAAAATAGATAAAAGCCGCGCGAACTATTATAAATACTACACCGGCCAGGCCTGGGGCAACCTGCACAATTACGACCTTGTTGTGAATACATCATTTACAGGCATCTTGGGCGCCGTATCCATTATCATGACAATGCTCGAAGAGAAGGGCGTCGAAACAACGGTATACTAACGGAGCTATTTTAAAATCTGGCGGACGATTAAGTCGTGCGCCAGATTTTTTCGTTAGCCGTAGGGGGCGATGCCAATAGCTCGCATAGCGAGCTATTGGCATCGCCCCCTACGAAAACGACCGTACAGTAAATATGCCATTATAATGGCCCGTCGCTGCCTAAGGCAAGTTGGCGGACACCGAGGGCATGGTTTGCCCACAGCGCTTCTCTGACAATTTCCATTAAGTATTCTTTGCAGTCGATGATCAGAACAACTTCTGTGGATTTCTTGTTTTTCTGTCCGTTCTTAAACTTTCTGGTAACCAACAATTTAATGAATAAGCCGATTCCCAATCCAACGGCACCGCCTATAACGCCCCATATAATCGGTCCCCAAGTTAGGACAAAGCCATAAATGCTGCCGAAGACCGCGAGCAACGCCGACGCCAGCAGCGGAATATCCAGCATGCTCACGCCGTCAGAGCGATGAAGCGTATCAAACATCTGCCTATCCTCTACCCTTTTGTCTAGCGGGACAGCCAAGATATCTTCTTTGGCAACGCCTTTCATCTGGATTTCAGAAATCGCCTTTTCCAAAAATACGGTGTGTTCAAATGATGATATAATATACATATGCGTACCTTTATTGACCGTCTTATTGCTCGGCATGCGAAATAAGCTGTTTTGATAATGCATATTGAGAAATTTCGATTGTTCCCAGTCAAATAGGTTATTGAGTTCAACAGCGTTTCCATAAGCCGCATATAATGCGAATAGATAAACAGAGGGAATATTTAGGAGCCATTGCGCATCAACAACAGAGATGGCATGAGTAAAGTCACCTGTTAAAGTAGACTGAATTGCCGGTAATACGTTGGAAAAATAGGCAATGACAATCCACCAGATCAGAATGAAAAAAGCTTCCGGTATTTTGTGTATGGAGATTTGCCCCGTTCCGGGCATCAGCAAGGACCAGAACACAGTGGAGCGCGGATCGAGCTTGTTGAGATAGTTAATTTCAATTGAATCAATCTTAAAGATTGTGATATCGGCATCTTCTCTGGCAGCCAGTACATATTGGTGATTGAGATCGACAGTTGTGCGAAAACTATCCCATATGGCAAAAACCAACGTCGGGATATAAAGCAAGGCCCATCTCTTGTCAACTGTCGCCTTTGCCAAATCGAACCGGCCTGTAAAAGAATAGAGTATGGCCAGATTAATATGGGCCATTAAGTTGATGACGATCTCCCATATGAACAGAATGTAGCCCCGAAGATATTTGGCAAGCAACAGATGGCCAAGACCGGGAAACATTAAAGACCAGAGCGCAACAATATAAGGGCTTCGCAAATGCAGCTGGGTTGTATTTGTCGTACTCAAATACGCTTTTTGGCGTCTGGGCGCATTATTCAAACTAGATACGTTGATGCTGCAGCCCACCTTTGATATGATTTCCTGTTACTACAAAATGACTCGATTCACAACAGCCTGCTGTTAGTATTTTACCCATTGTCATTTCAATTCAAGGATTCTATTCCAATGATTAGAAGTAGAACTAATTATCCCCACGTTTAAGAATATGTCTTGATAAACTTCGTCACTTGTTGTTTTTTTACCAGAAATACGTTAGAATTCTTACAGCTTACATTGGAGGTTCATATGGATTGGCTTGAAATTACCGTCAGCACGTCGCCCGAAAGGCTTGATGCGCTGATGCGCAAATTGGAAGACCTGGGTATCAGCGGTCTTGTCATCAATGACGAAGCTGCGATCAGGGAGTTTCTGGACAACAATCCCCAATCGTGGGATTATGTCGATGATGATGTTTTTATTAATGTGCACGGCAAATCGTCCCTGCAGTTTTACCTGGAGGACAGCAACGACGGCGCAGCCCTGCTGCTGGAATACCGGAGCAAGCTGCCGGAGGAGACGATTGATGTCCGGCAGGTGCGGGATGAGGACTGGCTCAACAACTGGAAGAACTTTTTTAAGCCGATCGAGATCGGGAGGCGTCTGCTCATTGTACCGGAATGGGAGCCTATTCCGGCCACGGACAGGCTCGTCCTCCGCATTGAGCCGAAGCTCGCGTTCGGGACGGGCTCGCACGCGTCGACGCGCATGTGCCTCGAAGCGCTCGAAAACCACAGTGCCACAACCATTCTTGACCTTGGCTGCGGAAGCGGCATTCTCGCTGTCGCCGCGCTTCTGTTCGGCGCGGAGCGCGCTGTCCTTTGCGATATTGCGCCGGACGCCGCCGCTGTCTGCTATGACAACGCCCAGATTAACGGCATCGACGCCGGCAGGCTGACGGTTTACACCGGCAATGTCCTTGTGGGAAATACGCTTACCGAAGTCACCGGCAATAATCGGTACGACATCGTCTTTGCCAATATCATTGCGGACGTCATCATCCCGCTTGCGCCACATGTAACCGGCCTCTTACAGCCCGGCGGCGTCTTCATATGCTCGGGCATCATCGATGGCCGTCAGGACGAAGTCCGCGCCGCGCTCATAAAAAACGGCCTAGAGATCGTCCAAGCACGCCAGACCGATAACTGGCACATGTTCTCCGCCCGCGCAGTTGTCTAGACAAGGCGGTTGTGATAAAATGGGTGATGCCATGATGAACCCATAATGTTCTTTCAAAAGGAGCCTTTTGTAGGGGAATGGGGCGCGGGGCGTAGCCCCCACTCTTTGCGGCATGGGGCGTAGCCCCATACCTTTACTGGGCGGGCGGGTGGGCATATTTTGATTGGAGGCGATAATATGCAGCGAAAAGCAACGGCAGTTCTTGTTCTGCTGTGCATTATTGCGTCGATCGCCTTACCTGCGGGTAAAGCCGCCGGTACTGTGTATTTTTCGGTTGTCAATAATTCAATTCTGCCGCTCAGTGCTGCGACAATGCCGGCTTATATTGAAGGCCAGCTTTATCTGCCGTATAGTTTTTTCAATTCCGACGAGCTCGGTGTTTACTCGAACGCGGGCGGAGATATTGCTCTTATTTATTTCTCTAATTCAAAACTGCTGAAATTTGATGTTGCTCGGGGGACGGTTTTTAACCAGAACGATGAACAATATTATCGTTATAACGCAAAGCTTTATAACGGCATCATTTACGTACCGGTTCAGCTCGTCTGTGACTTCTTTGGATTCACGCACAGCGTCATTGATACCGAACCGGCAGACATTGTCAGGGTGCGGACGTCCGCAAGCAATATTGATGACGCGAGATTTACAACGATTACCTCTATAAAAGACGAGCTGCAATCCAAGTATGACGCATACACCGGCAATCCGGGCGCCTCAGCTTCTCCCACATCCTCCGCGGATGTTGGGCCGACATATCAGAATGTAACGGTATTCCTCAATTTCTTTGATATCTCAAGCGGAAAATTGTCCTCTATTCTCGACACACTCGACACGACTGCCTACAACGTCTGTATTTTTGTTGCCAAGGATGAAATAGAGGCAAATGCCACCCTCCTGCGCCGCGCAGCCGGTCGTGGCCATATGATCGGCATTTGGCTGAAGGACGGCACATATGCCGAATATATGGACGCTTCAGCGCTCCTCTTCGAGGCGGCAAAGGTCAAAACCGTCATCGTCACAGCGGGCGGCGATAATACCAAAGCAGCCATCGCTATGGCCGATGCGGCGCAGCTCGTCTTCTGGCTGTCAACCAGCAGCTACGACGCAGAGGCGAAATTCTCCGTCGCCGGTCTGACAGGGAGCCTTGGCGTTGTCAGCGGACGCCAAAGCATAGCTTTTGCCTGCTCGGAAAAAACATCCTTCGTCCTGCGCTCATTTCTGCTGTACTTAAATCAGCAAAAGTATAATGTCCGTCCGGTCAACGAGACGACGACTCCTATTATCTCTGCCGGTAATCCGGCTTAATATTTCACAAGGGTGGTACATAATCATGGGACATCAATTAAAAGCAGTTGTTCTGGCGGCGGGCAAAGGGACGCGCCTTCAAACCGAGGGCTGTGACCTGCCGAAGGTCATGCGCGAAGCCTGTCAGCGGCCGCTCCTTGATTACGTGCTCCAGGCCATCTCGTTTATTGACAAAAAGGATGTCATCATCGTTGTCGGCTATAGAAAAGAAGACGTTATGGCGCAATTTCTCGGTTATACATACGCCCTCCAGCTGGAGCAGCTCGGTACCGGGCACGCCGTGATGTCCGCCGAAAATGACCTGCGCGGTTTTGACGGCAGCGTTCTTGTCTGCTACGGCGATATGCCGCTGTTGACGCGCGATACATATGAAGCGCTTATATCGGCCCATATTGCAGGGATAAACGACTGCACCATCCTGAGCAGCAGGTCCGATGAAAAGCTGCCTTACGGCAGGATTGTCAGAGACAGTAACGGCGAATTCGTTAAAATCGTCGAGGACAAGGACTGCGCCCCGGACGAAAAAGCAATTGATGAGCTCAACACCGGCCTATACGTTTTCGAAGCCGGAAAGCTTCTGCCGACACTGTCAAAACTCAAAAACAACAATGCGCAGGGCGAATACTATCTGACGGATGTCCCGGCGATACTGCGCGGTGAGGGCGCGAAAATCGGCATCTGTATGCGCGATTTGGGCAGCGAAATCATCGGTGTTAATACAGTCGATCAGCTCCTGCAGGTCGAGGATATTCTCCGTCAGCGCGGATAAAAGCTGTCAGAATCCCTCCACCACTGATGCGGTCCCGTCTTGACATTCCCATGTTAAAGTGCTACTATAACTCTTGCTTCACCAAAAAGCCGGTGTGGCGGAATCGGCAGACGCCCGGGACTTAAAATCCCGTGAGGGTCACCCCTCGTACCGGTTCGACCCCGGTCACCGGCACCAGGAAAAGACTCTGATTGTAATTCAATCAGAGTCTTTTTCAACTATATTCGCCATTGGCGAGATATATAGGCTGCGCCGGTGATATAGTAAAGCAGTGATATTGGGCTTCGCCCAGTTTTGGAAGCGAATAATTGCGTAAGGAGATTATTATGAATATGGAATTATGGGAAAAGGCTGTGGCTTTCCACGGGCATCAGTGTCCCGGTCTTGCCATTGGCGTCCGCGCAAGCGAGATTGCGATGACGTTGCTTGGAACCGGCGCTTCACACGATGAAGCAATTGTTTGTGTGACTGAAAACGACGCCTGTGGTGTCGACGGAATACAGGCCATTCTGAGCTGTACGTTCGGAAAGGGTAACCTGATTTATCGTGATACCGGTAAACAGGCGTTCAGCTTTTTCGCAAGAAAAAGCGGTAAGAAAATACGCCTCGTCCTAAAGCCGTTTGCAGGTGAGATGAGCCGTCCCGAACGACAGGCGTATATTCTCAATGCGCCGCTTGACGACGTATTCATGATCGGAGCGCCGAACTTCGACCTGCCCGAAACGGCGCGGCTTTTCACGACCGTCAATTGTGAAAGCTGCGGCGAGGGCGCACCGGAGCATAAGATCCGCTTGCAGGAGGGGAAAAAGGTTTGCCTTGACTGCTTCAAGCCTTACACCAGGGGCTGGTAAATGCTGTCATAGCACCAGAGCGTACGTTTTTACAAGACGGATGAACCGTGCCCTAGTCTTTTTCTACTAAACCTTCACCGGAAATGTCTATGTAGAACTGCGGATCAAATTCGGGTTCTAGTGCGCCTGTGGCGGATGGAAAATACCTTATGACGATACGGATGAAGTCATCCTCGGTTCCTGGTTTGTATTTTATTCCGTCACTGAAAAAACTTCCTTGCCAGGCATGATCATAATCAAGATATTCATTTAACTTGTCGGCAAGCTCAAGCGCTTCTTTTTCGGAAAGAATATTCCAATTTATTGTTACCTTATTTCCAAATTTTCTCGAATCATAGATTTTTGTAACCTTTCCCAAATTCGGAAAATCACTCGGCAGCATTTCTGATGGCCAGTCAACAGTGTAACTAGGAACAATGTCACCTTGTATTACAGCGGTAACCTCATCAGTAACATCATCACTATCATCCGCAGGTACATTGGCACCGACATCATTAGCAATAGTCGGTTCGGAACTATCCGAAGAATCACTTGCGGCATCATTTGCGGCAGCTTGACTATCGGAAGTCATTGGTGCTTTAGGAGCGCAGGAAGCAAGAGAGAAAACCATTAGTATTGTGAGCAATAAACTAAATACTTTAACAGACATTGCTGTTTCCTCCTCGGTTTTTCGATTACTGTAATTCTTAAACTATTTCGCTAATTACATTGTTGTCGCTGGAACATTATGGTCATTTACGCCCCGCCTTCTTGTCAATACTCAAACCTTAATTTTGTTAAATAAGAGAAATTATGAACTAAAACACAAATTTTGTCAATGTAATAAATTCCCGAGTCTTTGTTCTTGGCGCGAAGGAGTTAACGTCTTATTTTAGTTTTTCGAACGGTTTTTGTTGATATTCACACAAAGAAGTATTATTATATGAATGAACATAATTAATTTCGACGGATTTTCACTATTTAAGGAGGAGAACAATTGAGTAAATTTGTCAAGGAATTCAAAGACTTTGCGGTAAAAGGAAACGCCATTGATTTAGCGGTTGGCGTCATTCTCGGTGCTGCGCTCGGTAAAATTATTGCATCTATTGTTAATGACCTTGTGATGCCAATAATCGGCACGTTCTTAGGCGGCGTTGATTTCTCAAATTGGAAAATTGAGTTACCCCGACTCTTTAACCAACCCGACCCCGTCTATATGAACCTCGGTATTTTTATCAACACAGTCATAGAGTTTATAATCATTGCCCTTGTCGTATTCTTGCTTGTTAAGGCCATTAACAAGCTCAGGAAAAAGAAAGAGGAAGCAGCCCCTCCTCCGGGTCCCAGCAAAGAAGAACAGTTACTCACTGAGATTAGAGACATTTTAAGTCGGAAATAATTCTTATTTTTATATAATAACAATATTGGAGGTATACATTATGGCAGGTAAATTTGTCGTCAAAAAAACAAACACAGGATTTAAGTTCGATCTCAAGGCTTCAAACGGTGAAGTTATTTTAACTTCCGAAGTATATGCCGCCCTTCCTTCGTGTAAAAACGGTATCGAGAGCATTAAAGCAAATGCGCCCGTTGCCAATGTCGAGGATCAGACAGTTTCAGGCTTCAACATAGAAAAGCATCCCAAATTTGAAATGTATACGGATAATTCAAGCGAGTATCGTTTCCGCTTGAAAGCAAGAAACGGCGAAATCATAGGCACAAGTGAAGGATATAAAGCCAAAGCCTCTTGTCAGAATGGCATTGATTCTGTTAAAAAGAACGCAACCGACGCTGTCGTCACTGAAGAATAACGGCTCATCAGGCATAAAGAATTAAGACTCAGGTATTGTATCAATACCTGAGTCTTAATTCTTTATGTATCTTTGCTCAAACACATCTGCTGGTACAGGTCGTCCAAGAAGATATCCTTGCACCTGGTCACAGCCCAGTTCAACTAATATATCGAGTTGTTCCTGTTTCTCAACGCCCTCTGCAATCGTTAGAATACCGGATGCGTGGGCCATATTGATTGCCGCGCGAACAACATGGGTACCGCCGAGGTCATATGGCGAAATGTTGTCTATAAGCGACTTATCGATTTTCAGCCTGTCAAACGGGTATTTATTGAGATAACCTAGAGCGGAGTATCCGGAACCGAAATCGTCAATAGAGACTGATATCCCAAGTTCTCTGAAAACCGTAAATACTTCATCAAGATTATCATTACTGTTAATCATGACACTTTCCGTTATTTCAGCATCTATCCACGCGGGTTTTATATCACTGCCCGAAAACAGTGCTTTAACAAGGTCAATAAACCCTTTATCGTTGAATTGCTTTGGTGAGATATTGAAGCCAATCTTGAGCGGTACAGAATACTGGTTGTTCCACGATATTGACTGTTTTATCGCTTCTTGCATCACCCACTTCCCGATCTTAAAAATATAGTCGAATTGCTCGGCGATGGGTATAAAGACGTTCGGCGGGATATACCCGTGCTCGGGATTCTTCCAGCGGATGAGCGCCTCGGCACCTATCAACTTTTTTTCCGGCAGAGAATACTGCGGCTGATAGAAAAGCTCAAAATCCTTCTCAACGTCAATCTGTTGCAGCAGTACTTCAATTTCGGCAGTCTTCCTGAAGTCCTCCGTCATAAAAGCATCGTAAAATAGGTATCTGTTGTACCCCTGTGACTTGGCCCGATGCATGGCGATATCGGCATTTTGCATCAGTGCTTTCCCGTCGCATATATTTGCCTCAGCAAGAGCGATCCCTATACTCAACGTGAGATTCAACGAACGGTCTTCGATGTTAACGGTCTGCCCGCAGAAATCGATGATTTGGGCGCAGTAATCCTCAACATCCTTCTTCGTGTATTTGCCGGTGAACATGAAGGCGAACTCATCACCGCCCAGTCTGGCGATGGTGGCTCCGTAATTATTCCACTCGATCATTCTATATGACAGGTCAATCAGAACCTTATCGCCCACATCATGGCCGTACGAGTCGTTTATGGTTTTGAAGCGGTCCAGATCAATAATCAAGAGTGCCGTCAGATCGCTGGCGCACATGCTCTTGAGGGTATCATCCAGGCAGTTCATGAAGTAGCGTCTGTTGAAGAGCGTTGTCAGCGTGTCCTGGTTGGCCAGGAACGTCAGCTCTTTGACCTGCTCAGCGACGCGCTGTTCAAGAACCTTATTATGATTCTTCAGCAGTGCCTCCTTTTCCAGCGAAACCTGGATATACTTACAAGAAGCCCAGTAGAGGAAAATCGGCACCGCAAAGGCGAGGAGCTCTTTAAACCCAACCCGGACGCCACCCACGCCGGCCATGGAAAACAGAACAGCAAATAGTGGATATACCAGTAGGTAAACCCACCGCATCCGTCCGCCCGAGTTTGTGACAACCGCAAGGTCATACACTGTGCTTTTCTTGTAGGTCATCCACAAAGCGCCGAAAGCAATGATAACCAGTGACAGGATGTACAGAACATCATTTAGAGAATTAGGGAAATATAAGCCGCTGATATAAAGGTAGTAATAGAGCATATCCACGAGCGCGAACAGAACCAACCCGAATGAAATTATCCGCATAAAGATTGGGATTTTGCCGGAGCGTATCGACAAAAACCATGAGAATACGCTGATACATACGAGGATGTCTGTGATGATTGATAAAACGCTTGTAAAGTCTGAAGCCAGCAGGGTAACCAGCATCGTGATGTCCTGATGTAAAAAGACAATCCAGAACAGCACAATGGTCATAAACCCGCTGATGATCAAATCAATGCTAAACTGCATGAGATCCCATTTGCGGAACTGCTCTTTGGCGAAATAGATCAGTGAGGCTAAGAAAAAGCAGTTTGGCAGAACGTATAAAGTCCAGAGAACGGGGCTGTCCTCCGGCGCTCCTCCAGCAAAGCTTAGTATCGCCCATATTGTGTCGGCGATCCCCCACGCAACACAGGCGAGCGCATATAAAAGCAGCGTCACGCTCACTTTGACCGTGCGGTCTGATCTCAGATAGCTGAAACACAAAATTCCCGCTGCGGCAAAAGCATTGATCGGCGATAGAATATTGCCGCAGTTATCGAGTCGAAATAGCGTGACCACACAATATG
The DNA here is from genome assembly GCA_942492735.1 of uncultured Eubacteriales bacterium. Classification (GTDB taxonomy): domain Bacteria; phylum Bacillota; class Clostridia; order Oscillospirales; family Oscillospiraceae; genus Sporobacter. The sequence goes on from OW818648.1 coordinate 3,843,244, forward strand.
CTATCAGGAGGGCAGCTAACGCAGCTGTCTTTTTTATAAAGTTACCTTTGACGTTCGACATAAGCCGCTTCCCCTTCTGGACACGCTCAACCGTTTCCGAATAAACTCAATATAATAATTCATCGTACTTTTTTGGCTCAAGTTAACCCTGATTGGTATAAAAGATAAGACAAGGAGACGGCAGCGTCTTTTATACAAGACGCGTGAACCGTCCCCTTGTCTTACTGCTTGTGTTCCAGGGTCTTTTCGGTGCCTTCCCAGTACTTCCAGATTTTCTTGTCCCAGCCGACGCTCAGGCTTCCGGAGCCGCTGAAGTTTTGCGAGAAGTCAAACTCGGGAGCCTTCCCGGTGAGCTCGGCATTGACGCTGATCAGCTTAAGGTCCTCTTCTGATGCCGAGAACTCATACGTGAATTTGCCGCCGTTCGTGACGAGGCCGGCGGGTGTATTAACAGTCATGGTCACCGCCAGCCCCGAGATAACGACATCTGTTGTATCGTTTTGCTCATCGAGAGAAATTGAAATGTCGCCCGATTGCTGGATTGTCGCTGTGCAGGTCCCCGATATGGTACGGCTGATGTACACGGAGCCCTGGGAGGCCACTTGGAATGACTCCTTATAGCCCTTCGCCCGCACTCTGGCGATGGCTTCTGCGATTGGCGTCATGTTTTTCACAGCTTCATTGAACCTTGACTTAAAGCTGCTCATGTCATTCTCCGCCGTGATGGAGAAGGTGCCCTTGTACTCTCCGGCCACGCTGCCAAATTCGTTGGTCGAGCGCTGCGTCATTTGCATATCGAGAGACCAGTTCTGAAAATTGCTGTCTACGCCGAAGAATGTGAAGTTCTTTCCATCCATGGCTTGACTGAAATCAATGATCCAGCCCTTTTCGTCGCTTTTCTGCTTAAACGCGTCGATCTTTTCCTGGAGCGCGTAATAAAAATCGTTTAAAAGTCTTTTGGCGTTGGCGCCATCGGCGATATCGGTCCACTTTTGCTGGGTACGGTCTTGCTCATTCATCATCATTTCGCAGAACTGCTGGATCGCTGTCAGCTTGCCGATCCATTCGTTTGCTTTGTTGACATTTTCGCCAATTTCTCCGGCACCGTCGACAAATCCGGTAGCCGTTTCTTTAACCCAGTCGGTCATGGAGCCTTCCAGCATTGCTGCCGACGCCGTGCCGATATCGTCCCAGCTCTTGCTTTTCATATAGGTGTCGACCACCTTGAGGACAGCCACGACATTACCCGCCTGCGGCACTACCCCCGCGCTCGTCATCAGATTTTCCTTGATCCGATCAATATCTGCCTGCGTGAACTCCGAGGCCTTCTTGGCCTTATCGACCTTGCGGTGGGCTTCCACGATATCAAGCTCCGTGAGGCCCTTGAGTTTCAAGGTCTCCTGTACAAGCTTGTTGATCTCCTCCTTGGAAAAAGGATACTCCTGCCGGACCACACCTTCTATGCTGATGCTTCCGAACTTAAAAACAAGCGGTTCGGTGCCGGAGCTGAATTTGACCCTTGACAGGTCGACCCCAGACGCGGCGCGTGCGCTAGTGGGCAAAATTAGGACCAGCAGGACAGATGCCAGCAGCAGGGCGCCTATTTTTTTAATCATTTACACCATTCCTTTCACAAGAATGAAAGATTTATCTTTCATTCTTACGCCTCCCCGCTCAGTATCTCAGCAAGCCCGCCGAGGCCCTCATGCTCGGGATCGACAAACAAGCCCTCATTAACATAATAAAATGTTTTGTCGATATCGTTCATATAGAAATGCATCAGCGCACAGCCGACGAAATTATCTCCTTCAAAAGGATTGACTGCCAGCGCGGCTTCGTAATACCGAAGTGCGCCGCGATAGTCCGTCTCGCTGGCAGCGAGCTTCTCCTTGGCCAGGGTGCGCAGATACTCATCACTGAAGTTGAGCTCATAGCGCCCAATTTTCGATTTTTCAGGCTTATAGACGGCATAGATCTGATCCTCGAGCGATATCAGCTTTTTTTTCAATGCTTTAAGCTCGCTAACGGACATGATCTCCAGAACCACAAGAGCCTCACCGTTCTCCGCCGAAAAAGCCGGATTTATCAGTGCTTTTTCGTAGCATGCCTGAGCGTAGCCGTTCTCTGCCTCGGCGTTGTAGACAAGACCTTCGAAATAATACGGATAGGGCGAAGCGTAATTCATTGCCGCGATCTCATCCCAGTTGTCCGGGCGCCCGCCGGCGATCTCCTCCAGCGTTTTCCCCTCACCCTTCATATAGAGCAGACAGTCGACGCACAGGCGCATCGCTGAGACGGAAGCCCCCGCCCAGCCGTAAGCGTAATCCGCCTGCAGCGTCAGGCCAAGCTCGGTGTATTCGCCGCCCTGCTCGTAGAATTTTGCAAAGCCGTCGATATAAGCGCCTGCTATTTTCGCAGAGCCCGATGGTCCTGGGATACAGCCGGCAAGCGACACGACCAGAAGAAGGCATAGAGCCATGCTCCCAAGGCGCTTCGGCAGGTGTTTATCTGACATTTCCCATCACATCCTTCCGTATTTAATATATATTTATTTATTTGTTGTCCTGTACCTGAGCCTTGGCGTCCATGATGTCTTCGAGCGCAGCCTGCTGCTCCTCATCCTTCACGACACCCTCTGAAGCGCTGACCATCGTCAGAAACCGTCCGTTTACGACCGCGATGTTATACCCCGCCTCGTTGATCATATCCGCGTAATACTGCGCGCCTTCCGGCGTCTCGAATTCCATCACGGGTATATGCGTATCGTCAATAACGACATTGAAGCTATCTGTAACACCCTCCGCAAAAGTCATTTGACTGCCGAGGAGCTCCTCAAGCTCGTATCCCGCGGCATCGGCTCTGTCCTTGATTTCATCCAGGGATTTGAACGTGCCCGCGCTAAGAGCCGGAGAGGCCGGCGGGTCTACTGTCTGTGCAGCCTCCGCATCCGGTGATGCGCTTTGCTCAGCAGGTGAATATGTATCGGGTAAAGGGATCTTCCTCACAATCTTCAGGCCGGCCTGTGCGCCGCAGCCAGAGAGCGCCGCGATGATAAATACCAGGATAAGAAATAGCGGGATTGTCTTTTTCACATGCTCACTCCTTTGCGCAGCCGTGTCTAATGCGCGCGTTTTATGCTGCCAACGTCAGAATACTATACATTTATTGTATTTTCAAGCATCGAAATTGGCAAGGTATGGCACGCACAAAACCGCCGATTGTTATCGGCGGTTTTGTTGATTTTCTTATATTTTGTCTGTTTTAAGGACGCGCATGGCGTTCAGGACGGCGATGACAGTCACGCCGACATCGGCAAAGACGGCTTCCCATATGGTAGCGACGCCGCCCGCGCCCAAAGCGAGAACGATTACTTTAATCACCATTGCAAAGATTATGTTCTGCCAAACGATTTGGCGTGTGCGTTTGGCTATTTTGATAGCTGTCACCAGTTTGGACGGTTCATCGGTCATGATCACAATATCGGCCGCTTCAATGGCTGCGTCGGAACCGATGCCGCCCATTGCGACACCGATATCCGCGCGGGCCAGTACCGGCGCGTCATTGATCCCGTCACCGACAAAAATGAGCTTGCTGTTGCGGGGCTTTTCGGCGTCTAGCCGTTCAAGCTCCTCGACCTTTTGGTTGGGCAGCAGCTCGGCGTAAACCGCATCGAGTCCTAAATCCAATCCGATGCGATCCCCGACCGCCTTACTGTCGCCTGTGAGCATGACAAGCCTCCGGACGCCGAGACTTCTGAGCGACGCAACAGCGCTCTTACTGTCGTCCTTGAGCCGATCGGAAATGACGATATACCCCGCATACGCGCCGTTGACAGCAATATGGACGTTTGTACCGGTCTCAGCTTCCTCTTGAAGCGTGATCTGCTCGCGAACCATCAGCCGAGCGTTACCCGCTATTATATTCCTGCCTTGGACAGCAACCTTAATGCCGAAGCCTGCGATTTCCTCATACGCCGAAATATCGTCCTTATTGATTTCTTTGCCATACGCCTTCAGGATTGAAAGCGCGATGGGGTGGGATGAATAGCATTCGGCGTATGCGGCGTATTCCAACAGATCGATTCCTGCGGCACTTTCCGAATTTTTCACCTTTGTCACTTCAAATACACCCTTGGTGAGCGTACCTGTTTTATCAAAAACGACGGTATCAACATTATTGAGCGCCTCAAGATAATTGCTGCCCTTGATGAGGATACCGTTTTTAGACGCGCCGCCGATACCGCCGAAAAAACCGAGCGGAATGGAGATGACCAAGGCGCACGGGCAGGAGACGACAAGGAATACCAGCGCCCTGTTGATCCAGTCAGCAAAAACGGCGCCGGGGATAAAAAGCGGGGGAACAAACGCGAGCGCAACAGCGATGAAAACGACGGTCGGCGTATAGACCCGCGCAAATTTCGTAATGAAATTTTCTGTCGGGGCTTTTTTGCTGCTTGCGTTTTGAACAAGGTCAAGGATTTTTGATACCGTTGATTCACCGAATTCTTTTGTGACCATTATCGTCAAAAGTCCGTTTTTGTTTATCGAACCGGATAAAACGTCATCTCCGGCTTCAACGTCCCGCGGCAAAGACTCACCGGTTAAAGCGGACGTATCCAGCATGGACCTGCCTTCAACGACCTTACCGTCCAAAGGTACCTTTTCACCCGGTTTTACGAGGATTAGATCACCGACAGATACTTCTTCCGGCGATACCCTATTGATCTCGTCACCGCGCTTGAGGTTTGCGAAATCGGGACGGATATCCATTAATGTTTCAATCGATTTCCTTGAGCGGCTGACGGCCACATCCTCAAAGATCATGCCCACCTGATAAAAAAGCATGACGGCCACACCTTCGGGGAATTCTCCTATCGCAAAAGCGCCGATCGTCGCAAGGCTCATGAGGAAATTCTCGTCAAACACCTGCCCGCGGGTAATATTCCTTGCGGCCTTTAACAGGACGTCGCCTCCGGCTAATATGTAGCCGATAAAAAATATAGAAAACTCAGCCCAGATCGGGAAATTTATAAGCAGCGCTGTGAGGAAAAATACCGCGCTGATACCAAGCCGAAGCATTTTGTGCTTATTGATGCCCTCGTGTTCATGTTCGCCCGCCTGCTTTCCTGCTTCGACAACATGGATATCTGACTCAATCTGCCGCGCGATCTCTGACGCTTGTTCAATTATCGAATTCAGTTCGTGCTGATGATGCGCTTCAATCGTCAGCCTCTGTGAAACAAAGTCAAGGGCGGCGGATTTTATTCCGGGTAAACCGGTGACTTGCTTTTCGATCTTCGCGGCGCAGTTGGCGCAGCCAAGCCCTTCGAGTATAAGAACTCTTTTCGTTGTACTTGACATTTCATTGCTTCCTTCTATTCTTGTTACTCTGTGATATGAATGAGTCCCTGATCGAAAATCTGCCTGATGTGTTCGTCATCAAGCGAATAATAAACGACTTTTCCGTCTTTTCTGTGCTTCACCAACCGGGCCTGCTTGAGAACCCTGAGCTGATGAGACATTGCCGACTGCGAGACATTCAACAGCGCGGCAATATCGCAGACGCACATCTCCGATTCCGATAAGGCCCAAAGAATCCGTATTCTCGTTGAATCCCCGAAAACCTTAAAAAGCTCCGCGAGTTCGTAAAGATTGACTTCGTCAGGCATTTTGAGCCGAACGCAGTTGATGACGTCTTCATGGATTATACTGCAGCTGCATATATCATTCTGGTCTTCTAACATCGTGACACCTCTTATAATATTTAGCTCATTATATGAATATGTGTTCACATGATCCGATTTTATTATATGCTTCAAACATCAGCGTGTCAATAGATATATGAATATATGTTCATGTGTTCTTGTATAAAGCACAGCAAAACCCGTCTCCACATCATCGTTCGCGACGTTATAAGAGACGGGTTTGTTATTTATATGACGACGGACGTGTTTATGGCGTTCTGCCGGGGCTTCACCTTAATGATGATGATGAAGACGACGAGTGCGATGACGATCGGCACGATCATCACTCTATACATCTGCACATATCCCAGGAGTTCGCTGCCGGAGACCTTTTGGATATTCGTGGTCATAAAACCCGCAAGCGCCGGGCCGACGATATTACCGCAGTCGACGCCGATGAAGTTGGTATTGCCCGCTGCGCCGCGCTGTTCCCTGGGGACACGCGTCATGCACAGAGCCTGAAGTGCGGGCACGCAGATGCCGTATCCAAAAGCGCAGAGCGCGCCGGCCAGCAAAAAGAGCGGAAGCGAATCCGCGATACTGATGATCACGAACGATAGGGCGAACAGCATAATCCCGGGGATGATTGTTTTATCAAAGCCGTACCGGTCGGCAATCTTACCGGCGATCGGCCTTGAAACGAAAAGACAGAGCGCGTATGCGGTAAAAAATAAGCCGATATCCTCGATACCGCGCATCCCGCCGTAGATCGCGATAAAAAAGTTGATACTTGAATAAGCCACCGTGATGAAAAAGATGACGATGGTCGGTCCCAACACTTCAGGCACAATGATTTTCTTGAGTGAAAGGCGGAATTGTTCCGTTCTTTCAGGCGCGCCCGATGACAGGCGCATACAGAGTATAAGGCAGACCGCTAAAAGCCCGGCAATGATAAAGAAGGTCATATTATAGCCGATGAGCACCGACAGCTTCAGCCCGACGGCGGGTCCTATAGCTGTCGCCATAGCAGAGGCAAGCGTATAGGCGCTGATACCGGACGCTATTTTACTCTCCGGTAAGGCGTTGCTCGCCATGGCGATGCCGAGCGGCACCGCAACGCCGATACTGACACCGTGCAGCAGCCGCGCCGCTATGATGACGGGGATGCTTTTGGCAAAACCGTAACCGATAAAAGCCACTACCAGAAGGCCGATCGCGACCGACAGCAGACGCCCCTTTCTGAAATAGTCCATCGCCGGCCCCGCGACCGGACGGATCAGCAGCGCCGTGATGGCGAACATGCCGGACACCACGCCGACGACATTAGGCGCAGCGCCTAAAGAATCGGCATACTTGGGGATGAGCGTATTCATCATGTACTGACCAATACTCATGATAAGATTGATAATCAGGATATTGATGAACCTTTGATTCCAAATTGTTTCCTTGTTTTGAACGCGCTTTGTCAATTTATCCGCATCTCATTTCTTTTATTCTTCGTTGCTATTGAGCAGGTTTCTATAAATCCGATCCAAACAATGTGCAGCCTGTTCTTTTTCCGCTGCCGTAAATCCGTGGAAGCACTTGTCTTCTATCAGCCGATCGACACTGTCAATTTTGGTCAGAGTCGTGTGACCCAGCGGTGTTATAAATACCTGCAGGTTGCGTCGGCTGCCAGGCTCAGCTTTTCTTTCTATCAGCTTCCTGTCTTCCATTTTTTCAAGCACCTCTGTGACGGTGGCCGGCTTCATATGGCAGCCGTCACAGATTTCGCGCTGAATGCAGCCGTTATGTGATTTTAAGTAGCGCAGTATTCGGGGCTGACCCTGGGTCACATCAATTTTCGTCAGTTCAGTATATGATTTCTGCATATGCCGGCGGCTCAGTTGTCCCAGCAAACGGTTCAATTCTCCATTGACCACGAAAACATCTCCTGTCATTTTGTTCGGTCCCTAATTGTTAGTGTACTAATATTATAACGGACGTTCTTCTGAAGGGCAATGATAAAATTCCACAAGATAAGTGCGCAAAGATATTGAAGATTTTAGACAGATGCACTATGATAAGGGTAACGAAAATATACCCATCATTATGAGGAGGCTTGACGCAATGCCCATTCCGAAATTCGACCAAAAAGAGCTCACCATTGCATCAGAAGTACCCAGCAGGTTCGGCGGCCCCAACATACCGGTTTACAGCTATCCGGTTACACCGAAAGAAGCATGCCGCGGCGCGTACACGAAAAAGGCGGTCTGGCAAATCGGCGGCGCCGGCTCGGAAACGGTGATGTTCACCCCGAAGATCAATCCGGATAATATCGCCCGCGCGTTTGCCTTCGATGCCACCTTTGTCCCCGGCGTGTCAAACCAGTCCGGCGGCAAGGACATGTTCGGCATCGACTGGGAATACGTCCCCCAGGTCGGCGGTTCGATGGTCCGCCCGGGCAAACCGTTTATAGAAGACGCCAACGAGCTTAAAGACAAGGTCGTTTGGCCGGATATCGACAGCTGGGACTGGGAGGACAGCGGCAAAGTCAACGCATCGTATCTCAAACCGGAGCTTTTCAATTCCAGCATGTTCCTCAACGGCTGGTATGAACGGCTTATCTCCTTTATGGATTTTGAAGGCGCCATAGTCGCCCTGATCGACGAAGACCAAAAGGATGCCGTTAAGGATTTTTTCGATAAGCTCTCTGATCTGTACATCAGGATATTGGACAAATACATCACCTATTTCCCGCAGCTCGATGTTATCAACATGCATGATGATTGGGGTTCCCAGAAGGAAACGTTCTTCTCCCCCGCAACTGCCGAAGAGATGATCGTCCCATATATGAAGCGTGTTACCGATTTCATTCATGCCAAGGGCAAATTCACCGAGCTGCACAGCTGCGGCCAGCTGCTTAAGCAGGTGCCCAATATGATCGCCGCCGGCTGGGACGCCTGGACTCCGCAGCTGATGAACGATACCCAAAAAATCTACGAGCTCTACGGCGACAAGATTCTCATCGCCGTCGCGCCCGACATGTTTGACCCCCTCACGACAAGCGAGGATGAACAACGGGCGCTGGCCAAAGCGTATGCCGAAAAGTTCTGCCGGCCCGACAAGCCCTCAACCCTCAATATGTACGCCGCCTTCGGCTTGCTGACGCCCGTCTACAGAGAAGAGCTCTACAAGCAGTCGCGCATCTGTTACAGCCGCTAAAACGATAAGGAGGCATATACTGTGCTGACAGCAAAAGAGAATTTCCTTAAATGCCTGCACGGAGAGGTACCGGAATGGGTACCGATATACTCCATGGGAATGATGTACGACGGCGTCGGTCCGGCACCGGACATGCTCGTTGAGCCGCGCATCATCTGCGAGCACCGCCTCAGAGGCGGAGGTCCTGACGTCTGGGGTGTTGAGTATGTCCCGACCGAATCGACAAGCGGCGCCCTCATCCCTTCAAACAGCGGCTTCATTTTGGATGACATCACGAAATGGCGCGATGTGATCAAAGCGCCCGATCTTATCGGCGTCGACTGGGAAAAGATGTGCAAAGAAGATTTCGAGCTCCGAAAGCTCGACCGCTCCCAAACAACTGTCTGCATGAATTTACATATGGGCTATTTCCAGACGCTCATGTCGTTTATGGGCTTTACAAATGGTCTGTGCGCAATGTATGAGGAGCCGGACGAGGTCAAAGCACTCTTTGAATACCTCTGCAGCTTCTATTGCACGGTTGCGGAGAAGTATATCGATTACTGCAGTCCCGACGTCTGGACGCTGATGGACGACACGGCGGCGTGGGCGAATCCATTTATTTCACCGGCGATGTACACAGAGTTTTTAACGCCGCTCTATGACCGTCAGGCTAAATTCGGCCGTGACAGGGGTCTGCCCATCTCAATGCACAACTGCGGCAAGAGCGAAGTCTTCTTCGACGATCTCGTGAAGATCGGCGTTACCATGTGGGACCCGGCACAGACGTGCAACGATCTGGCCGGAATGAAAAAAAAGTACGGCAATAAGCTCGTTATTGCCGGCGGCTGGGACGCCCGGGGCCGTATTCTCGAAGACGACGCCACCTATGAGGAGATTCGCGAGTCTGTGAAGATACAGATGGATCAGCTCGCACCCGGCGGCGGCTACTGCTTCCTCGGCTCGTTTCTGAGCAATAAGGGCGACGACAATATTGTCAAGAAAAACGCGCTGCTCTATAAGGCCTACAACGAGCTGTGCCGGAATTATTACTGATATCCTCCTGATATAAATCAAGCCCCTCATCGTCTTTGTTTCGGACGATGAGGGGCTTTCTCTACTCCCTCTGTTTTTTGTTTGTTTTCGCCGCCGCAGTCAAGCCGAGCATTCACAACCAGCTCCTTACAAATAGGCGCAAAAATACCGCAACAAGCAGCCTCTCGTGGCTGTCGCTGCGGCAAACCAATTGTATCATTGGTTTAGACAGTTATTGACGAAAAGGATACATCAGACGCACGACAAATCAGAGGGTCACCCCTCAATCTGTCCTGCCTATATTTTGTTTTAAGGGACAGCCACCTCATACGTTGCCGACATTAAAACATCTCCTTTCAAATTCTGGTTAAAATAATGTGCGCTTAAGATTATTTTGAGCGCCTAAAAATGCGGCGCAGGCGGCTCAGCCAAGCCCGATCATTGTAAATCGGGTCGTAAAAGCGGCCTTCTATAAAAAGGCTGTTAAGCATGTTAATACCTCCATTCAAATAAAACTTTAATGATTTTGAAATAGTTCCTGTATGCGAATAAACATAGATTTTTGTCATTACCGATCTCCTTTCTGCCCTAAAAGGGCGCAAAAATACCGCGGCGAGCAGCCAATCGAGGCTGTTGCTGCGGTTAACAGACAGTATTTACGATAGGTTACTTCCTTTGCACGACGCCTCGCTGGGTTAACCCACACGATCCGTCCTGCCGATATTCAGTTTTACGGAACACTTACCTCATATACTCGCGCCATTAAAAACATCTCCTTTCTGTAAAGCTATGGGCATATTAACATATACTGCTAATGAATGCAATACTTTTCTGCAAGCTTTCCTGCAAATGAAACATTCCCGTAATATTTGAATGCGAAGCGCATAACATAGAATTTAAAATAGTGTCTTTCCGGCATTTACCCCTGCCAAAAAAATTGTCGTGATGAGTATAAAATGCAGGGTGAACCAACCTGCTTTGCCGTATTTCATGAGCTCCTGATCAAGCGGTTTTCGAAGGTTTGGCGTCAGCAGCATACCGCCTATCACTTCAAACACGAGCAAAAATATCCACCACCAGGTGTACGATTCCCACAAATGCCAATGATCGTTGTATTTAATGAGCTGGGTCTGTTGTTCTGCCCATGCTTCTGTAAACACGCCGATATGGACGATTCCCCAGTAATACGGGATTTTATGCAGCCATGACTTGGGGCTGTATCTAACACCTAACAAAACATATAACGGGAAAATTGTCAGAATGAGCGTAAATGGTATTTTTGATACGGACGGAAACAGTCTGTACGGAAAAGTATACAAATCCAGATAAATAAAAACGTAACACAAAATGACACCGACAACAGCGCTGATCGCAAAAAGTAACCCATATCTTTTCCAGTCAATTTTGATGACGAGATATGAAATCGCCATTGTTACTATAAATGACGAGATTGACAAATAGGTTTCGATGTTCCAGCCGACGTTCATACTGACACGCTCCCAATATTGCATCGTGCACGCTATATGCCATATTATGTGACTGTACTTAATTATTATGAAAAAACGCCATAACAAAAACAAGCTCCTCAGTAAAAGCTGAAGAGCTTGTTTGTTTCATTATGCTATTTCGCGTATTCGATGGCTTTTGTTTCTCTCAAGAGATTGACTTTGATCTGGCCGGGGTATTCAAGGTCGTTTTCAATCTTCTTGGCAATTTCGCGGGCCAGGATAATCATCTGGTCCTCAGAAATCAGCTCAGGCTTCACCATAATGCGGATCTCGCGGCCTGCTTGAATGGCATACGAGCTTTCGACACCTTCAAACGAATTGGTCAGCTCTTCGAGCTTCTCAAGACGCTTGATATAGTTTTCGATGTTCTCGCGCCGTGCGCCCGGCCGTGCTGCCGATATCGTATCGGATGCCTGTACAATCATGGCGATGACAGTCTTTGCTTCGACATCACCGTGGTGAGCGTGGATGGCGTGGATGACTTCCTCGCTCTCCTTGTACTTGCGGGCCAGCTCGACGCCGATTGTGACGTGGCTGCCTTCGACCTCGTGGTCGATTGATTTTCCAAGGTCATGGAGAAGTCCCGCGCGCTTGGCGACCATGATATCAACGCCGAGTTCGGCGGCTAACAGCCCAGAAAGGTGCGCGACTTCTATCGAGTGGCTCAGAACATTCTGGCCGTAGCTAGTCCGGTATTTTTGACGTCCGAGCAGCTTGACGACTTCAGGGTGAAGTCCGTGTACGCCCGTCTCAAACGTGGCGCGATCACCTTCTGATTTGATTGTGGCGTCGACTTCTTTTTTGGCCTTCTCCACCATTTCTTCAATACGGGCTGGGTGGATACGTCCGTCAATAATCAGCTTTTCAACAGCGATGCGGGCAATTTCGCGCCGCACGGGGTCAAAGCTCGAGAGGGTGATGGCTTCCGGCGTGTCGTCAATAATCAGGTCAACACCGGTCAGTGTTTCTATTGCTCGGATATTTCTGCCTTCACGTCCGATGATGCGGCCCTTCATTTCGTCATTGGGCAGGGGAACCACAGAGACGGTCGCCTCGGTCACATGATCTGCTGCGCAGCGCTGTATCGCAAGTGAAATATATTCCCGCGCCTTTTGGTCGGCTTCCTCTTTATATCGGGCTTCGATCTCCTTTATCTTCATGGCCGCCTCGTGGGTGACCTCAGACTCAAGATTCTTAATAAGATAGGCTTTTGCCTCATCCGCCGTATAACCGGATATTTTTTCGAGCATTTCGAAGTGACTGCGTTTTAGTTTAGCAACCTCATCGTAGGATTCCTCAAGCTCGGAGAGTTTTTGGGTAAGTGTTTCTGTTTTCTTCTCTAATGTGTCGGACTTTTTATCGAGCGTTTCTTCCTTTTGCTGAAGCCTGCGCTCCTGTTTCTGAAATTCGGCGCGCCGTTCTCTGACTTCGCGCTCGTATTCACTGCGGCTTTTGTGTATTTCTTCCTTGGCCTCTAAGAGGGCTTCGCGTTTTTTGCTTTCTGCTGCTTTTATGGAATCATTGATAATCCTTTTGGCTTTCTCTTCAGCGCTTTGAATCTCGCGCTCAGACACCTTTTTCCGATATGTGATTCCAAGAATAAAAGCTACTATCAAAACAACGATCGCAATAACGACGTAGATTACAATTTGAATTGCAAAGGGCATGGTAAGTATACACACCTCCATTCTTTCTATTTTTATAAACACAGGTAATAACATTTAGACCATTATTTATTAATTTTGTGAAATCTCCCCAACATTTCACATAAATCAACCAATCATCTGAATTATTTTACAACCCCATGAGTGTTATGTCAAGTTTAATTGTGTAAGCCAATGGCACTATATGTTGATAATCCCGATTTTTCTTGACACCTACAGACGTTTGAGCTAGAATAATTTTCACGTTAGAGACAAGGTTCCGAATATGCCCTCGTAGCTCAGGGGATAGAGCATTCGCCTCCTAAGCGAAGGGTCGCGCGTTCGATTCGCGCCGAGGGTGCCAAAAACGCCGCAATCACAAAGATTGCGGCGTTTTTTCTTTGCCCTCCCCCGTTCCCGCTTGCGTTAGCCATTCTGAAGAAGACTTTCTCCCCGTTTTTCGAGCTCTGCATTTCCTAATTTTGGCTAGACTTGATTTCTGTTTATCGAAAGTCTGATTTAACACAGATTAGCTAGGATAATCTATATTTTGAACACCCATTCAATACGTATAATCTTTCCGGTCTCCCCTGCCCCTCCCTAATACGTTTAAAAAGACGCTTTCCCTAGCCCCAACTCAGCCAACAGCTATTCACCATCTTGGAAGATATTAGATTATCCTGTTGTTTTATGTCAGAAGTAATACTATAATGAACAAATACCCAATGAATAACCATATCGCATGTATCATCCATCGTTATTCCACATAACATTGATGGCAGCCGGTATCTGAGAAACAGCACTGCCCATTACGCAGTGCTGCTTTGTTTTGGTATGCGATAATAATCAGCAGTTTGTTATAAGCATGTAATAGCAATAATGCGAACAAGAGTGATTTTAGGAGGCTTACATATGTCGCGCGGGAAATCAGTAACGAAATTACTGCTTGATTCATCTCAAGCTGCCTTATTTGCCGGAATCGAAATTCACAATAAACCTCATATTGATTACAGGTATTCTACTTCTGTTATTCTAATTATAAATGCATGGGAGCAGAATTACCCATTATGTTTATACAGACTTCATCAATAAACAGAAATTTGTTTCTTAAGGAGGAATAACAATGGAAATTGGTGTACAGGCTTATGTTAAAGGGAGCATAGAAGCTGTCGAGCTATACAAAAAAGCGTTTGGCGCAGAACTTGGATATAACGTGCTAAATCCTGACGGTGGTTATTTTCATGCCGAGCTTATGCTAAGGGGTAAGGTGTTTCTCGCTGTCAGCGAAATCGGTGAGAATTTTTGTGCTGACGTTATTCCGAAGTATCCGAACATGAATTTCGGCATAGCCCTTGATGACGAAGAGGCTGTTCGGGAAGCGTACAATATCTTGAGTGAGGATGCCGCCATATGTACGCCGCTTCGCGTTCTTCCGTGGAGCGATTTGAGCGCCGACATTGTCGATCGCTTCGGTGTATATTGGTATATTACTGTTCCCCAACATAGACCGGCAGAATAAAAAGAATATCTGCGCTATGCTTCAAATTCCAATTTATCAATTGACTTCCCATTATGTTTACACTAGGAAAAGGAGCGAATCTGATTATTTTTATCCGTGGAGGTAACGCATGGAAATTGAAATTCGCAGACTGACACCCGACCTTGCAGAGGATTATGTGCATTTTTTTGATGTAACACCTCACGATGTCAATATAGATGAGCGCAAATGCTATTGTGTGACCTGGCGCAGCGACGATTCCTATGATAATGGGAACCATTGGTTTCCAACACGAGAGGAAAGAAGGGCGCGTGCCATCGAATATGTCAGAGCTGGCAGCCTACAGGGCTATCTTGCTTACCGCCGCGATGAGATTGTGGGATGGTGCAACGTCAACGCGGATTGCCAGCTCTGTGTCGATTATCTGCGTTCGTTTTGGCCTATTGAGGAATCCCGGGCGGACATCAAGGTAAAATCCGTATTTTGCTTCGTGATCGCACCGGAGATGCAAAGAAAGAGCATAGCCACGCAACTGTTGGAGCGTGTTTGCAAAGACGCGGCCGACGATGGTTTTGATTTTGTCGAGGCCTATGTCAACAACAAATTCATTTACACAGACCATGATTTTGGGGGACCTCTGGCAATGTATGAAAAATGTGGATTTACCAGTTACGCCGAACGAGAAGGCAAAGTTGTTGTGCGAAAGGCATTGAAATAATAACCAGATATACTTCACAATTATTGAAGAATATATTAGCATAATGCGGTGTTGAAAAAAGCGGTCGGAACTTCCCATTATGTTTATGATAATTTAAATAAAACCAAAATGAAAGCTCCACCAACGTCTACTGATTTCTACAACTTATCTGAGGAAGGTTGATATATGGATACTATAACTAAAGAAGTCGTTAAGTGGTACAAAACGATGACTATATTATGCGTTGTCTCTGCTTTTATAACATTTATCCTATTCTCATATACCAGATATAATTATAACACGGACACTTATTCTGTTTCGGTGAGTCGTTTTTGGGCAAGCAGCGTATTGACAATTGTTTTCGGAATCACATCAGTAACAGTAAAAAAAATACATAAATGTTTGCTTTTAGTTATCAATTGTTCACCTACTAAGATGTTAAAAAGTGAATCAGAAGATAGTATTGCCCAACAGAAATGCCCAAAGTGTGGAAATTTACATGATATAGACTATCCCAAATGCCCTTTTTGTAAATATGACTATTATAGCAAAAAGTAAAAATTGGTTAACTAACGGACAAGTAAATATTAATTGCCCATTATGCTTAATACAGACCTCATCAATAAACACGAATTTGTCGAGCAGCTTTGAACTACGGATTATTTATATAATATTACGGGAGAGATATATATGAATAAGTTGAAAATGGCAGCTTGCGGCGTTGGTTGCAGCGAATGCAGTCAATACAAAGTCACAATGGAACAGGATTTAAATGCGGCAGAATCTTTAGTTTGTTGGTTTAGAAGTCAAGGATGGATTGGAAAAAATGAAAATGCCGAAGCGGTGATGAAAAAAGTGCCGTTATGTAGAGGTTGTTGGGATAAAACAGATGTCTTATGGCGCTTAAGCGGCTCCTGCGGCAGCTGTGGCTTACGTATGTGTTGTGAAGAAAGGCAAATAAATCATTGCGGCGAATGCGGCGAATTTCCATGCGAGAATTATAAAGAATGGGTGGATAACCTCGATCATCACAAAAAGGCTATGGACTATCTGCTATCACTAAAACAACCCTCTAAATGAATAATGCAAAGCAGCTAGATTTCAATTTGTCGAATGAGTTGATTATATGAAACCGAACTCTTAATAAATTGCGGCCGTGTCGTATCCATAATTATTGTATAATAAAATGCAAGGATTCCCAAGAAATCCTTGCTCAATTTACAAACCGTATTAATGTTTATTGCTGATCGATCTTTTCTAATACCTCCCTGTTGCTTTTTACCTGGAGTTCATTCTTAACTTCTTTATTTTTGGCTTTCATTTGCTTTCTATCATTGACGACAGAAAAATTTTTCTTTTCAGTGCCCAATATGAATATCCTCTTTCAGTATATATTGCTTATCTAGTTTCCGCAAAAATATAGAAATAGATACAGTTAAATTATGCTAGTTAAGCGCATGAGAAACGGAGGCAAGGCTATGGCGAAACATGCATTTGGATTGATTGATCAATTTGAAGAAAATAAATGGTATCAGACATATGAGCCTCAGAAATATCATTGTGTTTCAGTAGATATGGATATTATGGATCAAGTCTTCGAGGCTCATATAGAAGAATTGATGCAAATAAAAACCTTTGCTGTCAGCTCCACGCAGCCTTTACATGGGCTTGATGAGGCCGGAGTAACGCTTATCCCGCCGGAATCCCTCAAAGCATTCTGCGATGTTATCGTGAATGCGAATCGCCGGCTTAAAACGCCGCAGCTTTTTATGTTGGTTGAAAAAGTACGCGAAGCAATGGAAAAAAGCAAATACTTGATACATTTTGGTATCTGAACAACCCGATAATGGAGGGCAGCTACACGCTTCCGATTTCTTGCGTAATGCTCTTATTTTTCCAGCGCTCAGATCAAGACGAATGAACCGTCCCCTTGTCTTTTCGGTTGACATTATACATTCGGATGTCTATAATTTAATGTAAAATTATAGACTGGAGTGTTAACTTTGATCAAGGCTGCGTTGTTGTCGATTGACCAGAATATTCTTGACTGCGTTGAAGAGATCAAAGAAAGATTTAAAATCGACTTTTTCTGCACAAAGGTTATTGCTTTTGAAGAGGCTGTAAATGCAGCACATGAAGCTGAAAATATTGGGGCGGATGTTATTTTCGCCTATGGGCTGCAGTCGCTCACAAACGGAACGGTAACAAAGCTGCCGGTCGTTAACATCATGCTCTCTGGTCAGGACGTCGGCATGCTTCTCAAGGAAGCGAAAAAGACATTGAATCAGCAAAGGCCGGAGATCGCGCTCTTGGTCTATTCCTGTATGTTTCGCCGCTCCTCCAATCTCGGAGAGATGTTTGGCGTAGGGCTGAATATTTATATGCTGGATGAATTCGAAACCCACGAAGCGGCGGTGGCACGAGCCATTGAAAATGGCGTACATATGATCATCAGCGTTCAGGAAGTCTGCGCTCTCGCCGAAAAACAAGGAGTACCAACGTCGCGCATATTTTCGGGTAAGGAAGGCGTTCTGCAAGCCCTTCGGCACGCCGAGCTCTTGTCACACAATATCGAAAAGGATAAAATGATCACAGCAGAAAATGATGCTGTGATGACCAGTATTTTGCATGGTATTATTGAGGTCAATAAAAACGGTGAAATTCTCAAGCTCAATGATTACGCAAAAAATCTTCTTGATTGTAAAAACCGGAACATCGTGGGACAGCCGCTCATGAGTTATTTCCCTCGAACAATGAAGGATTACCTTAATACAGTTCTAAAAGCAGGACAGCAGGTGTATACGCTCAATATTAAGCTCATGAACAAGAATATGATCACAAATATTGAGCCTATTATTGCAGAACATGAGATTATCGGTGCTGTCATCACATTACAAAAAAGTCAGATCGTTCAGATGATGGCGCCGGAGATGCAAAACGAGGTGTATTCACGCGGTTTTAAGGCGAACCACCGATTTGAAGATTTCAAGGTAAAATCATTAACCTATGGGAATGTGATAAAACAAGCCCAGCTCGCCGCTTACAGTAATGCCCCTGTTTTAATTTATGGTGAGGAAGGCACCGAGACGCTTCGGCTCGCTCAGTGCATCCATAATGATAGCGGGAGACGTCAAAATGGCTTTGTTGAGGTGGACTGCGGCGCTTGGGAGACAGAGCATCTTGATGAAATGTTTTTTGGCTCAAAGGACCATCCCGGCGGAGAAAATGATATACGCACGCTGGTTGAACTGGCAGAAGACGGCACCCTATTTCTAAATCATATCGACGCGCTGAAGAATGAGCTCCAGTTCAGAATTGGCCGATTGATCAGAGGTATCCTCCCCCTTAACAACAACCGTCAGGTTCCGGTCAATATCAGAGTGATTGCAGCCACCGGCGAAAATCTGAAAACGTTAATGAGCGAGGGAAAATTCAGAACTGACCTTTATTATGCGCTCAATGTCCTTACCTTGGATATTCCGCCTCTGCGTGAACGAAAAGAAGATCTGGAAGCTTGGATCGACTACTTTCTTGACCACTATTGCAACTTGTATTCGAGACCGATACAGTTGAACAAAGGTGCCTGCAGGTTTATGTGCGAATACACTTGGCCGGGCAATATCAGACAGCTGGAGAATTTCTGCCACAGGATTGTGCTGCAGACACCTCATAGGAGTATCGATGAGGCTTTTGTGCGGAATCAGATTGATAAATTGGATTTGTGCATAAATTCGGAAGAGCAGCAAAAGGCTGTGACAGTCCATCGAGATAAAAGCGCATTGAAAATGCTGGAAGCCTTGAAGCGAAACAATGGAAATCGAACTGAAACTGCCAGGGAGCTTGGGATCAGTAAAACAACGCTGTGGCGTTTAATGCAGAAATATGGAATTACAACGGACTACTCGGTTTAGCCGAACGGCATGTTAACAAGCATTTCAAAAATCTAAAAAACAGAATCAATCATTTCATTATTTTGAAAGATTTAAGTGTTTCACATTTCGGTGTGAAACATTTTATTTTGTCTGTCAATAGATATCAGCAGCACAACTCGATAGACTTAAGACAAATTGAAGGCGCCAAGAACGTCATCTATATCAAGGGGAGGGAAATATGAGCCAGTTTGATGAGTTCGTTTATACAATTCCAAAGGACTACCATCGTTGGGGGGATAAGTATAACTCTCCAAGAGGTTATTTCCGCGGAAACGAGAGCATGTTGGGATCGCATCTGAATATGGGCTTCACCGTCGTCAAGAAAGAGC
Organism: uncultured Eubacteriales bacterium; assembly: GCA_942492735.1. Lineage (GTDB taxonomy): Bacteria > Bacillota > Clostridia > Oscillospirales > Oscillospiraceae > Sporobacter. The sequence goes on from OW818648.1 coordinate 3,862,752, forward strand.
ATGTCATGGAATTTCCGCATACCCATCACTCTGTCGAGGAATACCTTTGGTTCATAGGCTCGGATCTGACAAAATTCTTCGATTTCGACTGTGAAATCGAGATTTGGATTGGAGAAGACCCCGATCATTTTGAAAAGTTTGTCATCACCGAACCGACATTGGTGCGTTTCCCACCGGGCCTCTGGCACGGCCCGATCAATTTCAAGCGTGTTGGTAAACCGATTGCATTTTCGGCGATGTATTTCGACGGAAATTGGTCGAAGATCACACGCAGGGTTAGTACAGATGGCAAGGTTGACTATCCATATATCGGCACTGGGCTTAAACGCTGCGTTTATGATAAAAACGAAACGTGTATATTCTGCGGAAGATGTTATCAGGATTATTCCGTAAACTCCAAGGTCTCCCATTTCCCGGACTCTGACTACACAAAGCAATGGACGATGGACGTCGTTAACGGTACGCCGGCACCCAGGAGCGGGAAGCTGGACCAGTACGTGTATACCTTCCCCCAGGAATACCATCAGTGGGGAGAAACCTTTGCTAATCCGAGAGGAAAGTTTAGGGGCATCACACAAATGCCGGGAGCAAAGTTTTACGGAGGCTTCAGCGTCGTTTTAGCACCAAACGTTATGGAGGTACCGCATATCCATCATGCTAATGATGAGTACCTGTGGTTCACCGGTTCTGATCTGTCGAATTTTTTCGATTTTGACGCTGAGATAGAGATATATCTCGGATGGGATCCCGGCAATTTGAAGAAGATTGTCATAACGGAACCAACTGTTATCAGGATTCCGCCGCACCTGTGGCATTGCCCGATCAACTTCAAGCGTATCGGCAAGCCCGTGGGCTTCCTCCCAGTCTATCCAGACGGCGACTGGTCTAAGATCGTGCGGCAGAAAGACGAAAACGGCAACGACGAGTACATATACGAAGCGGCCAGTCTGCGCCGATGTGTATACAATTCGGAACAGATATGCTGCTACTGCGGCAAGTGCTTTAGTGACAGCGCTGTAAAGTCGGGAGGTACATTTACTCTGGCGAAAAATAAGTAGAGGAAATGGAGATATGAAAAAGTGACAAGGTACATTATTAAACGATTGCTCTGGATGATACCAGTCATTCTCGGCGTCACTTTAATCGTCATGCTGCTTCTTGAACTGACGCCCGGTGACCCGGCGCGGCAGCTGCTTGGCAACTTTGCGACAGAAGAGGAAATAGCGACCGCGCGGGAAACAATGGGACTGAACAAGCCGTTGCTTACCAGGTATTTTGATTATCTGTCCGGACTGCTCCAGGGCAATCTCGGGGTTTCCTTTTTTACAAAAGGCAGTGTGTGGGACGACATCCTGGTGCGGTTTCCGTATACGCTGCTGGTTGTAACCATCAGCATGGTGCTGGCCATCTTTACCGGGATCCCGATCGGCGTTTATGCTGCAACACATCAGTATTCCTGGAAGGACAATACATCCATCGTCATGTCGCTGTTTTGTGTTTCCATGCCAAACTTCTGGTTTGCCCTGATTTTAGTACAGGTGTTTGCGACAAAGCTTGGATTGGTACCACCGCTGGGAATTGATTCCTGGAAAAGCTGGATACTTCCGGCAATCTCCCTGTCGATCGGTTACTCGGCCACATTAGCCAGACAGACTCGTTCGAGCATGCTCGAACAGATCAGGCAGGACTATGTCACAACAGCCCGCGCAAAGGGGCAATCAGAGCATAAGGTCATTTATAAACATGCGCTGAAAAATGCGATGATCCCGATCATTACGATCATCGGTTCAGTATTTGGCGTATCTCTTGGCGGTGCTGTCATTGCTGAGACAATTTTTGCAATTCCCGGTCTTGGGAGTTATACATTGAGCGCGCTTTCATCTCGTGACTACCCTGTTGTACAGGGAAGCGTGCTGTATTTTGCTGTGATGTATAGCGTCATCTTGCTGCTTGTTGATCTCGTCTATACGATGGTCGACCCTCGTATCCGGTCACAGTTCAACAGCGGTAAGAAAAGAATCAAGAGAGAAAAGAAGACTGATATTGAGGCGGTGCTGTAACATGAAGACAAAGAAAAAAAGAAGCCGTTTTGGCGAGCTGTGGCACCAACTAAAGAAGAACAGGTTTGCTGTTGCCGGATTGGTCGTCGTCATCCTTGTCATTCTGGTTGCAATATTTGCGCCGCTCTTAGCGCCATATGCTTATGATACGCAGGATTTGGCAAATAGCTATGCAAAGCCGAGTGCGGAACACTTGCTCGGTACAGACAAGTTCGGCAGAGATACGTTCAGCCGCCTGATTTGGGGGTCGCAGAATTCTATGATAATGGGGCTTGGCTGTGTTGCGCTTGGCACCATCGTCGGTATTACCATAGGCTCCATTGCCGGTTACTTCGGCGGACGCGTCGACAATATCATCATGAGAGTAATGGATATATTCTCATGCGTTCCGATGCTTCTGATGTGTGTGGTTATCGCCGCTATTCTTGGACCCAGTGTTAAAAATGCAATTATCGCAATTGCGATTTCGACCACGCCCTCATGTGCACGGTTGATACGCGCTAATATATTGACGGTTCGCGATAAGGAGTTCGTCGAAGCGGCAAAGGCCATTGACGCCAAAAGCCCTCATATTATTCTCAAGCATATTATCCCAAATGCGATTGCGCCGACGATCGTCGCGACAACGATGAATATCGGAAACTCGATTATTGCCGGCGCAACACTGAGCTTTATCGGGCTTGGCGCTCAGCCGCCGCTTGCTGAGTGGGGGTCCATGCTCTCCGAGGGACGCAACTTTATGCGCGATCACATGGAGCTCGTTCTCTATCCAGGTATATGCATCATGATTACGGTCCTGGCGTTTAACCTCTTGGGTGACGGACTGAGAGACGCACTTGACCCGAGACTAAAGAACTGACGGAGGCCGGATATGGAAAAAAACAACGTCTTAGAAATAAAAGACCTGGATGTAGAGTTTCACACTGATGATGTCATCGTTCATGCCGTCAATGGGATCAATCTTGTCATGAAAGAGGGCGAAACACTGGGACTGGTCGGGGAAACCGGCGCCGGCAAAACAACGATTGCGCGTACTATTCTCGGGATCCTTGCCAAACCTCAGGGCGAGATCAAACAGGGTAAAATCATTTTCGAAGGCAGAGATCTGCTTCGTCTGAACGAAAAGGAGATGAAGAAGATCAGGGGCGAAAAAATCGCAATGATCTTCCAGGATCCGATGACGGCGCTTAACCCAATCGAGCGCGTCGGAGACCAGATAGCGGAATCGATCAGTCTGCACAACAAGATATCGGCTGCGGATGCAATCCTGCGTTCGATGGATATGCTGGAAATGGTTGGGATACCCAAAGAGCGTTTTTCAGAGTTCCCGCACCAATTTTCCGGCGGTATGAAACAGCGTGTCGTGATCGCAATGGCGCTCGCCTGTAATCCCAAACTGCTTTTGGCGGATGAACCGACAACCGCGCTTGACGTGACGATCCAGGCGCAGGTTCTTGATTTGATGCGCGACTTGACCCGGAGGCTTGACACCTCGGTATTGCTCATTACACACGACCTTGGAGTTGTTGCCAGTATTTGCGAATCTGTAGCGGTTGTATACGCCGGTGAGATCGTGGAATACGGGACTGTGCGGCATATATTCAATAACCCGCTGCACCCATATACCATAGGGCTGTTCGGCTCGCTGCCGGACCTTGATTCAACGGAAAAGAGACTGAAACCTATAAAGGGCTTGATGCCGGATCCGACAAATCTGCCGGAGGGCTGCAAGTTCTGCGACCGCTGTGATTATGCGACGGAGGAATGCCGCATGCAGAGCCCATCCGTATACGAACCTGAAGAAGGGCATACGGTACGGTGCTTTCTTGCGAAAAAGGAGGATGTGTGATGTCGGCTTTGCTTGAAGTAAAACATCTCAAAAAATACTTTAAATCAAACAGAGGAATGCTCCATGCTGTTGACGATGTAAACTTTACACTCGATGCAGGCAAAACACTCGGCGTTGTCGGGGAGTCCGGCTGCGGCAAAAGCACGCTTGGCCGAACCATTCTACACCTGTTGGACGCAACGGACGGACAGATACTGTTCAACGGAAAAGACATCACAAATCCGAATCGCAGGGAACTGAGCGCGATGCGTCAGGAGATGCAGATCATATTCCAGGATCCGTTCTCATCGCTGAACCCCCGCATGTCAGTCAGTGAGGCCATCATGGAACCTCAACAGCTCCGGGGCAAAGAGAGCAAATCGGAGATGGTCGAAAACACCAAAAGGCTGATGGAAACGGTCGGTCTTGCAGAGCGCTTTTGGGGTACATATCCTCACGAACTGGATGGCGGAAGACGTCAGCGCATCGGGATCGCCAGAGCGTTGGCGCTGAATCCAAAGTTCATCGTTTGTGATGAACCGGTATCCGCGCTGGACGTCTCGATTCAGGCACAGATCCTGAACCTGATGCTTGATCTGCAGGAACAGAGAAATCTGACATATATGTTCGTGACACACGACCTGTCAGTCGTGAAGTACATATCCGATGATATCCTGGTCATGTACCTCGGACAGGTGGTAGAGAAAGCCTCGTCCGACGAGATTTTCCGCAATACGCTGCATCCGTACAGCAAGGCCCTGCTTTCAGCTATTCCGATTCCAAAAGTCGACGCGCAGAAAACATTCATACCGTTGAAAGGGGAAATCACGTCACCGATTAACCCGAAACCGGGGTGCAGGTTCATGGCAAGATGTCTATACATGAAAGAAGAATGCAGCAATCCGCAAAAGTTGGAAGAAATCCTGCCAAATCATTTTGTTTCCTGCTGCCGTTGTCGGGAAATTAATGATATTAAAAATGGAGTTCAAAATGAAAGGAAAGCAGAAAAATGAAAAAAATCATCTCATTGCTCCTGTGCATCATGCTTGTTTTAGGGCTTGCCGCATGTGGCAGTACGCAGAACACTGATGCAGAAAAACCAAGCGACTCCGTCAACACGCCCGCAAATAGTCCGGCTCCTGACAAGAGTCCGACACCCGACAAGATTCCTACACCTGACATCGTCAAAATTGGTGTTGATGGTGACCCCGGAACGCTCGATCCCTATTCCGTCTCCGGCGCTGGATTCCTGACCGTTATGCGTTGCTACGGCGAGTCACTTTGGGCCTACGAAAGCGCAGACCTTGTCAAATACCGCCTCGCAGAGAGCGTTGACTTCGTCAGCGACACCGAGTGGCTGATTCACCTGCGCAAGGACGTTACCTTCTCCAACGGCAGCCCCTTTACAGCCGCAGACGTCATTTTCACGTTTAACCATGTTGTTGAAATTAAAAGATCCTTTCTGCTGGCCAGCGTTGACTTTGAAAAGACAATTGCTGAAGATGATTACACCATCCGTCTCATTTTGACCAAGGCAGATACGACAGCGTTCCCGATCATGTCCGATATCGTGATACTTGATGATGAAACTTATGACCCTGAAACATCAGGCAAGAATCCCGTCGGCACGGGCGCTTACGTTGTCAAAGAATATGTCGTCAACAGCACCGTAACGCTTGAAGCCCGTGACGACTATTGGGGCGGCGCTCCTGCAATAAAGAATGTTGTTTTCAAGAATATTCCTGAATCAGCTCAAAAGATCACCGCGATTGAGACCGGTGAAGTTGACTATCTTGTATCCTGCCCCACCCAGGACGCTGACCATGTTGAAGGACTCGATGGCATCCATGTCATCAACAAGCCCTCCATCTCTCAACTCTGCCTGACCTACAACGCAGGGAAGGATTCGCCCCTGGCATCCAAGGAAGCACGTTGGGCAGTATCTTACGCTGTCAACAGTCAGGGCATCATTGACGTCGCGCTCAACGGCAAGGGCGTTGTTGCGCAGGCTCCTTTCTCCTCAGCGTGTGCTGACTACGCTCCGGCGCTTGGTAATCTCCATGATACTTACAAGACGGGTTACAATCTTGAACTCGCAAAGAAGTACGCTGAAGAGAGCGGCCTTGTCGGAAAGACCGTCCGTCTTGTTACAAACGGTTCGGATCTCTTTGTCACTGCTGCCCAGATTATTGAGCAGTCCCTAAAGGAAATTGGCGTCAATGCCCAGGTTGTTAACTACGACCAGGCCACTGTCAGAAACCTTATCGCAGCTGAGGCGGATTGGGAAATATACGTCGCCTATATCGCAGGTTCTTCCGGATCCGGTCTTGATCTGATCTATGCGCAGATCACCAAGTTCAATCGGACGCATTTCGATTATGACACCGCGAACTTCGAAAGCTTTAAGCAGATGGGCGATACGCTGCTGGGCACGACGGACACAGGAAAGTATAGCACACTGCTCCTTGATTATTTGACAAAATTCGAGGACTATTGCCCCCTTTATGGTATTGCTGAAATGGATACGCTCCGCGCCTGCAGAGACAACCTTGGCGGCGTATCAACAGCCGGCCTTCAGCATGACTATATTTCAGAGTGGTATTTCATTAGCTAATTTTTAATTGTCATGAAGCAATGGATTTGGCGGAGGAGTTCTCTCCCCCGCCAAATCGGTTATATGAGCGAAAAGGAGCTTTGATATGGGCGAATTTGATCCGTTGTTTTACAAGTTCGAAAAGGTTGAGACGCACTCAGACGGGATGCTCCCGCAGTTTGAGGCCTATTTCCGCGGAGACTCCTGCATTAAGGGCGCGCAGATTTATCTGCCGTACCGGGCGTACATGAAGCCGGGTGTGATCGACCCGGAACCGCATTTTCATCGCGATGAGGAATACCTCGCATTCGTCGGACACGATCTGCGCAACGCATTTGAGTCGTTCGATGCGGAAATCGAGATGTGGCTCGGCGAGGATTACGACACCATGGAAAAGATTGTTATCACAAAGCCCACGATGATTCGCGTGCCGCAATTCTATTGGCACGGCCCTATCGAGATCAAGCGGATCGGAAAGCCGCTGTTCTTCCAGCCGGTGCTGTATAACAGCCGGTATTACGCGATCAGGCGCCGAGAGAATTCGGCGGGCAAGGTGTACTTTGACACCTTGTGTGAAGGAATGCCCTCCGGCGGGAAAATTTGCACGTTTCCCCCGGTTCGCTCTGAAATGAGGTGAGGTGCTGATATGTCGAAATACGATCATCTGATTTATACGTTTGAAAAGCAATATAACGAGTGGGGCGATTTCATGCCGCCCTACCAGGCGTACTTCCGCGGACATGACTGTATGCCTGATTCCAGCCTGTACGCAAGCTACCGCTGCTATATGAAGGAGGCATTCGTTGACCGGGAGGCCAACTACCATTCTGAGGAGGAGTACCTCTGTTTCACCGGTTATGACATGGTCGATCCATGGGGATCGTTCGACGCGGAGATTGAGTTCTGGATCGGTAAGTCGCTCGACAAGCTCGAAAAGCACATTATCACAGAACCGACAATTGTCCGTATCCCGCCGTACCACTGGCATTGCCCTCTTGAGTATAAGCGCGTTTCGAAGCCTGTGTATTTACAGGTGCTCGGCACGCGGGGCAAATTTGGTCCCTTTTTCCAGAGGATCGACGAGGCCGGCAATATCTATATTGAATATGTCGGCGCCAGCGGTCACAAGCCCTGCCTGCTCGACAGGGAAAAGCAGTGCACCTTCTGCGGCAAGTGTTTCAAGGTCAATCGGCTTTTCAATCCTGAAAGCCCGCAGACCGCCACCGAAGCTGCCCAGCGGCACATGGCTTTGCAGAAGACGCTCAATCTGTCGGCGGGCGAGTCATAGAAGGGAGAATCCTAACGCTCCCGTTCAGCAAAGATGAACTCACATCATTATCGTAATAGTAAGCGAATCGAGGAATATCAAATGAGCGAACAAAAATATGGGGACCTTGTGTATTCTTTTGTCCCCGAAGTTAACAACTGGGGAAGTTTTTTACCCCCAACCCAGCTTTATTTTCGGGGCGAGAAGAATATACCGGGCGCCAAGTTTTTCGCGCCATTCCGGCCTTATATGGCGCCCGTTTTTCTTGACAAGGTGCCGCATTACCATTTGGCGGAAGAATATCTCACCTTCGTGGGGGCCGATATTGTCAACGCATACGAGTCCTTCGACGCAGAAATCGAGTTCTGGATCGGTGAGGACGTACACAATATGGAAAAATACATCATCAACACGCCGACGATTATCCGAGTACCGGCGGGCATGTGGCATTGCCCGCTTGACTTCAAACGCGTTGACAAACCTGTGTTCTTCCAACCCGCGCTGCTGTCCGGCGTTTTCGGCGCGTACAAGTTAGAGACCGACGACGACGGAAACGAGAAAATTGTATACAGCGAAATGGGCGCAAAACAATGCGTCGATGATCCCAGTATCAATTGCAAAAACTGCGGAAAATGTTATAGAGATATTCTCGAGAGAAATAAGAAGGGCTGACATGAACGAAAGCAAGTACTTAATTCCGGAATTTAGTCCGACAGAGCTTCGGATCGTTGGCGAACGCCCCAGTAATTTCGGTCCGCCGACGCCGCTGTTTGATTACCCGGTGTCTTTAAAAGAAAACATGTTGGCGACGTATGCCAAAAAGCCGATCTGGGAAGCTACCGGCGTTGAACAAATCAGGTTTTCGCCGAAGTGCAACCCGGATAATATCGCACGGGCATTCGTGTTTGATGCCACACAAACGCCGAGGTCCGGCGGCACTGATATGTTTGGCGTCGAATGGGAGTATATTCCCCAAGTCGGGGGGTCCATGGTCCGGCCGGGCAAACCGCTCATTGGTGACGCAAATGAGCTCAAAGATAAAATGACGTGGCCGGATATTGAGAAATGGGATTGGAATGACTGCGCTGAAGCCAATATTCATTACCTATCAGCTGATTCTTATAATACTTGTATCTTCTTAAACGGCTGGTATGAACGTCTCATATCATTGATGGACTTTGAGGGCGCCGTTGTGGCAATGATCGATGATGACCAGAAGGATGCAGTTAAGGCATTCTTCGATCAGCTTTCTGATCTGTATATCAGAATCTTTGATAAGTATCTTAGATATTTTCCGCTGATAGACGGCTTCTGCATTCATGATGATTGGGGCTCGCAGAAAGAGACATTCTTCTCGCCGGCAACTGTCGAGGAGATGATCGTGCCGTATATGAAGCGTGTCACCGATTACCTGCACGCGAGAGGCAAGATCTGCGAGTTGCACAGTTGCGGTCAGCTTATGAAGCAAGTCCCCAATATTATTGCTGCCGGCTGGGATAGCTGGTCACCGCAAGCAATGAACGATACGCACAAAATTTACGAGCTTTATGGTGATAAACTCCTTGTCGCAGTAATTCCGGAGCCTTTTGATCCCGACAAGGCAACGGACGAGGAGCAGCGCGAGGCAGCCAGAAAATTCGCTGATAAATTCTGCAGGACCGACAGACCCTCATTATTTAATCCGTATGGCGCACGTTATCTAACGACCGCTTTTCATCAGGAGCTTTATAAACACTCACGTATTAACTACGCATCTTTTAAGGAGCATCAACTGTAAGATTCTCTCGTTTTTTTAAGAAGACCTACTCGGGGATGCCAAGAAACCGGAAGCTAAACGCTTCCGGTTTCTTGGCGAAATGCTCTTAATTTTTCAGCGATCAAATCAAGACGAATGAACCGTCCCCTTGTCTTGTATCAGTGCGGCGATCATTCTAGCTGCCTCTGCGCGCGTTGCGTTCGCCTGCGGTTTAAAGCTGCCGTCATCGGTCCCAGTTATGATTCCGGCGCGATGCATCGTCATGACGGCGCTCAGGGCATACGCGGAGATATCAGCGCTGTCAACAAACGATGCTGTTTGATCAGTCGGCAGGGTGTGCTTCATTATTTTTTCAATATAATGCACCAGCATAACGGCGATATCCTGACGCTTCACCGGCGCGTCTGGGGTAAACTTGCCATCATAACCTGTGATGACGCCTGTATCAAATGCCCACTTAACAGCATTAAAATACCAGTCTGTCGTTTTGACGTCGTCAAACGGCGTTGTTCTGCTGACGACAGCGGGTGCGCCCGAAAGGTTGTACAGGATCTGAGCCAGCTCCGCTTTTGTCATGCTCCCTTCAGGATTAAACAGGCTGCCGCTGGGCCCTTTCATGATCTCTCTGGCCGCAAGATAGTAGACATCATCCCTGTACCAGCCAGAGACATCTGTGAAGCTGATGTCGTTATAACCGACGGCGTATGTTGAAAAGTGCGTCGTCGTAAACGTCACCAGGCCGGTGGACGGGTCGTAGTTGCAGTTCGGCACTGTTATAAGCGCGCCGCTGTCGGAGATGTAATAAATGACGATTTTACTTGTGTCCTCTCCTGCCGCCGGTGTATATGGAATACTGACTGTTACTGTGCCGCCGCCGAAGTTTGATACCGTCGTATTGCCTGAGGTTACAGTTAAGTCATATATCGGCCTGTCACCGACTCGCTCTTTATACTCGGCAGACAGTGCCACATCGTCCAGTGAAGCGGCAGTTATAATGATGTCACCGCCCGCCTTCGCATCAATTGCCGCCAGCGCTGTTTCGTCGAAGGTAACGCTGACCATCGATGACGAGATGGTCAATGCGTCGATACCGCTGCTTGTGATCGTGTCGAACGCAGCTCGCGGGATGGTAACTGAAACGCCGGCCGTATCGTTTTTGGTGCCTATGCTGATCACAACCTCGGGTTGTGTGTTTTGCTTAGCCGCTTCCTTCACGGCGTCGCCAGTTGCGGCGGCGAGCTCGTCTTGAGCGACAATTGCAGAAACAGTGCCGTTTGTGCCGCCTGAGGCATTCATTGTCATCGTCGCCGTCGTTGTGCCTCCGGAAGTAGTGAGTGTTATCTGCATAGTGGGTGTGTTATTACCGCCTCCGCTTCCCGACGGTGATGACGGTGTTGACGGCGTTGTATCGCTGATCTCTATGGTGAGCGCGGCCGGGTTGCCTTGATCAAACGTTATCGTCAGTGGGAGACTTCCTGTGGATCGTGTCGCGAGGTAAGCTTTTTTAATCACCAATGTATTACCCGAAACGCTGTAATTGCCCGTGCCGATAGAAGCGCTTCCAGCCTTGATATCGGTGATATTGCCGGCGCTGCCCCATGTGACCGTTGTTTGCACATTGGCTTGATTGGCGGGATTCTTGTCAAAGCTGCCGCTATTGGGGGAAACAGTGGCACTGATTACAGGCGCGGTATAGCTGTATGTCACACTCGTGTTTGATTGATCGCCGGTCATATAGTTCGTACCGTCGCCGATGGCGGTCACCTTGAAGGTGAAGACGCCGGTCCCGGCTGCGACAATGGCAGCAGTAAAGTCATAAAATGCGTCGGAAATGCCCGTAATAGGGCTGCCGGAAGCCGTACTTCCCTTGTGGAGCTGAATCGTGTAGCTAACGGCGCCTGTTACGGTGCCCCAGGTCGCTTTGGCCGGTGTCGTCGTATCCCACAAAAGGCTCCCAGGCGCGCTCAGCTTTATGATGACCGTCATCGGCACGGTAATGTCAACCGTATCCGTTCCGTCGCTGACTGTAACCTTGATGGTTGTCGCGCCTGAGGCGACGCCGACGATTGTTATTGTTCCGGTGCTTAGGGTTGCTGTCGCTATTGATGACTCCGGCCCGGTTACAATACCTGTGATGGACAGCACATCTCCGGTATCCAGATCCTCCGCGATATCGGCGGCGGTAAAGCTTGTGCTGTTGCCCGCAAGCAGGTCCAATACCGGCAGAGTGCTTTTCACTGTCGGCGCATGATTGACTGTCCACTTTGCGTAGAGAGTACAGTCGCTTGTTACCGTATCAACTCCAAAATTCCATGCATTGGCGCAGGCTGATTCTTTATACCAGCCTCTGAAGGCAAACCCCGGCTGTACCGGTGCATTAGGCGTGCTTAACGCCGCGCCCGACGTGATGCTAAGGCTTGATATCGGACTGCCGCCCTGCGAATCGAAGGTGACAGTGCGGCTGGGAGTCACAGTATAATAGGCGTTGCTATCGGGAACGAAAGGGGCGCCGCTGAGCGCGACAGTGCCGGCCTGGTTGTAGATGCTTAGTCCTAAAGCGCTGCCAGCACTGCCGGCACTTTCTTGTCCGGGGCCGCCGCCGCCGCCAGCTGCGTTGTTTCCCGTAAATGCGCTGTCGGTAATCATCAGCGAACCATTGGCAACATAAACTGCCCCGCCCTGTGCGCTGCCCCCACTGCCGCCGAAGCCGCCGACGCCCATGCCGGCAGGGGGCCCATAACCATATCCTCTGCCGCCGCTGCCGCCGGCAGCCGTGTTCCCGGTAAATGCGCAACCGGTTACAGTCAGGGACCCATTTGCAACATATATTGCACCGCCGTATGCGGCGCCGCCGCTGCCGCCGTTGCCGCCAACGGTTTCACTGACCCACGCACCGGTGCCCCCGGTGCCTCCGGCGGCGCTGTTATTATTAAGAATGATGTTGTCGAGAGTTACCGTTCCCCCGGTGATCAGAAGGCCGCCACCATTACTGCTGCTGCCGCCGAGTCCATTGTACGAGGGCCAAACGAAATTGGATCCGTTGCTCCCTACCACCCTGCCGTCGGCAATTGTGAGACCTTTGACGGTCACAGTTCCGCCGCTGATCTCAAAGACGCGGAAGCTGTTGCTGCCGCTGATGGTCACACCGGAGCCGGTGCCATCGATGGTCAGGTTCGTATTGATCACCGGCAGCGGGCTTTGCAGCGCGATTGTTCCAAGTCCGCTCTGGAAAGTGATGGTGAGACCTGATGAGGCATTTTGAATGGCATAACGGAGCGTACCGGGACTTCCGTCATCGGTTGTCAATGTCACAACTAAGGTGGTCGGGTTAAAAACAACCGCGGCAGTCTGACTCACCGTCACACTATCCGTCGTATCCCTAGCAGTATAGATCACCGTCTCGGCCAGTGTATTGGTCACGGTGAAGGTCGTTATACCATTATTGTCGGTCAGCCCGCTGCTCACCGGTATGATGGTTGAATTACCGGTCCCCTGACTTAAAGCAACCGTCTTGCCACTGACGGGATTGCCTTTGGCGTCTCTTAAAGTGACTGTTATGGTCGAGGCAGTATGCCCGTCCGCCATAATGCTCGCAGGGTTTGCCACGACCCCGGATTGCGCGGCGGTGACCGCACCTGTTAAGAAGGCTGCCGCGGCAGTCTGTGTTATTGTCACGTTGTCCGTTGTATCCCTGGCTGTATAGGTGACCGTCTCTGCCTTTGTGTTTTTCACTGTGAAGGTCGCTGTGCCATTACCATCGGTAAGACCGCTGTTGACCGGTGTTATCGTTGAAATCCCGCTCCCTTGGCTTAATGTGACCGTCTTACCGATCACGGGATTGCCGTTGTCATCTATTAAAGTCACTTTGATGGTTGAGGCGGCAACGCCGTCCGCCGGTACGCTGGTCGGGATGGCTGTGGCCGTGGATTGCGCGGCGCCGGGAGACGTGAACGTCACCATGACAGTCTCAGTTATTGTCACTTTATCCGTCGTATCCCTGGCTGTATAAGTCACCGTCTCAACCTGGAGATCGGTCACGGTGAAGATCGCTATGCCGTTTTGATCGGTAAGACCATTGTTTACAGATAAGATGTTTGAGCTGCCGGTCCCCTGGCTTAAGGTGACCGTCTTGCCGCTCACGGGATTGCCGTTGGCGTCCAGTAAAGTCACTGTGATGGTTGCGCTTGTCAAGCCGTCCGCTGCGCAGCTCGACGGTATAACTGTGACCGTGGCTCGTTGGGTAGCGGACGGTGTGAAAGTAACCGTGGGGGTCTGTGTCAGAGTTATACCATGCGTTGTATCCATGACAGTATAGGTTACTGTCTCAGCCGTCGTATTCGTCACGGTGAAGATTACCGTGCCGGTACCGTCGGTAAACCCGTTATTGGTTGATAGGATATTTGAATGGCCGCTTCCCTGGCTTAAGGTTACCGCTTTTCCGCTGCCTGCAGGGCTGCCGTTTGAATCCTCCAATGTTACTGTAATCGTCGCGGCGGTTAAACCGTCTGCCGCCGCTTCGGACGGATCGACCGTGACCGTGGATTCCGCGGAAACGGCTGCGAGACTGTTGTAAAAGCTGTTATTTCCGGGAGTAAAGGTCACATTGATTAGCCTGATAACACCGCTCTGATTATAAAGATCAAAGCCGTGGGGGCTTCCGTTGCTGCAGTTGTATCCGCCTGTCCCTTTATTACCACCGGTGGTGCTATTGCCGGAAAACTCTATGTCGGTGGCTGTCAGCGACCCACTGCCGATAAGGATTGCTCCACCGTCACCGTTACCGCCGCTGCCGTCATAATAACCGTTTCGGCTGTTGCCGCCGTTGCCGCCAGCGGCGCTATTGTTGTTAAGCTGACTGTCCGTGATCGTCATTGATCCGGTATTTTGATAGATCGCCCCGCCGCTGCCGGTGCCGCCATTGCCGCCGCGTTGGCCGGTACCGCCGCCGCCGCCATTGCCGCCATTGCCGCTGCTGGCTCTGTTACTCGCAAACTGGCTGCCCGTGATCGTCAATGACCCGGCGTTTACATAAATCGCCCCACCGATGCCGCCGCCGCCGCTGCCGGCAGGCGCGCCGGAATACATGCTGCTGCTGCCGCCGTTACCGCCGTTGCTGCCGGTCGCATGATTGCTGTTAAACTGACTGTCCAAGATCGTCAGCGACCCGTTCGTCATATAAATTGCACCGCCGCAGCCGTAGCCGCCGCTCCCGCCTCCGCCGGATTGCGCCACAACGTCAGGCCCGCTGCCGCCGCTGCCGCCGAGCGCGGTATTATTATTGAAAGAGACATCGTCGATTGTAACCGTACCTGCGGTGATCAGTATCCCGCCGCCTTGACCTTCTTGGCCGCTACCGCCGCCGCTGCTAATGCTGTTGCCTGCCGAATACGAGATGGTCCCGTTCGCCCCATTGCTCCCGGCTGCCATGCCGCCCGAGATGGTAATACCCTTGATGGACACCGCTCCGCTGGTCACCTGGAAGACCCGGCACTGGTTTTGACCGCTGACTGTGATGTCAACCCCTGTACCGTCAATGCTTAAATCTTTATTGATAACCAGCGGGCCGCCCAGATTGATTGACCCCGTGAGTCCGCTCTGGATGGTGATCGTCGTTCCCGGCGGCGCGTTATCGACAGCGTAGCGCAGCGTGCCAAGGCTGCTGCCATCGTTCAAGTTGCGCACACTCCAGTCATACGAACCGAAGGTTACCACAGCGGTCTGAGCCAGCGTTATGTTATCCGTTGTGTTTGTAGCTGTATAGGTCACCTGCTCGGCCGCGGTATCGGTCACGGTGAATATCGCTGTGCCGCTGCCGTTCGTTACGGCACTGGCAGGTGTTATCGTTGAACTCCCGCTGCCTTTGCTCAGGACCACCGTCTTCCCGGAAACCGGGCTCCCATCGGCGAGCTTCAAGGTCACTGTAATCGCTGATTGATCATTGCCGTCAGCGATGACACTGGTTGGTGTGGCCACAACCGTGGACAGCGCGGCATCTGGCAGCTCGAAAGTGACCACAGCTGTCTGATTCAGCGTGACGCTGTCCCATGTGTCCTTGGCTGTGTAGGTCACCTGCTCCCCTATGGTATCGGTCACGGTGAAGATCGCCTCACCAGAGCTGTCCGTTAGTGCGCTGGTCGGCGATATGACAGAATGCCCTGTCTGAGCTAGAGTCACCTCCCTACCGTCGCGTGGGTTCCCATAGGCATCTACAAGAATCACGGTAATTGTCGCGGAGTCAACGCCGTTAGATGGAAGTGAGGTAGGAACAGCCAGCACCGTTGACACGGAGGGACTGATCCCGCCAACCTTAAATTGTATCGGCGCCGTCTCAACAACTGTGACGCTCCCTGCGACAGCTCGATAGGTAACCGTTTCCGCAACAGTGTCGGTCACGGTGAAAACCGCTTGTCCGTCGGCGTTCGTTATGGCACTCGCCGGTGATATGGTCGAATGGCCGCCCCCTTGATCCAGCGTCACCAGTTCTCCGAAAATCGGGAGATTACCGCCGTCATGCAGACCCACAGTTATTGTTATGGGTGTAACACCGGCCGTAATTTCATATGTGCTTGCATCGAGATAGGACTTTCCGGCGTCCGGCGCGCTCATCGTATAAAACATACCCATGTTATCGCCCGTGATATTTCTGGCGGAGACACCGTTTAAGCTTTTTTCATAGACATCCCCGGCCAAGCCGGTACCTGAAACTCCCCTTTGGAAAGCAGGGCCATCGGCGGCAACATCGCCGCCTGTGCCGCCGGCAACACTGTTGCCGCTAAAGGTGAGGTTGACCAGCTTGTCATTAATGGGGCAATAAGCGCCGAGACTTTCGCCGATATAAATGGCGCCGCCTTTACCGGTACCGCCGGCGCCGCCTGACCCGCCAAAATATAAGCCTTCATTTCCGGCGACCAGGTTGAAGTTGCTTCCGCCGGCGTGGCCGCCGGTCCCGCCGATAGCCTGATTTGCTGTAAATGAACAGTTGGAAACGTACATACACCCGTTTACCTGGCATATGGCACCGCCTTCGCCGCTGCCTCCGGTACCGCCGTCTCCGCCGAAACCGGCATAACCGGAGTGAAATACCGCTCCGCTATTGCCGCCGGGGCCGCCGTCTCCGCCGTTATTTTGGCCTGAACCACCGAGGCCGCCGTAACCCTGCCAATCACCGCCGTATCCGCCACCGGCGCCGCTGTAGTGCAGCCCATCCGCGCCGGGGTAGATAGCATTGGCATAATAGTATCCTCCTGCCGCTGTGTACGGCGGATCGTACAAATCACTGATACCGCCAATACCGCCGACACCGTCGCCGCCTGTTAGCCAGCCGGCACCGCCGCCGCCGCCTGTACCGCCCACTGCGACGTTGTCTATAAAACTACAATTGGTGATAATCACCATGCCGCTGCTTTTGATCAGTATTCCGCCACCGCCGCCGGCAGCGCCACCGCCGCCGCCTCCGCCGCCTCCGCCGCCTCCGTGTCCGTTATCACCATGACCTCCCAAGGTGCCCACAGCTTTGCCGTTGGCGATGGTGAGGCCGGAAATGGTGACGTTTCCACCCGTGATGGCCAATACGCGGCACGCGTTGTTGCCGCTGATCGTCAGGTTCGTCGCGCCCGGACCCGTGATGGTGAGATTCTTGCTGATGGTCAGCTGGGAAGATAGCACAATGGTGCCTGTCAGCCCGCTCAGGAAGACAATCGTCTCCCCGGAAGCGGCGCTGTCAATAGCCTCGCGCAGGGAGCCCGACCCGCTGTCATTCAGATTGGTGACCGTAAAACCGGTCCCTTCTGCCGACGCCGTGAACGTCAAGGCCGGCATCATGCCGAGCACCATTGCGGCGATCATTATAAATGTCATTATTTTTTGAAGTTTCATATAATTCCTTTCCAGTGGCGTGGAATAAGCTTTTAAGCATAATTGACAGTTCTCCACCATTATTCTACATAATCCGACTGAACCGCCGCTGAACGAAAAAAACACCTGCAAGTTCGTTGCAGGTGTTCACCGCTGTTGATGGTTTAATGGAAGAGCTTATTGAATTCGTCGTCCGGCTCCTGACCGAATTTCTTCTGGAGCCCTGTGCAATATAGCCGGTAATACTTGTCCACCATAGCCGACTCCCGCATCAGCAGAAGAATCTCAATCAGCCTCAAATTCAGTTCCCGGTGCAAAGGCTCGTGGAGCAGGCCGGCCTGCAGCCAATAAGCGGCTTTTTTAGCTTCACCGGCATATTTGTAGTATTCGGCGATGTTCAGAAGAAGCCTGATGTATGTATCTTCCAGCAGCAGCCTCTTTCCAGCTACCCAGGGATACTCCCAGCCGGGGAGATACTCCCCTTTGTATAAGGCAGCCGCTAATTCACATTCTGAGATGCTGATGGGATCAATCGTTTTATTGTTCTCCACAAGAGCGCAGAATGTATGATAATCGCTTTCCACATCCTCTGTCACCAGCCGGTAATTCCCGTGGTCGTATACGATCGGGAGCCGGTTGCCAATGGAGACAAGCGCTTTTTTCATATTGTGGAGCGTCGTATTAAAATGGACAACCGCCCGGTCTCCCTCGAAATCTTCCCAAAGATTGTCGAGGATTTTGTCTCGGCTGACAAACTCTCCCCGGCTGTCGATCATATACGCCAGCAACTCCGCGGCCTTCTCTGTACGGAACTTGACCTCTGCTTCTCCGGCCGCCACGCTAAAGTTGCCGAAGCTCCGGACGGCGAGCGACTTGAACGCCTGGGGTATGACCGGCTGCTTCTCGAGCCTGCTGATAGTCTCTCTCAGCCTTTCCGCCGAAACAGGCTTTAATAGATAATCCAAAGCGTTAAGGCGAAAGGCCTCCACTGCATATTGATTGTAAGCGGTGACAAAGATGATTGAAATTCCCGGCTGAAGGTCCAGCATCCGGGTTGCCAGTTCTATACCGTCCATACCGGGCATTTCGATATCAAGAAAAACAGCATCCGTTTCGTTCTCTTTCAGATAGGCCAGCGCTTCCGCCGGTTCGGTAAAGGATGCGGCGGCACAGGCCAGGCCACCGCTCGCCAGCTGCCGTTCCAGTTTGCGCAGTGACGGCAGCTCATCATCAACCACAATGACACGAATCATCATAAATCACCTCCATACGGGATGAAGAACGAAACAATAGTACCATGGTCAAGAGCGCTCTCAAGATAGAGACCTGTGCCGTAAAGCTTCTTCAGCCGACTGTCGATATTCCAGAGACCGATGCCTCTGCCCGCGTTTTTTTCCAGAAGCGTTGCCAGCTTTTCCTCAGAGATCCCCTGGCCGTCGTCCGCCACCGTTATTCTGATGGCGTCTGGTATTTTTTTCACGGACACTGTGACTACACCAGACCCGCTCTTTTTTCGCAGTCCGTGATTGATGGCATTTTCGACCAGCGGCTGAATGGACAACACCGGCAGCTTCACGCTGACATCGCTGTCGATATCGAATATCACCAGCAGCTTGTCGCCGAAGCGCGCTTTTTCGACCTCCAGATAGGAGCTGACGAAAGTCAGTTCCCTTTCGAGCGTCCCATACGATTCCATGCTTTTAAAGTCAAAACTGAAGCGCAGATATTGGGAAAATGCGTCAATCAACTGCTGGGCGCGCTCAGGGTCGCTGTCACAGAACGAAGAGATAGCGTTAAGCGCATTAAACAGGAAATGCGGCTTGATCTGCGCCTGCATAAAGGCCATTTCAGCTGCCTTGACCTTATCCGCCGAGGTTTTCATACCGGCGAGCGTTCTGACTCTCGCCAAAAGCTCCTCCGGCTCAAAGGGCTTCAGAAGGTAATCGTTGGCGCCAGCCTTAAAGCCCAGAAGCATATCGTCGGTTGACGCCTTGGCTGTGAGCATCAGAACAGGCAGATCCAGATTTGATTTGTTTTCCCGGAGCTTCCGGCAAACGTCGTAACCGGACAGCTCCGGCATCATGACGTCCAATATGACCAGCGCATAATCAGTGGGCTTTCTAAGCGCTTCGAGGGCAGCCTTCCCGCTGCCGGCAAGCACGACCCTATAACCGCCAAGTTTAAGGACAGCGGCGGCAGCTTGCAGGTTGACCGCATCGTCATCCACAAGCAGGACGCTTTGGCCTTTAAGAGTGGTATCATCATCCTTCGGGCTGTCGGCAATAAACACCTCCGGATTTTGTAAAGAAGCGGCGAATGTATACAGGCTGTCATCAATACCGGGAGCGGCAGAAACCTCCGAAAGACCGTCGGTCAGCGGCAGAGTAAAATAAAACCTGGAGCCCTGACCTAAGCAGGAATCCACCCGAATGGATCCGCCCTGCAGTTCGACGAGATGCTTTGTGATGGACAGCCCAAGCCCCGTTCCGCCATACCGGCGTGTTAAAGATGTATCCGCCTGCTCAAAGGACTTAAAGATGTCCTCCAGCTTGTCCTGCGCAATGCCTTCTCCCGTATCGGCGACACATACCTCCAGCATATTCCCGTCGACACGGGCAGATATCACGACAGAACCTTTAACGGTGAATTTCACCGCATTTCCGATCAAATTGTAAAGAATCTGTACAACCCTGTTTTCATCGGCAAGGACCGGCGGCAAATCTTCCGGGAGATCCGAGCGGATTTCATAATCATCTGCGTCTTTTATCTGTAAAAAAACCTTCACAACCGTCTCGATCAAGCCCGCAATCTGTACCGGCCTGATGTAGAGCGTGAGCTCCTTGTTCTTCATTTTGGAATAATCAAGAATATCGTTCACGAGATTCTTCAGTCTTCTGCTGCTGCCGGCGATAAGGCTCAAACTCTTCCGCTGCGTTTCATTCAGTTCTCCGTCGCCGCCTTTCAGCAAGGCTTCCGTTATGCCCAGAATACCGTTGAGCGGCGTGCGCAGTTCGTGCGAGGTATTGGCCAGAAACTCATCTTTGACCTTAGACAGCTTGATGAGTTTGTGTGACATCTCGTTTGCATTTTTATACGCAACGGAAAACCTTTCGGCAAGGATCAAAGGCTGCGCAAACACAAGGATAAGGAACCCAATTTTACTCATGTTCGTCTGAAACAGCATGTCGAATGCCGTGCAGATGGAGATCGCCAAAGCGATAAGCAAAACAATCAAGGCATCTTTTTTCCCGCGCAGGAACGCTTTGGCAATCAAAACGATGCAATAAGCGCCGATCAGTGCAGCTACCGTATCAATAAAATAAATCAATCGGGAGTAAAATGAAATCGGGGTCAGCAGAATAATAAGCGTCATAGCCGCGGCATAAACGAATGTTGCACGCAATACGATGTCGAACTTGCTTTCAGGAAATAAGTCTTTGATAATATAGGCGGCGAAGAAAGAAAACCAACAAAGGGTTATAAAGTCCACTGCAATAATTGCCTCAAAGCTGATAAAAGGCATTAAACGATAAATTAAGTAATCGCCCGATATGGACGTCCTGACCGCCATCAGGATACAAATCATGACAACTGTCAGGCTGCTCTTATCCTCGCGCCGTAGCAGAAAACTGCCCAAGTGGTAAAAAGCCATAATGGCAAGGGCGCCGATCAAAAACAAATCCATATCCGCGATTGATTTATCCAGGCTCCTGATTTGCTCCGGCGTCCCCATTTTAAGAACATAACACATGCCGCCCTGGGCATATGTGAAATTGGCAACATGGACGACGAGCGTCAAGCTCTGTTCGTTCGGGGTAACCTCCACAACCTCCGGCTTGTATCCGGGCACAGAGCCGTCCTTATCCGTTCCAACCTTACCGCCTTCGGAATAGAGACGATCATTGACATATAATGCGTAGGCCGTTGAAAACGGCGGCATTCTCAAAGCCAAGGGCGTTCCTGTTGGCACGTTGGTCACGTGAAGCACATATGTAGCGTATCCAAACCCGGGCAGTTTTTTGCCGTCCAGCCGATAATTGTTCCAGACATTGGGGATGCTGGCTGTCAAATCGGGTATAACACTGCCGGTCTCAGCCTCACGATAGGACAATAAACGGTTCCAGTAAAAATCCCACTCGCCGCCTAAATTCAAATATCCATGCCGACTCGGCTCCCATTGCTGAAGATCCAGCACCCCGCCAACAGCACGGATAGGACCTGATCGTCTTCCCGCAAAGACAAACAGGCTTACAGCGACAGACATGGAGAGCACAAGACTGATCGCCAATATGAGAACATATTTTCTGTTTGTTTGAGCATTCAACATCGTCATTCTCTTTCGCAATCAAATTGGTATTTCTCACCATATTTATCGTTTGTTTTATCAATATAATAATACCTAAAATTGATAAACGAAAGGATCTAACAATATTCCCGTAATTGCCCTCCTCTTCAACAGCCTTCGGGCCAAGACTAATGAACCGTGCCCTTGTCTTGATGTTAATCTAGGGCGGAGTACAGCACATTCATCGCTGTTGACTGATCGTCGCAGGAGAGATCCGCGAACTGCTCAACCATGTACAGCGAGACGACGAGGTCGGCGTCCGGATCAACGTGTATTCGCGCGCCGCCGAAGCCGCCGTGGTTGTAGCTGCGGTCGCTGCGCAGCATGCCGAGGTCGTCTTTTTTGCCGTTCTTTACGTCCCAACCGAAGCCCCAGTTTGAGCCGAGTAGTCGCTCACGCCAGTAGGAATCCGGAATCGTCTCGTTCTGGTCGGTCGTCATGAGGCGCACCGACGCGGGGGAAATAATCCTTTTACTGTCCACTGTGCCGTTTTGCGCGAACATTTGTCCGAAGCGGAGCATGTCGTCCATCGTGGATTTAAGGCCGCCTGCGGCATTGGTGCTGACCTGCAAATAGTCAGAGCTGAGATATTCGCCGGAACGGTAGGACGGGTCACGCGTCACAAAACGCGCGCGCTTGCCCTCCGGCAGCACAAAATGTGTGTCACGCATACCGAGCGGGTCGAAAATATTCGCTTTTAGAAACTGTTCCAGCGATTTTCCCGAGAGCTGCTCGATGATTTCTCCGAGCATCATGTACGCTCTGTCACTGTACTCGAATCGCGTGCCCGGTGCGCGGGCAAGCGGCGCTTTAAGCGAAAGACGGGTATACATTTCCTCGACAGCGCCCCATCCGCGATCCGCCTTCGGCAGCCCCAGCTGATCGCGTGCCGACATATACGCGTCGAGCCGCTCGTCCTCAGACGCATTATCCGCAAGCGCGATTCCAAGCTCGTTTTTTATGCAGTCGTCTGCAAATTTGTTCTGCATTTCCCAGCTCATGCCGCTGACGTGGCAGAGCAGATGCCAGAGCAGCACGCCCTGCTTGTCTCCAGCCGCGAATTCAGCGAAGTATTTCGAGACGGGCTCCCAGAAGTCGATAAAGCCCAGCTCCTGCAAAATCGCGCAGCCTGTGGCAACAAAGGGCTTTGATATAGACATCATGGGGAAAATCGCGCCGCCGGTCAGCGGACTGCCGCCGGGTGCGCTCACGCCGTAGCTGCCGCCAAAAATCTTCACGCCGCGGCGCAGCGCCTGGAACGCAACAAACGCGTGACGCTCGTTGTCAACGAGCTTCTGTAAAAAGTCATTGAGATAGCGAAGCCGCCCAATATTGATTCCAAGCATGTCGGCGCCGTAGATTGCCGCCTCGGGGATAGCGCTTATATTTTTCATATAGCTTCCCTTCTGTATGTATCAGTCCAGTGCCGAATAGAGGATGTTCGCGGCGGTCGACATGTTTTCACACGCCTTTTCCTCCTCTTGCTCGACGATGTACAGCGCGATGACAAGCTCCGCCGCGGGGTCGACATGAAGGCGCGCGCCGCCGAAGCCGCAGTGACAGTAGGACACGTCATTGCGCAGCATTCCGAAATCGTCCTTTTTTCCGTTCTTCACGTCCCAGCCATAGCCCCAGTTTGATCCGAGCATACGTCCGCGCCAGAAGGAGTCGGGTATCTGCGCATTTTGGTCAGTTGTCATCAGGCGAACAGTGGCGGGTGAGAGTATGCGCTTGCCGCCGAGTGTGCCGTTTTGCAGGAACATCTGCCCGAAAATGAGTTGGTCCCGCATCGTGATTTTGAGGCCGCCCGCCGCACTCGTGCTCTGGAGCGATTCCTCCGTGTTGCGGTAGTCGCCGCCGCGGAAGTGCGGCTCACGGTAAACATATCGGTCGTATTTGTCACGCGGGAGAGCCCAGTGCGCGTCCTCCATGCCGAGTGGGTCGAAAATGCGCGCGCGCGCGAACGCTTCGAGGCTCATGCCGGATATACGCTCGACAAGTAGGCCGAGCATCTCATACCCGATGCTGTTGTATGCGAACGCCGTACCGATCGGGGTTTTGAGAGGGGCTTTCTTCGCGAGAAATGAAAGCACCTCCCATGCGGACGCGGTTTCCGGCATATTTAGCTTCTCGCGGGCCGCCATAAGCGCGGAGGTCTGATCCTCACCGAATTCAGGGAGCGCGATACCAAGCTTATTTCTTATGTAGTCCGCCGCCCAGCCGTAAGCTGCATCCTCGTCCCAGCCGGAGACATGCGTGAGAAAGTGCCAAATAAGTACGCCGTTCTTACCCTCACCCTCGAATTCAGGGAAATACTTCTGTACCGGCTCCCAGAAATCGACGAGACCGTCCTCCTGCAAAATCGCAAGGCATGTCGCCGTGAAAGGCTTTGTGACGGAGGCGACGCCGTAAATCGCGTCCTCGCGCAACGGTCCGCCGCCGGGCTTCTGAACGCCGTAGTTGCCCTCGAATATCTTCACGCCACGGCGCAGCGCGTGGAACGCAATGAAGGAATGGTCTCCTTTTTCGACCAGCTTTTGAAGATATCCGTCAAGATAGCGAAGGCGATCAATATTGACCCCGAGCGTGTCAGCGCCGTAGAGCGCTGCTTCCGGTATGGCAGACTTTATCTGTGTCATGATTTGTCAGTCCTTTCTTTTATATCAATCCAGCGCTGAATACAGAATATTAAATGCCGGGCCTAGGTCGTCGTTTTGTGAGTCTGCGCCCTGCTCGCAGAAGTAGCATGAAACGACCATATCCTCAATGGGCTCAATCAAGAGGCATGCCCCGCCAAAGCCTCCATGGTTGTAGCTGCGCTCCGAGCGTAAGAAACCGTGGTCGTCTACCTTGCCGCACTTGAGATCCCAGCCGAGTCCCCAGTTTGTATCTATAATCCGTCCAAACCACAGCGATGGCGGGATCTTTTTATTCCAGTCACGCGTCATTGTCCGCACCGACGAGGGCGAGAGAATTCGCTGCCCGTTAAGCGTCCCGTTTTGCAGCCACATCTGTCCGAACTTCGCCATATCCTCAAGCGTCGATTTGAGGCCGCCGGCCGCGGACGTGTGGGTCATGGCGAATTCGCTGTTTATCCACGCGCCACCCTTGAATGACGCGTCGCGTATGACATGGCGAACCCGCTTTTCCTCGGGCAGGAACCAGTGCGTATCGTGCATTTCGAGCGGGGAAAAGATGCGCTCTCTGGCAAACGCCTCAAGCGACGTGCCGGTTATATTTTCAATTATTTGCTTCATAAGCTCATAGCAGTAGCTTGAGTAGCTGTACGTCGTGCCGGGTCTCGTGGCAAGCGGCGCGCGCAGACTGATGGCGCTCAGAACCTCATCCTTTGATTCTTGCGTCATTGGCACGTCAGGCAGGCCAAGCTTTTGGCGAGCGGCAAAAAACGCCGCGTCGTCATACGGCTGGTTTTCGCCTAGAAGCTCTTTTTCGTATTTCCACCGCATCTCGTCGTCGATACCGGACGTGTGTACAAGCAGGTGCCACAACAGCACCTCGTTTTTGTTCTCACCCGTAAACTCCGGAAAATGCTTTTGCAGGTGGTCATAGAGGTCGAGCCGTCCGTCCTCAAGCAAAATCGCAGCGCAGGTCGCGAGCACCGGCTTCGTTTCGGACTGCAGAGGGTAGATGGCGTCAGCGCGCAGCGGTTCGCCGTTCGGTGTCTGCGTGCCGTACTCGCCGCTGAATATGAGCGAGCCGCGACGGTATACGCGCCAGCCTGTGAACGCGTGCAATCCGTCATCCACCATGCGCCTCAGATACTCGTCGAGCAGCAGGAGGCGCGGCAGGCATACGCCGAGCGAATCGGCATTGTAGGCAAGACTCTCGGGTATTGCTTTCGGATAATTTGTCAGCATGATTTAAATCCTCCACTTCATTATTCTTCGGGCCGGTACCATTTCTCCTGCGCTGTATATAGCCTCATATATTCGCCCCTTCTTGCTATCAGCTCGTCGTGCGTCCCCATTTCAACGAGCTGTCCCTCCTTCATGACCGCGATTTTGTCAACAAGGCGGCAGAGGCCGACGCGGTGCGAGATAATGACCGCCGTCTTGTCTTTTACAAGCTCAACGAACTTCGAGAGAATCTCTGTTTCGATCAGCGGATCCAGCGCCGATGTCGGCTCGTCTAGAATGATAAGGTCACTGTCACGGAAGAGCCCGCGCGCGATCGCAAGCTTCTGCCACTGTCCGCCCGAAATGTCACTGCCGCCGAACGCATTTCCAAGCTCGGTATCGAGGCCCACGCTGTCGAGCAGCGCGCCAAGTCCGGCGCCGCGCAAGGCTTCGGAAATCGCCGCGTCATCGCTCATCCGGGCGGTATCGGACATCGCAATATTTTCACGCAGCGTCAGCTTATACTGGATAAAATTCTGCGCAACGGCCGAGACTGTTTTCCTGAACGACGCCCGGTCGAGCGATTGCACCGGCACACCGTCATATAGGACCTCTCCGCCGCTCGCCGGCAGCATGCCGACGAGCAGCTTCGTCAGCGTTGTTTTGCCGCTTCCGTTCTCACCGAGCACGGCGAGCTTTTCTCCGCGGCGAAGTGTAAAGCTCACATCACGCAGCGCAAATTCTTGGGCGTTCGTGTATTTAAAGCGAAGATGACGAACCTCAATTTTCTCACACAGTCCGCTGTAAACCGCACCGTCGCCGCGTGTCTCCTCAGAAAGGTCGATGAACTCAAAGTAGTCGCCCGCGTAGGAGAGATTGTTAGGCAGCTCACCAGTCTGCTCAAGGACGCTGCGCGTCGCGTTTTGCAGCGACATAAACGCCGCAATGCACGCACCGAAAACACCGACCGATACGACGCCCTCCAGCGTCAGCCACAGCGCAAGCCCGACGGACGCGCCGTAGCCGATGATACGCAGAACATCGCAAATCACCATTGAGACAGCGTCCTTACGCGTCTCGTTCCATATCTCCGCCTGCGTTTCGTCACGGATATCACGCCACTGCTTGGCGACATAGTCGTCCGCGCTCGACACACGAAGCTCCTTTATCGAGCGCCGGTCTGTAAACAGCCCCCACAGGTATGCGAGCTTGCGCTGCTGCTTTGCCTGCGCGAAGCGCACACGGTAAAACGCCTTACCCCGCACGAGACGCGTGATCAGGTACGGCAGCACGCTCAGCACGCTCAGCGGCAGAAACCACAGACTGTATTGGGCCAGCACCGCCGAAACGGATACGAGGTTCACAACCCCAACGAGTACGATGTTCAGCGTCAGCCGTGCGATACTGCTGAGCATGCCGCTGTAGAGCGCCTCCTCGGCGCGGCGGTGCTTATCCTTTATATCCGCATTTTCAAAGTCAATGAGTTGAAGCTTAGAGAGCTTCTGGCATATTTCAAAACGGTACGCGACCTGATTCTTATCGGCAGCGATATCCATAACCATGTTCGCGATGAATGTCCAGAAGCGGTTGAGCAGGTACGCCGCCAGATACACTCCGCCGAGTATCAGCAGCGTGTTCTGGCTGCCCTTACCGCCGAGTATCATGCCCGCCTCGTCAAACAACCGTGCCAATATGACCGCCGTGAATGCCGGGAACAGGCCTTGAACGATATAATATAAGATGCTCACCGCCGCCGCGACGGGTATTGTGCGGAAATAGTGCGCAAGCACACGGCGGTACACGATGGTTTTTGGAAGCATTTTCATTTCGCCTCCTCCGTATACCATCGTGACTGCGCTGTGTACATCTCTTTATACAAGCCGTCCTTCGCCAGGAGCTCAGAATGCGCGCCGCACTGGACAGCGCAGCCGCCGTCGATGACGATTATCTTGTCAGAGAGCCGCGCGGAGGCAAGCCTGTGCGAAATCATCACGCAGCCACGGCCGCGCAGCACGGACTGAAAGGTCTCATACATCCTGCTTTCCGCGACAGGATCGAGCGCCGCCGTCGGTTCATCAAGTATAATGAACGATGCATCCGAAATGAGAGCGCGTGATACGGCAAGGCGCTGCCACTGTCCGCCGGACAGATCGATACCGTCGTCCTCGAGCTTGCCAAGGTTCGTATCAAGCGGTATATCCTCCGACCACAAGCCGCGCCGAAGCGCGTCTGCAATGGCCTCGTCGTTATTGAGCTTTTCTATATCGCCGAAAGCGACGTTCTCGCGCAGTGTCAGCTCATAGCCGACATAGTCCTGAAACACAACGGAAAATACAGCCCTGCGCTCGGCGGCGGAAAGCATCGCAATTGATCTGCCGTTAATGCTGATGTCCCCGTCAGTGGGACGATACAGCCCGCAAAGCAGCTTGACTATTGTTGACTTGCCCGCGCCGTTTTCACCGACGAGCGCGACGCGTTCACCGGGCCGGATTTCAAAGCTCAAGCCTTGCAGCACCGGTTTATCTGTTTTGGGATATGTAAAGCGCACATTATGGAAGCGTATATGCACGCCGCCGGACACATCGCTGCCCCCTGGCGCTTGTTTATGTACCTCGGGGAGGTTCATGAAAATATCGAAGTGTCGCATGATAATGCAGTCCTGCGATACAAGAGAGAACATGCTGCTGAGTATCTGTGAAAGTCCGAGGATAGTACCCATCGAGGTGATGCATGCGGTAAACGAACCGAGTTCAACAGCGCCGCTTGTCAGCCTTGTCAGCAGAGAGACAATGACAAAAACAGCCCAGACCGCAAGCATGAGGTCACGAAATATTCCGTATTTACTGGATTTGATTTTCGTCTGTACATATTCGTGCCGGAAGGTATCGGCATAGAACTTCCACTTTTTAAGAACAAACTCTACCGCGCCGAAGAGCTTGAGCTCAAACACCGCATGCTTATCAGCAAGCAGCGCGGAAAGATATGTTCGCCGCCGCCAGTTCGGCATATCCGTGTTCCAGAGCCTTTGCAGCTCCTCCTCCCACTTGTAATCAAGCCACAGCATCGGCGCAAGCAGGAAAAGATATATCACAGCGAACCATACGGATATCTGCGTGAATACGACTGCCGTTCCCACAAGGGAAACAATCGTCGCCAGAGCACTCGCCGTCCGCGAAAACAGAAAATAGATTCTCTGCTGTGGTTCGGTCCCCATGCGCTCGATGGAATCGAGTACGTCCTTGTCCTCGAAGCACGCATACTCAATTCGCCTGAATTTGTCGAGGACGACATCCGTGAAGTTCCTATTGAGCGCGCGCAGACAGTATACCGAGGATAAGCTCCGTATAGCTCCCGAAGCTGCCGAGAGCAGCAGCGAGGCGAGCAGCAGCATCCCCCATGTAAGGATTTCGCCGATATCTGCCGAGCCGCCGGCAAAAGATGCTATACCGCTGACGAGCCGCCCGGTGAAAAAGATTCTCAGCGGCGTTTCGGCCGCCTCCAAAACCACTCCGACAAGCGAAATGAGCGTCGGTATACGCGCGTATTTCAGCATCATGCCAATAGAGCGCATGGCCTGTTTAAGCAAAACTGTGACCTCCCTATCTGTTTCGGTCATAATAAAAACCGCCTCTGATAAAGCAGAGACGGCAAATATCCGAATATACAACGTTTACATATCAACGCTGATGGGCGGACAAATGTCATATCGCTTTAGCATTTTGTAAATACGGTCATACTTACCGGTTTTACCACTCTGCAATTGAGCGCACGGGTGCAGCACAACAGAAAGAATCCTCTTCATGTTTGTCATTTTGTCCACCTCCTTCATACATTAGATAATTATACAGATATTACCACGCTGGGGAATTCATGTCAAGCCAGGATTGTGCAGTTTATACACCTTCGCTGTCCCCTCGTCTGAGCCGGACCGCTAAATAATGGCCGATGCAGACGAACAGCCCCATAACCGCGATGTAATCCAGAAAGAATAGGATTAGCGGTTCATCAAAATCAAAGAATACAAACTGGTTTTTTAGAAACATATAGGAGCCGATATCCTGCGCAACAAAGGCATAAACACCGTATCCGGCGATTAAAGCAGCTAAACAGCCCAAAACAATCCGACGAATGCGGGAGGGCTGCTTTGTGAGTTTTCGTGCCATTGCCATCATCATAGTCCAGTGTAGTCCAAGGTGCAGCGACATCAGGACGAAGCCCCAATACGAGCAGAGCATATGAACTGTTCTTGCCAAACTTCTGCCGCCACTGATTTGCAGGAAATGAAACACATGACGGGAGAGCACAATACCACTGACCATAAGACCAACCATCACAGCAAATACAGACACAGCAATGACTGTCTGCGCGACACGAAAGGCGGTATATTTGCCTTTCAGCAGATTTTTGCTCCATTTGAAATTGAGGATATGATGCAGGATGAACAGCAAAAACATGCCTGCACCAAGCCACTCATGGGCTGTCTGTCCCACAAGCGCATGTGCCATCAGAAGCAGCATGGCGATTGTCATAACGATATCGGAGGTAATTTTCAGTGCCATTTTGGGCTTCATATCAATGCTTCCCTCTGCGTTCTAGTCTTACCGACGGTGTGAGAACTATTGCTTCTGTGCCGGCTGTGATAGATAGATGGCTCTATGCTATTAATACCCCAGACCTTTCAGCCAATCTGCCACATCTCCAGCGGCATCTGTCACATTGCGCTCACTGACTGTAAAGCCATCGGTTATTATCGTAGCATTCGGCTCCAGTTCCTGAATGGTCTCAATAGTGCTGGAAAAGCGGCTGCCGTTGTGCGTGTTAAATGGAATAATCGTTTTGCCTGCAAAGTCATACTCATCGAAAAAGCTGTACATCACCATTGGCATATCATACCACCAGTTCGGATAACCGATAATAACGATATCGTAATCATCCAAGTTCTCAATGTGCGTGATAAGCTCCGGACGCGCGCCAGCATCCTGTTCCTCTGCTGCAAAATCGATAAGCTCGCCGCCGTTTCCGGGGTATTCTACCGAGGTTTGGATGGAAAAGAGGTCTCCGCCCGTCTCGCTCTGAATCATATCTGCGACAGCGCGGACACGGCCTTTTGCCTCGCCGTTTACGGTGACAAAGCTGGCAGACGAAATAGCGTCCACAACGCTGTTTTCTGCCACGGCAAAATAAGCAATCAGAATCATCGGACTAACCGTTACTGTAGGTACTGGCTCTGTCTGATTGTTTGCCGCTCCCGTCTGCTCTGATAGTGTACCACTGCTTTCCGTTTCAGTGTTCGTCAACGCAGTTGCTCCACAGGCAGCAAGACTGTATACCATAGCGATACAGAGAAAAAGCGCAATCGTTCTTTTCATGAAATATCCCTTTCATACATGTTGTTCTCTGCGTGTAAACAGGATCAACTGTTTTGCTGCTTTTCCCAAAAAGCAACTGCATCATCGAGCCATCCTTCTGCAGATGTACCGATTCCCAATCCGAAGCCATGGCCGAGATTTGGATATTTGTGAAACGCCGTATCAATTCCCAAACGGCGCAGCGCCTCAATACGCCGTTCCATTGAGCGCCAGCTTGCGATCCCGTCATCTTCGCCCACACAGGCAAAAGTGGGAGGATCGCTTTCCGTGTAATCCGTATGGCCGGTGTACTGCATGATAACCGCCCCGGGTCTCTGCAGATTGTCCGCACCGAAGGCCGCCGGGCCGTAGGAGCCGAGATACGCCGCCATTCTTGCGCCTGCCGAACCGCCCCAGAGGGAGTAGCAGTCCGTGTTGATATCCAGTTCTTCGGCATTTTCAAAAATAAAGGAGATTGCCGCAGCCAAATCCTCGCAGGCTACGTCCGAACCGCCGCTGCGGTATTGCAGGGCAAACGCGTTGTATCCTTTCCGGCAGAGTGCCAGTGCATGGGGGAAACTCTCATGGATCGATCCTACATAGGAAAAACCGCCGCCGGCACTCACAACAGAAAAAGGCGCATCCGGTTCACCCCGGAAGAAGAACAGCCCAGTATTCTCTTTGCTGGGATCCACCTGCCTTTCCTCTTCGGTGTAAATGTTATAAAAAATGGTTTGTCCCTTGTTGACGATATCCAGCATAGAATTCAGTACATCTACCGTTGTCGCCGTGTCGATATGGGTATGATAAGGCAGCAGCGCGTCAATGTTATTAAGTTTCATACTGCCGTCTGGCAGCCCGCGTTCCGTCGGGAACAAAAAACGGCCAAAGTCCTCAAAAGCAGGATAATTAATTATCTCTAAGACACTTGTGTCTGCATTTATATACACAAAGTCTCCTTGCTCATTGCTTTGCGTTGCTAAGTATTCGGTTGAAGCCTCTGTCGCCACATCCTCGCTGCCTTGCTCCTGCTCATTAGGCGCATAGCTGGAAAAGCAAAAAAGCAGCAGCGCAAGCAATATGGCAAGTCTCCAATTCTTCATACGGTCTTCGAGATGCTGTCAGGGCACTCAAACCAAAAAACTGTCAAGCCGTCGTGACAGTCCAAACCATACAGCATTCCGTGTGCTTTGAGAATGGTGCTGACGATGGACAAACCGATACCGGTTCCTTGCTTGCGGCCGCCCTGATGCTGGCTGCGCTGATAGCGTTCCCAGATCAGCTCTCTTTCTTCCTCCGGGATTTCCTCTCCGGGATTGATAACAGACACACGAACACCGTTGACAGCATCCGTTATTTTTACCGTGATCGTCCCGCCATCTTGCGTATGGTTGATGGCGTTGTATAACAAATTTCGGATCACCTGACTGATTTTCAACGCGTCCAACAGTGCGGGTATGTCGGTTTTGGCACTGTCAAGGCCAAGGCTGATATTATTTTCCCGCGCGCTTTTTTCGCAGTTCATGACCTCGGATTCCACAATCTCGTAGAGATTATACACATCCTTTTTTAGCGGCATATAACCGGCCTGAAGCTGGGAATAGTCCATGATGTCATTGACCATTTCAGTCATTCGTTTGGATTCCGAAATGATGAGATTAAGATTTTCATTCCGATTGGTGCTGTCATTCCATGTGAGGTCCCGCACCATTTCGGCATATCCGCCGATGAGCGCCAGCGGTGACCGGAGCTCATGGGATACATTGGCGATGACTTCTTTGCGCAATACATCAACGCGCTGCAACTCCTGTCCCAAAATATCAACCGAGTCGGAGAGCTGACCCAGCTCGTCTCTGCGCTTCAGACCGGGCTTGGCGCTCAAGTCACCCTTCGCCAATTCATCCACCGTGCTCTTTATGGAGAATATCGGCTTGGTAAATCGTCTGGAAAAGAGCGCCGCTAAAACCGAAGCCACCACCGTCAATAGAACACTCAGGATGATAAGCTGTATTCGGTTGACGTCGAGCATCGCATAAATGTCGGATAGAGAATGATTCAGAATCACATACGCGTCCTGCCCGTCATATCGTACAGGAACACCGATATAGACCCACGCAGCGGAAACACCATAAGTTTTCGTTTCGGTAAACAGCTCACGATTCAGGGCTTTGGCATAGAGTTCGCTGTTTTGAACGGAGTCCCAGGCAGCTTTGATCGTGCTGTCGTTTTTCAGATCCAGCGGATGTCCCATGCTATAGGCGCCGATCAGCGCTCCCTGATCGTTCACCAGCAGCATTTTGCCGTTCACCGACATGCTCAGGAAAAAAAGCAATTCCGCGTCATCGGAAAGATCGGATTCAGCAAGCCGTGGCTTCAAATCTTCGACCTTGCTTTCCACATCATAAACGGCGGCGTTTATATAGTTTTGGTTAAACAGGAAAACCTGTGCCACCCAAATGAAAGCGACTGCCAGCAGCACCAGCGCCATCATCAGTGCCCACAGGCGAAACACCATCCTGTGAAAGAGTGTTGTTTTACGGTCATTCTTCTGCATATTCAAATTTATACCCCACCCCCCAGACTGTTTGGATGTATTTGCGATAAAGACCCAGATGCTCACGCAACGCTTTGATATGCGTGTCCACTGTTCTGGTATCTCCAAAATAGTCAAATCCCCACACTGTCTCCAGCAGCTGCTCGCGGCTTAGAACGATATGCTCATTCTGAACCAGCTTGAGCAATAGATCAAACTCTTTTGGAGGCAAGGAAATCCTGTTTCCGGAAATGGACACCGTTCTCGCTTCGGGGGTGATTCGCAGCTGGCCGTATTCCAGAGCTTCCCCATATTTCCGACTCGTTCGTTTGAGTACCGCGCTCACACGGGCCATCAGTTCCTTGGGACTGAACGGCTTGGAAACGTAATCATCTGCTCCGAGATTAAAGCCCAGCAGCTTGTCGTATTCCTCGTTTTTCGCGGTCATCATAATCACCGGCACCTGACTGATCTCTCGGATTTTCGCCAGCACTTCAAAGCCGTCGATGCCCGGCATCATAACGTCCAGCAAAATCAAATCGTAGGCCGTTGTATGGATGTGTTCAAGCGCCTTGGCGCCTGTCCTCGCCTCATCACATTGATATCCTGCAACATCCGCATATGTCAGCACCAGCTTTCGTAAATGCAGATCGTCGTCCACAATCAGCAGCTTTACCATTGTTCATCCCTTCCCTTTGTGCCCAGTATAGCATTCTTAAAAAGAACGTGATAGACATCTCACAGAAATCTGCGACTTTACTCACACTTTCAACACATGTTTTCCTTATGCTGTCAAAGATAGTCAAGTGGTATCGCCCAAAAACGCATATTGAGAGCTATGAAAAGAAAGGAATGCTGTATGATTAAAAGACTAATTTTTACTTTGCTGGCAGCTGTTTTTACATTGTCACTCTCCGCATGCGGCAGTACGCAAACTGTCGCTCCCCAAACGCCTGTGACGGCGATAACCAACGCCCCGGCGGAACCCACATCCCCCGAGGTAACCGTATCTCCAGAGATAGCCGTATCTCCAGAGATAGCCGTATCTCCAGAGATAACCGTATCTCCGGGGGTATCTGCGTCCCCACCGGAATCACAGAATACCGGTGCCATTGACGGCCCATCGATCACGACGAATGGCGGAAGCCAGATTCCCCTGTCCGCGCTTGAGTATGCGACGGATGCTGTAGACGCTTCAACGGTCTACTTTACCAACGAGATTTCGTCCGAGGCGCTGATGGAGATTTATGCGGCGTTGGATTGGACGCCCACCGGCAAGGTGGCGGTCAAATTGTCAACCGGCGAGCCGCCCAACAGCAATTACCTCGACCCGGACCTTATCAAAGAGCTGGTGCAATCAGTATCAGGCACCATCGTGGAATGCAACACGGCTTACGGCGGCTCACGCGCCAGCACCGCCATGCATATGCAGGTAGCTGAGGATCACGGCTATACCGCGATAGCGGACGTCGACATTCTGGACGCGGACGGCTCCATGAGCCTGCCCGTTACCGGCGGTACACAGTTAACTGAAAATCTGGTCGGCAGCCACTTTGCTGATTATGACGCCTACCTGGTGCTTTCCCACTTTAAGGGACACGCCATGGCGGGATTCGGCGGCGCCATCAAAAACATTTCAATTGGGCTGGGTTCTCAGGAAGGCAAATGTCTGATCCACACTGCCGGCGAAAACCACACCAATCCTTTTGCCGGTGAACAGGATAGCTTTCTGGAATCCATGGGGGATGCCGGAAAATCCGTCTCCGATTCGCTTGGCAACGGGGATCAAATCGTCTATATCAGCGTCATGAACCATCTTTCGGTGGACTGCGACTGTAACGGTAATCCTGCTGAAGCGGATATCCACGATATTGGCATACTGGCCTCCACCGACCCCGTAGCTCTGGATCAGGCCTGCATCGATCTGGTCTATGCGTCCGAAGGTAAAGAATCATTGGTTGCCCGCATTGAAAGCCGGAACGGCCTGCATACGCTGGAGAACGCCGAGACGATCGGCCTTGGCAGCCGAACTTACCTTCTTGTGCGCATTGATGAGTAAAAAAGCAACTTCCCGCCGCCGCTAAGTTGACACAATACGACAGAACGGTAAAGATACATGGATATTTTGCGACGTGAGTTTATTTACATATGGTATTACTTTACCGTGCAACTGGAACAGATTTTCTGGTATTGGGTCATTGGCATCGTCATAGGCTCGATGATTTCCGTATTTGCAAAGAAAAAAATCCACAGTCTGTTTGGTTCCATGACGAATAAAAAGTGGGGAATCCTCGGCGTGATTCCGGCGAGTCTGTTGGGCATCGCCTCGCCACTGTGTATGTACGGCACCATTCCAATCGCCGCATCCTTTGCAAACAAGGGAATGCGGCAGGACTGGCTGGCCGCATTCATGATGAGTTCGATGCTGCTCAATCCTCAGCTGATCATATACAGCGCAGCTCTAGGCCAAACCGCGTTTATTGTTCGCATTATCTCCTGCGGTCTGTGCGGCATTACGGCGGGGCTGCTGGTCTTCGTGTTTTATCGGGATAAAAAATTCTTTCGCTTCGACGGCTTTGAGGAACAACAGAGCCGGGACACAGATCCTAACATCGTTGTGCGCCTGCTAAAGAATATCGGCAGAAATCTGAAGGCCACAGGAGGGTATTTTTTGATAGGTATACTCCTGGCGGCGCTGTTTCAACGGTATGTGCCCTCGGATGCGTTTGCCGGTCTGTTCGGGAACAACAATGGGTTTGGCGTGCTGCTGGCGGCCACCATTGGCGTACCCCTCTATATCTGCGGAGGCGGTACCATTCCGCTTTTGCAGGATTGGCTGATGAGCGGTATGAGTTTGGGCAGCGCCGCAGCATTTATGATCACCGGCCCTGCCACAAAGATCACCAACCTGGGGGCTGTTAAGATTGTCCTTGGCATCAGGCATTTTGTGATTTACCTTCTGTATACAATTCTGTTTGCCGTCACATCCGGACTTGTTGTTGATATGGTTCTATGAGTTGTGCCATGCTTGATAATTGTGCGTTAAGAATAATTCATTGCATAATGGGATTTTGACTTTGGGTGGAACCGGAATATGGTTAATTGTCAGGAGAACCAGATCGAATGAGGAGGTACGAAGATTGAGAGCAAAAAGAATACTCGGAATTACTGTAGTGTCGATGTTTCTTATCGGTTTGCTTGGGGCATGTGGCAGCCGGAATACATCGGATGCTACTTCTGCATCCGATGTACAGGATAATGCAGTCAGTGATACAATTCAGGAGGCAGGAGCTGGCATGAACACGGGAGGCGGTACTGAGCATCCAGTTCCGCAGGAGATCGAAAAAATTCCTGAAGGGTATTTTAATGAATCGGAGCAGGCTGGAACATTGAAGGATCAATATTACAATACCTATGAATCCTTTTCTTATAATCAAAAATCAGAAGCGCTTAAGAAACACGCGGTCGTATATCTTCCTTATGGCTACAGCGAAAATCACAAATACGATGTGTTCTATCTGATGCATGGCGGGTGGGGCGATGAGACCAGGACGCTCGGAACCCCGGACAATCCAGCTTCCTTTAAGAACGTCATTGATCATGCGATTGCTGCAGGCGAAATCAAACCGCTGATCATCGTATGTCCAACCTATAACAATACAAATAAGGACGGTCTGGATTCCGCCAACTTTTCTATGGCGATGCAGCTGACGAGGAACTACCATAACGAGTTATTAAATGATCTGATCCCTGGGGTGGAAGGAACGTACAGCACCTATGCTGCGAGTACATCTGCAGATGATCTGATCGCTTCCCGTGATCACCGGGGCTTCGGTGGGTTTTCCATGGGATCGGTCGCAACCTGGCGGACCTTCCAATATGGACTTGATTACTTTCACTATTTCCTACCGATGAGCTGCGGAACAACTCTGGATGATAAAGAGATCTTCGCTGCAGCTGACGGACATGATCCGGATGATTACTTTGTCTTTGTGATGACGGGAACCGACGATTTTGCGTACAGCTACGATAAGAACAGAACTGAACTGATGAGAACGTCTGCCGGTTTTACGGATGTGGATGATAAGGCAGACGGCAACTTTACGTTTCGTGTCAAAACGGGATATTCCCATAGCGGAACCCCTGCGATGGAATATACTTATAACGGGATGAAAGCATTCTAGAGCGGTGAAGATGTGCCATGCTGAAGTTTTCCTGGCTCTTAGCATATATATTTACAACGGTCACCGAAATTATTGTTAATCATATAAAATAGAAAATCGCAAGAAGAAGGATCGGGAGTTCTTTCTTTTTGCGATTTTTTAAACATATTTATTGTTTTTTTACAGAGCTCGCTTTATAAGTCAGCGAAGCCGAGCCTCTTGAGCCAGGCTGCGACATCTTTCTCCGCGTTTTGAACAGTGCTGCCTCTGATAGCCAAGCCGGTGACGATCTTTGAGTTTGGGCAGAGCTTGGCAATATCGCGCTCACTTTTACCCAGACCACTGCCTTCATGTGTACAGAACGGGACGATGGTTTTTCCTGATACGTCATATGATTCCAAAAAGGTGTAGACCGCCATTGGCATTGTTCCCCACCAGTTGGGGTAACCAAGATAGATCACATCGTATTTTCTGATATCTTCAACCGTTTTTATAAGCTTTGGACGGTCATTTTCACGCAATTCCTTCTGCGCAACGTTCGTTGTCTCTGTATAATCCTCGGGGTACACCTTCACCGTATCAATCTGAAACAGATCACCGCCTGTGAGCTCCTGGATTTTTCTGGCAATCACCTCAGTATTGCCGACCGGAAGGTTGATGATGCTCCCGCTGACATAATTACTTCCCTTTCGTGAGTAATATGCGATCAAACACTTTTTATCTTTTAGTTCCATTAAAGTTGCCTCCATTATCTTATTCTCCCAGCGGGAAGTCCGTAGAAGCATTTTTTGTCATAGCCATTTCTATCATACCTTTTCAAATTCAGCTGCCACATTCTCCAAAAGAGCGCGTATCTCCAGATGCTGCGGACAGGCTTTTTCGCATATGCCGCATTTGATGCAGTCTGACGCCTTTCCGGCGTTCTGCGTATGCACCATGTAATACCAGTCACTGTTCCAGTCCTTGAACTGCCGCTTGGCGTTCATGCATGCGAACAGGTCGGGGATGGCGATGTTTTTCGGGCAGTCTTCGGTGCAATAATGGCAAGCTGTGCAGGGGATGATATCCTGCATCTTGAAAATCTCGCACACCTTGTCTATTGCCGCAAATTCGGCATCCGTGAGCGATTTGAAGTTTTTCATGAAGCTGAGGTTATCTTCAAGCTGGGAAAGGTCACTCATGCCGGAGAGCACCATCATAACACCCTCAAAGGATGCCGCGAAGCGAATAGCATAACTGGCATAGCTGCCGCCATGGAGCGCATCCAGAACCGTCTTTGCCTCATCCGGCAGATTCACAAGGCTTCCGCCTTTAACCGGTTCCATGACGATGACGGGCTTACCGTAACGGCGGCAGACCTCAAGGCATTTTCTGCCCTCGATGCTTGGATCTTCATAATCCACATAGTTGAACTGGAGCTGCACGACCTCAATTTCCGGTTGCTCGGCAAGGATTGTTTCGAGTACGGCCGCTTTATCATGGAAGGAGAGGCCGACATGCTTGACCTTCGCCTCCGCTTTCAGTTCGCCTGCGATTCGATACGCGCCGCAGTCGACAAATTTTTTGTAGAACTCCGCGTTCTGCGCGTGCATCAGGTAGTAGTCGAAATAATCCACGCCGCAGGCTTCCAGCTGACTATCGAAGAATGGGCGGATATCCTCTTCCTTACTGAAGAAATTCGTTGTCAGCTTATCTGTCAGGGTATAAGCCTCACGGGGATAGCGACTGGTCAGGCACTCCCGCAGTGCAGTTTCGCTTTTTCCGCTGAGATAGCCATGAGCGGTGTCGAAATATGTGAAGCCCGCAGCGATAAAGCGGTCAACCATTTTTGTGAACTGCGCGGTATCAACCTCGCCAGCCTTCATGGGAAGTCTCATACAGCCAAAACCAAAGTTTTTCATATTGTCCTCCTAATAATCAAATTGCGTCTATTTTTCGTTTAATACGTTGTTCTGAAAACAGCATAGCACTTGGAGTTGACTCCAAGTCAATAGCTTTTTTCGTTCTTTATTGCATTTATTGAGTCTTCGATAAACAAGTCTGAGAATTTGAAAATTTATACTTGACTTGGAGTGCACTCAAAGTGCTAACATTGTAATAATGAAATGAACTCTTGCATATCGCATCGGAGGATACACATGATTTACAAATCGTTTAAGGATGGAATCAGTCTCTCACGGCTTGGTATGGGAAACATGCGCCTGCCGACAACGGGCATGATGGGACCTATCGATCGGGAAAAGTCTCAGGAGAGATACTGCTTAATAATAAATACCGTCACCTTTGAACTCAGGTGACGGTATTTAACTTTATTGCCTCATTAATTCAGCTGCACTTCGTGATTTTGCTTCGGAGCTATTTTTCGAACAAGACAAATGAACCGTATTCTTGACAGATTCATCCAGCACATGTTATTGTAACAGTGATCTCTTTGCACTGCATTTAGCTACAGTTCAAACTGAGCAGGCGATGGACCTTTCATTGAGGTACATGGGGCCGGGCCACCCAACGAGTGGCAGCAGATTGCATTAAACGCACATCTGTGGGACAGTAGTATGTTCCACAGATGTGTTTTTTTATGCCTCCGGAACGACAATTATGAATGACGTGCCATAAGATGAATCCAAAGTGGAGGCGTTTACTCAAATGACTGAGATCATGAACCTCGGAAATCGTATTGTGAACACTTATCTGATTAAATCATCCGGAAAAACCATTCTGGTTGACACCGGTTATGCCGAACAGTTTGCTGCGTTTCATAAACGGCTGAGAAATCAAGGATTGTCTCTTCGTGAAATAGATTACATATTCCTCACACATGCCCACGATGACCATGCAGGGTTCCTTGCTGATATTTTATGTAACTCCGGCGCAAAGGTAATCATGCATGAAAACGGCATTGATGCGCTGTTTCGTGGGCAGAATTGCTTTGACGGCGGCTGTTCAAGCAGGACGGCGCTCCGCTTTAGTAGGATGATGGAATTCTTTGGCAAGGGCGCGCACAGATTTCCGCCGTTCCCTGAGGCGTTGAGAGACAGGCTTCTGCTTCTTCGCCCCGACACGCAGACGAAACTCGAATCCGACCTTGACGCACGTATCATCGAAACGCCTGGGCATACCTCCTGTTCCATTTCGCTGCTGACGAAAGACGGTACGCTATTTTGCGGAGACGCGGCCATGAATGGATTTCCGAGCAGCGAACGGGTCTCGATATGGATCGAAAACCTCGGGGTCTTCTGTCAGTCATGGGAAAATATAATCAAGCTGAATCCCCTCGCTATCTATCCGGGTCACGGCAAATCGTTCCCTGCATCTGATTTGAAACGACACTTGAATGATGAATATAAACGAACCTTGTATCCTTTGATATAGAACAGGTATTGCAACGGCATCAGAGCTTTGGAGGGAAAAAGTGTTTATGCGTATACTGATTTACGGTGCCGGTGTTATTGGCAGCATTTTTGCTGGGAAGCTTGCTGCAGCAGGACAAGATGTAACGATTCTGGCACGCGGCAGCCGGGCTGAGGCGCTACGACAAAATGGTATTATATTATCCGTACCCGGAGCAAAGAAAACGGCGGTCATTGCCGTTAGCGTGATGGAGCAGCTTGCTCCTGACGACCTGTACGACTACATCGTCATCGTGATGCAGCGGACACAGATTGACAGCGTACTGCCGATCCTTGCAGAGAATCAATCAAAGAATATCGTCTTTGTCGTTAACACAGCCGCGGGGTACGATAAGTGGGTAGAAGCCGTCGGCAGTGAGCGGCTCATGCTGGGATTCCCGTCAGCCGGCGGAGAGCGAATCGATAACCTGGTTACTTACTTCATCGGAAGCGGAGCAATCCGTGTGTTTCAGACCACGACGTTCGGAGAGTACAGCGGTAGGAAAACAGCGCGTGTTCGCCTGTTGATTGATGCTTTCAGCCGTGCCGGCATACCTTCTGTTTTCTGCAGCGACATGGACGCGTGGCAAAAAACCCACGTGGCAATGGTCACGAGTATCGCAAACACGTTGTACCGATACGATTGCGATAATTACCGCTTGGCAAGGTCGTTTGAAGATGTTCTGCTTATGGTAAGAGGCATCAGAGAAGGGTTTTCCGTGCTGAATAAGCTGGGATATACAACAACACCCGCAAAACTTTGGTATTTCAAGCTGCCAGTAT
Source organism: uncultured Eubacteriales bacterium (assembly GCA_942492735.1). Classification (GTDB taxonomy): domain Bacteria; phylum Bacillota; class Clostridia; order Oscillospirales; family Oscillospiraceae; genus Sporobacter. The sequence continues at coordinate 3,904,528 of OW818648.1, forward strand.
GGCTTACTGCCGGTGTGTTCAAAGTCGTCATGGGGACCAAACTGGCAGAAATAACAATGGCGAAGCATTGCATTGCCGCCAAGCCGGAGCTATTATACCTGCAGGCAGAGTTTGATGCATTGATAACGCAAAGCGGTTTAAAAACACCCGCTATTGACAGGCTTCGGCATACTGTCCCAGGTTAACACTTGTTTTCAATAAGCTGATCAGGTTTCACCGATGCGGTGTTTCCGCCGCTCGATCAGCAATATAATGTGGTCTACGAAGTTTGCGTAAAAGCAAGCGGTTTGCTGAACAGGTAATATTATATGAAATCAAACACTCAAAATCAAGAAACCGCCAACACCCTGATATTAGAAGGATGTTGGCGGTACTCGTCTGGATCAAGACGGATGAACCGTCCCCTTGTCTTATTTCAAGGTCACTTGGACTTCTTTTCCAAGGGATCGTGCAACCTTTGCTAAAAAGTCGAGTGATGGATTGTATACTCCGCTTTCTAATCGGCTGATATTGGATTTCTGTGTACCTACCCTGAGCGCCAATTCAGCTTGAGTGATATTCTGACTTGTTCGGGCCTCTATAATCTGAGAAATCACCTCATATCGCGGTCTGAGCTTGTCATACTCCGTTTTGAATTCCTCATCCTTCATCAGCAGCGACTTGACCTCAGAAAACTTCGCGCCGCCTTTACTCATCATCACACCTTCTTTCATAATCTTTTTTGTACTTCATTGCCATGTCAAGCTCTCTCTGGGGCGTCTTTTCAGTCTTCTTGGAAAACCCATAAAGCAGTACAAAGGTTTTCTGACAAAATGCAAAATAGAATATTCTGCTTATATCTGAAGCGAATTTAACCCTCAGCTCAAAAATACCTCTATACTTCTCCCCGTGAATTGGTTTTACATACGGTTCCTTTAGTTCTCTTCCGTGCTTTTCAAGCAGTTCAATTTCGCTAAAGACTTTGGCCCGCAGTTTAGGTGCCAATGTTAGCAAATATTCAAGAACGGGAATATCGCCGTTATCCTTTTTATAATATTCCACTTGCCACTCCATGATACACCTCCAATAACAGTGTATGCTGAGTTACACGTTTATGTTATCATATATGATAACATAGGTCAACACAATCCCTCTATTTCCTTCTTTTCGGCATCGTCAGGCGGTAGCTATGGTCGATCAAATCGTAAAGTGCGTCCTCGGGTACGTCGGAGCCAACGAGGACGGTATTCCAGTGCGCTTTATTCATATGGTAGGCGGGCGTGACACCGGAATACAGCTGGCGGAGGAAATCCGCGCGCAGGGGCTCGCACTTTAAATTGACGCACAGGCCTTCGCGCTCATAGATGAACGCGAAGCCTTTTTTATTCTGCCGGTGGCGCATGACCGTCCATGCTCCTGCTATATTGGGTCCGTCATCGAAGGGATAGTCCTCAAAGGCGTCGGGATACGTCAGGCAGTAATCAATCAGCTCTCGGCGTGTCATTTGACGTGCGCCTCCCATTGCTCCTGCTTAAATCCGACAAGGACAAAGCCGTCTCCGATGAGTATCGGGCGCTTGACGAGCATACCGTCGGTCGACAGCAACACCAGCTTGTCCTCATCGCTCATTGTGGGGAGCTTTTCCTTCACTGCAAGCGCTCTATATTGAAGGCCACTCGTATTGAAAAAACGGCAAAGCGGTATACCGCTGAGGCTATGCCACGCTCTCAGCTCGCTGAGCGTCGGTTTCTCGAGCTTGATATCGCGGAAATTGTATGCAATACCGCGTGTATCGAGATATGCCCGCGCCTTTTGGCAGGTGGTACATTTTGGGTAACAGACAAATGTCATAACACTGCTCCTTTATTGCTTAAATCGTCTTTATAACTTCTTTTTCTCTCTTGTCTATTGTTTTGTTGCTTTTATCGACTTATAATTAATATACAATACTTTCCATATGAATGTAAATGCATTTGTTCGATTGGGATACAGCGAGGTATATGATGGATAAACAAACTGCGCTTAAACAATATTTCGGGCATGCTGCCTTCAGGCAGGGGCAGGAGGCGCTGATTGACGCGCTGATAGCGGGGCGCGACGTACTGGGCGTTATGCCGACGGGGGCTGGAAAATCGGCATGCTATCAGATACCGGCGCTGCTGCTGCCGGGTTTAACGCTCGTGGTGTCCCCGCTCATTTCACTGATGAAGGATCAGGTGGCATCGCTCACGCAGGCCGGTATCGCGGCGGCGTATATCAATTCGTCGCTGACCGCAGCCCAGTACCGCGAGGTGTTCCGGCGGGCAGAGGCTGGCCAGTATAAAATCATTTACATCGCGCCGGAGCGGCTTGCAACAGGTGATTTCCTGCGCTTTGCCGAACGTCAGCGCATTGCGCTTGTCGCTGTGGATGAGGCGCATTGCGTGTCTCAATGGGGGCAGGACTTCCGGCCCAGTTATCTGAAGATCGTCGAATTCATCGAGCACCTCAGCTACCGCCCGACCGTCGGCGCGTTCACGGCGACGGCGACGACGGAGGTTAAGACGGATATCAACCGCATTTTGAAGCTGCAAAACCCGCTTTCCCTAACGACAGGCTTTGACCGCGCAAACCTGTATTTCGAGGTTGTCCGCCCCAAAAGCAAGCCGGCGTATCTGCAGGAACTGCTGAAGGCGCGTAAGGGAAAAAGCGGCATTATCTACTGCGCCACACGTACTGCGGTCGAGCGCGTCTGCGACACGCTGCGCGCGCATCGCATCTCCGCCACGCGCTATCACGCAGGGCTCGACGACGCCGAGCGGCAAAAAAATCAAGAGGATTTCGTCTATGACCGCCGCCGCGTGATGGTCGCGACAAACGCCTTCGGCATGGGCATCGACAAGTCCAACGTGAGCTTCGTTATCCACTACAACATGCCGAAAAATCCGGAGAGCTATTATCAGGAGGCGGGCCGCGCCGGACGCGACGGAGAACCGGCAGACTGCATTCTGCTGTATTCGAAAGGCGATATACGCACGGCACTGTTTTTGATACAGAATTCCGAGGAAAATGAAGCGATGACCGCACAAGAACGTGAAATCATCCTGCGCCGCGATATGGAGAGGCTCGACAAAATGGTCGGTTACTGCGAGACTGGCAGCTGCCTGCGGGCTTATATCCTCGCCTATTTCGGCGAGACGCACAGCGGCTGGTGCGGCAACTGCGGCAGCTGCAAAGCCAGCACGTTTGAATATGAGCAAAAGGACATCACAATCGAGGCACAGAAGATTCTTTCCTGTGTGTCTCGGATAGAGAAAAAATATCCAAACGGCGTCGGCGTCACGGTCTGTGTGCGTATGCTGCACGGCAGCAAGGAACAGCGTGTCATGCAGCTGCGTCTTGATACGCTGCCGACATACGGTATCATGCATGATGTAGACAGGCCAAAAATCCGCGAATACATCGATCAGCTTGTGACCCAAGGCTATCTGCAAGTCACCGAGGGCGAATATCCCGTCCTGCGCCTGACCGATAAATCGCGCGAGGTGCTGTTTCGCGGTACACTTGTAACCATGCCCGTCAGAAAGCTGCCGCCCGCCATTGATAGCAGCGATAAATCGCCGTTCGATAAATCTCCGTTCGATAAATCTCCGTTCGATAAATCGCCGTTCGATAAAGCGCCGCTCAATGAATCGCGCGGTTTAAGCAAAAAAGCACGTTTCAGTATTGACGACGCGCCGATTGAGGACGACGTCTTATCCGCTCTCAAAGCCCTCCGTTCCCGTCTGGCACAGGAGGCCGGCGTCCCTGCTTACATCGTATTTTCCAACGCCGCGCTCGCTGAAATGGCCGCAAAATTACCCCGCACGATGTCGGAGTTCCTGAATGTCTCAGGCGTCGGCGAGGTCAAAGCCAGCCGCTACGGCTCGGCATTTTTGCAGGTTATCAAGGACCATTGCTGAATATATTTGAAAATGAGGTGCGCTCATGCTCGGCAGGCTTTTTGATCAATTTGACAGTATTGTTTTCATCGATGTCGAAACATCGGGACTTGATTCGCGCACAGATGAAATTATTGAGCTCGGCGCGCTGCGCGTTGTTCGAACGGACGGGACTATTTGCACAGACGGCGAGCTCAGCATGCTGATTCGAATGTCTCCGGGCAGACGTTTGAGTGAGACAATCACAAAGATTACCGGAATCACACAGCCGATGCTCGATGGCGACGGCATCGAAAAGCGTGATGCATGTCAGGCACTGGCAGAAATTCTGGGAACCGGACGCCCGCTTGTCGCCGCTTATAACGCGCAGTTCGATCTGGGTTTTTTATATCATTTTCTTCGGAGCTTCGGCATGGAAAATGTTTTGAGCCATGTGAAGCTGCTTGACGCCCTCACCGTTTACAGGGACCGCCGCGACTATCCGCACAAATTGGCCGACGCCGTAACCGCCTATACCCTTCAAGCGGAGAACACACACCGGGCCATTAATGACGCTAAAGCGGTTTTTTCTCTGCTGGGCGCAATGGAGGCAGAACAGGACGACCTTGACCGATACATTAACATATTCGGCTATAATCCTAAATACGGCATCACCGGCTCCCGTATATCTTCCGTGCGCTATATCCCGCAGCCATTCGCGCGTGAGAGAAAAATATACGAAATAACCGTATAACATTGAAACCTGCTGACGCAAGTATCTGATATAATTTTGGAATTTTAAGGAACCTTATTTGGGTTTTGCTGTCTAATACATGAATACCGTACTGATATCACCATGGGCAGGTGCGTACGGTCTTATATGTTTTCAGGGAGGACTGCGTCATGATTTTTAGGGGCTTTAAAAAGCATTTTAAAGAACGCGGATCATCAATAGCGGACGTCATCGCATTGGTTGCTTCGCTTTTATTCATTCTTGCCGCCTGCGCGGCGGCAGAAATTTAGACGGCGGCGATAATACGGTGGGAAGCAGTCCCATTGTTCATTCAGTCCGCTCGTTTCGGATTCTCCAGCAGCGGCGGATAACGTCGAGCCTACCGAACCGCACCTGTCGGCCTTGGACCGACGGCGGAAGAACATCTCGTCATCGGGGATATCCTACAGTATTACGACTTATGGTGCTGAGCGTCTTCAGCCGCTTCTGCCCAGGAGTGTGCCCTCGAGTCTGGCTGCGTGCCGCTCAAAGGTCCTTAAATGATTTTCAGCGGCTCTTCTCAGCAGCGTAAAAGCGAGTCTAACATCTTCGGGTAATTGCTGCTTCAGAAAAATGTCATACATGCGCATGTTGTCTCTTTCACCTGCGACACCGGCCTTCATCGCCGCCAGGAGTGTGTTCGGCACAACAATATATTGGGCGGCATTATCCACAGGTATCGGCACTTTATATTTTACCAATAACGGTTCTAAAAGACTGATATGCCTTTGCTCCGCTTGTGCAATACGCGTAAACGGTCTCAGACCGCCGAATTTCTCAATATCGATGATATACCGGGCTTTGGCGAGATATTCGTCCTCAATGGCGTACGTCAAAATTTGCGGCAGGGTGTACGGCTGGTTTTCCTGCACCATTGAGGCCCCGTACTGCGCAGATGCCGTCATAAAGGCTGTCAGGCACATTGAGATCAAAAGGATAAATAGTATTGCGGTTTTTTTAATGCTTTTCAAAAGCTTCACACTCCAGTTTTTTTGTGTAAGAAATCTCACAGCGTATATGATGGCAGGATTTACGGTAATTAATGCATTGTAAAGTCGGCATCACAGTGAAATGCAGCGACGGGAGGTCTTTTTATGAAATCAGCGCTCATATTAGTCGATATCCAGAACGAGTATTTCGAGGGCGGCAATATACCGCTCCACCAGCCGGAAGAGGCGGCGGCGCAGGCAAAACGCTTAATCACGCATTTCAGAGACAGCAGCTTGCCGGTATTCCACGTCCGCCACATCAATTCGAGGCCGGGTGCAGTGACTTTTTTGCCGGACAGCATCGGCTCTGAAATCCATATGAGCGTTGCGCCTCAGGGCGGCGAAACAGTCATCATCAAGCATTTCCCGAGCGCATTTCTGCAGACAGGCCTTGCGGCGGAATTGCAGCGTCAGGACGTCGATCACATTGTCATCTGCGGTATGATGAGCCACATGTGTATCGATACAACTGTACGGGCTGCGCAAGATCACAGCTTCTCTGTCACGCTGCCGGAGGATGCCTGCACGACAAGAGCGCTTGTCTGGAACGGTCAGGTCATCCCAGCCGAAACAGTCCATCACACGTTCATGGCCGCATTAAGCGGCATGTTTGCGCAAGTCGTGACGACAGACGATTATCTGGCTTCTGAAGCTTCTGTCTCGTAGCTCTTGACATTTTGATCTTATCGTAATAGTTTTAGTATCACAAATTTTTAATAGTCAAGCTATTAAAATTAACAAGAAAATGCTAATATTATTGAGAGAACGAAGATCAACATATGCGGAGGTTTACTATGAGAAAGACGAAAATCATTTGCACGCTGGGGCCTGCTGTCGATGATATCGATATGATAAAGGAACTGCTCCTGCAGGGCGTCAACGCGGTACGGCTCAATTTTTCGCACGGGACGCACGAGGAACACGGCTTGAGACTTGACAGATTCAAGCAAGCCAGAAGCGCGCTCAATATGACCGCCGCCTCAATTCTCGACACGAAGGGGCCGGAGGTCAGAATCAAGAATTTTAAAACAGGGCGCATTACCCTGAATATCGGTGCACCCTTCACGATTACGACAGATGATGTTATCGGCGATGAACACAGGGTATCGACGACATATAGGAACTTGCACGAGGAACTCCGGCACGGGGATAGAATTCTTCTCGACGACGGCCTAATAGAGCTCAGGGTCGTCGACATCAACAACCATGACCTGCGCTGCGTCGTCGTCAACGGCGGGGTGCTGTCCGACCATAAGAGCATGAATATGCCCGGTGTCAGCATCAAGTTCGACGGGCTGTCCGAAGCGGATGAGCGGGACCTGAAGTTTGCCGTGGAGCACGAAATGGACTTTATCGCCGCGTCGTTCATCCGGAATAAGGAGGATGTTTTTGCCATCCGGAACGCGCTGCAAAAATTCGGCGGCGGGGACATCAAAATCATATCGAAAATTGAAAATCGAGAGGGCATCAACAATTTAAGCGAGATTGCAGAAGTTTCGGATGCCATCATGGTCGCTCGGGGCGACATGGGCGTTGAGATCAACGCCTGGGAGGTGCCGATCATGCAAAAAAAGATCATTAAAGAGGGCATCATGCTGGGAAAGCCTGTCATCGTCGCCACACAGATGCTCGATTCGATGATCCGCAATCCGCGCCCGACGCGCGCGGAGGTGAGCGACGTCGCCAATGCCGTTTTTGACGGGGCAAGCTGCGTCATGCTGTCCGGCGAGACGGCTGCCGGTAAATATCCGGTTGAGAGCGTGGACACAATGGACAAGATTATCACGGCGGCGGAGGATGCCATCGACTACTGGAAACGCTTCAGGGAGCTGGGCTTCGAGAAAAAGACGGTCATCAGCGACGCGATCAGCCACGCCTGCTGCATGACGGCAATGGACCTCGGCGCGAGCGCTATCATCACCGTGACATCGTCTGGCCACACAGCCCGCATGATCTCTCGCTTCCGCCCGCAATGTCCGATCATTGCGCTGACCGAAAAAGACATCGTCCGACGGCAGCTGAGCATTTCGTGGGGCGTAACGCCGAAGGTGGGAAAGCAGCTGAGCTCCACCGACGAGCTGTTCGATACAGGCATCAGCGCCGCGCTTGAAACGGATATTGTCAAAAGAGGAGACACTGTTGTCCTAACGGCCGGCGTGCCGATCGGCATCAGCGGCACAACGAATCTCATCAAGGCGCAACAAATATCTTGAATTTTACCCCAATTTAGCGCATAATGAATATTCAACAGCAACGACGCTGCAAATCCTCTCGGATTTGCGGCGTTTCATTGTGGTATATAACAACCTCGGACGTATTGATGTCAATGTTTTTAGAACATTGCATGAATTTTCTTATATTTCAAAAACAATAATGCATAAAGGCAAAAATATACATTGAAAGACGTCATTTGAAGTTATATAATAAATAAACATAAAATCAGGCAAAAACCTACATTTATTTGTGCAAATCGGGGTAACGAACTACCAAGCTAAAGTACAAAAGCAAAGTTTAGGAAGTGAAATTGTGGCAAAATACATAGGAACACGAATATTCTGGGCGTTGGTCACCGTACTGTTGATAACATTTCTCACCTTTATGCTGATGAATGCGATCCCCGGCGGGCCTTTTTTAGGTGAAAAGGTGATGCAGCAGAGTGTGCTTGACGCGTTAAACGCCAAGTATGGTCTCGATAAACCCCTATTAGTGCAATACAAAAATTACTTGTGGAACTTCTTACAGGGTGATCTCGGTGTCTCCCTGAAGATGCAGCTCAATAAACCTGTCATGACAATTATTTTGCAGCAATTCCCGACATCTGCGAAAATTGGCGGCATTGCAATTGTGTTTGCTATCATCACAGGGATTCCGCTCGGTAGCCTGGCTGCGTATCACCGCGGCAAAACCCTGGACGGTTTCATCCGCGTTATCACAACCATGGGTGTGGCGATTCCGAGCTTCGTGTTGGCGACCAGTATCATGATCATTTTTGGGGTAAAGCTCGGGTGGCTGCCAACAATGGGGCTGACAAGCCCGATCCACTATATTCTGCCGTGCTTTGCACTTGGATTTTATCCGGCTTGTTATATAGCCCGCCTAACACGCTCGAGTATGCTGGATGTCCTGCATCAGGATTATATCCGAACAGCAAAAGCGAAGGGCTTAAACCCCACGATCATCACATTCAAGCATGCGCTGCGCAACTCTCTCATTCCTGTTGTGACTTATATCGGACCGCTCGTTGCCTTTACATTGACGGGCAGTCTGGTCATCGAAAGTGTCTTTAGTCTACCCGGACTCGGCAGATATTTTATTCAGAGTATCTCTAACCGGGATTATCCGATTGTTATGGGCACGACAATCTTCCTCTCAGTTCTCATCGTTGGCCTCAACCTGCTCGTCGATATTATTTACAAGGTTATCGATCCGCGCATCAAATTATCCAAGGGAGCTTAACAAATGAAAAAAAACAAGCTGACTAAATTTGGGAGCCTCCAGCCGGATATTGATAAAATGCTCGAAGTAAATAGCGAAACGGTATATACGAGCTCAGATTTTGAGCCTGCCACAAAGGAAGAACGCGCTGACTTTATTAAGATGCAAAAGAGCATGTCTTATTGGCAGGATGCCTGGCGGCGGCTGAAGAAAAACAAAATCGCCATGGTTTCGCTTTGTATCCTGATTATTCTGGTTGTATTTGCCTTTTTGGGACCGTTGCTGCGGGAATATTCCTATGAGCAGCAAATCAGAGGCAGTGAAAATATGCACCCGAGCTGGCAATTCCCCTTCGGTACAGATTCTCTAGGTCGTGATCTCCTTGTGCGTATTATGTATGCAACGCGCATTTCCATGGTCATCGGTATTATAGCGAGCCTCATCGTTCTTTTCATCGGTTCGATTTACGGGTCGATTTCCGGTCTGCTTGGCGGCGTCGTCGACAATGTCATGATGCGCATCGTTGAGCTGATCTATTCCATACCGGATATGCTGGTTGTTATTTTGCTCTCCGTTGTCTTAAAGGAACCTCTGAAAACACTATTTCAATCGAGTGACAATCTCAAATTCTTACTGACACTCGGGCCTGGCATAATAGCCATTTTCGTCACATTTGCATTACTGTACTGGGTCGGCAACGCCAGAATCATCCGCGGTCAGGTACTGATGCTCAAGGAGCAGGAATTCATCACCGCAGCCCGCGCGCTTGGGGCAGGAAACGCCCGCATTATCAAGCGCCACCTTCTGCCCAACTGTGTTGGCCAGCTGATTGTTATCACCATGCTCCAGATACCTTCGGCAATCTTCCTCGAATCATTTTTGAGCTTTATCGGCCTTGGCGTATCGGCGCCGCTGGCAAGTCTCGGTTCTCTTTGCGCCGACGCACTCAAAGGCATTTATTCATATACCTTCAGACTGATAATACCTTCTGTCATATTGAGCATACTCATTCTCGCTTTCAATCTCTTCGGAGACGGACTGCGCGACGCGCTTGATCCGAAGCTGAAGAAATAGGAGACACCATAATGAAAAAAGAAAAACTGCTTGAAGTCAAAGATTTGAAGGTCTCCTTCTTTACACATGCAGGCGAGGTCAAGGCTGTTGACGGGATTACCTATAGCGTGTGCTGCGGCGAGGTGCTTGGTATTGTCGGCGAATCCGGCAGCGGCAAAAGTGTCAGCGCATATAGCGTCATGGGTCTGCTGCAAAGCCCCGGAAAGGTCGTCAGCGGTTCTATCTCGCTCGACGGACGTAATCTTCTTGAGGTAGAGGAGAAGGAGATGCGGTCGATTCGGGGAAATGATATCAGTATGATCTTCCAAAACCCGATGACCTGCTTAAACCCTGTTTATACTATTGAAAACCAGCTCGTCGAGGCGATCTGCTGCCATGAGTCGATGGCACATCACGATGCCGTCGCAAAAGCGAAGGATTTACTGGAGCTTGTCGGCATCAATAATGTCGAAAAGCGTCTGAAGCAATATCCGCATGAGCTGTCCGGCGGCATGCGCCAGCGCGTTATGATCGCCATGGGACTTATGTGTAATCCGAAGCTGCTGATTGCCGACGAACCAACGACAGCTCTTGACGTGACCATTCAGGCGCAGATTATAGAGCTGCTTCGCACTCTTCAGAAAAAGGTCGATATGTCCGTCATACTCATTACACACAATCTCGGTGTTGTCGCAGATATCTGTGACAACGTTTGCGTCATGTATGCCGGTCACATTGTCGAGGCCGGGAGTGTTGACGAGATCTTTTATCAACCGAAGCATCCGTATACGCTTGGGCTCTTAAAGTCAATGCCCCGCATCGATGAAGATTATGACCGCCTGATCCCGATTGAGGGCACTCCAGTCGATATGCTCAATCCGCCGCCCGGCTGTCCCTTTTCACCGCGCTGCTCAAGCTGTATGAAAATCTGTCTGCGTCAAATGCCTCCTAATTTCCCGATAAGTGACGGACATTATGCTGCCTGCTGGCTGCAGGCGAAAGGAAGTGAAAATATTGGCTGATAAGAGTATTGAGAAATTGGTTGAGGTCGAAAACCTCAGGAAATATTTTCCTGCCAAGTCCGGTTTACGTCACAAACAGTTTGTGCACGCTGTCGAAGATGTCAGCCTCTTTATCTGCAAGGGCGAAACACTCGGTCTCGTCGGCGAGAGCGGCTGCGGCAAAACAACGCTGGGCAGAACGCTTCTTCGTCTGTATGAACCGACCCGTGGCACAATCAGATATAACGGCATTGATATCACAAAAGCGGAGATGCTCCCTTACCGGCGGAAGATGCAGATCATCTTTCAAGACCCCTCTGCCTCGCTTGATCCGCGTATGACAGTCGGTGAAATTGTCGGCGAATCCATTGATATACATAAGCTTGCAAAAAATAACGCCGAGCGGCGTGACAAAATAATTCATTATCTCGATAGGGTTGGCTTAAACAGCGAACATGCCAACAGATACCCGCATGAGTTCTCCGGCGGGCAGCAGCAGCGCATCGGCATTGCCAGGGCGCTCGCCGTCGAACCGGAATTTATCGTCTGCGATGAGCCGGTTTCGGCGCTCGATGTGTCGATACAGTCACAGATCGTCAACATGCTCGAGGACCTTCAGAATGATATGGGTTTGACCTATCTGTTCATAGCGCACGACCTCTCTGTCGTCAAGCACATATCAAACCGTATCGGTGTTATGTATCTGGGCAATCTTGTGGAGCTTGCGCAAAGCAACGAGCTGTACAAAAATCCGCTCCACCCGTATACGAAATCGCTTCTGTCCGCTGTTCCCATCCCTGATCCGGAAGTCAGCAGAACCAGAAATCGAATGCTCCCTGAGGGTGAAATTCCAAGCCCTATCAATCCGCCGTCCGGGTGCCGTTTTCACACGCGCTGCCCATACGCCGTCGATATATGCAAAACAGCTGCGCCTGAATTCAAGGAATATAACGCAGGCCACTTTGCCGCATGTCATCTCATCAATACAGGTGTCTTAAAGTAATATTACTTTTGACAATAAACCATTTAAGGAGGACATTTATGAAAAAAGGACTTTATCTCGTACTCGTCATCTGCATGATCCTGGCTCTTGTCGCGGGCTGTGGCAGCACACCGACGACAAGTCCCTCCCCCAGCGCCAGCGCCGGTGAAAGCGCTGCCCCGAGCGCAGCAGAAACAACCGCAGCAAACAAAGATTTTACTCTTAGTGTCTGCATCGCTTCCCAGCCCGAAACAATCGACCCGTCAAAGAACACCTCTGTTGACGGCGCCACCCTCACAGTTCATGCATTTGAGGGCCTGATGGTCATCAACGACAAGCTTGAAGTCGTCCCCGGCGCTGCCGAATCCTACAAAGTAAGCGACGACGGCCTTGTCTACACCTTCACGCTCCGTGATGCCAAATGGTCAGACGGACAGCCCGTTAAGGCTTCGGACTTCGTCTACTCCTGGCAGAGGCTTGTTGATCCCGCAACGGCTTCCGAATATAGCTACATGATCGACATGGTCGCCGGTGTTGCCGATGTCATCTATGCCGATGATCCAGCAACAGTCACACCGGAGATGGTTAAAGCTATCGGCATCAAAGCGCTTAACGACAAGACCGTTGAAGTCACACTTGCCAATAAGAGTGCTTATTTCCTTGAGATCGCCGCTTTCCCCTCCTGTGTACCGCTTAGAGAAGATATCATCACAGCCAACGGCGACAACTGGGCCCTTGAGCCCGCAACCTATATCGGCAACGGCCCGTACATGCTCAAGGAGTGGGTCGCCAACTCACATATGATTTATGAAAAGAACCCCAACTACTATAATCTCGAGGCGCTTGGCCCCACGCAGATCAAATTTGCTCTGATGGACGACGTCAATGCCATGTACGCCGCTTTTAAGAACGACGAATTGTCCCTCATCGACGACGTTCCTCCCGACGAAATTGCCGCGCTGAAGGCCGACGGCTCCCTCAGTATTGAAGGCCAGCTCGGCACATATTACGTCTCCTTCAACACACAGATGGCGCCGTTTGACAACGCGAAAGTCAGAGAAGCCTTCTCCCTCGTCATCGACAGAAACTTTATCGTTGAAAAAGTCGCCCAGGGCGGACAGGTCCCGGCACCCGCATTCGTACCGATGAAGCTGAGCGATAACGAACCCGGCTCCGACTTCAGAGCCAACGGCGGCGACTATTACAGCGTCGCAGCAGCCGATTATAAAGCCAACTGCGACAAGGCCAGAGCACTCCTCGCCGAAGCCGGCTATCCGGAAGGCAAGGGCTTACCGGCTGTTGAGTATGTTTACAACACAAGCGAAGGCCACAAGGCCATAGCCGAAGCCCTGCAGAACATGTGGCAGACAGAGCTCGGCGTCACTGTCTCGATTGCCAACCAGGATTGGGCTGTCTTCATTGTCACCCGCCAGGACGGCAACTTCCAGATCGCCCGTGACGGTTGGCTCGGCGACTACAACGATCCGAGTACCTTCCTGAGCCTGTTCACATCCACCAGCGGCAACAACAACCCGCAGTTCAACAACCCCGCATTTGACGACCTGATGATGAAAGTCAGCACCTCCAGCGACAGAGCCGAGCGCATGACGCTCATGCATGATGCTGAAGACATTCTGATGACAGAAGCTGCTGTCGCTCCGATTTACTACTACACGGACCTCTTCCTCATTAAGGACAACATTCAGGGCTTCTACTCCAACCCGTTTGGATTTAAGTACTTTATGTACGTCACTGAGAAGTAAAACCTGAAAAGGGCGTGCCGCTTACGTTTGATAAAACGTTTGCGGCACGCCCTTCTTGTCTTTTTGTCGGGTTTTTGTGTATTTATACTGTATTTTTTTATAAATCATTCGATAATATAATATACCTACATAAAACGAAAGATGAATGGTGGAATGACGATGTCAAAATTACTCTCCAAAATACAAGGATTCGTCAAAGCGAGACTCGGTACAAAAATATTAGTTTGCACTCTTTTTTCGGCTATTGTTTTCGTTGCAGCGGTTATCTATGCCCTGCTTAGTCTCATGAATTTAAGGACAGACAATAATTCCGCCCTGATAACGACGACAATCATTGTCATCAGCGCTATTGCTCTCGTCGGCATTATTTTTGTTTTCTACTTCTCCCGGTACATGGGCAATTATCTCAAGGCTCCGCTGGAGGGTATGACGATCGGTCTTATCAAAATGGTAGAAGGCGACCTGTCCTATTTTGATAGTGACATGGTTATATCAGCCGATACGCATGACGAGATGATGCTCCATTGTCACACATTCATTAATCTGCTCAATGCCACGAGGGAAAAAGTCGCCGATACAAAGCAGCTGGCTTCGGGAGATCTGACAACGCAGGTGCATATCAGAAGTAAAAACGACCTCCTCGGCAATGCGCTGCAGGAGCTGGCCAGCAATACAAATCAAATTGTCAGCTCGATTTCGGTGACCGCCGAACAGGTTGCGTCGGGCGCAAACATGGTATCCGATTCAAGCTTTGCACTGTCGCAAGGCGCTACGGCGCAGGCAAGCTCCGTACAGGAGCTGACAGCCTCGCTGACCGAGATGTCCTCGAAGACGAACATGAGCGCGCAGAACGCTGAAAAAGCGAGCGAGTTCGCTCAGAATGCCAAGAAAAACGCCGTCATCGGTAATGATCAGATGAAAGAAATGCTTGGCGCGATGGATCAAATCAACGATTCATCAAACAACATCAGTAAGATTATCAAAGTTATTGACGATATCGCGTTCCAGACGAATATCCTCGCCCTCAACGCCGCGGTTGAAGCGGCGCGCGCCGGACAGCATGGTAAGGGCTTTGCCGTCGTCGCCGAGGAAGTCCGCAATCTGGCGGCAAAATCGGCCAATGCCGCAAAAGAGACAACCGACATGATCGAAGGTTCCATGAAAAAGGTTGAAGCGGGAACGAAGATCGCCAACAATACAGCATCTGCCCTCAATCAGATTGTTGAGCAGATTGAAAAATCCGCCAATCTTGTGCGGGAGATTTCAGTTTCTTCGAACGAGCAAGCATTGGCGATCAAGCAGATCAACCAAAGCATCGCCCTCGTCTCGGAGGTCGTGCAGACAAATGCCGCCACAGCTGAGGAAAGTGCCGCCGCGAGCGAGCAGCTCTCAGCGCAGGCCGCGCAGCTGAAGGAAGCAGTCAACGCCTTCACGATAACGAACACAACCGCAGGTCTCAACGCCGCGCGGAACCAGGGCGCAAAAAAGCTGTCGGGCAGCACCTCTGCCGCCGCGAAATCAAGAATCTCACTCAGCGATGAAAGCTTCGGAAAATACTAAGTCATTCTAATATTCGATTAAGATAACGACATTGTCCGCGCTGTCATTCCCGCGCAGGCGGGAATCCACGTGCCTGGGAGACTGGATTCCCGCCTACGCGGGAATGACAAGTAACGCAGGATACAAGTAACGCGGGATATGCTGATATCTCATTGTGTTTATGGAAGAACAGTATTAAACAATGTAAAATAGAACAAACGACCCGATATTGGGTCGTTTGTTTTATTAAGATTTGCTTTCACGCTTATGATACCAATTGCTGGGTACGCTGTTCAAACGGGATATTAATGTGGATAGAGACAGTAAAATATGTATCCGTGGAATGGACGGCCATCGTCCCCTTATATTTATCGATGCATCGTTTGACGTTCTTGAGGCCAAAGCCGTGCTGCTTCGAGTCCTTGACATTGGAATCCAAATCCGGCTTATACGGGTTTCTGATTTCGTAATAAAGCATGGAGCCTTTTTGGATCAGCTGTACCGAAATTGTCGGCTTCTCTTCCTCGACGTCCATGCAGGCCTCGATGGCGTTGTCAAATGTATTGCCGATAATAACGCTCAGGTCCGCCGCGGAAATATTAAGATCCGGTTGGACTCTGATATCGAGCTCCGTGTTTATAAACAGTCTCTGGGCTTTTTGAACACTATGGTTCAGGACGGCACCGATGACCGTATTCCCAACATCGACGACGTTTCCGATGCCGGCAAACAGATCGGCGACCTGATCGATGCATTCTCTGGCATGCGGGATGTCTTCCATTTTCATCAGTTCATTCATGGTGTTTAAGTACTTTTTTATATCGTGCCATAGCGCTCTCGTCTCATCTTGTTCGTCTTTGATTTGATTGAAATACTCTACCTTCAGCTGGTATTGCAGGTCGGCTAATTCATTCTGCCGTTTTATTTCATTGACTTCCTTGATTCTTTCGATATACAGAAAGATAATGATATTAATGTAAAGAATACCGACGGCACCGATGACAAAGCTCAGCGTGATTTGCGTCTGTGAATCATATGATCCCAGATACATAAGATAGCAGATAAAAACGCTTAAAACCTGACACAGCAGAAGCGGAAGCGCCCCAATGAGCGAATCATGTGTTTTTCTCCATTTTGATATTCTGATAACAAAAAAAACAAAAAAGAACTGTATAAGCTTCGCCAGGACGATATATAATACTCTGCTGTTTCCGTTTATCTCCAGTTCCTCACTGGGGATTCCGAAGAACATAAATATGCTGGAAATGGTATAGTCAACGGTGATATTAATGACGCACAAAAGCATTGCGCTATAAAAAGCACTCATCCATTTCGCATTGAACAATACTGCGGACAGCACAAAAAACGAAACGAACGCGTAGCTTATCCGTATGAATGGGAAAACGGGCTGGACGCTGAGCCCGCACAGGATGATTCCGGTGATGATATAGCTGACACAGACAAACATTGTACTCTTGGCATAGTTTTGATATAAGCCTCTTAGGTATATACTCAGAACAAGCATTTCAAGGACTGCCGTTGCGAGTTCAACCGCTATGTACACGCACGCTACCTCCTCAAGTATTGATGTAAAGCTCTGAATACGTCATCTTTCCTTTTTCGGCTGATGCTGATAATGCGTTTGTCTCTCATGACGAATTCTGTCTGCGACGCGTTGATGACGTGCTCCAGATTTACAAGAAAGCTGTTGTGCGGCCGGATGAAATTGCCGCCGCTGAGCGTCTCCTCGATGTTCTTCAGCGAATCCCTGCAATCATATACATTGCTATGCGCACAAATCCTGACGTTATGGTCAAATACCTCAAAATAATAGATATCCCGTGTGGATATCATCTGGCTTCTCCCGTTCACATCGATGAGAATCTTTTTCGGTACGACCCGCTCCAGTGCGTCGTTTAAGGTTTTTTCAATCTGTTCGTATGATGCCGGTTTGATGAGATATCGGAAGGCCACCTCATAGCCTTGTATCGTGTATTTACTGCTGTTCGTGACAAAGATGATGAGCGGCTTATCATCATGCTGCGTCAGCTGTTTCGCCGCTTCGAAACCATTCATCGGCTTCATCTCAATGTCAAGAAACATCAGGTCGTAATTCTCTTTTTTATGCGCGCTCAGTACGTCAACCGCGGAATGAAAGACGTCACAGGACAACCCCGCATCATACCTGCCGATGAATTCCTGTATGATTGCAAGATCTTTTTTGTCGTCATCACAAATTGCAATTCTCATTTCATTCACCCATCTTACCGCTATCTTTCCTTAATGTAACATATTTTACTAAAATAATCTATATCATGCACGTTACGCTGCAATTCTTGTAAGTTACGTCAAAACTATTGCAATATTTTATAGCATGTTTTATCTTTGAATAGACCTTTTAGTAGGGCTTATAAAAACTCCCTCATTTTCTTTTTCGCCTCCCTTTAACTCGCTTCTACTCTTTTTCTCATACCTAATAAGGAGTGCGTTTCCGTGATAGGAAACGCACTCCTTATTTTATTGACCGATGACGGACTCCCTTCGCCGCATGCGTGCGTTCGCTACGGCGATGCTGTACCCTTTTTATTCTTCAAAACATATTTGCCGTGTATGATTATTTGCCACGATAATATTGCTTGTACGAACCATGCTATAGCAAATATCAAGACACAGGTCAGAAACGGTGTAAATTGCAAAAGACCAACGAGAACGGTAGCACCTGGTCCAATGGCACACGAAAATATTAGCAAAATTCTCCAATACCATTTGAGATGAATACTGCAGCCGCAAAGGTCACATGTTTTTGTTCCAAACGGTAACTCAATGAGATACGAACTGAGCGTCATTATGTATTGATGCTGACAGCCCAAAACATCACCCCCGTTCCTGTCATATTATACCATATGCAAGAGGCGAGGGTCAATGTACCAAGAGCCGTTGTTTTGATTGACAAATGCCCAAATACTGCTATACTGAATCCATAATTTTGAAAGTCGAGGTGTTTTTGTGTCGGTTCTGTCTGTTTTGGTGAATGTCAACTAAATAAAGTTGCAAAAGGTGACGGTAACGGGGTTTGACCCGTTGTTTTGTCGTCTTTTGAAAGACACGGCCTGACAGACTGCTTCAATTTTTCGATACATGAGGCGCGAGCAAGCTTTGCTCGCTGTTTTTATATGTTGAATAGTTGTTCGCGAGAACAACTTGTGCCCGCGGGAGCAATCTGCATCTTTACAGGTGTGGTGTGTCTTTTGCGGGTTATTCTATTTTAAAGGAGATACGACATTGAGCATCATACAAACAAAGAATTTGACTAAGGAATATACGCGTTTTGAAAAGGAAGCCGGCTTGACGGCCAGCATCAAGAGCCTGTTCAACCGGAAATATATCATAAAAACCGCTGTCTCTGATTTTGATCTGGCGATTGAGCCAGGCGAATTCGTCGGATTGATTGGCCCGAACGGCGCGGGAAAAACAACGCTTGTCAAAATGCTCACCGGTATTATCGCACCAAGCTCCGGCGAGATTTCCGTGCTGGGGTATTATCCGAACAAGCTGGAAAATGAATTTAAGAAGCAATACGCGGTCGTCATGGGGCAGAAAAGCCAGCTCATTTTCGACCTGACTCCCGCCGACACCTTTCTTCTGTTCAAAGAGATGTACGAGATACCGGACGCTGTTTATAAGCGCAATCTGGCGCTGTTCACCGAACTGTTTGACGCGAAGGCGTATCTGAATATGCAGGTCAGAACGCTGTCACTCGGCGAGCGTATGAAGATGGAGCTTGTAACGGCGCTCCTGCACGATCCCAAGGTGCTGTTTCTCGATGAGCCGACAATCGGGCTGGACGCGCCAGCCCAGAGGCAAATCCGCGCGTTTTTGAGAGAAGTCAACGACAGAAACGGCACGACGATACTTTTGACCTCGCATTATATGGAGGATGTCCGCAGCCTGTGTCCGCGCAGCGTCGTTGTGAACGGTGGACAAAAGCTCTATGACGGCGGGACGGATGAGCTGTTCGGCGCGTATCAGACGCACAAAAAAATTACCGCTTTATTCGAGAATGAAACGGTGTTCATCGCCCCGGAAATGTGCGAGGTTCTCGAGCAAAGCCCGCTCAAGGCTGTATTCATGGTCCCTAAAGAGCAGAGCGGCCGCGTCCTTGAACAGCTCATGCGTGACTACCAGCTGCAGGATATTTCAGTCGAGGAAGAAGACATCGGCATTGTCGTTGAAAAAATCTATAAGCGCACGATGGAGCAGGGAGAGCACGTATGAGAAAATACCTCGAGGTGTTTCGCCTCAGCTTTAAGATGCAGCTCACCTGGCGGTTTGACGTCGTGATGACGATGGTAGCGACGGTTGCCCGGGTACTTGCCGCGTTTATCATATGGCGCGCCGTTTTCGGCAGCCGTGAGCTTGTCGGCAGCTTTACGTTCCAGTCCATGCTGTCCTACTATATCGTCAGCTCGTTTCTGTACGCGCTTGATGTCTCGCGGCAGATCAGCGGTGACGTGTCCGAGCTGATTCGCGTGGGTCGGTTTTTTGGGCATATGGTGACGCCTATGAATCCCTTCGGCTATTTTGGCTCAAGGGCCGCCGGAGAATCATCGTTCCATCTGGGGTTCAGTCTGCTCGCGGCGTTTTTATGCGCGGTGCTTTTTCAGATCAGGATCACGCTCACGCCGGATATTGCGTGCATCGCCCTTGCGGCGCTCACGGTCTTGCTGGGGCTGTTTTTCATGGCGTGTTATCATTATTTCATTGGCATACTGACCTTTAAGTTCGTTGAGATCAATTTTTTCCTGTATATACAAGCTAATATCATGGCGTTCGCCGTCGGCTCGATGGTGCCGCTTTCCCTGCTGCCCGAAAAGGTGGTGCTTGTTTTGCGCTGTCTCCCCTTTACCCATGTCGTCTACACGCCCGCCATGCTGCTAACCGGACAAATGGGTTATGAGGAAGGCTTATTCGGGCTTGCGATTTTATCGGGATGGGCTGTTTTGATGCTGCTCATAAGCCAGCGCACCTACGGCAGCCTTAGGAAAAAGTATGATGGGGTAGGCATATGAAGAGAAATCTGCGGTTTATCTCTCTGCTCATCAAAACAAAAATCTCGCGTATGCTCGTGTTCCGGTTCAGCTTTTTCGGCGCGTTTCTCGCCGACGGCACACTGTTTTTGATACAGCTGCTCGTCTTTGAAACCATCTATTCCGAGGTGGACAGCATCGGCGGGTGGGGCCGGGGCCAGATGATCATTTTCGTCGGCACCTTTTCGATGATCAACGCTCTGAACATGCTGATTTACTTTTTCGGCATCGTCGATCTGCCAGGTAAAATCAAACGCGGCGACCTCGACCACTACCTGACAAAACCAGTCAATCCCCTGCTGCGCCTCACCTTCGAAAACGTCAATCCAGGCTCCTTCCCGCTCGTCATCCTGAGCATTCTCATTGTGTGCTACGGCGTATCTGTCGGAGGAATCCAGGTATCGTTCGCAATGGCGGCAGGCTACGCCGTCCTCGTCCTTTTCATGACGCTCCTATGGTATGACATGGAGCTGATCCTTCGGACGATCACGTTCTTTGTCATTTCAACCACCGGCATACAGCAGCTTGAGGATCAAATGCTCGAACTCAATTTCAAGGTACCCGGCGTGCTGTATAAAGGCATTTTCAAGCTGTTATTCTACGTCCTGCTCCCCTACGGCATCATGTCCACCATCCCCACGCAGTTTCTAACAAACAGTATCGATGCCGTCGGCGTCGTCATTGCCGCTCTGACAGTTGTTGTGTTCACCGCGTTTGCACTGTTGTTATGGAGGATCGGCTTGAGGCACTACAAGAGCGCGAGCAGCTAAATAATATTAGGGGGTTGTTCTCTGTTTGTTATTGCAGATGAACCATCCCCTATATCGCTTATAGTGCTTAGTCCGGCGGCATAAACAACAGTTCGCACCATCTGACTAACAAAGGAATTCTCGTTGTCAAACCAGGCGGCGACCCTGACTTCGTATTCATTATCTCGTAACTTGCATACTAGTGTTTGCGTTGCGTCAAACAGTGAAGCATATGTTATGCCGACGATATCAGAGGATACATATTCTTCTTCGGTATAGCCAAATATCTCTGTAGCAGCATTCCTCATTGCCTCGTTGATTCTCTCGCTGTTTAAATCATTGCCTGAAACAACAGCCACTAAGGTTATAATGCAGCCGGTCGGGACGGGAACTCTTATTGCCGAGCCGGTCAGCTTGCCATCCAGCTCGGGCATAACACGCCCAACTGCTGTTGCAGCTTCAGCCGTGGTTGGTATGATGTTGACTGCCGCCGCTCTGGAACGCCTGAAATTCCCCTTCTTCTGTGGGCTGTCCTGCAGCATTTGCGTGGCGGTATAGCCGTGCACAACAGTCATGATTCCACTTAGAATGGGTGCATAGTCATTTAACGCTTTTACCATTGGCGCGAGCGCATTGGTTGAACAGGATGCGGCGGAGATTATTTTATCTCCCGGGGTTAAAATACTCTCATTGATGCCATAAACAATCGTTGGAATATCGTTTCCGGCAGGCGCTGAAATGACGACCTTCTTAGCACCGGCACTAATATGCGCCTGTGACTTCTCTTTTGACAGGTAAGCGCCCGAGCATTCCAGGACAACATCAATATCAAGCGCTCCCCACGGCAGCTTGGATGCATCAATCTCATTGAATACAGGAATTCTCGTTCCGTTAATAGCGATATAGTCTTCTCCAGATTCCACAGTACTGGCATACTGATATGTACCCTGAGCTGAATCATATTTCAAAAGATAAGCAAGCATTTCTGGAGTAGCTAAGTCGTTGATTGCAACGATCTCATAGCCTTCCCTATCAAATAACTGTCTGAACGCAAGCCTTCCGATACGTCCGAAACCGTTAATTGCTATTTTTACTGACATAATTCCATCCTCCTGTTAAGCTCCTGCTACGTACAAAATTAGGTTGACGATCTGGGGGAACAGTGACATAACAATTACCGCCCGAAGAACCTGTAATATAATAATATCTGTATTCTCCACGCCAAGGTCTGTTGAAATCAGTGCCATATCCGATGCTCCGGCGGGCGTGGTAATCAGCATGGCTTCCTTTTTGGTAAAGCCACAAGTTTTACTTATGATCTTTCCGGTAAAGAAACAGTTAGCCATATAACCAAGTACAATTATAACCAGGGGCACAAGCAGGTATCGCAATGCCAGTACGTCAGACATGACAATCGAACTCCCGAGGTAGCATCCGCTTAAAACCTGCGCGCACTTCTTAAGCCATTTAGGAATATAAGCAAAGTCAAATACCAATTTGAGAATTAGTACAGCAACGATTGAAAACACAAAAGTACCTGCCGTAATACCGGATATTTTGCCAAGGGTACCGAAGACGGCCGCAACGGCCATGGTGCACAGAAAAGCTTGCCAGGATTTTGTTTTCGACTTTTGGCGTTTTTCTGTAAAAGCCTCTCTTTCGCCCTCGGAGTCACTCCTTTTACGTTTGTTATCGTATACAACAATCAACGCTGGGAAAATGCCTATGCCAAGTATCTGCCGTACCAATTGCATAATAGCTACCTTTGGTCCATCAGCTCCCATGACTGCCGCAATTATAGGTGTATCATTGACACCTCCTGGCACAACGGACATCAGCGAAGTAGCTAAATCCAGTGGGCTGAGTATGTAAATCAAAAAACCGGCGACTAAATTTAAGATCAGCAAGGCACCCAGCATGATCGCGGCGGGCTTTATTATTTTTGGCAGACGCCTAATATCACTCTTCTCCATGGAACAGCCGATAAAAGCACCGGCAATAATTTGTACAACAAGCGTTGTTTGTTTGGGCATATAAGCAACATCAAAAATAATGTTCAGCGCCGCGACGCCGACAATAGCCCCAACCATAAGACCTGCCGGGATTTTGATCTTTATCGCAATCAAACCAAACAAGCTTCCCTCAAGTAATGTCAGCAGCAAAAAAAGGATATCGTTCAACCCATCCACCTCAATCCGTATGTTTGATTTCGTATTATTTCGTTCTTGCTTCACGCGAAATTGTGTGATATAATACGAAATGATGTGTATATTACTTAAAATAGCATATTAGCTCTCATGTTATGCGTTTTCGCGCAAAATGTCAATATTAAATATACCAGGGGGTTTTCCGATGCCTGATAAAAAAGCGCTCTCGACGCAGGAGGTTGCGGACCTTCTCAAGGTAAGTAAAAGTACGATTTACGATCTAATCAGGCGTGGTGAGATACAGTCTTACAAGGTAGGACGTAAAGTGCGTTTTACTGAGGAGGATGTAAAAAGGTATATTGAACATTCCAGAGAGAGCCAAACAACAAAAAATGCGCCCCTTGCTGAAGGTGCGCCATTTAACCTAACAGGAAGCGACAAGAGACCGGACGGCTTTATCATCTGTGGTCAAGATCTGATACTCGACGTGCTTTCTAATTACATGCGTTTGCATAATGTTCCGGCTCTTCGGGCCTATATCGGAAGTTATGACGGTCTTGTTTCTTTATATCGCAATAAGGTGAATGTGACGGCTTCGCACATGTGGGATAGCGATACAGATACGTATAACGTTCCATACGTTCGCCGTTTGCTGCCAGGTATACCTGCGGTTATTGTACATTTGACCTGTCGTATGCAAGGTTTGTATATCGCTAAAGGAAATCCAAAAAGTATTCACGGTTGGGAAGATTTTGGCAGAGATGATATCGCTATGATAAACCGCGAGCAGGGTGCCGGATCAAGAGTGCTACTTGACGAGAATCTTAAGCTTCTCGGGCTATTTGGGCGCAACATAAAAGGTTATAAAAAAGAGACAAGCTCGCATTTAGCTGTGGCAAGCGCAGTCAGCCGAGGAGAGGCAGATGTGGCGGTTGGAAACGAGAAGATCGCACGCCAGGTAGACAACATCGAGTTTATCCCAATGAAAAAGGAACGCTATGAACTTGTTCTAAAAAAAGAAGACTTGAACACCGTCGAAATTCAAATCATGTTAAAAATTATCCGATCTGCCGCCTTTAAAAACGAATTCGGAAACATCGGAGGGTATGATACAAGTGATATAGGCAAGATTGTCGCCGAAACATAACACAGTGTAGTTCTTTTGTGTTCGGGGATATTTCTACAAAATGACAGCATTATCGTCATGAATAAATACAATGCTTTGGCTGCTCGCTTGTGATATTCTATAGACAATAGACCCTTTATGACTTGATAAAGGAGGAGCGAAATGTCAAAGTTTGAAAAGCTGTTTACGCCAATCGTTTTGGGGAATACACAATTTCGGAACAGGATTTTTTCAGCGCCGATTGGATTGGAATACTATCCGTCCGATAACCTGCATCCGGGTGACGACTTTATTGCGTTTTTCGAAAGGAAGGCGCAGGGCGGCGCGGCAACAGTCTGCATCGGTTCGGCAATGGCCGATAACTTAAGAGGGGCGGTTGGTCCAACGATACGGCTGGATGACCCCAGCGCTTTAGCGCCGCATTTCCGCTTATCGTCATGTATCAGCAGACATGGCGCTGTTGCGGATATTGAGCTGCAGCATGCGGGGCCGAACGCTTATTTCAGCAGGCTGGGCCTCGGAGGCGAGATTTATGGCGCGGTTGCGATGACAAACGGCTTGGGCATGGAGGTTCCGGAAATGCCCGAAGACATCATTATTGAAACAATTGAAAAGTATGGTGACGCGGCTCAGACAGCCAAGCACTGCGGCTATGGCATGGTGACGATACACGCCGGACACGGCTGGCTATTAAATCAATTCCTCGGGCCACTGAACACACGACAAGACATATGGGGCGGCTCGATGGAAAATCGCGCCCGTTTCGTCAAGGCGATCGCTGAAAATATTAAGAAAAAATGCGGGAGGGGCTTCCCTGTCTGCGTGCGTATCAGCGGTTCGGAGATTTTTAGCGGCGGTTATGATATCGATTACGGCATTGAAATCGCTAAACAGCTGGACGGGCAGTATGACCTGATCAATGTTTCTGTCGGGGCGCATGAAGCGCCGACGGTGTTTACGCATACCCATCCGAGCATGTTTCTTGAGGACGGGGTGAACGTCAAATACGCGGCTGCCATCAAGAATGTCATGAGATATTCGAAAATCGCCGCTGTCGGCGCAATAGCCGAGCCGGACTTCATGGAGGAAATCATCGCTTCGGGAAAAGCCGACATCGTTATGCTCTGCCGTCAGCTTATGGCCGATCCTGATACGCCGGTGAAGGCGCAGATGGGGCGCGGCAAAGACATCCGCAAATGTATCCGATGTTTTGAATGCTTTTCCGGACAATTTATGAAGCTTTCTACATACTGTGCCATCAACCCCGAAATTGGCTTTGAGCGGGAGACAAAATATGCCGACCCGATCGTCAGAAACAAAAAGAAAGTCCTGGTTTGCGGCGGCGGTGTCGCCGGCATGCAGGCAGCGCTGACTGCCGCCGGGCGCGGACACGACGTTATCCTGTGCGAAAAAACGGACACCCTCGGCGGCGCGCTGCGCTGCGAAAAGAAGGTGCCGTTCAAGCAGAATCTTCAAAAATATCTCGATCAGCAAGGCGAATTGATAAAGGCCTCCGGAATTGAGCTTCGGATGAACACCACTGTCACACCGTCGCTGGCACAGGAAATAAAACCGGATGTCATCATTGCAGCTTTCGGCGCGCGTCCAGTCGTTCCGAAAATCCCCGGAATCGACGGTGAAAATGTCTTAAGCGCAGAGTATACCTATATGCACGCTGAAAACACCGGACGGCGGGTTCTCATTCTGGGCGGCGGTCTTTCCGGAATAGAGCTGGCGATTTACCTCGCCGGCCTGGGCAGAGGCGTTTCAATCATGGAAATGGCCAACAGCTTAAACTTCTCCGGAAATGTTGTGCATTCCATGGCGATCAACAACGAAATCAAGCGGCTCGGGATCGACATCATCACCTCGACAAAGGCGTTGGAGATCAACGACAGGGGCGTTCTTGGAGAATATGTCGGTGACAGTTTTTCGCCCGCTCCACTGTGTCAAACGATCGAAAAAGGCATTCTGCAATCTGTTATCACGGCCGGAGGTACAAACGCACCCTCAGAAATAGGCGCGAGACTGCAATATGAGGCCGATACAGTGATCTATGCGTTAGGGCAGGTGCCGCTGCGTGACGAAGCGTCAGCACTGCGCGGCTGCGCGCCGTTGTTCTACCAAATCGGCGACTGCGTGGAGCCGAAAAATATCTATGCGGCGAATTCAGCAGCTTATACTATAGCCCGCGACATTGGACGCTACTAAAGACGCGTTCCCGTAGGGGCGGACCTCGTGTCCGCCCAACCATGTCAACGGCAAACGGTAAATAAACAACGAGGGCAGACACAAGGTCTGCCCCTACGTTTGCGTTATTTATTCGTCGTTAGCTCGCTGCAAGATACGAAGCGCTGCAGTAGGCTGTTTTATCCTCGTAGGTGAACTTAAGCCAGCCGTTGGAAACGGTGCCTGTCACCTTTGTGCCTTTGTCAAGCGTTCCCAGGGCTGGGTTCGTCGTCCCGGGGCCGCTTCTGGCCTTGACGTTCTCTGTCGTCGTATAGGTCTTCGAGGCGGTCGAATCGGGGACGCCCTCCGGCGCGGTTGAAACTTCCAGATACTCGGCGCTGCAGTAAGCTGTTTTGCCGTTATAGGTGAATTCGAGCCAGCCGTTTGTAACGATGCCGATTGCTCTTGAGCCCTTGTCAAGTACCCCCAAGATAGAGTCTGTCGTGCTTGGACCGCTCCTGGCCTTCAAACCGTCGGTTATAACAGTATATACCGTTTTGACGCTTGAATCAGGCACACCGGCTGACGGCTCAGTACTGGGATCGGTCGGCTCGTTCGTCGGCTCGGTCGTTGGTGGATCGGATTCACTTGCGTTATTGACAGCTGTCGGTCCGCCGTCGATGATTGCTATTGCCATATTGTCCCTTATGGAAACAGCCAGGAAGTCCCCCTCCTTGATGTCACCGAGGGAACCGGCGGTGTAACCCAGATATTCCAGAACGACAGCTGTTCTCACTTCGGTTTTGACGGTATAAGCCTCACCAGTCACAACGAACGTGACCCCGCCCACGCTCAGCGTTTGCGCATTATCCACTGCAGGCGCGTCGTTTTTTGCGACAAGATCAATCTTTATCGCAGCCTCGTCAACGAAGCTGACGATACCGGTAACTGTGGTCGTACTAAATAATGCGTCACCGGTTGGGCTGCTGCTTGCGGAAGCACTTGGCGAGCCTTCCGAAGTCTCCGGCAGCTTCATACCACAGCCGGTAAATAGGCCAATGACGAGAAAAGCACAAAGAACTGACGTCAATAGCTTGATTTTCATGATATTACCTCCAATCCAACGCTTTATTCCTATTTCGAATTATATCAATTGCACAATTCTATGTCAACTAAACACAATATTTCTAGATTTCGCCACAAATTTACACGTACTGATATGTAAATATCTACATAAAATTATTAGGATCTCAAACTCTCCTGATGATAGTCAGCTGCTTTTCAGAACTGACCTGACGGTTGTACGTCGTGAGGATATCGAAAATTTTTGAAATGTTGTTTTTATCAATTTGCTCAAAGTCGCAGCTCCGTTTGATGTCCTCGAGCCTCTGTTGGCTTAGACCGGCTTTCTCAGACGCTTCGACGATATGATCTCTGACGCTGCCGAGGTCCTCCCAGTCGACGAGGCATGCGTGCGTTCTGGCTTCTTGGTCCTTGCGGTCGTCATAGGAGGCAACATCGCCCAGCATTTTACGCTCCCAGCCTCTGGCGTAATGAAAGGCATTCCAGCGTCGGTGCTCAGAACGACCGAGGTTTTCAAGCAGCAATTCGTTGTTTTTCAGCAGCGCGCCGAACTGCTCTGATGTCAGGACTTCATACCGAACGGCTTTTTCAAGCAGCTTTTTCTCATCCTCTTCTGATGCCATTTCAAGGCCCATCATGTACAGATATGCGCCGATATAGGATGCAGCGGCGCGGTTTGAGTTTTTATTATGTACGGACAGTGCAGACCAGTTGGTGCCCCCGTATGCGACCTTATCCACCGTTTTGGCTAAGACATCCATTTCCTCATTGACGATGATCCGATGCGAAAAGAGCGTGTCGTAGTCTCCGAAGACGTTGATTTTTCCAATGGTCTCTTCTTCTTTCGTGAAAAGCTGGTACTTTTTATCGGTTATATGTGCAGCCAGGACCGGCATGTTAGCCCGCGCCGCCGCGTTTTTCATCAGATATCTCCTTAAGTCGGATATGACTGTAAAATTAAGGTCGTCGTCGCCTAAACAGGCAATGATATAATCAATACCGCCGTTTTTTCTCAGGAGCGCATCGAGCGTTTCATACGTTTTGGCGCTGCCCGGAGCCTCGTTGTAAAAGCTGATGTCGATATCGCGGCAGCTCTGCTTGTCAAACAGGGCTGGATATTTTTTAACAAATATCCCCATGGCGTCGCCTGTTTGCTTGTCGAGGATTACCGCTTTAAACGCGCTGCCTTCAAATTGACCATCGCTGAGCGCCTGACGGAGTATCTGCCTGCCTAAAGATTGAAAGCCGAGAATCACGACGGTGATAACAGGCTTGTGTATGGCATCGTTCGGCAAACCGGTCTCGGAGTCAAACACCAGTCGCTTATATAGAGGGTGTGCGTCGAACAGAATTCGGGAGGCGAGCTCCTCGTCAGAGAAATAGTTAAAATTGTACTTCTTTGCCTCAAGCTCTGAAGTGATGGCCGACCTGTCTGTATAGACAAAAATACTATTCAGTTTCACCGGCGAAACCCTGTTGTCGATCACCGCGTCCCAAATCCCGCTGGCAATACTGAAATTAAGCACGTCACTGTCGGTAAAGGCGAAAAAATACATCCGCTTCCGCCTGTTGGTGAGGCCCGCTTTTAGAAGGGCTTTCATGTTCAGCTTATTGCAGGAAAATATCGGCTCGCCCACAATGACAGCGCCCATCTTGCTGATCTTCGCCCGCGACGTCTGGTCTGCGTTTTCATCGATGAAAACCACAAACCGTTTCGTCTTATCTCGAGGGTCGCAGCTTTTGAGCATGATGCTTTGCCCCAAGCAAAGCGACTTTGTGTTGACGCCGTAAATCACATATGTATCGGCAGCATAATGACGAAGCTGCCTGAATTTCGATGCGAGTGTCCTGCCGAAAACGGTCACAGCGGCCATGATGGTGACGAGTACCGCAACAAAATGCGTCACCCAAAAGGGAATCATGTAGCCGAATGAACCGAAATAAGCGCCATTCTTCGAGATAACTTCATAAGCGTTCTCACCGCCCAGCATTTGGACTGTGCTCGCCAGCGCCCGAAACAGACCGCTCATGACGCCGCCGAAGCGCATCGGCTCAGCCGTCCTCATACCGATCAGTATAGGCAAATAACCGACAAGATAGAGCATGAAGCCGAAAACCAGCGACGGAATGAGGAGAAGGATCTTCAAATCCGGTTCCCGGAATTTTTTCGAAGCGAGATAAATAAGCAGAATGACGACGCTCAGCGCGCCGGCGATGATATAGGCATACCCCATGTGCGAACCCTTTCTACTGACCAATGCTTCAACAGCAAACGGCTATTTTTCTATATACTCGATATTAACATAGTCGTCCTAAGAAATGAAGAGACCTGTTCAACAAAAACCGCAGGAATCCGTGACCGGTCCTGCGGTTTTTTAGCATCTTATTGGGCTTGTACTTATATTAACTGTTGACCCTGTGGTAGTCGCGCAGTGAGATGCAGCGGACGGGGCAGACCTCGGCGCAGCGGCCGCAGTCGGTGCACTTTTCGTAATCGATTTTTGCTAGGTTGTTTTCGACGACAATTGCTTGGACTGGGCATTCCTTTTCGCACTTTTTGCAGGCGATGCAGCCGCTGGTGCATTTCTTGCGGGTGATTGCGCCCTTATCCAAACTGCTGCACAGGATCGCTGTTTTAATTGTGTCTCTTTCAACCGTAATGATTTTGTTTGGACAGGCTGCGACGCACATCATACAGCCGGTGCATTTGCGCGTATCGACACGAGCGATACCGTTTTCGATGCAGATCGCACCGTATTGGCACACCACAGCGCAGTCGCCGTAGCCGATGCAGCCGTAAGCGCAGAGTCCCTTGCCTCCGAACAGCTTGGCGGCGGCGCAGGTCTTGATACCCTGATAGTCGATCCGGTCATGCGTCGCGTCACAATCTCCGCCGCAATGGATGACAGAGATCTTTTCCGCGACATTTTCAAACGCGACGCCGAGAATGGCGCTCAGCTGCTTTGAGACGGTGTCCCCGCCAGGGATGCAGAGATTCGTTTTAACGTTGGACTCCTCCGCGAGTGCGGCGGCGTAACCGTCGCAGCCCGGATAACCGCAGGCGCCGCAGTTGGCGCCGGGGAGCGCAGCGCGCAGGTCGACGACATGCTCGTCAACCTTGACCGCCATAAGCTTAGAGGCTGCCGCGAGCATCACGGCGCATATGACGCCGATGATCGTGACGGAGAGGATGGACAATACAATAATGTTCAAATCAGCGCCCCCCTAACCGAACAGGTTTTCGATAACGCCGTTGAAGCCGAAGAAGGCAAGCGACAGTATCGCGGCTGAAATGAGCGTCAGCGGAAGACCTTCAAACGACTTCGGCGGTTCACTGGCTTCGGTGTGTCCGCGGACGCCCGAGAAGATTACCATGGCGAGCAGGAATCCGAGGCCTGAGCCAAACGAGTTGACCATTGCTTCGGCGAAGGTATAGCCTTTATCAATATTCGCAATCGTCACACCGAGGACGGCACAGTTCGTCGTGATCAGCGGCAGGTAGACGCCGAGGGCTGTATAAAGTGCCGGTATATATTTTTTAAGCGCGATCTCAACAAGCTGAACAAGCGCGGCAATGACGAGGATGAAGACAATCGTCTGCAGGTAGCCAAGCCCATTCGCGTCAAGCAGATACGTCTGGATCGGCCATGTGACGGCAGTGGCGAGGAGCATAACAAATATGACGGCGACGCTCATGCCGGTGGCGTTCTTTAGATCCTTCGATACGCCGAGGAACGGGCAGATACCTAGAAACTGCCGCAGGACGTAGTTGTTGACGAGCACCGCGCTCATCAGGATGACGATCAGCGCTCTGAAATCCGTCATGCTTTGTCACCTCCCGTTTCGCACGAGATCTTGCCGCATGCTGAAGCCGACGGGCAGCCGGCACAACCGAACTCTGTCTTCTTTATGCCCTTGCCCTTTGTTATTTTGTTGACGAGGGCGATCATGCACCCGAAGATGACGAAACCGCCGGGGGCCATCGTCAGGATCGATATATTGTTCTGTGACAGGACAGGCAATGCGATGCCGAACCATGTGCCGCTGCCGAATATCTCGCGGATCGATGCCATGACGAGGAGCGTCAACGTAAAGCCGATGCCCATTCCAATACCGTCGAGCGCGGAATTAACCACGGTATTTTTATTGGCATACATTTCGGCGCGGCCTAAAATAATGCAGTTGACGACGATCAGCGGCAGATAAATGCCGAGCGCCTCATAGAGAGAATACGCAAACGCTTCGACGACCATCTGAACAATCGTGACGAAGCCGGCAATCAAAACGATGTAACACGGAATTCTGACCTTATCGGGTATCACTTTGCGGAGCAGCGAGATTGCCATGTTGGAGCAGACCAGAACGGCTGTGGCGGCGATGCCCATGCCGATGGCATTTGACGCCTGTGTCGAGACGGCAAGTGTCGGACACGTGCCCAGGACGAGTACGAGCACGGGGTTCTCTTTGATAATGCCTCTTGTGAGATTGGCTAATCTTCCCATCACTGCACCCCCTTCACAATTTCATATGCCGCAAAGGCATCTTTAATGGCGCCAATATAGGCTTTGCTCGAGATTGTCGCGCCGGTAATAGCGTCGACACCGTCAAGCGCTGCGTCCTTGCCCGGGAACTGCCCGGCAAAAGGTTCTTCCGTTATTTTCGTACCGAGACCTTTTGTCTCCGTCAGCGCCAGCGTCTTTGTCGCGATAATTTTACCGTCGGGACCGAGGCCGCAGATGATATCGATCTCACCGCCGTAGCCGCCTGCTGTGAGCATAAAGATAAAGCCGACATTGTTTGTTGTTTTATAAACTTCCGTTACCGTTTTCGGAAGGCCGTCAACGGTCATCAGTTCAAAGCCTTCGGCGGAGGCAATGACCTCGCTGCGGGCCGCTTCGGCGCGTTCTGCCGCTGCCTTGGTGATGACAGGCTCTGTGAAATTATTCGTAACCGCGAGTGCCGCAGAGATGAACAGGCACATGAGCGTCAGCACCACGATGGGCAGTACAAAATCTTTTTTCATGATTTAATCCCCCCAAACGCGCGTCGGAGTGTCGCCTTGTTGATGTAGGGGACGAGAATGTTCATGATGAGTATTGAGTAGGAAACGCCCTCCGGATAACTGCCGTAAGCGCGGATTAAAACAGTGAGGCAGCCGGCGCCGAAGGCGAATATCAGGCGCCCCCAGTTCGTTTGAGGGGACGTGACGTAGTCGGTCGCCATAAAGAACGCGCCGAGGAAGAGTCCGCCGGAGAATATCTGATAAGTCGGCTCTTTGCCAAGCAGCGCTGTCAGAACAAAAACCGTTGCGATAAACGTCACCGGAATATGCCACGAGATGACGCGGCGGATCATCAGATAAATGCCGCCGAGGAGGAGCGCCGCGGCGCTTGTTTCGCCCAGGCAGCCGCCGCGTATGCCGAGGAACATGTTCATCAGCGGCGGCAGCGCGTCAATATCACCCTTCTTAATGAGGGCCAAGGGCGTCGCGCCCGATACCATGTCGGGTGGTATGACCCAGGTCGTCATCGTGACGGAAAATGCGAGGAACATCACTATTCTGGCGGTGATGGCGGGATTCGCGAAATTCTTGCCGAGCCCGCCGAACAGCTGCTTGACGAGGATAATCGCCACGATGCTGCCGAACATCGCCTGCCAAACCGGAATGCCGACCGGGAGGTTATACGCCAGAAGAATACCCGTGATGACAGCCGACAGGTCTCTGACGGTGTCTGGCTTTTTCATCAGCTTTTCGTAAACATATTCGCTGAGAACACACGTCGCCACGCAGACGGCGACAATGAGTGCCGCGCGCGGACCGAAAATCCAGACGGCGGCGACGAATGCCGGTACAAGGGCAATGATCACATCAAGCATGATGCGGTTTGTTGACATACGGTCACGGATATGGGGCGACGCGGATATCGTCAAATTGCTCATTTTGCCGCCTCCTTCTTTGCTTTTTTCTCTGATGCTGCCTTTTGGGCCGTTTGATAATCTCTCAGCATGGCTTTTGACAGCTTCATCACGTGCACCAACCGCCGTTTCGCGGGGCAGGTAAACGCGCAGCAGCCGCATTCCATGCAGATATTCACCTTATATTTTTCTAAAAGCTCCGGCTTATTGAGCTTATAGGCCGTTTCAATGCTGAACGGCATAAGCTTCAGCGGGCAGCGGGAAACGCATCGGCCGCAGCGGATGCACGCTGTCTCCTCCGGCGTCCTTGCGTCCTTCTCGTTAAAAGCCAGCACCGCGTTGGTGCTTTTGAGCACCGGAAGGCTCAAATCCGGTATCGCGATGCCCATCATCGGGCCGCCGTACAACACCTTTTTCGCCTCTTCACTGAAGCCGCCGCAGTATTCAAAGAGCGCGCTGACCGGCGTTCCGATGGGGGCGATGACGTTTTTCGGCTCTTTAACGGCCGAGCCGTCAACGGTAATGCATTTGGAAACGAGCGGCATGCCGGTACTGATGTACCGGGCAATCGTTGCGACCGTTGTGCAGTTGAGGACGATCACGCCAACATCAAGCGGGAGCTTGCCTTCCGGCACGATACGGCCTGTGATGTTATAAATCAGCACTTTTTCGCCGCCCTGTGGATACATGGCCGACAGCGTCCGAACCTCAATAGCATTGTCTCCGGCGGAAAATTCCTTCATCTTTTTAATGGGCAAAGGCTTGTTGTCCTCAATGGCGATGACGACATTCTGTGTCCCGAGGTATTTTTTTATGAGATGCGCGCCAGCCCAGACAAGGCCTGCATCGTCGATCATCGTTCGCGTATCCGAGGTGATAAAAGGCTCACACTCAGCCCCATTAATAATGATATAGTCTATTTTGCTCGGGTCGTTCACCTTAAGCTTCGCCGCCGTCGGGAAGCCCGCGCCGCCGAGCCCCACCGCGCCGCTTTCTCTGACGGCATTGATGAACTCGTCCGCGTTCGTTACAACAGGCGGTTTGAGCAATTCATACGGCGTCTGGTTTCCGTCGGAAACGATGACGACCGCCGTAGATCGCATCCCGTTCGCGCCTTCAAACGCTTCAACACTTTTGACCTTGCCGGAAACACTCGCGTAAACGGGCGACGAAACAAAGCCGGACGCCTCGGCGATCAGCTGCCCGACCTTGACCTCGTCACCGGGGTTCACAACAGGCTTTGAGGGTGCACCGATATGCATTGACATCGGCAGCACAACCTCTGCCGGTACCGGAATGTGTTCCGGCACGCAGTCTTCGGTTTTCTTAAGATGCGGCACATGCACGCCGCTTAGCTTTCTCAAAATCATTAACTCCCCTTTTCGGAAATCTCAGGCCATAAAGCTTCAGTACAATATTAATACTACATCTCATTAACTCTCTCAGCAAGTTTTATGTCTATAGACAAATTTACAGAATTATTGACGATTTGTATATAAAAAATAGATATAATAATGTGGTAAGTTTATGTATGAATGGTATTAATATTAAGGATATCCATACATAATCCAATACATAGCGGACAATGCGCAGATTTATCATATAACATAAAAAAAAGTTCGTCTGTTGCAAAAACAACAGACCAACGCAATAACTGCGTGTGACTTATTCACGCTTCCGCTTTTTCCTTCAGGATATTCGATAGCCTCGGCAGCAGCATACCGGTGCGGTCTTTATAGTCTTTATACTCCGGTTTGTTATCTATCTGCCGTGACTCCATCAGTGGGATGCTGATAAACACGAACATTAGTGTATTTATCAGCGGCCCGATTATATAAAGCCAAAGAGAAGGTGCGGAGAAAAACATCATGAGGTAAACGCCCCACCACATCAATATTTCACCCAGATAATTGGGGTGTCTTGAGTATTTCCAGATGCCGGTTCGGTTTACACGTCCTGAATTGGCTGGGTCTCGCCTGAACAAGCGCATATGTGTATCGGACTTGTGTTGTAAAAACACGGCGAACAGGCTGATAAGCATGCTGATAACGATGCCAAAATTCACGAATGTAAAGTTTAAGACGAACTCAAACACGGGCACTAACACAAAAAATACGACGAGTGTCGGAAACAAATGGATACCGAAAAGATTGATCAGCGGCCACAGTCTGGGATGCACTTGCCTCAGCTGCGCGTAACGCCAATCCTGTATTTGAAGGCTCTTAAAGGTCGTCGACCAATGGGCGGTCAACCGAATACCCCAAATCAGAATGATACCGGTCATAAGAAAAACGCCGGTATTGAGGATACCCAGATGCAGTTCGCCAAGCAGCAGCAGAACAATTGGCGCAACGCTCCAGTACGGATCATAAACTGAAGAATTATTCAATATGATGCTCATCAACCAGACGAACAGAGTTCCTGCGATATCTGCGGCAAAAAGCTGAGGAAACAGTCCTGCCCAACGAAACTGACGAGAGACGAGGATGATGATCAGCGTTGCTATTATGTAAACTAAATACAGCGCGATGAATCCAATAGTTCGAGACGTGCGGAAGTGATGACGCATGTTGCCCCTCCTGTTCTCACGGGTGAATGTTGATGTTTTACATTATATTACACTAAGATTCATGCATTATGTGGTATGATGTAGAAAAGCTTTGCAGCGAGGTGTTTTATGCGTATTGGTTATGCCTGCCTAACCGTCGGGGTTCCTTATACGGACTTTAAAAGCTGTGTCCTCAAAAACGTGAGCGACGAGAGATTGACCGGAGTAATTGCGCATAATCTCGATGCGTTTGAAGTTATTGTTGATTATAATATAGACAACGGCATTCATCTTTTCAGAATCAGTTCGGATTTGATTCCGTTTGGGTCTAGTCCAGTGAATACGCTTTCTTGGTGGGATTTGTTCGATAATCGTTTGAAAGCAATTGGAAGAAAAATCAAGGAAAGCGGTATGCGTGTTTCCATGCACCCGGGTCAATATACTGTGATCAACTCACCGCATATAGATGTCGTCAGTCGGGCGCTCGATGACCTGGCGTATCATACGCGTTTTATGGACACGCTTGGAACAGATCCGACGAATAAAATCATTTTGCATATTGGCGGCGTGTATGGCGATAAACGCACTGCCGCTGAGCGATTTATTCAGACTTATCGAGACTTGGATGCAACAATAAAGCAACGCCTTGTGATTGAAAATGATGATAAATCGTATCACATCGGCGATGTGCTTGAGCTCGGCGCAAAGCTCGGTATTCCCGTTGTCTACGACAATTTGCATAATACAGTCAACAGCTGTGACCGGTCTCGAAGCGACGCCTTTTGGATAGATAACTGCGCACAGACATGGCATGAGCAAGACGGCACGCAAAAAATTCATTACGCGCAGCAGGACCCTCTAAAGCAAGCGGGATCGCACGCGGCAACCATATCAATCGAGCCATTCATGGAATTCTATTCAAGCCTTGGTGCATCGCAGCCTGACATCATGCTCGAAGTAAAAGACAAAAATCTATCCGCCGTTAAATGCATCAATTGCACGGCAGAGAATAAAAAAATCAAAACGCTTGAGCTTGAATGGAGCCGGTATAAATATACGGTTCTGGAAAGAGCGCCGGAGGCTTATCGTCAGATTCGGATATTGCTTCGAAATAAGAGTGATTATCCGGCCGTGCCCTTTTACAATTTGCTCCAGACCGCCCTCGCGCAGGAGGCGTCCCGAGGCAGCAGCGTGAATGCCGCTTTGCATGTTTGGGGTTATTTTAAGGGTAAGGCGTCCGAAAAAGAAAAGATCGGCTTTTTAAAGCGTATTGAGGGACTGAAAACCGGTACAATAACTTCCGGAACCCTTAAGCACCTGTTATGGAAAATGGCAGTGACGTATCAGCAGAACTACCTGTTGGATTCTTATTATTTTATGTTATAAATAATATATATAATTAATTAATCAAGGAGGGTAAATATGGATACAAACACTGCGCTCTATGATCAAAGGCTTAAAAGGATAAATGACGCTATTTCACTGCAGGAACCGGATACCGTGCCTCTTAACCTCATAACGAACTGCTATCCTTATATTGAAGCCGGTTATACAATGGCGGATATTCTCTATGATTCGGATTACTCGAAAGCCCGGGACAGCATGTTCAAATTTGTTGATACATATCAGCCTGATACCACATTCGGTCACTCCTATGTCAATATCGGGCAAGGCCCAATATTGGAGCTTTCTGCTCCAAAGACGCTGCGCTGGGCCGGTATGCCCGGCAACATCATCGACAAAAATTCGATTCACCAGTTCATTGAATTCCCAATTCTTCAGGAAGATGAATTCGACGAGTTCATGCGGGATCGCACAGGTTGGGCTATGAAGAAGGCTCTCCCTCGGGCTACGGGTCTTCTGGAACCGATGGCCAATTGGCACATAAGCGGCGGGGCAAGTATTTTTGGCGGACATTCAACAATGGCCCCGATTCTGAGCAGCCCGGAATCAAGAAAAATGATTGAAACCCTGTGGAAGATCAGCGAGATGACAGCACCGCTTCAGGCGCTTGCCAGTCAGCTTGACGACAGCCTTGAGGAAAAAGGCTATCCGATACTGGCGAAGGGCTTCGCAGCAGTCCCTTATGATAATTACAGCGATGGCTTGCGCGGCACTATTGCCGGCATGATGGATATGATGGAGAATCCCGACTTTGTTCTTGAGTTCTGCCGTGAGGATCTTCAAAACATGAAAGCGATCATCAAGATGCAGGGCACCGTAATGCCCGGCAAGCACTGTTTCATGGCGCTGCACAAGGGCATGGATTCCTTTATGAATCCCGCGCAATACAGAGAGTTTTACTGGCGCGACCTCCAGGAGATCATCGTTTCCATTATCGAGGCCGGTATGGTGCCTTACATATACACCGAGGGCAAATATAACACGCGCCTCGAATGCCTGAAAGAAGTCCCCAGGGGCAAGGTGATCTATCACTTCGAGGAAGTTGACATGATTAAAGCAAAGAAGATTCTCGGTGACACCGCTTGTATCGCCGGCGGCTTCCCGGTCTATCTGCTGGACTTTGGGACGAAGCAGCAGGTCATTGACGAGGCGAAGCGGCTCATTGACGGCTGCGCAGCAGGCGGCGGCTTTATATTTGAAACCTCCTGCGGACTCGATTATGCCAAGCGAGACAATGTCGAGGCTCTCGTGGACACGGTCAGAACGTACGGCAAGTACTGATTTGTCATAACCGGGCTCCGCAGCCACATGTTCAGCACCGATATAAAACTCCCACCTCGTTATGATATGGGAGTTTTTGTTTTACAAGTCAACGCCCCAGAACCAATCGTATTCTGGAACCCATGTTTCACCCTGATCAACTATTAAGCATTCAGGCACCCAGTCTTCGCTGAAGCGTCGTATGCCGTAACCGACGACATAAATATACGCGCTTTCGGGATAGCTGCCATTTTTATCCGGTGTTGCGGTTGTGTCAGCCAGTACTCTATTCGGACATGCGACGACAAGGAAAACACACCCGTCTTGCTGCGCCAGAGTGAAAACATTTTGCATCCCGATGTAGAAATTCAGTAGCGCGACGTAATTGCCGTTTTCCACCGCGTAGACGATGACTGAACCGCCCTCCGAGCCGCCGCCCGTACGCGTGGCCATCACAATCTCGCTGACACCATCGCCGTTGACATCCGCCCACTCGGGTTTTTGCGCCAGGTTTTGTACAGCGTCGTCGATCCAGCTTGATGGGCGCGCGTCGTACTGCGCGCGTGTTAAGCTCTGAACCTCCTCTTTTGTGCCCGACAGATCCGCGCATCCGGTAGCGTTTGCCAACGCGGTAAATTCATCATATGTCAGGTCAACCCCGGCGCCATAATCAGCCAGCGGGTAACGACGCCACTCCGGGACTAAAGCGTTCTTCATGTCTGGGGTCGTGCGCGCTTTTAAAACCTCGGCAAATGCCATCAGCTCTTTCGACGGTGTTGAGGTGTAGCTGTGCGCTGGCACTGACGAGCTCACCGGTGATGCGGTGGGGTCTATCGTCACGCTTGTGCTCGGCAGCGGAACGACCGCAGTGGGGCTTATCGTCTCGATTGCGCTTGGCAGCGGAACGACCGCGGTGGGGCTTATCGTCTCGATTGCGATCGGTAGGGGAACGACCGCAGTCGTGTCAGCCGGTTCCGCCAACCTGTTTGCCTCACAGCCGACGAGCAGCGTCACCGCGAGCAGGGCAACGGCGATCTTCAGCTTTGATATCATTTAATGACCCTCCTTTGAACTGCGGCATGTTATTCCTTCCGGATTCATTGTAAATATAAGGATACTGCAACGCGCCCAAAAACGCAACCCTCTGGGAAACATCTTTCAATTGTATCAACATAACGGTCTCTAGCTAAGAAAAACGCCCTGAAATAGCTGATTTCAAGGCGTACCGATATAAATTGCCATACATTCCAACCGCTTTAAACCACGTCGTAGGGTGCGGCATCCTTGACGCGCCGCTCTTGTTGGCGTGACTGACAATGACGACCGAGTGAAGAGAATAACGACAGCGTAAGTCCCACCCCGCGGATAGCACCTGCGGCGCGTAACAGGAATGGCGCGTCAAGGATGCCGCGCCCTACGTTGACAAAAGAAATGCACATTTGCTTAATGACAGACAATCCATATCAAATATCCGAATATGGAATTACTTCACAGATTATGTTGATGACATTCCCCTCCAGGGGAATGCTTTCCAACTAGAAAGTTCCTGCACTTTGTATCTAACCATGTTACTTGATTACATTTTTTCTAAAAGCTTGTACAGGAGACGATAGAGTTCCTGTGCTTCAGCCGGTTCCAATTGAATGCATTGTTTCATTTTTTCTGGGATTGCAGCGGCTTTTTCCTTCAAGGCCTCGCCTGCATCGGTTATCGTGACGATGAGGTTCCGCTCATCGGCAGTCGATCGTTCACGGGTTACGAGTCCCTGCTTTTCAAGTTTTTTAAGCAGGGGTGTCAGCGTTCCCGAATCGAGATAAAGATATTCGCCGAGCGTTTTAACGTTGACAGTTTTTTGCTCCCAAAGAACCATCATGGCAATGTACTGCGTATAGGTCAGCCCGATATCTTCCAGATACGGATTATACTTTTTGACGATTTCCTTGCTGCTCGCGTATAACGGGAAACACAACTGGTTTTCAAGCTTCAGCACGTCTGTATCCATGATTTATCCCTCCGGGTTCTGTTTTACTGATCTTAATTTGGCATGCAGCTCACAGAAGATTAACAATATCCTTTTCGATAGCTTCCGGCTTCGTTGTCGGCGCATACCGTTTGACGACCTTTCCGCTCCGGTCGACAAGGAATTTTGTGAAGTTCCACTTGATGCTTGCGGAAAGCAATGATCCCTTTTGCTTTTTAAGATACGCATACAGCGGCGCTTCATTTGCACCGTTCACGTCGATTTTAGCAAACTGGGGGAACGTCGTGCTGTACTTCAGCTGGCAAAAGCTTTTGATCTCACCGGCCGAGCCGGGTGCCTGGTTGCCAAACTGATTGCACGGAAAGTCGAGTATCTCCAGTCCGCTGTCCTTATGCTTGTCGTATAGCTTCTGCAAGCCTTCGTATTGGGGGGTAAAGCCGCAGCCTGTCGCCGTATTCACGATCAGCATCACCTTGCCCTCATATGCGCTCAAAGATGCATCCTGTCCTTGTGTACTCTTTACCTTTATATCATAGATGTTCATGATTTACACTCCTTATGTTTACTATAAGCTGACTGTAACACGAAAGCATAATTTAGTCAAGCACAATTTAATTTTATACAATCTAATATTTTTGTTCTAAAAAATAAGACGTGTCGTAAAACGGCGGACGACCAATGGTCGCCCCTACACATAATTGCTTGATTCCAATCAGAATCACAACATATCGTAGGGCGCGGCCATTGGCCGTTCCGGAAAGGATTTATTGCAGGTCTTTTATGCGATTAGACTGAGCTCAGACTCTAACGATTATCCCTCGCCCCAGTTCATACCGGAGCTGGAGACTGCCGCGCCGCATGGGTCGACGACACACGCGCCGCCGTCCACCATCAGCGTTGTGCCGGTCATGAAGGAGGAATCGTCACTCGCGAGGAAAACAACGGCCCCGGAGACTTCATCCGGGCTGGCCGGTCTGTGCAGCGGGATAAACTTTGTCATCACATCCAATGCGCCGGCGATGTCGGTACCGAGAGCCTGTGCCAGGGGTGACATGGAATGCTCGAGCATCTCTGTCCGGATCGGGCCAGGTGCGACGACGTTTACGCGGATCTTCTGCTGTCCGAAATCAAGGGCGGTTGCTTGCGTCAAGCCGATAAGGCCTGATTTTGAGGCCGTATAAGCCGGCATAGCGGGAATGCATCGCACGCCGGCGAGCGAAGCGATGTTAATGATCGAACCGCCGCCATTTTTAATCATCGCGGGAATTGCGGCCTTCATCATGAGAAACGGACCGGTGAGGTTGATATTGAGAATTTTCTGCCACTGCTCGACGGGGATATCAACGACGTTGCCTGCCGGGTCGATACCGGCGTTATTCACCAGAACATCAATCTTGCCGCCGAAATTAACTGTCGCGTCGACCATTGCCTGGGCCTGCGCCAGCTCCGATACATCGCCCTGGAATACCATTATTGAGTCCTTTGGCAGCCCCTCGGCAACCTTCTCCAGCAGCTCCTTACGCCGCCCTGTAATGACAACCTTTGCCCCTTCAGCGACAAACCGTTTGGCAAAAGCAGCGCCAAGTCCTGTACCGCCGCCCGTGATCAGAGCAACTTTTCCGTTTAAGCGACCATCCATATAAAAAGCCTCCCTAGTTATAATATACTGTATATTTGTAAGCTCCATTATAACGCACGATTCGGCAAATGCAAATACACTGGTTATAATTTTGCCAATATTTTAGCTTAAAAGCAGCGCACGCAGCTTGTTCTCAAAATCCTTGTCCTGCGCTGATGTCCGCTTGGCAGGTCCTTTCAGCCGGCCGCCGGCATTGCGGATTTTCCGCGCCGTGTGGCGTGCCAGCAACAAGGCGTCTATATTGTGCGCCGAGTACTCCATGCCATTCTGGCTGACCGGTACAGCGCCGCGCGCGAGGCACATAGCGGCGAGGCCGTAGTCCTGTGTCACAACGATATCGCCTGCTTTGAGCATATTGACTAGCGCGAAATCCACGCTGTCGGCACCCTTTGAAAAGGTCAGCGTCACCGCGCCGTTCTTTTCAAATACGTGGGAGGTGTCGCACAGAATCAGGCACTCGGCTTGATACTCCTTTGCCAACCGAACGGCAATGTCCACAACAGGACAGCCGTCGGCATCAATTAAAATACGCGCCATTGTAATGACCATTCCTTTCTTTGCATGACCGCTTTATCTAAAAAAGAGTCCTGTTATCATGACGAAACAGGGCTCTTTTGGTATTAGTTTACTCAGCCGACACGCGTTGCAAACATGTGACTGCCGGAGTTTGCGGCCGTACTGTAATCAAGATATCTGCGCCCGCTCTTATGCCCACCATCAAGCTCCATATTAAGCCTTGAGAGAATGGAACGGAATTTATTATCAGACAAAATGGATTTAAGCTGCTTTTTCCAGTACTGGCTTCCGATCCTATCATAGCATTCCTTCGCCACCAGTACTTTATAATACACGATCAGGCTCATCGAATACGGGACCAGACGCTCCTTGCGGTTTTGCTTGCGATACCTGTTAACGGATGCCTTCAGATTATCATCAAGCAGCTCATAAAAGACACTGTATTCCTCCGAATAGGCTATCGCATATAGATGCATATCCTCCCAGACAGATATTGACTGCAGGACGAGGTCGGCTATGGCTTCAAACAGTTTGTTTTCCGTCATACATACCACCG
Organism: uncultured Eubacteriales bacterium; assembly: GCA_942492735.1. Taxonomy (GTDB): domain Bacteria; phylum Bacillota; class Clostridia; order Oscillospirales; family Oscillospiraceae; genus Sporobacter. Next base: position 3,948,121 of record OW818648.1, read on the forward strand.
CAATTTCTCGTTTATTTATCTTGAACTTGTCTTCAATATAAAATATAAACCTAAATATTGTAAATGTAAATACTAAATATTGAAAATAATCTATTTTTTTCACAAAATGTTGTAAAAAGAGTGTTTTTGCGACCCAGCACTCAACTTCCCGGTAAACCTGCAGTTTTTGTAGGGGCGATCTGTGATCGCCAGTCTGAATATGCACCAGGATCGGATATGAACAACGAGAAATTCATGTCATGCCGTAGGGACGCCCATCGGGCGTCCGCCTTGTTGGCGTTGCGCGGCACGGGAGACAATCCTCAGTTGCCATGCGACTTCTCCGAAGTCGCTTTTGGCGCCAGCTCCTTTCGAAAGGAGCCTTTTGGGATAGCCGGCGAACGCGCAGTTCGCCCCTCGTTACGAACCCCGCGTAGGGGCGGATTCTATATCCGCCCACCGCAGCTGACATCGACACAAAGAAAAAACAGAGCGTGCGAAGGCAGGGCGGATATAGACTCCGCCCCTACGTCGAAGACTATTGATCTGAGGGGTAACGCACGATTATCCAACGGCGCAGGTTGAGCGCGCCGATGCAGAAGAAAACAATGCCGAGGAGCGCCCAGAAAAGGAGCGCGACGAGCTGGATGACAAATATCCATTCGAAATGGCTTGAGACGCCCGTACTGTGTAAGGCAGCAAAAAACGATTCAAACAACTTGATGTAATAGGAGAACTCAAAGATATTGTCGGGCGGCAGATACGCAGCCGGAATGCGGAGTTTGCCGAGTAGTATTGCCAGGATTGTGAGCGTTCCGGCGATGATCAGCACGCCGGTGAGCAGCCGCATAATTCTTTTAGCGGCTGTTTCTTTTTGGCCGGCAGCCGCGCCGATAAGCTGCCGGCCGGAAAAATGCAGCAGCAGTATGGCTGAAAACATCGCGCACATAAGCACGGATAAGTACCATAGGCTGTGCGCCAGCGCGCGCTGCGGGCGGTAATCGGTCATTTCACCGATCAGCTGGGTTTTATGGATGCCGGACACCTGCTGCTTCAGATACAGCGCGTCGCTATTGTTGGCGTCCGTTATGTACAGCACGGACACAGGGAGCTCGGCCATATGCAGGGGCGCGCAGAGGTAGACGCGGGGCATGTTGTCCCCGCTGAGCCTATGCAGAAGATCCTTACCCTCCGCGAATGCACCGTATTCGCTGTATACACCGCATATCATGTATTCTGTTTGCCCGACGGTTACCGAGCCGCCTACCGGCTGATATGTTCCGAACAGTGACAGGGACAGCGATTCGGGTATGACGGCCAAAGGCGCGGCAGTATTCCCACCCGGCAGAAACCAGTTCCCGCAAACGTACTCAAACGGCAGGCACATACCCGTACCGGGCGTCGCAAAGGCTGTATACGCCGGAAATGACGAGCCGGTTCCGGTGTTTGTGACAAGCTCGAGCTGCTCGGCGGTCATTGCGCCCGCTGCCAGCTTCTCCATGTTCAACGCCTGTTTCATTGTGATGCCGATGCCACGGGGATTACTGAGCGCCGCCGCGTTCGGCAGGCCGTTTTCCAGCGACTGCACCCTGAATGCGCAAAACAGCTGCGTCAGAGCGAACAGGCCGAGCAGAATGGCGGCCATGACAAGCTTTTTCCTGTTTTCTGTTTTCATGACGCGCTTTTGATGATGACAGCGTCACCGTCGTTGAGAGGGCGGGAGGGATAGCAGGCAATCGCTCCCGTCGGCATATTAGCAAATTGGACCGCCGAAAACTGATAATCACTGCCGACGAGCGTGACGAATTGCTTTTGGACGTACGTCTCTTTGCCCCACATCGTCTGACGTTCCAAAAGCGCATAAACGCAGTACTGCGGCATGCCGCTTGAAAAGTCTGTAAACACGCTGCTCAGCGGGACGAGGTTGGTTTTCTCATTTTGCACTGGCCTTACGGTAATTGTCAGCGGAAGACCCGATTCAAGCGGTTTGTCCTCACTGATGAGTATAAAATGCGCAATATACCGGCCGGAGAGGCTGTCGTAATCGTACCCCGAAAGCGTAATATCCACCGGTATGACGTCGTCTTCTAACAAGGGCTCTGCTGTCGCCGAGAGCTTAAAGCCCTCCTTCATCAGGAGCTTTTTCAGCTCATCAAACGAGACGCCGAGGTCGGCGGTATATTCGGGCTTTATGATGTCCTCTTCGGCTGCATTGTCGTTCTCTTCGGTGACTGCTTCACCTGAGACCGTTAGGTCGCCGACAGCCGTCCTGTAGGTCACCGAGGTGTTCAAGGACCCGGACTGCACCTTGGCAACGTCCACCTGCGGCAGGAGCAGCCGGTAAACAGTTCTCGACAATAGTGTGGCAACAAGCAGAAACAACAGCAGAAATACCGATATGCGCAGGATGATGCGTTTATAGCGCGTCATATTTTTACCTCCATAAGCATAGTGCCCTATGCTTTATATTCCCGAGAACTCAATACCCTCGGCCAGCTCGTCGCGGTAATACAAGAACAGCAGCAGCCCAGGTAAAAGCGCGAGGACGCCGCACGCGAACGAGAGCGCGAGGTTTTGCTGATTGAAATACGCCAGAAACACGGATAAGGGGTACTGCGCTTTATCGGACAGGAACGCCACCGGCTGCTCCACCATGTTCCACGCCTCGATAAACGTCAGAATAATCAGGCTGATCAGGCCGCCCTTACCAATGGGCAGCATAATCTCCCGGAGGACGCGCAGCGTGCCCGCCCCGTCGAGCCTGGCCGCTTCGATGATTTCGTTCGGAACCGCCTTGAAAACCTGCGTCATCAGGAACGTGCCGAACGGCGTAAACGTCCCGGCAATAATCAGCGGCCACCAGGTATTGAGAAGCTTCAGCCTGTCGAACAGGATATAGTTCGGCACGATGATCGCCTGCAGCGGCAGCAGCATCAAAACGATGAGCAGGAAGAACAAGGCGCGCTTCATGCGATAATTGTATTTGGCAAATGCAAACCCCGCGAGCGAGGAGACGACGAATTGACCGAAAACGATGGCACCCGCCAGGAGAATGCTGTTCCAAAGCTTCAGCAGAAAATCCGGCCTCCGGAATATGATCTGATAAAAGCTGATGAGCGAGAATTCGTCCGGAATCATATGAAACGCTGTGCCGCTCGCGCCATAATACTGGCTGATCTCACTTGGCTTCATAAAGGCGTTCAGCAGCATATACAGCACCGGAAAGACGATAACGACCATCACGAGCCCGCAGATCAGCGTCAGGCCCAGCTTCTTAAAAAAAACCTTTCTTCTTCTGTTTATCATAAGCTACAGCCTTTCCTCGCGCTTCATCTCGCCCCGATAGATGAGAGCTGTTAAGAGAGCGATGGCAAGGACGATCAAAACAGACGCGACAGCGAGCCTTGGGTAATTCAGGTTCTGAATGTTGTTGTTCATAAAGTGCGGCAGCATGTAGATGCTGTCATACGGATGATCCCCACCGAGGATAAAGATTTCTTTGAAGCTCCTGAAGCAGTTCATGACGGAGATGATAAACACGAAAAAAAGCGTCGGTGTGAGGAGCGGCAGCGTGATATGGAAGCATTTCTGCAGCGGGCCCGCCCCTTCCATGTCCGCCAGCTCATACAAATCCTTCGGAATCATATTCAGCCCCGCGAGAATCAGTATCACGTTGTACCCGATATTCTTCAGAATGTATAGACCCAGCACGAGAGTGAAGGCGGAGTCGCTCTGCATCCATTCCTTTACAGGCAGCCCAAGCTGAATGAGGGCGGCGTTCGCCAGCCCCGTATCGGAAAAAAACAGCAGGAACACCGTGACAACGGCGGCCACCGGAAGAAACATGGGAAATAGTATCACCGAACGGAAGAGCTTCGCCCCAACAAATCGCTCCTGCAGAACGAGCGCGATGATAAAAGACAAAATCATATTGATCGAAACGCCCAGCAGCAGGAATTTCGCCGTATTGAGAAAGGCGCTCCTGAACGACGCGCTCTGAAAGACCTTTATGTAATTGTCAGCGCCGACAAATTCCGCGCCGCCCACACCAAAGGTCAGCGAGTAATAAATGAGAATAATGAACGGAATCACAAAAAAGATGATGATTCCGACCATAAGCGGCGACAGCAGCCCCGCCACCGTTCGCGCTCTGTGGGTACGCATCATGATCCCCCCTTTCTATCAGTTGCCATCCGTGTTCTATTTACTGCGCTTTCACCAGGTCTATAAACGCCGGCGGATTGACGACCTTATTGCCGTCCGCGTCCGTGTAGGCGCTTTCAAAAAGCAGTGCGATGATTTCCTCATTCGTCAGTGAAGGGTCGACCTGCCAGCCGAGCGCCAGCACACCAGTAATATAAGGGATGCCCCAGCTCAAACCGCCTTGCCCCGTGTATTGGTAGGAATTGTGACCGGAGGAATACGCCTCGGCTGACGTCCGGTAGGACGTTGGCGCGAAGATGACGCCGTCCATTCTTCCGAAAGACGATGTCGGGAAGCCTGTCTTAAACAGCGTCACATCATCCGGCGCGGAGGGGTCATAATATCCTTGCAGAATGATGCCGGTGTCATAACCGACCCTGCAGTCCAGCACAAGAATCCCCGCTGCCTGCGCCTGGGCTACAGCCTTGTCCCATTCCTCAAGGTTCTTTGTAAACGGTGAGCCGTCGCCTGAGGGCGCGGCGGAGACGGAGACAACGCGGATTTTTTCACCGTCGGGCATCGCTTTGTTTTGTTCGATGATCCAGTGAAGTGCGTCAGCATAGTACGCGCTGTCACCTGTCCATGAGGGTGCGGCGGCGAAATACAAATCCGCACCCGGCGCGACACCACAGCTTTGCCCGACGAGAAGACTCGCTACGGCAGGCCCGTGCATGGAACCGTTGTTATTAGCCTTGTTTGTGCCGACGTCGATATATGATATAAGCTGCGCGCTGAATTCCGGGTGGAACGGCTGTGCGAGATTCTGGTCGATAATCGCAACCTTCACGCCCTCTCCGGTGATCCCCTGTTCGTGCAGCGCGCGGATGCCGAGTCCCGGGTTTTTGCCGTTTTCAATGATCTGCGCCGCGAGGTCCTCATTGCCGGGGAAAACCGTGTCGGCGTTGTACCTAAAGGTGATGATGTCCTCCGGGGCGTAGTTCGCCGTTACAGTTGCTTTTACACCGGCCATGAGAGACTTGATCACCAGAACGTCGCTATACGGCTGAAGGTATCCCTCAGAGATTGTGCCTTCCGAAGGCGCGGGTGCTTCCGTTGATGCGGTCGCCGATGTCTGAGCGGATGACGGCGTTGCCGATGATGCGTTGTGAGCGCTGGTGGATGCGTCATCCGCACCGGTTTTAGCAGCACAGGAGGCTGTCAGAAGCAGCACTGCGGTAAGCAGCAGGGCGGCAAGCTTTTTCAAGGTCACTTCTCCTTTTCATGTTTATACTGGAGCTATTCAGAAAGGCTTTTATCCTTGCGTTAACGTATTTTCGATTATCACACTTTCCGTCTCGCTGTCGAAAAGATGGAGCTTTCGCGTGTCGATGCCGACGTTGATTGTCGAGCCCGCGGCCGCAGCAGTATCGGGCGGGACGCGCGCGGTCAGGCGGTTTCCTAAATAATTCAGATGCAGATAGACTTCGCTCCCCAGCAGCTCTCTCAGCTCGACCTCAGCGCTGAGGACGCTGCCTGGGTGCGCAGCAACGAAAGCCTCATCGTCATGGATGTCCTCCGGCCTGATACCGACCTTCACTTTTTTACCGACGAAGCTATTGAGCACGTCTTCCGTCTTTTCAGGAGCGATACAGAGCTTGTCCGCGGGAGCCTTATCAGATCCGAATGAGACGCCGAAGGCAGTGCCGTCTTTTTCAACCACGCCATCGAGGAAATTCATCTGCGGACTGCCGATGAAGCCGGCGGTGAAGACATTGCGGGGACGGTTATAGATGAGCCGAGGCGTATCGACCTGCTGGATAAAGCCATCCTTCATGACGACGATCCGGTCCGCCATCGTCATCGCCTCGGTCTGGTCATGCGTGACATAGACAAAGGTCGCGCCGAGGCGCTCATGGAGCTTCTTAATTTCGGTGCGCATAGACGCGCGCAGCTTGGCATCCAGATTGCTCAGCGGTTCGTCGAGCAGAAACGCCGCAGGCTGACGTACCATGGCTCGTCCGAGCGCGACGCGCTGGCGCTCACCGCCGGAGAGCGCTTTAGGCCGACGTTCCAGCAGGTGCTCAATCTCTAAAATGCGGGCGGCGTTATGCACGCGCGCATCAATCTCGTCTCTTGGGATCTTGCGCAGCTTCAGGGCATAGGACATGTTTTGGTACACCGACATATGCGGATACAGCGCATAGCTCTGAAACACCATCGCGATGTCCCTGTCCTTTGCCGGAACATCGTTCACAAGCTGATCACCGATAAAGATTTCGCCCTTTGTGATCTCCTCGAGCCCCGCAATCATGCGCAGCGTCGTGGATTTGCCGCAGCCGGACGGCCCGACAAGCACAACAAATTCTTTATCCGCGATTTCCAGATTGAAATCAACAACCGCTGTAACGTTTCCCGGATATGTTTTATGTAAGCTTTTCAATGTAATGCTCGCCATACATACAATGCTCCTTATTCTCTATTCTGGTAAGCTCTTATCCCAATACGCCTGCATTACTCCTCAAGACTCTTATCCCAGTAATCCTGCATGCGCGCTATCGCCGTGTCGAGGTCGATTTCGTCCCTCGAGAAACTGCCGAGGATTTTTTTAAATTCCAACGGCGGCGGGAACGCGGCGGAGGTGATTTTCGATTCGACCGCCAGGAAGCTGTTGATGCTCACTTCCGATAGAGGGGCGGAAAATGTTGTCTGAAGCGTTACGGCTGAGTCTATGTCTCTATTGCCTGTAAACCCAAAAATATAATACCAAGGCAATCCTTTATCGACAAAGGTCTTTAGGCGCTCAGCCAAAACACCCTTCCGGACAGGCCAGCCATAGCTCCAGTTGCTCATCATGTTGTCCGGCTCCGTATTTGTCTGATACGGCGCGCTGAGCAGCGTTTTCAGAAGATTGACGGCGTTGAGCTTATTCGCGCTGTTGGCGCGTATCCCAGTATACAGTGATATCTCCGCGTTTACGCCGCCGCCTTCGTTCGGAAACACATCCAGTCGCGGCGTCAGGCCGGAATACGCCTCGAACATACCGACTTCACACGCCATATTTTTGAGTTCTCCATAAAAGGCGAAGTACTGATCCGATTGCACATAATCCTTCCAGAATTCCGGCGAAATCTCGGGCAGCGTCGCATCGGGCGCGCCACTTTTGTCAATGGCGGCTTTGCATGTCTCAAGGATATCCCGCAGGAGTGGCGTATCGATTTTCGCCGTCTGCGCGTCATAATCCACAGGATTCGGGTTTGCCGGATAATAAGGGTCGTAGAGAAGATCCCGAAAATTGTCCCATGAATTCCCATATGCCGAGCCCGTGCCTGCAGCCGCCATGGTGCGGAGACCGTCCAGCATCCCCGCGGAGCTTTTAAACGCGTCGTCACCCATGAGCTCCCGTGTCGTCTCATTCGTTACGACGCCGAAAACCTGATAATTGAGCGGCACGATATACTGTTTCCCGCCGACTTGACCCGCTTCCATGACAGGAGCGATAAAGTCGTCCATAGAGATTTCCGCCTCGCGGAACAAAGGCAGCATATCGCAGAAAACGCCCCCCCGCATTGCTTTTTCGGGATCCTGGAATAAAGCGGGTACTCCTTGATTGTAAACGTCCGATTGCAATATGAACAGGTCGGGGCCTTTGCCCGCCATGACCTGCGTGCGCAACTGAGAGATCAGCATTTCCCGGTTCTCCGGCTTATAATAGTCGTATAAGGACCAATCGGGGAGTACCTCATACTTAATCTTCACGCCAGGGTTGGCTGCTTTATATGCATCCAAAGCAAGCGTCAGCTGCGATTTTACGGCTGCGTCAATGCAGACGGTCAGCGCATTCGTCTTCTCCATCTTCGCCCCCGCCAGACCGCCGGCCGCACAGCCGATGAGGCTAAGGAGGAGCAGAAGCGCGACAGAAAAGGCGGCCGCCCGATTCGAGACTTTTTTGAAATCCATGATGCGCAGGAGGCGTTTTTCGAATCCGCGCCTTGTCGCGGCGAAGGCGGCGAACAGGCCTTCCCGCCGCTTGGTGACACGGCACAGCACATTCAGGATTGTCTCGCCGTAAAAGCGGCGCTCTTCCGGATTCATATCGGATACCACGCGCTCGTCACAGGAAAGCTCGCAGTATGTATCGAGTTCCCGGCGCAATCTGTACGCAAAGGGGTTGAACCAGTGGACGGTGTTCGACACAAGCGCCAGCAGCTTTATCCAGATATCGTGCCTCATCAGGTGCGTCAGCTCGTGGCGGAAGACCATGCGCAGCTCCGCGTCGCTCATTTCCACCTCGGGCAGGATGAGGACGCTCCTAAATATACCCATAAGCATCGGGGTATTGACGATGTTGCTTGACATCAGGTTGATTTTTCTGTTTATACCCATTTCACGACGGCAGTACTCAAATAAGGTCTGCCTTACCTTGTCCTCAACAGGCAGATTCGTCCGCGCCAGCTTGTTTTTAAACCGCGTGTGTTTGATGCTCTGCGCGGCGGTAAAGGCTAACGCGCCCACCGGCCAGATAAAGGGCAGATAAGTCAAAACAGAGCGGAGATCGAATTTTGACGCATTCCCTGTCCGACCCGTTCCTTCGCCCTCTGTCGCTCCGTCGGCCGCCGTTCCGTCCGCCGCGGCGGTGTTTCGCCCGGTTTCGGTATATTTGGAAATGGGCTGGACAGGAGACGCTGCCTGCCTATCGGACGCATCCGCCGGCGCGGCGGCAGCGTTGTCCGGCGAGGAGATCATCTCGGTCAGCGCGCTTGATATCTGCGGCATGTCACTGCCGGCGCTGTTCAGGGCAGCCGACAGCACAGGTCCGCCGACGAAGCTGACCGGAATCAGAAGGAACAGCATAACGACGGCGCAAGTCAAGTAATGCCAAGTCGCACTGAGCCTCTTTTGCGTCACGGGGCGCAGGAGAAGCAACAGCAGGTACAGCGCCGAGCCGGTCATAGACATCAGCAAAATAGCGATAAAAACAGTTTTCACAAAGTCACCTCTTCGATATGTCCGCATCGCCGGAATCTTGTTTATCAGCTTTCGGAGATGCTCTATTCCTCCAGGCTCTTGTCCCAGTAGTCCTGCATACGGACGATCGTCGTGTCGAGGTCGATTTCACCCCGTTCGTAACCTCTCAGGATTTTGACTATCTCTGCAGGCGGACGGAACGCAGCGGATGTGATTTTCGTTTCAATCGCCAAGAAATTGTTGACGCTCGATTCCGTCAGGGGAGCGGAAAATGTTGCCTCGATTGATCCTGTCGCATATGTGCCATTATTGCCGGAATAACTAAACATGAAGCCCCAGTGTTTTCCCGTATCGACATACTTCTTCAGGCGTTCGGCCAAAACACCTTTCCGGACAGGCCAACCATAGTCCCAGCCGCCTCCCCACTCGTCGTCGGATTTTGTCTGATACGGCGCGCTGAGCAGCGTTTTCAGCAGATTGACGGCATTATATTTATTTGCGCTGTTGGCGCGTATCCCCGCGTACAGCGAGACCTCCGCGCGTACGCCGCCGTCTTCGGTCGGAAACGCGTCGAGATGCGGCGACATGCCGGTATACAGCTCCGACATGCCGACTTCACACGCCATAGCTTCGAGCCGTCCCCAAACGGCAAAGTACTGCTCCGTCTGCATATAATCCTGCCAGAATTCCGGTGACATGTCCGGCATATCCGCGGCGAGCGCATCACATTTCTCAATAGCAATTTTGCATGTCTCAAGGATATCCCGCAGGAGTGGCGTATCGATCCGAGCAGTCTGCGCGTCATAATCCACCGGCCGCGGGTTTGCCGGATAATAAGGATCGCAGAGAAGCTCATATAAATTCGACCATGAATTGACTATCACCGCGCCCGCACCCGGCACTTCCGCCATGGCGCGGAGGCCGTCCAGCATACCCGCGGTGTTTCTAAATGCGTCGTCCCCCATGATTTTCTGCGTCGCATCGTTCGATACGACACCTAAAACCTGATAGTAAAGCGGCACAATATACTGTTTCCCGTTGACCTGTCCCACCTCCATGACCGGCGCGTTAAAGTCGTCCACGGAAATTTCCGCCTGGCTGAACAAGGGCAGCAGATCGCAAAAGACGCCGCCCCGCATCGCTATTTCGGGATCCTGGAATAAAGCGGGCAGCCACCAACTATTAAAGTCCGACTCTAAAATGAACAGGTCGGGGCCGGTGCCCGCCATGACCTGCGTGCGCAGCTGAGACAGCATCGTTTCCCGGTTCTCCTTTTTATACGCCGCTCCCTGGGATATATCCGGGAGTATCACATACTTAATGTCCACATCAGGATTGGCATCGCCATATGCCTTTAAAGCAAGCGTCAGCTCCTGTTTTACGGCTGCGTCGACACAGATGGTCAGTTCCTTCGTCTTCTCCATTTTCGCCCCCGCCAAGCCTCCGGCTGCGCAGCCGATAAGGCCGAGGAGGAACATGAGCGCGATCGAGAAGGCGGCTGTGCGTTTGGAGGCTTTTTTAAAGTCCATAATGCGCAGGAGGCGTTTTTCAAACCCGCGTCTTGTCGCGGCGAAGGCGGCGAACAGGCCTTCGCGTCGTTTGGTGACACGGCACAGGACATTCAGGATTGTCTCGCCGTAAAAGCGGCGCTCTTCCGGATTCATATCGGACACCACGCGCTCGTCGCAGGAAAGCTCGCAGAAGGTGTCGAGTTCGCGGCGAAGGCGGTACGTGACGGGATTGAACCAATGGACAGCGTTGGCGATCAGCGCCAGAAGTTTTATGTAGATATCCCGGCGTTTTAGATGTGTCAGCTCATGCTGCAAAACCATGCGCAGCTCCGCGTCGCTCATCTCTACCTCGGGCAGGATGAGCACGCTCCTGAAAAGCCCGGTGAGCATTGGCGTCGTGACGATGCTGTTTGACATCACTGCGATTTTTTTGTTTATACACATGTCTCGCATGCAGTGCTCGAGCAAAACAAGCTTGCCCGCACCCTCCACAGGCAGATTTGTCCGAGACAGTTTTCTGGCAAAGCGTATGTGTTTGATTGTCTGCGCTGCGATAAAGAGGACAGCTCCCGCCGCCCAGAGGTAAGGCAAATACGGCAGGATATCCAGCGCGCTGAACTGCTCGGCTTCCGCCGGATTCACCGTTTCGTTTGCTGCCTCCTGCTTTGTCTGCATCGTCTCAGCACTGGCGGCAGTCAGTTGAAGAGATGACTGGGTTTGCGCATGTGAAGCCGAAGGCGGCGCGGCGCTTTCTGCCGGCGCGGAGATCATATCGGATAACGTACTGGCTCTTTGCGGCATCTCACTGCCCGAATTGTTCAGGGCCGCCGAAAATGCAGGCCCGCCGAAAACGCTGACCGGCAAGAGCAGGAACAGCAAGGCAAGCACGCACGTACAGTAATGCCAGGTCGCTCTGAACAGCTTCCGCGTCACTGGGCGGAGTATAACAAACAGCAGCCAAAGCAGTGTACCCGTCAGGGACATCAATAAAACGGCGGTAAAGATAGCTTTCATCCAGTCACCTCTTTTTGAAAAGCTTTTGTGGCGTACGGAGTACAGCGTTTATTATTTTTTGGCCTTCGCCTTTCAGCCGGTCTCTTATTCCTCCAGGCTCTTGTCCCAGTAATCCTGCATGCGAATGATCGCGGTGTCGAGGTCGAGCTTGTCCTCCCAGTAATCGTCCAGGATTTTGGCGATCTCCGCCGGCGGTGGGAAGGCGGCGGACGTGATTTTTGATTCAACCGCCAGGAAGTTATTGACGCTCTCTTCCGACAGGAAGTTTTCAAATTGGAAGTTTGTTACCATCCAACATTCACTGCCAACAGTTAAGTCAATCAGCTCAAATCTCCCATCATACATATACATCTTCAGGTATTGTTCCAACACGCCCCTCCGGACGGGCCAGCCGTAGTCCCAGATGGGAGGCATTTCGTATGGCTTTGTCTGATACTCCGCGCTGAGCAGCGTGTTCAACAGATTGACGGCATTGTACTTATTGGCGCTGTTGGCGCGAATACCCGCGTACAGCGATATCGTCCCGCGCGCGCCGCCGTCTTCCGACGGAAACGGTTCCAGATGCGGCGCCAGGCCTGCTTGCTTTTCCGACAGATAGGCTTCCGTCGCTATTTCATCGAGGTATCCAAAAAAGTTGAAATATGCATCCGACGGAGCATAATCCTTCCAATACCCCTGAGAAATGTCGAGTTGCCTGGCATCAGCAGTCACACTTTTTTTCTCATAAACGGACTTGCAGGTCTCGAGAATATCCCTCAAAAGCGGCGTATCGACATGCGCTGTCTGCGCGTCATAATCCACCGGCTGCGGGCTCATCGGATAAAAAGGATCGCGGGAAAGATAATATAAACTCTGCCACGAATGACTGAACACAGGACCCATGCCCGGCGTATCTGCCATGGCGCGGACGCCTTCCAGCATCGCCGCGGGACTATTAAAAGCTTGTTCCCCCAGGATGCTCCGCGTCGTATCGTTCGTCATGACGCCGTAAACCTGATATCTGAGCGGGACGATATACTGCTTCCCATTGACCTGTCCCGCCGCCATGACGGGCGCGATAAAGTCGTCCATGGAAATTTCCGCCTGGCGGAACAAGGGCGCTACATCACAGAACACGCCGCCCCGTATTGCTTTTTCGACATCCTGGAATAAAGCGGGTAATCTCATAGTTGGGTCCGTTTGCAATATGAACAGGTCGGGGCCGGTGCCCGCCATCACCTGCGTGCGCAACTGCGAGAGCGCCATTTCCCGCTCCTCCGGATTATACTCTGTTCCATCGTATACGTCGGGGAGGATTGTGACCTTCACCTTAACATCCCGATTCTGCATCTTAAAAGCTACAATAGCACGCCCAACATACTGGTAAGCCCACGGATCGACACAGAGGGCCAGTTCCGTCGTCTTCTCCATTTTTGCTCCCGCGAGCCCGCCGGCCGCGCAGCCGATGAGGCCGAGGAGGAACAGGAGTGCGACGGAGAAAGATACCGCGCGTTTTGAGGCTTTTTTATAGTCCATACCTATTTCTCCTTCCGCGGTAAACACTGTACATATCTCTATGTCATTGCGATGAAATACCATCGGCCTGTCATTCTGAGCCTGCGAAGAATCTCCGGGTAAACTCATATCAGCGCTTTGCGTCTTTGAGCGACAACATTGCCATTTGTGCCGTCGTCTCAAGGTACCGGTCACTTATTCCGTCAGGCTCTTGTCCCAGTAGTCCTGCATGCGGATGATCGTTGTGTCGAGGTCGAGCTTATCATACCAATAATCGATCAGGATTCTAAATATCTCCTCCGGCGGCGGGAATCCGGCGGACGTGATTTTCGCTTCGACAGCCAGGAAGTTATTGACGCTCTCTTCTGTCAGGGGAGCTTCAAAATATAAGTTTGTTGTCCAACCATTGTATTGACCATCAGTTATACTAATTAGAGAAAATTTTCCTTCATTCATATACGTCTTTAAGTATTCTTCCAAGACGCCTTTCCGGACAGGCCAGCCGAAGTCCCAGGTCATCATCTCGTGCGGTTTTGTCTGATACTCTGCGCTGAGCAGCATGTTCAGCAGATTGACGGCGTTCAGCTTATTCGCGCTGTTGGCGCGTATGCCCGCATACAGCGTTATATTAGCGCTTGCGCCGCCGTCCTCGGTCGGAAACGCGTCCAAATGCGGTGCCAGGCCGGCTTGCTTTTCCGACAAATAGGCTTCCGTCGCCATTTCATCGAGGCATCCGAAAAAAGCAAAATACGCATCCGTCCGCGCATAATCCTTCCAATATCCCTGAGATATCTCGAGCTGCTTCTCATCGGCTGTGACACTTTTTTTCTCAAAGACGGATTTACAGGTCTTAAGGATGTCCCTTAAAAGCGGCGTATCGACATGCGCCGTCTGCGCGTCATAATCCACCGGCTGCGGGTTCATCGGATAAAAAGGATCGCGGCAAAGTTCATTCAAATACTCCCACGAATGACTGAATACCGGACCCATGCCCGGCACCTCTGCCATGGCGCGGATGCCTTCCAGCATCGCCGCGGGACTTTTAAAAGCCTGGTCCCCCAGGATGTTCCGCGTCAAATCGTTCGTCATGACGCCGTAAACCTGATATCTGAGCGGCACGATATATTGCTTCCCATTGACCTGTCCCGCCGCCATGACGGGCGCGATGAAGTCGTCCATGGAGATTTCAGCCTGGCGAAACAAGGGTAGCACATCGCAGAACACCCCGCCCCGCATCGCTTTTTCGACATCCTGAAACAAAGCAGGTAATCTCATAATAGGATCCGACTGCAATATAAACAGGTCGGGGCCGGTGCCTGCCATGACCTGCGTGCGCAGCTGCGAGAGCGCCAATTCCCGCTCCTCCGGCTTATACTCCGTACCCTGAAATATATCGGGAAGAATCGTGAGATTCACCTTAACCTCCCGGTTCTCTATCATAAACCTATTAATCACACGCTGCAGATACTTCTGAGCCCACGGATCGACACAGATGGTCAGCTCCTTCGTCTGCTCCATTTTCGCCCCCGCCAGACCGCCGGCCGCGCAGCCGATGAGGCCGAGCAGGAGCAGAAGCGAGAGAGAGAAGGCAGCCGCGCGTTTCGAGGCTTTTTTAAAGTCCATGATGCGCAGGAGGCGTTTCTCAAATCCGCGCCTTGTCGCGGCAAAGGCGGCGAACAGGCCTTCCCGCCGCTTGGTGACACGGCACAGCACGTTCAGGATTGTCTCGCCGTAAAAGCGGCGCTCTTCCGGATTCATATCGGACACCACGCGCTCGTCGCAGGAAAGCTCGCAGAAGGTATCGAGCGCGCGGCGCAGGCGGTACGCAGCGGGGTTGAACCAGTGGACGGCGTTGGCAATCAGCGTCAGAAGTTTTATGTAGATATCCCGGCGTTTCAGATGTGTCAGCTCGTGGCGAAAAACCATGCGCAGCTCCGCGTTGGTCATCTCTATCTCAGGCAGGATGAGCACACTCTTAAAAAGCCCGGTGAGCATTGGCGTCGTTATGACGCTGCTGGACATCAGGACGACTTTCCGGGGCAGATTCATATCCCGCATGGCATCATCCAGTAGGGCGAGAATTTCCGCGTCCTCCACCGGCAGATTTGTACGAGACAGTTTTCTGGCAAAGCGCATATGTTTAATTGCCTGCACGGCGACAAAGAGGACCGCTCCCGCCGCCCAGAGGTAGGGCAGATACGGCAGGATATCCAGCGCGCTGAAATCATCGGACACTGCTTGACTTACCGATGTATTTACAGCCTCTGTCGTGGTCTGCGTGGTTTCGGCGTTCGCGGCAGTCTGCTGCAGCGGTGACTTGGTTTGCGCATGTGAAGCCGAAGGCGGCGCACCTTCTTCCGGCGCGGAGATCATTTCGGTTAGCGTACTGGCTATTTGGGGCAATTCACTGCCCGAATTGTTTAGGGCAGCAGAAATAGCAGGTCCAGCGAACACACTGACCGGCAGGAGCAGAAACAGCACAGCAAGCACGCACGTACGGTAATGCCAGGACGCGCTGAACAGCTTCCGTGTCACCGGGCGCAGGATGACGAGCAGCAGCCAAAGCAATGTACCCGTCAGGGACATCAATAAAACGGCAAGCAGAACAAATATCACGATCCGTCACTCCTCTCGGCAAACCAGGACTTGAGCTCCTCGATTTCCCGGGTCGTCATATCGCCGCCGTCAAACAGCGCGGCAATGAGGCTCTGGACGGAGCCGTCGTGCACATTGTCGAGAAACATCCTCGTTTCAAAACGGCGGTAGCCGCTTTCACTGATGCGCGGAATATAGTCGTTTAACCGCCCGTGCTTTACGGAGGTCAGGATGCCTTTTTCGACGAGGCGCGCCAAAAACGTCAGAACCGTGCTCGTTTTCCACTCGTTCCCCGTCGCTTTCAGCTGCTCTAACAGCTTCGAGGAAGTGATAGAGCCACCGGCCGCCCATATAAACTGCATAATTTCCTTTTCAGCCTCGGACATGCGCTGTAGCTTGCTCATTCGACACCCTCCCGATATAATCTACACGGTGTAGATGATTACATTCTACGCAATGTTAATAATTTGTCAATACATTATTTGTAAAACATGTCATTTTGACGTAGATGACACGTTTTGCGACGTGGTTGACAAGCATGATGTCTTTGCTGAGTATGATGTCCAACCATGTAGGGGCGTAATGCGCCAATATGGCGCTATTTAATCGCCCGCCTAGTGTCGCGTAACGCTAAACAAGCTTCGGACGGCCAATGGCCGCTCCTGCGGCATTTAACGTAGATTTTTGTATGGGGGACGGTCATTAATCGTCCGCCGTTTTCGGAAAAAAACCCTGTGATAACAAATCACAGGGTTTTTGGAGATTCTACGTATCCTTTTTGGTTTTCACAGCTTCACAACCTCGCAGACGGACAGTAGAGTGCCTTGAACTGTGAATCTGATGTCGAAGCCGGCAAATGCAAGGCCATAGATGCGTTCGGCGTTGTTTTGGTACGACGGTCTCGGGTCGCGCGCTAGTACGCCGCGCACTGCTTCATGACGATCAATGGGAATGAGGCGGAGCCACTCTTCGGGGAATTCCACCGCTAGCGCGACGTCCTCGAGTTTTTCGACAAAGCCGCCGACTGCCTCAGGATGACAATCGATGCCCGGAAGATAGGGCTTGATGTCGTAGATGGGTGTTTTGTCCATCAGGTCGGCGCCCGAAACGTGCAGGACCGGACCGACGTCGGTTTGCAGCTCAATGCTCTCGAGCTTGACGGAGGAGAGACCGATGGCATTGGGTCGAAACGGTGAACGCGTGGCAAAAACGCCCATCCGC
Source organism: uncultured Eubacteriales bacterium (assembly GCA_942492735.1). Classification (GTDB taxonomy): domain Bacteria; phylum Bacillota; class Clostridia; order Oscillospirales; family Oscillospiraceae; genus Sporobacter. Next base: position 3,965,043 of record OW818648.1, read on the forward strand.
TTGTTGCCGCCGAGCCGCGGCGGGCGCACCGTCGGCGACCAGGTGTCGCAGACAGCTTCGGAGAATTGCCAGATCAGCCATATATGTGAAAAGCCCTCCAGTCCACGCAGCGCCTCCGGATTACGGTATTCCGGCTCGAACACGATCACGGCTTTCAGCGCGTCAACAAGGCCGCTCTGTCTCGGAATACCGAACTTGGTCGGGAAATCGTTCTTGATGCGCGCGATAATTTTCATGGGAGGATTATCTTGGCGGCGTTCCCCACCGCACTTATGACATAACAAGCGCCCTTCGATAAGCTCCGTCCCACACTTTTCACAATGCCGCATCATTTACGTCTCTCCTCTATCGAAAGCAGGGGCATGGTTCTTCTGCTTTTCTTGCGCTGTTCTTGGCATAAAAACGCCTCGCAGATATTATATAATACCTGCGAGGCGTTTGCAATCAAGCGTATCGTCCGCTTGATTTACATGCGTTTAGAACAGGAGCTGCAGTGGCAGACGTGTGATATCAGCGGCCTTGATGCCAAAGACTTCCTCGCTGTACTTGTCAATCTCTTCGCATAGGACCGCATATGCGCCCGGGAAGGTGGAGCCTGGGCCGCCCTGTGTGATGCAGGGGATAAAGTACTTGCTGCCGTTATTTTTGCATGCTCTCCGGGCAGCTTTGGCGCAGTCTTCCCGCGTCCAGCCGGGGAAGTCCATGGCCTTGTTGTCGATGTCGCCCATAAAGGTGATCTTGCCGCCGTACTTTTTGACGAGCTCGGGCGTATTGTTCGATTCCATGCAGCCCTGCCAGACGTCGACGCCCATCTCGATCAGGTACGGCACAATGGTAGCGCCATAGCTGTCGGCGTGATGGAACACAAGCTCCACGCCATGGTCATGATAATAGCCGTAAATCTTCTTGTACGGCTCCACGAAGAAAGACTTGAACATATCCGGGCTCATGAACGTGCTCTTCTCGCTGCCAAAGTCGTCATGATGGAAAATGGCGTCGGGATGCAGGTTCGAGCAGATACCCTCTGCCAGCTCGAGTTCCCATTCGGTGAGATAATCAATCAATTCGTGCATCTCATCAGGATTTGTCAGGTACCACTCCAACGCATTGGGCATGCTGCACAGATGGTGCGTCTGCTCAAAGAGGCCGGGCGCGACGAACGGGGCTTTGAAGACCTGGGTGCCGTCAACAGCGTCGTACTGCGCTTTCCACATGGCCCATTCTTCATCTGAGAACTTCAGAGAAGGCGCGTGAACATAGTCCCGCCATTTCTCAATGTCCTTGACGACGATTTTGTCCGGTGTATGGACAGGGAAACCGCCGGGCACGTTCTCCGGCCAGGAGTTTGTAACACCCCATGCGTTGACGATATCCACCTGACCCCTTGACGGTGAATTCCCGTGGATCATAAAGGGGTGAAACAGCAGATAAACGGCCTCATACTGGTTGACGAATCTCTCCGGCTTTCCGCCTCTAATGGCTTCTAACATATTCTGCTTGGCTGTAAGCATAAATTATCCTCCTTATTAGTCTTGGGTTGTCTACAATAATATACTATTCTTTCTTGCATTTCAATTGTTTGATTGTATCTTTCAATAATATTTGGTAATTTTTGTAATATCTCCACCCATCCGTTAGTGGACAGGTGGCATATAAACCGATTTGATTAGATAATTATCGACGGAATTCTATTTTTCAAATCTATTACATTGTGCTCTATTTCTTTTATCACCTTTAGAAACTCCTCATCCGACTTACCGGTTGGGTCTTCAAGCCCCCAGTCTTCGCGGTGCTTGCATGGAAGGTAGGGACATTGCACATTGCATCCCATTGTTGCGACGATGTCGACGGGAGGAATTTCTTCGATCAGCTTGGAGTGCTGGGTCTGTTCTATGTCGATGCCATATAGTTTCTTCATCAGCCTAACCGCATCTTGATTAATCTGAGGCTTCGTCTGAGTTCCCGCTGAATAGCTTTCAAAATAATCAGACGCCAGATGCTTACCCAGAGCCTCCGCGATTTGGCTTCTGCACGAATTGTGAACACAGATAAACGCGACCTTAACCATACTTTACCCTCTCATCGCTAAACATTAATCAGTATTACAACCGCTTGCCGGGAACCAATGCTTCGTTTTATTAACAAATCGGACAAGTAACAGCATAACCGGAACCTCTGTCAGCACACCGACGGTCGTCACAAGAACAACCGGCGAATCCGGGCCGAAAAGTGTGATAGCGACAGCGACAGACAGTTCGAAAAAGTCTGACGCACCGATAAGCGCTGCGGGTGCGGCAATATTATGGGGTTGTTTGCAAACCTTACACAGCCGATACGCAAATAATGAGGTCAGTACATTCTGCAGGATAAGCGGTACTGCAATCATCAAGACATGCAGGGGGCTATTCAATATGGCGTCGCCCTGGAATGAAAAGATGATAACAAGCGTTAACAGCAGGCCAACCGTTGTTATACCATCAAATTTCGAAACAAACTTTTGAGTAAAGTATTCCTCGCCCTTTTTCTTGATCATGAGTCGACGTGTAATAACGCCCGCGGCAAGCGGAATAACGACAAACAGACCGATTGAGAGGAACAGCGTATCCCACGGCACCTGAAAGTTCGTCACACCAAGCAGAAAAGAGACGATTGGCACAAACAAAACCAAAATGATCAAGTCATTAACGGATACCTGCACAAGGGTATGGGCAGGGTCCCCCTTTGTCAGTCTGCTCCATACAAAAACCATTGCGGTACAAGGTGCCGCGCCTAAGAGAACAGCGCCGGCCACATAGCTGCGTGCTAATTCAGTTGGTATGAAGGCTTTAAAAACCACAAAAAAGAACAGCGAGGCAAGTCCAAACATGAGAAACGGTTTGATCAGCCAGCTTGTGCCGGTTGATATAATCAGACCCAGCGGATTCTTACGCACGTTTTTGATGGATTGAAAATCAACCTTCATCATCATCGGATAAATCATGATCCAGATAAGTATTGCAATGGGCAGTGAGATATGTGCATACTCGAACTTCCCGAGAAATGTGGGAACTCCCGGTAAAAACCGTCCGATGAGAATACCTGCTGCCATACAGAGCAGCACCCAAACTGTAAGGTACTTTTCAAAAAAACCAATACCCGCCTTTTTCTCTTCCTTCATTTCGACAACTCCTTCGTCCTATAAAAAATCATATGCGTATGTTAATTATCTTCTTCACAAGGTGTTCTTGTACTGCATATATCCTGACGTTTGCACTTCAAGCATTCCTCTATATCCACTTGATAATTCGATGATTTTGTCAGATTTTGTTCCAAATAAACCCATAGATTCTTGTTCTCTTCTTTAAATGCGTCGTTGATTTTATAATATGTCCACTGCGCCTTCTTGTAACTATCAAGTAGGCCGCTGTTCTTCAACGCCGTGAGATGCCTGGAGACATTTGACTGGGTCATTTTTAAACATTCCTCAATTTCACAAACACACATCTCATCCTGCATAAGCAATGTCAGAATGCGAAGCCGGCTCTCTTCGGCGAGCGCCTTAAATATATCTACCACCAATATCACCGCCCTTCATATACCTATATACACATAGACGCATATAGTATGCTAAAAAATAAGTTATACCACGCAGTGCGCCATCGCTATATGAGCATTTACTCATATAGTATACAAGTCAAGTAGCTATTGTGCAATAGTTAACCAATAAAATCTGCAAAAAAGCTGCAATAAGCCCAAATCGTTCATCTTCGCAATAAAATAAAACCTCTGTAGTTATTGCAACTACAGAGGTTTTCTTTGGAGCATCTATCCGGATTCGAACCGGAGACCTCATCCTTACCAAGGATGCGCTCTACCAACTGAGCTATAGATGCGTTTATGAGTTCCCCATCGGACAGTTTCCTGCCGATGGGGTGTGGCGACCCAGAACGGGCTCGAACCGTCGACCTCCAGCGTGACAGGCTGGCGTTCTAACCAACTGAACTACTGGGCCATGTTCTTCACAGCGCTTAAGCATTATATAATCACCCTTGGATTATGTCAATACTTAAATCTGACTCTTAAGACAGTATGTGGACCGTATTCGCAAGGCAGAAAATGCGCCATTTCCCTGATAAAAGGGCAAAGAACGCAAATTATTATCTAACGTTTGTTAGTTTTGTGAATGGAATTTCATTCTCACGGGGTGCGTTCTGACGCGTAACGCGGAAAAACGGGGGGGGGGAGGCAAGGGCTCTGCTCTTGCCCTACAGCGCACTGTTTACTTGAAAGGAGCTGTCTATACCTTTGCCAAGTAAAGCTTACAGGCGACTGCGGATTGTTTCCTGTACCGCGTAACGCCGACAAGACAGACGCCCAATGGGCGTCCCTACGGCATATCATACAGTTTCTTATGTATATTTTTATATTGAATATATAGTCAATATATTAAGCTTTCGTTATCTGCTCGGTAAAGCACGCCATTACCACCGGCAAGGGGGCTAAGAGCTCGAGATTCGCTCCCGAAACAGGTTCTAGGAAGGACAGACGCCTGGCGTGCAGCGCTTGAGAAAAGATGCCGAGTGCCGATGAGACGGCGCGTGATTCGTCCGTATAATAGAGGATATCGCCCAGTACCGGATGACCGACAGCGCGGCAGTGGACGCGGATTTGGTGCGTCCGCCCTGTCTGGAGATGAATGCTGAGGAGCGACACCTGCTGTCCGTCCAGGTTGAATGAGCCGATTGTATTGTAATGCGTCACGGCGCGCTGACCGTCGGGTGCTGTGACGCGGAGCATATCGCCTTCGTTCAGCCGTTTAATCGGCATATCGATAGTGCCCGACGGCGCGTCAAGCGTACCGCAGACGAGCGCCAGATACTCCTTTTCGGCGTCCGGCGCGGCGAGTGCTTCGGCGGCTCTTGCTTTCATGTGGCTGTTTTTCGCGAACAGCACGACACCGGAGGTGTCACGATCAAGCCGATTGACGGCATGACAGCGCCCGTCGCCCTGCATTTTCAGCAGATATCCGGCAACGAAATTCGCCAGTGTCCCCGTATTTCGTGCATGCGACGGATGGGTGATAATACCGGACGGTTTATTGACAGCAATGAGTCCGTCGTCCTCGTAGAGGATCGTCTCTCGGAGGTGCTCGAAACCGTCCTCTTCCGGGACGTTATCACAGGTTGGTTCGGCAGCGGTGATGTCAATGGTCACCGTCTCTCCCGCTGAGACGAGGAAATTTGTAAATACCGGCTGACCGTTGACGAAAATGCCACTGACCTGCTTGAGCCGACGTGTTAATGCGGCGGAAATTGAAAGCTCCCGCCGCATGATCGAATAAATTTTCCTGCCGCTGTCCGATTCTTTTACGTCGTATCGTAAAACCATATGAAGTCTCCAAACGCCCGATAATGCAAGGGTTGTATTATATTGAATATAGATTCATTTTATATTTTCGCTTCGACATTGCACATATATAACTCTCGTCTACGTAGGGCGCCGCTTCCCAGACGCGCCACCGTTCCCTTCGTCTTGCCCTCAGCTATTTCCCACTCATGTAACCATACGCTGCGCCGGACAAAGGTGGCGCGTCAAGGATGCCGCGCCCTACGGGTGCGCTGCTTCTGCGGTCATGCGTAGGGGCGATTCACGAATCGCCCGAACTTGGTGTCGCGCGGAACAGGTGCGGGACGCCGAAGACGGCGTCCCCTACGGCGGCGTTTATGCGAGGAAATATAGCAGCACAATAAGCTTATGACATGGAATCAAGAGAGAACCCAGCTATGCCTCCCTCTTGAGGGAGGCCAACCGCAGGCGGCGAGGGGAGTATACGCGAAAGCATCGTGTACCTCATCCACAAATGCCACTCGGTCTCCTTCAGTCACAAAGCGACGAGAGTAAATCAACTCAGCTTTTTCAGCGCGTCGGTGATCTCCTCGAAGTGCATGCTGTGAGAGGCTTTGACGAGGACGTTGTCGCTTTTTTTGATGAGGGAGGGCAGGACGGATAAAAGCGCGTCCTTGAGCGGAAAATGCCACGCCTCGATTTCAATCTGGCTTGAAATGAGGCCTTTATAGATGGATTCTGCCCTTGCGCCGCAACAGATAAGGCAGTCGACACCGCTTTTGCCGGCGAGAATGCCGATGCCGCGGTGCAGCGCGTCGGATTCGCGGCCAAGCTCCATCATATCGCCGAGAATGGCAACCTTTCGCCCCTCCAGAGTGCACAGTGACAGGATGGAGGCCGTGACGGAATTAGGATTCGCGTTGTAGCAGTCGTTAATGAGCGTGATAAAGCCGGTATCGACAATGCTTGCTCTGCCGCCAACCGGTGCGTAGTTAAGGAGGCCGAGCCGGATTTCTTCGTCCGACAGGCCAAGCTCTTTACCGATTGCCGCCGCGGGCAGCGCGCCGAGCACCATATGGCTCCCAAACGCCGGAATTAAAACGCTGAAACAGTCGGTACCGTTCATATGATCGCATGCGATCATATCGCTTATGATAATATCGCATTCGACGCCGCCCGTACCGAGCATTTTGATATTTTCGGCCCTGAAATCATTGTGCGATTCATATCCAAACGTGATTTTACGCACACCGGGATCACAACCATGCAATAGCGCGTCGTCGCCGTTGACGACGGCGAGGCCTGTTGGTTTCATATACTTGAAAACCTCGCTCTTAGCCTCCAGGACGCCCTTTAAGTCTCCCAGCTGCTCGAGGTGACAGTACCCGATCGTCGTCATCAGGCAGATATCCGGCCGAACCATTTTCGCAAGGCGGCCCATCTCACCGAAATCGCTGATGCCCATTTCGATCACAGCGGCTTCGTGTTCCTCCTTTAACGACAGGAGCGTCAGCGGAACGCCGATTTCATTATTGAGATTCTCCGGTGTTTTGAGGACGTTGAACTTCGAGGACAGGACAGCTGCTGTCATCTCTTTTGCCGTCGTCTTCCCGACACTGCCGGTGATACCGATGACGGGAATGTCAAAAAGCCCTCTGTAATACTCCCCCAGCGCTTTGAGCGCCTCAAGGGTCGATTCCACGAGCACATATGGGCCGCGCGGCAGCTCAAGCAGACGTTCGGCCAGGCAGCAGACGGCGCCGGCAGCAAATGCCTTGTTCGCGAAATTGTGCCCGTCAACGCGTTCACCTCGAATAGCAATAAACAGGCAGCCCTCATACGCCTCCCTGTTGTCCTTGACGACGCCCGTGATGCACGCGTTTTTGAGCACAAGGTCGCCGACATAGATACCGCCGGTGACGCGCGCGATTGTTTCAAGTGTGAGCGGTTTCATACCCATAGGTCTTATCCCTCGTATTTTTTAAGTGATTGGGCGATGATCGCCTCAATTAAGTCGTCATAGGACATACCGACAGCGGCCGCTTCCTGCGGCAGCAGGCTCGTTGGCGTCAAGCCGGGAAGGGTGTTTCCCTCGAGGCACCAGACCTCACCCGCAGCGTCGACGATAAAGTCCATGCGCCCGTAAACGTCGAACATCAGCGTCTCATAGACGCGCTCGGCGGCGCGCTGCAGCTTTTCTGTAATTTCCGACGGCAGGTCGGCCGGGCAGTATTCGTCGGTCAAGCCGCTCTGATACTTGTTTTTATAGTCATAAAATCCGGTTTTTGGGCATATCTCAATGACGGGCAGCGCTTTACCGGCGAGGACACCGACGTCGCACTCGCGCCCTTTTATGTACTGCTCGACGATAACATCGTCATCGTATAAAAACGCCAGCTCGAGTGCTGCGCGGTATTCCCCCGGTGAATTGATGACGGAGACGCCAACAGAGCTGCCACGTGAACACGGCTTAACAACACTGGGAAACCCGACGTTTTTGTATTCGGTATCGTGCCGGTTGACGGTGATGCCGACCGGCGCTTTGATGCCGCTTTGTAAAAAGAGCTTCTTGGCAACCTCTTTGTTCATCGCGATAGCGCTCCCAAGCGGGCCGCTGCCGGTATATTTAATACCCGCGAGGTCAAAGGTGGCTTGGATCTTCCCGTCCTCACCGTCTTCGCCGTGCAGCGCCAGAAAGACGATGTCGGCAGCGCGGCAGACGTCAATGATATTGTCGCCCATTCGGCTGTTATTCGGCTGCACGCGGCTGGCTTTAACGGCCGCGAGATCCGGCGCTGTCTCTGAAACGGCGGCAATGCCGTCGTCATAAATTTTATTAAAAATTTCCTTTGGGTCACTGTAATGGTGCGGATAGCCAAAGAAAAGGTCAACAAGGACCACGCTGTGTCCCCGCCGGCGGAGTGCCGCTGTAACCATTGTGCCGCTTGTGATCGACACATCCCGCTCTGCGGATAGCCCACCGCATAAAACGATGATATTCATGTTTGCCTCCAAAAATTAATATCGCTTACTTATGCCTCAAAAAAAGACTTCTTCATACTATACACTAATAATCTGTTATATTCAATCAAAAACACAGTTGACAACATCAAAATCATCAAGTATAATTACCGTTGCCTGTCGAAAAGAAGTAGCAGTATTTTAGACGGCGGTATATATGTATGGCGGCATAGCTCAGTTGGCTAGAGCACTCGGTTCATACCCGTGGTGTCACTGGTTCAAGTCCAGTTGCCGCTACCACACGGGGACGGATATCCTCCGTCCCCAAATATTACGGCCCGTTGGTCAAGTGGTTAAGACACCGCCCTTTCACGGCGGCTACACCAGTTCGAACCTGGTACGGGTCATAGAAAAAAAGCAAATTCGTTTACGAATTTGCTTTTTTTCAGCTAAATTCGCCTTCGGCGAACTAAATTTGCTGCGCAAGTGAAATTTGCTTCGCAAGCTAAATTGGCTCCGCCAGTGATGGGCGAATTTAATTTCATTGCGAGTGAAACGAGCAATTTCACTGTGCTCGACCCACGTATACAACCCTTTACATTGTACATACTTGACACAATCGATTTGTTTGTTATAATAAGCAATACACGGAGGCTTAGCTCAGCTGGTTAGAGCGCCTGCTTCACACGCAGGAGGTCGATGGTTCGAGCCCATTAGTCTCCATTATTAAAGCCCTGAAATACTGCATTGCAGTATTTCAGGGCTTTTTATATTTATTAGGCCTGGTGTCCGGTTTATCGGCGGGCTGATTTGCTACCATAATAATACAGTACAGTAAACAAAATCTACTTGCCCGGTTTGTCTTTTACGTCGAATTGTTGACACGTTGCGTTACAGCTATTGACTTTCTTGGTATATTCTACTATGATGAAAAAGTCTCCACGAATAGCGATAAGCGAAGCGTTACAAACGAATAAGGGCAAAACCGTCGTAAGGCGGTGACGCAAAGCTAAAGGGCCCCATTTAGAGGCAGCCAGTTGCAAAATTTATGATGGCTGTACGGCCATCATTTTTATTTGTTTATTTATTTTATACTGTTTAGATATAAGGAATATAAAAATATACGAAAGAAAGCAGGTAAATATGAATGAAGAAAAATTTTTGTCATTGATTATGAACACTGTAAATCCTGCGCAGGCTTTAATAGCGGCGATTAAAGTAACCCTTGCGCTTTTAGGGCAGCCTCAATCATCGCATACAGCATCGGACGCTGTTCCTCAGGAACCTGACGTAAAAGCTTAATAAAGTCTGACTCTAACTTACTGAGCCCGTCATCATTTTTGGTGACGGGTTTTTTGTTTTCCTGCCCAAGGAGTTTGTCGACCGAAACCTCAAGGTAGGTGGCAATCTTGAGGAGGCTTTCAACCGATGGCGTGCAGCCCTTCGTCTTCCAGTCCGACAGCGTCGACTGCGCGACACCCGTTGCCTTGTGTACACGGTATGGTGTGATGCCTTTTTCTTGTAGCAATTGCGCAAAAACTCTATACATCTTTTGTCACCTTATAAAAATATAAAAAATAATACGTTTTTCGTAGTATGCTCCATTGACTTGTAACGTACTCCGTAGTATTGTGGCATTATACATCGGTTTCCGTAGCAACAATGCAGACTACTGACGCATCTACTTCGGTGTTCGATTACTTTATTACTGCCATTAAGTATATAACGAACCCGAAGTATGCGCAAGAAAAAATTTGTAACAGAAAGGAGTTTGCGCTTTTGGCTAATTTATACAATTTATACAATAGAGTGGTAAATAAGGTTGATTTTCCCTCAATGCGTGAGACCGCACCTATGCCAGCCATACCGGAACCGTCCCTGACACCGGTCGATGATCCATTTGTCATAGCAAACTGCGGCCATGAGGTGTATGACGGCGAAGCGCTGATCGACTGGACCGGCGCCAAAGGTATCAAAACACTCTGCCCCGACTGCTTCCGGGACAAGCTCGCGGCGCTGTCCGTTCCGGAATTGGCGCAGCTCTTCGGCTGCGATTATACAACCGTCGAGACGCACAAGCATTGATCATAGCGCGCAACAGATTATACATAATATATTGAATAATTGTTCAGTATATATTAACGCACAAAAAGAAGGTGGTCATCATGACAAGCCCGTGTAACGACTGCAGCCGGCAGGAACATTGCGACCATTATCAACGCTGCAAAAGATGGCATACGTGGTTTACCGACGCGTGGCTGCAAATGAAAAAAATGTTTGAAACAAACGCACCCGAAACGCCGTAGTGGAAAGGAATGGTCATAGAAATGCATCAATGCCGTGACTGCCCGTCCCAGATAACAGAACCGCGGGTGCTGCTTTGCAGCCGCTGTAAGGCTGCGGCAGCGGAAAAACACAAGGCCGGAAAGCGTGAAAACGCACACAAGCGATACGAAACAAATCGGCGCTTTATCAAGACTTCGTCGCAGCTCGAGCCGACGATTCCCGCCGCGCCGCGGCCCTGCGCGACCTCAGGCTGCCGCAATATTCCCGGAGGTAAAGCGAGATATTGCCCCGCGTGCCGCCATGCGCGTCGGCTCCGGCATCAGAAGGCCTACCGCGACCACGTCAAAGCCCGAAACGCCGACCTCCCCCCCGCCCCGCCGACCAATCTCAACTGGCTCAACAAGTTCAGCCTCTGGGCAAAGTCCGGTATGAGCTACGCCGACTATCAAAAGGCGGAAACGCAATAAGACGTGGGGACGGTTCATTCGTCTTGTGCTTGAAAATTCCGGACAAATATTGTAAAATAGCGCTGCTTGGTTTTCAATCTGAGTATAAAACCTATTGACAGGAGCGATAACATGAAGAAACTGGCTTTTCTTATACTCGCTGTTATTCTGGTGCTGACGGTTGGCTGCGGTAAAAGCAACACCGCATCAGGCAAGCATCACGCGGAAATTGACGTGAAGGACTATGGTATCATTAAGGTGGAGCTCGATGGAGACAGCGCGCCGATATCAGTGGCCAATTTCATGGAGCTCGCCAAAAGCGGCTTTTACGACGGCCTGACCTTCCACAGGATTATTACCGGCTTCATGATTCAAGGCGGCGAAAACGCAACGGACGACTCTTTAAAGACGATTAAAGGTGAGTTTTCCGAAAACGGGGTGAAGAATCCCCTTTCGCATACAAGAGGTGCAATCTCGATGGCGCGTACTCCGCAGAATGACAGCGCGACCTCCCAGTTCTTTATCGTCCATGATGACAAGGCAATTCCGTCCCTGGACGGCAAATACGCCTGCTTCGGATATGTCACGGAAGGTATAGAGATTGTCGACAAGATCTGCGCCGACACCCCCGTTCAGGACAACAATGGCACGGTACTCAAAGCCGACCAGCCGATCATTACGTCCATCAAAATCATCGATTAAAAGCGTTCAACAAACATCCCACACCTTCGGGTGTGGGATTGTTTTATGTGTGTCAAGGGAGCGGCTTGAAGTTGCCGAACAACCCTGCGTTGTCATCCTGAACGCAGTGAAGGATCTCCAGGTAATCTCTAATTGTTGCGTTGGCATTAGTTTACCTGGAGATTCTTCGCAGGCTCAGAATGACAAATCGTCGGTATTTCATAGCAATGCAATTTACCGCAGTTTTTGCAGGGTCGAACGGTTATTGTAAATATGAAAAAATATGAAATCGTGTATTGACATATGAAAATATATGAAATATAATGAAACAGCAGCATGAATGACTGTGCACGGTTATTGGCTGCGAAAAAGTTGAAAGAGGTATTATTGTGAGTGATTTCGAAAAGCTTTACTCAGTGGAAGACGTTGCAACAATGGCTTCCTTAACATCTCGAACAATTAGGAATTATCTCAAGGACGGCAGTTTGAAAGGGAAAAAAATCGGCGGACAATGGAGATTTACAACAGAAGATGTGAATCAGTTGTTTGATAACAGCAGCTTCTCGAAAGAAATCAGAGACACCAGGAAACAGGATGTCCTGGATTTTATTGATGGTGTTTCGACAGATTTCCAAAGTACTATTCAAATATGCACGATTGTTGATTATTATTGTGAAAGCCTTGTTGAGGCGAAAAATATGTGCGATACGCTGATGTCTGTCATCAACGATCAGGAAAACAAGTTCTCGACGGCAAAATTCTCATATGAATTCTATGAGGATGAAAGCAAGGCACGCTTTACGCTGTTCGGCACACCCGACTATATTATCAAAACGCTTGAACTGCTGAAATAAGAACTGCGCCGATTCACAAATAAGCAATCCCACACCTGTTTTTCGGTGTGGGATTGCTTTATGTTCTGATCCGGTTTTGCGTTTGCTCTTGACGCTGGAACATAATGGCGATATAACTCAAAGGTGACATATAAAGGAGATAAACACCATGCTGACGCTGTTACTCATCATTATATACATCTCATTTATCAGCTTGGGGCTGCCGGACGCCTTGCTTGGTTCGGCGTGGCCGAGCATGCACGCGGGGCTGCAGGTGCCGGTTTCTGCCGCAGGAATTGTATCGATGATCATTGCCGGCGGGACGATCGTATCGAGCCTGCTGAGCGACCGCCTGATCAGGCGGTGGGGCGCCGGAAAGGTAACCGCTGTAAGCGTGGGCATGACGGCGGCAGCGCTTTTAGGTTTCTCCCTATCCACATCATTTTGGATGCTCTGCTTGTGGGCGATTCCTTACGGACTCGGCGCGGGCTCTGTCGACACGGCGCTCAACAACTTCGTCGCTCTGCATTATAAAGCCAGACATATGAGCTGGCTTCACTGCTTTTGGGGCATCGGCGCCACGCTTGGGCCGTTTATTATGGGTATCGTTTTAACCAGAGGCATGGCGTGGCCTTCGGGCTATCGTTTCATATTTTTCATCCAGCTCCTCTTAACTGCCGTCTTGGTTTTCTCACTGCCGCTATGGAAAAAAGCCGGAAGCCTATCGGGAGAAGCTCAGGCCACCCAAAAAAGCCTCAGTATAAGGATGCTTGTAAAAATTCCTGGCTCGAAAGCCGCCGCCGGCACTTTTTTTGCCTATTGCGCTCTGGAAACCACAACAGGACTTTGGGGCAGCAGCTACATGGTACTGCAGCGGGGCATTTCGGCGGACGCGGCAGCACGGTGGATAGCCCTATTTTATCTGGGCATCACAGCCGGGAGGTTCGTGAGCGGTTTTCTGACCATCACGCTCAGCGACACGGCGATGGTTCGTCTCGGACAGACCGTCATTCTCCTCGGCGTCTTGCTTGTGATCGTATCCCCTGGTGTCTTGCTCTTGTGCGCGGGCTTTGTCCTCATCGGTCTGGGCTGTGCCCCCGTCTACCCCAGCCTGCTGCACGCCACGCCGGACAACTTCGGAAAAGAGAATTCACAAGCGATTATGGGCATCCAAATGGCGTGCGCCTATATCGGGAGCACCTTTATGCCGCCGCTCGTCGGACTGATTGTCGAGCACGTCAGTATGACGCTCTTCCCTTTCATTTTGCTGACCATCGCGCTTTTCATGATCGTTATGGCCGAAGCCTTGAACCGAGCAAAGCGCAGGAACTTAGCGCGATAACACGATTATTATAAATATTTATTGATTTCCAAAAATCGCTTTGATATACTTTTTTTGTTAGCTGCTGCGACGGACGTTGCTAAAAACAGCCATAAAAATATTAATATAGGGGGTATGTTCTAAATGAAACGCAAACTGTTGGTAATTCTATTGACCCTTGTCATGATTTTAGGATTTCTGCCACAGGCCGTGCTGGCGGCCTCCCCGCCAACGACAGTTTCAGCACCCGAAAACTATGGGGCGTCCAATTACGGCGGCAGCGCTATTTATACTACAATGAGCGCACCGGACGACCTGCGGGCTTTGATCGTCCAGAACGACGAGCAGCGCGGCTTTAGCATGACGATCTGGGCGCAGGTGGATTTCAAGACGGATAACGGGAATTGGCACTATGCGTCCGACTGGGACAGCCCCGACACCTATAGGGACTATGCGTTAGCCATTTATAATGCGCTCTACGGCGGTACATATCAGCAATTTTTGGGGCATGACCGGCTGACATTTAAGACGACGTTTCCAAACGCGACAGATGTCCCTGTGCCTGCGGCCTTTAACAGCTGGAACTGGTATAAAAGCCATTCCGTAACGAGCAGAGCCCGTTTTGCCGTTGACTTCGGGAACAAGAATATTGTGTTTTCTGCTTGGTCAACAGAGTATGTTTTATCTGACAGCAGCAAAATGGATTATTTGAAGATTCTGAGCACCTATGCGCCCACGCTTATTTCCTCCGAGCTTGTGGAAACCTCAGGCAAGCCATATGTTCTCGTACAAATGACACAGCACCCAGACGCCATGCAGCTGCTCAATGCCGCGTGCGGTGACAGCATGGATACGGAGGTTTGGCTGAGAAAAGAAGGGGAGACGGAATTCAAATTAGTCGGCGATGTCCCATTCAGTTATGAAGCCCTAAAGCTGGATGTCAGCTCCTATTATAAAGACAACGTCCCGAATTATACCGCAGCGGCTTATGAGGTCAAGGTGCGCTACAAGGTTGACGAGCGCGCCTATCAGCAATCCGGCGCGACAACCTACAAACTATTATACAGCCCCTTCTCCAATCTGCTCTCCTACGGGATGCCCGCCTGGAGCAATGCCTCAGATTGGGCGAAGCCTTGGCTGGAGAAAGCCGAGGACTACAACCTGATTCCAGACTGCCTTAAAGGAACCGACATGACGCAGCTCATAACACGCGCCGAGTTCGCCGCGCTGTCCGTCAAACTGTATGAGTCCCTAAGCGGAAAGACTGCCACGCCGGCGCTGAGCAACCCGTTTACCGACACAGCAGACCCTGAGGTACTAAAGGCGTTTAATATCGGCATAACAGCCGGGACCTCACCGACAGAGTTTTCTCCCAATGGCCCTATCCCCCGGGAGCAGGCGGCGACGATGCTGACAAGAGCATATAAAGCCGTTTTTTGGGAGGGCTGGACGCTTGCAGGAGACTTGTCCTATACAGCACATACGCTTGACTATTCAGGTGTTGCAACCTTTGCCGATGACGCAAAAATTGCCGCTTATGCAAAGCCCTCGGTTTACTTTATGGCCAAAAACGGTATTATTGCCGGTGTCGGCGACAATATGTTCGCGCCGAACGCCGCGAACATCCCAGCCAATGCCGCCCTTCACTACGGTCAGGCCACACGCGAGGTTGCAACAAAGATCGCCGTTGCGACCTTAGAGAATCTGGGTAAATAAAGCGGATAAAAGCACTGAGATGGGGCTTTTGTAAATCATCCTTTTCGGAACGGCCAATGGCCGCTCCCTACGATATGTTGTGTTTCCATTCGGAATCAATCAACTATATGTAGGGGCGACCATTGGTCGTTCGCCGTTATGCAACACGCCCACATAACGGACGTTGTCGTGTTATTGCGCGTTGGCTCTCAGCCAAGCATTATGCGCCGCATCAATCTGCGCCTCGCTCCAGCCGAAGGCGGCCATACCCTCATAAATACCGGATTTCACAGCAGCGGCGAAGGTTCTGTCATATGCGGTCTGGTCTTTATTTTGATTTTGCTCGATCAGATCATCCTGCTTCTTCAGATAAACGTCGTATTGTGCCAGCGCCTTTTTAAGATCGCCTTCCGCGATTGCCTTGGCGATATCCGACTTATACTGTGCCGAGAGGTTTGCCAGCTGCAAGTCGAGCTGAGCTGCCGCGTTTGATTGGTCACTGTCGAGATGCGCGAGCTTGTCCTGCAGATTATTGGAAAAGGCGAGCTGCGCCTGGCCGCCGGTTCCGCTGCTGAGCCCATTGGCAGCGGCGTATTCATTGAAGTTCACTCTTTGAATGTCACTCTGCGCGGCAGCCTTATTCCGGGCCTCCTGGAAGGATGATGGCAGCGTCTGCTTCAACGCGTTGATGCTATTGACGTTTTGGTCGTAAGCCGCGGCTAAGGCCGCCTCAGAAGCCGCGCGCTGCTGCGCGTAGATATCAGAGATCATCTGCTCGGCGGAGAAGTAGGGCGAATCATCCTGCTGCCTTTGCGCGGCATCTCCAGAAACCCTAACCCCGCCGTTTGCGGTCATCATATACGTTCCGCCCTCTGTAGGCACAACAGAGCCAACGGTGAGGCGGTTCTTGCCTTCCGCGTCGGTATAGGTCTTCCCATCAAGGACATACCCCGTCCTGGCATTTCCCTCGGGGTCATAATATGTTGTTTTTATTGAGTTTATTGCCACGGTCTGTCATCTCCTATGATGCTCTTTTCTTTTTCGATGATCCGGAGTCGCGTTTCATGGTTTGCGAGTGCTTCATCCTGCTTGCTGTTGTGCTCCCAAAGCTTCGCGTGGCTTTCGCTGTTCTTCGTCGTCAGGCCCTCGATGTTTTTCTGCAGGACGCTGACGGCGCAGGTCAGCTGCGTGATACTGGTGTTGAGTTTTAAAAGCGGCGTCATCACAGAGGCGATCAGCCCAAATAGCACAATAATAACGCCGACAACCGCCCATTCATCCACCGGTACACCCTCCTGACTTTTGAAGATTTGACAGGACAAGATTGTGCACCACAACAGCAACAGCCTCCCGCGTGATCGGCTTCTGCCAGCCATAATTGCCCTGACCGTCGCCGTTTATAATGCCTGCGTCCTTTGCTGCCGACGCCGCTTGTTCCGCCCATTCGCTCGGAAAGTCACCTGTGCCGGAAACGCTCAGATAGCGCTTCATATACTCGGCGAACACCTCGTCCGTCATCGCCATAGCCTCCTCCTCATCACCTTTCGGCATGGCCTCCGGATTGAGAGGCATGGCCTCTGGATTGAGAGGCATGGCCTCTGGATAGAGGCCACTAAGAATCATGCTGCCCTTGTATTTGCCATGCTCAGACCATTGAAAATGCGGCTTTTCGGCAAATGTCTTCCAATGAAAGCCCCATTCAAAGCCCAGCCGTATGCCGATTTCTCCGGCCTTTTTCCAAAATTCCTCATTGTCGTAGCCGTGCCCTGCGACGCCCTGACAGATGTCAAACGCGAGTCCGGCCTTAACGGAGTGAAAGGTCGGCACCTTTGAGCGCGTCACACCCTCATCATAAAGCGCGCGCTGTTTTTCCTCGTCCCGGACCGTGTTGACAATTTGCACCTTATACCCCGCCGCACGCATCAGCGCGATGAACACCCGGCAGTTCGCCGCAACGTCCGGCCTGAGATCGTCAATGTGCGTGCTGTAAATCACTCCGCATCCACCTCTTCACGCATCACCGCCTCTTTCGCCTTTTGAGATGCTTCAACAGCTGTCTTAATCGCGGCTGCATCTATTTTGCCCTCCGTCAGTATGTACGTCACGACGCTGGCTACCGTCACAACAGCACCGGAAACGGTACTCATGATATTCTGATCAAGCCCGAACACCATAGCCAGCCCCGTCACAATCCCGACCACCGCCGCCCACAGCTTGCGCGAGGATATCTTTTGAATAAACCTCTGCATATAAATACCTCCAAAATTTTTATTCCTTCGTTTCCCCTAATCTGCATCCTTTTTACCGTTCTTGTTTTCCGAATGCTTCAGCCCTGCCAGCGCCCACAACTCGCCTGTTGTAAACGCAAACCACGCCGCTATCAGCGCTGTCGGTTCACTGCCTGTCCGCAAAAATATGTATAATATCGCAGCGGTAAAAAGAACATTTGCCACAATGATGACCACGACAATCTTTTTGCTGAATTTACCCAATCTCAGACCAGCATCACCTCTTTTATGTTTTACGCGAATTGTTTAATTGGTAAATTATTGCATTTTTTCGTCATTGGTTTTATACTAATAGAAATATTTGATAAAGGGTGATGGCGTTTTGATTACGACAAGGCAGAAGTATAATTCATTAAACTATATGAAGTTATTCTGCGCAGTTTTAGTTATCGTTGGGCACACCAGTCCGCTTAGTGATATTAATGATTCCCTTGGATTTATTGCATTGAGGATAATGCCGCGAATTGCCGTACCTTTCTTTTTTGCTGTAGCAGGTTATTTCTATATAAAAAGACTTCTCAACAGCGAGGACAATCTAAAAAAGCATCTAAAAAGCTTAATAACAGTTTATATGTTCTGGAGCGTTATCTATTACGTTGATGATATTGTCAGGTTAATCGCGACGGGTGGTTCGTTATTTTCGCTTATTAAGTCATTTCTCGTTGACTTTTTTATTACAGGCACTTCGTATCATTTCTGGTTTTTCCCGGCGTTGATTTATTCCTATATTGCGGTGTCCATTTTTAATAGATTCAAGCTCTTGAAGCCATTGGCGGTAATATCTATTATCTTCTATTTTGTCGGTGTGTTTGGAATGTCTTATTACGGTATCGGCAGTAAAATACCTGTACTCAATAAGCTTTACGACCTCAGCTATTTCACTTCAATAAGACGAATTCTTCTTCAAGGCTTCCCTTTCTTCATGATCGGTTATTTTATAAATAGATACGAATATAAGCTCAAAGAAATGAAGAATAAAAGACTCATACCATTAACTGCTGCTTTTGCAATGTTATTAATACTCGAAATCATCTTTGTTTCTTCAACGTCCTTACAGCGTGGCATTATTCTTAATATTTTCGTGTATCCGTTATTATTCTTTGTTTTTATCTTGAGCTTGAACAATCCTCTGCCAGATTATAAGAACGCCGATGTGGCCAAAAAAATCGCAACTTTTACGTTTTATTCTCATCCACTATGCATTACATTACTTATAGCAATCTTCCCGAACATAAATGCAACGCCGCTATTCATCTCAACGACAATAATTGTTGTTGTATGTGGGTACTTTATTTCAAGGGTTAATGTTAAATTGATAAACAATCTATTATTATAGATTATAGACGGTGTGGCAGTTCGCCTCATCTGTCCATTACTTCGTAACGATACAAGTGCCATAACCGTTTTGTTAAGTTGTCTGTGTAAATTAGTTGCATTATTTACAAATAAATGCTACTTTGTGGTTAAGAAGATTATGAGATTGGCGGTGCAGTGATGAACAAAGTCCTTAATCGGTTTGAATTACTCATGCTGAAGGTATCTAGAAAATTGTTTAAGAATCACAACGAGCCATTTGATATCGCTGTGTGGTTTTTTTGCATTGCCAGCCGCTTATTTAGAAGGCGGGCAGTCAGCAAACTTAAGATAACCGACGCTATGGAAACATATGCATCAAAAGAAACCCTTGCAAACCGCAGACTGAAACGGAAGCTTTTTAATGATATTCTCTATTCGGCGTTGATATTGGGTTCAACCGCTGAAGAGTATTTTTGGTACAAATTTGATACGAAGAAATATTTTGAACGGCGAAAATTCCTGACGATATTCACACGGCCTTTCGAGTTTGATCAATATATGAACGAGAAGGAGGGCACGTGGATCTTTCAGAACAAGTATAAAACGTATCAAAATTTTAAAGAGTACTATCACAGGAGTGTAATACTTGTGGAATCTGAGGAGAATTACAAAGAATTCTATGACTTCACTCAGAAACATAAGGTTTTCGTTTATAAACCCTACAATCAAGCACACGGCCTCGGCGTTAAATTAATCAACATCTCTGATTATGATTCAACCGAATCCGCCTTTAAGGAATTACTTAAACACGGTACCTTCGTTCTTGAAGAGCGCATTATACAGTCACCCGACATGGCAGTTCTCAATCCCAGCTCGGTTAATACAATAAGGGTTACTACTGTATTAACAAAGAGCGGCGTAAATATCATGTATCCTTTTATAAGGATTGGAAAAGACAATGCTTTCGTCGACAACGCTGGAGCATGCGGAATATTAGCATTAATTGATGTCGAAACAGGTATTGCATATACCATCCCGCGAGACATTTTCGGAAATCAATACATACTGCATCCGGATACAAAAACTCAGATTGTCGGCTTTAAAGTACCAAGATGGCAAGAGTTAATTGACCTGGCTAAAAGACTGCCGTATGTTGTTCCGACCGTACGATATGTAGGGTGGGATTTGGCTCTTACATCCGACGGTTGGGTGATGATCGAGGGAAACAATGGCGGTATGATGTTACATCAAATGTTTGATCAAATAGGCAAAAAAGAAAAGTTTCAAACAATGGCGGTATGCTCGGAGGACAACAAATGCTTGATCAGACCGGAAAGAAAGAAGCTTATTATCGTTTAGTTAACGAAATCCAACTCTAAGCATCGTATTGTTAAAATGGCTGACGATTTTAGTAATCCAAAATGTGCTACACAATAATAGATTCAGGTAGGGATGAGGTGACTTAAGTGGTAAATAAAAAAGAAAGTTTATTGATTAATAAAGTAAAAAGAGCTTTTTATAATCACAATGAGCCTTTTGATTTTATGCGTTGGATGGTTGGTTTTGCTTGCGTAACATTTAAGAAGAATAAGGTAAAGGCCTATGAAATCGACAAATATATCGATATGTATGCGTCTAGTGAAGTGAAAAACGATAACAGATTACGCAGAAAAATATATCTAGATATATTGTATTCATCTCTCGTTTTTGGGTCTACTTTTAAGGAGTATTTTCTTTATGGATTTAACGCAAAGACTTACGCAGAAAGACGAACATTCGTCACCACCTATAGCAAACAAATGGATTTTACAAGGATAATCAACAATCAAAAAGATTGCGAAATATTTAATAACAAATATAAAACCTACTTAAAATTCAACGAGTATTACTGTCGTGACGCTATTTTGGTAAATTCTCCTGAAGATTATGATATCTTCTCCCAATTTGCTAAAAAGCATCCCAAATTTGTATATAAACCAATAAGCGAATCCCATGGAAACGGTGTCAAGCTGATCGATTCTTCATATGTCGACTCTCTTGAATCGCTTTTTAAAGATATTATTCAAGGCGGAGAATGCATGTTGGAGGAACGCGTCATTCAAGCACCAGAGATGTCGTCTCTTAACCCATCTTCTGTTAACACGGTGCGTGTTCCGGCCGTTTTAACAAATAACGGCGTGAAAATATTGTACCCCTATATGAAAATCGGTAAAGACGGATCGTTTGTTGATAACTCTGGTTCAGGCGGTATTATGGCGCTGCTTGATTTGGATACAGGAATAGTTTGCGCGACGCCCAGAGATAAATCGAACAACAAGCATATTTTGCATCCCGATACGGGAGCTCAGATAATAGGCTTCAAAATACCCAAATGGAATGAAGTAATTGATTTAGTCAATAAACTTGCATATGTCGTTCCGACAGTTCGATATATTGGATGGGATTTAGCATTAACTGAGAACGGTTGGGTCGTCATAGAAGGTAACTGCGCCGGACAATTTACCGGACAACAAATGCTTGATCAAATTGGTAAAAAAGAAGAATATCGCAGCTTAATTGATGCAATCTAGCCATTGAGTGCGCAAATTGTAAAATTGTCAGACTAAGCGAAATTATGAGTTATTGATAACTTTGTAATTATGATCTGCTATTTCCTCAAAATCTCTTTGAAAGCCGGATGCGATGTATGAGTCTTATACGGAGAACTATCAGTAAGTTAATTAGGATACCACATACGGTTGACAAAAAAATCGAACTTGAGAGGCAGAGACATTATTTTCAGCGTATTTCGCACATCTGGTGTAAGAAACATCCATGTGTGTTAAGTAAAAGTCAGATTGCGCAGATTAAGGAATATTGGAGACCATATTCCAATAAGTTTTCGATGAATTATCATAATATGTATACGTCTATAACCGGAAAATTTGATGTGAGATTTATTCCAGACGATCTGTTTTACTCCGTTTTTAATCCCTATTTTAACGAGTGCCATTCAACTATGGCAAATAAATCATATTTCCCTCTACTGTTTGACTGCAAATTGCCTGCTGTTGCATTTCAAAAAATCAACGGTTTTTATCAAGATAAAGATTTTCAGCTAATATCCGAGGATCAGGCTATTCGTCTTTGCGAGAAATTTAATTCAGTAATTTTCAAACCCTCTCTTGAAAGCTATGGCGGACACAATATCAAAATTGTTAATTGCGCAAATTCGATTTCTTTGAAAGAAACACTTCAAGAATATAATTCTAAACCATCGTTTATAGTTCAGGAAGTTATAACGCAACATGAGAACTTAAGTGCTATACATAAGAGTTCAATAAACACAATTCGCATCGTAACGCTTTTGATGGAGAATAAAGTTCATGTTCTTCCGCCTGTTCTGCGAATGGGAGTAAATAATAGTATTGTTGATAACGCAAGCTCTGGCGGTATTGTCAGTGGCATTTTGCCCGACGGCCACTTAATGAGATACGCATATTCCGCAGATGGCACACGTTTTGAGAAACATCCTCAAGGGGCAGGTTTCAAAAATTGTATCGTTCCATCGCTTGACAAAATAATGGATACTGTCCAACGCTTAGCCCCGAGACTGCCATACAATAGATATGTGGCATGGGATATGACCGTCGGTGAGGACGGAGAACCTATACTTATTGAAGCAAATCTAAGTATGGGAGGAATACATCTTATACAATATACTCACGGCCCTATGTTTGGCGATATGACTGACGATGTATTGAGAGAAGTGTTTGTAAAATACTAACTATTTGTTAAGACGTTGTGTACCAGCCAAAGAACGAGCGCAGCTTGCAATCAATTGCCTATAATGATAATATATGGGTATTAATCTTTATTCTTCGAAGGTGATAACAGTTGGTAAATATAAAGCAAAATATAAAAAAGCTTAGTAAGAAGAATATATTTAAAAAAATGGCTTTCAATTTGTATGGCCTTTATTTTCGTTCGAGCATTCACTTCTTGTATACTGCAAAAAAATACCATAAAAGAGTGTCTCTTAAAGAGATGCCTAAATATAATCAATCTAAAAAATTAACAGGTTGTACATCGTTTGAATACTTCATTTATGAGTTTGATAGGAAGAATATTGATGATATCGGTGCATATCTAACAGAGAAGCGTAAGAATGAACTCATTAGAATCATTGGGGATTCAACGAGTACTGTAACAATGTTTGGTAGCAAAAAGCTTTTTAATGAACGATTCTCAGAATACATAGGAAGAAAGTGGCTTGATCCCCTTCTTTCCTCGTTTGAAGAGTTTTGCAACTTTATTTACGAACACGAGCAAGTCATAATAAAGCCTGATCATTTACTTCAGGGACGAGGCATATTTATATTCAATGTACTAAATGATAAAAAATCATTGGCTGAGTTATACGATTACTGCAAATCTAACAACTCTTTCGTTGAAGAGGTAATAAAGCAGCATCCGGATATGGATCGGCTAAATCACGGATCAGTTAACACCATAAGGATATCGACATTGTACGCGAATGATAGTGTTCACATTGTAAGTACCGCACTTAGGATTGGAGGCGGCAACAGCTGCACAGATAATTTCAATAATAACGGTTTCGGGTGCGCGATAGACGCTGAAACCGGAGCCGTAATCTCCGACGGATATAATAAAAGTCTTAAAATATTGCCTGTGCATCCAGTATCCGGCATCGTTTTTAAGGAAATTGTGATTCCTATGTGGGATCAAGTAATCTCATTAACGAAAGATGCTGCGAAAAAAGCCTGTTCTTATCCAAAGTGTAAATGGCTTGCGTGGGACATAGCGATCACTGATAAGCCAACTATCGTAGAGGGAAATTGGGGGCAGGGAGCTGACATTATTCAAGTAGGTCAAAACGGTATATATAATACAGTAAAGCAACTCCTTGCCATTAATAACGATTCGGATAATTGTGTGGTTATCGCGTAATTGCACGGCGGCAACCCTTCTCATAACACTCGCATACACCGGATGCAGCCGCAGTCCTGTTTACCGAAAAGCCAATCACGACAAATCATCGCTTAGCGCTCTGAATAGGCGTCCGTTCCTTTAATCGTGCTTGGCTCAGTATTCCAGCAATACAAAAATTGTCGTACTAATAAAAATGTTAAATTGTCTGCGTAAAATAATTACATTATTTACAGATGAATGCTATTTGTGGTAAGAAGTTTATTGGATTGGCGGTAAATTGATGAACAAAGTCCTCAATTGGTTTGAATTAATTATGCTGAAAGTATCAAGAAAATTGTTTCATAATCACAACGAGCCTTTTGATTTAGGAGTGTGGCTTTTTTGCATTGCCTGTCGCTTGTTTAGGAAAAAAACAATAAGAAAACTCAAGATATACGAGGCTATCAACAGATTCGCTTCTCAAGGAGTCATTAAAAATCGAAGACTGAGAAGAAAACTATTTAATGACGTTTTATACTCGGCGTTGGTTTTCGGTTCATCTGCCGAGGAGTATTTTTTTTACAAATTCGATACTAAGAAATACTCTGAAAGGCGCAAATACATAACAACATTTATTCGACCATTTGAGTTTGATCAATATGTAAACGAACGGACAAGCACTTGGACTTTCCAGAATAAGTATAAAACATACCTGAAATTCAAAGAATTCTATCACCGAAATATTATTTTCATTGAATCTGAACAAAACTATTACGAATTCTGTTCTTTTGTGAAAACGCACGAAAAGTTTGTTTATAAACCTTATAATAGTGCTTTTGGTAACGGCGTCAGATTGGTAGACAGCACACTATTTGAGTCCTTGGAATCCGCCTTTAACGAAATTATGAAAGACGGCAAGTGCGTGCTTGAGGAGATCGTGGTCCAGGCTCCAGAAATGTCTGCTCTCAATCCTAGTTCTGTCAATACAATTCGCATCCCGACAGTCCTGACAAAAGATGGCGTTAAAATCCTATATCCTTTTTTAAGGCTCGGCAAAAATAATACATTTGTTGATAACGGTGGTGCAGGTGGTATATTATCACTCATCGACCTCGATACAGGCATAATATGTGCCACGCCACAAGATGAAGATGGAAATAGATATATTCTTCATCCAGAAACGAAAGCTCAGATTATTGGTTTCAAAATACCAAAATGGAAAGAGTTAATTGAGTTAGCTGAGAAAATTGCTTACATCATGCCCACTGTTCGGTATGTTGGATGGGATTTTGCTCTATCTGTTAATGGCTGGGTTCTTATTGAGGGCAACAACGGCGGTATGTTTGCAGGACAACAAATGCTTGATCAGATCGGAAAAAAACAAGCGTATTATAGTTTAATCAACAAAATCTAACTATCTGCATAATGTTGCTAAATTGTCTGCGCAGATGTAATGATAGACACTGATTTTAAGTTTAGTTATTAAAGGCATTATATGTGCCGGTTATATTTAAGAAGTTCAGTGTTGCAAGGAGGAAGTTTGCGAGAAGATCAACGCTTTCCTCAATAACGGCACTGGTGTAATTAACACCATTGTCGCTTTTTATTATTTCGATTAATGCAGAAATCTCGATCCCAGCAACGTGGAAAGATTCTCGTACGGTTGTTGGCCAATGAGCATTGTCAGTTTCAAAGTTTCCAAAAGCGCTAGAAGGATAATCGTTTTGCCATACAGCCGACAATCTGCGGCTTAAACTGGTATACAAAAGGTCTAACTGACGATTAGGTGTAGATATATATGATACCTGGTTAAGACTTTCTAAGGTATTATGAAAATCAATGCTAATTGTTGCCCCATAATTTCGGGCAAGCCATTCTCTTACGACCTGTGCTTCCAATTCTGAATATGGGGCAGTCCCCTTTTCTCCCCCAGCAAAAGCACTCCAATCATATGAAAGCGGTTTCCGTGAGTTAACGTAACCCGGCAAAGCGAATTTTTGGATTTTGTCATGGGACCCGCCAGGGTTAACAATTGGATGATTTACGATGCACAGGTTTAAAGAAAATTGCCGCCAGCGCCTCGTCGGTTCTCCAGTTTGCAAGCATTTGGGTAACAAACTGCAACGTCCCCCACACGGGGCTTTTTTCATCCCCATGAACACCGCACGTTATAAGGAGAACGGAGAAAGTCGCTCTTGACCAGCACTTTGAAATCATCGATACATAAATTGGAAGCGTGTTGTCTGCTGTTCCGTCTGCCCTGCCACCATACCCCAATAATGTTTTTGTTATAACGGATGGGTTTGCGGTTACAAGAGCATCCCATGCGGCATAGATGTTGGTAATGGTCGATGCTGTAAGATCAAAAGTCTCTCCCGGAGCGACGCTGGCACAGGCGGCGGTCTTAAAGGGTTTTCCGAAATTGCCTACAAGCGTTCCTCTTGCTTTAAGCGCATTTTCCTGTACGTGATTTTCCGAAGTAACTGTAAGTGAGGGTTCTACGCCAACGGTCGATATAAAAACATAAAGATAACTGTAGTTGCCACTATTGACAAACGTATATGTAGTTAATTCGAGATTATCCACTAACATTGTCGCGCTAATATAGTCACAGCGAGTTTATCAGTCATACCCAGTAGACAATTCAGAATTAACTATGTCAATTGGTACCACTATTCGGGATCAGTAACCCCGTGGTCGACAGTTTTCAGTTTGTATCGGTATGTTTGCTGTCTTTTCTGGTCCCGAAGTGCTACAACAAATACTTGTTGCACTACCCAAGCTAGCACAACATGATACGCACTCCCAAACAGATTGCATCTTGTGGGTTGATCCTCGGAGATCTCATTTAAATTGCGAATTGACCGGGCGTCACTTCAATGATAGGGGCGTCAACGCTGCCGTTTACGAGGCCGGTTACATCCTCTTCAATCACCAGTTACTCGCGCAGCCAAATCCCTAATTGCCCTATTATTCTTTCTTGTTACTCTTTCCCATATGGTCATTAAATCCACCACCCGTCTGAGGTTGCGGGGTTTGTGTTTAGGGTGCTGAAGGTGTAAATGTTGTTTGTGTCGAGTTCTTCGAAGGTCGACCCGTCGCCGATTTGGTTCGTGGGCGGAGTCGGCTTTGTGTCTGTTGAGAGACCGGTGAAATCGTATATATCGGGGCCGCCGCCGGGGGCTTTGCTTGGCTGTACGCTCATTGTTTTAACTGCCATAATGCTTTCCTTTCCGAACTAACTCTTTGTCTTGATTATTTAACGTTTCCGCCGTAGCTGACGGCTATTTCCGCGCCGAGTATAGTTGCGGTCGTTGCGGCTGATCCGGACTGCAGAATGAGCTTGTAGTGGGTGAATTTGCGGGTTTTGATTTTGCAGCGCTTGACGAGCGGGACATCGGCAGCATCGGTGTTTGTCAGCGTTTTTGAATCGGTTTGGGCGCGATTGACCTCAAGCGATACGATAATTTCAGCGTTTGCTTCGGGCGCAAGTGACACCCATAATTGAGAGGAATTTTTAAGCCGGTTCTCTGCTTCAAAATCCATCGCGCCGGATTTCCACAGGGTTTCGATAGGCAGACCGCAATCGTATCTGTAATCGGCACTGAAGCACCGAATAAAGCCATCTGCGGTGCCATAATAGAGCGCGTCTTTGTAGACGGCCATGCACACGGCGGGAAAATCGCGATATATGAACCAAGCACCATTTTCTGTGTTCTGTACGATAGCGATGCCGTTTTCGACAACGTAATAGGCATGATTGATTTTGTCGTAGAACGTGACGGCTTTATTGAGGTCGAGCTCTCTGATGGTTCTATTGACTTTTTGGGATATCCTTTGCGCGTTTCTTTGGTCAGACGTTAGGCGCCCGCCAGACGCTGTGGCCACCCATTCATAGATTGACCGTCCGTCAAGCGTACGCGGATGGTTTTCTACCAATTGCGCTTGTCCATATCCGCTGCCGCCGATCGCCTTATTGATTGTCTCGATATAAAACGCGGCGGTCAGCGCGCCGGTTGCCAATGTGATTTGGCCGTACTTTATTCTGTACGCCGAGCCATCCTTAAATGTTATGAGTTCATTGTAGTGGCGCAGGAGGTCATAGATCGGCGTGTTTGAATCGCCGACATGCACGACGTTTAAATCCGGAAAGTATTCGGCAGTCGGCCGACCGCTTAGATCAAGACCGCTGTAAAAGGCGCTGTTTGAACCGTCGCCGTAAATAAATACCCTGTTGTCATTTTCGCCGTTATAGAGCTCGCAGCGGGTCATATGCAAAATTTGCGATCGCAGCGCCGTTGGATAGGTATAGCCAATCTCGATGCTATTGGTACCGCTATTCGGCGCGGTATAGAACGTCACGGTGCCATTCGTGAGGTTGAAGGTACATTCGGCTGCGGCGGCGGGTGACGAGGGCGGGACAACAATCGTATAATTAGCGCCGGTTGAGAGATTCTTCACATAGTCTACGCTTGACAGCCCCGTTTCGGGCAGCTGGAAAAGAGCGGCGGTGCCGGTGGAAGAAAAGCGGACGCGGCGCAGCCCGCAGAGCATATTGATCGGCTCAAGCGCGGTCCCGCCGCCTGCGGGCGATACGGCAGTGAACGTTAACGGCCGATACCCCGTTACAGAATAGACGAGGTCGTATACCGACTCTGCGGTCAGCTCTGATGTCAGATTCGTCTCTGTTGTCACGGCGCCTGTTGTATAAAGGAGCGTGGCGCCATTGAGCTTCAAAGACGCGTCGCTCGCGCTCAGCACGATCGTATCGTCAGCTTCCAGCGCGGCAATAAGGGTAAACCGATAGTTGACGCCGCCAACGGTCATATAATAGCTGCCGGCTGTTTCCGTACCGTCTGCTGTATAGCAGTGTTCGAAGTGTTTCGTCCCGTCCCACGCCATATAATCAGTGCCGTTCATGATATAGAGCTTCGTGCTAAAACCGAACATGTGAACGCGGTTTGTGGTATCAACGAAGCCCACAGAGGTTTTTGACCAAGCACCGTCCGTCTCAGAGAGCACCCATAGACGCCCGTTGCAGGCGGCGCATATGACCTCCTCATTGGCAACGCGGCCCGACCATATCCCGCGCACCGGACTATCCGCGGTGTTCGGAATGAGTGTCACGGGATAGAGCATCCAGTCATAGGCATCGTTACCGGCAAACGTTACAACGTATCCGCTCCAGGCATAATAGGAGGTGTCAATCCATACATACGTCGGGTAAATGCCAAGGTCAGGGTCCCCGGCACTCGTTTGATACCAATACCCACCGCTGTTGTAAACCACACGGCTGATCTTATATATCGTACCGTTGGAGGCGTAATACTGATTGACTGCGAGGACCTCAGAGGAAGCGGCTGCCCCGGTGCCGCTGGTTAAAACAGCGCCGTTTGCTACAGCGATATCAGGATAGACAGTCAAAGCCCCGTTGGACGTTGTGACGGAAACCTCCGCGCTGCTGATATGGACAGAACCCCCCGGTACATGGATGCCCGCCGCCTGTGTATAGACGCAGCTTCCGAGGCGGTATATGCTCCCGGTATTGTTCTGCCAATAGGTGTTCTCATAGGCGGCATGATTTGCATAATCAGCTTGAGCCGCCGTGCCGAGAAGATATAAAATGCCGCCATTTGTGATATTCAGATTTGGGTAAACGGTGAAGATCGCTGTTGATGTATTGAGCTCATGCAAAACAGCCGTTAAATCCCCGATATAAATATCATAGTTAAATAACAGATTCGCGGCATTCAATGTGCCGGGCCGCTTCTGCAGCTGGAAATCATTCGTCACACGGAAATTTTTAATTGTTTCCGCTTCACCCATCTTGATATTGAGGTTTTCATTGACGCCGAGCCATTTGCTGATTGAGAACACTTTTTGCGTACCACCACTCGTTGAAATCCTCGCCATTTTGCACCTCTCATACTGTTCTTCCATTAACGTGATGAAATGTCAGAATATCTCGCGGCACTTGTCATTCCCGCGCCACCTGTCATTCCCGCGCCACCTGTCATTCCCGCGCCACCTGTCATTCCCGCGCCACCTGTCATTCCCGCGAAGGCGGGAATCTAGTCTCTCCGAGCGCGTGGATTCCCGCCTTCGCGGGAATGACACATCAGCCGGCATTATCAATCCGCGTTGTATGGACAACACGTCACATCATAAAGGTCCGATATCGCTTCAAACGCCTGCGGCGCATTTCTGAATTTAAACAGCTTTTGTTCGTAAAGCTGCTGATGAAAGTTAGCAAGGCCTGGATTTTCATCTGCCAGGAGCAGCGCGGCAAGGCCGCTTGGCAGCACGCCCAAGGCTAAACCGCTGTCGAGATCGACCGTATCGGTTGCATTTGTGACAAATACAGGCACCGGTCTTGATCCTGCCGCTGACGCCCTCATTGTCGAGAATTGATACAGCTCAACGGATAGATTGTTTATAATCGGGAAGGCGCGGCATTTATATTCAGCCGTATCGCCGCTGTCAGCCACACCGCCGGTATAGCTGTCGATCAGTGCCATCGCCATATCAAACACCTGCTGCACTGTGGCCATATCACACACTCCTTATATGTTGAATAAGTATTCATTTTATTCAGAGAGGGCGCAAGCCCAAGGTTATCAACTTATTATGGTCCTATATTCCAATCACTTTAAAACTCGTCCGTAGGGCGCGGCATCCTTGACGCGCCTACCTGTTCCGCGTTGCAGGTGCAGTGCTATCTGCGGGACGGGACATACAACTGCATTCCCTTCCACCCGACTAAAATTTCTGCTGCGCCAACAAGGACGGCGCGTCTGGGAAGCCGCGCCCTACGATGACGAAAGATACGCAAATTTGCTGCATGGCAGACAATTCATGTCAAATATCTGAATATGGAATTACCTTAACAGTTACGTCTATAACCTTAGGTGTAAGCCCTCCCCATATTGTTTTATCACGGGCGGGTGAACTCGGCGATGGGAGAGTTGACGACGTTTGTGCCGGAGCCGTATGCCCTGATTGTTTGACCGGCAGACAGCGCGACAGCTGCGGAATACGTGAGCGCCGTGGCGCTTGTCTTTGGGTTGGAGCCGTCGGTTGTATACCTGATCGCCGTGGCGCCGGCGCAGGCGACGGTAACGGACGCGGTGCCGGACAACGTCGGAACGGGCAGCATACCGGCGCCGCTATGTACATAAATGCCGTTGACCTTCGCGTCGAGCACAAACGAATCATGATAGAACCGGCACTCGCCGACATCCGCGTCATAACCGAGCGGGTTTTTTTGAACACGGAGTGTTTTGAGCTTCATCGGATCAACTGTCGCGTCCTTGTACTTGATGATAAAGTTGATACCCGCCGGTAAATAATCGTCCGCAACCGGTACGACATCCATGCCGTCAATACGGCCGACGACGCCGTTTTTCACTGCTTCCTCGCCGAGGGCATCAATGCCCATAATCTGATTGGCGAGCTTGCACTCGATATAAACCGTCTCTGAAATGAGCAGGACACGATTTTTCTTGGGCACGAGCTTGTTGTTCATTTTCGCGCCGGCGGTCATGACGGCCCTGAGTGCCGTCTCGCTTGTCAGGGCGGTGGTATTGAGCAGACCAAGTCCCGCGCCGTTTGCCCATCGGGACAGGCGGAACATGTCGATCGCCGGGGTGCAAACCTCGTCCCAGTTGGACTTGAGCTGCTCGTTGCAATGCTTGATATTGAACTGATCCTCGGCGTTGCCGTGGTCAATGGAGAAGGTAAACGCCTTGTCCTGACTCATCGTGAGCGTCTGGACGGTATCACCGAGCTCGGCGACCGTGCCGAAACGCCCGCCGCTAGCCGTTCTGGAATAATCGCCAAGTGTGACCTTGTCGACGGTGTAGATTTTAATGCTCTGCACGCCGTCAAAGTCATATTTTTTCCCGGCATACGCGTCCGTGATGGACTGGCCCTTGAAGCGCTCATCAATGAGCGATGCGTATTTGGTTGTAAGATTGACAGACATAATTACATTTCCTTCCTTCGCAATTTAGTACCCTTGAGTAGGGGCGATTTTGAATCGAGGCTGTCTTAGGTCCCCGCTGTCATTCCCGCGCAGGCGGGAATCCACGTACCCGGGAGACTGGATTCCCGCCTGCGCGGGAATGACAAGTAATGCGGGAATGACAAGTAATGCAGGATATGCTGATATCTCATTGTGTTTATGGAAGAACCGTATCCATTAGCTTCGATACCAGTCGTCCTCTATATCATCGTGCGGTTTTCCGGCGCCTGCTGTTTGGCGCGAGCCCGGAGACCTCTTTTTGTTTTCGGCATTCTTCTCGAAAACCGCAATTTCAGTGCGGAGCCGTTTGAGCTCCCAGGCTTGATACGCGGCGAGCAAGGTCTTACCCTTTGCGACTTCTGCCCAAACCTCGGGCTGTATAACATTCGGATCGATGGTGGTGCCGTATTCCGTAAAAAATGCGCGGATCTCGGACTGCCGTCTCTCTGCGGCCTGAGTTTCCGCTATTTTCCCGTGCAGATGCTCCTGCACACGCAAGCTCTCCGACAGCTCCTCATACTTCCCCCGGATTCTGTCGTAGTCGAGACCCTTTTGGGCGAGCATAATAACATCGTCGCGTCCGACAGTTTTAACGTCATCCAAATGCTTCAGCGTGAAGCTTTGGTCGGCCTCTGGCTTTGCAGGCGGTTGATCCTCGGTTGGCTTGTCCTCAGCTGCCTGCTTTTCACCGCCCGGCGACACCTTAGCCTCCTGATCGTCGGTTTCATCGGCAGCGCTTTTTCCTGTGTCCCAATCGTTCAGGATCGCATTATCATCTATACCAGGAACGTTGAGCACATCGTCTTCGTCGGGAGCGATATCTGTCTTGTTATCCTCGTTCATGCGCGTCCTCCTCTCGCCTATGGTCGGGCGATTATATTACAAAAGGCTGGTCTGCCCGTTGTTTGCGGTGGCTAAGCCGCGGTGGGCGGATATAGAATCCGCCCCTACAATGGCGATGCTGCTCGATTGCCGCGTTGTAATTACGACGGCGAAAATACACAGGTTTCTTTGTAGGGGCGGATTCTATATCCGCCCTGACTTGTTGGCGTTACGCGGCACAGGAGACAATCCTCAGTCGCAAAGCGACTTCTCCGAAGTCGCATGCCGCCAGCTCCTTTGCCTAAGGAGCCTTAGAGCGCGGTGGGCAGGTAAATTTTACCTCGCTAGACCCGTTTCATTAATTGCCCGCTGCAGCGCGGCGTAGCCGCCGGTTTCAGGGATGGGGGCGGGGCTGCCGGTCGCTATCACCGCGGCAACAGCGTTGCCGTTACCATCAGCCCCGCCATGACCTGCTGCACCCTTTGGCGCAACTTGCGTCTGCGCAATTTGCGTGTTCTTGAGCTTATCGATCAGCTCCTGCTGCTTGCTGATGTATCCGTTCGGGATGCGCTCGAGATAATCGATCAAATCGATTTTGCCGCGGACGAGGAGGTTGTCGAGCGTCTGCATGGAGGCAATCTCGCTCCAATAGGCCGACGCGCCGACGTCGAGCTTAATCGACAGGCAGAGGTCCTTGAGTTGCCCGAAATCGAACTGGATCGGAATCCTGCCGTCCGCCGGAATGTCCGCCATTGCGGCAACGGGCGCAAAGCATTTCGGTTGGTCAATAAGCACCTGCCGCGTTCCGTAATAGCTCGAGATAAAGTCGATGTAGATGCGCCCTAAATCCTCGAGGCTGTCGTACAGGTTCTGCTTTGTCAGCTCATTCGGGGTCGCTGCCGCCCGCTGCAATGCAATAATGGCCGACGTGTTGTTGGGCCTTGTATCGCCCAGGGCAGCGCTTGTGGCTCCTAAAAACGTTTGCGTATAGCCGACCGCCAGCTCGATAAACTGCGCGATCTGCGGGGAAATCTGCGCGGGATCGATGATGCGCGCGACATTGTTGACGTCACCGCCGTTCACCGGAATCGCTGCGCCGACGCGGTTGTCCCACTTTAAAACACGCGTCTTATCGTAAACGATCTTCGGGTAGGCTGTCGTCATGAGTGAAATCATACTCATGGCGAAGAGCTTGTTGATGAAAATTTGATTCGGAATGAGGCCGGTAATCATTGCCTGCCCATGGTAGCTGTCCTGCACGTGGTCCCAGCCCAGCCACGTGACGGGATAGAGCGTCAGCCCTATATCCCAAGGTCTCTTAATGACGGCGTTTTTAGTCGTTTCGATACCCCAAACGGTGCCTGTCTCTTTATTACGCCAAAGCTTCAAAATAACGGTCACCTTATCGTCGGACAGATTCTCCTTGTCCATACCGCGCTCGTCCGTGTCCGTCGTGATGGCGTCGATGCTGTCGCAGCCGTTTTCGAGCGCGCGTTCGCGCACTTGGGCAAGCATTTCGCGTGTCGTTATGATGATATACGGCTGCTTCTGGACGCGTCTGCTATTGACGTTGCCGAAAAAAACACGCGTGTTTTCAATGATCTCCGTCACAACGGCGCCTCTGACCGGATGG
This sequence comes from uncultured Eubacteriales bacterium, assembly GCA_942492735.1. GTDB lineage: Bacteria > Bacillota > Clostridia > Oscillospirales > Oscillospiraceae > Sporobacter. The sequence goes on from OW818648.1 coordinate 3,999,564, forward strand.
CCGGTGTCGATGTCGGGATCCCAATAGGTGTAGGTACAGCCGTCGCCGTCAACAGCGGCGTTACGCAAGCACTCCCGAAGCAGACTGGCGATCCGGTTTGTCTCAAACAGCGCTTCAAATTCTTTGTTCACAACGCCCGTGACAACATCAATGTCTTTGACGTTAACCGCATTATTGAGAGCCGAGGCCTGTATCTTGATATTATTCGAGGTGATACCCGCAACCGTGAAAAGCACCACACGCTTCAAAAAATTGAACACCGGCGTCGGCAGGCCGTTCGCCTCCACACCCTCCCACTGCTTTCCGATAAAAAAGTTTTCATTCGTGCGGACATTGGCATAGAGGCCCAGCTGCGTATTGACGCCTAGTCCTTTTTGATATTCCTTCCAAACGCTTTGGCAATCCGGCTTTATTCTGCTGGCCACTATTCACCCTTCCTTCCGGTCGTCACGTTTCCTTCTGACAGCACGTCCGCGGTCAGAGCGCCCGCCGCATATAAGCCTGTGGGCTGATTAAAATTCAATATGCTCGTTATGCCCTCCGTGAAGCGGCGCTCCGCCTCCAGTGCACGGCGCCGCGACTCGGCAAGCGCGCTATCGTCTGCACCGTCATCATCGGCTTGCGCAAGGGACAGGGCCATAGCGCTGAGATGCTCATCACAGTGCTTCCGCAGACTTTCGAGCTGATGCTGCGTGCCTCTGACGATGCGATACATGAAAACCCAGCTTGCAATCAAACCAATCGCACCAATGATTTTTAAAAGCAAAACAATCGAAATCATAAATCCTCCCACTGCTTGTTTGTTCCCTACGTTTACGATACTACGGATTGCGTTGTATGTAAATATTCTGTCCACCCGCTTGCTTCCTTGTCATTGCTATGAAACACCTGATGTTTACCTGCGGTTTGTCATTCTGAGCTTGCGAAGAAGCTCCGGGCAAACTAATGCCAACGCAACAATCAGAGATCACCTGGAGATCCTTCGCCAAACGCTCGTTCCGAGCATTGTTCAGGATGACAGAACGCTGGTATTTCATAACAATGACAGCGCGGACCATGACGTTATCTTTATCGAATATTAGTGTTGCACGCAAAAACACACACGCTTTCGCGTGTGTGTTTTTAGCATCTATGTTTATTTACTTATGGTACAGCTTCTGGGTTCCGTATTTCGCTTCGCAGGTCAGATTGATACCGAGCTTTCTAAACACGTTTTCATCCACCTGGGACAAAATCACAGTGGAATGCGCTTCGCAGCCGCGCAGATTCTGCAGCTGCTGCATGGCAAGCTCCGCTGTCGGATTGGTGGCGGCGCAGATTGACAGCGCCACAAGGAGCTCATCTGTATGCAGCCGCGGATTTTGATTCCCGAGATGATTAACCTTTAGGTCTTGGATCGGCTCTATAATGACCGGCGATATCAGGTGCAGCCCATCGTTGATTCCACCGAGCGCCTTAATAGCATTGAGAAGAAGTGCTGCTGACGCGCCGAGGAGCGACGAGGTCTTTCCTGTGACGATGCGTCCGTCGGGCAGCTCCAGCGCCGCCGCCGGCAAATCCGTCAGCGCTTGCTTTTTGAGCGCGGCCGCGACAACGGACCTGTCCGCCGGCGTAATAGAGAGCTGCTTCATAATCAGTTCTATTTTATAGATCTCTTCATTTGCGGCAAAGCCTTTTCGTTTTGCGCACAGCGTGCTGTAATACCGGCGGATGACTTCATTGCCTGCTGCTTTTTCAACAATTTCATTGTCTGTGATACAGTAGCCGGCCATGTTGACGCCCATATCGGTCGGCGAATTATACGGGGAAGAACCATATATCTCGGTAAACATTGCCTTGAGTACCGGATAGATTTCGACATCCCGGTTGTAGTTGACGGTCGATATCCCGTAAGATTCAAGATGGAACGGGTCAATCATGTTGATGTCGTTTAAATCCGCCGTCGCCGCTTCATAGGCGAGGTTGACCGGATGCTTTAACGGGAGGTTCCAGATCGGGAATGTTTCGAATTTCGCATACCCCGCTTTGACGCCCCTCTGGTGCTCATTGTACAGCTGACTGAGGCAGACAGCCATTTTGCCGCTACCGGGGCCGGGTCCCGTGACGACGACAAGCGGGCGCTGCGTCTCCACATAATCATTCATGCCGTATCCCTCGGCGGAAATGATGTGGGAAACATTATGCGGATACCCCGATATGGGGTAGTGCCTGTAAACCTTGACACCCAGGTCACCGAGCCTTTTTTCAAAGCCCTGTGCGTCGGACTGGCTGTTATACTGCGTAATGACGACGCTGCCGACATAAAGGCCGCTTTCACGGAAAGCGTCAATGAGACGCAGAAGCTCCTGTTCATAAGGGATGCCAAGGTCGCCGCGCATTTTACTTTTCTGGATATCACAAGCGTTGATCGCGACGACGATCTCCGCCTGATCCTTCAGGTTTTGCAGCATGTTGATTTTGGAATCCGGCAGAAACCCGGGCAAAACCCTGGACGCGTGATGGTCGTCAAAAAGCTTCCCGCCGAATTCAAGATAAAGCTTCCCGCCGAAGCGCAATATCCGCTCCCGGATATGCTCCGACTGGAGCTGCAGATATTTATTATTATCGAAACCGATCTTTGCCATCTTCATTCCCCCTCTTGAGCATTCTATATGCTCGGAGGGAAGATTTCAACCCCCCTGCTTTATCCGTATCGCATGACATTATGGATTTTGCGGCGCTTTTCTTCTCTCTTTTTCTTATAATTTTCAATCACTGTAAAATATCGTTCGTATGCTTTGCCGACGGCGTCCTCCCAGGAAATGTACAGATCATTCTGTGCGCGGCCACCCATCTTTTCAGCCAGGCTATGGTCTTTGAGCACTGTGGCGACGGCCTTTGCCAGCGACTGGGCATTTTCGTCAATGAGCAGTCCCTGGCAGCCATCTGTGATGCCTTCGGCCGAGGAGCTTCCGCGAATCAGGAGACTGGCCAGCCCGCAGGCGGCGGCCTCCAGCACCACGATTGGCCTGTTGTCATATGTAGAGGGCAGAAGAAAAAGCAAAGATAAAGAGTAATACGCCCGCAATACCTCCCGGTCCTGAATGGCTCCTGTGAAAATGCAGTCGTCAGATAATCCGAGCTTTGATGTATAGTTTTTAATATCCTCGAAATCGGTACCATCGCCGATAAAAATCATTTTAAAGGCAAGCCCCTGCGCCTTGAGCAGCTTCAGCCCGTCCAATGTAAATCGAATTCCTTTGAACCATCTCATCCGTCCAACAAAGAGGAGAACCGGAACACTGTCATCGAGGTGATGCAGACGGCGGATTTTTTCCATTTCTTCCGGCGCCGCTTTTCGACGCGGGAAGTCGACGCCGTTATCCATGACGCTGTAATCGCCCTTATAGCCAAGGCTTCTCAAATTCTCTCCGCTGCCGCGGCTGACAACCCATATTTCATCACAGGCATTGATGTTTCTGACCAGCAGCTTCGCGGCTGTCGCCTGGCCGAAATCCGATTTGATGATATGGGACATCTCGACATCAAATTTTGTATGATACGTCATAACGATCGGCACCTTGACACGAAGGCGCAGCTGCCTTGCAACAATCGTCGAAATGACAGGGCAATGGCTGTGAATAATATCCGGTTCGAAATCAGCGAGTTCCTTCAGTTTAAATGGATTGATGGGTAGTCCCGTTCGGTAGCCGGTCGCTTTTTTTGTTGTATCAATACTCGGGTACCGAATCACCGGAAAACTGTATTTGTCCTCCGTATGCGGGTAGCTCGGCGTTGCGACAATCGAGCTGCCGAACTTATCCTGAATGACATTTGCATAGTTGAGAACAGTTTGCGCTACGCCGTCTAGACCCGGCGGAAAGGAATCGTTTAAGAGGCAGACGTTCAACTTTCTGTTCATCGGCAAGCTCCAATATTTCAGTTTTCTACTATCATAATAGCATTCTGTTTCCTGATATACAAGATGCTTCACCGGACAAAAGCAGCCATTTTCAAGCTGTAATATCAGAAGTACCAGACTCATTGCTATCTGGCGCACAGATCGCCTAATATGCCAAATACCCGCGGCCAACCGCTTGGCCGGTCATAAAATCGTTGTAGTCGTCCGTTTCGCCGCCGGATAGGTTTGACGGTTCGGCGGGCTTATCGGTTCTGATCGTCCTTGAGACGCAGTAGTACCGCAGCGCATCAGTGGTGTGCGTCAGCTCGTGAGGTTCCTTGGCGCAGTCGTTCGGGTTCTTGTCGTCAGCTAAAATAGCCTTGAGGTCGTGGACTGTCTCGGTGCAGTTTTGAAAAAACAAAAGCGACGGTTTCCCGTCAGGCCGGAGCGCCAGCGTCTCCTTGACTTGCAGCCAGCCTTGAATGCGGTTGCTGTCCGCTTTGACGATCGGTACACCGCTTGTCATAAACAGCTCAGCCATTGTTTTGCCTGTGTCCTTCTGGCGATTCCACATGTCCGGCGGGGCGAAGGTGATGACGATGCGCTCGTCCGGCAGCGAACAGGAGAGAATCATTGTCGCCGCATCGGACACAATCAGGTTCGGCAGCTTCAGCTCTCGGTACATGTAGCTGCACCCGCTCTCATCCTGCGCAAACCAGCCGCAGGCCAGCATGTCCAGCCCGTAATCGAACGCGCGGTAACGCATCCAGTGCTCGGGAATTTTAAACGGTTCGACGATGTGCTTTGCCGCGTCGAATTCAGGGAAATATGCGCCCGTCAATGCGTCCCAATCGCCATAGCGGTGCGCTCTCCTGAAATTTTCCGGCAGGCTCGAGAGCATCTGCACATATGCTGGCGATGATTCCATGAGGTAAACATTGTCTTCGACAGTTGCGGGGATAAAGCTGTAATCCTTGGGGTTTTCATTCGCCTCAGGATTTGGTTTGTCTGTGATGAACGACCTGTCAATAAACAGCCGCTTGACCCACCGATGACCGACGCCGCCGGGATTGCAGGTCAAATAGAACCTCTTGGGGAAGCAGTTGACCCCGCGCAGGAGGCTGCCGAGAAAACGGAATTCCCGCTCTGTAAACTGCGTGGCCTCATCGAGAAAAATCCAGTCATACTCCTGGCCTTGATATTCAGTCTCTGAGACATTGCCCGAGTAATGCCCAAATTTGATGACTGACCCACGCACAAAGTACATCGTGTGCAGCGCCCCGTTGTATGAGGCGATCTCGGGCGGTACAAGCTTGACGATTGGCTCGATATGGTTCGCCTGAAGCTCGGGGTACGTCCTCCGGATGATTAAAATCCGGATACCGTCATATCGTATCGCGCCGGCCACCGCCTTCCACCGCACCGCGTGCGTTTTACCGCCGCCGCGCGCCCCGCCGTACGCCGTGAACAACGTACGGCTTTTGCAGAACAGCTGCTGCTTCGCCGTCAGCTGCCCCAGATCGATATCGATGCTGCAAACGCCGTTATGCGCTTTGAGCGTCTTTCGATTCGTATGATCACCCCAAATTAATAAGCGTTCTGTATGGGATGGGTTTACCCATTCCACTCCTGCATGTCAGGTCATCTCCCTACTCCAACAGGTCGCTGGTGCCGTCGCCAATATTTACACGGACACTGAGCTCTTGCGTCAGCTCTGGTTTGTCGTTCCAGCCGCCCCAATGGGGCTGCCTGAGCTTGAAGGCGCAATGACTCGAGAGTTTCGGGTCTGTTACGACCTGGCGGATGGTTGCGTCCTCACGGTAGAGGTCGAGCTTTTTTAAGGCACCGGCAAAGGCCTCCTGATCGGCATCGGTGCCGTCCTGCTTTTGGCTTGACCGATAGCTTTCGAGCGCGGTGGGTGTTATTCCGAAAAAACGGATGAGCTGGTAGTCTGTGGCGTCAATGCTCTCGCTTTCGCAAAATATGATAAAGGCGTCCATTTTCTCCGCGAAAGTGTCCGTGGTGTACACCTCAAGCTTTGCCATTTGTATAACCACCCCCGGGCTTTGTTTATCCGATCATATTTTACTTCGGGTTGCGTTACAAGTAAACGGCTGCCAGCCCGTCCTACAAGGAACGCGGAAGTACTTGCTTTTTTGCCGCAAGCCTTTTTTCGACTGGATTTATACGAATTTTCACCGATAATACTGATATAAGGGAGGCGTTATCATGACGGTGAAGGAAAGGTACGCGCTGTTTGTTGTCGGTATAGGCGGCGTGCTTGTTATTGCCTCTGTGCTGCTTATGCTGTTTTCCGGTCCGAAACAGAACCCGTGGGAGCTGACGGCCACCCTCCTCCCGGGAGAAGTACAGACCGCTTACATATGGTACGAGCAGAATAACTGTTCTATCAAAAAACTGACCGAGGAGCAAGTTTCCGAGGCTGTGCACCTGGTCAATCTTCTTGAAAAGGCCGATTTCACCGAGAACTCCAGCCATTTCGGCACCACGCCCGCATACGGGCTGCATCTTGTATGTAACGGTATGGATGTGAAAATTAATCAGATCGACGAGATGAAAACCAAAATGGATTTCGACGCCGAGACCTCAAAAGCGCTCAATACCGACGAGTGGATCATTGACAACGCCGCCCTCGCGGACTATATCCTGTCCATCAGTGGATACAAAAGATAAACAACGCATTCCCTATATGTCATTCTGAACGAAGTGAAAAATCTCCAGGTAATCCCAGACTGTCGCACTGATTTCGGATTATCTGGAGATTCTTCGTCGCACTGCTCCTCAGAACGACAACGCGGGGATGCTTTTTATGTATTGAATTTTTGTTCAATACATTTGCAGTGACAATCTCCACTCCTTTTGCATAAAACAATACATAGGCGTATAGCGGCGAAAGGAGTACATAATGGACAACAAGCTGTTGCCCTGCCCTTTTTGCGGGGCGGAGGCTAAAATACTTAATTTCTCAGGCGCGTACCGTGTTATAGATACAAATTACAAATGCGAGGTGCCTTTAGCCGAGCGATGGTATAAAACCGAGCAGGAGGCCATAGCTGCCTGGAATCGCCGTGTTCCCGAGATCGTTTATTGCAAGGATTGCAAATACGGCGTGCCGAACGCATTCCAATGCGGGCTCGTGCTGTGCCAGAATGAATTTTTCAGGCGTTACCGGCTGTTCGACTTTAACGACTATTGTTCCTTTGGTGAACGCAGGAAAACAGACGCTACATAACAAAAGCCAGAGAACAAATCAGGCGGTTCCTCCGGATAACGCTCCGGAGAAACCGCCACCTTATTTTATCAGAACAATCTATCTCGAATTCTATCTTTGCGGTGCACCCAATCGCTGATATCCGGCACATTATAACGGTTCTGCTCATTCAAGCTCGGAATCCCGTTATTGTTATTGTACGTGAAAAAATTGCCCTTTTTCTTCTCTTCTTCCCGCTTCGCCATTTACTATCGCCTCCTTTGAGACACTATTATTGTCGCATAAATTAAGGAATTTATGCATATAGCGCCGATATGGCATAGAAAACGGCGATTGATCGTATATGCGCAAAAATGAGGGTGTCGACTTTATCGGCACCCTCATTTAATCTATGGGCGCGTCATGAACACAGTCGCTGCGGCGCCATGCTGCAACACGTTTTGGGCTGTGATTGCCACCGACAGCAGCGCTCCACGCGTTACAGGAGCGCTGCCCACGCCGGTTGCGCAGCAATTCGGCGGATTTGGCCCTGTTACGACTGCTGATATTCCAGTTTCGCGCGGCGCTGCGCCGCTCGGACTGCTTATAAAGACTGTACCGATGACCGGCGTCGCCGCTTCATCAAGGATGTTCAGCGTTATCGCGATAATTGTCGCGCCCGCCGGTATGACGACGGTGTTTTCAAAAAAATCCGTACTTGATGTACCCTGTCCAAGCCAGCCGCCCACAGGAACAGCAGGCGCGCTCAAATGTAACATCGACACGGCAGGTCCCGTCGCGTCAGCTGGCTTGGTCTCCCCTGTTGGCCCTGTTGGTCCTGTTGGCCCTGTTGGCCCTGTTGGCCCTGTCGCACCCGTTGGTCCCGTCTCACCAGTTGGCCCTGTCGCACCCGTTGGTCCCGTCTCACCAGTTGGCCCTGTCGCACCCGTTGGTCCCGTCTCACCAGTTGGCCCTGTCGCACCCGTTGGCTCTGTCACACCCGTTGGTCCTATCGCACTCGTTGGTCCAGTTGGCGCAGTCTCTCCCCCTGCTCCCGCGGTTCCCGTGTTTGCAAGGTCTTTCAGGGCTTTTATGATTTCCAAAGCACTAATGACTTTTCCAGCGCCCAGCTCCTCTAGAACACCCGTAATTGCCAGAGCACTGACAGCTGTCGCGGCACCCAGCTCTTCGAGCACTCTCGCAATAATCAGCGCATCTGCGGCTGTAACGGCGCTCAAGTCTATTATGGCTGTCACAATGACCAGAGCAGCGACGATTTTCGCGGCTTTCAATGCTTCCAAGGCTGTCGCAACACCCAGTGCAGCGACAGTTTTCGCGGTTTTCAGGTTTTCTGTTGCTGTCGACGTATTGAGGGCATTGACGACTTTAGCGGCTCTCAGGTCTTCTAAGGCTTTTGCAATTTCCAGAGCTTCTTTGGTTTTCGCGGCGCCCATAGCCTCTATGGCTTTCGCGATTTCTGCATCAATCAGGTCTTCAATGCCACCTGTCAATCCCGTTGGCCCTGCTGTTCCAGTCGGCCCTGTTGGCTCTGTTGTTCCCGTTGACCCCGTTGACCCTGTTGGCTCTGTTAGCCCTGTTGACCCCGTTGACCCTGTTGGCTCTGTTGGCCCTGTCGGACCTATGTACTTTGGTGGGCAGATATATTTTACGTTTTCCTGACGGCATTCCCAGATTTTCATGTCGCCCTCAACAGCAACTAAAACGCATCCGCCGGAATTTTCATTTTCTCGGTTTGAAATATTGATATAATAACACCCCCTGCAAAGGCGGCTGGAACAGGACATAACCCGCCCGCCCAGAGCTCTCAGCCGCCTATACATCATATGAGGGTGCAAAGGGAGTGTGCTGTCCGGTATATCGTCTCCTTCAAGCTTATAATAATGATATATATTTCATTTGAAAGCAGGAGATTTTCCAATGCCCGTATACCGTCTTGTCAAGGTATCACCGATCGGCAGGCGCACCGAAATCACAACGAGCAATAATCTACGCGATCTCCGAATACGTCAGCCTGCCGTTTAATCTGTCGGATTTCATCAGGCTGACTTTTGTCACGCTGGTGACGATGGGCTTAACGCGGCGTGAATAGTCTGACAGGTCGAAATCGCTTTTAAGGCGCGCTTCGCGCGCGAGCGTCAGATGCGGGGTGAATTTGCGCTTTTCGACAGCAAACCCCGCGTTGATGATTTGTGCGGAGAGCTCGTTATAGATCGCCGTCAGGCTTTTGTTCTCCGCGAGGCCGACCCACAGGATATCGCCGCCGTCGCGCCGAAACCGGCCGACGCCTTCAAGGCGCAGGTCAAACGGCGTCACTTGAAAGGCTTCGGCAATCTGCAGGAGCGGTCCCGATCTTTCCGGCGCGACCTCACCGATGAATACCAGCGTCAGATGCAGATTATCACAAAGCGTGAAATTGCCCCGCTCCGTTTGTGATCTGAACACACCCTGGATATTGACGAGCTGCTGCTTCACCGCGTCATCGAAATTGACTGCATAAAAAAGCCTCATATCATGATTCCTTTAAGTAAAATTTTATGTAAATCTCTGGATGCTGGTAATATGTCCAGAGATATCTCGTTTTTACTCGGCGGTCGGCGTTGCTTTTCTATTTTGCGCCGTCTGCTGTTTTTGCTGTAAAAGAAACCTGTTGTCTATCGCGCGCCAGTTCTGCACATTGTCACCGAACGCGCCATTCATCTCACGGCTGAGCATATCAAAATCTTTATAATCACGCCATTCTTCCTTCGTCAAACATTTTCACCTCTTTTCCCCTGATCAGGCTTATGCATCAGCATGTCGCTGCACCTTCAAGATATCATTTACCGCCTTCGCCGCTTTATTCTCCCCAGCTGTCTATCTGCTGTGAGCCTCGCCCCTCTATTGGCGGGGGGGCGCAACCGGTGGTTGACAAAATGACAGCTATACATGGTGGACGATTCACCGTATAATGGTATTATTGAGCCGAGGTGAGATTTAATCACTATTCATATCGCTGCTTCGCAGCATCTCGGGAGGATATCTATGACATTTGCAGAAAAATTGCAGACGCTCCGCAAATCCAGCATCATGTCACAGGAAAATCTTGCAGACCAAATCGGCGTTTCACGGCAGGCCGTTTCAAAGTGGGAGCTTGGCGTCTCCCTTCCCGATATGGATAAGCTGATCGTCATCAGCGCGTTGTTCCATGTCTCTATTGATTATCTCGTCAAAGACAGTAATTCAGACACATGCGTGAACAGCACGGCTGTGAACAGCACGGCTGTCGGCAATACGTCAACCGTACAAATCGTGGAGCGCGTTTACTATCCATGGCGGTACGACTACGAATATAAAAGCAAAAGGACGCTGTTCGGCCTACCGCTCGTCCATATCAACTTCGGGCGCGGACTGAAAAAAGCGAAAGGCATTATCGCCATTGGCAATGTTGCCGTCGGTCTCGTTGCCATCGGCTGCTTCTCTCTCGGTGTCATCAGCATCGGCGCGCTGGCAGCCGGACTCATCAGTGCCGGTGCGATTGCCGTCAGTCTCCTGCTGTCTGTCGGCGGCCTCGCGATCGGCGCCGTGGCCATCGGCGGCTTCGCCATCGGCTTGGTTGCGTTCGGCGGCTTTGCTATGGCGTCGCATATTGCCGTCGGCGGTTTCGCAAAAGCCAACATCGCCATCGGCGATGTCGTCAGAGGTGGGTATACAATTCATATGAACTATGATGATATCAGCAGCGTTTCTCAGTCTCAGGTAAGTTCCCTGATCGAGCAGGAATATCCGACCCTATGGAAGCCCGTCACGAACTTCATCACATCGCTGTTCAGCGCGTAACAAATCAGCAGCCTGAGTTCTAGATAATGTCTCCGCAGCGGTCAACGCAGCGGTTTGTTGTTGCATAAACGGCCATACTGTGCTATAATTAGTTTTTAAACTCATAGGAGGTATAACGAATTGCTCAACGAAAACAGAATCAGACTGCTGACAAGCAAATCATGTGCATACAAGGCTGGCTATGCCAGAGCGACCGACAACGGAGATATTGTGGCTGCCAAAAACTTTAAAAAAGGCTACCAATTGATAAAAGAACAGATTTATGAATTAAAAAGGAAGCCGCAACGCGCCGTCTGACGGCTTGCGCTTTTTAAAACGCAGAGGAATCCAGGGTAATAATACCCTGGCATTTTTTTGTATTTTTTTATAAGCCAGGCATGTCTCTTTATTATTATGCCATATGTCTTTAGGTGGACATCCGGTGATAACGATGTTAAAATCTGGGCAGTATCGCCGCCCCGTTAAAAAGGAAGCGTTGCTTCCGTCAGGAGGAAATGACATGGACGTTCGTTTCGCGACACCTGCCGATATTCCCGATCTTCTCCGGCTGCGCTTTGATTTTTTTGACGACGACCCGGTTTTGGCCGTCGCCGGCGAGAAGAAAGACATCATTGCTGTGCAGCTGATGCGTTATTTTGAGGCACATTTGAATAGAGACTTCTTTGCCGCCCTCGCCATAGTCAACGGGATCATCGCCGCCGTTTCATTTCTCGCCATCCATGAAAAACCGGCCAACTACCGCTTCCCGACAGGCAAAACCGCCGAAATTCTCAATGTTTTTACATATACTGAATACAGATTCAACGGATACGCCACGGCGACATTGATGTGCCTAATCGACAAAGCCAAGCAGGAAAACGCCTCCTTCATTGAGCTGTCCGCGACAAGCTCCGGTAAACCCGTCTATGAGAAGCTCGGCTTCGACGTCACGCCTCCCGGTCACAACACAGAAATGATTCTGACGCTGGTATGACAAGGTTACGGCGGGCGATTAATAATCGCCCCTACGGCAAAACTGCATGACATACCGTAGAGACGCGCATCGCGCGTCTCGTATTTCATCAATTTTCCGATTGATTATGTACCGGCAGCGAGAAATAGACGGCGGTGCCGACGTTCTCTTCGCTCTTAATCCAAGTCCTCCCGCCATGATCTTGGATAATATTGCGCACGGCGGCAAGGCCCATACCGGTGCCCTCAAATTCGTCTTTGGTATGCAGGCGTTCAAAGATATTAAATAGCTTATGCGCGTATTTCATATCAAAACCGGCACCGTTATCCCTGATACAGAACACATAGAAGCCATTATCTTCGGTACAGCCGACAGTGATTTCGGCCAGCTCCCGTTTTGACGAAAACTTCATCGCATTGGACATGAGGTTATATATCACCTGCCTTATAAGCACCTTATCCGCGCAGACGGGTGGTAATCCGGACTCAAATTGAAGGACCGACTCATTCGTCATCGTTGTCTTGAGATCATTATAAACAGATGTTACTTTTCTCTTGATGTTAATAATTTCCTTATGGATCTTGTGTTCTGCCGTCATCGCATATTTGGACAGCGCCTCTATCATATGTGTCATATTGGCGCAGGTCTTCTTTATTCTATTGGCATTCATCTGAACATCGTCATTTTTATCGATCCGGGCGGCATACGTTTCGATTTCTTTTATCGGCTCCTTCAGGTCATGTGAAATGATACGGGACAGGTTTTGCAGATTCTTTACTGATTTCTGCAGCTCCTCGGTACGCTCCGAAACACGCTTTTCGAGCGACGCGTTCAGCCGGATGATCTCGCGCTCGCTGCTGAGCCGTTCGGTGACGTCCTTACCGAAAACCGTGATCTCAACAATCTGGGAATCAATATATACAGGGTTAAATGAATACGACATGACGCAGGAGCCTCTGTCCATTTTCATCTCAACAAGAAACTTGCCATCACTGGCCGTCCGCGCGTATAAGTCATTCCAGAGCGCGCCGTTTGGCGGAGACAGCATGTCCTTCATGAGCATGCCTTTTTTTATCTTTCGCTTAAATCTGCTTTGAATGTAACGCGCGAAGGACGAGTTAAACAAGACCAGCCTGTAATCAGTGTCAACCGACCAGATAAAGTCATCCGTACTCTCAATAATGTTCCTCAGCTCTTCGGAAATTTCCCTGATGCTGCTTTCCGCTTCCATTCTTTTGTTGATATCCATAACGACGCCCGCGGCGTATGTCGGATGATGGCCTTTTCCCTCCCCGCTGAATGTCGTCTGACCTCTCGTGAGCAGCCACTTAACAGTGCCATCTGACAGGATGATCCTATATTCCATTTCTATAAAGCCGTTGCCGCAGGGATCGTTCGCCGCCTTAATCCGTTTGATGAATTCCTGCTTGTCATCCGGGTGTAGGCCGTGGAATAATAAGTCGTTGCCGAGCAGCGCGGGCTCGTCCGGCTTGAGCCCCCAAAGCGCCTTAAGCTCATCTGAGATAAAAACCTTTCCATTTTCAATATCGAAGGCATAGGTGCCCATATCACCGCCCTGTGCGGCCAGCCGAAGCTGCATTTCGCTCTCTCGCAGGGCATCCTCCATTTTTTTTCGCTCGGTGACGTCGCGGACGGTACCATTTCGATACAGCTGCAGCCCGGCCTCATCCCGAACAATGGTCAATCGATTGGTCAGCCAATGGTACTCCCCGCCCTTTGTGCGCTGACGGTACTGGATCTCCGCCTCGCCTTTCTCCTCTAAGATTTTATCCAGCCATTCTCCGAAGATGTGCTTGTCATCCGGGTGCGCCATATCATGGAACGTCTCCAGCTCCATCGCCATCATTTCATCCGGTGTAAAGCCCAGCACTTTGTGGCAGGCAGGGCTGACATACTCATACTGCTTGGTTTGAATATTATAGCAATATGTCACATCGTTGGAATTGTCGAGCACAATGCGCAGGCGCGCTTCGCTCTGAATCAGCGCATCCTCCTGCTTGTTGAGCACGATATTCTGCTCTTTGAGCTGTATCTCCATGCGTTTGCGCAAGAGGACTTCGATGATGGTAGGCGTAATTGCCTCCAACAGCTCCTGTTCCACCTGCCGGTATCCGCCTTCGCGATTGATCGCAGCGATGACGCCGAGCAGCTTTCCTTCGCGCATGTAGGGCACGCACAGCAGTGCTTTAAGCTCCGGATGATCTTCCGGTATGCTGATTCCATCCTGCCCAAAGGAAGGATTATTCGTCAAAAGGCTTTTGCCGCTCATAGGCGTGCCGAGCAGCTCATGCAAAATAAAACCGTTGAGCGCGACATGCTTCCCCGGTATGCCGTGCTTGGCCTCGCTTCCGAGCGCGGAGCAGCCCGTCGCGATATCCTGCAGAAAGCCATCCGCGCCATACTCGTCAATAAAGGCATGCGCGCTGCCCGTCACATCTTCAATCAGCTTCAGATACACCTGCCCGAGCGCATGCAGGCTATCATATTGAAACGATTTTTCGTAAATCTCATTAATGATTCTCAATATCAAATTCTGTTTTGCAATCGTCGCCCCGGTATTTATCTGCTCGGTGATATCGCTTACAATGCCGTTTCTGTAGAGATGACGGCCTTCATCATCCTTGATGACTGTCACGCGGTTGGATAACCAACGATATTCACCGTTTTTTGTGCGTTGACGATAACGGATTTCCGTCTGTTTCGTCTCCTCCAGCACTGCCATAGCCGCCTCATAGCCAGGCCTGTCATCCGGATGAATCATCGAACGAACCGTCATCAGATCCGACGCCATCGCTTCTTCCTGTGTGAAGCCCAACATTTTTTCACAGGACGGGCTGATATACTCATAAAGACTGGTTCGTGCATCGAGACTGTATATAATGTCGGTAGAATTATTCAAAACCGTTCGTAAATACGCTTCGCTCTTTATCAGCGCATCCTCTGCATTCTTATGCTCAGTGATATCGTCAAAAACAGTAAAAACCTTGTACGGTTTTGTATTATCCGGATGGAAAATCGGTACGGCGTTTATCTTGACCCAGCGATACTCTTTTCTGATCGGGTTATATGAACCTAGAATTGTATCCTGACTCGGTTTTCCGGTACGAAGGGCAACCATCGCCGGGTGTTCATCCCTTAAAAATAATGTGCCGTCTGCCTTGACGGGTGGCCGCTGCGCCTCTAATGCTGTTTTCCCGACCAAATCCGCTGCGGGCATGCCCAGAATATGCTCTGCCGCGCGGTTGACTGCAATGATCGTGCCGTGGGTATCATGATATACAGCACCTGATAGCATTGACTCAAAAAGAAACCTGTACTGCTCCTCGGAATTCACCTGTTCTGTGGTATCACGAAAGCTCATGACGCCATATACAATAGCACCGTCTTCACCGCGAATTGGTATGCCGTTGAAATCAATATAGCTGTAATCCGGTCCGAACTTGGATTTCACTCTGTAATTAACGAGCGTATCGCCCCTCATGATTCTCACCGGCGGTACTTCCTCAATTGGGATAGGCCGGTTCTGCACGTCAAAAAAACAAACATGATGACGAATATCACCGACTTCCCCGAGCGGCAGCGCGATCTTATCCAGTGACGCCAGCGCCGCCTGGTTGATGGAATCAATGGAGCCGTCTCCTTTGAAAATCACCGTCGGGTCCGGTAAGTGCGAGACAATGCCTTCAAACTTTTCGTTTTGACGCTGAAGTTCCTTTTCCAGCTGCTCTATGCGCTGCTTTGCAGCACTTAATTCATCGGACACGCTATGATTATCCATACAGTCTGTCCCCCCGGATTATATCCGTACTTTTGGCATAGCCAAGCCACATTATCAATAATGTAAGGTATAGTGATAATAATTGCTAGTGTTTTTACTAATTTGAGCATATAAACTTTTGTTCAAAAATTTTTTACATTTTCGACTTTGACTAATCTTGACTAACACACTTCTTTATGGTATAAAATGGGTAGTGGTTAGCACTCCGGGGTCAAGAGTGCTAAAAGCACTATATCAACCGGTATTTCATATATACAAAACATGATTTGTGAAGGAGTTGTTAGTCATGGCAGGTCTTGTACCGTTTAACAGAAGAAGGGCAGATGTTCTGAGCACTGGATTCGATAGCTTTCAAAACATGCTTGATGACTTTTTTACAGAGGGCTGGCCTCTCCGAAGAAGTCTTTTAGGCGATACGTTCAAGCTGGATGTTCAGGACAATAAAACCGAGTATCTCATCGAAGCAGAGCTCCCCGGCGCAACGAAGGAAGACATCAACATCTCACTGAACGACGGCAGATTGACTATTGCAGTCAACAAGGACGAAACCGTCGAGGAAAAGGACAAAAACTATATCCACCGCGAGCGCCGCTATTCCTCCATGAGCCGAAATGTTATGCTTGGCGACGCTGATGCCGCCGGCATAAAAGCAAAGCTCGACAACGGCGTCCTCTCTATTACCGTTCCCAAAAAGATAAAACCCGACAGCTCTGTCGTCATCGATATTGAATAAGCGCCCTCTCCCAATATCACACCAATAAAAACGCATCGGCAGACCCCCGATGCGTTTTTTCTATGCGCTCTGCACCTGCTGCTTTATTTCTCGCTCGCCGCGCGTTTCTTCTTCTTTTTCTCTGTGTACATGTTGTGGTCGGCCCTTTCAATGAACGACTCATATGTATCGCAGTCCTTCGCCTCGGCAATGCCGTATGAAAATGACAGGCTGATATTGTCTTCACAGGCATTGGTCGGCAGCTTCAATCTGTTAGCGATCCTTCTGACAATTTGCTCTGCGCCGTAATGACTGGTTTCGGGCAGAAGCAAGATGAACTCATCGCCGCCGTACCGGCCTGGGAGGTCGCTTTCTCTGACGTTGTCCAACAGCATACCGGCAAACAATATGAGTATCTTGTCGCCGAACGCGTGACCGTAATGGTCATTAAAATATTTAAAGTTATCGATGTCAATCATGACGGCGCGCAGGTCGTGTTTTGTACGAATCGCCTCCTCAAAAACCTTTCTGGCCTCCTGCTCAAAATACTGGCGGTTGAACAAGCCGGTCAGCCCATCCCTCTGTGCCATGACCTTCCATGTCTCACCCGTAACCTGCTCATTGACGTCGATGCAACTGCCGATATACCCTGCGAATTCATTCTTCTCGTCGCTAAACGGCACACCTCTGTCGTGGATCCAGCGCCATTGGCCGTCATGCCTTTTTAACCTGTATATCATTTCAAAAATCTCATGGTTTTTAAATGCATCCAGGTAAATGCGCAGGCAGCGGTCAAAATCGTCGGGATGGATACCCTCCGCCCAGCCGTTGCCGACCTCCTGCTCCATGGTTCTGCCTGTATAATTCAGCCATGTGGTGTTAAAGTAATCACACAAAGCGTCTGTGCCCGATCTCCAGAGCATATTTGGAGCTGATTCAACGATAATTTTATATTGGTTCCCATCTAAAACCATTGTCTCACCCCTAATATATTGTGTCTAAAATGTACAACAAGTCGAGACATTTGTCAATTATTTTAGTAATTTATACCATATAAATGAGGAGGACCTCTCTTTGTTTCATATGAAGTAGCGCGCCGTCCCCTGGTTCATTATTTACATTGACATAGCAAAGTGTTATGATTTATGCAAAATAACATAAAATGGGGCTTATAATTGAGAAAAGATATGACGACCGGCAGAGAGTGGAAGCTGATTTTGCTTTTCACGCTGCCTATTATGGCTGGCAGCATACTACAGCAGCTCTATAACACGGTAGACGGCATCGTCGTCGGTAAATTCATTGGAGAGAACGCTTTTGCCGGCGTCGGCACATGTTCTCCGCTCGCGTTTTTGTTTCTGGCGTTTGCCATGGGGCTTGGCGTTGGCGCCGGCGTGACCGTATCGCAGTATTATGGCGCGCGGAAGACGAAAGAACTGAGCGCCGCTATCGACACATCCCTCATTCTCATGAGCATCTTCGGGGTCGGCTTTGCCGTTATCGGCTTTTTAGCGACACCATTTCTCTTGCGCGTCGTCTTGAATACGCCGGAGAATATAATTACTTACAGTATCACGTACTTCCGAATCTACTGCATCGGACTTGTCTTCCAGTTTGTCTACAACGGGATAGCCTCCGTTCTGCGCGGCATGGGGGACTCAAAGGCGACACTGATTTTTCTCGCTATCTCGTCTGTTTTGAACGTGCTACTCGCCGTTTTGTTCGTCATCGCTTTCCACTGGGGCGTTGCCGGTACAGCCATTGCAACGGTCATCGCACAGTTTGTCTGCGTTACCATCTCCTATATCTATCTCAAAAAGCGTTATAAATTCGAGAATACGGGCAGGCACTTCGATCGTCAGGTGTGCAAACATATCCTCCGCTTCGGCATTCCCTCCGCCATCCAGCAGACAATCGTCTCGCTCGGCGGAACGGCGATGCAGCGTCTCGTCAACGGCTTCGGCGGATCAGCCATTGCCGCTTATGCCGCTGCGCTGCGCATCAACATGCTGATGGCGGTACCGATCTTCGGGTTCCAGGCCGGTCTGGCCAGCTTTACCGGGCAGAATATCGGTGCCGGTAAGCTTGACCGTGTCAAACGCGGTTTCCGCGCCACGCTGATCATGGCGATGGCTGTCTCCTTAGCTGCCTGTATCGCAACGTATATATTCGCTCCGGGCTTTGTAAAATTGTTCTCGCTGACGGGTGAAGCCTTGGCGTACGGCATCCAGCAGGTGCGCTTCTTCGCGTCTGTCTTCTGTGCATTCACCTTTTATATGGTGCTCGGCGGCGTTCTTCAGGGCTCCGGCGACGTCGTCGTCCAATCTGTTGCCACGATGTCCGCGCTCCTCATCCGCGTGATCCTCGGCTATGTCGGCGTGCATCTCGGCTGGTTCGGCTACGAAGCCGCCTGGTTAACGAACCCAATCGGCTGGATCGCCGCGATCTTAATCACCACAATCCGATACGCGTCCGGCAAATGGAAGACAAAATCCATCGTCAGCCACGAATCGGAAGAGGAAATGCAGAAGGTATGCGTGGAGATAGAGGAGTAAATAAACGCAAAGGAGACCTATATGTCCTACAGCTTTTACGCGCTGATTTCCAGGATGAAAAACATCACCCGCTGGTCGCTCATGCGCAACAGCAGTCAGGAGAACGTGCAGGAGCACTCCCATATGGTTGCCGTCATTGCGCACGCGCTGGCTGTCATCAGCCGCGACGTTTTCGGCAAAACGATTGACCCCGGGAAAGCCGCCGCCGCTGCTTTATACCACGACGCGTCGGAGATTTTCACGGGTGACATGCCGACACCGGTGAAATATCACAACCCAGAAATCATCTCGGCTTATAAAAAGATAGAATCTCTCGCGTCGGACAAGCTGCTTACAACGCTGCCGCCGGAAATGCGCCCAGCGTATGACGCGCTCTTCACGCCGGACGAAGATGGCATTGCCGCACTAAT
This sequence comes from uncultured Eubacteriales bacterium, assembly GCA_942492735.1. Taxonomy (GTDB): domain Bacteria; phylum Bacillota; class Clostridia; order Oscillospirales; family Oscillospiraceae; genus Sporobacter. The sequence continues at coordinate 4,018,920 of OW818648.1, forward strand.
CAAAGCTGCCGACAAGCTCGCTGCCTATATCAAATGCCTGGAGGAGCTCAAAACCGGCAACAACGAATTCAAGTCGGCCGCGGCCCAAACGCTCAAAAAACTGCAGACGCTCGGCATGCCGGAAGTCGATTATTATATGGAACACTTCATTGACGCCTTCGAGCTGACGCTCGATGAGCTCAACATCGATGTCGGAAAGTAAACAAAAAGCCAGGGGACGATTCTTCCGCTATTTTTCCGGTTGCAAAAAGCAGAAGAGCCGTCCCATGCTTTCGCTTGCCATTGAAGATGCCTCGTGGTATGATTTAGCAAAAATAATATAAAAACGGAGCTAAAATTGAAAAAAGATATGACCGCCGGCAGAGAGTGGAAGCTGATATTGCTTTTCACCCTGCCTATTATCGCAGGCAGCCTTCTGCAGCAGCTGTACAACACTATTGACGGTATCATCGTCGGTCGGTTTATCAGTGAGACCGCGTTTGCCGGTGTGGGCACGTGCGGTGCCCTCGGGTTCATTTTTCTGTCAGTTGCGATGGGCCTCGGCGCCGGAGTCAGCGTCACCATTTCGCAGTATTTCGGCGCACGCAGGTATAAAGAGCTGAACGCCGCGATTGACACCTCGATCATCCTTATGGGTGCTGTTGGGCTCGTTATAAGCATCATGGGAGTCGTCACAACACCATTTCTCTTGAAGGTCGTTCTTAACACACCGGATGAAATCCTGCCTTACGGTATACTCTATTTCAGGATCTACAGTATTGGCCTTGTCTTTCAGTTTATCTATAACGGAATCGCCTTTGTGCTGCGTGGGATGGGAGACTCTAAGGCCTCGTTGTTTTTTCTACTGATCACCTCCGTCTTAAACGCGCTTCTGGCTGTACTATTTGTCATCGTTTTTCATTGGGGTGTTGCCGGGACGGCTATCGCGACGGTCATCGCGCAGGCTGTATGCGCCGCGATCTCATACATTTACTTAAAAAAGCGCTTTGCATACGAAAACGACGGCAAGCATTTTGATAAAACGGCCTGTCGGCATATCCTCCGGTTCGGCATCCCGTCCGTCATACAACAGCTCATCATGTCTATCGGCAGCGGGGCGATGCAGCGCCTTGTTAACGGCTTCGGCGAAGCCTCCATCTCGGCCTTTACGGCAGCCAGCCGAATCAACATGCTGCTGTTTTCACCAATCTTCGGTTTTCAGGCGGGTCTGGCCACCTTTACCGGGCAGAATATCGGTGCAGGCCGTCTCGCCCGCGTCAAACGCGGTTTTTGCGCCACAATGCTTATGACCATAGGCCTCACCGTCGTTGTCATCTTCACCTTGTTTATCTTCGCCCCAACCTTCATCAAAATGTTCGGCCTTGAGGGCGAGGCTCTGAAGCGCGGCGTCGAGATGCTCCGGTTCTATTCCTATTTTTTCGTTGCGTTTAGCTTTCAAATGGTAATAAGCGGTGTGCTGCAGGGTGCGGGTGACATTGCCATTCAATCTGTCGCAACGCTGTCCTCTCTCGTGATTCGGATCTCCGTCGGTTATCTCGGTGTTCAATTCGGAATACTCGGCTATAATGCTATATGGGTCTCGGACGTGATCAGCTGGTCTGCTCTAATCACCATCGTCGTCATCCGGTATCTGTCCGGTAAATGGAAAACAAAATCCATCATCAGCCTGCCGCAGGAAGAAGACGCGCCCGCTTCTATATGCGCGGACAGCGAAGGTTCCTCTCTGTAGGGCAATGGCTCTGCTCTTGCCTATCCAATCGTCACTAATAGGAGGTCTCATTTATGCGCGCAATTGTCACAGTCATCGGTAAGGACACCGTCGGCATCATCGCCAGTGTCTGCTCGCTTCTGGCAGAAAACAGCGTTAATATCCTGGACATCAGCCAAACTATTTTACAGGAGTACTTCACGATGATCATGCTCGTTGACACCTCGGCCTGCAAGGTCTCGTTCGACGAACTGTCCAAAGCCCTCAAATTCAGCGGTATTGAGAAATCCCTCTCCATCCGCATCCAGCGCGAAGACATCTTCGAGGCCATGCATAGGATATAACCCACCCGCCCGCCCAAACAAGGTATAGGGCTGGCGCCCTATGACCCCCTTTTCTTGGGGCTACGCCCCTTGCCCCGTTTGTAACCTACGACACCCTCGTCGTTCCAAGGCTCCCTCCTGAGGGAGCTGTCACCGAAGGTGACTGAGGGAGTCCGTGCCGCGCCAACAAGACTCGGACGCGCAATGCGCGCCCCTACGCAAAACCCGCAGATATTCGGAGGGGACGCTGTCCTCAGCGTCCCCTCGTCGTCACTCGTGCCACTCCCATAATCCATCATACAGGAGGCTGCCCCACATGCTTCACGCCAATGAAATCTTACAGACAATTGACATGATCGACCAGCAGAATCTGGACATCCGAACGATCACGATGGGCATCTCCCTTCGTGACTGCGCGTCTGAGGATATCAGTTCCTGCTGCCGGAAAATATACGATAAAATCACAAAACAGGCCGAAAACCTCGTCAAAACGGGCAACGATATCGAGAGCGAATTCGGCATCCCGATCATCAATAAGCGCATATCCGTTACACCGATCGCGATTGTTGCCGAAAGCTGCGATGCAGAGGACTATACCCCCATCGCCAAGGCGATGGATGATGCGGCAAAAGCCGTCGGCGTCAACTTCATTGGCGGGTTTTCAGCGCTTGTGCATAAGGGCTTTACCGTTGGCGACCGTCGGCTGATCAATTCCATCCCGCGCGCCTTGTCAGAAACGGAGCGCGTCTGCGCGAGCGTCAATATCGCAACGACGAAAGCCGGCATCAATATGGATGCTGTCGCTCTCATGGGCCGCATTATTAAACAGAGCGCCGAATTAACAGCATCAGCAGGCGGTATGGCGTGTGCCAAGCTCGTCGTATTCGCAAACGCCGTTGAGGACAACCCGTTTATGGCGGGCGCTTTTCATGGTATCGGCGAACCGGAATGTGTCATTAACGTCGGCGTTTCAGGCCCCGGTGTTGTTTTTCACGCGCTGCAGGGTATCAAAGGCCAACCGTTTGATGTCGTCGCCGAAACAATCAAAAAGACAGCTTTCCGCATCACGCGCATGGGCCAGCTCGTCGCGCAGGAGGCGTCGAAACGCCTCAATGTTCCCTTTGGTATCGTGGATTTATCCCTCGCCCCGACGCCGAAAATTGGTGACAGCGTGGCTGATATCCTTGAAGAAATGGGTCTTTCCAGTGTCGGCGCGCATGGTACAACCGCCGCGCTTGCGCTTCTCAACGACGCGGTCAAAAAAGGCGGTGTCATGGCCTCCTCCCATGTCGGCGGACTGTCCGGCGCGTTCATCCCCGTATCCGAGGACGCGGGCATGATCAAAGCCGCTATGTCCGGTCTGCTGACGATCGACAAGCTTGAAGCGATGACATGCGTCTGCTCTGTCGGGCTCGACATGATCGCCGTTCCCGGCGACACTCCGTGGGAGACGATTTCCGCCATTATAGCCGACGAGGCTGCTATCGGCGTTATCAACAACAAGACAACGGCCGTTCGAATTATTCCTGCCCCCGGTAAAAAGGTCGGCGAGCAGGTTGATTTCGGCGGTCTCCTCGGCACCGCCCCTATCATGCCGACGAGTCCTTGCGACAGCAGCGCTTTCATCGCCCGCGGCGGCCGCATCCCCGCACCGATGCACAGTCTGAGAAATTAGAAAGATTGAAAACAAAAGGAACGGGATGGCCATTCATCCCGTTCCTTTTTTCGCTTGCTGTTTATTAAAATTTGATTACTTTGGGTGCGTCAGTGAAGGAGGAGATGGTGGCTGTGGCATCCTTCATGTAAAGCACCTGGCAGTTGCCGTCATCTGCTTTATACATGCCCTGAAGCGACGGGTACGCATCCAGCATATGCTGACGTGCCTCAACCCTGTCGTCCTCAACAGCTGTCGCTGCCAAGCGGATCCATTTGCCCTCGGACATGGCGCAGATTTCGACTTTCCCGTTTTTCAGCATCTGCTGTGATACTGGCTTGACCTTACCGGTTTGGATATACAGCTTGTTTTCGAAAATATCCACCGTGCCGAAAGGACGGACACGCGGCTGGTCGCCTTCAACTGTCGCCAGATAATAAGTTCCGCACTTCTTCAAAAATTCATAGACTTCATTCATAAAAAACCCTCCATTATTTTTGGTTTGACGCTTGCCAAATCTTACTTATTATTTAATCATTATCGTGTCAAATATTCAAGTATTTTATAGCCCACCCACCCGCCAAAAAAAGGAATAGGGCTGCGCCCTAAAACCCCTTTTTTATTGGGGCTGCGCCCCTGACCCCCTTAAAGGCTACCTCTCAAAGAGAACTCTACTGGCATTGGGCGCTGTCAGGATTTGGACAACAAAATCCTCGCGTTCTGAATTCCCCTCTGGGGAGGGGTGGCACGAAGGGCTGGGGTGGTTCCGTAACCCAGTCACCCCCGACGGTACAGCCTATCTGCCTCCATGAGCTTAAACGAAATCAGCATCCGTGTTCTGTCCTCGGGATTATTCAGGTCGGCGGAAATCAGCTCCCGAATCCGGCTTATGCGGTTGAAGAGCGTCGTGCGGTGTATAAAGAGCGCCTTGGAGGTCTCCAGAAGGTTCATGTTGTTTTGAAGATAGACTTTTAGAGTATTGTAGTAATCTGTTCTCGTGTCCTGATAGGCCATCAGTATTTTGACGTCCGTGTCGCAGAAATGAATCGCCGGCAGGACGGACGTGCCGTTCATAAAATAATGCGCCAAGGCGTAGTCTCTGAAATAGCTGCACCAATTGTTCTGCGCGCCCATGTCTGCGGCGATGACAGCTTGCCTGTAAAACTGTACCGTCTCCTTGAAGTCCGTATACACGTCACTGACGCCGATATTCGGGATGAAATCCCGGAGCATGCTGAGCTTTTCAGCTATGTCCCGGGCTGTCTCCTTCACCTGGAGACTGACAAGACAGACGATACCGTCCCGATAGCGAATGGCGCATGCTCCCGGCAAAGACTGCGAGAGCTTTGTGACAAGGTAAACATCCGAGGAGGTTTGCGCGTCCGTTTCGTTCTGCTCGACCCGTACGGCGGCGTACCGCCCGAACCGTTTCCAGTGCCAAAGAGAGAGCGCAGCGTCAAGCGCAGCGTCAAGCGCAGCGTCACCCGGCACGGCGCCGTCCAGCATTTTCAGGACAAACGCTTCAAACTTCCTGCTCTCGTCGCTTGATCGGACCGCCCGTCTTTTCAGCGCTATGCGTATAAATTCAGTGAGTATCTCAGCGATCTGATAATCGCCGTATCTGAATGGGCGCAGCTCCTCCGTGACGCACAGCCGACCCTCATAGACATCGCCGCGGGCTAAATTGACGTACAAAACATCATAAGGCAGAAAATCAACCTTGCAGACGGCGGCCCCGTTCTGGCTGAAGGTCTGCCGGAAGCTCGCGCTGCTCTTCAACTGCCGGATGGCCGGCGCCGAAAGCGCGAAAAACGGGCCATTCTTCTCCTCGTACCTCTGGGTTACCTCGCCGTCGATGACGAATTCTCCGGCAATAATAGTGTATACCCTGTCGTACAGCATCGTATAATTTCCCAGCATGGCGGTCCCGAGCTGACACAACCGGTTGAGGTTCTGCCCGTCGTTCAGCTCGTCCTGGAGCGCAGCGCACCAGTCGCTGTATTTTTCAAACGCACGGATGGCAGCAGACAACACCGGGGCGAACCGGTAATCAGGCCGCAGGACGATGTACTGGTACGGGCTGTGCTCGTCCTGCACGAAATTATCGCCAGCAACAGCGAGATAGCAGGGTTCAGACGGGAGAACGAGCGGCGCATCGCCCGTCGCATCGGCAACATACAGGTAATTATCAGTCAGATTTTCAGGACCCAGATAGGGCATAATCCCCTTAATGCAGCGTCGTTTTGACCTGTCGTCTAAATTGTGGCGAACACACTCCGACGATAGCGCGTCATATAACATCCACATGCTAACTTCCATAATGAATATACCCTCCCGGCCAGAATTGATATAACTATACTCATAGTAGATGTTTTTGAAATAAAAATCTACTGTTATCCACTACTAAAATAATAATTAACAAGTAAACTGAAGATATAAGCCAAGCATACACGCGTTTTATCCCGATGCAAGGCATGGAAACACCGGATAGTAATACACATACTTTTGATAGAGTATATCACCTTAAAATAACGATTCAGTAAAGGAGCCGACTTTTTATGATGAACCGCAGAGAGAATATGCTCGCGATATTAAACCACCAGAGGCACGACCATGTTGGAGACTTTAAAACAGATATATGCAGCACCGGTGGAGCGCTCGAAACCTTTGAGAACGGTCCTTCCGGCGGAGGCCTTGACGGTTTCGGCTGCAAATGGACAGGTTCCGAATCCGCTATGGGTCTCGGCGTGCCCGCGGCAGGCCACATCGTTCTGAAAAACATAGAAGACTGGAAAAAGGTCGTTAGATTCCCGAACCTCGACGAATTCGACTGGGAAGGTCAGGCCGCAATCCAGCGGAAGAACTTCGATCCCAAAAATCAGATTCAGGAGTACGGCATGTGGAACGGCCAGTTTCTTCGGCTGACACACCTGATGGGCTTCGAAAACGGCCTGTGCGCCATGTATGAGGAGCCGGAAGCCTGCTATGAGCTTTTAGATGCCATTACCGATTATAAAATCAAGGTTGCCGAGCGTGCCGTCCGTTATTTCAAGCCGGACTCCATCTGCGCGTACGATGATGTCGCAACCGAAATCTCGACTTTTATGTCGCCCGATAAATACCGCGAGCTGATTAAACCCATGCATAAGAAATTCAACGACGCCGTCCGCGCCATGGGCGTCATCCCAAACACGCACATCTGCGGCAAGTGCGAAGCCATCGTCCCCGACCTCGTCGACGAGGGCGCGGCGGCCTGGGAAATCTGCCAGCCCGAAAACGACCTACTCAGCCTTCAGAAAAAGCTATTCAGCAAGCTCGCTATAATCGGCGGATATGATATGAAGGGTAAGCTGAGCTATACCGACCCGTCGGAGGAAGAGCTCCGAGCCAGCGTTCGCGCAACGATTGACAAATACGCTCCCGCCGGCAACTTCGCCATGTTTGGCATGATCCTGTACAGCGACCCCGCCAAATTTGTCCGCACCATGACCATCCTAAGCGACGAAACACTCAAATACGGCACAAATTACTATAAATAGCCTGCCAAATAAACAATTATGCTGTAATTCCACACATTTATCATTATATTGAATTATGGTTCAATATATTTGTAGGGCGCGGCATCCTTGACGCGCCGCCGCTGCTGTGCCGCCGTTGCCTTGCGGCGCTGACGTGATCAAACCATCTGGGGTTGCGACAAAATGATTATCAAAAGAGTAACGGGATGCTTACCATCCCGTTACTCTCATTATATCTCTATTGCCTACGCCGCGTCATACTTAATCATAACCCTCTTGCTCTCTGCTTTGTTGTCACTGGTCACCGTTACAAATATTGTGCCGGCGATGTCGTTCAGATTGGTATCGAGGGTAAAGGTTGCGCCTTTTTCGGTCACTGTTGCTGTCGAAAGTAACGTTCCGCCTATAGCCAAGCTGTAAATCCTGACCGTGTCGCCGGGGATCAGACCGGTGATTGTGACGGTGTCAAACGCGGCGCCGGGATAATTCACGACGAGGATGTTGCTTGCCTTAGGCGTTGCCGTCGTCTCAGATGTGTAGACCTGCGCCGTTCTGAGGCTTTCGAGCTTTACTTCGTCCTTAACCGTTATGTACAGCTTGCCGCCGACTGCCGCGAGGGCACCGACATCCAACGTGAAGATTTTCTCCGAATCGACTGCTGTGGCGGTGTCGAGGATGGTTGTGCCTGTGGCAGAGGTGTAAATGGTGACAATCTGTCCTGATGTGAGGTTTTTAACAGTCACAATGTCTTCGGCGGCGTAATTGTTCTCAATGACAACGTCATTGACAGCAGGCACGGCTGTTACCGGCTCCGAATCGAATGCGACTCCCACCCGCACGCTTTCGGTTTTTTTGAGCTGCGTGATTGTCACGTAAATCTTTCCGGGCTTCGATCCAAGCTGGCTGATCGGTATCGTTACACTGCCCGGGTCATTGACAGGGATGGGAGCGCATAACATCGTTGTTCCGCCGGAGGCTTTATATATTCTGACGATGTCGTTCGCCTTCAGTTCGGATACCGTCACACTGTCTTCCGTACCAAGCACCTGGACGCCTCCGGCATCTGTTCGATAATAGTTGTTTATCACATCCACCGTGTCGGCGGCCGGGGCTATCGATCTTTCGGATTCATATGTAAAGATTGTTCTGGGGCTTTCGTTGGCAAGGGGTATCTTCACGGACACATAAATCTTGCCGCCGGTCGCGGAGAGCTTTTTGTCAGGGAGCACCAAAGTGAACGCACCTTCATCTTCCGGCCCGCTGCCAAGCAGCGTCGAGCCTTTTGCCGCCGCGTAAATATAGACGATGGCATTCGCCGGGACTTCGGAGACTACAATCTCATCCGTGGTATTGTAGTTGTTCGTGACGCTGATATTCGTCGGTTGGCCGGTTATCTCTTCGTTGTAATATTTTACAGCTACTCTCGGGTTTTCATTCTTGTTCGTCGCTGTGACGGATACATAGATGGTGCCTCCGGTGGCGGAGAGCACTCCGGCATTGATCGAGGCCGTTGCCGAGCCGCCCGATTCAACACCGATGCCGATTTGATTATCGCCTGTCGAAGCGGAGAACACCCTGACGGTATCGCCGCTCTGAAGTCCGGGTACAACAACGGTGTCGGATGCGCTGTAGTTATTTGTTACTGTGATTGCGGCCACTTCGGTCTTGGTAAGCGCCGGTGTAACAGGCTCCGCATCGTAGCGCACGGTTGCTCTGGGGCTTTCGTTTGCGACAGCCGTGGTTATGGTCACGTAAATATTACCGCTTTTTTTTAAAAGTATGCCCGCATCCAGCATGATAGTGGCTGTGTCAACCGCCGCCGTCGCGGTGCCGATAAGTGTATCGCCTGTCAGAGTCGCGTAAACGTTGATGATATCGTCCGGTGCCAGGTCAGAAACGACCACGCTGTCTGAGCTGCCGTAATTATTCGTGACTGTGACTTTTCCGGCTGAAAGCGCTTTATTTGTATCTTCGCTGTTATAGGGCATGGTAAGTCTGGCGCTTTCATTCTTGTGCGGCGACGTGACCGTGATATAAATCTTTCCGCCGGTCGCGGAGAGAACATTGGCATTGATCGAAATCAGTACGCTGCTGCCGCCAGTTCCGACCGTACCGCTGCCGATGGTCGCCAGACTGACCGGTGTCGTGTAAATTTTTACGGTGTCGCCCTCGGCGATGTTGTCGATGAGCACGGTATCCGCTTTATTATATTCATTTGTCACCGTGACATCGGCGAGTACCGGTGTCGCCGTAATGTCCTCCGCGACGTACTGCACAATTGCCCGCTTGCTTTCCGCCTTGCCGACTCTCGTAATCGTCACGTAAATTTTGCCGGCCTTTTCCCCGAGCTGAGGGATCGGCAAGGTGACGTTCCCGTCAACGTCTAAATCGCCCGCCGTGACTATCAGGGGAGGCAGCCACTTTTCCGGCCCGATGGAGGATTTGTAAATCGTGATGATTTCGCCCTCCGCCACGTCCAATACCGTGACGAGGTCCTCTGTCCCATCGACCTGCACCCCGCCCGATTCTTCATAATGCCTGTTTTGGACCTTGATCACTTCTTCTATCTTATCGACGTAAACGAAGCCACCCGATGTCTCGGTTTCGTACTCAATTGGTACCCTATCACTTTCCAGTGCGTCGGTGCTCTGCACGGTGACGTAGACGGTGCCTTTGGCAATACCGAGCTGATTGACGTAAGCCGTGACAGTCGCGTCGTCACCGGGGCTGACAGCCGTACCGAGCGTCACGGTGCTGACCGAGTTCGGATAGATCCTGACGATGTCCCCATTGACCAAATGCTGCACGGTGACGGTATCAAGGCTGCCCCCGACGCTATTGTGAATCAATATTTCACCGGGCACCACCACTGTTTTTGGCTCCGCAATAAATGGAACGGCTGTCCGTCCGCTTTCGGTTAAGCTCGTGGAGGTGATCGTGACATAGACGATGCCCGTCCCTTTTCCAAGCTGGTTGACGTAAACCATTGCGCTTGGACCTGTCGCTTGCGTTACACCAATCGGCACGCCGCCCGATATGGCGCTGTAAACCCTGATAATATCGGTTGCATTGACGTTGACGACGGTGACTGTATCCGGCGTGCCCGTCAGCTCGTTTTCGATGGCGACGTCATCCACGACAGGCTGTTCGCTCGGGGCCGCAGCGGCCTGAATAGCAAGCAGAGCCGCCATGAGGATCATCAAACTCAAAAATATCGATAATTTTCTCAACATGCCTTCATCTCCAGTTCTTGCGATGATTTTTCATCATGTATATTCATTGAACTATAATCATGTAAAATAATACCTAATATTTATTTCGATACAAACCTCACAAAGTTTATACTTATGTCGAAATTTAAATACGCTTGCCTCCCTTTATCAGTTCGCTGATAAAGACGCTCGATATCTCTTCCTTGCTGTTTTCGATTTTATACAGAGTATAGCCGTTGCGGTTCACTTTTGCGATGGATTTATCAATGCTGCACCTTAGTACAACGTCATTTTTAGAACCAAAGTAAATTGCTACGTCAGCGATATTATCTTCGGTCTTAATTGTGCAGTGCGTGAAATTCAGGTCGTGCAGGAATACCCTCGTTTTCCTCTCACCGACGTTTACGTCATATGCCTTATCGATGGCAAAACGCGGCTGCTTGCGGGAGATGTCCTTGACGGGTGTATAGCGGCTGACGATGTTTTCGAGAAACATCCTTGTATAGCTGTTTTCGTTCATTTCATCGAGCAGCATATTCGTCCGGTCATACAGGATGAGAATCAGCTGGCAGTAATTCTGCCGGTCGATATTCTTTATCTCGAAAGCGTATTTAGCCTCATTGTTATTCATTGTGCGCATATGGACAAGCTCCGCGAAAAAGGATGTGCAGTATCTGCTGCTGCTAATGTTAATTCTGCACATGGCGTTTTTTTCAATGAACTCACTGCTTGGGACGATAACTGAAACGCCGCTTTCCGAAACATCGTAGGTAGCGCATCGGATCACCTTGTTCTTCGCGGTGACAATCGCTTTTTCACGTATCAGCATCCGCTCGTACCGCCTGAATTTTGGGCGTTCGGAGGCAAAGAATATCGCAATCAGCAGGAGAAAGCTATTGTAACCGAGCCAAAACAGGTTGAGGGCGAAGACGTGCAGCTGACCGACAGTGAAAACCATGATGATGATTTTAACGAGGCCGATGAGGGATAAAATCAGCAGGCATATCTGCAGCCAGACGAGCCAGTATTTGTTATGGAAGGTGCTCCGCACGACATTCTCTTTTGGCGTCACCTTGAATTTTGTCAGCTTTAGCCCAAAAGCCTCGGCAATCACGCCCTTTGTGATCTGGGGGAACATGATTGTGTCGTAAATATGGCTCCACGTCGTCGTTCTGAAATTATTGGAGAACACTCTGAATGTCAGCCCTGACAGCAGGAACATCGGCAGCCATATGTATAAGAGCGGTCCGAAGCTTGTTTTCAGGATAACGAGCCCGAAGATGGAAAAAAGGATGGGCGATATAAAATAGATGAACCGCCAGATGCCGAAAAACCAATATGTCAGTGCGCTCAAGTACATCAGCTTCTGCTTGAAGTCAATGCTCTTAATCTTAAACGGATTATGTGCCTTAAACGTCTGAACGACACCCCGGCCCCAGCGGATGCGCTGGCTGTACAAGTCCTCCAGGTTTTCAGGAGCGAGCCCGGAGGCGTGCACCTCGTTGAGGTAAACGCTCTGATAACCACGGCTCTCAAGGAGCATACCCGTCGCGAAATCCTCCGTTATGGTTCCGGTGACAAAGCCGCCGATTTCATCGAGGGCCTGTCTGGAAATCACCGTATTCGAGCCGGCGTAAATAACGGCATTGTATTTCATCTTGCCCGCCTGTATGAGCCGTGAAAAGAGGTGCTGCTCGTTTGGAATACGTTTTTCGGAAAAAAGGTTGTACTGGAACGAATCGGCGTTATAGAAATTCTGCGGCACCTGCACAAAGCCGATTTTTTTCCCCTCCATGAAGAAAGGGATCGTCTTCGTAAGAAAATCATGCGTCGGAATCATGTCCGCATCAAAGGTGACGATGTAGGGAGACGTTGTATATTTCAGTGCGTTATTCAGGTTGCCGGCTTTCGCGTGCTTGTTGTCGCTCCGTGTTATGTACCCCACGCCGAGCTCTGCGCACAGCTCCTTGATTTCGTCCCTGTGTCCGTCGTCGCAAATGAAGACATGCATCTTTTTGTCTTTTTCAGGATAGTCCATATTCCGGCAGCCGACAACGGTCTTAAACAGCAGCTCCACCGGCTCATTGTACGCTGTGATGAACACATCAACCTCCGGATATCGGCCAGATCTCACCTTGGGCGTCTCCGGTGTCTTAACATCACGGACAGTCATATAAAAAATGATGGATTCAATATACCCGACGAGCTCCGCAACCAAGAGCGCGACACCGAATATCACCGCAATCACGCCATAAGTAAAGGGCAGCGTGAAAATAATCCGCCACAGCATATAGATCGTGTAGACTGCAAAAAACAACCCGAGCAATATGTTCTTTTTAGATTTCAATAATTTCGACATATTAATCCTTTTACCGTCCTTACGATATTTGACTTTCAAAATCAGCACATATAGTTTATCGTACATTTTACGGTATGAATTGATGCTAATTCAGCATTATACGAATATATGTACGATATAGCTTCAAAAAACAAGAACAAAGCCTAAGCCTAAGGCTAATAATCGTCATTGATTGCCGCCGCGCCGCGTGATATTGTAAAAAGAAACGAAACGTCTGCTTTGGAGATATTGATGGAAAAAAAGGTCAAACTTGCGATTCGTGAGCTCGTTGAGTTTATAATGCGGTCCGGGGATATTGACAGCCGGTATACGCCGAAGGACAGGATGTACGAGGGCGCGCGGATTCATCGGGCGCTGCAGAAAATCAGCAGCGAAAAAAATGACAGCTATCAGAGTGAAGTGAAGCTGTCGGCGGATTTTGTCTGTCAGAACGTGATTTATACCCTTGAAGGACGCGCGGACGGCATCTTCCTAGACGGCGATAAAACAGTCATCGACGAGATTAAGACAACAGCATTACCTTTAACACTCATCGAGGAGGACTTCAACATCACGCATTGGGCGCAGGCAAAGTGCTACGCCTGTATTTATGCGGTTTTAAATAACTTAAGTGATATGTCGATTCAGCTGACATATTCGAACATTACGACATACGAGACGAAATACTTCGTTAAAACCTTTAGTTTGAATGATTTGCAAGTATTTTTAAACACGCTTCTCGAAAAATATGCGGTATGGGCGAACCTGACAGCCGATTGGCAGGCGCTTCGGGATCAAACGATCAGCCAGACGCAATTTCCTTTTTCCGATTACCGCAAGGGCCAAAGAGAGATGGCTGTCAGCGTTTACAGGGCCATCACCGGCGGCAAAAAGCTCTATGTACAAGCGCCGACCGGTACCGGAAAAACGATTTCGGCGCTTTTCCCTGCCGTCAAAGCGATGGGTGAGGGTAAAGCCTCAAAGATCTTCTATCTGACTGCAAAAACGATCACCCGTCAGGTTGCGGAGGAAGCCTTTGAGAGGATGCGTCTGGGTGGGTTGCGCATTAAAACGCTGACACTCACAGCCAAAGATAAAATTTGCTTTTGCGAGGAGAGGATCTGCCGTCCCGAGTATTGTCAATACGCAAAAGGGTATTTCGACCGCGTAAGCGGTGCCGTAGAGGATGTCATAAGAAATTGCGATCACATCACACGAACCGTCATTGAAGCGTATGCCATAAAACATACAGTCTGCCCCTTTGAGCTGTCGCTCGACGTCTCGCTCTGGGTTGACTGTATCATCTGCGACTATAATTACGTATTTGACCCCCGGGCATACCTCCGCCGCTTCTTCTATGATAATGGCGGCGATTATGTCTTCTTGATTGATGAGGCCCATAATCTTGTTGACAGGTCTCGGGATATGTTCTCGACCGAATTGACAAAAACACAGTTCTTTGAGATCAAAAAGCATCACAAAGGCAGCAGTAAAGTTCTCGATAAGCTCCTGGGCAGCATCAACAAGTGCATGATAGAATTTCGAAAACAATGCAACACGCAGGGTTTCTTTGTGACGCCCGAAAAGCAGGCCGCGTTTATCGGCCTCATCACTGAATTCACGGCGATCTGTGAGTTGATGCTGAAGGAGAACAACGCGCTCGGCGAAAACAACGAATTCCTGCAGCTTTACTTTGACGTCTTGAACTTCGCGCTCATCTGCGAATTTTATGATGAGCGGTATGTCACCTTTGTCGAAGCGCGGCACGGCGACGTCATCATCAAGCTTTTTTGCCTTGACCCGTCTTTCCTCCTCGGCGAAGCTCTAAAGCGTGGCAGCGCAGCTGCCCTGTTTTCTGCCACCTTGACGCCGCTCGATTATTACAGTGCCATTCTCGGCGGCAAAGCAGAGGACAAGCTTCTAGCCCTCGACTCGCCGTTTGATAATCAAAACCTCTGCCTGCTCGTTGCCGATCACATCTCGACGAAATTCAAATACCGGGATCAGAGCGCCCACAGACTGGCTCTGCTCATTGGCTCCTTCGTTTCGCGAAAAACGGGTAACTATATCATATATTTCCCATCCTACAAGTACATGAAGGACGTTTTTACCCATTTTGCCGAAGCCTTTACTGATATCAGAGCGGTCGAACAGGGCACCGCCATGTCCGAGGAGGCGCGGGAGCAGTTCCTTTCGGCTTTCATAGATGAACCCGACTGCACGTTCGTCGCCTTCTGCGTCCTCGGCGGTATCTTTTCCGAAGGCATCGACCTAAAGGGCAGCCGGCTCATCGGTTCGGTTATCGTCAGCGTCGGCCTGCCGCAGCTGAGTGTGCAGCAGAACATCATCAAAGAGTACTTCAACGCCAAAAACAACATGGGCTACGAGTACGCCTATATGTACCCCGGTATGAACAAGGTCATGCAGGCCGCCGGCCGCGTCATCCGCTGCGAAACTGACATCGGTGCCGTCCTCCTCATCGACGAGCGCTTTACGCACCGCGATTACGTCCGCCTCTTCCCACGCCACTGGCAGCACTGCCGTCTCGTCAGGGATGAGGAAAGTCTTGAAGCTGTGCTGGATGACTTTTGGACGTCAAACAGATGAAGCTTCCCCTTCTGCCGGAGCGTCATTGGTTTTTGATTTTCGGTATTTCACTTCCGCGCAGATCCATATGAGCACCGGCAAAACCACCTGCACGGGAAAAGCGTAATACGAGTAGACCTTGAACGCCCAGAAGCGCATTTCCTCGATATTGTTGTAGACCGTATAGGAAAAGTAAGTCATAAGCAGGCCGAGTTGTATGACGATTGGCCTGTAGTCCTGCATATTAAAAAGCCTCTGCAGCCCTTTGCCTGCAAAAAACAAGCAGACCGTGGCTTTGACCAGCGCGCCGAAAACGAATACGATGGCAACCGTTACTTCAATTCTTTCAATATAGTCCTTCACATCCACGCGGCTGACGGCGATATGCGAAGGAAAATACAGCATCGATAGCATGCTGCCCAGCACGGCGATATTTCTTATGGTCAGGTTGATAATAAAAGCGCCCGCAAAAAAGACAGGGACCAGATATATTTTTCTATAGGACATACGGGAACGGACAGAATGCATCATGCCTAAAAACAGGACTGTTTCCGCAAACGGAAAAGCAAATGTCGAAAATCCGCCCTTCAGAACCGGCGTCCAGCCGCCGCCCAGAATAGGCTTCAGATTATCCATCTCATAATGATGCAGCGCCAACGATTGAACAAGTAAAATGATAAAGACTATGACCGGCAGAAAAATAGCGCAGAACCGGCCGATACCTTCAACACCGATGCGGACGCCGACGATGCAGATAGCGCCCAGGCAAAAAAGCGGTACGAAAAGCGGCGTCTCCGGAAAATGGACTGTATTGATGAACTCCCCGAAGTTTCTTAAGACCAGGGCGCCCAAGTGGAAAGCATAAAAGACATAAATCAGCGTGACGGCTTTCCCTGCGGCCTTCCCCATTGAATACGCCATAATTTCGAAAAAATCCATATCTGGGGAGAGGCTTTGAATTCTTGCATAGATCAAGAGCATGGGAATCGCCATCAAAAGACCAACAATTCCGGCGATCCAAGCGTCATTTTTCGCATCACCGCCAATGCCTATAAGCAGCGTGCTGCCCATGATAAATAATGTGAAGATGCAAATAGCCTGTTTTCCCGTGATGAATTCCTTCTGCATTGTTCCCTACTTCCCAAATATCGACGTGATGAAATGGCGTATCGGTGTTTCCGGGCTCGGAATTTTGACCTCAAAACACAATAAAACTGCGACAGAAAATGACAGCAGCGCGAGAACAGAATACACGCCGATCACCTTCCGCTGTTTCTGCTGATATAGCGGCAAAAAATCATAAATAATCAAAAGCGCATAAAAACCAATGACTATAGCAATCATCTCAGTCACCAACCGGAACAGTTTTGGAATGCATGGCGCTGTTTCGGATATGCACATCGGGCTCGACAGTGACCTTCAGCTCTTTAAACAGCGCCGGCCAGTCTTCTGCTATTGACTTCCATAAATCCGGATAATCCTTATAGATTTGATTGCCGAAGCCGAAGATATCGGCGCCGAATTCGGATTGAACACGCTCAATATGGTTTTCCAAATCCTGTTTCAGCGCGTTTTCAACATCCTGCTCCAGTTTTTCCCGCAGACCGTCCTCGATATAGTTATCAACGCCTCCTATTTCATCAATGGCGACGTCCGTTTTTGTCGTGATGCTGATGGCGATTTTTCCATTCTCCGCCGTCAGCGGCTCTATTTTTGTTTTGTTATCAAAAATTTCAAGAGCAATTCTCTGCTCACCTTCCTGCCCCTGTTCCTTTTGGACAAGTACCCCGCCCTTCACCTTATCCTGGACCAACTGCATGTCGAGCGTTTCCTCTCCGTCTAAAAAGCCGATGAATTCGTCACCGCTAAAGACCGCGGTGCCTGATATTTCGGGAATTATCTTTCCGCTTTCCTCTTTGAGCTTAATTTGGGCGGCAATCGGTGATATGCCCGGTGATGCCAGTTCGTTGATGAACCGCCAGATTTCAATATCGGGCGCTTTTGAGAGGCTCTTCTCATTTTTAAAGATTTCATGCATCGTGACGGACTTGATTTCACTGTTCTGTTCGGAATCCGTGAATATTTCTCCCGCCGTTTTTTCGCCAGAAATGAGCAGCCGCACATCCGCTCTCGTTTCGGAATCCCTTATATACCAGTCGAGTACTTTCGCGACGCCGTCTTCAGCGATGTCCTGACTGATAACGATGACCTTGGCATGGCTCCAATAGAGCTTCTTGCCTGCTACTGAAATGGCGTTTCGTGCGGCGTCGAAAATGGATTCACCTTCGGCTGTGACGATTCTCGATTTTGTTCTGGCCTCTTTTTCATGACTGATTTGAATGAGTTCAATCGTCACCTCGTATTTTGCCGTTGTCCCTTTATCGACCGCCACGCCCGCGACAATGGCCATTCTGTCAATTTCTCTGTAATTCCAGCACGCTGTCAATAGCAGCAGCAACGAAAAAGCGAGTACGGGGCAGACGCATTTTTTTATTCGGCGCATCAGTTATTACCTCGTGTCCTTGCTGTTTTCTGCCGGACAAGGTTCCGCGTGGCGATAATTTTCGGACGCAGCTTCACAGACCACCAGGGCGTCCGGAACCAGATATCCTGGCTATTATAATTTCTGACGGAAGTCATATTCAGCATATAGGGGATACCAAAGGACCGGATGCTGACGAGGTGATAGAAGAGTATCATCACGACAAAAACAAAGCCGTAGACACCCATCATGGAAGCGGCCAGCAGCATCGTATATTTGATGATAATATTCGGCCCGACAAGGTTGTAATTCAAGAGCGTCGTGATGCCGCTGAGGGCAGTGACAATGATGATGGGCGCGCTGACCAGCTTTGCTTCAATAGTCGCCTGCCCGAGCACCAGCGTCCCGACAATGTTGATAGCCTGCCCGATGGTCGCCGGCGTCCGTGTACCCGCTTCTCTCAAGGCATCAAAAATAAACAGCATAACAAACATGGAAAATACGGTTGGAAACGGAACGCTGATTCTCGAGGCGGCAATGCTGACCAGAAGAGGGGTGGGGAGCATCTCATGATGGAACGTTGTTACTGCAACGTAAAGTGCCGGGAGGCTGCCGGATATAATCGCGCCGAGGATGCGGATGAACTGGTTGACGGAAGTAAAGAGGTAGTTGCTGTAGTAATCCTCACTGGACTGCATGTTTTCGATAAACACAAAGGGGACCGACAGCACAAAGGGACTGCCGTCTACAAAAATGGCAACGCGCCCTTCCAGCAGTTTTGCGGCAATGACATCAGGCCGTTCGCTTTGGCCGACCGTTTCAAACGGTGAAAAGGGCGCGTCACGAATGAGCTCCTGAATATAGCCGGAATCCATGATCCCGTCGATATCAATCTCGCCGAGCCGGCGCTCGAGCTCCTTGATAATGCTCTCCTGCGCCAGGCCTTCGATATAGGAGACACAGAGCTTCGTCTGGGACAGCTCTCCGACATTCCTAAACTTAAACCTAAGCTTCGGGCTCTTAATTTTACGCCGGACCAGCGAGATGTTCGTCAGAATGGATTCATTAAAGCCTTCCCGCGGGCCGCGGTTTATTTTCGTTGATTCGGGCTCTGAAACAGCCCGAGTCTGGAAGCCTTTTGAGTCGATAACGAGCGCCTCATCGCAGCGATCTATCAGCAGCAGGGTATCGCCGTACGTGACGGCGCCCAGTATTTTGTTAACGCTGCTTTGCGCTTCCGTATTACCCGCAGACAGCACTTTTTCCTTGCATTCCCGAACAAGGCCCTTTATGTCGGTTTCTTTGCTGAAATGATAGCATAATAAAGGCGCGACGACATGCTCGTTAATGAGTTCAGCATCTGCCATCCCATCGATATAGATAATGCAAAAACGCGCTGCTTGCAGCCCTCTGCCTGTAAATTCGCTGAAAACAACCGTCTCGTCATCTAAGAAAATCTGCTTAAATGATCGGATATTATCCTCAAGAGAGGTTACGAGTTTTTGATTGTTTGTCGATTGTTCGTCGGCGGCTGCTTTTGTTTTTTCTTTCTTCCTGAACATCATTCACCAATAATAACAACCATTTTTTATATGATGCATATTATGTGTATTTCATGGTAATTTTTATGATTTCACATTAAGGTAATATAAACCATTAAAAAACTGATGCGCCTGCTTTTTGGCAGACGCATCAGTTTTTCGTTATATTCTTATATTGTCGTATATTCGCCTATTTTTCGGAATTTTTCATTTCTCAGTTCAACAAGCTTTGTCCCCGTCATGTTTTTATACTTATTCAGGCATCTCTCTAAATACTGCTTAATATTTTCGGTTACAACAAATGGATTCGCATGCGCGCCTTCCTCTGTTTCTAAAATGACCTCATCAACGATCTGCATGCTTTTAAGATCCCCGGCTGTCATCTTCAGCGCGCGTGCGGCTTCAACATCACGGCTTGAATCTTTCCACAATATACTTGCACATGCCTTCGCGGAAATGACACTTAATACGGCATTTTCAAGTGCCGCCAAATCATTTGCGGCACATAAAGCGAGCGCGCCGCCGCTGCCGCCGTCACCAATTAAGATACTGATAATCGGCACCTTTAGATTCATCATTTTCATGAGATTCCTGGCAATAGCGACATGCTGGCCTTTTTCTTCAGCTTCGGCGCCCGGAAATGCCCCGACTGTATCAATAAAGCAAATGATGGGACGGTGGAATTTCTCTGCCTGCCGCATTAACCGCAATGCTTTTCTATAGCCTTCAGGTCTGTTCATGGAAAAATTGTACTTCATATTTTCTTCGAGGGTTCTGCCTTTAACCTGCCCGATAATTGTGACATGCTTCTCCATAAATGTTGCAATGCCGCCGATAATCGATGGATCTTCTCCCGCCAAGCGATCGCCGCACAGCTCCATAAAATCCGGAAATATATGGTTAATATAGTCAATGGCGTTCGGCCGCTCTTTATGTCGGACTAATTTTAAGCTTTTTTCAATATCAGTCATTTTTTAAACCTCACGAATGTAATTGAAGTATTTTAGAAAGTGTCGGGCGCAGCGCTTCTTCGGATACAACCATATCCGCAAATCCGTGTTCCTTAATAAACGCGGCGGATTGAAAACTATCAGGAAGCTTTTTTCCCATCGTTTCTTCAATAATTCGTTTTCCGGTAAAACCAATTTGGGCATTTTCTTCTGCTATGATAATATCGCCCAGGGACGCAAAGCTGGCTGTCACTCCGCCAAGCGTCGGATTGCTTAATACGGATACATACAAGAGGCTCTTTTTGCTATGCAGGGCAACAGCCGCTGAGGTTTTCATCATCTGCATCAATGAGTAAACGCCTTCCTGCATTCTCGCGCCGCCGGAGGCCGCAATTGTAATGACTGGCAGATTTTTTTTCGTCGCCAGTTCAAACGCGCGCGTTATTTTTTCGCCGACAACAGAACCCATTGAGCCCATCATAAAAAGAGGCTCAAATATTACTATAACACAGGGCTGTTTATTAATTGCGGCCAGTCCGCTGATGACGGCTTCATTCTCAAAACTGTTCGCCTTCGCTGTTTTAAGCTTCTCGTCATATCCGGGGAACTGGAGGATATTTTTTGAAATCAAGTTTTTATCAATCTCTTTAAAGCTATCATCATCGATGATGCTTTTTAACTTCTCCCGTGCTGTTTTTACATTTGCCTTGGCTGGACTTTTCGATTCTTTCATAAATTTCATCAATATTCCCTCTTATTATTTATGAGTTACATAATACTACAGTATTGTTGCTAAAAAAGCAATAACACGTCCCACAAAAACAAGCCGCTGAATTGTCACTGTTTTTACGTTATTCCCCCACGACTTCCCTTACGACCTCTAAAAACAGCTCGGCACTCGGATTCGTCACCTTCCTGGGCCAGGCGGCGATATATGTCCTGTGTGTGTCCATATCCGTAATCGGTATAATGTCAACCGAATTGGGGAAGTACTGCGCCGGCAGGGCGGACGGTAAAATCGAGAATCCTAAGCCGGCACTGATCGCCAGCAGCACCGATTCGGCCTTGTCGAAGCGGCTCATGGATATGGGGACGTACCCGTGCGCGCGGCAGACATCGAGGGTGTGGTTGTAAAGGAGTGGATAACCCGCTTCATAAGAGATGAGGAAGCGCTCGTTTTCAAGGGACGAAAACTGGAGCGGGAGTGGCTTTTTCGTCAGTGGGTGGCCTTTGGGCACGACGATGACGAGGTCGTCCGTGTGCGTCGTAAGATAGTCGAGGCGGCCGTCGTCGGGCAGCATGGCGGCGTGGGCGAAGTGGAAATCGTGCTTTTCCTCACGCATGGCATGGATCTGGTCGCGTCCGTTATTCAAAATGACATCGACGGTGATCTCGGGATAGCGCTTAAAGAAGACGTCGAGGCAGCGGATGAGGATCGGCGCGGACGTCGAAACTGTTGTGACGGAGATGTGCCCTTTGCCGGAGGACAGTTGACTCATAAAGAACGCTGCGCTATCGGCGGTTCGGAGCAGGTCCCGCGCGTAGGGGAGAAACGATTTCCCCGCCTCTGTCAGTGTGACGGCGCGGCTGGTTCGCGAGAAAAGCGCAACGCCGAGCTGCACCTCCAGATCGCCGATCTGCCGGCTGACAGAGGACTGCGACACATCGAGACGGCGCGCCGACTCACGAAAATTCAGCGTCTCGGCGGCTAACACGAAATATCGGATCTGAGTAATATCCAAAGCAGCTACCCCCATTTCTATATACCAATATTATCCGTCGGTAAACTGTAAACGTCAAGGTTATTATAGCATATGTCTCTCATTTGGTTGTGACCAATCCTCATAAATACTGTCATCCGAACTGATGCTGTTACATTGACACTGTGATGCAGAAATGGTATCATTAACTCAGTTAGATACAGGCTTTATCGGGATTAGGAGTTTAGTATGTTGCGCATTAAGCCCATTTGGATTAAGAAAACAATATTATATATCGTGGGACTATTCGTCCTGGCTTTAGGAATTGCCTTTTCTGTGAAATCAAACCTCGGCGTTTCGCCCGTCACCTCGGTGCCGTTTGTTTTTTCCCGAATCTTTAATGTTTCCCTTGGGACAACGACTGCGATCGTCTACATTCTCTGTATGGCGATTCAAGCTGCCGTTCTGCGGCGCGACTACCGCCCTATTAACCTGCTTCAGATCGCGGTATCGTTTATCTTCGGGTTATTCACGGATGCCGCGTTGTGGCTCACCGCATTCCTGCCGGTCACGGAGAACTATATTGTCCGGTTCGTCTTTCTTGCGCTTGGGATTTCCTGCGTTGCACTCGGCGTATTGTTTTACCTGACAACATCGCTCGTCTCTCTGCCCACAGACGGCACGGTGCAGGCTATAGCATTCAAAGGCAAATTCAAGCTGCATAAAGTGAAAATCTGGTACGACTGCATCTTTACGGCTGTTGCGCTCATCCTGTCACTGGTGTTTCTTCGCGGGATTGAGGGTGTCGGCATCGGCACGCTGATTGCGGCCGTCGGTGTGGGCAAGATGCTCGGTATTTTTACAGCACTGCTCAAGGAAAAGCTGCTGCGTTTTCTAGTCGGTTACCGCAGCGTCAACACGGCCCCGCCCGAGGTGCTCTGTACGGGTGAGAAAATCGTCAATGTCAAAGCCGGATAAAAAGCACTTTCAAGTCTCCAATATATCAAGCAAGGTATTGCAGTGTCGATTAGCGACCAGACATTTTTGAATTATTATTCAATATATTCAGTCACTATCCTTTCCCGACACAAATGCTTCGGCATGAACGCTTTCCGCCGCATCGACAGATTTCACAGTGTTTCTTTTTATCAGCTGATTATTTCGGGCAATCCGACAAAATATTACGCAGAGTGCATCTTATGTTTGACAATCTTTTAACGGGATGGTATGAATTATCTGTTAAAAAACGGGCAAAGGAATCAAAGAGCATGAATAAGCGTACCCATATCGTCCCCATTATCAGCTGTCTCATTATTCAGATATGCGTCGGTATCCTGTACTTATGGAGTGTTTTCAAGAGTCCGATCATGACCTCCTTTAACTGGTCGTTGGAATCGGCGACGATGGTTTCCTCCTATATGCTGTTTGCGTTTTGCGCCGGCAATTTGATTGGCGGCCTTCTTAATGACAAAAAGGGCCCGCGATTGACAGCGTTGCTCGGCGTTGTCCTGTTCTCCCTCGGCGTCGGCTTGACTGGTCTTTTGACAAAAGAGACGATCGGCTGGATGAATCTGACCTACTGCGTTCTCGGCGGTCTCGGCTCCGGCTTCGCTTATGGCGCATGCATCAGCTGTATTCAGAAATGGATGCCGCACCGAAAAGGTCTCGCGTCGGGCCTCGCCGTTTCGGCGTTTGCCTTTTCAACCGTCATTTTCACACCCGTTTCGAAGGCGCTCATGGATGCAAATTCTGTGGACGGCGTTGTGAATTTCAAACCCGTATTTCTCACGCTGGCTGCCGTGTTCCTGGTCGTCGGCATCATCAGCACGTTCTTTGTCAAGCTGCCGAGTGCTGACTTCCTAAAGACGCTGCCCGCCGCGCCGTTATCGACAAAGGTCCATACAGGACGTGACTGCACACTGCGTCAGGCGATGAAAACGCTGCCCTTCTGGTGCATCTTCCTTGAGATTCTCTTTATCAACGGCACATGGACGCTGAGCGTCCCACTCATCAAAAACCTCGGCATGCAGCGCGGTCTGACGGAAGCTGCTGCCATAGCGGTTCTCTCCATCACCGGCATATTCAACGCAGGCGGGCGGCTCATTATGGCCACGCTGTCGGACAAGATCGGGCGCACGACGACGATCATCGTCCTCTCCGTGCTGACGTTGATCGGCGCTGTTCTGATGATGCTGAACGTGCAGGGCGCGGGCTTCATTATCGCCATCTGCATTATCGCCTTCGGCTACGGGGGGCCATCCTCCACGAACGCCGCGTTTACTACCGACTTCTTCGGACCGAAAAACTCAGGCACCAACTATGGTGTTGTTATGCTTGCCCTCGGTGTTTCCTCCGTCATCTTCAATACGATATCGTCGCGGTTCCTTCAGGGCGACCCCGCGAAAACGTATATTATGGCAGCCTGCACCGCAGTCATCCCGATTATCTTGATGCTGATTATCAACAAAAGCCTCAAAAAAATAAAAAGCGAGGCATAAACCACCGCGCAAAATCGCATCATAATAATGGAAACCTCTCATCGCGGCAGGATCTTCGTACAATCCTGCCGTGTATTTTTTTCTGCATGAGATACACTTTTTTAACAAATATATGCGAAAATTTTATCGCGATTATCGGAAACACTATATATCGAGGTGATTTTATGAACAGCGGCACAGTAAAATGGTTTAATTCCGAAAAAGGATATGGATTTATTTCAAATGACAACGGGGGCGAGGATTTGTTCGTCCACTTTTCCGCTATAGCGGCACAAGGCTTTAAATCTTTAAACGAAGGCCAGAAGGTCATGTTTGATATAGAGACCGATAAAAGGAACGGCAAGCTCTGCGCGACAAATGTTTCAATAGCCGAACACGCCAGCATAACCTGAACCATATAATACGCAATACAAAACTCCTATACTGCATGCGCCGTAACGGCGCTATGGGTATAGGAGTTTTTAATTTGCTTCAGACAATAAACCGCTGACCGCGGCGGGTAATCCGCGCGATGCGTCCGCGGTAGTTTTCCGTGGCGGGATCCTTCACAAGGCGGTCGAAAACCGAATATGAGTTCCTGAAGTGCATCGGAAATATGATCTTGGCATCACAATTCTTCATAAAATAATCGAGCCCCCAGAGGTATTCATTTTCCAGACGGGGATCGACAGGGACAAAAGCGATATCAAATGCCTCACCTTTTAGCTTGTCAATCTCGGCTTTATACGCATCGCCCATCGCTTGATTCTCGTGCTCTGGCTCGCCATCCCAGTGCCACCAGTTGAGGTCACCGGCATGGTAAATTTTAAGTGCGTCAGCCTCGACGACAAACGCGACGCCCTCATCCGTTGATTTCAACGTCCGCACCTTCACCCCGCCGGCATCATATGCTGCATTCGGGTACGCCTTCGTTACATTTTCAGTTTTTCCTGTGTCAATATCGCTAGACAAAACATAACGGAGCTTTGGAATATCGCGGCCCCATTTCAAGATGGACGGGGAAAAATGGTCCATATGGGCGTGCGAGGAAAAAACCGTCACATCCAGGTCATTGATCTCCTCCGGATTGATAACGCCGCCGTCAAGCCCTTTGTTCTTCCTAAAGGGCAAAAAATTGTAACAATCAAATATAAACAGCCGTTCGTCCTTCTTAACGGTAAACCCGCTGTTGAAAAGGTAAACAACCTCCGCGCCGATCTTATCATTCATCGTTTTTCCTCTTTCTTTGATGTTT
Organism: uncultured Eubacteriales bacterium; assembly: GCA_942492735.1. Taxonomy (GTDB): domain Bacteria; phylum Bacillota; class Clostridia; order Oscillospirales; family Oscillospiraceae; genus Sporobacter. Next base: position 4,044,664 of record OW818648.1, read on the forward strand.
TGGATTCTATATCAGTGGCAATCTTATCACAAATACCGCGCCCATCTCTCCATTATTCGCTTCGATGCTCCCGCACATGATCTCGAGCGCTTTCTGTGCGATGGCGAGGCCAAGACCGTATTTCCCGCCTTCACCTTTATAAAAACGCTCAAAAATATGCGGTAGGTCTTCGCCGCTAAAACCCTCACCGTCGTCAGAAACAGTAATAACTGCGTATTCATTTACGACAGCCGGACCCTTCTGACGTTCGAGCTTAATCCGAACCTCCGTTTTTGCGTACCGGATGCAGTTGGACACAACATTGCCGAGCACTTTAGACAGGAGGGTATCATTACCCATAATGGCGACGCCTTGCTGGAGCATTGGCGTTATTTTTTTACTCTCCTTCATTGCGAGCCCATTAAGACGGTATACGCAATCGGAGATGGCTTCACCGAGGTCGAGGCTCTGGAATTCGCGGTCGTAGATGTTGTTGTCGATTTTCGACAGAGTGATGAGCTCCTCGACGAGTGTTGTTAGGCGGATGCTCTCGGCTTTGATGATCGAGGCAGCTCTCTTTGGATCGTCACCGATGCCCTTCTCTATTGCCTCAGAGTAGCCCTGAATCGACATCAAGGGTGTCCGCAGCTCGTGGGATGCGTTCTGCAGAAAAACCTTCTGCGCTTGATCGGATGTTTTCAGCCGGCCGGACATCTCGTTGATGCTCTCGATGAGCGCGCTCGTTTCGAGGGTGCTGTTATCAGGCGGAATAGCGATAAAATTGCCGTTGCCAATCTCCTTTGCGTAGGCGCTGACCTTCTGAATCGGCCTCGTTAAACTTTTTGCCGATGCAATTGTATAGAAAATGCCAATGCCCAGAGCGACAAGCATGATGGCGACGAGGAATAAATTGATCGCGCCGATCAGTTCATTTCTAACCGACATGCCGGAGACAAAAACGATAAAGAGATCGCCCGATTCCAGCTTGTCAAGAGGCATCCCAGCGATAAAGTAGACGCCGCTTGGTGTTCTCGCCCTTTCGATTGTACCGCTTCCGTCAAAATCGTAGCTTTCGATTTTCTTCAAAAGCATGTTGCTCAGCAGCGTACCGCTCGGATCCTTCGGAAATTTCAGTTCAAATTCATCACTAAAAATAAAAAACTCCGTATTGCCGGTTAGCCTCGACGCCGTCAGCGCCGCACTCAGGCTTAAGAGCGCTTCCTTACTGCCTTTATCACTGATAACGGCCTGCATCAGCTGATTTTCAACGAGGATATTCATCGTCGAAAAGGTGTTTTTCAGCTCGCTCCGCGCGTTTCTTTCGAAATAGATGCGAATAGCGATATTAAACAGTATCAGCACAATGACCATGATCGCCGTTGTCGCGATGATGAACATGGACGTAAATTTCCAACGAATCGTCTTCATGCCTTGACACCCTCAATCAATTCCAGCTTGAAGCCGAAGCCCCACACGGAAGTAATCTTGACATTTGAATCTTTCAGCTTTTTCCGCAGCCGCTTTATGACGTCGTCCGTCGCCCTTGTATCGATCTCGGCATCAAATCGCCAGACGTATTTGAGAAGCTCTTCTCTTGGAACGGCGCGGTCACTGTTTTTAATAAGGTAGGCAATCAGGGCAAACTCTGTCGGTGTCAGGTCCAGCTTATCGCCGACCAAGAACGCCTGACGCTCATTTTGGTTGACGGTGATGTCACCGTATTTGAGGACGCTGTCGTTTGTCGGGGCTTTGTCGATCTGCATCCGGCGGAATATGGCCTTGACACGCGCAACAAGCTCGATCGGCGAAAACGGCTTAACCATATAGTCATCACTGCCGATGGTGATACCTGTAATCCTGTCAATCTCACTGTCACGCGCGGAAACAATGATGATCGGCACGCTGTTTTCCGCCCTGATTTTCGTGCAGAGCGTCAGACCGTCAGTGCCGGGCATCATGATATCGATGATGAGCATGTCCGCCGGTACCATTAAGAACTCTTTCAGCAGCGCATCGCCGTTTTCAAATGCCGCTGCTTCAAACCCATCGTTCTTTAAGAATCCCACAATTAAGTCCCTGATGTTTTTATCGTCATCTGCCACATATATGAGTTTTGACATACCCGCCTCCGCCTGCACCTTAGTGTTGTTGCCACAATGGTATCATAAGCCGGCTTCTAAATAAATACCTGCCACAGCTTTGCCGCAGGTTTACTGTTGTTTTCAGCCTTTCCGTCACACAGCCACCGCCGGTAAGATGCAGAGGCCAATGCTCGCTGCTCATCTGAAGTCCATACTCGCGGAACTGTCCTGCAGCAGGTCATCGCCATTCAAAAACCCGCATCATATTAGAAACTCAAATCAGCAACCTGACCCAGCAAATTTTAATAAGGCCTTGCAATTACTAAATAGAAACTGTAAATTATATGTAATAAGACTTATCATTTAAAGGAGTGTTTTATATGAATGACGTCATTAAAGCGATTAAAGAGCGGCGCAGCGTCCGCGCCTATACGGACAAGCAGATCAGTCAGGAGGAGCTTGACCTGATTCTCGAAGCGGGCCTCTACGCGCCGACGGCGCATAACGATCAGCCGTGGTATTTCACGGTCGTGCAGAACAAAGAGCTGCTTGAAGAGATTAACCTGAAAGCCAACGCTGTTATGGCGCAGTCTGAAAATGAATGGCTCCGCGGCGTCGGGACAGACCCTGCCTTCCGCGCGTCGTACAACGCACCAACCGTCATTTTCGTCTCCGGGCGCAAAGATGCGATGTCCTTACCGACAGACTTATCGGCCGCCGCCCAAAACATGATGCTCGCGGCACAGAGCCTCGGCATCGGCTCCGTGTGGGTCGGCCTGCTGTGGTCTTATATTAACCTTGAAGAAGCCGCGTCAACACTCAAAATACCGGAAGGCTACAAGCCTGTTCACGCCATCGCCTTCGGCTTCCAGCGCGGACCGAAGCTGCCTGCGCCGGAGCGCAAAAGGGACGTCATCACCTATATAAAATAAAGTAATTGATATAACGGAGGAATTTTAATGACAGTCAGCGAAGCCCTCGTGCAGCGCCGCAGTAAGCGCGCCTTTCGACCAGACCCTATTCCGCGCGAAACGCTCATCAAAATCCTAAAGGACGCCGCGCAGTCCCCCTCCTGGGCAAACTCCCAGCCATGGGATGTCTTCGTCGCCGAAGGCGAAACCCTTAAAAGAATCAAGACCGGTTACGCAGAAAGCTACGCAAAAGCCGTTTCGGCCGCTCCCGAGGTCCCCCGCCCCGTCGAATGGAGCGAAGCTGCCAAAGCCCGCCAGAAAGGACTCTTCCCCGATATGGTGCGCGATTGCGGCGACGCCGTCAATCAGTTTGGCGCTCTCAATCAACGCATGTTTGACGCCCCGTGTGTCATCTTCATCTGCATGGATAAGCTCCTGACCGAATGGTCGCTGTACGACATCGGTGCCTATTCCCAGAGCTTTATGCTCTCCGCTCTTGAAAACGGCCTCGGTACAATCCCCGCTATCACAACAGTCCTCTACCCCGACGTCCTGCGTCAAGAACTGAACATCCCCGACAATCTCAAAATCACCATCGGCATCGCCCTCGGCTACACCGATGAGAACAACGCCATCAACAACTTCAAAAGCGCCAGAACCCCCATAGAAGAAAACGTCCGTTTCAGTGACTAAACCGCAACAAATGACATCAGGCAGTTTTCCACACTTGGAGAACTGCCTGATGTCCTTGCGTTATAATAAAGGAACGATGCGCTGATAAAGGTAGTATATCGACGAATAGCTTTTAGAGTGAAATACATCTGAGCAAATCAGACGATATTTGTTAAAGTTAACTAAATCAAGTTCGGCGTTTTCGGTCACCACAAACTCCACGCAGCCCGATTGCAAATAGCCGTTTTGCGCTTCGCTTATCGAAGCATACATGATGTTCAATGTGGAAAAATACTTCACCGTCGGCACAATATTTGCAGCCGTATAGAATCCGGAGTCCATAAATCCGTAATTTAACAGTGTCGGCTTATCATCCAATTCATGCATGATATCGCTGAAATTATGTTGAATCATCACGTCCTTATCCATACCGAAGAAATATGTATTAGGGCTAAAGCAAAAAGCGTAGATGCCGATGAGTACGACGAATACGGCGCTGCATACAGGCTCAAAATGTTTTATAGCGCCCTTTCGTCTTTTTACCGTCATATTGATAAGCAGCACGAAAGGAATAACGCCGAATACCGTGTACACGCCCAGAATAAGCGGATAATAAGCATAGGCCTTACCGCCAACATATATGCCCGCCGCCAATAGGACAAAGGTGATAATGATTCCGTTTTTCTCGGTTATTGGCACTCGTTTTCTCGGTACGAGTAATATCCAGAGCAGACCGGCAGCGACCGGTATTGAATACCACGGATTTTTATACATACCCCTTAAAAAGTTGATGAAATCGCGATAAAACGCAGTCAGTAAATCCCCTGAAACTGGTGAATATAAGAAAATGTTGTTATAAAAATAGACTTGCCACAAGTCGCTCAACGCATGATTGAAATAAAAATAGCACATCCATGGAAGCGTTGCCGCCAGCACACCCAGTATAAACGATACAGCGGTTTTCAGCGCGGGTAGAAAGCCGCTGTTTTTAAGCTGCAGGATAAAGATAATTGCAATCCAACCGATGTAAAAACCATTGAGGGTATATTTCATCCAGAATATGCAGCCTGCGAAAAATCCATTGAGCAAAACGACCGGCAGACCGAACGTGTGTGGTACACCTTTCTGCGTGCTTCGAAGCAGGGTGAGCATATGATAGATAGACCACGAGAGAACCGGTAAAGCTAATTCTTCAACGCTGCACCCGCCAAGCACAAAGCTGTATGAGGCGGCGCAGACTGCGCCGATGGCTGCGGGAACCCAATACGGTGTATGATCCGCATACAGCTCAGCAATGCGGATAATACTCAGCATAAATGCGGCAAGGGCAGCCGTTTCAAGTAAATATACGCCGAAAAAAGTATTGTTCGATATCAGGTACGCAAGACCGTACAGAAAGTAGAGCAAGGGACCTTTTTGTTCATAGAGGTCGCGATAAGGTATCACACCGTTCATCATGGATTTCCCCACGGTGAAAAAGCAATTGGCATCTGCGGCGTTATTAAACGGGTAGAACGGAGATGAACACGAGCAGATCGCAATAAGTACAGCCGAAGCAAACAGGCAAAACAGAAAGCGCGTCTGCTGAATTTTTTTTTCTTTTTTTATCATCAGAGTGCCTCCGTCCCTCCGTCATGCCATATATCAACGGTGCTAACTGTGGTTCATTATATGTGGCGTAACATTTGAAGTCAAGCCGACGTTACAGTAACATCACGCTGTTATGCGATGTTAAGCGGCTCTCCAAGAGTTAATCATCTTGAAGAGCCGCTTGATTTTCGACGGCTATCTAATCGTTGCGATCATAACGGGCTATACAGTTTCGTCCTCTTGCCTTAGCAAGGTACATCGCATCATCAACACGCTTATATAAACTGATAAAGGATTCCGCTATTGTTTTTTCGGCAACGCCAAAGCTGGCTGTGCATAGACCGGCAACAGGATGTTTGTTGCTTTCCAGAGCTCTGCGGATCTTTTCGGCAACCTCTAAGGCACCGTCTATATCTGTTCTCGGCAGCAGCAGCATGAATTCTTCACCACCGAGCCGGACCAGGACATCTGCTTTACGAATGTTATTTCTTATGGTTTCTGCGGCATATTTCAGCACCTCGTCTCCCACAGGATGACCCCAGGTGTCGTTAACTTTCTTAAAATAGTCCAGATCCATATTGATTATAGAAAGAGGCTCCTTATATCTGTCAGCATGTGACATTTCCGTTTCGATGATCGCATCTAAAAAGCGCCTATTTTTCAGTCCTGTCAACGGGTCGGTTAATGCGCTTTCTCTAATTTTCTCCTCGGCTTTTCGACGAACCGTCACCTCTTTGAATGTGATTAAGAGAAGAATGGCAACAAACACGACCGGCAATGTGTATACCAACGCTTTGCCAATAAATAAATAAACAGGAATAATCAGCAGCATCGTCCAGGGCGTATCGGCAATCGCAGACTTGTAAATATAGTTACTGCCGACGATTTGAAGTGAATCGTTTTGAGCTGCTTCTATTTTTGTCATATCACTTTCCGATATCTTTTCAGACGCACTTAAGTTATAAACGCCGTCATCCATTTTACTGTTCTCGCTTGAGGCGATAACCGAAAAATCGCCGTCAATTAAGTATCCCTTATAGTCGCATTCAAGCAGCTGACTCAGACTCATGGTCGTGACGTCAATAGAGACAACGCCCTTAAACTTCGCGCCGTCATAGATCGGACCCGACAGAGAAACCATCATTCCTTTACCTGCCGCGTCTAAATATACCGGTGTCCAGACAAGTTGACGGTCAGGGTTGTTTTGAGGATTTGCCAATCTAAAATAATCCCTATTTTTCAGCTCGTCCGTGTACTGAAATTCATACGACGAAATCCAGGGGTAGACATTGATAAAATTGTTGTCACTAAGATAGTACACCCAGGCAACATTCGGAAGTCTGTCAAAGAATTTGGAGAAGAAAAGATTAAAATTCAGCGCAAGATACAGTTCTTCCCGCTCTTTGCCGCTTTCGGGGATGGTCCCCGCTCCCGTCAAATTCCCTGTGGTGTTTTGCTGCTGGCTTCCTTCGACATTATTCATATTATAGCTGTTAGAATCCGGTTCATATTCTATCAGACTGAAAAGATTCGCATCTTCGACAGTGCTGTTGAGACGAAAGTAATTGTCTCCGTATACAGTCAGCGTTTCAATGAAATTACGGCTGAAACTTATTTCGTCATCAATACTCGATCGTATCGATACGCCTGTTGCAGCGTAGTTTTTAATGAAGTTATTATAGTTCTCGACAAACACAACAACGATCACAGCAACAATAATTATCGAATATAAATACTTAATGGAGTTCTTCATTTTTCATCCTCTGATCATATGCTGAAAGTTGTTCGAGACAGCTTACCACTCAATTCTCAGCGAATTCTAAAACTCTCCTTGTTATTTCCAATATGTTATTTGCCGTAAGGCCATGGTACCTTGGCATACGACAGCATAAACAAATCGATCATGTCGCCGCGGCTTCTGTGATACCGCTCAATTACCGCATCAAAAATATAGCTTTCATCGTTGAATACGATTTCGACCCAGCCGTGCGGACTGTTATTCACGCCGACGCTGCCGCTGATCACGGCCGCATCATATCCAAGCCTTCTTGCCAGCAGATTGAAAACGGCGGCAAAACCGTAGCAGTTGTTGTGCCCTGTCTGAAACATGTACAACCCCTCCTTCACCACCCATCCCGTATCACCGACGGCGTAAATAGGACGGACAATATAGGTGAAGCTGTCACGCGTGTAATTATAGACCGCTCGGAGCTTTTCAAGCTGGGTCATGGAGGGATTCGTGACCTTCAGGACGACTTCCGTGATATAGTCGTCCAGCTCCTCCTTGCCGGTCGTGCTCCTGCCCCTCTGATCAAAAAAGAAGGCACCGCGTTTTGTATCGCGGATAAAATACCCATTCTCATCTTCAAAATACAGCTGGCCCTCAATGAGATGGAAGCCGGGCTCTATTTCGGTCTTTTCTTCATTAAACGATGTCCATACTTCCGTGCCCGAAGCCTTACTGTATTGATGGTCGATCGCTGCTTCCATAATGTCGTAATAAGCCCAGTAATCCTCAGGCACATCAGGGAATATGCGAATGCCTGCCGCCGAATCAATGATCTCACGGCTTGCATAGCGCTGCAGCACTCGGTTCATGATAACAACTGCTTCCGCGCGCGTTATCGCATCATTTGGCCTGAATAACCCATTACCGCTACCCATAACCCAACCCATAGTCTCGGCAGACGCCACCGCTTTGGCTGCCCAGCTGTTAATGGGCACATCGCTGAAGCTGAGATTCCCGTCTTTGATCGGGTAAAAGCGCGACAGAAATACGACGAATTCAGCGCGCGTCATATTGCCGTCAGGTTTGAAACGGCCTGTCCCGTCACCATAAATCAAGCCCATGGAGGCCATGGTGGAAACAGCCTTATAATACCACTTGTTTAGGGCAACATCCGGAAAAGAAACGGTGATTTCATCCGGCTCAGTCACAAGGCCATATAGCATCTGGCAGGCTTCGCCTCTGGTCATCGGGTCTTCAGGCTTAAATAGGCCCGTGGGCATACCGTCCATATATTTCATATGATCAGCCGTGTTGAGCTTGACGAACTCGACCGGCGCAGCGACAGCCGCATTTTGCTCTGCCGCTATAGCTGTTGGTGTCAGGCTAAGCGCCAGAACGAAGACGAGCACTGCCAATATCATTTTTTTATTTTTCAACCGTTCCACTGCCTTTCTCTATCGCTGCGATACATACACCTTACGATTATTCACATAATTTGTCCATATATTTTTATGGCGCTGTTTGGTTTTTCGCGGCGGCAGTTGTGTTATATTCACACAAAAATCCCTTGCTCGCAGCGCATGTATATGGTACAATACACTAAACCAACTAAAGGAGTGATCACCATGAAACGCTACGAGCTTATTACTGAAAGACACCAGCCGAACTGCAGCGGCAGACCGATTCTTCATGATTTCAGCGAAATCGAAACCGAAAGTCCGATTGACTACGTCAAAGCGCACACCAAGAATGCCAAACTCGAGATTGATACAGACGCCGACAAAACAACCACCATTGTGGCTGAAGAAGGCGATTACAGGACAAAATTCGTCTTCTCCGAAGTCTGATAATGAGCTCCCGCGAGTCAAACGTCATGCGGGTGATATAATGTACATTAAACGAAGAACCTGCGAGGCCTTGAGCTTCGCAGGTTCTCTTAATGTTATTGATTATCCGGCAAACGACGCGGGGGGATCCATTGTCACAGGATAATCTTTCGGATTAGGAACATTATATTTATACTGATCAATACCTGTATATTTATCGACGAATTCAAGATAATCCTGATACATATCCTTGGTAATCGTCGTTGACGGGAGCATCAGGCTGGCATATTTTTCGCCGTTGCCCTTGTCGACCCATTGCGGCCACAGGGTCTCAGCAGTTGCCTGGCCTGTGATCATCGCATACAGACCGCAGAAGATCGGCTCGCCATAGAGTCTCTGATCGGTGAATATAGCGGCTTTCCAGGGACCGGCTGTTCCAGCATCCCACTGATTGATGAGGGATGAACCGCCGGCTGTGCAGCAAACTGTTTGATCGGTTTTACCGGCAGCTTCAGCAGCTCTTGCAATACCGTCAGTGTAGTCATCAAAGAATCCGCAGCCGATCCAGTACTTGATCTGGGGATTGGCAGCCATCGTGGTAGCAGCAAGGTTATAACCTGTCTGGCCGGTCATGTCGCCTGTGACGCCGTCACCGAAGAAAAAGTTGGCTTCAGGATATCCGTTGGCTAAAAAAGCTGCTTTAGCGCCTTGGTGACGCATCTCAAGAAGCGGAACAACGGAGAAGCCGATGAACAAACCGCCGGTATTTTCGGGTGTAGCATCCGGCCAGTTCGCCTTGGCATAATCGATGCACCACTGGAACATGTCTCTGCCGAAACCAAAGTTGTCAAAACCAACGCTCGGATGCAGCCGCTTGCCGTCTTCACCAAATGCCGTATTCATGCAGCCCATCCACGGCAGCTGGAGTTCATTCATGAGATCATAAACAGCCGGGAAAACCGTTGAGTCCGGGTCAAGCAGCAAGCCTGAATAACCCTGATCAGCGTAGGTTTCAATTGTTGTAAGAAATGCGTCGGCGTCGGCCGCGGAGAAGCTGTTGAATTCCACGTTCATGCGGTCAGCCCAAGCTTTGAACGCGCCAGCGAACATATCGTAAAGAACGCTGGTACCGGAGTACATATACGCAATTTTGTATCTTTCTGCCTTGGTATAGTCAACGGAAGGGTCAAAGAAACCGATATCTATCGCGCCTTTGGGCGTTTCAGTTGCCGGGGCGCTTGCGCTGGGAGCTACGCTGGCCGGAGCGCTGGGGGATGGGGATGTCGTGGTACCGTCGTTACAAGCGAATAGCGAGAAAACCATGAGCGATGCGAGTAGGATTGCCATTACTTTTTTCATGAATTAGCCTCCTTTATTTACCGCCTACCAAGGCGTCCTAATATTTGCAGAATTCCTACCAAATAATAATTTCACCAACAGCCGTGCCAAATATGTATAGACATGTTTTCTTATCGCTCAGACTTAAAAAACGGGCGTCTCCCAAGCCAATGGGAGACGCCCGTTTTAAAGTCTGGGTTTAATCGTGTTCTCTTAATATCCTCTCGAAATCCTCCGACGTAACGGGGTGGTAAAAATAGAATCCCTGTATCTCATCGCATTCCTTATCACAGAGGAAATTCAGCTGGAGCTCAGTTTCGACGCCTTCGGCGACGACCTTCAGGCCAAGATTATGCGCGAGGCCGATTATGCCTTTGGCGATTGCCTTTTCCTTCTCGCTTTTGCTGATGCCGCGGACAAACTGCATATCCATCTTAATCCGGTCAATCGGCATGCTGGTCAGACGGCTCAAGGATGAATATTCCGTACCGAAATCGTCGATGGAAATGGAGATACCCAATTTTTTCAGCCCATTGAGCACCTCGATGATATAGTCGGATTCGTTGACTGCGGCGCTTTCTGTAATCTCCAGCTCCAAAAACCGTGGCTCCAAATGTATTTCTTCTAAAATCTGCTTGACACGATAAGCGAACCCGGGATTCCTGAGCTGTATGATTGATACATTGACGGCAATTCTAATATCAGGCAAACCGCAGATCTGCCACGTTCTGCATTGCAGGCAGGCCGTTCTGAGCACCCAATCGCCGATTGGACCGATGAGACCTGTCTGCTCCGCCAGCGGAATAAACAGGCCGGGTGCAATCAATCCGTTTTCAGGATGATTCCAGCGGATAAGGGCTTCAGCACCAATGATCTTTTTCGTTCCTGCGTTAACCTGCGGCTGATAGTGCAGAAAAAACTCATGTCTTTCTAACGCCCGGTACAGGCCGTTTGAAAGCGTCATCTTCTGCAGGATTTCATCTTTCATATCCGTGGTGCAGAATAGGTAATTGTTTTTACCCTGTTCTTTTGCCTTGTACATCGCAATGTCAGCATTTTTTATAAGCGTTTCGGCATCATTGCCATCATAAGGATAAACAGCAACGCCCGCGCTGGCTGTTACGAAAAACTCCTGCTCGTTAAGGATGAACGGTTTGTCAAAAACACTCAGTATCTTTTCAGCGATCCTGACGATATCGTTCGTTGAATTAAGGTTGTTCAGCATGATTAGAAACTCATCACCGCCGAAACGAGAAATGGCATCCGACTTCCTCAGCAGCCCTGACAATTTTTCCGAAACCTTAATAATAAGCTTATCCCCGCCGTCATGCCCAATGGAATCGTTGACAGATTTGAAGGCATCAAGGTCGAGAAAAATAATCGACACGATTTTGTTCGTCCGCATTGACAGATGAATGCTCTGCGCCACCCTGTCCTTAAAAAGCAGCCTGTTTGGCAGCTTTGTCAGATGATCGTAGTAAGCCATGAAATTGATTTCTTTTTCCCTGTTGACTCTTTCAAAAGCATCGGCGAATATATTCAAAATGATCTTAAAGAAACCAAGTTGGTTTTCATGCCATTTTTTCGACTTACTCAGTGTGTCGATACCAAAAAAACCATAAAAAACGTCGTGAACAATAATAGGCATCGCAACGAACGATTTCTCCTCACTGTCAATGAGTCGTGGCAGCTCAACGCCGATTTCAGCGTTCATGTCACCGATATCGTCGGGTGCTAGAATATTACCGTCCTGCAGGTACCGCATAATCGCCGGTATGCTGTTTATGCTGATAATTCCCGTATCATACGCAGCTCTGTCATTATTTTTGCGAAGCCAAAAATATCTGCATATGAGATTCTCTCTGCTGTTGTCAATCAGATAGACATAGGCCCTGTCTGCCATTGTGAAGAACCCGAGCTTCTCGAGCGTTTTGCGCATCTTTTCGTACAGATTGCTTTCATTGACACTGACAAAGTCGGACGAAATTTCCGTTATAAGCTTCTGTGTATCGATTTGAGCCTTGTTCTCATTAAGCTTTGCAATATAGACCTTTTTTACGAAGAAGGAAAACCAGATCCCTAATGCAAAAATACCGATACGAAAGATGTGATCGATAGAATCTATTTTGACAGACAACTCGGGTTTTATGATCCAGACAATGATCTGCGTCAGTATGATGGATATCGTCAGTGTGGTCTGGATAATGCTTCTTCCGAATATCAGCGTAATAATCAGCAGAATAAAAGGGAACGCCCAGATCGTTAAGCCCGCAAAATCGATAAATCTCAGGGTAATGAGCGGTACGACGATGGCTATCATGACCGCGTTGAGGATGTCTTTTAAGCCCATGTTTTTTATTTTGTGCTGAATTAATTGAAACAAGACGCCGATTAATGCCAGCGAGATACTGAATATCAGACTAGATGCGAGATTCTCGCGGCCGTAGATGACGTACCGGGTGATAAAATTCAGCAGACTGCCGATAAAAAAAGCGTCGGCCATGTAATTGATTATTTTTGATCTTAACTGATCCGTCATCAGGATGGTATCTTCAGTAATATGATGCGGATTGAACAAACCATGTTTCTTAATAGTATAATAGATGACGGAGAAAGGAAACACCATCAGCAGCGGCCCGAGCTGCGGGATCGTGACAGAAAAAAGCAAATTGCCGAGTAAATCAATCAGCGCGCCCAAAATCATTGTCAGCGCAAATGAAAACAAAAGGATATAAAACTGCTTCTTAAATCTCGGATTCTTGCTTTTCTGTGCCCATCGCCACATGAGGTAAAAACCGGCGATAGAAAATATAACGAAATAAACGGTATAGAACAAGTCCCAACCGTTGTTGACGGCGACATTCACCCAGCCCAGTGATGTTGACACCATGTGATATTGTCCGGGATTTATGCCCGGGAACCAGGTAAACCCAAGGAGTGTTATTCCAGCCGGTATGTATAACAGCAATGTCTTCCACCATTTGCTAAAGAATCTGTCATTTTCGGTGTAAACCAGCAGGAAATGCAGCAGCAGGCTGAAAAACGAGCCCCAGCCTAACGCCGAGAATCTTCTCCAAAACAAAACGATGGCCAGATTATCTGCCGTGATCGCCATGCTGAAGCCGAACGCCCAAAAATCAAGCGCAACAGAAAGGACAAAAAACAGTCTGTTCGTTCTGCTGCTTGGGTTCAGGCAAATGATATATATTCCCAAGAAGAGGCTTATCGCACAAGCCACACTGAAAACAACAGAAAAAACATTCGGAGTGTTCATAACAATACCTCCCTGTTAAAATTTCGTCAATATATTTACTTTTATCGGATTAAATCTGCTTCTCATTAGTAATTTTGTCATATTTTCCCGATCACAGCATAAATAGGATACCAACAGAAAAAGCAAGCTGGTATATTTGTTGACGCAAAGTGGATAACACTATTGACTTTGTGTCGATCTGCGATATATTAGTTGTATGTGCAACTGTTTTTGATGCAACTAAACTGGGAGGGATCTATGCCACACTGTAAGCTGTCAATCATCTCACGTGGGAGCGAAATCTTTCTTGCGCGATGCCTTGATGATTTCGGCATCACGGCGTCAGAAGCTCTAATCCTCATGTACCTCTACGAACATGACAAGCCGAGACAGGAGGACTTGTCGGCTTATTTCATGCTCGACAAAGGTACTATCGCCAAAACACTCTGCAAACTTGAGAAAAAAGAGATGATAGAGCGCCTTGTCAACGCTCAAGATCAGCGGGAAAAGGTCATCAAGATGACCGACAAGAGCTTGTGTATAAAGGATATGATCACGAGCCTTGTGCGGCTCTGGCATGAGAGGATATTTGAGGGTCTGTCGCAGACGGACATATTAAGATTCGAGCACACTTTGAATAAAATTACGGACAATGTCACACATAGCCTCGCGGAATGGGAGACTATTTATGCCAAAGGAAAGAAGTAAACGTATCGATGTTCGCCCAGCGCCCGAAAGCGCATTATATAAAGACACAGCACATAAAGAGAAAAGGGGTATTTGATATGACAGAAATTATTCGGCATAAACTCAGGAATTTTAACAGGGTCATGGGTGGTCTCCATCTCGTCCAAGGTGTTTTGATGCTCATTTTAGCAACAACCGTCATCCAGAAAATCGCCGAATTTGCGCCAACCATCACGCAGAACTATTTGTCCTATAATGTTCAGACAAGCACGCTTGAACTCACCTCTCGGGAACTCTTTCAGCTGCCATTCGGGATTTTGGTGGCCTGTTTCCTGTTGATTTCTGCGCTTGCGCACGCACTCATCTCCGTCCCAAAGACAACAAACGCCATCTATAACGCCGATCTGGAGAAGGGCATTAACAAATTCAGATGGTTTGAATATGCGTTCAGTTCATCCATCATGATTGTTTTGATATCAACCCTGTTCGGAATTTATGACATCGCATCACTCATTCTGATTTTTGTCGTCAACGCCGTTATGAATCTGTTCGGCCTTGTGATGGAACAGCTCAATAGCGGAAAAGACAAGAAAAAAGTTAATTGGGGGCCATTCGTCTGGGGTTCTATTGCAGGTATCGCCCCCTGGGTAGCGATTATCCTCTATATGGTCGGAACCGGCAACTTCGATCTTGTCCCGTGGTTTGTCTGGGCAATCATCGGCACTTATTTCGTCGCCTTCAATACTTTCCCGATCAATATGATTCTGCAGTACAAAAAGATAGGTAAATGGAAGGATTACATCTACGGCGAGCGCGTCTACATCACGCTCAGCCTTGTGGCAAAATCACTTTTAGCCTGGCTCGTTCTCTTCGGCGCAATGCAGCCGTGAATAAGATAAAGGAGGCTGCGAAACACGTCGCAGCCTCCTTTGATTTTTCCGTTTATAATCCTAAAACTATTGTTGCGTTATGTCAGCCCTAATAACAACGGCCGATATAAATAACGCGGCTGTCGTTAGCGGCTTCAAGCCTAAATAACTGGATATCGTCACACTGTTTGCGAAAAAGCTAAAACTATAATGTTAAACGCTCGTCTGATAACTGACAAGATATCACTCTTCCAGTTTGATTATATCTTTATTCGAAGCGGTCATAAGCCCCCGCTGGTATCGACCCCTTCAGCCCGAGTACCATCGGCCATTTGCCGGTGTCATTCACGATAAAGCCCATGAGCATACCCATGTGCGTGTGCAGGTGCCGATGCTGGGCGAGAATCAGTGTAAATCTCGTGTATTCGCACCCCTCTGGATAGTGAAGCAGGTCTTCATCATTTAGTGCGCCTATGTAATTCGCGATTTTTTTCCTTGTACCGGAAAAGTAATCATCGATATTTTCGCGTGTTATAATTTTACTGGAATGAACGTTAAGATTGTTGAGATTTTCCTCATGGATCGCGGGTTCCTCGAAGTTCCTGCCGCATGGGTTTATGAAATACAGGTCCAGCGAATGCAGCATATGATAGACATGTTTCCAGACCGGCATGTCATAATAGAGCTTGTCCCAACTGTGCGCGGGGATACAAGCAATCACATTGCCGACCTCCCAAAGCGCGCGCTCTGTCTGGTCTTTGATGATCGCTGAATATGTTCCCTGTTCCAGAATAACCACCGCCTTCCCGCTTGATATCATTTGCATTTATACTAGCATATTCCAGCATTAAATACTATAATTGGTAAGATGAATGTTATCGGCATTATTTGCAGGAGGGGGATGGATACATATGGCACTTCTCAGCAGCTTATTCACGATCTTTGCGGCGCTTATTCTGCCGCTCGGCGCGGGGATATGGCTCGCCGCCCGAAAAAAAGGATATCTCAAACCAGTTCTGCTCGGCGTTCTGACTTTTTCTTTGTTTCAAGGCGTGCGCCTCTGGCTGAACTATTTCGTTTTGGCGCCGATGCCATCGATGACATTACTCAGCATGTCTTCGCCTGTCTTGTATTTTCTGTTTTTCGGCGCGACAGCCGGGCTCTTTGAGGAAGGTGGGCGGTGGCTTGTGATGAGTCTGTTCATGAAAGACAGGCACCGCATGAGTGACGGCATCGCCTTCGGTGTCGGACACGGCGGCATTGAAGCTATTCTGTTTGCAGGGATAAGTGCCTTGGCTCTACTTATATTGAATGATAATTCAATGACACCGCCGCAGATTTTCGCCAGTGGAATTGAGCGCATCTTTGCCATGACCGCCCAAATTGCTTTGTCCGTTATGGTCCTCAAAAGCGTTGCCCTTAAAAAACCTTTGTGGCTGCTGCTGGCATTTGTTCTGCATACTATTGTCGACGCGGGCTTGGTCTTACAGGTTTACGGCGCATCTGATTTTATGATGGAGGCTTATGTCGGCATATTTGCGGTCATCATGCTTGTTTTTCTTATGATTCAACATAAAAAGTATAAAGGAGCGGAAATCCAATGAAGAAACTCAGAAAACTGATAATAATTACTCTTGTAGCCGTCGTCACCCTCACCTTTTCCGCTTGCAGCGCATTTGAGTATGACAAGGAAGATGCCGTCAAACGCGCGAAGGAAATCGTCGAGGTGACAAACACGCGTGACTATCAGGCTGTCGTTGATATGCTGCCTGAAAGCATGCAAAAAGATGTGACAGCCGCCTCACTGAAAACCTCATGGGATCCTATGCTGACAGAGTCAGGCGCTTTCGTTGAATACATAAGTGCCCCGACAACGGGCATCACCCAAAACGGTGTCAACTATATCGTTGTGATCGTTACCTGTAAATACGAAAACAGTAATCGAACCTTCACACTCTCATTTACGACCGATATGGATATCGCCGGGCTGTTCATGAAATAATCCAAAAAGCTGCGCATAAATACATAAAAAAGACATGGAGCCGTCTCCATGCCTTTTTACTTATCCAAGAGCTTTATTTATTTCTTATTCTCTTTGGCTTCCTTCATATAGTACCCGAGCGTCATGAGGCTGTCGCTGAGGTGGATGTTTTCCACGGCGACGTCTTCTGGTACGACCAGCTTGACGGAGGTAAAATTCCAGATGCCCTTGATGCCGAGGTGTGTTACCAAATCCGCGACCTCTTTGGCGTAGGTGCGCGGAACAGTAATGACAGCGATATCAACAGGATTTAAAGAGACGAACTCGGAAATTTTGTTGACGTGCAGAATTTCAACGTCCCTGATTTTTTCACCGATCAGATGCGGGTTGATATCAAAAACGCCGACGACGGCGTACCCGTCCTTTTCAAACGCTGAATGACGCGCGAGCGCCTGCCCAAGATGGCCCGCGCCGATGATGATCATCTTACGCTGCGTTTCAAGACCGAGAATGCTGCCGATCTCCTGCTGCAGCTGATCCACATCATAACCGTAACCCTGCAGCCCGAAGCTGCCGAAATTGAAAAAATCCTGCCTGACTTGACTTGACGTTATCCCCATTTTTTTGCCCAAATCCGTCGATGAGACACGGCTGATGCCCATTTGATGCAAATTTGTGAGGAATCGATAATAAATCGGCAGTCTTTTTATGACGATATCAGGTATCTTTTTTCCCTGTTCCATAAACAACTCCCCAAAACATAGTTTGCATTACAAAAAACATATCATACATACTGCCGACTTGTCAATTTTAATGTCTATGACAATGCCTTTTTCGTACGAAAAAAATAAGATAGTCTGTAGTTTTTATGAGAAATTCATACAAATAAGTTAATTCTTGTGAATATGCACAAAATTCGCAAACTTTTTTTACGTATTTACTAAATTCGGGTGCAACTATTCCGATAAATACAGTACAGCATCAGAATTCCTTACTGTAAGATGATGCCGAACACAGATAAAGGGGCCACGTATGAAAAAAACGAAATTAATACATAGCATGTCATTTAAAATATCGCTAAAAATTGCCGTGATCATTTCCCTCATCATGGCGGTGATTTGCCTGTTTATGAGCATTTCGCTGACGGCTACGATATCGAAGATGACAGAAGACAAGATCACCCTGCTCGCGGGCGAGAACGCCAGTATTGCGACGGATTATTTAAACACCCTTCAGCAAAAGGCCTCATCACTCTCGAATACTGTCAAGTCCTATCAGGTGTTTAACCAAGACTCCGTGAAAAAGCTAACCAAAGAAATTTTTACCGAAACACTGAAGGATACGCGGATATTCGGTGTTTATGTTGCATTGGAGCCTAATAAATACTATGTGTCGACGCCCGACGGATACTCTTTTTATGCATACCGCTCCGAAACGGGTGACATCGTCTACGAAAACTATGGGTACAACGATTACAAGGACGGCGAGTTTTATAAAGACTCCAAGGAATCCGGTGAACCGGAAATCACAGAGCCATATGCCTGGACCCTGACAAACGGCGATATTATCTGGCTGATAACGATCAGCGTACCGATGTTCAATGCCAGCGGCGATTTCATGGGTGTGACCAACTGCGACGTCGCTGCTGACACAATCGCGAATCTGGCATACGATATGGGCGGGTATAACCAATCATACAGTTATATTCTGACGGACCAAGGCAATTACGTCGCACATTCGACTGATGATACGAAATCCGGAACGATGTACGCCGAAGCCGGCAAAGCCGATATCGTTTTGGAGGCATCCCAAAACGGGAAGGCAGCCTTCTTCGAAGATATCAGTCAGCTCAACGGCGCAGCGGCATATAAGGTACATGTGCCGGTAAAAATCAACGGTATAACGGAAACCTGGTCAAGCGCCTTTGTCGTTGATAAATCCGAGGCCATGAGTCCCGTCAGGTCGAGTGTTCTCAACATCATTTTGCTGTCGGTTGGCGGTATATTGGTATTGGTTCTGCTGACATCGGTATTTATCAAGCTGTCTATTAAGCCTGTCAGAAGCCTTGTGGCATTGGCCTCCGATATTGAAAAGGGCAAGCTGACGTCAAACATCCGTGTTATGACAAAAGACGAGCTAGGCAACCTGTCCGATCTATTTGGCAGCACGATCGTTACGCTCAACGGCTACGTGACGGAAATATCAAAAATTCTTGACGAGATATCGGACGGCAAGCTCACTGGTACGGTGAACCGCGATTATGACGGTGACTTTAAGCCGATCAAGAATTCCTTACTTCTCATACTCAGCTCCCTCAGTCAAACCTTTACTCAGATCAATACGGTTGCCGAGCAGGTATCAGACGGTGCTTCGCAGGTGTCTTCCGGCGCGCAGACACTGGCTTCCGGCGCGACAGAACAGGCCAGCACGATTGAACAGATATCGTCCTCAATAGCCAACGTCTCGGCCGATGTTAAAAGGAACGCGGACAACGTCAACCTCGCCTCGGAATATATTGATCAAGCAGGTCAAGAAGTCGCTCGCAGCAATGATTATATGGCCACCCTCTTAAAATCGATGCAGGCCATCAACGAGTCATCCTCAAAGATTTCGGCGATTATCAAGATCATCGACGATATCTCGTTCCAGACCAATATACTGGCACTGAACGCCGCTGTTGAAGCTGCACGCGCCGGGCAGGCGGGTAAAGGCTTCTCCGTCGTCGCCGAGGAAGTTCGGCGCCTGGCATCAAAGAGCGCCGATGCGGCAAAGCAGACAAGTGACCTCATTAACAACTCCATTGCCTCCATCAAAGACGGCCTGCGCCAGGCAGAGTCTACAGCATCATCTTTGCGTGCTGTTGCGGAAAAAGCGCAGCTTGTGGTGCAGACCAACGAACACATTCGAGAGGCATCGAACTCTCAAGCGCAGTCTATTCAGGAAATCGAAATGGGGCTTGTTCAATTTTCGTCTGTTATTCAGACGATATCCGCTGCCGCGGAGGAAAACGCCGCCGCAAGCCAGGAGCTCTCCGCGCAGGCGCAGGTGCTGTTTGAAGAGGCGAGCAAATTCAAAACGGCCAAGACGTCAGGCCGCGGTTTCTCACAGAGCTTACCCGGCAGCAAAGCCATCGCACTGCACCTGACAGACTGATTTCCTCCTCAAATGCCGTAAGTCCCTGTCGGCGGATCCATGAAAATCGGCAGATGCGGCGCCTCAAAGGTAAAGTATATCAATGCTGCCGCCATAATAATGATCAAGACAGTTGCAATGAAGGCCGCGAACATACCCGGCTTTGTATGCTTATCAATGTGCCTTGCAAGGATGATGGCAAAAAGCAAGCAAAAAAAGAGCGAGATAATATCAATGACCAAAGATTCAATACCCAAAGCACCCGTATACGTATAGAAAAACGCCTGGATAAAAACAGCACAGACGAATTCGCTGACGGCGCATGTGACGGCAAAGCGCGCGTAACCCCCGTCCCTCTGTCTGAGGAATATCAGATACCCTATAAACCACCAGATCAGTATCGGCCAAAACGTCAGCTTCAGGTGCTCCCAGGGGCTTTCGTTGACCGGTGTAAAAAGACCGGCGATGAAATTATCTCCCGTCCAGCCGTAAACAAAATGAAGCGGCGATGCGGCGATAAACAATATGGGTATCCCAAGGAGCATCCATATGACGAACGGATCCTTTTTGGTTTTTTTCATGCGTGTCTCCTCTCGGCTAAATCAGAAAACCTAATAATCCGATTATAATTTTCCCCGGATACAATTACAATAGCAATCGAAATAAAAACGGAACCGGAAAGCCATGTGCTTTCCGGTTCCGTTTTATTATGTTTGGTGTGTGTGATTTTATGACGATGGAATAAAGTAAAAGTTCCGGTCTGTATATTAAAATAATCATTATTGACAAGCCATCTACTGTGTGTTACTATATAGCGGTAGTAAGTAGTACCGAATACCGGTCTTACAGAATAGCGAGGAATGATTGTGATGGAAAACCTAACAGAAATGCTCAAAGGAGTGCTTGAGGGCTGTGTTCTTGAAATTATAAGCCGCGGAGAAATCTACGGCTACGAAATCACGCGGCGGCTGAACGCGCTTGGCTTTACTGATGTTGTGGAAGGAACGGTCTACACCATTTTGGTGCGGCTTGAGAAGAATGAGCTTGTGGTTATAGAAAAAAAACCGTCCGATATGGGCCCACCGCGCAAGTTTTTCGTGCTAAACGACGCGGGACACAAGGAACTCCGGAACTTCTGGGAAAAATGGGCGTTCTTATCGTCGAAAATTAGCGAGTTAAAGGAGAAAATATAATGAATTTTTGGGAAATAATTACAGGCAGTGACATGACGAAAGAATTGAATATTTTTGAATCGCGAGCTCAAAAGCTGCCGGCTGATTATCAAGCAGCATGGCAAATAATTAAAGCCAATCTATGGCCGCACTCTGATTTCACCGGTCGCAACCTCATGCCAATTCTTGACGGTGTGCTTGGCCTTCTCGAAGAAACGGCGGCGGACGGTCAGAGTGCCCAAGAGGTTTTGGGTGACGATATCAAAGGCTTCTGCTCAGCACTGGTCGGCAACGAGGGGGCAAAGTCTTTTCGCGACAAGTGGCGCGCGCAACTCAACAATAATATCGCTAAAAAACTAGGTAAATAGGAGGATAAAATGAAAATACAAGATATGATCGAAGGTAAAAAAGAGTGGCGAGCGCACGTGGCGCGTGTCAAAGCACTCCCGCAAGATTATCAGATTGTTTATAAAGAAATTCAAAAATATCTCTTTAAGGTCGGCCCTGTTGAGTTAACCGAAGGGACGGGTTTGCTCGCGGGGATTATCGATCTTTTTGAAGAGGGCGCGGCCATGAGTAGAGGTGTACTCGAAGTGACGGGCAGTGACGTCGCTGCTTTCTGCGACGACCTCATCAAAGATTCAAAAACGTACGCTGATATCTATCAAGAATCTGTTGACCAAGAAGTGAGCAAAGCCATGAAGAAGGTTACGGATAAAACAAAGTAATAGGAGGACCAGGATATGACAAACAATTCTATTCAAGTAAAAGGACTTCAAAAATCCTACAAGAAGCTTCATGTCCTGAAGGGCGTGGATTTCGAGGTGGATAAAGGCAGTGTTTTTGCCTTGCTCGGCTCCAACGGCTCGGGTAAAACAACAATTGTTAAAATTCTGACGACGCTGCTTAAACAGGACAGCGGAACTGCCGCCGTCAATGGCTTCGACGTTGCATAAAAGGCCGACAATGTGCGGCAATCAATCAGTCTGACCGGGCAATTTGCCGCCGTGGACGAAATCTTAACTGGGCGGGAAAATCTCGTCATGATTGCCAAGCTGCGGCACCTCAAGAATCCGCGTCAGATCGCAGTTGATTTACTGAATCGCTTCGGCCTGACCGATGCCGCCGATCGCAGGGTGTCCACCTATTCGGGCGGTATGCGCCGCAGGCTCGATATTTCCATGAGTCTGATTGGTAAACCGCAGGTCATTTTCCTCGACGAGCCGACCACCGGGCTTGACCCCGAGGCGCGTATCGAGGTTTGGAAGGTTGTCAAGGAGCTTGCTGATGGCGGTACGACGGTATTTTTAACCACACAGTACTTAGAAGAAGCTGAACAGCTCGCTGACAGAATTGCCATTCTGCATGAAGGGAAAATTATCATCAGCGGTACACTCGCGGAGCTGAAAAAGCTGTTCCCGCCCGCAAAGGTGGAATATGTGGAAAAGCAGCTGTCATTGGAAGAGATATTCCTCGCAATTATCAGCAAGAAGGAGGAGAAATAAATGGAAGTGACAAAGAACCATTTTTTCGGCGATATGGGCGTTATGCTCGGACGCTCCATGCGCCATATTTTCCGCAGCATGGATACAATTATCACGGTCACCATCACGCCAATCGCGATGATGCTGCTGTTCGTTTATGTGTTCGGCGGTGCGATTCAAACCGGCACGGATAACTATGTAAATTACCTGTTACCCGGCATCCTGCTGATGGCGATAGCGAGTGGCATCGCCTATACATCTTACCGCCTGTTTATGGATATGCAACGGGGCATCTTTGAACGGTTCCACACCATGCCGATTGCGCGGTCCGCCGCCCTGTGGGGGCATGTGCTGACCTCGCTGGTATCCAATGCGATTTCGGTTGTCGTCATCATTCTCGTCGCATTGATTATAGGCTTCCGCTCATCGGCAGGCGTATTGTCCTGGCTAGCCGTCGCTGGTATACTCGCGCTGTTTACACTGGCCTTAACTTGGGTCGCGGCGATTGCCGGATTGAGAGCCAAATCTGTAGACGGCGCAAGCGCCTTTTCCTATCCGATTATCTTCCTGCCATTTATCAGCTCGGCGTTTGTGCCGACCGAATCAATGCCGGCAATCGTGCGTGCCTTTGCCGAAAACCAGCCAGTGACTTCGATCGTGGAATCCATTCGCGCGTTATTGTCCGGTCAACCGGTAGGTGATGATATATGGGTCGCTCTCGCGTGGTGCATCGGAATTATGCTTGTGGCATATATCATCGCGATGAGGGCGTATAAAAAGCGGGCGTAAAAATAAGACAGTTTTTCTGGTAAAGCCCCCGTCCAGCGCCTGACATATTTGAAAAGTATTATGCTTGCGATATTCTTAAAAAATGATACAATACGCTTAATAAGCAATCTTTACCGTTTGGCATCGAGCCCTTATAATAAAGTGGAAGTGGTGTTCTAAATGAAAGAGGATCGAAGTAATTTTTTATGGACCGGCAAGCCGCATAATTTTCTTGGACTGCCCTTGAATTTTACCCGCTATATCATCACCGCGGAAAAACTGATCACCCGTAAAGGCTTTTTGAATATTAAAGAAGACGAGGTTCTTGCTTACCGAATCATCGATAAGCGCTTGGAACTCCCAGTCGGACAGCGGATTTTTGGATGTGGGACGATCTTTATCCGGGCAAAAGACAGCGATACACCGGAAAAGGAACTCAAGCAGGTCAAAAGGCCAAGAGAGCTTCTTGCAGTTCTGGACAAAATCGTTGAGGATGCTAAACTGAAATATAAGGTTGGCGGGCGGGATATGTACGGCGCTTCCGGCACCGATGTCGACTCCGCAGATGACGCTGACTACACCTCCGGTACCTCTGACGGCCCCGACCAGGAGTAAAATAGGATATACATAAAATAGCTGGCAGACGACGCACCGTCGCATGCCAGCTGTTGTTATTTTAAGGGCGGATTTCGCATGTTATGACTGCGCCTTGTCGTCGCCGGGCGAATGCCTGCTGCCGGTCTGTTTTTTTGTATTATTACTCTCCCCGTCCAAAGCGCTTTCCGCCATTGTCGGGCCGCCTTTGGACTTTTTCTTTCGCACATCCTTCGGGTCAAGTTGGCTGTCTTTCGGCATATGAAATCACCTCAAGGGTAGTATTGGCATTATCGTTGAGTTCATGCAGATTTTCACGCTTTGTCCAGTAACTTTGATTTTACTGACATCATTTTGGGAATACTATCGGCTGCAGTGGCAATTACTTTATACAGAGGGAGACAATGGTTTTGAGCAGAAAAGTAATAAAAAATGTGTGTTTCGCGCTCGTATTCTTCGCTTTTATATTAATGGTTATTGGATGCAGTCCTCGTCAAACACCGTCTGAAGACACGAGTGAGACACCTGCAGCATCTGATGCAAATGATAAGCTTTCGAGCAATGCGGCAACGAATGCAGCCGACGACAGTAAAAGGCTTTCGATTAATGAGCAGGTTTTGTTAGAGCAAAACGGGCTAATGATAACGGCGAAAGAAATCGATAATGACTCAATATGGGGCGTCGGTATTAAACTGCTGATAGAAAATAATTCGGATAAAAATCTGGGTGTGACGAGTAATGCTTTAATCGTCAACAATTATATGATTTCGGATTTGTTCTCTTCGAGCATTGCGGCCGGTAAGAAATCAAATGAAATGATGTATATTTCATCTTCCGGCTTGTCTGCTTCAGGCATCAATAAAATTGGGCAGATAGAAGTTTATTTTCACGTCTATGATTCTGACACCTATGATACGATCCTGGATTCAGACGTTATCACAATTCAGACATCCGAATATGCCGCGATGGATATCAAGGCAATGGATGACGGAAAAGAGCTATATAATCAGGACGGCATTAAAATCGTCGGTAAATATGTTGATGAAGAAAGCTTTTGGGGAACGGCCATACTATTGTATATTGAAAATTCATCAGGGAAAAACGTCGGAATAAATTGCGACAATATGTCAATAAACGGATTTATGGTAACGCCGTTTTTCACAAGTACGATATATGCTGGAAAAATGGCGCTTGATGATATCACAATAATGTCATCCGATTTGGTAGAAAACGGCATCAAAAGCGTTGATACGATTGAGCTGAGCTTTCACATTTACGATTCTAATACGTATGAGACAATCATCGATACAGCGCCCATTACGTTTACAACAAAATAGCGTAGCGCATTAAAAAAAAATAGACAATACAACAGGGGCCGATTCGCTTATGAATCGGCCGCTGTTGTATACTGGCTGGTTTCTTATCCCCTGACATCCTTTAAGAACGGTCTGCTGGTGAAGAAGACCCATGCGCCGCCGCAGAGGAGACTGATGACGATGTTGAGCGCACCGACGACGAAGACGAGGTTGCCGAGGTCCAGGGATGCAAACGTCATGCCGGCGCAGCCGGCGATGGAGCTGACGGCCATCATGATTGCGGAGGCCGAACCGGAATCCCTGCTTGGTATCTGCGAGAGCATGAGGAATCTGCTCGGCGGTGCGGCAAAGCTGCCCATGATGGTTGCCGGCAGGAGCGACACCATAAACGCCCAGGGGCCCAGTTGCCCTACAGTGCACATAAGAATGCCGGCAATGATGGTGATAATGAATGACGCGTTCACAAGCGTAAAACGGGTGAACATCGTCGATAATTTGATATATAGGATCGGTCCGATAAACATCATCGCGGCATTGAACGAGAACAAATAGCTGTACATCTGGCCGGAAAGCCCAAAAATGTCCTGATAAATGTAAGAGGAAACCGAAATATATGCCATAAAGGTGACGCTCGATGCGGAGAATATCAAAAGAAGTGCTGTAAACCTCTTGTTTCGCAGGACGACAAACAGCCGCCCCATTGTTTTGAGAATGTTGTCGCTGCCCTTTTGCTGTATCGTCTCAGTGAAGAGGAATGTCATAACGACAACAACTGCACCAATAATCGCCTGGGCATAGAAAGCGCCTCTCCAGTCCGTCACCGTTAACAGCAGAGCGCCGAGCATCGGCGCGACGACGGGCGTGATGACTGAAATTGTTTGTATGGCAGCTATTTTTTTCTCAAGGTTTCTACCTTCATAGACATCCTTGACGATGGCTGTTGATGTTGCCGCCGCCGCGCCAGCGCCGATAGCTTGCAGCACGCGGCAGATAATCAGCATATAGACCGACGTCGATACGGCGCACAAGAGGCTCGCGGCAGCATACGCGATGAGTCCAATGAGCAGAATCGGTCTGCGGCCGTGTTTGTCGGATAACGGCCCCCAGATGAGTGATGCCACACTGTAGAAGAGAAAAAACAGGATGATGGTGAGGTTCGTCAGTACTTCGGGGACATTGAAGTACTTTGTCATGGTCGGCAACGCCGGCAGATAGAGGTCGGTTGACAGCGGCACAAAAGCACTGAGCAGCACGAGGAAGAAAATGAGCCCCTTGCTGCCGAGCACCTTCTGCCCGGTCGGATTTTCCGGTATAGCGGTTTCCTCTGATATTTGATTCATGATATATCTCCATTTTATTATTTTACTTAATTATAAATATAACAAATTATAACGCGCAGGGTACTAAATAGATTGTTGAAAACGGCATAGCACCATCACTGATTTTTACATAGATGCATACCAGCGCATAAAAACCCCAGACGCACTATATCGTCTGGGTTTTTATAAGTCATTCTGCTGATTAATATACCATAATATTTAGTTAAAAGCAACAGTTGATCTCTGCCTGCTGAACGCCGGTTCGACCTAATTCCGTGCAACGGCGCAAATTATCTCGCTCGTGTCCGTGAAAGCAGCTCCGGCGATGCTGCTGTAGAAATCAATGCCGGAAAATCCCGCGCTTGATAAGTCCGCCTGCAGCTCTTCCTTTGAGAAACAGTAATTCCATATGTTAAAGCATCTGATATCATCTTTTTCCACGATGATATACCGGTCTCCAAAGGTATTGTCGGCATCATATCTGAGGAAAGAATACAGTAAGGTGTGGGGCGCTTCACTCCAAAAACCGCCGTCGCAAAAACTCCAGCTGCTAGATTCCGAGCGGCCCTCGTACTGCTTTTGTGAGCACACATCAAAAATAAACCGTCCGCCCGGCTTCAGCGCGCGCACTATTTTTTTGAGGATGACGCTTCTTTCCCGCGGGTTGAACACCCCAAAATCGCAGTATATGAGCGTCACCGTGTCAAACGCGCCGACATAGTCAATATCCAGATAATTTCCGCATATATAATTGATATTGCTCCCCTTCTGAAGCGTCATTGCCTTCGCGTAATCGACCGAGCGGCGGGACATGTCGATACCGGTCACCTCAAACCCAGCCTCTGTAAACAGCTCTGCGTAAATACCCGGCCCGCATCCCAAATCCAGAAGCTTCCGCCCTCTTCCGCCGTTGGTACATTCCGAAATCCATCGCGCGGATTTTTGCACAAAATCCGGCTTTCTGGTAGCCGCGTCGAAATCGGGATCGAGGTGCGCCTTCAACATACCCTTTGAAATATGCGCGTCATCCCAGAAAGGTGCTGTGCCCTTTTCATAAGCCTCCGGCCTGTGTTTGAGCAACTTCAGTAATATATCGTTATTCATGAAAATTCTCCTTTAAGATATTTGTGACGAAAATAAAAATGCCGTGGATTGTTCCACAGCATCAAATAGGTTTGATCTGATCGTGGAACATGATGAAAACATAATCGCACAAAGACAAAGCCGTTATTAACCGCTCGTCTTGTATTGAATTATGCTTCAATTCATTTCCACATCATATTTACACTGTCGATTTAGCAGTGTCAAATATGTCGGATGTCAACACCTCTTGCATTTTTTATTTGTCGTCACACGAGCATTGTAATCCTGTTTTTACCACCTGTCAATATGCGCCGCGTCCAGCCAAGCGTTCACATAACTTTTGACATTCGATTTAGATGCGATTATAATTTTCACAAAACATATAGTAAGGAAAGTGTCGGCGTTTAAAGCGCGACGCGAGGTATTTTATGACTGAGTTCAAATATCCGCATTTGTTTGCCCCGATTACTCTGGGCGCCACCGTTTTCAGGAACCGCATTTTCGGTTCGCCGACAGGGCCCAGCAATTTAACGTCACACCATTACCCCTCTCCTGAGACATGTGCCTACTACGAGCGGAAAGCCATAGGCGGCGCGGCGTCGGTCTGTGTCGGTGATTGTTCTGTTGACTCTGTTCACGGCAGGACGGGCAGCAGCCGCTTAAAGCTTGACGACCCCGGTATCAGCTCCTCGCTGAGTAAGCTGGCAGAAGCTATTTCATGCCACGGCGCGGTTGCCTCCATCGAGCTGCAGCACGGCGGCAGTCATTCGTTCGGCTCGGTTGACGACGGCAATCAGGCTTATGGACCGGTAGAATATACCGACGAAAACGGACGGCATGTCCTCGCGATGACGGATGAAATTATCGCCATGACAATTGATAAATTCGCTAAAGCAGCGGCTTTATCCAAGAAGTGCGGCTTTGGCATGGTGACAGTCCATGGCGGCCACGGCTGGCTCATCTCGCAGTTCGTCTCGCCAATTTCCAACACGCGCACCGACCGGTGGGGCGGGAGCATCGAAAACCGCTGCCGTTTCCCGGTGGCTATATGCGACGCGATCCGGAAGGCTGTCGGCCCCGGCTTCCCGATTGAGATCCGCATCAGCGGCTCCGAGTGCCATCCGGGCGGCTATGATATCGACGAGGGTATTGAAATTGCCAAACAGTTCGACGGTCATGTCGACCTGATCCATGTCTCGGCGGGCAGCCATGAGGTCTGGGAAGTGTTCACTGTCACGCACCCGAGCATGTTCCTCGAGGACGGTGCCAACGTTAAATACGCTGCCGAGATTAAGAAGCATATCAAAAAGTCCACTGTCGCCACAGTCGGCGCGCTCGCTGATCCTGCCCTGATGGAGAGTATCATTGCCTCAGGAAAGGCAGACGTCGTCGAGGTCGCGCGTGCTCTCTTCGCCGACCCCGACCTGCCGCTCAAGGCGAGAACTGGCCGCGAGGACGATATCACGCAATGCATGCGCTGCCTGGCCTGTTTTTCAAATCTCATGGCCAAAAGCCAATTTTTATGCGCCATCAACCCCGTCATCGGGCACGAAATTGAAAACAAATGGCAGGTACAGCCCGCCAAAAAGAAGAAAATCCTCATCGCCGGCGGCGGCATCGGCGGCATGCAGGCGGCACTGACAGCTTACGAACGCGGCCATGATGTTATTCTCTGCGAGAAGTCCGCATCGCTCGGCGGCGCGCTCAAATGCGAGGACAGCGTCCCGTTTAAGAAGCATTTGGCCGAATACATAGAGCTGCAGGCCAGAAGAATCGGCAAAACAGCGATCAACGTTCGCCTCAACACGCCTGTCACTCCGGAACTGGCCGAGAGTTTAAACCCCGATGTCATCATTGCCGCACTCGGCGCGCGTCCCATTATCCCGAAAATCAAGGGAATCGACGGCGCGAACGTTTTCAGCGCCGAAGAGATCTACTATAACCCCGAAAAAGCCGGTAAGCGTGTTGTCATACTCGGCGGCGGCCTCGTCGGCGCGGAGCTCGGTATACATCTGGCGAATATGGGCCGGAACGTCACGATTGTCGAAATGCTCCCCGAGCTCAACAACGGCGGCAACATGCTGCAGGGCCTCTCCATAAGCCTTGAAATAAAGCGCCTCGGCATTGAGGTCCACCTCAACACAAAAGCGCTCGATATTAACGACAAGGGCGTCATCGGCGAGGGCCCCGACGGTCAAAAGCTCTATGACGCCGACACCGTCATTTATGCCATCGGCCAAACACCCCTCCGCGCAGAGGCCGACGCCCTCCGCTTCTGTACCCCCGAGTTCCACCAGATCGGCGACTGCCTCACCCCCAAAAACATCACCGAAGCCACCAAAGCCGCCTACAATATCACCCGCGACATTGGCCGATAGGCAATGCCGCATAGACATCTGGCCGATAGGCAATGTCGCATAGACATCTGGCCGATAGGCAATGTCGCGTAGACATCTGGCCGATAGGCAATGTCGCGTAGACATCTGGCCGATTCTATGAATACTATCTAAAAAACGCCCGGGGGCTCATGGTCTCCCGGGCATTTTCTATATTGTACGCTGATATGCGTTTCGTAAATTGTAGGACGGGGTTTAGATACAATGGGTGTCAAAGTTCTATTGGATGATGTCAACCCGCCCGTCTGTCACCTGATAGCTCGTGCCATATCCCGATTTGTTTTCGCCGTCGCTGACGATATCATAATATTTCAGACTGTCGGTTGTATCGCAGACAAGGACGAAAGAATTGTCATCCAACCAGAATACGTCCGTGATTTTTGTGGCGATGCCGTCAGGGTCTGAAACCTGCCTTATTTCACTGGATGTGAGGCCATCATAGCCGTATGACAAGTCCTCGCTGAACAAGGCGACATTTTGTTTGCCGTCGGGTGAATAGACTTTATATAGGGTCGTATTCCAATCAAGGCGTTCTGCCGTCATCTTTTCAACCAGAGTGACAAGGAAGGAAATATCGCCGAGGCTCGTATCCCAGTTGATCTGGAGTGTTTCAGCAGTCGTGTATGTCTGAGTCAGCTCCCAGCTTGCACAGTTGCTGAGATACAGCGCGGTTCCGTCCGTGATGAGATAACTGTAGATCGTCTCGGTGATCCCGACGCCGGAGCCGTACTTATCGCGGCTGTTATCATGCCTGTACACATAATAACCTCTATGATTTTTGTTATATATATAATCCGTGATGATTGGGTCACCCTCAACTGTATACTGCACGATGCGGACCATTGCGGGGAAGCCGAGCTCCACTTTGTCTAAGAAAACAGAAAGCTTGTCAGCATTTTTGATTTCTGTGTGTGTGAAAACAACATCGCCGTTTTCTGATGCAGCTTCGCCGGTATACTCCTTCGGCAGCTTTTCAAGGGCCTGATATCCGAAAGGCGTTTTCTCTGTGATCGGCGACCTTCCAACCTGAAATTCATCGAAATACCGTTTGCTGCCGATTTCCTTGATCAGCCTGTAGTGACCATCTGTCATTTTAAAATCCAGAGCGGAAAACTTAAAGCTGTCGGTATTCAAACCGTTTGGTTTGAGAATTATCCCGATATCGATCCACGCCGTATTCTCCGGGAAAGGCACCTGATACCATACACCGTCGCGCAAAACTTCAACGGCATACTGAACGCCGTACACAAATTCGGTTTCGGTTCTGTTGCTGATGATATAGGAGACCTCCGGCGCGTCGCTGCCGTAGACCTCATACTCCGTTTCTATAACGATGTCGCCCGAGGTGTCAAAGTCCGCATCACCGTATTCAGAAGGCGTCAGCGTTCCCCCGCTCGGTGATGGCGATTGCGTGACGCCGCCGTTTGAGTTGCCTGTACACGCAGCGAGTGTGGCGAGCAGGACGGTACCGCATATTAGTAAGATGAATTTTCTCATGTATCAATCACTCCTTTGGTTCTTGTGACGTTATATTTAAAGAAATGTTTCAAATAGCGGAGTACGAGGCAAGAGCAGAGCCCTTGCCCTACGGCATACCATATAATCTTGTGAAAAACAACATGCGATATATTGAATGTAAATTCAATATATCGCATGTCTACTTTTTTATTGGAATTAAAGGCCTAGTGCCTTCATAGCGATAAACTCCTTGAGCCACGGGCCAATCTCGTCACTCTCGAGGGCGAAATCGATGGTGGCCTCCAAAAAGCCTTTTAGGTTGCCGGTATCATAACGGCGGCCTTCAAAATCGACGGCAACCATAGGTGATTGCTTGCAGAGCATCTTCAAGCCGTCGGTGAGCTGAATCTCTCCGCCGTAGCCTGGCGGCGTGTTCTCAAGGATATCAAATATCTCGCTTGTCAAGACATAGCGGCCCAGTATGGCGTAATTCGAAAATTTTTCCTCAAGCGTCGGCTTCTCGTTCATATCAGTGACGCGGAAAATATGGCCTTCATGAGGGAGTGACAGCGTTTTAAGGGACGAATATTTCGAAATGGCATCATCAGCCACAAGCTGCGTGCCGACGGCGCTGGCGCCGTATTTCTCGGCAGCGTCAATGAGCTGCTTGGTCACGGGCGTTCTCGACATCATGATATCATCACCCAGGAGGACGGCAAACGGCTCGTCTCCGACAAAGTGCTTGGCGCGCCAGATCGCATGGCCAAGGCCCTTCGTCTCCTTTTGACGAACGTAGAAAATATTTGCGAGGTCGGCAGAATGGCGAACGGCCTCTAATTCTTTATCCTTACCGTTTCGAAAAAGCCGCTCTTCAAGCTCGGGATGATAATCAAAATAATCATCCATAGCAGATTTCGCGCGGTTCGTGACAATTAAGATGTCTTCGATGCCGGAGGCGACTGCCTCCTCGATTATGTACTGGATAACAGGCTTGTCCACCAAGGGCAGCATTTCCTTCGGTACCGTTTTTGTCGCAGGCAGCATGCGCGTACCGAGACCGGCAGCCGGGATGACGGCTTTTCTGACTTTCATAGATATGCCTCCTGAATGTTGAATTCTTATTTTTGCTCGTAGATTGCCGACAAATTCCTGAATAAGCCCGTTTTCGGCAGAAGGAGCAGCAGCGGCAATCCGAGGATATAAAGGACGCCGAGCTCGCCCGCGCCGACCTGCAGTCCGACGATTGTGTAGGTCGGCCAGAAGGGTTCGGTCGCACCGGGGGCGGATACCAGCTGGTATGCAATAACAGCGCCGACAATCCCCGCGTTGTATATTACCGGCGGCAGGCAGGCCAGCACCTTCGACCATACGGCATTCGGACTAATTTTACCGATATACATGGTGCAGAATCCGGCAAGCAGCGTTGCCATCGACCCGAAGATTATATCCAATACGCCATAGGCGCTTAAGAGGTTCGCGATAACGCAGCCGACAAAAAGACCCCAAACGGAAAAGGGAAAGAAAAACGGAAGGATGCACAGCACCTCAGCGATACGAAACTGCACCGGCCCATAACTGATCGGCGCAAGCAGCATCGTCAGCGCCGCATAGGCTGCGCCGATGACGGCGGCAAAAGCGATTTTCCTGGTTGACATTTTTTCCCTCAATCCGCTTAAAAATTTCACACTTCAGATATTATAGCAGTTTATTTTCCAAAAACAATAAATACTTTGTAAATATTATGCATCCTGCGGCACGTTTTTATATGGTATTTTCTGTATTCATCGAGTATTTGCAGCCGCAGTACTGCTGGCGGTATAGTCCGTACTGCTTTGATAACTCGATAGAGCGCTTGTAACCGTTCTTCTTTTTGAAATCAGAGTACAGATACTTAACGCCGTACTTCTCTGCCAGCGTACCGCCGATATCGTTGAGCGCTGTCGTTTCCTTATGCGGGCTGACGGACAGCGTCGTTGTAAAATAATCAAACCCCTCGGTCTGCGCGTATTTTGCGGTCTCTTTTAGCCGGAGCGCGAAGCACTTCCGGCACCGCTCTCCGCCCTCCGGTTCCGACTCATAGCCACGCACCGCCTTGTCAAAGTCCTCCGGATGATATGCGCACGTCACCAGCTTAACCGGATTTGCGCTATTCATGCTCGAAACGAGTTGCTGCTGAACCTCAGCGCGTTTATTGAACTCCGCCGTTGGGTAGATGTTGGGGTTGTAGTACAAAATTGTGATATCGAAATACGCTGATAAACATTCGAGAACGGCGCTGCTGCAAGGCCCGCAGCAGCTGTGAAGCAGCAGCTTCCGCGGGTTGTTTGGGGCAATCGGCAGACCGCTTAACGTCTCATCGAGCATCTTTTGATAATTTTTCGGCATGCTGTCCCTCCAGTATTGGTTGACGTCATTGACATTACAATAAAAGTAAAATATGATGGCACTATTATGACCAGTATATCATAAAAGGAGCTGATTTTCCATGTCTTTACTGACGGAATTCTATCTCGACTCTACTGATGAAAAAAGCAAGCTGCATGTCTGTCAATGGCTGCCGGATGATATGAATGTCAAAGCCGTCCTCCAGATAGCGCACGGGATCGCCGAGCACATCGAGCGGTATGACACCTTCGCCCGGTTTATGGCCGATCACGGCTTCGCTGTCGTCGGCAACAGTCATATCGGTCACGGGAAGTCAGCGCCAGATGTAAAGGACAGAGGATTTTTCGCGGACTCCGGCGGCTGGGACACGGCTGTTAGCGACATGCACCTATTATACGAAAAGGAGCATGGTAAATTTCCGTCTCTGCCCTATTTTCTGCTCGGCCACTCGATGGGCAGCTTCATGGCAATAACATTTCTGATCAAATACCAAAACATTTTAACCGGCTGCGTCATCAGCGGGACGGGACAACAGGCGCCGATCCTCATCAATGCCGGATTGGCGATAGCCGGCGTCGAGAAGCTGCTGCACGGCCCCAGAAAGCAAAGCGCCAGGCTCAATATGATGTCCCTGGGAACATACAACAAGCGCATCCCCAATCATCGTACGCCAAGCGACTGGCTGACAAGAGACAGCGCAATCGTCGATAAATACATGGCCGATGACGCGTGCGGCTTCGTACCATCGGTCGGATTGTTCGCCGATATGCTCGGTGGCCTCAAATTCATCGGAAAAAGGAAAAACATAAATAAAATCGATAAAAACCTCCCTATCCTGTTGATTTCAGGAGATCAATGCCCCGTCGGCAATTACGGCGCGGGACCCAGAACAGTGTATAACCTCTTCAAAGGCGCCGGTCTGAGCGATATTACGCTGAAAATATACAAAGACGCGCGCCATGAGCTCCTGAACGAGACAAACAAACAGGAAGTTTTTCAAGACGTGCTTGATTGGATAAACTCAAAGATGTGATCCGTCCCAATAACACAAAAAAGCGCCATGGTGTGAACAGCCGTTCATTCCCATGGCGCTTTTTTGTTATTCACTTAGAAATACTTCTTGATCCCATCAGCGGCAAGTTCTGCGTCAGCGCTGATCATGATGGTAAACTTGATGTTTTCGCGTTCTGAGAGTGCTTCGCACCAGTCGATAAAGTCTTCTGTTTTTGCGTCCAGTGACTGATCGATGATCTTGAGAAGGCTGTCAATAAAGATATGGGTGATATCATAATTTTCGGCGTGCAAGCCGCTGATGAAACCTTTAAGGAAATCATAATTGTTAAACCCATAACTCGATGAATCAATGAGACGCGCAGTGTGCGGGATATCATATGTGAGCTTCTGGCCTTTTTCAATACAGACAACATCACCATTTTCTTCACTTACGGCCTTATTGACGAGATCGATCAGCTGCTTCGTTTTACCGCAGCCTTTTAAACCCATGATGATCTTAACCATAAAACACCTCTTTCGGCTTTTTTATATTTTATCAGTTTTTGGTCCACGTATCAACTAATAAATTGTGAATAATCATAAAATTCGTTAATATTCTCTTTTATTTGCTAAGGCCCAGAATCGCAAAAAGATTTTTTTTATATGCCTCAACACCGGGTTGATCAAACGGATTAACTTTCATGATGAGCGCGGACAAGGCGCACGATACCTCAAAATACTGAACAAGCGCGCCGAAATAATACGCCGTAATCTCTGGTACATGCAGCTCAATAACAGGGACACCGCCATCATTGTGCGCCGCCTTTACCGCCTTGGAGGCCGCGTCGTTGATCGCCAGAACTTCCCTGCCTGAGAGTGTATTCAGTCCGTCATCGAGTGAATCGTCCGTGGGAATCCGGATCTTTGAGCGTGGTTTATCGATGGTCACAAACGTTTCCAATAGCGTTCGCTCGCCGCTCTGGATGTATTGGCCAAGAGAATGCAGGTCCGTCGTAAAGTCTGTATAAGCGGGGAAAATACCAAATCCATCTTTTCCCTCGCTTTCACCGAAAAGCTGTTTCCACCATTCACCCATAAAATGAAAACAGGGTTCAAAGCATGAAAGGATTTCGACTTTCTTCCCCTGCCTGTAAAGCGCCTGCCTCATTGACGCGTAAGCTATCGCATCCGTTTCGCTTTTTTCCATCATTTCACGCGCGCCGGTTATCATATCATCAATGTCGATGCCGGCGACGGCCGCCGGCAGCAGTCCGACAGGCGTGAGCACGCTGTACCGCCCTCCGACGTCATCGGGGATCGAAAATGATGTGTATCCCTCGCGGCTAACGAGCGCTCGGAGCTTCCCCTTTTCCGCGTCGGTCGTGACATATATCCGCTGAGATGCGCCGTCCGTCCCGTATTTCGCTGTCAATAGGTTTTTAAAAACCCTGAAGGCGATAGACGGCTCAATTGTTGAGCCCGATTTGGAGATATAATTAACCGAAAAATCCCGCCCACCGATTAAAGCGATAACCTGTTCCAGATGTTCTCCGGACAGGTTATTGCCGACGAAATAGATATCAGGCGTTTTCTTGCTGAGCAGATTGTAGTGCGGGGTCTTTATGAAATCGAGCGCGGCGCGTGCCCCAAGATAGGAGCCGCCGATACCAATAACGACGAGCACGCTCGAATCGCCGATGATCCGATTCGCCGCGCTCCTTATGTCTTTTGAGACCTTTTCACTGTGCTCCTTCGGCAGACGCAGCCAGCCGGCGCCGTCATGCCCAATTTTGCCGTCATATAAATCGTTTAAGATTATTTTATGCTCATCCAGATAGAGTTCCTGTTTCCCAATAAAGCTCATTGCTCCTGTCAGGTCGGCTTTGATCATCAGTGTCATCCTCCGGCATTATCTTTTCATTAGTATTTTATCCCAGTCGTGGAAATATTACAACCCTCCTAAAAATAACATCTTTAAAAATCCCGCAAAAATGTCGCCCCAGTTGAGCCGCCCAACACTATCCCCGGCGACTATCGGAAATTCACCAAGCACATTGTCGCCGCTTTTAACCACAAGAGAGCCAAGTTTGTCGCCCGCTTTGACCGGCGCAGAGATTTTTTCAACCACCTGGACATCCTTCATCACGTTCGGTGCTATGTCCTTTTCGGTTAGCAGCTTGTCGTTCCCCTGGATCACGGGCTGGACATACGGCACTTTGCCGAGTTCCACTCGGACAGGCAGAAGCGCATTATCCGGATAAACCGATATCAAAGCGTAGTTGGCAAACGCGTAACTGAGCAGCGTCTTAGCGCTCTCAAACCGGTCGGCCGATGTCTCGCAATGCATGACGACGGCAATGTACTCCACACCGTCCCGCTCCGCCGTCGCTGACAGGCAGTACATTGACCGACTTGTAAAACCCGTTTTCAGCCCTGTCGCGCCGGAATAGTAATAAATCAGCTTATTTGTGTTGCTCAGGCCGAATGCCCCGTTTCGGACGGTATCCATCCAAATCTTTGTGAATTCCTTGATGATGTCGTGCTTTATAAGCATTCTGGACATCAAAGCGATATCACGTGCCGTCGTGACATGCGTCCTGTCGTCAAGGAGTCCTGTGCTATTTGTAAACGTTGTGTTTGTCATCCCGAGCTCTTGGGCGCGCGCATTCATCTTTGCGATGAAAACGGATTCCGAGCCGGAGATAAGCTCCGCCATTGCCACAGCGCAGTCATTGGCCGAAGCGACAACGATGCATTTGAGCATTTCGCGCACACTCATCTGTTCGCCTTCCTCCAGATAAACCTGTGAGCCCCCCATTGAGGCGGCATGCGCGCTCGTCGTCACCATTTGATCCATCATAATTTTTCCGGATTCGACGGCCTCAACAATTAAGAGGAGCGTCATCACCTTTGTGACGCTGGCCGGCTCAAGCCGCTCGTCGGCATTCTTCTCAAAAATCACCTTGCCGGTTTCCTTTTCTATCAGAATGGCCGACGGTGCCGATATTTTCAGCTCCGTCACATTGGAAGCGGGCGTCCCTTCATCGAAAATCGCCGCATCGACGGCCTCGTTGTCGTCTTCCTCCAAAAATACCGGCACGCTGTCCTCTGCCGCAGCAGGCGCTGATACGATGATAAGGAGCATAAATATGAGTAAAATTGATACCAGTTTTTTCATAGACAAATCCCTCCTTGGTATAAAGGGATATGATTTGTCCGTGATAAATATGTCTCTGTCCGCTGATATAATAGGGGTTGTTCATAGCCTCCCTTTCACAAGGAAGGCTATGGGGTCGGCAGGCTATTTTCCCCTTGCATTTATGTGAAGTTGTGCTAAAATAGTTTTACCCTGCAGGATTAGTTCAGTGGTAGAATGCCAGCTTCCCAAGCTGGACATGCGGGTCCGATTCCCGTATCCTGCTCCATGACACAGACGCCCGGAAAGTGCTGATTTCTCAACACTTTCCGGGCGTTTTACATTTATCGATTTATACATCACGGTGTGTCTCGTTCAACCTTGAGTATTACAAAATGATGTCTTATCTATAAAGAACAAAGGATCGTCATTATTTTCGAAGGCATCTAGTTTCATCCCTATTTTCTCCATAACTCTAAACGACGCCTTGTTATCTTTATCGCATCCGCCGTTTACAAACGAAACGCCGACATCATTGAAAGCATATGAAAGCAGCTTTGAGGCGCATTGTGTCGCATACCCCATATTTCGGTAACTTTTATCAATCGAGTAGAATATCCACAGTTTTTCTGTTGACGCCGTTCCGTCAAGGCCGCACCACCCTATGACAGTGTTTTTTCCCTTTTCAAACACCGCCATGCAAAGGTGATATATGTATCCGGTATAATTCCTTTTGTGGTTTTCCTGCATGTATTTTATAGCATTTTGGGCCTCTTCCAATGAAATGCAACCTTTTTCAAACGCCCACATACGCGAGACTTCGTTGACATCATCATCCACTACGGTTCTTAGCAATAGGTCATCGGTTAAGAGTTCTATAATCATTCACCAGCCTCACAGCAAAATAATTATTACGATAATACCATAAATACCCATACGAACTAAAAATCAACATTTTAGGTATGGTTGAAAACGTGTCCATCAAAACTGTCAAACCTCAACGCGATTACGGCCGTTTTTCTTCGCCAAATAAAGTTTCT
Organism: uncultured Eubacteriales bacterium; assembly: GCA_942492735.1. GTDB lineage: Bacteria > Bacillota > Clostridia > Oscillospirales > Oscillospiraceae > Sporobacter. The sequence continues at coordinate 4,083,856 of OW818648.1, forward strand.
CATCCGCGCCTCTGATCATATCCTCAGCGCTTTGGTTCTGGTCAGGTCTGGTACTGGAAACACCGAAGCTTGCAGTAACCGACAAATTGTTGTTCTCGCAGCAAAATTCTGTCGTTTCAATGGATTTACGCATCAATTCAGCGATCTCTGCCGCTTTAGTTGCATCAGCTCCCGGAAGACACACTAGAAATTCTTCTCCCCCGAACCTGGCGATCCAATCACTGCCTCTCCTGATACAGCCTGTAACGACATCAGTAAGACCTTTCAGTACGCAGTCGCCAGCCAGATGACCATATGTATCGTTTACCTTTTTAAAGAAATCGATATCAATCATGATGACGGAAAGTTGCTGTGATAAAAGCACCGCGTTTATCATGTCAACCGGCAGCTTCTCATCAATATATCGACGGTTATATGTGCCTGTCAGGAAATCCTTCAGAGCCATTTTATTCAAGTCGTCAATAAGTAAATGAACGTTATTCATGTTTGCAGTCGAATTGCTGTCCGTACCTAAAAAGATGCTGTTTGAGGTATCTTTAATGAGTTCGATGATGATTCTCTTTCCATTCAACTCATAAGGAACAGCCGTTATCATATAATTTTTATCTTCGATGTACTCAAATTTCACAAATGTCATGTTTTCGTTATATGCTCGGATGGAAACACAATTGTCGCAAGCACTGTTTTTGCCCCATATATCAAAACAGTGTAAACAGGATACCTCCGATATTTCATTCTCTTGCCCTATGATTTTTTTCTTGACAGGGTCAACGAATCTTGCCGAGTCATATATTTTATCCATGAACTGAATGTTACTGATGATTTTACTAATATCAAGGTCAATCATTACTGTCGCTCCTAATAAATCGGATATGTGTTTAAAGCGTTAATTGCTAAAAAGCAACGAATATATGCTTACTATATATATCGTTATATTACCGCAATAGATTAATAGTCAAGACCTCGCGCGGTCTGATGGTTGCTGTTAATACTGATTCATTGATGCTTTTAGGACATGCACCTCCCAAGCGGGGCTTTTATTTATTTCTACTCAAACAATTCTTTAATTAGATTGTAATTTGTCTAAAACGACGGTTCATTTATTTGAAATGTTACATACATTACATACAGTTTGTGCGTTTATGAAAAATTTTTATGATTTTTTAGTCAATTTTTGTAACTTTATTTTGATTTTTTTGTTGGCTTGGTTTAGAATATGGGAGATGTTAAAGGTTAACATGAGGAATATTTGGGAGTGATGTAATAAACATGGAAAACCTCTATTTAGTGAGCCTTGCAGCCAGCGTTATTGCACTGATATTCGTCCTGATTCAAAGCAGAAAGGTGCTTGCCTTCTCCGAGGGTAACGAGTTGATGCAGAAGATCTCTAAAGCAATTCGTACCGGCGCCTCCGCGTTCCTAAAAAGGCAGTACAAGACTGTCCTCATCTTCTTCGCATGCTTGTTCGTCGTTCTTGGAATCATGGCAGCGCTCGATCTCCTGACGTGGTATGTGCCGTTCGCCTTTATTACCGGAGGCTTCTTCTCCGGACTTTCAGGCTTTATCGGCATGAGCATTGCCACCCGCGCCAACGCCCGTACTGCCGCCGCCGCGCAGGAAGGCCTGAACCGCGGCCTGCGCATCGCCTTCTCTGCAGGCACCGTTATGGGCTTTACCGTCGTTGGCCTTGGACTGCTCGACATATCACTATGGTACGGCGTTTTGAAGCTTGTATTCCACGAATCGCTTGAAACAATAACCTCGGCGATGATTACCTTCGGCATGGGCGCATCCTCGATGGCGCTCTTTGCCCGCGTCGGCGGTGGTATCTTTACCAAGGGTGCCGATGTCGGTGCCGACCTCGTCGGTAAGGTTGAGGCCGGTATTCCCGAGGACGACCCGCGCAACCCCGCAACGATCGCCGATAACGTCGGTGATAATGTCGGCGACGTGGCCGGCATGGGTGCTGACCTCTACGAATCGTATGTCGGTGCCATCGTCAGCACTTGCGCTCTCGGCGTTCTCGCCTTCAACAAGATTCCCTCAGTCGACCGAATTTACGCCGTCGCAATCCCGCTCATCATGGCGGCAATCGGTGTCCTATGCTCCATCGTCGGCACCTTCCTTGTTAAGACAAAAGAAAACGCCAGCCAGAAAAGTCTGCTGAGCGCGCTGCGCCGCGGTACTAACTTCTCCGCCATAGCCATCGCCGTCATTTCTTTCTTTGTTGTCTGGCAAGTACTCGGTATCCAGTTCTACGGCATCTGGCTGGCCATCATCGCCGGTCTCTTCGCCGGCGTCATGATCGGATTTTGCACCGAGTATTTCACCTCCGATACCTATAAGCCGACAAAAAAGCTCGCAAAAGCCTCCGAGACCGGCTCCGCGACCATCATCATCGGCGGCGTGGGTCTGGGAATGCTCTCAACCGCCCTGCCCGTCATCATCGTCGGCATTGCCATCCTGGCAGCTTATTACTGCTCGACGATCGGCTTCGCCGGCAATACCGAGCTCGGCCTTTACGGTATATCGCTTGCTGCAGTCGGCATGCTCTCCACGCTGGGCATCACGCTCTCGACCGACGCCTACGGCCCTGTGGCCGATAACGCCGGCGGAATTGCCGAAATGGCCCACCTCCCGGAAGAGGTCCGCGAGCGGACAGACGCCCTCGATTCTCTCGGCAATACAACAGCTGCCACCGGAAAGGGCTTTGCCATCGGTTCGGCTGCTCTGACAGCTCTTGCGCTCATCGCCAACTTCGTTGAGAAGCTCGATGCCAACGGTGGTGAATACAGCCTCTCCCTGATGGATCCGAAGGTCCTTGTCGGCATTCTGATCGGCGCCTGCCTGCCTTTCGTTTTCTCTGCGCTCACCATGAACGCCGTCGGCCGCGCAGCCCAGAGCGTTGTCGTAGAGGTCAGAAGGCAGTTCCGTGAAATAACCGGCCTTATGGAAGGTAAAGCCGAAGCGGATTACGCCAAGTGCGTCGATATCTGCTCTAAGGCCAGCCTTAAGGAAATGGTTCTTCCCACCATCCTCGCCATCGCATCCCCCATCGTTGTCGGTCTGATACTCGGTGGATCAGGCGTTATAGGCCTCCTTTGCGGATCACTCGTATCCGGCTTCATTTTGGCCATTTTCATGGCGAACTCCGGCGGCGCCTGGGACAATGCCAAGAAATATATAGAGCGCGGCAACCACGGCGGCAAGGGCTCCGACCAGCATAAAGCGGCTGTCGTGGGCGACACTGTCGGCGATCCTTTCAAGGACACCTCCGGCCCATCCATCAATATTCTCATAAAGCTCCTTTCCATGGTGTCTATTGTGTTCTCAGGCCTCATCGCGAGCTTCCACATATTCTAACGCATTAGCGTCCATCAAGTTTAAAATAATGCCATGCGGTCAAACCCGCATGGCATTATTGTCTTGTTTGACATATTTATTGCTTCTGCAAAACACGGTATGAATAGACATTGCCGTGGGTTGACAGTGGAATTGGCTCTTTGGCACTACCCAGCGGGTCATAAATCATAAAATCGTTATCTTCAGCCCCGATGATGACGACCCAGTGGGTCACGCCACTGCCTCTGTATTTTACATTGACAATTGGGAGTCTGCCCTGCTCTAAATCATTTTCAATTGTTTTTGCTGAAAAGATACGGCTGTATGTATAGTTTATTTCGGGGACGGCCTCGTGTATTTTGTACCATATGAGATTCGCGCCTTGAAATCCGCTGACATCAGAAAGCTTTTTATTGAGCGCCGCGGGCGTCATATCAATACCCAAATCTGTTATTGAGCTGGCGGCGCATGTAATAAGGCAACCTGCTCCGCCCAAGGTCTGGGACGTTTCTCCGATTTTATCGTCAGCCCAAGCGGAATCATTCTGCAAATAATATGCCACACTACGGATTTCAAAATCCCGTGTCGGCGTCAGCTTTATGCCATTGTTGCTGATATATTTGGTACGAAGCACATAATACCCGCCCCCTGCGGCAGCTATAAATAGCAAGACCGCAGTGATGATGAGCGTTATTCGTCCTTTTCTGTTCATTCTCATAACGACCCCTGTCCTTATCAATGGAAAAGTAACCATATTGTTCCACCGACATTTTACATGACACAGTCAGATAAGTCAAAGATCATTGTTTTTCCATCTCTTGAATAACGCACGTCATCGTGTTATCATAATAATATGCAAATATTAACAATGGAGCGTCTATATGGGCGATAAACTGAATGTCTGTCTTTTAAGTGATGCGTTCCCGCCGGTGATTGATGGCGTGGCGAACGCCGTTCTAAATTACGCCGATGCCATCTCCGGGAAATACGGCAGCGCCGTTGTGGCTGTACCGAATTATCCCGGCGTCGTCGATAACTATCCGTATAATGTCGTCCGCTATCCCAGTATCAATACGACGAAATCGATCGGTTATCGGACAGGCATCCCGTTTTGGCCAGGCTCCGTCAGAGAGCTCGTTAAAACCGATGTTGACATCATCCATTCACACTGTCCGTTCGTCTCAACGCTTATCGCGCGCTCGCTGCGTGCGTCGGCAAACGCGCCCATTGTGCTCACTTATCATACAAAGTATGATATCGACATTAAAAACGCCGTCGAGCTCGGCTTTATCCAGTCGGCCGCCATCAAGTTCATCGTCTCCAACATTGAGGCGTGTGACGAGGTCTGGGTCGTCAGCAACGGTGCCGGTGAAAACCTCAGGAGCCTCGGATATATGGGTAAGTATACCGTCATGGAAAACGGCGTCGATTTCCCGCAGGGCAGCGCAGCCCCGGAGGAGATTGATAAAATAAGCGCCGAATACAGACTCGACCCCAACATCCCGGTGTTTCTATACGTCGGGCGTATGATGTGGTACAAGGGTATTCGGACGATTCTGGACGGACTTTTCCGTGCTAAAATGAACGGCTTGCGTTTTAAGATGATTTTTGTCGGCGGCGGCGGAGACATTGCCGAAATCAAAGAATGTACCGATATGCTGCAGCTCACAGATGACTGTATCTTTACCGGAATCGTTAAAAACAGGCAGAAGCTGCGGGCTTTCTGCTCGCGCGCCGATGTTTTTTTATTCCCCTCCACCTTCGATACCAATGGCATCGTCGTCCGCGAGGCCGCCGCCTGCGGACTGGCCAGCATACTGATTCGCGGCAGCTGCGCCGCCGAAGGTGTCACCGACGGTCATAGCGGCATCCTGATTGAAGAGACCGCCGAAGCAATGTGTGATGCCCTGCTGCGGATTTCACAGGATCGCGAAAGCATCAAAACAATGGGTCAAAACGCCATGGGTGAACTCTATCTCTCATGGGAGGACGCTGTCGGCAGAGCGTATGAACGATATCCGGCAATCATAGAAAACTATAAAAATTCGCTCCGTGAAACAGGCGAAATCCAGGACAACAAGCTCTTTCAGCTCGCCTACGATATCGAAAAATCCATGGAAAAGCTCAGAGTCTATACAGCGAAACACAAAGCGACAAGCAAGCTCCGCAAAATCAAGCTGAGATAATAAATAACAATATGGAAAAGCCGTCTCATAGTCTGAATGACTCATGAGGCGGCTTGATTTATAAGCAAACCAGTATTGACACTGCTATGAAATACCGGCGTTGTGTCATTCTGAGCCTGCGAAGAATCTCCAGGTAAACTCATGCCAACGCAACAATCAGAGATTACCTGGAGGTCCCTCTCTTTGCGTTGGATAACACAATGAAGGAAAATATTCCAAATATGTAAATTCCCTATTGACATACCCCGTCTACAGGTGTAGACTTTGGTTGTCGACATTCGTAGACAACAGGAGGCGGTCTATATGACTGATATTCAAATCACCGAAGCGGAACAGGAACTGATGAAGATTCTCTGGGACCAACCGGCAGGGATAACCTCTAATGAGCTCCGGGAAAAGCTTGATAAAAACTGGGAGCGGACGACGGTGCTGACGCTTCTGTCTCGGCTCACTGACAAGGGCGCTGTTCTAGTCGATAAAGACAAGCGCCCGAATGTGTATAGCAGCTTAATCTCCAAAGATGCCTATGGCCTCAGCCGAACGCGAAGCATTCTGGAAAACCTCTACAACGGCAGCGTCAAAACCATGATGGCAGCCCTGTGTTCCTGCGGCGACCTGACGGAGGCGGACCTCCGCGAGCTGCAGGAACTTCTTGACAAGGAGGCGCAATAACATGAGCGGCGTATTGAGATTTGTCATCGGCCTGTCGTTGGCAGGCGGCGCGACATGTCTGGTTGTCTATGCCCTCGGCCTACCGTTTAGAAAACTCGTTAAAAAATCCTGGCTCTTTTATATCTGGCTCGTCGTACTGCTGCGCTTTGTTATTCCCGTCCCACTGAATCTGCCCTTTGTGACGGACAGCCTCAACTCGATTACCGCCGTCATATCCTCAGCGGCAGCACCTGCGCCAATCCCCGTTTCCAATGGTATTGCCGATGCTCAGACCGCGTCTGATAACCCAGCATCAAACGGCACCGATCAGGCATCGCATGCGGCGCTAATTGATAACAACGCTGCGGCAAACGCGGCTAACGGTGCCACGAATGTCAACAGTGCCGCAGAGACTGCGGCGGTGGCTTTACCGGACAGCAATACCGACGTGACCGTTCTGGGCGCGCTTATCGGTTCATTGTTACTCCCCATCCTGCCCTATTTGTGGCTTTTCGGCGCGTCCGCCATGCTGATATGGACAGTCACCGGATATGCGCTGACGGTCACAAAACTGCGGCGCGGCCGGATTCTTGTGATGCGGGGTCGTGTCCCCGTCTACGAGAGCAGTCAAATCACAACGCCGATACTCGCCGGCATCCTCCACCCGGCCATCTATCTACCGATGGACTTTCCGAATCCCGCGCTGGCAATCCGCCACGAGCTGACACATCTCCGCCGTGGCGATCTCTGGCTCAAATGGCTTGTGCAGCTCACCGTCTGCGTCCATTGGTTCAATCCCCTCGCCTGGCTTATGAAGCGGGACCTCAACAAGCTGTGTGAGCTCGCCTGCGACAGCACGGTCGTCCGGTATCTCAATCCGTCAGAGCAGCATGCTTACGGCCAGATGCTCCTCGACACGGCCTATGCCGTCTCGGATAAAAGCGGCATTCTAATCGCATCCCTCGGTAAGGATAAGTGCCTTCTGGCGGAGCGGATCACTGAAATCGTCACAATCAAAAAAACAACCCGTAAAACCGTCGCCGCCATGTCTGTGCTGGCTATCCTCATTCTGGCTTCCGCCGTTGTCTTCGGCTCTTTGTTCTCCGGCTGCACGGACAAAAGCGAAACAGCCTCACCGCAAGCCTCGCCCAGCGTTATCAATACGGATACAGCCAACCCATCCGCTACTGAGACGACGTCAACATACACCATACCAACTGGTACCGGACCTGGCTTTGTCAATGACCCCAGCGTTATCGGAACATGGCTACGGTATTTGGTTACGCAAACAGCGAGCGCCGATATTCACGTACGCATAGCGTTTACTACGTTTTCCTGATGCCTTTGTCGCATACGGATGGCCAGATGAACGAACCGTTCATGACGTGGACGAAAGGATCAGCTTCTGGTCGCCGCCTATGAATTAGCACAGGATTACAACATCCGCGAATTTGACGGCACGCAGTTTCTGTTTGTCAAGGCGCTGTCGGAGACACTGGTGCCACGCTACGAGGGCGTGTCTTATGATTACTCCGTCTATCAATCGAGCTTCAACGGTATATCCATATCGACTCTATACCGACGATATTGACTTGCCGTTTGTCAACGATCCAGCAGTCCTCGGTACCTGGAAAACTGTCTCCGCTGTAACCAGAAGATCTCCTCCTTCGATCCCGGAAACCGTTCTTAGATGAAAGCAGATTGAAATTAACTTTCTGAAAAACGGTGAGATCAAAAATCCATATCCGGGGAAACTGGTCAAGACAGGTTTATCCTGGACGAAGGGGTTTCTCATCAATTCATATAACATCACAGCCAGCGCTTATGCAATCAAGGATTTCAACGGCGTATCCTATATGTTCGTTGAAGTCAAAAACAACGGTGACTATACGCATCAACATCATCGCGGTCTGGCAGAAAATCGCTGATGCCGAATCGGCGGCAGTCTGGCAGGTCACAGAGACCGCACCCGCCTCCCCCGGTGCTTCATCAGCTTTCCCAAACGGCTCCGTTTTTGTAACCATGGGTTCATTCGACGCACCGCTTTTTGATGATGACCCCGGCGTTATCGGCAGATGGCAGCTTGTCGATATCGTTGACAGAATCACCTCTTTTAACCCCAAAAAACCGCAATACACTGGCGAATTCCACAAGTGGGAGCTGACTTTTTGCATAGATGGCGTTCGTGGCGGAGTGATGGCTATGTTCACCCTGCCCGACGGGTATCAGCAGACGCAAGACCATCTGGACTATCCGTTCTTGGAATCAGCCGGCACACACGAATTCAAGGAGATCGACGGTGTGAGATACATGTTCGTCGAGGACAAAAGTAGCGCCGATAACACCAATTATGTCGTCTGGAAGCAGTCATGACAAGGAGATGGCATGACAAGGGGACGGTTCATTCGTCTGAAATAAACATACGAAGATAGATGGATTTAATGGTTTAATAGATATAGAAATAACGGTGGCAAGAGCAGAGCCCTTGCCCTACAAGCACCGAATCAGCGGCTCCCTGTCTGGCAGAAAACGAACAGAACGGCCTCGCTGAAGTTAAAACTTCTGCGAGGCCGCCTGTCATATACGCGTCAATCCTTGTAATACTCGTCCTTAAAGTCGCCGAAGCCGCCCCAATTGTTGTATTCGGTAATGGTTAAGAACGCTTTGTCGGGCGTTGTGCCCAGTACTTTTTCGAAGACTTTGAGCACAGCTTGTGTAAACTGCTTCTTAATATGATACTCAAAATTTGAGAAGTACCGCACGTCGGCAAAGACGAAGTTATCCTGCCGATTGCCGCCGACGAACATTGTCTTGCCGTCCTCCAGGTCGATAATCAAGCCTCGAGCGTCCTTGCCAGGTATGACGCTTAATGCCTCGCCTAATCCGCGCGTCAGCTCTGTTTGCTTCTCATCGGAGAGCTTTTGAGTCACGCTGAGTCTGATGTATGGCATAACAGCACCTCCTCCTTATTTGTTCCATTCCTCTTCCAGGCATTTGCCGCAGGAATCGCATTTTTTGTTTTCATTATACTTACAGGGGACAGGACCGTTATAAAACATTTCTTTTGGGCCGTCGGGCGTATCATATATGCCGCCGAACATCGGCATCATACAAGCCGCCTGGAAAAATACCGGCTTATCAATCCTCTTGAAGTTGAGCGGGCAATGATAAACGTTGGCGGGAACACGAATGATTGTGGGCTGCGTGATATGAAAAACTTCCGCGTCAACGCCGACCTTGCCGAGTGTAAATTCAATATCAGCATCCCACTCAAAAACATTTGGAAAGGAAGCGCCTAAAAAGATAAGATATTCGTCAGTGGGGTGGCGGTGCGGATTTCTGTCAAGAAAAAAAGGCTTTACAAAAATCTGAAAACCGACATTGAATTGGGACCCTGGGATTTGAGACGACCCTCTAAAATAGGCCTGCGGCTTGATAACATAGCCGGGATCATCGCCTTGCGCCACGACTTCATTATTCTCCTGAGGAAAAGGGAACACGAGTTTTTCGTACATTTTCTTCAATCCTTTCGATTACAAAAATATCTATATGCAGTTAAAACACATACAAGAAGGATAAGAAGCGCTCTTGATTATGTAATCAAGACAATAATTAACACTATATTACCATAAAAACGTCTCGCTGAAAATTGATTTTCTTGACCTGCATGTAAATCAAAATCGGCAAAAAAAATACGAGCGAAGAACACCGTTCTCCACTCGTATAAAGCTTATCCCGTAAAGCCGCCGTCGACACCGATGACCTGGCCGGTAATGAAACGCGCCTCGTCGGACGCTAAAAACCGGACGAGGGCGGCGACATCCTGCGGCTGGCCGATGCAGCCGAGCGGCGTGCAATTGATTAAATCCTCTTTAACGTCAGGCGGCAAAGAATCGTTCATGTCCGTGTCGATGACACCGGGTGCGACGCAGTTGACGGTGATGCCGGACGGCCCAAGTTCCTTTGCCAATGATTTCGTCAGGCCGATGAGCGCTGCCTTGGAAGCCGAATAGATGGCCTCGCAGGACGCGCCGGTGATACCCCAGATAGATGATATGATGATCATCCTGCCGTATTTTTGCCGAATCATGTGCGGGGCCGCCGCCTGAGTGCTGTTAATGACCCCGCCGAGATTGGTATCCATAAGCGCGCGCCAATCCTTTTCCGTCGTATCGGTAAAGAGCTTCAGGAGCGATACGCCCGCGCTGCAGACGAGGACATCAACCGGTTCGGCTGTTTCAAACATGCATTTGACCTGCGCGGAATCGGCAATGTCCGCTTTGACCGCTGAACCGCCGAGCTCCTGCGCGAGTCTTTTTGCCGCTGCTTCTGATTTCAGATAATTGATAATAACGCGGTCGCCGTGCGAGGCGAGCGCCCGCGCGCACGCCGCGCCAATCCCGCGCGACGCGCCTGTTATAAGTGCTGTTCTTGACATAGAAAGCCCTTCTGTCACTCTGTAATCCTTATCGGTTCGACGCCGAGACATCGGCCGGTGTCAGTATCGATTTCAAAGATAGCCCCTTCGATTTTCGAAGCGCCTAATGCCGACTCATAACGGATCGGCGGATTGCCGAGGAATCTGGAGATTGACTGCTCCGCCTTGATCCCGAGAACGGAGACCACAGGGCCTGTCATTCCAAGGTCGGTGATGTAGCCCATTCCCTTCGGGAAAACACCGGCATCCGACGTCTGGACATGCGTATGCGTCCCCCAAAGGGCGGACACCCTGCCATCCAGATAATACGCCATCGCCTGCTTTTCGCTCGTCGCTTGCGCGTGGAAATCAACAAGCGTTATTTTCGCTTTTGGCTCCTTCAGGATTTTATCTGCCTCAAAAAACGGGTTTTCTGTCCCAAAATCCATATCGCAGCGTCCAATCAGATTGATAACTTGGACATCGCCGAACGGCGAATCGAAAACCCCCCAACCGCGCCCGGGAACCTGCGGCGCATAGTTTGACGGACGGAGGATATAACGGCAGTCGTCGAGATACGAAGCAATCTCCCGCCGTCCCCACGTATGATTACCGAGCGTGATGACGTCCGCGCCGTATTCAAACAGGCTGTCGGCCTGCGCGGGACTGATACCGACAATAGCGGTATTCTCACCATTGATGACGGTGAATCCGATGTTTTTCAGTTTTTTAACTGTGCGGAGCTTTTTTGCTAATATCTCAAGCCCCGCAGTGCCGGTCACATCGCCGACAGCCAATATATTAACAGTCATAAATCCCTCCAAGGCCCAACGACACAAGGGGACGGTTCTTTTGTGTTCTTATTCTTGGTCAAATTGCGAACATCAAATACCGAGAACACAGAAGAACCGTCCCCTTGTGTCCTACACAATAATCTTCAGCGCGTGGCGGCAAACGGTGATTTCCAGCTCTTTATGCGCGCCGCCGTTTTCGCCGTCCCTCGTCCATTCAACCGCTTCGTCAAAGCTAAATTTGATTTTTTTTGTATGAAGGAGCAGCACGTTTTCGCTTGTGTATGTCCGATTGAGGATGCTGGTGATAATATCGGTGAGCTCCACTGTGTTGACAGGATTGCTGACGAGGATGACCTCAAACAGCCCATCCCCAAGATCAACATCCTGCTTGTCGAGCTTGACAAAACCGGCGATCGTCGTTGAATTGGTCACGCCGCCGAAAATAAAGTCTCCCTCGATGGTGCCGCCGTCATACTCGATAAATGTATGCCGGGGGCGGATTGTCGGCATGCTCGCAAGGCCGTCGATGACGTACGCCAGATGGCCGAGCGCCCGCTTGGCACTCTGCGCTGTTTTGTAGGAGACGCCCGTAAACGCGCCGAACGCAGCGATATACGTAAAATATTTATCGTTGAAACGGCCAATGTCGAGCGGGATAGGGTGTCCGTTGATGACGGACCGCACCGCTGTTTTCGGATCTTTGGAGAGTGCCAGTGTTGACGCCATATCGTTGGCCGTACCGGTTGGGATAAACCCGAACGGCGGGGGCGACAGCGTCTGCATAAGGCCCGAGGCGACACCGCTGAGCGTCCCGTCGCCGCCCACACAGACGACGAGCTCATAATTTTCACTATATTCCCGGGCGAGAAATTCGGGCGTGTGATGCTCCGTCGAATAGACGGTCACGGCGTAACCATCGCTGCACAGCAGTGACACGATAATGCCGAGATTGTTTTTCGAAAGCCCTCTGCCCGAAAACGGGTTGACGATCAGCATGAGATTTTTCGACAAGACCGCATCAACTCCCTTTCTGCAAGGCTGACACAAGGGGACGGTTCATTTGTGTTCTTTACTTCACAAGACAGGTTCCAAACGAGATTCCAACACAAAAGAACCGTCCCCTTGTGTCTTGATCAGCAGACCGTACGCACCCTGATGACGCCGTCGATGGACTTGATCTTGTCCTCCAGCCCCTGGCCGATCGACTGCGCGTCAATGATCGTATATGCCTGCAAGCGCCCCTTCGTGCTCGCGTTGACCATGTTCTCAATATTGATGCCCATTGAGGAAACCGCGCCCGTAATTTTCGCGATCATATCGGGGATATTCTTATGGATAACACAGATACGCGGGTCACCGGAGCGCGGCAGCGTCGCCGACGGCATGTTGACAGAATTCGTGATATTGCCGTTTTCGATAAAGTCGACGATTTCAAGAGCTGCCATGACGGCGCAGTTGTCCTCACTCTCAGGTGTTGATGCGCCGAGATGCGGAATGGAGATAATCTTCGGTACATTCGCTGTTTTGGCGTTCGGAAAATCCGTCACATAGCAGGAGACTTTACCGGTATCTATGGCATCGATGATGTCATCGTCGTTCACCAGCTCGGCTCTGGCAAGATTGATGATTCGAACGCCGCTTTTCATCATCGCAAGGCTGCAGCTGTTGATCAAATGGTGGGTCGACTCCACGTACGGTACATGGAGTGTTATATAATCGCAGTTTTTATAAATCGTCTCGATTTCCTTTGCATTGATGACACTCGACGAAATACGCCAAGCCGCGTCCACCGAGAGGTAGGGATCGTATCCGTAAACCTTCATGCCAAGGGCCATCGCGTCATGCGCGATCTTGGCGCCGATAGCGCCGAGGCCGATAACACCCAGCTTTTTACCGTAAATTTCAGGGCCAACATAGGCCGCTTTGCCTTTCTCCACGAGAGCTGAGACTTCTTCTCCCCTTGAAGCAATTGTTTTAACCCAGTCAATGCCGCCGACGATGTCTCTCGAAGAGAGGAACAGCGCGCAGAGGACAAGCTCTTTCACCGATTCGGCGTTAGCGCCCGGCGTATTGAAAACGACGATGCCTTTTTCGCCGCACTGCTCGACGGGGATGTTATTCGTCCCCGCTCCGGCGCGTGATATACATAAAAGCTCGGGGTTCAATTCATACTGATGCATATTGGCCGAACGGACAAGAATCGCATCCGGATTTTCAACCTCATCGGAGACGATGTATTTTGCCTTATCAATTGCTTCAAGTCCTACGGGTGCTATGCTATTGAGTGTTTTTATCCTATACATGATCTATTTCCCGCCCCTACTTATTCTTTGTTTCAAAGTCCTTCATAAACTCCACAAGCTTTATAACGCCCTGGGTCGGCATGGCGTTGTAAATCGACGCGCGCATGCCGCCGACGTTGCGATGGCCTTTGAGGTTTTCAAAACCGGCCTTCGCCGCTTCCTTGCAGAATGTGTCGTCGAGCGCCTCATTACCGGTCCGGAATGTCACGTTCATATCACTCCGGGCTGGGGCCTCAGCGCAGCCCTTGAACATCGCGTTATCGTCGAGATAATCGTAAAGGATCTTCGCCCGCTCGCTCTTAATCTTCTCCATACCCAAAAGACCGCCCTGTGTATCGAGCCATTTCATGACAAGCCCGAGCATATAAATCGTATAGCACGGCGGCGTGTTGTGCATCGAATCGGAAGTGATCATTGTTTGATAGCTCATGAGTGTTGGCGTAAAGGGTAACTCATGGCCCGCAAGCTTTTTGTCAATGATGACAACGGCCATGCCCGCCGGCGCCATATTCTTCTGCACACCGGCGTAGATGACGCCGTACTTGGCCACATCGACAGGCTTTGACATGATATCTGAGGACATGTCACAGGCGAGCGGCACACCATTTGTCTCAGGGACGTATTTCCATTCCGTTCCTTCAATCGTGTTGTTGGCGCAATAGTGGAAATACGCGGCGTCGGGCGAGATTTGGAGGTCCTGTTGAGACGGAATATAAACGTGATTTTTATCCTCGGAGCTGGCGGACAGGCGGATCTCACCGTATTTTTTTGCTTCCTTCATGGCGAGATTGGCAAAGTTGCCGGTGTTGGCATAATCGGCTTTGCCTGTCGTCCCAATCAGGTTCATCGGCACGGCAGCGAACTGCAACCACGCGCCGCCCTGCACAAAGATGATCTCATGCGTGTCCGGCACGTTCAGGATTCTTTTAAAATCCGCTTTTGTCTCATCAAAGAGTGAAATATATACTTTACTTCGATGGCTCATTTCCATGACCGACATGCCGCTTCCACGGTAATTCGTCATTTCAGCCGCAGCCTGCTCTAAAACAGGTAGGGGCAGCATGGATGGCCCTGCAGAAAAGTTAAAAATTCGCTCATTGAACATTGTCAGCACCAGCTTTACATAAATTTTGCATGATTATTTAGTGAATGTTGCATTATTATAATATAGTCATTTCCTGATGTCAAATCACGGTTTGATAATTTCACCAAAAAGAATGCGATCTTTTTCATATATTATGCGTACAGGCAGCAGTTTGTTTCGGAGCTGTGTCCCGCCCGCGCAGACTTCCTGATAGTTGCCCGCGTGTCCGAAGGACATGCTGTGAGCAGAGCCTTCACCGTCTTCTTCCCGCTCGAATAAAACAGACAAGACAGACCCAATGCATGATCTTGCATAATCGCCCGCTATTTCATGCGCTGCAATCTGAGCCCTGCGCGCCCGATCCTGCTTAACCGCCTTGTCAACCTGTCCGATCATCTCCGCCGCGGGCGTCCCGGGCCGTCTGGAGTATGGAAATATATGCATTGCGCTAAAGGCGCATTTTTTAATGAAGCCGAGCGTCTTTAAAAATTCCTCTTCGGTCTCTCCGGGGAATCCGACAATCAGATCGGCCGTGATGCCGCAGTTCGGGAAATATTGCCGCAGCAGGCAGACAGCGCCATAAAAGGCTTCCGTCGTATATCGCCGTTTCATGCGTGCGAGTGTTTCGTCGCAGCCGCTCTGCAGGGACAGGTGGAAATGGCCGCAGATATTCTGAAGCTTGCTGAGTTCTCTGCAGAATTCCTCGCTGATTGTCCTCGGCTCGAGCGACCCAAGCCGTATCCGCGCCCCCGGTGCCGCCGCACTGATTGCCTTGATCACGTCAATAAGCGACACGCTGTCGCATTGAGACGTTCCGTCTCTGGACACGCTGTCGCCATGCGACGTTCCGTCCCCGGACACGCTGTCCTTAAAATCCTTGCCATAGGAGGAAATCTCAATACCTGTCACGACAATTTCGCCGTAACCCTCAGCGTTCAGCCGCGCGGCTTCATTCGCTGCCCGCTCCAGCGGCAGTGACCGGACCGGCCCGCGCGCATACGGGATAATGCAATAGGTACAGAAATTCTGGCAGCCGTCTTGAATTTTCAGCATTGCCCGCGTGCGTCCCGACGCGCTCCCCGACGGCAGCTCCTCAAATTTGTGCCGTCTCAAGGCGTCGTCGATGTGAACTGACACTGACCTTTCGGCATAAACCCGTTCCAGTGCATCAACAAACGACAATCTGTCGGCACTGCCGTAAATAAGGTCCACGCCGAGGTCACTCATTTCTTCAGGGCTGACCTGCGAAAAGCAGCCGCAGACGGCGGCAACAGCGTCCGGTTCAAGCTTTTTGAGGCGGCGCATCGCCTGGCGCGATTTTCTCCCGCTCTCCGCCGTGACGGCACACGTGTTGACAATCACAGCGTCGCAGCCCTCCCCCGCCCGGCTGGCCGTATGGCCTCTCGATGTCAGGATCGTCTCCAGCGCCTGCGTCTCATATTGATTGACCTTACAGCCAAGCGTCTCAAAACAGAACCGCACCGATAATGCCCCCCTTGCTTGTCATTTGAACGTCATATATAATACCTGTTGTAAGCTGTACTTGATAATATCATACAATACCGGCCATTTTCATGCAAGTGACAGGATTAATTAAAACACAGAGGACTGATGGCGATTACTGTATATTTTGACAACGCGTCAACGACGCGCGTGCGCCAAGAGGTCGCAGACCTCATGATGACTGTGATGACGGAGGACTACGGTAACCCGTCGTCGAGCCACGCCATGGGGCGCAAAGCAAAAGCGGTTCTTGATTTATCACGCAAATGCCTCGCCGGCGCACTCGGCGCTGACGCGAACGAGATCTATTTTACCTCCGGCGGCACGGAGGCCGATAACTGGGCGATCCTCGGCGGCGCAGAGTCCTGCGTTCGGCGCGGCCGCCATATCATCGTCGCGCAGATTGAGCACGACGCCATCAGGAAACCGGCATCAATACTCGAGAGCAAAGGCTGGGAGGTCACCTACCTCGCGCCCGATAAAACAGGCCATATTACAGTCGAGTCATTTGCCTCGGCTCTCCGGGAGGACACCGTCCTCGCGTCCGTCATGCTCGTCAATAACGAGACAGGCGCCATTAATCCGATTGAAGAGATGACGCGGGAGATCAAGCAACGCAACCTGAGCACGCTGTTCCACACCGACGCGGTTCAGGGCTTTATGAAAGTCCCGTTCACCGTCAAATCTCTGGGTGCTGATATGATTTCCATGAGCGCGCACAAGATACACGGCCCCAAAGGCATCGGTGCGCTTTATATTAGAAAAGGCATCAAGCTGCCGCCGCTCCTTTTCGGCGGCGGTCAGGAGCGCGGCATGCGCTCCGGCACAGAAGCACTCCCCTCTATTGCCGCTTTCTGCGAAGCGGTCCGTCTGGCCGCTTTGGAACGGGAGAGCACGTCCGCCGCCGTGCGCGAAGTACATGACTTCACAGTGTCGCAGCTCCGGGACAAGCTCCCTGAAGCCGTCATTTTGTCCGGCGGCAGTTCTGGGTATTCGCCGTATATCCTGAGCCTGAGCCTGGCCGGTTTTAAAAGCGAAGTCCTAATGAATTATCTCGAAGCCGAAGGTATCTCTGTCGCCAAAAGCTCCGCCTGCAAAAAAGGCGCGCGCAGCCATGTCCTCGAGGCGATGAAGCTGCCGAACGACATTATAGACGGCGCGCTCCGCGTCAGCTTCTCCCGCTACTCGACCAAAGAAGAGGCGGCATATTTCGTCGATAGACTCACTGCCGCCGCCCAAAGGCTGTATAAGGTTTTAAAATAGGAATGGCGCGTCAAGATGCCGCGCCCTACCTCAAACGAAATCCGACGGCCTATTCCATCGGCTGTCGAAAATCTGACAAAAACCAAGAATTTACTGGAAATATTTAGTGCAAGTATCATAATATCGTCTTGCTTTAAAAGAGATTCCGTCTTATAATGTTGAAAGTAGTGTTAATGAAATTGTTGCACGGGGAGTAAAGCCCGGTTTACATAGCGGAGGATTTTAATGAAAAAGCGTTTCACAACTGCCATATTTATCCTGATTCTGGCGCTTGCGACATCGGTGACTGCGGGAGCCGCCAGTGGCAGCCTGAGTAACTTCAAGGTTCAAAAAACATACAGCGGCGGGCAGTTTGGAGATGTCGAGAACTTTGCGTGGTATGCTATGTATGTGCAGGCTGGTTATGAATACGGCATCTTAAACGGCAAATCGTCCGCCGCCTTTTCACCGGCTGACCGGTTGACCGCTGCCGAGGCCATCAAAACAGCAGCATGCCTGAACAGCATTTATTACACGGGTAAGGCGCGCTTTACTGCCGCGTCACCTTCATCGTCACCATGGTACAAGCCGTACGTGGATTATGCCCTCAAAAAAGGTATTATCGACACACCGCTCCCTGATTATACTACATATATCACACGGGCTGAATACTGCGACATGATTGCAAATGCGCTCCCCATCGACGCCTTTTCACTAATGAACGAGGTCGCGGACAACGCGATACCGGATGTCTCGCTGTCGGACAGCTTCGGCGCTTCTGTTTACACACTTTATAGGGCAGGTGTTCTCGCAGGGTGCGACAGCTTCGGCACGTTCCGCCCCTTCAGCTATCTCAGCCGCGCGGAGGCCTCAGCCATTATCGCCAGAGCATCCAATAAGGAGTTCAGAGCAGCAATGACCCTCCCCATGGCGCTCGGCGGAGAGGACATTTATAGTAAGTGCTCCTCTGCCGTATTCTATCTGGAGCGGTACGATTCCGAAGGCGTCCTTTTAGGCATCGGCAGCGGTTTCTTTATCACGCGTGGCGGGTTGGCCCTCACGAATTACCACGTTATTAACGGTGCGTCATCTGCGATTATCACGACGGCGGACGGGCTCAGGTATCCGGTTAAAGGCATATGCGGCTATGACAAGCTGTACGACCTCGCCATCCTGCAGATCGACGGCAGCGGCTTTGATTATCTCAGTGTCGGCGATTCATCCGCGCTCACAACCGGTGCCGACGTTTATGCCATCGGCAGTCCGTTTGGACTCCTGAACACATTGTCAAACGGCGTTATCTCGAATACCGGCCGCGAGATCAACGGCACGGACTTTATCCAGTACACAGCGCCCATCTCTATGGGCAGCGGCGGCGGTCCAGTCCTGAACACCCGGGGTCAGGTCGTCGGCGTCACCTGCCTGACCGCTACGAATGGGCAGACACTTAATTTCGCCGTTCCCATCAACAAACTATCGTCGCTCAGCCGGACCGGCTTAGTGCCCCTCATATCCATCGTCGCCTTGAATTCCGACAGTACGATTTTCTACAGAGGCCATTACCCCGTCCCCGATTACGGCATCTTTACCGGAACGCCCATTTACGAAACGAAGCTGGATGCGGCGACTGACGTTAAAACGTACTTCTATAAGGAAAGCGACATCACCGCCCCTCCAGAAACAGCCATCGACCGCTATATCATCCTGCTGCAGCAAAACGGCTTCGAATGGCAGCGCTCCTATACAAACAGCGGCGGCTACGTCGCAGACGTTTATTACAACGCCAATTACGATATATCCGTCCACTTCGGCACTGATATATTAGACGGCGTCGTCTGCCGGGTTGTGGCGATTTATTGATGTCAGATTCCTAAGTCCTCAAACAACATACACAAGAGGCTTGACGTTTTCCAAATCGTCGGGCCTCTTTGTCTATTTGATGAAATAATCGGTCTGTACTTATTTCGTCTTCGAATCTTTATTCTGATGCTTCTTTAGCATGACGAAGCGCGCAATCGGCTGTGCGATACAAGCTTCTACAAAAAAGGAAATTGCGAAGTTACGAGGCCACTTGTAGAAAAACAGACGAATAGGTTCCATACTGAACTGGCGCTTTCCAATCCAAGTACCAATAACAGTTAAAAATATCGACATGAGTAATACTGTAAACATGATGTTAATCACAATATGAGCGCCGAAGCTATCACCTTCTTTCACAACCCGAGAGGTTAACCATTGAGCCGGTTTATACGTGAGCAATACGAGCGCAATGACGACAACCCAAATAAAGGGCATAACCTTAAGCGTATCAGCCCAAACATACATGTGAAAACCCACTTCAATAAATGTGATAAGGGGCGCGATAATATTCACAGAGATAACCGAGATCACCGCCATAAATAAAACAAACTCTTTCTTGCTTCGTGGTAATTTCATACTGAATTCCATGCTTCTATATCCTCCTTGTTTTAATATTTGGGATAAAAATAAAGCACGAGACTAATGGCTAGTCTCGTGCTGATCAATTATACGCACCAAATATTTTATTACTTCTGATTATACATTAATAATCAAAATGGTCAAGAATAGAATTAAAGCTATATGGAAATCAGTGGACTTGGCGATTGGTCAGTGCTATTATTCGTTGTAAAGATTACAAAATATCTCCATGACACAATGACACATTTTGGTGCAGAGAATGTGGAGACACGATCATCTAAATAGTATATTATTTAGCTTAATAGGGGTGGTATTACATAGATTGGCTTGACCGAATGAATGCAGCGGTTGATTACATTGAATCAAATCTTGCCGGCGACATCGATATGCGTATTGCCGCGAGCAAAGCCTGTTGCTCTGAATACCATTTTACTCGATTCTTCTCTTTCATCACCGATATGCCTTTGAGTGAATACATACGGAGTCGGCGGCTGACGCTGGCTGGTTTTATGCTTCAAAAGAGCGCTGTTAAGGTCATTGAGATCGCCAATATGTTTGGTTACACTTCTCCTAATTCATTTACCAGAGCATTTGAAGCCATGCACGGCGTTACGCCGTCTGGCGCGCGCAATCTGAATATCGCGCTAAAATCACTTGACCGACTCTATTTCACTATTTCGGCAGAAGCTCACGCAGCCCTGGATTATCGAATTGTCTCAGAAGGAGAGCATGCGGTATTTGGGATCTCTCTCATGACAAAGAGCGTTGATGCTTATGAGACCGCACCGGCTTTTTGGGACAAGTGCGATGAAAATCGTGTCACGAATAGAATTGTAGAGGCTGGACGCGGAAACGAAAAAACATTGCTTTCTACGATTCTCGATGATGTGAATGATGACGAGATGATGCGGTACATGATTTGCATGGATGTGCCTGAAGGCGGCGTCCCGGATGCGTTTGAAACAGCGACTGTACCAGCGAGGACGTGGGCAGTATTTCCCCTTGTATTAGAAAAGCCAGGGGATACGATCATATCAATCTGGAAGCGTATACATACTGAATGGTTCCCCAACTCCGGCTACGAACAGACCACAGGCCCTCGTCAGGAACGGTGTTACTGGAGAGAAGACGGGAAGATGGTTGCGGAGGCTTGGGTGCCGGTTATAAAAAACACAAGGAGTGCAGCTGATGCTTGACGGAATTTTCAAAGAGACGATGGCAAACATGACATGGACCGACATCCAGTATGAAGCGGATCATAACGCCTTGGTCTTACTGCCTTTAGGGGTGATCGAAGAACACGGTCCTCATCTATGTCTCGGTACAGATATTTATACGGCGCACCTTTACTGCCTGGCTGTCAAAAAAAAGCTTGAAGGAAACGGCTTTCGGGCAGTAATTGCTCCTCCTTTTTATTGGGGCGTTTGTCAGTCAACCGGTGGCTTTATCGGCTCATTTAAAATCAGAATGGAAACAGCGCAATCTTTACTCATCGACTTATTGACATCGCTCGCCGAATTCGGCTTTAAAAATGTCTATGGGATCAATGCGCACGGTGATGTTGCGCATAGCATTGCGATCATCGAAGCCTTTAAGGAAGTCAGCAATAGTTTGAAAATAAACGCGGGCTATTGCTTTGATGAATGGAGATTGCCGCATTTCGGCCTTAATGGTTCTGAATCCTATATATGCCCTTTAACGCCGCAAACCATTGTTGTCAGTCATGCAAAAACGCCGGATGTGCATGGCGGCGATTTAGAAACAGCAACGATACATCAATTTTATCCCGATCTCGTTGATATCAAGAAAGCCAAATCATTGCCGCCTGTAGCTTTAAGCGAAGACAAAGGTTATGAATGGCTGTTTGGTGGTCACACGAAGGCGCTTTCACCGGAGGGGTATATGGGCTCTCCCGCTGATTTTGAAAGCGTTGCGGTAATAGAGAATATTAATGATTATGCCGACAGAATAACCGCAGCAATAACAGAACACATTGTCGTATAAGCATTGTGCGCAGTTCTCCTGCGACTCTTGACAGCTGTAGAAAATTTTTCCAATTTAATATTGCGATTGAAAACACTCCAAGAAAATGTTACCATTGCTTGGAGTGTTCCTATTTTTTAAGGGGTCCTCAGAATGCCGGATTACTTTTTTAAGTACTTTACGGAAATTCCGCCGTCGCTCAATACACCCAACTTCAGCCTGACGCATATCGTCTGGGTGAGCACCGCGCTGCTTCTGGGTCTCGTCATGCTCCTCATTTATCGCCGAAGGTCTACGCCGGTGAGAGAGCGTATTAAAAAGGTCCTCGTCGTCTTCGTGGTAGCAGCAGACGTCTCGGTTTGGCTTTGGATGATTTGCATCGGCCACTTCGATGTGCTTTATGCGCTGCCCCTTCATCTGTGCGGCATATCTGTCTTTATCGAATTTTTTGCTGTCTTCCTCAAAAAGGCGACGCTCTTAAAGGAATTTGCCTACGCTGTAAGCATGCCGTCCGCGCTGGCCGCGCTTATCACGCCGGGGTGGTATTATCCGTTTTTAACCTTTCAGTACCTTGAGTCAGCTGCAGTCCACACCTTGCTCGTTCTCGTCCCCGTCCTCATCGTCTGGGGCGACGGCTTCCGCCCCGACTACCGGCGGCTGGGAAAGGTCTGTTGTATGCTTGTCGTTTTTATTGCGGCAGCCGTGACAGCAAATCGCCTCATCGGCAGCAATTATATGTTTCTGGCGTTTGTGCCCAGAGACACAACACTCGTTATTTTCGAGTCGTGGTTCGGAAATCCCGGCTATATACTGCCCGAGCTTGTCCTGCTGCTTCTAATATGGACGGTTTTGTACCTGCCGTGGATAGGCGCGCGGCGAATTATTGACAATCACAAATAAAATCTAAATATATATTTTAAAGTGGGGTAACAAAATGAAAAAAAGAGGATATATATCGCTCATACTGACACTGATTCTGGTTTTGCTCATCGCGGGCTGCGGCACCAAGGAATCGCCTTCACCGTCGAGCGAGCCGTCTTCATCATCATCAACCGAGCCCGAGGGAACCAAGCCATCATCAGCGTCACCGAGTGACGCGTCCTCAGTGTCGGTTTCAACCAGTCCAAGCGAGGAAGCCTCCTCAACCCCCGCCGAAGTGTCATCAAAGCCTTCTCCCAGCACCGACATTGATGACGGCAAGGATTATGACTCCCTCGGCTGGCAGGTCGTGAACGAAGGCTTCGGCGATATCAAAAACCGCATGAGTGCAAGCGAACTTATTGACCTGCTTGGTGAGCCAGAGTCCAAATCAGAGACAACAACCTGGGGCGCTGACGGACTCGACCATACGGACTGGGAATACACGTCCAAGGGTTTACTGATCAACATGGCGCAGCAGCCAGATGACACAGAACCGTATATTGACTCCATCACCGCGTCAGCGCCGTGCGATCTCGCCACACAGCGGGGAATAAAGCTCGGCGACTCGAAAGAAGATGTCCTGAGCGCTTATGAAAACGAGATCGACCCCAAAGCAAACGACGACACCGATTCGTGGATTGTCATTGGCTCCGTTTTCGGCGGCATGGGCATCGGCATCGAAAACGGCGTCGTCACCTACATCTTCATCGGCGCCGCGGCGGAATGATCCGATCTTAGATGAACAGTTTTACTTTCATTAAAGATTTTCGTGATTCAGAACAACACCGGCGCAGCTTCAACGATCTCACCCGTCGGACCTACGGTTTCGATTTTGAGAGCTGGTACCGGCAGGGCTTTTGGGGCGACACTTATAATCCGCACGCACTCATGGACTGTGATAAAATTATCGCCAATATTTCGGTCAACAAGATAAACCTCGTCATTGATGGCAACGATATAAACGCCGTTCAGCTCGGTACCGTCATGACGGATGAAGCGTATCGCAACCGCGGCCTCAGCCGCGAGCTTATGCATATCATATTGGCGGAATATGAGGATACGTGTGATTTTATCTACCTTTTTGCCAACAGCAGCGTCCTTAACTTCTACCCGAAATTCGGCTTTGAAAAGGTCACCGAGTATGGCTGCAGCACAACCGTCAGTAACGACGAACGCCTTCAGTGCAGAAAGCTTGATATTGACAATGCGCACGATCAAGAACTCCTGTTCCGCCTGATTGACAGCATGATACCGTCCGGCAAAATCGGCTGTCGGCATGACCGCGGTCTCGTGATGTTCTATTGTACAACGATTTATAAAGACAGCATCTGGTATCTGCCGGAGCTTGACATTGCCGCCGTGGCGCATGAAGAAGACGGCACGCTGCAGCTTGTCGAGGTTTTCAGTGAAAAGGAACTCGATTTGGATCTTGTTGCCGGTTCGCTGCTGAATAATGATAACACAAAAATCGAGTTTGGCTTCACGCCGAAGCACGAGAACGCCCTCCTTGTTTTGACCCCCAAAACAGATGAAGACGACTCACTGTTTGTCCGGTCGAAGCACCCGCTTCAATTACCGAAAGCCATGTTCCCACTGCTGTCGAAGGCGTAACCCATCTTAGATGACGTCATTTTGTCGCTAATATCGCGTCTGTGTAGGGCGCGGCTTCCCAGACGCGCCACCGTTTCCCGAGACCGTTCTTTTCCTCGGACGTAACCATCCGCCGCGCCGACAGGAGCGGCGCGGCTGGGAAGCCGCGCCCTACGGATGGGATTTTTTCTGCCGGTGCGGCAGACCTAATTCACCCCTTGCCCTACAATTTCGAAAAAATCCCCTCAGGCCTGAGGGGATTTTTTGTATATCATCTTAAGCGTTTAGTTCCCCTTTAGCTCCGACAGGTCGTAGAGCATGTAAAATTCCATCTGCGGCATTTTGGAATATTCCGACGGGTCCACCAATTTGCCGTGTGACATGACCCAGTTAATGATTTCGCTGTTTTGCATCGGCATGACGAGGAAATAATGGAGGCTGCCGTCCTGTACAAGCTCTTTGAAATCCTCGAGACTGATGGATTTATCTGTACCGATAAAGCCGCCGAGCGCCATGACGCTCATGTCGTCGCTGAGAATGAGCGGCGCCGCGAATATGATGCTCGGGACGGCTATCTGCCAGCGCGAGGCGCTGTCATTTGCTTTAATGTAGTTCACCATATCAACCGAGATAAGCTCCCCTGTCAAGTCCTTGCCAGCATACCATTTTTTACCCCACGAATATTCGCTGATGCCTGTTTTCGGGTCCTCGTAAGGCTTCGATATGGCAGGAGGCCCGGCGAAAGGCGTGATCACATTTGTGCCGTACTGAATTGGTGTATACGCCCAGTACGCCGGCGCGGCCAGAAGCCCGATGACGCCGACCGTGAGGGCAATTCGCGTCAGCACCCTACTCTCTTTTTTCACGATTTTCACAGCGATGAAGAGCACAATGGCAAGACCGACACCGAATAGGATGACCGGTACGAGGACCTTTGAAAACCTGATGGCATATGTTTTCAGGATAAAAACCTGCACGGCGGCCGTGAGGCTGAATGCAAGCGGCAGCAGGAGATTCTGCCACCTGTTTTTGCCGTTCTTGTCTCTTTTAAAGCGCCTTGCCAGTTCGATGACGGCGATTGCGGAAAGAACCGCGAGGCAGGGCACGAACATGATGAGATAGTATCTATGGATATGGCCGGAGATGCTGAAATAGACATACATCGGAACAAAAACGCCGCCCCAGAGAAGGAGCTGCCGGACATTTGATTGACGCGCCGTCTTGTCTTTTTGGAACACCTTCATAAACAGCGCCATGAGTCCGAATAAGGCCAGCGGTAAAAGCCAGCTGGCCTGTCCGGCCATTTCTTTATTAAACAACCGAAAAATTCCGGCGTCAGCCCCTTCATTGGGCACCTGGCTGATTGCACCGGCGATGTCTGCCATTGTCTCTTTCGGGACAGGCAGCGCTCGGAGTAACCCGTTATAACCGATGGCCAGCTCGAGCGTCGAGTTTGTGCTGCTGCTGCCGACAAACGGACGGCTTGATGCTGGAGTAAGATCGACTGCAAGGCACCACGACAGGCTGACCGCCAGGAGTACAACCGTCGCAATGACGAGATGGACGACGCGTTTGCGCCAACCTATCTCCGCTGTGAAGAAATAGACAAGATATACGGCCGGCAGGAACATATACGCCTGCAGCATTTTGATATTGAAGCCGATACCGATGAGCACCATCGTTAAAATAATACACTTGAGACGCCCCTTTTCCGCCGCCTTCAACAGCGCCCAAACGGCGAGCAGGCAGACAAACACGAGCGGCGCGTCCAGATTGTTCGTCCGGCTGACGGCAACAAAAATCGGCGTGAGTGCCATGAAAAAAGAGGCCAGGAGCGCTGTCGTTTCGCCCCAGCTTTTCTTGACAAGGCAATATACGACGGTAATAGAGCCGAGTGCGCAGAGCGCTTCAGGCAGGATAACACTCCAGCCGTGAACACCGAAGATGAATGCAAAGAGGCATTGCAGCCAAAGCCCGAGCGCGGGTTTGTCAACTGAGATGAAACCGCCCTGATCATACGAGACATAAAAAAAGTTATGCCAACTCGTCAGCATACTCTTAACAGCAGCCGTATAATATTGGTTTCCGTTGCCCGATTCCCACATTTTCCAGCATATGAGGTACGCCGAGAGCAGCAAAATGAGGAACAAAATCATCTTGCCGCGATGCACCTTAAATCTATCGTGCAAATATGCCACTCCTCTTTGATTTTTAAAAATATACTACTATATATATCTTGAAAAAAACACCTATATTTGCATCCCGCCAATAGCTTTCGCATTATGCTCAAAAAGCATTTGTAGCCCTTGGTGATTCACACAAAAAGCAAACCGCGCAACCCGATATCAAGCCGAAATGGTTATTTGATTTGCCCCCTCGTTCATGTGCAAAGCACACATCATGCGCGTTAGCGCACATCATGCTGAAAGCACATCATTTGGCGAAGCCAAACATCATTGAAAAAACGTCGATTTGCCTACGGGCAAATCGACGTTTTTTCAACAGGCAGAGCGATCGATATCCTGGTCCCGACACCTTCGCGGCTCAAGACCTCCATAAATCCGCCATGCCTTGACGTGATCCATTTGGCAATCGACAGACCGAGTCCGGCGCCGCCGGTGGCTCTGGCGCGCGATTCGTCAGCCCTATAAAACCGGTCGAAAATGCGCGGGACGATTTCCGGACTGATACCGATACCGTTGTCGGTCACACTCATTTTCGCATTTTCGTTTTCCCATTGGGTCGACAGCGTGATTTTCCCGCCGCTGTCCGTATACTTGATGGCGTTATCGATTAATATCCGCGCCGCCTGTTTGATCAGCGCTCTGTCGGCTGTGATGAGCACATCATTAAGCCTGACGTCAAATTCATGCGACGCGTCGATCATCTTTGTTTCAGACGCGACCTCGCGGATAAGGTCTGCTAAGTTAAACGTCTCTGCCTGCAGCATGATCGTGTCATTGTCTCCCCGTGCCAAAAACAGCAGCTGCTCGACGAGGTCCTTCATGTTGGCGGCTTCGTCCTTGATGGCGCTTATAGACTCCTGCAGCGTTTTTTCGTCGTTTTTACCCCACCGGTCGAGGAGGTTGGCGTAACCCTGAATGACGGAGATCGGCGTCCGCAGCTCGTGTGACGCGTCGGAGACAAACCGGACCTGTGCCCTATACGACTCGTTGATTCTGTCGAGCATGCCGTTGATGGCGCGGGCGAGGTTCTTCAGCTCCTCCTGCGTGTCGTCGACCTGAATGCGCGTGTCGAGGCGCGCGGCGTTGATGCCCTCGAGCTTTCCAGCGAGCGCTGCCATTTTCTCAGGGTCGAGCTGCTTTGATACGGCGTTTAAGCTCTGCGCCGCCCGCGTCAGCTCAGTGATCGGATCAAGCGTCCGCCGCACCATACGCCTGTCTTGCGCCGCACGGGATAAGAGGGCAAAGAACTCACAGATGAACAGCGCCAGAAGCGCGTATTTGAATATATTCATAAACGGCCCCAGCGACACGGCGATTTTATACGTCACCCCGCCGAGCTCAGGACAGACGACATATGACAGTCCCTGCAGCTTATTCATAAATGGCGCGTACGGATCGCTTGTCACAATGACGCCCCGTCTGGCATCCTCCGTTATTTTCGGCAGCGGATATGAAAACGGCCTCGGGATTTTCGTCCCCGGCGGCATATCGGTTATGACCGCGATTTCCAGGCCCGTCATTTGCTGCCAGCCGGATGTGTCAGCGGGAGGGATTCCCGATTCAGAGATGATCTTCGCCGCCGTCGCCGCCTTCTGCTCGCTATAAATCACGAGCGCCACGCTTGTTATCAGGCACAGCATGATATTGATCCATATAAAGAGACCCAGAAGCCTCCAGAACATTCTGACGTTCAGTTTTTTCGCGATGGATGACCGGACTCTCCCTGACGGCTCCGGCGTGCTTTTGTAATCACGCATCTTTAATCACATATCCTACGCCGCGTACCGTGTGAATGAGCTTTATTTCAAACGTCTCGTCAATTTTGCCGCGGAGGAAACGGATATAAACGTCAACGGCATTCGTTCCGCCGTCAAAGTCAAAATCCCAGACGTTTTCCATCAGCGCTTCACGCGTTACGACAATTCCTTTATTCTTCAGCAGATAGTGCAGGAGATCAAACTCCCGCTTTGTGAGGTCGACGGCCTTGTTTTTGACGGTGACGGTGCGGCGCTTCAAGTCGAGACAGACGTTCTGCGCCGATAAGACGTCGCTCTCAACAGGTGCTGCAGTCTTCCGCAGCGCCGTGCGGATGCGGGCGAGGAGCTCTTCAATGGCAAAGGGCTTGGTGATATAGTCATCGGCCCCGAGGTCGAGCCCCGCGACCTTATCGGTCACGCTGTCGCGCGCCGTCAGCATAATGACAGGCACGGAGGATGCGCGGCGAATTCGCCGCAGCACCTCCATGCCGTTAAGCTCAGGCAGCATGATGTCCAGCAGTATCAGGTCAAAATGCCCACCGAGCGCCTGCTCGCTGCCCGTCCTGCCGTTAAACGCCTTTGTGACGGAATACCCCTCGTATGTGAGCTCCAGCTCCACAAAACGCGCCAGCTTTTCTTCATCCTCGATCAGTAAAATCTTTGCGCTCATCGTCAGCCCCGCTTTTAAGTTTCATAGAATTATTTCTTATCGTTAAAATTCTTCTTTAAGTCCTCCGCCGTATCGGAAGCGCCGTCCATGACCTTGTTGACTTGCTCTGTTCCGATTTCGTTTCCGCGGAAGCGGTAACGAAAGCCAAAGAAGAGACTGATGATGAAGAGCGGCACAACGATCCAGAAGAAAAAGATCAGGAGCAGGACGAGTGCCGTCGCCGGACATTCAAAGAGCATCTCACCGTTTTTTTCTGCAACCAGATAATTCGTATTGCCGATATGGAACAGCTTGGCGCAGAAACGCCCGAACTTTCCCATTGCGTCCTTGAACGATCCGCCGTTATTCGGACAGCAGCCGTTATCTGCTGTGTAATTTTGTTTTTCTTCTTCCGTATTCTGGCTTGTGTAATAACCGCCGCCCACGGGCGCGTTGACCCTGCCCTGCCGCTCGAGATAGATAAGCGCGTCGAGCAGATCGTCGTTATTGGCGTCCAGAGCCGCCTTCGCCTCTTCAAAGCTCACATTCGCTTTCTCGCGAAGTTTTTCCACCTGGTCCAATGTTGCCATTTTATTTTCCTCCTCTAGTTGCTCTCTTAGGATGCATACATCCATTGGATGATTTGATCCTGTTTGATGTTCACATCCTAACAGAGACAACTTAAAGAACAATATGCGTTATATTAAAATAAGGTTAAAATGCGGCTAGATTACTTTAATTCTACAGCCCGTCCGACTATGTGTCAACAGAGGGTTGTGATGGGAGAAAACGTCGGCCGATCGCAATATCCGTCGCTCCTTAGGCTCCTTAGGCTCCTTAGGCAAAGGAGCCCTTTTGGCGCAGGCGTTTGTAAAATCGACGCATAGCCGATGCGTTCAAAATCTGGTATAATATAAAAGCAGCAGCGCTTGTCTGCCGCGGAATTTTATCTGAACAGAAATTATAAGGGGCACTAACATGCATGATGAGCTGACAGCTGTTGATATTAAAAAAATGCAGGAAGAAATCGATTACCGGATCAGTGTCGTGCGTCCGGCGTGTCTCGAGGATGTTAAAACAACCAGAGCTTTTGGCGATTTAAGCGAGAATTTCGAATACAAGGCAGCAAAGCGTGAGAAAAACAGAAACGACAGCCGTATCCGGTATCTCGAGCGTATGATAAAAACAGCGAAGGTCATAACCGTCGCGTCCAAAGAAGGCATCGTCGGTCTGTTCGACATCGTGGAAATATACGTTGAAGAAGATGATGAGACGCGCACCATTCAGCTCGTCACAACATTGCGTCAAAACGCCCTGACCGACCTCATCAGCAAGGAATCGCCGGTCGGCAAGGCCATTATGGGCCGCAAGGTCGGAGACAGAGTACCCGTCGTTGTCAACCCGGACTACACCTACTACATCGTCATCCGCTCCGCCCAAAAAGGAAAGGACGATGAGTCGTGGGAAATAAGCTCCTATTGATATGCTCTGGCAGAAGAAAGGGCGATAAGAGAAAAAATGAGTAATTTCACCTGCCCGATATGCGGCAACGAACTCAATAGGGATTCAGTAGAAAAACATCTGTTTTGCGATAACAATCATCACTTCGATATCGCTAAAAGCGGGTATGTCAATCTGCTGATGTCTCAGCAGCTCAAGGTCAAGCATCATGGTGACGATAAGCTGATGGTTCGTTCAAGGCGTGATTTTCTAAATAAAGGCTACTATAATGTATTACTTGAAAAAATATCGAAAACCTTGTTGAATTACACCCGCAATGGCTGCACCATGCTCGATGCCGGCTGCGGCGAGTGCTGGTACACCTCAAATATTTATGATTATTTGATTCTCAATCATATCAAACCCGAAATGCTCGCCGTCGATATATCAAAGGACGCGCTGGCGCTCGGCGCAAAACGAAATCCCGATATTAAACGCGCCGTTGCCAGTGTATACCGCCTGCCAATCAAGGCTGCGAGCTGCGATATCATTCTGTCGCTTTTTGCACCGTTCAGCGGTGATGAGTTTAGCCGTATCTTAAAAGCTGACGGCATTATTGTTCGGGTCATCCCTCTGGAGAAGCATCTACTGCGCCTGAAAGCGGCAGTTTACGATACTGTGTATGCAAACACGGTAGAAAACCTCGAATTTGATGGCTTTGACCTTCTGGAAAGCCAGGAGATCAGGGATACTATCCATCTTCAATGTACTGAGGATATTCTCAATGTTTTCACAATGACCCCATACTACTATAAAACCGGCGCAAAAGACCAAGAGAAATTAGCCCATTTACCAAAACTCGATACGGAAATTGAATTCGGAATTTTCGTCTATCGTAAAAACAATACTAAATTGCCTGTGTAAACACCAGCACAGTGAACCCTATAGAAATAAGCAAAGCGATTAACAAAAGAATAAACTTCAATACCTTATTCATATTTCTCCCCCCTTCAACTGATATCGATATCGAAAGACAAGCAACCCATCGTCAGTGTATTATGTCTCAACACCGCATGTCAAGCTCCACAAAAAAGGCTTCCCCTAGGGGAAGCTACCCAAACCTTTGCGCCGCAAAGGCTTGGAAGTGGCTGATGAGGGAACCCGCGTCCCATCTCCCCAAAGTAAGGCTCCTTTTCCAAAGGAGCTGTCGGCGAAGCCGACTGAGGATTTCCCCCGCGGTTATTCGCACTAAAATTCCGAACAAAAGGCTCCTTAGGCAAAGGAGCTGTCGCCCGCAGGCGACTGAGGATTGTCTCCTTGTACCGCGCCGCATCGCACATATCTTTAGCTCAAATATTGTAATATGGCAGCAGATTTTGTCTGCTGCCATATTCCTTTTTGGAAAATGAGGGTCACGCCTTACGAGAACGAGGCGCGGTAGGACGCCGAGGAGAAGGGCTGTGTCCTTCTGGACTTTGACGGGCAGCTGGCGCAAAAAAGCGGAGGCTGGCAGTCTCCGCTCAACTTAATCATTGTTCCATTTCGCTATTTCTTCAAGCTCTCCCGTACTTCCTCCAGATCAAAGCACACCTCAACCTCAAAATAATTCTTCAATTCACCTGCCTGTGTTTCAAGCTCGTTTTTCAGGCTGTTGTCGCGGTCGATGATGAAGAAGACGCGTTTGCACTGTGTTTGTCTGGCGAGGGGGATGAAGACGTCTAAAAGCCATTGGGTGTCTTCGGGGTCATCCTCGAAGCCGTCGGTGGTGTCGGCGATGAAGCTGCAGCCGGGATGGTCGGTCATGGTTTTTATGGCAAAGAGAAGCGGTTTTCTGTAATCATCTCCGCTGCAGAACTTTTTCCAGGTGACGAGCACCGCGTGCATATCTTCGAGATATTTGACATTGCAGAATTCGGATTCGTACATTTTCGCACCCCTTTATAAATATTCTATTACCAGTTACTGTATCACAATACTTTAAGCGTGTAAAGTATATACCCATTTAACTCCAATTCAAATCGGCGTTGCCATCTGCGACAACTTGGTGTAAAATCTGCAATATTGAAACGGTAAAGAAGGAACGATATGAATCCCAAAAAGATCAAAATCATGAAAAATGGGCCGTATGTTGTGACGGGAGGTATCCCCCTCTCGGAAAAGTGGATCACGTCTGACGGGAACACCTATGTATATAAAGACGGGCGTGAATTACCGCAGGCGGAGTCGTATTCACTGTGCCGCTGCGGTAAATCAAAAAATCCGCCTTTTTGCGACGGGACGCACTACCACGACGGCTTTAATTGTGAAGAAACGGCGTCAAAGGCGCTTTATACTGAGCGCGCGGAGACGCTGCGAGGCAAAGGTCTCGACATGCTTGATGACGGGCGGTGCGCTTTAGCGCGTTTCTGTCACCGTGCCAAGGGCGACGCGTGGGAGCTTTTACAGCGGTCCGACGATGAGGAAAGCAGGAGCGAGGCGATTATTGCCGCCAATGAATGCCCTGCCGGTCGGCTCACGGCGATCACGAAGACCGGGCAAATGTGCGAGCCGGCGTACGAACCTTCAATAGATATCCTTCAGGATCCTGAGCAGAACGCAAGCTGCGGTATTTTTGTGAAGGGCTATATACCCATCGAATCCTCGACAGGCGACGCATATGAAACGAGAAACAGGGTCGTCCTCTGCCGCTGCGGCAAATCAGAGAATAAACCGTTCTGTGACGCCGTTCACATCGATGTCGGCTTTAAGGACTGGACTTGACATCTTTTTAAACAGAATAATTTTTTCGGTAGCCTGACAGGCAGTGACTTCATTTCACTGTCTGTTTACTCTTTGTTCTTAAAACATTCATAGTCCTTCCATAATTTTCACGTATACTAGGTTTTAGCACTTTTAGTGGCTAATAAATACATTTTTCATTTTAATGTCATACATTATCGCATTGTGTAACCATAATCAATAATTATACTGGAGTTACGTCAAGGTAACAGCCTCATTTTTCTGGAAAGGATTCTCAATGAAAAAGAAACCCATGGTTCTGCTTGCTGCCGGACTGCTTATATTGTCTTTGGCCTCATGCGCTTACACTCCGGCAGGCACTGTATCCCCGTCCCCGTTACCATCACCGTCACCCTCCGCGTCTGTTTCTTCCGAAACGGTCGTTATAGGTCAGGTCACGGCAATCGACGGCAATTCCATTGCATTATCGCTCAGCTCAAAAGATGATCAGCAGAGCGGAACGCCGTCAGCTTCGCCAGCTTCGCCAGCTGCGTCACCATCGACATCTGCGTCACCCAAACCATCGGTTTCGCCGACGCAGAAACCGTCTACTGCACCATCACCCGCTCCATCGGCAGCACCAGCTCCATCGGCAGCACCAGCTCCGTCTCCGGCTCCGGCGCCGTCGGTCGCGCCGTCGGTCGCACCGTCGCCGGCTCCATTTCCATCCTCTCCACCAGACGCAACATCGTCTCCGACTAAAAAATCGACGGTGCCGTCGTCCGCCAAGCTTTCAACCGCATCGAAGGTTCTGCCAGCGGCCCAGGGTCTCAAAAAGAGCCGCGCTGCGTCAGCCCAGGTCATAACAGACGAAACCATCACGATTACTGTATCAAAGTCCACCGTCATCATGCTCGATAATGTGGGCAAATTGACGTCAGGTACCGTTTTGGATATCACTGTCGGCGATATCCTCATCGTCACCATGTCTGGTGATGATGCCAAGACCATCACTGTCAGCAGCTTTAACGCGATATCCTCTCCGGATAGCCAAAGCAGCACGGCCTCGCCGACCGGCAGTCTGAGCGGTGCCGTCAGTTCATCCGGCAGTCAGAGCGGTGCCGTCAGTTCATCCGGCGGTCAAAGCGGCGCAGTCGGCCCTTCTGCCGCGCCGAGCAGCGCTGTCAGCCCATCAAGCGGCCCGGTCGTTAACGATGCGGATGAGGACGAAGAAGAAGACGAAGACGACTGAGCAGCTATTCACCGTTACATTACAAATTGCCTGATGCTACCGCATCAGGCAATTATTATTTTCGTTAATATCTGTAAATCTACTGTGTTTTTTTACGATAGATATATATAGAGAATTATCTCTTTGGAGGGTTTGTTATGATTAATCACATCAATTCATCATCGGGACTCGCATATCAACCAGACTACAGCCAGAAGGCCGCTTCGAGAAAACAGGACAAGAAAGACGGACCGTATGATTCTGCTTTTTCCGTCGATATCAGCAGCACGAACAGGAGCGAACAAAAAGGCAACCAAGCGCTCACGACGGGTGAAATCGAGAGCATAAGAAACCAGGCCGAGCAGTCGGCAGCGTCATTAAAGGCTGTCGTCGAAAAACTGATCCTCCGTCAAGGGGAAAAAGCACCCATGGCTTCGCTCGGCCTTGAGATACTCGGCACGACTAGCGCTGTGGCAATACCCGAGACGGAGACAGCGTCAGCGGTTTCTGAAAACAGCGATTGGGGCGTCGAAGCCGTCAGCGACAGGATTGTTTCGTTTGCTAAATCCTTGTCCGGCGGCGATCCGAGCAAGATTGAGCTGCTGAGGGAAGCCATCGACAAGGGCTTTGCCAGCGCCCAAAAAACGCTTGGCGGAAAGCTGCCCGATATCAGCAATCAGACATATGACGCCGTCATGGCAAAGCTCGACGATTGGGCAGGCGAGTCAACCACGGCCATAGCCGAGTAATTATTATGATGTCACAAAATAAAAAAGACTTTTTAAAACCGAGCTATAAAACGAGCGCGGCTGGCCGCAGTGCCGTTCAAGCGCTGATCTACTTTATAATCGGCTGTGTATGGATTCTCGTATCCGATAAAATTATGGATAGTATATCTGCCGCGCCTGAGCATATGCTCCTGATCAGTTCTGTCAAGGGCGTTGTTTTTGTTCTCGTCACGGCATTTATCTTCTTCTTACTCATGTACAGCGTCATGAAGAGAATACTGAAGTCCAATAAAGACATCGCGAACCTGGCATACACAGACGAGCTGACAGGCCTGCGCAACAGGAAATATATCGAAAGAGCGCTGCTTGATATTGACAACGACGCGAATCTGCCTCTGTCCTTCATCATCGGCGACTTCAACGGCCTGAAACTTGTCAACGACGCATTCGGGCATCCGTTCGGAGACGAGCTTTTAAGGCTATCAGCAAACGCGATGCAAAGGGTGTGCCGTAAGCGCGACATCATCTCACGGTGGGGAAGTGATGAGTTCTTGATCCTGCTGCCCGAAACCGATAAAAAAACAGCCGCTGAGCTTGTGAAAGAGCTGAAGGCAGAATGCGGCAGATGTCAACTCCATACGATCAATGTGGATATGACTTTTGGCTGGTGCACCGAGGAAGATTACAGCGGTAAGGCCTACGCGGCGATCAACGACGCCGAACACATGATGTATGAGTATAAAATCGTCGACAGCAAAAGCATGCGGAGCCATACGATAAAAACAATCATGAGCACGCTGCATGAAAAAAACCCGCGTGAAGCGGCTCATTCAAACAGAGTCGGCGAGCTGTGCCGCCTGCTCTCCGAAGCCGTCGGCTTCTCCAGCATCGATTCCAGCATGATGAGCACAATCGGATTTCTGCATGATATCGGAAAAATTGCCATCGGCGACGATATTTTGAATAAGGAAGAAAAACTGACGGACGATGAGTTTGCTTTGATCCGGCAGCACCCAGAAATCGGCTACAGGATATTGCTCTCTTCCTACGGCGTTTCAGATATAACGCAGGCTGTCCTCAGCCATCATGAGCGGTGGGACGGCAGCGGTTACCCAAAAGGCCTGAAAGGCGAAGAGATTTCTCTCATTTCCCGCATCATCACAATTGCCGATAGCTTCGATGCCATGACAAGCGAACGGCCGTATAAGACGAGAATGTCGGTGAACGAAGCGGTAGAAGAAATAAAAAAGCACGCCGGGAAACAGTTTGACCCCGCTATGGCGCAGATTTTTGTTGAGAAAGTTATAGGTCAGTGACGATTAGGAGATGCTGTTTTATTTTAAACTCTTAAAAAAGGGCGAAAAAATACCAGGGAATTGCACCCTGGGATCCATCGAGCTATTTATCTGTCGCTTGTGGTATATTCTTCATCCTTGAAGATCATGTCGTCAATGTCTTCGTATTTTATTCTTTCCATAGTTACTCCTTTCTATATTATTGTTTTCATCATACGCCGAAACGCTGAGGAAAGCAATGTATTTATTGTTAACATTATGTTAATTATCTTATTATATGAATCATAGCATCATATTATTCGGTATATTTGAAAAAAATACCCACGCCAGATCTTCGGCGTGGGTATTTTTACTTAAAATATTATGAGACGATGCATGGAAAACGCTCGACAACGGCAACAGCAAAGTGATAAAATACTTTTACCAAAAAATGCATCTGAATCATCAACCGACTGAATGGTAGCCGACGACAATCAAAAATGCCAGGAGCAACGCATATGTCGGTACGGTTGTCCCGATGAGGAGCTCCGATTTGTCGTGCCGATGCATAGCGAGGCTCGCCCAGAAAACGGCTGCCAAAATAAGTATGCCGAAGAGCACCCAAGGCCCCAGAAAATAAATGAGTGAGAATATAGGACCGGCGACGCCGCAGGCATGGCCGCTTGCCTTGATTTTAAAGACCTTATTCAGAAGCACGAGCGAGACACCCGAAATCAGGTATGTCAGATAAATAATGAGAAGGTATTTGGAGACCGGCATGAAAATCGCCGTCCCGAGGCCGCAGATATAACCAAGACTGGACATCCACATTGCCAGGCTGCGCTGCCCTTCCCTGCCCTTGCCGCGAAAACCTGGTATAAGCGGCTGAATCGGATACGCCAAAAACGGTAAAACGACGAGGAATGTAATAGCAAGCAGAAGATTCGTCGTCGTGCCGAAGAATTCCTCTTTTGTGAGATAGAGGACGATTAGAAGTATCAATGCCATGACAGGCGGTACTGTGATAACACGGATAAATTTCGCCAAGTGCTGCTTAAACAAATTAAACCTCCATATTAATCAGTCGGTTCGTTTGTCCCCCCAGAAAAACAGTGCGACTGTCCCCGGCCCTGTATGAGCGCCGACAACGGTTCCGATATTGTTAATCATGACCTTTCCACTCAGTTTTTGGAATTCATTTTCAATGAGCTCGGCAACCAGTTTGGCGTCGTCAAGACATGCCGAATTCGACATAAAGCATTTCCCCGAATATGCCGTGCCGTTCGACGCATGCTCGCGCATCTTCGTCACGATTTCCTGGATGACATGTTTCTTCCCTCTAATTTTTGATCTTGGTATGAGATGCCCCTCATGGTCCATATTCATCAGCGGGCATATATTTAGAAGTGTTCCCAAAGCGGCCGATGTCGCGGAGATCCTGCCGCCTCTCTTGTAATGCCTCAAATCGGTTGAGAAAAACCAGTGATGCACATTGAGCTTGTTCTCCTCCAGCCAGTGATATGTCTCTTCTATGGGCGTTCCGGTTTCCCTCATATCCCACGCCGTATCGACAAGCAGACCGTAGCCGGACGATGCGCCTAAGGAATCGACAAGATAAAACTTGCGCTCGGGATACTTTTGCATCAGTTCTTCCCTGGCAATTTGTGCGGAATTATATGTCCCGGAGATGCCGGAAGACATTTCAATATGCAGAACATCCGTTCCCGCCGCCAAAAATGGCTCAAAGAACTTCGTGAACTCTTCGACATTCACCTGTGAGGTCACAGGCATAGCGCCCGCTTCGATCCTGTCGTAAAACTCTTTGAAGGAGATCGATTTACCGAGGTCATCCGGGTATTGCTTGCCCTCCATCGTAAAATGGTAGCAGACAAATGGGATGTCTTTGCTCTCAAAATACGAGGCAGGTAAATCAGCCGTAGAGCTGCATGTTAGCTTGAAATTCGTCATAAGTCCTCCAGCAATATAATTAATCTGTTAACAGAATACCATGACAGGCTGAATATTAAAAGATAAGCGTATGTATTTTATTACTTCATTAATTCAGCTGCCGCTGCATGTGTCGCGTTCACATGTTACGCGCTTATTATACCCATAATGCTGCAAAAATCCAACCTACTATGTTATTTTTACGCTCTATTGTCAGATGACCTTTCAGTAGAGACTATTAACGCCATTCTACTGTGAGTAGAGTAGCACGAGGTGTGAAATGAGTACCGATAATCCAAACGAAATTCTCCTCAGGCAGAGGATCGCGGCGAACATGGCGCATTACCGAAAACTGAATAATATGACGCAATCGGAGCTTGCCGAGCGCATCTGCTATTCGGATAAATCCATTTCAAAATGGGAGCGCGCCGAGGGTGTGCCGGATATTTATGTGCTGACGCTCCTCGCCGGTTTGTTTTCGGTGACGGTCAACGATCTCGTCAGCGAAAACGCGCCGCTACCGCTGCCGGTCTTAACACACCTGAATAAAAACCGTGTCATCGTGCTGCTTCTGTCTATCGTTCTCGTATGGCTTGTTGCGACGGTGGTTTATACGGCTCTGCAGGTTTTTGTGCCGTCAATACAGTGGGCGTGGTACGGCTTTATCATCGCCATCCCCGTCAGCTGCATCATCGCCGTCGTTTTCACCTCGCTGTGGTGGAGCCTTAAATACCGATTTACTGCGGTCAGCGCCCTTGTTTGGTCGATTGCCGTCAGCGTTTATCTTATCTTTCCGCTGACAAATGTCAGCCTCGTCTTTGCCATCGCCGCTGTATTACAGGTGCTTGCCATCCTCTGGTTCCTATTTCAAAAGCAGCTAAGGAAAATTGAAACCAGCCTGTTCAGCCAAGAAAACAGGTACCATAAATAAAGGAATAACACAAATGATAAGCCCACATCAGGTCATCCTTTATGAAGAATTATCAATGAACGCACACCCCGCGTTAAAAACACAGCTATATGATGGCTGGATACTGCGGTTTTCGAACGGATATACCAACAGGGCCAATTCGATTAATCCTATTTATCCATCCGTTTTTCCAATTGAAGCGAAAATAGAGCATTGTGAAAAAGTGTACGGCGGTCAAAAGCTCCCCCCGGTTTATAAATTGACGCACGAACTATCTTGCGCGCTTGATAACACGCTTGAAAACAAAGGATATAAAATCGTCACTCCTACAAATATCATGACGAAAGAGATTGTCAGCGACCATTACAAATCCTCTGATTTTTATGTCAGCAACACGATAACCTCCGATTGGACAAAGAGTTATTTCTCCTTAAACGGACTTGCCGATTGTCAAAAAAGAGACCTTGCAGAGTTGATACTTCATAATATCCAAAACACCACATTATGCGGAAGAATTATGAAAGGTGATCAGACAATCGCTTGCGGCCTGTGCGTCGTCGAGAGAGGCTACGCGGGATTGTTTGATATTGTGGTTGATCGCGGCTACAGAGGTCAGGGTTACGGCTTCGAAATTTGTGCTTCATTGTTAAACGAGGCAAAGGACTATCATGCAAGCATGGCATACTTACAGGTGGTGCAGTCTAATATCGAGGCTATTAGGCTTTACAAAAAATTAGGTTTTTTCAACCTATATGAATACTGGTACAGAGTAAAGAGTAACCGCACATAATAATCACTATATATCCTAATGTCCTAAACGGCGGTATCGCTTCATTGCAATACCGCCGTCTTTATATGTCTGGAGCTATTCCGCCAACGCTTCGGGGACAATTTCTGGTGACGCGCTGAGCCTCTGTCCGGCGACATGCATTTTCTTGTCGACTGCGAACGCGACCGTAATAACGAGCATGGCTGCGCCTGTCAGGACAAACTCGAGCCATAGCCCGATGACATCCGCAAGCGGTCCGAAGATGAGCAATCCCACAGGCATTCCCAAGGTCATCGTCATCGACATGATGCTCATCACACGCCCGAGGTACTCGTTGTCTACCTTCTCCTGCAATATGACCATTGACGGCGTATTAAACAGGGGCATCGACAGCCCGATGAGCACGCTGAACGCAACGAACAGCCAAAAGTTTGGCACAAGGCCGTATGCAATCGTGCCGATGCTCATGACCCCGCACCCTAACGCTATCGTCTTTGCGCGATTTTTGAAGCCGCCCCACGTCATCATCAGGACACTTCCGATCAGCATGCCGACAGCGAATACCGCATCATTAACAGCAAGCCGCCATGGGTCCGCGCCGAACTTCTGCGTGATCTGCAGGGAGAATAAAATCGCCACAGGCGCAATCAGCACCGACAGCGGTATCATATACGCGAAGAAGCGCCCGACAAATTGATGTTTCCGGATATAGCCGAGCCCCAGCTTCAGGTCGCCGAAATAACTGACTTTTTCTCTATTCGGATTGACCGCTTGCTTCTCCGATTTCACAAAGAAGCGCAGAATTAAAATCGCAATAAAGGCGGTAAGGACATCGACCGCAAACGTGACCTCAATCGGGAAAACGCTGATCAGGACGCCGCCGAGCGCAGGGGAAAGAAGCATCATTGCGCTTTGGGCTGAACCGTTGATGCTGTTCACGCGCATGAGCTGCTCCGGCGGTACGAGCTGCGGCAGGAACGCGCTGACGGCGGGCTGCTGTATACCCTGGCCGAAACCGCGCACAGCCATTGCTGCTATAATCACCCAAACGCTCCCATATCCAAACCGGAAGGCCGCAACAAGCGCAAGCGTCGCAATGGCGATAAGCGCGTCCGCGAGCATAATAATTTTCTTGCGGTCATACCGGTCCGCCCACACGCCCGCAAACGGCGACACGAGGAAGGTCGGCAGAAAACCTGCAACCACGGCAATCGTCATCATTGTACCGCTCTGCGTTTCGAGCGTGATGTACCAGAATATGACGCACTGTGCGAGTGACGAGCCGAACAACGAGACGATCTGGCTCGCGAGGTATAGGACAATATTACGTTTTTGGGAATTCATTCTATATTTCCTTCCATTCGAAATCCGCAACCTCGCGGAGCATTTGCCCGAATAGGTCCATGTCGCTGTCATCGTGATGCGCGCGGAGTGTCTCTTCCGTTTTCACGCTCATCCTGTCAAACATCGCATATATGTCTGCCATGCGCGGTGTCAGCATAATGAACCATACGCGTCCATCCTCGCCGCTCTGCTGCTTCTCAACAAACCCACGCTTGACCATCCCACCCACCTTAATCGTGACCGCTGACCTTGTAATCTGCAGTATATCCGCCAGCTTGCTGACCGTACACTCCTCTGTCCCCGCAATGATATTCAAGTACAGCATACTGTGGTAAGACAGCCCCGGTGAATAGTCTCCCCCATGCATCGTCCGCAACTCGCTGATAGAACTGCGATAGTAAAAGTAGTTCATCGCCTCCGTAAATGACATAAGCAGCTCCTTTCAGTTAAGCAGTATTTATATAAATTAGGCTTAACTATATCACAATGATACGAGGTTGGCAAGAGCGGAATGCATGACAAGGGGACGGCTCATTCGTCTTGTTCAATGACAGCACTCTTTTGTTTCTGATCGTTAATTTGTTGAAGAACTTTTTGAGAAAGAAAAAAATGTTGTTAAAATAAATAGTAATATCGTTAAAATTTAGATTATTGTTGTATATATTGCATAACGTGCTAAAATATATATACAAGGGTGTTTGTATTTTGACAGCTGAAGTCCTGGCTGTCCCCGTTCCGAAAGGAGACAATTATGGACGAATTACTAAACATGTATACGAACGAACAGCTTCTTTCAGAATTGGAAAAAGGCCATTATTGGTATTATGGCGGCAGCTTTTATTCAAATCGTGAAAAGCTGAGGAATGAAAGAATCGTAAGTGTTGAAAACGCAGTATTTTTCCGTTTCTATAATTAAGTGATTTAGAAATGACGACGAGGGTGAAACGCTATCAGCGTATCACCCTCGTCGATTATTGAACTTTGTGATATTACTTCGACGTGATATCTGCTTATCTCATCGGGTCGGCTGCACGGGGGGTTTCTTTTCGATGGGGAGGACGCCAGCCATTTCGCCGATCACGTTAATGAGCTGCGAGTCTGCGGACACAACGATCTTGGCGTTGTTTTTCAGCGACGTCTCAACAGCCTCCAGCTGACGCAGCAATTGTGCGTTGCCGACGAAATACTGCTCCGCGGCCTCGTTAACAAGCTTGATGGCCAGCGCTTCGCCTTCGGCGGCAAGGATTTTTGCCTGCTTGATGCCTTCGGCTTTTTTGATCTCGGCGCGCTTTACACCGTCGGCTGCCGTTTCGGTCGCCGTGGCGAAGTCGATGGCGGCGATTTTTTCATTTTCAGCTTTAACGACCTTGTTCATTGTCTCCTGAACATCCTTCGGGGGGTCGATTTCCTTCAGCTCTGTTCTTGTAATCATAAGACCCCAATTTCTCGTCTCGGTCTCGAGGGTATGGAGCAGCTCCGTATTGATGACGCCTCTTTCACTGTTGGCTGATCGCAGGGACATCGTGCCGATGATGTTGCGGAGCGTCGTGCGCGCCAGATTGACAACCTGATAATAGTAATTATTGGCGTTATAAACGGAGGCTTTGACGCTCTCCTCTTCGTTTCTCACTCTGAAATAAACCTGCGCGTCGACCGTCGCGTTCAGATTGTCGTTTGTGATGATGACCTGCGGCTCAGCGTCTATCATCTGCTCTGTGACATTCACTAAGTATATTTTCTGTATGACCGGAATAATCCAATGAAAGCCGGGCATCGCAAAACCCGTATATTTTCCGAGTGTTTCAATGAGTCCTCTGTGTGTGGGCCTGACGATCCGTATGCCGGCAAAGAAGATGACAATGACGGCGGGGATAATAATCCAATACCAAAACATTTTGAGTCAACCCTTTCATTAATATAAAATACTTCAAGCGCATATCACTTCAAAATACTATATACCGATTGAGCACAAAATTCAAACACAATAGCAATGTATACAAAAAACACCTCCTGCGTCGGCTTAGACCTTTGCAGGAGGTTTTACAATATTTGAGGAGGGTAATCATGTCGATGGGTATACTCATAAATTGATAGACTCCGTGTTATTATATGTTTGAACTAACAAAACTGTGCAAGTTTAAACCTGGCGAAATTTGTATTTTCCATAAATAATGAGGGATATTTTTAAGATATTATACAAATATTGTGCGGTTACTGAATTTTTATGTCATTTCATTATATTTTATGTTACTATATTTCGAATTCACTGTATATAGTGACTGATAAATATCGGAGAGGATGGAAATTAATGAGTGCTTCCCTGCAAACCGTCATAATAATGGCGTTATATCTGGTTGCAATGATTGTCATCGGTTTATTCTTTGCAAAAGTCGCAAACCAAGGTTCCGAAAATTTCTTTATCGGAGGCAGAAAGCTCGGCCCTTGGGTCGCCGCGATGAGCGCGGAGGCATCAGATATGAGCGGCTGGCTGCTCATGGGGCTGCCGGGCGTCGCTTACTGGTGCGGCCTGGCTGACGCAACTTGGACAGCAATCGGCCTTGCTATCGGCACCTATCTCAACTGGCTGCTTGTATCAAAAAGACTCCGTCATTATTCTCAGGAGGCAGGAAATGCCATCACCATCCCGGAGTTTATCAGTAATCGTTTTAAGGAAAAGAAGAAGGTTATTTTAACGATTGCTGCTGTTTTCATTCTTGTATTCTTTGCTGTTTACACAGCCAGCTGCTTTGTCACATTCGGCAAGCTGTTCAACCAGCTTTTCGGGATTAATTATACGCTGATGATGCTCATCGGCGCTGTAATTGTCCTGACGTATACGTTCCTCGGTGGCTTCTTAGCAGAAAGTTTCTCGGATTTCCTTCAAGGCATTATTATGATTATCGCCCTGGTCGCTGTCCTTGTCGTCGGTATCGGCGCGGCCGGCGGCGTCGGTGCCGTCATCGACAACGCGCAAAGTATTCCCGGCTTCTTTGAATTCTTCGGCATCGCTCAGCCAACAGTTGACGCAAACGGCGTCCAGCAGATAACAAACGGCGCGCCACTCTTCGGCGAGGCTGGTAAATACGGGTTCCTGACGATTATCTCCACAATGGCATGGGGTCTAGGCTATTTCGGAATGCCTCAGGTTTTGCTTCGTTTTATGGGCATCAGAAAGGCCAGTGAGCTTAAGAAATCCCGGCGCATAGCAACAATATGGGCCATCATTGCCATGGCTGCAGCCGTCATGATCGGCATTGTCGGCCGAGCGGTATATCCGTCTGAACTGGTGACCTCATCGGCTGCGGAGAGTATTTTCATCGTTTTATCCAAATCTCTTATGAATCCGCTCGTCGCGGGAATCATGATGGCAGGTATCCTCGCAGCAACAATGAGCTCTTCGGATTCCTATCTGCTCATTGCTGCGTCGGCTTTTGCACGGAATGTCTTCCAGGGTGTTATCAAAAAAGACGCGAGCGACAAGCTGGTCATGAAAGTAAGCCGTATTACACTGCTTGCGGTGGCTTTCATTGGCGTCATCATAGCGCTCGACGAGAACAGCATCATATTTAAAGTCGTCAG
Organism: uncultured Eubacteriales bacterium; assembly: GCA_942492735.1. Lineage (GTDB taxonomy): Bacteria > Bacillota > Clostridia > Oscillospirales > Oscillospiraceae > Sporobacter. The sequence goes on from OW818648.1 coordinate 4,128,843, forward strand.
CTTTGCCTGGGCAGGCTTCGGTGCGACATTCGGCCCGATTATGCTCTTCAGCCTATTCTGGAAACGGACGACCCGTGCGGGCGCTATTGCCGGTATGCTGGGCGGCGGCGGCATGGTCTTCCTGTGGAAACTCGTGATTCGGCCAATGGGCGGCGTTTTGGGCATTTACGAACTGCTGCCTGCCTTTATTTTCTCCTGCATTATGATCATCGTTTTCTCTTTGCTGACCGCCAAACCGTCCCGGGAAATCCAAGACGAGTTTGAATCCGTCAAAGCGATGGCGAAATCACCTAATTGAAAATTTAGTAAACTACGAAGCTTGAGGCTGTCATTTTGTGACAGCCTCAAGCTTTTTTGTGCCTCAAGTTTGCGGTGCTAAGGCAGCGCGAAAAATCGCATCTGCCAGACGCTCTATTCAGCGGCCGAAAGATCCGCCGTTCCCGCGTCCGCCCGGGCCTCTTCCGGGGCCTCCCGGTCCGCCGGGGCCGCCGCCGGGACTGCCCGGTCCGCCGGGACCTCCGCCGGGACCACCAGGTCCGCCGGGGCTGCCGCCGGGACCGCCCGGTCCGCCGGGACCTCTTCCGGGACCACCAGGGCCCGGCCTTCCGTCATATCGATCCCTGTCGCGGTCTCGATCTCTGTCGCGGTCTCTATCGCGGTCTCTATCGCGGTCCCTGTCGCGGTCGTATCCTGGTCTTCCGGGATAAAATGGCGGTCTGGGATAAATCGGGTATACCGGATAGCCGGGATACCTGGGGTATTCATACCTGGGGTATTCATACCTGGGGTAGGGGCGATAGCCCGGTATTGGTATAAGTATCACCTGACCGGCGTAAAGGTAATAAGGATTAATTCCGGGATTTACTGCAAGTATCGCTGCCACGGTAACTCCGAAATACGAAGCGATGCCATAAAGCGTATCTCCCGGCTGAACAGTGTAATAATACATCAATATCAACTCCAGCACATTATATGACAGCACACGCGGTCACGTGTGCTGTCATCGTTTTGACAGTTGTAAGGTAAGGGCACTGCTCGAGACTGCTAGAAAATCCCAGTTTGTCATCCTGAACGCAGTGAAGGATCTCCAGGTAATCTCTGATTGTTGCGCCGGCATTAGTTTACCTGGAGATTCTTCGCAGGCTCAGAATGACAGACGCTTGGATTCATAGCAATGACAGGTCTCCTGTATTTCAGCAGTCTCGCGCTGCTCTTGCCTCCGTCCCTGCCCCATGACGATAATATTATTTGTACTTTACCATGTGTTGTAATATGATGGCAGAATAACGTATCCTGAATGAAGGGGCGGTGAGCATAATGAGCTGCGGCAGCAGGCTGTTTTATCACAACAAAATCTACAACCTCCCAAATACCGAGGCCTTATTTGTAAAAGCGATTCGAGAAAACATACGGCACCATCAGGCGCACTGCCCGACATATGATGCGATCCTTAATCGTCAGGCGTTTATGCTTAGCGACATTAAGACAATCGCTGATCTATATAAAATCCCCCCTATACCAACCTTGTTTCTAAAGAACCACACCCTTTATTCCGCAGCGCCTAAACACTTGATGTTTAAATCAACGACATCGGGCACGAGCGGAAAGGTCAGTGAAATGGGGCTGGATTGGCCCTCGAGCTGGCGCGGCCTCGGCATGATATTGGGGACCTTCTTCACGCAAAAGCTGATTTCTCCGCATCCGACAAATTACATTGTACTTGGTTATCAGCCCGCCAAACGAAATAAGATCGGCGCGGCAAAAACGGCGTATGCTGTCACCTTTTCAGCGCCCGCCATGCATCGGGAATACGCGCTGAAAGACAACGGCAAAGAGTATGAGCTGAATCTAGACGGCATTAAGTCTGCGCTCGTGCGCTACGAAAAGCAGGGGCTTCCCGTTCGCTTCATGGGCTTTCCCGCCTATTTTATGTTCCTGCTGAAGGAGCTCCTGGATTCCGGCATCAAACTGAAGCTGCACCCGAAATCACTGGTACTGCTCGCTGGCGGCTGGAAACAGTTTTTTACCGAGCAGGTCGACAAGCCGGTACTTTACGCGATGGCCAACGAAGCTCTTGGCATAAAAGAAGACCGCATCAGAGAATTTTTCGGTGCTGTCGAGCATCCGATTGCCTATTTAGACTGCCCGAATCACCACTTCCATGTCCCAATCTATTCCAGGGTGATCATCCGCGATGTTCATATGACGCCTGTGCCTTACGGCGAACCGGGGCTCTTAAATCTGATCACGCCAATGATGACGAGCATGCCGTTTACAAGCGTCATGACGGACGATGTGGCTGTTCTGCATCCCGGTGACGAGTGCCCGTGCGGTATCAGATCCCCGTACTTTGAGGTTTTGGGGCGGGCAGGTCTTGCCGATATTAAAACGTGCGCTGCCGGGGCTTCCGAGCTCCTGAACATCACAAAGGCAGGAGGCGCTGCAGTTTGAAAATTCCAACTGGGCATCCGGTTGATGCCCTTTAGAAAGGAATGGTCATAAAGATGAATCTTGTCAACGGTGAAATTCTCGATTCCAAAGCGTGTGACGATATCCTCACCAATCTTGAGGCGCGTCTTCAAAACACACTCCAAAAGCCCCGGTTGGATCCAGAAACTGTCATTTCAGCCTGCGGCAGGCTCTTAGAGCGTCTGGACGAACAGGTTTACATAAATTCAATGATGCTGCTCGGTATCGAAAAAGCGCTCGGCAGGCGCTACATCGAAGAAGCCCGCTGCATGTTCAACCCGGCTTATCTGCGCCGCCGCCTCAGCGTTGAGCTCGGCGAAAACTTCGGCAACCCACATGTATATACGCCGCTTTATAAAGACGGCACTGTGACAGAAGCTATATTCCCGCTCGGTGTGCTGCTGCATGTTGCCGCGGGGAATGCCGACGGCTTGCCGGCCTTCAGCGTGTTTGAAGGCCTTTTGACTGGTAATATCAATATTCTGAAGCTACCCGCCGCCGAGGGCGGAGTCTCCGTCCGGCTGCTGCTTGAGCTTATTGACGCAGAACCGGCGCTCGCCGAGTATATCTACGTATTTGATTATTCCTCGAAAGATATTGTGCATATTAATAAGCTGATTTCCTCTGTCGACGCTGTTGTCGTCTGGGGCGGTATTGACGCCGTCTCCGCTCTGCGGAAAATCGTCCCACCCAATGTCCGGCTGATCGAATGGGGTCACAAAGTCAGCTTTGCCTATGTGACAGCGCAGGGCATCACCGATGACGGCTTGCGCGGTCTCGCCGTGAACATAACGGAAACAGGTCAACTGTTATGCAGCTCGATGCAGGGTGTTTTCATTGATACTGACGATATGAATGTTATTGATGATTTCTGCCAAAGGTTTCTGCCAATTCTGGACGACGTGGTCAGCAGGAATTCACACGATATCAGCATCAGCATCAAGGCTCAGGTCGCGCTGAGGCTTTATAACGAAGAGCTCGAAGGTATTTACACGGGCAGTAAAGCCTTTAAAGGAGATAGCTGCAGTCTGATCGCCTATCCGGATAAAACGCTTGAGTCCTCCATCCAGTTCGGCAACACCTGGGTCAGGCCTTTACCCAGAGAAGAACTCATCAGCATATTGAGACCTTATAAAAACTATCTCCAAACGGCCGCCCTGCTGTGCGCCGATTCAGAGCGCCACGCCATTTCAGAAGCACTCTTCAAATCAGGCGTCGTACGCATCTGCCCCGGCGAAAAAATGTCCACGACCTACTGCGGCATGCCCCACGACGGTGAATATTCGCTGCGGCGGTATACAAGGACAGTGAGCATGGAATAGACACGGGTGGTGGGTTGACATGCCACTACGTGAATCGTTTCGTAAAAATCCGCATCACTTCACTGATGCGGATTTTTATTTTCATCTTATACTTATCTATAATTTGGGTAAACTCAATATAACAATTCGCCCTGTGGAGGTTCAATGAAAGTACTTCTCGTTTATCCAAAAACGCCTGTCACATATTGGGGTTTCCAGCATGCGCTTAAGTTTATCTCGAAAAAAGCAAACTTCCCGCCGCTCGGGCTCCTGACGATCGCGTCGATGCTGCCGAATCATTATGACAAAAAGCTTGTTGATATGAATGTTGAAACGCTCCATGATGAAAACCTTTTGTGGGCTGATTATGTATTCCTGAGCGCAATGGCGATTCAGAAGGCTTCTGTCAGGGATGTGGTAAGCCGGTGCAAGTCCCTGGGGGTAAAGACGGTTGCCGGCGGCCCGCTGTTCACCTCGGAGCCCGAGCAGTATGATGATATTGATCATCTGGTTCTCAACGAGGGCGAGCTGACGATACCGCCTTTTCTGGAGGATCTGGAGCGCGGCGAAGCTAAGCATCTTTATACCTCGCAGGAATGGGCTGGTTTGTCTGCAACACCCGTCCCCTCCTGGGAACTGATTAACACACAAAAATACGCCTGCCTGAATATCCAGTATTCGCGCGGCTGTCCCTTTAACTGTGAATTTTGTGACATTACCTTTCTCTTCGGCAACAAGCCGCGGACGAAGGAACCGGCTCAGGTGCTCATTGAGCTCGATGCGATTTATAACGCAGGTTGGAGAGGCACCGTGTTTTTTGTCGACGACAATTTCATTGGTAACAAAAGAGAACTCAAAGACAACGTCCTGCCTGCCATCATTGATTGGATGGAAAAGCATAAGAACCCATTTGTGTTTTTGACCGAAGCCTCAATCAATCTCGCCGATGACGATGACTTAATGACGATGATGGTGAAAGCCGGATTCAATGATGTCTTTATCGGCATTGAAACACCCAATGAAAAGAGTCTGTCGGAGTGCAGTAAAACGCAGAATTTAAGCCGTGATCTCATCGCCTGCGTCAAAAAAATCCAGCGCTTTGGCCTGCAGGTGCAGGGGGGCTTTATCGTCGGTTTTGACAGCGATACGTCTCATACCTTTAATCAGATGGTCCGGTTTATACAGGACAGCGGGATTGTGACGGCCATGGTCGGGCTTTTAAATGCCCCCAAAGGCACGTCGCTGTATCAGCGTTTATTGCGCGAAGGACGGATGACGGAGGAGTTTTCCGGCGACAACACGAACTACACGATCAATTTCGTACCGAAAATGGATAAGAACCTGCTGGTTCAAGGCTACCAATCCATCGTCTCTACGATCTATTCGCCGAAGCTTTATTACGAACGTCTACTGAATTTTTTGAAGACTTACCGACCGGGTAAAACAAGTATCAAAAAAATGGATGCTGCATACATCATGGCGTTTTTTAAATCAATCGTCCGTCTGGGTATCATCGGCCGTGAACGCCGCTATTATTGGAAGGTCCTATTCTGGTCGCTTTTCAGGCGTCCGAAACTGTTTCCAGCAGCTGTCCGGTTCTCTATCTACGGCTTCCATTTCAGAAAAGTTTACGAGATGTAAGGGAAAGATAATAGCAGGCTGCCTCATTATGGTCATGAAGACTTTAATGAGGCAGCTTTGTATTCGTTTTTTGCAGGGGCTTGATAATCGCCCGTATCGCGAGAGCAGGAACGGCGGGCGATTGATAATCGCCCCAACTGTATTACGCCTTGACGATCAGCACCGAACAGGGGGCGTCATTGAGGACCCGTTTGGCAACAGAGCCCATAAAGAAGCGCTTGACGGGGTTCAGGCCGCGGTGGCCCATGACGATGAGGTCATATTTGCCGGCTAATGCTTCATCCACGATTTCAGGGTGGGCGCTGCCGACCTTTATAACCTTATTCATCGTGACGCCGGTGCAGTCCATGCTCGAAATAATGGCATCGAGCAATTTGCCGCTGCTCTGCGTTTTAATCTTTACCAGCGTATCGCGCACACCGGCATACTCGCCAGAAACGACGATGCCGAGCTCGGTATACGCCACTTCGCTTTCGACCTCAACAATTGAGATCAACGTCACTTCCGCCCCGAATTTTTTTGCGAGTAAAACAGCCTGTTCCACAGCTTTTTTTGATTCGGATGACCCGTCTACAGGTACCAGTATTTTTTTCAATGCTATCACTCCGTTTAAGTATTTTATCTACATTGCGGTATTGCGCTCTGTACATCATATCATGATTATGGCAAAAAATTCAATTCTTTTATAATTCCGTCATTATCTATGACCAGATCTTCAAATTTCAGAACAAATTCGGCGTATTTTTATGCTTTGGACCATCATGAATTTTATGAAAATGCCGAAAATATAAGTAAAGGTATTCATCAGTGAGAGAGAATTTCATTATCCTTTCTGCTCAGAAAAAACATAAGGACGGCATATATGGATAATCTATTTTATAAAGAGAGTATTATGAACATGCCTGTCGGGTATGGCCTTCATAAAATCATCCTCGACACGAACGGTCGCCCATGTGACTATGAGTATGTCGAGGTCAACAAGAAATTTGAGGAAATCACACGCCTAATCGGCACCGATATTATTGGCAAACGCGTATTAGAAGTGGCACCGGATATTATCAGCGACACATTTGATTGGATTGGTGCATATGGCGATGTGGCGACAAACGGTACTGTTCTGGATACCGACCAGTATTCGGAAATTTTATGCAAGTGGCTGCGGGTAAACGCGTTCAGCCCCGAAAATGGTTATTTTATCACGCTCTTCAGCGATGTTACAAAGGAAAAAAACGAATACGGCATCGCCTATGAGACGGAAAAAAAATTAAAAAACTACCTGGATTTCGCTCCGCTCGGTATCGTTGTCATCAACGAGTCCGGAAAGCTCCTGGAAGTCAATCCTGAAGCCTGCAGGCTATCGGGTTATGGCGAAACGGCGCTCATGGCGCTGAACATTCAGAAACTCATCGCCAGAAGCAGCCGCATCATTGCGCTGATGTTTTTTAAAGACCTGCTCAGCAGCGGCGAGGCCGAATGCCAGATGCAGATCAAAACGAAATCGGACGAGCTGCTCTGGATGCAGCTGAACGCCAGGACACAGTCCGAGGGGCGATATACCCTATACTGCCAGGATATCACGTCTTATAAAGAGCTTGAGGATGATCTCGTCAAAAGCGAGCTGCTGTACAGAACGTACATTAACGCGAGTGACGATATCATCTATCTCAAGGATGAGGACCTCCGGTATGTCATCGTCAACAATGCGCTCATGGATCAGTTTGAAAGTGAGAGCAGCGACATCATTGGGAGAACAGATGACGAAGCACTGCCCGAAGATTTCGCCGACCAAACGCGGCAGTCCGATTGTGAGGCAATTACGACAAAAACGAGCATCGTCTCCGAAATGATGATTGATGGCAAAACATATGAAGCAGTCAAGTTCCCCGTTCCGATCGGCAACAGGAAAACAGGTGTCGGTGCGTTAATAAGGGATATCTCTGAAGAGAAACGAAAAGAAGAAATCCTTAAGAGGACGATGGAGCGTCACAGAATTTTAGCAAACGCGCTCCTTATGACCTTCCAGACGAGCCAGGAGCAGCTTGAATATGCGCTGCAGGAAGCCCTGACGCTGACGGGCAGTCAATATGGCTATATCTTTTTGTATGACGATACACGCCGTGAGATGACGTTGAACTGCTGGACAAAAAGTGTACTGGATGACTGCAAGGTACCCTCTATCCAAAATATATACGAGCTTGATAAAGCAGGTCTCTGGGGCGATGTCATCAGGAATCGCAAACCGCTTATCCTCAACGATTATAGCAAGCCGAATAAGCTGAAAAAAGGATTCCCGGGCGGACACATCGATATTAAGAACTATATGTCAATTCCAGTCGTGCTCAACGACAAGGTCGTCGCCGCGGTAGGCCTTGCCAACAAGCATACCGACTACGACGATTTCGATGTCTATGAGCTGTCAATGCTCATGAACGGCGTCTGGGTCGCTGTCGAAAAGAAGAACGTCCAGAACCGGATGGAAAACCTCTTAGAGCAAACACAAGCGATGTTCAATGAGCACGACGCTGTTATGCTCCTCATCAAGCCCGAAACAGGGCATATTATTGATGCCAACCCCGCCGCTGTCTCCTTCTACGGCTACACCAAAGAAGAGCTGCTGGGCCTGAAGATCGACGATATCAATTTACTGCAAAGCGATGAGGAAAAGGAGCTGCATTTTCAGGTCTACGATAAAAAACAGAAATATTTTTCCTTCCCGCACCGCCTGAAAAACGGGGAAAAAAGGATTGTCGACGTTTATTCCTGCCCCATTACATACAACAATGAAAAAGTGCTCTTCTCGATTATCTTTGACGTCACAGAGAGAGAAGAGGCCTTTGACGAAATCAAATACCTCAGCTTCCATGACCATTTGACAGGCCTCTACAACAGGCGGTATTTTGACAATGTACTCAAGCTCATGAACGATGAGCGCTTCATGCCGCTCACTATCGTCATGGCCGACGTGAACGGGCTGAAGCTGGTAAATGATTCCTTTGGACACAGCGAGGGTGACGAGCTGCTCATCAAGGCCTCCGAAATCATCGCGGAGGGCTGCCGGAAAGATGACATCTCTGCCAGAATCGGCGGCGACGAATTCGTTATTATACTCCCGAATACAGATAACAACGAGGCCGGTAAAATCGTCCGGCGCATCAAGAAGCTGCAGTCAAAGATCAGAATCAGGCAGCTTGATCTCTCCTTGTCGTTCGGCTATGCCGTCAAGCACAATGTCTCCTCGGATATTGAGCTGACTGTCTCGGAAGCAGAAAACAAAATGTACAAGAACAAGACGCACGAGAGCGCCAGCTCAAGAAATAAAACGGTTAATATCATTTTGAAAACACTGTATGAAAAATGTATCGGCGAGCTGGATCATTCAAACCGCGTCAGCAGAACGGCGGCCGCTATCGCTGTGGGCATGGGCCTTGACGCTGAGCAAGTCAATCAAATCAGCATCGCCGGCCTCCTGCACGACATCGGAAAAATCGGCGTCGATGACAGTATACTCAACAAACCGGGTATTTTCTCGAAAGCTGACCGTGAGGAGATTGAAAAGCACGCCGAATCCGGCTGGCGCATTTTAAATAATTCCGATGAGTACTCCAATCTGGCCGACTATATCCTATATCACCATGAAAGCATCGATGGGAAGGGGTATCCCAGAGGTATCAAGGGTGACACGATACCCCTCGTGTCAAAAATCATCACCGTCAGCGACGCGTACGATGCGATGACGAATGAGCGGCCCTATCGGAAGGCCATGAGCCGGGAAGAAGCCATCGATGAACTCAAAATGCACGCTGGCACGCAGTTTGACCCGGACATAGTCGCTGTGTTTATTGACAAAGTACTATCGGTCGACAGCGATATTGATATTTAGCAGGGCCTTTATCTCAGCACATTATGTAGGGCAAGGGCTCTGCTCTTGCCAAGCTCGTGCACCGCGCGCGTTACCGAATCGGCAAGAGCAGAGCCCTTGCCCTACAGAGCGCCGTTTTCCTTGCTTTATATGCAGGAAATCGGCGATCTTTTTCTTTGATGAGCGCCTACTTTCCGCCTGTTTCTGGTAAGTATTGAATAAATCGACCCGAATTGGTATGATATGTGTATGAATATAAATATGAAAACGATTAAACGATCATTGATTAACATCATGGCACTGGTGCTCTTGACCGGTGCGGCGCTTTGCGCACCCTTCAACGCGGCGGGTGCGGCTTCCATCAAAGACCTTACCCTTCAACCGGGCAGCAGTGAGCGCTTGATGAATTTCTGCTGGCAAACATCTTCAGGAGGGACCGCCATTGTTCAGATTGCAGAAAATACAGGGACGAGCAGCGGTACCTTCCCTGCAGGTTCTGCAACATTCAGCGGCTCAGTCACGGCCGCGACGAAGGGGTATTACTCAAACAAGGTCACTGTGACCGGTCTCACCCCGCAAACGGCATATATATACAGGGTCGGAAACGGCTCGGTTTATAGCAGTGTTTACAGCTTTAAAACTGGAAACAGCGCGTCATACAACGCCGTATTCGTCTCCGACGGGCAGATTGGCGCGAGCGGCAGTGTATCAGCCGATAAGGCGAATTGGGAAAAGACGCTTGGAGCGGCGCTTGGGAAATTTCCCGGGACAAGCTTTGTGCTCAGCGGCGGCGATCAGGTGGACTATTTCCTTGAGAGCGAATATGACGCCTTTCTGGCCTCCCCGCTTCTGCGCCAATACCCCGTAGCGCCTGCCGTCGGCAATCATGAGCACCTGTCAAAAAGCGCGCTGCACTCATATTATTACAACGAGCCGAACGAATCCTCCGTTTACGGTCTGACGCCCGCCGGCGGGGACTATTGGTTCAGATACGGCAACACGCTGTACCTCGTCCTCAATACGAACAACACGAGTGTATCGGAGCACGAAGCGTTTATCGCGCAGGCTGAAGCGTTGAACACGGACACGACGTGGAATATCTTGATGTTCCATCAGTCGATTTACAGCTCGGCTCAATATGCCAGTGCTTCTTCAACTCTCACGCTCCGCAAGAATCTTGTCCCTGTTATTGACAAATATCAAATCGACGTTGTGCTTTCCGGCCATGACCATTGCTATACGCGTACATATCAGATGCTCGGCGGAAGTCCTGTCAAAACGCAGACAACCGACGCCGAGGGACGTGTCGTGAATCCCGCGGGGACCGTTTATATAACGGCAGACTCCTCCAGTGGCAGTAAATATTACGACCTTAAATCATCGCCCGAAGCATACGCCGCCGTCCGGCTGCAGCCTGAGGCGCCGACCTTTACAAACATCGACGTCTCGGATACCGTGCTGACAATGACGACATACAGGGCCGACACACTCGCCGTCATCGATACATATTCCATCGCAAAGCCAAACACCACGGGCTTTACCGATGTGCCGGACGGCGCATGGTTCGGTCCGGCTGTCGCATACCTCTCGAGCCGTCATATCACCTACGGTACGTCAATTACGACGTTCAGTCCGGACATGATACTGACGCGGGCTCAGTGCCTTGTGTTAATTATGAAAGCGTATGGCATTGTGCCGGACGCGGCAGATACAAGTAATTTCGCGGACGCGGGCAGCACCTGGTACACAGGCTATCTCGCGGCGGCGAAGCGCCTCGGTCTCGCCGCAGGCACCGGCAATAACACTTATCTGCCCGAAGCCAATATCTCGCGGCAGGACATGCTTGTGCTCATCTATAACACGCTCGTTTTTCTCGATGAATTACCGACAGGGTCGGCCGCATATTCCTACAGCGACGAAAACACCATTGCCCCTTATGCAAAAAATGCCGTCGCTGCGCTCTCCTCGTCCGGTGCCGTTTCCGGCAGTAACGGGCAAATGTCACCGGCAGGAAGTGCCTCAAGAGCACAAATGGCGCAGGTGCTGTATATACTGCTACAGCAGTAATCAGGATAGTCAGCGTTTCCGCCGTCTCATTCCTGTTTACATTTTCCATTTTTTGTATTATCATGATGGAACAGGAGGGAAATACATATGACAATTGACCACATCAACAGGTATGTTTCTAACGTTGACGCTTTTATTTCTTTTTACATCGATGCGCTCGGCTTTGTCCTCTTAGACAGAGGCGTTAAAAAAGACGGAAATAACTATGCCATCCTTCAAAGTGACAGGCTGGAGCTTTTTATTTCCGAAAAAGATGGCTATGAATTTGACAATGGGCGCAATTTTAGGCATATTGGTTTTGCTGTTGACAGTGCCGATTCGCTGCTGTCATCTCTAAAAGCGAAGGGCTATATCCCAAAGGAAGCGCAGCTCATTATCAAAGCCTTCTCGCGGCAGTTTTACATGAAAGACCCGGACGGTTTCGAGCTCGATTTTATTGAGTGGACCGATAAAGAGAAATTCTATCGTTACATGACCAATAAAAACACCAATACACCCGAATAACAGGAGGAAGTTCCTTGGATAGATTCAGGCGCGCCATCCTGCCGATACTCGTTGTTGTTGTCCTGCTTGCGGCGCTCATTTTCCGTCTGTCATCCTGCGTGCCGGACGGCTCAAAAAACGGCAGTCTCCCTGCTGAGAATACCCAAACCGATATATCTCCAAGCGCGGCATCAAGTCCGTCGCCGAGCAGTACAGGTATCAGCCCGAACGCGCCGTACAGCGGAGTGGAAATTAAGAGCATCTATGAAAGCCTCGGCTTGGCTGTCGTTGAAATCCGTGACGCCGATGAGGTGACGATGGTCCATTACTACAGCCCATCAGGCGTTCCAGGTGAAATCGTCTCCCGCTTCGATTGGTTTGACCGATCTACAGGCGCACGCGACCTTGTATTCGGCTGGTCCTACACAGATAAATTTGAGATCAAAGCCGACAAGACTTTTACTGTCCTGACGACCGGACTGTCATATGTCGACGGAGGACGCTCTTTCCCTAAAATTTTTACATCAAGCTATTCTGACATTGATGGCGCTGTTCAATTCACAGGTACTGAGGCAAAATATTACGCACCCCTTGCTCAAAGCTATACGGTCGGCGTAGAGCGCCGCGAATGCCTCACCGATATCAATTTCAACGACAGTTTTATGTCTCTTGGCTTTGACGTACAGCCCGGACATGAGAGCGAATTTTATACCGCATCCGAATCGATACCGAAAATGTCTGTTATAAATGAAGCCGGATATTCAACCATCACGCTATATAAAACCATACTTTCCGAGAATTTCAAAAACCCTGCTAATAATGAAAAAACCTATTGCCGTCTTGAGTCAGTGTCGAGTGACGGCACCGATACAACCATCGTGCTCAAGCTGAACGAAAGCACTGTCACCCGCTATAACGTCAGTACCGAACGCTCCCCCGAAAGCGGCCTGCCGTATGCCGTGATCGAATACACAAACATTGTCTTTGATTACCCCGCGGGCTGGTAATAAAGGCTCTATCAGGAACACTGGCGAACACAGTTCGCCCCTACGGATATATGTATACCGTAGGGGCGAACTGCGTTCGCCAGTAAATACAAGGGTGTTCTCTTGTATTGAATTTGTATTCAATTTGTATTCTGCCGTACCTCTTCAGCGCTCTCATATATGCAGTAATATTATTCTTCAATGAAAGCAATGAAATGTCAGAGTACTCTCAGCAACTGTCATTCCCGCGAAGGCGGGAATCAATACTCTCCGAGCGCGTGGATTCCCGCCTTCGCGGGAATGACACATCAGCCGGCATTCTATTATCTGTATGGAATACTCGTATTAAACCAAGCAGGGGACAATTCTATGTCCCCTGCTGAAAATATTAAGAACGAGAGTTTTTATCTGCCAGGTGAAGCGTGTCTTTTTTCATCCCGGCTATAATCAGGTGTTCTTCTTTTGTAAATACATGGGTTGAGCTGACCATCGGCGTTATCGCGCCATTCGTTTTTATGCCGATGATGTTTATATGATGCTTCGATCGGACATCGACCTCCGCGACAGTTTTTCCGATCCAATTCTCCGGCGGCCGAATTTCGGATATGGCATATTCCGATGTCAGTTCAATATAGTCGAAGGAATTGCGCACGCTGTATTTGACTGCAGTGCGCTCCGCCATTTCCTTTTCGGGATGGATGACTTCATCCGCGCCGATTTTCTGCAGGAATTTCGTCTGTGCTTCCCTGTCCGCTCTTGCGACGACATATTGCGCGCCCATCTCTTTGAGCGCATAGGACACCTCCAGAGAGCTTTGAAAATCATTTGAAATGCAGACAAAGCAAATATCAAAATTATTGACGCCGAGCTCTTGCAATACATCAAGGTCCTGACAGTCGCCGATGCGCGATGCGGTAAGGAAAGGTGCAACCCTTTCAACAGCTTCCGCGTCTTTGTCAATGGCCATCACCTCATTGCCGAGCTCCATCAGTTTTAATGACAAATGCCGTCCGAACCGCCCGAGACCGATGACGAGTATAGATTTCATATTCAATGTCCATTCCGCCGCTGCGCGCCGGCTGATTTATATAATTTGCACTCTGATTCCGCGCAGCCAGATTCAGATAAGATAATCCAATGTTGCGATCATCAATGATGCGATCATCAAATGATTCGATCATCCGATAATGACTTTTTCAGAGATATATTTTAAGCCCGACGGCTTATTCGCCTTGTTTACAGACATTGCCGCCGCAACCGAAATGCTGCCGACGCGGCCTGCGTACATCAGCAGGATGATTGCCATTTTCGACACAATGGACAGCTCCGGTGTGATGCCTCTCGAAAGTCCGACGGTACCAATGCCGGACAGAACCTCATATAACGCGCTCGTGACGTTAAAGCCCTGCGCGCACAGAATTGTTGTACCGATGACAACGAGTACTATATAGATCCCGGCGCTTGAGGATGCCGTTTTAAGCGCGCCGTCTTCGATCCGGCGTCCGTATATATTCAGGTCTTCCTTATTTCTGGCGCGCGCGATAATGCCCAGTAAAATCACAAAAACTGTCGTGACCTTCATGCCGCCGCCGGTGGAACCCGGACCGGCGCCGATCATCATCAGTACCATTGACAGGAACGTACCACCCTCGCTCATCTCAGCGATGGGCACAGTATTGTAACCCGCCGTTCTCGGCGTTACTGATGCAAAGAGCGACGCCAGTACATGCTCACCTGCCCCCATATCTCTAAATGTATGCTCGGCCTCGAAAAAGTAAAATAAAACCGCACCGGCAACGATGAGGATAAACGTGCCTGAGATCATGATCTTCGAGTGGAGATGGTACTTCGAAAAATGCCACTTCTTGTTGGTAATGTCGTCGAGAACAAAGAACCCGAGTCCGCCAATGATGATGAGCAGCATGATCGTTATATTGACAGCCGCGTCACCTGAAAAGTGCGTCAGCGAGCTGAATTTCTCAATTCTCCCGAGGATATCAAATCCCGCATTGCAGAAGGCGGATACTGAGTGGAAAATCCCGTTCCAAATGCCCGGCCACAGACCGAACTGCGGTACAAAGCGGAACGCCAGAATTATCGCGCCCGTCCCTTCAAGGAGCGCTGTTATGACAAGCGCTTTTTTTGTCAGCCGGACAATGCCGCCGATTTTCAGCGCGCTGACCGATTCCATCAGAATCGACCGCTGACGCAGGCCGATTTTGCGGCCGAGAAACAGGGAGAACGTGATTGCCACAAACATAAAACCCAGTCCGCCGACCTGTATCAGGAGCAGAATGATTGCCTGACCCAAAAAGTTGAACTGCGTATACGTATCGTATACGACGAGTCCGGTCACACAGGTGGCCGAGGTTGCCGTAAATAAACCGTTGATAAATGGGATGCCCTGTCCGTTTCTGCTTGTTATAGGCAGAGAAAGAAGCGCGCCGCCGATGATGATAACACAGGCAAAGCCAATAACTAGGACCTGTAACGTTGAAAGCTTAAGCCCTGTTCTCATGCCGGTTCCTCCAAGATTATCGATTATATTCTGTTAGCACACAATATAGCACTTGTTACGCATTACAGCAATAGATATTCCTACAAATCGCTACGCATGATACGCACAGGATATGTACAGACTTAACTTGACTGTAACACGTACATGCTATATTCTACTCTCAATGAGACGTTTGTCCAATCATCAATTGCAGGACAAATAGTATATTATTTATTGGAGGTTCGTTATGGCATATTTAGGTGAAAGCATAAAAAAACTTGGCTTCGGCTTGATGCGGCTGCCGATGAACGGCGGTTTTGACGGCGAAGTCGATATCGAGCAGCTCAAAGAAATGGTCGATCTGTTCATGGCAAAAGGCTTCACGTATTTTGATACCGCCTATGGTTACGCTAATGGCAAATCGGAGGTCGCGGCAAAAGCGGCGCTCGTTGATCGATACCCGCGCGAGAGCTTTCAACTGGCGACAAAGCTGCCCGCCTGGGCCGGACCGAAAACAGCCGAAGAGGCGAAGCAGATGTTCTGGACCTCGCTTGAGCGTACCGGAGCCGGTTATTTCGATTTTTATCTCCTGCATAATATCGGCGGGACGCGCACGGATAAGTTCAATGAATATGGTATCTGGGACTTCGTCCGCCAGATGAAGGACAAGGGCCTCGTCAAGCATATGGGCTTTTCGTTCCATGACTCGGCTGACGAACTCGACAAGATTCTGAATCTGCACCCGGAAATGGAATTTGTCCAGCTCCAAATCAATTACGGCGATTGGGAAAGCGGTTCCGTCCAATCAAGAAAATGTTATGAGGTCGCCCTCAAACACAACAAACCCATCATCATTATGGAGCCCGTCAAAGGAGGCTCCCTATCCAATCTGCCGGACAGCGTTGCCAGTGTCCTCAAGGAATCCAACCCTGCCGCATCTCAAGCCTCCTGGGCAATCCGTTTTGCCGCGTCGCTTGATAACGTCGTCACTGTCCTGAGCGGTATGTCCACGCTCGAGCAGATGAAGGACAATATATCCTACATGGAAAACTTCAAACCCCTCAGTGCGGATGAAAAAGCCGTCGTCGAAACAGTGCGGCAGGCAATGGCCGCAATTCCCAAGGTCCCCTGCACCTCCTGCTCTTACTGCGTCAAGGACTGCCCCAAGGGCATCCACATCCCGCAGTACTTCGATGCGATGAACCGTTATCTCGTCTACAACGATCTGGGCGCGGCAAAATTCGGCTATATGCTCGAAGGCATGTTCGGCAGCGAAAAAGCCTCCGCCTGCATCGCCTGCGGCGCCTGCGAATCCGTCTGCCCGCAGAAAATACAGATCATCGACGAGCTCAAAAAAGTCGTCACAATGCTCGAGTAAACTCATAATCAACATGAAAACAGGGCCTTCGGGCCCTGTTTTTTGCTTTCTAGATAATTGCGGCCGCTTTATTAAGGATACTACGATACTGTTTTTTTGCGCCGATATCCTCCAGATAGCGCTGCAGGCAGCGGAGCTTTTCGTAGAATACGACGATGAGATCGCCGTCTTCCGCTTCCGAGACGGCTTTTTTGAACGCTTCGAGCTCATCCTCGATAACTGCTGCTTGCGTTCGTGGATATCCTGCTTCAATGACGGCGTCGAGAAGCAGCTTTGCGACCTCTCCTTTTTCTCTGCCGCGCTTATCCTCGTCTTCCTTGATGATAATGCGGTCAAAAGCTCTGGCAGACAATCTCCCGACCGTTTGTACGGCTCCGTCATTGCGATCTCCAGGCATACCGATGACGCCGACAAGACGTTTGTGTTCCATTTTCGTACATGCCCTGATTACATTCTCATAACCATCCGGATTATGGCCGTAATCCAACATGACCATTGCATTGTTATAATCGTACAGCTCGAACCGGCCGGTATTATCCGCAAAGCTCATGAGGCCTGTTTTGATCACATCAACCGAGACACCAAGTCCGATTAACGCGCTAACTGCAGCTAGGGCGTTTTCAATGTTGCAGTCGACGAGGCCGCCGAGCGTTATGGGGATTTCCCGCACATGAATGACGTTGACGGTCTTTGGGCCGTCTTTGATCCGTATCCAGCCGCTGTCGTTGAAAACCCGGACGCAGCTGAGCCGGTTATATTGTGTGTCAGCATTTGGCGCATTATAAAACAATATTGGCCTTGCCTTAATCCGATTAAGCACATCCGGCGTTGACGGGTCGCGCGCGTTCAAAACAACAGCGCCGCCGTCCTTGACAGCTTCTGCGACGAGCGATTTGACAAAGACAAGGTCGTCGAGTGTTTCAACACCGTCAAGACCGAGATGATCCTCAGATATATTCGTAATCACGGCGACATCGGCAGCCTCGTAACCAAGTCCCTCCCGGACGATACCGCCGCGCGCCGTTTCGAGAACGGCCGCCGTGATGGCTTTGTTCGACAAGAGTGACCGCGCGCTGAGCGGCCCCGAGTTGTCTCCGCGGGCAATGCATTTATGGTTAATGAAGGTGCCGCTCGTGCTCGTCAGGCCGACCGCTTTGCCCGTCGTCATCAGCACATGCGAAACGAGCCGCGCCACCGTCGTTTTTCCGTTCGTCCCCGTCACTGAGACAATTGGGAACCGGACCGTCTCATCATTCGGAAACAGAAAATCAATGATGTCCTTTGCGACATTGCGCGGCGTTCCCTCCGACGGATACAGATGCATTCGTATTCCCGGCGCGGTATTGACTTCGACAATCACACCGCCCGTATCAAGAATCGATTCGGATATATCCTCTGTCACAATATCGATGCCGGCGATGTCGATCCCGAGGGCGTTTGCCGCCTGAACAGCCAGCTCGGCGTTATCCGAGTGGATGATGTCCGTGCAGTCGACAGCCGTGCCGCCTGTGGATATATTGCCGTTTTCACGGAGCCGGGCGGTCTCACCTTGACGAAGAACGCTCTCCGGCGTCAAACCTGCTTTTTTAAGAATTGCAACCGCGATATCGTCAAGGCGGATTTTTGTGAGCGGTTTCTCATGCTTCTCCCCGCGAAGCGGATCTTCATTAACGATATCGATGAGTTCTCTGATTGTGTGCTTCCCGTCGCCCGTCACATGAGCAGGCACGCGTTTTGCAACAGCCCTGACCTCGCTGCCGACGACGAGGACGCGGTAATCGGCGCCTTTGACGAATTGCTCGACGATAACACCGTTTGAGTATTTGGACGCGCACAAAAACGCTTCTGTGATTTGGTCGTTGGTACTGAGATTCAGATGGACGCCCTTCCCCTGATTGCTGTCGAGCGGCTTGATTACAACAGGTGCACCGATCTGGCCAGCGGCCATTAAGGCTGAAATATCCGAATAGACGACTTTGCCGTAGGGGACGGGGATCCTCTGCTCGCTGAGCAGAAATTTTGAGAGCTGCTTATTGCTCGATATATCCGCGCAAATGCAAGCGGTGGCATCCGTCAGCGTCGATTCCACGAGGCGGCTGTTTTTGCCGTAGCCGAGCCTAACAAGGCTTTCGTGCCCGATGCGCGTTACCGGAATACCGCGCTTTTTGGCCTCATTAACAATGGCCTCCGTTGACGGCCCAAGCTCCGATTCAACGGAGATTTTTCTTAGATATTCCATAAATTCGCCGATGAGGATGTCTTTCCCGGCGAGCAGATAATTCAGAATGAATACGGCGACCTTTGAGCATTCCATGCCGCAGACCTCGTTTTGATATTCAAACACAAGATAATACTGCGACGGGGCGATGACGGTTCTTGTCTGTCCGAAGCTGACGTCGTACCCCAATACGGACTGCATTTCGAGAATCACATGCTCCAGTACGTGCGCGAGATAGGTGCCCTCCTCCAATCTCTCAACAAAACCGCCCTCGTATCCGAGAGAACAGTAATTCTGTTTGAGTCCCGGCAGGAGGCTTAGGAGCTTATTATTGAAGTGCGGGATATCTTTTGTCGGGATGTTGCCGTAACCGCCGATATCAACCGTCATTTTCATGACCGGCCTGAGGCTGTAGATATTTTTTCCGCTGTAGCTCGTGAGTTCAAGGATTCTGATCTGATTTGTCTTCATTTTTTTAAAAACGTATAACCTTTCTGCTGTTTAAATCGTAGCCGTAGCCCTGCGGCAGAATATTAACAGTGACCCCCATAATGGCGAGTATCTCATTTTGTTTGAGTTCCGATACGTTAGAGCTCGAGATTGTACTCCCGTCGATTATCGTCACGGCATTCGTGCCGATCACCTCAAAATGCATATCGGGGAACAACTTGACAGACGTGTCCTCGTCAATGCCGATGCCAATGACATCAGGATTTTCCGCCACGCCGCACATCAGACGCCCGAACCGGCCGCGCTGGTCAAAGTGCTGGTCGATGATCACGCCGCTGACCAGCCCGAGGCCAGGTGCCATCTTCAGCGTGCATTTCTTTGCTGGTTCGTTATCCTCTCCTTTGACGATCATCGTCGAACTCATGACAGATGCCCCGGCGCTTGTGCCCATGATGACGCCGCCGTTTGTGTGCAGGTTTTTTAGTTCGTTGCCGGCTCTTGTGCCGCCCAATATGCTTGTCAAGCGCAGCTGGTCTCCGCCGGTTATAAAAAGACATTTTGATTTTTCGATTTTCTCGATCATCGGGTCGCTGTTGGCCTCGTCGCGCGTGCTGATATTGAGAATCTGGACGTTCTTGACGCCAAGCTGTTGAAAAACAGTCAGATAGTTTTGCCCGACTTCTTCCGGTATTGACGTTGCGGTTGTCAATACAGTGAGCATATCCGTGTCCTTTAAGAAGCCGAGCGCCTCTTTGAGGATGACGCTTTCGCCGGTCTTGTCCTCTGCTCCGCCGATAATTATTAAGCAGCCTCTTGATTTTTTTTCTTCCACGACTCTCTCCTAAATCCGCATTATTCAGGTATGGTTAACCATTAGTCTGCCCATGCAGAAAAGCTTCTTTATATGATACTCTTTATCCGTTATCAGAAGATCAGCATCACTTCCCTCCCGAATAACACCCTTATTTGGGTATAGCTTCAACGCCCGCGCGACGTTTTCCGTGAACAGGCAAACGACCTTATCCGGCGTCAGCACCGATTGGTCTAAAACCGATTTTTCTATTATTTCCATAAAATCGCTGTATAATGCCGACGGCCTCGCCACACCGCCGTTAGACGGGATGCTGCCTCCGGCGTCTGAGCTGACTGTAACGCGCGCGGTATCAATTCCTTCAGCCGCAAGTAGGCTGACGGCATTTGTGACAGTCAAGCCGTCCTGCTCCCCCGCTGTCAGATCGATATGACCTCCATTTTTCGCGTACTCAGCAGCTTGCCGGAACAGCTCCGGATTCCTATTTGTATGCGTCGGTATGAACGTCTCGATCGGTAGATCGGATTGGTTGACGACATCAATCAGCCAGGATAGACCACCCTTCCCATCGCCGACATGGACGTGCACGACACCGGCTTTTCCCGCGATAAGCCCGCCCAGATGGACGTCCGACGAGAGCTTAATAAGGTCCTGTACTGAGGGACCTGACGACCGGTGGTCAGATATGGCGATTTCACCGGCGCCTATGACTTTATCGATGAGTACCATATCCCGGAGCATACTGCCGGTCAGCGTCACGGGTGGTATCGTATAGCTGCCAGAGTAGATGAAAGTCGTCAACCCTTCCGCTTCGAGCGCCCTTGATTTGGCCAACAGATTCTCCATACTTCGCGTTATGCCGTCGGCGCCGAGAAGACCGGTGACTGTTGTTATTCCGGCATCGGCTATATCTTGAACCTCAAGCTCTTTTGTCCGACTGATAAAGCCCTGCTCACCGCCTGCCCCTGTCATATGAACATGCTGATCAATGAGGCCCGGAAAGGCGCACAATCCCCGGCAGTCAATGATGTTTTCAAACAACACGTTATTTTTGACAGCATCGGTCTGTAAGATTTTATATATCTTATGGTTCGCAATGACGATGTCTTTTTTCCCGACAGAACATGGGCAGAAGCATTCAAGGTTTTTCAAGAGCGTCAGCAAGAAATTTCATCACTCCTTGAGATTTATAACGATGATATTCTTGCAGAAAATACCGAAACCTATACGGATACCCTCCGTCCTTCAAGCCACCAAAATCGATTGCGAATCGCCACTCCATCCTCAAAAGGCTCCCTTTTCAAGGGAGAAGCCGCATGGTGACTGAGGATTTCCCCTGTGCCGCGTTATGCCGGCAAGGCGGACGCCCAATGGGCGCCCCTACGGTGACACTGCAGTTTTCGCGTAGGGGCGATTCAAGAATCGCCCTCCAACCACTCAAAAGGCTCCTTTCGAAAGGAGCTGTCACCCGCAGGTGACTGAGGATTGACTCCTGTGCCGCGTAACGCCGACCCGGAAGGACGGACAACAATGTTCGCCCGCGCGCTTTAAACGCTCATCATGTCACCGCCGGCTCCTCAAAATGACGGGTGAACAGTCCGTCTTCGAGCAGACTTTCGATTGAATCCAAGCCGAGGCTTTTAAGCATCGCTAGCACGTTCGGATTATTGAGCGGCGTTTTATAGCAGGCCTCTTCCCCATACGTGTTGACATAACGCCCCCCTTCAGCCGGTTTAACCAGGACCTTTGGACCGCCGGCGCAGCCGCCCTCACAGCCCATTCCCTCTAGATAATTTGCCGTTATTTTACCCTCCTGCAGTTTTTGCAGCAATGCCCTGCAGCGTGCCGTGCCGTCGGCCTGCTCCGCACGCATACTCACGAACCGGTGCGGATTCAGCTGGCGTAAAGTGTTGTCGACAGCTTCGCTGACGCCGCCTGTTCTGGCATAAATCCTTCCCGCTCTTGAAGAATGCTCCTTCACATCTTCCTCCATTTGAGCAAAATCGATATGGAAAGCGTCAAAAATGTCGCGTGTCTCTTCAAAAGTCAAAACAAAATCGACGGCGTCCGATATGCCCTTGTCGCGCGCTTCGACTTTTTTAGCAAGGCACGGACCGATAAAAACCGTTACTGCTGACGGCTCCAGCTTCTTGACAGCGCGGCCGCTCGCCACCATCGGCGAGACCGAGTCGGGAATTTTCTTCATGTACTGGCCGTAGCTCCGGCGCACCATTGCAATCCATATCGGGCAGCAGCAGCTTGTGAGCATGAAATCCTCGTTTGTCATGATTTTTTCATCAAAAATGAGCGCTTCCTTCAGCGTCAGGATATCGGCAAAAAGCGCGACCTCCACCATACCGGCAAATCCGATTGCTTTAAAGGCTGACCGGAGCTTACCGAGAGAAACATCACCGAATTGGCCGACGATGGCGGGTGCAACCATGGCATAAACGGGTCCTCCGGTATGCCCCAGCGCGTCCAGCACCGGCAGAACATCACGGCTCCCCGTGAGTTTTCCTGAGCTACAGGCATCAATACATTCGGCGCAGCCAACGCACCGTTCTTTGTCAACAACGAGTTCTCCGGAGGCGCCTTTCCTGATCGCGTTGAAAATACAGCTTTTAATACAATTCGGCGTCCCGTCTTCACCGCAGTCGCACCGCGCCGTTTTCCAAACAGGCGCAAATCTCTCCGGGTACAGAAGACAATCAATGCTGTCGCAAGTATCCTCCGCCCGCAGCATCTCGATATGCGCCTCGCGTCTGTTTTCAACTGTTGATACTAATATTTCGTTATATAAATCGTTAAATGTCATAAACGCCGCCTGTTTCCGAATTATCATTCATCACACACATTTTAACCAAGGCGGACAAAAAAATGCTTATAACAGTGAAGAAAATGGCTGATGGCGAATGAATGTAGGGTAGGGCAAGGGCTCTGCTCTTGCCTTCCTATGTGCCGCGCGCGATGCACGGGTGGCAAGAGCAGAGCCCTTGCCCTACAAAAAACAAACGACGCGATCTTTTTCACGTCGTTTGTTGCTGTTTAAATAATTCTTAATCCGTTGCCATTCTTTTCCCGATCCGATGATTTTCAATGTCTGCAAAGACATCTCGGGCTGACTGCGGTTTCTTGCCGGTCAGGAGTTCAAAATCATTTGTGCAATAGCTCATCTGACCGAGGCGAATTGCCCGCCCGAAGGTCACCATGCCGTCGCCGCAGAACGGGAAGGCGGGGTCTGCTTTTGACCAATCGCCGTCTGTCTTTCTGGGTACGCCCTTGGAATCAAAAAAGGCCCACATGTCGTCATCACTGATAAATTGATATACCACCTTTTTCCCTGTGACCTCCGAGCCGATTGCAACGAATTCCTCCATCGTGTTGGCTGTTGGGCCTGTTATGTAATAAACCTTATTGTTCTCACCGGCTCCCGCCGCGACACAGGCTGCCGCCTCCGCGCAGTCGAAACGTGCCACATGCGCCATCCGTCCGTCACCCATGTTGTTCGTGAGCACACCGCCGGCAGCGGCTGATTGTTCGAACGAGGCCACCATGGCTTCGCAGTACTGGGCGTCTCTGAGAAACACATAGGCGACACCGGTTGACTTGATATAGTCCTCGGTAAACTGGTGGTCTGCCATCTCATAGGACTCGCAGGCCGGGTCTCCCGTCCCGACGATGGAGGTGTAGATAATCTTTTTGACACCGGCTTTGACTGCGCCGTCCACAGCGTTCTTATGCATCATCCGGCGTTTTTCTCCGACCTGAGGAACAGATATCAAAAGGAGCGTCTCACCGCCTGAAAAGGCTTCTGCCACCTGCGCGGGATTTGTATAGTCGGCGTACCTTGCATCCATGCCTTCACTTATAAACTTCGCAACGGCGTCTTTATTAGGACTTGTAAAAATGAGATCTTTCCGATCCAGCTTATTCAAAATGCTGCGCGCGGCGAACCCGCCGAAGTTGCCGTCAACGCCTGTCATGATTACTTTACTCATGTTGTCCTCCGATTTAATAGAAGTTTAACACCTTGACTATCTCTAGATCGTATCTTGGGTAGACATAACCCGTGCCCTGCGGAAAGCTGCTCATTCTGTAGGGAACGGTCTTGACCGTTCCTCCGCACCGCACACGAGGGAGTGGAATGGGTAAACCCATTCCCTACATAATGCGTCCGATACTCAGGCTATCTGCCACACTGCTTGGGCCTCATGCGACCATGCAGGGTTTGAGTCTGCACACGCTTTATATTCTTCCGATGTCCTTGGCTATCTGCCACGCCGCTTGGGTCGCTGAGAAAATATTACGCGGTGTGACGCAGTCGCCGAGGGCGTAGAATTCGGGTGCGCAGTCACTGAGCGCTTGGGCTTCTTCGCGGAGAGGCTTCTGACCGACGGAATAGATGACTGTATCGGCTTCAAGTGTGCGAACGCCGTTACAGTCCTCGACGACAATGCCCACATCGTTGATCTCAAGCGCTTTTGTTGATGTCAGGATCTTCATCTTGATGTCCGGATGCGCGATGAGATACTCCCGGATGGCGATACCGTGGACGAGCGGGTCGCCGACGACCATGCCGCCGAATGCTGAGAACCGCTCGGAGGTCTCCTTATCGTCACCGGATGCGCAGGTGCGCGGCAGCATTTCAATGACTGTGACCTCGCGCCCTGTCTCAGCCAGAAAAATACCGAGCTCCAGGCCGACAAGCCCGCCGCCCATGATGACAGCCTTTTTGCCGACGATTTCTGGTTTGTAATAAACATCCTCCGCACCAAATACGTTACAGCCGTCAATACCTGGAACCGGCGGCTTGACAGGACGCGAGCCCATTGCCGCGATGATGGCGTCGGGCTTGAATTTTAGCGCAATATCCGGTGTTACCGCCATATTCAGATGCACCGCGACGGACGATCTGGAGATGAGACGCTCCTGGAGCTCGAGATACTCCTCGAGATGTTTTTTAAATGGTATATTCTTTTCACAGCGCAGCACGCCGCCAAGCTTATCCGATTTTTCACATAAAATAACTTTATGTCCCCGTTCGGCTGCAGTCAGTGCCGCCTGCATGCCGCCGATACCGCCGCCGGCAATAAGGACAGTCTTCTGCTTACGGGGCGGAGTGTCGTACATACATTCGAGCTCGTTGCCGATGACAGGATTCGTCGCACAGTAGAAGACACCGCCCATCGTGCTGTAGGAGAAGCAGTTATAGCACCGGAGGCACTTATTTATCTCGTCCTCGCGCCCGGTCCGCGCCTTGAGCGGCAGGTCGGGGTCGGCGAGTGTTTGCCGTCCGAGCTGGACAATATCGGCTTGGCCGGAGGCGATAATCTCCTCCATCATGGCAGGATCGGTTAAAGCGCCGACCGTCGCAACGGGTGTTTTGACATGTTTCTTTATCTCGGCTGCCAGATGGACGTTGACGCCGTCCGGCATGAACATGCTCGGATGTGTGACCATGCTGGCTGCGTCGATTTCGTGATGCCCGGCGGAAACATGGATGAGGTCAACCTTTCCGTCGATGGTCTTCGCAATCGCGACGCCGTAGTCCAGATCATAGCCATCGTCTCCCAAATACTCCGCGCCGCTGAGGCGCATTTCTATCGGGAAGCCCGGCCCGACGGCTTTTCGAATTGCCTCGATCACCGCCAGCGGGAAGCGCATGCGATTTTCAAACGTGCCGCCCCAGCGGTCCGTTCTTTTATTGTCGCGCGGGGACATGAATTGCGAAAACAGCCAGCCGTGGCCGCCGTGGATCGTCACCATGTTGAAGCCGCATTGGCGCGCAAACGCCGCGCCGGTTGCAAATCTTTTGATGAGATGCTCTATCCACACTTCATCCATCGCGCGGAGCTCGACGCCGTCATGGCGTATGCCATCCGTAAAGCCATAGACAAACCCTTCGCGCTCCGCCATGGGATTGGCGTTAATTCCGGCATGGTTGAGTTCAACAGACGCCACAGCGCCGTGCCGAGTGATGGCGTTGGCCGTCAGCGTCAGACTGACCTTTGCCTTGACGTCGTCGCCCCTCATCTGAAACGGATGGCTGTGTCCGGCCCTTGAATCGACCATAAAATCGCCGACGCAGACCGAAGCGAAGCCGCCCATGGCTTTCCTCTCATAAAACGCGGTCCCGTCCTTCGTTAAGAACCCATCCGCCGTCAGCCCCGGAAAATCCTGCGGTGACGCGAATATCCTGCTGCGGTATATCTGCCTGCCGAGCTGTATCGGCTCAAATAGATGCTTATATTTCATATGATCAGCCTCCTGATGCTTCATTATAACACCGAATGCATTTGTGTGAATATATGCATTCACACGAAAGGTCGTATGTAAATTTGTAGGGGCGATTCACGAATCGCCCCCGCTTAGTGCCTGCGATTTGGGCGATTCGTGAATCGCCCCTACATACATGACGATTGTTATCTGATATTTACTTCGTCACTTGCGCTTTTGCAATCGCTTTCTTCGCTTTCGTCCGTGTTAAGCCCTGGCTTCTGCGGCTCGTGTACATATTGAGCGAAACGGCCGCGATAATGATGATACCCTGTACAAACATCGTATAGTCGGACGGCACACCCAAGAGAATAAGCATGTTATTGATGATGCCCACCAGGAGCGCGCCAAAGATCGCGCCGGGTATGCCTCCCTCGCCGCCGGCTAGGTTGAGTCCGCCGACGACCATGGCCGTGAGAACATTGCCCTCATATCCGTTGGCGGTTGTCGGACCTGCCATCATATTCTGGGAGGCCAGAATCATACCGCCGATACCGGCTGAGATACTGCAGATGATATAAGAAACAAGAACTGTCGCTTTCGTTTTTATGCCCACCAGCTGCGCCGCGACCGGGTTGCCGCCTACGGCATACAGCCGCCGCCCAAAGACTGTTTTTCCAAGAATGAAGGCACAGATGAGCGCAAAGATGATAAAGATGACTTCCGGCATCGGGATTAAGCCAAAGAGGCGGGCGTTACCGAGCTGATACATGATACCCTTATCCACGATCGTCACATAATGGCCTCCGGTCACGTACAAGACCAAGCCGTAGATGAGATATTTCGTCGCAAGCGTTACGATAAAAGCCGGTATGGAGAAATATGTGACGAGGATGCCGTGTACGATGCCGACGGCGATGCAGGCGGCAATAGCAATCAGGACACCGGTGATAAAGCCTGATGTTGTGTAGCCGCTGCTTTGCGCGTTCATCGACAGGATCGACGCCGCCAGTGCTGCCATCGAGCCAACAGAGAGGTCCATACCGCCGACGAGGACGACGAAGAGCATGCCGCAGGCCATGATGCCGTAAAGGGAGATTGCCAGTAGAATGTTGGAGGCGTTTGCCGGTTTGAAGAAATTTTGCTCAAAAATCGCCATAACGATCATGATAAGAGCGACGATCGTCAGCCTTTGCCCCCATTGGTTACCAAGAAAATTCGTTAATTTCTTCATAGTGCCACGCCCTCCTCGGTATGTACGCCTGAAGAGGCGAGTAGAATGGCGGATTGCGTCGCCTTTTCATGTTCAAACTCTTCAAAGAACCGGCCGCCCTGCATGATCAAAATACGGTCGGAGACGCGCGTGAGTTCCTCAAGGTCTGAAGAAACCATGATAACAATTGATCCCGACAGCGCCAAAGCGCGCATGAGATGATACAGCTCGTGCTTGACACCGACGTCGACGCCGGCTGTCGGCTCGTCGAGCAGCAGCACCTTCGGCTTGCGCGACAGCCACCGGCCGAGAACAACCTTCTGCTGATTGCCGCCGGAGAGGTTGCCGACTGGGAGATGCTTCATCGGCGGCCGGATATCATAGCTTTTTATCGCTTCCACCGCAAAGTCGATTTCTTTTTTTCTGTTGACAACGCCGAACTTCGCCAGCTTGTCGTAGCTTGAAATCGTGAGATTCTTCTCAATCGATAAGAGCGGAACAAAACCCTCGTTCCGTCTGTCCTCCGGGACGAGTCCAAAACCGGCTTTGATATTTTTCCCGACCGATCGGCTGACTGGCTTGCCGTTTAACTTGATCGTCCCTCTCCCCGGTTTGTTCGCACCGTATATGCAGCGGATAAGTTCTGTTCTGCCGGAACCCACGAGGCCGCCGATACCGAGAATTTCACCGCCGTAAGCCGTGAAGTTGACGTCGTGAAAAATGCCTTTATACGCCAGCCCTTTGACTTCGAGGCAGTTCTCCTCATACCTGTGCCGCCGCTCTCTGTTCTTGTCTTCTCTGATTTCATGGCCGATCATCAGAGTCGTCACCTTTTGAGGCGTGATTTCGTCCTTTGTCAGCACACCGACGTTTTCGCCGTCGCGCATGATCGTGAGACGGTCGGCCAGTCTGTAAATCTCCTCAAGCCGGTGCGAGATGTAGAGTATACTGGTGCCTTTTTTGCTTAGGCCGTCAATCGTGTCGAATAGCTTATCCGTTTCAGACGCAGAGAGCGACGCTGTCGGCTCATCCATAATGATGAGTTTGGATTCCATTGACAAGGCCTTTAGAATCTCAACCATCTGGCGCTGTGCCATGCCCATTGATCCGACAAGCGCGTTCGGATCGATATCAAACTGGTACTTGTCGATGAGCTCTTGGACACGCCGCCGCATCTCTTTTTTTAGAGAAAAGCCATAACGGCTGAGTTCCTGCCCGACGAAAATATTCTCTGTGACGTCGAGTGCAGGAAAAAGGCTCAATTCCTGATAGATGACAGAAATCCCGCTGCACCGCGCATCCTGGCGGCAAGTGATGTTCACCGGCTTCCCCTCGATATATATCTGGCCTTCATCCATGTTGTAGACACCGGTTATAATTTTGATGATCGTCGATTTGCCCGCGCCGTTTTCGCCCATCAGAGCGTGGACTTCGCCCGACCAGATTTCGAGATCAACGTTTTTTAAGACTGGAATGCCATTAAACTGTTTAAAGATGCCTTTGCACTGCAGCAATGTACTTTTCTCTTCCATTTAAACATCGGCCTCCTTCCCAATGGCATGCCGCGCTTTCTTCCGACCGAACGTGATTTTATTGAACTGCGCGTCGAAAGCGGTCGCTAAGACGATAATGGCGCCAAGAAGTATCCACTGGTAAGCGATCGGCAGCTTATATTTATAGATACCGTTCAGGATGAGCTGCATGAAAAGACTGCCCAGGAAAGCGCCCAGCGCGTTGCCGCGTCCACCGCCGAGGACAAGGCCGCCGACAACGCAGGCGGCAATGGCCTGAAACGCCACATCATTGCCCATCGTGACCGGCGCGGCGGCATTCTTTGCGGCGACAAAAGAAGCGGCGATGCCCGCACATGCGCCGCAGATTACAAAACCCATACTCTTGACAGAATCATTATTCACGCCGGACATCAGTGCCGACTTGGCATTAGAACCCTGCGCGTATGTATGCAGCCCGAAATTCGTTTTCGTCAGCACGATCATCATGATGATCATTAATACAGCCCAGACAACGAAAATGTTATATATGCCGCCGATTTTACCTCCCAAAAATGTGAAGCTGGCATTGGTAATAACCTTCGACTGAATAATGCTGCCCTGCCTGAAAGCGATGAGCATCGCCAGCCCTGTAAAGACAAAACCCGAAGCCAGCGTTCCGACAAATTCGGTGAGATGGACCCGGGTGATCAGAAAAGCGTTGAACGCCCCGCACAGAACACCGGTGAGAACGCCGCCAAGCAGCACGACGATGCCGGGAATGCCCGGTATAAATGATAGCCGGGCGCAGACGAGACCGCTCAGCGCGACAATACCGCCGGTCGACAGGTCAATGCCGCCGCCAATAATAACAAAGGCGACACCCAGCGCGACGATACCGACCATAGATGATTCCCTTAGTAGCTCAGAGATGTTTCTATTGCTCAGAAATGAATCCGTCGTAAAGGTAAATATAACAGCCAGAATTAAAACGAGCATGAGAGAAATGAGTATTCGGATTGTTTTAACGTTCATTTTAGTTGTTGAACCTCCAATTTCTAACGGAGTTTCCTGTGGTTGAACTGCATATACTTTTTACGGGGTCCTGCCCTAGGACAGAGACCCCGTAATCAGAGGTTTGAAGAAATGATGCGTTAAGTAAGTATGTCTGCCTTTTTAATTGGCTTGAGTCGCAAGATACGGGAAGCGGCTGACCTGCGTGATGTAGTCAACATTGTCCATATTGACGGGGATCATCGTGTCATAAACAACCGGCGTGGCCGTGTAGCCTGCTGTGACGGACGTTGTGCCGGTTTCGATGAAGTACAGCGCCATATGGAAAGACGTATACCAGTGGGCATATGTATCAGAGAAGTTAGTACCGAAGATTTTGCCTTCCTTGATGGCATTAAGAACGGGTAGGAAGCCGCAGTTGCCGTAAATGAGGATGCCTTCCTTGTCGCGCCCTGCAGCCTCAATGGCCTGCAGCGCGCCGCCTGCGATATCATCCGAGGCGCAGTAGACGGCCTGGATCTCGCCGGCAGGGTACTTCGTGAGGAGGGTCGTCATCGTAACGCGGGCGTTTTCTTGGGACCACATCTCAATGCTGACGTCCTCAAGCAGCTTCATCTGGGTGTTGGCGGTGCAGTAATCGATGAAAGCGGTGCCCATGCGGGCGATGGCTTTCTGGGCTGAAGGCGCGTCGAGGACGATATAGTTGCCCGTGTTATTGAGCGCCTTGGTCATAACCTCGGCGGCCAGGATGCCGGATTCGTAGTCAGTACCCTGGAGGTGGAGGGTATGCACAGCTTGTGCGCCGCAGTCGACGGTGATGACCGGGATGCCAGCCTGCTCGGCCTGCGTGATGGCGTCACCGCTGGCGGCCGGGTCTAAAATCCCAGCGATAATTGCATCATATCCACCGGTGATTGCTTCGTTGATCATGGAGTTTTGCTTGTTGGGATCGTAGCCGGGGTCAAAGGAGGTGATCTTGATATTCGGATAAATCAGCAGAACGTCATGCCACACAAGATCAATAACCGCGTTGATCTGTCCGGCTGTGGACAGCGGTATGTAAGCGATGTTGATTTCTTCCTTGTAGATGTCCTTACCATTGCCGAGCTTGCCGGCGCCTGCCTCGCTGATTCCAACCGTCGTTGCTACCGGAGCAGTGCTCGTATCGGCGGGTGCTGCGCTTGTTGCCGCCGGCGCCGATGGGCTTGTTGTTGTAGTGTTGCCGGTGCATGCTGTCAGGAGGGCTGCCATCATGAGAACGACCAACGCTAGGGTAAGTACTTTTTTCATTTCTTTTCCTTCTTTCTTAAATATAAAAAATCGATATGGCGTAAGCCATATAATCATTATTCAAGACCCCGAAGACCTTTTCAAAGACAATTTATACAAAATCGCCTCATTTGTTTAGCAACCTTCACAAATTCAACGATTGTATTCGTGCTTTCCTTAGCAAAAGTCACAATCGCATTATACTTCATAATTAACTAAAATGCTTTGTATTTTATTACATATTAACAGAAGTTGTTTTGTATTTTAAAACAATCGCATACGCCTTCATTGACGTAAAAATATCGTGCTTTTTAACATATTACCCGTGATAAACAACTGCTCTCCTATTGATAACTGTTATTCCCACACAAAAAGCTGCCGCGTGTCTATTTGTATGCCCTCTAGCGCGTCTTTCCGGCCTTATGATTTATTACAAGCCAAGCCAAGGATACGTTCAATAATCGCTTTGATTTTACCGTTTCGCCCCGCTTTACAGGCTGCCCACGATATTGATTGGGCGGGCACCTTCACTCACTCTTTTCATATTGCTCCAGATGATATCAAAATAGCGATAAAAGCTGCCTGCGGTAATACCGCCGATATGCGGAGAGAGCGCGACTCTTTGACGAGCATCGGCGGGCAGCTGTAGGAGTGGATTGTTTATCGTCACAGGCTCCGGTGAAAACGTATCAAGACCGGCCCCGCCGAGCTGCCCGCTCACGAGCGCGCGGCACAACGCCTCTTGATCCACGATTTCCCCTCTCGCCGTATTGATTAAAATCGCGCCGCGCTTCATTTTGTTTAATGATGATTCATTGATCATGCCGGCTGTCTCAGCCGTCAGTGGAACATGAAGGGAAATGATATCGCACTGCTCGTAGAGCGCATCAAGCGAAAGATGCGGAAACTCACAATCGACCGGGTGCCTGCCGGAATAGCTGATGCGGCAGTCAAAGGCCCCGAGGCGCTTTGCCGTCTCTTTGCCAATAGCACCCATTCCGACAATGCCGACATGGCAGCCAGCGAGCTCTATAAGACCGCTTTCAAAGCAGCGGGTTTTCGCCTCGATCTGTTTTGCTTCAAAAACCATATCCTCGTTCTCTCTGAATCGGCGCAGAATTGCGAGCATCAGGAGTATTGCCTGCTCGGCGACGGCTGCAGCGTTGGCCCCGGCACAATTCGTAACAAAAACACCCGCCTTTTGAGCCGCTTCCAAGTTAAACAGATTGAAGCCGACGCCTTGCGATTGTATCAGCTTCAGGTGCTTTGACCCGTTTATGACCTTAGCTGTAACAGCGCACATCGGATCGGCTAAGATCGCATCGACATCCGCTTCGATGATTTTATCCTCGTCGGGAATACCGTTTCCGAAATGAATAAGCTCCCAGCTCTCCGGAATAGCACCCGGCTTCGTATACCGCGTGAAATTTTCCTTATTGACCATGATGGCAATTTTCATTCAGCCAGCTCCTTTTTTGTGATAAAATCCGGCATGTATTTTTGCAGCGTAAATTCACCCGTCACCTGATTTTTGTTTCGATAGTCGACATAAACAAGCGCGCTTTCGGTTTGCAGCAGCGCATAACCGCGTTTGATACCCTCCACAGGTCGTGTGTCATGCTGATTATTCAATTGACTGAGGGCTTTTTTCAGTATTTTATCCATCACCTGCAGCGCCTTCGGGAGCCTGCCGGTTGAATTTGTCGTCAGCCTGTCGCAGACCATGACATCGCGCAGCGCCATTTTGTTAACGATATCCATGTTTCCAAAATAGTCATAAACGACGCCGATCAAGTCATCGAGCGACATCCGTCCGGCAGTATTCTCACCAAAGCAGCTGCCTGCATGCAGAAACAGCTCAAAGGGTGTTTGCCCGGATTTCTCCAGAACATACCCCAGCGTCCGCCGAAAACGCCCGCTGTTATATAGGCGCTCGAGCGCGTCCTCGGCGCTGTGCAGCTTACAAAGCTCATCTGCTGTGAGCCACGGCGTCTCCAGCACCTCATACGGCGCTTCGGGCGAATATCGGCTCGAAAATTCCCGCTCCTCCCGCATGGGCGACCCGTGCAGCAGTTTTAGAAATCCCAATTGCAGCATATGGGGCTTGAGTGCGTACGCCGTATTAAAGCTATCGGCAAAGCTCTTAAAATCCTCGTACGGCAGCCCGGCAATCAGATCAATATGGATGTGAATCGTACCGAAGGAGATAAGCCGTTCGATATTTGTTTTCAAGAGTTCGATATCTGTTTTCCGGTTGATTGCTTCAAGCGTTTGAGTATTAAAACTCTGCAGCCCGATTTCAAATTGAAATGCTCCCATCGGCGCTGCACCTAAAAGATCAAGCGTCTCATTGTCTAAAAGATCGCCCGCAATCTCAAAATGAAACCGAATACCGTTTGGAATCGCTCCGCCATAGTTCTCAATAATAAACCCGAATATCTCCCGCGCACGTTTATGATTTACATTAAACGTCCTGTCAACAAGCTTTACGGTTTGAGTACCGCTGTTTGCTAACAGCAGCAAATCCCTTTTCGCTCGTTCCATATCAAAAAAGCGAACACTGCCCATACGCCCCGACAGACAAAAAGCGCAAGAAAACGGGCAACCCCGGCTCGTTTCGAGATAGGCAATCCGACCATTCAGCGCTTCAAAATATTGTTTGACATAAGGATTAGGTGGCTCATCGGTTGGACAATGCGACGGAACGACGACAACATAATTGCCGTTTCGATAACAGACGCCAGGGATACTGCCGGCATCCAATCCAGCACCGCTCATATCCGCGGCGTTTTTGTCTACGGGAACCGTACACGTGTCATCCATGCCGACACACGCACTACGGCCGAGTACGTCCAACAGCCGCGCGAACGGTAGCTCGCCCTCCCCGGAAATGACGTAATCGATAAGCGGCTCGTCCCTCAGGACGTCACCGGCGTTGAAGCTGACCTCCGGCCCGCCGAGTATGATGACAGTCTCCGGCAGCGCATTTTTGATGACCGGCAGCAGTTTTTTGATATAAGCAATGTTCCAGATATAACAGCAGAAGCCGATGACCTGCGGGCTTTTAGAAATAATCCTGTTCGCGACGTCCTGCAGTGCCATGTTCACAGTGCCCTCAACAACCTCGGCAGAGACTGACTGCACACCATATGCTTCAATCCCCGCCAGCAGATACCACGGCGCCAGCGAGGAATGAATGTATTTAGAATTCAGCATGCAGATAGCAGCGTTCAATTGCTTCATCATAAAACCCAATCAATAATAAATGTGGCTGTTATACCTTCTGTTTCTTCATCGACAGCGCGATTCTTTTCTTCACCGGGTCGACGCTGAGGACATAAACTTTGACGATATCGCCGACCTTGACGACTTCGGAGGGGTGGCGGATATAGCGGTCGCAGAGCGCTGATATGTGGACGAGGCCGTCCTGATGGACGCCGATATCAACGAAGACGCCGAAATCGATGACGTTGCGGACGGTGCCCGTCAGCTCCATACCGGCTTTGAGATCATTCATGTCCATGATGTCCGACCGGAGCATCGGCGGTGGCAGCTCGTCGCGGATGTCACGCCCGGGCTTGATAAGCTCTTTAATCATGTCGCGAAGCGTCGGGACGCCGACACCGCAGGCGGCGGCGACTTTATCTTCGCCTGCTTCCTTCACGCACAGCGGTAATGTTTCAACGCCGCCGTCCTTATCCTTCAGGCTGAGCGAAAACATTTTCAAAAGTTTTTCGGAGGCTTCATAGGATTCCGGGTGTACCGATGTATTGTCGAGGATGTTTTTGCCTCCCGGAATGCGCAAGAAACCCGCGCACTGCTCGTAGGCCTTTGGACCCAGCTTCGCGACCTTCTTCAGCTCCGGACGGCTTTTAAAATTGCCGTTTTCATCCCGGTACGCCACAATATTCTTCGCGACGGTCATATTCAAGCCCGCAATATAGGTTAATAAATGAGTTGAAGCGGTATTCAAATCAACACCGACGCTGTTGACGCAGTCCTCCACTACGCCACCCAGAGAGGAATCGAGGCGCGCCAGCGGCATATCGTGCTGATATTGACCGACGCCGATGGATTTGGGGTCAATTTTTACAAGCTCGGCAAGCGGGTCTAAAAGTCTTCGTGCAATTGAAACAGCGCTTCTCTGCGTGACATCATAGTCGGGGAATTCTTCCGCTGCCAGCTTTGACGCCGAATAAACAGATGCCCCCGCCTCGTTAACCACCATATAGCTGACAGGCCTGTCGAGCTCGGAAATGAGCCCCGCCACAAATATTTCTGATTCCTTGGAGGCTGTGCCGTTGCCTATGGAAATCACATCAACGCCATGCTTTCCAATAAGACGTTTAAGCTCTTTTTTTGCCTCCTCCACTTTTGACTGCGGCGGCGTCGGGTAAATAACAGTTGTATCAAGCGGCTTGCCTGTCTCGCTGACAACGGCGATTTTGCAACCGGTCCTGTAAGCGGGATCAAGACCCATGATAACCTTATTCCTGAGCGGTGGCTGGAGCAGCAGCGGCTTTAAGTTCAGCGCAAACATGCGGATGGCCTGCTCTGCTGCCCGCTCCGTCAGTTCATTTCGCACGTCGCGCTCGATAGAGGGCGCAACAAGCCTTTTCCATGCGTCCTGAGCGGCAGCTTTGACTGTATCTGTTGTGACGGAGCCGTTCACAACAAACCGATTGTATATAACATCTATGGCTGAATCATCATTCAATTCAATTTTAATCTTGAGATAATCCTCTTTCTCTCCTCTGTTGACGGCGAGTACGCGATGACTCGGGATTTTACTGACAGGCTCTGCGAAATCATAATACATCTCATAGACTGACTTTTCTTGTTTGAGCGCTTTTGAAGCAAGCTTGCCGTCTCTCATCATCAGAACGCGTAAACGCTTGCGGCATTCGGCGTCGTCGGAGATAACCTCGGCGATGATGTCCATTGCGCCGGCGAGCGCCTCCTCCCATGTCGCGACGCTTTTTTCCGCATTGACGAAAGGCGCGGCAAGCTCCTGGAGCGTGCCCTTCCGTATATTTTGAGCCATCAGCAATTCAGCAAGCGGTGTTAAGCCCTTTTCACTCGCAATCGTCGCGCGCGTCCGGCGTTTCGGGCGGTACGGGCGGTATAAATCCTCCGCTTCAGACAGCGTCGCGGCGTTGTCTATCGCCTTTGACAGCTCGTCTGTCATTTTCTCCTGCGCTGCGATGCTCTCTTTTATCTCAGCCTTGCGTTTTTCAAGGTTTCTGATGTAAGTGAGCCTATCATTCAGCTCCCGGAGCACCTGATCGTCGACCGACCCTGTCATTTCCTTACGGTAGCGGGCGATAAACGGAATCGTATTCCCGTCGTCAATGAGGGAAATGATATTTTTTACATGCTCGGGTTTGAGCTTGAATTCTGTTGAAAGAAGTGATGTGATTTCCATAAGCTACCTCGTTTGCATTAATACCATTATTATACCATATGATACCCATTCGTGTAAAAACAAAATAGGGAGCAATGTCAAGCGCATCATCCGAACTTAAATAGCTGGCATACGAATAAATGTCCGCTCGCTTTTGCGTTATTCGTAGGGGGCGATGCCCACATCGCACCGTCGTTCCTGCCTCAAGGTCAACGGGGCGATGTGGGCATCGCCCCCTACGCTATGAATATTTCGTTTATGTTTTTTTGATCTTATGCTCTCGTATTACCATTGCCGCCGATACGGTCAAGCATCGGTACGAGAATGAGCACCACAACGGTTGTGATAATGATTTCAGGAAGCATATAGCTGCCATTGTAGGTGAGCGAATAAATCCAGACGGGCGTTCCCTCCGGCGCATAGCTGCCCCATATCAGAATTCCGGATAAGAAGCTGCAGATAAATCTCAAGATTGTGACTGCTGCCGCCCCGACCGCCGCGCTGACGATTCTGCTCTTAAACGGTTTTCCGAAGAAGGACGCTGTACCGAGAACCGTAAACGCGAGGACATAGTCAAGGGCGATCACACCCGTAAACGCTAAGAACGTCCCCACCGGCGGCGCGTAAAACTGGATCACCATCTGCAGCAGGCTGTGCGTGAATGCTGTGCCGATACCCCATTTTAGGCCATGACGATACGAAACAATAATGAGCGGTGCCATGCTGGCCAGCGTGACGGAGCCGCCCTGGGGCAGTGTGAAGATTTTGAAGAATATGCTCAGTACCGTCGACATGGCAATCATCATCGCGCATTCCGCTAAAATTAAGATGGTTGTTTTCTTTTTCATGTTTTTCTCCGATTCAATATAATTTGAACAATCAAACCTGATAAATAAGTCAGACGTATTTTGTCACATTATTTTGCAAATAAAAATGCACTCTATAAATGATCAGAGTGCACACGTCAAATTTCCTACGCTGGCATTATCCAGATCAGGTCAAGGGTTTACGACGTCAAACCGCCGTATCTCAGCCGAGCTTACTCAGCACCCCGTTATTCAGTTAATTGAATAATACTGTTTAACTGCCGTATTGTCAATACATAAAGGGAAAGGGGCTGTTGATTTTTGCAGCAGCCCCGTAAAATGCTAACGTTTTATATCGCAGTAACTAGCCGCCGACGCTGCGCTCCGCCATTTCAATGGCTTTTTTAACAATATTGCCGCAGTCTCTTGATGAAACGCCGCCCCAGCCGCCGCTTCTGACAGTGTCGTAAACGCCAAGTTCCTTAGCGATTTCTGTCTTCAGGCTGTCCGACATCACGCTTCTGTGTCCACTCATTATGATTCCTCCTCAATTGCTTTCAAAGAAAACTTTCACTTGTGGTTTTTCAGTTTGTCTGTATTTCTCTGCTTCGCAAAGCGTTCGCTTCGTCTTCAAAGTATCATCTTTGTCAACAAAGTGTAAACTTTGTTTATCAAAGCATTATTAGTTTCGTACAATTAAAAATTATTATGCTGGCAGATAATAAGCGTTTCACCTTAATTTTTTAAAGCCTTACCAAAAGTTTATTTATGCGTTCGCTTGTTCGGGCTCTTTCTTGATAAACCCAGTCTGGGTCAAAATCGATGTCGAAATTTTTAGAAAACGAGTAATAAAGACCAAGCTTTTGATAATATTTTTCCTGATCGAACAATGCGTTGCCGATAGACTTCGGTCCCATAGGCTTCGGCTTTGATATCTCAGATCGCTTTTTTATGAAATATTCGTCAACATAATCCAGAAAAACACCAAGCAGCTCCATATTATTGACGTCAAAGGGCAGCTTCATCAGCTTATATTCCGCCGATTCCGGCAGCCGGTACTGCTTGATGCTTTCGAGTACCAGAAGGTAGTCTCGCACATCCATCTTCCTGTAATAGCCGAGCGTCTCCTCGTTTGTGCTCCAGAGGGCGAGCTTTTCGCGGAGCGGCAGGCCCTTGATCTTCATAATTGCTTCGCTTGGGCCGAGAACAGCCTGCCGGAGCATTTCATCGTCGGTCTCGAGGTTTTCTTTTATAAAAAGATGGTCGATGCTCGTCGTGGAGACGTACCCGACATCATAAATACCTTTTCTCCCGGCGCGGCCGGCAATCTGCTTAACCTCCTGCGAGGTGATGTACCGCTTTTCTTCACCGTCGAATTTTTGCAGGTCCATAAAAACAATACGACGGATCGGGAGATTGACGCCCATACCGATGGCGTCCGTTGTGATGAGAATCCTGTTCGTGCCCTTGATGAAGGCGTGGTACTGCATCCGGCGCACCTCCGGCGGCAGGTCGCCGTAAATCACGCTGTTTTTGAAGCCTCTGTCCTGAAAATACTTGGAAAGCTCTAAAACGCGTCTCTTTGAAAAGGCGACGAGCGCGTCGCCTTTTTCGATATCCTTGAGTAAAAACGGTACCGTGCTCACTTCGAGCGGTGTGTCCCTTTTGTATTCGATGATTTCATAAGCGTCGCCGCAGTCCTCTAGGATCTTAACGAGCAGCTTTTTGGCGTTGATCGCCCCGCAGATATGGATTTCCGAGCACCGCAGCCCAAGTACGGCCCGTGTCCAGGCCTGCCCTCTTTGAGAATTGGCAATCATCTGTACTTCATCAATGACGGCGATGTCATATTCCTTTTCTATGCCGAGCTTTTCAATGGTCGAGCACACGTGGCGCGCGCCCTCGACGATAATTTCCTCCTCGCCTGTCAACAGGCTGCAAGGTACACCCTCCCTGTTGAGACGTTCGAAGTTCTCCAGGGCTAGAATTCGGAGCGGCGCGAGATACACGCCGTTTTCGGACTGTTTTAAACGTTCAATAGCCCTGTATGTCTTTCCCGTATTTGTCTCGCCCAGATGGAGAATGAAGCACCGCTTCAGTATTCTCGCTTTTTCATACTCATCTTTTGGGTTCTCCGGGAAATATTTGGTGAACTCACTGGCGATAATCTTCGGGATATGGCTTGTGACAAGAACGGAGATGATGCCCGAGCTGATATAGCCGGTTTTGTCCGTCTTGATGATTTCCTCAAACTTGTAGCTTGTGCCCTTCTTTTTGTTGTAATGGTTTAATAACCGGGCGGAAATCTCATCAAGCAGCTCCAGGTATCCCTGATATACATCCTTAAACTCTTTAAAGTCCCGGAGCTCCAGTTCTTTGAGCGCCCTGATCCTTTTGCGCACAATCGCCTCATGATCCCACAGCTTAGAGTCCTTCGTATTCTGGACAATATGCGCCGTCTGTTCCAGCTGCGACCTGATTTTTTCAAATTCCCGCATCGCTTTCTGCGCTTTTTTCATCTTCGACCACCGGCCTTCA
Source organism: uncultured Eubacteriales bacterium (assembly GCA_942492735.1). Lineage (GTDB taxonomy): Bacteria > Bacillota > Clostridia > Oscillospirales > Oscillospiraceae > Sporobacter. The sequence continues at coordinate 4,168,953 of OW818648.1, forward strand.
AAATCTTGTTTGTCTTTAGATTATCAAATCTTCAGTTATATATGCAATTCACGAATAAAAAGATGCTGCTGCTAACGACGGACGACACAATGGTCGTCCCTACGAAAATCATTGATTCATGCCGTAGGGACGACCATTGGTCGTCCGTGTCATTCGCCGGGGTCTTATATATCCAGCGCTGCGAAGTGGCCTCTGAAAACCGCTTGTGTTATTTGGGCGGGTTTGACGCAATCGCCGACCTCGTAGACTTCAGGTGCGCTGTCTTTGAGTGTATCGGCAGCACTTCTCTGTGAACGCTGGCCGACGGCGCAGATGATTGTATCGGCTTCGTAAAAGATTTCGTTCCCGTCCTTGTCGGCGCAAACGAGGCCATCCTTCTCGACACGGATGCCGCGCAGGCCTGTCCGGCAATTGACATACTTATTGAGCTCAGCAACGAGCAGCGGACGATGACGGCCATTTGCATCCAAACAGACGTCGCCAAGCATCTCAACGACCGTGACATCCTTCCCCTCATGAGCCAGATGCACCGCTGTCTCGCAACCGACGAGGCCGCCGCCGAGGACAACAACTTTTTCGCCCACATCCAAGCGACGCAGATACAGGTCATTTGCGACAATGACGTTCTTCCTGGTGCCGTCAGCACCTTTAATTCCCGGGATGGGCGGGACAATCGGCGACGCGCCGACGGCAACGACGAGAACATCGGCGCTGATGGCTTCGGCAAGCTCCGGCGTCACCTCGGTGTTAAGGCGCACATCGACGCCCGCCTTCTCCAGCTGACGCGCTTTTGTACTTATAAAGCCATACAGGTCTTTTTTGAACGGGATGCCTCTCTCCGCTTTAAGCGAGCCGCCGAGCGCGCTGCTTTTTTCGCATAGGATGACCGTATGGCCGCGTTCCGCTGCCGTCAGAGCTGCCTGCATACCGCCCGGCCCGCCGCCAGCGACTAGTACTTTTTTCGGTTTCGTTGGGGTATACGCAAAGCTTAGCTCATATTCATTTCCAATGACCGGATTTAAGGCGCAGATGCGGAGTCCCGTCGTCATACGCTCGGCCATGCACGTAAAGCAGCGGCAGCATCGGACAATCTCGTCGTCCCTGCCTGTATACGCCTTTTTCGGCAGATACGGGTCGGCGAGCAAGGCCCTGGCCATAACGACAGCATCTGCCCTGCCGGATTGAATAATATCGTCCATCATCTGTGGTTCATTGAGCGCGCCGATTGTTGAAACCGGAATTTCGATATGCTTTTTAAGCTCCTGGGCGAAATGGACGTTCACGCCGCGCTCCATGAACATAGACGGATGCGTCTTATCGAAGCTCCCGTGATGCGCGCCTGTTGAAACCTGCAAGAGGTCAATCTTGCATTCCACCAGCTTTGCAAACGTTATGATATCGTCAAACGAATAACCGCCCTCCATGTATTCATCGGCGCTGATTCGCAGCTCAAGCGGGAACCCAGGCCCGACGACCGATCTGACTTTTTCTAAAACCTCGAGTGCGAAGCGTGCGCGGTTCTGAACGCTGCCGCCGTATTCATCCGTTCTCTTATTTGTTGACGGCGACAAAAACTGCTGGAGAAGCCAGCCATGCCCGGCATGAATGAGCATCATCTCAAAACCGGCGTCCTTCGTCATCTTTGCCGCTCTGCCGTAGGCATCAATGATCTCGCGGATTTTCTCTTTTGTCATGGCACGGGCTGTCATTTCGCCGTTTTCATAATCGTCGCTCGGGCCAAAAGACACGCCACCCTCAACAATCGCATATTTGCCGCCGTGGGAGAGCTCAATACTGGGAATCGCACCATGACGTTTGATTGCGCGGGCCGCCATCGCGAGGCTGTCTTTTGCGTTCGGCGCGTCGAGGATGACCTGAATCGGATAATATTTACCTGTTTTGCTGTCGACAATGACTTCACTCACAGTGACAACAGCCGCGCCTCCTTTCGCGCGCAACTCATAAAACGCAATTGCTTCCGGTGTCAAGCAGCCATCCGATGTCAATATTGGGTATGTCATCGGCGCAGAAATGATGCGGTTCTTCAGTGTGACACCACCTATTTTTAAGGGGCTGAACAAATTGGGGAATTTTCTCTGCAAAAAAATCACACCTTCTCAATAATTATATTAAAATCGATTATACCATAATTTCATTAAACAGAAAACGACATGCCGAAAAACGAGGCATGCCGTCTTTTGAATTATTTCTCTCTGCTGAATAATCTCCTGATTCGTTCGTAGAACAGATCAGCTTTAATCGGTTTCGTGATGTAATCTGTAAAACCCATCTGTATAGCGCGCCCGATCTCCCGCTCCATGGCGTTCGAGCTGACGGCGATGACCGGGATATTCTCCGTTTCTTCATATTCCTGCAGCTCTTCGAACGCCTCATACCCATCCATACCCGGGAGATTAATATCCAGAAGTATCACGTCTGGCTTCTCACGTCGCGCGATCTCAATGCCCTGCTCAGCCGTCTGCGCCGAGAGGAACACCGTGCCCGGGATAAGCTCAAGTACGCGCTCAACAAGTCTCATATTCGCCTGGTTATCCTCGATATAGAGTATTTTCTTGTTTCTGACGCAGTCGTTATTCGATGTTTCAATTTTTCCCTGCAGCTCAATTCTTTCGCTCCACAACGTCATTTCAACAATTGCCGGCAGTTCAATAGAGAAATGGCTTCCCTCACCCTGTGTGCTCTCTACGTGGATAACGCCGCCCATCATTTCCGTGAGCTGCTTCACAACAGCTAGTCCGACGCCCGTCCCCTCGACAACATGCTGCATGCTGTTGAGCCGATAAAATGGTTTGAATATTTCTTCGAGCTCCTCTTCAGGGATACCGACACCGGTGTCCACCACGTGAAATCGGATCTTATCGTTCGCTGCTTCACAATAAAAATCAACTTTTCCGTTTGGTTTATTGTATTTGATCGCATTGGACAACAGATTGATGAGAACCTGCTTTAACTTTATTTTATCCGCCTTTACAAATTTATGACAGCAAAAAGTCGAATCAGCCTCTACGTTAATACAGTATTTTTCAGCCGTCGGTATGATGATCGTCATCGTCTCTTGTATGATGGTGCCTATATCAACAGGCTCTATCGACAATCGTGTCTTCCCGGCTTCAATTTTAGCAAGGTCAAGCACTTCATTGATCAGCTCTAGGAGATGGTTTCCCGCCTTTAAAATCTCATAGACACATTCATCCTGTAACCCGGTAAGCGGGGTCGTCTGGTCCATCTCAAGAACCTGCGCAAAGCCCAGAACAGCATTGAGCGGCGTCCTCAGCTCATGGCTCATATTGGACAAAAATTGCGATTTTGTTCTGCTGGCGGCTTCGGCTTCATCTCTGGCTCTAGAAATGGACTCTTCCATTTCTTTTCTCTCGGTAATATCCCGCACTGTAACGACAACTCTGACCGGGTCTCTGCTGACAAGCGACACGCGGGCCACCACCCAGCGTACGCCCAAGCCTGTTTCCACATCAGTTTCGACAATCTCTCGGTTCCCTGTTTCTATAACAGACTGCAGCAAGCCCTTGATCACAGCCGCCTTTTCACTCGGAAAAATACTGTCAATAGAAGTATATTCGCGCGCACCTTCTACTTGTATATATCTCATGTCGCCGATGGTGAGGTTGGTGATCATTCCATTTTCATCCAATTCAACAATTGCATCGTCTATCGAGCTAATAACTGCCTTAAGATAGGACTCTTTTTCTTTCAGTTCAGTCTGGGCTGCCATAAGATTACCGTTGAACTCACCGAGATGGTGACCCATATCAACAATATGCCTTGAAGTTTCCCGCAGCTCTTTAACACCGAATTCCGGCATTTCGAGAAAATAATTGCCCGCGCCAATTCTCTCTGTCATACTGTTGAGCTCCACCAGAGGCTGAGAAAGATCCTTGGTTAATTTTTTCGACCTCTGATAAAGGAGATAGAAAAACAAAATATAGAACAAAATGACTGTGCCACTCAGAAATATTCCGACATCACGCAGTTGCATTCCGATATGATTGATTGTCACATATATGCTATCCTGAGGGATAATTAGCACCAGCTGCCAACCGGTTTCACCGACCGTATCCCATGCAACCAGCTTTTTCTCATGACCAAGCGTTATTGTTGAGGTCCCGCTCGGATTTATAATGAGGTCTTCCGCAAATTCGGTCATACTATCCATTTTATACAGATTGAACTTATTTGGTTTGAATGTGTCTTTCTTTATGGCATCATCATAATGATCTCCTCCGAGTTCGGCTAATCCCCAGTCTGCTTCGCCTTTTTCCGAAAGAGCCAGTATCATTCCATCGCTGTCAACAAGCATGCTATATCCATCCCCAGGAATATCCATCTTTTGTATCTGCTCGGCCAAGCTGCTGACCGTAACGTCAATTCCGACAATACCTTCAAGAAAATCGCCGTTGTAAACAGGCGCGACGGATGACGTCATCCAGCCGTTTCCCGCAGGGTCTAGATAGACATCCGTCCAGACCGCACTCCTTTCCGGGTTATGCTCGGCGTCGGCTTCATAATAAAAATTAAATGACGTAATGTCTGCTTTTGGCGTATACAGTTCGATAACGTTGACATAAGGATAGATGACATTGAGAGAATCATATGTATTCATAAATACCGCACTTATAAGCGGATTTGTTCTATAAATATCCGCCATCATGCTCTGTATTGAGAGCGTTCCTGCGACCTTCTCACGCTCTTTTTCACCGATCGGTAAAAATCCGCTGTAATAAGCGGCCGCACCGCCGTTATCAACGCTTGTGTAATAAGCCCCGTCAGGTGAGGTTTGAAGTCTGGCCTTATCCTCCGAGCTTAATTCAGTATGTTTCTGAAGCGCGATGCCCATCTGGGATGCAAATATCTCTGTGCTGATCTCGACTCCGCTGAGCTGACGATCAATCACTTCCGATTCCAGGCTCGACTGCTTGACGAGCTGATTGTTCACATCTGTATTCATAAAATCCGAAAGGACATTCTTCATCTGAATGTTGATCCCAACAAAAAGACCAAATAATACCACTTGGACAATAATAACTGGAATCAACGCGGTTTTCAGGTAGGCTCGCCAAATCCACGTTGCAAGTGTCATCGGATTTTTCAGTTTACGGCTCATTTACACAATGCTCCAATCACGTGCTGAATTCTTCCTATCCAGGTCATATGCTTACCGCTGCTTTATATATTTTCCTTGTATTTTTGAATGAGCTTTAAAACCCTGTAGTCCTGATTTGGATATAGATTTCCCGGTACGCCATCCTTCCCGAGCGCACTATATACCTGCCACCTTGCACACTGCGCATTGCTGATATTGCAAAATCGAATTTTAAACGATTTGGAGATCAGATCGGGCTTGTCCCCCATTTCATCACGAAAAAATATACAATTTTCTAATAACGGACAGTTCGCCATAACCACGCCTCCCTTCAGCCTTTCATTAAGTAATATCGGTAATTCCGCTGAACAGTTCATCGGATTCACAAGATATTTCAAATAAATTTCTGATGGAATTATTTGTAGTAAAACGTCAATTTATATGATAATATGAAAATAGTATTACATCTGGGAATAAATAATAAGAATATGACAGAAACCTCATATCATTCTCAACAAACATGATGATATTTTGCGCTTATTCTATTTGTCGTTTTGGAGAGGGGGGTTATTCATTGCTGCAGGCTTATATTGTTGACGATGATGCGCCATCAATCAAAATCATTGAGTATTTCCTAAAAACATATGTCATGATCGAAATTGCCGGAACCTTTACAGATCCATTGCTTGCGCTTGAAAAATTCGAAGTCGACAGACCGCAGCTTGTTTTTCTCGACATCAACATGGGCCAGATGAACGGCATGGAAGCAGCCGAAAGATTCATCGGCATAAACGCGGAGACAGATATCATTTTTACCACGGCCTACGATCATTTTGCAGTCGATGCTTTTGAAATACATGCAGCCGACTATCTTGTCAAGCCGATTATTAAAGCGCGTTTTGATAAATGCATTGAAAGAGTACTCAAAAAAAACGAGCGGGAAATTACCGACAGTAAATTATGTATCAATTGCTTCGGCAAATTCAGTATTTACAGGCAAAACGAAGATCCTATCAAATGGCGCACAGAAAAATCAAAGGAATTGGCCGCTTTACTTATTTATAACAACGGCCGTGTCGTGTCTCGGGATGAAATCATTGAGCATCTGTGGCCGGAAACAGACATCGACAGAGCAATACGCTATCTTCACAACAGCATTTACTATATAAGAAAGAGTTTGGAGAGTAACGTTATCGGCCGGTCAAGTATTAAGATCAGCGGCAGCTACTCCATGATTATATCGGATAGTATTTTCTTTGATTTCAGGGTGTTCAACGCATTATATGAGAAGGCAGAAACGGACGCGTCTGTCCTGGAGGAGCTCATTGCCCTGTCGAGCAAAAATTTTATGGAGGGTGAAGACTGGAACTGGGCCGTCATAGAACGCGAAAATATTGAGGAAAAGTGTCTGAACGCCATCGTTAAACTCAGTACCACGCTCATAAGAAATAAGAATTACAGCAAAGCGGAGGAAATCCTGAAGCAGGCTTACGTTAAAAATCAGTATGACGAAAGAATTACGACACTCCTTATCAAGCTCTATATCAACACCAATCAAAAGATCAAGGCGATGATGCATTTCAACGAATTTTCCGAGCTCATACAAAAAGAATTGGGTATTCATCCGGGAAAATTTATAAAAGAACTCATCAACTCGATTAAATAGCAGATACGTACCTTTCGAAAACCACGTTGAAGTAATCAGCGTGGTTTTCTTGTGATAATATGCAGATTTTCCCTTGACATCCGAGCGGCGCATTAAGTATAATTATATCGATAAAAACTTACTTATTAATCGCGACGAGGTAAAAAAGATGAACGAAAATGAGAAGACCTACGCGTCAATATCCGTCCAGACCTTAAAGCGTCTGCCGCTTTACTTAAACTACCTGAAATCACTTGACAGGGAGAGAACGAAGATCATAGCCTCCCCCGCTATCGCCAAGGCCCTGAGCCTGAATGAAGTTCAGGTGCGTAAGGATTTGGCTGCCATCAAAAGCGGCGGCAGGCCGAGGACAGGGTACCTTCTGGAAAAGCTCATTGCCGATCTCGATACATATCTTGGTTATGGCAATGTCAACGACGCGGTGCTTGTCGGCGTCGGTCATCTCGGGCGCGCTCTTTTGTCATATAAAGGTTTTGATCAGTACGGTCTGAATATCGTCGTCGGGTTTGATACGGATGAGAAGGTGATCGGGACGGATGCCGGTGGAATAAAAATCCTGCATCTGGAGAAAATGGTCAGCCTTTGCCGCCGGATGCACGTCAATATTGGTATTATTACTGTCCCCTCCCCAGAAGCCCAGGAGGTCTGCAACCGCATGATTGAGGGGGGCATCCTCGCCATTTGGAATTTTGCCCCCGTCAAACTCACTGTACCGGAGCACATCCTTGTGCATAACGAGGATATGGCCTCGTCGCTCGCCGTATTATCGAAACACTTAAAGAAAAAGATCAGCAGATAACCAAACGAGGGGAGGAGATCGTCCTGTCAAATCAAGACCACAACGCGAAGCTCAATCTGAATATCTGCTTTGGTACGAGCTGCTTTATCAGAGGCGCGCAGCCTCTATACACCGAGCTGATGGAATATGTAAACGAACGCGGCATCGCCGACGATACAGAATTCAAGGTATCCTTCTGCAGCGAACAGTGCAAAAAAGGCCCGAACCTCTCCGTCAACGGCGTCAGCATCGAGCACTGCACCATTGAAAAAGCCATTGCGGAGATTGAAAAGTTTATCTAAAGATCGTCGACTTCTAAGGCTCCCTCATGAGCGAGCTGCCGCAAAGCGACTTCAAAGAAGTCGCATGGCGACAGCACCTTTCAAAAGGAGCCTGAGAAAGAGGCGGCTTCGCGGAATTCTGTCCCTTTGATTAACTGCTCGGCATCTGATATACTCAATATATAGCCTTAACAGGAGGTGTTCCAATATGTCGACCGGGCAATCTAATATTATGGATCACGAGAAACAGAATACCGTCTATACCGTGACAGCCAACTGTCAGGACTGTTATCGGTGTGTTCGGGTATGCCCTGTCAAAGCCATCAGTGTGCGCGACGGGCAGGCCTGCATTGAGGACGACCTCTGTATCAAGTGCGGCACATGTGTGCGCGAATGCCCGCAGCATGCCAAGACAATCCGTTCAAGTTTGTACGCGGTCAAGGAGCTGCTGGCGTTCGGCAGGATGGTTGCGGCCAGTGTTGCCCCATCGTTTGCCGCCGTTTTTGACGGCTGGCGCGCATCACGGCTGCCGTCGGCGCTGCGCCGGCTTGGGTTCCAGTATGTCTCGGAAACAGCGGAGGGCGCCCTGCTTGTCACCGAAGAGACCCTGAAGCACACCGACGAAGGCAGCATCTGCTCAGCCTGCCCCGCTGTCGTTAACTATATTGAAAAATACCGGCCCGAATACGTCGACATGCTTATCCCTGTTGTTTCACCCATGGTCGCCCACGGTCGGCTCCTCAAAAAGCGGCTCGGCAAAGATTGCGCCGTTGTCTTTATCGGCCCGTGCGCTGCAAAAAAGCACGAAGCCCAGCGGCCTGAAAACACCGACGCCGTCGATGCGGTTTTGACCTTTACGGAGCTCCTCAGCTGGTTTGACGAGGAATGCATCGATCTGGCGACATGTTCTGAAAGCGGCTTTGAAAGCTTCGGCGATCTTAAAAAAGCGCGCCTTTTCCCTCTTCAGGGCGGCCTCCTTAAAACAGGCGATGTCGAATGTGACGGGATGAATGCCGAAATAATACATGTCAGCGGCGCGCAGGATGTTATCAATCTGTTGGACATTCCGACCGGAAAATGCGGTTATTCCATCATTGAGCCCCTATTCTGCGCCGGCGGCTGCATTAACGGACCGGGTATTTCTCTGGATAAGAATATTTTTTTACGCAAGCAGGACATCATATCGTACGCCGATAAGGCATCAGGCGTCGGTGAATCTGATATTGATAGGGACATCTCGTCTGGTACGGGCTTTGAAAACAGCCTGAGCGGCCTGATGTCGGAAGAGATCGATGAGAGCCGGATCAATCAAGTTCTGGAGGCACAGGGCAAACTGAACCCAGAGCTACAGCTTAACTGCGGAGCCTGCGGGTATGAGTCGTGCCGCGACAACGCAATTGCTGTGGCCAGAGGCATGGCCGAAACGGAGATGTGCATTCCATATATGCGCCGGCTCGCCCAGCAGCGGACGGACAGAATTATCGAGACGAGCCCCAATGGTGTCGTCATACTCGACAGCGAGCTGACAATTATCCACATGAACCCGGCGTTTCAGCACATGTTTATGTGCAATAACGGCATTTTAGGCCGCCGGATTTCCTACCTTGTGGATGCCGACGGCTATGAGAAATTGGCCTCCGGTTCCGTCGAAAAATACGAAGCCATCAAGAGTAAATACGGTAAAAAGTATCACGAGCAGCTTTATAAGCTGCCCACAGAAAAACAGTTTGTCGGGATGTATACGGATGTAACGAAGATCCGATTTGATGAGAGCCAGATTGACCTGATCAAGAAGCAGACCGTCGAGCAGGCAAAAGAGCTTTTAGACCACCAGATCCGATTCTCGCAGGAGATGGCACATTTCCTCGGTAAAAGCACCGCGCGCAGCGAGGATCTTGTCACACGCCTGGTGGATTTATACGAGGAGCAAGGGCCGCTCTAGGTTCAAAGCAGAGGTGAAATGACTTGAAATTCTTTGAGGATATCGCTGATCAGGCAATTAAGAACGGGAAAATCGTCTGCGGTGATTTCTATCTCTGCGAGCGGACACTTGACTATACAGAATTCGTTCTTTGTGACGGTATCGGGTCCGGCGTGTACGCCAATATCGCCGCCATATCCTGCGCCAGCCGGCTTATTGAGCTATTCAAAACCGGCGTCTCCCAAGGCGCGGCGTGCGAAATGGTCGCCGATTCGATGCACAGAGCCAGGCAGGAGGATATTCCTTTCTCCGCGTTCTCCGCCGCAAGGGTTTTGCATGACGGCCAGTTTACCGTCTTTTCCTACGAAGCCCCCGCGCCGGTACTCATCAAGGACGGCACAGCCAGTGTTTTAAAGCCGCGTTTTTATACAGCAGGCGATGAAGTCATCGGCGAATCATCCGCGACGCTTAACATTGGTGACAGCCTTGTCCTATGTTCTGACGGGGCCACGCAGGCGGGCCTTGGGCACGGTTATACGTTCGGCATAGGCAGCGAAGGGCTCGCCGATTTTATCAATCAAAGCTTCAGCCGCGGCGTCACCTTACAGGAGCTGCCGAAGAAAATCATCGATATGACGCAGGCAATTTCAGCTGGGAAACATGAAGACGATACGACCATCGCCATTCTCAACTGCCGGTACGCTCAGGAGATTACCATGCTGAGCGGGCCGCCGTTGGCTAAATCAAAGGATCGAGCCTTTGTCGAGCGTTTCATGGCGTCCTCAGGCACGCGCATTGTCTGCGGCTCCACGACGGCAGAGATTTTATCCAGAGAGCTGAAAAAGGAACTCCACTTAAAAAGCGCCGGCACCTCCTTTGGCAGTCCGCCGGAGTATATGATGGATGGCGTGGATATGATCACCGAAGGCGCTGTCATACTTAACCAAATTTATAATATACTCGGTGAAAACCCCGACCATTTCGCCTTCAGTTCCCCCGTCGAAAGACTCTGCGCACTGCTTCTGAAGGCTGACGTTATCACCTTCATGGTCGGACGGTCCATAAACGACGCCCATACAGATCTCCTTTTCAAGCAGCTCGGCATCCGCCCGCGTGACGCCACAATCAAGCTGATTACAAAGCGCCTGAAAGATATGGGAAAGCTCGTCATAGACGAGTATTATTGATGATATTGAAAAGGCTTACTGCAGCTTATATGTTAATCGTAGGGCACGATGCCCACATCGTGCCGTTAGCCTTATGCATATCCTCAATGATGCAGGAACGACGAGGCGATGCGGGCATCGCCCCCTTCTAGATTAACGTATTAAAACAACAGAAAATCACTTGTTTACCAATAAAAACAATGCTATAGTATCCTGGTAAGAACCATCGTTAAAAGGCGGTAACAGAATAATGATTACACGCTACCTTTGCAACAATAATAGGATTCGCTAATCTCAGAGTTCTTCTGAGATAAACTCTGCTTGTCAGGGTTTTATTGCTGTCCCAATTTTGTTGTGAAGCCGCATATTTGCGGCTTTGAAAGGTAGGTATTTTTATGCCCAAATCGGGGGATCAATCATATAAAACAGCATTTCATTATCTCGCTGGGGTTATAAAACCTCACAAAAGATTCTACTTCACCGCGTCGTTTATCGCGCTTGTTCTCACAGGAACGGGGCTGCTGAATACGAAGGTGACGCAGACGCTAATAAACAACTCAATCAGCGGCGATATATCAGGTGTTGTACGCAGCATTATCCTGTTCGCGCTCATCATCACGGCCAACATGGCGCTCGGCTATATAAGTGGACGATGCACCGCACGCCTGTCGTCGAACGCCACGAAGGACATAAAGCGAGGCACCGCTCACCGGCTGCTCCATGCCGAGTACGGTGTTTTGATTCGGGAGAAGGCGGGCGATCTCCTATCCACCGTCAATATGGATTCGCAAACCGTATCAGATTTTCTGGCGGGTGATTTGATACGTTTGTTTTCGCAGACCATGATGCTTCTGGGCGCGCTTATATACCTCATCTCTATAAACCCGCTTCTTGCACTCATCACCTTTGCATATACACCTATCGGTATGTTCTTCACGCTGAAGCTCAACGGTAAAATGAATCGACTGTATCCAATCCGTGCGGCTAAAGCCGGTGAAGCGCTCGCCGTAACAGAACAGGTGCTCATGCAGATTCCGGTTATAAAGTCTTTTCTTATGGAAAAGAGAATAAAAGCAACGCTCGCGGACAGCTTTGATGACGTTTATAAGACTGAAATGAAAATCGCTCTGCCCGCCGCATTTCTTGAGCCAGCCTGCCAGTCAACCTCCAGTATCCCGCGTGTTCTTTTTCTGGTAGTCGCAGGACATATGGTAATGCGGGGAGACCTCTCACTTGGCGCCCTGATTGCCGTTTTCGATCTCCTTAATTTCATTATCGGCCCAACGGTATATTTCCCGTTTATGCTGAACGGTTTCAATAAAGCAATAGCCTCGATAAACCGATTAAGGCGTGTGCAGCAGCTGCCGCTCACACAAAGACCGCAAAAGACTTCTTTCAACGGTACGCCGTCCATCGCGATTAAGGCGATGAATTTCGGTTACGCTCTTGGTCAGCCTATATTCAACAGCTTTTCTTTTTCACATAACGGTACGGGCATTATCGCCATTAAAGGCAAATCCGGCTCGGGCAAAACAACGCTGCTCGATCTGATTGCCGGGTTGTATCAGGCGGACAGCGGCGTGATATCCGTCTCCGGGGGTGTTTCGGCGGTGGCGCAGGAAAGCTATCTATTTTCCGAATCCATCCTCGAGAATATCCAAAAAGGGAGACCGGATGCTGCGGAGGATGATATCATTTCAGCCGCAAATCAATCAGGTGTAGACAGCTTTGCGGATACGTTCAGCGGCAAGCTCCATACGATGGTTGGAGAAGGCTTCGGAGATTTGTCCGGCGGCCAAAAGCAGCGCATCAGCCTGGCTAGGACAATACTGAGCGACGCTCCCATATGGCTTCTGGATGAACCGACCGCCGCGCTCGATCCCAAAACCGAACAGATTATTATGCAAACGCTGGAAAAACAGCGCGGCAATAGATTGATTCTTGTTTCAGCGCACAGAAAATTCCTCATAGATATTGCGGACGCCGTTATTGACCTTGATGAAGCAAGGGAGGCGGCGGTATGCATCTGATCAGAAATCTGAATATCCCCACAGTAGTGCGCGCGATGCGTTATATGGGCGCAAGGAGTAAGCTATTCCTCTTCTGCATTTTTGGGTTTTGCGCCGTTGAAATAGCAATGGTGATTCTATTCACAACCGGGATCAAAGGCGTGGTCGATTCTCTTCAAATGCAAACTGTCGGTCTGTTCTGGACCTCCATCATGTTCATCCTGCTGAGTTCTGCGATATGGTGGCTGTACGCGCCGTTTTCATCCTATTTCTGCAGCTATTGTTCAAAAAAAGCGGTTCGTGATACAAACGTTAAGCTGGCGGACAATATCGTGAGGCTCTCTATGAAAGAGCATGACAGGCGTAAAAAAGGAGAACTGCTCTCAAGCCTATCCAATGATGTCGCCTGCCTGCAGCGCCTGTACGACTTGTATTTCTTTCAGATTTTCAGGACGGCGCTCGGTGGTATCAATGGCGTCATTTTAATGGCGGTTCTTGACTGGCGTTTTGCTCTGGTGGTGTTTTCAATGGGTAGCCTGAGCGTGCTGATATCGGCACGTTTTGCCAAAAAGCTTGAGAAAAACGGCGACGCATTGCAGAAAAGTCTCGCTGAGAGCAGCATTGATATATACGAACTGATTAAAGCCGGAAAAACCATACGTCTGCTGCAGCTCGAAGACAAGATGCTGACAAAAACAAACGACAGTACACAAACCGAAGCCAAGGCGCGAATGGTAAACGGTAAAATTACAACCGGACTGAACACGATCATATCCGGCGTCAACGCGCTCTGTTATACCATAATTCTGGCTATTGGCGCACTGTTCGTATACATGAAGCTTTCCGATTGGGGCACAGTTGCCGCGCTCATGGGGTTAAAAGTGACAACCGATATGCTGTTTGTGGAGTTCGGGCAATTCATCGCCGGTATGCAGGGCTGTATTGCCGGCATGAAGCGCCTAGAAGACATCATGCATACGCCTGCCGAAGGTCCAACGGCGCAAGGTTTTATCGTCAAGGCCGATGATTACCCCATAACACTCCAAAACGTATCGTTTTCTTATCATCACGGACCAGTATTATCAAAATTCACAATGCACATGTCACCAAGCGGGATTACCGCGCTTGTCGGGCAAAGCGGAGCTGGTAAGAGCACTGTTATGAAGCTGATTCTGGGTCTATATGAACCGGACAGCGGCTTTGTCTTCTTTAACGGCGCCGGGCAATGGTCGCTCGATGACATCCGAAAAAAGACAGCTTACGTCCCGCAGGACTGTATGCTTTTCCACGCCAGCATCTATGACAACATCGCCTGGGGCAATCCCGAAGCTTCAAAAGAGGAGGTCGTCTGTGCCGCAAGGCAGGCCGGTGCGTATGCATTTACCGCCGCTTTGCCATACGGATTTGATACCGTTTTGCTAGACGATGGCAAAAATCTGTCCGGTGGTCAACGGCAGCGGATTGCTATCGCCCGCGCTCTTTTGAAGAACGCGCCTGTTTTGCTGCTTGATGAAATAACGTCAGCCCTCGACAGTGAGACCGAAGCACAAATCTTACAGACAATTAAAGAAATATCCAAAACAAAACCCGTTTTATTCATCACGCACAAGAAGGAAATCGCCCAGCTCGCGGACACCGTATACACTTTATAAACGAGTCGATGACATTGAGCATCGTCTTTCGTCCTGTAGGGCGCGGCATCCTTGACGCGCCATTCCTGTTCCTCGCCGCTGGTGCTGACTGTGGGGCAGGACTTACTCCCGCATCGTTCTCTTCCCTCGGACGTCACAATCTGCCGCGCCAACAAGAACGGCGCGTCTGGGAAGCCGCGCCCTACAGGATAAAGCAAGCTTGTATATTTCTGCGCGCTCCTAATAATAGCATTTATGAACCGTTCAAATAGTGCAACGGCGCACCTCGCGCAATAAAGCAGCAGACTTGTCGGTCTGCTGCTTGTTGATGCTTACATCTTTTTATTGAGCACTCGGTATGATATCAGAAAGACGACAACCTGCAGCCACATCGCACCGACCGATATAAATGCCGGTATCCTGTAACCGAGCATCACAAATACGAACGCCATAGCCGCAAACAAAATCGTCGCCGCCATGTTTGAGACAGCATATGAGGCCCTGATCACTTGAATATTTCTCTCGTCCTTGCGATTGATTTCTTCTGACTTGAGTTTCTTCGGTGAAGCAAACCGCATGTAGAGCAGCCTGATGATGCCGATACCAGTAAACGCCGCGCCCAAACCTGTAAACATGCCCATCAGCATGGCGCCGTCCCCGGACATCTCCGGATCTTTCAGTATTCCGATGATACCGAACGCCAGCGAAACAGCCCCCGCAAGTAGCAGCAGATACCAGTATCTTTTGTTATTTATTGTTTTACAGTACATTATTCTTCCCCCTCATAAATAAAAATTTCTTCAATAGCCATGCCGAAATACTTTGCGATTTTAAACGCCAGCAGGATTGACGGGTTATACCGTCCGTTTTCCAGAGAGCCGATTGTCTGCCTTGAGACCTCGAGGGCATCCGCCAGCTCCTCCTGCCTGATTCCTTTGGCTTTTCTGATTTCTTCCAATCTGTTTTTCAATAATACCGCCTCTTTTTTGGAAAGTTAGCTTTACATTCGCACTATACCACTGCCGAAAACAAATGTCAAGTGTGCTTTCCATTTTTCTTGTGTTACAGAAACTTATGTATTATCGGGATAAAAATTTTCATTCTATTGTCGAACCTTGAAATATGTATTATGATGTTGATAAACAATAATCGACTCTCTAAACCGATCACATTTATACAAAGGAGTCATCCCCATGCTGAAATATCCCCACCTGTTTGAACCGATTCGTCTCGGAAAAACGATGTTCCGCAACCGGATGTTTGCATCCCCCATATCCGAAAGAGCCCTTGATTCCCTAAACAGGCCGAACGACGCATGCATCGCTTTTTATGAGCAGAAGGCGATGGGCGGTGCCGCGTCTGTCTGCATCGGCGACTGCGTTGTCGACACCAAAGCCGGTCTGTTTGCCGAAAACATGATCCATCTTGATGATCCGATGACGCATCATTCTCTCAATCTGCTCTCAAATGCCATCACGCGGCAAGGCGCTGTTTGCTCCGTCGAACTGCAGCATGGGGGTATTTACTCATACGCCTCAAGACTTGCAGGAAATAAGGTGTACGGACCATGCGCCGGCATTGACGCAGAGGGTCATGAATATTTCGAAATGCCTGAAGACGTGATTTATCAGACGATTGAAGCGTACGCCAAAGCGGCTGCTTGGGCGAAAACATGCGGCTTCGGCATGGTGACGATCCACGGCGGGCACGGCTGGCTGATGAGTCAGTTCATGTCTTCCAAAGTCAATCTGCGCCGCGACAAATGGGGCGGAAGTATTGAAAACCGCATGCGTTTCCCGCTGACCGTTGTCGATGCCATTCGTCAATGCGTCGGCCCCGGTTTTCCGATTGAGATCCGCATCAGCGGCTCAGAAGTGACGCCAATGGGCTATGATCTGGACGAGGGCATTGCCATTGCAAAAATGCTGGACGGGCATGTCGACCTCATTCATGTCTCTGCAGGCCACCACGAGCGAAAGGAAGTTTTCACTGTCACGCATCCGAGCATTTTCAGCGCAGACAGCTGCAATATCGGTTATGCCGCCGCGATTAAAAAGCATGTTAAAACACCTGTCGCCTCTGTCGGCGCGCATTGTGACCCCGAGCTGCTTGAGGAGATTATCGCCTCCGGCCAGGCCGATGTCGTCGAATTAGCGCGTGCGATCATGGCAGATACAGACCTCATTAAGAAAGCCCGGATGGGTAAACCCGAGGATATCAGGCCCTGCCTCCGCTGCCTCGCCTGCTTCTCTAATCTCATCACAAACGGGCAGATCTACTGCGCCATCAACCCCATCGTCGGCCGTGAGCTTGAAAACAGGTACGCGCTGCCCGCGGTTGATAAGAAGACTATCCTTGTCGCCGGTGGCGGCATCGGCGGCATGCAGGCAGCCCTTAGTGCATCAAAAGCCGGTCACCATGTTATCCTGTGTGAGAAAAGCGAGCGTCTGGGCGGCGCGTTAAAATGCGAGGAAACCGTCTCCTTCAAGATAAAAGTGAAGGATTATCTGGCTTATCAGGCCAGGATGATCGCAAAATCGCCGATCGATGTCAGGCTGGACACAGCAGTCACGCCTGAACTGGCGGAGGAGCTGTCGCCCGATGTGATCATTGCCGCCCTCGGCGCATGCCCAATTATCCCGCCAATCAAAGGAATTAACGGTCCGAATGTCCGCAGCGCCGAAAGCGTCTACGCGCATAACGAAACGGTCGGTAAAAAAGCCGTCATCCTCGGCGGCGGGCTTGTGGGAATCGAATTGGCCATCCATTTGGCGTCTACAGGGCATGATATCACCATTATGGAAATGCTGCCCACGCTTAATAATGGCGGCAATATACTGCACCAGCTCGCGCTGGGCGTTGAAATCGACAGGCTAAGCATCCGCCTAGCTCTGGGGACGAAGGCGGTTGAAATAAACGAGAAGGGTGTCCTCGGCGTTCCCGTCTGCGGTGCCAAAGACAATCCAACCGAACTTTTCGAGGCCGACACAGTGATTTACGCCATCGGACAGTCTCCCCTCCGGGAGGAAGCGGACGCTTTGCGCGCATGCGCGCCTGAATTCTACATGATCGGCGACTGCGGCATTCCGAAAAATATTATGCAGGCAACGTCGATGGCGGATGCCGCCGCTAAAAATATCGGCAGGCTGAGCTAATACGAATATTCGATAATGATAACACATGACCCACGCTGTCACTCCCGCGTTACTTGTCACTCCCGCGTTATTTGTCATTCCCGCGTTATTTGTCATTCCCGCGTTACTTGTCATTCCCGCAAAGGCGGGAATCCAGGCTCCCAGTGACGTAGATTCCCGCCTTCGCGGGAATCCCCCACGTGTTTGCACACCAAAGTTAACGAAAACGGGCCACCAATGCGTGTCATCCTGAACAATGCTCGGAACGAGCGTTTGGTGAAGGATCTCCAGGTAATCTCTGATTGTTGCGCTGGCATTAGTTTCCCTGGAGATTCTTCGCAGGCTCAGAATGACAGAACGCTGGTATTTTATAGCAATGACAGCGGGACGGAAATGACAAGTAAAGCGGGTTATGCTGATATCTCATAGTGTTTATGGAAGAACAGTATGAGACATGACATACCTGCATCGTTGTTTCAAGTTGAATCTGTATCCATCAAAAAGAACCTGCGGTTCCGCAGGTTCTTTTTTTGATTCGCTTTGAGTTGTTTCAGCCGGCGAGAGAAGCAGGAGGCTCCGTTATCACAGGAAAGACTTTATCCGTATCAGCATACGGCCACTGCTCAATACCTGTATACTGGTCGACAAATGCGAGATATTCCTGATACATTTCTTGGGTAATCGTTGTGGCCGGAAGCAGCAGGCTGGCGTATGTTTCGCCAGTGCCCTTGTCAACCCATTGCGGCCACAGGGTCACAGCTGTTGCCTCACCGGTGATCATCGCATATAGTCCGCAAAAGATCGGCTCACCATAGAGTCTCTGCTCGATGAATACTGCCGATTTCCAGGAGCTTGTTTCACCCTTGTCCCAATGATCAACGAGGACTGAACCGCCTGCTGTTGAACAAATGGTGGTCTCGGCTTTACCGGCGTCTTCAGCCGCTCTGGCAATACCGTCGGTATAGTCGTCAAAGAAGCCGCAGCCGATCCAGTACTTGATCCGGGGATTGGCAGACATGAAATCAGACGAAATGTTGTAGCCGGTTTGACTTGTTTGGTCGCCTGTGACACCATCGCCGAAGAAAAAGTTCTCTTCTTTATAACCGGCAGCTAAGAATGCACCCTTGGCGCCGCTATGACGGAGCTCGAGCAGCGGAATAGCCGAGTAGCCGAGGAAGATACCGCCGGTATTCTCCGGTGTCGCATCTTTCCAGTTCACCTTGGCATAATCAATGCACCACTGGAACATGTCAGAGCCAAATTCGACGTTGTTAAAACCGACAGACGGATGCATCAGCTTGCCGGTTTGGGTATCAACAGCAGGAGATACGCAGCTCATCCATGGCTTCCGGCTTTCGTTCATAAGCGCAACGACGGCGGGATAGATCGTTGGGTCCGGATCGAGCAAAAAGCCTGCGTAACCCTGATCGGCATATGTCTGAGCTGTTTCAAGGAACACATCGGCGTCCGTGGTGGAGAAGCTGGTGAATTCCACATTCATACGGTCAGCCCAAGCCTGGAACGCTGTGACGAACATGTCATACAGAGAGCTTACGCCGGAATACATATAGGCAATTTTATATCTTTCTGCCTTATTGTAGTCGATTGAGGGATCAAAGAAGCCAATGTCAACCGCGCCTTTGGGTTCTTCTGATTCGGGAGCAGCTGATGCAGCGGCACTGGGCTCAGTGCTCGTAGATGCAATGCTGGGCTCAGCGCTGGGGGCTGCCGCTGTGCCGCAAGCGATAAGCGAGAAAACCATGAGCGCTGCTATTACGATTGCCATGACCTTTTTCATGAATGAACCTCCTGCTAATTTGACACTTCCGGTTTAACCTCAATGATGGCTTCGATGCTTCCTGCTCTTTCAACGGTTTTAGAATTTTCCGATATCCCGGGCGACATGATACCCCGCCTGATTGGCTTCGAGCATGTTTTTCACGTTCAGGCAGTCTCCAATCTGGTAGAACTCCCAAGAGTGGCTCAATGCGCAATCTCGCAATGCATCCGCCGTCTCGCGCTCCGGACTCATGCCGACAGCATATACGACCGTTTCGGCTTCAATAGTGCTTGCATTGTTATCTTGACAGGAACTGACGACAACGCCGTCATCCATGATTTTAACAGCTTTTGTTCCGAGCAGCACAATAATACCGAGGTCCCTTATTTTCATGTCGAGGACATATCCGTGGAGCCTGGCGCCCGCATAATTCGGCGCGTCCTGCATTTCAATAACCGTTACTTTCTTACCAAGCTCGGTGAGATGAATGGCGAGCTCAACGCCGACAAGCCCTCCGCCGAGGATCACGACGTTATGTCCGGTCAGATTAGGGCAAAGATATACTTGCTCGGCGCTGAAAACATGAGCGCTGTCAATTCCGGGAATGTCCGGAACAATCGGACGCGACCCGAGTGCGCCGATAATGACGTCCGGCCTTATTTCGCGCGCGAGCTCGGGGGTGACTTCGGTGTTCAGACGCACATCAATCGGTGCTCTTAAAATGAGCAGCGCCTGTTTTTTCAGGTAATGGTGCAGCTTCTGCTTAAACGACACATCCGCCTCGCACTTGAGAACACCGCCCAAACGCTCTGATTTCTCGCAAAGAATGACCTCATGCCCTCTGTCGGCTGCCGTCAGCGCCGCCTGCATGCCGGCGATTCCGCCTCCTGCGACGAGTATCCTTTTGAGATGCTTCGGTGCGATATCAAATTTTGTTTCATATTCCAGTCCAATCACCGGGTTCAGTGAGCAGTTGAAGAACTTGACGGCATCGGCCGTCGCAAAGCAGGCATAGCACCTGAGGCACTCATTGATTTCATCCTCCCTGCCCGTCAGCGCTTTGATGGGGAGCTCCGGCTCGGCGAGCGAGCCGCGCCCTATATTGATGATATCCGCTTTACCTGAGGCGACGAATTCCTCCATCTGGTACGGATCACTGAACGCGCCGACTGTCGCAACTGGCGTTCTGACATGCTTCTTGATCTCGGCTGCGTATTCACTTAAAGCCCCATCCGGCATGAACATGGACGGATGTGTTATGTAGTAGATTTCCTCATCCTCATGATGTCCCGCCGACACGTGGAGAATATCAACTTTTCCGTCGAGCGCTTTCGCGATTCTGACGCCCTCATCGATATCGTATCCCCGATCACCCCGGCATTCCGAGCCGCTCATTCGGAATTCAATCGGGAAGCTCGGCCCGACGGCGCGCCGCACCGCCTCGACAACAGCCAGCGGAAAGCGCATGCGGTTTTCAACGCTGCCGCCCCATCTGTCTTTGCGCGTATTGAGCTGCGGTGACATGAACTGGGATAAAAGCCAGCCGTGCCCGCCGTGGAGCATCACCATGCCGTACCCAATTTCCTTGGCAAAGGCTGCCGATTTGGCAAAACACCCGATAGTGTACTCAATCATTTCGTCGCTCATCGCCTCAGCATAGAACCCCTGATTATTGACGGCGTCCACAGGGCCGTAAATCTTCCCGCCCTGTGACGCGACGTGATGGGCAAACATCCCGCAGTGCTGGAGCTCAACCGAAGCCACCGCCCCATGGCGCGTAATTGCGCGGGCGAGTCTGCCCATCATCGGGCGGCATCGAAGATCGTCAAACGGCAGCTGATAGCTGATGATGCCCCCAGTTTTGCTGTCGACAAGGCAGTCGCCGATCGTGACCGAGGCGAACCCGCCCTTGGCCTTGAGCTCATAAAAAGCGATCATTTCCTCATTGGGGAAATTCCGCTCATCGGGGTTGGTATAGCCGTTCGGAGACGCAAAAATCCTGTTTCTAAAAACGGTATTGCCAATTGTGATCGGGTCAAACAAATGAGGAAACTTTGTCATGCCGGTCAGCTCCTTAAACGTTGTTTTTATTTGCTTAATTGTACCTGCAATCCCAAGGTCTGTCACTGGATTTTATCATAAGATGCGTGCCTCGTTGTTGTAAAGTTACATGAGGGGATGAGAGACGCGGACGGCCAATGACCCTCCCTACGGCGATACTTCGATTTTTTTTGGGACACGCATTGCGCGTCCGCTCCTGTGCCGCGCCGCACTATATAAAAGAGCGTGCTGTATTCCGCCGCACGATAACGCTTCCTTACACTGTCATGCCTAGCTGGCTCATCACCATTTCGTAATAAGCGCCTTTTTTCATCATGAGTTCGCTGTGCGGGCCGCTCTCGAGAATCTCGCCGCTGCCAATGACCATGATTCTGTCGGCGTCGCGGATTGTTGATAGCCTGTGGGCGATGAGAAAGCTCGTGTGGCTCTTCATCAGCGTCAAAAGCGCCTGCTGAATCTCTTTTTCGGTTTTCGTATCGACGCTGGACGTCGCCTCGTCGAGAATTAAAATCGGCGCGTTACATAAAATGGCCCGGGCGATTGAAATAAGCTGGCGCTGCCCGAGGCTTAAGGTGTCGGTGCTGCCGGAGACAATTGTTTCGTATCCCTTCGGAAGGCGGGAGATAAATCCATCGGCATGCGCCAGTATTGCCGCCTGACTGACTTCCTCGTTAGAAGACGAAGGCCGCGCGTATCTGATGTTGTCTGCAATCGTTCCCGTAAACAGAAACGTATCCTGCAGCACGACGGAAAAGCAGCTGCGCAGCGACTTTTTTGAAATGTCCAGAATATCCGTGTCATCAATCAGAATTTGCCCGCTGTCGAGCTCATAAAACCGCGTGAGCAGATTGACGATTGTCGTCTTCCCCGCGCCTGTTTCGCCGACAAGCGCAATGACCTCACCGGGTTTCACCGAAAAGCTGATGTTCTTCAAAACTGGTCTGCCCGGTATGTATGAAAATGAAACATCCTTGAACTCAACCTGACCTTTGATATCGGTTAATTCCTTAACCTCGGTTTTGTCGGCCAGCTCCTCCGCTTCGTCCATGAGCTCAAAGACGCGTTCCGCTCCGGCGAGCGCCGACTGGATATTGGCAAACATGCCCGCGACATTGTTGAGCGGCATGCCGAACTGCCTGGAATAAGTCAGAAAGCTTACAACGAATCCAACGGACAGCATCCCGCTCACCGACAAAATTCCGCCCGTCGTCGCAATCAATCCAAAACCGAGATTGTTGATGACATTCATGAACGGCATCATAAAACCCGCCCATGTCTGCGCTTTTGTCGAGTACGACCGGAGCTCATCATTGACGGTGCTGAAATCCGCCGTCACATTTTTCTGCCTGTTGAACGCTTTGACCATTTTGAGCCCGGTGATATTTTCCTCTATTATCCCGTTGAGCGCGCCCAGCATGCGCTGCTGACCGATAAAATAAACGCGGCTGCGCTTTGATATGGTCCGTGTCAGAAGCATAAACAGCGGAACGGCGATGACGACCACGCACGTCATAAGAACATTCAGCGTCAGCATGACAGTGAATGTACCGACAATCGTGAGGCAGCTTGATATGAGCTGTGTCGTGGCCTGTGAAACAGTGCTCGAGATGTTGTCAACATCGTTTGTGAGGCGGCTCATCGTATCGCCGTTCGGCCGCGTATCGTAAAAGTTCAGGGGGATCTTCTGCAGCTTGCCGAAAAGTGATGTACGGATGCTTTTGACGAGCTTCTGCGTGACATTGGCCATGATGACGCCGCTCGCCGTATCAATCGCCCAGCCGGTCAGATAACAGGCGGCAATGATGATGAGGATCATATACAAGAACGCTGTATCAACAGTACCCGTCTTGATATGAAAGGCGTTGATCGCTCTGCCGATTAAAAGCGGCAAAGCAATTGACACAGCCGAAGATACAAGCGTCAGCAGGACGGCAACGAGCATCGTTCCGCGCCATCTGAGCATCAGTTTGAGCAGCCTCTTAATTGTGCCCTTCGTATTTTTCGGCTTCTCGTGGACCTGAAATCGATGGTGCCCACCGCCGCCCATGCGTCCGAAACCCGGCATTTTATCGTAACTTTTACTAACTTCCGCCATATACACCATCCACCCTTGCTGTGTGAAATTTATGTCACACAGTTACCTCGCAAACTCTTCGCCGATCTGCGAATCAAATATTTCCTTATATATGCCGCACGACTCCAGCAGCTCTCTGTGGCTGCCGAAACCGACGCGGACGCCATTGTCCAGTACGAGAATCCTGTCGGCACTCATGGCTGTCGAAATTCTCTGCGTGATAATGATAACCGTCCCCTCGCTGAGCTGAGAGATACCCCGGCGCACTTTGACCTCCGTCACCGCGTCGAGTGCGCTCGTGCAGTCGTCAAGAATGAGCACTGGCGATTTCCGGACAAGTGCTCTTGCAATCGAGATGCGCTGCTTCTGTCCGCCCGAGAGGTTAACCCCCGATTGCCCGAGCAGGCTGTCGTACCCGTCGGGCATATGCGCAATGAATTCATCCGCCTGCGCAGCAGCTGCGGCTTCGACGATCAGTTCTTTCGCGGCACCGGGGTTCCCCCAGGATATATTGTCTAGGATTGACCCGGAAAAAAGCATGCTCTTCTGGGGCGCGAGCGAGACGCTCTCCCGCAGAACCTCGGCATTCATCTCTTTGATATCGATGTTGTTGAAATATATTGAACCTTTATTCAAATCATAAAAGCGCAGGCAGAGCCAAGCCAATGTCGACTTCCCCGACCCTGTCGGTCCAATGACGGCCAGCGTCTTTCCTTTTTCTATTTTAAAGGAGAGGTCTTTTAAGGCGGGCAGTCCGCTGCCGTTCGGATACGCAAAGGTGACGTCCTTAAACTCAAGATCCGCCGTATCGGGCTTTATGCTTCTTTTTATGCCGCCGACATCCTCTTCGAAAGCGAAGTCCTCATCGCATGTCAGGACTTCCTTGATGCGCTCGGTCGACGCCTTTGTCCGGACAAACATATTGAACACATTGGTGATCATAATGAGCGAAGCCAGCATCTGCGCCATATAGCTCAAAAAAGCCGACACTTTTCCAACCTCGATATTACCGCCCGAAAAAAGGACGCTGCCGAAGTAAATGATGAGCACAATGCCGATATTGATTGACAGTGATATCAGCGGCGAAAAGAAGGCGATCACCAGCTGGGAGGAAACAGTCTTTGACGCCAGATTCTCATTTGCCCCGCCGAACTTTTTCTCCTCGTCGTCATAGCGCCCGAAGGCCTTGACGAGCCTGACGCCCAAAAGGTATTCCTGCACGGCCGCGTTCACCTTGTCAATCGCGACCTGCACTTTGGCAAATCGCACATAGCTCAGATGCATGCTGATGACGATGAGAACCGTCACCGCCGCCACGGCGATGAGCAGAATCACGCTCATCCGTATGCTCATGATAATCGCCAGTATAATGCTGCCGACGCACATCACCGGCGCTTTGACAAAAATCCGCATTAGGCCGTTGATGAACTGGGTGATCACCGAGGTGTCGTTCGTCATGCGCGTGATGAGCGACCCGCTCTCGATTTTGTCGGCGCTGCTCTCCGAAAAGACGATGATTTTTTTGAACACATCTTCTCTCAGATCCGCCCCGAAGCTCTGTGAGACTCTGCTCGCGAGAATATTTCGGACCGTCGCAAATCCGGCGCCGCATACTGTTATGCCCAGCATTAAAAGCCCGTATCTGATAATGGTCGCCATCTGTCCGCCTTTTATGCCGTCGTCAATAATTTTGGCCATGATGGTCGGCTGCATCAAGTCGCACAGTGCCTCCAGCAGGACAAAGAAGACGGCTGTGATGAAAAGAATCTTATACTTCTTAAAATACTTACCGTAAATACTCATCTGCCTAACAACAAACCCGCTTTCCATCATGTTTTTTATCATCATAGCACAAAATAACCGCATAGTCGAAAAAAGCTCTCTGATTTCGGTTATCAAACCGAGATCAGAGAGCCTTTATATAATTTCTTATCCGGGACTATTTCTTTTCAATCGTCATCTCAGCGTTCTTCGGCAGTGCAAGGCCGCAGGCAACCTCAATACCCTTTATTAGCGCGGCAGGCACAGGACAGCCGGGATGTCTGCAATATTGATGTGCCAGCTCGTAAATCATGCCGTCGCCCAGTTTTGCAAAACAGACCTCGTACCCATCGATTTCTTTCAGCTCCTGTTCCAGCGGCTTCAGGTTCGGGCAGTCTGTACAGAAATCAACTGAAACGGTCTGCATATCATCGGAATCAAACTGTATTGTTGAACAGAGCCCGCAAATCCCGGGGTTTACCTTTACTTCAACCATTTGTATCATCTCCTTATCGGTTAGCATAGTAAAACATGATACTTCCGTCTGTGACGATATCACTTTCAAAATTTATCATATAACTAAGCGTTTTCCGGCAGGAGCTCATAGACCTCGAGAGTGGCGTCGAGAAATTTATCGAGTGCTTCCGGCGTCAGCTCACCGGTGCCGATCCCGTAGCGCAGCCTGGTGAGGTACCTGAACCATTCCGAAGCCTCTTCTGCCGAAATACTCCAGCCGGCACGGACATTCATGCTCGTCCATATCAGATTGCAGCGCATATTGATTTCCTGCATGGTCCTTTTTTTGGATTCTTTCCGGGCCGGACTTTCGGCCATTTCAATGATTTTTTTTACCTTGACACTGTTATCCGCTCCCAAGTCCGCCACGATGTTTTTAATATTGACTGCGGTCTTCGGTGTTTCTGCCTCTGCTTCTTGTTGCTCCGTCGGGGCTTCTTCGTCTGCCCGCTTTAAGTCCCGGTATATCACTTTCTCCACGGTGGGCGGTTTTCTCACCGGTTCCCGAGCCCTATCCGGCACAGCAGAAACAGGAATCTCTGCGCGCACATCCGTCTTTTCAGATAGCGTCTCTTTCTTCGCCGAATACTTAGCGCGCGTATAGCCCTTCTGCTCAGCCCGGAGATAAAACCCCTTTTCGATGAGCTGATCGAATTCCAGGTCGATTATTGCCTTGAAGCTGCTAGGCTCAAACACTGAAGTGGGAAGACTGCCGTAAGTCTGAATCATTTGCTGAATTTCATCAATTTCAGGGCGTTTCACGCTCATCATAATGTTCAAGGCCATGCCGGCCATCTGATCCTGCACGCATTCCTTGCCCTTTAACGGCGCTCTGGTTATGATCCCCTCCATCTTGGACTTCAAAACCGGCTCAAGCGTGTTCACAGCATTTTTCATCATGGAAATCGATTCCGGTAAAAATGGCACGCTGGAAATTCGCACCTTCGGCAGGTCTTCGCTCTGGAATCCAAGCGCTGAAGCTGTCAGCCGAAAGGCGGTGTCGTAATACAGCTTCCGCGCCTTATGTACGGAGATATCAGCCTCCGCCCCGCCATAAATGACAGCTGTTTTTGATAAAGCGTACGCCTGCATGCGCTGCAGGTTCGTCCACTGATTAATGGCATAACCCGTTTTATACTCGGTAATGCGCTCAAACAAAGCCTGGCCGAACAGCTCCTGTGCTGACAGATTCTTAACCCAAAGCTCTTCAAGCCCGATGTCTTCCGTCTTACATATATCGTCGATGATGCAGTCAAGGGCAAGCTTGTCAAACGCCGTATGAAGGAGTGTTGCGCAGTAAGGATGGCAATTTCGGATGAGCTCTTTTAGCGAGAGCGCTTTCAGGAGGGCTTCTTCATCTCCCGCCCTGAGCTGCTGTCTGTATATTTGGGCGCACTGTTCCCCAAAATATTCTAAGTCAAACTCAACAAAGCGAATGAGCGTTATGCCCAGCTGTAAATCATGTATTGTAGGACTCCCTGGAACGGAAAATGAAATCACGTCTTTCATGTAGAGCTCCATTCCGCCAAATTCTGCATATTCTGTCATTGGATTTTATCTTAGCATACCGAATATTTGTTTTCAATATTTATAATATTTCTTTCCAACCAAAAAAACAATGTTGTATTTAACATAGTGATGGGATATAATTTTTTGCATGACTTATTCGACATAATATTTCAAAGTTTGACATAGAATGGGCGGTTAAAATATGACTTTTGGCAGCGAGTCCGAAGCGAATAAGCAGTTGACGGACATGATTCTCAAAGCTGGAGCCAACCTTTTTAAAGCAACCAAATATCTCTATGCACTAACCGCCGAAAATTATTACAACTGCAATATCAAGGATTTTTTTAAAGTCATCCTGAACAACATCTTCAATGCCGACGTCATGAGCGCTTTTCATGTCACCATTGATAATCAGACGTGCGGTCCAATGAACACGCGTGAATACTTTGATATCTTCCGTCTGATCATTTACAGTTTCGCCGTCAGGCTCCCGGCTCTTTGCCATGTGGAAGTGAAGGGCGATTATATGACCGCTAAACAAATCGCTGCCGTTTATGACGGTGTCATGGAAAAAGGTGTTGTCAATCACAGTGAAGCAATTACCGAAAGCTTTCAGCAGATCGCCTCGGATATAAAGAAGGGTAAGAGTATCACGCCGTACAATTCCGAATGGTTCCGGACATACATCTTCACGACAATACCGGAGCTCGGCGAAATCAGCAATCATAATCTCTATTTTTTAGGCGCTGCTGATATGCTGTTTTCACTCTATTATCTTTGCCTTGAAAAAGAAATTGAGAAGTGTATTACTGCGTTCGTTTTACAGGAACCCGTCCAGTCCGGCAGTTGACTTTTGTAATATGGCACTATATAATGAACTTCAAGTTTGTACCTTATAAATCGACAAAATAAACGTATTTTTTTGAGCAACATTCAAAATTCGTCTGGGGTGAAGAGAATGTATTTTGGAAGCATTAGATTTTTCCGCCATCTTATCATCCTTGTTCTGGCGCTGCTCATCATTATACCTTGCTTTTTTGCGGTCAATTATGGCATCAAATATAATCAGACCAGCAGCAAGCTTGTTGATACCAACAGAAAGCTTACAGAGGTACAAGAAATTGTCAGCCAATACGATAAATCCGGGCAAAGCGAACTGGTAGACAGTCTCTCGCAGCTGTTGAACAGTTCGTTCGATACGCAAATACCGGCGTTTTCTCAAACAGTAGACGATTCCGTGGAGTTACAGATCACAGCGCTTCAGACACAGCTAAACGATTTGTTGACAATCCAGCTGGCTGCGATCCAAAAGCAGATTGATGATTCACTTGCGAACAATGCAACTGTCATTAGTGATCAGCAAGCAGCGACGCAGAGCCAGATCTCCGCTGTGATTAAAGCGCAGACTGCCTCGGTTCAAAAGCAGCTCGAAAAAAAGCTGGACGAGAATACGACAGAAATTTTACAGCAGGTTAATGAATCCTTAAGCGATCAGGTGGCGCTGCTTCAGCAGCAAATTGATACACTTAAGGTCCTACCAGAAGTAGGCAATGGATAAAAACGCGCAGCATTGGCCCGGGCGCATACGTGTCAGTTTCCAGTGTAAATATTTTCATTTAGAACAGGAGAACTCATATGGGTCTGAAAGAGAATTTTAATCAGGCACTAAAGGAATTGATCAACAAAGGCGGCCTTGTGGGCTCCGAGCTCGACGATAAATCCAAGACCAAATCGAACCTCGATTCTTACTTAGACATGCCATCATCCTTTTCGAACGACGCGGCTCCTCACGGCCACAGCGTCGCTGCCTTTGATCAGGATACTTCTAAAATCGCAATGAGTGTCTCTGAAACCGACTGGCAGAATCCGAGCTTCGAAGAACACACGCCATATAGTTCCGATAGCTATGCGTCTTCCCGCCCCAGTGAGTATGGCGGAATGTTCCGGCAGGCTGACGAAATGACAATCATCTCAAAAAGCACCATGATCGTCGGCGATATCCGCACACTCGCAAACATCACAATCGACGGCAACGTTCGCGGTAAAGTCGATGTCCTGAAGGATGCCAACATCCGCGGCATGCTGGTCGGCGACCTTGTCTGCAGCAACACCGAAATGAGAGGCTCTTCTATACAAGGCAACGTGTTTGCAAAAGGAAGCTCCTATATCGATAATGATTCCATCCTGCTCGGCGACCTGACAGCGCAGTTTGCCAGCATCGACGGCAAAGTCAAGGGCAATATTGAAATCGGCAGTAAAATCGAGCTGCACCCAAATGCGATCGTCGCCGGAAATATTAATACCAATACGATTTCCATCGCCGACGGCGCAAACATCAAGGGCTTCATTAACACCACCTTCTTAAAAGAGCATGGTGACAGCGCCTTCCCCAAGCAGGTTGTCATGGTCAACGAAACAACAGACGCGTAAACCAGCTACTCTATGAACACAAGGAGCCGCCTGCAAACCAGTCGACTCCTTTTTTATGTCTTTATTCAATAATCTTCTCATAACACACGACATCTAAGAGCCTGCCGAATTTCATGCCGACTTCCTTATAGTGCGCGCATTTGAAATATCCGCAGCGCTCAAACAGCGCGATGCTTTGCACGTTCTCCCCGCAAATAATGGCAATAAGTGCATGGAAGCCTTTTTCCTTCGCAGCTTTCTCCAGGAACGAAACCGCCTGACTGCCGATGCCTTTTCCGACACAATCATGCTTTAAGTAAACCGTGACCTCTGCCGTATTATCATACGCCTCTCTTTTGCCGTACTTCGCTAAAATCGCATAGCCGCATAACGCGCCGTCTACTTTGACGACATACGATTTGTGCCGGTCATTATTGAAGAATACGATCTCCTTCATTTCCTCCAATGCCGGGACATGCTTATGAAACGTCGCTGTTGAATTCAAAACGTAATAGGTATAGATATCGAGCACCTGCTGCAGGTGTTCTTCTTTTAATTCTTCAATAAACAAGTTACTCATATCACTTGTACCTTCTTTTATAATAAAAACGGGCGTTCAGTTAAACCAAATTATACACTGTTAATCACATTGTTCAATTGTCATTATATCAAAATTGGGACTGGCTGAAAGCAACTATCCTGGCATTTTATTTATTTAAGTTGAAATTTTCAGCGCCAGATAGTACGATAGTCGTCTAAAATACAAATGAGTTTGGAGCAACTATCATTCATGAATAAAAAGGATTTATCAGCGTTTAGACGACAGTTTAAAACAGACAGCTACAGCCTGAAGCTCAGGCAGCTCTATACGGTCTATATGAAGAAGGATAATCAGAACGTCCTGTACTCTGAATGCTCGTCATTTGACATGAAGAGCGAATCAGAACAGGAAATCTACCTGAGCAATTTTAAGAAGCTTTTGACAGGCGGATTCAACTCGAAGATATTTGAGCTGGCGTTTGATAGCGCGGCACCGGCCGGTGAAGGGCAGGACTTCTGCAGTGCGCTGCTCAGCGCGGAGCGAGATGCATTTTATGGATGCTGCGACAAATACATATCAAAAATTGCCGGCAATTACAGCTATGATTCTGATATCGTTATCTCCTTCGTCAACGGAAAATACGACCAGCCACTCGGAAAGAAGCACAAGCATGGTGAGGAAGAGGCTCTGAACGGCCTTGACGATACGACTTACGGTTTCAAATTCATCATGTGCAGCGTCAGCAAGGCAGATGATACAAAGCGCGGCATCTATTATGACGCGTCAACCGCGAAATTTGAGCTGAATTCCGCACTTGACAAAACAGTTAACTTCGCCGCGCCGATTGACGGATTCATGTTCCCCTCCTTCGGGAATGGTTATTCAGACATCAATAAAATCATCTACTATACATATAAGGCCAACAGCAGAAACGACGCCCTTTTAGAAAACATCCTGTACTGCAGGAGCGAACCGACAGCCAAAGATGAGCGCGAGAAATTCGAAGAGATCATCCGCCTCGTCAACGGTGACACCGTGCGTCCGGATGTTTTTAAAAATGTCTACGACGCGGTAGCCGAGCGACTTGAGGCCTGCGATGAATTCAGTGACCCCCTGACATTAAGTGCCGACGAGATCCTGGATATTTTCCAAGAAAGCGGCATTAAGAACTTAGACAGTTTTGAAGAGGCGTATCAACAAGCCGCAGAAAAAGATTTTGAGTTTAGAGCTGCCAGCCTCATCCCAGGCTCATCAGGCACCGTGAAAATAAGCAGCGGCGTGGCTGATATATCACTGAACCTTGAAAACCTTGGGGCAGTAAAGCAGGTTATTAATGCCAAAGGCAGGAAATGCCTCCAAATCGAGCTCAGCGAAGACGCCGAAATCAACGGTATTGCGCTGGAGACTGAGCACGACTAAGAAGGCTCATTGATATAATTACAGCAAAGCTGCCGCAATATAATTTGCGGCAGCTTTATTAGTTTCGTAATGCTGAGTTTCCTATTTTGAGGATAGATTGCTCAATTCTTTAGTAATAACGCCTTTGTCGATTCGTTCAAAAGAATCTCGGGTTCTGGGATAACAAATCCACTTTCAACAAATCACTGGTATATATTACTGATTTTGCCAAATGCGGCATTTGTGATATACTATTAAAAAACCAAACAGTCAAAGGAGTTTGAAACTGTGGAAAATAGCAAGATAATTAGTGTTGGTATCGGTTTTGCGACAGGACGTAAAAATTTCCAGAAGGTTTTAAAAACATATGTTTACAACTGGCGCGAATGTGGCTTAACTGATAACGAAAATGTTCACTTAAACCTATTCGTTGCCTATGATTTGAAATACTCAAATACAAAACGGGCTGATTATACAAACATCAGCAAAGAAGTGCTGAATCTTGTCGACGGAACCTACTTTATAGGTAAAAATGTAATTCAAAAAGAAATTGACTATTTGATAAGCGAGAATGTCATTAACCAGGATGAAGCACGGTTGTTTTTCGGAAGTGGGTACGCTGCAAAACGCAATTCGGTGATCTATACTGCGATAAAAAACAACATAGACTATCTTCTATTTCTTGATGATGACGAGTATCCGGTAGCAGTCACTAAAACCCTTACCAATGCTGTATGGGGCGGACAGCATGTGCTTTTATCGCATTTGGAAAACATTCGGGATGCAGACATCACAAATGGGCACCACTGCGGATATATCTCTCCCATTCCTTATTTAAAATTCAATGATATCTTAAAAGAAATGGATTTCCGCTTGTTCATTGAGGCAATTAGCAATGACATTATCAACTGGGATACAATACGTTCGGTTATGAATAACGGCGGCGTTACGTATGCCAATACAAAAATTCTGCAGACCAACACGCCCGAGGAGGTGCCAGAAGTTAACCATACCAAATTCATCTCTGGCGCAAACCTATGCATTAATCTCACGCGACCAGAGAGAGTTTATCCATTCTATAACCCTCCGGGTGCTCGGGGTGAAGACACTTTTTTAAGCACTTGCCTGAGCCAACGCAAAGTCCTTCGCATTCCCTGCTATGCGTTTCATGATGGCTTCTCAACATATAATCATTTGATGGACGGTGTTCTTCCGACGAGACTCAAATACATTGAAGCTGACTCTGAGCAAATCATCGAACGTTTTTATAAGGCCTGTATCGGCTGGATTCGTTATAAACCCTTATTATTGTATATCACACAACGAGATGATTATGATGGTAAAATTAAACATATGAGAGAGCAGCTTAAAGCCACACTACCCCAAATTTGCGCCTATTTTAAGAACGATGATTTTATGAACATTTTAAAGGAGCTGGAACGCTACCATAAGAATGTTCGCAAGCATTATGAACAATTTAATGAAACACAGCAAGTTTGGGCTAAAATAAACGCGTTTTTAAGCAACTCGCGCCTTTCTTAACTTTTGTCAGTGACAGTATCCGAGACGGGCATCTGAAGCTACCACGTTTCATAATGAAACATGGTAGCTTTTCTGGTGGAACTGGGCTGAGTTGAACGGATAACATGTTGAAAATACCGCGTCATCCTCATATTCCCCGCCGTTTTGCAGAGAATATTAAGGTCAGTCACGTCGATTTTAAACACATAAGGAGGAAAACGATGTTCAAACATGTTTGACTAATTATATAAAGCTCTGAAGTCATTGTCATGCAATTGTTTCTTTTGTTGAAGACAAGGAGTTGAATACTTGAGTTTAATATCATTTTTCAAAAAGCTCGTCATTGTCGTCATTATAGGCAGTGTGTTAGGCGCGATACTCGGTCTTGCTTTAACCCGTTTTGACGAGGAACAACTGGAGATATTGGTACCTGGTTTAATTGCAATAGCCGTTGTTGGATATATTCTGTTTTGTATTTATGTAATAGTAAGATATTTCAAGTTCAGTAGTGAAGTAAACAGACTACTAAAAATTTTGCTGGAAGATATTGATGTTGAAAAATATATCGCAGAAACTAAAACTGCTATTATTAACACAAAAAACAAGGTATACAAACTTCAATTATCGATAAATCTTGCAATTGGATATGAAGCAAACGGAGAATATCAAAAAGCTATTGAACATATGACAGAGATTAATATTAAAAGCGCGAATGTCAGGCATAAGGCTTTATACTATAATAACCTCGCGTTCTTCTATTCCGAAGTCGGAGATTCTCAAAAGGCAATCCAAATCTATTTGGACGGGGAGCGCTCTATAAATAAGTTCTCCAAAAATCCCAACTTCAGCTCTACTTTCTTGCATACAAAAGCAATTATTGAATATTCAAAAGGGAATTTTCAATTAAGTGAAGAATTGTTAGAAAAATCAAGATTTCAAGGGAAATTAAGTATTCATGGATCTACTTCCGTCAATCTCTATTTAGCAAAGATTTATATTAAAACAGACAGAATCCAAAAAGCGATTGTGCTACTTGAATATAATATGATTCAAAAGCTAATGCCCAATATCATGGAGGAATCAAAAAGACTATTAGCAGAAATTAAATGAGCTCATGAAACCTCAAAAAGTTTGTTCTGCCTGATATTTTTCTCTGTTTTGCTAAAAATAGTATGGAACAGAATTACTATTAAATAAACAGG